>NZ_WUEK01000002.1:0-498313 GCF_009823805.1 Nocardioides flavescens | reverse complement strand
TGCGCCACGAGACGTCGTAGCGCTCGGCGGCTCGGGCGATGTCCCAGCCCTCGTCGATGATCAGGCGGGCCAGCTTGAGCCGCGCCGTCGGAGCCAGCGCAGCGTTGGAATGTATAGCGTGGGGCATGAAGACCTCCTGTTGGTGAAGCGGTTTGGCCTAGACAGCTCCACTTCACAACAGGGGGTCTTCACCTATCTACGGCATCAGATCGTGTCGTCGCACGATCTCGACCAACGTGCCTGGACATCACAGCTAGCGACCGTCTCGAAACCACCGGCGGAGGTCGAGTGGTTTCGAGACAGGACTCCGTCCTTCCTCGACCACCGGGGTACGGCTGCTCGACCACCGGGGTACGACGCTCGCTGGGTGACCACCGGCGTACGTCGATCAGGGACTCCTCAGGCGCCCCGGTTAAGGTGCAGCACGTGCTGCCTCTGCGACGTCTCGCGATCGTGCCTGCCCTCGTGTCCGTCTGCGCGCTCACGCTCACCGCGTGCGGCAGCGACGGCGGCGACACCGAGGCGGTGCCCGGCCAGGGCAAGACCGCCGACCGGCTCGACGCCGTGACCATCTCCGGTGACGTCGGCACCGCGCCGGAGGTGAAGTGGAAGGCGTCGATGGACGCAGGCAAGCTCGAGACCGAGACCATCACCGAGGGCGACGGACCCGACTTCGGCGAGGGTCAGGCCGCGATGGCCCAGCTGTGGATCGGCAACGGCTTCTCGAAGCAGGAGGCGTTCAGCACCTACACCGAGGAGCGCGCGGAGCTGCTCGCGGTCGGTGACTCGCTCCCGGAGTTCCTCGACGGCGTCGAGGGCGCCCCGATCGGCTCGCGGCTCGCGGTGACCGGCTCGGCCGACGAGATCTTCGGTGAGGCCGGCAACGCCCAGCTCGGCATCGGCAACAAGGACAGCGTGCTGATCGTCGTCGACCTGGTCTCGCCGGTCCTCACCGCCCCCGACGGCAAGGCCCAGCCGGCCCCCGACTGGATGCCGAAGCTGAACGAGACCGACGGCAAGCCCGCGTCGTTCTCCTTCGACGGCGTCCCGCAGCCGACCGACGACCTGCGCCGCGTCCAGCTGATCCAGGGCACCGGCGACCGGGTCAAGAAGGGCCAGACCATCGCGGTCAACTACCTCGGTCAGGCCTTCGGCGGCGACGCGCCGTTCGACGAGAACTACAGCACCGGCACCCCGACCGCCTTCGGCATCGGCACCGGTCAGGTCATCAAGGGCTGGGACGAGGCGCTCAAGGGTGTGCCGATCGGCTCGCGTGTGGTCCTCGAGATCCCGCCGTCGCTCGGCTACGGCGAGGCGGGACAGCCCGACTCGGGCATCCCGGCCAACGCGACCCTCGTCTTCGTCATCGACGTGCTCGGCGCGGCCTGACCAGGGCTGACCAGGGCGTGCCCGGGGCTGATCAGACGGCCCTGACATGATGGGCCGCATGGCGGCGGGCAAGAGCGAACGGCTGCTCAACCTGCTGATCATGCTGCTGGTGCAGCGCCACTACGTCTCCAAGGCGAAGATCCGCGAGATCCTCTACCCCGACTCGGGGTTCGAGGCGTTCGAGAAGATGTTCGAGCGCGACAAGGAGGAGCTGCGCAGCCTGGGCGTCCCGATCGAGGTCGGCACGCTCGACCCGCTCTTCGACGACGAGCCCGGCTACCGCATCAGCCCCGACGACTTCGCGCTGCCCGACATCACGCTGACCCCCGACGAGGCCGCCGTGATCGGCGTCGCCACCAAGGTCTGGCAGCACGCGCGCCTCGCCGAGGCCACCACCGAGGCGGTCCGCAAGCTCGCCGCGCAGGGCCACGACCTGGACCTCGGCGCCCTCGACATCGTCGAGCCGCGGCTCAGCGCCGACGAGCCGTCGTTCGACGTCTTCTGGGAGGCCACCCAGGAGCGCCAGGCGGTGGTCTTCGACTACCTGAAGCCCGGCGACGAGGAGCCCACCACACGCCACCTGCAGCCCTGGGGCGTCGCGAGGTACGCCGGGCGGTGGTACGTCGTCGGCCTCGACACCGACCGCCGCGCCGAGCGCATCTTCCGGCTCTCCCGGGTGCAGGGCCGCGCGCGCAAGTCGGGTCGCGGCGGGGCCTACGAGGTCCCGCCCGGCACCGATGTCAGCGAGGTCGCGCGTCGCCTCGCTCCGCAGCCGTCGACGACCCGGGTGGAGCTGCTGGTGCGCCGCGGGGCGGGCCACACGTTGCGGGTCGGCGCCGACCGCGTCGAGGAGGGCGTGCCCGGACCCGACACCGCCACCGCGTGGGACCGGCTGGTGCTGGAGCGGGGCTCGCTCGGCCTCGCCGACGAGGTCCTCGGCTACGGCGCCGACGTGCTGGTCGTCTCGCCGCCCGCGCTGCGCGAACGGGTCGTCGGCCGGCTGCGCGCGGCGCTCGACGACCGCCGGACCGTGACCTCGTGAGCACCGCGGACCGGGGCGGCGCCCCGAGCGCCGGCGCGAAGGAGCAGGTCGCCCGGCTCCTCACCCTCGTGCCCTACCTCCACGCCCACGGCGAGGTCCGCCTCGACGAGGCCGCCACCGCCCTGCGGGTCACGCCCGAGCAGCTGCTGCGCGACCTGAAGGTGCTCTTCATGTGCGGGCTGCCCGGGGGCTACCCCGACGACCTGATCGACGTCGACCTCGACGCCCTCGAGGGCGAGGACGGCGTGCGCAGCGACGGGGTCATCCGCGTCTCCAACGCCGACTACCTCGCCCGCCCGCTGCGGCTGAGCCCCACCGAGGCCTCGGCGATCATCGTGGCGCTCCGCGCGCTGCGCAACGGTGCGCGCGAGGCGACCCGCGAGGTCGTCGACCGGGCGCTGGCCAAGCTCGAGACCGCCGCCGCCGAGGGCGGGGTCACGCCGCTCGTCGACCCGGGCCAGGACGCCGCCGACGCCGACCAGGCGCTGCTCGCCCGTCGCCTGCAGGGTGCGGCCGACGCCGGGCGCCAGGTGCGTCTGGGCTACTACGTCGCCGCGCGCGACGAGCAGTCCGAGCGCGTCGTCGACCCGCGTGGCGTCGTACCCGGCCCCGGGCAGGCGCGCAGCCACCTCTACCTCGACGCCTGGTGCCACTCCGCCGAGGCGCCGCGGCTGTTCCGCCTCGACCGCATCGAGCACGCCGAGGTGCTCGACACGCCGGTCGCCACTGCCCCCGAGCCGCCCCGCGACCTGGCCGACGGCATCTTCGCCCAGGCCAGCGACGTGACCCCGGTGACCCTCGAGCTCGACCCCGCGGCCCGCTGGATCGTCGACTACTACCCGGTCGAGGTCCTCGGCAGTGGTCTCGACGAGGACGTGGCCGCCGACGCACCCCTGCGGGTGGTCATCACGGTCGCCGACGAGCGGTGGCTGACCCGGCTGCTGCTGCGCCTGGCCCCGCACGCCCGGGTGGTCGCGCCCGCGGCGTACGCCGAGACGTTCACCGCCGCCGCACAGGAGACCCTCAGCCTCTACGCATGAGGTGGGAGGTACTGTGGGCGTGCCCGACCCGTCCACGTGAGGATCACCATGTACGCGCTCGCCATCGGGGGCCTCGGCACCCCTGAGCTCCTGATCATCCTGGCTGTCATCATCCTGCTGTTCGGTGCGGCCAAGCTGCCCGAGCTCGCCCGCGGCAGCGGACGCGCGCTGCGCATCTTCAAGGCCGAGACCAAGGGCCTGATGGACGACGACGACGAGAAGCCGGTCGTCGGCTCGGCTGCCACGACGCCGGCCGAGAAGACGCAGGCCCAGCTCGAGCTCGAGACCCGGCAGCGCGACCTCGCTGCTCGCCAGGCCGAGCTCGACGCCGAGGCCGAGAAGCTGCGCCGCGACAACCCGGCCTGACGGCCGGCGCTGAACCGACCGCTCCTTGATCAAGGGATTCGTCCGGCTCCTGTCGGGCAAGCCTCAGCACGCCATCGGCTCCGACGGCCGGATGGCCCTCTCGGACCACCTGCGTGAGCTCCGAGCACGGCTGATCCGGGCGACGCTCGTCGTCGTCCTGGTCTTCTTCGTGATGCTGTACTTCTACAACGACCTCTACCAGCTCGTCCTCGACCCCTACCTGCGGGCGCGGGAGCAGATCGACTCGAGCACCAAGACCGAGCCGGTCATCAACGGTGTGACGGCCGGTCTGACCTTCCAGCTCAAGCTGTGCGGGGTGGCCGCGCTCCTGGCGTCGAGCCCCTACTGGCTCTACCAGATCTGGGGGTTCATCCTCCCGGGCCTGCACGCGAGCGAGCGCAAGTGGTCGCGCATCTTCGCGGCCATCGCCGGTCCGCTGTTCTTCGCGGGCGCGGCCACGGGCTACTACGTGCTCCCCAAGGCGATCGCCGTCCTGATCGGGTTCACGCCCGAGGGCGTCACCAACCTGGTCGAGTTCACGGAGTTCTTCTCCTTCATCAGCCGGATGCTGCTGATCTTCGGCATCGCCTTCGAGATCCCGCTCTTCGTGGTGATGCTCAACCTCGCGGGCGTCGTCTCCGGCAAGGCGCTGGGACGCTACCGGCCGTGGATCATCCTTGCGACGTTCGTCTTCGCCGCGGTCGGCACGCCGTCGACCGACCCGTTCTCGATGCTGTTCCTCGCGGTCCCGATGCTGCTGCTCTTCCTCGTCGCCGAGGTGATCGCCCGGCTGGTCGACCGCGCCCGCGGCAAGGGCGAGGAGAGCACCGAGAACTGGGACGACGACGAGCTCTCCCCGCTGTGACCGGTCCGGTCACGACGACGGAGCTCGACCCGTTCGACCTGCCCGACTGGGTGGGGGAGCGGTCGGTGACCTGGTCCGCCGACGCCGGGCTGGGCGGCCACCTCGTCGAGGGGAGCATCGCGGCCGAGCCCGACCTCGCTCTGGGCTGCGACCTGCTCGCCGTCGACCAGGCCTACCCGGCGCCGGTCGTCGACAGCGCCCTGCGCGCCCGGGCCCACCAGGTCTGGCAGCACGGCGAGGTGCTCCTCGTCAGCCACGACGGTCGCACGGCGGTCGCGACCCCTGGCACGGCGTACGCCGCCGACGACGTGCTGGAGGCGCTGACCCGCCTGGCCCGTGCGGTCGGCGCCGACCCCGCGCGGTGGTCGGTGCGGCTCGCCCTGCGCGCGCGGTGACGCACTAGCCTTCGCTCGTGCCTCGCGAGATCGCCCTGCTCACCAACCCGGCGGCCGGCAAGGGACGCGCGGGCCGAGCCCGCGGACCGGTGCTGGCCCGACTGCGGGAGGCCGGGCTGGTCGTGCGCGACCTGGTGGGCGCCAGCGCCGAGGAGTCGGAGGCGATGGCCGCGCAGGCGGTCGCCGACGGGGTCGACGCGCTCGTGGTGGTCGGCGGCGACGGCATGGTGCACCTGGCCACGCAGGTGCTCGCCGGCAGCTCGACCGCCCTGGGCGTCGTCCCGGCCGGCACCGGCAACGACGTCGCGCGCTACCTCGACCTGCCGCGCACCGACCCGGTGGCCGCGGCCGACCGGGTGATCGCCGGGCGCACCCGCACCATCGACCTGGCCCGCGTCGGTGATCGCCACTTCGTGACCGTGCTCTGCGCCGGCTTCGACGCCCTGGTCAACGAGCGCGCCAACGAGATGAGCTGGCCGCGCGGGCAGATGCGCTACAACATCGCCACCCTCGCCGAGCTCCGCGTCTTCGAGCCGCTGCGCTACACCCTCGACCTCGACGGCACCTCGCTCAGCCTCGAGGCGATGCTCGTCGCCGTCGGCAACGGGCCGTCGTACGGCGGCGGGCTGCGGATGTGCGAGGGCGCCGACCTCACCGACGGCCTGCTCGACGTCGTCGTCATCAAGCCGCTCAGCCGGGCCGGGCTGGTGCGGACCTACCCCAAGCTGTTCCGCGGCACCCACACCACCCACCCGCAGTACGAGCGCCACCGCGTGCGCTCGGTGACGGTGGCCAGTCCCGGCATCACGGCGTACGCCGACGGCGAGCGGTTCGGCGGACTGCCGCTGACCGTGACCGCCGCTCCGGGGGCGCTGACCGTCCTGGCCTAGGCCTCCTCATTAGGCTGGACCGGTGAGCACGGGCGAGGTCGGCGAGCTGTCCCCTGCGGAGCGCTACGCCGCCCACATGCGGACCAAGGGCCACCCCGTCGTCAAGGACTTCGAGGCGCTCTACGACTTCCCGCTGGACGACTTCCAGCTGCGGGCCTGCCGTGAGATCGAGGACGGGCGGGGCGTCCTCGTCGCGGCGCCGACCGGCTCGGGCAAGACCATCGTCGGCGAGTTCGCGATCCACCTGGCGCTCGCGACCGGGCGCAAGTGCTTCTACACGACGCCGATCAAGGCCCTGAGCAACCAGAAGTACCACGACCTCGTCGCCCGCTACGGCCCCGACGACGTCGGACTGCTGACCGGGGACAACGTCGTCAACAGCGAGGCGCCGGTGGTCGTGATGACCACCGAGGTGCTGCGCAACATGCTCTACGCCGGCTCGCGGACGCTGGTCGGTCTCGGGTTCGTCGTGATGGACGAGGTGCACTACCTCGCCGACCGTTCGCGCGGCGCCGTGTGGGAGGAGGTCATCATCCACCTGCCGGAGTCGGTGACCGTGGTCTCGCTGAGCGCGACCGTCTCCAACGCCGAGGAGTTCGGCGAGTGGCTGGCCACCGTGCGCGGCGAGACGACCACCATCGTCGAGGAGCGCCGACCGGTGCCGCTCTTCCAGCACGTCATGGTCGGCAAGCGGCTGCACGACCTGTTCGCCTCCTCCGACGTCGACGCGGCCAGCGGCTTCGTCCGCGAGGGCGCGCCGGTCAACGGCGAGCTGATGCGCGTGGCCCGCGACGACTGGGCCTCCACCCGGCTGATGCGCGACCGCCGCTCGCCGCGCGGGGGCAAGCCCGGCGCGTCCAAGGCGGGACCCAAGGGCGGTCGCAACGTCGGCAACGGCCGCCGGGTCTGGATCCCGTCGCGCCCCGACGTCGTCGACCGGCTCGACCGCGAGGGGCTGCTGCCCGCCATCGTCTTCGTCTTCAGCCGGGTCGGCTGCGACGCGGCGGTGCAGCAGTGCCTCAACGCCGGCGTGCGGCTGACGACGCCGGAGGAGCGCGACACGATCCACGACTACGTCACGGCCGCGTGCCACGACCTGCCCGACGAGGACCGTCACGTCCTCGGCTACCACGACTTCCTCGACGCGCTCACCCGCGGCGTCGCGGCCCACCACGCGGGCATGCTGCCGGCGTTCAAGCACGTCGTCGAGGAGCTCTTCCTGCGCGGGCTGTGCAAGGTCGTCTTCGCCACCGAGACCCTCGCGCTGGGCATCAACATGCCCGCGCGCACCGTGGTGATCGAGAAGCTCACCAAGTGGAACGGCGAGGCGCACGCCGACATCACGCCGGGGGAGTACACCCAGCTCACCGGCCGGGCCGGACGCCGCGGCCTCGACGTCGAGGGGCACGGCGTCGTGCTGTGGCAGCCGGGGATGAACCCCGGCGAGGTCGCCGGGCTCGCCTCCACCCGGACCTACCCGCTCCGCTCGTCCTTCCGGCCTTCGTACAACATGGCCGTCAACCTCGTGCACACCTACGGCCGCGAGACCTCGCGCGAGCTGCTCGAGCAGTCGTTCGCCCAGTTCCAGGCCGACAAGGCGGTGGTCGGGCTCGCCCGCCAGCTGCGCAAGGCCGAGGACGCGCTGCAGGGCTACGCCGAGGCGGCGACGTGCGACCTCGGCGACTTCATGGAGTACGCCGGCATGCGGCGCCAGATCTCCGACCTCGAGAAGGGGGCGAGCAAGGCCAAGCGCGCCGACCGGCGCGACGAGGTCATCGAGTCGCTGCGCCAGCTCAAGCGCGGTGACGTGATCGAGGTGCCGACCGGCAAGTTCGCCGGCTACGCCGTGGTCGTCGACCCCGGGTGGGAGGAGGTCAACCCCCGCCCCTACGTCGTCACGGCCGACCGGCAGGCCCGGCGCCTGGCGCTGATCGACTTCCCGGTGCCGGTCGCCTCGCTCGCACAGGTCCGGATCCCGAAGTCGTTCAACGGGCGCAACCCGCAGATGCGCCGCGACCTCGCCCAGGCCCTGCGCAGCCGCACCCACGACCTGGCCCCGCCGCCGCCCGGCAAGCGGCGTCCGGGTCGCGGCGGCCCCTCCGACTCACCGGTCGACCGCGAGATCGCCGAGCTGCGCGAGCGGCTCAAGGCCCACCCGTGCCACGCCTGCCCCGACCGCGAGGACCACGACCGCTGGGCGCAGCGCTACTTCAAGCTCGAGCGCGACGCCACGGCACTGCGCCGGCGCGTCGAGAACCGCACCAACACCGTGGCCCGCCAGTTCGACCGGGTCTGCGACGTGCTCACGGCCCTCGGGTACCTCGACGGCCGCGGTCGCGACGTCCGGGTGACCGAGCAGGGTCGCCACCTGATGCGTCTCTACTCCGAGCTCGACCTCGTCGCGGCCGAGGCGCTGCGCCAGGGCCTGTGGGACGACCTCACCGTCTCCGAGCTCGCCGCCGTGCTGTCCGTGCTCGTCTTCGAGGCCCGCCGTCCCGACGACGCCGGCCCGCCGCGCCTGCCCGGTGTGAAGGTGCGCGAGGTCGTCGGCCAGATGGTGCGGCTGTGGGCGCAGCTCGACGCGCTCGAGCGCGAGCACCACCTCGACTACCTCCGCCAGCCCGATCAGGGGTTCGCGTGGGCGGCCTACCGCTGGGCCGAGGGCGACGAGCTCGACGAGGTCCTCGAGGTCGTCGACCTCGCCGCCGGTGACTTCGTGCGCTGGATGAAGCAGCTGCTCGACCTGGCCGGCCAGGTCGCCGACGCGGCTGGCGACGGCCCGCTCCGCGACACCGCCCGCCAGGTCGTCAAGGTCCTGCGTCGCGGCGTCGTCGCCTACTCCGGGCTGGGCGACGAGGGCTGAGCTCCACCGCTGGTTGAGGAGGCGCGCTAGCGCCGTCTCGAAACCACTGTCGGTGGTCGGGTGGTTTCGAGACAGGACTTCGTCCTTCCTCAACCACCGGTATCGCTGGTCGAGGAGGCGCGCCAGCGCCGTCTCGGAACCACCCGTCGTCGGTCAGCTCTGAGCGCTGCGGACCGCCTCGGCGACCGGCTGGTCGCCGCCGACGAGGTTCCACTGGGCGCCGACGGTGCCGCGGTCCTCGAGCACCGCGGCGATGACGGCGGCCACGTCGGCGCGGGTGACGTCCCCGCGCTCGACGTCCGGGCCGAGGGCGACCCGGTCGGTGGCGGCGTCGTCGGTGAGCCGACCGGGGCGGATGATCGTCCAGTCGAGGTCGGAGTCGCGCAGGGCGGCGTCGGCGTCGCGCTTGGCCTCGACGTAGGCGCGCCAGACGTCGTCGGTGTCCTCGGGCAGCTCGTCGTCGACGCCGATCGCCGAGACCTGCACGAACCGGCGCACGTCGGCCCCGCGGGCGCCCTCGATCGACTTCAGCGAGCCGCCGAGGTCGACGGTGCGCTTGCGCTCGATGTTGCCGTCGGCGCCACCACCGGCGGCGAACACGACGGCGTCGCAGCCCGCGAACGCCGCCGAGAACTCGTCGGCACCGTCCTGCTCGATGTCGAGCAGGCGCACCTCCGCACCCTTGCCCTCGAGCTCGGCGCGCTGCTCCGGCTTGCGGACGAGGGCGACGGGCGTGTGCCCGCCCTCGCTCAGTGCGGTGATGAGGTGCTGGGCCACCTTGCCGTGGCCCCCGACGATCGCGATGCGGGACATGTCGAACCGGTACCCCGCATCCGTCGAGCGCCGGGGTGAGTCACCTCATCACGCCTTCGCCATCAGCGCCTCGACCAGGCGCGCGGCGGGCGACTCGAGGTTCCACCGGGCGGCGAGCTCGGCGACCTTCTCGGGGTCGGCCGGGGTCACCGGTCGCTGCATCGCGCCGCGGTCGAGATCGAGGTCGCGAGCGACGGCGACGACCTTCGGCGCGACGGCGAGGTAGTCGGCGGCCGCCTTGATCTTGCCGCGCGGGCCGGGACCGAGGTCGGTGACCGGGTTCTGAGCGGCCGCCACGATCCCCGCCAAGTCGCCGTAGGTGCCGAGCAGACTGGCCGCCGTCTTCTCGCCGACCCCGGCCACCCCGGGCAGGCCGTCGGAGGCGTCGCCGCGCAGCGTCGCGAAGTCGGCGTACTGCCGGGCGTCGACGCCGTACTTCGCGCGCACCCAGGCGTTGTCCACCCGCTCGTGCTTGCCGACGCCGCGGGCGATGTAGAGCACGCGCACCTCGGCCTCGTCGTCGACCAGCTGGAACAGGTCGCGGTCGCCGGTCACCACGTCGACGGGGCAGCCGGCCCCGGTGGCCAGCGTGCCGATGACGTCGTCGGCCTCGTAGCCGGGCGCCCCGATCCGGCACAGCCCGAACGCCTCGAGCACCTCGACGATGATCGGCACCTGCACCTCGAGCGGGTCGGGCACCTCTTCGACGTCCGGGCCGGTCTCGACCTCCTGCACCACCCGGTGCGCCTTGTACGACGGCAGCAGGTCGACGCGCCACTGCGGGCGCCAGTCGTCGTCCCAGCAGCAGACCAGGTGGGTGGGGTCGTACTCGTTCACCAGGCGGGCGATGAAGTCGAGGAAGCCGCGCACGGCGTTGACGGGGGTGCCGTCGTCGGCCTTGATCTCGGGCACGCCGAAGAACGCGCGGAAGTACATCGAGGCGGAGTCGAGCAGCATCAGGCGGTCACCGGAGCGGGTCACGCGAGCATCCTGTCAGGCGGCACCCCCAGCCGCAGGGCCCCGAGCGCGGCTAGGGTGCGGAGGTGACGACCGCCCCGATCGAGGCCATCGACCGCCACATCCTGCAGCTGCTCGCCACGGACGGGCGGATGTCCTTCACCGACCTCGGCAAGGCCACCGGGCTGTCCACGTCGGCGGTGCACCAGCGGGTCAAGCGGCTCGAGCAGCGCGGCCTCATCCTCGGCTACGGCGCCCAGGTCAACCACGACGAGCTCGGCCTGCCGATCACGGCGTTCATCTCGATCCGCCCGATCGACCCCAGCCAGCCCGACGACGCCCCCGGCAAGCTGGAGTCGATCCCCGAGATCGAGTCGTGCTGGTCGGTGGCCGGCGACGAGAGCTACGTCCTCAAGGTCCGCCTCGCCCGTCCCAGCGACCTGGAGTCGCTGCTCGCGCGCATCCGCGCCGCCGCCAACGTCTCGACGCGCACCACCATCGTGCTGTCGACCTACTACGAGAACCGCCCTGTCACCTGACCTCGGAGGAGGTCGGGCGTCAGCCCGCGGTGTAGGCCCAGGTGTAGCGCACGACCGCGGCGCCCGCACCCTGGGTGAGGCCGGCCAGGTAGAAGCCGCTGGAGTCGGCACCGTCTGCGCCGGTGCCGGAGCCCGCATAGAGCTCACCGCTCGTTGGCTCCATGTTGGACGTCGCGCCGACGTAGACGCACAGGACGCCGGCCGCGGCGGTCGGAGCGGCGAAGGTGCCTGGACAGCGGGCCGCGTCGACGAGGCTCTGGGCCGCGAAGGTGCTCGCGCCGAACAGGACCGACCTGCTCGCACTGCTGTCGGACAGCGGCCGCGTCGTGGTGACCGGGAGCGGGCTGTAGGAGCGGAGGTAGGTCCCGCCGCTCACGTCGACCGAGAGCAGGCCGCCACCCGTGACCACGGTGCCGGCCGGTGGCGGAGCGAACGCCGAGGCACCTGCCGGGCCCGTCTGCCCGGCCGGGCCGGTGGGGCCGGTGTTCCCCCTCAACTGCGTGACTGCGGCGGCGGAGAGGTCGGCGGCCTGGAGCGAGCCGTCCTTGATGTCCTTGCCGGTGACCGACCCGTTCTTGATGTCCTTGCCGGTGATCGTCCGGGCGGCGTCCGCCACGACCGGGTCGGTCACCAGGAGGAAGGCGGCGACGAGCACCGCGAGGGCCGTGAGGATCCGGGAGCGCATGCGCCCCATGCTCGACGGGCCCGGCGCGGCGCGACATGACCCTTATGGGCCATGGCGCGCCGCAGGATCGGCTCAATACGCCTGCAGGGCCGCCGTACGCCGTGAGGCCTCGGCCATCTCGGCGGCCGCGAGGGCGGTCTCGTCGAGGGAGGCGTTCTCGGCCCACCACGCCTGTCCCTCGGCGGGCAGGGTGTGGATAGGGTCGTAGTAGGAGTAGGTGCGGGTCAGCGCCTCGGGGTCACTCGCCTCGATCGAGGTGCGGTAGTTCTTGGTCCAGTGCGAGATGCCGCGCACCTCGTCGTACGACGCGAGCTGGTGCACCCAGCGCTTGCCGACGAACGGCACGTCGCACACGATGCGCGGGGTCGCGAAGCCGGGGAGGTAGCCCATGATGTGGTGCTGCAGCCGCTGGGCGTCGGCGACCGAGACCCGCCAGTGCTCCGAGAACGGGATCATGTCGCACATGTAGAAGTAGTAGGGCATGATCCGGGCGCCGTCGAGCAGTCGGAAGCACAGGTCGAGCAGGGCGTGCGGGTCGGCGTTGACGCCGTTGAGCAGGACCCCCTGGTTGCGCACGTCGCGCAGCCCGGCGTCGAGCATCGCGCCGGCGGCCTCGGCCACGATCGGCGTGATGGAGTTCGCGTGGTTGGCGTGGGTGTGCATCGCGATCGAGACGCCCCGGGCGCGGGCGAGGGTCGCGACGCGCTCGACGCCCTCGCGCACCTCGGGCTGCAGCCAGTGCTGCGGCAGGCCGACCAGCGCCTTGGTCGCGAGCCGGATGTCGCGGACGTTGTCGATCTCGAGCACCGAGGTCAGGAACGCCTCGAGACGCGGCCACGGCATGTTGGCGACGTCGCCGCCCGAGACCACCACGTCGCGCACCGACGGCGTACGACGCAGGTAGTCGAGCATGTCGCCGATGCGGTCGTTCGGCTTCGCGACGAACTTGAGCTTGTCGATGACCGGCGTGGAGTTGCCGACGAGGTCCATGCGGGTGCAGTGGCCGCAGTACTGGGGGCACGTCGGCAGCAGCTCGGCGAGGACCTTGGTGGGGTAGCGGTGGGTCAGCCCCTCGGTCGCCCACATGTCGTGCTCGTGCAGCGAGTCGCGGGTGGCGTGCGGGTGCGAGGACCAGTCGGTGCGGCGGTCGCTGAAGACCGGGATCATGTAGTGGCGCACCGGGTCGGCGTAGAACGCCTCGGTCAGCGAGCCCGGACCAGCCGGCAGATCGTGCGGGACCATCGTGTTCATCATCTGCGGCGGCACGAGCATCGACATCGTGGCCCGCTCGGCCTGGTCGCGCTCGAGGTCGGCGTAGAACCGCTCGTCCACGAGGTCGCCGAGCAGCTCGCGCAGCTGCTTGACGTTCTTGATGCAGTGCGCCCGCTGCCACTGGACCGAGGCCCAGTCGGCGGCGGTGACGTCGCGCCAGCCCGGGAAGCGGGTCCAGTCCGGCTCGACCAGCTCGACGCGCTGGTACGGGTAGGGCTGGCCGGTCTCGAGTCCGATGGACGTTTCGATGGTCACTGTGCCACTGTAGGTGCACGATCTGCGGCCCGCGCAAGTCTTGACCGCAAATCCTTCTGTGTCGCACCAAGATGAGAGTGAGAACGTACGTGGGACCGAGCGATCCGACCGGGCTGCACCGCGTGCTCGACGAGCGCGTCGTGCTGCCGCAGGCCGCCGAGCGGCTCGACACGCGCCGCGAGCTGTGGCCCGACGAGGTGCGCATCCGCGTCGAGCGTCTCAACCTCGACGCCGCGTCCTTCCGCCAGCTCGAGCGCACCCACGACGGACCCGACGGGGTGCGCCGCGCCGTGCTCGACATCGTCGCGGCCCGCGGCAAGATGCAGAACCCCGAGACCGGCTCCGGCGGGATGCTCGTCGGCACGGTCGAGGAGGTCGGCCCCGACTCGCCGCTCGGCCTCGAGGTCGGCGACCGCGTCGCCACCCTCGTCTCCCTGACGCTGACGCCGCTCGTGATCGAGGACGGCCTCGCCGGCTGGGACGGCCGCTCCGAGCAGGTCCCGTGCGACGGCTACGCCGTGCTCTTCGGTCGCTCGATCGCCGCCCGGATCCCCGACGACCTGCGCGCCGACCTCTCGCTGGCGGTCATGGACGTCTGCGGCGCCCCGGCGCTCACCCGCCGCGTCGTGGAGTCGTACGACGCCCCGCGGGTCGTCGTCATCGGCGGCGCCGGCAAGTCGGGCTCGCTCTCGCTGGCCGCCGCGCGCGACGCGGGGGCCACGACGGTCGGCGTCGTGCCGACCGAGGCCGAGGCGGCCCTGCTGCGGGAGGCCGACCTCGCCGACGAGGTCGTCGTCTCCGACGCCCGCGACCCGATCGCCCTGCGCGACGCGGTCGGCAAGGCCGCCGACGTCACCGTCGTCTGCGTCGACGTGCCCGGCTGCGAGGGCGGCGCGATCCTGTCCACCGCGCCGGGCGGCACGGTGGTCTTCTTCTCGATGGCGACGTCGTTCTCCGCGGCGGCCCTCGGGGCCGAGGGCCTGGCTGCCGACGTCACGATGCTGGTCGGCAACGGCTACGTGCCCGGCCACGCGGCGTACGCCCTGAGCCTGCTGCGCGCCCACCAGGGCGTGCGGGACCTCTTCCTCCGGCGACTCGCGTGAGCCGGGGCAAGCTCGACCTCGACCCGGTCACCGTCCGCAAGGCCCGAGCGCTGGCGCGGAAGGCCGGGCGGCCGATCGTCGAGATGGCCCAGCAGCACACCACGGTGAGCGTCGAGCGCGCCACGCTGCGGATGGCGGGGCTCGAGGGCGCCGACGGCGACGGCATCCCGTGGGCCAACCGGCTCCTCGACGTCGTCCGGGCCGACGTCGGCCTCGAGCACGGGGTCGCGCTGCCGGTGTGGGACGCGCTCGTGCGCGGCGAGGCCGAGGACCTGCCGACCCTGGCACAGAAGGCCGGGGCGGGCTCGGTGACGTTCCGCGTGCCCGAGGGCCGCGACGCGATCCGCGCCGAGAAGGCCGCGCGCCGCCAGGTCGCCGCCGGACTGAGGCGGATCGACCGCCGTCGCACCGAGCGCGACCGGCTCATCCGCAGGCACGGCGACGCGCCCCGCAAGCCCTGGATCTACCTCATCGTCGCGACGGGCGACATCATGGAGGACGTCCCCCAGGCCCAGCAGGCCGCGCGCGAGGGGGCCGACGTCATCGCGGTGATCCGCTCGACGGGGCAGAGCCTGCTCGACTACGTCCCCGAGGGCGCGACCCGCGAGGG
Source organism: Nocardioides flavescens (assembly GCF_009823805.1). Taxonomy (GTDB): domain Bacteria; phylum Actinomycetota; class Actinomycetes; order Propionibacteriales; family Nocardioidaceae; genus Nocardioides; species Nocardioides flavescens. The sequence goes on along the minus strand of NZ_WUEK01000002.1, from coordinate 483,229 downwards.
GTTCGCCGGCACCTACGCCACCCAGGAGAACTTCCGCATCATGCGGGCGGCGCTCGACGAGTCGAGCAAGGAGCTCGGTCGCTACGTGCGTCTCACCAACTACGCCAGCGGGCTGTGCATGCCCGAGATCGCCGTGCTCGCCGGGCTCGAGCGGCTCGACATGATGCTCAACGACTCGATGTACGGGATCCTCTTCCGCGACATCAACCCGGTCCGCACCTTCGTCGACCAGCGCTTCAGCCGCCAGGTCCACGCGCGCGCCGGCATCATCATCAACACCGGCGAGGACAACTACCTCACGACCGCCGACGCCGTCGAGGCCGCGCACACGGTGACGACCAGCCAGCTCCTCAACGAGTACTTCGCCAAGGAGGCCGGGCTCGAGGACTGGCAGCTCGGTCTGGGCCACGCCTTCGAGATCGACCCCGACGTGCCCGACAGCCTGCGCCTGGAGCTGGCCCACGCGCTGCTGGCGCGCGAGCTGTTCCCCGATGCCCCGCTGAAGTGGATGCCGCCCACCCGCCACATGACCGGCGACGTCTTCCGGGGCAACCTGCTCGACGGCTTCTTCAACCTCGTCGGTGCGCTGACCGGCCAGGGCATCCTCCTGGTCGGCATGATGACCGAAGCCGTGGTCACCCCGTGGCTCTCCGACCGCGACATCGCCCTGCAGAACGTCCGCTACGTCCTCAACGCCAGCGGCGCGCTGCACGAGGACTTCCGCCCGGCCCCCGACGGCTTCGTCGCCCAGCGGGCGAAGCAGGTCCTGGGCGAGTCGGTCGACCTGCTGGAGCGCATCGTCGACGACGGCCTGCTCGACGCCATCGCCGACGGCACCTTCGGACTGATGAAGCGCCCGGCCGACGCCGGACGCGGTCTCGACGGCGTCGCCCGCAAGTCCGAGCTCTACGTCAACCCCGCCGTCGACCTCCTGGAGGAGCAGTCGTGAGCATCGTGCGCCCCTACGGCGACACCACCGGCGACGGGATGGTGCAGCTGTCGTTCACCCTGCCCGTCGCGCACAGCAAGGTCGCCGAGGGCGCCGCCGTGCAGCTGGCGAACAAGATGGGCATGGATCCCGCGCTGGTGGTGCACAGCAAGCCGATGGGCCCGGACTTCACGTTCTTCGTCGTCTACGGCCGGGTCAACCACCTCGTCGACACCAGCCTGGTCGAGGTCGTCGAGCGCGACTACCCGCTGCTGACGCCCAAGGAGGTCAACGGCGCGGTCAAGAGCTCGCTGCGGCGCCGCCTGGTCGTGGTGGGTGCCTGCATCGGCACCGACGCCCACACCGTGGGCATCGACGCGATCATGAACATCAAGGGGTTCGCGGGGGAGAAGGGGCTCGAGTACTACCGCGAGCTCAAGGTCGTCAACCTCGGCGCCCAGGTCTCCGTGCCGCAGCTGGTCGAGCGCGCCCGCGAGGAGAAGGCCGACGCGGTGCTCGTCTCCCAGGTCGTCACGCAGCGCGACGCGCACCTGCTCAACACCCGCGAGATGTCGGCGGCCTTCCGCGAGGCCTACCCGGCCGACCGGCGGCCGCTGCTCGTCGTCGGCGGGCCGCGCTTCGACGAGACGATGGCCGACGAGCTCGGCGTCGACCGGGTCTTCACCCGCGGCACCACCCCGGGCGAGGTCGCGTCGTTCCTGGTGCACCGCCTCGTCGCCCCGGAGGTCGCGGCGTGAGCGGCCGCTCGGTCCCCGAGGCCGGTGCGGTCGTCACCCACCGCCGCTACGTGCCCTACTCCGACGCCCACTACGCCGGCAACCTGGTCGACGGCGCCTACTCGATGAAGCTCTTCGGCGACGTCGCCACCGAGATGTGCATCGTCACCGACGGCGACGAGGGATTGTTCGCCTCCTACGCCGACGTGCAGTTCCGCGAGCCCGTGCGCGCCGGCGACGTCCTCGAGGTCGTGTGCACGCTGGCCCGGGTCGGCACCCGCTCGCGCACGCTCGAGCTGGAGGTCCGGGTGGTGGCCAGGGGCTGCCCCACCGCCGAGCGGCCGGGGGGCGCCGAGGTGCTCGCCGAGCCGCTGGTCGCGACGACCGCGACCGGCACCGTGGTCGTCCCGCCGCGAGCCGAGTGACCCATTACCCCGTTCGCGTTGCGCATCACGCACGACACGCCGAGAACCGGGGAAATTGTCAGGAAATCTCGGTGAACGACGCGCCGCGCTGACCTGCGGGTTCGCGCGTCCTCGCAGGTCAGAGGCGTGTTGACGCGAGGTGTCCGGACGCGGTTGTCTTCGGTGTCCGCTCGTGCAGATCGCGGGTGAGGACCGGTCCACGGGTGGCCGCGACGCGGGTGAGGTGCCATCGCCCGACGTCTCGGTGACAGGGGCCGGCCACTCTCCGCGAGAGCAGGGCACGGAGGGGCCCGCACCCCCTAGACAACAGCCCGAACCCGGCAGCCAGTCGCGACCAGGGCAGGACCGAAGGCGCGCGGGACCCCTCCGCCCTCTGCCCTCCCACCTGACCAGCTCGGTGGTTGAGGAAGGACGAAGTCCTGTCTCGAAACCACGGCCCTGCCGAGGGTGGTTTCGAGACGGTTGCTGCGCAACCTCCTCAACCAGCGAAGGTGAACTGTCAGGGGCGTTCTGACCCCAGGTCACGATGAGGTCACGACCCACCTCGTGAGCCTTGCCGCGGCTCGTCCCGGTGGGGTTCTGTTCCGACAGTGCCGTCGGACGCCCGGCGGCACTCGCTGTCCATCTCGGGACGGTGTCCACCGTGGCCCGGGGCCTCGCCCAGGGCCGGACAGAAAGGCTGTGCCACCGCATGCGCAGAAACAGCTCCAGGGGCCTGATCTCACTGGCCGCACTGAGCCTCACCGGGTCGGCCCTGGCAGTCGCCGTGGGCTCGACCAGTGCGACCGCCGCCCCCACCCGCGACGAGGGCCCGCAGCCCGCGCCGCTCGTCCAGGCCGAGGGCACCGCGGTGCCCGGGCAGTACGTCGTGTTCCTCGACGAGTCGGCTCCCAAGTCGGCCGTCAAGGAGTCGGTGCAGTCGACCAAGGCCGCCGGCGGCGAGATCGAGGCCCGCTTCGGCAACCTCCGCGGCTACGCCGCCGACCTGTCGGCCGCCGAGCTCGACGCGGTGCGCCAGGACCCGTCGGTGGCGTTCGTCGCCGAGGACGCCGTCATCACCACCTCGGCGACCCAGAGCGGCGCGACGTTCGGCATCGACCGCATCGACCAGCGCTCGCTGCCGCTGAGCCGCACCTACACCTACACCGCGACCGGTGCGGGGGTGCGCGCCTACATCATCGACACCGGCATCAACTCCTCCCACAGCGAGTTCAGCGGCCGTCTCGGCAGCGGCTACACCGCCATCAACGACGGCCGGGGCACCAACGACTGCAACGGTCACGGCACCCACGTCGCCGGCACCGTCGGCGGCACCACGTACGGCGTCGCCAAGCAGGTCACGCTGATCCCGGTGCGTGTGCTCGACTGCGAGGGCAGCGGCACCAGCAGCGGGGTCATCGCCGGCATGAACTGGGTCGCGGGCCAAGGTGGCGGCGCCGTCGCCAACATGAGCCTGGGCGGTCCGGCCGACTCCAGCACCGACGCCGCCGTCCAACGGATGACCTCGGCGGGCATCACCACCGTCGTGGCCGCCGGCAACGAGAACCAGAACGCCTGCAACGTCTCGCCCGCCCGCGCCTCCTCGGCGATCACCGTCGGCGCCACCACGAGCAGCGACGCCCGCGCGTCGTTCTCCAACTACGGCTCGTGCGTCGACATCTTCGCGCCCGGCCAGGGCATCACCTCGGCCTGGATCGGCAGCAGCAGCGCCACCAACACGATCTCGGGCACCTCGATGGCCTCGCCGCACGTGGCGGGCGTCGCCGCGCAGTACCTCCAGCGCAACCCGGGCGCGAGCCCCACGACGGTGACCAACGCGCTGGTTGCCAACAGCACCACCAACGTCGTCTCGGGCGTCAACGGCTCCCCGAACCGACTCCTGTTCACCAACTACTGAGCGGCACTGAGCACCACCGCTCCCGGCCCGGCCGGCTCACCGCGACCCGCGGTGGGCCGGCCGGGTACTTTGGGCCCGTGCTGAGGCGGACGCTCGTGGCCGCCCTGTCGGGGGCGCTGCTCTTCGCGGCGTTCGAGCCCGTGACGCTGCCGTGGGTGATGCCGGTGGCCGTCGCGGGCTTCGTGCTGTCGACCCGGGGCAGTGACGCGCGGCCCTTCCGGTCCGGCCTGTGGGCTGGGCTGGTCTTCGGCGTCGTCTTCTACTTCTCCCACATCTTCTGGATGCGGGCCGTCGGCATCCCGGCCTGGATCGCGCTGTCGACCCTCGAGGCGCTCTTCTACGGCCTCATGGGCGGTGCCTCCGCACTGCTGCAGCGCCACCGCTGGTGGCCACTCTGGTTCGCCTCCGCGTGGGCCGCGATCGAGGTGCTGCGCAGCGGCTGGCCGCTGAGCGGGATGCCGTGGGGACGCCTGGCCTTCGGGGTCGTCGACACCCCGCTCGCCGAGGCGCTGCCGTACGCCGGCGCGGTGGGCGTGAGCTTCCTGGCCGCGCTCCTCGGCGCGCTGCTCGCCTGGGTGGTGCGCGGCGCACACGGGCCGGCTGCGGGGGAGCGCGGACGCGTCACCGCAGCGGTCGTCCTCGCCGCCCTGGTCGCGGTGCTGGCGGTCCCGGCCCTCGCGCCCTGGCGGGCGGAGGAGACCGGCACCTTCGACGTCGCGGTCGTGCAGGGCGACGTCCCGGGGCCGGGCGACGACATCCTCTACGACTTCCGCCGGGTCACCCAGAACCACGTCGACGCCACCGTCGACCTCGGCGCCCGCATCGACGCCGGCGAGACGACCCGGCCCGACCTGGTGCTCTGGCCGGAGAACTCCACGGCGACGGACCCGTTCGCCGACGAGCAGACCCACGCCGGCATCCTCGAGGCGGTGGCGGCGGTCGACGTCCCGGTGCTGGTCGGCGCCATCGTCGACGGCACCGGGCCCGACCAGGTGCTCAACCAGGGCATCGTGTGGGACCCGGTCACCGGTGCGGGGGAGCGCTACACCAAGCGCAACCCGGTCCCCTTCGGCGAGTACATCCCGTGGCGGGCGGTCTTCACCAAGTACCAGTTCTTCGACCGGCTGCGCGAGGTGGGCCGCGACATGCTGCACGGCACCCGCGACGAGCCGCTGCCGATCGACGGAGTGCCGGTCGCCGACGCGATCTGCTTCGACATCGCCTACGACGACGGTCTGGTGGCCCAGGTCCGCAACGGTGCCGAGCTGCTCGTCGTGCAGAGCAGCAACGCGACGTTCATCCGCACCGACCAGATCGACCAGCAGTTCGCGATCACCCGGCTGCGGGCCCTCGAGACCGGGCGCTGGGTCGCCGTCGCCACCACCAATGGTGTCTCGGGGGTGATCGCGCCCGACGGCACCGTCGTCGCGACCGCCGAGCCGCGCACCCGTGCCGTGCTGCAAGAGGAGGTCGGGCTCGTCGACGGCCTCACCCCCGCGATGCGGATCGGGCCGTGGAGCGGACGCGCCGCCGCCGCGCTGGGCGCCTTGGGCGTGCTGCTGGGCCTGCTCGCGTATCGTCGTAGCGGTCGTGGGGACCGCAGCGCCGCGCCGGCGCACGACGAGCAGGAGAACGGCGTGACGAGGGTGAGTGAGCCCGCATGAGCACGTACGACGAGACGGGTCCCCGACCGGGGCCCCGCGCAGAGCTGGGCCGGGTCGTGATGGTGGTCCCCACCTTCAACGAGGCCGACAACCTGGCGTGGATCGTGGGCCGGCTGCGCGCGGCCGAGCCCGACCTGCACGTCCTGGTCGTCGACGACCACTCGCCCGACGGCACCGGTGACATCGCCGACGCGCTGGCCGCAGAGGACGACGCGGTGCACGTGCTGCACCGCGCGGGCAAGGGCGGCCTCGGGGCGGCGTACCTCGCCGGCTTCGCGTGGGCCCTCGACGCCGGCTACGACGTCGTCGGCGAGATGGACGCCGACGGCTCCCACCAGCCCGAGCAGCTGCACCGCCTGCTCGACGCGCTCGCCGGTGCCGACGGGCGGGGGAGCGCCGACCTGGTGATCGGGTCGCGCTACGTGCCCGGTGGCTCCGTCGTCAACTGGCCCTGGCGCCGCGAGGCGCTCTCGCGCGGCGGCAACCTCTACGTCCGGCTGCTGCTGGGCATCTCCGTGCGCGACGCCACGGCGGGCTTCCGGGTCTTCCGGCGCAGCGCCCTGGAGAAGATCGACCTCGCCTCGGTCCAGTCGACCGGCTACGTCTTCCAGACCGATCTGGTCACCCGGTGCCTGCACGCCGGGCTGACCGTGCGCGAGGTGCCGATCGAGTTCATCGAGCGCGAGCGCGGCGACTCCAAGATGAGCGGGGCGGTGGCGACCGAGTCGCTGCGGCGGATCACCCAGTGGGGGATCAGCGAGCGCCGCGAGCAGCTGCGCCGCGAGCGCGCCCGCCGCGCCGGACGGAGACCCTGATGGCCGGAGTCACCCGACGCCGACCCTGGCTCGTCTGGGTGCTCGTCGCCCTCTTCGTCGTCGTCCCGATCGTCGAGATCTGGACGATCATCCAGGTCGGCCAGCTGGTCGGACCGTGGTGGACGATCCTCCTGCTCGTGCTCGACAGCATCCTAGGCTCGTGGCTGATCAAGCACGAGGGGTCCCGGGCCTTCCGCGCTCTGCGCGAGGCGCTCAACAGCGGTCGGATGCCCGCGCGCGAGCTGGCCGACGGGGCGCTCATCCTCATCGGCGGCACCCTCATGCTGAGCCCGGGATTCGCCACGGACGCGGTCGGCATCCTGATGATCCTGCCGTTCACGCGTCCGCTGTTCCGGGCCGCCCTCACCCGGGTCGTGGCCAGCCGGCTGACCGTCATGGGGGCGCCGGCCTCTGGCCTCGGTGGGTTCCCGGGCGGCTTCCCCGGTGGGTTCCCGGGTCAGGCACGGCGTGAGCCGTCGGCGCCGCCCGGCGGCGGTCCCGTGGTCCAGGGTGAGGTCGTCGACCGCGACCACCCGGGACGCTGAGGCCCGGACAGCACGACGCCCCGGGCCGGCGTACCGGTCCGGGGCTTGCGAGCTGCGTCTGAGCCGTGCGATCAGGCGGTCGCGCGGCGCTTCTTCTGGTTGGCCCGGTGCAGGTGGGCCGGACCGATCTCGCCGCCGCGGAGCAGCTCGAGGCGCTCCTTGAGGATGTCCTCGAGCTCCTTCTCGGAGCGGCGCTCGAGCAGCATGTCCCAGTGCGTGCGGACCGGCTTCTCGGCCTTCTCCTCGCGCTCGATGCCAGAGGTGCTCAGCGCCTCCTCACCGCAGCGCGGGCACTCCCACACCGCCGGGATCTCGGCCTCGATCGACATGGTGATCTCGAACTCGTGGCCCTGCGTGCAGCGGTAGCCGACCTGCTGGCGAGCGGCGAACTCGATGCCCCGCTCGTCCTCGAAGCTCTGGCCCCCTAGGCGGGCTCCGCGTAGCGTGCGCTCTGCCATGAAGGCACCTCCCTACTGATGTCGTGTGGTCCCCGTACCCTCGACGGACCGGCCCAACCATCGGTTGGCTGGACGTGGGCGTTGACAGAAAACCCGTCGAGCATTTAACGGTACCCAGGGGGTGGGAATTCCCCCGAATCGCAGCGACAGGCCTCACACGACGGGTCGCACCACGGCGTTGCCGGCCTCGCGGATGCCTCGCTCGGGGTCGAGGCGCAGCAGCAGGGCCACGCCGAGGGCGAAGAAGACCACGAGCGCGGCGATCGCCGGTCGGTAGGACCCGGTCAGCTGGAAAACGATCCCGAAGGCCAGCACCCCGAACCACGACGTGCCGCGCTCGAAGGCGTTGTAGAGGGCGAAGTACTGGCCCTCGCGGCCACGGGGGATGAGCAGGCTGAAGAACGAGCGCGAGAGCGCCTGGGTGCCGCCGAGGACGATCCCGATCGCCACTCCGGCGAGCAGGAACGGCACCGCCTGGCGGGCGGGCAGGAACATCGCCCCGAGCACGATCACCATCCAGGCGACGTTGCCCCACAGGATCACGCGGTAGGCGCCGTGGGTCGCCGCGAGCCGACCGAACCACAGCGCCCCGAGGAACGCCACGAACTGGATCAGCACGTACGTCGCGATCATCACGCCCTGGGAGAAGCCCAGCTGCTTGGTCCCGAACGTCGACGCGGCGTAGATGACGGTCTGGATGCCGTCGTTGTAGAAGACGTAGGCCACGAGGAAGGTCAGCGTCATCGGGTAGCGGCGCAGCTCCTTGAGCGTCGTCCACAGCTGACCGAAGCTGCGCTCGAGCACCGAGCCGCCGCCGGCGGCGACGCCGAGGGAGGGCCGGTTGCGCAGCCGCGCGAGCGGGATGATCGTGAAGACCGCCCACCACACGCCTGCGGACAGCAGGCTGAGCCGCACCGCCATGCCCTCGCCGAGCCCGAAGGTGTCGTGGAACGTGAAGACGACGAGGTTGACGACCAGCAGCAGCCCGCCACCGAGGTAGCCCCGCGCCCAGCCGCGGCTCGAGACCCGGTCACGCTCGGCCTCGGTCGAGATGTCGACCAGGATCGCGTAGTAGCTCACCAGCGAGCAGCCGCCCATGATGCTCGCGAGCACGATCGCGACCGCGCCGACCTGCCAGCGCTCGCCCTCGATGAAGAAGAGCAGGCAGGTGAACGCCGCCCCGAGGTAGGCGTAGACCCCCATGTGCCACTTCTTGCGGTCCGAGGCGTCCACGAAGGCGCCGACCACCGGCAGCAGGAACGCGCTCACGAGCGTCGCGAAGCTGGTCAGGTAGAACGGCAGCGACCCGGCCGCCAGGTCGAGCCCCAGCACGCTGACGGTGCGCGAGCAGGTCTCGTCGGCGTCGACGCAGCCGGCCGCCTTGCCCGCCACCGTGATGAGGTACGGCGCGAAGAGCACGCCGAGCACCGTCGTGTAGAACGCCGAGTTGGCCCAGTCGTACCAGTTCCACGCCTTCTGCTCGCGTCGGCGTTCGGCCTGGTCGCGCAGCGGGCGGAGGTCGGCGATGCTCACGGAGGGAACGTACCGGTCGAGGGACCCTCTGCGGCGCCGCTCACACGACCGAGTCCCTCACCAGGTCGCACCCGGGCCGGCGTCGGTCCATCGCGCGGTGGCTCGCACACCCACCTCGCCCGCGCGAGGTCGAAACGGGACGATCTCCAGATCACCAGGGTCGAGCCGATCGGCCTTCTCGGCTGTGAGCCCCAGGACGCCCCAGGGCAGATCGAGGTCCCAGTAGAGGTACCACGAGCCATCGGCAGCGAAGACCCATTCCGGGAACCACCTGATGGTGGGGACCGGTCTGTCGAGGCTGGGGGCCAGGAAGGCGTCGAGCTGCGCCGCCGGTCCCCTCACGGCCTCGTACTTGTGCTCGATCCCGCAGTCGAGCTCGAGCACCGGGTGGTCGTGAGGGCTGCCAACCTCGGCCCCGCCGCGGCCGAGCCACCAGAGCGAGTAGGAATCGTCGTGCTCCCGGTCCGCGAGGCCGGTGAGCGATTCGAGGAGCGTCTCCTGCACTCCCGGCGCTGGCCCCGCCTCCATCGGCGGCTCGAACTCCGGGCCGGCGGCGGCGTAGAGCTCGCGCAGGGATCGCGAGCCGAAGTCCTCGTCCGCAAAAGCCGGGTCGTCGGCTCCGAGGACCTCGGTCCAGAGGGGCCGGTCGAAGGAGAGGAAGCGGCTCCACGGGTTGAAGATGCGCGCATGGACGGCCATGTCGCGCGGCACTCCGAGGCCGGCGTCCATCCGAGTCGACAGCGCCAGGACGGCCTCGCGCTCGTCAGCGGTTGTCACCAGGCGCATGTCCGCACGGTAGGCCAACGCGCGCGACGACGTCTGCCGGGTTTCCCGTTGCGGGTCGCGTCCCTTCAGATGCCAGCGTTCAGCGCGGCGTAGCCGAGGCGCAGCACGCCGACGGCCGCAGCGGTGGTGACGAGGACGAGGCCGACGGCCGCGGGCGTCCGCAGGCGGGCGACGGTCGCGAGGACGACGAGCGCGCCCGCGACGAGGCACGCGGTCCAGTAGACCGGGCTGGTGGTGTCGGCGACGACGGTCAGGCCGTAGAGGCCGTCGGCGATCAGCACCCCGGACAGTGCGCCGGCGCCGAGCGCGGCCCAGCGTGGACGCCGGCCGACCACCGCGGCGGCGGCCACGCCGACGAACGGTCCCGCGACGACGCCGACGGCACCCCACAGCGTCGGGTCGTAGGTGAGGCCCCGCAGCTCGGAGGCGAGCGTGTAGCCGAGCACCAGCGCCACGAACGACACCACGCCGGACAACGCACCCCACCCGAGGCTAGGACGGGCCGCGGCCACCAACGCTGCCGTCAGCAGCGTCCAGCCGGACGGCGAGTTGGCGAACGACGCCAGCGCGTCCGGCAGCACACCCTGGGCCCACGAGGTGAGCGCGCCCACCAGCAGGCTGGCCACGGCGACGAGCGCGACGGCGAGGAGGGAGGAGCGGGTGCTGCGTGCGGTGCTGGTCACGCGCCGATCCTGCATCCCCGCGCGGGCCCGCGGAGCCGTCGGAGGGCGGTTCGGTACCTCAGGTGGATGAGGTCGGCACCGCGGGACGAGAGGCAGCCTGCGGCCGCACCAGCTCGTCGGCCAACGGTCGCTTCTTCGGTCGTCCTGCTCAGAGCTTCATCCCGCACAGCCACCAGCCATCGGACAGATCGACGGGTGACTCGCAGATCATGCCCGCCATGTCCTTGCCCTCGGGTGAGCCGGAGGCGACGTGGAAGAAGCCGCCCGCGTCGTCGGGCACGCCGAACCACTGAGGGAAGAAGAGATGGTCCCCATCGCCGCTGACCGAGCCGTCGACCGACAGCCAGCGAAGGTGCCACGGCAGGTGCTCGCCGTACAGGCCCCCGCCGCAGCACCCCTCCTTCTCAGCCCAGGCAGCGGCGCCTCGAAGCCCGACCGGTGGTCCTCGAACCAGGTCCGACCGTCGGCGATCAAGAACAGCCGTGGGAGCTGCGGCAGCTGGGCAAGGACGAACCCGGCCGCGACCACGGCCCCGACCAGCGCCCGTGGAGCACCCCGGTCCCACCGCCGCCAAGCCCCACGGACTGCCGCGCAGGCCGCGAGCAACCAGATGAGCAATGCGGTCCAGTGCCACACGAAGCCCAGGAAGAACGCCAGATAGACGCTGGGTGGCCCGGTAGCGAAGGCGAGGAAGACGAACCAGAGTGCGATCCCGGCGAGGCGCTCGCAGTGGCCTGGCCGGAGCTCGCTACCGGAGTCGACTGCGCTAGCCGATCGCGGCCGGTGCCGTCCGCCTCGCGGTCTCGCGCAGACAGACCCCAGTTCACTCCCACAGCCCACGCTCGAGCAGTACGTCGCGCAGCAGGTCGGTCCGGTCGGTGAACAGCCCGTCGACGCCGAGGTCGATCAGCTCGCGCATCTCGGCAGGGTCGTCGACCGTCCAGACGTGGACGTGCTTGCCGGCGCGGTGGGCGCGGCGCAGCAGCCTCGGGGTGAGCAGGGTGAGGGGCCCGCGACGGCGGGGGATCTGCAGCGCGGCGACCCGGCCCCGCGTGACGAGGTCGGCCAGGCGGCCGCTGGGCAGGAACCGGAACGCCACGACCTCGGGCGGGGAAGCCGAGGTGGGCACCCGACCGCCGGTGAGACGACGGAAGCGGTTGAGCCGGCCCGGGCTGAAGGAGCCGATCAGCACGCGGTCGTGGATACCGCGCTCGTCGACGAACGCCGCCAGCGGCGCGACGGCCGCCTCGGCCTTGATGTCGATGTTGAACCGCGCGGTCGGGAAGGCGTCGACCAGCTCGGCGAGCGTGGGGACCTCCTCGCGACCGCCGACCCTCGCGCATCGTACGTCGGCCAGCGTGAGCTCGCTGATCGCACCCTGCTGGTCGGTGACCCGGTCGAGCACGCTGTCGTGGAAGGCCAGCAGCACGCCGTCGCTGGTGAGGTGCACGTCGGTCTCGAGCATCCGGTAGCCCAGGGCGACCGCGTGCTCGAAGGCCGCCAGGGTGTTCTCGAGCCCTTCGATCTCCGGGTGGAAGGCGCCGCCCCGGTGCGCGAAGGCCAGCAGCCCCGGGCCCTCGTCGAGGTAGGCGAAGCCGGTGCGGGGCGTGCTCACGGGAGCAGTATGCGACCGCGGCGGACCACAGCGACGCTCGCCGCGCAGCGGTGTGCGACGGCAGTGGTTTCGAGACAGGACTTCGTCCTTCCTCAACCACCGGTGGTCGGGTCCCGGTGGTTGAGGAGGCCGGCTACGGCCGTCTCGAAACCAGGTCTGTGTCAGATGTCGCGGAACGGCTCGATGTTGGCGCCGAGCTCGTTGAGGCGCTCGGCGAGGTCCTCGTAGCCGCGGTGGATGACGTACGTCGAGCGCAGGACCGAGGTGCCCTTGGAGGCGAGCATCGCGAGCAGGATGACGACGGCGGGGCGCAGGGCCGGCGGGCAGACGATCTCGGTGCCGGAGAAGTGCGTCGGGCCCTCGATCATCACGCGGTGCGGGTCGAGCAGCTTGACCTGGCCGCCGAGCTTGTTGAGCTCGGTGAGGTAGATCGCGCGGTTCTCGTAGACCCAGTCGTGCAGCAGGGTCTGGCCCTCGGCGACGGCGGCGATGACCGCGAAGAACGGCAGGTTGTCGATGTTGAGGCCCGGGAACGGCATCGGGTGGATCTTGTCGAGCGGCGCGCGCAGCTCGGAGGGGTGCGTGGTCAGGTCGACGAGGCGGGTGTGACCGTTGCGGGCGAGGTACTCCTCCGAGCGGGTGTGCTGGAAGCCCATCTCGCCCAGCGTCGCGAGCTCGATCTCGAGGAACTCGATCGGCACCCGGCGGATCGTGATCGACGAGCGGGTGACGATCGCCGCGGCGAGCAGCGACATGGCCTCGATCGGGTCCTCGCTGGGGGCGTAGTCGACGTCGACGTCGATGGTCTCGAGGCCGGTGACGGTCAGCGTGGTTGTGCCGATGCCCTCGACAGCGACGCCGAGCTTCTGCAGGTAGAAGCAGAGGTCCTGGACCATGTAGTTGGAGCTGGCGTTGCGGATGACCGTGGTGCCGGGGTGCAGCGCGGCGGCCATCAGGGCGTTCTCGGTGACGGTGTCGCCGCGCTCGGTGAGCACGATCGGCTGGCCAGGCTCGATCGCCCGGTTGACGTGGGCGTGGTAGCTGCCGTCCGTCGCCTTGACCTCGAGCCCGAACGGACGCAGGGCGTACATGTGCGGCTCGACGGTGCGCGTGCCGAGGTTGCAGCCGCCGGCGTACGGCAGCTCGAAGGTGTCGGCGCGGTGCAGCAGCGGGCCGAGGAACATGATGATCGAGCGGGTACGACGCGCCGCGGTCTCGTCGATGGCGTCGAGGCGCAGGTCGCGCGGCGGGACGATCTCGAGGTCGCCCTCGTCGCCGAGCCAGCGGGTCTGCACGCCGAGGCTCTGCAGCACCTCGAGGAGCCGGTTGACCTCCTCGATGCGCGCGACCTTGCGCAGGGTGGTCCGCCCCCGGTTGAGCAGCGTGGCGCAGAGCAGCGCGACGCCGGCGTTCTTGGAGGTCTTGACGTCGATCGAGCCCGAGAGCGTGGTGGGGCCGGTGACCCGCAGGTGCGTCGGACCGGCGCCGAGCGCGACGATCTCGGAGTCGAGCGCGGAGCCGATCTTGGCCAGCGTGTCCAGGGAGAGGTTCTGGTGACCCTTCTCGATCCGGTTGATGGCACTCTGGCTGGTGTTGAGCCGGTCGGCCAGCTGCTGCTGGGTCAGACCCCGGTGCTTGCGGGCGTCGCGGATGATGCTGCCGATGCGGCCCTTGTAACCCTCACTCATGCCGTCCACGTTATCTCACAGATGAGATAGGGCAACTCGGCGCGCGGGTCGTCCTCGAGGACAGCACGTCGGCACCTGAGGCGGAGGTGCACGGCGCCGAGGCCGAGAAGGCTGGGGCCATGACGATCCTCCTCTCCGACCCCCGGGTCGCCGCCGTGCCGGTCCGCGAGTGCGGCGAGCCGCTGGTGACCCTCGACGCGTCGTTCGGACCGGCCCGCGCCCGGGTGCGCTCCGGGCTCGCGCTGCGGCTCCTGACCGCCCGGCAGCTGCTCCCCGCCGGCGTCGGCCTGCGCGTGGTCGAGGGGCACCGCACGCTCCGTGACCAGGAGGCGATCATCGCGTCGTACTCCGCCCAGGTGCGGGCCGCCCACCCGGACGCCGACGAGACCGAGGTGCGCCGGCTGACCAGCCGTTTCGTCGCCCCGGTCGAGGTGGCCCCGCACGTGGCGGGCGCCGCGGTCGACCTCACGCTCGTCGACGTGAGCACAGACGGGTCGGGGACCCCGCTCGACCTGGGCACCGCGATCGACGAGACGCCCGAGCAGTCACAGGGCCGCTGCTCAACGGACGCTCCGGGCATTGGGCCGGACGCCCGCAGGCACCGCGACCTGATGGCGGACGCGCTCGGCACCGCGGGTCTGGTCAACTACCCGACCGAGTGGTGGCACTGGTCCTACGGCGACCGCTACTGGGCGCTGCTCACCGGCGCCGACGCCGCGCTCTACGGCCCGGTCGAGCGGCGTACGGCGGTGGCGGCGTGAGCGCCCTGGCCCACGAGCCCGTGTGCGTGACGCGTCCGGTCGCGCACCCCACGCTCACCGTCGACCTCGAGGCCGTCGCGGCCAACACCCGCCGCCTCGCCGCGCGGGCGAGCGGCGAGCTGATGGCGGTGGTGAAGGCCGACGGCTTCGGTCACGGCGCCGCCGACGTGGCCCGCACGGCCCTCGGCGCGGGGGCCACGGCGCTGGGGGTCACCACGCTCGCCGAGGCGCTCGCCCTGCGCGAGGTCGGCCTCGACGCGCCGGTGCTCAGCTGGCTCAACCCCGTCGACGAGGACTGGCGCGCCGCCCGCGACGCCGGCGTGGAGATCGCGGTGCCGTCGCTCGAGCACCTCGACGCCGTCGCCCGCACGGCCCCGGGCACCCGGGTCCACCTGCACCTCGACACCGGGATGGCCCGCGACGGCGCGGCGCCCGAGGAGTGGGCCCGCCTGTGCCGGGCAGCGCGGCGGGCCGAACGCCGTCACGCGGTCTCGGTCGTGGGGCTCATGGGCCACCTCGCGACCGCGGACACCCCCGGCGACCCGCGCACCGCCATGGGCCGGGCGCGGTTCGCGTGGGGGAGCGGCGTCGCCCGCGTCTGCGGTCTGCGGCCACGTCAGCGCCACCTGGCCGCGACGTCGGCGACGCTGACCGACCCGGCCAGCCACCACACCACCGTGCGGGTCGGTGCCGGGCTGGTCGGCATCGACCCCACCGGCACCACCGAGCTCGCCGGAGCGCTCACACTCACCGCGCCGCTGGTCCAGGTGCGTCACGTGCGCGCCGGCACCGGCGTGGGTTACGACCACACCTGGACCGCCCCGGCCGCGACCCGGCTCGGGCTGCTGCCGCTGGGGTACGGCGACGGGCTGCCCCGCGCGGCCTCGGGCCGGGCCGAGGTGCTCGTGGCCGGCGTCCGACGGCCGTTGGTCGGCCGGGTCTCGATGGACACCGCGGTCGTCGACCTCGGAGACCTCCCGCTGGCCGCCGGGACGACCGTCACTGTGCTGGGCCCCGGTCACGAGGGGGAGCCGACGGCGGGGGAGTGGGCGCGGTGGAGCGGCACCATCGCCCACGAGGTCGTCACCGGCCTCGGCGCCCGGGGCGGCCGCACCGAGCGCGTCGTGCGCCCCGCGGTCCTGCGGAGCCTGGCGTGAGGGCCGCGGTGATCGGCGGCGGGCGCTCGTGCGAGCACGACGTGTCGCTCGCCTCGGCGGCCGGCATCGGCGCCGCCCTGCAGGTCGCCGGCCACGACGTCGTCGCGCTGACGATCGGTCGTGACGGCGTGTGGGCGGAGGCCGGCCGACCGGTCCCGCTCGCCGACGCCGTGCGCACCCTGCAGGGCTGCGACGTCGTCGTCCCCGCCCTGCACGGACCCGGCGGTGAGGACGGCACGCTCGCCGCGCTCTGCGACCTCGCGGGGGTGCCCTCCGTCGGGTCCGGCGTCGGCGCGGGTGCGCTGGCGATGGACAAGTGGGCGACCAAGCTCGTCGCCGAGGCCGTCGGGGTCGCGACAGCCCCCGGGGTGCTGCTGACCGCGGCCACGGCGGCCGATCACGCCTGGACCCGCCCGGTCGTCGTCAAGCCCGTCGCCGCGGGCTCGAGCCACGGCGTCACGCTGGTGCGTCGGGCCGAGCAGCTGCGGCCCGCACTCGAGGCCGCCCTCGCCGTCGACGACCGCGTGCTCGTCGAGGACCTCGTCGTCGGCCGCGAGATCGACCTCGCCGTGCTCGGGCGTCCCGACGGCAGCCGCGTCGTCGCCCCGGCCCTCGAGATCGTCGTCGACGGGGTCTTCGACCTCGCCACCAAGTACGACGGCAGCGCGGTCTTCCGCGTGCCCGCACCGCTCGCCCCGCGCGAGGTCGCCGAGCTCGAGCGGGCCGCCGTGACGACGTACGACGCCCTCGGCTGCGCCGGCGTCGCCCGCGTCGACTTCTTCCTCACCGAGGACGGTCCGGTGCTCAACGAGGTCAACACGATGCCGGGGTTCACCGAGCAGTCGCAGGTGCCGCGGATGTTCGCCGCCGCGGGCACGTCGTACCCCGACCTGGTCGACCTGCTCGTGCGCGACGCGGTCGAGACCGCGAGGATGACCCCGTGGACGGCCGCATGACACCTCGGCGCACCGGGCCGCGCTGGGCCGAGCCGGAGACGTGGGCGCCCGAGGCGGTGCTCGCCGGTCTCGTGCTGGTCTACGGCCTGCTCGAGGCCTACCGGTCCGCCTACGCCGGGGGCGCGATCCTGCTGCTGGTGCTCGGCTTCACCGTCGCGACGGCGCTGAGCCGCCACCTGCCGGGTGCGGCCCTGGTGCTGGTCTGGCTGATGGGCGCCTGTCAGGTCCTCACCGGCACGTCGGTGCTGCTGGTGGAGTTCGCCGTCGTCTTCGTGGCCTTCGGGTGCGCGCGCTGGGGTCGCGAGGTCACCGTCGTGCTGAGCGGGCTGTCCATCCCCGCGGCGGGACTCGTGGTGGCGTTCCTGCTGGCCACCGACGTGTTCCGCGGGATGCTGCTCGGCATCGACCAGGCCCGTCAGGTGCAGGACGTCGTCGAGCGGCTCAGCGACACCTGGCAGCTCGGCGCCGCGGTCGTCGGAGCGCTCGTCCTCGTGGTGCCGTGGCTGGCGGGGCTGACGCTGCGCTTCCTCGCCCGCGCTCAGCGCTCCCAGGCCTCCGAGGAGGTCGCCCACGCCGACGCGGCCCTGGCCCAGCGCGAGGCGGCGCAGGCCCAGGAGATCGCCCGGCTGCGCGACGACCAGGCCCGCCTCGCCCGCGACGTCCACGACGTCGTCGGCCACTCGCTCGCGGTGATCTTGGCCCAGGCCGAGTCGGCGCAGTACCTCCCCGACGACCCGGCCACCCTCAAGCGGACCCTCGCCACCGTCGCGGACTCGGCGCGCACCTCGCTCGACGACGTGCGCCGGGTGCTCGCCCCGACCCCCGATCCGGAGCCGAGCCGGCCCGGTGGCTTCGACGAGCTGGTCGCCGGGGTGCGGTCCTCGGGCCGCGAGGTCGTCGTCGACGAGGTGGGCGAGGCCCGTCCGCTGCCTCCGGAGCTCGAGGTGGTCGCCCACCGCGTGGTGCAGGAGATGCTCACCAACGCCGTGCGCCACGGGCGCCGCGACCGACCGATCCGCGTCGAGCGGCACTGGCCCCACGACTCCTTCGAGCGCGACCTGCGCCTCGAGGTGAGCAACGCCCTCGCCGACGCCGGCGAGACCCAGCCGATCAGCGTCGTGGACCCAGGTGGGCCACGAGGCGGTCAGGGGCTGCCCGGCATGCGTCGGCGGGTCGAGGCCGTCGGGGGCCGGCTCGACGTACGACGGCGCAGCGGGCCCGACGGGCCGACGTTCACCACCACGGCCTGGGTGCCGGTGCGCGCGTGAGCGGGGAGCAGCCGGACATCCGGGTCCTCCTGGTCGACGACCAGGACCTGTTCCGGGAGGGCGTCAAGGTCATCGTCGACGCCCAGGAGGGCATGAGCGTCGTCGGCACCGCCGCCGACGGAGTCGAGGCGGTGCGACTGGTCGACGAGCTCGCCCCCGACGTGGTGCTGATGGACATCCGGATGCCCGAGATGGACGGCGTGGAGGCGACCAGGCAGATCTTCGCCCCGACCCGGGTCGCGGCCCGCGAGCACCCGGTGCGGGTCGTGGTGCTGACGACGTTCAACCTCGACGACCGCGCGGCCACCGCCATCCGCCACGGCGCGAGCGGGTTCCTGCTCAAGGGCACGACGCCGCTGCAGCTGCGCGACGCGATCCGCACCGTGCACGCGGGCAACGCGGTGCTCGCCCCGACCGACCTCTCCACCCTGCTCGAGCAGCAGTTCCGGGCACCCGTGACCCCACCCGCGGCGTACGTCGGGCTGACGGAGAAAGAGCGCGAGGTCTTCGACGCCGTCGCGCGCGGGCTGTCCAACACCGAGATCGCCGCCCGCATCTTCGCCTCCGAGTCGACGGTCAAGACCCACGTCGGCGCAATCCTGCGCAAGCTCGCGCTGCGCGACCGGGTGCAGATCGTGGTGTTCGCCCACGAGCACGGCCTCGTGACGCGCTGACGCGCGTGGGTACCGCCCGACCCGCGACGTCTTCTGGGACGTCTCGCTGGGAGGGGTGGGTCGTGAGCACGCTCGAGGAGCTGCCGGACGGGCCGCTGCGGCTCGGTCCGCTGCTGCGCTACGTCGACGACACGTCGGCCACGATCTGGGTCGAGACGGCCGAGAGCGCGACCGTGTGCGTCGAGGCCGGCGACGTCAGCGCGGAGGCCCGTACCTTCGCGGTGCACGGCCACCACTACGCGCTGGTCGAGGTCGAGGGACTCCCGCCCGGCACGGCCACGCCGTACCGCCTCACCGTCGACGGCGTGCAGGCCTGGCCCGAACCGCCGGGGCGGGCCGGCGACTCGACTCGTGACTCGACCGGCGTCGAGCCGGAGCTGCCGCCGTCGGTGATCCCGACCCTGAAGCCAGGCAAGCCGCTGCGGATGGCGTTCGGGTCGTGCCGCGTCAGCATGCCGCACGACGAGGAGGGCAACGAGGCGTTCGGCGTCGACGCCCTGCGCGCCTACGCGCTGCGGATGGCCGGGGTCACGGGCGAGGAGCCCGAGCGCTGGCCGGACCTCGTGGTCTTCCTCGGCGACCAGGTCTACGCCGACGACACCAGCCCGCTGATGAAGGACTTCATCGCAGCCCGCCGCGACCCCGAGCAGCCGCCGTGGACCGAGCTGAAGGACTACCAGGAGTACGCCCACCTCTACCGGCTCGCCTGGAGCGACCCGGCCAACCGCTGGCTGCTCTCGACGCTGCCCAGCGCCATGATCTTCGACGACCACGACATCCGCGACGACTGGAACACCAGCCAGACCTGGAAGCGGGAGATGGACGCCACCGACTGGTGGCACGAGCGGGTCGTCTCGGGGCTCGGCTCCTACTGGGTCTACCAGCACCTCGGCAACCTCAGCCCGCAGGCGCGGGCCGAGGACGCGCTGTGGCAGCGGGTCGCGACGTACGACGGGCCGGGGGAGCTCGACCTCACCGCGGAGGTCGACCGGTTGGCCGAGGAGGTGGACCGCGAGCCGACGACCTACCGGTGGAGCTACACCCGTGACTTCGGCACCCAGGCGCGCCTGGTCGTCGTGGACTCACGCGCCGCGCGGGTGCTCGACCCCGAGCACCGCTCGATGCTCGACGACGACGAGCTGGCCTGGGTCGACGAGCAGCTGCAGGGCGACGTCGACCACCTGCTGATCGGCACGTCGCTGCCGGTCCTGCTCGCGCCCGCCCTGCACCACGTCGAGGCGCTCGGCGAGGTGCTGGCCCAGGGCACGCTCAGCCGCCGCACCAAGCGGTTCGGGGAGTGGGCCCGCCAGGCCGCCGACATGGAGCACTGGGCGGCGTTCCAGCGCGGCTTCCAGGAGCTCACCGGGATGGTCGTGGAGGTCGCGACGGGACAGCGCGGCCGCGCGCCCAGGTCGGTGACGTTCCTGTCCGGCGACGTCCACCACAGCTACCTCGCCGAGGCCTGGGCCGACCCCGCGGCGGGACGCGAACTGCAGAGCGCCGTCGTGCAGGCGGTCTGCTCGCCGATCCGCAACCCGCTGCCGACGTTCATGAAGGTGGCGATCCGGCTCGCGGGTCTCGGCCGCGCCCGGCCCACCGGACGGTTGCTGCTGGGCCGGGTGAAGCGCTCGCCGCTGCGCTGGAGCATGACGCGGGGGCCGTGGTACGACAACAACCTCGCCGTGCTCGAGCTGCAGAGCGACCGGGTGCGGTTCTGGTGGTCGCGCGGCGAGGTGCACGACGGCGACCACGGCCGGGCGACCCTGCACCGGGTCGCCACGGTCGACGTCCCGGTGCACTGAGGTCAGCCGGCGTACGACACCGCGACGTCGAGCACCCAGGTGACCCCGAACCGGTCGGTCACCATGCCGTAGAGCGGCGACCACTGGGACGGGGCGAGCGGGGCGACGACGGTGCCGCCGTCGGCCAGCACCTCCCAGGGCCCGGTCAGCTCCTCGGCCGAGGTCGCGCGGACGGAGACGAAGAAGGCGCGCTCCCCGGGGGAGTGGTCGTGCTCGGGCTGCACGTCGTAGGCCATGACCCGGAAGCCACCGGGCGCGCTCACCTGGCCCCAGACGATGCCGTCGGCGCCGGGCGCGTCGGCGGGCAGACCCGTGTCGGCGTAGGTCATGGCGACGAGGTCGCCGCCGAAGGCCTTCTGGTAGTGCTCCAGGGCCGCCCGGGCCTGGTCGCGGAAGTTCAGGTGGGGTGTGGTCTCGATGGTCATGAGCACACCGTGACCGCGGTAGCGGTCAGATCGTGTCCGCTACTTCGGGCATCCTGGATGTCGTGCCGAGCCCGTCGTCGAGGATGCTGTCGCTGCTGTCCCTCCTGCAGGTGCGGCGTGACTGGCCCGGCGCCCTGATCGCCGAACGGCTCGGCGTCAGCGAGCGGACCGTGCGTCGCGACGTCGACCGTTTGCGCGAGCTCGGCTACCGCGTCCGCGCGGTCAAGGGGCCCGACGGCGGCTACCGCCTCGAGCCGGGCGGCGCACTGCCGCCGCTGCTGTTCGACGACGAGCAGGCGGTCGCCCTCGCCGTTGCGCTCCGGGTCGCCGCCGCCAGCGGGGCCGACGTGGGGGAGGACGCGCTGCGTGCTCTCGCGACGGTGCGCCAGGTGCTGCCGACCCGACTGCGGCTGCGGGTCGACGCGGTGAGCGTGACGACCGTCGGCGCCCCGGGCCCCGCGGTCGACCCTGACGTGCTGCTGGTGCTGGCCGTGGCCGCGCGTGACCACGAGGTGCTGCGCGCGTCGTACCCCGACCGCGACGGGGAGCTGCAGCGTCGGCGCGTGGAGCCGCACCACGTGGTGGCCCGAGCCGGGCGGTGGTACCTCCTCGCCTGGGACCTCGACCGCGCCGACTGGCGCACCTTCCGCGTCGACCGGCTCGTGCCCCACCCGCCGACGGGCCCGCGGTTCGTCCCGCGCGAGGTGCCCGGCGGTGACGTGGCGGCGTTCGTGGCCGGCCGCTTCCGAGGCTCGACGAGCGGGAGCGACTGGCCGTGCCGGGGGAGCGCGGTGATGGCGCTCCCCGCGGCCGAGGTGGCGGCGTACGCCGGGGACGGGGTCGTCGAGTCGCTGGGGCCGGACCGGTGCCGCCTCGACCTCGGCTCCTGGTCGTGGACCGGGCTCGCCGCCTCCCTCGCGCGGTTCGGCGCCGACCTGAGCGAGGTCGAGCCGGCGGAGCTCCGCGCGGCCTTCGCCGACCTGGGCCGGCGGTGCGTGGCAGCATCGGCGCCGTGAGCACGTCGGGCGAGCAGCGGCTGCGTGACCTGGCCCGACTGCGACGGGTCCGCGACCGGATGGACCGCGACTTCGCCCAGCCGCTCGACGTCGAGGCGCTGGCCCGCGAGGTGCACCTGTCCGCCGGCCACCTGAGCCGGGAGTTCAAGAAGGCCTACGGCGAGTCGCCCTACGGCTACCTCATGACGCGGCGCATCGAGCGGGCGATGTCGCTGCTGCGCCGCGGCGACCTCAGCGTCACCGAGGTCTGCTTCGCCGTCGGGGCGTCGTCGCTGGGGACCTTCAGCGCCAAGTTCAGCGAGCTCGTCGGGATGTCGCCGAGCGAGTACCGCCGCACCCGCGGCGACGACCTCTCCGGGCTCCCGTCGTGTGAGACCCGCAAGGTCGCACGACCGGTCAGGAATCGAGAAGCGGGCCCGCCGACGCGTCCCTAGCGTGGCCCCATGACCTCTCCCGAGCTCCGGATCCGCACGACGTTCCTGCCCCACGACGACGCCGAGGCGGCCCTCGGCTTCTACCGCGACCTGCTCGGCTGGGAGCTGCGCCTCGACGTCGGCTGGGAGCAGATGCGCTGGCTCACCGTCGGGCCCGTCGGGCAGCCCGACGTCAGCGTGGTCCTCCACCCGCCGGGCGCCGACCCCTCGACGACGGAGGAGGAACGGCGCGTCATCACCGAGATGATGGCCAAGGGCACCTTCGCGAGCCTCATGCTCTCGACGCCCGACCTCGACGCGACCTTCGAGGCCCTCCGCGTCGGCGGGGCCGACGTCGTGCAGGAGCCGATGCAGCAGGACTGGGGCGCCCGTGACTGCGCGGTGCGCGACCCCGCCGGCAACATGATCCGCGTCCAGGAGGTCGCGTGAGGACGACTGTCGGTGTGCTGTTGGAGACTGAGGCCCATGCCGCGCACAGGTGAGCACGTCGCCGACGCCCACGACCGCATCCGCGTGACCGGGGCCCGGGTCAACAACCTCAAGGACGTGAGTGTCGAGATCCCCAAGCGCCGTCTCACGGCGTTCACCGGGGTCTCGGGGTCGGGCAAGAGCTCGCTGGTCTTCGGCACGATCGCGGCGGAGTCGCAGCGGCTCATCAACGAGACCTACCCGGCGTTCCTGCAGGGGTTCATGCCCCACCAGGCCCGACCCGACGTCGACCTGCTCGACGGGCTCACCACCGCCATCGTCGTCGACCAGGAGCGCATGGGCAGCAACCCGACGTCGACGGTCGGCACCGCGACCGACGTCAACGCGATGCTGCGCATCCTGTTCAGCCGCCTGGGCTCGCCGCACGTCGGCTCCGCGCAGGCGTTCTCCTTCAACGTCGCCTCGGTCAGCGGCGCGGGCGCGATCACGACGTCCAAGGGCGGCAGGGAGGTCAAGGAGCGGCGCACCTTCTCCGTCACCGGCGGCATGTGCCCGCGGTGCGAGGGCCGCGGCGCGGTCAGCGACTTCGACCTCACCGCCATCATCGACGAGTCGAAGTCGCTCAACGAGGGTGCCATCAACGTCCCTGGCATCACGATGGACGGCTGGTACGGCCGGATCTACCGCCAGTCCGGCTTCTTCGACCCCGACAAGGCCATCCGCGACTACACCGACGCCGAGCGCGAGGACCTCCTGCACAGGGAGGCGACCAAGATCAAGGTCGAGGGCATCAACCTCACCTACTACGGGCTGATCCCGCAGATCCGCAAGTCGTTCCTGGCCAAGGACCGCGAGTCGATGCAGCCGCACATCCGGGCCTTCGTCGACCGGGTGGTCACCTTCACGACCTGCCCCGACTGCGACGGCACCCGGCTCACCGAGCTCGCCCGGTCCTCGAAGATCGGCGGGCGCAGCATCGCCGACCTGTGCGCGATGGAGATCCGCGACCTGGTCGTCTGGCTGCGCGAGCTCGACGAGCCGTCGACGGCTCCGCTGCTGGAGGCGCTGGTCGCCTCCCTGGAGTCGTTCGTGTCGATCGGGCTCGGCTACCTCTCGCTCGACCGGGCGTCCGGCACACTGTCGGGCGGAGAGGCGCAGCGCACCAAGATGGTGCGCCACCTCGGCTCCTCGCTCACCGACGTCACCTACGTCTTCGACGAGCCGACCATCGGGCTGCACCCCCACGACATCGCGCGCCTCAACCAGCTGCTGCTGCAGCTGCGCGACAAGGGCAACACCGTCCTGGTCGTCGAGCACAAGCCCGAGACGATCGCGATCGCCGACCACGTCGTCGACCTCGGCCCGCGCGCCGGGTCCGCCGGCGGGCAGATCGTCTTCGAGGGCGGCTTCGACGAGCTGCGGCGCGCCGACACGCTCACCGGGCGTCATCTCGACGACCGCGCCGCGCTGAAGGAGTCGGTGCGCGCGCGCACGGGCGTGCTCGAGGTGCGCGGGGCCGCGACCCACAACCTGCGCGACGTCGACGTCGACGTCCCGCTCGGCGTGCTGACGGTCGTGACCGGCGTGGCCGGGTCCGGCAAGAGCTCGCTCGTGCACGGCTCGGTCGCCGGGCACGAGGGCGTCGTCGTGGTCGACCAGAGCGCGATCCGGGGTTCGCGCAGGAGCAACCCGGCGACGTACACCGGGCTGCTCGAGCCGATCCGCAAGGCCTTCGCCAAGGCCAACGGGGTCAAGCCGGCCCTCTTCAGCGCCAACTCCGAGGGCGCCTGCCCCACGTGCAACGGCGCGGGGGTCGTCTACAGCGACCTCGGCATCGCCGGCGGCACGGCCGTCCCGTGCGAGGTCTGCGAGGGCCGCCGCTTCGACGCCGGCGTGCTGGAGCACCTCTACGGCGGCCGCGACATCAGCCAGGTGCTGGCCATGCCGGTCGAGGAGGCGGTCGCGTTCTTCGCGCCCGGCGGCGACGGCGCCCTGCCCGCCGCCCACCGCATCCTCGAACGCCTCGCCGACGTCGGTCTGGGCTACGTCACCCTCGGCCAGCCGCTCACCACGCTCTCGGGTGGTGAGCGCCAGCGCCTCAAGCTGGCCGTGCAGCTCGGCGACAAGTCGGGCAGCGTGTTCGTGCTCGACGAGCCCACCACCGGGCTGCACCTCGCCGACGTCGAGCACCTCCTCGGCCTGCTCGACCGCCTGGTCGACTCCGGTCGCACCGTGATCGTGATCGAGCACCACCAGGCCGTCATGGCCCACGCCGACTGGGTCATCGACCTCGGCCCCGGTGCCGGACACGACGGCGGCCGGGTCGTCTTCGAGGGCACCCCCGCCGACCTCGTGCGCGCCGACACCCTCACCGGTCAGCACCTCGCGGCGTACGTCGGCGCCTGAGGTGCGCGCACCCGACGCGGCCTTCGCCGACGCCCGGCTCGCGGCCCTCTACGACCCGCTCGACACCGACCGCTCCGACCTCGAGCAGTACGTGGCCATCGTCGAGGAGCTCGGCGCCCGGATCGTCGTCGACCTCGGCTGCGGAACCGGCGTGCTCGCGCTCCTCCTCGCCGAGCGGGACGTGGACGTGACCGGAGTCGACCCGGCGATCGCCTCCGTCGATGTGGCCCGGTCGAAACCGGGCGCACATCGAGTCCGGTGGGTCGAGGGCGACGCGACCGCGCTGCTGCCCCTAGGTCTGTCCTCGGACCTCGCCCTCATGACCGGCAACGTCGCCCAGGTGTTCGTCGACGACGAGGACTGGCAGGTGACCCTGGACGCTGTGCGCGAGAGCCTGCGCCCGGGCGGATGGCTCGTCTTCGAGACCCGACGGCCAGAGGCGCGGGCGTGGGAGGGGTGGGATGTCGGGCCGTCACTGGTCCGACTCCCGGACGGACGCACGGCGACGGTCACTCGGACGGTCTCCGAGGTGGCGCTGCCACTGGTGACCTTTGCCGAGGAGGCCCAACTCGACGGGGAGGTGCTGGAGTCGGTCTCGACCCTCCGGTTCCGTACCCTCGACGAGATGGCTGCCGACCTGTCGACCGCCGGCTTCGAGTTGGCGGACGTGCGCGACGCCTCCGACCGACCCGGGCTCGAGCACGTCGTCCTGGCGAGGCGGACATGAGGATCGACACGATCGGCCACGCCGACGCTCTCGACCCCGACCTCGCCGAGGCGGTGTGGCGCTGCTGCGCAGCGGTGTTCGAAGACACGCCGGCGTACGACGAGTGGCGGCGCGACACCTTCGAGCGGCACGCGGCGCGCGAGGGTTTCCGCCTCGTCGTCGCCCGACCCGATCCGTCCGGAGACGTCGTCGGTCTGGCGTGGGGGCACGTGGGCCACGCGGGGGAGCACTGGAACGACCTCGTGCGCGACGCCCTCGACCCGCTGACCGCCGACCGCTGGGTGGGCGGTCACCTCGAGGTCGTCGAGCTGGCCGTGCTGCCCGAGCACCGTCGTGCGGGTCTGGGCGGACGACTCCTCGACGCACTGCTCGACGGCGTGCGCCGTCGCTGCCTGCTGTCGGCCACCGACGACCCGACCGATCCGGCGGTGCGCCTCTACCTCGCGCGGGGGTGGCGGCGGGTCGGCACGCTCGGTCGCGGCCGCCAGGTCATGGGGCTCGACCTGCGCGAGGCCGACCTCGAGGTCGAGTTCCACGGCCCGCCCTCGCACGTGCCCGACGCACTCACCCCCTACGACGACGCCTGGCCCGCGGCGTACGTCGAACACGAGGCGCGGATCCGCGCCGCCCTCGGCGACACCGCACTGAGCGTCGAGCACATCGGCTCGACCTC
The DNA here is from genome assembly GCF_009823805.1 of Nocardioides flavescens. Classification (GTDB taxonomy): domain Bacteria; phylum Actinomycetota; class Actinomycetes; order Propionibacteriales; family Nocardioidaceae; genus Nocardioides; species Nocardioides flavescens. The sequence goes on along the minus strand of NZ_WUEK01000002.1, from coordinate 456,727 downwards.
GGTCCCGGGGCTCGCCGCCAAGCCGATCGTCGACGTGCTCGTCACGGTGCCCGATCTCGTCGACGAGGGGGCTTACCTCCCCGCGCTGCTGGACGCGGGCTACGAGCTCCGGGTGCGCGAGCCCGGCCACCGTCTGGTCCGCCCGCCCGGCCGTGACGCCCATGTCCACGTGCTCGAGCCCGACGACCCCGCAGCCGAGGACTACCTCGTCTTCCGCGACCAGCTGCGCCGCGACGCCGCCGACCGAGCGCTCTACGAGCAGACGAAGCGTGACCTGATCTCCCGCGACTGGGCCTCCATGGACGCCTACGCCGATGCCAAGACCGAGGTCGTCGAGGCGATCAAGGAGCGGGGGCGCCGCCGCACGGCCCTCGTCGTCGTGGTGCCCGAGGTCGAGGCTGCGGTCACCGCGATCCGGGACGAGCTCGACCCGCACGCCCGCCTCGGAGTGCCGGCGCACGTGACCGTGCTCTACCCGTTCGTCGCCGCGGCGCGGGTCGACGCCACCTTGGAGACAAGGCTGTCGGAGCTCTTCGCAACGGTCCCGGGCTTCGACGTCACCTTCGAGCGCGTCGGCTGGTTCGGGGACGACGTCCTGTTCCTCGCCCCGGAGCCGTCGGAGCCGTTCCGCGCGTTGACCGAGCTGGTCGCCGAGGCGTTCCCGGACCACGCGCCGTACGGCGGCAGGTTCGACGAGATCACGCCGCACCTGACCGTCGCCCACCGCGCGCGACCGGAGCGGCTGCAGGCCGCGGTGCCCCGGCTCGAGGCCGGACCGCCGGTGGCTGCGTCGGCCCGGGCGGTGACGCTGCTGGTGCAGCAGCCCGACGGGCGGTGGCAGGCCGGGCCGGAGTTCCGCCTCGGACCACAGCGGTGAGCGCGGGTCTCGAGCTCCTGACGCCGACGCAGCGGGAGGTCGTGGGGCGCATCCTGCCGGAGGCCGAGGTGGTGCGCGACCACAGCTGGGGCCTCGTAGCGATCACCGTCCTCGAGCTGCTCGCTTCCGACGGGGCGAGGTACGTCGTCAAGGCCGGGGGAGAGGCCGACCGCCACATCGCCCGCGAGCTCCGCGCCCACCACGAATGGGTCGGGGTGCTGGTCGGACGCGGGCGGGCGCCGAGGCTCGTGCACGGCGACCCCGACGCGAAGCTGGTGGTGACCGAGCACCTGCCGGGGGAGCTGGTCGAGGGCACGCCCCACGAGTGGGAGCCGGAGACCCACCGGCAGGCGGGCGAGCTGCTGTCGGCGTTCCACGGCCAGGACGAGATGCTCGACGACGGTGGGTTCGAGCGCCGCCAGCGGGACGAGACGCTCGCCTGGCTCGACCGTCCCCACCGCATCGACCCGTCGACGACCGAGTTCCTCCGAGACGAGGTCGAGCGGTGGCCGGCGCCTGCATCACTGCTGGTGCCGACCCACGGTGACTGGCAGCCCCGCAACTGGCTCGTTCACAGCGGCGAGGTGTCCGTCATCGACTTCGGTCGGGCCGACCTTCGCCCGCGGCACACGGATCTCGGCCGGCTGACCGCGCAGCAGTGGCGCGGCCGAACTGACCTCGAGGCGGCGTTCTGGGAGGGGTACGGCGAGGACCCGCGCACGCCGGACGCCCTGGACTCGACTGCGGGTCCGCGAGGCCGTGGGCACCGCGGCGTACGCCGTCAGGATCGGCGACACCGCCTTCGAGGAGCAGGGGCTGCGCATGGTCGCCGACGTGGTGCAGGATCTGCGCGACGGCGCAGGACGCCCTTGACCGACATGCCCGGAGGCCACGATGAGGATCACCTTGACCAGCGTGTTCGTCGACGACCAGCGCGCCGCGCTGGCGTTCTACACCGACGTCCTCGGCTTCGAAGTGAAGCACGACGTCCCCCTCGGTGAGGACGCCTGGCTGACCGTGGTCCCGCGCGACCAGCCCGACGGGGTGGAGCTGCTGCTCGAGCCGTCGAGGCACCGGGCCGTGGGTCCGTTCCGCGCCGCCATGCGCGAGGACGGGATCCCCACGCTGGTGCTCACCGTCGACGACGTCGTGGCCGAGCACGCGCGGCTCGTCGCGCGAGGTGTCGTCTTCACCCAGCCGCCCGTGGACGCGGGTGAGGTGACGGTCGCGATCCTCGACGACACGTGCGGGAACCTCGTCCAACTCGTCTCCACCGTGCAGTGAACTTCTGTGAGCGTTAACATCAGAGCGTGACCGACCACACAGACCTCCGCCAGGAAGTCCTGAGCGCCAACAAGCAGATCGCCGCCGCCGGCCTGGCCCAACTGACCTGGGGCAACGTCAGCGGCATCGACCGCGACGCGGGGCTCTACTTCATCAAGCCGTCCGGGGTGTCCTACGACGACCTCACAGCGGAGATGCTGGTGCCGGTCGACCTCGAGAGCGGCGAGGTCACGGGCGGCACGCTGCGGCCGTCGGTCGACAGCGAGAGCCACCGCGCCTTCTACCTCGCGTGGCCCTCGGTCGGGGGAGTCACCCACACCCACTCGACGAACGCCGTAGCCTTCGCCCAGGCAGGACGCTCGATCCCCGTGCTCGGCACCACCCACGCCGACACCTTCCTCGGCCCGATCCCGGTGACCCGCGACCTCACACCCGCGGAGTGCGCAGAGGCCTACGAGCTCAACACCTCCCACGCGATCATCGAAGCGATCGGCGACGACGCCGCGGCGATCGCCAACCCGGGCGCGTTGGCGGCCAACCACGGACCGTTCACCTGGGGACGCACCGCCCAGGCCTCGCTCAACCACGCCATCATCTGCGAGGCGGTCGCCGAGATGGCTCTGAAGACCCTGGCGCTCAACCCGCAGGCGGCCGCGCCTGCGCACCTGCTGCAGACCCACTTCGACCGCAAGCACGGGGCCGACGCCTACTACGGCAACGGCTGAGCCGCGGAGGCGGCCGGGACTCAGGAGCCACGCGGCGGCCTCCGCGACCTCGCGGGCAGTGGCCATGCGCCCGAGAGGCGACTGCAGCAGTGCTCGCCGCGATGACCCCCGGCGTCTTGGCCTCCCACTCGTCCATCTTCTCCGTCGCGGTGCGGTCCTCGGGAACGACGACGGATGCGCCTGTTATACTTCTGGCGCTGTATAACAATCTGCTCGAGGAGTCGACGGTGCTGCCCAACCCGTACACGCCCGGTCGCCCGGCGCAGGTGCTGGGCGGCCGCACGCGCGAGCGAGCGCGCATCGCGTCACTGCTGGAACGCGTCGAGACGCTGGGGGAGTACGCCGGCCCGCTCCACGTGTTCCACGCGCCACGCGGGCTGGGCAAGACGTCGCTGCTTCGCTCGGCCGAGCGCGAGGCGGCATCACGAGGCTTCGCAACCGTCTGGGTCTCGGCCACGCGGCGCGGCAACGTCGCCGCCGAGCTCACCCACGCGCTGCGCACGTCGCTCGAGCGCCTGGACTCGATCGGGTCGCGCGACCTCGCGGCGTTCGGCCTGCACCTGAGCAAGGTCGAGCTGCAGCTCGGCGTCCCCGGTGCCGGCGTGCGCGCCAGCGTCGAGCGCTCGCGCGACGGCGGGACCGCTCCCGAGCCGGTGACACCCGCCGAGGCGCCGGTGAGCGGACTCGAGAGCGTCCTGCGCGACAGTGCCGCTCTCGTGCGCGGCTCGGGCGGGGCCGGTCTCGCGCTCTTCGTCGACGAGGTCCACGCCGCCGACCGGGCCGGGCTCGGGGTCGTCCTCAACGCGCTGCAGAACCTCGACGGGGCGAGCAGCGCAGCGCCTCTCGCCGCGATGTTCGCTGGGCTGCCGAACACCCCGGAGGTCATCATCGACGCGGCCACGTTCGGCGAGCGCAGCCAGTGGCTGCCGCTCGACCGCCTCGACGACGACGACAGTGCTGTGGCGCTCGTGCGGCCGGCTGCCGATGCCGGCGTCGACTGGGACCATGCAGCACGCCGACGCGTCGTGAGCGACGCCGCCGGCTACCCGTACTTCCTGCAGCTGCTCGGCTCGACGACCTGGGACGTCGCAGCGCCCGACCCGGGCGCCGTCCTGGAGCTCGACCACGTCCGCGCCGGCTACCGCGACGCACGCGAACAGCTCGGCTCGCTGTTCCGGGCCCGCTGGAGCAAGGCCAGTCCCGGGCAGCAGGAGTTCCTGGTCGCCATGGTCGAGCTGATGCTCGAGCACGGCACCGACGACGTCGAGCGAGCCGGAGTCGCGCGGCGCCTCGGACGGACCACGCGTGAGATCAGCGTGCCGCGGGACCGACTGATCGCTCAGGACGTCATCGAGCCGACCGGTCGCGGCCTGCTGCGCTTCACCATGCCGGGCTTCGCCGGGTTCGTCGCCGAGGAGGCCGGGATCGACGGCGCCGAGAGACTGCAGGCTCCGGCTCGGTTCCCGGAGCTCTGAGCCCCTCTCGCCCACTCGTTCAGATCGCCGATAAGTGACATTATGTCACCTTTCCCGCGCAAGCCTCACGTGTCGCGGTACCGCTTCGCCTCCCCGAGCCGGGCCTGCAGGGTCTCGCTCGAGACCGGTCGCGCCGGCCAGTCCGCCGGGTCGGGATCGCTGACGTCCTCGCCGTACGGCGCGACGTACGCCGCTGTGTCGCGCTGGAACCGCCAACTCTCGGCGAGCGCGCCGACGTCGAGAGCGTCGTAGCCGATCGAGTCGAAGAACTCTGCGACGACCCGCTTCGCCTCGTCGTCGTCGCCGGCGATCGGGAGCGTGGTCCGCTCGGGATCGCCCGAGGGCCGTGCGAGAACGGCCAGGTGGGTGAAGAAGATGTTGTTGAACCCCTTCACGACGCGGCTCTCCGGCAGGTGGGCCTGGAGCAGCTCGCTCGTGGTGGTGGTCTCCTCGTCGAGCTCGGTGATCTGCCCGTCGCGGTCCGGGTAGTAGTTGTCGGTGTCGATCACGATCTTGCCGCGCAGCGGCTCGACCGGCACCTCGCGGTAGTTCTTCAGCGGGACGGTGACCACCACGACGTCCCCGGCTCGGGCCGCGTCGTCGGCCGTCGCCGCCCGGGCACCCGCGCCGAGCTCGGCGACGAGGTCGCTGAGCGTCTCGGGACCGCGGCTGTTGCTGAGCACGACCTCGTGCCCGGCGGCGAGCGCCAGCTTCGCGACGGTGCTGCCGATGTTGCCTGCTCCGATGAGTCCGATCGTCGTCATGAGGACGGAACGGGATCTCCCCCGTCTCGCATTCCTCGCGTCAGGGTGACCCTGGTGTTGAATCGACCGATGGACGGACGACGGCTCGGGAGTCTGATCGGGTGCGCGGGTGGGCTCGCGTTCGTGCTGGTCAGCGCCGGTGGCGTGCCGGGCGCCTGGTGGTGGCGGGCCCTGGGGCTCGTCCTGGCCGGAGCCGTGCTCGTCGCCATCGTCGTCTCGCGCGCTCCGGCTCCCCCACCTCCCGACCGACGCGCCCTGCGGATCTACGGCGCCTGCGTGCTGGCGATGGTGCTCGCGATCCTGGTCGGCGCCCGCGTGCTGAACGCCCTCGGCGAGACCGATCTGGTGCGCCTGTGGGTCGTCCTGGTCGTCGGCATCCACTTCGTGCCGTTCGCCTCCGCCTTCCGCCAGCCGCTGTTCACGCGCCTGGGCGCGACCATGGCCGCGATCGCGGTCGCCGCGGGCGCCATCTCGCCGTGGGTCTCGTGGGCGCCGTACGCCGGTGCGGTGGGAGGCGGACTGGCCCTACTGGTCTTCGCCCTCCTGGGCCTGGTGCGACCCGACGTCTAGGCGGAGCGCCACGTCGCCCGGCGGGCCTCCGCCTCGCGCGCGAAGTCCTCGAAGGCTGCGTCCAGGCGCGCCCTGTCCCCGGTCAGCAGCAGGTCGGCGGCAAGGCCGCGGACCCGGGCCAGGACACTCGTCGCCACCGCGTCGCACTCGTCGTCCGGGCAGCCCACCAGCCGCAGGCCGGCACTCAGGGCCGCGAGCCGCCGCTGCTGCGACCTGCGCAGCGCATCGGCGTACGGCGGATCGCCGTAGAGCGCGAGCCCCGTGATCGACAGGTAGAGGCGGGTCGCCTGTGAGCCTTCGGGCGTCTGAAGCCAGGCCCACGTCGCTCGCAGGTCGAAGCCGTGCGCGATGCCCTCCGCTGACGGCATGAGCACCCGTGTGAGCACGTCGTCGACGATCTCGGTGATCAGCTGGTCCCGCGTCGCGAAGTGGTGCACGAGGGTCGCGTGGCTCACCCCGATCGCCGCGGCGACCCGTCGCAACGTCAGGTCGGCCAGCCCCTCCGCGAGGACGTGCTCGGTGACCGCGTGCAGAAGCTCGGTCCGACGGTGGGCATAGCGGAGACTCCGTCCGTCGACCCTGTCCCCCACGAGGTTCAGGCTATCGGGCCGGTAGCGATTTGCTTGACCATCTGGTCAATGCATTCCTACGGTGGTGGCTCACACGCAACCACTCGGGAGGCTGCTCATGACCACCACCACCTGGCGCACGCGGATCGCGTCGCTCGCCCTGGCTGCTGCGGCCGCGACCGGGCTCACCTCGGGCGTCGGTCTCGGCGCGCCGATCTCGGCCGTCGCCGCCACCGCCAACCCCTACGAGCGTGGGCCGGCACCGACCCGCGCGAGCATCGAGGCGACTCGCGGCGCCTACGCCACGGCCCAGACGAGCGTCTCGAGCCTCGTCAGCGGGTTCGGCGGCGGGACGATCTACTACCCGACCACCACGGCGGACGGCACGTTCGGGGCGGTGATCATCGCTCCCGGCTACACCGCCACCTCCTCGAGCCTGGCGTGGCTCGGACCACGCCTGGCCTCGCAGGGCTTCGTGGTCTTCACGATCGACACCGACTCCCGCTACGACCAGCCGGCGTCGCGCGGCGACCAGCTGTTGGAGGCGGCCGACTACCTGACCCGGACCAGCGTCGTTGCGAGCCGTGTCGATGCCCGCCGGGTCGCGCTGATGGGACACTCGATGGGCGGCGGAGGCACGCTCGAGGCGATCAAGGACCGCCCGTCGATCAAGGCGGCGATCCCCCTGACTCCGTGGAACCTCGACAAGACGTGGCCCGAAGTCACGACCCCCACTCTGATCATCGGCGCCGACAACGACTCGGTCGCCCCGGTCGCCTCGCATGCGGAGCCGTTCTACGGCAGCCTCCCCAGCACCCTCGACAAGGCCTACCTCGAGCTCAGGAACGCGTCGCACTTCGCCCCGAACTCGGCCAACACCACGATCGCGTCCTACTCGATCGCGTGGCTGAAGCGCTTCGTCGACGACGACACGCGGTACTCGCAGTTCCTGTGCCCGACCCCGGCGTCGAGCCTGGCCATCGCGGAGTACCGGAGCACGTGTCCGTACTGACCTGTCAGTCCGGTCGCGGCCGCGCCGACGTGCCGGCGCGGTCACGGACGAAGGTCTGGCCGTAGCGGTCGGTCCACTCGAAGACCCCTGATCCGGCGGGTCCGTGGGGTCGGTAGTGCCAGCCGGTGTGGGTCTTGAGTCGGTGGTGGTGTCGGCAGAGGGGCGTGAGGTTGCACGGACATGTCGCGCCACCCTGGTCGTCGCCGGTGAAGGGGACGCGGTGGTCGAGGTCGCAGGCCCGGGTGGGGCGGGTGCAGTAGGGGAACACGCAGGCGGGGTCGGCGAGTTCGACCTGCACGCGCTGGGCCGGGAGCGGGTCGTGCTGCGTCGTCGCCCGGGCGTCGTGCGTGTGGGCGCCGCGGGCGCTCTCGCACCGAGCGCAGCCGGTGCAGTGGTGCACCGGTGTGATGGTGAGGTGGAGGTCGTCGCGGCCGGCCCAGGTCGCGACGGTCTGGGTCAGGTGCGGGCGACCGGTGTGGTCCAGGGTCACGGGGTCCAGGCCGAGGAGGTGGGCCTCGGTGAGGTGGAGGTAGGCGAACACCTCCCGCGACGCCGGCACCTTCGCGCCGGTGTCGTCGAGCAGCGCCTGCGCCCGCGCCGGGTCGGGTCGGCGATGATCCCCACCGCGATCGAGCGGCGTACGTCCAACGACTCGAACGACCCGTCACGCTTCAACGCCGCCGCCAACCGACCGATCATGGTGTCGAACGCGGCCAGGTCGACCTGGTCGGCCCGGATCACGTACTCGGTGATCCCGAACCGGTCGGCCTCCCGATCAGCCGTGACGTGACGGGTCTCGAGGGCCTCCATCTGCTCGATCTCGTACTGCTCGACGTGCAACGTCAGCATCGCCGCCTCCAACAGCCGGTCGAGCCCGGTCAGCCCAATCGAGTGCGCCCGCGGAGCGACCTCCGCGTCGATGTACGCGACGACGTCAGCCGCCTCGCCCAGGACCCGCTGCGCGATCCGCCGGGCCCGCCACACCGCGACCTCACCCGCCCGCACCCGCGCCCACGTCAACGGCAGCCGCAGCCGCAGCCGCAGCTCCAGGGTCAGCACGTCACGCAGCAGCAATCTCGCCGGCCGCGGTCGACATCCCTTGGGCCGCGGCGAACGACGCCGCCGCGTCCCACCGCAGCTCGGGCAGCGCGTACCACTCGATGTTGTCGACGTGGGTGTTCCCGACGTGCAGCCCGTACGGCGCGACCCGGTCGTGACCCCAGATCCTCGGCGACGCCGGCGCCACCACGTGCGCGTGCGCCCACGCCGACGCCAGCTCCGCCAGCTCCACCTCCACCGCCGCACGCCGGGCCGTGGCGTCGGTGATCCGCTCGAGCAGCACCGCCGTCGGAGCGGGCGCGAGCGGGGTCGTGGACATGACCCCATTTTAGTCGAACATGTATTCGAACAACAGGGTCGTTCCACAACGATCTCGATTGCTCAGCGGCGGATCCAACCCCGCGCCAGACCCTCCTCCACGAGCCTCGACGTGAAGGACCCGAGCGCCGTCGCCCCGGCGACCACCCCGGCCTCGCGGGCCCGAACAGTCGACTCGGTGGCGCCCGGCATCTGCCAGGTCCCACCGCCGTCCAGCCAGTTCAGGAGCATCGGCTCGAGCCGATCCAGCGCCTTGCAGAACTTCGCCTCGGGGGTCTCCCCTGCCTCGAACTCGTCCCAGACCTCGCGCAGGTACGCCCCCTGGTCGGAGGGCAGGAGCGCGTAGAGCCGCTCCGCTGCCGCCTGTTCGCGCTCGGCCTGGTCGACGGTCGCCGCGGGGTCGAAGACCGGACTGTCGCCCGCGTAGACCTCCACCAGGTCGTGCACGATCACGAGCTCCATCGCGCGTCCCACGTCGATCGGCTCGTTGGCGTGCTCGGCGAGCACCAGGACCATCAGGGCGAGGTGCCAGGAGTGCTCGGCGTCGTTCTCGCGCCGGTCCGCCGCAGCCAGCGGTGACGCCCGCAGCACCGTCTTCAGCCGATCGGCCTCGACGAGGAAGGTGAGCTGGGCGCGCAGTCGGTCGTCGAGGCCGAGCGGGAACGGGTTCCGGTCGATCAGCAGTGACTCGTCGTCCACCCTCGTGACCCTAGGGCGCGCACCCTGAGTCGCGCGTTCCGCTCAGCACCGGCGCCCAGCGGCCGAATGACCAGATGACAGGCCCCTCTGGACATGGAGCGATCGTGAGCACCACCTCTCCCCCGACCGACGCCCGGGCCCGCCGCGGCCTCGGCATCCGGACCAAGCTGCTCCTGATCGGGCTCGCTGGTGTGCTCGGCACGGTCGCGGTCGGAGCGGTCGGCATCCAGAACTCCCGAGCGTCGACCCGGTCGGCCGAGCGGGTCGCCGTGGCGACCCGCGCGGTGGAGGGCATCAAGGACATCGCGTTCTACAACGGCGACATCACCGGCTGGCAGCTCGCCTACATGCTCGACGCCCGGCGCATCTCACCCGCCGCGGCGATCGCTGCCGACAACGAGAACCGGGTCGGGTTCCTCGAGGCCGAGTCGGCCCTGCAGGACGCTCTCGACAGCGTCCCGCGGAGCTTCATGACCGACGAGGAGGTCGCGACCTTCGACCAGATGCGCACGCGCTGGCAGGACTACTTCGACGCCGACGAGCAGATGGTAGCCGCGTACGCCGCCGGCGGCCCGCAGGCCGTCGAGAACGCCGAGCAGCTCTTCGACGAGCTGGCCTACTCCATCTACTTCGAGATCGTCGACGCGACCACGGCGCTCTCGACGGCGTGGACGGAGCGGGCGGACGAGATCGGCGCGCAGGCGCGGGCCGACTCGGCCTCCGCGCGCACGATCGTGCTCGTGGCCATGGCCCTCGTCGCCCTCGTGGTGGGCGCGGTCGCGCTCCTCGTCGCCGGGCGCATCCTCGGGGCGCTGCACGCCGTACGGCGGGCGCTGCGGTCCCTGGCCGCAGGCGACCTGACGGTGGCGGCCGAGGTGCGCACGCGCGACGAGCTCGCCGAGATGGCCGCGGACTTCGAGGCGGCACGGTCCTCGATCGCCCGCATCGTCGGCACCGTGTCGACCTCGGCGACCGCCGTGGCGGCAGCCTCGCAGGAGCTCTCCGCGTCCTCGGCGCAGATCGCGGCCGGGGCCGAGGAGACGAGCGTCCAGGCGGGCGTGGTCGCGGGCGCGGCCGACGAGGTGTCCGGCAACGTCCGGACGGTGGCCGCCGGGGCCGACCAGATGGGTGCGTCCATCCGGGAGATCGCGCAGTCGGCCGAGGTGGCCGCGCAGGTCGCCTCCGAGGCGGTGCGATCGGTCGACGCGACGACCGAGACCGTCGCGCGGCTCGGGGTCTCGAGCCAGGAGATCGGCGACGTCGTCAAGGTCATCACCTCGATCGCGGAGCAGACCAACCTGCTCGCCCTCAACGCCACCATCGAGGCCGCGCGCGCGGGTGACGCCGGCAAGGGGTTCGCCGTGGTCGCCCACGAGGTGAAGGAGCTGGCTCAGGGGACGGCCCGGGCCACCGAGGACATCGCCTGCCGGGTCGAGACCATCCAGGGCGACACTGCCAGGGCGGTCGCGGCGATCGCCGAGATCTCGTCGATCATCGCCTCGATCAACGACCACCAGCTCACCATCGCCTCGGCCGTCGAGGAGCAGACCGCCACGACCCAGGAGATGTCGCGCAACGTCGCCGACGCCTCGGGCGGCTCGGAGGAGATCGCCCGCAACATCGCCGGGGTCTCGGAGGCGGCGAGCTCGACCACCCAGGCGGTCAGCCGGACGCTCGAGACGGTCGACGAGCTGGCCCGCACGTCGGGCCAGCTGCGCGCCGAGCTGTCACGCTTCGTGCTCGCCTGACCCGGCAGCGCGCCGCGCGCCCAGGACGATCCCGGTCGAGTGCTCGAGGTGGGCGCGCACCGCTCCCCCGCCGTCGCGCTGGACCGACTCGACGTACGTCGCGTGCTCGGCCACCAGTCCGGTCACCGAGTACGCCGGTCGCACGTGCACCAGCACGAGCAGCAGCTCGGCGTCGAGCCGGTCGTGGGCGTCGGTGATGCGCGGGCTGCCCGCCGCCGCCACGAGGCTGCGGTGCACGGCGGCGTGCGCCGCGGCCACGGCCGGCCAGTCGTCGTCGCGCTGCCGTGCGAGGTCGGCGACGGCGGCCCGCACCGGGGCGAGGACGGCGTCGGGCCAGCGCTCGCCGTGGGTGGCACGCAGGAGCCGCACCGCCTCGCTCTCGAGCGCGCATCGCAGCTGCTGCAGCGCCACGACGTCGTCGTCGGAGGGCTCGGTGACGCGCACTCCGCGGAAGGGCTCGGAGACCGCGAGACGCTCGGCGACCAGGCGGGCCAGCGCGGCCCGGACGGTGTGGCGCGAGTGTCCCGTGCGGCCCGCGATGTCCTCCTCGCGCAGCGGGGTGCCGAGGGTGAGGCGTCCACCGAGCACGTCCGCGCGGAGCTGGTCGGCGAGGGCCTCAGACGCGGACGGCACGCGGAGCTCCCACCGGCGCGGTGAGCACGACGAGCGCGCCCGCGATCACCACCAGCCCCAGCGAGGCGAGCGCGTCGAGGCGCTCGTCGAGCACCAGCACCCCGAGCACCGCGGCGCACAGCGGCTCCGCGAGGGTCAGGGTGGCCACCGTGGTGGCGGGCAGCCGCGCGAGCCCCCACCCGAACAGCAGGTAGGCGACCGTCGTCGTCACGACGCCCAACCACACCACGAGCAGCAGGCCGCGCGTCCCGAGCAACCAGTCGGGCCCGGTCAGCGCCAGCACCGGCAGGGCGACCGCAGCGGCGGCCCCGAACATCGCGCCCATCACGACGCCTGAGCCCCAGCCGCGGTCGAGGAGCTCCTTGCCCGTCACCGCGTAGCCGGCGTACGACGCACCGGCCGCGACCGACCACAGGACGCCGGCTCCGCCGAGGCCGGCGCCGGCGTCGAGCACGCCGCTGACGAGCACGAGCCCGACGATCGCCAGCGCCGTCGAGACGGTCCACCGCCGGCTCGGTGCCCGCCGCCGCAGCAGCGCGTCGGCCAGCCCGGTCGCGACCGGCGCGGTGCCGAGGGCGACGACGGTGCCGACGGCGACGCCGTTGGCGCTGGTGCCGGCGAAGAAGGTCGGCTGGTAGGCCATTACTCCCCCGGCCCCGACCGCGACGAGCGCCCAGGACGGCATCCGTCCCAGCGCGCCCGTCGTACGCCGGTCCGCGGGTGCCGGACGCGCCCGCAGCGCCCACAGGGCGAGCAGCCCCCCGCCCAGGGCGACGCGGGCGAGCCCGACGGCGAGCGGCGAGGCGTCGACGTCGGCCAGGGCCTGCGCGGTGCCGGTGGTGGCGAAGCAGAGCGCCGCGAGCAGGACGGCCGACCAGGAGCGCACCCGAGGATTGTTGCACAATCCCAGGATCACCCCAGCGCGTCTTGCAACGCCTGGACGGGGTCGGCGAGCGCGATCGCGCTCAGGGCGGCTACGGCCACGAACGCCGACGCCGCCGACGCCGCCACCACGACGACCGCGCCCAGTGCAGTGCGTTCGCGTGCGCCGCGGGCTCGGCCGCGCCGCGCGCGCACCGCGAGCCGGACCGCACCGGCGGAGGCGAGCGCGGCCACGGCCGCGGCGACCACGAGGCTCAGGTGGTAGACCTCGACGTCGTCGAGCAGCGCGGCCACCGGCGGTCTGCCCGCCTCGATCTCGTGGCCGGGCGACGCGTCCGACAGCGGCAGGAGGGCGATGGAGGGCGCCGCGGTCGCCTGCACGTTGACCACCAGCAGCAGGCCGGCGACCGGCACCAGACCGGTCGCGACGGTGGCGACCAGGCGTCGGGCCGCACCGCCGACACGCACCCACCCCGCCCACGTCGCGCGCGCCGACGCCACGAGGACCAGCACGAGACCGGCGGTCACGACGATCTTCACCGCGTGCCACACGCGCCAGTAGTCGACTAGCGTCTGCAGGTCCGGCGGGAACCGCGGATCCGTCCCCTCGAGGTACGCCGACAGTGCGGGACCGAGGGCCGCCTGCGCGCCCGCTGCACCGTCCGGCGCGCCGGGCACCAGCCCCGCGACCGCCGCCGGGAGCCACACGAACGCCGCCACGCCCGCGAGCACTGCTGCGCCCGACCACGCTGCGCCGGACCGTCCTGCGCCGGACCGTCGGGGCCGTTCCCTCGCCGTCATGCGGCCAGCGTCGTCCAGGCTCCGCACCCGGGGCATCCGTCGTCTCCCCGGACCCTCCCCCGGCCTGACCCTGACCCGACCCGGCCGCGAGCCATTCAGCCGAGCCAGCCGGCTCCCTCGGCGATGAGCAGGACACCAAAGATCGCGAAGGCGACCGCAGCGCCGTACTTGATGACGCGCTCGGGCAGCTTGCGACCCAGCGCGATGCCGACGGCGATGGCGAGGGCGTCGGCGGCCACCATGCCGACCGTCGAGCCGATCCAGGTGCCGAGCCATCCCTCCTGGGTGGCGAGGGTGATGGTGGCGAGCATGGTCTTGTCGCCGAGCTCGGCGAGGAAGAAGGCGACACCGACGGCGAGGATCGACCACCCGGTGCTGCGCTTGGCCTTCTCGGCCTCGTCGTCGGTGAGCTCGTCGCCCCGCAGCGTCCACAGGGCGAAGATGAGGAACGCGATGCCCGCGATGACGGAGATGAGGTGCTGCTGATCGGCGAAGCCGCTGCCGACGGCGGCTCCGATGCCGACCGAGGCGAGGTGCACGATCGCGGTGGCCGCGGTGATGCCGACGATCACGTCACGGGCGCGGTAGCGCGTCGCGAAGGTCATCGCCATCAGTTGGCTCTTGTCACCGAGCTCGGCGACGAAGATGACGGCGGTGCTGAGCAGGAAGGCGTACAACGTGGGCTCCTGGTGGGGGCCGCGCCGAGCCGGAGCTGCGCACCGAGGGGACGCACCTTCGACCAGGCGCGACCCGTCGTGGGTCGGTCAACTGGCCGAAAGTCTCGTCCGCCGCACCGGCGTCACCACGAGGTGGTGGTCGGGCGACCCGTCGCACCGGACCCGGGGGTCAGCATGTCGACACGACGGTGAGGGGACTACTCCCTTTCGGGTGAGACCCTAGGGCACCCACGCGGCCCACCGCACGTCGTACGCCGTGCGACCCTGGTCACTAGCCGCCCGGCTCGGGCTCTGCCAGCACCGCGAGGATGCGGGCGAGCTCGGCCCGGTCACGGGCCGACAGCCGCCCGAAGACCCGCTGCGACTCCGCCCCCTTCGTGGCCCGCAGCTCGCGCGTGAGGGCGCGCCCCTGCTCGGTCAGCACGACCCGCAGGGCCCGCCGGTCGGTCGGGTCCGGGCGCCGCTGGACCAGGCCCTTGGCCTCGAGCCCGTCGACGACCTCGGTCACCGAGCGCGGCGCGATGCGCAGGTGCTGGGCGAGCTCGGAGGCCCGGACCCCCTCGGGTGCGTCGTCCTCTCCGCAGCCGTGCCGCTCGACGACGCGCAGGGCGCGCACCTGGCCCGGGGTCACGTCGTAGGACGCCCACGCGGCGACGGACGCCTCGCGCATGCGCCGCGAGACCGCCCAGAACGCCTCGGACAGCACGGAGAGCCCATCGAGGTCAACAGCCACGGGAACAGAGTAGCGACCGATCGCGTTGCACCCTCACAGTGAGGTAACCTCAGCAAATCATCCCCGTCTCCAGGAGGGCGCCCATGCCCCGGTTCCAGACTCCCGACAAGCCCACCGCCCTCGAGCGCGAGCAGGCCCACCAGGTCTCGCTGCGCCGCATCGCCGGACTCTTCCGACCCCACCGCGCCGCGGTCGCGGGGGTCGTCGCCATCATCGCCGCGAGCTCGGTCGTCGGGCTCGCCTCGCCGTTCCTGCTCCGCGCCGTCATCGACACCGCGCTGCCGCAGCAGGACCTGCACCTGCTCGTGCTGCTGACCGGCGCGATGGTCCTGGTCGCCGCGGTCACCGCCGTTCTCGGCGTCGTGCAGACCTGGGTCAGCACCCGGGTCGGCCAGGAGGTCATGCACGGCCTGCGCACCGACGTCTTCGCGCACCTGCAGCGCCAGTCGGTCGGGTTCTTCACCCGCACCCGCACCGGCGAGGTGCAGTCGCGCATCACCAACGACATCGGCGGGATGCAGTCGGTCGTGACCTCGACCGCCACGAGCATCGCCGCCAACCTGACCACCACCGTCGCCACCGCGATCGCCATGGTCGCGCTCTCGTGGCGCCTCGCCCTCGTCTCCCTGGTCGTGCTGCCGCCCGCGCTCTGGCTGAGCCGCAAGGTCGCGCGGCTGCGCCGCGAGATCACCGGCGCCCAGCAGCGCGAGCTCGCCGACCTCAACGTCACCATCGACGAGAGCCTCTCGATCAACGGCGTGCAGCTGAGCAAGACGCTCGGCACGGGCCCCGCCCTGGTCGACCGCTTCTCCGCCTCCAGCGCCCGGCTCGTCGACCTCGAGCTCCGCTCCCAGCTCGCCGGGCGGTGGCGGATGGCCTCGATGAGCGTCATCTTCGCCGCGATCCCCGCCGTGCTCTACCTCGGCGCCGGGCTGCCGATGACCGCCGGCACGATGACCATCGGCACCCTGATCGCCTTCACGGCGCTGCAGGGCCAGCTCTTCCGGCCCCTCATGGGGCTGCTCAACACCGGCGTGCAGGTCGTCAGCTCGCTCGCGCTGTTCCAGCGGGTCTTCGAGTACCTCGACCTTCCCGTCGAGATCGACGAGCCCGAGCACCCGGTCGACCTCGACCCCGCCCGGGTCCGCGGCGAGGTGCGGTTCGAGGCCGTCGGGTTCACCTACCCGGGCAGCGACGTGCCCGCCCTCGACGGAGTCGACCTCGTCGTGCCCGCTGGCACGACGCTCGCCCTCGTCGGCGAGACCGGCTCCGGCAAGACCACGCTGGCCTCGCTCGTCGCCCGGCTCGCCGACCCGACGACCGGCCGCGTCACCATCGACGGCGTCGACGTGCGCGACCTGCGCCTGGGCGACCTCGCCGAGATCGTCGGGGTCGTCAGCCAGGAGACCTACCTCATCCACGCGAGCGTGCGAGAGAACCTCCGCTACGCCCGTCCCGACGCCACGGACGCCGAGATCGAGGACGCCGCCCGCGCGGCGCGCATCCACGACCTGCTCGCCTCGCTCCCCGACGGCTACGACACCGTCGTAGGCTCGCGCGGCCACCGGTTCTCCGGCGGGGAGAAGCAGCGCCTGGCCATCGCCCGCACCCTGCTGCGCAACCCGCGCGTGCTGGTGCTCGACGAGGCGACCAGCGCGCTCGACACCGAGACCGAGCGTGCGGTGCAGCAGGCCTTCGACACCCTTGCCGAGGGCCGCACGACCGTCACGATCGCGCACCGGCTCTCCACCGTGCGCGACGCCGACCAGATCGTCGTGCTCGACCACGGCCGGGTCGCCGAGCGCGGCGACCACGACTCCCTGCTGCGCACCGAGGGGCGCTACGCCGCGCTCGCGGCCTGATCACAGCTCAGACGTCGGACAGCCGCGGCAGCACCCGCTCGCACAGCTCACCGGTCCACGCGACGGGGTCGTCGCCGGCCGGCCCGCAGGCGACCAGCTCGATCCCGAGACCGGCGTACGACTCGGCCGTGGCCAGGAAGGCGTCGGTGTCGCCGACCGGGTCGGCCGAGACGATGACGGTCTTCTCGATCGTGTCGTAGTCGCGGCCGACGTCGTCGCAGTGGCGGCGCAGCACGTCGAGCTTGTGCTGCACCTCCTCGGCGGGGCCGCCGAACAGGTTGCACGCGTCGGCGTACTGCGCGACGAGGCGCAGGGTCTTCCGCTCCCCACTGCCGCCGACCATGATCGGCGGCGGTGACTGCACCGGCGGCGGCACGTTGACGGGCTCGGCGAGCCGGTAGTGCTCGCCGGCGTACGCCGAGCGGTCGCCGCGCCACATCTGCGTGACGACCTGCAGGGTCTCCTCGAGCCGCTCGAACCGCTCGGAGGTCGACGGGAACGGCACGCCCAGCCCCTCGTGCTCGCGGTCGTACCACGCCGCTCCGATGCCGAGCACCGCACGACCGCCGGAGAGGACGTCGAGGGTCGTGACCGTCTTGGCCAGCAGGCCCGGGTGGCGGTAGGTCACGCCGGTGACCAGCAGCCCGAGCCGCATCCGCTCGGTCACCGCCGCGAGGTAGCCGAGGGTGGTGTAGCCCTCGAGCATCGGCTGGTCCGGGCCGCCGAGCTGCTCCATCTGGAACCAGTGGTCCATGACCGTGAACTGCGCGACGCCGCCCTCGTCGGCGGTGCGCGCGGTGTCGGTCAGCCGCTCGGCCAGCCGGTGCTCCCAGTCGGGGTGGGTGAAGTTCGAGTAGTGCAGGCCCAGGCGCATGCTGACGAACCTACGCCGGGGTACCCCCCGCCCATGAGCGATCGACCCAGCGACCGACCTTCTGACCAGCGCACCGACCACCACACCCGGCCCGACGGCGTCGACGACGCCACCGTCGAGGCGCTGGGCAAGCTCTCGGAGGCCCTCGAGGTCGTCGAGGAGTGCCGCGGCCTCCTCTACGCCTTCCACCGCCGCAGCGGCACCGCCGACCTGACCCTCGGCGAGGCCGTCGACGCGCTGCGCGACGCCGGGCACACCGAGCTCGCCGACCGGATCGAGCGCGAGGTGGTCGGCCGCAACATCATCGAGGGTCGCTGGAGCTTCCAGGTCGTCGAGGAGTACGACGACACCTACTGGTCGAAGGTCCGAGAGGTCGAGCAGGCCGCGCGCGACGAGCTCGTCGGTGGTCGCCGGCACCTCTTCGAGGCCGAGATGAAGGAGGACCGCCGCACCCGCGGCGAGCGCCACCACGAGGCCACCCCCGACGACGGCAGCCAGAACGCCGCCGACTGAGGAGCCGGCTGAGGAGCCGGCTGAGCGTCAGCCCCAGGTCGCCGGCCGGCGCAGGCCGGTCGGCAGCAGCGTGGTGGCATCGCCCCGGGCGGCGGCGAGCTGGGGCTGGGTCAGGAACAGCGCCGTCCTGAGGTCGGCGCCCGTGAGGTCGGCGTCGCGCAGGTCGGCGCCCAGCAGGTCGGTGCGCTCGAGGACGCAGCCGCGCAGGTCGGCGGCGACGAGGACGGCGCTGCGGAGGTCGGCGCGGCGCAGGTCGGTGCGCCGCAGGTCGCGCCCGAGCAGGTCGAGCCCGGCGTACGACGGGGCGTCGGCTCCGCGCACCGCCGCCGAGTGGGCGCGGAGCAGGGGGCCGACCCGGGCGGCGACGGCGTCGACGTCGAGGCCGACCAGCTCCTCGGGCGAGCCGTCGGCCAGTCCCCGCACCTCCCGCCGGAGCGCGTCGGAGCCGCGGACCTCGCGCAGCAGCACCTGCATCTCGTGCAGCCACGACACCTTCACGAACACCTCGCGGGTCTCCGCCGGCAGGCCGCTCGACAGGTCGCGGCCGGCGTAGGTCACCTGCACGACCTGCTGGCCCGCGCCGAGGCAGTCGTAGGCGACGCAGCCGCGCATGCCGGCGCTCATCAGCCGGGGGTGGATCGAGCAGGCCGACCCGGCCAGGTGGCGGCACGGCTCGCCCCCGGCCTTGTCGAAGGCGAAGTCGTTCGAGCGCGCGAAGGGCAGCACGACGCAGCACAGCGCCGCGCACTGGGCGCAGTCCGGCGTCAGCCGCGCTGAGTCGTCGTCCTGAGTCCTGAGTTCGACCACACCGTCATGGATACCGTGCGGCCATGACCGCTCCGACCACCGACCGCACCCTCGTCGACGGCACCACGATCCCCGCCGTCGGCTTCGGCACCTCCGGGCTCAAGGGAGAGGACGCCGTCACCGCCGTCCTCAGCGCCCTCGAGAAGGGCTACCGCCTCATCGACACGGCGGTGAACTACGGCAACGAGGCCGAGGTCGGCGAGGCCATCCGGCGCTCGGACGTGCCCCGTGACGAGATCGTGGTGACGAGCAAGATCCCCGGCCGCGCCCACGCCTACGACGACGCGATCGCCAGCACCCGTGAGTCGCTCGAGCGGCTGGGGCTCGACCGGATCGACGTGCACCTCATCCACTGGCCCAACCCCGGGCGTCGGCTGTTCGGCGAGACCTGGCGCGCGCTCGTCGCGCTTCGCGACGAGGGGCTGGTGCGCTCCCCCGGCGTCTCCAACTTCACCGAGGCGCACCTGCAGCAGGTCGTCGACGACACCGGGGTCGTGCCGGTGCTCAACCAGATCGAGCTGCACCCCTACTTCCCCCAGGCCGAGCTCCGCGAGGTGCACGAGCGGCTCGGCATCGTCACCGAGTCGTGGAGCCCGTTCGCGCGCCAGCAGGCGGTCTTCGACGAGGAGCCGGTGCGCGCCGCCGCCGAGGCGCACGGCGTCACGCCGGGCCAGGTCGTCATGCGCTGGCACCTGCAGCTCGGCGCGCTGCCCATCCCCAAGTCGGCCACGCCGGAGCGGCAGGCCCAGAACCTCGACCTCGACGGCTTCGAGCTCACCGACGACGAGGTCGCCGCGATCACCGGACTCGGGCGGCCCGACGGTCGCTGGTTCGACGGCGACCCCGAGACGCACGAGGAGGACTGAGCCCCCCGTGCGGACGCCGACGACGCCGTACCTGCGCGTCGACCTCGACCGGCTGCGGCGCAACGTGCGCCGCGCCGCCGACCACGCGAAGACCAACCGATTCGCGCTGCGTCCGCACGCCAAGACCCACAAGACCCCCGAGATCGCGAGGCTGCAGCTCGCCTCGGGGGCGGTGGGGCTCACCGTCGCCACCCTCGGCGAGGCCGAGGTGTTCCTGCGCCACGGCTGCTACGACTTCTTCATCGCCTACCCGGTCCACGTCGACGAGCGCGCCGCCGAGCGGCTGCGCGACCTCGCCGAGCGGGCCCGGGTCGCCATCGGCATCGACTCCGTCGACGGGGCGGCCAGGGCCGGGCGGCTCCTGGCGCCGTACGGCGTCGAGGTGGTCGTCGAGGTCGACAGCGGCCAGCACCGCACCGGCTGCCAGCCGGAGCAGGCGGGTCAGGTGGCGCTCGCGGCGACGCGTGCGGGGCTCACGGTCCGAGGGGTCTTCAGCTTCCCCGGCCACGGCTACTCGCCCGAGGGTGCGGTCGCGGCGGCCGCGGACGAGGCCCGGGCGCTCGCGACCGCACGCGACGCGGTGCGGGCGGCGGGGCTCGAGGTGGAGGTCGTGAGCGGCGGATCGACGCCGACCTTCGCCCACGCCGACCTCGGGGTCGTCACCGAGCTGCGCCCGGGCGTCTACGTCTTCGGCGACGCCCAGCAGTGGGAGCTCGGCGCCGCGCGGCCCGAGGACATCGCCCTGACCTGCCGGGCCACCGTCGTCAGCCACGCCGGCGGACGCGTGGTCCTCGACTCGGGCGCCAAGGCCATCGGTGCCGACCGGGCGCCGTACAACACCGGCCACGGCCGGCTCCTCGAGCGCCCCGACGCCCGGATCGTCCTGCTCTCCGAGCACCACGCGGTCGTCGACGTCGGCGACGGACCGCTGCCGCCCGTGGGATCACGCCTCGACGTCGTCCCCAACCACTGCTGCACCGCGGTCAACCTCACCGACGAGCTGTGGGTCGAGGAGCACGGCCTGCTCCGGCCCTGGGAGGTCGCGGCCCGCGGCCGCAACGGCTGAGGCCGGTCTTCTACCCTCGTGCCCATGCTCCTGCGCCGCTCCCGCCTGTCCGCCGCCGCCTCGGCCCTCGCCCTGACCGGGCTGCTCGCGCTCGGCGGGTGCGGTGACGACGACGGCACCACGGCGACCGACGGCGGCTCCGGAGGCAGCGACCTCGACCTCTCCTCGTTGCCGACCGGCGCCCCGGTGGCCTGCGACTACGCCGACGACGACAACCTGCCCGCCGCGCGCGACGTCGAGAAGCCGCCCGCCGAGGCGGCCTACACCGGCGAGATCCCGATCGTGCTGTCGACGACGCTGGGCGCCCTCGACCTGACGCTCGACGCCACGAAGGCGCCGTGCACGGTCGGCTCGTTCCTGTCCCTGGCCTCACAGGGCTACTACGACGACACGCCGTGCCACCGGCTCGTGACCCCGCAGAGCGGCGGGCTGTCGGTGCTGCAGTGCGGCGACCCGTCCGGGAAGGGCACCGGCGGCCCGGGCTACACCGTGCCCGACGAGCTCGACGGGTCCGAGACCTACCCGGCCGGCACCCTGGCGATGGCCAACATCGGCCAGCCCGACACCAACGGCTCGCAGTTCTTCATGGTGTACGCCGCCACGCAGCTGCCGCCGGAGTACACCGTCTTCGGCACCCTCGACCAGGCCGGCATCGACAAGGTCGCGGCCCTGGCCGAGAAGGGCGTCGCCGCCGACGGCGTGGCCCCCGCCGAGGCCGTCGACATCGAGCGGGTCAGCCTGGGCTGACCTCCCCGTCGACGGGTCCCGTCCGGTAGACCACCGGGTCGCCGACGGTGACGGTGCGTCCGACGGTGCACAGCCGGTCCTGGATCTGCTGCACGGTGCGCGGCAGCACCGCGCGGGCGGCGTCGCCGGCCTCGCCCTCGGGGAAGGTGACGTCGAAGGTCACCTGCAGCTGCACCATGTGCGAGCCGTGCTCGTCGCGCACCTTGTGGCCCTCGGCCCGCGCGGCGAACGTCTCGAACGGCGCACGCTTGCCGGTGATGAGGTCGAGGTCGACGGCGCCGCAGCCCACGAGCGCCGCGAGGAGCAGCTCGACCGGCGTGAAGTCGGGGTCCTCGCCCGTGCCGATCGACACCCCGCCGCCGCGGGCGTTGGTCGCCATCCAGCGGTGCTCGCCGATCTGGTGGAGACCGACGCTGCGGTGGGTGTCGGGGCCGAGCTCGGCCTGGTGCGCCGGGGTCTGCTCAGGGAGTGAGGGCATGGGCCCAGGGTGGCACGACGGACCCCGAGCAGACGCTCGGGATCCGTCGCCGGACGGAGACCCATGGGGAGGGTCCGTCCCCGGCCGCGGGTCGCTCGGGGGAAGCGTCTCCAGCGGCGGCATGCGGACCGCGCAGCACCCGCGCGGTCGAGCACGAGGCTAGACCTGCGCCGCGGGCCCGCCCAAAACCCCCGCGCGGTGACCCGCACCACTCGGCCGCGGGCCGCCTCCTAGGCTGGTGAGGTGTCCCGCACCACCGAGTCCCCCGCGTCCCTGCAGCGCTCCGAAGCGGTGGCCCGCAAGGCCCTGCTCGACCTCTCGTCGTACGACGTCACGCTCGACCTGGCCGCCGACGAGGCGACGTTCGGCTCGACCACGGTGCTGCGGTTCCGCAGCGGCGCCGGACAGACCTTCCTCGACCTCAAGCCGCAGCGGCTGCACACCGTGCGGCTCGATGGACGCCCGCTGGAGACCGACCTGCTCGCGCGCGGTCGGTTCCCGCTCGACCTCGGCGCGGGCGAGCACGAGCTGGTCGTCGAGGCCACGATGGGCTTCCGCAACGACGGCGAGGGGCTGCACCGCAGCGTCGATCCGGCCGACGGACGGCACTACGTCTACGCGATGATGTTCATGGACGCCGCCCCCAGCGTCTTCGCCTGCTTCGACCAGCCCGACCTCAAGGCGTCCTACACGCTGCACGTGCGGGCGCCCCACGACTGGACCGTCGTCGCCAACGCCCCCGGCTCGCGCGTCGAGGCGGGCACCTGGGAGTTCGAGCCCAGCGCCCCGCTGTCGACGTACTTCGTCAGCCTCGTCGCCGGTCCGTGGCACGTGCTCGAGACCGAGCACGACGGCATCCCGCTCGGCCTCAGCTCGCGGGCCAGCCTCGCGGCCGACCTCGACAAGGACGCCGAGGAGCTGTTCACCCTCACCCGGCAGAGCTTCGACGAGCTGCACCGGCTCTTCGGGATGCGCTACCCGTTCGTGAAGTACCACCAGGCCTTCGTGCCGGAGTTCAACGCCGGCGCCATGGAGAACCCCGGCTGCGTCACCTTCCGCGACCCGCTCGTCTTCACCAGCCGGGTCACCCGGGCGCTGCGGGTGCAGCGCGCGACGACGGTGGCCCACGAGATGGCCCACCAGTGGTTCGGCGACCTGGTCACCCCCGCGTGGTGGGACGACCTCTGGCTCAACGAGTCGTTCGCCGAGTACATGGGCAACCGCGTCACCGCCGACGCCACGGAGTACGCCGAGGCGTGGGCCGAGATGGCCTACGCGCGCCGCCAGTGGGGGCTCGTCGCCGACCAGGGCCCGACCACCCACCCGGTCGCGGGCAACGGCGCGGTCGACGCGACGGCAGCCCTGCAGGACTTCGACGGCATCTCCTACGCCAAGGGCTCGGCGATCCTGCGCCAGCTGGCCGCCACGCTCGGCGACGACACCTTCTTCGCCGGCGTGCGCGACCACTTCGAGCGTCACCGCTTCGACAACGCGACCGCAGCCGACCTGTTCGGCAGCTGGGAGCGCGCCGGGGCCGGCGACCTGTCGACGTTCGCCGGGCCGTGGCTGCAGACCGCCGGGCCCGACACGCTGTCCTTCGACCGCGCGGCCGGGCTCGTGCGACGCACGCAGCCCTCGGTCTCCGGCGCGGAGGCCGACCGGCCGCACCGGCTGCGGGTCGCCGTCGCCGACCGCGACGGGCTGTGGAGCGACCACGAGCTGGAGATCACCGCCGCGGAGACACCGTTCGCGCTGCCCGCCGACGTCGCCGACGACGCCCCGGTGGTGGTCGACCCCTACCTCGACACCTGGGCGGTGACCGTGCCCGACACCGCGACCGTGCGGGCGCTGGTCGACCTGCTGCCCGCGGTCGACGACCCCGAGCTGCGCGCCGGGATCTGGAGCAGCGTGCGCAGCGCCCTGCACAACGCCCTCGTCGTCCCCGCCGACGTGCTCGACCTCGTCGTCGCCTCGCTGCCCGTCGAGGACACCGAGGACAGCGCACGCCGCACGATGGCCTGGGTCTACGGCTGGGTGCTGCCGCTGCAGGCCGACCCCGCTGCGGCGAGCGCCCGGGTGCACGACGCCGCCCTCGCTCGGCTGGCCGAGCTGCGGGCCGGCTCCGAGGAGCAGCTCGCGGCGTTCCGCGTCGCCGTCGCCACGGCTCCGGCGCCCCGCCTGCAGGGCTGGCTCGAGGGGCGTGACCTGCCGGACGGCGTACCGCTCGACCTGGACCTGCGCTGGCGGGTGCTGCGCCGCCTCGCTGCACACGGCGCCGTCGACGAGGCCGGGCTCGACGAGCAGCTCGCCGTCGACCCCACCCAGGTCGCCACGGTCGCCCACGCGGGCGCCCGCGCCTCCCTCCCCAGCGTGGAGGCGAAAGCCTGGGCGTGGCAGCGGTTCACCGGCGAGGTGTCGGTGCCCAACTACGAGCTCGAGGCGGTCGGACTCGGCTTCTGGCAGGGCTCGCAGACCGAGCTGACCACGCCGTACGTCGGGCGCTACTTCGACGAGCTGTCCGGCACCGCCGCCGTGCGCAGCGGCTGGACGCTCGGCGACGCCGCCGAGGTCTTCTTCCCGCGCACCTCGCTCGACGCGGCGACGCTGGCCCGCGCCGAGGCGCTGGCCGACGACCCCGGCCTCGACGTCACGCTGAGGCGGCGGCTGGTCGAGGCGACGGACACGCTGCGCCGCAAGCTCGCCGCGCTCGGCCGCTCGACGGGGCCCGTCTCGTGAGCGAGCGCGCCCGCCGCCCCGGGCCGACCGTCCGCACCCGGGTCCGCGAGCAGCTGGCCGACGGCACCGAGCGCCGCCACGAGGACCGGCTCGCGACCGAGGAGCCCCTGGAGATCCGGCTCGCCTGGCCCGGCGCCGATGCACGCCGGGTCTGGGTCACGATGCGCACCCCGGGTCACGACTTCGAGCTCGCCGCGGGGTGGCTGGTCCACGAGGGGCTGCTCGCCGCTCCCCCGCGCACGATCGCCTACTGCACCGACGTCGACCTCGCCCCCGAGCAGGAGTTCAACGTCGTCACGGTCACGCTCGACCAGCCGCCCACCCGCGACCCCGGTCACCGGCACGCCGGCTCCGGGTCGTCGGCCTGCGGCGTCTGCGGCAAGGACAGCGTGGCCGAGGCCCTCGCCGCTCCCGCCGCGGGGCGCTGGGCGGGCGAGCTGCCGCCGCCGGACGTCGTACGCGCCCTGCCGGACGCGCTGCGCACCGGCCAGCGGGTCTTCGACTCGACCGGCGGCGTCCACGCGGCCGCGCTGGCCCGCGCCGACGGTGAGCTGCTCGTCGTCCGCGAGGACGTCGGGCGCCACAACGCCGTCGACAAGGTCACCGGCGCCCGCGTCGTCGCGGGCGCCTCGCCCGCCGAGGCCGCCCTGGTCGTGAGTGGTCGCGCCGGCTTCGAGCTCGTGCAGAAGGCCGTCGCCGCCGGCGTCGGGGCGCTGGTCGCCGTCGGCGCCCCCACCTCGCTGTCGGCGGCGCTCGCCAAGGAGTCCGGCCTCGCGCTGTTCGGCTTCACCTCGCCGAAGCGCACCGTCCGCTACGCCTGACCCCGCCCGCCGGTCGAGGAAGGACGGAGTTCTGTCTCGAGACCAGCGGGCGGTCGACGGCTCTCAGCGGCGCTTGGTCGGCTTCTGGACTCGGAAGGCGAACGTCGAGGGCGTGGCGTCGACGTTGCCGACGACGGCCGCGCGCACGTAGACCTCGTGCTTGCCGAGCGAGAGCTTGCGCGTGTTGACCTCGAACGGGCTCGAGCAGACGCGCCAGGACCGGTTGTCGAGACGGCACTGGAAGCCGGCGCCGGCGGTCGGGCTGACGAAGACGCACGACGCCTTGGCTCCGCGCTTGACGTACTCCAGACCCACGACCTGGCTGGTCTCGGGTGCCGCGGGAGGAGCCGGCGCGGGCAGCGGCGGGAGGTTGACGGTCTCGCAGTTCTTCACCACGTCGACACGGTCGGCGGTCACGGTGTCCTGACCGTCCCCGCAGTCGACCTCGTCGACCTGGCCGTCCTGGACGTTGATCGTGTCGGTGCCCTCGCCGCAGCGGACCTGGTCGTTGCCGGCCCCGGGGGTTGA
The DNA here is from genome assembly GCF_009823805.1 of Nocardioides flavescens. Lineage (GTDB taxonomy): Bacteria > Actinomycetota > Actinomycetes > Propionibacteriales > Nocardioidaceae > Nocardioides > Nocardioides flavescens. The sequence goes on along the minus strand of NZ_WUEK01000002.1, from coordinate 430,603 downwards.
TCGTGTCGGTGCCGGGCCCGGCGTCGACGAAGTCGTCATCGCTGCCGCCGGTGAACGTGTCGGCGCCGCTGTGCAGCCGCACCACGACCCGGCCGGCGTACGTCGAGGAGTTGACGTCGCTGACGTTGTTGACGCCGTCGGGCATCGAGAGCACGAACGCCTCGACCCCGCTCTGAGCGCGGCCGGCGACGTTGATCGCGTACGTCGTGGGCGTGAGCGCGAAGCTCACCGCGGTGTCCGGGGCGCCGGTGTAGTCGAACTCGACGATGTCGGAGCCCTGGCCGCCGGTGGCCGTGCCGGCCGGGGAGGTGCAGCGATGGTTGCCGCCGCCGCCGTCGACGTTCAGACCGCCGAGATGCGGTCGCTGCCGTCGAAGGTGTTGACGGTGTCGAGCGCGTCGGCGGCGACGACGACGACGTCGTACGGCGAACCGGTCACGTCGGGATCGGCGAGACCGTTCGCGCTGTCCACACGCACCTGTCGCACGGCCGGGAAGCTCGCAGTCGTCGCACCCGGGAACGAGAGCGTGTTGTTCCAACCGTCGAGCTGGATGTCGAAGTCGGTGATCGCGCTGCAGGCGGTGGTCGTGGCGACAGCATCGACAACCAGGGACGAGCCCGTGCACGTGATCGCTGCAGTGTCCCCCGAGGCGCCCGCCGTGATCGCTGCTGTGCCGCCGGTGACGGACGTGGTCCTTAGAGCGAGCGCCGGGGCGGCGAGCAGCAGGCTGAGCCCGCCGGCGGTGGTCAGGACGAGGGTGCGGCGTGGGGTCCGAGACTTGCGCCTCACCGTAACCCGTCGCGGCCCGGCGTGGGCTCCGCCGCACTGTCGGTGCCGCCGCCTAGCGTCTCTGGCGTGCGCATCCTCCACACCTCCGACTGGCACCTGGGCCGGTCGTTCCACCGTGAGGGGATGCTCGCGCACCAGGCGACCTACCTCGACCACCTGCTCGAGGTCGTCGAGTCCGAGTCGGTCGACCTCGTGGTCGTCGCCGGCGACGTCTACGACCGAGCGCTGCCCCAGGTCGACGCCGTCGCCCTGGCCGACGACGTCCTCGCCCGGCTCGCGGCGTCGCGAGCGCGCGTCGTCATCACCAGCGGCAACCACGACTCCGCACGCCGTCTCGGCTTCAGCTCGCGGCTGATCGACGCGGCCGGCGTTCACCTGCGCACCGACGCCGGCTCGGTCGGCACCCCGGTCCTGCTCGGTGACGACGACGGCGACGTCGCGGTCTACGGCCTGCCCTACCTCGACCCCGACGTCCTGCGCGAACAGTGGGGGCTCGCCGCCCGCTCCCACGAGGCTGCGCTGATCGAGGCCATGCGCCGTGTCCGTGGCGACCTCGCCGGACGTTCGCGCGGGCGGTCGCGCACCCGCTCGGTGGTGCTCGCCCACGCCTTCGTGGCGGGTGCCCAGCCGAGCGAGTCCGAGCGCGACATCAGCGTCGGCGGGGTCTCCCGGGTGCCGGTGCCCGTCTTCGACGGCGTCGACTACGTCGCGCTCGGCCACCTGCACGGCCCGCACACGCTCACCGACCGGGTCCGCTACAGCGGCTCCCCCCTGGCCTACTCGTTCTCCGAGGCCGACCAGCGCAAAGGCTCGTGGCTCGTCGACCTCGCGGCCGACGGGTCGGTCGCCGCCGAGTTCGTGGAGGCACCCGTGCCGCGGGCGCTGGCGCGGCTGACCGGCACCCTCGACGAGCTGCTGGTCGACCCACGCCTCGGCGTCCACGAGTCCTCCTGGGTGCAGGCCACCCTCACCGACGACGCCCGTCCGAGCCAGGCGATGGAGCGGTTGCGCCGTCGCTTCCCGCACACGCTGGTGCTGTCGTTCGCCCCGTCCGGGCCGGGCGGCGACGGCGTGCCGCTCGCTCGCACGCGCGGGCGCAGCGACCACGAGATCGCGCTCGACTTCGTCAGCGCGATGCGGGGAGGTCCTGCTTCCGAGGCCGAGGCCGCGCTGCTGCAGACCGCCTGCGACGCGTGCGCCGACGATCCCGAGGCCGACGTCCTCGCCACGGACGGTCTGTGGTGAGGCGGAGGTGAGGCTCCACCGGCTCGAGGTGACGGCGTTCGGCCCGTTCGCCGGCACCGTGAGCGTCGACTTCGACCGCCTGAGCAGCGCGGGCCTGTTCCTGCTCTCCGGTGCCACCGGGGCCGGCAAGACCAGCGTCCTCGACGCCGTCTGCTTCGCCCTCTACGGCGACGTGCCCGGTGACCGCAGCACGGCCAAGCGGCTGCGGGCCGACCAGGCGGCCCCCGAGGCCGAGCCGCGGGTCTCGCTCGAGGCCACGCTGTCCTCGCGACGTTTCCGCATCGTCCGCACCCCGGCCTGGCAGCGCCCCAAGAAGCGCGGGAGCGGCACGACGACGGCCCAGGCGTCGGTGCACGTCGCCGAGCGCGTCGGCGGGGAGTGGGTCACGCTCGCGACCAGGCTCGACGAGGCCGGGCTCCTCATCTCCGGCCTGATCGGCATGAACCTCACCCAGTTCACGCAGGTCGCGATGCTCCCGCAGGGCCGGTTCCAGACGTTCCTGCGTGCGAAGTCCGAGGACCGTCATCGTCTGCTGCACCAGCTGTTCCGCACCGGCCGGTTCGAGGACGTCGAGTCCTGGCTGCGCGAGCGCCGGCTGTCCCTGCGGCGAGCCACCGAGGCCGCGCACCGCACCCTCGCCGACACCGTCAGCCGGGTGAGCGAGGCGGTCGTCGCGCCGCTGCCCGACGGCTGGGACGTCTCCGACCTCACCGAGCCCGCCTCCGACGACACCCTCGCCGCGTGGGCCCACGACCTGGTCGCCGACACCGCCGAGCGCTCTCGCGCCGCGACCGACGAGCTGGCGACCGCGACCGCCGCCGAGTCCCGGGCGCGCGCTGACCTCGGGGCCGGCCGGGCCCTCGCCGAGCGTCGCGACGCCGTCGCGCGCGCTCACGCCGAGCGCGTCCGGCTCGACGAGCACGAGCCCGAGGTGGTCGTGGTGCGCGAGGAGCTCGCGGCCGCTGCGCGGGCCGCCGCGGTCGAGCCCGTCCACCGGCTCGTCACTCGGGCGAGCAGTGCGCGTGCCGCGGCGCACGAGCGGCTCGCGGGCCTCGAGGTCGAGGAGGACGACCGGTCGCGACTCGTCGACGAGGAGCGCACCGCGGTCGAGACCGAGGCCGCCGCGCGCGCCGCACTCCCCCGCGAGCGCGAGCTCGCGTCGCTCGCGGCCGAGGTCGACGCGCTCTCCCGACGCGTCGTCGAGCTCGACGCCGAGCAGGTCCGCACCCGGGCCGCGTGCGAGGCCGCGGACGCGCTCGTCGAGGTGACCGCCCAGGTGCTCGAGGTCGAGCGACAGGTGGAGGCCGCACTGACCTGCACCCGGCTGGAGACCGAGCTCGCCGCAGCCCGCGCCGAGCACCTCGACGCCCGGGAGCTGGTCGCGGCCCGCCGCGACGACCTGTTCGACGTCCACCGCCGCCGCATCGAGGGGATGGCCGCCGAGCTCGCCGGAGCACTCGCCGTCGGAGGCTGCTGCCCGGTCTGCGGCTCGGAGCACCACCCGGCCCGGGCCGTGGCCGCACCGGGAGCCCCCGACGAGTCCGTCGAGCACCTCGCGCGCCAGCAGCTCGACGACGCCAACCTGCTCGAGCACGCCCACGCCTCCCGCGTGCACGACCTCACCGCCCAGCTCACCCAGGCGCGCTCCCGCGCGGGAAAGCACCGCTCCGAGGACCTGCGCGAGCAGCTCGGCGCGCTGCGGGTCAGGAGCGCCACACTCGTCGCCGAGCTGGGCGGTGCCGGTGACGACGTCGAGGCCCTCACCGCCCGGCTCGCCACCCTCGACCGCGACCGCGCGGCGGCGGCCGAGCGCCTCCTGCTCACCGAGCAGCGCCACGCCGAGGTCGCCGCCGAGCTCGCCGAGCTGCTGCTGGACACGGGAGCCGACGACCTCGCCACCCTGCTGGCCCGAGCCCAGGGACAGCAGCGACGCGCCCGAGCCTCTCTGCGCGCCCTCGACGAGGCGGAGGCCGCGGCCACCGCGCAGCGCGAGGCCGCCGAGGCGTTCGAGGGGGCGCTGCGAGCGGCCGGGTTCGCCGGCGAGGCGGCCGCGCTCGGTGCCGTGCGCACCGCACAGCAGATCGCCACCCTGGAGACCGCGGTCCGGGAGCACGAGCGGCGCGTCGCCGCGGTCGCCTCCGTCCTGGACGCACCCGGCGCCCAGGAGCTGCTCGACGTCGCGACCCCCGATCTCGACGCCCTCGGGGCGGCGCACGCCGCCGCGCTCGACGCGCTGGCCTCGGCCCGATCGCTCAGCGACCGCTGGGCGCGACGCGCAGCGCGGCTCGGCGAGCTCGGCACGGCCCTCGACGACGCCCTGGCGGCCTGGCGACCGCTGCACGCCGACTGGCGGCTGACGGCCGAGCTGTCGGCGTTCTGCGAGGGCAAGGCCGCCGACAACCGGCTGCAGATGCGCCTGTCCGCCTACGTCCTGGCCTACCGGCTCTCCCAGGTCGTCGCCGCCGCCAACGAGCGTCTCGGCCGGATGAGCGACAGCCGCTACACCCTGGAGCACACCGGCCGCGCCGGGGCGGGCGAGACCCGTGGGGGTCTCAGCCTGCGGGTGCGCGACGACTGGTCGGGCGAGGCGCGCGACCCGGCGACCCTGTCAGGCGGCGAGACGTTCGTGGTCTCGCTCGCGCTCGCCCTGGGCCTGGCCGACGTCATCACCCAGGAGGTCGGCGGCGCCGACCTCGACACCCTCTTCGTGGACGAGGGGTTCGGCTCGCTCGACGCCGACACCCTCGACGACGTGCTCGACACCCTCGACAGCCTGCGCGACGGGGGCCGCATCGTCGGCGTCGTCAGCCACGTCGCCGAGATGCGCGACCGCATCCCCACCCAGCTCGTCGTCACCAAGGCCCGGACCGGCTCCACCCTGGCCGTCCACGGCTAGCTCAGCCGAGCGACGTCCAGTCGGAGAGGTCGAGGCCCCACTCGCTCTCAAGGCGGTCGCGCTGGGGGCGGTACATCGCCTGGAGCGACTCCCGCAGTCCGTCGGGCCAGTCCCACGGGGTCTGCGACGACGAGATCGAGGCCTCCTGCAGGCCGCTGAGCGGTGCGGCGGCGAGACCGAGCCGCGACCAGACCGCCTCGACGGCCGCGACGGGGTCGCGCCGCACCTGCTCGTAGACCATGACGACCAGCCGGTCGCGGCCCACGGCGGCGCGCCACGCGGCGAGCTGGTCGGCGTAGAAGCCGGTCCAGGTCTGCACGGTCATCGGCACGGGGTAGGGCCACGGCTGGGCCGGTGCGTTCTGGGCGACGCGAGTGCCGGCCAGCCGCATGGCCGAGCGGAACCGGTCGACCGGGTCGCGCAGCAGCACCAGGACGGGGGTGTCCTCCGGCACGAGGCGGGCCGCCGCCGGCGGCGCCGTGGGGTGGCGCAGGTAGTGCGGGGTCCACTCACCGCGCGCGATCTGGTCGCCAGGGAACAGGTCGAGGTACTCCTCGGCGGGCAGCAGGCCGTCGGCCACCTTGTGGAGCCGGTGCTGCTCCTTCTTGCCGTTCGTGCCGAGCCCGACCTGCGGGTGCTGGGTCAGCAGGTCGACGAACCAAGTGGTGCCACTGCGCTGCGCGCCGATGCCGAGCCAAGCGGGTCCAGTCACGCCCGAACACTAGTGTGGCGACGTGCCCGACCTCGATCCGACGTTCACCGCACTCCCCTACCGCGCGCTCGGCGCCGTCGCGCTCGGCCGGGCCACCGAGCTCGGCGCGACGCACGCCGACTTCCGCTTCGAACGCATCCGCCACCAGCAGCTCGTCGTGCGCGACGAGGTCCTGCAGACCGCGATGGACGCCGACGAGGTCGGCTTCGCGGTGCGGGTCGTCCACCGCGGTGCCTGGGGCTTCGCCTCGGGGGTGGTGCTCACCGAGGACGAGGCGCGCCGCGTCGCCGAGACCGCGATCGCGGTGGCGACCGTCGCCGCGGAGATGACGACGACGCCGGTCGAGCTGGCGCCGGAGCCGACGTACGCCGACGTCTCCTGGGTCTCGTCGTACGACGTCGACCCGTTCGAGCTCCCCACCGCCGAGAAGGCCGGTCTCCTGATCGACTGGACGCGGCGGCTGCGCACGGGCGCGGCGGTGGACCACGCGGTCGCGGTCGTGGGCCAGCTGAAGGAGAACAAGTACTACGCCGACACCTCCGGCACCGTGGTCACCCAGCAGCGGATCGGCCTCGACCCGCACGCGGAGGCGATGGGTGCGGGCGCCGACACCTTCGATTCGATGCGCACGCTGGCTGCGCCCTCGGCCCGCGGCTGGGAGCACATGACCGGCGCCAGCCACGACTGGGACGCCGACCTCGACGAGATCCCGGAGCTGCTGGCCGAGAAGCTGAAGGCCCCGCCGGTCGAGGCCGGGACCTACGACCTGGTCATCCACCCCTCCAACCTGTGGCTCACCATCCACGAGTCCATCGGGCACGCCACCGAGCTCGACCGAGCGCTCGGCTACGAGGCCAACTACGCCGGCACGTCGTTCGCCACCTACGACAAGCTCGGCACCCTGCAGTACGGCGCGCCGATCATGAACGTCACCGGCGACCGCACCACCGAGCACGGCTGCGCGACGATCGGGTGGGACGACGAGGGCGTGCAGACCCAGTCGTGGGACATCGTCAAGGACGGCGTCCTCGTCGGCTACCAGCTCGACCGGTCGATGGGCCAGATGAAACCCGAGCTCAACGGTGGGCGCTCCAACGGCTGCGCCTACGCCGACTCCCCCGGCCACGTGCCGATCCAGCGGATGGCCAACGTGTCGCTGCAGCCGGCCCCCGACGGTCCGAGCACCGAGGAGCTGATCGGTCGGGTCGAGAACGGGCTGTACGTCGTCGGCGACAAGTCGTGGAGCATCGACATGCAGCGCTACAACTTCCAGTTCACCGGCCAGCGCTTCCACCGGATCAAGGACGGCGAGCTCGCCGGGCAGGTCCGCGACGCGGCGTACCAGGCCACGACGACGGAGTTCTGGGGAGCGATGGAGGCGGTCGGCGGTCGGCAGACCTACGAGCTCGGCGGCGCCGCCAACTGCGGCAAGGCCCAGCCCGGCCAGGGCGCGTGGGTCAGCCACGGCTGCCCGACCTCGCTCTTCCGCGGCATCCGGATCCTCAACACCACCCAGGAGGCCGGCCGATGAGCGCCCGCGTGCACCCCCAGTCCCTCGTCGACCAGGCGCTCGCCACGACGGTCGCCTACGAGTGCGTCGTCATCGTGCGCGACCACACCAGCGCCAACCTGCGCTGGGCCAACAACACGCTGACCACCAACGGCGTGATGCACGGCGTCCACGTCAGCGTGGTGTCGTTCGTGAAGCAGGCCGGCGGGGTCTCCACCGGCTCGGTCAGCGGCAGCGCCACCACGCAGGCGGAGGTCGACGTCCTGGTCCGTGCCGCCGACGCCGCGGCCCGGGCCGCCGACCCGGCGGAGGACGAGGCCGCGCTGGTGCGCGACCGGGTCAGTCCCGACTGGGACGACGAGCCGGCCTCGACGGGCATCGAGGTCTACGACAGCGTCGCGCCCGCGCTGGGCGAGGCGTTCGGCCGCGCGCGCGACGGCGGACGGGTGCTCTACGGGTTCGTCAACCACGAGGTCACGACGACCTACCTCGGCTCCAGCACCGGGCTGCGGCTGCGCCACGTCCAGCCGACCGGCCACTTCGCCTGCACCGGCAAGACCGCCGACCTCTCGCAGAGCGCGTGGTTCGGCACCGCCACCCGCGACTTCACCGACGTCGACCCGCTCGCCGCCGAGCAGACCCTGGCGCAGCGACTCGCCTGGGGCGAGCGTCGCGTCGACCTCGACGCCGGTCGCTACGACACGATCCTGCCGCCGAGCGCGGTCGCCGACCTGATGATCGACGCCTACTGGTACGCCGGGGCGCGCGACGCGTTCGAGGGCCAGTCGGTCTACAGCCGCCGCCCCACCGGCACCCGGATCGGCGAGGCCGTCGTCGACCCGCGGGTGCGCCTGCTCTCCGACCCGGCGTACGCCGGGCTCGAGTGCGCGCCGTTCACGGTCGCGGCGGCTTCGGGCAACGACGACTCGGTCTTCGACAACGGTCTCGAGCTGACCGCGACCGACTGGATCCGAGGCGGCGAGCTCACCGCCCTGCGCCAGACCCGCCACACCGCCGCGATGACCGGTCAGCCCGCGACCGGCTCGGTGGACAACCTCGTGCTCGAGGTCGAGAGCGGCACCGGGACGGTCGAGGACCTCGTCGGCGGCACCGAGCGGGGGCTGCTGCTGACCTGTCTGTGGTACATCCGCGAGGTCGACCCGCAGACCCTGCTGCTGACCGGGCTCACCCGCGACGGGGTCTACCTCGTCGAGGGCGGCGAGATCACCGGCGCGGTCAACAACTTCCGCTGGAACGAGAGCCCCGTCGACCTGCTCCGCCGCTTCTCGCACGCCTCGGCGACCGTGCCCAGCTTCAGCCGGGAGTGGGGCGACGACTACTTCTCGCGCACCGCGACCCCGGCCCTGAGGGTGCCCGACTTCAACATGTCGAGCGTGTCGCCCGCGCAGTAGCACGGTCCGGGGCGCCCGGCGGCGTAGTTTCGGGGTCATGGCCACGGAGCAGACCGCCACCTCGGACAGCTGGGCCGACGACGCCGAGCGCCACCCGCTCGACGACGAGCCCACTCGCACGACGCCCGTCGTCCGTGACGACGCCGACGCCACCGAGCCGGCTTCCCCGGCCCGGCGCCGGCGCGGGCTCGGCGGCAACCGCCACCTGAGCAGCATCGTGCTGGCGTTCCTGGCCGTGGTCGCGGGCTACGGCTGCGTCGACTACGGCTACAACCGCGCCATGCAGGCGGTCGGCGAGTCCGCCCAGCCGCCCCAGCGGGTGCTCATCGTGCTCGGTGCTGCCGCGGGCCTGTTCTTCCTGGCCGCCCTGACCGGTCGGATCTCCGCCCTCGGCCCGCTGCTCGCCGGTCTCGTGCTCGGCGTCGGCCCCCTGGTCTGGGTCATGCTCGACTTCGCCTCGTTCGTCGACCGGCTCAACGACCTGCCGGAGTTCTGGGACAACACCGGCTTCGGGCTCTACGCCGTCGCCTACGCGCTCTTCCCCGCCGTCGCCGGCCTCCTCGTCGGCACCGCGGTCGCCGGTCGCTGGCGCCGCCACCACCCGGCACCGACCACCACCGTCTGAACGCCGACCCGGCAGAGATTGCTGCTGGTAGCACGCCGACCCGGCGCACACTGCAGCTGCCTGTATGCCGACCCGGCGCAAAGTGTTGCTATGCGTACGCTGACCCGGCGCAAAGTGTTGCTATGCGTACGCTGACCCGGCGCAAAGTGTTGCTATGCGTACGCTGACCCGGCGCAAAGTGTTGCTATGCGGTACGCCGACCCGGCGCGAATTGCTGCTCGTTGTACGTCGAGCCATCGCAGAGTGTTGCGGCTACCTCAGCACTCTGCGCCGGGTCGGCGTCGTTCCGACAGCACTGTGCGCCGGGTCGGCGTCACCAGCGGTGCTTGCGCACCTCGGCCCACGCCTCGACGGCCTCGTCGACGAGCTCGGGCTCCCGCATCTCCTCGAGCGCGTGCAGTCGACCCCAGGTGAACGCGTCCTGACCTGAGGCCGTGGCCTCCGCGGCGAGGTCGAGCAGCATCTCCCGGGCGACGACGCCGTCCTGGTGGTCGCCGAGCACCTCGGTCAACCGCCTCGCGGCGCGACGCGGACGACGCGCGTCAGGCCACAGCGGCTCGACGACCTCGTAGGCGTAGCGCAACCGCTTGGCCGCCTTGCGCACCTCGTGCAGGTCCTCGGCCTCGTCGGGCGCGGTGCGGAGCCGCTTGCCCTCGCGCCGCAGCAGCTTCGGCAGCACGTCGCGGGCGCGCTCGTCGGCGCGCTCGCTCCACGGCGGCGAGGCGACCAGGGCGTCGAGCAGGTCGCGCAGGGCGTGGTAGCGCTCGGAGCCGAGCACCTCCGCGACAGTCCGCGCGTCGTCGCCCTCAGCCCGCCGGCGCCGCTCCTCGAGCTGCTGGTGGACCGGCCCGACGACGAGCTCCTCGGGCTGTTCGGCGAGCTGCGCCTGGAGGCGGTCGAGCACGACCTCGACGTCACGCGCGCCTCCGAGCGAGCGAGCGAGCGAGCCGAGCTCGTCGCGGACCGGGTCGGTGAGCTCGCGCTGCAGCAGCGGACGGTACGCCGCGAGCGCGGAGCGCAGCCGTCGGCACGCCTTGCGCATGCCGTGCACCCCGCCGGGCTCGGCACGGCGCACGGCGAGGTCGAACCGTTCGATGCGGCGTACCTGCTCGGCGAGGTAGACGTGCAGCACCGCGCCCGCGGGGCCCTTGCGCCGGGGCTCGGGCAGCGCGGCGACCGGCTCGCGCGCGCCGAGCACGATCTCGATCTTGCGCTGCACCGCGCTGCGCTCGATCCCGTGCTCGGCGAACAACGCCTCGGCGCGGTCCAGCAGCTTCGGCGAGCCGTCGACCAGCTCGAGCTCCCACTCGCGCCAGTACGTCGGCTGTGCCCCGGAGTCCGTCGCGTGACCCTCGACGAGGTCGTCGGCGAGCTCGGCGAGCACCGTGCCGTCAGCCGCGACCAGCCGCGTGAGGGTGCGCCGGGTGCGGATGCGCGCGACCGGGGCGACGGCCACGCCGCGGGCCCAGCCCGCCACGAGGTCGAGCAGCGCCACGGGCACCGGGTCGTGGTCGTCCCCCAGCGCGAGGTGCAGCTCCTCGCGACCGCCCCGCGCCACCGGCAGCTTGAGGTGCCACCCGGCGTCGTGCCCGCCTGTACGACGCCGCAGCGTCACCCCCGCCCGCCGCAGCGCGGCACCGGGCGTGTCGTAGTAGGTCGCGTCGAGCCTCTCCTCGCCCGCAGGCTCGGCCCGCACCACCTTCTTCAGCGCCGTCAGGTCCGGCAGGACAGCCCCGGACGGTGGGGTGAACGAGCGCTCGATCTCCAGGTGAACATCGGCCACGCCTCATTCCTACCGGACCGCCGAAGCCCTAGGGTCCGGCCATGACACCTCGTCGCCGCGCCCTGGCCAGCGCCCTGCTGGCCGCCACCACGACCGCGGGTCTCGCCACCCTGCAGGTCCCCGCCGCTCAGGCCGCTACCGGTTCGGCGCCGGTCACCGCTCCCGACGCCGTCAGCGTGTTCGCCGGTGGCTCGACCACGATCGAGCCACTGCAGAACGACACCGACCCGGACGGCGACCAGCTCGCACTCTGTCGCACCGGTGACGACCCGAGCGTCGATCCGACCGGCAAGCCGTTCTTCATCTCAGCAGACAGCACGAGCGTGACGGTCATGGTGTCGCCGCGAGTCGAGCCCGGCACCTACACCGTGACCTACTACGCCTGCGACCTCAGCTATCTCACCCCCGGCACCATCACTCTGACAGTGGAGAAGGCACCGGAGATCAAGGCCGTCGCCGTGAAGGACAGGCCCGGGCTGGTCCGCTTCAAGAACCCTGCTGACTTCGCAGTGCTCATCGTGTGGGGTGCACGCAACGAGGAGGACTTCGACGGGTCGGTCCGGGTGCCGTCCGGCGAGAGCCGCACCGTCCGCGTCCACCACGAGCGAGTCATCTGGGCCGCATTCAGCAGGAAGTTCGACTTCTTCAAGTTCGGACGGGTGACCGTCGAGCTGCCGAACGGCGACCGCCACCCGCCGGTGCAGAACACCGACGGTGTGACGAGTCGCTCGTGGCTCAGCCGACTGGCTCCTCGCTGAACGCCTCGAGCGGCGGGCAGGCGCAGACCAGGTTGCGGTCGCCGTAGGCCTGGTCGATGCGCCCGACCGGCGGCCAGTACTTGTCGGGGTCGACCCCGGTCGGGAACACCGCGAGCTGACGGTCGTAGGCGCGGTCCCACTCCCCCACGAGCACGCGGGAGGTGTGGGGCGCGCCGCGCAGCGGAGAGTCCTCGGGGCTCCACTCGCCGGCGGCGACGCGGTCGATCTCGGTCTTGATCGAGATCATCGCGTCGCAGAACCGGTCGATCTCGGCGAGGTCCTCGGACTCGGTCGGCTCGACCATGAGCGTGCCCGCGACCGGGAACGACATCGTCGGGGCGTGGAAGCCATAGTCGATGAGCCGCTTGGCCACGTCGTCGACGGTGACACCGGTGTCCTTGGTGATGCCGCGGACGTCGAGGATGCACTCGTGGGCCACGAGCCCGCCGTGGCCGCGGTAGAGCACCGGGAAGTGCTCGCCGAGACGCGCCGCGACGTAGTTGGCGCTGAGCACGGCCGAGGCGGTGGCGCGGGTCAGACCCTCACCGCCCATGAGGCGGACGTAGGCCCACGAGATCGGCAGGATGCCCGCCGAGCCGTACGGCGCGGCGCTGATCGGGCCGATGCCCGCGCGCTTGGACTCCTCCGGGTGCAGCGCGTGGGAGGGCAGGTGCGGCGCCAGGTGGGCACGCACCGCGACCGGGCCGACGCCCGGGCCGCCACCACCGTGCGGGATGCAGAAGGTCTTGTGCAGGTTGAGGTGCGAGACGTCGCCACCGAACTCGCCGGGCTTGGCGTAGCCGAGCAGCGCGTTGAGGTTAGCGCCGTCGACGTAGACCTGGCCGCCGTGCTCGTGCACGATGCGGCACAGCTCGGTGATCGACTCCTCGTAGGCGCCGTGGGTCGAGGGGTAGGTCACCATGATCGCGGCGAGCTCGTCGGCGTGCTTCTCGCACTTCGCGCGCAGGTCGTCGAGGTCGACCCCGCCGTCCTCGCCCGCCTGGACCACGACGACGCGCATCCCCGCCATGACGGCGGAGGCGGCGTTGGTGCCGTGCGCCGAGGACGGGATCAGGCAGACGTCGCGTGCATCGTCGCCGTTGGCGCGGTGGTAGCCGCGGATCGCGAGCAGGCCCGCGAGCTCGCCCTGCGAGCCGGCGTTCGGCTGGATCGAGACCCGGTCGTAGCCGGTGACCTCGGCGAGCCAGCCCTCGAGCTGCTCGACGAGGACGCGGTAGCCCTCGGCGTCCTCGGCGGGCGCGAACGGGTGCAGGTCGGCGAAGCCGGGCAGGCTCACCGGCTCCATCTCGGTGGTCGCGTTGAGCTTCATCGTGCACGAGCCGAGCGGGATCATGCCCCGGTCGAGCGCGTAGTCGCGGGCGCTGAGACGGCGCAGGTAGCGCAGCATCTGCGTCTCGCTGCGGTGGGTCGCGAACACCTCGTGGGTGAGGTACGCCGTGCGGCGGCGCAGCTCGTCGGGCAGCGCGTCGCCGGTCGCGCGGTCCAGCGCCTCGACGTCGATCTCGCCGAGCCCGAACGCCGCGGCGACCCGCTCGACGCTGCCGCGGGTGGTGCACTCGGAGGTCGAGATGCCGACCGTGTCGGCGTCGACGCGGCGCAGCTGCACGCCACGCTCGTGGGCGGCCGTGACGACGTCGTCGGCGCGACCCGGCACCCGGACGGTCAGGGTGTCGAAGAAGGTCCGGTGCGCGAGCTCGACCCCGCCCTCGCGCAGCGCAGCGGCCAGCACCGCGGCGTAGCGGTGGGTGCGGGTCGCGATCGCGCGCAGACCCTCGGGGCCGTGGTGCACGGCGTACATGCCGGCGACGACGGCGAGCAGCACTTGGGCGGTGCAGATGTTGGAGGTCGCCTTGTCCCGGCGGATGTGCTGCTCGCGCGTCTGCAGCGCCAGGCGGTAGGCCGGGCGGCCCTCGGCGTCGATGCTGACGCCGACGAGGCGGCCGGGGAGGTGACGCTCGAGACCGGGGCCGACCGCCATGTAGCCGGCGTGCGGCCCGCCGTAGAAGAGCGGTACGCCGAAGCGCTGGCTGGAGCCGACGACGATGTCGGCGCCGAGCTCGCCCGGCGCCTCGAGGACGGTGAGGGCCAGCAGGTCCGCCGCGACGACGAGCTTGCCGCCGCGGGCCGAGACCTCCTCGGCCAGCTCGCGCGGGTCGAGGATCCGGCCCGAGGCGCCGGGGTACTGCAGCAGGACGCCGCACACCTCGTCGACGCCCTCGGGGAGCCCGGCGGCCAGGTCGGCGACGACGACCTCGATGCCCATCGCCTCGGCGCGGGTGCGCACGACGTCGATGGTCTGCGGCAGGGCGTCGGCGTCGACGACGAAGGGGCCGCTGGCGCGCTTGTTGGCGCGGCGCACCAGCGTCATCGCCTCGGCAGCGGCCGTGGCCTCGTCGAGCAGGCTCGCGTTGGCGGTCGGCAGGCCGGTGAGGTCGCCGATCACCGTCTGGAAGTTGATGAGTGCCTCGAGGCGGCCCTGGGAGATCTCGGGCTGGTAGGGCGTGTAGGCGGTGTACCACGACGGGTCCTCGAGCACGTTGCGGCGGATCACCGGCGGGGTGATCGTCGCGTGGTAGCCCAGACCGATCATCGGCTCGCCGGGCTCGTTGCGCGCGGCGAGCGCGCGCAGCTCACGGGCCACCTCGAGCTCGGTGGCCGCGGCGGGCAGGTCGAGCTCGGCGGCGGTGCGGATGCCGCCGGGCACGGCGGCGTCCATCAGGGCCGCGAGGCTCGGGTAGCCGAGGCGGTCGAGCATCGTCTCGACCTCGGCCGGGCTCAGCCCGATGTGGCGGTCGACGAACGGCAGGGCGCCGTCCAGCTCGCTGAGGGTGGGGTGGTCCGACACGGGTGGCTCCTCGGGACGAGATCGTCTGGCAGGGCCTCCCCCTCTGTCACGGCAGCGTTGCTCGCTCCAGAGTCGCCTGTCCCCCACGGTCCTGGCGCCTGAGAGGTTCCGGGGAGGAATTGCCCCTTCGGCGTCCGGCGGCCGAGCCTCCGGCCGTGGACTCTCCCGTGCGGGATGGTCAGCTGCTCCAGCCTAGCCGGAACGCCGGCGAAGGCCCGAAACGCTCGGTTGGGGCGAGGGTGTCGGAATCCCAGCATCTGCTGGGATCGCCAACGTTCTGGGGTGTTGCAACACCCCAGAACGACAGGAACCCCAGCAGATGCTGGGGTTCCTGTGACGCGTGGTGCGCAGCGGGCTGGGTCAGCCGGCGTGCCGGGCGGCGCGACGCGCCGCGAGCTCGTCGCCGGGGGCCGGTGCGGCCTCCTCGGCTGCGTCGTCGGCGCGCTCGGAGGGGAGCTCGGCGAGCGTGCCCTCGATCTCGCGCCAGACTCCGCCGATCGCGATGCCGAAGACGCCCTGGCCACCCTGGAGAAGGTCGATGACCTCGTCGTTGGACGTGCACTCGTAGACAGAGGCGCCGTCCGACATCAGCGTGACCTGGGTCAGGTCGTCGGTGCCGCGCTGGCGCAGGTGCTGCACCGCGGTGCGGATCTGCTGCAGCGAGACGCCGGCGTCGAGCAGGCGCTTGATGATCTTGAGGATCAGGATGTCGCGGAAGCTGTAGAGCCGCTGCGAGCCGGAGCCCTTGGCCCCGCGCACGGTCGGCTCGATGAGGCCGGTGCGGGCCCAGTAGTCGAGCTGGCGGTAGGTGATGCCCGCCGCGCTGCACGCCGTCGGTCCGCGGTAGCCGAGGTCGCTCGGCAGCGGCGAGACGTCGTCGGTGAAGAGCAGTCCCTGCTCCTCGGCCGCGGTCGTCGCGAGCTCGACGTCCACGCTGTCGCGCAGTTCGCTGTGGTCCTGCTCGTTCACGTCTGGCTCCTCCGCCGGGTCTGTCTCGTCAGGGTACTGCCAGCGGGCCGTGACCACACCGGTGGAGTTACAACGAGGACACTTCAAGGTACGGGCGGCGTGGGGGTCGGTCAACGACCGCCGCCGCGTGTCTCACCCTCAGCCTGAGGCCGAGGGTGAGACCGCGCCGGGCGTGGAGTCAGAGCCGCTCGTCGCCGTCCTGCACCGGCGGCGGGGCCACCGGCGGGAGGTCGCCTGCGGTCGCCGCAGGCACCTCGTCCGCGGTCGCCGCGGGAGCGTCGGTCGGAGCGCGCTCGCCCAGCAGCGCCTCGATCCGCTCCGGGCGGATCCGGGCGAACTTGCGCGGCTGGGTGCGGGTGCGGTCGAGCACTGCGACCTCGAGGTCCTTGACCGGGATGACCCGGTCGTCGGACTCGCCGCGCTCGTTGGCCGAGCGTCCCAGGGCGGCGACCGCGACCCGCAGCGCGCCGTCGAGGCTCGCGCCCTCGGTGTAGTGCTCGCGCAGGTAGCCCGCGACCACGTCGTGCGCACCGCCGATGACGGCGAAGCCGTGCTCGTCGGCCACCTGGCCGTCGTAGGTCAGGCGGTAGAGCTGGTCGGCCTCGGGGGTGTCGCCGATCTCGGCGACGAAGATCTCCACCTCGTAGGGCTTCTCGCCGCCGCTGGAGAAGATCGTGCCGAGCGTCTGGGCGTAGGCGTTGGCCAGGCCCCGCCCGGTCACGTCGCGGCGGTCGTAGGCGTAGCCGCGCATGTCGGCGAGGCGCACGCCGGCGATGCGGAGGTTCTCGAACTCGTTGTAGCGACCGACGGCCGCGAAGGCGATCCGGTCGTAGATCTCGGAGATCTTGTGCAGGGCCTGGGAGACGTTCTCGGAGGCGAGGAGGATGCCGTCGGCGTACTGCACAGCGACCATGGACCGACCGCGCGAGATGCCCTTGCGCGCGAAGTCGGCCCGGTCCTTCATCAGCTGCTCGGGCGAGACGTAGAACGGCATGCTCATGCGCGGGACTCCTCACCGGTCGTGAGCGGCGCGGCCGGGCCGTCGGGGCGGCCCATCCGCCCGGCGATGACGCGGTCGGCCACCTCGGCCACCTCGTCCTCGCCGATGCGGCGCCCGCCGTCGGCGGTGATCACGTGGATCACCGGGAAGATGCGCCGGGTCAGGTCGGGGCCACCGGTCGCCGAGTCGTCGTCGGCGGCGTCGTAGAGCGCCTGCACGACCACCTCGATCGCCCCGCGGACCGAGAGGTCCTCACGGTAGAGCTTCTTGAGCGAGCCGCGGGCGAACAGCGAGCCGGAGCCGGTCGAGTGGAAGGCCGTCTCCTCGTAGCGACCGCCGGTGGCGTCGTAGCTGAAGATGCGGCCCTGGCCACTGTCGAGGTCGTAGCCCGCGAAGAGCGGCACCACGACCATGCCCTGCATGGCGAGGCCGAGGTTGCCGCGGATCAGCGCGGCGAGCCGGTTGGCCTTGCCGTCGAGGGACAGCGTGGTGCCCTCGATCTTCTCGTAGTGCTCGAGCTCGGTCTGGAACAACCGGACCATCTCGACCGCGATCCCCGCGGAGCCCGCGATGCCCACGCAGGAGAACTCGTCGGCCGGGAAGACCTTCTGGATGTCGCGCTGCGCGATGACGTTGCCCATCGTCGCGCGACGGTCACCCGCCATCACCACGCCACCGGGGAACGTCGCCGCGACGATCGTCGTGCCGTGCGGAGCGAGGTCGCCCGCCTGGCCCTGCGGCGTGGCACGCCGCGCCGGCAGGAGGTCGGGCGCCTGGTCGGAGAGGAAGTCGGCGAACGAAGACACGCCGGGCTGGAGGAACGCGGCGGGCAGCCGCGGGTCGCCGCTCAAGGAGGTCACTCGCCGCCCTTCTGGATGAACGACTTCACGAAGTCCTCGGCGTTGGTCTCGAGCACGTCGTCGATCTCGTCGAGGATCGCGTCGACGTCGTCGTCCAGCGCCTCCTTGCGCTCCGCGACGTCGGTCTCGGTGACCTCGGTCGTGGACTCCTCGGACTCGGAAGACCTGCGCGGCTGCTTCTGCTCCTGGGCCATACGACAAACCTAGCCGCCGGGACCGACAGGCGGGGTGGGACCTACCGCGTCAGGGCCGCCACGAGCGCCTCGGCGCTCTCGCAGGAGTCGAGCAGGTCGCCGACGTGGGCGCGGCTGCCGCGCAGCGGGTCGATCGTGGGCACGCGCTGCAGCGACTCGCGCCCCGGGAGGTCGAAGATGACGGAGTCCCACGACGCGGCGGCGACGGAGGAGGAGAACTTCTCCAGGCACCGGCCACGGAAGTACGCGCGGGTGTCGGTCGGCGGGTCGTGCATCGCGCCCTCGACGGCGTCGTCGTCGAGCAGCCGCTCGATGCGCCCGGCGCCGGCGAGGCGGTGGTAGAGCCCTTTCTCGGGGCGGATGTCGGCGTACTGCAGGTCGATGAGGGCGAGCTTGGCGTCGTCCCAGCCCAGACCGTCGCGCTGGCGGTACTGCTCCAGCAGCTTGAGCTTGGCCACCCAGTCGAGCTCGCCGGCGCAGAGCATCGGGTCGCGCTCGAGCCGGTCGAGCACCGACTCCCAGCGGGCCAGGACGTCGAGGGTCTGCGCGTCGGCGTCGGAGCCGTAGCGGTCCTCGACGTACTTGCGGGCCAGGTCGAGGTACTCCCACTGCAGCTGCACCCCGGTGACCGTCCGCCCGTCGGTGAGGGTGATGGTCTGGCGCAGCGTGGGGTCGTGCGAGATCGCGCGCAGCCCGGCGACGGGGCCCTCGACGGTGAGGTCGGTGGTGATGAAGCGGTCCTCGATCATGGCCAGCACCAGCGAGGTCGTGCCGACCTTGAGGTAGGTCGAGACCTCGGCGAGGTTGGCGTCGCCGACGATGACGTGGAGGCGGCGGTACTTCTCGGGATCGGCATGCGGCTCGTCACGGGTGTTGATGATCGGGCGCTTGAGGGTGGTCTCGAGGCCGACCTCGACCTCGAAGAAGTCGGCGCGCTGGCTGATCTGGAAGCCGCGGGTGCGCCCGTCCTGGCCGATGCCGACGCGCCCGGCCCCCGCGACGACCGGACGGCTGACGAAGAACGGCGTCAGGTGGCGCACGACGTCGCCGAACGGCGTGGCGCGGCGCATGAGGTAGTTCTCGTGGGCGCCGTAGGAGGCGCCCTTGCCGTCGGTGTTGTTCTTGTAGCAGACGATCGCGGTGCCGCCCGGCAGCTGTGCGGCCCGACGCTGGGCGTCGAGCATGACGAGGTCGCCGGCCTTCTCCCAACGCACCACGTCGAGCGGCGAGGTCACCTCGGGGGTGGAGTACTCCGGGTGGGCGTGGTCGACGTAGAGCCGGGCGCCGTTGGTGAGGATGACGTTGGCCAGGCCGAGGTCCTCGTCGGTCAGCTGGCTCGGGTCGGCGACCTGGCGCGACATGTCGAAGCCGCGAGCGTCGCGCAGCGGCGACTCCTCCTCGAAGTCCCAGCGGGCGCGGCGGGCCCGCACAGTGGCGCTGGCGTAGGCGTTGACCACCTGGCTGGAGGCGACCATCGGGTTGGCCATCGGCTGACCGACCACGGAGATGCCGTACTCGATCTCGGTGCCCATGACCCGGCGGACGCTCATGCTGCGAGCCTACCCAGGGCTCGCTGCGCCAGCAGGCGGCCGCTCAGGTGCCGCCGGGTCCGCCGAGCGGGCCGGGGCCGGGCGGCGGGCGGTACTGCCCCATGGCCCTGGCCTCCGCGTCGGCGGCGTCACGGGAGGCCATCGGGCCGCGCGCGGACGGCGAGCGACGCCCGCTGCTCCACCAGGCCAGCGCGAACAGCGCGACGGCGGCGAGGACGATCAGGATGACGACGGTCACGGTGCCTCCCGAGGGGTGGGCGGCCCACCGTACGCCGACGCGGGCCGCACCGGAAGGTGCGACCCGCGTGGCCGGAGGTGCTCAGCGGTGGGTCAGAGGTACTGACCAGTGTTGGCGACCGTGTCGATCGAGCGGCCGGGCTCGGTGCCCTGCTTGCCGGTGATGAGGGTGCGGATGAAGACGATCCGCTCCCCCTTCTTGCCCGAGATCCGCGCCCAGTCGTCGGGGTTGGTGGTGTTGGGCAGGTCCTCGTTCTCCTTGAACTCGTCGACGCACGCCTGGAGCAGGTGCGCGACGCGCAGCCCCTTCTGGTCGTGGTCGAGCAGGTCCTTGATCGCCATCTTCTTGGCGCGGTCGACGATGTTCTGGATCATCGCGCCCGAGTTGAAGTCCTTGAAGTACAGGACCTCCTTGTCGCCGTTGGCGTAGGTCACCTCGAGGAAGCGGTTCTCCTCGGTCTCGGTGTACATCCGCTCGACGGTGGCCCGGATCATCCCCGCGACGGTCGCGTCGCGGTCGCCGCCGAACTCAGCGAGGTCGTCGGCGTGGAGCGGGAGCCGGGTGGTGAGGTACTTGCTGAAGATGTCGCGCGCCGACTCGGCGTCGGGGCGCTCGATCTTGATCTTCACGTCGAGGCGCCCGGGGCGCAGGATCGCCGGGTCGATCATGTCCTCGCGGTTGGAGGCGCCGATGACCAGGACGTTCTCGAGGGTCTCGACACCGTCGATCTCGCTGAGCAGCTGCGGGACGATGGTGTTCTCGACGTCGGAGGAGACGCCCGAGCCGCGGGTGCGGAACAGCGAGTCCATCTCGTCGAAGAACACGATGACCGGCGTGCCCTCGCTGGCCTTCTCCCGAGCCCGCTGGAAGACCAGGCGGATGTGGCGCTCGGTCTCGCCGACGTACTTGTTGAGCAGCTCGGGGCCCTTGATGTTGAGGAAGTAGGACTTGCCCTCCGCGCCGGTCCTGGCCGCGACCTTCTTGGCCAGGCTGTTGGCGACCGCCTTGGCGATCAGCGTCTTGCCGCAGCCGGGAGGACCGTAGAGCAGCACGCCCTTGGGCGGCTTGAGCTCGTGCTCCTTGAACAGCTCGGGGTGCAGGTAGGGCAGCTCGACGGCGTCCTGGATGGTCTCGATCTGACCCTTGAGACCGCCGATGGCCTCGTAGGCGATGTCGGGGACCTCCTCGAGGACGAGCTCCTCGACCTCGGACTTGGGGACCTTCTCGTAGACGAACCCGGCACGCGAGTCGAGCAGCAGCGAGTCGCCCGCGCGGATGGTGTCGGCGAGCAGGGGCTGCGCCAGGCGGACCACGCGCTCCTCGTCGGCGTTGGCGATGACCAGGGCGCGCTCGCCACCGGCGAGCAGCTCCTTGAACATCACGACCTCGCCGACGTCCTCGAACTCGAGGGCCGCGACGACGTTGAGCGCCTCGTTGAGCATGACCTCCTGACCGGGGCGCAGGCCGTCGAGCTCGACGCTGGGCGACACGCTGACCCGCAGCTTGCGCCCGCCGGTGAACACGTCGACCGAGTCGTCGTCGTTGCGCCCGAGGAAGGTGCCGAAGCCGGCCGGCGGCTGCGCGAGCCGGTCGACCTCCTCCTTGAGCTTGAGGATCTGGTCGCGGGCCTCGCGCAGGGTCTGGGCGAGCCGCTCGTTCTGGCTCGTGACCGAGGCGAGGGAGCGCTGGGTGTCCGCGAGCCGCAGCTCGAGACCCCGTGAGCCGCCGGACGGCGCCTCGCTGAGGCGCCGGCGGAGGTCACCGACCTCGGCCTCGAGGAACCGCACCTGGCTGATCAGCTCGTCGGGGGTCCGACCTCCGAGAGCTTCGCTGTCCGACGTCATCGAGCGTCACCTCCTGTGGTCTCTCGACCCTACTCGGACGACACGCCGGGCCAAGGGCTGTCTCGGCGGTGTCGGCGCGAACTCGGTCACGATTGCGTCACCGCGACCGCTGGCGTCTCACTCCTCGGTCTCCGCACCGGTCTCGACGCCCGTCTCCACGGGTACGCCGGGAGGGCGCGGGCCGTCGTAGTCGGGGCCGTAGGCGCCCGGCGCGGGGCGGCGCTTCTTCAGCGGGGCCCGCTCCCCCGGCGCCATCCGCCGCGCGGTGACCAGGAACGCCGTGTGCCCGATCATCTTGTGCCCCGGGCGCACGGCGAGACCCTCGACGTGCCAGTCGCGCACGAGCGACTCCCACGCCTGCGGCTCGGTGAACCCGCCGTGGACGCGCACCGTCTCGACGAACTTGGAGAGCTGGGTCGTGGTGGCGACGTAGGCGCAGACGATGCCGCCAGGGCGAAGCGCGTCGGCCGCGACGTCGAGACACTCCCACGGGGCGAGCATGTCGAGGATCATCCGGTCGCAGCGCTGCCCCGACCCGGCGAGCTCCTCGGCGAGGTCGCCGACGTGGAGGGTCCAGGCGGGGTGGGTCTCGCCTGCGGGGCCGCCGAAGAACTGGGCGACGTTGCGCCGGGCGACGTCGGCGAACTCCTCGCGCCGCTCGTACGACGTCACGCGGCCGAAGGGTCCCACCGCGCGCAGCAGCGAGCAGGTGAGCGCGCCGGAGCCGGCGCCGGCCTCGATGACGTGCGCGCCGGGGAAGATGTCGGCCATCGCGACGATCTGGGCGGCGTCCTTGGGGTAGACGACGGCCGCGCCGCGGGGCATGGAAACGACGAACTCCGAGAGCAGCGGGCGGAAGACGAGGTATTCCCCGCCGGCCGAGGAGGTCACGGTGAACCCCTCCTCCCGCCCGACCAGCTCGTCGTGGTCGAGGTGGCCGCGGTTGGAGAAGAAGCGCTTGCCGGGCTCGAGGCAGAGGTTGTGCCGGCGGCCCTTGCCGTCGAGCAGCCGCACCCACTCGCCGGCCCGCAGCGGTCCGCGGTGGACACCCGACCACGCGGCGGGGTCGACCTCCTCGTCAGCGGGCGCGTCGCCCTGCGCGTGGACCGGGCTCTGGGCGGGATCGTGCATCGGGTGGGGATCTCCTCGTGGGGTGTGCAGGTGCTGGTGGGGCGGCGCGGACCGCGGTCAGCGCGGGGCGTCGCGGAAGGCCCGGTCGACGTCGGCGGTCGTGAGCACGCCGTAGACCGAGCCGTCGTCGTCGAGCAGGAGGTACTCGCTGGCCGGCGTCGAGGTGATGGCGCGCACGAGGTCCTCGCCAGCGATGCCGACGGGCAGGGTGAGCCCGTCGTCGACGCTGCGGGCCACGGTCGAGGTGGCCAGCCAGGGCCGCCGCTCCTCCGGGGTCGCGGTCAGCGCCGCCTCGTTGACCACGCCGACGGGCCGGCCGCTCCCGGTGACCGTGACGATCGCGCCCGCCTCGGCCTCGCGCGCGCGGCGCACGGCCTCGCTCAGGGGCAGGTCCTCGGGCACCGACAGGGTGCGCCGGGCCAGGCGCCGGGCGACCAGGTGCGGGAACCGCCGGCGCACCCGGGCGTGCGCCAGGGTCGCACTCGCGCCGTTCCACAGGAACAGGCCGATGACGACGGCCAGCACGAAGTCGACGACGCCGGGCTCGATGCCGAACAACCACTGCTGGACGAACGGGTAGAGCAGCACCGCGAACGCCGTGACGCGACCGCCCCAGGCGGCGACGACGGTGCCTCGGTGCATGCTGCCGGTGGCCTTCCAGACCGCCGACTTGAGCACCCGGCCACCGTCGAGCGGGAGGCCGGGCACGAGGTTGAGCACGCCGACGAGGAGGTTGCCGCCGGCCAGCCCCTCGACGACGAGGCGCAGGACCCCGTCGGGGGTCACGAACCACAGACCGAGGGCGCCGAGTCCCACGCCGAGGGAGGTGAGCGGGCCGACCACCGCGATCCAGAACTCCTGGCGCGGCTTCTCCGCCTCGGCCTCGATCGCGGTGACGCCGCCGAGGAAGTGGAGCGTGATCGTCGAGACCGGGAAGCCGTAGTGGCGCGCCATGAACGCGTGGCTCGCCTCGTGGAGCAGGACGCTGAGGTAGAGCACGACGGCGAAGGCCAGGCCCACGACGTACTTGCCGAGGCCGAGACCTGGCTGCACCTGCTCGACGCGCGGCGAGACCACGACGGCGATCAGCGCCGCGACGAGGAACCACGAGGACGACACCAGCACCGGGCTGCCCGCGATCGTGCCGATCCGGATGGTGCCGGGCGGACGCGGCGCCTCGGGGCTCGCCTGCGGTCCGGACACGCCGCAACGCTAACCGACCGGTGCCTGCCGCGCCGCTGTCGGTGGTGGGCCCTACGGTCGCCGTGTGACCACGACACCGGCCTCCCTCTCCCCGAGCCGGGCCGGCGACTTCGTCTCCTGCCCGCTGCTGTTCCGCTACCGCACCGTCGACCGCCTGCCCGAGACCTCCTCGCCGGACGCCGTCCGCGGCACCCTCGTGCACCAGGTCCTCGAGGACGTCTTCGACCTGCCCGCCGCGGAGCGCACCCCCGAGCGCGCCCACGCGCTGCTGGAGCCGGCCTGGGCCGCGCTGCGCGAGCGCTCGGAGGAGGCCCGCGAGGTCGCCGGGCGCCTCGACGAGGTGCCGTGGCTCGCCTCGGCCCACGAGGCGGTCGAGCGGTGGTTCACCCTCGAGGACCCGACCCGGCTGGAGCCGGCCGAGCGGGAGTCCTACGTCGAGGCCGAGCTGGCCTCCGGCCTGCGGCTGCGCGGCATCATCGACCGGCTCGACGCCACGCCCGACGGGGCGCTCAGAGTGGTGGACTACAAGACGGGCAAGGTCCCTGCCGAGGGCTACGAGGCGCGGGTGCTGTTCCAGCTGCGGCTCTACGCCCTCATCCTGTGGCGCTCGCGCGGTGTGGTGGCCAAGCGACTGCAGCTGGTCTACCTCGGCGGTGAGGGCCAGGTCCTCACCTACGACCCGGACGAGGCCGACCTCGTCGCCACCGAGCGCAAGGTCGAGGCGATCTGGGCCGCGATCCAGGAGGCGCTGCGCACCGGCGAGTTCGAGCCGCGTCGCGGCAAGCAGTGCGACTGGTGCCCGCACCAGGCCATCTGCCCGGCCTGGGGCGGCACTGCGCTGCCGTGGCCCGTCGTGGCACCGACCTCAGCGTCGGCCGGGCCGCTCGCGCGCCTGCGGGCCGGCGTACGACGGGCGTGGCGGCGGGTGCGCGGGCGCCGCGCGCCGAGGTGACAGCCGGCATGACGGATGTCATCGCCGCCTGGTGCGAGGTGCACAGGAGGCGGTGACGGCGTGCACTGCCGCCCGCCCCGACGAGCCCGGAGGGTGGAGACATGACCACCACGGCAGCGACGTCCACCAGCTCGGGGGCCACGACCGACCTCGCCATCGAGGTCTGGGGCCTGCACCGCCGCTACGGCCGCGGGGCGAGCGCCTACCACGCCGTGCGCGGCGTCGACCTCGATGTGCGGGCCGGGGCCGTGACCGCCCTGCTCGGCACCAACGGGGCCGGCAAGACCTCGACGTTGGAGGTCATCGAGGGCCTCGCCTCCCCGAGCGAGGGCACCGTGCGGGTGCTCGGCCTCGACCCGGTCGCCGACCGCGACGCGGTGCGGGCCCGGATGGGCGTCCTGCTGCAGCGCAGCGGCTTCCCCGGCGACCTCACGGTCCGCGAGGTGCTGACCATGTGGCACGGCACGCTGCGCGCACCGATGCCCGTCGACGACGTGCTCGACCTGGTGTCGCTCGGCGAGCGCGCCGACGTCCGGGTCGTCTCGCTGTCCGGCGGCGAGCAACGCCGCCTCGACCTGGGGTGCACCGTCATGGGTGACCCCGAGGTCGTGGTGCTGGACGAGCCGACCACCGGCCTCGACGTCGAGCGGCGCCGTGACGTGTGGGACCTCGTCCTGCGCCTGCGCGAGCGCGGCAGGGCGGTGCTGTTCAGCACCCACCACCTCGAGGAGGTCGAGGAGCTCGCCGACCACGTCGCGGTGATGCACGCCGGGCAGATCGCACGCCGGGGCACGCTCGCCGAGATCGTGGAGGGGCACCCCTCGACGGTCCGCTTCGCCACGCCGCTGGACGCGACCGGCACCGCCCTCGACCTCCCGCCACTCCTCGGAGAGGTCTCGAGCCGGGGGCCGCACACCACCGTCCGCACCCACGACGTGCAGGCCGCCCTGCACCGGCTGCTGGTCTGGGCCGACGAGCACGCCGTGCGCCTCGACGACCTGCGCGCCGAGACCGCCAGCCTGGAGTCGGTGTTCCTCGAGATCGCCGGCCGCACCACCGACCCGACCAGCACCGATACCCCCACCGAGACCACCACCGAGGAGTCCCGATGAGCACGCTCGCCCCGCCGGTGCGCCGCACCCTGGCGCTGACGAAGGCCAACGCCCGTCTGCTGGTGCGCAACCGCACGACGTTCCTCTACGCCCTGGTGATGCCACTGGTGCCGATGGTCATCGTCTTCGCGAGCGGCGGCGCCTCCGACGCGGCCGGGGCCAACGCCGTCACCTCGGTGCTGCTCATGGCCGTGCTGTTCCCGGTCTTCTACAACGTGCTCTCCCAGGTGGTGACCCGCCGCGACGAGCTGGTGCTCAAGCGCCTGCGCACCGGGGAGGTCACCGACCGCGAGATCGCGCTGTCGATCGCGCTGCCCGGTGTCGCCATCGCGCTCGCGGTGGCCGTGGTGACCGTGCCGGTCTCGCTCGTCGCGGGGCTGCCCCTCCCGTCGAACCCCGCCGTCTACCTCCTCGGCGCGCTCGTCTCGTCCGTGGTCTTCGCGGCCCTCGCCTTCTGGACCGCCGCCTGGACCCGCAACGCCGAGGCCGGGCAGATGACGAGCGTGCCCGTCATGGTCCTCGCCGTCGCCGGGACGCTCGTGGCGGCCGTCCCGGACCGGGTCGCGCAGGTGCTGGAGGCCACCCCCGGCGGCGCGATGTACGAGCTCGTCCGCACGGGCTGGTACGGCGCGGGCGGGGTCGGCGACGCCGTCGAGCCGCTGGTCGTGCTCGCCGCCTGGGGGGTCGTCGCCGTCTCGCTCGCCCGCCGGTCGATGCGGTGGGAGCCGCGGGTCTGAGCGGGCCGTCGGGGAGACTGGTGCGCGTGTCCCGCTCCCTCTGGCCGCGCTGGGCGCGGCTGAGCCAGGTCGAGCGCGTCGAGGCCTACACCCGCCAGTCGCTGCTCGTGCTGTTGTACGGCACCCCGGTCTTCCTGCTGCTGAGCGGCTCCGACCGCATCGCCGACGGAGGCGGCGCGCTCGCGGTCGTGCTCGGCGCGTCGCTCGTCGTGACCCTGGTCGCCGCGCGGGCACTGCGGGCGGTGATGGACCTCTACCCCGCTGCGGCCCCGGTGCCGTGGCGGCCCGTGGGTGCCCTGCTCGCCGTGGCCGTCGTCTCGACGGGTGCCTGCATCGCGCTCCCCGAGGGACCGGGCCGGGTCCTGGGTCTCACGACCTGGGGCGTCACCGTCATCGCCCTCGTGGGGCTCACCGACCGACGCATCGCGGCCGCAGTGGTGGTCGGCGCGACGCTCGTGCCGACGGTGCTCACCGGGCGAGCGTGGGTCGCGCTCGTGGCCCTCGGCACGACGCTGTTCTTCGTCTTCACCGTGCGCGCCTCGCTCTGGCTGCTCGGCGTGGTCGTCGAGGTCGACCGCTCCCGCACGGCCCAGGGCGAGCTCGCCGTCGCCGAGGAGCGCCTGCGCTTCTCCCGTGACGTGCACGACGTGCTCGGGCGCCACCTCTCCGCCATCGCCGTGCAGGCCGAGCTCGCCGCGACGCTCGCCGAGCGGGGCGACGAGCGGGCCGCGGCTCGCATGCTCGAGGTGCGCGAGCACGCCCACGACGCCCTGCGCGAGGCGCGAGAGCTCGCCCGCGGCTACCGCGACACCTCCCTCGAGCGGGAGCTCGACGGGGCCCGCTCCCTCCTGCAGGCCGCCGGCATCGCCACCTCCGTCGACACGACGGGCCTCGACCCGGCCTGGCACGAGGCGGCCGGGTGGGTCGTCCGCGAGAGCGTCACCAACGTCCTGCGCCACTCCCGGGCGACGCTCGTGACCATCCGGTGGACCGACGACGGCGTGGTCGAGGTCCGCAACGACGGCGTCACCGCCCCTCCCGGCTCGCGCGGCAGCGACGGCCGCGGGCTGGTCGGCCTGCGCGAGCGCCTCGCCGCCCTCGGTGCCACTCTGCACGCCGAGCGCGACGGCTCCGAGTTCGTCGTCCGCGTCGACCTGCCCACCGGAGGAGCCGCATGAGCGCGCCCACGATCTCCCTGCTGCTCGCCGACGACGAGCACCTGATCCGCACCGCGCTCGCGCAGATGCTCGACCTCGAGGACGACCTCGACGTCGTCGCGCAGGCCGCCGGCGGCGACGAGGCCCTGGCGGCCGCGGTCGAGCACGCCGTCGACGTCGCCGTGCTCGACCTGCAGATGCCCGGGCTCGACGGCATCGCCGTGGCGGAGGCGCTCGCGACGCAGCTGCCGGGCGCCGGGGTCGTCATCGTGACCAGCCACGGACGACCCGGCCACCTCAAGCGCGCCCTGGCCGCCGGGGTCTCGGGGTTCCTGCCCAAGACGGCGTCGGCCCGCACCCTGGCCGAGGTCATCCGGACCGTGCACGGCGGAGGGCGCTACGTCGACCCCGAGCTCGCCGCCGAGGCCATCGCGGCCGGCGACAGCCCGCTCACGCCGAGGGAGGCCGACGTGCTCGAGCTCGCCGACGGCGGCGCCCCGGTCGAGGAGATCGCCCAGCGCGCGCACCTCTCCCCCGGCACGACCCGCAACTACCTGTCGAACGCCGTCGCCAAGCTCGGCGCCGCCAACCGCCACGAGGCCTGCGCCATCGCGCGGCGGATGGGCTGGATCTGAGGTCAGCCCAGCAGCTCCGACTCCAGCGCCGCGAGGTCGGCGACGCTCAGCCCCTCGAGGGTGTCGCGGAAGACGCGGCGGGGCCCGTCGGGGACGGGCACGTGGTTCTGGACCACCAGCACGGTGCAGCCGGCGGCCTCGGCGGAGCGTGCGCCGGTGCCGGAGTCCTCGATCGCGACGCACCGCGCCGGGTCGACGCCCAGCGCCGCGGCGGCGGTGAGGTAGGGCTCGGGGTGGGGCTTGCCGTTGGCGACCTGCTCGCCGGTGACCACGACGCGGAACGTCTCGGGCGGCAGCTGCGCCAGGATCGGGGCGGCGAACCGCGCGTACGACATCGTGACGAGGGCCAGGCGCACGCCGGCTCCGGTGAGCTCGGTCAGGAGCTCCCGCGCGCCGGGTCGCCAGGGCACCCCGGCGGCGAGGCGCTCGACGACGCCGTCGAGGAGCTCCTCGACGACCTCCTCCGGCGACTGGGACAGGCCCATCCGCTCCTTGATGTAGACACCCGACGACACCAGGTCGTTGCCGACCAGCTGCATCGCGTCCTTCTCGGTCCAGGTCCCGCCGTAGCGCTCGGCCATGGCGTACTCGGTGTCGATCCAGTACGGCTCGGTGTCGACGAGGGTGCCGTCCATGTCCCACAGGACGGCAGCGAGGCCCTCGGTGCTCGGGTTAGTCATCGGGGTCGTACCCCAGGCTGGGCGAGAGCCACTTCTCGGCCTCGGTGAGGCTCCAACCCTTGCGCTCGGCGTAGTCCGCGACCTGGTCGCGGGCGAGCCGACCGACGACGAAGTACTGCGAGTCGGGGTGGATGTAGTAGACGCCGGAGACCGACGCGCCCGGCCACATCGCCATCGACTCGGTGAGCTCGATGCCGACGTTGGCCTCGACGTCCATGAGCGACCACAGCGTGAGCTTCTCGGTGTGGTCGGGGCACGCCGGGTAGCCCGGCGCGGGCCTGATGCCGCGGTAGCGCTCGGCGATGAGGTCCTCGTTGGAGAGCCGCTCGCTGGTCTCGTGGCCCCAGAACTCCGTGCGCACCCGCTCGTGCAGGCGCTCGGCGAAGGCCTCGGCCAGCCGGTCGGCCAGCGCCTCGATGAGGATGGCGTTGTAGTCGTCGTGGTCGGCCTTGTACGCCGCGACGCGCTCCTGCAGCCCGATCCCCGCGGTGACGGCGAAGCCACCGACGTGGTCGGGCAGGCCGCTCGAGGCGGGCGCGACGAAGTCGGAGAGCGCCCGGTTGGGGACCCCGTCGCGGTGCTCCCCCTGCTGGCGCAGCGTGTGGAGGACGCTGAGCCGCTCGGTGCGCTCCTCGTCGGCGTAGAGCACGACGTCGTCGCCCTCGGCGTTGGCCGGCCAGAAGCCGTAGACGCCACGGGCGGTGATCCACTTCTCGGCGATCATCTGGTCGAGCATCTCCTGCGCGTCGTCGTACAGCTTGCGCGCGACCTCGCTGGTGGCGGGGTTGTTGAGGATGTCGGGGAAGCGCCCCTTCATCTCCCAGGCGTTGAAGAACGGCTGCCAGTCGATGTAGTCGCGCAGCTCGGCGAGGTCGTAGTCGTCGAGCACGTGCACGCCCCGCTGGGCGGGCGCCGGCGGCTCGTAGCTGCTCCAGTCGACCGGGGTGGCCTTGGCGCGGGCCTGCTCAAGGCTGAGCTTGGGGCGCTCCTGCTTGCCGGCGTGGCGGGCGCGCAGCGCGTCGTAGTCCTGCTGGACGTCGGCCATCAGCTTCGGGCGACGGTCCTCGGACAGCAGGGCCGCAGCCGTCGGCACCGAGCGCGAGGCGTCCTTGACCCAGACGACCGGACCGTCGTACTTGGGGTCCACCTTGACCGCCGTGTGGGCGCGCGAGGTGGTGGCGCCGCCGATGAGCAGCGGGATGTCGAGGCCCAGGCGCTGCATCTCGCTGGCCATGTTCACCATCTCGTCGAGCGAGGGGGTGATCAACCCGGACAGGCCGATGATGTCGGCGCCGACCTCCTGGGCGGTGTCGAGGATCTTCTGCGCCGGCACCATGACGCCGAGGTCGATGACCTCGTAGTTGTTGCACTGCAGCACGACGCCGACGATGTTCTTGCCGATGTCGTGGACGTCGCCCTTGACGGTCGCCATGACGATCGTGCCGTTGGTCTCCTTGGCGGTGGCGAGCTCGGGGTTGGCGAGCTTCTCCTCCTCGATGAACGGGATGAGGTAGGCGACCGCCTTCTTCATCACGCGCGCCGACTTCACCACCTGCGGGAGGAACATCTTGCCGCTGCCGAACAGGTCGCCGACGACGTCCATGCCGGCCATCAGCGGGCCCTCGATGACCTCGATCGGGCGTCCGCCGCGACCCTCGATGAGGGTGCGCAGCTCCTCGGTGTCGGCCTCGACGTGGCCGTCGATGCCCTTGACCAGGGCGTGGGTGATCCGCTCCTCGACCGGCAGCGAGCGCCACTCCTCGGCGGCCGCCTCGGCCTCCTCGCCCTTGCGGTTGTAGGACTCCGCGATCTCGAGCAGCCGCTCCGCGGCGTCGGGACGCCGGTCGAGCACGACGTCCTCGATCCGCTCCCGGAGCCCGGGGTCGACCTGGTCGTAGACGACCAGCGCACCGGCGTTGACGATGCCCATGTCGAGACCGGCCTCGATCGCGTGGAAGAGGAAGACCGCGTGGATCGCCTCGCGCACCGGGTTGTTGCCGCGGAAGCTGAAGCTGACGTTGGAGATGCCGCCGGAGACCTTGGCGCCGGGCAGGTTCTGCTTGATCCAGCGGGTCGCCTCGATGAAGTCGCGACCGTAGGAGGCGTGCTCCTCGATGCCCGTCGCCACGGCGAAGACGTTGGGGTCGAAGATGATGTCCTCGGCCGGGAAGTCGACCTCGTCGACCAGGATCCGGTACGCCCGCTCGCAGATCGCGATCCGGCGGGCGAGGTTGTCGGCCTGGCCGTCCTCGTCGAAGGCCATCACGACCGCGGCGGCGCCGTACTTGCGGCACAGACGGGCGTGCTCGCGGAAGGCGTCCTCGCCCTCCTTCATGGAGATCGAGTTGACGACCGGCTTGCCCTGGACGTTCTTGAGGCCGGCCTCGATGACCTCGAACTTCGAGGAGTCGACCATCACCGGCACCCGGCTGATGTCGGGCTCGGAGGCGACCAGCTTGAGGAAGCGGTCCATCGCCGCGACCCCGTCGATCATCCCCTCGTCCATGTTGACGTCGATGACCTGAGCGCCGTTCTCGACCTGCTGGGCCGCGACCGTGAGCGCGGTGTCGTAGTCGCCGTCCTTGATCAGGTTGCGGAAGCGCGCCGAGCCGGTGATGTTGGTGCGCTCGCCGACGTTGACGAACAGGCTGTCGTCGCTGATCGTGAACGGCTCGAGGCCGGACAGGCGCGTGGCGGGCTCCGCCACCGGCACCTCACGGCCCGGCTTGTCGGCCACGGCGCGAGCGATCGCGGCGATGTGGGCCGGGGTGGTGCCGCAGCAGCCGCCCACGAGGTTGACGAACCCCGCGTCGGCGAACTCCGAGACGACCGCGGCGGTCTCCTCGGCGGCCTCGTCGTACTCACCGAAGGCGTTGGGCAGCCCGGCGTTGGGGTAGCACGAGACGAACGTGTCGGCGATGCGCGACATCTCGGCGATGTAGGGACGCATCTCCTTCGCGCCGAGCGCGCAGTTGAGGCCGACGGCGATCGGCTTCACGTGGCGCACGGAGTTCCAGAAGGCCTCGGTGGTCTGGCCCGACAGGGTGCGACCGGAGGCGTCGGTGATGGTGCCGGAGATGATGACCGGCCACCGGCGCCCGCACTCCTCGAAGACGGTCTCGATCGCGAAGATCGCCGCCTTGGCGTTGAGGGTGTCGAAGATCGTCTCGACGATCAGCACGTCGGCACCGCCGTCGAGCAGGCCCCGTGTCGAGGTGGAGTACGCCGCGACGAGCTCGTCGAAGGAGATGTTGCGCGCACCCGGGTCGTTGACGTCGGGCGAGATCGAGGCGGTGCGCGTGGTCGGACCGAGCGCGCCCGCGACGTAGCGCGGCCGCTCGGGCGTCGAGACGGCGTCGGCGGCCGAGCGGGCGAGCCGGGCGGACTCCAGGTTGAGCTCGTAGGCGAGCTCGGCCATGCCGTAGTCGCCGAGCGACACGGCGGTGGCGTTGAAGGTGTTGGTCTCGATGAGGTCGGCGCCGGCCTCGAGGTACTCGCGGTGGATCGCCTCGATGATCGCGGGCTGGGTGAGCGTCAGCAGGTCGTTGTTGCCCTGCAGGTCGCTCGGCCAGTCGGCGAACCGCTCGCCGCGGTAGCCCGCCTCGGACGGGCGGTCGCGCTGGATCGCCGTACCCATCGCGCCGTCGATGACGAGGATGCGCTCCTCGAGGGCCCGGGTGAGCGCCTCGGTGGCGTCGGGGCGCCAGTCGCGCTGCTCCTGCGCCCGGTCGTGAACGCTGTCGTGCGCGTCGGTCACTCGTCCTCCTCGGTCGTCCTCGTCCATCGTGCTGGAAGCGTCCGAGGGGTGGACTGCATTCCCACATCGTGGCACCGGGCGGTCGCGACCAGCGAATCCCGATCGGCTGCGTAGGGTGGAAGCGTGATCGAGCTCGCGGAGACCGACGACCTCGTCGACCCGGTCGTCATCGCCGCCTTCGAGGGCTGGAACGACGCCGCGGACGCCGCGTCCTCGGCCGTCGACCACCTCATGAAGGTCTGGAACGCACGCGTCGTCGGCAACATCGACCCCGAGGACTACTACGACTTCCAGGTGACGCGCCCGCTGGTGGGCACCGACCCCGCCGGGATGCGGCGCATCACCTGGCCCGGCACCCAGATCGCGATCGCCTCGCCGCCGGACCTCGACCGCGACATCATCCTGCTGCGCGGCATCGAGCCCAACATGCGCTGGCGGATGTTCTGCGCCGAGCTGCTCGCCGCCTGCGACGACCTCGGCGGCCAGCTCGTCGTGACGCTCGGCGCCCTGCTCGCCGACGTCCCGCACACCCGCCCCATCCCCGTCTCCGGCACCGCCACCGAGCCCGAGCTGGTCGACCGGCTGCGGCTCCAGGAGTCGACGTACGAAGGCCCGACCGGGATCGTCGGCGTGCTCCAGGACGCCTGCGGCCTGCTCGACATCCCCGCGGTGTCGTACTGGGCCGCCGTCCCCCACTACGTCGCCCAGCCGCCGTGCCCCAAGGCGACGCTGGCCCTGCTCGGCCAGATCGAGGACCTCCTCGAGATCTCGATCCCCCTCGGCGACCTGCCCGAGGACGCCCGCGCCTGGGAGCGCGGGGTCGACGAGCTCGCCGAGGAGGACGAGGACGTCGCCGACTACGTCCG
Source organism: Nocardioides flavescens (assembly GCF_009823805.1). Lineage (GTDB taxonomy): Bacteria > Actinomycetota > Actinomycetes > Propionibacteriales > Nocardioidaceae > Nocardioides > Nocardioides flavescens. Next base: position 397,122 of record NZ_WUEK01000002.1, on the reverse strand, counting down.
CTCGCTCGAGGAGACCCGCGACACAACCGACCTCCCCGAGGCCTCCGGCGAGGCCATCGCCCGGGAGTTCGAGCGCTACCTCAAGCGGCGCAACGACAAGGACTGAGGCCACCAGCGGCGGCGTCGGCGTCGACGCCGGTTTCACCGTCTAGGCGGTGAAACCGGCGTGAGGCCCGGCGCGGGGCGAACTGCTGGTTGGGAACTCACGCTTCCCGTACGAAGTTTCGTCAGGTCAGCGCCAGTTTCACCGGGTACCCGGTGAAACTGGCCGCCGGGACGCCTCAGAGCGCGAGGCCGAGGGCGGCGTCGAGGAGGGCGTGGACCTGGAGGGCGGCGTGCTCGTCGGAGTTGTCGGCGAGGTGGCCGGTGGTGCCGAGGGTGGCGTCGACCCAGCCCTGGACGGCGGCGACCGCGCGCGGGGCGTCGAGGTCGTCGGCCAGGGCGGCGAGCACCTCGGTGATCAGCGGCGCGGCCGGGGCACCCGCGCCGAGCGAGAGGGCGCGGCGCCAGTCGGCGAGGGTGTCGACGGCGTCGAAGAGCTCGGCGTCGGTCCACTCCCAGTCGGAGCGGAAGTGGTGGCGCAGGAGCACCAGTCGGATCGCCATCGGGTCGACGTCGCTGTTGCGCAGCGCGGAGACGAAGACGAGGTTGCCGCGCGACTTCGACATCTTCTCGCCGTCGTAGCCGACCATGCCGGCGTGGCTGTAGACCCGCGCGAACGGGACGCCGGGCGAGGCGACCTGGGCGTGCCCGGCGCACATCTCGTGGTGCGGGAAGACGAGGTCGCTCCCGCCGCCCTGCACGTCGAAGGCCTCGCCGAGATGCTCGCGGGCGATGGCGGCGCACTCGATGTGCCAGCCGGGGCGGCCCTCGCCGACCGACGACGACCACGAGGGCTCGCCGTCGCGCGGGCCGCGCCAGACGACGCAGTCGAGCGGGTCCTTCTTGCCTTCGCGCTCGGGGTCGCCACCGCGCTCGCCGAACAGGCGCAGCATCGTGTCGCGGTCGTAGCCAGACTCGTCGCCGAACGCCGGGTCGGCGGTGACCGAGAAGTAGAGGTCGTCCTCGACGCGGTAGACCGCGCCGGACTCCTGGAGGCGCTCGATGAGCGCCACCGCGAGCGGGATGGACTCGACCGCGCCGGTGAAGTGGTCGGGCGGGAGCACCCGCAGCGCCGTCATGTCCTGGCGGAACAGCTCGGTCTCGCGCTCGGCGAGCTCAGTCCAGTCGACGCCGACCTTCTCGGCGCGCTCGAGCAGCGGGTCGTCGACATCGGTGACGTTCTCGGCGAACACCACGTCGTGCCCGGCGCTGCGCCAGGCCCGGTTCAGCAGGTCGAAGCCGACGTACGTCGCCGCGTGGCCCATGTGCGTGGCGTCGTAGGGGGTGATGCCGCAGACGTAGAGCCGGGCCGGACCGTCGGCCGGCACCACCGGCACCTTCTCACCGCTCGCGGTGTCGAACAGCGACACCTCGGGGCCCTTCTCGGGCAGCTCGGGGACGTCGGGAGCCGACCACGCACGCATGGTGGAGAGCCTAGACGTCCTCGTCCCCAGGTCTCGACCCGGCCGTTCCGGCCTCGTGCCTCGGCCGGAGGCCATGCTCGACCTGATCCCGCCACGCCGCAGCTCGTCACTCGCTGGCGGCTGCGTGATCAGAACGGCGGCCAGGGGATCGCCGGCATCGACCCGCGCGGCGCGGGCATGACGGCGCGGTCGACGAGGCGGCGGCACCGCTTCGCCGCCGCGAGGATCTCCTCGTCGGTGAGGTGCGCGGCGAGCGCCTCACCCAGCGGACCGGAGAGCTCGACGCCGAGGCGCTGGACGACGGCGAGCTCGTCCTCGTCGATCGGCTCACCGAGCCAGCCCCAGAGCACGGTGCGCAGCTTGTGCTCCTCGTGGAAGGTCACGCCGTGGTCCACCCCGTGCCGGTGGCCGTCGGCCATCTCGAGCACGTGGCCGCCCTTGCGGTCGGCGTTGTTGATGACGACGTCGAGCACGGCCATCCGGTGCAGCGGGGCGGTGTCCTCGTGGACCAGCGAGACGGGCTGGTCGCGGCCGTCGATGCCGTCGAAGACGTGCCTCCAACCGCGCGGCGCCTGCCCCTCGGGCACCAGGTCCACGGCGGCCTGGTCGGGATCGGGCTCGCGCCACAGCTGCACCATCCCCGGCCCGTGCGGACCGTCGCGCAGCCAGGTCGGCGGGACGACGTCCCACCCGCTCGCCTCGGAGACGAGGTAGGCCGCGACCTCGCGGCCGGCCAGGGTGCCGTGCGGGAAGTCCCACAGCGGCCGCTCCCCCGAGATCGGCTTGTAGACGACCTTGGGCGCGTCCTCGCCCTCACCCACGACGCCCAGGAACGTCGCGTTGGAGGCCGGCATGATCCGGCCCTGCAGGCTCAGCTCGCCCTCGGCGAGCTCACGGCTCGGTGCGTTCACGGACGAGCGCTCACGGATCCCGTCGCTTGAAGCCGTTGGCCCGCACGCACAGGTGGCCCTCCGGGTCGACCGGGTTGCCGCAGAAAGGGCAGCTCGGGCGCCCGGCCTCGAGCACCTGCTCGGCGCGCTTGACGAAGGCGCGGGCGGCGCCGGCGTCCAGGCGCACCAGCAGGACCTCGTCGGGCTCGGGCTCGGTGAGCTCCTCGTCGAGCTGGTCGGGGCTGACGACGGCCGCCTCGGTCCACGGGAACACCTCGATCACGACGCGCTCGTCGTCCGGGTCCCACGACAGCGTCATGGTGCCGGCGCGGAACTCCTCCTCGATCGGCTGCTCCAGCGGGTCGGTGTCGTCGAGGCCGAGGGGCGCGACGGCGGGCACGACCGACTCGGTCGAGTCGCTGCTCATCACCTCGTCGAGCAGCTGGTCGATGCGCTCGCTCAGCGCGGCGACCTGCTGCTTCTCCAGGGACACGCTGGTCAGGCGCGTGCCGCTGCGCGCCTGCAGGAAGAACGTGCGCCCACCGGGCGGGCCGACCGTGCCGGTGACGAAGCGCTCCGGCGGGTCGAATGCGTGGATCAGCGGCATGTCGCCACCTTAGACATCTCCCCCAGCGGCCCCCGAGGGACCTGCGCCCCCGCCCACCGCCGCGTCCTGGGACGCCTTCTTCGACCGTCCCTTCCTGGCCGGTGGCTTGAGCCACGAGAGGTCCCCGGCGTGGGTGTTGCTGGAGACGACGTAGGGACGCGCGTCGGTGTAGCGGACGATCGAGACCGACGCCGGGTCGACGTGGATGCGCTGGAACAGGTCGAGGTGCATGCCGAGCGCGTCCGCCAGCACCGACTTGATGATGTCGCCGTGGCTGACGGCCACCCACACCGCGCCGGGCCCGTGCTCCGCCTCGTACGCCGCGTCGAGGCGCCGCACCGCCGAGACGGCACGCGACTGCATCGTCACCATCGACTCCCCGCCCGGGAAGGTCACGGCCGAGGGCTGCGCCTGCACCGTCTTCCACAGCGGCTCCTTGGCGAGGTCCTTCAGCGAGCGGCCCTGCCACTCGCCGTAGTCGCACTCGGTGATGCCGCGCTCGGTGGCGGTCAGCGGCTCGCCGGTCTGGGCCTTCAAGATCGCCTTGGCGGTCTGCCGGCAGCGCTCGAGCGGACTCGTCACCACCGCGGTCAGCGGCACCACCGCGAGCCGCTCGGCGGTGCGCTGCGCCTGCCCGACCCCCGTCTCGTCGAGCCGCACGCCCGCCGTACGACCGGCGAGCACTCCAGAGCTGTTGGCCGTGGTGCGGCCGTGCCGCACCAGGATCACCGTCGCCACGCTGCGAGCCTACGGGCCACCGGCACGCCTCCCGGCGGCTACCGTGGGCCGGTGATCGTGGACAGCGCCCTCTACCGCCACGGCAAGCGGGTGGAGGTCGAGTGCTTCCCGCACGAGTACGACCGCCTGCGCGCCCAGGTCGAGGAGGAGGACGACTTCGTCTGGGTGGGGCTCTACAAGCCGAGCGCCCAGGAGCTGCACGAGGTCGCGGCGGCGTTCGGGCTGCACCCGCTCGCCGTCGACGACGCCCTCAAGGCCCACCAGCGGCCCAAGCTGGAGAAGTACGACGACAGCCTGTTCCTCACCCTCAAGACGCTCTGGTACGTCGACGCTGACGACGCCGTCGAGACCGGTGAGATCAATCTGTTCGCCGGCCGCGACTTCGTCGTGACCGTGCGTCACGGCCGCGGCTCCGAGCTGCACTCGGCGCGCGAGCGGCTCGAGACCGACACGACCACGCTCACCCACGGCCCGTGGGCGGTGCTCTACGCGGTGTGCGACACCGTGGTCGACGCCTACGTCGACGTCGTCGACGAGCTGCAGATCGACGTCGACGAGATCGAGGAGTCGGTGTTCTCGGCGGCCCGCACCGACGACTCCAACCGCATCTACGTCCTCAAGCGCGAGATCGCCGAGGTGCGCCGCGCGGTGATGCCGCTGCGCGAGCCGCTGCGCAAGTTCGCCACCGGCACGGTGCACGGGATGGTGCCGGGCGCGGCGCCGTTCTACCGCGACGTGCTCGACCACCTCAACCAGACCGCCGACATCGTCGACAGCCTCGACGGGCTGCTGTCGACGGCGTTCGACGCCCACCTGGCGCGGATCGCGGTGCAGCAGAACGACGACATGCGCAAGATCTCCGCCGGCGTCGCGCTCGCGGCGGCGCCCACGCTGATCGCAGGGATCTACGGCATGAACTTCACCCACATGCCCGAGCTGAGCTGGACCTTCGGCTACCCGATGGCCGTCGCGCTGATGTGTGCGATCTCGGGCGGGCTCTGGTTCTTCTTCAAGCGGTCCGGCTGGCTCTGAGCTGCACCGGTGGTTGAGGAAGGACGAAGTCCTGTCTCGAGACCACGGCCGGGGTCGAGTGGTTTCGAGACGGCCGTAGCCGGCCTCCTCACCCACCGGTGAGTGGTCAGGCGGCGAGGACGCCCGTCGCGACGAGGACCAGCGTGAGCGTGCCGAGCGCGACCCGGTAGACGACGAACGGAGTGTAGGAGTTGGTGCTGACGTAGCGCAGCAGCCACGCGATCGCGGCGTACCCCACGACGAAGGACACGACCGTCGCCACGATCGTGGGGCCCCAGCCGTAGGGGTTGGTCGAGCCCGGGATGTCCTTGAGCTGGAAGACGCCGGCGCCGATGACCGCCGGGATGGCGAGCAGGAAGGCGTAGCGCGTCGCGGCCTCGCGGTCGTAGCCCAGGAAGCGGCCCATCGACAGCGTCGCTCCGGAGCGGGAGACGCCGGGGATCAGCGCGCAGGCCTGGGCCAGGCCCATGAGCACCGCGTCGCGGAAGGTGATCTGGCGGATCGTGCGGTCGGTGCGCCCGACCCGGTCGGCGATGCCGAGCACGATGCCGAGCACGATCAGCGTGGTGCCGATGAGCCACAGGCTGCGGAAGTTGGACTCGATGACGTCCTTGAGCGCCACGCCCAGCACGACGATCGGCACCGAGCCGACGATGATGTACCAGCCCATGCGGGCGTCGAGGTGCCCGCGGAGCTCGGGGCGCCACAGTGAGCGCAGCCAGGTCGTGAAGATCCGCCAGATGTCGGACCAGAAGTAGATGAGCACGGCGAGCTCGGTGCCGATCTGGATCACGGCCGTGAACGCCGCACCGGGGTCGCCCCACCCGAACAGCTCCGGGTAGATGCGCAGGTGCGCGCTGCTCGAGATCGGGAGGAACTCGGTCAGCCCCTGGATCAGGCCCAGGACCACCGCCTGGAGGAAGTCACCCACGGGCGGACAGCGTACGGGTGTGGCGCTCCGACCACCCTTTCGGCGGGACCACTAGGTTTGAGGCCATGCAGGAACGCGTTCTGGGGGCCAGCGGACTGCGCGTCTCGCGGCTCGGCCTCGGGCTGATGACCTGGGGCGGGGCTACCGACGAGCACGTGGCCCGCGAGCAGCTGACGGCGTTCGTCGCCGCGGGTGGCACGCTGCTCGACACCGCCCACGTCTACAGCGGCGGTGCGTCTGAGGAGCTGCTCGGCTCGCTGCTGCGCGAGTTCCCCCGCGACGAGCTGGTGATCGCCACCAAGGGCGGCTTCGGCTACGGCCGGTCCGGGCGCGTGGCCGACACCTCGCGCCGCGGGCTGCTCACCCATCTCGACACCTCGCTGCGCCGCCTCGGCGTCGACCACGTCGACCTCTGGCAGGTGCACGTGTGGTCCGACTCCGCGCCGCTCGAGGAGACGCTGGCCGCCCTCGACACCGCGGTCGCGACCGGCCGGGCGTCGTACGTCGGCATCTCGAACTGGAGCGGCTGGCGCACAGCGCAGGCCGCGACCTGGCAGCGCTCCGCGCCGGGGCGCGCCCCGCTGGTCTCGACGCAGGTGGAGTACTCCCTGCTCAACCGCTCGGTCGAGCACGAGATCGTGCCCGCCGCGCAGGAGCTCGGCCTCGGGCTGCTGCCCTGGTCGCCCCTCGGTCGGGGGGTCCTGACCGGCAAGTACCGCTCCGGCACCCCGTCGGACTCCCGCGGTGCCTCGGAGATGTCGGCCTTCGTCGACCCCTACCGCGACGAGTCGAGCTCGCAGGTCGTCGAGGCCGTCGTCCGCGCGGCCGAGGGGCTCGGCTGGACGCCGGTGGAGGTCGCCCTGGCCTGGGTGCGCGACCGCCCGGGTGTCACCGCCCCGATCGTGGGCGCCCGCACGACGGCGCAGCTGCAGGCCGCCCTGGCCAGCGAGGAGCGCACCCTGCCACCCGAGCTCACCCAGGCCCTCGACGACGTCTCGGAGGGGCGATGAGCCGCGCACCCGAGCACCGCAAGGGCCGCCCCCGCATCGGCCCCGGCGTCGAGTGGGAGTTCGACAAGGTGACCTTCGAGCGCGGCTTCCCCCGCAACGTCGTCACCAAGCTGCTCGTCGCCCGCGCCGAGCACGGCGGCTGGGAGCTCGACCGGGTCCAGATCTCCGCCGACGGCACCCGCCGGGTGCTGCTGCGCCGCCGGATCATCAAGGCCGTCCGCACCGCCTGAGCTGACCCACGGTGGTTGAGGAAGGACGAAGTCCTGTCTTGAGACCACACTCCGTGACGTGGCTTCGAGACGGTCCTGGCGGGCCTCCTCGACCACCGGCGTGGCTAGATCTCGTCCAAGAACCGGTCGAGCACCCGCACGCCGAACTCCAACGCGTCGGTGGGCACCCGCTCGTCCACGCCGTGGAAGAGCGCGGTGAAGTCCAGGTCGGCGGGCAGCCGCAGCGGTGCGAACCCGTAGGAGCGCATCCCGAGCTTGCGGAAGTGCTTGGCGTCGGTGCCGCCGCTCATGAGGTACGGCGCCACGATCGACCCCGGGTCCTCGGCCAGCACGGAGCGGTGCATCGCGTCGACCAGGGCGCCGTCGTACGGCGTCTCCCACGGGTGCTGGTGGGAGAGGAACTCCAGGTCGATGCCGTCGCCGAGCAGCTCGCGCACGGTGTCGAAGAACTCGTCCTCGTAGCCGGGCAGGAACCGGCCGTCGACGTGCGCGGTGGCCTCGGTCGGCACGACGTTGACCTTGTAGCCGGCCTGGAGCTGGGTCGGGTTGACGGTGTTGCTGATGACCGCGCCGAGCATCCGGGCGGCGCCGCCGAACTCCTGCACCAGGTCGGCGGCGTTCTCGGGCGTCGCCTCGGTGCCGGCGAGGTCGCCGATGGTCGCGAGGAGCACCTGCATGGTCGGCGTGAGCCGCACGGGCCACTCGTAGGCCCCGAGGCGCGCCACCGCCGCGGTGAGGCGGCTGACGGCGTTGTCGCGGTTGATCATCGACCCGTGGCCGGCGGTGCCGCGGGCCGTCAGCTTCATCCAGGCCATGCCTTTCTCGGCCGCCTCGACGAGGTAGACGCGCTGGTCGCGCACGGTGACCGAGAAGCCGCCGACCTCGCCGACCGCCTCGGTGACGCCCTCGAACTCCTCCGCGTGCTCCTCGACCAGCACCTGCGCCCCGCGGTGGCCGCCGGCCTCCTCGTCGGCGGTGAAGCACAGCGTGACGGGTCGGCTCGGCACGCGCCCCTCGCGCTGGCGCTGGCGCACCGTGGCCAGCAGCATCGCGTCGAAGTCCTTCATGTCGACGGCGCCGCGGCCCCACAGGTAGCCGTCCTCGACCTCGCCGGAGAACGGGTCCACGCGCCAGTCCTCGGCGGCGGCCGGCACCACGTCGAGGTGGCCGTGCAGCAGCAGCCCGTCGCCCTCGTTGCCGCCCCACCGGGCCACCAGCGAGGTGCGGCCGGGCTCGGACTCGTAGAGCCGGCTCTCGATGCCCACCTCGTCGAGCAGCGCCGCCACGTGCTCGGCCGCCTTGCGCTCCCCCGGGCCCGAGTCGTCGCCGTAGTTGCTGGTGTCGAAGCGGATCAGGTCGCGGCACAGCTCGACGACCTCCGCTTCGCCCGAGCCCGTCGTACGGTCGCTGTCAGCCATGTCCCGAGCATGTCACGCGACACGAGGGACCTCGATGCGGTGTGTGGGCGAGGTGCCTGCTAAGTTTTCGACCGCACTCGTCCGGGTGGCGGAATTGGCAGACGCGCTAGCTTGAGGTGCTAGTGCCCTTTATCGGGCGTGGGGGTTCAAGTCCCCCCTCGGACACCAGCGAGAACCCTCGGCCCACAGATCAGGCCGAGGGTTCGTTCGTTGCTGGAGCATCTTCGCCCCTGCACGGAGCGGTGCGACACCCGATCGCACGCCCGTCCGCGGCTGCGAACTGTGGGACCCTCTTCGTCGTGCTCCATCGCGCCGTTGAATGGGACCCTCCGCTGCTCGTGACGGTCGTCGCGCTGTTCACGGTCTCCGGTGTCGTCTCGCTTGCGGTGGGCGGCGAAGTGACGTGGTACGCGGTGCTCCTCGCGGCGGTGTGCTCCGGGGCCCAGTGGGCCCGCAGGCGTCGCCACCACCGAGCTCAGATCGCCGCGACCCGCTCGGACGGCTGACGACGTGCCGTTGACGTTCGCGGACGTCATGGCCGGCGCAGGTGTCGACCCGGCCGAGACCCTGGTGATCCGGCACGCATACGTGCCGGTGCACGACGACGGGACGCACGGGATCAGTGCCGCCAGCTCTGACGAGGACGTCTTGGCCTACACGAGCAACCAATCGCTCCAGACGCGCACCTTCCCCGCCAGTCCTCCCCGGGTGTGGGTGGTGTTCCTTCCCGAGGGCGGCGACCGGGCGCGGCTGTGGCAGGTGCTGGTCAACTGCGGGGAGACGAGTCGCGACGAGACCAGCCGCGCCTTTCACCTGGAGGTCGCCGAGGAGATGGCCGACCTTCGCAACCGCTTGGTCATCGAGTGGCGCTCACCGCGCACCTGGCGTGTCAACGCGACCACCGCCGGGGCGTACCGGGTGCTCGAGATCGCCGACGCCGAACCGGCGCGGTTTCCCGGGTTCGACCGGCTCGTGCTGAGCCACGCCGAGCTCCAGGCGGTGGTCCGCGAACAGCGGTACGCAGCCTGGCGCACCACGCTCGCCTCCGTCCAGGGGATCTACCTCATCACCGACACCCGCGACGGCCGGCACTACGTCGGCAAGGCGGACGGCGCGGAGAACATCTACCAACGGTGGACGGCGTACGCGACCAACGGGCACGGAGGCAATGTCGACCTCCGCCGACGCGACCCGTCGTCGTTCCGGTTCTCCGTACTGCGGGTGTTCGACCCGTCGACGCCGGAGTCGGTGATCAACGCCGCGGAGGTGCACTACAAGAGAGCGCTGGACTCCGTGCGGCACGGGATGAACGGCGGCTGACTCATCCCCCGATCGGCAGGCCCGGACTCAGCCGACCAGGTAGACGATCAGCGCGATCAGCACGAGCAGCGTGAGGACGCCCCCGATCCACATCCACCACGGCGTACGACGCGGCTCGGGCTCCGGCTCGACGACCGGGGCGGGGGTGGGCGCGACGAAGACCGGCTCGGGGGCGGGCGGGTCCATCAGCCCGCCGCAGCGCACGCACGTGAGCGCGGTGAGCTGGTTGGACTCGCTGCAGTGCGGGCACGTGCGGGAGGCGACGGTGACGCGACCGGCGGTGCCGGGGAGGCGGCGCAGGCTCGCCTGGTCGGCGGCGTCGCCGTCGGTGAGGATCGTCGAGGGCGTCCAGAACAGCGGGTAGTCGCAGCGCGGGCAGAAGTCCTGCGAGCGGCGCCGGTTGAGCGCGACCTGCGAACGGGTGCCGCACTCAGGACAGGTCACGACCTCGTCGGTGCTGCCGTGGTGGGCCGCTTCCACAGCGGCCGGCTGCACCGCGATCGGCTGGGCCTGGGTCGGCTCCGGGTCGAAGGTGACCTCGTCGTGGACGGCGTCCCCGGAGGCGGCGTGCCGTCCGCCGCGGGCGTCGCCCGACTGGTCGTCCCAGCCACCGGAAAGCGGGCCAGGCCCTGTCGACACCGTGCTCACGTCCTCGCCGCCTCGTCTCGTGCCGCGCTGCGCGGCACCCCATCGTCTCGTGCGTCGCGCTCCGTCGTCCAGATCAGGGCGTCACCGACGTAGAGCTCGGCCCGCACGTGGGCCGGGACCTCGTCGCGGACGGCGTCGACGAACGCACCGGGATCGAGCATGCCGGTCGTGCGCACGTGCATGCGGACCCACGCCGTGTCGGCCGGGGCGTCGTCCGCCCGCCACACTCCCCCGCCGTCCTCGACGAGCGCGGCCCCGCCGGACAGCAGCTCGAGGTAGGTCTGCAGCCCCTGGACCGTGCCGCGGCGCGTGAGCGTCGCGGACGCCGTCGCGACGATGCGTCGGCGCAGTGCCTCCGGCATCGACGGGTCGATGTCGTCGACCCCGATCCACGAGCCGAGCCAGGCGAGGTTGTCGGTGGGGGTGACGGTCACGTCGGCGACGTGGTCGACGTTGTCGGCGTCCTCGAGCAGCGCGGTGCCGAGCTCCTGGAAGATCGAGACGAAGCGCGCGAAGAAGTCGTCGGAGGCCATCTGCACCGGCAGCTGGTGCAGCATCCAGTTCGGGTCGCGTCGTGGGCGCAGGTCGCCCCGGGCCGGACCCGGGGCCTGCGAGACGATGCTCACCGCACCACGACCTGGTGGCCGGCGGACAGGAACAGCGACTGCCGGTCGAGGCGGATCACGTCCTTGGCCGCACCGAGACGGCGCCCGGTGCGCAGGTCGTACTCGAACAGCAGCGCCTCCTCGACGCGATCCAGGCCCTCGACGGACTCCAGGACCTGCGTGACGACGGCGACGTTGAGGTCGGCGTCGAAGGGCCAGCCGGTGCCGTCGACGCCGCCGACGAGCGGGTTGACGAACCGGTTGAGCGCGTCGACCGCCCGCTGCCGCACGAGCGCCACAGGTCGGCCCGGAGCGGCGTGGACGAGGGCGACGACCGAGATGCCCTGGTAGTACGGCGTCGAGACCTCGACGGCGGTGCCGACGACTCGGTGGGCGTCGAGGTGGGTCGAGATCCGCTCCATCAGGCCCGAGCCGATGGCGTAGTCGTCGAGCCGGTGGCCGGCGACGTCGCCCCGCACCTGGGGTACGACGAGCAGCTGGACCGCGCCGTTGCCGCGCCCCGCGGACTGGCACCGGGCGCGCGCGACCTCGGGCGAGGCCTCGAGGGTGAGGCGCTCGAAGTCGCCGGCGGTGACGGCACGCTGCCCGGTGCGCAGCGTCAGGGGGCCTCGGACCTTCGCCTCGGCGACGGTCTCCGCGTCGACCCCGCCACGAGCGGGCTCGAGGTTGACGACGCCCTCGACGAACGGAACCGTCGAGCGCAGCAGGCTCAGCGTGCGCGCACCGACGTTGCCGTGGGCGCCGCCACCGTGGCGGTAGCCGCTCACGCGGATCCGCGAGCCGTCGCGCGGGATCGCGCCGTGCTGCCGGGTCGTGCCGTCCGGGTAGCGCACGCGGGGACCGAAGCGGACGACCCCGCTGCCGCTGTCCCAGACGTAGTGACGGTCGCGCGGTCCCGAGCCGGAGAAGTCTGCGACCTCCGTCCAGCGCTGCACGTCGTCGTCGTCCACGACCTCGACGTGCTCGCCCTCACGACGCGGCAGCACCGGGGCGCGGCTCACGGCGTAGGTCTGCGCGGGCTGACCGTCGCTGCGGCCGATCTGCTCGGGGGGCGCCAGCTCGGCGTGCTCAGCGGCGACGGTGCCTCCGAGCGCCGCGGCCTCGACCGAGCGCACCTTGGGCGATGCCTTGTAGGTCGGCTGACCGTCGACGGGTCGGAGCAGCCGGACCCGCAACCAGTACGCCGACCGGTTGCCCACGGTCGCCGGCGCGTGCTCGACCGGCACCATCAGCGTGATCTCACCGGCGCGGTTGAGACCGCCCGTGGTGTCGGCGTGGACCGCGACGGGGATCCACCCCTCGCCGTTCCACACCTCCCAGGCGAGCGGCGGACGGCGCGGGTCGACCCCGATGCCCTCCGCCTGGGCCTCGACGGTGAGCCGCAGCGCCACGCCGGCGAGCGACTCGGCGAAGCCGAGCAGGAGTGCGTCGCCCGGAGTCAGGTCGGGCGACGGGAAGCACGCCACCCCGGACGGGTCGAAGCGGAGGTCCTGCCACACGTCGCGCACCTGGCCGGCGGCCGTCGCGGTCATCGCGGCCTCCAGCACCGGCGGCGAGACGACCAGGTCCGACGTCGTCGTGAAGACGACCGGAGCACCGCCGGCGGCGGTCGCGACCGTGGTGACCTCGGTGCCGGCTCGGATGAGGACGTCGTCCTCGAGCACTGTGGTGAGCCAGAACGTCACGTCGGTGCGCGCGACCGACGGCGCGAACGGCTCGATCCCCACCATGTTGAGGAAGTGGGTGTAGAGCCGTTCGGGCACCTGGTTGACCCGGTAGAGCACCATCTCGCTCATCCAGGCGAAGAGCTCGATGAGGGCGACACCGGGGTCGGAGACGTTGTGGTTGGTCCACTCGGGGCAGTAGCGCGGAATCAGCCGCTTGGCCTCGTCGACGATGTCCTGGAACGTGCGGTCGTCGAGACGGGGTGAGGGAAGGGGCATCAGAGGACTCTCACTCGGCGTCGTGCGGGATGACGTAGAACGGGTAGACGAGGTTGCGGCGGTCGTTGGTGGCGCGCACGCGGTAGCCGATCGCGATGTGGACCAGCGACGGGTTGTCCGGGTCCGGCTGCGGATCGACCTCCTCGACCGTGATCCGGGGCTCCCACTGCTCGAGGGCCTGACGCACGGCCTGCGCCATCAGCCCCAGCAGGTTGCCGGTGACGGGCTCGAAGAGGAGCTCCCAGATCCGGCAGCCGAACTTCGGGCGCATGAGGCGCTCCCCCGGCGCCGTCATCAGCACCAGCTGGATGGAGCGGTCGATGTCGGGCACCCCGCTGGTCAGCCCGATGGAGCCGGTGTGGTCGACGCCGAGCGGCCAACGGAAACCGCGGCCGACGAACGAGGTGTCGGGCTGACCGAGGTCGCCGCGACCGGGCAAGGAGAGCTCGGACATCAGTTGATCTTCACCATCGTCCCCTTGACCTCCAGGATGCCGCTGCTCGAGACACTCGTCGCCGCGCCGCCCTTGACCGTCATCTGCGACTGGCTCTCGACGGTGACCGGACCGCTGCCCTTGACGTTGACCTGGACCCCCTCGACCTGCACGGGCCCGGAGGCGGACTTCAGCACGATCTTGCTGCCCTCGATCGTGACCGCGCCGCTGGCGTCGACCTTGATCGACGAGCCGCTGGCCCCCAGGATCTCGATCGGCTTGCCTGCGGAGTCGATGGTGACCTTGTCCGACCCCACCCGGAGCAGCTGACCGTCCGCCGTCTTGAGCTGCACGTGCTTCTCCGCCGGCTGGGTGCCGTCCGCCAGCTCGATCGTGTGACCGAGCCGCGACACGATCTGCCGCTTGCTGACGTCACCGTTCGCGACCGCCTGGCTCGCGGTCAGCGGCGAGGAGGCCTTGCCGCCGTACAGACCGCCGAGGACGATCGGGCGCCGGGTGTCGCCGGCCTCGAAGGTCACGAGCACCTCGTCGTTGACCTCGGGCAGGAAGAACACGCCCCGACCTTTCGACTCCGTGCCGCCGGCACCGACCATCGCGACACGGGCCCACTGGGACTCCACCTCGTCGCTCAGGTCCGGGATCTTCACCCGGACCCGACCCATGTTGTCGGGGTCCTTGTTGTTGGTCACCAGAGCGACCAGGACGTGGTCGACCCGCATGCCGGCGTCGTCAGGGCGCGGCCCGAGCGTGTCGACCAGCCCGGCCCGGCGCAGCGGCCCGGCGGTGAAGTGCGTGACGAGGCCACTGGCGCTGTAGACGTGCTCGACGTGGGTGACGCGGTAGGTCCCGCTCCCCGGTCCGACGTTGGCGATCTTCACATCGACGTTCGGGCCCAGCTTGGCGACCCCCAGGCACGTCCCCCGCACGACCACGGCGGACCGCGCGAGCTCGGCGGCGCGCACCTTGGCGATCTTCTCGGCCTCTGTCTGCGTCAGCGGAGCAGCATCGCGCACCAGCACGCTACGGCCGGACGTGCTCCGGTCACCGGGGCGGCCGGCCGCCCCGCCGACGAAGTGCGACTCCTCCTCCATCCCGGCGCGGCGCACCTCGGCCCTGCCGACGACCGTCGCCTTCTGCGCGACGTCCCACCCCCGGACCTCGTAGCCGCTCTGGGCGGCCGCGGTGGCCTTGACGTTGAAGGAGACCAGCTCCTTCTCGAAGGTGAGCGAGGTGGTCCGGATCGGCTGCTCGGGGCCGCGGACCATCAGCTTCTCGCCCTCGAACCACCAGACGGCACCGGTGCGCGCACAGAGCGTCTCGAGGTAGGCGAGACCCGAGCCGACCTTGAGCAGGTAGGGCTGGGCTCCCCCGACGCAGTCCGCCTCGATGTCCACCGACAGGCCGGCGTCCTTGGCGATCTCCTGGACGAGGTCCGACGGCTTCACCTTGTCGGCCCCCTTCGTCTTCATGGGTCGCATCAGGGCGGTCCCCGGGTCGTCCGCGACGACCACGAGCTCACGACCCCGCGCCGACACCTCCATCCCCACCGAGGTGATCGTGCCGCTGAACAGCTTCTCGGAGCCCGCGCCGTACGTCGCGACCTCCACCTGCTTGCCGAGGGAGAACGTCTGGGAGGACGACAGCGAGAACTCGTCGTCCCAGAGCTTCACGGTGGCACGCCCGACGATGCCGAGGGCGCGGTCGACCCGAATGGTCACGACCTGCTCGAGCACGCGCGCGGACAACGCAGACCCGTCGACGGTCAGGACGAGCGCGTAGCCGTCGCCCGGCTCCGCGGAGGCCGGCTGGCTCACGTGCCCTCCAGCCGGGGGACGCTGAGCAGTGCGCCGGCACGGACGGCGAGGGGGTCCTCGATGCCGTTGGCACTCGCGAGCAGCCGCCACTTCGTGGAGTCGCCGTAGTAGCGCGCGCTGATGCGGTCCAGTGTCTCGCCGGGCTGCACGCGATGGACCCGGTGCGGCTTCGGGGTGCCGGAGGTGGGGTTCTGCGGCCCGTAGGAGCCCCCGGGCTCGAACTGCAGCAGGTCCACCTGCGCGTCGGCCCGCAGTGGACGCCCCCCGGAGGAGAAGTAGGTGAAGGAGAGGCGTACGTCCTGCACGACGGCGGTGAAGGAGTGCAGATCGCCCCAGTGGAAGGTGACCGTCGGCGGTCGGGCGTTGCTGGTGGTGGCGTCGAACCCGGGGAGGGACTCGTCGACGTCCATCAGCGCGAGCACCTTGTCGGTGTACGCCGTCACCGACGTGCCCGTCGCCGTGGTGTCGAAGGCGAGGTCGAGGCGCATCCAGCCCGACGCGGCGCCGGTGTACTGCAACCGGGACACCCCGCGCCCCGGCATCGGGTTGGAGGTCCAGCTGTTGCTGCGACCGAACGAGACCGTCTCCGGGTTGTAGAGGCACGGCACCCGGGCACCGCCCTCGATCTCGAGGAACGCCTTCTCCAGCTCGGCCATCAGAACCCCGTCCACGGTGAGCGACCCCGCCGCTCGAGCTCGTCGATGACCCGCTGCTCGATCTTGGCCACGACCGCGTCGACGAACTCGTCGATGGTCCCCGGAACTCCGGCGCCCCGCATCCCCGCGGCGTCGGACCCGCCCTCGGGGCCGTCCGGGCCGCCGCCCGACCGGCCCGGCACGGCGTACGGCGGAGCGGGCGTGGAGAAGTCGGTGAAGCGACGCACCACGGGCGCACCGCCACCCGGAGGGGAGGACTGGGTCATGGCGGGGCTCCCGGAGGACGCAGTGGTGCCGCTGGACATGGCGCGGAACAGGTGGGCCGTCTGCTCGAGCAGTGACGAGCCGCCAGCCGGTCCGCTGGAGGAAGTCTGGGGGCCGGGGCCGGACGAGCCTGCGGCCGGGGTGGTCGATCCGGGCCGGACGGGTGTCGTGGCGGCCGTGCGCCGGGCGACGTCGGGCACCGGCGGTCCGCCGGCGGCCGAGCCACCCGGACGGGCGCCGGGTCGGCCACTGGGTCGACCACGGGTGGCACCGGCGCGGGGCGGGGCCACGGTGAGCGACCTCGACGGCGTGGCCTCGACCGCCGAGCCGCGCGGCGACGTCGGCGCCGCCGACGGGCCGGCGGACGGACCGGTCACCGAGCTCGCGGACGAACCGGTGGACGACGACGGGCGCCGCTGCCACCACCGGCGGATCGGGCTCGCGTCCTGCGCGGGCTCGGTGCCCGACGCGGATGGCCCCGGGCCGGTCGAGCGGGGCGCGAGCACGGCGGGGCTCGGCGAGCCACCCTGGCGGGCGACCTGCTCTCGAGCGCTGGGCGTCGCCGGGCTCCGGCGCACCGAGGAGGGCTCGGGGGCGGGGGCGGTCGCGCCGGCGGTCCCGCGGGCCGGGCGGCTCGACGGGTCCGAGGAGGACGTGGCCGGGGTGCCCGGGCTGCCCGGGCTGCCCGGGGTGCCCGCCACGCGACCACCCGCAGAGGGGCCCGCTGCAGCGCTGTTCTGCGCCGCGCTGTCGGGACGGCTCGGGGTGCCGGGGTTGCTCGAGCGGCGAGCGACCACGGGCACGGGACCGGACGCAGCGGGGACCGCTGCGGTGCTCGCCCCGGAGGACGGCCGAATGGTGGCGGGCTCGCTGAACCCGGTGGCCAGGGCGCGCCCCGGGCGACGTCCGTGTCCGCTGCCTCGGACCGCGGTCAGCAGCTCCGGCATCGCGGCCTCCGCTATACCCTGCGACGTGGCGTCGGCGCGACGGCGGAACACCGGGGAGCGCCGCACGGTCGCTCCGACCGGGGTGCCGCCCCAGACCGTCTGGCCGACGACCGGAGCCGACGTGGTCGCCGTGGCCGAGGTGGTCGTCGAGGCACCGGTCGTGGCGGCCGCAGCGGTGGCAGGGGAAGCGCTCGACACACCGTCGGTGGTCGCACGGTGCCGGCCGAGCGCCGGGCCAGCGGCGCCGGTCGGGCCGACGCCTCCGCTGCTGGAGGGGGACGTGCTGGACGAGGTGGGCACCGGCACCGCCGGGGCCGAGGCCGAGGTGGAGTCGGCGGGCGCCGACGGGCCAGCGGACGTGGCGGGGTCGGAGGAGTCCGCCCGGCGCCGGCCGACGTCGGTCGGCCCCGGGGCAGGTGCAGGGACAGATGCAGACCGGGTGGTCGGCACGGGGGCGGTCGGCCGCTGCGCGACCTGCTGGGCGGCCCGCTCGGCGGCGGCCTGCCGCATCACCATGCTGGAACCGGCCCACATCTGACGACGCACGACCGGCGCCGTGGGCGCCGGCTCACGATGCAGCAGTGCGGTCGTGGCCGCCCGGACCGTCTCAATGTCGCGCACGGCGCTGGCGAGGGGCGTGCGGCCCGCGCCGGTCGGCGTCTCCATCGCGCCGAGGAGCGCGACCGGAGCGGCGCCCGCGGACAGACGCTGGTGGGTGGACAGCGCGATCGAGCGGCCGGACGAGGTCGAGGAGGTCGAGGACGTCACCCCGGCACCGCGCGCGCCACCCAGAGCGCTGCGTCGCACCGTCGTCGCGCCGGGGCTGCGCTGGACGGCCGCTGCGAACCGGTCCCGTCCGGCGACGGGCTGCCAGCGAGCCTGCGGCGGCGAGGTGGCCGACCCTGACGACCCGGACCCGCCGGACCCGCCGGACGCGCCGGTGTCGCCAGCGGATCCGGCGAGGGTCGGACCGGACGGCGCCGGGACCGCACCGGTCGCGCCACCGGCCGGCTGCTCCGACGACGGGTGGGAGGTCCCCGGTCCAGGCGAGGTCGCTGGCGACGCCGAGGGAGCCGACGATGACGAGGACTGGGGGGACGGCGAGGCCGGCAGGGACGTGGGCGTCTCGGACGCAACCGAACGCCGGACCGTCGACGCGGGTCCTGACACCAACGAGGTGGATGCGGGAGACGCAGGTGACGGCGCAGGTGTCGGCGCAGGTGAGGCCACAGGCGCCGCGGCGGCACGTGCGGCCGCCGTACGGCGTGCCACCCCCGCGCTCAGACGGGTCCGATCGGCGGCCGTGAGCATCGGGCCGGCCGCGGTGACCTCGTCGAAGCGGCGCACGGGCACCGTCTGCGAGACGAGCGAGCCGACGATCGCGCCGGGACTGTAGGTCTCCTCCTGCGGCACCGACCGGGCGGCGCGGGGCAGGCCGCGGGAGGGCAGCTGCCCCGCGGTCGTACGACGAGCCGGCGCGAGCCACGCCGAGCCGGTGCCCGACGCCGGGGTCGACGCCTGAGTCGACGCCTGGGTCGACGGGCCGCCCGCGGTCGTGGCCGGAGTGACGTCGGAGGTGCGGCCGGTGTCGGAGGCGCCAGCGGCGAGCGACCGGTGCACGACCGCTCCGGCGACCGGCGCGCCATCAGCAGGGCCGGACGCAGGAGCCGGGGTGGAGGGAGCGGCCGCGGGGCGACTCGGGGCAGCGCCGGGCGGAGCCGACGGCACGGCAGGCGTCGAGGCGGCCGGGAGGGCCGCGGCCGGACGGGGCACCGCGGTCGACGAACCACCAGGATCGCCCGCCTCGTCCGCAGGTGCGGGCACCCACCACCGCGGCGGGCGCACCTGCGATCCGGCGCCGCTCGGCTCGGGGCCGCGCAGGGCCCGGCGGATGTCGACCGGACGCGAGGTCGAGGCCGCGAAGCGCTGCACGCTCGAGGCCAGGGAGCCGATGCGGCTCGGCAGCGGTCGCGACAGGGGCGGCCCGGGGAGCCTCAGCCGCCGCACGACGGCGCGGCCCAGCCAGGTCGCGTCGTCGGGCTGCGAGGTGGTCATGGTCCCTGGGTCGTCGTGGCGGTCGGTGGAGGTCAGCTCAGCGTCTTGGCGCGGAACCCGTGGTGGGTGATCTCGAGCTCCTCCTCGAGCGTGGAGGAGCTGTCGACGCTGAAGTCGGGGCCCTGCCACCGCACCGGGAAGACGTCGATCAGCTCCCACGCCCGGGTGCGGGCGCCGGTGGCGTCGACGGCGGTGATCGCGCCGGTCGAGCGGGCCAGCTTGTTCTGGTTGGCGGCGAAGGCCTCGCCCGAGGACCGGTTGAACCAGTCGAAGAGCGCGTTGCCGTCGGTGACCCCGCGCCGGAAGACGACGTTGGGCCAGCTCATCCGACCGGGGACGCGGTGCGAGAAGCCGTTCTGACCGCCCTCGGCGATCTCGGCCACGGAGATGGAGACGTGGAGTCCTCGCACCTCGCGGAAGACACCGACCTCGACGCCGTCGAGCTCGAAGAGGAATCGCGCCGCGCTCGGGAGGTCGCCGCCCAGCGGTGTCGCGCTGTCGACCATCAGACCACCTCTCGCACGGCCTGCCAGGCCCTCTCGTTGAGCGAGACCACCGCTCGCACCATCCGCACCCGGTCCATGTGCTCGAGGTCGAGCAGGTCGTCGAACGACCAGTGCAGGTGGTAGGCGAGGAAGGCGATCTCCTGCCACAGCGCGTCCGCGGGGTAGCGCATCACGATCGTCTCACCTCGACCGGCGCCGAGCACTGGGTCTCACGGCCCAGGTCACGGCACTCGCCGGGGCATCTCCTCGACACCCGCGCGGAAGCTGGGCCGCGAGGGGGCCGGTTCACCGTCGGCCTCCTCCGGGCCGGAGCCCGGGGAGGCCGGCTCCGGCTCAGCAGCCACCGGCTCGGGGGTCGAGGCCTCGACCCCGACGAGCGCGGTGGACTGCTGAGCCGAGACGAGCGCCTCGTACTCCTCCGGCGAACCGAAGTTGATCACCCCGTAGAAGTCCTGCAGGAAGGCCAGGTCGACGGCGAAGAGCCCCTCGATCTCGTGGCTGGTGACCATCTCCAGGTCACCGAGCCGCGTGATCACCCGCGTCAGCACCAGGATGGTGAGACGCGGGTCGTCGGGCCCCTCGATCCGCGGGTCGCGCAACGGGTCGAGCTCGTCACGCGCCGTCGCCAGCCGCATCGTGCCGGTCGTGTGCAACCGGCCGTGGTGGTCGACGTAGCCCCGCGGGAGGGTGAAGTCGTAGGAGGTGCGCAGACCGCTCACTTGACGCGTTCGAGCCTCTCGCAGGCCAGGGTGATGTTCTCCTTGACCGCGTCGTTGGAGTCCGCCGAGAGCGAGTCGGTCGAGATCTTCGACGGCCAGGCGTTGAAGAAGCTGAACCGGGCGACCTCGGTGTTGGCGGCGTCGTAGATCACGACCGCGCCGTTCTTGCGCGAGGTGGCGATGATGCCCTTGTCGCGCACGTCGTTGAACCAGCTCCAGATCTTGTCGCTCTTGGCGTCGTTGGGCGCGATCCGGGTGAGGGTGATGTCGGGCGCGGACGTCTGGTTGGCCAGCGTCTTGCCGATCACCATCTTGCCGCCCTTGGTGGCCTGCTGGTAGGTCGTGACCTGGACCTCGACGTCGAGCCCCGAGACGCCGGTGAGTGCGGTGAGCACGTCGCCGTCGACCTCGAGGAAGAAGTTCTGCGCGACCATCGCGCTGTTGTTGATCAGTTCGTTGGGCACTGTGCCTGCTCCTGGGTGAAGTTCTGTGTCGGCTGCGTGAGGTGGGCTGCGCCGGCCGTCAGGCCGTCTGCTTCTTCTGGCTGATGCGGAACACGACGAACTCCGCGGGCTTGACCGGCGCGATGCCGACCTCGACCACGAGCAGGCCGGCGTCCACCGACTCCGGCGGGTTGGTCTCCTCGTCGCACTTGACGTAGAAGGCCTGGTCCGCCGAGGCGCCGGAGAGCGCACCGGCCGACCAGAGGCCGCGCAGGAAGCCGGTGACGGTGCGGTTGACACCCTCCCACAGCGACATGTCGTTGGGCTCGAAGACCGCCCACTGGGTGCCCTCGAGGATGGTCGCCTCGACCATGTTGAAGAGCCGGCGGACGTTGATGTAGTTCCAGTCGGTGTCCGAGGCGAGGGTGCGCGCACCCCAGATGCGGATGCCGCGCGTGCCGAACGGGCGGATGCAGTTGATGCCGATCGGGTTGAGCAGCGACTGCTCGTTCTGGGTGACGTTGCGCTCGATGTCGAGCACGCCGCGCATGGTGTCGTTGGCCGGGGCCTTCCACACGCCGCGGGTGTCGTCGGTGCGGGCCCAGACGCCGGCGATGTGACCCGACGGCGGGATGAGCACCTCGCTGTCACCGCCCTCGCCGATGGGGTTCTCGACCTTGACCCAGGGGTAGTACATCGCGGCGTACGCCGTGTCGTACATCGCGATCTCGGAGCGCCACTCCTTGACTTGCTGGGGGTTCATGCCGGGAGGGGCGTCGA
Source organism: Nocardioides flavescens (assembly GCF_009823805.1). GTDB lineage: Bacteria > Actinomycetota > Actinomycetes > Propionibacteriales > Nocardioidaceae > Nocardioides > Nocardioides flavescens. The sequence goes on along the minus strand of NZ_WUEK01000002.1, from coordinate 375,565 downwards.
GGACGGCCATCCGGTTGCCGTTCTGCTCGCAGTGCGAGATCAGGGCGGTCTGCACGGCCTTCCAGAGTCCGAGGTCGACGGTGCCGTCCTCGGCAGTCGCCGCGGTGACGAGGTCGGGGACGATCACCATCGTGACGTCCTCGGCGATCGCGAGGCCGTTGATGCCGCTGCGGGCCGACTCGGAGCCGGCGAACTTGCGACCGTTGACGGCGACCGGGGTCGGCGCGGACTTCTCGAGCTCGTAGGTGCCGGGCTTGATCAGCTCGAGCTGGCTCGCGAGGTCGGCCTTCTCCTCGATGACGACCTCGACCTTGACCTTGGTCGAGGTCTTGTTGACCTTGGTGGCCACGCCGTTGGCGCCGCCGCTGAGGTCGAGACCGGAGAACTCCTCGACGGGCTCGCCGCCCTCGAGGATCGTCATCGTGAACGTCGCGGGGCCGTCGGAGTCGTCGTCGCCGGCGTCATCGGTGGTCACGACGACCGCGATGTCGGCGTCGGGCTCGACGCTCTCGACCTTGACGGGCAGGCCCAGCGCACGGTCGGAGGCGGGCAGCGCGAGGCGGGCGGGCTCGCCGGCCGGCTCGGTGTTGGGCACGCGGCAGATGTAGGCCAGGCTGCCGCCGTTGGCGAAGTAGCCGTAGACCGAGAGCGGGAGCATGCAGCCGGGCGCGAAGCTGCCGTAGAGGGCCTCGAACTGGCTCCAGCTGGTGACCAGGCGCGGGGCGAGGCCCTGCGGGTCGTTGGGGTCGTCGGTCGGCGCGGTGGCGGTGAAGCCCACGAACGCGGCGACAGCGGTGGGCGCTGCGGAGAGGACCTTCTGGGAGGAGACGACCTCTTCGACGTAGACGCCCGGAGCGGTGTAGGTGGGCATGCGGTGGCACCGTTCTTGCGAAGGGATGGTGGACGAGCGTGATGAACCCTCACCTCTCGCGCGGGTCCTGGGAAGGGCCCAGGCCGAGAATGATCAGTTGTGACTACCCGGCGTCCCAGATGTCGCTTGACGTTGGCCTCCACCGGACCTGACGATCTCCGCATGGCGAACCGTCCGGCCCCCGCCGTGGTCCTCGGGCGGCGCGAGCGACGAGGTCTGGACCGGCTCGACCGGGGCGACGACACGGCCCTCGCCCTGCGGGCCCGGATCGTGCTGCTCGCCGCCACCGGTGCCTCCCGCTCGGGCATCGCCGACGACCTCGGGGTCTCCCGCGCGACGGTCCACACCTGGTGCACCCGGTGGACCGAGTCGGGCCTGAGCGGTCTCGACGCCCGCCCACGGACGGGCCGCCCGACGACGGTCGAGGCGCACGACGTCGTCCGGGCGACGCTGCGGCGTCCGCTCGGCCGGGGCGCGGCCCCGCACTGGACCGCCCGCTCGCTCGCCGAGCACCTCGGCATCGGTCGCTCGAGCGTCAGCCGGGCCTGGCAGCGCTACGGCGTGCGCCCTGACCAGGGTGGCGGGTTCCGCTTCGACACCGACCCGGGTCTCCTCGCCCGCGGCGGACGGCTCGTGGCGGTGCACGCCGACCGTCGGCACCGGTTGGCCGTCGTCGCCGTCGACGGCCCGGTGGCCGATCGCCTCGCGGGCCACGGGGTCGTCACCACCGTGCACGCCGCACCGCTCGGCGGATCCGGTGCGCACGGGCCTCGCACGACGGTGCTGACGACCGTGCAGACGCCGGGTGGCTCCGACCTGGCCACCGCACTGGCACGGCTCGCGGCGCGACCGGAGACCCCGGCGGACACCCTCGCTGCCGCCCAGCGGGGGCGCAGCGGGCTGCTCTCGGACGCCCGGCTCCACCTGGTCGCCCAGGACCCTCGCTCGCTCGCGGCGCCGGAGGTGGCCGACTGGCTCGCCGCCCACGAGGTGCCGGGTCACGCCGTCACGGACCCGGCCGTGTGGCCGGGCCTGGTCGCGGCCTGCCTGCTGCTCGGCGAGCGGCGTCCAGGGGCGGCGACGACGGCGCTCGGGAGCCCGGTCGAGCCCCGGCTGACCGCGGCGCTGCGCGAGGAGGTCCCCGCCGGCGCCACGCTGTCCTGGGTCACCTCGCTGCGCGAGAGCGGCCGTCCCGTCGTACCCCTGCGGCGGACGGCGGAGCGCGACGCGGGGTGAGGCTCAGCGCGCGGTCTAGCCGACGGTCGTCGTGACCGTGCCGGTCGACGTCATGGTGATGACGCCGCCGAAGGAGCAGATGCACGTCGAGCCCGCGGCGAGGACGGGCTTGCCGCCGATCAGCGTCCGCGGAGCCGACGGGGTCCACGCCTGGGTCACCGGGATGCACGGCATCGGCGTCAGCACGCCGAAGGCCGCCGCGGTGGCCGCGGCCACGGTCGGGTTGGCCAGCGACTGGCACATGCCGAACGGCACGACGTTCAGCATCGGGACGGCGTCGGTGATGGTGCCGACGGGCATGCCGCCGATCATCACCCGGGGAGTCGGCAGGAACGTCAGCGTCGAGGGGGCCATGCCGAAGGTGCAGGTCGCGATCGCGCCGGTGACGGCGGGTGTTCCGGGCACGGTGCCTCCTGGGGCTCGGGACGGGGATGCGGACGGTGCGGACGGTGGATCGGGTTCAGCGCTTGGTGCCCTTGACCGAGCCCTCGAGCGGGGTGCCGGCGGCACCGACGAAGCAGAGCACGGAGCGGTCGTCGTCCTCCCAGCTGCGCGGGGAGGGCACGAGGTAGGTGAAGAAGAGCGAGGAGTCGAGGTAGTCCACGCCGACGTAGCCGGCGAAGGCCTGGGCGCAGGTGGCCTCGGCGTACGCCGTGAGCGCATCGTCGCCGGGGTAGCCGGAGGAGTCGACCGGCGCGGAGGCGTCCGCCGAGGGTGAGCCCGAGGCGTCGCCCGACGCGCCCGAGGGGGCGGAGCCGGCCGGGACGTAGGCCTCGCGCGCGTAGAGCTCGCGGTCGTGGGGGCGCTCGCACGGGACCCGGCGCAGGTCGCTGATCTGGGCCTCGACGTCGGAGGGCGCCTCGAAGCAGTCGCCCACGTCGACCGAGAACACCGACACGTCCTGCCCGTCGCCGTCGTCCCCGCCGAACAGACCGCAGCCGGTCGAGGCGGCGCCGACCAGCGCGAGCACTGCCGCCAGGGCCGCGCGGTGCGGGTGCTCAGCGCGCACGAGCGCCACCCCGGGTCGCGTCGTCCATGCGGCGCGCCATCGCGGCCAGGCGCTCGACGGGCGGCGCGGCGGCCTCCCAGTCGAAGGCGTCGGCGGCGACGGTGGCCTGCAGCAGTGTCGAGGCCTTGAGCTGACCGCCCGCGGCGGTCCACAGCTCGCGCGGGACCGCCCGCTCGTCGCCGAGCTGGAGCTGGATGCCCGAGACGGCGTCGTCGGCGAGGAACTGCGCCGGCACCGCGTCGGTCGCCGCCAGCAGCCCGACCACGTCGCTGAGCAGCTGGTGCTCGTCGCGAGGACTGCCGGCCCAGGCGCTCACGAGGTAGCTCAGGGTCATCATCGGCAGGGGCCGGCGCCGGCTCTCCACGGTGCCGTCCGGGGTGCGGCGCAGCTGGGCCGCGGCCGAGGGACGGGTGCTGCGCGAGACGTCGTAGAGGAAGAGGCTGACGGTGATCCGGGACAGCTGGGCCGACCACTGACCGTTGGGTGCGTCGAAGGAGACGTCGCCGACCTCCTCCGAGAGCGGCAGAGCGGCGCGCAACCACGCTTCGAGGGCCGTGTCGGCGTGGCTGATGAACACGAGCCGAGATGCTCGCACGCCGAGCGGCCCGCCCGCCACCGCCCACCCACGGGTCCACTCCCTCCGGTCGGGCCGGGTGAAGAGGGGTCCTCATGGCCCGGTCGGGCCATTGCGGCACCAGGCCTCCTCCGCGAGGCTGGTCGCGTTCCCCCGTCGGAGAGGCCCACGACCAGCGGCCATGGCACCAGCACCGTGACGACCACAGTCAGCGACACCGCGCAGGAGGCGGCACAGCCGCCCTTCCTGCGCTTCGCCGACGCCGCGCTCGCCCGGGCGCTCGACACCGACACGGATCCCGTCCTGCTGGAGCACCGCCTGGCGCACGCGCGCGCCGAGCTCGCCCTGACCGGCTCCGCCGACGCGTTCTCGACCGTCTGCACCAATGCCGGCGCGAACGGCGCGGCCCGCGAGCTGCTCGCCCTCCTGGTGGCCTGCGAGTCCGATCTCGCGCGCACGGCCCGGGTGTCCGCGCTGCGCGACGACGGGCGCTCCGGTCGGCTGACGCTCGGTGCGGCGGCGCGTCTGCTCGGCAGCACGAGTGCGTGCGTGGAGGCTGCGGGTCCGGCCTCCAGCCTGCAGCGCGCGGCGTTCGTCGAGCTCGTGCAGCGCGGGCCCTGGGCCAGCACCGAGATCGCCCTCGCGCCGGGCGTCGTGTGGGCCATCGCGGGCGACCCCTCCCCCGACCCGGACCTGCCCTCGGGGGCGTGGCTGATGGAGACCCCGTCCACCACGGAGCCGGTGGACGACGACTTCGTGGTGGTGTCGGGGCCCGACCCGGTCCGCCGCCGCGACGCGGTGGGCCTCCACCGGGCGGCCTCCGCCTACCTCGTCAGCCCCGTGCCGGCCCACCCGGCCGGCTGGGCGGCGCTGGTGCGGGAGGCGACGGTGACGGGCAGCGGTGTGCTGCTCGAGGTCGATGAGGCGCTGCCCGCCGAGGGTCGCCGCTGGATCGAGCGCGCCGTCCACCTGCCGTGGGCCCTGTCGAGCCTCGACGAGCTCGCGCTGGGCGAGCTCCCGTCACGCCCGCGCGTCGAGGTGCGGGCCGGCGACGACGTGGTCTCGCCCCAGGAGTGGGAGAGCGTCTTCGGTCCTGGGGCCGAGCACCGTCACCGCCTGACGGCACACCAGCTCGAGCAGGTCAGCCAGGCGTTGCCCGCCGTCGGCGGCGACCTCGACCTCGCCGTGCGCCGACTGCTCGCAGGCCCGCTCGGCCGGCTCGCACGACGGATCCGCCCGCGCAAGACCTGGGACGACCTCATCCTCAGCGAGCCCCGCACCGACCAGCTGCGCACGATCGTGGCGCGGTTCCGCCAGGCGGGCAGGGTCTACGACGAGTGGGGCGTCACGGCCGCGTCCGGCCGCGGGGTCGTGGCGCTGTTCAGTGGCCCGTCCGGCACCGGCAAGTCGCTGGCGGCGGAGGTGGTCGCGCACACGCTCGGTCTCGACCTGTACCGCGTCGACCTCTCCTCCGTCGTCAGCAAGTACGTCGGCGAGACCGAGCAGAACCTCGAGAAGCTGTTCGCGGCCGCGTCGGCCGGCAGCTCGGTGCTGTTCTTCGACGAGGCCGACTCGCTGTTCGGCAAGCGCTCGGAGGTCAAGGACGGCCGCGACCGCTACGCGAACCTCGAGGTGTCCTACCTCCTCCAGCGCCTCGAGAGCTACGACGGGGTGGTGGTGCTGGCCACCAACCTGCCCAAGAACATCGACGAGGCGTTCCTGCGCCGCATCCACGAGGTCGTGCCGTTCTCGATGCCCGGGGTCGAGGAGCGCCGCGCGATCTGGGCGCACCACCTCGCCTCGGGCGACATCCCCACGGCCGACATCGACCTCGACCGGCTCGCCGAGCGCTTCGAGATCGCCGGCGGCCTGATCCGCAACGCGGTCGTCGCCGGCGCCTTCCGCGCCGCCGACGAGGGCCGCCCCCTCGACATGGACCACCTGCTCTCCGCACTCGCGGGTGAGTACAAGAAGCTCGGCCGCATCCTGAGAGCAGAGGACTTCGATGCCTGACCTCGACACCCGATCCGACCGCGAGCAGCGTGAGCAGCACGAGCAGGTCGCGCCCGTGCGCCGCCAGATGGAGGTCGGCGCGGCCGACGACCACGCCGAGCTCGACGCCGACCGCCGGGCCGACGCGGCACTGAGCCGTCTCGCCGGGCTCGAGCCGGTGGGCCTCGCCGGGCCTGCCGAGCAGGAGCAGCACGTGCACTCGGCGGCGTGCGGGATCAGCCGCAGCCACGCCCCTGCCGCCGACGCCACGATCGGCTACGAGGGCGGTGCGCTCGACGCCGGCACGCAGTCGGAGATCGAGCGGGCGGTCGGCGGCGGCGAGCGGCTCGACGCGCCGCTGCGCTCGGCCATGGAGGGCGCCTTCGGCCGCGACCTCGGCAAGGTGCGCATCCACCGCGACGACCGCGCGGCGCGCATCTCGCGCAAGATCTCCGCCGAGGCGTTCACGACCGGCAACGACGTCTTCTTCGGCGCCGGTGCCTACGACCCGGGGTCGGCCAAGGGCCAGCGGGTGCTGGCCCACGAGCTCGGTCACGTCGTCCAGGGCGGCGGGTCCGTGCACCGGCTCTGGAACCCGTTCAAGAAGAAGGACGCCGCGCCCAAGGAGGGTCCGCTCAGTCGCGCCGACACCGCGAAGCAGAACCGCAAGGACATGGAGGCCGAGGACAAGGCGGCACGCAAGGAGGCCAAGTTGGTCAACGCCGACCACAAGGCGCTCACCAAGAGCATCAAGCTGTCCTACGAGGCCGACCCGACCTCCAAGCTCTTCACGCCCAAGGACCTCGTCCAGCTCCAGGCCCAGTTCGAGAACAGGCTCAAGCTCGAGCGCGCCGTACGAGCCGCCGTCGCCCGCGACAACGCGACGCTCACCGGCGCCGAGCTCGAGGAGAAGCAGGACGAGGCAGCCGAGGCCGTCTGGGCCTCGGCGTCACCCGAGGTCCGCGCGCTGCGGCCCCTGCGCTTCGACCAGTTCGACAAGGCGCTCAACGAGGTCGCCGAGCTGTCGCGCCAGGGCAAGGAGGAGAAGGTCGGCCAGTCGAGCAAGCTGCTGGCCGACAACGAGGAGTCCTACGGCGCGCACATGACGCCGGAGAAGGCGGAGAAGAAGCTCAAGGAGCAGCGCGAGCTCGAACGCCGCAAGGCCCGGGTGCAGGAGAAGCAGTCCGAGGAGCAGAAGAAGGAGTTCGCGGACAAGAGCACCCAGAAGGGCCAGGACGCCGTCCTCAAGACCGGCAACGGGATGGTCGGCCCGGGTCAGGACAAGACCGTCCGCAAGGACGCCGCGCGCAAGGCGGACGAGGAGGAGTTCGGGAAGGACGAGGACCTCGAGAGCGCCCGCAGTGCACTCAGCACGGGCGGCACCGTCGTCAACGGCCTCGGCATGGCCACCAAGGGCGGCACCGAGGGCCTGATCAAGCAGAAGATGGTCACGAAGGCGGCCGACACCGACGTCGCCTCGGTCGTCGGGGCCAGTGGCGCCGGGCTGGGTCAGCTGCTGACGATGGTCTCCGACGTCCTGAAGTTCGTGCAGCAGATCGGCGACATCCGCCAGGGCACCGCCGACAAGGGCGCGGGCGTGCAGGCGGCACGCCAGGGCGTGACGATCCTGACCGACGCCACGAAGCTCACCAAGACGACCCTGGAGACGGCCCAGGCCGGGGTGAAGGCCTTCGGCGGCCTGCAGAGCGTGGTCGGCCAGACGACGACCGCCATCCCCATCGTCGGGCTCATCACCGCGGCGCTCGGGGCCATCGACAGCGCCCTGCAGCTGATGCCCATCCTCGACCGCCACGCCATCGGCGTGGTCAGCGTCGAGGAGGCGCTGGTCTCGCGCAAGGCGCCCCTCGCCGCGTCGTACGACCGGATCAACAGCCGCACCGCCCAGCTGATCGAGAAGAGCGCGTGGTCGCTCGGCAAGAACCTCACCAACCTCGGTCTCAGCATCGGGGAGGTCGCCTCCGCGGGCGGCATGGGCGTGCCCGCGGCCGCCAAGACCGCGGTGACGATCGTCGACCTGCTGCACACCGTCGGGCACAAGATCTACGACACCGTCATGGAGTCGAAGGCCTCCACCGCGCTCACGGACCGCAACGTCAAGCACAAGGAGTCCGCCTCTCGCGACGTGCTGAAGTTCGACGTCGGCTCCTCGGTCGACGTCATCATCGTCGCCGCCAAGAAGCACCAGCTCCCCTACGCGATCATGACGCTCGAGGAGTACGGCATCACCGCCTCGGAGGTGAAGTCGATGTGGCTGGAGGAGATCCGCGAGAAGGTGCTCGACCACCTCGACACCACCGGCGACCCGAAGACGGTCGGGCAGAAGGTCACCGCGGCCAAGGACTCGGTCGCCAGTGCCCTCGGCTCCGAGAAGGAGCCCGTCGGGATGGAGAAGTCCACCCTGGAGAAGATCAAGGGCGCACCCGGCGCCGTCGCCAGCGCGATCAAGGGGCTGCCCGGCAAGATCAGCGCGAAGTACCAGAGCATGAAGGACAACTGGGCCGACGCCAAGCAGCTCGTGGACGCCAAGAACAAGACCTACACCAGCGGCCGCGACGACCGCGGGACGAAGTCGACGCTCTTCTACGCCCTGCGCGACAAGGAGAAGAACGAGAAGTCGTTGGCCAAGACGCGCGTGATCATGGCCGACCGCGGCACAGCCGCCAAGGACCTCCCGCGCTCCACCGAGGACCGTCAGCGACGCGCCGAGCTGGAGGTCGCCCGCGACACCTCACCCGACGACCGCATCGGCAGACCCGTCCCGCTCGACCCGGCGTTCGTCAAGCAGGTCCTCAGCGCCCCCAACGACGAGCTGTTCCAGGTGCTGGCCAAGATCAACACCACCAGCCCGACCCCTCAGGAGCTCGCGAAGATGAAGTTCCTCGAGCTCGAGGTCCAGGCCCGCATCCAGGCGCGGGGCTGACGTGGGCGGACGGATCTTCGAGGCCGCCGGCCGGGCCTTCGCCGACTGGCCGACGACGGAGATGGACGACGACGGCGGGTACGCCGTCGACGTGGAGGGCAGCGACGGCGACTGGTCGGCGCTCGTCATCACCGACGACGACAACGACCTGTTCGTCTTCTACTCCCTCTCCCCCGTCGACGTCGCCGAGGGCGACGACGCGACGATGCAGCGGATGTCGGAGTTCGTCGACCGGGCCAACCTCGGCCTCGTCGCGGCGACCTTCGAGCTCGACCGCGACAGCGGTGAGCCACGGGTGCGCACCGGGTTGGAGCTCGCCACGCTGCCCGACGTCGTCCTCGACGACCCCGATGTGCTCCAGGCGGTCGTGCTGGACCTGGCCGCCGCGAACATCCGGGTCATGGACCGCTACCTGTCCGGGCTCGTGGCCGTCGTCGCCGGCTCGGTGCCGGTGGCCGACATCGTCGCGCAGATCGAGGCCGACTGAGGGCACCCCCGCCTGCGCGCGACCGGCCGCGCGCCGGGGGTGGCCCCAGACGGGCGGCTCGCCGACCGGGGTCGACGCGGTCCTGACCATGCCGATATGGCTCGCATGGACCATGGTGGGTCTGAGGCGGGCTGCTTAGGCTTCTGGCGTCGTCCGGGACCCGACACGAAGGGACGCCCGTCTTGTCCCTCTTGTCCGGTACCGCACCGTTGCGGACCGCGGAGCCGCTGCCGTGCGCGTAGCCACCGACCAGCAGGTCCGGCAGGTCGAGCCCGGAGCCACCGTCGAGGTGGTCGTCGACGTGGTCAACACCGGCGACCTCATCGACGGCGTCACCGCCCGCGTCATCGGTCTGCCGGACGCCGAGGTGGCGGTCGAGCCGCAGCTGCTGCCGCTCTTCCCGGACGCGACCGGCCAGCTCCGGGTGTCGATCACGGTGCCCACGACGCAGCCCGCCGGGACTCACCCGGTCACCGTCGAGGTGGTCAGCCACGGCGCGGGTGCGCCCACCCAGCACCTCGACATCGACCTCTCGGTGTCGGCGCGTCCGGCAGCCCGCGTGGTCCGCTCCCCCGAGGTGGTCCGGGCGCGACGGGCCGGGCGCTTCCTGCTCGCGGTCGAGAACACCGGCAACGTCGCGCTCGACGCGACGCTCGGCTCCGTCCTCGAGGACTCCCGCACGGCGACGCGCTTCTCGCCGGAGACCCTGCGCGTCGAGCCCGGCACGAGCACCCCGGTGCTGCTGGTGGTGCGGGGTCCGCGCATGCTCACCGGAGGCGAGGTGGAGCGCCCGGTCCGGGTCGTGCTCACCGGCCGCCGCGCCTACTCCATCCCGGCGATGGGCGAGGCCGACCAGGGACCGGACGTCGAGGACGAGGTCGCGCTGCGGCTGCGGCAGCGACCCACCATCAGCCGCGGCCTGATCACGGCCCTGGTCCTGCTCACGATCATCGGGCTCTGGGCAGCGGCGTTCCTGCTCGGTCTGACCCAGGTCTTCGCAGGCGACCCGGTCACCAAGACCGCGCCCGCGTCGTTCTTCACCACCTCCGACGACGCCGCCGCAGCCGACGCCACCGTCGGCGGGGCCGCGGGTGCCGACGGTGCCGCCGCGACCGCCGGGGCGGGCACCGCCGCGGCGCCCGCCGGCGCCATGTCCAAGACCGGGCTGCTCGACCCCGGGGTCGGGGGTGCCATCAGCGGCACGGTGACGGCAGCCAGCAGCCAGCAGCCCGTCGGCCGGATCCTCGTGCAGGCCTACCGCACCGGCCGCGACGGTCCGGTGCTGGTCAGCCAGGCGGCGTCACAGGCCGACGGCACCTACTCCCTCGCGGGGCTGTTCCCGACGGCGTACGTCCTGAAGTTCAGCGCCGACGGCTTCACTCCGGTGTGGTATCCCGCCGCCCCCAGCCGCCGGGGCGCGACGGAGGTGAACGTCGCCGCGCAGGGCAGCACCCAGGGCATCGACGCGGTCGTCGCCGGCCTGCCGGCGCAGGTCTCCGGCTCGGTCGACCCGGGCTCCGCGCTCACCCCGCCCGTGACCACCGTCGTCGCCCGCGTCGCGGGCGGCACCACGCAGGGCGCAGCACCGGTCGTGCCGGCGCCGGGCAGCGACGCGCCCGCCGCCGCGGGCACCGTCGTCGCACGCACGACCACAGGCGGCGACGGCGGCTACACGCTCCCGGGTCTGCCCGCGCCGGCGACCTACGAGCTCTCCTTCACCTCCCCGGGGTACGCCGCCACGAAGGTCCTCACCACCGTCAACGGGGGCGAGCAGCGGCTCCAGCCGAGCGTGGTGCTGAGCGCCGGCGGTGGCCAGATCAGCGGGACGGTGAAGGACGCCGGCGGCCCCATCGGCAACGTCACCGTGACGACCGAGAGCGGCGGCGAGCAGGTCAGCGTCGTCACCCCGACGGTGGGCGCCGTCGGCGCCTTCACGCTCGGCGACCTGCCGACACCCGGCACCTACGTGCTGACCTTCACCGCCGACGGTCACGGCAGCAGCACCGAGATCGTCGACCTCGCCGCCGGCGAGAGCCGCACCGACCTGTCGGTGACCCTCGCCCGCGGCACCGGCAGCGTCTCGGGGCGCGTCACCGGACCCGGCGGCACCAAGCTCGGCGGCGTGCAGGTCTGGGTCGGCGGCAGCAGCACCGGCGCGGCCGGCACCACGGGCTCCACCGGCACGAGCGACGTCACGGGCGGCACGGGTGGCACGGGCACCTCCGGCACGACCGGGACCACCGGCGCCCCGGCCACGACGACGCTCACCCAGGGCCTGGTCGGCACCTTCTCCCTCAACGGTCTGCAGGCCCCCGGGGAGTACACCCTGACCTTCACCCTCGACGGCTACGCCCCGGAGACGGTCCCCGTCAGCCTGACCGCCGACGGTCCCGCACCGACGGTCAAGGTCACCATGCACTCCCAGCTCGGCACGGTCTCGGGCACGGTCACGGGCCCCGACGGACGCCGCTACGACGGCGCCACGATCACCGCGAGCAACGGCAACCGGACCTGGACCACCACCTCGGGCGCGCCCGGCACGGCGCTCTCCCAGGGCGGCTACCGCCTCGCCGGCCTGCCCGCGGGCACCTACAGCATCACCGTCACCGCCGCCGGGCTGACCCAGCAGACGGCGATGGTCACCGTCACCGAGGGCGGCGACGTGACCCAGGCGCTCAGGCTGGGCTCCTGATGCAGGTCGACGTCTCCCCCCGACGGCTCGACGCCGTCCCCGGCGTGCCCGTGCCGGTCACGGTCACGATCACCAACACCGGCGACCTGATCGCGGGGTTCGTCCTCCGGGTGCTGGGCGCCGACCCGACCTGGGTGGAGCTGCCCGACGACGAGCTGTCGCTGTTCCCCGAGGAGACCCGGACGGTCCTGGCCCAGATCACGGTCCCGCCCGGCATCACCGCGGGCGAGCGCCGCATCTCGGTCCAGGTCCGCGAGCTGACCCCGCCGGAGGCCAGCAGCATCGACGAGGTCGTGCTGCGGGTCCCCGAGGCCCCGCTGACGACGCTGCGCGTCGACCCCCTCACCGCCACCTCCGGTCGTAGCGCCCGGTTCAGCCTGCTGGTCGAGAACTCCGGCAACACCCCGCTCTCGGGCTCGCTCCTGGGACAGGACCCCGAGCGACGCGTGAAGTTCCGCTTCGACCCCCCGGCCCTCGACCTGGCCCCCGGCGAGCACGGCGTCGTCGACGTCCGGGCGAGTGCCCGCCAGACGCTCTTCGGCGCTCCGGTCCTGCGCGTGCTCACCGTCGGCGTCGGCACCCCCGGACCGGCGACCCCGGCGGCCCCGCCGGCTGCGCCCGCCGACCCCGCCGACCCCGCCGCCGACGCCGCCGACGCGGCGCGGCTGAAGGTCCCGGGCCGTCGTCGCAAGACGAAGCTGCCGCCCCCGGCCATCCCGGAGGACGTGCCGGTCACCCACGCGACGTTCGTGCAGAAGGCCCTGATGACCCGCGGGCCGCTCTCGCTGCTCGGGCTGCTCCTCGCCGTCACGGTCTTCGCCGTCGTCATCACCCTCGCCCTCTCCCGCCTGGTCGGCCAGTCGGCCGCCGACCGCAACCTCGCGCTCGAGGTCGCGGCCGCGCGCGACAGCGCAGCCTCGGGTGCCGGCTCGGGCACCGGCGTCGGCGGAACGGTGAGCCTGCTGACCTCGGGCGCGCCGGTGGCCGGGGTCGCCGTCGCCGTCTACGCCGCGGGCGACACCGCCGACCCCGTCGCGACCACCGCGACCGACGACACCGGGGTGTGGAAGGTCGGCGAGCTGCCGGTCGGCGACTACAAGATCACCTACCGCGGGGCCGGCTTCACCCAGCTCTGGTATCCCCAGGCCCTCGACGCGAGCAACGCCGACACCGTCACGCTCGGGGCCGGCGAGGTCAAGCTGGGGCTCGACGTCGCCCTCGGAGGCGTGCCGGCCTCGATCGCGGGGCGCGTCGTCGGCGACGACGTCTCCACCGCGACGCTGACCCTGCGGACGCCGGTGGGCACCGCGGGGGCTGCCCCCACCAGCGGTGACAGCGCCACTACGGCCGAGCAGGGTGCCCAGGTCATGTCGGTGCCGATCGGCGCGGACGGCACCTTCCAGCTGAGCAACGTGCCGTCGCCGAGCATCTACGACCTGGTCGTCACCAAGCCCGGCTACGCCACCTCGACCCAGCGCATCGACATCGGAGCGGGTGAGGAGCGCACGGGCGTCGAGATCGCGCTCCGCAAGGGCGACGGCGTCATCTCCGGCACGCTGAGCAGTGCCGGCGGACCGCTCGGCGGCGCGACCGTCACCGCCACGTCGGGCACCAGCAGCGTGACCACGATGTCGCTCACCGAGGGCGACGTGGGCGCCTTCACCCTGCGGGGCCTCACCACGCCGGGGTCCTACACCGTCGTGGCCAGCCTCGACGGCTACGCCTCGCAGACCATGACGCTCTCCCTGGCCGAGGGGCAGCGCCTCGTCGGGGTCGGGATGACCCTGGGCAAGGCCTCGGGCGCGATCGGCGGCACCGTCACGCTGCGCGACGGGTCCGCGGCCGAGGGTGTGGTCGTGACGATCACCGACGGCACGCAGACGATCCAGACCGCGACCAGCTCGGAGGGCAAGCAGGCCAAGCCCGGCCGCTGGACCGCGACGGGGCTGAGCCTCCCCGGGACCTACACGGTGACGTTCAGCCGCGCCGACCTGTCGTCGCAGACGCTCTCCGTCGTCCTGGACAGCGCCGGCAACCTGGTCTCCGGGGGCAGCAGCGCCTCCGGCGTGGACGCGACGATGGAGCCCGCGACCGCCGTCCTCGAGGGCACCGTGACCCAGAAGCTCTCGAGCGGCGCCACCACGGCGGCCGGCGAGGTCACCGTCACGCTCTCCTCCGGCACCGACACCTACAGCGTCGTGTCCGCCAGCGTCCCGGCGGCGCTGGCCGGGCACTACCGCTTCGAGTCGGTCCCGCCGGGCACCTACACGCTGAGCACCAGCCGCACCGGCATCACGCCCACCTCGACGATCGTCGAGCTGGCCGCGGGCGACGAGCGCGACTACCCGCTCCAGCTCGCCGCCTCGGCGTCGGTCTCCGGCACGGTCGTGCGACCGGGCGGCGAGCCCGTGCCGGCCGGCTGGGTCGTCGAGCTCTACCGCTCGGGCGACTACCCGCGCACGCCGTACCTCACGACGACCACCGGCGCCGGCGGCACCTTCAGCTTCGCCGACGTCGACGCACCGCAGGCCTACGTCGTCCAGGTCCGGCGCAGTGCCGCGGCCGCGCCGGCCGGCAGCCGGACCGTCCAGGTGAGCACCAGCCAGGCCGTCACCACCACGATCACCACCACCGCCGGCCAGAGCAGCAGGCCGCTCGCCACGACAGCCGGGACACCATGACGACCGCACCCGAGAGCGCACCGCTCGTCTCCGTCGACCCGGTCCTGCGCACCGCCGCCGGGGCGCGGAGCACGGTGCGGGTGAGCGTCACCAACGTGGCGCCCGACCCGCGCGTGCTCAACGTCAACCTGCTCGGTCTCGAGCCGGGCTGGGTCTCCGGCTCGGTCATGACCGACGCGATCGGTCCCGGCGAGACGAGGGTCGTCGAGATCGCCGTCCTGCCCCCGGTCGGCACCTTCCCGGCGCAGTACCCCTTCGCGGTCGCGGTCCAGGCGGTGGACCCGACCACCCACCAGGTCTCCGAGACCGCCCCGGGCGTCGCGCAGTGCCGTCTCGTCGTCAACCCCCGCGCGCAGCTCGTGGTCGACCTCAACCCGCGCGAGCTCGTCGCCCGTCACGGCGGTCCGCTCGCGGTGACCCTGCGCAACACCGGCACGGAGACGGTGCCCGTCGACCTCAGCACCACGACCTCTCGCGGCGTGCACGTCCGGCTGCGCCGCGACCACGTCGAGGTCGCCCCCGGCGAGGTCGTCAAGGTGCGTGGTCGCGTCAGCGCCAACCGCCGCAACCGCGTCGGCGCCACCGCCCGGCACACCTTCACGGTCACCGCGGCCGGGCCTGCCGTCGTACGCCGGCTCGACGGCACGCTCACCCAGCGCGCCCTCGTCGGCCCGGCGGCGGTGAGGCTGCTGGCGCTGGTGCTCGTCCTCGGGGTCTGGCTCACCGCGGCCGTCGTCTTCATCCCCAAGCTCGCCGACTCGGTGCGCCCCGACCGTGAGCAGACCACGACGGTGGCCGGCACCGGTGACGAGGGCGGGGCGGGCGACGGGTCCGGCGGGTCAGGAGGTGCCGGCGGCTCGGGCGGCGCAGGCGGTGCCGGTGGCGCGGACGGGGCCGGAGGCGCCGACGGCGCAGCAGGTGCCGGAGGTGGCACCCAGGCGCAGCCCGCGGTCGCGAGGACCACGCCGCAGCTGCAGCTCACCGGCACGGTCCAGGCGGCCGATCCCGGCGGGGTCACCGTCAGCCTCGAGCCGACCTCGCTGGTCGACGAGGAGGCTCAGGGCGCACAGGCCGTGGGCGTCGACAGCGTCGCCCTCGCGGCGACCGGGATGAGCCCGTCGCAGGCCTTCGCCCTGACCGTGCCGCGCGCGACGCCGACGACCCGCTCGGCCAGCACCACCGACGACGGCTCGTGGTCCTTCCCGAGCATCTCGGCCCCGGGCTACTACCTGCTGACCTTCTCCAAGCCCGGCTACCAGACCCAGAAGTTCGTCGTCGACTCCAGCTCGGAGCAGGCCGCGGAGCCGCTGACGGTCGACCTCCAGCCCGGCGAGGGCAGCCTGCGCGGACGGGTCAGCGGCCCGGACGGCGCGATCGGTGGCGCGACCATCACGCTCACCGACGGCACCAGCACGATCACCACCAGCACCGTCACCAAGGGCGACGGCAAGGGCCGCTGGTCGGTCGAGGGCCTCTCGACGCCGGCGACGTACGTCGTCACCGCGGCGCGGGAGGGCCTGTCGACCGAGTCGGCGCAGGTCGACCTCGCGGCCGGTGGTGACGCGGAGCGCGACCTCAGCATGCGAACCGGTGTCGGGACCCTCAGCGGCAAGGTCAGCGGCACCCGGGCCAACGGCTCGGTGGGCGGTCTCGGTGGCATCGACGTCACCGTGACCGACGGCGCCGACCTGGTGCGCCACACGACGACGCTCACCGGCTCGACGATCGGTCGCTACACGGTGCCGGACCTCCCCGTCCCCGGCACCTACACCGTCACGGTCACCGGCACCGGCTACCAGACCCAGGTCAGCACGGTGACGTTCGGCCGCGGCGACGGCGGCCAGCGTCTCGACGTCGACCCGCTGACCGCCTCGACCGGCGTCGTCACCGGCCACGTCACCTCACGCGACGGCGACGACCTGGTCGGCGCCGGTCAGGTGCTGACCAACGACACCGACACCTACAAGACGACCACCACCTCCTCCGACCCCGGCGCCTACCGCTTCAGCGGCGTCACCCCCGGCACCTACACCCTCACCACCCAGCTCTTCGGCTACATCACCGACTCCGTCACCGTCGAGGTCACCGCGGGCGGCACCGTCACCGAGGACCGCACGCTCGAGGTCCAGCCCGGCGGGGTGCTGCCCGCCTCGAGCAAGATCACCGGCCGGGCGGTCGACGCCGGGACGGGCAACGCCCTCGCCACCTGTGCCGACGACACGGACAAGTGCCTCAGCGCCACGGTCGAGGCGACGGCGATCCAGGCCGACGGCTCGGAGAAGCCGGCGACCTACACGACGACCTTCGCCCGCGGCGAGCAGTACACCCTGCCGCCCGCGAGCAGCGGTCTCGGGCTGCTGCCCGGGGTGCACCAGGTCCTCGTGACCGCTCCGCACTACCTCCCGGCCACCGTCGACGTGCAGGCGCCTCAGGCCGCCACCGTCACCGCGGACCCCGCCCGGCTGCTGCGGTCGCCGCGGATCAGCGGCACGGTGAGCACCGTGGTCTCGGACAAGCCGGACAGCCGCACCTGTGTCTACGTCGTGCCCGGCACCGACCAGGACTCGACATCCCCGTCGGCCCAGGACTGCGACGACGTCGACGGCACGACATGCGCCACGTCGCACCTCGACTACGACGGCGCGCCGGTGACGGCCGCCCAGATCCGGTGCGCGTCGGTGGACGGCACCGGTGACTACTCCGTCGAGGTGCCCGTGCTGGGCACCTACACGGTCTACGTCGTCCCGACGGACACGGACTTCAAGATCACCAACGGACGCCAGGTGGTGCTCGCCGCCGGTGACAGCCTCGACTACGACCCCGTGGTGGACCGCTACGGAACGCTCGCCGTCACCGTGATGGTCCCGGGTGACGACAACCAGCTCACCGTGGCGACCGGGGCCACCGTGTCGGTCAACAACGCCGCCCCCGTCGCGACCGACGCGGGCACCTGGGAGTCCGGCCCCCTCCAGGCCGGGACCTACACGGTCGCCGCGAGCGACACCGTCGACGGCACGGCGCGCAGCGGCACCCGCACCGTCTACGTCGGGCTCAACAACGCCGTGACGCTGCTGGTGCCGATGATCAACAAGATCACGACGGTCACGGGTCGGCTCACCACGGTGATCGACGGCACCACCCGCCCCGTGCAAGGCGCGACGGTCGACGTGACCGCACCGCAGGACTACGACGGGACCACGGCACGCAACGGGCGCGCGCGGGCGGTGAGCAACACCGCGGGCTGCTTCGCGATCGTGCCGGACGCGCAGGCACCGGCCGGGGTCTACCCGTGCAGCGGCACCGACGTCCCGACGGGCACGGCGGCGGCGCTCAACTCCGGCTTCGTCTCCAAGACGGCCACCACGCTGACGATCACCGCCCCTGGCTACCGGTCGGTCTCCCTCGCCAACCGCAAGCTCGAGACCCAGAGCCTCAACGAGTTCACCCTCGATCCCGCCCCGGTGGCCCAGACCCTGTCCGCGACCACCAACCCCGGCACCTCCGTCGACTGGCGCAACGCCACCGTGACGGCGTCCGCCCGCGACGGGTCCCCGGTGAGCGCGGCCCTGCGCAACCCCGGGGGTGGCACCAGCGGGATCAGCGGTGGGCTCGTCTGGGCCGACCCGCGCTACCCCGACGGTTCCGTGCGCCCCGGCACCTACTCGGTCGGGGTCTCCCTCCCGGGCTTCGACAGCACCAGCGCGACCATGTCCTGCGCCGTCAACGGCGCGTGCACGTTCGACCAGCCGCTCACGATGCAGCGTCACGGCGCGATCGAGGTGCGGGTCGTCGACCAGTTCAACCAGCAGGTCACCGGCGCGCAGGTCACGCTCTCGACCAGCAGCAACGGCGCCGCGGCCACCAGCCGCACGCTGCCCTCCGGCACGGGCAACGCGGTCACCTTCGACGACCTGAGCCCCGCCGACACCGAGTCCTACGCCGTGCGGGTGCGGGCCGCCGGCGTGGTCTGGGCCGACTCCGCGGTCTCCTCCGGCCGCTACAGCGTCACGTGCAACCGCACGCTCTCGAGCGGATCCGCCGACGTCGCACCGGGTCTCACCACCGTGTGCACGGTGCAGACGACCCGGCTCGGCACGATCGAGGGCACGGTGCGCGGCATCATCGCCGCAGCGCCGAACACCACGCCGTTCCGGATGCTCGCGCTCACGCGGGTCACCGCGACCCGCTGCACGGTCCTGTCATCCTCCGGCGGCACGACCTTCTGCACCGCGCTCAGCTCGAGCGAGGTGTTCACGGCCACGACCGACGCCGACGGCGACTTCACCGTCGCGGGCACCGTCGACCGGCAGGGGCTTGAGCCGGGCACGTGGCTCCTGCAGGTGGACAACGCCGGCTTCAAGCCGGAGCCGTTGCCCGCCGGCGCTCCGTCGAGCGCTCAGCGCGGCACCCTCGTGACGGTGGCCAACGGCAGCACGAGCAGCGCCGACGTGACGGTCCGAGCGACGCCCGTCGACTTCACGGTCCACCTCCAGGACTCCGCGCGGGCGGCCGTCGACGGCGCGAGCGTGACCCTGCGCCAAGCCGGCCTCGGCGACATCACCGCCGTGGAGAGCACCGGCACGCCCGGTGACTACCTCGCAGCTCAGATCGTGCCGGGCAGCTACACGATCACGGCCAGTGGGCCGGGCCTGATCACCTCCACGCTCTACGTCACGGTCCCCGAGGGTGGCACGCCGTCGGTGTACATGCCGATCGGTCGCGGCGCCAACACCCTGACGGGACGCGTCACCGGGGGCACCCCGTCGGGGGCGGTGTCGGGGGCCGTGGTCCAGCTGACCTGCGGCTCCGGCACGCCGTACGGCGCCGGTCGGTGCCCGGCCGGCGCCCCGGCCATCGGCACCAACGGCTCGCCCCTGAGCGTCACCACCGGAGCCGATGGTCGCTACGAGTTCCGCAACGTGCCCGACGGCCCCTACCGGCTCAGCGTGGCGGCCTACCGGTTCCGGGCCGCGACCCCGGTCGACCTCACCTTCGACCACGAGCTCGGCGCCGTCCCCGCTCAGGACGTCACCCTGACGGAGGTCAGCCGGGCCGCGACCATCACCGTCACCACGAGCCGCAGCGACGACCCTCTCTCGGGTGCGACCCTCGAGGTCAAGCGAGGCACGGCGGCGCCCCTCAGCACCACGCTGAGCGGGTCGGGTGGCACCTTCACCGGCTCGTTCGCCCAGCTGGGAGCCGGTTGCTGGACGGTGACCCTCACCCTGCCGAGCGGTCACAGCGGCGCTGTCTCCGCGCTGACGCAGCCTGGCGCCGAGAAGGACACCCGCCTCGGCTGCGCGGCCGGGGCACTGCAGGTGTCCGGCGCGGACACCACGACGGACGCGACCGGCTCGCTCGACGTCGAGGAGGGCAAGGTCACGCTGACGTCCACCGCCACCGCGATCGCCGGGCACACCGCGCCCAGCACCGTGTCGCTGTCGATCCGTCGGCAGGGTGCCGCCACCGCCCTCTGGTCCCAGGACGCAGCGCCCGGCACCAGCCCGCCGCTCTGGCTGGCACCGGGCACCTACGTCGCCAAGATCGCGCCGCCGGCCTCCGGCTTCACCCCGGCGTTCTGGCCGGCCGTCGAGACGACGTTCACCGTGGCGAGGACCGACGCGGCGACCCCGGCGGTGACGCTGGTCGAGACCACCCGCAACGCGCAGGTCACCGTGAGCGGGCTGCCCGCCGGGCAGGAGGCCACGATCACGGTCACCGCAGGCAACGGCCAGACCGCGACCTTCACGGGGTCGGTGCTGACGAGTGCCCGCAAGGCCACCCTCGCGTTGCCCGAGGGTGCCTGGACGATCTCGGCGACCAGCGCCGGCGGCACGATCGCCGACGTCGCCTACTCGATGACGGCCACGTCGGGGGACATCACCATGACCTACGTGGCGACCCCGCCGCCCACGACCCCCTGAGGCGACCCCGACGGCACGGGGCACGATGGGCGCATGACCTTCCGTCTCGCCTTCGTCACCGGCGCCACTCCGGACAAGTGGGCCCGCACGTGGCGCGAGCGCCAGCGTGAGCCGCTGGAGCTGGTGCCGGTGACGCAGGACGAGCAGGAGCGGGCGCTGCGTGCCGGTGACGTGGACATGGCGCTGGTGCGGCAGCCCGTCGACCGCGACGGTCTGCACCTCATCCCGCTCTACGAGGAGGTCGCCGTCGCCGTCATGAACGTCGAGGACGAGCTGACGCTGCTCGACGAGGTCACCACAGCGGACCTCGCCGACTCCCACCAGGCCTGGGACGGGGTGAGCGACGCCGACGTGGTCGCGACCGTCGGGGCGGGCACGGGCGTGTGGGTGGTGCCGATGTCGATCGCGCGCCTGCACCACCGCAAGGACGTGACCTACCGCCCCGTCACCGACGTGGAGCCCACCCGGGTCGGTCTCGCCTGGCTGGTCGACCACGACGACGAGCGGGTCCAGACCTTCATCGGCATCGTGCGCGGACGCACGGCCCGCAGCTCGCGCTGAGGACTACCAGGACGTCGCGAGCGGGCGGCCCTCGGTAAAGCCGGCGGCCGACTGCACGCCCACCAGAGCGCGCTCGTGGAACTCCTCGAGGGACCGCGCGCCGGCGTACGTGCACGACGAGCGCACGCCCGAGCAGATCTCGTCGATGAGGTCCTCGACGCCCGGACGAGCCGGGTCGAGGTACATCCGCGAGGAGCTGATGCCCTCCTCGTAGAGGCCCTTGCGGGCCCGGTCGTACGCCGAGTCGGCCGAGGTCCGGTTGGCGACGGCGCGCGCCGAGGCCATGCCGAACGACGCCTTGTAGGAGCGCCCGGACGAGTCCTCGACCAGGTCGCCGGGCGACTCGTGGGTCCCGGCGAACCACGAGCCGATCATCACCGACGACGCCCCGGCCGCCAGGGCGAGCGCGACGTCGCGCGGGTGCCTCACCCCTCCGTCGGCCCAGACGTGCTTGCCGAGCTCGCGGGCGGCCGCGGCGCACTCGAGCACCGCCGAGAACTGCGGGCGCCCGACCCCGGTCATCATCCGGGTGGTGCACATCGCGCCCGGACCGACGCCGACCTTGACGATGTCGGCGCCCGCCTCGATGAGGTCGCGGGTGCCCTCGGCCGAGACGACGTTGCCGGCCGCGACCGGCACCGACGGCGAGAGCGCACGGACGGCGGCGAGCGCCTCCAGCATGCGGTCCTGGTGGCCGTGGGCCGTGTCGACGACGAGGCAGTCCACACCCGCCTCGAGCAGCCTCGCGGCCTTGTCGGCGACGTCGCCGTTGACCCCGACGGCCGCCGCGATGCGCAGACCTCCGGTGCTGTCGACCGCCGGCTCGTAGAGCGTGGCGCGCAGCGCGCCGGTGCGGGTCAGCACCCCGACGAGCCGGCCGTCGCCGTCGACGCCGACGGCGACGGGCGCGCGCGAGGCGTCCAGGAGGTCGAACGCCGAGCGCGGGTCCGTGTCGGCGGAGATGGTGACCTCCGCGGGGCGCATGACGTCCCTGGCCTGGGCGAAGCGGTCCACCTCGGCGCAGTCGGCGAGGGTCAAGACGCCCAGCGGGCGGCCGTCCTCGACCACGACCGCGCAGCGGTGGGCGCGCTTCGGGATGAGCGAGAGGGCCTCGGCGACCGTCTGCGTCGGCGACAGCTCGATGCAGGTGTCGAAGACCAGGTGTCGACGCTTGACCCACGACACCACGTCGGTGACCACCGGGATCGGGATGTCCTGGGGCACCACCACGATGCCTCCGCGGCGTGCGACCGTCTCGGCCATCCGCTTGCCCGCGATGGCCGTCATGTTGGCCACCACCAGCGGGAGCGTCGCCCCGGTGCCGTCGTGCGTCGTCAGGTCGACGTCGTAGCGGCTGCTGACGGTGGAGCGCCGCGGCACCATGAACACGTCGTCGTAGGTCAGGTCGTGGGACGGGCGGCGGTCGTCGAGGAAGCGCACGTGGGCAAACCCTAGGCTGCCGTGGTGCACCTCGCCGAGTCCGGAGACCCGACCGCCCTGTCCGCCGCGCTGCGTGAGCGGTTCGCCGAGCGCGTCGGCGAGCCGCCGACCGTGGTGGGCCGGGCGCCCGGACGCGTGAACCTGATCGGGGAGCACACCGACTACAACGCCGGCCTCTGCCTGCCGGTGGCGCTCCCCCACGCGACGTACGCCGCGGCCCGGGCGCGCGCCGACGACCGCGTGCGCGTCGCGAGCCTCCAGCAGGACGACGGCTGGGAGGGCACCCTCGACGAGGCGGCGTCCGCTCCGGGCTGGGCGGGCTACGCCGCCGGGGTGCTCTGGGCCCTGCGCGAGGCGGGCCACGCCGTGCCCGGCGTCGACCTCGTGGTCGACAGCCGGGTGCCGCTCGGAGCCGGTCTCTCCTCGAGCGCCGCCCTCGAGTGCGCCGTCGGCGCCGCGGCCGCCGGGCTCCTCGGGCTCGACCTCGCCGACGAGGGCGTGCGCGAGGCGCTCGTCGCGGCGGGCATGCGGGCCGAGACCGAGGTGGTCGGCGCCCCGACCGGCGGGATGGACCAGACGGTCGCGGTGCGGGGCGAGGCGGGACACGCCCTGCTCATCGACTTCGGTCCCGGCGGCGGCACGACCCAGGTGCCGCTCGACCTCGCCGGCCACACGCTGCTCGTGACCGACACCCGCGTCTCGCACGAGCTCGTCGACGGCGGGTACGCCGCCCGCCGGGCCGACTGCGAGGCGGCCGCGGCCGCGCTCGGACTGGACACGTTGCGCGAGGCGACCCTCGAGCCGGTCGAGACCCTCGACGACGAGCGGGTCCGGCGCCGGGCGACCCACATCGTCACCGAGATCGCCCGGGTCACCGCGACCGTCGCCGCCCTCGAGGCCGGGGACTGGGCCGAGGTCGGGCGCCTCTTCGACGCCTCGCACGCCTCCATGCGCGACGACTTCGAGATCTCCTGCCCCGAGCTCGACGTCGCGGTCGCGGTCGCGGTCGAGGCGGGCGCCGTGGCGGCGCGGATGACCGGCGGCGGGTTCGGCGGCAGCAGCGTGGCCGTCGTCGCAGACGAACGCGTGGACGCCGTCGTCCGCGCCGTCGACGCGGCGTTCGTCCGCGAGGGGTTCCGCTCCCCCGTGCACCTGCGGGCGGTGCCCTCCGACGGCGCTGCGCTCGTCTGACGCGTCCGCTGACGCGCTCGTCAGGTCGCGGAGATGCCGATGCGCCCGTCGCGGAACGCCGAGACGAACAGCGCGTGGTCTGCGCGCACGCGGTCGGCGTAGGCGATGCCGAAGTCGGTCACCCACTGGGTGAACTCGCGGCGTCGGCCCTCCACCGAGGCCCGGATGGCGGTCTCGACCTGGAAGTCGACGAGGTCCTCCTCGCTGTCCTCGTCGGAGGCGCAGTGGATCTTCGCCGTGGCGCGGCCGAGCAGGTCCACGACCTGGGCGATCTGGTCGGGCTCGGTCAGCCCGCCCCAGTCGAGGTCGACCTCGTAGGGCGAGATCTCGGCGACGACGAAGCCGACGCCGTCGATCTCGGTGTAGCCAAGCAGCGGGTCGGTGTGCTTCTGCAGGGCCCGCTGGCTGACCACCGTGCGGTGCCCCTCGTGGTCGAAGTAGCGCTCGACGGACTCCTGGTCCGTGAAGCGGCTCGCCGCCGGCACGTTGGCCTGCTTCATCGACAGCAGCACGTCGTTGTCGAGCGCCTGGCTGGCGCCCTCGATGAGCAGGTTGTAGGCCGGGAGCCCGGCCGACCCGATCCCGAAGCCGCTCTTGCCGCACACGTCCTGCAGGTCGTAGAAGATCGCGTTGGAGGAGCGCTTCGTGCGCGGGATGGTCTCGAGGTAGGCCTCGTAGGCCCGCAGGACCTTCGCGTGCTCGCGCTTGCCCAGGCGGCGCGTGGTCGGGTCGTCGCGGAGCCGACGCTCGCCGCCG
The DNA here is from genome assembly GCF_009823805.1 of Nocardioides flavescens. Taxonomy (GTDB): domain Bacteria; phylum Actinomycetota; class Actinomycetes; order Propionibacteriales; family Nocardioidaceae; genus Nocardioides; species Nocardioides flavescens. The sequence goes on along the minus strand of NZ_WUEK01000002.1, from coordinate 351,210 downwards.
TCGCGCAGCGTGACGCTCGTCAGCAGGTCGGCGCGGCGACGTTCGCGGGCCGCGACGAGGGCCTCGTGCACCGGGCCCTCGGTGTTGTCGAGGTGGAGCGCGAACTCGTCGTCGGGACTCGCCTCGTAGGCGTCGACCTGGGCGAGGTAGGCGCGCAGGTAGCGCCCGATCAGCCGGCGTACGTCGTCCTCCGGCAGCGCCTTCTGCCACCCCACCAGCGCGAGCGACGCCGCGAAGCGCTGCAGGTCCCAGGTGAAGTGCCCGAGGTAGGCCTCGTCGAAGTCGTTGACGTCGAAGACGAGCAGCCCGTCGGAGTTGAGGTAGGTGCCGAAGTTCTCGACGTGCAGGTCACCGTGCACCCAGATCCGCGAGGTGTCCCCCACGCCCACCTCGCCGGCGTACGGGTCGTCGGCGGCGGTCACGTCGGCGTAGAACAGGCAGGCCGTGCCGCGGTAGAACGCGTGCGCGTCCGAGGCCATCGTGCGGAACTTGCCGCGGAACGCCCGCGGGTCGGCCTTCATCGGCGGTGCGAAGGCGTCGTCGAGGGTCGAGACGATGAGCTCGGTGCGCTCGTCGTCGGGTCCGGTCTCGCTCATGGCGGTGCGGTACCCCGAAGGGTGAGTACGCGGGCTCAGAGCACCCGGGTACGCCGTCCGGTGCCGACGACCCCACGCGGCGCCGAGGCTGGTCCCATGACGACGAACTCCGCCCCGAGCCACCGCAACACCGCCGCCTTCTTCCTCCAGGCCGGCCTCTCCTTCGCCATCGCCCTCGTCGCGATGCTCTACGCCGTGCTCTACCTGCCCGTCGACCCGTGGGTCCGGGCCTTCCTCGGTCTCGGCACGCTCTACCTCACGACCTCGGCGTTCACCCTCGCCAAGTGCATCCGCGACGCCCAGGAGTCGCAGTCGGTCGCCGTCCGGCTCGACCAGACCCGGGTCGACAAGATGCTCGCCGAGCACGACCCGTTCCGCGCGGTCTCCTGACTCGTCCGCACTCGACAGGTGGTCGACGACTGTCGAGCGGGTACACCCAGGTGGTTGACTCTGACCAGTCGTACCGGCGAGTAACCTTCAGCGGCACCACCCGCTCGCCGGTGCAGCACCTGCAACCCAGTCGCCTGTGGAAGGACGCACCGTGGCACGCAAGAGCCCCCTCGGCAAGATCAAGGACGCGGCCGACGCCGCCGTCGGCACGGTCGGGGCGGTCGTCGAGACCGCCGGCGCCGTGGTCAAGCACCCCGTCGGGACCGGCATGAAGGTGGTGGGCGAGGCCGCCGCCGTCGTCGGTGCCGTCACCGGGAAGAAGACCACCCGCAAGGGAGCCGCCACGAAGGCAGCCGTCGCCGAGCCGGTCCGCACTCCTGCTCCGGTGGCCGTCCCCGATCCTGCCGCTCCCGCCCCGGTCGCCAAGAAGGCCCCGGCTGCGAAGAAGGCACCGGCGGCCAAGAAGGCACCCGCCAAGAAGACACCGGCCAAGAAGTCCGTCGCTGCGGGCAGCACCCCCGCGCCCATCAAGAAGGCCGCGAAGAAGGCGCCCGTCAAGGCACCTGCCCCCGCCAAGGGCGCCACCTCCTCCGAGGAGTCGCGGACCCCGGCCCGTCGCGCGTCGACGGTGGACCCGGCGGCACCGGCCCCGGCGGCGAAGAAGGCTCCGGCCGCGAAGAAGGCTCCGGCTGCGAAGAAGGCTCCGGCTGCGAAGAAGACCGCTGGCCCGACGTCCACCTCGACGGAGTCGACCACGACGGCCGAGACCCCCTCGGCGAAGATCCCCGCCAAGAAGACCCCCGCCAAGAAGTCTCCGGTCAAGAAGGCTCCCGTCAAGAAGGCGCCGTCCGCCGCCGAGGCCCTGACCGCTCCGGCCAAGGCCGCGGCCGCCAAGAAGGCCCCGGCCGAGAAGGCCGCCGCGAAGAAGGCTCCGGCGAAGAAGGCTCCCGCGAAGAAGGCCCCGGCCGACCCGGGTGCGGGCACCGCACTCCAGACGCCGCTCTCGGCCTCCGAGCTGGTCGAGGACACCGCGACCGAGACCAAGACGCCGGTCAACACCACGGCGGCCGACGTCGCGCACAACCCCGACACGACCGACACGGACCTGCAGCAGCCGGGCACCCCGCCGCTGGTCGACCCGTCCCTGACCAAGGCCGTCCAGGCCGAGGCCGAGACGGGCGCCAAGGCCGCCGACGTGACCAAGGACGACGACTCGGACTCCAGCAGCAGCTGACGCCGACCTCGACGAGGAGCGCGGCCCCGGACCTCTGGTCCGGGGCCGCGCTGCGTAGGGCACGAGCGCTGTGCCGACGCACCAGGCAGCGGTGCCTCGGCAACCTTCCGAGAAGCCCAGGAGGTTGCTCACGCACCGCCACCCCGCGCCACCCTGCGCCCGTCCACGCCGCGGCGCGCGACAACGCCGGCGGGTCCCCCGAACCCGCCGGCGCTCGTCCGCTCCCTCGCGGGTCTACTTCAGCTCGGCGCTGGACAGGCCCAGGACGCGTCGGGCCACGATGAGCTGCTGGATCTGCTGGGTGCCCTCGAAGATGTCGAGGATCTTGGAGTCGCGAGCCCACTTCTCGAGCAGCTCGGACTCCGAGTAGCCCACCGCGCCGCAGAGCTCGACGCAGGAGAGCGTCACGTCGGAGCCGACGCGCCCGGCCTTGGCCTTGGCCATCGACGCCTCGAGCGAGTTGGGCTTGCGGTTGTCGGCCATCCACGCCGCCTGCAGCATGAGCAGGCGCGCCCCCTCGAGGTCGGACTCGAGCTGCAGGAACTTCGCCGCCGCGGCCGACTGCGCGAGGCCGGGGCGGTCGTAGTCGATCTCGACACCCGCGTCGGTGAGCAGCTCGCGGGTCAGGTCGAGCGCGGCCGTGGCACAGCCGATCGCCATGGCGGCGACGAGCGGGCGGGTGTTGTCGAAGGTCGCCATCGCGCCGGCGAACCCCTGCTTGGGGTCGACCTCGGCGGAACCGAGGAGGTTCTCCTTCGGCACGCGGCAGTTCTCGAAGATGATCGTCGCGGTGTCGGAGGCCCGGATGCCGAGCTTGTGCTCGAGCCGGTCCACCCGCATGCCGGGCGTCCCCTTGGGCACGACGAACGACTTGATGGCCGCGCGGCCGAGGTCGCGGTCGAGCGTCGCCCACACGACGATGTGGTCGGCGCGGTCCCCGCTGGTGACGTAGATTTTCTCGCCGTTGAGGACGTACTCGTCGCCGTCGAGGACGGCGGTCGTCTTGATGTTGGCCGAGTCGGAGCCGGTGCCGGGCTCGGTGATGGCCATGCCGGCCCACACACCCTCGAAGCGCTTCAGCTGCTCCTCGTCGGCCACGCTGGCGATGGCGGAGTTGCCGAGGCCCTGGCGCGGCATCGACAGCAGCAGCCCGACGTCGCCCCAGCACATCTCCTGGATCGACATGACGCTGGCGAGGTTGGCGCCGTTCTTGTTGGCCCCGTCGTCGGACTTCTCGTCGCGACGTACGCCGGCCGCCCCGGCCCCCTCGGCCGCACCGGACTCGGAGAGCCCGTCGATCATCGCGGCGAGCATGTCGAGCTCCTTGGGGTACTCGTGCTCGGCGAGGTCGTACTTGCGGCTGATGGGCCGCAGCATGTTCATCGCGACCTGGTGGGCCTGACCGGCCAGGGTTCGGAACTTCTTCGGGTCGTCGAGATTGATGGCCATCAGACCAGCACCGCACCTTCCATGAGTCCGATCGCCCGGAGGTCGCGGTACCACCGCTCCACCGGGTGCTCCTTGACGAATCCGTGGCCGCCGAGCAGCTGGACGCCGTCGAGACCGATCTGCATGCCCTTGTGCGCGCAGGCCTCGCGGGCCAGGGCGACCTCACGGGCGAAGTCCTTGCCCGCGGCCGCACGACCGGCGGCCTTCCAGGTGAGCAGGCGCATCGCCTGCAGCTCGATGGCGATGTTGGCCACCATGAACGCCACCGACTGACGGTGGGCGATCGGCTCGCCGAACGCCTCCCGCTCCTTCACGTACGGCGTGACGTAGTCGAGCACCGCCTGCGCGGTGCCGACCGCGAGCGCGCACCAGGCGAGCCGGGACAGCCGCACGCACTCGGCGTACGTCGAGCCGTCGGTCGCGCCCAGCACGGCGGTGGGAGGCACGGTGACGCCGTCGAGGTGCAGGGTCGTGAGCGAGGCGGCCCGCACGCCCATCGCGGGGTCGGCCTCGACGCGGAGCCCCGGGGTGGAGCTCTCGACGAGGAAGAGCACGGGCTGTCCCTCGAGCTCGGCGCCGACGACGAACAGCTCGGCCTCGGCGCCGCGGGGCACGAGCGACTTCACGCCGTCGAGCACGTAGCCGTCGGCGGTGCGGGTCGCCCGGGTCCGCGGCGACAGCACGTCGAACAGCACGTGGGGCTCGGTGAGCGCCAGGGCCGCAGCCGGCACGTCGTCGCCGGTGAAGGCCGGCAGGTAGGTCTGCTGCTGCTCATCGGTGCCCCACAGACCGATCGCGGTGGCGACCGAGCCGGGGGCGAGGGTGGCGACGGCCAGCCCCAGGTCGCCGCGGCCCAGGGCCTCCGCGACCAGGGTGCCGGCCATCGCCGACCGCTCCTCCGAGACTCCCCCCAGGGTCTCGGGCAGCCCGAGGATCGGCAGGCCGATCTCGAGGCTCGCCTCCAGGAGCTCGCGCGGCGCCGCGCACGCGGCGTCCGCGTCGTGGGCCGCCGGGCGCACGACCTCGGTCGCGAACTCGGTGACGACGTCCACGAGCATCTGCTCGTCCTCGCTGGGCGTCAGGTCGAACTGGCCGCTCCGCTTCGCGACCGGCGCGCGGACGCCGGCCTTGTCCTTCGCCCCACTGCGGGCGAAGGTGCGGCTCGCCGTGGTGACGGTGCTGAAGCCGCTGCGGGTCACGGTGAAGACCGCCTGCTCGGCCTGCTTGCGCAGTCCGAGGCGGTCGAGCACGTCGGTCTGGGCGAGCCTGCTCAGCCCGGCGACGAGGTAGCCGATGGGGTCACGCGTCTCGGTCGTCGCCACCCCGTGGCGACCGCCCGGGCGCAGCTTGGCGAGTGGTGGGAGCAACATGGCTCTACTGTAACTCCGAGTTACACATCCGACTACAGTGTCGCGTCGTGGCCCAGGTCACACGTCGGGCGGCCCGCTCCCCACGGCTCGGCGGGCGGGCTCGATAGGGTCGCGCACGTGTCGGAGAAGCCCACCCTCGCGCCGTACGGTCAGCTCCCCCGCGGAGGTGTCATCCGCCCCGTCACCCGCTGGGGCACCGAGGTCATGCACCGGCCGCAGCAGCCGGTGACGGCGTACGACGACGCGCTGCGCTCGCTCGTGGCCGACATGGTCGAGACGATGTACGCCGCCGACGGGGTCGGGCTCGCGGCCTGCCAGATCGGCGTCGACCGCGCGGTGTTCGTCTTCGACTGCCCCGACGACTCCGGACAGAGCACGGTGGGCGTGGTCTGCAACCCCGAGCTCACGCTGCCCGAGGGCAAGGACCGCCACCTCGACGACGGCGAGGAGGGGTGCCTGAGCTACCCGGGGGCCTTCGTACCCTGCGCACGGCCCGACTGGGCCCGGGTCACCGGCACCGGTCTGGACGGCGAGCCGGTGGAGTTCGAGGGCACCGGGCTGCTGGCGCGCTGCCTGCAGCACGAGACCGACCACACGCTCGGCACGGTGTTCGGCGACCGGCTGCCGACCAAGGCCCGCAAGCGCCTGGCCAAGGCGATGGAGAAGGCGGCCGAGGACTACCCCCTCGACTGGCCGACGTAGCAGGCGACGGCGGCCGCCGCCGCGACGTTGAGCGAGTCGATGCCCGCCGCCATCGGGATGACCGCGCGCCGGTCCGCGGAGGTCTCCCAGCGCGTCGACAGTCCGTGGCCCTCCGAGCCGAGCACCAGCGCGAGCCGGTCGACCCCGCGCACGGCGTCCTCCACCGGCACCGCGTCGTCGGCGAGGGTGAGGGCGACCGTGGTGAAGCCACGAGCCGACAGGGCCGGCAGCGCGCCGTGCCAGTCCTCGAGGCGGGTCCACGGCAGGGCGAAGACGGCGCCCATCGCGACCTTCACCGCGCGCCGGTAGAGCGGGTCGGCGCAGCGGGGCGCCAGCAGCACCGCGTCGAATCCGAGGGCGGCGCCGCAGCGGAAGATCGCGCCGACGTTGGTGTGGTCGACGACGTCCTCGAGGACCAGCACCGAGCGGGCGCCCTCGAGCGCCTCGTCGAGGCTCGGCAGCGGGCGGCGCTCCAGCGAGGCCAGAGCGCCTCGGTGGACGTGGAACCCGGTCACCTGCTCGGCCAGCTGCTCCGACAGCACGTAGCAGGGCGCGTCGGTCCGGTCGAGCACGTCCGCGAGGCCGTCGAGCCAGCGCGGGGCCATCAGGAACGAGCGGGGGGTGTGCCCGGCCTCGACGGCGCGGCGCACGACCTTCTCCCCCTCGGCGAGGAAGAGGCCGTGCTCGGCCTCGAGATGCTTGCGCAGCTCGACGTCGCGCAGGTCGCGGTAGTCGGCGAGCCGGGGGTCGGTGGGGTCGTCGAGGGCGATGAGCTCGGCCACGGGTCGAGGCGCTGCTCAGCGGCGGTGCGCGGCGGCGTACCGCTCGGGATGGGCGACGGCGACGACCGGACCCACCACGATGATCGCGGGCGGGCGCACGTCCTCGCGCTCCAGGTCGGCCTCGAGCTCGGCCAGCGTCGACAGCACGGTCCGCTGGGTCCGCATGCTCCCGTCGCACACCACCGCGACCGGGGTGTGGGCCGGGCGGCCGCCCGCGAGGAGGGAGGCGGCGATCGCGGGAGCGTTCTGCACCGCCATCATGAGGACGACGGTGCCGTGCAGGCGGGCCACGGCGTCCCAGTCGGTGAGCGACTCGGGGTGGCCCGGCGGCAGGTGGCCCGAGATGACGGTGAAGTCGTGCGCCACGCCGCGGTGCGTGACGGGGATGCCTGCGAGGCCGGGCACGGAGACGGGGCTGGTGAGCCCCGGGATCACGGTGACCGCGACCCCGGCCTCGCGGCACGCCTCGATCTCCTCGAAGCCGCGGCCGAAGACGAAGTTGTCGCCGCCCTTGAACCGGACGACGTTCTGACCCGCCAGGGCCCGCTCGACGATGACCCGGTTGATCTCCTCCTGCAGCGCCGAGCGCCCGCGGGGCAGCTTCGCGACGTCGACGAGCTCGACGTCGGCGGGCAGGTCGCCGAGCAGCTCGCGGGGGGCCAGCCGGTCCGCCACGACGACGTCGGCCTCCATGAGGGCGCGGCGTCCGGCCACCGAGATGAGGTCGGGATCGCCGGGCCCGCCGCCGACGAGCACGACGCCCGGCGCGCGCTCGCGGTCCTGGCGCGCCACGATCCGGCCCTCGCGCAGCCCCTCGAGGATCTCGTCGCGGATCGCGGCGCTGCGCCGCGGCTCACGGTTGCTCAGCACGGCGACCGTCACACCCGCGTGCCGGGCCACGGCCGGGGTCCAGGCGGTGCCCTCGGTGCCGTCGTCGGCGCGGACGCAGAAGATGCGCCGCTCCTCCGCACCGCGACTGACGGCGTCGTTGGCGACCGGGTCGTCGGTCGCGGCGATGGCGTACCACGCGCCCTCGAGGTCGGCGTCCTCGAAGCGACGGCGGTGCCAGGTCACCTCGCCCGCGCCGATCAGCCCCTCGACGGCCGGCGTGACCTCGGGCGAGACCAGCTCGACGGCGGCGCCGACGGAGATCAGGTGGGGCAGCCGCCGCTGGGCGACGAGGCCGCCCCCCACCACCAGCACGCGTCGCCCGGTGAGCCGCAGCCCCGCGGGGTAGAGCGCCGGGTAGCTCGCGGGACCGGTCGCCGGGGACACCGTGATCATCTCGTCCACGGCTCCATCATCGCCCCCGCGGGTACCGGACCGGGTGCCGGCCGCCCAGGGTGCGGACGGTGTCGCCAATCGACACGTGAGCATGAGAAGGAGCCCCGATGACGCTCGACCGCCCCGTCAGCCCGGACCCGTACGAGCTGCTGCCCGCCGTGCCGTCGTTCAGCGTGACCAGCGAGGACGTCGCCGACGGCCAGCCCCTCGACGACGCCCAGGTGCAGGCCGCCGGCGACACCTCGCCGCAGCTGTCGTGGTCGGGGTTCCCGGAGGACACCAAGAGCTTCACCGTGACCTGCTTCGACCCCGACGCCCCGACGCCGAGCGGGTTCTGGCACTGGGTCCTCGTCGACCTGCCCGCCGACTGCACGTCGTTGCCGACCGGCGCGGGCGCCGAGGGCGCCGAGCTGCCCGGCAACGCGTTCATGTGCCGCAACGACGCCGGCACGCTCGCCTTCACCGGCGCCGCGCCGCCCGAGGGCGACCAGGTCCACCGCTACTACTTCGTGGTGCACGCCGTGCGCGAGGAGTCCCTCGGCGTCGACTCCAGCGCCTCGCCGGCCGTCGTGTCGTTCAACCTGGCCTTCAAGACCGCCGGCCGCGCCATCCTGAAGGGCACCTACCAGCACTGAGCCGGTCTCGACCGGTACGTCGACAGTCGGACCTCTGGGCCACCAGGTGACCCAGGAGTTCGACTGTCGGCGCGACGGGTGCCGATGATGCTCATGTGAGACCGGGCGAGCGACGTCGACACGTCGGAGCCTGGCTGCCGACGGCGGTGCTGGTGGCGACCGTGGCACAGCTGGCGGTGGCGACGTGGGTGCCGGGGATCGACCGGTTCGCGGACAAGGCGTTCGGCGCCCGGCTCGCGGCCTACCCGGTGCTGATGCTGCTCGTGCCGGCACTGTGGTGGGTCACGGTCGGGCGCCGACGTCCGGACGCCACGGTGCCGTACGCCGCGTTCGCGCTGGTGATGCTGGGCTTCCTGATCGACACGACCGGCAACAGTCTCGACCTCTACGACCGAGTGGCGTGGTGGGACGACGTCAACCACTTCGTGAACTGGTTCTTCCTGCTCACCGGTCTGGGACTGGTGCTGGCCCGCGACGTCAGGCCGCGGTGGGTGCAGGTGCTGGCGATCACCGAGCTGGGGTGCCTGCTCGCGCTCGGCTGGGAGGTCGGCGAGTGGTGGACGTTCATCCGGCACGGCACCGAGCTCGACACGGCCTACGAGGACACGCTCGGGGACATGGTGCTGGGGACGAGCGGCGGGTTCGTGGCGGCGCTGGTGGTCGCGACGCTCAGCAGCCGGGTCAGCCGGGGTGGACCGGCAGGGCCTCGCGGGCCTGGGCCGGAGTCTCGCTCCGCGCCAGCGGGGCGCGGCTGAGGATCAGCACGGCGCGGTCGTCGTCGTGGGAGTCGACCTCGCCGACGATGCGGTGCGCGGCTCCGCCGAAGCCGAGGCCGACGGCGTCGTGGGCGGTGCGCTGGAGCCAGGCGATGCCGGCGTCGATGTGGGTGCCGCGGCTCTCGACGACGCCGTCGGTGTAGAAGAGCAGCGCCTCGCCGTGGAAGAGCCTGCCGTGGCTGGTGTGCAGCTCGGGGTCGTGGAGGACGCCCAGCGCGGTCCCACGGGCGTTGTCGATGACCCACTCCCCCTGCGGCACGTCCCAGCGCAGCGCGGGCGGGTGTCCGGCGCTGGTGATCTGGTAGGTCCCGTCCTCGAGGTCGACCAGCACGTGGACGGCGGTCGCGAAGGCCTCGTCGCCCCCGCGGCGCAGCAGGAAGTCGTTGGCCGTGCGGAAGAGCTGCTCGGGCGGCAGGGCTCCGATCAGCCCGCCGAGCGCCCCGGCGAACTGCAGGGCCGCCGGCCCGGCCGCGGTGCCCTTGCCGCACACGTCGACCAGGATCAGCTCGAGCCGGCGCCGGTCGTCGCTGAGGTCGGCGACCATGAAGTCACCGGCGTACGACACTCCGTGGGAGGCGACCATCGCGGTCTGGGACTCCCAGCCCGGCGGCAGCGGCGGGATGCGCCCCTGGGCCAGGAGCCGCTCCTTGAGGTCGGCCAGGAACGACTCGCTCAGCGTCGCGGGCAGACCGCTGCGCTGGCGGCTCGAGACCACCAGCACCAGGGCCGTCCCTGCGAGGAACCACCCGATCGAGACCACGACGAGCGGCTCGAGCGCTCGGACGAGCAGCAGCGACCCGACGCCGGCGAGGATGTCGGCGACGGCGACCAGGAGAAGCGGGCGGAAGCTCAGCAGGAGGCTCGCGACGAGCAGCCACACGAAGTAGGCCGAGAGCGGCATGTAGTCGCGGTCGACCAGCGAGACGACGAAGGAGACGGCGATGACCGCGAGCATCGCCGCGGCGGTCGCCCACTGGCTCTCGGGCGAACCGGTGCGCCACGCACCGATCCTCGCTCGCAGTGAAGGAGCCGCCCGAACAGCCATTCGCCCAGCCTAACCGTCCCCGCCCCCGTCGACGGCGGAACATTCCGTCAGGCGCGGAACCGCGCCCGTTCCTCCCCCGACGACGCGGCGTCGATCCGCTCGAGGTACTCCGGACGCATGGGCGGGAGCGCCGCGAGGGGCCACCAGCGGACGTCGCTCGACTCGTCGTCGGCGACGTGCGCCTCGCCCGAGAGCCACGTGCACGCGAAGGTGACGTCGAGGTAGGACGCCCGGTCGCCGTTGGGGTAGACGACCTCGGGGACCACCATCACCCCGGCGAGCCGGTCGACGCGGACCTCGACGCCGGTCTCCTCGAGCGCCTCGCGCCGGGCCGCGACGGCCGGCTCCTCGCCCGGGTCGACGATGCCCGTCACCGGCGTCCACTCGTCGTTGTCGGCGCGCCGGACGAGCAGCACCTCCTCGCCCCGACGTACGACGGCCGTGATGCCGGGCAGCCAGAGCGGGTGGGTGCCGATCATCCGGCGGACGTCGACGATGAACTCCGGGATCGGCACCGGCCCACCCTACGGGCGGGCCGGCGCCGAACCGGGCTGATCAGTCCTCGTAGACCTCCACGACGGCCGGGTCGATGGTCTTCACCGGCCCGGTGAACCAGTTCCGGGCCGAGACGCCCCACCAGATCGCGAGGAGCAGCAGCACGCCGACAGTCATGATCGGGGCGTAGTTGACGCTGGCCCAGTCGAACTCGTCGCGCCACGGCGCACCGAACGGCGAGGTGGGCAGCATCAGCATCAGCCCGACCACCACGATCTCCACCACGGCGAGCGGGTTCATCCACTTGTACTTGCTGCCGTTGTTCCAGGAGCCGACCTGGAAGGAGTCGCCCGCACGCCAGCGCAGGTAGATCGGGATCGCGAAGGAGAAGTAGAGGCCGATGACCGAGACCGAGGTGACCGCGTAGAAGGCCGTCGGGATGCCGTTGACCGACTTGAGCGCCGGGAGCGTGATGACGACGGCGACGAGCGCGGCGCAGATGACGGCGTTGGCGGGCGTCTTCTGGGCGTTGACCTTCGACCACAGCTTCGAGCCCGGCACCGCGCGGTCGCGGCTGAAGGCGAACATCATCCGCGAGGTCGAGGTGAGGCAGGCGGTGGCGCAGAAGAGCTGCGCGCAGGCCGAGACCAGGAGCAGCAGCCCGGCCCACTTCGAGCCCAGTGCGGCGTCGAAGACGTAGGCGACGCCGCCCGCCGGGATGTCGGCGTACGCCGGCACGCCGTCGACCTGCGGGATCGCGAAGGTGATGGCGAGGAGCAGGACGTAGCCGCCGATCGCGGAGTAGAGGATCGACTGCCAGATCGCGCGGGCCGCCGTCTTGGCCGCGCCCTGGGTCTCCTCCGAGAGGTGCACCGAGGCGTCGTAGCCGGTGATCGTGTACTGCGTGAGGATGAAGCCGAACGGGATGATGACGAAGAAGTAGGTCAGGCTGCCGGTCGAGCCGCCGTCCCACCCGGAGCCGTTGAAGCGGTCGGTGAACACCTGCGACAGGCTCAGGTGGCTGTCGGGCACGAGCACGAGCACCAGCACGAGGAACGCCGCGCCGACGACGTGCCACCACACCGAGACGTTGTTGATGATCGCGAGCAGGTGGCTGGAGAAGATGTTGACCAGCGAGATCAGCGCCAGGATCACCAGGAACAGGACGAAGACGCGGTTGAGCGAGAAGCCGTCGAACCAGCCCCAGGCGTCGAAGGTCAGCTCGAAGAACGTCGCGCAGCCGTAGGCGACCGACGCGGTCACCGCGAAGAGGCCGATGAGGTTGAGCCAGCCCGTGAAGAACCCGGCCGCGGGCCCACCGAGCTTGGAAGCCCAGTAGTAGATGCCGCCCGAGGTCGGCATCGCCGAGACCAGCTCGGCCATCGTGAAGCCGATGACGAGGATCAGCAGCGAGATGATCGGCCAGGACCACGAGATCGAGACCGGCCCGCCGTTGGCGATGCCCGCGCCGTACGTCGTCAGGCAGCCGGCGAGGATCGAGATGATCGAGAACGAGATCGCGAAGTTGGAGAAGCCCGACCAGCTGCGGGCCAGCTCCTGCTTGTAGCCCAGTCTCGCGAGGAGCGCCTCGTCGTCGTCCACGTGTCGCTCGTCCATGGTCATGCCGGGTTCCCCTCCCACAGGTCGCGTCCGTCGTCGCGAGTTGGCCAGAAACTAGACCCGCCGCCGAGCACGTGTAAACAGTTCCTGTGTTAAAGGTCTGAGTCCAGACCTTTGATTGACAGCACCGGCCGGGCCTCGCAGGATGCTCCCCGTGACCGCCACCCCGCACTCGCTGCCCGAGGCGGTGCTGCGTCCGGTGCGCGCCCACCACGCCTTCGAGTCGTGCGTCGAGCAGCTCGCGACCGCGATCCGCCTCGGCGTCTACCCGCGCGGCACCACCCTGCCGGCCGAGCGCGACCTCGCCGAGCGGCTCCAGGTCTCGCGCGCCACGCTGCGCGAGGCGATGGTCGCGCTGCGCCAGGCCGGGCTGGTCGAGACGACGCGCGGTCGCGGCGGCGGCACCGTCGTCACCCAGCGCCCGCGCACCCCCTCGGCCCGCGCGGCCGCGCGGATCAAGGCCGCCAAGCGCGACGAGTGGCTCGACACCCTCGACTTCCGGCGCATCGTCGAGCCGGGCGCGGCCGCCCTGGCCGCCGACCGCCCGCTCACCGAGGAGCAGCGCGACCAGCTCGTGCAGGCCCACCAGGAGGTCACCGCGGCCCGTCGGCCGGCCGAGCACCGCCAGGCCGACTCGCGCTTCCACCTCACGCTCGCCTCGCTCACCGGTTCGCCGCGCACCGTCGAGGCCGTCACCTCCGTGCAGGCGGTGCTCCACGAGATGCTGCTCGCGATCCCGGTCCTCGAGGCCAACATCGGGCACTCCGACGCCCAGCACGACCGCCTGGTCACCGCGGTCCTCGCGGGTCGCGCGACCCAGGCGCGCAAGGTCATGGAGGAACACTGCGACGACACGGCCGCCCTCCTGCGCGGCCTGGTGGGATAGAGGAGCGCGCCATGAGCACCAAGCGCAACGACCGGCACCTGACGATGGCCGAGCTGGTCGCCCGCATCGACGACGGCAGCATCGACACGGTCGTCGTCGCGTTCACCGACATGCAGGGCCGGCTGCAGGGCAAGCGGCTGCACGGTCGCTACTTCGCCGACATCGTGGTCGACCACGGCACGGAGGGCTGCAACTACCTCCTCGCCGTCGACGTGGACATGAACACCGTCGGCGGGTACGCCATGAGCTCGTGGGAGCGGGGGTACGGCGACATGGAGTTCGCGCTCGACGAGCGCACCATCCGCGTGCTCGACCACCTGCCCGCCACCGCGATGGTGCAGTGCGACCTGGTCTGGTTGGACCACTCCCCGGTCGTGCAGTCGCCGCGCACGATCCTGCAGGCCCAGCTGGACCGCTGCGCCGAGCGCGGCTGGACGGCGCTGGCCGGCACCGAGCTGGAGTTCATCGCCTTCGACACGACCTACGAGGCCGCCGCCGATGCGGCGTACCGCGACCTGCGCCCGGTCAACCAGTACAACGTCGACTACTCCATCCTCGGCACCACGCGCGTCGAGCCGCTGCTGCGGGCGATCCGCAACACGATGTACGCCGCGGGGCTCGACGTCGAGGGCGCCAAGGGCGAGTGCAACTTCGGCCAGCACGAGATCGGGTTCCTCTACGCCGACGCCCTGACGACCTGCGACAACCACGCGGTCTACAAGACCGTCGCCAAGGAGATCGCCGCCCAGCAGGGCAAGGCGCTGACCTTCATGGCGAAGTACAACGAGCGCGAGGGCAGCTCGTGCCACGTGCACCTCTCGCTGCGCGGCCAGGACGACTCGCTGGTGTTCTGGGACGCCGAGCGGGGTGAGCGCTCCGCGCTCTACGACCACTTCGTCGCCGGCATCCTCGCGACCGCGGCCGAGCTGACGCTGCTGTACGCACCCAACATCAACTCCTACAAGCGCTTCGCCCACGGCTCCTTCGCGCCGACCGCCGTCGCCTGGGGCCACGACAACCGCACCTGCGCCGTCCGCCTCGTGGGCAAGGGCCCCGCGGCGCGGCTGGAGAACCGGCTGCCCGGCGCCGACGTCAACCCCTACCTCGCGGTCGCGGCAATGCTCGCCGGCGGCCTGCACGGCATCGAGCACGAGCTGCCCCTCGAGCCCGAGCTCGTCGGCAACGCCTACGACGCCGACAAGCCGCAGGTGCCGCACACGATGTGGGAGGCGCGCACGCTCTTCGCCTCCTCCGAGGTCGCCCGCGCCGCCTTCGGCGACGAGGTGGTCGACCACTACACCAACATGGCCGACGTCGAGCTGCGCACCTACGACGCCGCCGTGACCGACTGGGAGCTGAAGAGAGGCTTCGAACGACTGTGAGCACCACCTCTGCGGACCGTCCGGACGTCTTCACCGTCGTCGACCCGGCCACCGAGAAGCCGCTGGCCGACGTACCCCTGGTCGACCTGGCGGGCGCCGACGCCGCCATCGCGGCCTCGCACGAGGCGTTCCAGCACTGGCGCGCCGTCGCGCCGGGTGAGCGGGCGGCGATGCTGCGCCGCTTCGCCTCGGTCGTCGACGCCCACGTCGAGGAGCTCGCCGAGCTCGAGGTGCGCAACGCCGGCCACACCTGGGGCAACGCGCGCTGGGAGGCCGGCAACGTCCGCGACTGCCTCAACTACTACGCCGGGGCGCCCGAGCGGATGTTCGGCCGTCAGATCCCGGTCGCCGGCGGCACCGACGTGACCTTCCACGAGCCGCTGGGCGTCGTGGGGGTCATCGTGCCGTGGAACTTCCCGATGCCGATCGCCGGCTGGGGCTTCGCGCCGGCGCTGGCCGCGGGCAACACGGTGGTCCTCAAGCCTGCCGAGCTGACCCCCATGACGGCGGTGCGCCTGGGCGAGCTCGCCCTGGAGGCGGGCCTGCCCGAGCACGTGCTCACGATCCTGCCGGGCCGCGGTGACGTGGTCGGCCAGCGCTTCGTCACCCACGACCTGGTGCGCAAGGTCTGCTTCACCGGCTCGACCCGCGTCGGCAAGCAGATCATGGCCGGCTGCGCCGAGCAGGTGAAGCGGGTGACCCTCGAGCTCGGCGGCAAGAGCTCCAACATCGTCTTCGCCGATGCCGACGTCGCCGCGGCGGCGGCGGCCGCGCCGGGCGCCGTCTTCGACAACGCCGGCCAGGACTGCTGCGCCCGCTCGCGGATCCTGGTCGAGCGCTCGGTCTACGACGAGTTCATGACCCACCTCGAGCCCGCCGTGCAGGCGGTCCGGGTGCTCGACCCGCAGGACGAGTCCGCCGACATGGGCCCGCTGGTCTCGTCCGGTCAGCGCGACCGGGTCGTCTCCTACCTCGACGAGGTCGACGTGACCATCGAGGGCTCGCGTCCCGACGGCCCCGGCTGGTGGGTCGCCCCCTCGGTCGTGGCGGTCGAGGACCCCGCCACCCGGATCTGGCGCGAGGAGGTCTTCGGGCCCGTCGTCGCCGTGATGCCGTTCGACGACGAGGCCGACGCCGTCGCCAAGGCCAACGACACCGAGTACGGCCTGTCCGGCTCGATCTTCACCGCCGACCTCGGCCGCGGGCTGCGGGTCGCCCGGGCCGTCGAGGCCGGCAACCTCTCGGTCAACAGCCACTCCTCGGTCCGCTACTGGACGCCGTTCGGCGGCTACAAGCAGTCCGGCCTCGGCCGCGAGCTCGGCCCGGACGCCCCGATGGCGTTCACCGAGGAGAAGAACGTCTTCATCGCCCACTGAGGACGCCCAGACCCCAGATCCAGCAGAGAGAACAGGACACAGCACGTGGCAGGACGCATCCAGGACCGGGTCGCGGTCATCACCGGCGGTTGCTCGGGCATCGGTCTCGCGACCGTCGAGCGCTTCGTCGAGGAGGGCGCGAAGGTCGTCATCGGCGACCTCAACGACGAGCGTGGCCACCAGCTGGTCGGCCAGCTCGGCGGCGAGAGCGTGGCGACGTACGTCCACGTCGACGTGACCGACAAGGAGCAGGTCGACGCTCTGTTCCAGACCGCCAAGGACACCTACGGCTCGGTCGACATCGCGTTCAACAACGCCGGCATCAGCCCGCCGGAGGACGACTCGATCCTCGACACCGACCTCGACGCGTGGCGCAAGGTGCAGGAGGTCAACCTGACCTCGGTCTACCTGTGCTGCAAGGCGGCGCTGCCGCACATGCTCGAGCAGGGCCGCGGCTCGATCATCAACACCGCGTCCTTCGTCGCGGTCATGGGCGCGGCGACCTCGCAGATCAGCTACTCCGCCTCGAAGGGCGGCGTGCTGTCGATGACCCGCGAGCTCGGCGTCCAGTTCGCCCGCCAGGGCGTGCGCGTCAACGCGCTCTGCCCGGGACCGGTCAACACCCCGCTGCTGCAGGAGCTGTTCGCCTCCGACCCCGAGCGCGCGGCGCGACGCCTCGTGCACGTGCCGATGGGGCGCTTCGGCGAGCCGTCGGAGATGGCCAGCGCGGTGCTGTTCCTGGCCTCCGACGACTCCTCGTTCATGACCGCCAACACCTTCCTGGTCGACGGCGGCATCAGCGGGGCCTACGTCACGCCCCTGTGAGCCCGTTGATCGGTCTCACGACCTACCGCGAGCAGGCGGCGTGGGGGGTGTGGGACCAGCGCGCCGACCTCCTTCCTGCGCAGTACGCCGAGGCCGTGGTCGCGTGCGGCGGCGTGCCGGTGCTGCTGCCGCCGCAGCCGGCCGAGGGGGCGGCTGCGGTGGTGGCCCGGCTCGACGGGCTCGTCGTCTCCGGCGGCGCCGACGTCGACCCGGGTCGCTACGGCGCGACGCCGCACCCGCGCACCGCGGGCTGGCGCGCCGACCGCGACGCGTGGGAGACCGCCCTGCTCGACGCCGCCGAGGCGGCCGGACTGCCGGTGCTCGGGGTCTGCCGCGGCATGCAGCTGATGGCGGTGCGCTCGGGCGGCACGCTCGACCAGCACACCCCGGACCTGGTGGGTCACGACGACCACAGCCCCGGGGGCGATGCCTTCGGCACCGTCGCGGTGCGGACCGAGCCCGGCAGCCGTCTGGCCGGGCTCGTCGGGGAGGCTGTGACGGTGAACTGCCACCACCACCAGTCGGTCGCCACCCATCCGGGGTTCCGGGCGGTCGCGCGGGCCGCGGACGGCACGCTCGAGGCGATGGAGGCCGAGGGCGACCGGTTCTGCGTCGCGGTGCAGTGGCACCCGGAGACCGCCGCCGACGTCGGGCTCCTCGCCGGCCTGGTCGCGGCTGCGGCGCCCGGCTCCCCGGAGTGAGGCGCGAGCGGGTCCTGATCAGCGCGCACCGCTGCGAGACCCTCGCCGACATCGAGGCCGCGGTGGCGCTCGGGGTCGACCACGTCGAGATCGACGTCCACCGGCGCGCCGACGGCTCGTTCGTGGTCGACCACGACGGCACCCTGCCCTCGCCGACCACCTACGAGGACGCGCTCGCCGCGATCAACGGCCGCGCCCGCCTGCACCTCGACCTCAAGGTCACCGAGGCGGACGCCGCCGTCGAGGCGTCGCGGCGCGCGGTGGAGGCGCTGGGGCCCGAGGCGGTGCTCGTGACCACGCTCGAGGACGACCACGTCCGGGCCGTGCGGGACTGGTCGGACGCCGAGGGCCTGGGCCTGCTGGTCGGGTTGTCGCTCGGCCGGTCCGTGCGCGGGATGTCGCTGGCCCGACGGATCTGGGTGCGCACCTTCGAGCTGCTGCCCGGGCTGCGCTACCGGGTGGCCGGGGCCAACCTGGTGGTCGCCAACCACTGGCTGGCGCGGTTCGGCGTCGCCGCCTTCGCGCGGCGTACGCGCCGACCGCTGCTGGTGTGGACGGTCGACACCGAAGAGTCGCTGCACCACTGGCTGCGACCGGGCCGGGCCTTCCTGGTCACCACCAACGAGCCGGCGCTGGCCGTGCGGGTGCGCGACGAGTGGTGACCCGTCGCGCACCCGGGATCACACCGGGCTGAGGGTCAGCTGGCGGTCGCGCACTTCGCGAGGTCGTCGCTCGCCGCCTCGACCGCCTTCTTGTCACTGTCGCTGCCGTCGTAGTCGTCGTCCCCGTCGACGAGGGCCTGCAGCGCCTTGTCGGAGACGTCGGAGTCGTGCAGCGTCTTGGCGATGCAGTCGATGACGTCGTCCGAGGCGCTGTCGGTGACCGCGCCGAGGGGGCTGTCGCTGCCCTTCAGGGTGTCGGCGATCTCGCTGGTCGAGGGACGACCACCACCGCCGCCACCGCAGGCGGCGAGGGCGACGAACAGGGTCACGGCGGGGATCAGCTTCTTCACGATGGCTCGCTTCCGAGGGGAGGTGGCGTCGGGCCCGTCCGCCCGACGTGTCATGCACGACCTTCCGTGCGCGACGACGCTACTGGTACCCCCTCCTCAGCCCGGCGGCGGACACTCGGAGCCGCGCACGAAGGCCCGGTCTGGACCGGCGGCGCTGCGCACAGCAGCGCTGCCGGTGGCAGCGTGCTCTTCGGCACCGGCCCGGGCGCGACGAGGCTCGGCCCATGAGCGAACACACCGATCCGGCCTCGGTCCTCGACCGGGCCTTCCACGAGGCCCTCTTCGACCAGCGCACCCTCGTGCTCGGCGAGGCACTCGAGCAGCACCACGCCAACCGGCTCTGCCAGGGGCTGCTCCTGCTCGCCGCCGCGGACCCCGAGCGCGACATCCGCCTGCTGATCAACTCCCCCGGCGGCTCCGTGCCCGGGATGCTGGCCATCCGGGACTGCATGCGCGCCGTCCCCAACGACGTGACGACGGTGAACCTGGGGATGGCCTACAGCGCCGGGCAGTTCCTGCTGTCGTCGGGCACCCCGGGCAAGCGGTACTCCCTGCCGCACGCCAAGGTCCTGCTCCACCAGGGGTCCGCGGGCATCGCCGGCTCGGCCATGGACATCGCCATCCAGGCCGACGACCTGCGCCACACCCGCGACACGGTGCTGGCCCTCATCGCCGAGGACACGGGCCAGCCCGTCGAGCAGGTGGAGCGCGACTCGCAGCGCGACCGCTGGTACACCGCCGAGGAGGCGCTCGCCTACGGCTTCGTCGACGCCGTGGTGGGCTCGCTCGACGAGCTCCTGCCGTCGCGGCGCCCGTCGATCGGTCTGACCGCGCAGCGCGAGGTCGCCCGATGAGCTCCTACGCGATCCCCTACGTCACCACCCAGACCCCGCGCGGTGAGCGGACGGTCGACATCTACAGCCGGCTGCTGGCCGACCGCATCGTCTACCTCGGCACCGGCATCGACGACGGGGTCGCCAACGCGGTGATCGCACAGCTCCTGCACCTCGAGAACGAGAGCCCCGACGCCCCCGTGTCGCTCTACGTCAACTCCCCCGGCGGCTCGATCCCGGCGACCCTCGCGATCTACGACGCGATGCAGTTCATCCGCCCGCGGGTCGAGACGACCTGCGTCGGACAGGCCGCTGCCACCGCGGCCCTGCTGCTGGCCGGTGGCGCACCCGGGAGCCGGAGCATCCTGGCGCACGGCCGGGTCGTCCTCCACGCACCGGCCGCCGAGGGGCGCGGCGCCATCCCCGACCTGATCCTGGAGGCGGAGGAGGTCGAGCGCGTCCGCACCCTGCAGGAGGAGATCCTCGCTGCGCACAGCGGCCGCACCGCGTCGCAGGTGCGCGACGACACCGCCCGCGAGCTGGTGCTCACCCCGGCCGCCGCGGTGGAGTACGGCGTCGTCGACGCGGTGCTGCGCGAACGCTGACCGGACGGGCTCAGGCGGCGAGGCAGAGCGGGCCGGAGGGGCACGTCGGTGCGGGCACCAGGTGCCGCGAGGCGCGGCGCGTGAGATCGAGGACCGTCAGGTCGAGGGCCCCGGCCACCGCCGACAGCACCTCGGACGACGCGTCCTTGCGGCCGCGCTCGAGCTCGGAGAGGTACTGCGGCGCCACGCCGGCCCGCCCGGCCACGTCGGCGATGCGCTCCCCGCGCCGGCTCCGCTCCTCGCGCAGCTGGGCACCGACGGCCTCGCGCCACAGGGGCTCGGGCGCCGTGCGGCGCAGCGGGACGACGTTCTCG
This sequence comes from Nocardioides flavescens, assembly GCF_009823805.1. Lineage (GTDB taxonomy): Bacteria > Actinomycetota > Actinomycetes > Propionibacteriales > Nocardioidaceae > Nocardioides > Nocardioides flavescens. The sequence goes on along the minus strand of NZ_WUEK01000002.1, from coordinate 330,898 downwards.
GCGCCGGACTCCATGCCCCGAGCGTAGCCAGGGCCGGGGGCTGCCAGACTGAGACACGTGCCGAACCACCGCACGGACGTGCTCGGGGAGCCGTTCACCGCCGAGACCATCGACCTGCCGCCCGACGCCGAGGGCGAGGTCGTCGCCACGCTGGTGCACCGACCCGCCGACGCCCCTACCCGACGCGCGGTGCTCCACGTGCACGGCTTCGCCGACTACTTCTTCCAGGCCGAGATGGCCGCGTGGTGGACCGAGCGCGGCTACGACTTCTACGCGATCGACCTGCGCAAGTACGGCCGTTCGACCCGACCGTGGCAGACGCCGACGTACGTCGACGACCTGGGCGAGTACGACGCCGACCTCGACGAGGCCTGGAGCCGCATCGTCGAGCGCGACGGCCACGACGAGGTCGTGCTGTCCGCGCACTCGACGGGCGGGCTCGTCGTGGGGCTGTGGGCGGACCGCCGCCAGCCCGAGGCCCTCGCGGGCGCGGTGATGAACTCGCCGTGGCTCGACCTGCAGGGCAGTGCCCTGCTGCGGGTGGTCGGCACCCCGGTCATCGAGCAGGTCGGCCGCCGGCAGCCACGCCGCGAGATCAAGCGTCAGGTGACCGGTTTCTACACCCGGTCGCTGCACCGCGAGCACGACGGCGAGTGGGACTTCGACCTGACCTGGAAGCCGATCGAGTCGTTCCCGGTCTACGCCGGCTGGCTGCGCGCGGTGCGCCGCGGGCACGCGACGCTGCACCGCGGCCTGACGCTCGCGTGCCCGGTGCTCGTCCTCTGCTCCGACCGCTCGACGCTGCCGACCGAGCCCGGCGAGGACGTCGACACCAGCGACATCGTGCTCGACGTCGACCAGATCCGGCGCTGGTCCACGGCGTACGGCCGCCACGTCACCTGCGTCGCCGTGCCCGGTGCCCGCCACGACGTGTTCCTCTCGCGGCTCGAGGCGCGCGAGCGCGCCTACAGCACCGTCGACACCTGGCGGGCGGCCTGGCTCTGACCGCCCGCCTCAACCAGCGGTCGGCTCGAACGGCTCGCCGTCGAAGCGCTCGCGCGTCACGAACTCCTCGACGGCCTGACGCTTCAGGCGGGTGAGCTGCTTGACCGGCTTGCCGAGAGGGACGACCGCCGCGACGGCGTACTCCTCCGGGATGCCGAGGAGCGCGCGCACGTCGGGCTCGCGGGCGACCGCCATCGTGGTGATGGTGCCGCCGAAGCCCTCGGCGCGGGCGGCGAGCAGGAGGTTCCAGACCAGGGGGTAGACCGAGGCGCCGGAGACGACGCCGATCCGGTCGAGGTCCTGGTCCATCGCCGCGACCCGCCCGAGGTCGACGCAGACGACCACGACGACGGCGGCCGTCAGGACCGGCTCGGTGAACGACGGCGGCACCGGCGTCGCTGCGATCTCCTCGGCGCTCGGGCCGGGGGCGTGGAGCGGGTTCCACGGCGACTCCCCCGCGTTGCGCTGCGCCATGTAGCGCCGCACGGCGAGCTCGTTGAGCTCGGCGAGCCGCTCCCGGGCCTCCTGGTCGGTGACCAGCACGAGGTGCGCGCCCTGCCGGTTGCCGCCGCTGGGGGCGAACCGCGCGTGGTCGAGGATGCGGTGCAGCACCTCGTCGGGCAGCGGGTCGCCGGTGAACTCACGGACCGCGGCGGTCGTGCGCATGACGTCGTAGAGCTCCATGACCCCAGTCTGGCCCCACTAGTGTCACCAGCATGGAACCCGTCACCGGACTCGCCCTGGGCCGCATCGCCGTCGGCGTCACCTCGCTCGCCGCGCCCGACCTCACCGCCCGCGTGCTGGGCCTCGACCCCGCCGCGCGCACGCAGACGGCGTACGTCGCCCGGCTGTTCGGCGCGCGCGAGATCGCGCTGGGTGCGCTCACGGTCGCCGCGCGGGGGCCCGCCCTGCGCGCCCTGGTGCTGGCCGGCGTGGCGGTCGACCTGGCCGACGCGGCGACGGGCGTCGCGGGCGCCCGCCAGGCGGCCGTGTCGACGCGCTCGGCCGCCGCGCTCGTGGCCCCGGCCGTCGGGGCGGTCGTCGTGGGCGTCGGCTGGCTGCGTTCCGGCCGCTCCTAGGAGCTGATCAGGAACGCTATGAGCGCCGCGGTGCCGACGACCACGATGACGACGCGCAGCGCCACCGCGGGCAGCCGCCGTCCGACGCTCGCGCCGATCTGACCGCCCAACGTCGATCCGACGCCGATGAGCAGCACCACCAGCCAGTCGACGTCGGCGACGAAGGCGAACAGGATGCCGGCGACGAGGTTGACGATCGCGGCGAGGACGTTCTTCACGGCGTTGAGCCGCTGCAGGCTCTCCTGGATGCCGATGCCCATGACGGCCATCAGCAGCACGCCCTGGGCGGCCCCGAAGTAGCCGCCGTAGACGCCGGTCAGCAGCACGGCGGGCCACACCCACACCGCCCCGCCGACCGCGTCGACGACCCGTCCGGTGCGGGCGTTGCGAGCCGCGACGGCCCGTGAGATGCGCGGCTGCAGCACGACCATGAGCAGTCCGAAGACGATCAGCGCCGGCACCACCGCACCGAACGCGTCGTCGGGCAGCACGAGGAGCAGCACCCCGCCGACCACGCCGCCGATGAGCGAGGCCGAGCCGAGGCGCAGGAGCCGAGTGCGCTGGCCGGCGAGCTCGCGGCGGTAGCCCCAGGCACCCGAGAGGGAGCCCGGGACCAGGCCGATGGTGTTGGAGACGTTGGCCGTCACCGGGGGGACGCCGAACGCCAGCAGGGTCGGGAACGTGATCAGCGTCCCCGACCCCACCAGCGTGTTGATCGTGCCGGCTCCGAGCCCGGCGAGTCCGACGAGGACCGCCTCGAGCGGGCTCACCGGTGACGAGGGTCAGCCACCGGCGGGCGGCTCCCCCGGCGACGGGTCGCCGCTCGGCGGCGGTGGGACGTCAGCGGCGGGGGCGGGAGCGGCCGGCGTCGACGCGCCCGGGCGGGCGGCGCTCTCGGCCTCACGGATCGCGGCCTGGACGGCCTCGTTGGCCTTGCTCACCTCGGTGTCGACGTCCCTGTCGACGGCCCCGTCACCTCCGGTGCGGGGCACCACCGGCTCGGACGGGCCCATGTCGACCCGACGCTTCGGGCCGGGCAGGTCCTTGGGGATGCCCGCGAGCTCGGTCACCGTCGAGCCGAGCCCCTCGAGGGCCTTGGTGATCTCGCTGGGCACGATCCAGACCTTGTTGGCGTCGCCCTCGGCGATCTTCGGCATCATCTGGAGGTACTGGTAGGCGAGCAGCGACTGGTCGGGCTGACCGTCGTGGATCGCCTGGAAGACCGTCTGGATGGCCTGCCCCTCACCCTGGGCCCGGAGGATCTGCGACTCCCGGTCGGCCTGGGCCCGCAGGATCTGCGACTCGCGGTCACCCTCGGCGTTGAGGATCGCGGACTGCTTGTTGCCCTCCGCGGTGAGGATCGCCGACTGGCGCTGGCCCTCGGCGGAGAGGATGAGCGCACGCTTGTCGCGGTCGGCGCGCATCTGCTTCTCCATCGCGTCCTTGATGGAGGGCGGCGGGTCGATGCCCTTGATCTCGACGCGGTTGACGCGGATGCCCCACTTGCCGGTCGCCTCGTCGAGCACGCCGCGCAGACCGTGGTTGATCTCCTCACGGCTGGTGAGCGTCTGCTCGAGGTCCATGCCACCGACGATGTTGCGCAGCGTGGTCATCGTGAGCTGCTCGACGGCCTGGATGTAGTTGGCGATCTCGTAGGTCGCCGCGATCGGGTCGGTGACCTGGAAGTAGATGACCGTGTCGATCGAGACCACGAGGTTGTCCTCGGTGATCACCGGCTGCGGCGGGAAGCTCACGACCTGCTCGCGCAGGTCGATGAGGTAGCGCACCTTGTCGATGAACGGCACGACGATGTTGAGGCCGGCCGGGAGGGTCTGCTTGTACTTGCCGAACCGCTCGACGATCCCCGCCCGGGCCTGCGGCACGATGCGCACCGTCTTGGCCAGGAGGGTCACGAGGAACAGGAACAGCAGGACGACGATGATCAGCACGACGAGTGCGGTCACGGTGGTGTCCTTCCTGGTGGGGCGGTGTGGAACAGGTCTAGGGCTCGAGCGACGGCACCGGGTGGACGTACGCCGTCGCGCCGCGGATCTCGAGCACCTCGACGGTCTCGCCGGGCTCGATCACCAGCGTCTCGTCGTACGGCTTGGCCGACCAGATCTCGCCGGCGAGCTTGACCCGGCCGGACTCGATCGCGGTGACGCGCTCGGTGACGCGACCCTGCTGGCCGACCAGCTTGCCGTGGCCGAGCGACAGCTCGGGCCCGCCGTGCAGCCGCTTGACCAGCGGCGGGCGGATCACGGCGATGCAGGCGACCGAGGCGACGGCGGCGAGGATCGCGGAGACGGCGAACCCGGCACCGAGCAGCGCCGAGACCAGGCCGACGAGGGCGCCCAGCGCGAGCATGCCCATGACGAGGTCGAGGCTGAACATCTCCGCGATGCCGAAGGCCACGGCGAGGCCGAGCCAGACCGCCGCGAGGTGGTCCGACAGCCAGTCCATGACGTCGAACCTACGCCACGCCCCGTCAGCGCACGCGGCGGCGGGCCGACCAGCGACCGTCCTGGTGCTGCAGCACCAGCGGCATGCCGAAGGTCGCGGACAGGTGCTCCTCGGTGAGGACCTCCTCGACCGGCCCGGCCGCGACGACGGCGCCCTTCTGGAGCAGCAGCGCGTGCGTGAACCCCGGCGGGATCTCCTCGACGTGGTGGGAGACCAGCACGGTGGCGGGCGAGGCGGTGTCGGCGGCGAGGACGCTGAGGGTGGAGACGAGGTCCTCGCGTCCACCGAGGTCGAGGCCCGCGGCGGGCTCGTCGAGCAGGAGCAGCTCGGGGTCGGCCATCAGGGCGCGGGCGATCTGCACCCGCTTGCGCTCGCCCTCGCTGAGGGTGCCGAACGTGCGGTCGGCGAGGTGACGGACCCCGAGCTCGGTGAGCAGCTCGACCGCGCGGTCGTGGTCGAGGGCGTCGTACTCCTCGCGCCAGCGGCCCACTACGCCGTACGACGCGGAGACGACGACGTCGCGCACCGCCTCGGCGCGCGGGATCCGCTCGGCCAGCGCCGCGCTGGTCAGACCGATGCGCGGGCGCAGCTCGAAGACGTCGACGGTGCCGAGGACCTCCTCGAGGATGCCCGCGACGCCCTCGGTCGGGTGCAGCTGCGCGGAGGCGACCTGGATGAGCGTGGTCTTGCCGGCGCCGTTGGGCCCGAGGACGACCCAGCGCTCGTCGTCCTCGACGGTCCAGTCGACGCCGTCGAGCAGGGTGGCCTGGCCACGGCGGACGGTGACGCCGGCGAACTCGAGGACGGCGACCATGGCGGCAACCCTATAGACACCCCACCTCGCGACGGCGCGTAGCCTCGCCCGGCGTGGACGACGCACCCTCCCCCCTCCCCGAGGCCCTGCGGCTCGCGTGGTGGGGCACCGCGTGGCTGCGCGGGCACGTCGTCGCCGACGAGCTGATCGACGCCGTCGTCGACCACGACGCCACCCACCTGCTCGCCGTCGGCGACGAGGTCTCGCCGCTGGCCGTCGGTCTCGGCGCGCTGCGCTCGCGGGGCGCCGACGCGGTCGGTGCGGCGGTGCCCGCCGAGGGCGACCCCGTCGGGCTGGGCGGCCCGCGGGCGTTCAACGACGCGGCCCTCGAGGTCGGTCAGGCCGTCGTCGTCGTCGACGCGGCCGGCTTCCCGGTGTGCGGGCTGGTGCCCGAGCGGGTGGGCGCCGCCGTGACCTGGCGTGCCGAGCCGGCCGAGCGCCGCCAGCTCCCCGACGTCGGCGAGGCCGACCGCGGCCTGCGCACCGCACTGCTCGAGGCCGCCGAGACCCTCGCGCGCCTGGAAGTGGCCCGCTGGCGCCCCGAGGTCGCCGACACGCTGATGAACCTGCGGCACCGGCCCGCCCCTGAGGCGCCGGCCGGCGTACCGGCCCGGTGCGTGGAGCTGGCCGCCCGCGGACTGCAGGCCCTCGAGATCGTCGACCTCGCGCTCGAGGACGACGGCGGTGCGATCACCGCGCTCGAGGCGTCCAGCCGCCGCGAGGCGCTGGTGCCGCTCGGCCGGGCGGGGCGCCGAGCCCTGGTCGCGGCCGGCTCCCCGGAGGTCTGGCCCCCCGCCTGAGAGGCATGTCAGCCGCGCGCGGGGTGGGGCGACACCGCCTCGGTCCAGACCTCGACCAGGTCGGTCAGCCGATCCGAGGTGGCATCGAGCGAGGCGAACGTCGCCACGTGGAACGTCTCACCCTCGAGCTCGACGTGCGCCCGCAGCACCCCGCGCTCGCCGCCGTCGACGACCTCGTCCGCGGTGAAGACCCAGCCGCCGTCGTAGTCACGGTTGAACGCCACGAACCCGTCGGCGTCGTACTGCTCGCCGGTGTGCAGCAGCGTCACGACCGTGGTGTCTGCGAGAACTGCCCGGAGCCGGGTCCAGTCGCGGGTGGCGATCGACTCGGCGTACGTCGTCAGGAGCTGCACGGTCTCGGCCATGCCCGGACTCTGCACCCCGGCACCGACAGGACCCCACGATGGCCTAGCCTCAGGGCCCGATGAACGAGCACGAGGGTCCCCGTCCCGAGACGCTGCTCATCACCCTCACCGGCCACGACCGGCCGGGCGTGACCTCGCGGGTCTTCGCGACGTTGTCGCGCTCCGGGGTCGAGGTGGTCGACGTCGAGCAGATCGTCCTGAGGCGCCGGCTGATCCTCGGCGTGCTGGTGACCGTGCCGCGCGACTGGCAGCGCCTCGGCGACGCCGTGCGCGACACCGCCGCCGAGCTGGGCATGAGCGTGGAGATCGAGCGCGGCTCCGGCGACAACACCTCGCGCCGCGGTGGTCGCTCGCACGTCACCGTCCTCGGCACACCGCTGCGCGCCCCGGCGATGGCCGCGGTCACGGGCCGCATCGCCGACTGCGGCGCCAACATCGACCGCATCGAGCGGATGGCGCGCTACCCCGTCACCGCCATCGACCTGCACGTCTCCGGGGTCGAGACCGAGCGGCTGCGCGCCCTCCTCGCCCCGGAGGCCGCGGCGCAGGGCATCGACGTCGCCGTGCAGCCGGCCAACCTGCTGCGCCACGGCATGCGCCTGATCGTCATGGACGTCGACTCGACGCTGATCCAGGGCGAGGTCATCGAGATGCTCGCCGCGCACGCCGGCTACGAGCGCGAGGTCGCGGAGGTGACCGAGGCCGCCATGCGCGGCGAGCTCGACTTCGAGGAGTCGCTGCGCGCCCGGGTGCGGCTGCTCGAGGGCGTGCCGGAGTCGGCGTTCGACGAGGTGTACGCCGGCATCGAGCTCGCTCCGGGTGCCCGCACCATGGTGCGCATCCTGCGCCGCCTCGGCTACCGCTTCGCGCTCGTCTCGGGCGGTTTCAGCCAGATCACCGACCGGCTCGCGGCCGACCTCGGCATCCACTTCTCACGCGCCAACCTGCTCGAGGTCGTCGACGGCCGACTGACCGGCGAGGTGCTCGGCGAGGTCGTGGACCGGCCGGGCAAGGCGCGGGCGCTGCGGGAGTTCGCGGCCGAGCTCGGCCTGACCGAGGCGGCGACGATCGCCATCGGCGACGGCGCCAACGACCTCGACATGCTCAACGCCGCCGGGCTCGGGGTCGCGTTCAACGCCAAGCCCGCGGTGCGCGACGCCGCCGACACCTCGGTCAACGTGCCCTACCTCGACACGATCCTCTACCTGCTCGGCATCTCCCGCGAGGAGATCGAGGCCGCCGACGCCGAGGCCGGCGTCGTCACGCCCGCACCGCCCGTCTGACCCGCGACGTCGAACGGTGGTTGAGGAGGTCGCGCTGGCGACCGTCTCGAAACCACCCCGCTGCCCTGGCACTGGTTTCGAGACAGGACTTCGTCCTTCCTCAACCACCGAAGCGGGGCAGGCTCAGCCGCGCCCGACGTGGAACGCGACGGCGCTGGCGGAGGCTTCGTCGATCTCGTCCCAGTCGCCGTCGTAGCTGAAGACGGCGACGGCGCAGGTGGGGAAGCCGAGGCTGATGTCGTTGCCGGCGTCGGCGTCGCCCTCCCCGTCGTCCAGCAGCGCCGCGAGCGAGGCCATCGTCGGGTTGTGGCCGAGCAGCACGAGGGTGCCGACGTGCTCCTCGGTGGCCCGCACCAGGTCGAGCGCGGACTCGGTGCCCGCCTCGTACAACGCCTCCTCGAGGGTGGCCTCGAGGTCCCAGCCGGCACCCTCGCAGAGCGCGTCCCAGGTCTGCTCCGTGCGCGCCGCCGCCGACACGATCGCGGCGTCCGGGCGCACGCCGCGCCCCGCGAGCCACGCGCCCGCCTCCACGGCGTCCGCGACCCCGCTGTCGGTCAGCCGGCGCGCGATGTCGCTCGGCGCGGACTGCTCCGCCTTGGCGTGGCGGACGACGACGAGGGTCTTCTGCTCACTCACGGCGCGAGTGTGCCACGGCGGCTGCGACCGACACCCTAGGGTGGCGGTCATGCCCGGCGGACCACTCATGATCATCGGCGGCGCCGAGGACAAGCTGCGCAGGCGGCGCATCCTCAAGGAGTTCGTCGCCCTCAGCGGCGGGCCCGACGCGCGCATCGCGGTCATCCCCACCGCCTCGAGCCTCGGTCCCGAGGTCGTCGAGGTCTACGACGCCCTCTTCCGGGCCGAGGGAGCGGCCGAGGTGCACACCGTGCGTCCGGAGAGCCGCGAGGAGGCCGGCGACGAGGAGCTCGTCGAGCAGCTCGGCAAGGCGACCGGCGTCTTCATGACCGGCGGCAACCAGCTCAAGCTCAGCTCCATCGTGTGCGGCACCCCGGTCGGCGACGCCATCGTGGCCGCGCACGAGCGCGGCGCGTGCGTGGGCGGTACGTCGGCCGGCGCCTCGATCCAGTCGAGCCACATGCTCGCCTTCGGCGTCGGCGGCTCGACGCCGAAGCAGCGGATGACCCAGATGGCGGCGGGGCTCGGCCTGGTGCCCGGCACGGTGATCGACCAGCACTTCGAGCAGCGCAACCGCTACGGTCGCCTGCTGATGATCGTCGCCCAGTCCCCCCAGCTGCTCGGGATGGGCGTCGACGAGGACACCGCGGCACTGGTGCAGGACGGCGTGCTCAGCGTCATCGGACGCGGCGCGGTGACCCTGCTCGACCCGTCGTCCATCACGACCAACGCCTTCGAGGCGCGCCGCTCGGCCCCGCTGCTGGCGAGCGGCGTGGTGCTGCACGTGCTGCCGGAGGGCGCCCGCTTCGACCTCGCCACCCGCACCCTGCTCCCCTACGGCGTCGAGGTGGACCCCACCGAGGCCGCCGAGATGGAGGAGGCGGGCCGCGACCTGCGCCAGATGGCGCGCGACATCGCCGCCAGCGACGCCTCGCCGAGCGTCCTGCGCCGCCGCCTCAAGCGGACCCGCAAGAAGAAGGCCGGCGCCGACGAGACCACGGACGGAGACCACGCATGACCGAACGCCCCACGCCCGACCTCTCGATCCTCGAGACCCGCGTCTACCGCGGGGCCAACGTCTGGTCCTACGAGCGCGCGATCCACCTCGTGGTCGACCTCGGCTCGCTGGAGAAGTTCCCCACCAACACCATCCCGGGCTTCACCGACAACATCCTCGAGATGCTCCCGGGGCTGCGCGAGCACTCCTGCTCGCGCGGTCGGCGGGGCGGGTTCGTCGAGCGACTCAACGAGGGCACCTGGCTCGGTCACGTCGCCGAGCACAGCGCCCTGGCCCTCCAGCAGGTCGTCGGTCATGACGTGCGCCGCGGCAAGACGCGCGCCGTCAAGGGCGAGCCGGGCCACTACAACGTCGTCTTCGGCTACGTCGACGAGCAGGTCGGCCTCGCCGCCGGGCGGCTCGCCGTACGCCTCGTCAACCACCTCGTCCAGGCCGACCCGGAGTTCGACTGGGACGCCGAGCTCGAGGCGTTCATCCGCCGCGCCCAGCGCACGGCGTTCGGCCCGTCCACCCAGGCGATCCTCGACGAGGCCGTCTCCCGCGACATCCCGTGGATCCGGCTCAACCAGTACTCCCTGGTGCAGCTCGGCCAGGGCGTCCACGCCAAGCGCATCCGCGCGACGATGACCAGCGCGACCTCGGCGATCGCGGTCGACATCGCCTCCGACAAGGACCTCACCACCACCCTGCTCGGCGCGGCAGGCCTGCCCGTGCCCAAGCAGGAGTCGGTGCGCACGGTGGACCAGGCGGTGCGGGTGGCCGCGCGCATCGGCTACCCCGTCGTGGTCAAGCCGCTCGACGGCAACCACGGCCGCGGCGTGATGCTCGACCTCAAGGACGCCGACGAGGTGCGGGCGGCGTTCCCGGTCGCCCAGGAGCAGTCGCGGCGCGGCATCGTCATCGTCGAGTCGTTCGTCACCGGCAAGGACTACCGCTGCCTCATCATCGACGGCCGGGTCGCCGCGATCGCCGAGCGCGTGCCCGCCTCGGTGACCGGCGACGGCATCTCGACGCTCGAGCAGCTCGTCGACACCGCCAACGCCGACCCGCGGCGCGGCGTCGGCCACGAGAAGGTGCTGACCCGGATCAAGATCGACGACGCCGCCGTCGGGCTCGCCCGCGAGCAGGGCTACGAGATGAGCGACGTCCCGCCGGAGGGGCAGATGGTCAAGCTCGCTCTCACCGGCAACATGTCGACCGGTGGCATCTCGATCGACCGCACCTTCGAGGCGCACCCCGAGAACGTCGAGATCGCCGAGGAGGCCGCCCGCATGGTCGGCCTCGACATCGCGGGCATCGACTTCATCTGCCCCGACATCACCGAGCCGGTCCGCGAGACCGGCGGCGCCATCTGCGAGGTGAACGCCGCACCGGGGTTCCGCATGCACACCCACCCGACGATCGGCGAGCCGCAGTTCATCGCCAAGCCGGTCGTCGACATGCTGTTCCCGCCCGGGTCGCAGTCGCGGATCCCGATCGTGGCCGTCACCGGCACCAACGGCAAGACGACCACGAGCCGGATGATCAGTCACATCTTCAAGGGCATGGGCCGCAAGGTCGGGATGACCTCCACCGACGGCGTCGTCATCGACGAGCGCCTGGTGATCCGGGCCGACTCCTCGGGCCCGCGCTCCGCGCGGATGGTGCTGCAGAACCCCCGCGTCGACTTCGCGGTCTTCGAGGTCGCCCGCGGCGGCATCCTGCGCGAGGGACTCGGCTACGAGCGCAACGACGTCGCCGTCGTGCTCAACGTGCAGCCCGACCACCTCGGGCTGCGCGGCATCGACACCGTCGAGCAGCTCGCCGACGTCAAGGCCGTCATCGTCGAGGCGGTCCCCCGCGACGGCCACGCCGTGCTCAACGCCGACGACCCGCTCGTGCGCGAGATGCGCCGACGCTGCTCGGGCCAGGTGGTCTGGTTCTCGATGGAGGAGCCCGGCACCGAGACGCGCGACATGATCGACGCCCACTGCCGTCGCGGCGGCAAGGCGCTGGTGCTGAACCCCTCCGAGCGCGGCGAGATGATCGTCGTCAAGCACGGCCCCCGCGAGATGCAGCTGGCCTGGACCCACCTGCTGCCGGCCACCTTCGGCGGCCGGGCGCGGATGAACGTCCAGAACGCCCTCGGCGCCGCCGCCGCGGCGTTCGCGGCCGGAGCGCCGCTCCACGACATCCGCCAGGGGCTGCGGTCGTTCTCGACGAACTACTACCTCGCCCCCGGCCGCCTCAACGAGGTCGAGGTCAACGGCGTCAACGTCATCGTCGACTACTGCCACAACGCGCCCGGCATGCGCATGCTCGGCGACTTCGTCGACCGGGTCGGCGCGACGATGGAGGACGCCCACGAGCTCGCCCGTCCCTCGCGCATCGGCATCATCGCGACAGCGGGAGACCGCCGCGACGAGGACATGGTCGACCTCGGGCGCATCGCCGCCCAGCACTTCGACGTCGTCGTCGTCCGCGAGGACACCAACCCGCGCGGCCGGGCTCCCGGCGAGGTCGCCGAGCTCGTCGCGCAGGGCGTCCACGAGACGATGGACGACGGCGGGCGGTGCAAGCAGGTCGAGACCGTCCTCGACGAGATCGAGGCCGTGCGCCACGCCATGTCGCGCGCCAACCGCGGCGACCTCGTCGTCATCTGCGTCGACAACCACTCGGCCGTCATGACCGAGCTCGAGAACTGGTCGCCCCAGGCCCAGGCCGGCGCCGGCTGGGACCCCGAGGCTCCCGCCGCCGACCCCGACTACACCGCTCCCGAGGCGGCCCAGCCCGCCGACGCCTGAGCGCTGACGAGGGGGGCATTTCCCCGGCCAGCAGGCAGTCGGTGAACCTGGGGGCCTGAATTTCTGCCCCCAGGTTTACTTCTCCCGCCCTCGGTCGGGCGCTGGACCTTTCCCCGGTCGACCGGGGAAAGGTGATCCTGGGGGCCGACCGCTCCGCCTCGCGCCGGAGCCGCTCAGCCGGCGGCCGCGCGGACCTTCTCACGCAGCACGTCGGGCGAGTCGACGGTGCCGTCGTGCTCGGCGATCCAGGCGAAGACGCCGTCCTGCTCGGCGTGGGTCATCAGCCCGACGACGTCTCCGGGCAGCGCCTGGCCGACGAGGGCGGCGAGGCAATCCACCTCGGTGGGGTACGCCGGCACGTGGGCGACGCCGACCGACTCGGCGCCGGCGCGCAGGAGGTCCTCGAGCTCGGCCTCGGTGCGCCCGCGGAGGTACTTCTTCTTGTGGCCGATGGCGACGACGTCGCTGGCGCGGGCTCCGATCTCACCGAGAGCCGTGATCAGCTCGTCGGTGCGGTCGCCGACCGCCCCGAGGCCGAGCAGGAGCCGCGACCCCTCGGGCCGCAGCCCGGCCATCACCTCGGTGAGGGCCTCGAGGCTGGCCTCGTTGTGGGCGTTGTCGATGATCACGGTCGCCGCTCCCCCGGGCCGCGGGACGGAGAAGATGTTCATCCGGCCGCGGTTGTGCTCGGGGCCAGGGGCGAAGGTGCGCAGCCCCTCGACCACGGCGGCGCGCGGGAGGCCGATCGCGAGCCCGGCGGAGGCTGCGGCGAGGGCGTTCTCGACGTTGAAGTGGGAGAGTCCCGAGAGCGTCATCGGCACGTCGACGAGCTCGATCAACGGGTCGGGGTCGGCGTCGGGGGCGATCACCGAGATCCAGCCGTCGATGAGGGTGGTGGCGCGGCCCCCGTCGTCGAGGACCGCGCGGACAGCGGGCGAGGCCGAGTCACGGGAGAAGACCCACGGGCGCGCGCGCAGCGTCGCCCGCATGGCCAGCACGCGCGGGTCGTCGCCGTTCAGCACCGCCCAGCCCGACGAGCGGGTGATGCGCGGGACGACGCCCTTGACCTCGGCGAGCTGCTCGAGGGTGTCGATGCCGTGCAGCCCGAGGTGGTCGGCGGTGACGTTGGTGACCACGGAGACGTCGTTGCGGGTCAGGCCGATGCCCTTGAGCAGGATCCCGCCGCGCGCGGTCTCGGTGACCGCCAACTGCACCCCCGGCTGCGCGAGCACGCGTCCCGCGCCGCTCGGCCCGGAGAAGTCGCCGGCCTCGACGAGCTCGCCGTCGACGTAGATGCCGTCGGTGCTCGACCAGCCGACGTGGCGCCCGTCCGTGCGCGCGAGGTGGGCGATCATCCGCGAGGTGGTCGTCTTGCCGTTGGTGCCGGTCACCGCGACCACCGGCACGCGGGGCGTGAGGGTCGTCGGCGCAGGGCCGGGCTCGGTGTCGGCCACGCGGGCGGCCGCCGCTCCGACCGCCTCGTCGACGTCGCCGGTCAGCACGGCGTCGAGGACGTCGGCGACGGCGCGGCCCATCTCCTGGGCGCGGGTGCGGTGGCGCCAGGGGTAGGCGACGACGATGCGGTGGGGATCGCTCGTCGGGCGCACGCGTACGGCGAGCCGGGTCGCCCCGGACTCCAGCGCCACGGCGCGCACCAGCCGGCCGACCGCCCGCAGCGCGAACCGCTGCCGGAACCCGCTGTCGGGTGACCCGGGCCGGGCGCTGCGCAGCCCGATGCGGCCGGCGAAGCGCTTGGCCGTCTCCTCCGAGACCGCCGCCAGCCCCGAGATGTCGAGGGTCAGCTTGATGGCAGCGCGGGGGAAGTAGAGGTTGGGCCCTTCGAGCACCCGCAGCTCGACCAGCGACCCGGCGTTGCCATCCACGTGCTCGTCCACGAGCCGGACGTTACCCAGGTCGGGGCCGGTCAGGCGCCCATCGCGTGGAAACCGCCGTCGACGTGGACGATCTCGCCGCTGGTCGCCGGGAACAGGTCGGAGAGCAGTGCGCAGACGGCCTTGGCGGTCGGCTCGTGGTCCTTGTTGTCCCAGCCGAGCGGCGCCCGCGTGGTCCACAGCTCCTCGAGGTCCTCGAAGCCGGGGATGGCCTTCGCCGCAAGCGTCTTGAGCGGGCCGGCGGAGACGAGGTTGACCCGGATGCCGTCGGCGCCGAGGTCGCGGGCGAGGTAGCGGGAGGTCGACTCGAGCCCGGCCTTGGCCACGCCCATCCAGTCGTACGCCGGCCACGCGACGCTCGCGTCGAAGGTCAGGCCGACGATGCTCGACCCGGCGCCGAGCAGCGGCTTGGTGGCCATCGCCAGCGACTTCAGCGAGAACGCCGAGACCTGCACGGCCTGCGCGACGTCGTCCCACGGCCCGGTGAGGAACTTGCCGCCGAGCAGCGTCTCGGGGTTGCCGAACGCGATCGAGTGCACGACGCCGTCGAGGCCGTCGACGTGCTCGCGCACCTGCGCCTCGAGGCCCTCGAGGTGCTCCGGGTCGGTGACGTCGAGCTCGAGCACCGGCGGCTCGCTCGGCAGCCGCTTGGCGATGCGGCGGGTGATGCCGAGCGCGCGACCGAAGTTGGAGATGAGCACGGTCGCGCCCTGCTCCTGCGCGAACTTCGCCGTGGCGAAGCCGATCGAGGAGTCCATCGTCACGCCCGCGACGAGGATGCGCTTGCCGTCGAGGATGCCTGCCATGTCAGTGCCCCATTCCGAGTCCACCGTCGACCGGGATCACGGCCCCGGTGACGTACGCCGCGCCGTCGCTCGCCAGCCACGTGACCGCCTGGGCGACCTCCGCGGGCTGGGCGTAGCGCTGGAGCGGCACCTGCGCCTTGATCAGTGCCTTCTGCTCGTCGGTGAGCACCCCGGTCATGTCGGTCTCGACGAAGCCCGGCGCCACGACGTTCGCGGTGATCGAGCGCGAGCCGAGCTCGCGGGCGATCGAGCGCGCCATGCCGACCAGCCCGGCCTTGGACGCGGCGTAGTTGACCTGGCCCGCGGAGCCGAGCAGCCCGACGACGCTGCTGACGAAGACGATGCGACCGCGCCGCAGTCGCAGCATGCCCTTGGCCGCACGCTTGGCGAGGCGGTAGGAGCCGGTCAGGTTGGTGTCGATCACCGAGGACCAGTCGTCCTCCGACATCCGCAGCAGCAGCGTGTCGTGGGTGATGCCGGCGTTGGCGACCAGCACCTCGACCGGCCCGTGCGCCTCCTCGACGGTCGCGAACGCCGCCTCGACCTGCTCGGGGTCGGTGACGTCGCAGCGCACGTCGAGCGCGCCTTCGGGCGCTCCCCCGTTGCGAGTCGTCACCGCGACCTTGTCGCCCTGGGCCAGGAAGGCCTCGGCGATCGCGCGACCGATGCCGCGGTTGCCACCGGTGACCAGGACGGACCGGGGCTGGGCCTCCGCTGTCTGCTCGCTCACCCGCCCGAACCTAGTGACTACCGGTCGGTAGGCCGAAACGGGTCGCCTACTCGTCGTCCTCGAGCCGGAAGCCGATCTTCATGCCGACCTGGAAGTGCTCGACGGTGCCGTCCTTGATCTGGCCGCGCACCTCGGTCACCTCGAACCAGTCGCAGTGGCGCAGCGTCTTGGCGGCTCGCTCGACGCCGTTGACGATGGCGGCCTCGATGCCGTCGGGGGACGTGCCGACGATCTCGGTCACTCGGTAGGTGCGGTTGGTCACAGCCTGGGCCTCTCTCTGGACGGGTGTCGTGCACTGTAGCGACGTACGATCGAGGTATGGCGAAGCAGCGGGGTCGGGAGCCTGAAGCGGTGCGCATCACCTCGGCGGCGGCGAGCCGCGAGGGCGACATCGCAACGCGTCAGAAGCGCTACCTGCTCTCGATGAGCCTGCGCACGATCTGCTTCGTCGGCGCCATCATCGCCTTCCTCGCCGGCGTCGCCTGGCTGTGGCCGATCCTGATCGTCGGCGCGGTGCTGCTGCCCTACCTCGCGGTGGTCATGGCCAACGCGACGGCGACGCGCAGCGACGGGTTCGCGCTCGTCGACCACGGTCTCGGCCAGCGTCAGCTCGGCGGCCGATCCGAGTCCCAGACGCAGTCCTAGACCGAGGCCGGGGCGGGTTTGATTCCGCGGCCGGTCGTGGGATGCTTGGAGCACCGGCCGGGTTCGCTCGGTCGGGGTGGTGCCGGACAGCTCTCCCCGTGGTTGGCCGGCACCACTTTCACATTTACGACCCGGTCGGGAGCACAGCGTTGAGCGACACCTGCTCCGCCAAGGGTTGCCCGCACCCGGCCGTGCACGCGCTGCTGTGGAACAACCCGCGACTGCACACCCCCGAGCGGCGCAAGGTGTGGCTCGCGTGCGAGGAGCACCGCGAGAGCCTGGGCGACTTCCTCGGCTCGCGCGGGCTCCTGCGCGACGTCGTGGTCCACGAGCCCGGCGCCGACCTGAGCGTGTGAGCTCAGCCGCCGATCGCTGACATCGGCCGGTCGGGCTGGAGGAACGTCGGGTCGTCGATGCCGTGGCCGGGCTTCTTCGTCGCCATCGCGGCGACCCAGCGCTGGGCGAGCTCCTCGTCACCGGCGCCGGCGCGCAGTGCGGTGCGCAGGTCGGACTCCTCGCGGGCGAAGAGGCAGTTGACGACCTGACCGTCGGCGGTGAGCCGCACCCGGTCGCAGCTGCCGCAGAACGGCCGGGTCACCGAGGCGATGACGCCGACCGTCGCCGGCCCGCCGTCCACGAGGAACCGCTCCGCCGGCGCGCTCCCCCGCGGCTCCTCGTCGGGCACCAGCACGAAGCGGCTCTCGAGCGAGGCGAGGATCTCGTCGGCGGTGACCATCGCGGCGCGGTCCCAGCCGTGCTGCGCGTCGAGCGGCATCTGCTCGATGAAGCGCAGCTCGTAGCCGCGCTCGAGGCACCACTCCAGCACCTCGGGGGCCTGGTCGTCGTTGACCCCGCGCAGCAGCACGGCGTTGACCTTGACCGGTCCGAGGCCGGCCGCCTGCGCTGCCGCGAGGCCGGCCACGACGTCGTGGAACCGGTCGCGCCGGGTGATCTCGTGGAACGTGTCGGCGCGCACGGTGTCGAGGCTGACGTTGACACGCGTGAGGCCGGCCTCGGCGAGCGCCGTGGCGGTGCGGGCCAGGCCGAGCGCATTGGTGGTGACCGAGGTCTCCGGCGCGGGGTCGAGCGCCGCGGTGCGCCGCACGATGTCCACCAGTCCCCGGCGCACCAGCGGCTCGCCGCCGGTGAAGCGGACCTCGGTGATGCCGAGCCGCTCGACCGCGATCGTGATGAGTCGCACGACCTCGTCGTCGGTGAGCTGCGACTCCAGGGGCATCCAGTCCAGACCCTCGGGCGGCATGCAGTAGGTGCAGCGCAGGTTGCAGCGGTCGGTGAGGCTGACCCGCAGATCGGTGGCGACCCGTCCGTAGTCGTCAGCGAGCGGCAGCATGGTGTCCACTCTAGGCGCGGCCCGGTTGGGTTCGGGCTGGCACCGGGGCCAGGGCGCGTTGGTCAATTCCACGCGGTCGCCCGCGCGGCGTCGCATCGGATCTGGCGGCGTTGTCGTCGCCCGCCGTGACTCCGCCACGGCGGGCTCCTCCGCCTTGCCAGCTCCGCGCGACCCCACGCCTGCTCCCACGGGGACTTGATCAACGCGCCCTCGGTAGCCTCGTGTCGTGCGTTCGTTCGGGTTCTTGCTGAGCCGCCGCTGGGCGCTGTTCGCCGTGGCGGTCGCGCTGGCGGCGTACGCCGCGTGGTGGCTCGGGGAGTGGCAGTTCGGGCGCCTGGACGACCGCAAGGCCGACAACGCCGTGATCCGCACCAACGAGAGCCTGGCGCCGGCGCCGGTGGACGACGTGCTCGCCGTCGGGGAGCAGCCCTCGCACGAGGACGAGTGGCGGCTCGTGACCGCGACCGGCACCTACGACGAGTCCAGCTCGGTCGTGGTCCGCTACCGCACCCGTGACGGCGCCCAGGGCGTCGACGTGGTCGTGCCGCTCGTGACCGCCGACGGCACCGCGCTGCTCGTGGACCGCGGGTTCCTCGCCACCGACAGCAGCGGCGTCGACCGGGCCGACCTCCCCTCCCCGCCCTCGGGCGAGGTCGAGGTCACCGGCTGGGTGCGCGCCGACGGCACGGGCGACAGCACCCGCGTCGACGGCCTCTCGACCCGCGCCATCAGCAGCCGCGAGATCGGGCCGGCCATCGACCGCGACGTCTTCGGCGGCTTCGTCGACCTGCAGGCCGAGGACGGCGCCCCAGCGGCCGGTCTCGACCCGGTCGAGTTGCCGGAGCTGAACAACGGGCCGCATTTCTTCTACGGCCTGCAGTGGTGGTTCTTCGGGGTCCTCGCGGTCTTCGGCTTCTTCTACCTGCTCTACGACGAGTGGCGCGGCGGACCGCGCTCCGAGCGCGCCCCGAAGCCCGGCTCGCCGACCCGGCCGCCCAAGCCCCCGAAGAAGCGGTCGCGCTCGCGCATCCAGGCCGACGCGATCCGGGCCCAGCTCGAGCGCGAGAAGGCGGAGAAGGAGGCCCGCAAGGCCGCCGAGCGGGAGCGGGAGCGCACCGGCGGCTGACCACCGGCGCACCCCCGCGCTCGTCCTCAGCTCACCAGCGGTCGTGCACGAGCGGGCGCAGCCGCTCGTCATACAGCTCGCGCACCCCGGCCTCGAACGCCGCACCCAGGGGCGCGACCTCGCCGGCGGCGGCGTTGGCGCGGGCCTGCTCCGGGTTGCGGGCCCCCGGGATGACCGTGCTCACGCCCGGCTGCTGCCAGCACCAGGCGATCGCGGCCTGGGCCGCCGTCACCTCACCGGGCAGCCCGTCGACCAGCTCGCCGAAGGTCGAGGCCGCCGCGAGGCCGTCCTCCCACGGCACGCCGGCGAAGGTCTCGCCCACGTCGAAGGCGCTGCCGTCGCGGTTGTAGTTGCGGTGGTCGTCCTCGGCGAACGTCGTGCTGGCGGAGTACTTGCCCGACAGCAGCCCCGAGGCCAGCGGCACGCGCACGATGATGCCGACGCCGGCCTCGAGGGCGGCGGGGAGCACGCGGTCGAGGGGCTTGAGCCGGAACGCGTTGAGGATGATCTGGATCGAGGCGACGCCCGGGCGCGCGATCGCGGAGAGCGCCTGGTCGCAGGTCTCCACCGAGACGCCGTACGCCGCGATCGAGCCGTCCCCGACGAGGGCGTCCAGGGCGTCGTAGGTCGCGTCGTCGTCGATCGTGGCCGACGGCGGGCAGTGCAGCTGCACCAGGTCGAGACGGTCGGTGCCGAGGTTGGCACGCGAGCGGTCGATCCACGCCCGGAAGTTGTCGGGGTTGTAGTTCTCGGGCACCTGCTCCTGACGGCGGCCCATCTTGGTCGCGACGGTGAAGCCGGCGTCGGCGTGGTCGGCGACGAAGGCGCCGACGATCCTCTCGCTGCGACCGTCGCCGTAGACGTCGGCGGTGTCGTAGAACGTCACACCGGCCTCGGCGGAGGCCTCCAGGACGGCGCGGGCATCGGACTCGGACACGTCGCCCCAGTCGGCACCGAGCTGCCAGGTGCCGAGGCCGACGACGGACACGGGACGGCCGGTACGGCCGAGGATTCTCTCTTCCACGCCCCCACCCTGTCAGAACCCGCGGTGAACGCTCACAACGCCCGCAGCGCGCCCCCGTCGACGGGCAGCATCACGCCGGTCAGGAAGGACGCGGCGGGCGAGAGCAGGAACGCCGCGGCACGGCCGAACTCGACCGGCTCCCCCTGGCGCCGCAGAGGGATCCCGGCCACGGCAGCGGCCCGCGCCGCCTCCGCGTCGCCGGTTGCCTCGTCGATCTCGTCGAGCCGCTCGGTGGCGATCCGGCCCGGCAGCAGCCCGTTGACCCGGATGCCGCGGGGCCCGACCTCGTCGGCCAGGGTCTTGGCGACCATCGCGAGACCGGGCCGCAGCCCGTTGGAGACGGCGAGCCCGGAGACGGGCGAGCGCACGCTGGAGGACAGCACGAAGGCGACCGAGCCGCCGTCGTCGAGCTCGGCGACGACCTGGCGGGCCAGCCGCACCGCGCCGAGGAACACCGACTCGAACGCCGCCGTCCACTGCGTGTCGTCGATCGCACTCACGGGTCCGACCGGCGGTCCGCCGACGCTCACCACGGCGCCGTCGAGGCGGCCCCAGCGCTCCCGGGCGGTCGCGATCAGCCGGCCGGGCGTGGCGGGGTCGGAGTTGTCCGCGGCGAGGCCCGTCGCGGAGGTCTCCCCGAGGGCGGAGACGGTCGCACCGACGGCTTCCTCGCTGCGGCTCGACACCACCACCCGCGCGCCCTCGGCGACGAGCACCTCGGCGCAGGCGCGGCCCAGGCCGCGGGTGCCGCCGGTGACGAGGTAGACGCGATCGGTGAGGCCGAGGTCCATGGGCTCGAGCGTACGGCCGCCGAGTCAGGCCGGGACGTCCTGGACGAACTGCGTGCGGTGCAGGTCGGCGTAGAGCCCGCCCTGGCGCAGCAGCTCGGCGTGGGTGCCGCGCTGCACGATCCGGCCGCCGTCGACGACCAGGATGAGGTCGGCGTGGCGCACGGTCGAGAGCCGGTGGGCGATCACCAGCGAGGTGCGCCCCTCGAGGGCGGCGTCCAGCGCGCGCTGGACCGCGGCCTCCGACTCGGAGTCCAGGTGCGCGGTCGCCTCGTCGAGCACGACGATCGCCGGCGACTTGAGCAGCAGCCGGGCGATGGCCAAGCGCTGGCGCTCGCCGCCGGAGAGGCGATAGCCGCGGTCGCCGACCACGGTGTCGAGGCTGTCGGGCAGCCCGCGCACGAGCGTCGCGACCTGAGCGGCCGCGAGGGCCGACCAGATCGCGTCGTCGTCGGCGCCGGGCGCGGCGTAGGCGAGGTTGGCCCGGATCGTGTCGTGGAACATGTGGGCGTCCTGGGTGACGTAGCCGACGACGTCCTCGAGCGACTGCAGGGTCACCTCGCGCACGTCGTGGCCACCGACGCGCACGGCGCCCGCGTCGACGTCGTAGAGCCGTGCGACCAGGTGGGTGATCGTCGTCTTGCCGGCCCCGGAGGGGCCCACGAGCGCCACCATCTGGCCCGGCTCGGCGACGAACGACAGGTCGTGGAGGACCTCGGTGTGGTCGCGGGAGTCGGCCCGGGCCACCGTCTCGAGCGAGGCCAGGGACACCTCGTCGGCCCGCGGGTAGGTGAAGGAGACTCCGTCGAACTCGAGCCGCGACGCGTGCGCGGGCAGCTCGTGGGCGCCGGGCCGCTCCTCGATGAGCGAGGGCAGGTCGAGGACCTCGAAGACGCGCTCGAAGCTGACCAGCGCCGTCATGACGTCGATGCGCACGTTGGAGAGCCCCTGCAGCGGCCCGAGCAGGCGCAGCAGGAGCGTCGCGAGCGCCAGCAGCGTGCCGACCGAGAGCGTGCTGCTGATGGCGAGCTGGCCGCCGACGCCGTAGACGAGCGCGGTGGCGAGCGCCGGCACCAGCAGCATGGAGGCGGAGAAGATGCGCGTGGTGAGGCTGATGCGGACCCCGAGGTCGCGCACCACAGCGGCCTTTCCGGCGAAGAGCGCGTCCTCCTCCCCTCGGCGTCCGAACAGCTTGAGCAGCATCGCTCCGCCGACGTTGAACCGCTCGGTCATGACGTTGCCGAGGTCGGCGTTGCCGTCCATCTGCTGACGCGTCATGGCGGCGAGCCGGCCGCTGACCCAGCGCGAGACGAGGAAGAGGATCGGGAACATCAGGAGGCACAGCACCGTCACCTGCCAGCTGAGCGCGATCATCGTGACGCCCACGACCAGGACCGCGATCGCGTTGGCGACCGTGCTCTGCAGCGTCGACGTGAACGCGCGCTGCGCACCGATGACGTCGTTGTTGAGCCGCGAGACGAGGGCGCCGGTCTGGGTGCGCGTGAAGAAGGCGAGCGACTGGCGCTGCACGTGGGCGAAGACGCTCGTGCGCAGGTCGAAGATCAGCCCCTCCCCGATCCGGCTCGAGAACCAGCCGCCGAGCACGCTCAGCAGGGCGCTGAGCACCGCGACGCCCGCCATGCCGAGCGCGAGCCACGTGACGGCGCTGCGGTCGCCGGCCAGGATGCCGTCGTCGACGATGCGCTGGACCAGCAGCGGGGTGACGACCACCATCGCCGCGTCGACGACCGTGATGGCGAGGAACACCGAGATGAGCCGCTTGTGCGGGCCGGCCCAGCGCAGGATGCGGGCGACGGTGCGCCGTTCGATGCGGTTGTGGACGATGCTGCGGTCGGTGCGCAGGTTGCGCCAGGCGGCCCCTGCCCCGGGACCGCCCATCCCGCCCATCACCGGCGACTCATGACAGCAGCTCCGCGAGCGCGCGGAAGCGCCGGGTCTGGGCCTCACGCTCGAGCCGGCGCTGGGTGTCGAGGTCGTGGTCGGTGGCGGTGCGCAGCAGCCGCTTGGTCTCGGAGACCGCGCCGGGGTCGTGCGCGGTCAGGGCCGCGGCGAGGTCCGCGACCGTCGCGTCGAGCTGCTCGAGCGGTACGGCGGTCAGCGCGATCCCGATGTCGACCGCCTCGGCGGCTCCGACCATCCGGGCCGTCGCGCAGATCTCGAGTGCCCGCTGGTAGCCGACGGCCTCGACCAGCGGCTGCGTGCCGGTGAGGTCGGGAACGAGGCCGAGGGCGGGCTCCTTCATGCACAGCTGCGCGTCGTCGGCGAGCACCCGCAGGTCGCAGCTCAGGGCCAGCTGGAAGCCCGCGCCGACGGCGTACCCCTGGACCGCCGCGACGGAGGTGAACCGGCTGTCGCGCAGCCAGGTGAAGCCGCGCTGGTAGCCGTCGATCGCCTCGCTGACCGCGGCGTCGTCCTGCTGCAGGAGCCGCCCGACGTCGCCGGTCGCAGGGTCGAGCATCGCCCGGTCGAGGCCGGCGCTGAAGCTCTGGCCCGCGCCGCGCACGACGACGACCCGGACCTCGTCGGGCAGCGCGTCGCCGATCGAGGCGAGGGCGTGCCACATCTGCGGCGTCTGCGCGTTGCGCCGCTCGGGCCGGTCGAGGGTCACCGTCGCGACGGCGTCGGTCACGTCGAGACGCAGCCCCGCTGCCGCCAGCTCGACTGCGAACCCGTCGGTGGACTGCGCGGTGCTCATGTCCTCGAGACTAGAGCCCCGCACCGACACGCAGGCCAGCGAGATCAGGCCAGGGACACCAGGTCGGCGTAGGAGTCGTTCCAGAGGTCCTCGTCGCCGTCGGGCAGCAGCAGCACCCGGTCGGGCTCCAGCGCCCGGACGGCGCCCTCGTCGTGGGTGACCAGGATGATCGCGCCCTCGTAGGTGCGGATCGCGGCCAGCACCTCCTCGCGGGAGGCGGGGTCGAGGTTGTTGGTCGGCTCGTCGAGCAGGAGCACGTTGGCCGAGGAGACGACGAGCGAGGCGAGCGCGAGGCGCGTCTTCTCGCCACCGGAGAGCACCTTGGCCGGCTTGTGGGCGTCCTCGCCGGAGAAGAGGAACGAGCCGAGCACCGAGCGCGCCTCGGTGTCGGTGAGCTGCGGCGCGGCGCTCTGCATGTTCTCCAGCACCGTGCGCGAGGTGTCGAGGGTCTCGTGCTCCTGGGCGTAGTAGCCGATCTTCAGCCCGTGGCCGGGCACGACCTCGCCGGTGTCGGCGCGGTCGACGCCCGCGAGGATCCGCAGCATCGTCGTCTTGCCGGCGCCGTTGAGCCCGAGGATGACGACCCGGCTGCCCTTGTCGATGGCGAGGTCGACGTCGGTGAAGACCTCGAGCGAGCCGTAGGACTTCGAGAGCTCCGAGGCGGTCAGCGGGGTGCGACCGCAGGGGGCGGGCGCCGGGAACTTGATCCGGGCGACCTTGTCGGCCTGACGCTCCCCCTCGAGCCCGGCCATCATCTTCTCGGCCCGCTTGAGCATCGACTGCGCGGCCTGCGCCTTCGTGGCCTTGGCGCGCATCTTGTTGGCCTGGTCGGTGAGCGTCTTGACCTTGTTCTCGGTGTTGGCGCGCTCGCGCTTGCGCCGCTTCTCGTCGGTCTCGCGCTGGAGGAGGTACTGCTTCCAGCCCATGTTGTAGACGTCGACCTCGGCACGGTTGGCGTCGAGGTGCAGCACCTTGTTGACCGTTGCCTCGAGCAGTCCGGTGTCGTGGCTGATCACCACGAACCCGCCGCGGTGGGACTTGAGGAAGTCGCGCAGCCAGACGATCGAGTCGGCGTCGAGGTGGTTGGTGGGCTCGTCGAGCAGCAGCGTCTCGGCGCCCGAGAACAGGATGCGGGCGAGCTCGACCCGGCGGCGCTGACCGCCGGACAGCGTCTTCAGCGGCTGGGTCATCAGCCGGTCGGCCAGCCCGAGGCTGGAGGCGATCTGCGCGGCCTCGGCCTCCGCGGCGTACCCACCACCGGCGTGCAGCTCGGAGTCGGCGCGCTCGTAGCGGCGCATCGCGCGGTCGCGGACGGCCGGGTCGTCGCTGGCCATCTCCTCCTCGGCCTGACGCAGCCGGCGCACGACGTCGTCGAGGCCGCGCGCGGAGAGGATGCGCTCGCGGACGGGGACCTCGGGATCGCCGGTGCGGGGGTCCTGGGGCAGGTAGCCCACCTCGCCGGTGGTCTCCACGCGCCCGGCAGCCGGCAGCGCCTCACCCGCGAGGATCTTGGTCATCGTGGTCTTGCCCGCACCGTTGCGGCCGACCAGCCCGACCTTGTCCCCCGCGGCGATGCGGAAGCTGACGTCTGCCATGAGGAGCCTCGCCCCGGCTCGGACCTCGAGCTGGTGAGCGGTGATCATGACTGGGCCAAGCCTACGGCCGTCGCGCCCCACGTCCCCAACTGACGCCCTAGTGTGGGCGGGTGCGCTTCAACCCCAAGGCCGACATCAGCGGCGGACGTGTCTCGGACCGGCGTGGCGGCGGTGGCGGCGGGGGTGGTCTGCGCCGAGGCGGTCTCGGCGGGGGCATCCCGGGCGGCGCGGTCGCCGGCGGCGGGATCGGCACCACGATCCTCGTGATCGTCATCTTCCTGGTCGTCCAGTTCGCCGGCGGCGGGGGCGGCAGCGGGGACACCGGCGGCGCGGTCGAGACCACTGACCGCTACGCCGAGTGCAAGAGCGGGCAGGACGCCAACGAGAACGTCGACTGCGCCCGCCAGGCGGTCGAGCTGTCGCTCGAGCGCTACTGGTCGGCCGAGCTGCCCGCGCAGACGGGCACCGAGCTGCGCCCGAGCCAGATCGTGACGTTCAGCGGCAGCACCACCACCGGCTGCGGCGGCGCGACCTCCGACGTCGGCCCTTTCTACTGCCCGACCGACGAGACCATCTACCTCGACACCACGTTCTTCGACGACGTGCTCGAGGGCCAGCTCGGGGGCCGGGGCGGCGACTTCGTCGAGCCCTACGTCATCGGCCACGAGTTCGGTCACCACATCCAGAACATCCTCGGCACGATGGGCCAGGTCCGCACCCAGACCGGTCCGGAGAGCGACTCCGTCCGCCTCGAGTTGCAGGCCGACTGCTACGCCGGCATGTGGACGAAGGGCGCGACCTCGACCACGGACGATCAGGGCGTGCGCATCTTCGACGCGCTCGACCAGGGCGACATCGACGAGGCCCTCGACTCGGCCAAGGCCGTCGGCGACGACCGGATCCAGCAGCGCGGCGGCGGCGACGTCAACCCCGAGCAGTGGACCCACGGCTCCGCGGCCGAGCGCCAGCGGTGGTTCACCACCGGGCTGAACGCCACCGACATCCGCGAGTGCGACACGTTCGCAGCGACGTCGCTGTAGCCCTCACCCGCCGACGAGCGCCTCGATCTGCGGGAACTGCCGCTGGAGCGAGCGCAGGTGGGGCGCGACGGCGGGGTGGCGGTACTTCCCGGCGAGGGCGCCCTCTCCCCCGGCGACCCGGGCGAGCGCCCACTCGGCGCGGTTGAGCGCGGTGAGGACCGCGGTGACGCGGGCGCCGTGCTCGACCTGCTCGGCGGTGGCCAGCCCGTCCGGCAACCCCAGCAGGTAGGCCTCGAGCAGGGGCTCGAACCCCTCCCGGGCGGTGAGCGCGTGGTAGCCGAGGTCGCCCCCGACCGGGCCGTGACCGACCGTGCCCCAGTCGACGGCGAGCACGTCGTCCTCGACGCGGCCGACCAGGTTGGCGGGGGTCGGGTCGCCGTGCTGGGCCACCTGCGGCAGGGCGTCGAGCTCGTCGAGCAGGGACGCGCGACGGCGCCAGAGGTGGTCGGCGACGTCGGCGACGGTCGTGCGCGCGAGCGTCGTCCAGCCGCCGCGCCGTTCGACGCGGTGCATGCGGTCGCGCAGCAGGTCGCGGGCCAGCCAGCGGTGCGCCCCGAGCTCCGCCCCCGCGAACCGGGCCATCGCGTGGGCGCAGAGCAGTCCGGTGTTGGCGGCGTCCTCCACCCAGTCCTGCACGAGGGTGATGCCGTCCTCGTCCTCCTCGACGGACGTCAGCGACGGCGCCCGCAGGCCGGGTCCGCCGAGCGCGATCCGCGCGGTGACGACGTCGGCGGCGCGCCGCCAGTAGGCGAAGTGGCGCGGGTCGCTCAGCGGGGCGGGGTCGTGGGTCCCGGGCGCGACGAGGCGCTTGACCACGACGGGGCGGCCGCCGAGCACGGTCCGCCAGACGCCGAGGGTGGAGGTGCCGTGCGCGCCCGGCAGGGGGTGCCACCCCGGCTCGGGCTGCCACATGGCTCGGACGCTAGTGGATGCGGCGCTCGATCCGGTGCAGGACGACGCCGCTCAGCGCGCCGTTCTGGACCTCGGCGGTGAGGTAGGTGCAGTGCGGCTGCCGTCTCCGGTCGGTCGGCGAGCCGGGGTTGAGCAGCCGGAGGGTGCCGCTGTCGGGTCGCTCGGCGACGGTGTCCCACGGGATGTGGCTGTGCCCGAACACCAGCACGTCGACATCGGGGTACGCCGCGGCGCAGCGCCGCTCGCGGCCCTCCTTGCTCCCGGTCTCGTGCACCACTGCGAACCGGACGCCTCCCAGCTCGACCCGCGCGACCTCGGGCAGCCGGGCGCGCAGCTCCGGTCCGTCGTTGTTGCCCCAGCACCCGACCAGGCGGCGCGACCGCTCCTCGAGGCGGTCGAGCAGATCCACCTCGACCCAGTCACCGGCGTGGAGCACGACGTCGGCGCGGTCGACCTCGGCCCAGACCTCCGCGGGCAGGTCCCGGGCGCGCTTGGGCAGGTGGGTGTCGGCGAGCAGCAGCAGCCTCACGCGTTGTGCACCTCGATCCGCGCGGAAGCGCCGTCGACGACGGCCTGCTCCAGCACGCCGCGACGCGGGTCCGGCACGGCGAGCCACGGCTGGTGCACCCGCACGTGGACCAGGCGCGGGTCGTCCAGCACCTCCTCGACGGCGGCCCGGTCGCCGCCGGCGACGACGTCCCCGACGTCTGCCAGGATGCGCGCCGCGTGGTCGGCCGCCGCCTCGTAGGCCTGGCGGGCCTGGTTGTCACGCCGGCGCGCGAACCGCTGCTGGCTCTGACCGCCCGCCTTGGTCCGGCCCTGCACGTGACGCTGCCCGGTCTTGGACTCCACCATCTCCCCTCCGTGCAACCGGGCGACGGCGAACCCGCCCTTGCGCACCAGCAGCACGCCCCACCGCTCCGGCGCCTGCACGGCCGCCGCGAAGGCCGCCGCCTCCGCCGGTCCGTCGTACGACGCTCCGAGGGGCAGGCGCGCCGCGAACCGCGACCCGTCGTCGGCGACGCCGAGCAGGGCGCCGTCCTCCACGCTCAGCGCCGTCCCACCGTGGCGCGCCACGAAGTTGGCCACCCACCGCTCGACGCGGGCGGCGGGCACCTGGACGGACGTCACGAGCCCCAGTGCACCAGACGGCCGGAGGCGATGCGTGAGATGGTCGTGCCTGCACAGGCTCGGGGACGGAGCCTCGGCCCCCGGAGGCACTGCGCATGCCGATCTCCCGCACGGCCCGCTCCTGGCTGGCCTGGCTGGTCGTCGTGGCCACGGTGCTCGCACTGGCGCCCGACCCGGCACGGGCGCAGGTCTCCTCGCAGGTCACCTCGCAGGTCTCCTCGACCGCGAGGACGGACTCGCGCATCGGCCCGACCGACTGTCGCCTGCTGGGCCGCGTCTACGTCGGAGGCCAGGGGTGCAGTCGCGACCGGTGCGTCCCCGGAGCTCGGATCGCCAAGGCGGCCCGAGGCGCGGAGCTGTGCGCACTGCGGGGTCAGGGCGACCACGCCTTCGGGGCACCTGTCGACTACCGGCTCTGTGCACAGCTGCACCGACGCTGGGTCGCTCAGGTCAACTGGTGTGCCGCCAACCCCGACCGCGGCCGAGCCGTCATCACCCACGCGCCGCAGTGCACCGGCACCGCCTCGACCTACGTCACCCACAGCGACCGCGCGGGGGCCTACGACGAGTGCCGCTCCCCCGGTGACGTGCGCCGTCTGAGAGAACAGGCGCGCCAGCGCGGCACGACCCTGGAGCGGGAGGCGCGTGAGACCTCGGCCGTCATCTGCTCGACCCGGCCCGGTCACCGGTTCACCGACGGCCGCTGCGAGCGTGGTCACGACCCGGCCGACACACCGGGCGGCGTCCTCCTGGTCGGCGACTCGATCGCATGGCGCGGCCAGGACGAGCTGGGGACACGGTGGCCCGACGCCCACCTCGACGGGATCCCGTCGCGCCGTCTCGACGACCTCCGGCCACGCCTCGACGCGTTCGAGGCCGACCACGGCGCGCCGGACGGGCTCGTCGTCGAGCTCGGCACCAACGCGGCCCGCGGCTTCAGGGCGAGCGACCTGCGTGCGGTCCTCGACACCCTGCCCGCGCGGACCCCGGTCATGCTCGTCCTGCCCTACCGGGCCGATCCCCACCGGCCCGCCGAGATCCAGCCGGCGAGCACGCGCACCGCGAGGTGGATGCGGAGGCTCGCCACCGACCGACCCGCGACCTGTGTCGCCGACTGGCGCGGAGTCGTTGCCGCGCGTCCGGGCGTCCTGGTCGACGGGGTGCACCCGACCTCGTCGGCGGAGACCTTCTGGGCGGAGTGGATCGTCAGGTCCTGGCGGTCGTGCGGTCGTGACGTCCGGGCCGGAGGCCGCCGCTCCTGACAGGCCGCGCCCGCGGCACTGTCACATCCGCTCGAGCGTCGCGCGCCGACGGCTGTCGCGCTCCATCCACCCCAGTGTCGCGAGCCCGGCGACGCCGTACGCCAGGCCGGTGAGCAGCTCGCGCACGAGCGGTCCCGCGACGTCACCCAGCGGCGCGCCGGCGGCGACGGAGCGGGCCGCCTCGATGCCGTGGGTGAGCGGCAGCCACTCGCCGACGGCGGCCATCCAGGCCGGCAGGTCGGCGAGCGCGACATTGGTGCCGCAGAAGACGAGCAGCACGAGGAAGACGACGTTGCCGAGGGTGGCCCCGTCGCGGATGCGCAGACAGGCGGCGCCCATGAGCAGGCCCAGGCTCGTACACGACACCGAGGTCACCGCGACGGCGAGGAGCAGCGAGGGCCACACCGCGACCTCGAGGCGCACGCCCAGCAGCAGGGACCCGACGCCCAGGCCGAACACCGCCACCGCCCAACCGGTGACGATCACCGGCAGCGCCCTGCCCAGGAACAGCGGCAGCCGCCGGGCCGGCGTGACGAGGACCAGCCCGAGGGTCTGGGCCCACCGCTCCCCCGAGATCGCGAACGTCATCGCGAACGTGCACGGGATCGCGGCGTAGTTGAGCGCGTTGCCGACCAGGAAGAAGCGGTCGTCGCCGACGCCGGCCGCGCGCCCGACGTAGGCGAACAGCAGGATCTGCGCCACCGGCGAGACCATCAGCGACGGGACGAGGATCCACGGGCTCAGCCAGTTGAACTGCGCGCGGAAGCTCAGCAGACCACCGACGAAGAACACCCGAGCGCTGCTCACGACCCGCCCCTCACGACCGCCACCTCACGTCAGGGCCAGCGTCGCGTGGCGCCGTGCGGACTCGATGAGGCGTCGACCGAGGTACGCCGCGAGCGCGGCGTACGCCGCACCGAGGGCCAGGCAGACGGCCAGCTCGCCCCACGGGCTGCCACCCGAGGCGGCGGACCGCATCGCCTCGACGGCCCACGTGGGTGCCAGCGCCCAGGACAGCGGCCGGACCACGAGCGGCAGCAGCGAGACCGGCACGACGAACCCGCAGAGCAGCCAGCCGGGGTACTCCAGCGATGCGCCCAACGCCCACGCCGTGCGGTAGCGCACCGCGACCACCGACAGCAGGAAGCCGAACATCGCGATCGTCACCGTGGCCGCCAGCACCCCCAGCACCAGCAGCGGCCAGCTCGCGACGTCGAGCCGCACGCCGAAGACCAGCCGGTTCCAGACCAGGGTGACCACGACGCTCACCAGCCCGACGGTCGCCATCGCCGTGGTGATCGGCACCAGGACCATCAAGAACGGCGTGGGCGCGGCCACGAGCAGCTCGAGCGTGCCGGCCCATCGCTCGCGGTTGAGCAGACTGCTCGCCGCGACGGTGACCGAGGTCCACACCCCCATCACCGCGGCACCGAGGCCGGCGTATGCCATCGCCCGCGGGTCGCCCTCGACGCGGTAGACGAGCAGGGTGGCGGTGGCGAACATCAGCGGGAAGACCACGCCGAGGAAGCCCTCGAACGGCGAGACCAGCAGGATCTTGAGCTGCAGCCGGTAGCAGAGCCAGAGCTGACGGGCCCGAGTCGTCAGTCGGGTCACTGGGTCACCAGCTGGACGTAGGCGTCCTCGAGCGTGGGCTCCCGCGCCGACACCCGCCCGACGCGCACGTCGCCCAGCCGTGACAGCACGTCCTGGGTCACCTCCGAGTCGGCGTCGCACTGCAGCACCAGCACCTGCAGCTGACCCCGCTCCTCCACCGCGACCGAGTGCACCGGCCCGAGGTCACCGAGCGTCTCGACCACCCCGGCGGGCACGCCGTAGGTCTCGACCTCGAGCACCCGACCCGACGCGACCCCGCGCTTGAGCTGCTCGGGGGTGCCCTCGGCGACGATCTCGCCGGACCTGATCACCGCGATCCGGTCGCACAGCTCGTCGGCCTCGAACATGTAGTGCGTCGTCAGCAGGACGGTGGTGCCCTGCTCCTTCAGGGAGGCGATGGTCGCCCGCAGCTCGCGCGCCCCGACCGGGTCGATGCCGATCGACGGCTCGTCGAGGAACACCACGTCGGGGTCGTGGAGCAGCCCGCGGGCGATGTGGAGCCGCTGCCGCATCCCGCGGGAGTAGCCCTCGACCCGCTCGTGCTCGCGACCGGTCATCCCGACCAGCTCGAGGAGTGCGCCGATGCGCCGCTGCTGCTCGCGCGGCTCGACGCCGTACAGCTCGGCGAAGTAGCGCAGGTTGTCGAGCCCGCTCAGCCGGTCGTAGAGACCGCGGTCGCCGCCGAAGACGTAGCCGATGCGGCGGCGTACGGCGCGCACGTCGGCGACGACGTCCATGCCGAGCACCGACGCGCTGCCCGAGGTCGGCAGCAGCAGAGTGATCAGCATCTTGATCGTCGTCGTCTTGCCGGCTCCGTTGGGGCCGAGCAGACCGAACGTCTCGCCCGGCGCGATCTCGAAGGAGACGCCCCGCACCGCCTCGACCTCGCTGCGCGTGCGTCTCAGCCGGCCCTGGGTGGTGCGGAAGCTGCGTCGCAGGTCACGTGCCACCACTGCCGTCACTCCGGCACCCCACCAGGGACAGCGCCCGACGCGCCAGTGGTTTACGCCGAGCGCAGAGACCGTGATTTCGAGACAGGACTCCGTCCTCCTTAACCACCGGTGCACCCGGTGGTTGAGGAGGTCGCGCTAGCGACCGTCTCGAAACCCCTCAGACGTTGAAGCCGAGCGCGCGGAGCTGCTCGCGACCGTCCTCGGTGATCTTGTCGGGGCCCCACGGGGGCATCCAGACCCAGTTGATGGCGACGTCGTTGACCATGCCCTCGAGGGCGGCGTTGGTCTGGTCCTGGATGACGTCGGTCAGCGGGCAGGCCGCCGACGTGAGCGTCATGTCGAGGACGACGTTGTGGCCGGCGTCGAGGTGCACGTCGTAGACGAGGCCGAGGTCGACGACGTTGATGCCGAGCTCGGGGTCGACGACGTCCTTCATCGCCTCGGTGACGTCGTCCACGGTCACCGTGGCAGTGCCGCCGGCCTCGGGGACCTCGGGGAGCTCGCCGTGATCAACCATTCCTGGCCTCCAGGGTTCGGGTCGTGGCGTCCTTCCAGGCCATCCACGACAGCAGGGCGCACTTCACGCGCGCCGGGAACTTGGCGACGCCGGAGAACGCGACGGCGTCCTCCAGCACCTCCTCGTCGGGCTCCACGGCGCCCTTGCCCTGCATGAGGGCGAGGAACTCCTCGTGGATCGTCATCGCCTCGTCGACCGGCTTGCCGATCACGAGGTCGGTCATCACCGACGCCGAGGCCTGCGAGATCGAGCAGCCGACGGCGTCGTAGGAGACGTCGTCGACGGTGCCGTCGTCGCCGACGTGCACGCGCAGGGTCACCTCGTCGCCGCAGGTCGGGTTGACGTGGTGCACCTCCGCCTCGAAGGGCTCGCGCAGGCCCTTGTGGTGGGGGTTCTTGTAGTGGTCCAGGATGATCTCCTGGTAGAGGCTGTCGAGGTCCATCGCTCAGTCCAACCGGAAGTACGAGCGGGCGTATTCCAGCCCCTCGACCAGCGCGTCGATCTCGCCCGGCGTCGTGTAGAGGTACGACGACATGCGGGTCGTGCTCTGCACCCCGAACCGCTCGTGGGCCGGCCGGGCGCAGTGGTGACCGGCGCGCACCGCGATGCCGCGGGTGTCGAGCACGGTCTGCAGGTCGTGCGGGTGGATGCCGTCGAGCTCGAAGGAGATCGCGCCGCCCCGCAGCGCGGCGTCGGTCGGGCCCAGCACCTTCAGCCCCGGCACCGTCGCCAACCCGTCGAGGGCGTAGGCCGTGATGGCCTGCTCGTGGGCCTGGATCGCCTCCATCCCGACGTCACCGAGGTAGCGCACCGCTGCACCGAGGCCCACGGCCTCCGCGATCGGCGGCGTACCGGCTTCGAACTTGTGCGGGATGCCGGCGTACGTCGAGGCCTCCATGCGGACGGTCTCGATCATCTCGCCGCCACCGAGGAACGGCGGGAGCTGCTCGAGCACCTCGCGCCGACCCCACAGGACGCCGATGCCGGTCGGGCCGACGACCTTGTGGCCCGTGAAGACCAGGATGTCGGCACCGCTCGCGACCACGTCGACGGGCAGCTGGGGCGCGGCCTGCGAGGCGTCGACCACGACCAGCGCCCCCACTTCGTGGGCGCGCCGGGCGATCTCGGCGACCGGGTTGATCGTGCCCAGCGCGTTGGAGACCCAGGTCAGCGAGACGACCTTGGTGCGCTCGGTGATGAGGGAGTCGATGCCGCTCAGGTCGAGCTGCCCCTCGTCGGTCAGGCCGAACCAGCGCAGCGTCGCGCCCGTGCGCTGCGTGAGCAGCTGCCACGGCACGATGTTGGAGTGGTGCTCCATCTCCGTGATGACGACCTCGTCACCGGGGCCCACCTGGTAGGGCGAGGCCCAGGCCAGGGTGTTGGCCGCGAGGTTGAGCGCCTCGGAGGCGTTCTTGGTGAAGATGACCTCGTCGCGGCTCGGGGCCCCGATGAACGCCGCCACCGCGTCGCGGGCGTCCTCGAACGCCTGCGTCGCCTCGGCGCCGAGCTGGTGCATGGCGCGCGCGATGTTGGCGTTGTGGTGCTCGAGGTGGTCGACCATCGCGTCGATCACGCACTGCGGCTTCTGGCTGGTGTTGGCGCTGTCGAGGTAGACCAGCGGCATCCCGCCCGCGAGCGTGCGCTCGAGGATCGGGAAGTCCTTGCGCACGACCTCGAGGTCGGGGAGCAGGCCGTCCATGGTGCCGGTCCTTCCGTCGTAACAAGTGGGGTGATCGGGGCCGCGGCCCTCAGCGTTGCGATGAGTCGTGCTGGGCAAGGCGGAGGAGCGAAGGCGGCCTGGGAGCGGAGCGGCCGTCGAGCGACGACAACGCCGCCCAGTGCGGCTCAGCGCAGCGCTGAGACGTACTTGTCGTAGCCGTTGGCCTCGAGCTCTTCTGCGAGTTCGGCGCCGCCGGACTCGGCGACCCGGCCGGCCACGAACACGTGGACGAAGTCGGGCTGGATGTAGCGCAGGATGCGGGTGTAGTGCGTGATCAGCAGGACACCCTTGCCGTCCTTCGCGCGGAAGCGGTTGACGCCCTCGGAGACGACCTTGAGCGCGTCGATGTCGAGACCGGAGTCGGTCTCGTCGAGGATCGCGACCTTGGGGTCGAGCAGCTCGAGCTGGGCGATCTCGTGACGCTTCTTCTCACCACCGGAGAAGCCCTCGTTGACCGAGCGCTGCGAGAACGTCGGGTCGAGGTCGAGGTTGCCGAGCGCGGTGTTGACGTCCTTGACCCAGGTGCGGAGCTTGGGGGCCTCGCCGTCGATGGCGGTCTTGGCGGTGCGCAGGAAGTTCGCGACCGACACACCGGGGACCTCGACGGGGTACTGCATCGCGAGGAACAGCCCCGCGCGCGCCCGCTCGTCGACCGACATGTCGAGGACGTCCTCACCGTCGAGCAGCACGCTGCCGCCGGTGATGTCGTACTTCGGGTGACCCGCGATCGAGTAGGCCAGGGTCGACTTGCCCGAGCCGTTGGGGCCCATGATCGCGTGGGTCTCGCCGTCGCCGATGGTCAGCGTGACGCCCTTGAGGATCTCCTTGGGACCGTCCTCGGTCCTGACCGAGACCTGCAGGTCCTTCACTTCGAGCGTGCTCATTGCGGGGTGACTCCGTTCAGGGTGGTGGTGATGTCGATGTGGACGCTGCGTCCGTCGGCGTCGTCGCGGATCTCGACGGGGAACGTCGCGACCGGCTCGGTCGCGGGCAGCGAGGTGGGCTTGCCGGTGCGCAGGTCGAAGCGCGAGCCGTGGAGCCAGCACTCGATGGCGCACTCCTCGACGTCGCCCTCCGAGAGCGCGACCGCGGCGTGGGTGCACAGGTCCTCGACCGCGAAGACCTCGTCGCCGTCACGGGCGACGGCGAGGTCCTTGTCGCCCACGGTCACCCCGAGGGCCGCGCCCTCGGGGATCTCGTCGAGGGCGCAGGCGCGCTCGAAGGCCACGGTCAGTCGCTCCCCAGCATGTTCTTGGCCAGCTCGGCCTCGACCGTCTGCGTGAGCTGGTCGGCGATGGAAGGCACACCGGCCTTGCGGATCAGGTCGGCGAAGAAGCCGTGCAGCACCAGCTGGCGGGCCTCGGACTCCGAGACGCCGCGCGAGCGGAGGTAGAACAGCTGCTCGTCGTCGAAGCGGGCGGTCGTGGACGCGTGGCCCGCGCCCTCGATCTCACCGGTCTCGATCTCGAGGTTGGGCACCGAGTCGGCCTGGCAGCCGTCGGTGAGCACGAGGTTGCGGTTCTCCTCGTAGGTCTCGATGCCCTCGGCGACCTTGCGGATCAGGACGTTGCCGATCCACACCGTGTGCGCGCCCTGGCCCTGCAGCGCGCCCTTGTAGCTGACGTTGCTCTTGGTCTTGGGCTGGTTGTGGTCGGCGAAGAGCCGGTGCTCGAGGTGCTGGCCGGCGTCGGCGAAGTAGAGGCCGAGGAGCTCGGCCTCGCCGCCCGGGGCGGCGTACTCGACGTTGGCGTGCAGCCGCACGACGTCGCCACCGAAGCTGACCGCGGTGTGGCGCACGGAGGCGTCGCGGCCGACCTTGATGGCGTCGCGGCCGAGGTGGACCGCGTCGTCGTCCCAGTCCTGGAGGGTCAGCACGTTGACCTGGGCGCCGTCGCCGACGAGCACCGAGGTGGTCGCGGCGTAGCGCGCCGAGCCGGTGTGCACCACGACGATCGTGGCCTTGGCGAAGGCGCCGACGCGCAGCACCAGGTGGCCCCAGACGACGTCATCGGCCGACTCGCCGTGCAGGCGCAGCACGACCGGCTGGTCGTCGGAGAGCTCGACCTCGGAGGCGACGTCGACGAGCACCGCGCCGCCGGCGTTCTGCACGGCGAGGGCCGAGGGCCGGTCGTTGGGAGCGAGCTCACCGAGCTCGCGGGCCTCGGCGGCGCTGATCTCGCGCAGCGTGACGCCCTCGGGCAGCTCGGTCGTCCACGTCAGGCGGGCGTCGGACGCCTCGCCGTCGAGCAGGCCGCGCAGCCGCTTGAGCGGGGTGAAGCGCCAGATCTCCTCGCGACCGTGCGGGACCGGGTGGTCGGCCAGGTCGTAGGACGGGGGCGGGTTGAGGTGGCTCTCGATCCCGGTCACGGTCTCGAGAGCGTCGGCGACAGCGGTCATCAGCCGACGGCTCCTTCCATCTGCAGCTCGATGAGGCGGTTGAGCTCGAGGGCGTACTCCATCGGGAGCTCCTTGGCGATCGGCTCGACGAAGCCGCGCACGATCATCGCCATCGCCTCGTCCTCCTCCATGCCGCGCGACATGAGGTAGAAGAGCTGGTCGTCGGAGACCTTCGAGACCGAGGCCTCGTGACCCATCGACACGTCGTCCTCGCGGATGTCGACGTAGGGGTAGGTGTCCGAGCGGCTGACCTGGTCGACCAGCAGCGCGTCGCAGAGCACGTTGGACTTCGAGCCGTGCGCGCCCTCGTTGACCTGGATCAGGCCGCGGTACGACGTGCGCCCGCCGCCGCGCGCCACCGACTTGCTCAGGATCGAGCTCGAGGTGTGCGGAGCCGCGTGCACCATCTTGGCGCCGGCGTCCTGGTGCTGACCCTCGCCCGCGAACGCGATCGAGAGCGTCTCGCCCTTGGCGTGCTCGCCCATGAGGTAGATGGCGGGGTACTTCATCGTGACCTTGGAGCCGATGTTGCCGTCGACCCACTCCATCGTCGCGCCGGCCTCGCAGGTGGCGCGCTTGGTGACGAGGTTGTAGACGTTGTTCGACCAGTTCTGGATGGTCGTGTAGCGGCAGCGGCCGCCCTTCTTGACGATGATCTCGACGACCGCGGAGTGCAGCGAGTCGCTGGAGTAGATCGGCGCGGTGCAGCCCTCGACGTAGTGCACGTAGGCGTCCTCGTCGACGATGATCAGCGTCCGCTCGAACTGGCCCATGTTCTCGGTGTTGATCCGGAAGTACGCCTGCAGCGGGATGTCGACGTGCACGCCCTTCGGCACGTAGATGAACGAGCCGCCCGACCACACCGAGGTGTTGAGCGCGGCGAACTTGTTGTCGCCGACCGGGATGACGGTGCCGAAGTACTCCTTGAAGAGCTCCTCGTGCTCCTTCAACGCCGTGTCGGTGTCGACGAAGATGACGCCCTGCTCCTCGAGGTCCTCGCGGATCGAGTGGTAGACGACCTCCGACTCGTACTGCGCGGCGACGCCGGAGACGAGGCGCTGCTTCTCCGCCTCGGGGATGCCGAGCTTGTCGTAGGTGTTCTTGATGTCCTCGGGCAGGTCGTCCCACGTGGCCGCCTGCTTCTCGCTGGAGCGCACGAAGTACTTGATGTTGTCGAAGTCGATGCCCGACAGGTCGGAGCCCCACGACGGCATCGGCTTGCGGCCGAAGAGCTTGAGCCCCTTCAGGCGCAGGTCGAGCATCCACTGCGGCTCGCTCTTCTTGCTCGAGATGTCGCGGACGACGTCCTCGTTGAGCCCGCGCTTGGCGACCGAGCCGGCCTCGTCGCTGTCGGCCCAGCCGAACTGGTAGCGACCGAGACCTTCGAGCTCGGGGTTGCGCTCCTCGATGGAGGTCATGAGGTGACCGTCTCCTTCTGGTGGTGGGTCGAGCCTGGCTGCCGCGTCGACGCGGGCGGCAGGTCGGGGATGCAGGTGGTGCAGACGCCGTCGCCGTGGGCGATGGTGGCCAGTCGCTGCACGTGGCGTCCGAGCACGCGGCTGATCGCCTCGGTCTCGGCCTCGCACAGCTGGGGGAACTCGTGGGCGACGTGCGAGACGGGGCAGTGCTGCTGGCACAGCTGCTCCCCCGCGCTCTGCCCGCTGATGAGGGGCAGCCCGCGCACAGCGGCGGCGTACCCCTCGTCGGTCAGGACGGCGGCGACGACCTCGACGCTCGTGAGGTCGGGTCGCGCCGCGGCGACCTCGGCGAAGCGCTCCTCGATGAACGCCACCCGGCGGTCGGCGAACGCGCGGACCGCCTCCTCGCCGCCGGTCTCGCGCACGAAGCGCAGGGCCTGGACGGCCAGGTCGTCGTAGTGCTGGTCGAAGCCCTCGCGGCCGCGCTCGGTGAGCGCGAAGACCTTGGCCGGGCGCCCGCGACCGCGCTGGGCCTGGGGCCGCGGGTCGCGCGCCTCGACGGCGCCCTCCTCGACCAGCAGATCGAGGTGGCGGCGTACGGCGGCAGGCGTCAGATCGAGTCGCACACCCAGGGCAGCGGCGGTGGACGGGCCGTCGACGAGGAGCGAGCGCGCGACGCGCAGACGCGTCGGCTGGTCGTCCTCGAATATCACAACACCAGTGTGCCGTTATTGGATCGACCGCTTCAAGGAAGGCTCGCCTAACCTCGACCGTCCCCCGTCGCAGGGCCCGTCGCGGAGCCCCACCGGGGGTGGCCGGGTCTAGATTCCGGAGCATGACAGCAGAGGTCTCGGCAGGACCCCGACCCGGGTCGATCCTCGGCACCCGGGTGCGCCGGGTCGAGGACCCCGAGCTCGTCACGGGGGCGAGCACCTACGTCGACGACCTGCGTCTCGAGGGCACGGCCCACGCCGTCTTCGTGCGCAGCCCGCTGGCCCACGCCCGGGTCACCGGCCTCGACACCCGCGAGGCCGAGCAGGCCCCGGGCGTGCTCGCGGTCCACACGGCCGCGACCCTCGGGACCGCCTGGGTGCCGTCATTCGCGCAGCCCCACGAGCAGGTCGGCCACGGCCCGCTCGCCGACGACGTGGTGCGCTACGTCGGCGACCCCGTCGCGCTCGTCGTCGCCGAGACGCGGGCGCAGGCCGTCGACGCAGCCGAGCTGGTCGACGTCGACTACGAGCCGCTCGACGTCGTCGTCGACCCCGAGGAGGCCCTGGCGGACGGCGCACCGCTGCAGTTCCCCGAGCTCGGCACCAACGTCGTGCAGTCGGTGCGCGCGCTGCACCTGCGCGAGGACCGCGCCGACGTCACCGACGTGCTCGCGGACGCCGAGGTGGTCGTGCGGGCCCGCATCGAGAACCAGCGTCTCGCCACCACCCCGATCGAGCCGCAGGCGATCCTGGTCGACCCGCGACCCGACGGCGACTCCGAGCCCGCGACCGAGCTCACGGCGTGGGTCTCGACCCAGCACCCGCACCTGGCCCGCACCCTGATCGCCCGCTGGGTCGGTCTGGAGCCCGAGCAGGTGCGGGTCGTCGCACCGCACGTCGGCGGCGCCTTCGGAGGCAAGGCCGGCATCCAGTTCGCCCACGGTGCGGTCGTCTCGGCGGCACGCGCCCTCGGCCGACCGGTCGTCTGGGCCGAGACCCGCAGCGAGGCGATGCTGTCGATGCAGGGCCGCGGCCAGGTCCAGTTCGCCGAGCTCGGCGTGACCCGCGACGGCAGGATCACCGGGCTGCGCTGCCGCAACGTCGGCGACTGCGGCGCCTACGCCGGCTTCGGCGGCACGCTGCCCGTCGGTGCGGGCCACGTGATGGCCCAGGGGCCGTACGAGATCCCGGCGGTCGACTACTCCGCCGTCGCCGTCATGACCAACACCGCCCCCAACGGCGCCTTCCGCGGTGCCGGGCGCCCCGAGGCGGCGGCGCTGCTGGAGCGCGTGCTCGACCTCGCCGCCCACGAGCTCGGGCTCGCCCCCGAGGAGCTGCGGCGCCGCAACCTCATCGCACCCGACGCCTTCCCCTACGCCACCCGGACCGGTCTCACCTACGACGTCGGCGACTACGCCGGCGCGCTCGACGAGGCGCTGCGGGTGGCCGACGTCGACGCTCTCCGCGCCGAGCAGCGGCGCCGGATCGAGGCCGGCGAGGAGGTCCTGCTCGGCATCGGGGTGTCGACGTACGTCGAGATCACCGGCTTCGGCGGCCAGGAGCTCGGCGTCGTGCGCATCGACGACGACGGCGGGGCGACGGTCATGGCCGGCACGTCGTCGCACGGCCAGGGGCACGCGACGTCGTTCTCGATGATCGTCGCCGACCGCCTCGGCATCCCGCTCGAGCAGGTCCGCTACGTCCAGTCCGACACCCGCGAGGTCGAGCGGGGCGGCGGCACGGGCGGGTCGAGGTCGCTCCAGCTCGGCGGCAGCGCCGTCGCCGCTGCTGCCTCCGCCGTGCGCGACCGGGCCCGCGAGCTCGCCGCCGAGCTGCTCGAGGCCGCTCCCGACGACGTCGAGGTCGGCGACGGCGGCTTCGCGGTGCGCGGGGTGCCGGCGGCCCCCGTCGGCTGGGACGCGCTGGCCGCGGCCGCCGCCGAGCGCGGCGAGGAGCTGCGGGTGGCCCTCGACGTCCCGCAGGACGGCTCGACGTTCCCCTACGGCGCGCACGTGTCGGTCGTCGAGGTCGACACCGCGACCGGCCGGGTGCGTCCGCTGCGCCACGTCGCCGTCGACGACTGCGGTCGCGTGCTGCACCCGTCGATCGTGGAGGGCCAGCAGCACGGCGGGATCGCGCAGGGGATGTCGCAGGCGCTGTGGGAGCAGTTCGTCTACGGCGAGGACGGCCAGCCCCTCACCGGCAGTCTCGCCGACTACCAGGTGCCGACCGCCGCCGACACCATCTCCTACGAGGCCGGCGGCACGCAGACCCCGACCCACCTCAACGAGCTGGGGGCCAAGGGGATCGGCGAGTCCGGGACGATCGGGTCGACCCCCGCCGTGCAGTCGGCCGTCGTCGACGCCCTGCGCCACCTCGGGGTCCGTCACGTCGACATCCCCTGCACCCCGCAGCGGGTCTGGTCCGCGGTCCGCGCCGCGGGCGACGGCACGCTACCCGACCCCTGGCGCGAGCCCCCGGCGTTCTTCGACACCCTCGAGGCCGCCGGCGGTCCGGCCGACGGCGGGGTGGAGGTCTGAGGCTGGCCCCGCGCTCGCGAGGGGCACGAATGGGCGGGGTGGGCCGGGATACCTAGACTTCCTGACGTGTCAGACCCCGCCGTCGTCGTCGACGGCCTCGTGATGAGGTACGCCGAGACCACGGCCGTCGACGGCCTCTCCCTCACCGTCGAGCGCGGCACCGTCACCGCCGTGCTCGGTCCCAACGGCGCCGGCAAGACCACCACCCTCGAGACCTGCGAGGGCTACCGCCGCCCCCAGCAGGGCTCGGTCCGGGTCCTCGGGCTCGACCCGCGGGCCCAGGCGCGCGAGCTGCTTCCCCGCATCGGGGTGATGCTCCAGGAGGGCGGCGCCTGGAGCGGTGCCCGAGCCCCGGAGATGCTGCGCCACATCGCGAGCCTGCACGCCCACCCGATCGACCCGGCGGTGCTCGAGGAACGCCTCGGCCTCGCCGAGTGCGGCCGCACGGCGTACCGCCGGCTGAGCGGTGGTCAGAAGCAGCGGCTCAGCCTGGCGATGGCGCTGATCGGGCGTCCGGAGGTCGTGTTCGTGGACGAGCCGACCGCCGGGCTCGACCCGGCGGCCCGCCGTACGGTGTGGGAGCTGTTCGAGGAGCTGCGCCGCGACGGTGTGACCGTCGTGCTGACGACCCACTACATGGACGAGGCCGAGAAGCTGGCCGACCGCATCCACATCATCGACCACGGGCGGCTCATCGCCTCCGGCTCGCCCCTGGAGCTCACCCGGGGCGGCACGGTCTCGACGATCCGCCTCGTCGTCACCAAGCCGTTCCCGCCCGAGGCGCCTGCCTCGCTCGCGGCAGCGCTCGGCGACCGGATCGAGGTGGTGCTGCTCGACGAGCTGAGCCTGCTCGTCACCGGACCGGCCGACGCCAGCACGCTCGCCCGCGTCTCGGACTGGTGCGAGCGCAGCGGCGTGCTGCCGGAGTCGCTGACGCTCGGCACCCGCAACCTCGAGGACGTCTTCCTCGAGCTCACCGGGCGCGGACTCAAGGAGTCCGCGTGAGCGGCACCTTCACCCCGCAGCCCGGCGCGGCGCCGCTGCCGCGGATGGTCCTCGCCCAGGCCCGCATGGAGGCCCGGCTGCTGGTGCGCAACGGCGAGCAGCTGCTGATCGCCGTCGTCATCCCGGTCATCGTGCTCGTCGGCATGGTGCGCGGTGCCGAACGGCTCGGGCTCGACTACGACCACCCGGTCGTCGACGTCGTGACGCCCGGGGTGCTGGCGCTCGCGGTCATGTCGACGGCGTTCACCTCGCTCGCCATCGCGACGGCGTTCGAGCGGCGCTACGGCATCCTCAAGCGGCTGGGCGCCTCGCCGCTCCCCCGCTCCGGGCTGCTCGTCGGCAAGGTCGGTGCCCTGCTCGCCGTGGAGGTCCTGCAGCTCGCCGTGCTCTCGGTGGTCGGGCTGGCGCTCGGCTGGGACCCGCACCTGTCCGGCGTCTCGCTCGTGGCCGCCGTGCTCGGCGTCCTGCTCGGCACCGCGGCGTTCGCCTCGCTCGGCCTGCTGATGGCCGGTGCGCTGCGCGCCGAGGCGACGCTCGCCGCGGCCAACCTGGTCTACCTGCTGCTGCTCGCCGCCGGTGCGGTGATCCTGCCCGCGTCGGCGTACGGCGGGTTCGGCGCCGTCGCGCAGTGGCTGCCCTCCGGGGCCCTGGGCGAGGCGATGCGCGAGGCGTTCCTCGACGGCACGGTCGCCTGGCGCGACCTGGTCGTCCTCGGGGCGTGGACGACGCTCGGCACCATCGCGACGACGAGGACGTTCTCATGGGAGTGACCACCACCGAGCCGACCGACCGGACCGAGCGTCCGGCGCCGCCGTCGCCGCGACGCAGCGACCGGTTCATGAAGCCGCTGGCCTGGGCGACCCTGGTCGCGCAGATCGCCATCGTCGTGACCGGTGGCGCGGTGCGTCTCACCGGGTCGGGCCTGGGCTGCCCGACCTGGCCGCGGTGCACCGACGAGTCCTTCAGCCCCCACGGCGAGCTGGAGTTCCACTCCGCGATCGAGTTCGGCAACCGGATGCTGACCTTCGCCCTGGTCGCCATCGCGGTCGCGACGTTCGTCGTCGCCTGGCGCACCCGTCGGCGCGAGCTGCGGCTGATGTCGCTGATCATCGCCCTCGGCATCCCCGCCCAGGCCGTCATCGGCGGCATCACGGTGCTCACCGACCTCAACCCGTGGCTGGTCGCCCTTCACCTGCTCTGCTCGATGGCGATCATCGGGGTCTCCGTGCGCCTGCTGCTCAGCGTCGAGGCACCCCTGCCGCCCGCGCGGCGCGGTCCGCCGGCCGTCCTCGCCTGGGCGACGTTCGCCACCGCCTGGGTCGTGCTCTACCTCGGCACCGTCGTCA
The DNA here is from genome assembly GCF_009823805.1 of Nocardioides flavescens. Taxonomy (GTDB): domain Bacteria; phylum Actinomycetota; class Actinomycetes; order Propionibacteriales; family Nocardioidaceae; genus Nocardioides; species Nocardioides flavescens. The sequence continues at coordinate 287,411 of NZ_WUEK01000002.1, read as the reverse complement.
CCGGCTCGGGCCCGCACGCGGGCGACGCGCGCACCGAGCGCAACGGCCTCGACCCGCTGCAGATGAGCCAGCTGCACGCCGACATCGTCTTCCTCTTCATGGGCCTGGTCATCGGGCTCCTGGTCACCCTGCACGTCGTCGGCGGGCCCGCCACCGTCCGCGCCCGCCGCGCCGTCGTCGCCCTGCTCGTCATCTCGCTCGCCCAGGGCACCATCGGCTTCGTCCAGTACTTCACCGACCTCCCCGAGGTCCTCGTCGGCTTCCACATGCTCGGCGCCGCCCTCGTGTCCGCCTCCGTCACCTGGGTGCTGCTCCGCGTCCGGCGCCCGGTGGTCTGAGGTCCGGCCGCAGACGGCTCACACCAGCGAGGCGTAGATCTCCTCGAACCGCTGGGCCACAGTGCTCTGCAGGTAGCGCCGAACCTCGACCGAGCCGGACGCAGCGAGCCGGGCGCCGAGCTCCGGCGAGTCGAGGAGGCGCGACAGCGCACGGGTGGTCATGTCGACGTCGCCGGGGGGTACGACGAGCGCCGAGTCGCCGTCGGTGACCATGTCGGCGATGCCGCCCATCGCTGTGGTGACGAGGGGCGCGCCGAGGGCCATGGCCTCGAGGACCGTGGTGGGGCACGGGTCCGGCCACTGGGAGGGCAGGACGGCGGCGCGGGCGTGGGCGAAGCCCGACACGATGCGGTCGTGGTCCCACTTCTGCTCGGCGCGGGCGCCCGCGGGCAGGTCGGAGAGGTCCATCGCCTCACGGCCGACGAGGAGCAGCGCCGGGCGGGAGGCCACGTCCAGCCGGTCGTACGCCGCAAGGACGGTGCCGACGCCCTTCTGCTCCGACAGGTCGCCGGCGAAGAAGAGGTAGTCGCCCTCGGGCAGGGCCGGGTCGCGAGGCACGTCGCGCGAGGACAGCAGCGCGTCGGGCACGAAGTTGGGCACCACCTCCCACCGCACGCCCTGCTCGTCCAGCGCGTTCGCCTGCCCGACGTACGTCGACACGGGGGTGAAGACGTCGACGACCCGGTTGCGGACGGGGCGCCCGGTGCGCACGGCGGCCTGGATGACCGGGCCGCGGCCGGCGCCGTACCAGTCGGTGGTGCAGGTGAAGCACTTGCGCGGCGTGGGGCCCGAGCAGAGGCCCTCGTCGAGGTACATCAGCCGCTTCGTGGGGCAGACGTGGCTGTAGTCGTGCAGCGAGTAGACCAGCGGCAGCCGTCGGGCGGCGGGCAGCGGCAGGTAGGAGTTGATGATCCAGTTGTGGGCGTGCACGACGTCGGGGCGCAGCTCGGCGACGAGCCGACCGAGCGCACGGGTCACGAACGGGTCGGGGATCGGCAGGGCGAGGGGCCGGTCGGCCGTCGGGTAGAGCGCGGGCACACGGACGCCGAGGTTGGACAGGGCGTGGACGGTGACGCCGGGGTCGTCGACGGGAGGCTGACCGACGTCGAGGCAGGCCACGTGAACGTCGTGGCCGCGCGCGGCGAGCTCGAGGGAGAGGTTGCGGACGTGGCGCTCCTCGCCACCGATCACCGGCGGGTAGAACTGCGCCAGCACCATCACCCTCATGCGCGGGCCCGCGAGCTCGAGGCGGAGGAGCCGATGGCCGAGACGTGGCCGAGCCGCCCGCGGGCGTACCACCAGGCGGTGACGAACAGGCACGTCACGATGCCGGCCGCGCCCCGCACGTTGCCGCGCCCGAGCTCGCGCAGCACCCCGCGGGGCAGCACCCGCGTGGCGTAGCCGCGCTCGTCGGAGGTCGCGTCGCCGGCGCCGACGACGCGGGAGATCGCGGCCTTGGAGATGCCCTCGGCGTGGGAGCGCGAGACGAGGTAGGACCACTCGCAGCGCGCCTCGGTGACCCGGTGGTGCACGACCGCCGTCGGCTCGAAGACCACCCGCGCTCCGGGGATCCGCTGACCGATGCGGATGCACAGCTCGGTCTCCTCGTTGCCGAGGGGGATCAGCCCGACGCGTCCGACCTCCTCGAGGAAGTCGCCGACCTGCTCGAACGCCGATGCCCGCACCGACATGTTGCAGCCCCAGAGGTTGCGCACGTCGCTGCGCACTGTCGGCTGACCGAGGTAGGTGCAGCCGACCAGCCAGTCGAGCTCGGGCGGCAGGTGCGCGGGCCGCGCCTGCGGCCACACCGGGCGGGCGACGCCGCCGACCGCCATCACCCGCGGGTCGTCGTACGCCGCGAGCAGGCGCTCGAGCCAGTCGTCCTCGGGCCGGGCGTCGTCGTCGACGAAGGCGACGACCGAGCCCCGGGCCTCCGCGATGCCGGTGTTGCGGGCGCCGGAGGCACCGCCCGTGCGCGGGTTGTCGAGGACGCGGATGCCGGGCAGCACGGCGGGCAGCTCGGCACGGGCCCGGTCGAGGAGCGCCGGGTTGTGGTCGATGACCAGGACGACCTCGAGCGGCGGGCGCGTCTGACGGGCGAGCGCGGCGGCGCCGGCGACGATGTCGTCCCAGCGGTCCATCGTGTGCGCGCACACGACGACGCTGGCCCGCAGGTCGTCCTGGGGGTCGCGGGGGCCGGGGTCAGGCGGCAGCGCGGGGTCGCTCACGCGGTGCCCCGTCGGCGAAAGGGCGCGACTCGCCCTCGCGGTAGCGGGAGCACTCGCACAGTGCGCAGTCCGATCCGCGGCGGTAGTGCTCGTGCGCCCGGGCGATGTGACCGCACCGGCAGGGCTGGGGCTCGCGCGGAGTCGCGGACAGCAGGCGGGGCAGTCGCACCCGGCACCTCCACGCTCTCGTCACGTCCCGACAGGACGAGTGTGGCAGGCGCGCCCCGACCCTGGGGGCCCAATCGCGGAATCGGTCCAGTCACCGGACGGACCACTCCTCCAGCGCCGCGTAGGTCTGGTTGGGCCGGTCGCGCCGGTCGAGCAGCGCGAACTGCGGCGGGTCCCACGGCGTCGGGTGGAGGGCGTACCAGCTGAACACCGGCACGTACGCCGCGCAGGTGGCCTGCTCGAGCGCCTGGGTGAGGTACGTCGCGCGCTCGGCGTCGGGCACCGCCGGGCGGTTGCGGCCGGCCGCCGTGGAGTAGCCGAACTGGGTGACGTAGACGTCGTGCGGGTCGTCGCGGTCCGTCATCACCCGGTGCAGACCGGTGAAGCCGGAGAAGTTGGCGTCGTAGAGCCCGAACGGCTCACGCTCGTAGCGCTTGGCCGCGTCGACGTCGTCGGGCCCGGCGCCGTTGGAGAACGGGTGCACCCCGAGCAGGTCGAAGGGCGCAGCGTCGAGGCCGAGGTCGTCGAAGGCGTCGTAGAGCGCGTCGAGGTAGCCGACGTCGTTGCTGGCCAGTCCCCCGCTGACGACCTGCGTCTGGGGGCTCACCGTGCGGACGACGGCGGTCGTGGCCTGCAGCAGCCGGGCGAACTCGACCGGGTCGGGCCCGGTCGGCCACCACTTGGCCTCGTTGGGCTCGCTCCACACCTCGAGGTAGTCGACCTCGCCGCGCAGGTGCCTCAGCACCGCGGTGACGAACGTCGACCACCGCTCGAGCTCGGCCTCTGACCGCGGCGGCTGGCGCTCCTCGCCGGGGTCGTCGTCGAGCGGGTCGTCGAGCGCCCAGTCGGGCATGCCGACCAGCTGCAGGCGCACCCGCATGCCGGCGGCGCGGGCGGCGTCGATCGTGCGGTCGACGTACTCGAACCGGATCGGCGCGTCGGCGGTGGGCTGCATGGTGCGGAACGACGTCGTCGTGGAGATGACGGTGGCCCCCGCCTGCGCGGCCAGCGAGACCAGGTCGGCCACCCGGGCCCGCGAGAGGATCGGGTCGGACGGGTCGCCGGTCGCGGACTGCACGTTGAGGTCGATCGCCGGACCGGGCCGCTCGGCGCTCGGCCGGCACGTCTCGACGGGGCGTCCGAGCTCGGGCAGCCCCGAGGAGTCGAGGGCGGGCTCGGCACGGTCGCTGCCCGGGGTGCGCGTGCTCGACCAGACGCCGACGGCGACGACGGCGAGCACCAGCGCCACCACGCCCGCGACGTACGGCGCCGCCAGGCCGCGCTCGTCGCCAGCCCCGTCGCCACCGCCACCGCGCAGCGCCCTGAGCTGCGACAACGGCGAGTGCCACCGCACCCCGCGGAAGGCCTGCCGGACCCAGGGCAGCCCGAGCAGGAGCTCGAGCACCATCGCGGCCAGCCAGCCCAGGCACAGCCCGAGGGCGCCGCCGACCATCGCCCCACCGAAGGCGCCGAGGATCTCGAGCGCGAGAGCGGAGCCGGCGAGGCGGGTGGCCAGGCCGTACTCGTGCTGCGTGCGCCAGAGCACGACGAGGTGGTCCTTGATCACCATCCACAGCCCGGCCGGCACCAGCAGCGCGAGGATCTCCCACGACGCCCGGGAGTAGTCGCCGCCGAAGATGAGCAGCACCGGCTCGCCCAGCACCCACGCCCCGACGCACAGCAGGAAGCTCAGGGAGAGCGCCGCGGGGATGGTGCGTCCCATCCCCGCGCGGAACTCCTCCACCGAGGTGTGGGCGCCGTGCGCGAACAGCGCGGTGGCGAGGAGGTACGGCGGCAGGAAGACGAAGGTCGCCATCAGCCAGGCGATCGCGAACTCCGCGTTGTCGACCGAGCTGAGCGAGAGCCCGGCGACCACGGGCACCATCTGCGAGCCCGCGGCGAGCGAGAGACTCAGCCCGTGGTTGCGCAGCGCGAGCGGCATGATCTCGCGCAGGTCCTGCAGCAGACCGGGGCTGCTCGTGTCGCCGCGAGGCAGCTTCAGGCGCCACAGGGTGAACGGGATCGAGAGCAGCAGCGGCAGCACCCAGCAGACCTGCAGCACGTGGGCGTCGGTGACCCCGACGGACAGCAGCACCACCGTGACGGGGAACCGCAGGCTGGAGGCGACCAGGTTGCGCGCGACCTGCACCTCGGAGCGCTGCACGGCCAGCGAGCTGTCGTCGACGACGAGCGCCCACGCGAAGCCCGCGATGCCGAGCACGAACGTCGTCGCGCCGATCGGGTTGCCCAGCGCCTCGCGCAGGTTGGCGGAGAACAGCGGCGAGGCGGCCACGATCGCGGTGCCGACGATGCCCGAGGACACCGCGACCACCAGCAGCGCCCGCATCAGGATGCGTCGCTGGCGCGCGGGCGGCTTGTGGGGCAGCTCGGCGATCAGGGTCGTGCCGAAGCCGAGGACGGTGACGATGCCGACCAGCGACTGCGCACTGATGGCCGCCGCCGCGACGCCGACGTCGTGGGCGTCGACGAGCCGGGCGACGAGCACCCAGAAGACCAGCCCGAGGATCGCCGACATCACCTGCGCCAGCAGCAGGGAGCGGAACGGCGACCAGATCCCGCTCGCCCGCCGGGGCCTGGTCTCCTCGGTCGCGGTCACGACGCTCCTCCGATGGCGGGCGGTGGCAGTACGGCGTGGTCCATCAGCCCGTTCCAGCCCGCCCAGGTCGCGAGGGCCACGATCGCCACCGCGACCAGGCCGATCGCCACGGCCCAGCCCCAGGTGCCGGCGTCGGGTCGTGGGAGCGCCGGGCGCCGGCTCGAGACCCGGATGCCGGCGTACAGCAGCAGCGCGGCGACCAGGAACCCGCCCAGCGGCGAGAAACCGGTGAGCGTGCCGACGGCCCCGAGCACCATCGCCGCGGGGATCGCCACGGCGGGGCGCCACACGTCGCGGGCGCGGAACCGCCGCGGGTCGAGCAGCCGTCCGCGCAGCGCGATCCCGACGAGGGCCAGCACGGCGCTCGCGGCGACCTGCCACGGCGTCCAGGTGCCGGGCAGGCCCGGGCGCTCGCGGTCGGCGAAGGTCTGCTCCTCGAAGCGCAGCGGGCGCACGTCGTAGACCTTGACCGGTCCGTCGAGCACCAGGTCGAAGCCCCGGCGCCCCTCGAACTTGTCGAGCTGCTGAGCCGTCACGGTCGCGGCCGCCTCGCCGTAGCCGCTCCCGCCCTCGTAGAACGAGCCCGAGCGCACCGTCTGCCCGATCGTCCGGGTGTCGACGACGATGAAGTCCACGTCGTTGCGGTAGATCAGCTGGAGCACCGTCTGGTCGATCGAGTCCGCGATGAACAGCGGAGTCATGCTGTCGAAGCCGGCCGGCGAGGTGATGGTCGTGACCGGCGCGAAGTTGGGCAGGAATCGACTGAACGTCGAGTCCGCGGCGACGTGGGCGTCGCGCGGGGCGTACTGCGCCATCCACTCGGCCACCGCGACCGACTCGCCGTCGATGGAGCGCTGCTCGGCTCCCGCGAGGTAGGGGCCCGGCACGCGCTGCCAGTCCGGCCCGCCGCCGAGGATCGTGCCGCCCATGATCAGGACCAGCAGGCCGGGCACCACCAGCAGCCGCAGCGCCTGCAGCCGGGGCGCGAGCCAGGCCGCCACCACCAGAGCCATCGCCATGGTGACGAACGTCGAGGCGCGGTCGGCGACCTCCGCGGCCGAGGGCACGAACCTCGCCAGCTGCAGCGCCGGGAAGGCACAGGCGATGAGCAGCGGGACGTAGCGGGCGCGCGTCGGGCCGAGGCTGCCGCGACGCCAGGCGCGCCACGCGGCGGGCAGCAGCATCAGGCACCACAGCAGGATCGAGCCGAACATGATCATCAGCTGCCAGGTGGGCGCCGCCTCGCCGTTGCTGGCGGTGCCGACCTCGCGCCCGCCGCTGCCGTCGATCGCGGTGAGCAGCTCGCCCGAGGCCACCTCGAAGATCGGCGACAGGTAGGAGATCAGCAGCGGGGCGATCAGGGCGGTCCAGGCGAGCACGACCACGGTGCCGAGCTCGGCGGTGATGAAGGTCAGCCGCGCGCGGCGCGGCTCGCCCCCGCGCCAGAAGAACACCGCCAGGAGCCACAGCAGCACCAGCACGAGCCAGCTGGTGAGGTGGTGGGTGATCGCGAGTCCGCCGAGGCAGGCCTGGGCGGCCAGGAGCTCCTTCCAGGGTCGCTCCTGCTCGGAGTCGAAGCCGCGCACCAGGAGGTAGAGCGCCGCGATCAGCATCGCGATCGCGACGGTCTGGTAGCTGAACTGGGAGTTGAAGAAGTAGAACTGCGCGCTGCCGGCGTAGAGCAGCACGGTGGCGGCGCCCACCTGGGTCGAGCGCCCGATCCGGCTGGCCAGCAGGAAGAGGCACAGCACGAAGACCGAGCGCGCCGTCGCGACGACCGTCACCTGGCACACGATGAGCGGCAGGCCGGTCAGCCAGTGCACGCCGGCCGTGGCGAACTCCAGCCCCGGGTAGTGCGGTGAGACCGGCAGCATGGTGTTGGGCTGGAAGAACTTCGCGTTCTGCACCAGGTCCACCAGCGTCGTGACGTGCAGGCTCTCGTCGAAGCGGATCGCCATGACGGGGCTCGTGAGGAACCACGAGGCGTACATGATCAGCCCGAACGCGAGCGCCGCGCCCAGCCGCTGGTGGCCGGTGCGCGACGGGGCCAGCAGCAGCCAGGCGAAGGGCACCACGATGCCCACGAACCCGACGTACCAGAGCGGGACCGCGATCGCGTCGTCCCCGCCCCAGCCCTTCCAGTAGCCGACCACCTGCACGAAGAGGCCGAGCAGGGACAGAAGGGTGGCCAGCGCCTCGGGGCGTTGGATCCGCCCGACGGGTCGCCCACCCGCGGCGACGGCGGCGGCGTCCTCCCCCGGCGCACCGGCACGGGGGTCGGAGGCCGCGAGGTCGCGCGTGCGCGCGTCGTCGGGCTGCACGTCCGAGTCCGGCGGCGCCGGGTGGACCTGCGCCGCCGGCTCAGGCGGGCTGGGCGGCATGGACTGCTCCTGGGCTGGCTCAGCGAGAACCGCGGACCGTCCTCAGCCCGGGTCGCCCCGCCTCGATCGAGTCATAAGTATCGACCACACCAGCCACACACGTCTCCCAGGTCGGCAATTCCGCACGGTCGGGGACGACGGGTCGGCTCAGCTGCTGCTCGATGGCCCGGGCGGTCTCCTCGGGCGTCGCGTCGGCCTCGACGCCGACGGCCCAGCCGAGCTCGGCGAGCTCGGTGAGCCCCGAGGTGCGACTGACGACCGCAGGCCTCCCGGCCGTGAGCGCCTCCATCACCGCGACGGGGTGGGCCTCGTAGTCGCTGAGCAGCGTCATGACCCCGGCCCGGGCGATCTTCTCCCCCATCAGGGCGCGGTCCTGCGGCGGCACGAACTCGATGTCGACGCGGTCGGCGACGCCGAGTCGCTCGGCCAGGGCCCGGAGCTCGGCCTCGTAGGGGCCCGAGCCCAGGACCTGCACCCGCGCGTCCGGGCGGGTGCGCAGCAGGTGCGGGAGCGCTTCGATCGCCCGGTGGTGGCCCTTGTAGCGCTCCACCCGGCCCACGCTCACGACCAGGCTCGGCTCGGGGGTCACCGGCTCGCGCAGCGGCGGCAGCGAGCCGCCGTTGCGCACGACGGTGATCGCGCCGGTGGGCAGCCCGAGGATCTCCTCGAAGCGGCGGGCCTCGTAGAGCGAGACGCCGATGAGCGTGTGGGCGCGGCGCAGGAGCGGGCTCAGCAGCCGGAACTGCGTCGCCCTCGCCCGCTCGCGGAAGGCCGAGCTGTTGCCCCCGGTGTGGAAGGTCAGCAGGAACGGCGTGCGCCGCAGGATGGCGGCCAGCATGGCCAGCGGCGGCACGACGGTGTGGATGCCCTGCACGTGCACCAGGTCGTAGCGGGCGCGCAGGGCCGCCCAGAAGAGCCCGGGGCTGACGTACCAGTCGCGCGAGGCGGGGTAGGCGCGGAACCGGCGCACGACGTAGCCGTCGAGCCGCTCGGTGCGCGGCAGCCGCCCGGTCCGGTCGGTGGTGAGCAGCTCGAGGTCGTAACCCGCCGCGGCGATGCGGCCGGCCACCTCGGCGACGTGGGACTCGATCCCGCCGATGTCGGGCTGCGCCCGTGTGGAGATCATCCCGACTCGTGTCACGGCACGATCATCCCAGCGGGAGGCGGCGACGACCGGGGAACCTCAGGAACGGTCGAGCAGAGCCGCGTCCGCGACCGCCGTACGCCGCACCCGGGCGCGCTCGGTCGCGATCGTGCGCAGCACCCGCAGGCCGTCGGAGACGGCGTGCAGGTGAGACTCCCCGTGCAGCCGGGGCAGCTCGACGCTCGGCACCTCGGCGACGGCGAGGCCGGCCGCGGCGAAGCGGCACGCGATCACGGTCTCGATCTCGAAGCCGTCACCCCACAGCATCGGGGAGTCCGGCGGCACCACCCGGTCCGGGTCGGGCAGGTCGAGCAGCGGCAGGAGGTCGGCCCAGAAGGCGTTGTAGCCGTAGCACAGGTCGCTGCAGCGGGTGCGGAAGGCGGCGTTCATCGTGGCGCGGAGGAACGCGTTGCCGAGCCGGCGCACCGGCGTGAGGTCGGCGCTGCCTCCCCCGCCGCGGAAGCGGGTGCCCTGGGCCACGTCGGCGCCGTCGACCAGCGCCTGCACGAACCGCGGGATCTCTCGGGCGCCGGCCGACCCGTCGGCGTCGAACATCACGACGACGTCGCCGGTGACGCGGGCGAAGCCGGCCGCGAGGGCGTTGCCCTTGCCCCGCCGCACCTGGCTGGTGACCTCGACACCCGGGCGCGCGTCCAGCGCGGCCTGCACGGTGCCGTCGACGGACCCGCCGTCGACGACGAGCACCTGGTGCACCTCGGGCAGCGTCGGCAGCACCTCGCGCAGGTTCGCCGCCTCGTTGAGCGCCGGCACCACCACGCTCACCCGCGGCTGCGACGTGCGCCGCCCCTGGCCTGCTGCCTGGACGCTCCGTTGACCGGTCTCCCCCGACCGCTGCACCACTCGACCCCCCCGGTCCCACGAGCCCCCACAGGCTCGTACGCACGGACAACGAGCCAGGCCCGCTCGGGCTACGCCGGCGCTGGGTCCGGTGCGGGGGTCAGCGGGTGAGCAGCGGGTCGAGCGCGACCGCGACGAAGAGCAGCGAGAGGTAGAGGTTGGAGGCGTGGAACAGCCGCATCGGCTGGATCGCGGTGAGGTCCTCGGTCCCGCGGGTGCGGGCCCACATGCGGTGCGCCTCGAGCAGGAAGCCCGCGCCCAGCACGACGGCCGCCACGGGGTAGACGACCCCGGTGCCGGCCACCGGCCACAGCAGCAGGGAGGTGGCGACCATGACCCAGCTGTAGATCACGACCTGGCGACCGACCTCGCGGGCCGGGGCGACGACCGGCAGCATCGGGACGTCGACGTTGGCGTAGTCCTCGCGGTAGCGCAGCGCGAGCGCCCAGGTGTGCGGCGGGGTCCAGAAGAACACCACGGCGAAGAGCACGACCGGCACCCACGACAGCTCGCCGGTCACCGCCGTCCAGCCGATCAGCGCCGGGAAGCAGCCCGCGAGCCCGCCCCAGACGATGTTCTGGGTGGTGCGCCGCTTGAGCAGCATCGTGTAGCCGAAGACGTAGAAGGCGTTGGCGCCCAGCGACAGCGCCGCCGAGAGCGGGTTGACCCACACCCAGAGCACGACGGTCGAGAGCACCGCGAGCACGGTGCCGAAGACCAGCGCCGCCGCCGGCGAGACCAGGTGGCGCGGCAGCGCCCGGCGACGGGTGCGTCGCATCTGCTCGTCGATGTCGCGGTCGTAGACGCAGTTGAAGACCGACGCCGAGCCGGCGGAGAAGGTGCCGCCGACGACCGTCGCGGCCACGAGCCCCAACGAGGGGATCCCGCGGGCGGCGAAGAACATCACCGGGACGGTGGTCAGGAGCAGCAGCTCGATGACGCGCGGCTTCGTGAGGCCGACGTACGCCGCCACGACGTCGCGCACCCGGGTCCGCTGCGGACCGGGGGCGGCGTCGGCGGCGCCGCCCGCGCTGCGCGGGACCGACTGGCCGACGTAGGTCACGAAACCTCGGGTGGGAGTGCGTTCGAAAGTGCAGGACTGGTCACTGGACCGCTGTGAGTCTAACTGCCGGGCTGAGTAGGCTCGACTCCGGCGGGACGTGGCCTACCGCACCCGCCCGACTCACCGCAGCACCCCCCGAGGAAAGCACGCCGGAAGGAAGTTCGTGAGCACTGCCCCCCACGATCAGAACCAGCAGACCGAGCTGGACTGGACCGAGTTGGACGAGAAGGCGGTCGACACCGCACGCGTCCTGGCGATGGACTCGGTCCAGAAGGTCGGCAACGGACACCCCGGCACGGCGATGAGCCTCGCCCCGGTCGCCTACCTGCTGTTCCAGAAGGTCATGCGCCACGACCCGGCCGACCCGCAGTGGATCGCCCGCGACCGCTTCGTGCTGTCCTGCGGCCACTCGAGCATCACGCTCTACACGCAGCTGTTCCTCGGCGGCTTCGGCCTCGAGATCGAGGACCTGATGGCCCTGCGCACCTGGGGCAGCAAGACCCCGGGCCACCCCGAGCTCGGTCACACCGCCGGCGTCGAGGTCACCACCGGCCCGCTCGGCCAGGGCGTCGCCAACGGCATCGGCATGGCCATGTCGGGCCGCCGCGTGCACGGCATCCTCGACCCCGACGCCGCCGAGGGCGAGAGCATCTTCGACCACCACGTCTACGTGCTCTGCTCCGACGGCGACCTGCAGGAGGGGGTGAGCGGCGAGGCGAGCTCCATCGCCGGCACCCAGCGCCTGGGCAACCTCACGGTCGTCTACGACCGCAACCGCATCTCCATCGAGGGCGACACCGACATCGCCTTCACCGAGGACGTCGCCAAGCGCTACGAGGCCTACGGCTGGCACGTGCAGAACGTCGACTGGACCAACGGCGGCACCGACTACCGCGAGGACGTCCCGGCCCTGCACGACGCGATCCTCGCCGCCCGCGAGGTCACCGACCAGCCCAGCCTGATCGTCCTCGACACCGTCATCGCCTGGCCCGCCCCCAACGCCCAGGGCACCGAGAAGGCCCACGGCAGCGCGCTCGGCGACGAGGAGGTCGCCGCCACCAAGAAGGTCCTCGGCTGGGACCCCGAGCAGAAGTTCCAGGTCCCCGACGAGGTGCTCGAGCACACCCGCGGCCTGCTCGAGCGCGGCGCCGTCTGGGGCAAGGAGTGGGACGAGGCCTACGACGCGTGGGCCGCCGCCTCCCCCGAGCGCGCCGAGCTGCTGCGCCGGCTGAAGGAGCGCACGCTGCCCGACGGCTTCGAGGAGGCGCTGCCGTTCTTCGAGGCCGACGCCAAGGGCGTCGCCACCCGTTCGGCCTCGGGCAAGGTCATCAACGCCCTCGCCCCGGTCCTGCCCGAGCTGTGGGGCGGCTCGGCCGACCTCGCCGGCTCCAACAACACGACCATCGAGGGCGCGCCGTCGTTCGTCCCGAAGGACCGCAGCACCCACGACTGGGAGGGCGACCCGTTCCAGGGTCGCGTGCTGCACTTCGGCATCCGCGAGCACGGCATGGGCGCGATCATGAACGGCATCGCGGCCGACCGCCTCACCCGCGTGTTCGGCGGCACCTTCCTCACCTTCAGCGACTACATGCGTGGCGCCGTGCGCGTCGCGGCGCTCAGCCGCCTCCCCGTCACCTACGTCTGGACCCACGACTCCATCGGTCTGGGCGAGGACGGCCCGACGCACCAGCCGATCGAGCACCTCGCCGCGCTGCGCGCGATGCCGGGTCTCGACGTGATCCGCCCGGCCGACGCCAACGAGACGGCCGCCTGCTGGGCGCAGGTCCTGCGTCACACCGACCGGCCCTCCGCCCTGGCGCTCACCCGCCAGAACGTCCCGACGTTCCCGCGCGGCGAGCAGGGCTACGCCGGCCTCGACGACGTCGCCAAGGGCGGCTACGTCCTCATCGACGTCGAGGGCGGCACCCCCGACGTGATCCTCATCGGCACCGGCTCGGAGGTGCAGATCGCCGTCGCGGCGCGCGACCTGCTCGCCGAGGACGGCATCCAGGCGCGCGTGGTCTCCATGCCGTGCCGCGAGTGGTTCGACGCCCAGGACGAGGCCTACCGCGACACCGTCCTGCCCCCGACCCTCAAGGCCCGTGTCTCGGTCGAGGCCGGCGTCTCCATGGGCTGGCGCGAGGTCGTCGGCGACCACGGCCGCATCGTCGGCATCGACCAGTACGGCGCCTCCGCCGACTACCAGCGGATCTACACCGAGTACGGCCTGACCGCGACCGCGGTCGCCGACGCGGCGCGCGACAGCATCCGCGTCACCACCCGCTGACCCACCCCCGAGATCCCCAGGAGCACACACATGAGTGACCGTCTGAAGGCCCTCTCCGACGCGGGCGTCAGCATCTGGCTCGACGACCTGTCGCGCGAGCGCATCGAGACCGGCAACCTCGCCGAGCTGGTCAAGGACAAGTCGGTCGTCGGCGTCACGACCAACCCGACCATCTTCGCCAGCGCGATCGCCGACGGCGAGCGCTACGACGACCAGGTCCGCCAGCTGGTGGCCGACGGCGCCGACGTCGACAAGGTGATCTTCGAGCTCACCACCGACGACGTCCGCAACGCCTGCGACGTCCTGGCCCCGGTGGCCGAGTCCACGGACGCCGACGGCCGGGTCTCGATCGAGGTCGAGCCCGACCTGGCCAACGACACCGAGGCGACCATCGCCTCGGCCCAGCGGCTGTGGCAGAAGGTCGACAAGGCCAACGCCCTCATCAAGATCCCCGCCACCGAGGAGGGGCTGCCCGCCATCACCGCGGTCATCGCCCAGGGCATCTCGGTCAACGTCACGCTGATCTTCAGCGTCGAGCGCTACCGCAAGGTCATGGACGCCTACCTCACGGGTCTCGAGCAGGCCCGCGACGCCGGCCTCGACCTGTCCAAGATCGTCTCGGTCGCCTCGTTCTTCGTCTCCCGCGTCGACTCCGAGGTGGACTCGCAGCTGGAGGAGATCGGCACCGACGAGGCGCTCGCCCTGCGGGGCAAGGCCGCCGTGGCCAACGCCCGGATCGCCTACGGCGCCTTCGTCGAGGTGTCCGAGAGCGACCGCTGGAAGCAGCTCGCCGAGGCCGGCGCCAACCCGCAGCGCCCGCTCTGGGCCTCGACCGGCGTCAAGAACCCCGACTACTCCGACACGATGTACGTCACCGACCTCGTCGTCGCCGACACCGTCAACACGATGCCGGAGAAGACCATGAACGCCTTCGCCGACCACGGCGAGGTCGAGGGCGACCGGGTCACGGGCGAGCTCGAGGGCGCCCAGCAGGTCTTCGACCAGCTGCGGGCCGTCGGCATCGACCTCGACGAGGTCTTCCTCAACCTCGAGACCGAGGGCGTCGACAAGTTCAAGAAGTCGTGGACCGAGCTCGTCGAGACCGTGCGCGGTCAGATGGAGCAGGCGAAGTCGTGACCTCGTCGCCCGACGCCTCGTCCGCGCCGGTCGACCCGACGAGCACGTCGGCGTGGGACGCCCTGCGCGCCCACGCCGACGGGTTCGCGCCGAGCCTGCGCGCCTGGTTCGCCGAGGACCCCGAGCGGGTCTCGGCGCTCACCTTCGACGCCGCAGACCTGCACGTCGACCTCTCCAAGTCGCTCGTCACGCAGCCGATCCTCACCGAGCTGCTGGCCCTGGCCGAGCAGACCGGGGTGGCGCAGCGGCGCGACGCGATGTTCGCCGGTGAGCACATCAACGTCACCGAGGACCGTGCGGTGCTGCACACCGCGCTGCGTCTCCCGCGCGACGCGAGCCTGTCGGTCGACGGCCAAGACGTCGTCGGTGACGTGCACGAGGTGCTCGAGCGCGTCTACGCGTTCGCGGAGAAAGTGCGCTCCGGCGAGTGGACCGGTGTCACGGGCGAGCGGATCCGCACGGTCGTCAACATCGGCATCGGCGGCTCCGACCTCGGTCCGGTGATGGCCTACGAGGCGCTCGCCCCCTACCGCCACGCCGAGATCCAGTGCCGCTTCATCAGCAACATCGACCCCACCGACGCCGCGCTCACGCTGCAGGGGCTCGACCCGGCGACGACGCTGTTCATCGTCTCCAGCAAGACCTTCGGGACGCTCGAGACCCTGACCAACGCGCGACTGTGCAAGGCCTGGCTCCTCGACGGGCTGGCGGGTAGCGACGCGGACGACGCGGTCGCGAAGCACTTCGTCGCCGTGTCGACGGCGCTCGACAAGGTCGAGGCGTTCGGCATCGACCCGGCCAACGCCTTCGGCTTCTGGGACTGGGTCGGCGGCCGCTACTCCCTCGACTCCGCGATCGGCACCTCGCTGGTCGTGGCCGTCGGCCCGGAGCGCTTCGCCGAGCTGCTCGAGGGCATGCACGCGATGGACGAGCACTTCCGCACCGCGGAGCCCGCGGCCAACGTGCCGATGCTGATGGGGCTGCTCAACGTCTGGTACTCCAACTTCCTCGGCGCCCAGACCCACGCGGTCCTCCCCTACGCCCAGCTGCTGCACCGGTTCCCGGCCTACCTCCAGCAGCTGACGATGGAGTCCAACGGCAAGGGCGTGCGCTACGACGGCACCGCGGTGACCACGTCGACCGGCGAGGTGTTCTGGGGCGAGCCCGGCACCAACGGCCAGCACGCCTTCTACCAGCTCATCCACCAGGGCACCCGGCTCATCCCGGCCGACTTCATCGCGTTCGCCGACCCGGCGTACCCGCTGACCGACACCCAGGACGGGCAGAGCACCGACGTCCACGAGCTGTTCCTCGCGAACTTCTTCGCCCAGACCCGCGCGCTGGCCTTCGGCAAGACCGCCGAGGAGGTGCGGGCAGAGGGCACCGAGGAGTCGGTGGTGCCGGCCCGGGTCTTCACGGGCGACCGGCCGACCGCCTCGATCATGGCCCAGGCGCTGACCCCGTCGGTGCTCGGACAGCTGATCGCGCTCTACGAGCACATCACTTTCACCCAGGGTGCCGTGTGGGGCATCGACAGCTTCGACCAGTGGGGCGTCGAGCTGGGCAAGCAGCTCGCCCAGCAGCTCGCGCCGGCCGTCGCCGGCGAGGAGACCGCCGACGCCGACCCGTCCACCACGGCCCTCATCGACTGGTACCGCGCCCACCGCACCCACGGGAGCAGCTCGTCGTGACCGTGCCGCCCCGCATCGAGGTCCACGACACCGGCGACGCGCTGGCGTCCGCGGTCGCCGGCGAGCTGCTGTCCCGGCTCAGCGACGCCCAGGCCGCCGGCCGGGTGCCGCAGATCGTCCTCACCGGCGGCACCATCGCCGAGGCCATCCACCGCGAGGTGGGTCGGCTCGCGCAGGTCGCCGACGTCGAGGTCGACTGGGGCCGGGTGGAGGTCTGGTGGGGCGACGAGCGCTACGTCGCGCCCGACTCCGAGGACCGCAACGCCGGCCAGGCCAGGGCGGCGTTCCTCGACGCCGTCGGCGTCGACCCGGCGCGGGTGCACGAGATGCCCTCCACCGCGGAAGCGCCCGACGTCGCGTCCGGAGCGTCGGCGTACGCCGCAGCCGTGGGCGAGCACGCCGCGGGCGGCGACGAGTTCGACGTGCTGATGCTGGGCGTCGGCCCCGACGGCCACGTCGCGTCGCTGTTCCCGGGGTTCGCCCAGCTCGACGTGACCGACGAGCTCGCCGTGCCGGTCACCGGCTCCCCCAAGCCCCCGCCGGAGCGGGTCAGCCTGACCTTCCCGGTGCTCAACCGCGCCCGGTCGGTGTGGTTCCTCGTCAGCGGCGAGCCCAAGTCCGACGCGGTCGCGAAGGCCCTCGCCGACGGCACCGACGTCCACGAGACGCCGGCAGCCGGGGTGTCCGGGGTCGAGGAGACCATCTGGTTCCTCGACCGCGACGCCGCCTCCCGGCTGTAGAGCCCCGGTCGCTCAGCGCCAGCCGAGGGCCGGGGCGACGTCGCGCACGATCGTCTCGAGCACGTGGGCGCAGTAGTCGACGCCGAGCTGGTTGGGGATCGTCAGCAGCAGGGTGTCGGCCGCGGCGATCGCCTCGTCGGCGGCGAGCTCGGCGATCAGCCGGTCCGGCTCACCGGCGTAGGTCTTGCCGAAGCGAGCGATGCCGCCGTCGATCATCCCGACCTGGTCGCTGCCGCGACCCTCGCGGCCGAAGTAGGCGCGGTCGAGGTCGGAGACGATCGGGAAGATGCTGCGGCTGACCGAGACCCGCGGCGTCCAGGCGTGGCCGGCGTCGGCCCACGTCTTGCGGAACCGCTCGATCTGCTCGGCCTGCAGCTCGTGGAAGGGCACACCGGTGTCCTCGGTGAGCAGCGTCGAGCTCATGAGGTTCATGCCCTGCTCGGCGGTCCACTCGGCGGTCGCCCGGGTGCCGGCACCCCACCAGATCCGCTGGCGCAGCGTCGGCGAGTGCGGCTCGAGGCGCAGCAGGCCGGGCGGGTTGGGGAACATCGGACGCGGGTTGGGCTGGGCGAAGCCCTTGCCCTCGATGACCTCGAGGAACCGCGCGGTGTGCTCGCGCGCGAGGTCGGCGTGGTCCTGGCCCGGTCGCGGCTCGTAGCCGAAGTAGCGGTAGCCGTCGATCACCTGCTCCGGTGATCCCCGGCTGATGCCGAGCTGCAGGCGCTCCCCGGAGATGAGGTCAGCCGCACCGGCGTCCTCCGCCATGTAGAGCGGGTTCTCGTAGCGCATGTCGATGACGCCCGTGCCGATCTCGATGCGACTGGTGCGCGCACCGACCGCAGCGAGCAGCGGGAACGGCGAGGCGAGCTGCTGGGCGAAGTGGTGCACCCGGAAGTAGGCGCCGTCAGCGCCCACCTCCTCGGCGGCCACCGCGAGGTCGATCGACTGCAGCAGGACGTCCGAGGCGGACCGGGTCGCGGAGTGCGGCGAGGGGTTCCAGTGGCCGAACGACAGGAAGCCGATGTTCTTCATGCCCGCCCCAACGTGGTTGAAGCGTGAAGCATTCCCGTCAGAAGATGATGTCGCCGGACTTGCGACGGGTGCGCAGCAACGAGAGGGCCTCGTCGAGGATCGAGGCGGCCTCGGTCTCGGAGCGACGCTCCTTCACGTAGGCCAGGTGCGTCTTGTACGGCTCGATCTTGGGCGCCGGGGGCGGGTTCTCGGAGTCGAGCGAGGCCGGCAGGCCGCACTTGGGGCAGTCCCACGACTCGGGCGCCACGGCCTCGACGGCGAAGGTCACCAGCGAGCGGTGGTCCTTGGCACAGAAGTAGGTCACCGCCTGTCGCGGCGCGGCGTCGCCGCGCTCGGCCTCGCCCATCGGGCCGGCTCCGACCCGGCTCCCGCGGATCGCGTTCCCTGCACCAGCCATGTCGTGCTCCTAGTTCTGGTAGGCCAGCAGAAGGCCCAGTGCGATGACGGTGGCGAACCAGATCACGCCGACGCCGACGGTGAGCCGGTCGAGGTTGCGCTCGGCGACCGAGGAGCCACCCAACGAGCTCGAGACACCGCCACCGAACATGTCGGAGAGACCGCCGCCGCGACCCTTGTGCAGCAGCACCAGCATGATCATCACCAGGCTGGTGATGACGAGGATGATCGTGAAGAGGAGATCCACGGGCGCGATCCTACGTCACCGGGTGGACACGGCCGACCACGGACGCGCTCACAGGACGGGCATGTCGTAGAAGCGGCAGATCCCGCCGAACTCGTCGGCCTGGAGGCTCGCTCCGCCGACCAGGCAGCCGTCGACGTCGGTCTCGGCCATGATGCCGGCGACGTTGGCCGCCTTGACCGAACCGCCGTACAGCACCCGGACGCCGTCGGCCGCCGCGTCGCCGTGCGTCTCGCGCACGTGGGCGCGGACCGCCGCGCACACCTCCTGGGCGTCGTCCGGGGTGGCGACCTCGCCGGTGCCGATCGCCCAGACGGGCTCGTAGGCCACGACGAGGCCGGCGACCTGCTCGGCGCTGAACCCGGCGAGGGAGCCGGCGACCTGCGCGACGCAGTGCGCCACCTGCTCGCCCGCCTGACGGATCTCGAGTCCCTCGCCCACGCACACGATCGGCGTCATGCCGGCGTCGAGCGCTCGGTGCGCCTTGGCGCTCACGGTCTCGTCGCTCTCGTCGTGGTGCTCGCGCCGCTCGCTGTGCCCGACGACGACGTAGGAGCACCCGAGCTTGGCGAGCATCCCCGCCGAGATCTCGCCGGTGTAGGCGCCGCTCTCGTGCACCGAGACGTCCTGGGCGCCGTAGCGGATCGAGAGCCGGTCGCCGTCGACCAGCGTCTGCACCGAGCGCAGGTCGGTGAACGGCGGCACGACGACGACCTCGACCTTCGCGAAGTCGTGCTTCTTGTCGCTCAGGGTCCAGGCGAGCTTCTGGACCAGCACCACCGCTTCCTGGTGGTTGAGGTTCATCTTCCAGTTGCCCGCCATCAGCGGCGTGCGGGTCGCGGCCATGCTCAGTCCTCCAGAACGGCGATGCCAGGCAGGGTCTTGCCCTCGAGGTACTCCAGGCTCGCCCCTCCCCCGGTCGAGATGTGCCCGAAGGCGTCCTCGTCGAAGCCGAGCGTGCGCACGGCGGCGGCCGAGTCGCCGCCACCGACGACGGACAGGCCGTCGACCTCGGTCAGCGCCTCGGCGACCACGCGGGTGCCGTCGGCGAACTCGGCGGTCTCGAAGACCCCCATGGGGCCGTTCCAGAAGACGGTGCGGGCGCCGCGGATGCGCTCGGCGAACGCCGCCGCCGAGTCGGGCCCGATGTCGAGGCCGAGGGCGTGCGACGGGATGGCGTCGGCGGCCACGACCTGCGGTTGCGGGGTGCGCTCGCCGTCGGGGAAGGCGTCGTCGACGACCACGTCTGTCGGAAGCAGCAGCTCGACGCCGCTGTCGGCCGCACGCTGGAGGTACTCGCGGCACGTGTCGAGCTGGTCCTCCTCGAGCAGGCTCTTGCCGACCTCGTGTCCCTGGGCCTTGAGGAAGGTGAAGAGCATGCCGCCGCCCACCAGGAGCGCGTCGGCCTTGCCGAGCAGGTTGTCGATGACGCCGAGCTTGTCGGAGACCTTGGACCCGCCCAGCACCACGACGTAGGGCCGCTCCGGCTCCTCGGTCAGCCGGCGCATGACCTCGAGCTCGGTCGAGACCAGGCCGCCCATGGCGTGCGGCAGCCGCTGCGCCACGTCGTAGACGCTGGCCTGCTTGCGGTGGACGACCCCGAAGCCGTCGGAGACGAAGGCGTCGGCCAGCGAGGCGAGCTCGTCGGCGAACGCACCGCGCTCGGCGTCGTCCTTGCTGGTCTCACCCGCGTTGAAGCGGACGTTCTCCAGCAGGGCGACGTCACCGTCACCCAGACCCTCGACCGTGGACCGGGCGGAGTCGCCGACGGTGTCCTCGGCGAACGCGACCTCGCGGCCGAGGAGCTCACCGAGACGACCCGCGACGGGCCGCAGCGAGTACTTCTCCTCCGGCGCGCCCTTCGGGCGACCGAGGTGCGCGGTGACGACCACCCGGGCCCCCGCCTCGGCGAGGGCCTGGATGGTCGGCACGCTGGCGCGGATGCGGCCGTCGTCGGTGATGCGGCCGCCGTCGAGGGGGACGTTGAGGTCCGAGCGGACCAGGACCCGCTTGCCTGCTACGTCGCCCAGTCCGTCGTAGGAGCCCACGGTCAGAGGGTCTCGCCGACGTACTTGATCAGGTCGGCGAGGCGGTTGGAGTAGCCCCACTCGTTGTCGTACCAGCCGACGACCTTGACCTGGTTGCCGATGACCTTGGTCAGCGGCGCGTCGAAGATGCAGGACGCCGGGTCGGTCACGATGTCGCTGGAGACCAGCGGGTCGGTCGAGTAGCGCAGGTAGCGACCGTCGGCGGCCTTCTGCACGGCGGCGTTGACCTCCTCGACCGAGGTCTCGCGGCCGGCCTCGAAGGTGAGGTCGGTGGCCGAGCCGGTCGGGACCGGCACGCGCAGGGCGTAGCCGTCGAGCTTGCCCTTCAGCTCGGGGAGCACGAGGCCGATCGCCTTGGCGGCACCCGTCGAGGTCGGGACGACGTTGATGGCCGCGGCGCGGGCGCGGCGCAGGTCCTTGTGGATGTTGTCCTGGAGGTTCTGGTCGGCCGTGTAGGCGTGGACCGTGGTCATCAGACCCTTGACGATGCCGAACTCGTCGTTGAGCGCCTTCGCCATCGGCGCGAGGCAGTTGGTGGTGCACGAGGCGTTGGAGATGACGGTGTGCGCCGCCGGGTCGTACTGCTCGTGGTTGACACCCATGACGACCGTGACGTCCTCGTTGGAGGCGGGCGCGGAGATGATGACCTTCTTAGCGCCGCCGCCGTCGACGTGGGCGCGCGCCTTGGTGGCGTCGGTGAAGAAGCCGGTCGACTCGACGACGACGTCGACGCCCTGCTCGCCCCACTTGAGGGC
Source organism: Nocardioides flavescens (assembly GCF_009823805.1). Classification (GTDB taxonomy): domain Bacteria; phylum Actinomycetota; class Actinomycetes; order Propionibacteriales; family Nocardioidaceae; genus Nocardioides; species Nocardioides flavescens. The sequence continues at coordinate 266,284 of NZ_WUEK01000002.1, read as the reverse complement.
GGCGGGGTCGCGCTCGGAGAAGACGGTGACGTTCTTGTCCCCGACCTTGATCAGGCCCTCCTCGGCCGTCACGTCGACGTCGAGGCGACCGAGGATCGAGTCGAACTTGAGCAGCGGCGCGAGCGCTTTGGGGTCGGTGAGGTCGTTGACCGCGACGATCTCGATGTCGAGCCCCTCGTGCTGCTGGAGGGCCCGGACGGCGCGGTAGAAGTTGCGGCCGATCCGGCCGAAGCCGTTGATGCCGACGCGAACGGTCACAGCGAGTGCTCCTCAGTCTGGGGTTGAACGATCGAACTCGACCCTAGCGGCCCCGATGGCACCCGTCACAGGTCGGTCCGGCGTACGTGCGAGTAACCCCTGCGAGCCTGGAGGTCAGGCCTCGTCCGCGATCATCTCGGGGGTCAGGCTGGCCTCGGTGTCGGGGATGCCGAGGTCCTCGGCGCGCTTGTCGGCCATGGCGAGCAGACGGCGGATGCGCCCGGCGATGGCGTCCTTGGTGAGCACGGGGTCGTGCAGCTGGCCGAGCTCCTCGAGCGAGGCCTGCTTGTGCTCGAGGCGCAGCTGACCGGCCTGGCGCAGGTGGTCGGGGATCTCGTCACCGAGGATCTCCAGCGCCCGCTCGACGCGCGCGCCGGCCGCGACCGCGGCCCGGGCGGAGCGGCGCAGGTTGGCGTCGTCGAAGTTGGCGAGACGGTTGGCGGTGGCGCGCACCTCGCGGCGCATCCGGCGCTCCTCCCAGGCCATCAGGGCCTCGTGGGCACCGAGCCGCGTCAGCAGCTGCCCGATGGCGTCGCCGTCGCGCATGACCACGCGGTCGACGCCGCGCACCTCGCGGGCCTTGGCCTGGATGCCGAGACGGCGGGCGACGCCCACCAGCGCGAGGGCGGCCTCCGGGCCGGGGCAGGTGACCTCGAGCGAGGACGAGCGCCCGGGCTCGGTCAGCGACCCGTGGGCCAGGAAGGCGCCGCGCCACGCGGCGACCGCGTCGCAACCGCCGCCGGAGACGACGGCCGGCGGCAGGCCTCGGACGGGCATCCCGCGGCCGTCGACGAGGCCGGTCTGGCGGGCGAGCGCCTCGCCCTGACGTGCCACGCGCACGATGTAGCGGCTGCCCTTGCGGATGCCGTTGCCCTGCACCATCACGACGTCGGACTCGTGGCCGTAGACCTCGGCGATGTCGGTGCGCAGGCGCCGAGCCGCGGCGCCGGTGTCGAGCTCGGCCTCCACCACGATCCGGCCGTTGACGATGTGCAGGCCCCCGGCGAAGCGGAGCATCGAGGCGACCTCGGCCTTGCGGCAGCAGGTCTTGGTGATCTGCGTGCTGGCCAGTTCGGACTTCACCTGTGCCGTCATCGCCATGCGGACGATCCTCGCACGCACGTCAACGACCCTAGGAGACGGCTGATCAATGGCAAGGGGCGGCGTCAGCCCCGCCCCGGTGCTGACATCCACCCCCATTGATCAGCCGCCTCCTAGGGGGCCTCCCCACCCAGGATGCGGGCGTACGCCGCAGCGAGCTTCACGGCGTCGTGCCGGGGCGTGCCGGGCGCCTCGGCGACGTCGGCGACCAGCAGGCGGGCCCCGTGCGCGTCGACGACGTGGCGCAGCTCCTCGAGCTGATCGGGCTCGTCCGCCGCGCCGGTGTCGACGAGCACGGTGTGGACCTGCAGGTCGGGCGCGTGCTGCAGCAGGACCGCGAAGTGGTCGGCGGGGCCGAACCCCGGGGTCTCCCCCGCCTCTGCGGACAGGTTGAGCACGACGACGACACGGGCGTCCGTGTCGACCAGGGCCTGGCGCAGCTGCGGCACGAGCAGGTGCGGGATGACCGAGGTGAACCACGAGCCCGGACCGAGGACCACCCAGTCGGCCGCTGCGACCGCCTCGAGGGCCTGCGGCGCCGCGGGCGGGTCCGGGGGCACCAGCACGACCGAGTCGATGACGCCGTCCGTCGTCGCGACCTCCACCTGGCCGCGCACGCTCAGCAGGGCGTCGGGGTCGTCGGGCACCAGCCCCCGCACGTCGGCGGCGATGTCCATCGGGACCGTCGCCATGGGCAGCACCCGGCCGGTGGCGCCGAGCAGGCGGCCGACGTAGTCGAGGGCGTCGACGTGGTCGCCGAGGAGCTCCCAGAGTCCGACGATGAGCAGGTTGCCGATGACGTGGCCGTTCATCTCGCCGTCGCCGGCGAAGCGGTGCTGCAGGACCCGCGACCACGTGACGCCCCACTCGTTGCGCCCGCACAGCGCCGCCAGGGCCATGCGCAGGTCGCCCGGGGGCAGCACACCGAACTCCCCGCGCAGCCGGCCGGACGAACCGCCGTTGTCGGCGACGGTGACGACCGCGGTCAGCTCGTCGACCACCAGCTCGTCGACGAGCAGTCGCAGCGCGGACAGCGAGGCGTGCAGGCCGTGGCCGCCGCCGAAGGCCACGACGGAGACCGCCCGGTCGTGCAGACCGGGCTCGAAGGACTGGCTCACCTGCGGGCCACTCCCGCTCACTCCCGACCCAGGTCGCGGTGGACCGCTCGGGCCTCGATGCCGCGGGCGGCGAGGCGGCGCACGACCTCCTCGGTCACGGCGACGCTGCGGTGCTTGCCGCCGGTGCACCCGACGGCGACCTGGGCGAAGCGCTTGCCCTGGGCGAGGTAGCCGTCGGCGACGCCGGCGATCAGCTCGACCCAGCGGCCCACGAACTCCTCGGCCGCGGGCTGGCCGAGCACGTAGTCGGACACCGGCGCCTCGAGCCCGGTGTGGGGTCGCAGCTCGGGCACCCAGTGCGGGTTGGGCAGGAAGCGCATGTCGGCGAGGAAGTCGGTGTCGACGGGGATGCCGTACTTGAACCCGAAGCTCACCACGCTCACCTTGAGCCGGACGGTCTCGGGCGTGCCGAACTCCGCCGCGATCTTGTCGGTGAGCTGGTGGACGTTGAACGCCGAGGTGTCGATCACCAGGTCGGCGTCGCCGCGCAGCGGGGCGAGGACCTCCCGCTCGCGCTGCAGGCCGTCGAGCAGGCGCCCGGACCCCTGCAGCGGGTGGGGTCGACGGGCGGCCTCCTGACGGCGCACGAGCACCTCGTCGGTGGCCTCGAGGAAGACCAGCGTCGCGTGGCGGCCCGCCGCACCGTGGTGGAGGTTGGCCGAGAGCGACTCGAAGAACGCCCCGGACCGGACGTCGATGACGACCGCGATCGGCGTCGCCGGGCCGAGGCTGGCGTCGACGAGCCGGGTCACCTCCTTGAGCAGCCCGGGCGGCAGGTTGTCGACGACGAAGAAGCCGAGGTCCTCGAGCTCCTTGGCGGCCGTGCTGCGGCCGGCGCCCGTCATGCCGGTGACCACCACCAGCTCGCCCGGGCGCGCCGAAGCGGACTCCCCCACCGCGGTCACGGCCTCACTCCTCGATCTCGCCGGTGGCGGTGTTGATCGACACCATGGCGCCAGTCTTGCCCTTGGCGGGGGCCGCGGCCACCGCTTCCTTGATGGAGGTCGCGGTGCGCGTGCCGATGCCGGGCACCTGCGCGATCTCCTCGACCTCCGCCTCGCGCAGCCGCTTGAGCGAGCCGAAGTGCTTGAGCAGCGTCTTGCGACGCACCTCGCCGAGGCCGGGGACGTCGTCGAGGACGCTCTCGACCATGGACTTCGAACGCCGCCCGCGGTGGTGGTTGATCGCGAAGCGGTGGGCCTCGTCGCGCAGCCGCTGCAGCAGGTAGAGACCCTCGGAGGACCGGGGCAGGATCACCGGGTCCTCCTGGCCGGGCAGCCACACCTCCTCGAGGCGCTTGGCGAGACCGCAGACCGGGATGTCGTCGATGCCGAGCTCAGCGAGCGCCTGCTGGGCGGCGGCGACCTGCGGCGGCCCGCCGTCGACGACGACGAGACCCGGGGCGTAGGCGAACTTGCGCGGGCGGCCGGTCTCGGGGTCGACCAGCATCGGCCCGGAGTGCTCGTCGCCGGGGCGCAGCTCCGAGCGCGCCTGCTCGTCGAGGAGCCGTCGGAAGCGGCGGGTGATGACCTCGTGCATCGACGCGACGTCGTTCTGCCCGTCGACGCCGCGGATGACGAAGCGGCGGTACTCGCTCTTGCGCGCCAGGCCGTCCTCGAAGACGACCATGCTGGCCACCACCTCGGTGCCCTGCAGGTTGGAGATGTCGTAGCACTCCATGCGCAGCGGCACCTCCTCCAGCTCGAGGGCCTCCTGGATCTCCTCCAGCGCCCGGTTGCGGGTGGTGAGGTCGCTGGCGCGCTTGGTCTTGTGCAGGGCGAGCGCCTGGGCGGCGTTGGTGGCCACGGTCTCCTGCAGCGTCTTCTTGTCGCCGCGCTGCGGGACCCGGATCTGCACCTTGGCGCCGCGCAACTCGCTGAACAGCTGCTCGAAGGTCTCGACGTCCGGCGGCAGGGCCGGCACGAGGATCTCGCGCGGGATGGCGTCGGAGTCACCGGTGTAGAGCTGCAGCAGGAAGTCCTCGACGAGCTCCGGGGTGCCGCCCTCGTCGACGCGGTCGGCGACCCAGCCGCGCTGACCGCGGATCCGGCCGCCGCGGACGTAGAAGATCTGCACCGCGACCTCGAGCGGGTCCTCGGACAGGGCGATGACGTCGGCGTCGGAGCCGTCGCCGAGCACGACCGCCTGCTTCTCCAGCGCGCGGTTCATCGCGCCGAGGTCGTCGCGCAGGCGGGCGGCCTTCTCGAAGTCCATCCGGTCCGAGGCGGCGTACATCTCCTTCTCGATGCGGCGCACGAACGGCCGGGTCTGCCCGCCCATGAAGTCGCAGAAGTCGTCGACGATCTCGCGGTGCTCCTCGGCGGAGACGTTGCCGACGCAGGGGGCGGCGCACTTGTCGATGTAGCCGAGCAGGCAGGGCCGCCCGATCTGCTGCGAGCGCTTGAAGACGCCGTTGGAGCAGCTGCGCATCGGGAAGACGCGCAGCAGGATGTCGACGGTCTCGCGGATCGCCCAGGCGTGGCTGTAGGGGCCGAAGTAGCGGGTGCCCTTGCGCTTGGCGCCGCGCCCGACCATCACCCGTGGGAACTCGTCGCCGACCGTGACCGCGAGCCAGGGGTAGGACTTGTCATCGCGGTACTTCACGTTGAAGCGCGGGTCGAACTCCTTGATCCAGCTGTACTCCAGCTGGAGGGCCTCGACCTCGGTGTTGACGACGGTCCACTCGACGCTGGCCGCCGTGGTCACCATCGTGGCCGTGCGCGCGTGCAGGTGGCGGATGTCCTGGAAGTACGACGACAGCCGAGCGCGGAGGTTCTTGGCCTTGCCGACGTAGATGACCCGCCCGCGCGGGTCGCGGAAGCGGTAGACGCCCGGCTGGGTCGGGATCGAGCCGGGCTCGGGGCGGTAGTCGAGCGGCCCGCGGCGGCTGCGGGGAGGTCGGGCGGGCACGGCGACAACCCTACGTTCGACCGGGGACAGTCCCGGTGACACACCGGCGGTCCCGGTAGTGGACCATCAAAGTCGATTGACCTACTCTGCTTTCATGCCGTGTACCGACCCGTACGGGTACGTCCTGACCACCAGTCCCGAGGCGGCTGCGGCGTACTCGCGCGGGCTGCTCGACGTCCTCCGGCTGCGGTCCGGCGCCCTCCCCTCGCTGGCGGCCTCGATCGCGCACGACCCGACGTTCGCCGCCGGTCACGCCGCGCTCGCCCTGCTCGGCCACGAGCTGTGCGCCCGCGTCGACGTCGGCGCCCGACTGCGGGACGCCACGCTGCACGCGGCCCGGGCGAGCGAGCGGGAGCGCAGCCACGTCCACGCCGTCGTCCGCCACGTCGGCGGCGACCCGGCGCCCCTCGTGCGCCACCTCGAGCACTACCCCCTCGACGCCCTGCTGCTCTCGACGGCCGTCCCGACCATCGCCTTCGCCGGGGTCACCGAGGTGGCCGAGGAGGCGTGGGAGATCGTCGAGCGCGCGGCGCCGGCGTACGGCGACGACTGGTGGTTCAGCGGACTGCTGGCCTTCGTGCGTCAGGAGCAGGGCCGCTTCGACGAGGCGATGACGCTGTCGTGCGCCTCCCTCGCCGTCGAGCCGGGTGCGGGCCACTCCGCGCACGCGCGGGCCCACGCCCACTACGAGACGGGTGACCACGTGGCCGGACTGGCCTGGATGGACGCCTGGGTCGTCGGCGACGGCGCCTCGATCGACAGCCTCAGCCACTTCGCCTGGCACGCCGCGCTGCACGAGCTCTCCCTCGGCGACGTCAACGCGGTGCGCCGGCGCTACGAGGCGCAGCTGCGGCCCGAGCACGGGCTCGGGTGCCGGGCCCTCGTCGACACGGGCTCGCTGCTGTTCCGCTGGGCGCTGACCCCGAGCGCCCACGACGTGCCGAGCCTCGACCAGGTCGCCGCGCTGGCCGGGCGCGACGTGCTGGAGCGTCCCGCCACGCCGTTCCTGGCGATGCACAGCGCCGTGACGCTCCTCGCCCTCGGTGACCCGGGCGGGCTCCGGACGCTGGAGCAGTGGGCCGCCGGGCACGCCAACGCCACGCAGCGCGAGGTCGTCGCGCCGTTGGCGCGGGCCCTGCGGGACATGGCTCTGGGCTCGCACTCGGCCGCGGCCGACGCACTCGGGTCGATGGCGCTGCCGTCGCGCCGGCTCGGGGGCTCCGACGCCCAGCGGGAGATCCTGGAGGAGACCCGGATCGCCGCCCTCGTGCGGGCCGGGCGCCTCGACGAGGCCCGTCTCCTGCTGGACCGGCGCCTGGACCGGCGCCCGGCGAAGCGTGACGAGGTGTGGCGCGACGAGGTCAGTGCTCCGGCCCTGGTCTGAGGCGTCCGCGCGACCTCAGGGCCGCCCGGCGTGGGGGACGTCGACGCGCACCGCGCGGATCTCGGCCTCGCGCGCCGCACTGCGGGCGTGCTCGTCGAAGTCGGGGGCGCAGCAGAGGAACAGCGTGCGGCCGTCGCCGCCACCGAGCATGCAGGCGAAGACACCCGCGCCCGGCTCGACGGAGTCGACGATCTCGCCACCCTCGCGCACCCGGACCGCCCGGCCGCCGAGCGCGTCCGCCGTCCAGATCATCCCCTCGGCGTCGAGCCCGCAGCCGTCGGGCGCGAGGACGCCGTAGCCCAGCGCCTCGCCCAGTGAGCGGGTCGGCGACAGGTCGCCGAACCTCGCCCAGTCGCGCCGCTCCCCCAGCGAGCCGTCCTCGTGGATCTCGAAGGCGCTGATCCGGTTGCCGAGCGTCTCGTCGACGATCAGCGTCGAGCCGTCCGGCGTCACGACGCTGCCGTTGGGGAACCACAGGTCCTCCGCGACCGGGGTGACCGTGCCGTCGGGGTCGATGCGCAGCAGCACGGCGGTCTCGATGTCGGCTCCGCCCATCAGGTCGAAGCCGAAGTTGCCGAGCCACGCGCGCCCGTGCTCGTCGACCACCATGTCGTTGGGGTGGCCGGTGACGTGCTCGGAGACGTCGGCGTGGGTCACCACCGAGCCGTCCGGCTCGACCCGCAGCACCCGGCGGTCGCGCATCGAGACGACCAGCATCCGGCCGTCGGGGAGCCAGCCCAGCCCGGACGGCTGGCCCGGGACCTCGAGCTCGGTGCGCAGGTCGGAGCCGTCCTCGGCGACCGAGCAGACGACGTGGGTGTAGAAGTCGACGAACCACAGCCGCCCGTCGTGCCAGCGCGGGCACTCCGTGAACGACATGCCGGTGACGACGGTGCGCAGCTCTCGATCGCTCATCCCGGCAGCCTGGCACCTCCGTCGCGTCCCGACCAGAGGTGCGGGAGGATCGTCCGGTGGTGGTCGAGGTCGTCGCCTACGACCCGGCGTGGCCGGACCGGTTCGAGGCGCTCAGGGCCGAGTACGCCGCTGCGCTGGCCGCCGCGGGCGTGCCGGTCGTGGCGATCGAGCACGTCGGCAGCACGGCGGTGCCGGGCCTCGCGGCCAAGCCCGTGGTCGACGTCGACCTCGTCGTCGCCGAGGAGAACGTCGGAGCGGCCTCGGAGGTCCTGGTCGGACTCGGCTTCGAGCCGCTCGGAGAGCGCGGCATCCCCCTGCGCTGGGCGTTCCGCGCCCCGCAGCGGCTGGGCCGGACCAACACCTCTGTCGTCGTCGACGGCAGCCTGGCGCTGCGCAACCACCGGGCGGTGCGTGACACGCTGCGCGCCGATCCCGCGCTGCGGGCGGCGTACGCCGGGGTGAAGCTGCGGGTCGGCCGCACCGCCGCCGACATCGACGAGTACGGCGCCGGTAAGGAGGACGTTGTCCAGCGGATCCTCGCCGCGGCCGGCCTCAGCGAGGCCGACCGGGCGTCGATCGGAGCGAACCAGGTGCCGCCACGCACCGTCTGAGGGGGCCTGCGGTCAGGCGAGGCTGATCTGGTCGCCCGAGACGGTGATCTCGACGGTCTCCAGCGGCGAGCTGGCCGGGCCCTCCGTGGGCTCGCCGTCCTCGAGCGAGAAGACGCTCCCGTGGCAGTTGCAGTGGATGCCGTCGCTGTCGACGCTGGTCACCGGGCAGCCCTGGTGGGTGCAGATGTTGGAGAAGCAGCGGAACTCGCCCGCGGTGGGCTGGGTGACGACGACCTTCTCGTCGGGGAAGATCGCGCCGCCTTCGACCTCGATGTCGGCGGTGGTGGTGAGCCCACCCGCGGCCGCCGACGAACCGCCCTCGGTCGGCGCGGCGCTCGACGCGCCGGAGCTCGAGGCGGACTCGCTCGGGCTGCTGGAGCCGCCGGCGTCGGTCGCCGCGTCGTCGGACCCGCAGGCGGCGAGCAGCGGTACGGCGACACCCGCGCCGGCGAGGGCGGTCAGGCGACGACGGGTGAGGGGCGCGAACTGGGTCGGGGGCGTCTGGGGGGTGGGCTCGGTCACGGTGGGGTCCTCTCGGCGGACGTCGGGAGTGGTGGAGTGACTGGTTGAAACCGACACTACGGACGTCACGGGCGAGGAGCCTGTGGAGTTCACGTGGATCGCATGAGAGTTCCCTCATGCGCTCCTGCGGCTGCTCGCCTTCTTCGCCGTGGTCTTCTTCGCCGCGGCCTTCTTGACCGGAGCCTTGCGGGGCGCGGGCTTGGCCGGGGCGGTGTCGGCCGGCTTCTTGCGCGTGGGCTGCTTGGCCTCGCGCCCCTCGAGCAGCGGCTTCAGGAACTGGCCGGTGAAGCTCTCGGGGTGGTCGGCGACCTGCTCGGGCGTGCCCTGCGCGACGACGTACCCACCGCGCGAGCCGCCCTCGGGACCCATGTCGATGAGCCAGTCGGCGGTCTTGATGACGTCGAGGTTGTGCTCGATGACCAGGACGGTGTTGCCCTGGTCGACCAGGCGGCCGAGGACGAGCAGCAGCTTGCGGATGTCCTCGAAGTGCAGGCCCGTGGTGGGCTCGTCGAGGACGTAGAGGGTGCGCCCGGTCGAGCGCTTCTGCAGCTCGGAGGAGAGCTTGACGCGCTGCGCCTCACCGCCGGACAGGGTGGTGGCGGGCTGGCCGAGGCGGACGTAGCCGAGGCCGACCTCCACGAGGGTCTTCATGTGCCGGTTGATCGCGGGGACGGCGGCGAAGAAGTCGACGGCCTCCTCGATCGGCATGTCGAGGACCTCGGCGATGGTCTTGCCCTTGTAGTGCACCTCGAGCGTCTCGCGGTTGTAGCGGGCGCCGTGGCAGACCTCGCACGGGACGTAGACGTCCGGGAGGAAGTTCATCTCGATCTTGATCGTGCCGTCACCCGCGCACGCCTCGCAGCGCCCGCCCTTGACGTTGAACGAGAAGCGACCCTGCTGGTAGCCGCGCATCTTGGCCTCGGGGGTCGAGGCGAAGAGCTTGCGCACGTGGTCGAAGACCCCGGTGTAGGTGGCCGGGTTGCTCCGCGGGGTGCGCCCGATCGGCGACTGGTCGACGTGGATGACCTTGTCGACGTGGTCGAGGCCGGTGATGCGCTGGTGGCGCCCGGGGATGGTGCGCGAGCGGTAGATCTGCTTGGCCAACGAGGTGTAGAGGATGTCGTTGACCAGGGTCGACTTGCCCGAGCCGGACACCCCGGTGACGGCGACGAAGAGCCCCAGCGGGAAGGTCACGTCGATCCCGCGAAGGTTGTGCTCCTTCGCGCCGACGACGGTCAGCTCGCGCCCGGTCGTGCGGGGCCGGCGGATCGCGGGCACGGGGATCTCCCGGCGCCCGGAGAGGTACTGCCCGGTGACGGAGTCCTCGTGGGCGTAGAGGTCCTCGACGGTGCCCGAGTGCACCACCTGGCCGCCGTGCTCGCCGGCGCCGGGCCCGATGTCGACGACCCAGTCAGCGACCTTGATGGTGTCCTCGTCGTGCTCGACCACGATCAGGGTGTTGCCGAGGTCCTTGAGGCGCACCAGGGTCTCGATGAGGCGCTGGTTGTCGCGCTGGTGCAGGCCGATCGACGGCTCGTCGAGGACGTAGAGGACGCCGACGAGGCCGGCGCCGATCTGGGTCGCCAGCCGGATGCGCTGGGCCTCGCCGCCCGACAGCGAGCCCGACGGCCGGTCGAGCGAGAGGTAGTCGAGGCCGACGTCGAGCAGGAAGTTGAGCCGCTCCTGGATCTCCTTGAGCACCCGCTCGCCGATCTGGCGCTCGCGCGAGGACAGCTCGACCTCGCGCAGGAACTGGGCGGTCTCGTTGATCGGGAGCGCGCAGACCTCGGCGATGTTCTTGCCGCCCGCGGCCAGGTCGCCCAGGGTCACGGCCATCGAGACCGGCTTGAGGCGGCTGCCCTTGCAGACCGGGCACGGCACCTCGCGCATGAACCCCTCGAACCGCTCACGGCTCGTGTCGGACTCGGCCTCGCGGTGGCGGCGCTCGATGTAGGGGCGCACGCCCTCGAACTCGGCCCAGTAGGCGCGCTCGCGGCCGTAGCGGTTGCGGGTGACGACGTGGACCTTGGTGCGGTGCCCGTCGAGGATGGAGCGCCGGGCGCTCGGAGTGAGCTCGTCCCAGGGCGTGTTGAGGTCGAAGCCGAGCTCCTGGCCGAGCGCGCCGAGCAGCCGCAGGAAGTAGTCGGCGACGTGGGCCTGGCTCCACGGCTGGATCGCCCCCTCACCGAGGGTGGCCTGCTGGTCGGGGACGACGAGCTCCGGGTCGACCTCCATCCGGGTGCCGATGCCGGTGCACTCGGGGCAGGCGCCGAAGGGGCTGTTGAAGGAGAACGAGCGGGGCTCGAGGTCGTCGGTCTCGATGGGGTGGTCGTTGGGGCACGCCATCTTCTCGCTGAACTTCAGCTCGCGACCCGGGTCCTTCTCGGGCAGGTCGACGAGGTCGAAGACGACCAGGCCGGAGGCCAGCGTCAGCGCGGTCTCGACCGAGTCGGTGAGGCGCCGCTTGCTCGACTCCTTCACCGCGAGGCGGTCGACGACGACCTCGATGGTGTGCTTCTTCTGCTTGTCGAGCCTGGGGCCCTCGTTGGCGAGCGCCTCGAGGGTGTGGGTCTCGCCGTCGACCCGGGCGCGCGAGAAGCCCTGGGTCTGCAGCTGGCGGAACAGCTCGACGTACTCGCCCTTGCGGCCGCGGATCACCGGGGCCAGCACCTGGAAGCGGGTGCCCTCGTCGAGCGACATCATCCGGTCGACGATCTGCTGGGGGGTCTGCCGCTCGATCGGCGCGTGGCACACCGGGCAGTGGGGGCGGCCGGCGCGGGCGTAGAGCAGGCGGAGGTAGTCGTAGACCTCGGTGATCGTGCCGACGGTCGAGCGGGGGTTCTTCGACGTGGACTTCTGATCGATCGAGACCGCGGGCGAGAGGCCCTCGATGAAGTCGACGTCGGGCTTGTCCATCTGGCCGAGGAACTGGCGCGCGTAGGCCGACAGCGACTCGACGTAGCGGCGCTGGCCCTCGGCGAAGATCGTGTCGAAGGCGAGGCTGGACTTGCCGGAGCCCGAGAGCCCCGTGAAGACGATGAGCGCGTCGCGGGGGAGGTCGAGCGAGACGTCCTTGAGGTTGTGCTCCCGGGCGCCCCGGATGATGAGCTTCTCCTGCACCTTGCGCGTCCTCGTCCCTCGTGTCGATCGTTGGTCGATGTGCTGTCCCAGCAGCGTCTCACGCGCCACCGACAGCGGGTGCAACAGCGACTAGCGTGCGGTCATGCCCGCCGAGAGGTACGACGTCACCGAGATCACCTCGCTGCTGCGCACCGGTACCCGCCGGCTCGTCCGCTCCGTCGACGCGATGGACGAGGAGCAGTGGACGCAGCCGAGCCTGCTGCCCGGCTGGCGCCGCTCCCACGTCGTCGCGCACCTGACGCTCAACGCCGAGGCGCTGCACGCGGCGCTCGGCGGGGTGCTGGAGGGTCGGGCGCTGCCGATGTACACCTCGCAGGAGGAGCGCGACGGCGCCATCGACGCGTTGGCCGACGGCGGGCTGCCGGCGCTGCGTGAGCGGTTCCTCGCCTCGACGACCCTGGTCGGTGAGCGGGTCGAGCAGCTGCCGGACGAGCTGGTCGAGCACCGCGTCGAGCGGGTGCCGGCGGGCCGACCTTCCGCGCCGGCGACATCGGCGTGATGCGCCTGCTCGAGGTGGAGGTGCACCACGCCGACCTGGGTCTCGACCACACCGCCGAGCACTGGCCCGCGCAGGCCGTCGACCTGGTCCTGACCCGGCGCTCCGCGACGTACGCCGGTCCGGTGTTCACGGCCCACGCGACCGACCTCGACCGGCGCTGGGCGTTCGGCACGGGCGAGCTGGGCGCGACGCTGTCGGGCCCCGGGAGCGCTCTGGCATGGTGGGCAGCGGGCCGGGGTGCCGGCGAAGGACTGATGAGCGACGACGGCCGGGTGCCGGGGATCGAGGCGTGGTGACCGAGGAGCAGACCAGCAGCCAGAGCGGGACCGGCGGCTACACCGGGAAGGTCTCCCCCGGCGGCCCGCCCGACGTGCGCGAGCTCGAGCACCTCACCATCACCAAGGTCGCGGTCGACGAGAAGATGTCGAACAACTGCTACCTGCTGACCTGCCGGCACACGGGCGAGCAGGTGCTCATCGACGCCGCCGACGCCGCCGCGACGCTGCTGCCGCTCGTCGGCGACGCGCCGCTCACCCACGTCGTCACCACCCACCAGCACTGGGACCACCACCGTGCCCTGGCCGAGGTGGTCGGCGCCACCGACGCGACGACCGTCGCCGGCGAGCCCGACGCGGCCGCCGTGACCGAGCAGACCGGCGTCGAGGTCGCCGTCCCCGTGCGCCACGGCGACACCGTCCCTGTCGGCGACTGCACCCTCGAGGTCATCGCCCTCGCCGGCCACACCCCCGGCTCGATCGCGCTCCTCTACGACGACTCCGCGTCCGAGGGCGGCCACCCCCACCTGTTCACCGGCGACTCGCTCTTCCCCGGCGGGGTGGGCAACACCTTCGGTGACGAGGCGGCGTTCCGTCAGCTCATCGACGAGGTCGCCACCAAGGTCTTCGACCGGCTGCCCGACGACACGTGGTTCTACCCCGGTCACGGTGACGACTCGACGATCGGAGCCGAACGGCCCCACCTGCAGGAGTGGCGCGAGCGAGGCTGGTGACCCCTCCCCTCGTCCTCCACCTCAACGGCCTGCCGGGCGTCGGCAAGTCGACGCTGGCGAGGCACTGGGCGCAGACGCACCCGGGCACGCTGCTGCTCGACATCGACGTCCTGCGCACCTGGGTGTCCGGGTGGCGCGAGGACTTCGCCGCGACGGGCGAGCGGGTGCGCACCACAGCCCTGGCCGCGCTGGCGGCGTACGTCGCGGACGGCGGCGACGTCGTGCTCCCGCAGCTGCTGGCCGACCCGGCCCAGGTGGCGCGGTTCGAGCGCGCGGCGATCGAGGCGGGTGGGCGGTTCGTCCACGTGATGGTCGAGGCCGACGACGCGGCCGCCCGGTTCGCGGCGCGTGAGCGCGACGAGCCGTGGCTCGAGGTCGTCCACGCCCTCGTGGCCACGGCAGGCCCGGGCCATCTCGAGGGCTACGCGGCGCGCCTGGACGGTCTGCGGCCCGACCTCCGTCTCGCGACGACGACGGGCGACGTCGACGGGTCGTGCGCCGAACTCGAGCGGAGGCTCGTTAGTCTCGGCTGGTGCCCGAGGTCCCCTGGCGACGGCGCGTAGGGGTCGCCCCCAAGACCTGGGTCGCCGTGATGGCGATCGCCGTGGCGGTGCTGGGCTGGCTCCCGTTCCTGGGCCGGGCGCTCGGACCCGACGAGGGCGGGTTCCTCATGGTCGGCGGGGCGTGGCACGACGGGACCTCGCTGTACGGGCCCTACTGGGTCGACCGACCCCCCGTCCTGATCGCGCTCTTCGGACTGGCCGACGCACTCGGCGGCACCGTCGCGCTGCGGCTGCTCGGCGCCCTCGCGACCGCCCTGGTCGTGGTGCTCGCGGGCGTGCTGGGACGCTCGGCGGCGCCCGAGCGGCGGTCCGCTCCCCTGCTGACGGCGGGTGCGGCCGCCGTGCTCGTGGCCACGCCCCTCTTCGGCGGCACGGTCGTGGACGGCGAGGTCCTGGGTCTGCCGTTCGTCGTCGCCGGGGTCACGGCGTACGTCGCGTCCGCGGCGAGCCGCTCCACCCGCCGCGGGCTCGCGCTCGCGCTCACCGCCGGGGTGTGCGCGGCACTCGCCGTGATGGTCAAGCAGAGCCTGGTCGACGTCGGCGTCGTGGCCGTGGTGCTGCTGGTGACGAGCCGCCAGGCGCGGCGGCGGTTCCCGGCGTTCCTGGCCAGCGCGGTGGTCACCGTCGTGGTCGTCGCCGGGCTCGCGGCGCTGCGCGGGACCTCTCCGGCCGGTCTGTGGGACGCCGTGGTGACGTTCCGCTTCGAGGCCGGCCGGGTGCTCGCGGCCGACGACGGCAACGCGCCCCAGCGGGCCCGAGAGCTCGCGCTCGCCTTCGTCGCGAGCGGCCTGCCGCTGCTGGCCCTGGCGCTGGGCTGGCGCGGGCGCGGCCGCCCGTCGGTCCAGGGGCCGTGGACCGCGCCGGACCTGCGGATCGCGGCGTACGTGCTGCTCGCCGTCGAGGTCGTCGTGGTGGTGCTGGGCGGCAACTTCTGGCTGCACTACCTGATCGGGCTCGTGCCCGGCGTGGTGCTGCTCGCGGCGGCGTTCGCGCAGCGGCCCGCGCCCGTCACCCGCAGCACCGCGGCGGCCTACGCCGTCACGGGGCTCTCGTCCGTCCTCGTGCTCGCCTGGGTCGTGGTGCACCCGATCGGGCGCCCCGAGCTCGCCGCGGCCGACTACCTCGAGGCCCACGCCGCGCCGGACGACACCGCAGTGGTGGTGTTCGGGGGCGCCAACATCCTGCGCGAGGCCGATCTCGAGTCGCCCTACCCCTACCTGTGGAGCCTCCCCGCGCGCGTCCGCGACCCCGAGCTGTCCGACCTGACCGATCTCGTCGTCTCCTCGCGCCGGCCGGACTGGGTCGTGGTCGCCTACGGCGCCCTCGGCGCGTGGGAGATGGACGGTGACGCCCTGCGCAGCGCTCTGGCCAGGGACTACGACGAGGTCGCGACCGTGGAGCGCTTCACGATCTACCGCAGCGGCCACGACGCCGGGTGAGGTCGCTCCCTCGCCCCGTCGCGGTGGCGGCGTACGCCGTCGTCCTGCTCGTGTGGTGCGCCGTCGTCGGCATCCCCAACGACCCGATCGGCATCGCGCTGTGGCTCTGGCTGTTCGCCGTCTGCTGGCGCGGCGAGCGGTCCCTCGACTTCCCTCGGGACTGGTGGCCGTGGCTGCTCGCCCTCGCGGTCTACGGTCTGGCCCGCGGTCTCGTCGACGACCTCGGCTGGCCACCCCACGTCGCCTGGCCGATCAGGGCCGACACGTGGCTCGCCCAGCTGTGGGGTGGTCACACCGTGCCGACGGTGAGCCTGCAGCGCGAGCTGTGCGGTGACCCGTGCTCGAAGACCGGGACCGTCCGGTGGTGGGACGTTGCGGCCAGCACGGTCTACGCCTCGCACTTCGTCGTCGGCCTGGTCCTCGCAGGAGTGCTGTGGCTGCGCTCGCGCGAGGCGTGGCGGATGTGGATGCGTCGCTACGTCGTGCTCAGCTACGTCGCCCTGGTCGGCTACGTCGTCTTCCCGATGGCCCCGCCCTGGTGGGCGGCCCGTGAGGGTCTGCTCCCGCACGTCGCCCGGATCTCCGGCCGCGGCTTCCACGCACTCGGCATCGAGCGGACGACGATGGTGTTCGGCGGGCTGGCCAACAAGACGGCGGCGATGCCGTCGCTGCACACCGGGACGGCCTGCCTCGTGGCCCTCTGGGCGCTCACGCGGCTGCGATCGCCGTGGCGCTGGCTGGTGCTCGCCTATCCCGTGGCCATGGCCGCGACGCTCGTCTACTCCGGCGAGCACTACCTCGTGGACACCCTCGCCGGGGCACTGGTCGCCGCGCTCACGATGGTCGGGTGCAGCTGGTGGGAACGCCGCCAGGCGGGCACGCTCGTCAGTCGACCGTGACCCAGTCGGTCCACTGGTGCTCGGCGCCGAGGTGGTCGCGCACCGGTGGGGCGTACTCGACGTAGGGCTCGAGGTCACCGGTGTTCATCGTCGACACGGCGACCCGCACGGCGTCGCTGGTGACACAACCGGCGGTCTTCTGGACCGTGAACCGGAACCAGCGCAGCCGGTTGCCCTTGTCGCTGCGCACCTCGCCCTCACAGCCGTCGTCGGTGGCCTGCTCGCGCCAGCCCTGCACGGGGGCGAACCGGTAGTCGCTCCAGAACTCCATGAAGTGCCCGAACTCCGCGCCCCGCCGACCCGGGTCCGTGTCGAGCCAGACCGAGACGTTGCCCGTCGGGAAGTCGTAGCGCTCACCAACACCTGGGAACGCCACCTGCACCACGACCTTCGTCGGCGTGTTCTTCACCGTGACGCGGCGGATGTCGAGCTTGGTCGAACCCGCGGGGCTGACGTCGCCCGCCGGGTCGGTGATCGTCACCGAGCCGGGGGTGACGACAGCGGCGAGCGCAGCGGTGGTCAGGAGGAGGTGGGAGATGGACACGGCGGCATGCTGCGCGGCCCGTCGTCCCGGTCACCAGAGGCACGCGTCCCGGCGCGGTCACGGACGAAGGTCTGGCCGTAGCGGTCGGTCCACTCGTAGACCCCGGATCCGGCGGGTCCGTGGGGTCGGTAGTGCCAGCCGGTGTGGGTCTTGAGTCGGTGGTGGTGTCGGCAGAGGGGCGTGAGGTTGCACGGACATGTCGCGCCGCCCTGGTCGTCGCCGGTGAAGGGGACGCGGTGGTCGAGGTCGCAGGCCCGGGTGGGGCGGGTGCAGTAGGGGAACACGCAGGCGGGGTCCTGCAGCTCGACCTGCACGCGCTGGGCCGGGAGCGGGTCGTGCTGCGTCGTCGCCCGGGCGTCGTGATCGTGAGGGCCGGTGGTCTTGGCGCAGCGGGCGCAGCCGGTGCAGTGGTGGACCGGCGTGATCGTCAGGCGCAGGTCGTCGCGGCCGGCCCAGGTGGCGATGGTCTGGGTCAGGTGCGGGCGTCCGGTGTGGTCGAGGGTCACGGGGTCCAGGCCGAGGAGGTTGGTCTCGGTGAGGTGGAGGTAGGCGAACACCTCTCGCGACGCCGGCACCTTCGCGCCGGTGTCGTCGAGCAGCGCCTGCGCCCGCGCCGGGTCAGCGATGATCCCGACCGCGATCGAGCGGCGTACGTCCAACGACTCGTACGACCCGTCACGCTTCAACGCCGCCGCCAACCGACCGATCATGGTGTCGAACGCGGCCAGGTCGACCTGGTCGGCCCGGATCACGTACTCGGTGATCCCGAACCGGTCGGCCTCCCGATCAGCCGTGACGTGACGGGTCTCGAGGGCCTCCATCTGCTCGATCTCGTACTGCTCGGCGTGCAACGTCAGCATCGCCGCCTCCACCAGCCGGTCGAGCCCGGTCAGCCCGATCGAGTGGGCCCGCGGAGCGACCTCCGCGTCGATGGACGCGACGACGTCAGCCGCCTCGCCCAGGACCCGCTGCGCGATCCGCCGGGCCCGCCACACCGCGACCTCACCCGCCCGCACCCGCGCCCACGTCAACGGCAGCCGCAGCTCCAAGGTCAGCACGTCACGCAGCAGCATCTCGCCGGCCGCGGTCGACATCCCTTGGGCCGCAGCGAACGACGCCGCCGCGTCCCACCGCAGCTCGGGCAGCGCGTACCACTCGATGTTGTCGACGTGGGTGTTCCCGACGTGCAGCCCGTACGGCGCGACCGGGTCGTGACCCCAGATCCTCGGCGACGCCAGCGCCACCACGTGCGCGTGCGCCCACGCCGACGCCAGCTCCGCCAGCTCCACCTCCACCGCCGCACGCCGGGCCGTGGCGTCGGTGATCCGCTCCAGCAGCACCGCTGTCGGCACCGGTGGTGCTTCGGGGGTGAGAGGTGCTGCGGTCATGACGACATTCTAGTCGAACACGTGTTCGAATGACAGGGCTGATCCACAGGGCCTCGCGACCACCGGGAGCGGTTTCGAGACGGGACTTCGTCCCTCCTCAACCACCGGTGATCGACCGGCGGCAGACTGGACCCGTGCCCACGTCAGACCGGCCGCTGCGCAAGCTCGGCTTCCTCACCATCGGCCTCTTCGACCCCGACGACCCTGCTGCGGGCCACGAGTCGACGCTGCGGATGATCGAGCTGGGCGAGCGGCTCGGCTTCGACAGCGCGTGGCTGCGGCACCGCCACCTGCAGTTCGGTATCTCGAGCCCGGTCGCCGTGCTGGCCGCCGCGAGCCAGCGGACCGAAAGGATCGAGCTGGGCACCGCGGTCACGCCGCTGGGCTGGGAGAACCCGCTGCGCCTCGCGGAGGACCTCGCCACCGTCGACGTCCTGAGCGGTGGACGGCTGAACCCCGGGGTCAGCGTCGGTCCGCCGATGCACTGGGACGACGTCCGCACCGCGCTCTACCCCGACACCGCGGAGGTCGAGGACTTCTCCTACGCCCGCGTCGAGCGGCTGCAGCGGCTGGTGCGCGGCGAGCGCGCCACGACGTTCAGGGGGCCGGAGGGCATCGTCGAGGAGTGGTCCGACCGGGTCGAGCCGCACTCCCCCGGCCTCGCCGACCGGCTCTGGTACGGCGGCGCGTCGCTGCGCTCGGCCACCTGGGCCGCCTCGGCCGGGATGCACTTCCTCACCAGCAGCGTCCTCAAGGTGGAGGGCGAGACCCCGCCCGACTTCGCGACGCTCCAGCGCGAGCAGATCGACGCCTACCGCGACGGCAACCCGAGCGGCCGGGTCTCCCAGGGCCTCGTCGTGATCCCCACCGACTCCGCGACGCCGGAGCAGCGGAGCCGCTACGAGGAGTACGCCGCCGCCCGGCTCCCCCGCACCCGCGAGCCGCAGGGCCCCGGGCGGATGCTGTTCAGCCCCGACCTGGTGGGCCCGAGCGAGGAGCTGGTCGATCGGCTGCACGCCCACGCCGGGTTCCAGGCCGTCGACGAGGTGGTCTTCGCGCTGCCGTTCAGCTTCGGCCCGGACGACTACACCCAGATCCTCACCGACACCGCCGAACGACTCGGCCCGGCGCTGGGCTGGTCGCCCCTAGGCTGAGGCCGTGTCCGGTGGCGTCGTCGTGCTCGTGGTGGTCGTCCTCGCGATCGGGGTCGGGCTCGCCGTCCTCGGCGCCGTCGCCGCGGCCAAGCGCCGCGAGGCCCTGGCGGCGTACGCCGCGAGCCGCGGCTGGACCTGGACCGAGGAGCGGCACGACCTGGTCGACCGGTTCTCCGGTGCGCCGTTCGGCCGCGGCTTCGGCCGCCGCGCTTTCAACGTCGTGCAGGGCGCGCACGACGGCCGGGCGTTCGTGGCCTTCGACTACGTCTACAAGACCCAGACCAGCAACGGGAAGACGACCACCACCCACACGCACCCCTTCTCGGTGCTCGCGATGACGACGACCGCGCCGATGCCGGCGCTGTCGGTCGAGCCCGAGGGCCTCTTCGACGCCATTGCGGACAAGGTCTCGGGAGGCGCGATCGACCTCGAGTCGGAGGAGTTCAACCAGGCGTTCAGCGTGCGCTGCCCGGACCGGAAGTTCGCCTCCGACGTCCTGCACCCGCTGATGATGGAGCACCTGCTCGCGCACCGCTGGACGGGCTGGCGCGTCGACCACGACTCACTGCTCGTCATCGAAGGCGGCAAGCGCGAGCCCCAGCAGATCGACGCGGCGCTCGCCTACGCCGACGGCGTGCTCGACCGGGTGCCGGAGTTCGTCTGGGCCCGGCTGCGCGGGGAGGGCTGACGTGGCCGCGGTCGCGGGCGTCCTCGGCGTCGCGCTCCTCCTCGTGCTGCTGTGGGCGCTCGTGAGCTACAACCGGTTCGTCCGCCAGCGCACTCTGGTCGAGGAGTCGTGGGGCGACATCGACGTCGAGCTCACCCGCCGCTGGGACCTCGTCCCCCGCCTCGTCGAGACGGTCAAGGGGTACGCCGCGCACGAGCGCGAGGTGCTCGATCTGCTCGTCCGGGCGCGCGAGGCGGCCGCGGCCCACCGCGAAGAGCCGCCGACCCGGCGTGCGGCGTACGAGGAAACCGTCGGGCGGGCGCTCGACGACGTGCTGGTGCGCGTCGAGGACTACCCGGACCTCAAGGCGAGCGCGTCGTTCCTCGCCCTGCAGCGCGAGCTCACCCTCACCGAGGACCGCATCGCGGCCGCGCGCCGGTTCTACAACGGCAACGTCCGGGCCTACAACACCCGGATCGCGACGGTCCCGTCCAACCTGATCGCCTCGATCGGCGGCTTCGAGCGCCGCGACTTCTTCGAGCTCCGCGACCCCGCCTACGCCGCTGCGCCCGAGGTCGGGCTGGGCTGATACCCCCGTGGGGATCGCGGTCTGGTCCACCGGGCCCCCGCACGGCTACGGTCCGCGCATGCACACCCGGCGACGTACCGTCGCGACCCTCGCCGCGGCGGCCACCGCCGCCTCCCTCGCTCTCGTCACGGCCGGTTCGGTCACGTCCCCGGCCCACGCCGACGCCCGCACGACCCGGCTGATCTCCGACCCGTCCCTCAGCGCCGACGTCTCGTTCGCAGGGGCTGGCGGCTCGTCCGTCTACTACCAGGTGCCCGGCACGGAGCCCGCGCTCTACCGCAACCTCTCCGGCAAGATCTCGCAGGTCGTGGCCGCCGACGTCGATGTCGAAGCCGTGTCGCGCGACGGTTCCCGAGTGCTCGTGCGGACGGCAGACCGGTTGCTGCCGACCGACGAGGACGACGCTCAAGACCTCTATCTGCTCGATGCCTCGACGAGCCCGGCGACCCGCACACTGGTGAGCAGCGCCGGAGGGAACAGCACGGCTTCCTTCGGTGCGGCCAGCCCCGACCTCGATCGTGTGGTCTACCAGGCTGACGCCACCTACGTCGCCGACGGCGCGGCCACGCCGCAGCGACTGGGAGGGCCAGGCAGCCAGTTCAATGCCGCCTCCCCCGACGCACAGGCGGTTGCCTACTCCTACGACGGTCAGGTCCAGCGCGTCATCGGCAGTCCCACCAACCCACCGACACCGATCCAGGCGACGTTCGTGCAGGCTCTCTCGTCCGACGGACTGAGCGGCATCACCTCGTCGACACAGGGCGTCGGCGCCTTCTCCTCCCCCGCGACGACCACGACCACCGTCACTCCGACGATCGTCGCCACCGGTGTCGAGTTCCTGGGCGCGAGCTCCGACCTCCGGAGCGTCTACGTCGTGGACGAGGGGCAGAACGTCCGGCGGGTCGACGTGAACGGCGCGACCACCTCGACGTTGCTGGTTCCCGGGTCGAGCAACCAGGAGCTGCAGTTCAACGCCGCAACGGCCGACCGTGGGATGGTCTACACCGTCACCTCCGCCTCGGGCGTCGGACTCTTCCGCGTCAGCGGCAGCGCTGTCGTCTCGGACCTCGGCGCGGGCCTCGGCGGCACCCCTCGGTTCGGGACCCTGACGAGCGCCGGGAGCGTGCTGTTCGACGTCCAGGGCGCCGACCTCGCCGAGCTCGGGGTGTACAGCGTCGACGCCAACGGCATCCGAGACCAGATCGCCGCCGCAGCCGCGTACGCCGGCAGCACGGCGGACGCAGCCACAGTCTGGTACGTCGCCGGCGAGACCGAACGACTGTTCGCGTCGACGGCATCCCCCAGCACGGCGCCCGCCCCCGGCACCCCCGCCACCGCGACACCCACGCCGACCACGACCACCACCACCACCACCACGCCCCCGACCGCCGAGGTCGAGGGCAAGAAGGTCCAGCAGAACGACGGCCGCATCGAGGTCGGCGTGACCTGCACGGCGGCGGTGCCGTGCCGGGTCACCGGCAGCGGCACGATCGCCGTGACGGTCCCGACGGCCCGCGGCCGCAAGAAGTACACGGTCAAGGCCCCGACCTCGGTCGTCGCCCCGGGCCAGGACCGCGTCATCGCGTTCAAGGTCCGCAAGAAGGTGAAGAAGGCGGCCGCGAAGTCGCTGAAGAACGGCGGCAAGGTCAAGGCCACGCTGCTGCTGACCGTCGCCGACGCGTCGGGGAACGATCGCGTGATCGCGTTCAAGGTGCGCCTGAAGTAGCCCGTCCGACCTAGGTGGGAGCAGCCGTGACGGGCCATGGCCCGTCGCGGCTGCGGCGTTCTACGGTCCGCCCATGGACTCCCGGCGACGCACCGTCGCAGCCCTCGCAGCCGCGGCCACCGCCGCCTCCCTCGCGCTCGTCACGACCGCGCCGGCGCACGCCGAGACCCGCACGACGCGGCTGATCTCGACGACGACCGCAACCGGGCAGAACGCCTACTTCGAGGGCGGCGGCGGATCGTCGGTCTGGTTCAGCGACCCTGGTGGCCTCTGGCGCAACGTCAACGGCGCGGTGTCGTCCGTGACCACTGCAGACGTCGACGTCGAGCAGGTCTCCTCCGACGGCACCCGTGCCGTGGTGCGGACCGACAAGCCCCTCATCGCGGGCGACGGCGACGCGTCGTTCGACCTCTACCTCCTCGACGCCGGCACCGTCCCGGCCAGCGTCACCCTGATCAGCACCGCCGGGAGCGCCGGTGACGTGTCGCTGGGAGCGGCCAGCCCCGACCTGAGCCGCATCGTCTACCAGGGCACGAGTGCGTACGTCGTCGCGAACGGCAGCGCCACGATCCTCGGCGGTGCCGGCAGCGACTTCCAGCTGGCGTCGCGAGATGCCACCGCCGTCGTCTACACCTACAACGGCTCCCAACGGCGCGACATCGGCGGCCAGACCACCGACGTGGGGACCACGCCCGCCGTCGCGATCTCCGACGACGGCCTGACGGGCTACGTCTCGAACGGCGGCATCATCCGGCGCTTCACGGCGCCGGCCTCGGCCGCATCGGCAACCTTCACCACGATCAGCGGCAACGGCTCGTACAACGGGTCCACCCCGGACGGGCAGAGCGTCTTCGTCGCCACCCCCGACAAGCTGGTCAGCGCCGACACCGACACAGGCACCGACGTCTACCGCTTCGACGTCGGCTCCGCCGTGCCCGTCCTGATGACCGGCGCCGCCGTGACCACCGACGTGGCCACGGAGGCGATCACCCCGAGCCGGAGCCTGGTCTTTACCGACGGCTCCGGCCCGGCTCGGCGGCTGCTGCGCAGCGACGCCACCGGGGTCGCCCGCGACCTGGGCACCGGCGTGCCGGGACAGCCCGTCTTCGCGGCGGTGACGACCACGGGGGCCGTCGTGCTCACCGGCTACGATACCAACGAGCTCAGCACCGGCACCTACCTCGTCGACGCCGCAGGCGCCCTCACCCAGCTCTCGACCGGGGGCTACTTCGCCGGCAGCAGCCCCGACGGCAGCAAGGTCTGGTACTTCACGGCCCCGAGCCCCTACCGCGTCTACGAGTCGGCCGTCCCGGTCAGCCCGCCGTCGCCACCCGCCGACACGACCACCCCCACCGCGAGCGCGAAGGCGAAGAAGCGGCAGGAGAACGACGGCCGCATCGAGGTGCAGGTCACCTGCACCGGCACCGAGGCGTGCCGGGTGACTGGCGCCGGCACCCTGTCGGTGACCGTGCCCGCGACCCGCGGGAAGAGGAAGTTCGCGCTCACCGCCCCGCTCACGCTCCTCTCCCCCGGGCAGAAGGCGGTCGTCGCCTTCAAGGTCAGGAAGAAGGCGAAGAAGGCGGCCGCGCTCGCCCTGCGTCGCGGCGGCCGCGCCCAGGCGGTGCTGCGCATCGCTGTCGCCGACACCAGCGGCAACACCCGCGCCCTCCCGGTCAAGGTACGCCTGCGCTAGCCAGCAGGGCGAGTGCTCAGCCCCGGCGTCGCGCCAGCAGGGTCGAGTCGCGCACGTCGTGGCTGACGCCGTCGCGTACGGCGACCCGCGGGCGCTGCTCCACCACGAGCGCCTCGAAGTCCTCGGGGAGCGCGTCGAGCAGGTCGGCGGCCTCCCACATCGCGCGCCGGTGGCTGTCGGTCAGCTGGGTGTGGTGCGCGGAGGGCTCGTGGCCGACGACGAGCAGGTGGCCGCCCGGCGCGACCGCCGTCGCGAGGCGACGGGTGACGTCGACGATCGAACCGTCCGGCGGGTGCAGGAAGTGCGTGGTGACGAGGTCCCAGGTGCGGCCCGCGGGGTCGAAGGTGCGGGCGTCGACCTGCCACCAGTCGGTGCGGTCGGCGACCCCGGCCTGATCCGCGTGGCCCGCCGCCCGCGCCAGCCCGTTGGCCGAGAAGTCGGCGCCGGTCACCCGCCAGCCCTGGCGGGCCAGCCACACGACGTCGCCTCCCTCACCGCAGCCGACGTCCAGCGCCGTGCCGGGCGTCAGCGCGGAGACCTCGGCGACCAGCTGGGCGTTGGGCTCACCGCTCCAGACGGTCCCGTCGCCGGCGTAGCGGTCCTCCCACCCCGCCGGCTCGAAGTAGTCGTCTGCGGTCGGGGCGTGGCTGTGCTCATCGATGTGGTCGTCGCTGTGTTCGTGGTCGGTCACGGGACCAGCCTGCGACCCCCCTCGCCGATCCGACAAGTTCCGTTGCCGTTCCGGCAAACGTGCGTGCGAGACTCCACGGATGAGCGCCGACGACGAGGTCCTCGAGGCCGTGGGTCCCCGGCTGCGGTCGCTGCGCGTCGAGCGCGGCGCGACCCTGGCCCAGCTGGCGGAGACGACCGGGATCTCGGTCAGCACCCTCTCGCGTCTGGAGTCCGGCGGACGCCGGCCCACGCTCGAGCTGCTGCTGCCGCTGGCCCGCGCCCACCAGGTGCCGCTCGACGAGCTCGTCGGCGCTCCCGAGACCGGCGACCCGCGGGTGCGGGCGACGCCGTTCCGCCGGCACGGCCGCACGTTCGTACCGCTCACCCGCCGGCCGGGCGGCGTGCAGGCCTACAAGGTCGTCATCCCACCGCACGACCCGCGCCCGCCGTACGAGCCGCAGTCGCACGAGGGCTACGAGTGGATCTACGTGCTCTCGGGACGCCTCCACCTCGTCCTCGGCGACCGCGAGCTCGACCTCGGCCCCGGCGAGGTGGTGGAGTTCGACACCCGCACCCCGCACGTCGTCGCCAATCCCGGCGACCACCCGGTCGAGATGCTCGGGCTGTTCGGACCGCAGGGCGAGCGGATGCACGTGCGGGCCCGCCCGCGCGCCGCCGACTGACTCACGCCAGGAGCGCACCGACCCGCCGCACGTCCGCCACCGTGTCGCACGAGAGCAGCAGCATCGTGACGCCGCCGGCCTCCCACTGCGCGACCTTGTCGACCACCTCGGCCGCTGTGCCGACGACGTGCAGGTCGTCGACGAGGTCGTCCGGAACCAGCGCGACCGCCTCGTCGCGCCGACCGGCCAGGAACAGCTCCTGCACCCGGTCGGCCAGCTCGCCGTGGCCCATCCGCTCGAAGACCGCCTTGTGGAAGTTGGCCTGCTTGGCCCCCATCCCGCCCATGTAGAGCGCCACCGAGGGCTTGAGCCCGTCGATCGCCCGCCGCCGCGAGGCAACGTCGTCGACGATCTCGAGGTGGCAGGTCGCGGCGATCTCGAAGGTCTCCGGGGTACGCCGAGCGCCGGGTCGTGCGAAACCCTCCGCGAGCCAGGGGGCGTAGAGCCCGGCCGCGCGCGGCGACCAGAACAGCGGCAGCCAGCCGTCGGCGATCTCGGCCGCGAGCGCGACGTTCTTGGGCCCCTCGGCGCCCAGCCAGATCGGCAGGTCGGCGCGGAGCGGGTGGGTGATGGAGCGCAGCGGCTTGCCGAGGCCGACCGAGCCGGGACCGGTGTAGGGCAGGGGGTGGTGCGGGCCGTCGTTGACGACGGGCGCCTCGCGGGCCAGGACCTGGCGGATGATCGAGACCGCCTCGCGGGTGCGCGCGAGCGGCTGGGCGAAGGGCCGGCCGTACCACCCCTCCACCACCTGAGGGCCGCTCACGCCCATGCCCAGCACGACGCGCCCGCCGGTGAGGTGGTCCAGGGTCAGGGCGTGCATCGCGATCGACGTCGGGGTGCGCCCCGAGAGCTGCACGATCGAGGTGCCGAGGCGCACCCGGGAGGTGTCCTTGCCGTGCCACGCGAGCGGCGTGAACGCGTCCGAGCCCCACGCCTCGGCGGTGAAGACGGCGTCGAAGCCCGACTCCTCCGCCGCGGCCACGAGGTCGCCGTGGTGGGTGGGCGGCTGGGCGCCCCAGTAGCCGAGCTGCAGTCCGAGCCTCATGCTCCGCATGATGGCGCAGACGGCGCCCGTCGGGCACCCGTGCCGCGTCCCGGTCGTTGTCCCGGCATGGCCGAGCTCATCCGCACCAACGACATCGCCCTCGTCGCCGTGGTCGAGGCGGTCCTCGCCGACGCCGAGATCCCCTGCCACGTGGCCGACCGCCACGCGAGCGTCATCGACGGCTCGCTGCACGTCATCCGGATGCGCGTGCTGGTCCCCGACGACCGCGAGAGCGAGGCCCGCGAGGTAATCACCGAGGCGGAGCTCGGGGAGTGGCTGCGCCCCGCGCGGGGGTGAGCCGGACCGTTCGCCGTCCGCGAACGCCGCGCGCGCCCGGCGCGTCGCTCGCGCCGGCGGCGTAGATTCCCGTCATGAGCGAGCTCGCCGCGGTGCGTCAGGACCAGACCGAGCGTGTCCCGGAGCCCGCGGTCCGAGAGCCGTTGTGGCGCGACGTCGTCGGCGGCGAGCTGCGCGGAGCCCGCCTCGAGGCGGGCCGGACCCTTGCCGACGTGGCCGGACGGTCCGGGGTGTCGGTGCAGTACCTCTCCGAGGTCGAGCGGGGCCGCAAGGAGCCCTCGTCCGAGGTCCTCCGCGCCGTGGCCGGCGGGCTCGACCTCACCCTGCTCGACCTCACCGTGCGCGTGGCGCGCCGGCTGAGCCGCGAGGCGGCCGGCGTACGCCTCGCGGCCTGACGACCGGGCTGCCCGGGCGCCGGCCGGCGCTGGATAGGCTCGGCCCATGATCGAGCTCCGGACGCCCGCGCAGATCGAGCAGATGCGGCCGGCCGGCCGGTTCGTCGGCGAGGTGCTGACCGCCCTGAAGGAGAAGGCCGACGTCGGCGTCAACCTCCTCGAGCTCGACGCGCTCGCCCACGAGATGATCCGCGAGCGCGGCGCCGAGTCGTGCTACATCGACTACCACCCCAGCTTCGGCGCCTCGCCGTTCGGCAAGGTGCTGTGCACGTCGGTGAACGACGCGGTGCTGCACGGACTCCCCCACGACTACGTCCTCCAGGACGGCGACCTGGTCTCCCTCGACTTCGCCTGCGCGGTCGACGGCTGGGTCGCCGACTCGGCCGTCTCGGTGGTCGTCGGGACCCCGCGGCAGGAGGACCTCGACCTCATCGAGACCACGACCCGTGCGCTCGAGGCCGGCATCCTGCAGGCCCGACCCGGTCGCCGCCTCGGCGACATCTCGGCGGCCATCGGCGAGGTGGCGCGCGCCGCCGGGCTCGGCGTCAACCTGCAGTTCGGCGGTCACGGCGTGGGCCGCACGATGCACGGAGACCCCCACGTCGCCAACGACGGCCGCGCCGGTCGCGGGCTCAAGCTCAAGCCCGGGCTCGTCATCGCGATCGAGCCGTGGTTCCTGCACACCACCGACGAGATCTACACCGACGCCGACGGCTGGACGCTCCGCTCCGCCGACGGCTCGCGCGGCGCCCACGTCGAGCACACCGTCGCGATCACCGCCGACGGCCCGCTCGTGCTCACCGCCCGGGACTGATCTCGACCAGCGCGGCCTGACGGGCGCGCGGCCGATATCTTGCGGCTCGTGCGACGTGGAGTGCTGTGGGCGATGGTGCCGCTCAACCTGCTGCTGCTGGTGTGGGTCTGGATGGGACGGTTCGCGTTCGGGGTGGGCGGCTGGCTGCTCCTCATCCTGCTGCCGGTCGTCGCCGTGCTCGGCATCGGACTGCTCGTCACGAGCATCCTGGCCTTCACCCAGGACGGCCGCGACCCCGACGGGCGCAGGACCCTGACCGGCCTCCAGGTCTGGAGCCAGCTGCTCGTCTGGGTCGGGATGCTCGGCTTCGGGCTCTTCGTCCCGGACTTCGGCGACACCGAGGACAGCGTGCAGTCCTCGCTCACGAAGCTGTTCGGCTACTCCGACGGGCTGATCTCGACCAGCTTCGTCATCGCCCTCGCCTTCGGGCTCCTCACGGTCGTCACCTACCTCGCGCTGCTCGTCGCCCTGATCTCCGCGAACCGCCGCGGGCGTCGCACCGCCGTCGGTGTCGGTGTCGATGTCGGTGGCGCCGCATAGCGTCTGGGGCACCATGCCCGACGCCCGAACCGGTCCTGATCCGACCCCCGCCGAGCGGATGCTCGACGTCCGCACGATCTACCACGAGCCCACCGTCCCCGACTCCTCGCGCGGGGCGCAGGTGCTGACGCGCTGGCCCGACGCCGAGCGGGTCGTCGTCGACTCCCACCAGGCGATCCCGGGGCTCCACGGCAACGCCGGAGCCGTGAAGGACTGGGTCCGCACCAAGCAGACCGTGCTCGTCCTCGGCGAGAAGAAGAGCCTCTCGGCCAGGCCCAACGGCCGCTCGGCCGACTTCATCGGCCCCTCGACGTCCAACGGCTGCGCGATGGCGTGCTCCTACTGCTACGTCCCCCGCCGCAAGGGGTTCGCCAACCCGATCACCGTCTTCACCAACATCGAGCGCATCCTGGGCTACCTCGAGCGCCACGCGCGACGCCAGGGGCCCAAGCCCGCGCCGACGCAGTGCGACCCCGTCGACTGGGTCTACGACCTCGGCGAGAACGGCGACTGCTCGGTCGACGCGCTGGTCAGCGACAACGTGCGCGACCTGGTCGACCTGTTCGGTCGTCTCGACGGGGCCAAGGCGAGCTTCGCGACGAAGTTCGTCAACCGCGACCTGCTGGCCTGGGAACCCCGCGGAGGCACCCGCGTCCGGTTCTCCCTCATGCCCGAGGCGATGGCCAAGGTGCACGACCTGCGCACCTCGCGGATCAGCGAGCGGATCGCCGCGATCGACGACTTCGTCGAGGCCGGCTACGAGGTGCACCTCAACCTCAGCCCGGTGATCCTGCACGAGGACTGGTTGGCCGAGTGGACCGAGCTGCTCGACCAGGTCGCCGACGGCACCTCGGCCCGCAGCCGCGCCCAGCTCGCCGCGGAGATCATCTTCCTCACCCACAACGCCGGCCTGCACGAGGTCAACCTCGGCTGGCACCCGAAGGCCGAGGAGCAGCTGTGGCGCCCCGACCTGCAGGAGGGCAAGCGCAGCCACAGCGGCCAGGACAACGTCCGCTACCGCGCCGCCTGGAAGGGCCGGTGGGTCCAGCAGCTCGTCGACCTGGTCGGCGAGCGGCTCCCCGAGTGCCGGGTGCGCTACGCGTTCTGACCTCGACGATTTTGTGCTGGATCATTGACACAAGCAGGGCAAGGAGTGTTGTGTCAAGGGCGTGACACAAACGCTGCTCGCAGTCGATGCTGAACGACGGGAGTGGCGGCGCGTCCGGGCCGTCCGACTCGCGGGGACCGCCCTGGGCGTCGGGGCCGCGGTGCTCGTCGCCCAGTGGGGGCGCCACGGCACGGGGCTGATGCTCGCCCCGGCCGCCTTCGGCCTCGCCGTGCTGCTCGGGACCGTGGTCAGCGAGACCCTCGCTCGGCCGCCGCACCCGCCCGGGCCACGGTCGGCCTCGCTCACCCCGCGCCGAGTGCGGGACCACCTGCCGTCCACCACGCCCCTGGTCCTCGCCCTCGTGCTGGTGCTCGTCGCGCTGCTGATCGTCACCACCCTGAGCGCGAGTGCGGACGAGTCCGGGGAGTCGCGCCAGCTCGCCTGCACCGACCCCGTCGTCACCCAGACACACGGCCCCTACGCCGGCGCGTTCTACTCGACGCCGCTCGCGCTGGCGCTGCTGCTCGTCCTCGCGGTCGCGGCCCTCGCCGCTCGGGAGGTCGTCCTACGGCCCCGTGGGGTGTCGCACTCCGAGTCCGGCGCCGATGCGCAGCGCCGCGAGTCCGTGGGCGTCGTGGTCGCGGCGACCGGCATCGCGGTCGGCGCGCCACTCGTCGGCGTGCTCCTCACGACGGCCAGCGCTCTCGGCATGGGGAGCGCCGATCCGACGTGCGCACCGGCGTGGTGGGCGCCCACCGGGCTGGCGACCGGCCTCCTGGCCGTCACCGTCGCCTGCGGGGTGTCCCTGCTCCTCGGGCGCCTGATGCTCCTGCCGGGAGGACGGCGGTGAACCTCAC
Organism: Nocardioides flavescens; assembly: GCF_009823805.1. Lineage (GTDB taxonomy): Bacteria > Actinomycetota > Actinomycetes > Propionibacteriales > Nocardioidaceae > Nocardioides > Nocardioides flavescens. The sequence continues at coordinate 235,743 of NZ_WUEK01000002.1, read as the reverse complement.
CGTCGACCCCGACGACCCCACCCCGCCGTACGAGCAGCTGCGGCGCCAGCTCGTCAGGCTCGTCGAGACAGGAGCCCTGGCACCCGGAGACCGACTGCCCCCGTTGCGTCAGCTCGCCGGCGACCTCGGGCTCGCCGTCGGCACCGTCGCCCGCTCCTACCGCGAGGTCGAGGCCGCCGGGCTCCTCGTCTCCCGCCGAGGAGGGGGCACCAGGGTGGCCGCCGACGTCCGTCCGACACCGGCGCCGCGGCGGCTGCGCGCGCTGGCGGACGGGTTCCGCACCGAGGCACGCCGACTCGGGTTCAGCGACGCCGAGATCCGGGACGCGCTGACCGCAGCGCTGGAGGCCGGCTGACGGACTCAGCCTGCCTCAGCCGCGCGTCGTGTCGTACTGGCCACGGAAGAAGAGCAGCGGGTGGTCGGGGCCACCCTCGTCGGGCGTGCCCAGGTCGAGCACGCGGCCGATGACGACGTCGTGGTCGCCGGCCTCGTGGACGGTCTGCACGCGGCAGTCGACGTAGCCGAGGGTGCCGTCCAGCAGCGGCGAGCCCGTCGCCGGCGCCGGTCGCCACCCCACCCCGGCGAACTTGTCCTCGCCGCGACTCGCCATCTGGTTGGAGAGCGCCTGCTGGCCGTCGGCGAGGAAGTTGACGCAGAAGGACCCGGCGCGCCGGATCGCGGGCCAGGCCCGCGAGGCGCGCGACGGCACGAAGAGCACCAGCGGCGGGTCGAGCGAGACCGACGAGAACGACTGGCACGTCAGGCCGACCGGTGTGCCGTCGTCCACGGCCGTGACGACCGTGACCCCCGAGGCGAACCGACCGAGCACGTCGCGGAAGTGGCGTGCGGCGTGCACCGCGGCCGGGTCGTCCGCGTCGACGACGATCGACTCACCCGGGCGGAACTGGAGGTCGTACATCGAGTCCCCGAGGGACGGGTCGCCGAGCCAGTCCTCCAGCAGCTCGCTGCACGGCCACGGCTCGCGTGCGTCGACGTCGCTCACCCCTCCACCGTAGGCGCTCATGCCGGCGGTCGCCGCGCGACGACGTAGAGACGCTGGGTCGTCTCGCCCCGCGAGGCGACCGGGCCGCGGACGTACCACTCCACGTCGACCAGACCCGCGGCCTCGACGAGGGCGACGACCTGCGCCCGGTCGTGCAGCACGAAGTCGAGGTCGACGGGGACGTCGAACCACGCGTCCAGGTGCCGTACGGCGTCACCGGTGTGCATCGCGAGCACCAGCAGGCCGCCCGGGAGCAGCGGGCGGGTCAGCGCGCCGATCGCGTCGGGCAGCTCCGAGGCGGCGGAGTGGATGAGGGAGTACCACGCCAGGACCGCCGACCACCCGGGCGCGGAGGTCGGGCGCATCAGCCGGCGCAGGTCGCCGGTCTCGTAGACGCCGTCGGGGTAGCGCGAGCGTGCCTGCTCGACCATGCCCGGTGACAGGTCGAGACCGGTGGCGTCGGCGCCCGCCTCGGCGAGGTGAGCGGTCACGTGGCCGGGACCGCACCCGACCTCCACGACGGGCCCGCCGTCGGCGTCGGCCGCGACCCGGTCGAGGAGCCAGCGCTCGAACGGCAGCGCGGGCAGCTCCCCCGTCAGCGCCTCGGCGTAGGCCGCCGCGATCGCGTCGTAGGACGCGCGCACCTTGGCGTCACGGGCCTCGGCGCCGCCGGCGATCACGGTGTCGCGGTCGACCGTCGGCGCGGCCGAGGCCGTTTCGGGCGCTGCTGCGGCCGGGTCGCCGAGCAGGTGGACCCAGCGCACGTCCTGTCGGCCGCTCGGGCGCGGCAGCTCACGCACCCACGGCTCGGGCCGGCTCGCCATCTCGCGCAGGTGCTGCTCGACCTGGCCGCGGTCGTCGAACGGGTAGAGCCGGTCGGTGCGCGTGCGGAGCTCTCCGGCCGACTGCGGGCCGCGCAGCAGCAGCACCGTGAGCAGCGCCCGCTCCGCGGCGGAGTAGTCGAGCACCTCGTCGAGCAGCTGGTGGTGCTTGAGGGTGCGCCGCCCGGTGTCGGCCCACACCACGCGCGTCAGCCCCTTCTCCTTCAGCCGCTTGAGGACCGCCTCGACCAGCGGCTCGTCGTAGTCGACGACGGGTTCACGGCTGCTGGACTGGTTGCAGCCGGTGCGGACCGCCGCCGGCGTCATGGGGTAGCTCGCAGGCACGGTCACCTGCTTCTCGAGGAGCACGCCGAGCACCCGCTGCTCCTCGGCGTCCAGCACGGGGAGGGTCACGGTGACAACCTAGAACAGGCGCCGCACGGCCGCCTCCCACCACGACACCGGCCGAGACGCGGACGACCTTCCGTGTCGCCCGCACCCCCGGGGTCTGAGGAGCGGACGGGTCGCTGCATCCCGGCCGGCGTCGCGGTGGGAGGTGGTGGTCAGGCGGCGACGGTGGTCTCGAGGTCCAGGTCCAGGTCCAGGCCCCGACCGAAGTCGAGCGCGAGGTCCAGGTCGAGGTCGATGTCCAGGTCGAGGTCGGGCTCGGTGACGACGACGGGCAGGCGAGCGGCCTGGCGCAGCGCGCGCCGCCGGAAGAACGCGCGACCCCACTCGGTGACCAGCGTCTTGAGCACGCGGAGGCCGTCGGTCACGGCGTGCAGGTTGGACTCCCCGAAGAGTCGGGCGTTCTCCACCGAGGCGACCTCGGTGATGCGGACGCCTGCTGCGGCGAAGCGGCAGTTGATGAGGGTCTCGATCTCGAAGCCGTCACCCCAGACCATCCGCCCGTTCGCGGCCGGCGGCGTGGTGTGGTCGGGCAGGTCGAGCAGCGGGATCAGGTCGGCCCAGAAGGCGTTGTAGCCGTAGCAGAGGTCGGTGTAGCGGGTGCGGAACCCGAGGTTGAACAGGGCGTTGAGGGCTCGGTTGCCGCCGCTGCGGACCGGGGTGATGTCGGCGGACCCGCCGCCCGCGGCGTAGCGGGAGCCCTTGGCGAAGTCGGCGCCGGCGGTGAGCGCCTCGACGAAGCGGGTGATCTCGGCCGGGTCGGCGGAGCCGTCGGCGTCGAACATCACCACGACGTCGCCGGTCACGCGGGCGAAGCCGGCGGCCAGGGCGTTGCCCTTGCCGCGCCGGCCCTGGAGCACGGTGACGATGCTCGGCAGTGCACGTCGGGCGGCCTGGACGGTGCCGTCCACCGATCCACCGTCGACCAGGATCACCTCGTGCACCGGCGGCAGCAGCGGCAGCACGGCGGCGAGGTTGAGCGCCTCGTTGAGGGCCGGGACCACGATGCTGACCCGCGGGGTCGTCGTACGGCGACGCAGGGCCGGGGAGGCGTGGAAGGTGGTCACGTGGTGCCTGCTCTCGGGGCGGACCCGGCGGGACCGGGTCGAACGACGAGAACGGTAGGAGCAGTCCGCGATGTGCGCGACCGGTCGCGGAGCGGGCACACCGGGGTAACGGCTCCGCGTTTGCGCAGGTCAGAGCCGTGCGGCCTCCGTCACGCGGGTCGCCGACCCCCGAAATCCGTCTCCCGATCGTGGAGGAGCCCACAGCTTTGTCACCGTGCGGTTGCCTGTGTGGACGAGCGTTGCCCCCGGTGTGGGAGTGTCGCGGCTCCGCGCAGGGTCGGACGAGGTGTCGGGGGACGGCCCGGTCTGGACCGAGCGGACCGCGTCGGCGCAGGTCAGGGCAGGTCAGGCGTTGTGGAGCAGGGCGTCGAGGTGTCGCCGGGAGCGCGCGGCGAACGCCGGGGCGGAGGTCGCGTAGTACTCCGCCCCCGCCAGGGCCGGCAGCATCGCCCAGGCCCGCGCCCGCGCCCAGGTCGCGTCGTCGACGTCGAGGGCGGCGCGGTAGGCCCGCCGCGCCTCGGCGTCGAAGAGCGTCCACGCCGGGACGACGTCCGGCGCGGGGTCGGCCACCGCGAGGAAGCCGAAGTCGATGACCGCGCTCAGCCGCCCGTCGCGCACCAGCAGGTTGCCGTCGAGCAGGTCACCGTGGATCCACACCGGCTCACCCGTCCACGGTCCGGCCTCGAGGGCCTCCGCCCAGACGCGCCGAGCGCGCACCGGGTCGACGGTGCCGGCGAGCGCGTCGATCTCGTCGGCGACCTCGCGGGTCGACGCCGCGTCGTCGGGCAGCGGCGCGCCCCGTGACCACGGGCCGCGGGGCGCCGGACCGCCGCTCGGGTCGACCGCGCGCAGGGCCAGCACGAACGCCGCGAGGTCCTCGGCGAGCTGGCGGCGGTCGACGCGGCCGGCCACCCCCGCCGCGTCGAGGGGTTCGCCCTCCAGCCACGGCACCACCGACCACGCGAACGGCAGCTCGTCGGTGGGCTCGCCGAGCGCCACCGGCACGGGCACCTCGACGGGCACGACTCCGGCCAGGCCCGCCGCGATCCGCGGCAGCCACGCCGCGTCGGTGAGCGCCTGACCCGCACTGCCGGCGTACACCGGGACGCGGACGAGCAGCTCGTCGCCGAGCCGGAACAGCCGGTGGTCCGTGCCGTACGCCGCCACGGGGGTCAGCGGCAGCGACGACCACGCGGGGAGCTGCGCGTCGACGAGGCGTCGCACGAGCGCCGCGTCGGCGTCGACCTGGCCCTCGTGCAGCTGCGCGCCGCTCACCGGCCGCTCACAGCCAGCGTCCCGCTCGCCGGGTGTGGGCGGCCTTCTTGGACGAGTCCATGCGGTCGTAGAGGTTGACGATCATCTGCGAGCGCGGGTTGGTCGCGAACACGTCGTGGTGGTCGCGCACGAACGTCCAGTAGAGCGCGTCCCAGTCGTCGGTCCACTCCCCCGACGGCAGGTCGCTCATCTTCCTGAGGTAGTTGGAGCCGGAGACGTAGGGCTTGGTCGTCACCATCGCGCCGGCGGCGAACTGGCTCATGGCGTAGACGTTGGGCACCATCACCCAGTCGTAGGCGTCGACGAACATCTCCATGAACCACTCGTAGGCCGCGTCCGGGTCGGTGCGCAGCAGGCACATCGCGTTGCCGAAGACCATGAGCCGCTCGATGTGGTGCGCCCATCCGCGCTCGAGGACCCGCTCGAGGACGAGGTCGACGGGTCCGAGCCCGGTCTCGCCGGTCCACCAGCCCTCGTCGAGCGCCCGCGTGTGGCCGAGGTGGTTGCGGGTGCGCATCCGGCGGCCGTAGACGACGTAGGTCGCCCGCATGTACTCCCGCCAGCCGATCACCTGGCGCACGAACCCCTCCAGCGAGGCGATCGGCACGCCGTCGACCTCCAGCGCCCGCTGCAGCACGTCGTGCGGGTCGAGCAGCCCGTTGTTGAGCGAGGGGCTCATCACCGAGTGGAAGAGGAACGGGTGCTCGCGGCTGACGGCGTCCTCGTAGGGCCCGAACTGGTCGAACCGCTCGGCCAGGAACTCGCCGTAGGCGTCCTCGGCCTCCTCGTGGCTCGTCGGCCACGCGAACGACTCGGCGTCGCCGGGGGCGTCGGGGAACCGGTCGCGCACCCACGCGATGGCGGCGTCGACCTCCGGGTGCCGCTCGGGCCAGCCGACGTCGGGGACCGGGTGCCCCTTGGGCAGCTTCTTGCGGTTGTCCTCGTCGAAGGACCAGCGCCCGCCGACCGGCTGGTCACCCGACGAGCCCTCGACCAGCACGCCGAGCCGCTCGCGCTGGAAGGTGTAGAAGTGCTGCATCCGCGGGGCGCGCTTGCCGGAGCCGTCCCCGAAGTGCGAGCGCAGGGTCGGCCGGTCGGTCAGGAACGCCGGGGTCTCGAGCCACTCGGTGACGACCTCGGCGAGCTCCCGCTCGAGCCAGTCGTCGACGACGTCGTACGCCGAGACCTCGGCGGCGCCGAGCCGCTCCAGCACCTTCGCGAGCGCCGCCCGGCTCGTGGTGCGCCCGTCGGAGTCGACCTGCTCCACGTCGTAGCCGGCCTCGCGCAGCCGGTCCGCGAAACGGCGCATCGACGCGCGGTGCAGGACCAGCTTCTGCGCGTGGAAGCGGTACTGGCGGAAGAACAGGTCGTGCTCGACCAGCACGAACGTCGTGCCCTCGGGCGCGTCGAGGTGCTGACGGAACAGCTGGTGCGGCATCACGAGCCGGACCGGACGGGCAGCGCGGGCGGCTCGGGTCACGGGCAGGCGGTACCCCTGCGCACCCGCGACGGCCAGACTGGGGCGATGAGCGAACTCGACGGCTGGACCCGGGGCGAGCACACCGCGGGCGGCACCACCCACACGACGTACCGCCGCGGGACCGGGCCGGGGGTCGTGGTCATCTCCGAGATCCCGGGCATCACGCCGAAGGTCCTCGCCTTCGCAGAGGAGGTCGTCGGCCTCGGGTGCACCGTGGTGCTGCCGCACCTGTTCGGCGAGGTGCCGAGCTCGTCGTCACCGCTCGCCGCGCTCGCCACGATGCGCGAGGTCTGCGTCAACCGGGAGTTCGTCAAGCTGAAGGCGGGCCGTACCTCTCCCGTGGCCGACTGGCTGCGCGACCTGGCCCGCACGCTCCACGACGAGGTCGGCGGGCCGGGCGTCGGCGCCGTGGGGATGTGCTTCACCGGCGGCTTCGCACTGGCCATGATGGTCGACGAGTCCGTCGTGGCCCCCGTGCTGGCCCAGCCCTCGCTGCCGTTCCCGGTCGGTCGCGAACGTGCCGCCGACCTCGGTCTCTCCCCGGCGGACCTCGCCGCGGTCAAGGAGCGGGCCGCCGCCGGCTGCCAGGTGCTGGGGCTGCGCTACGACCGCGACGTCGCCGTCGGCACTCGCTTCGAGACGCTCACCCGCGAGCTGGGCGATGCGTTCATCCGCGTCGAGTTCCCCGGCCGCAAGCACTCCACGCTCACCGAGCACCGCCAGCAGGAGGGGGTCGACCGGGTGCTGGAGTTCTTCCGTGAGCGGCTGATCGACCCTCCGGCCGGTGGTTGAGGAGGCCGGCTACGGCCGTCTCGAAACCACCCTTCACCGCGGGACGTGGTTTCGAGACAGGACTTCGTCCTTCCTCAACCACCGACGCCAAGTGACCGGCGGGTAACGTCGAGGTGTGCACCTCGGACCGTCCTTCCGCACCCGGGCCCTCGTCTACGCCGCACTGACCGCCAACGCGGTCCGACCGCTGCCCGGGTTCCGCACCGGGGTGGCGTCGTTCTTCGCCGGGTGGGTGACCGGCGAGCTCGCGCCGCACCTGCTCGCGGTGACCGCCGGCGACGCCGCCGCCCACCTGACCGAGCGGCGCCGCGACCCCGTCGGCCTGGCCCTGTCCGCTGTGGCCGCGGCCGGCCTCGTGCACCTGGTGCAGCAGGCCCGCCGCGACCAGCAGGTCGCCGAGGACGCGCTCACCGAGGGGCTCGGGGCCGACTACGCCGAGCAGCTCGACGCGCTCCCGACGCCCGCCGACCTGCGCGTGCCATGGCGCTCGCTGGTCAACCCGTTCCGGACGCTGCGGCGCACCCCCGTCGGTGTGGTCGTCGAGCGCGGCATCGCGTTCGGCGAGGCCGGCTCGCGCAACCACCTCGACATCTACCGACCGGACCCCGCCGAGAGGCGGGCCGGCGCCCACGGCCCCGCGCCGGTGCTCGTGCAGGTGCACGGCGGGGCTTGGATCTACGGGCGCAAGGACCAGCAGGGCATCCCGCTCATGCACCACCTGGCGAGCAAGGGGTGGGTCTGCGTCGCGATCAACTACCGCCTCGCGCCCCGCGACCCCTGGCCGGCGCAGGTCGTCGACGTCAAGCGGGCGCTGGCCTGGGTGCGCGAGCACATCGCCGACTACGGCGGCGACCCGTCGTACGTCGCGATCACCGGCGGCTCGGCCGGCGGCCACCTCACCTCCCTGGCCGCCCTCACGGCCGGTGACCCGGCGTACCAGCCCGGATTCGAGCACGCCGACACGAGCGTGCAGGTGGCGGTGCCGCACTACGGCGTCTACGACGTGGCGGGCTCGACCGGCACCAAAGCGGCCACCTCGATGCGCGACACGTTCCTCGCCCCGCGGGTGATGCAGACCTCCTGGGCCGAGCACCCGGAGGTCTTCGAGGACGCCAGCCCCATCCTGCGGATCACCGAGGACGCCCCCGACATGTTCGTCATCCACGGCGCCCACGACTCGCTGGTGCCAGTCGACCAGGCCCGTCAGTTCGTCGCGAAGCTGCGCCGCACCTCCCGGGCCACGGTGGTGTACGCCGAGCTCCCCGGCGCCCAGCACGCCTTCGACGTCTTCCCGAGCATCCGCTCGGCCCACGTCGTGCGGGCCATCGACCGCTACCTCCACTGGCACTGGAACAGCTGGCGCGCGGGACGCTCTGCCGTCTGACCGGGACCCGTTCCGGGACGAACGCCCCCTGTGGGCGGGACGCCCCGTCTCTCACGCTGGGGCGCATGACCCCGTTCGTCGGCGCCCCCGAGCTCGCCCCTCGACTCCTGGGCCTCGCGGCCCTCGACACCCCCGGCGGGAGCGATCTCGCCGCGGCGCGGCGCCACGCGCAGCTGCGGGCGGTGGCCAGACGCAGGCGGCGCACGCACCGCCTGCTCACCCGGCGCCTCTGAGGCCGCCCTCCTCTCCTAGGCTCGGCGGGTGACCGACCCGATGGCCGACTCCGAGTCCGACGCCGGCTGGCTCGACCACGCCCTGGGCGCGAAGGGCTTCATGCCCGAGGACGAGGGGATGCTGCTGCACCGGTGGGCCCGCGAGCGACTGCCGCACGGACCGGTGCTCGAGGTCGGGACCTACTGCGGCAAGTCCGCGGTCTACCTCGGCGCCGCCGCGCGCGAGGTGGGCGGCACGGTCTTCACCGTCGACCACCACCGTGGCTCGGAGGAGAACCAGGCCGGCTGGGAGCACCACGACGCCACGCTCGTCGACCCCGAGTCGGGCCTGATGGACACCCTGCCGACGTTCCGCCGCACCATCGAGCACGCCGGACTGGAGGACCAGGTCGTCGCGGTCCTCGGGCGCAGCACGACGGTCAGCGCGCTGTGGCGCACGCCGCTCTCGATGCTCTTCATCGACGGCGGCCACGCCGAGGTGCACGCGCAGGCCGACTACACCGGCTGGGCGCCCTGGCTCGTCGAGGGCGGCGCGCTGGTCATCCACGACGTCTTCCCGGACCCCGCCGACGGCGGTCAGCCGCCCTACCACGTCTTCCTGCGGGCGCTCGAGGGCGGCGCCTTCGAGGAGGTCGAGGCGCTCGGCTCGATGCGCGTCCTACGACGCGCGACCGGTGGCCCCGGCGACGCGCTCGCCTGAGCCCGCGCCGTCCTCCGGTCCGCAGCCGCACCGCAGGGCGAGCTCCTCGGGATGCGGCGCCAGGGAGGTGCCGCGCATGATCCCGGAGCCGGGGGTCGCCTGACCCGCGTGCTCGCCGAGCGCGTCGGCTGCGAGCACGACCGCCGCCGCGGTGTACGTCGTCCGCTCGTCGGGCCAGTGGACGTCGCGCGCCTCGCCGTGCGCGTCCTCGCCGTCGTCGAAGACCCATCCCGTCCAGTAGCCGCCGGTCTCGGCGCGCAGGTGCTGCATCGATGCGAACAGCTCGATCGCGCGGGCGTGGTCGCCGATCGCGTCGAGCGCCAGCACCAGCTCGCAGGTCTCCGCGCCGGTGACCCACGGGTTGGTGTCGACGCAGCGGATGCCCAGACCCGGCACCACGAAGTCGTCCCAGCGCGAGTCCAGCAGCCGCTCCGCCTCCGCGCCGCGGACCGCGCCGCCCAGCACCGGGTAGTACCAGTCCATCGAGTAGGTCGACTTGTCGGCGAACAGGTCGCGGTGGCGCCGCAGCGCGTGACCCAGCCGACCGCCGGCCAGCTCCCAGCCGGGCTGCGGGTCGTCGAGCAGGTCGGCGAGGGCGATCCCCGCGCGCAGCGACTGGTAGATGCTGGAGGAACCGGCCAGCAGGCAGATCGGCTCGGTCGGGGTCCACTGGATCCCGCCGAACGGCTGCTGCTGCGCCACGACCCAGTCGAGCCCGGCCCGCACGGAGGGCCAGTGCTGCTCGACGAAGGCGCGGTCGCGGCGTACGAGCCAGTGGTGCCAGAGCCCCACCGCGAAGTAGGCGGACATGTTGACCTCGCCGCGCTCGTCCTCGGCGACGCCGGCGACGATCTTCATCGGCCACGACCCGTCGGTGCGCTGCATCGTCGGCACCCAGGCGTAGGCGCGCTCGGCGGCCTCCACCTCGCCGCCGACCAGCATCGCCATCGCGGCCTCGACGTGGTTCCAGATGTCGACGTGCTCGCCGACGGTCCACGGTACGGCGCCGCACGGCTCCTGCATGGCCGCGATCGCCGCGGCGCTCTGCGCGACGTCGTCGGCACTCAGCACGCCGTCGACGGACGGCAGGCTCACGCGTCCTGCTCGAGGGGCTTGCTGAAGTAGAGCACCAGGCTCTTGCCGATGAGCGGGTCGAGCACGGCGCCGGCGAGGCGGAGGAGCCGCGGCTGGCTCATGATCTCCCAGACCAGCAGGCGGTGGTAGGCCTTGGCGAGCGGGTGGTCGTCGTTGGTGACACCGACGGCGCACTTGATCCACCAGTACGGCGTGTGCAGGCCGTGGGCGTAGTCGCGGCCCTCGTAGACCATCGCGTCGCCGGGGGTGCCGTCGTTGAGGCGCCCGGCCTTCGTGACCTTGTCGATCAGCTCGTGGTCGGTGTAGATCCGGATGTGGCCGCCCTCGGCGTGGTGGTAGTCGTCGGAGAGCTTCCAGTTGACGACCTCGGGCAGCCAGCGCGGCACCGAGACGGCGAGGGTGCCGCCGGGGCGCAGCACGCGCACCAGCTCGCGGATCGCGTCGACGTCGGCGTGGATGTGCTCGAGGACCTCGGCGGCGACGATCCGGTCGAACTCGCCGTCGGCGAAGGGCAGCTGCAGGGCGTCGCCCTGCTTGACGTCGGCCTCGGCGCCCGCGGGCACCTCGCCGGCCTGGCGCATGGCGTGGAAGAGGTCGCTCACCCCGGCCAGCTCGTCGGCGTCCATGTCGAAGGCGACGACGTCGGCCCCGCGGCGGTACATCTCGAACGCGTGGCGACCGGCGCCGCAGCCCATGTCGAGCACCCGGTCGCCGGGGCGCAGCCCCAGCTTGTCGAAGTCAACGGTCAGCACGGCTGCTCCTCTTGTCCTGGTCGTACGACGCGACGGCGTCCTCGTAGGCCTCGGCGACCTGCTGGGCGACCGCACGCCAGCTGAACAGCTCCTCGACGCGCGCACGGCCGTTGCGCCCGAGGCGCTCGCGCCGCTCGGGGTCGTCGAGCAGCGAGCCCAGGGCGGTCGCCAGCTCGTCGACGTCGCCGGGCGAAACCACCTCGGCGGCGTACCCGTCGGGGCCGACGACCTCGGGGATGGCGCCGGCGCGCGAGACCACCAGCGGCGTGGCGCAGGCCATCAGCTCGGCGGTGGGGAGCGAGAAGCCCTCGTAGAGGGAGGGGACGCACGCGACCTCGGCGGAGCCCATGAGGGCCACGAGCTCGGCGTCGCTGAGCCCGTGCACGAACCGCACCGACTCGCCGATCGCGAGCCTCTCGATGAGCTGCTCGGTGCGACCGCCCGGCTGGGGCTTCGTCACCAGCAGCAGCTCGAGGTCGCGCTCGGTGCGGAGCTTGGCGAAGGCCTCCAGCAGGGTCGCGATGCCCTTCACCGGCGCGTCGGCGCTCGCCATGGCGAGGATGCGCCCCGGAACCCGCGGCTCGCTCGGGGGCACGAAGCTCTCCTCGACGCCGAGCAGGATGACGCGCATCCGAGCCGGGTCGACGCCGAAGTCGGTCGCGATGTCGCGCTTGGATGCCTCGGAGGGGGTCAGCACGATGCGGGCCCGGCGCGCCACGTGGCGCTGCATCCGCAGGAAGCCGTACCACCGCCGCAGCGTGAACCGGCGCCACCGCGTGGTCGCCTGGGCGAGGTCGATGCGCCGGTCGAAGGTGATCGGGTGGTGGATGGTCGTGACCAGCGGCAGCCCCATCCGCTCGATCTCGAGCATCCCGCGACCGAGCACCTGGTTGTCGTGGACCACGTCGAAGTCGTCGAACCGCTCGCGCAGCACGCGGGCGACCCGGGTGCCGAACGTCTTGGGCTCGGGGAACCCCGCGAGGCACATCGTGAGGAACTCCTCGACGTCCACCAGGTCGCGGAACTCGCGCAGCCTCGGCACGCGGAACGGGTCGGGCTCGCGGTAGAGATCGAGGCTCGGCACCTTCGTGAGCGTCACGCCCTCGTCGAGCTCCGGGTAGGGCTGGCCCGAGAACACCTCGACGGTGTGACCCAGCGCGACGAGCTCGCGGCTGAGGTGGCGGACGTAGACGCCCTGGCCTCCGCAGTGCGGCTTGCTGCGGTAGGACAGCAGTGCGATCCGCATCGGCGCGGGTCCCCTCTCGCGTGGTCGGTCGGGGTGACCCGACAGGAACGTGTTCTATCACGGGCGCGGTCGTTGCTAGCCTCGCCCGCAGGTGTGAAGGGGGGACGCACATGGGCGAGAGCACGTCGACACAGCTCGACCAGCGGCTCGACCGGCGCCGACGCATCCTCGACACCGCGATCTCCCTGGCGACCGACGGCGGGTACGACGCCGTGCAGATGCGCGCGGTCGCCGAGCGGTCCGAGGTCGCCCTCGGCACGCTCTACCGCTACTTCCCGTCCAAGGTGCACCTGCTCGTGGCAGCCATGCAGCGCGAGTTCGAGCGCGCCGAGGCCCGCGTCCGCGCCGCCCCGGTGCCGGGTGGGACCCCCGCGGACCGGGTGCTGCACCTGCTGCGGACGCTGTCGAGGGACCTCCAGGACGACCCGCACCTGACCGAGGCGCTCACCCGCGCCTTCGTCTCGGCCGACGCCTCGGTCGCCGACGACATCGCGACCGTGGAGCGGCTGCTGACCTCGATGCTCACCCACGCCGCCCACGACGCCGCGCCCTCCCCCGACCAGACCACGACCGCCCGCGTGGTGGCCGACGTGTGGCTCGCGGCCCTGATGGGCTGGGTCACCGGACGCACCGGAGCCGCCGAGGCCGACGCGCGCCTCGAGAAGGCCGTGCGGCTGCTGCTCCCCGGACCGGCCTGACCTGCTGCGTCAGCGCCCGCAGACGTGGCGGCGCACCCAGTCGCCGGCGTCGTCCGGCGCGAGCGTGCCGTCGAGCAGCCGGGAGGCGAACAGCACGGCGAGGTCGGTGAGCCGCCCGTCGGGCGTGTCTGCGGCATCGCGGCGCACGTGCACCGAGGCCCAACGGGTGGCGCCGGCCCCGAGCACCGTGACCGAGCGCGCGATGCCCGCGAAGTGGCGCGCCTGCCCGGCCGTGTGGTCGCGCAGCTCCGGCAGGAACCCGCCGCCGCGCAGCCGGTCGCGACCACCGGCGACCAGCGCCGGGAGCACCAGCGGGCCGTGCGCCGGGACGCCCGCCACCCGGCTGCCGAGCGCGGCGAGCAGCTGCCGCGGGGGCAGGTGACTGAGCTCGTCGAGCACGGTCGCGAGCGCCTCGCAGGCGTCCGGGTGGTGCGGCCGGGCCACGCTCAGTCCTGGTGGACCGACGCCGCGGTGCTGCCCCCGAGCTCCATCGCCGGCAGTCCGAGCCGGCGGTGGTCCCACGACCTCGTGCGCTCTACATCGAGGCGCACCGCGACGCGGTTGGCGGCCATCGCCTCGACGAGCGGTCGCAGCGACTCGTCGTAGGGACCTTGGTAGCGCTCGAACAGGTCGACGCAGACCCGCCAGACGACCTCGGGGTCCTCCACGACGACCCCGGTGCCCTCGAGGGCGACCCCGCGCAGCCGGTCGTAGGTGTGCCCGGCCTCGACGAGCAGGCTCATCCGGGGGTCGCGGCGCAGGTTGACGACCTTCTGCGACTTCGCCTTGGTCTCGATCCAGACCCCGCCGTCGAGGGTGGAGTACCACATCGCCACGAGGTGGATCTGACCTCGCGGCCCGTACGTCGCCACGCTGGCCGAGCGCTGCTCGCGCAGGAACACCTCGACCTCGTCGTCGCCCATCACGACCTGTCCACGCTGGTTGGCCACGGCGCGAAACTACCGCGCCAGCACCGTCACCGGTGGTGGAGGAGGCCGGCCACGGCCGTCTCGAAACCACTCCCGACGGCGGGCGTGGTTTCGAGACAGTCGCCAGCGCGACTTCCTCGACCACCGGCGGCTACCCGTCCTCGCTCGAGTGGCCAGGGAACACCTTGGCCGCCGGGTCGATGGCGACGGTGGCGTTGTTGACCGCCGTGGCGGCCTCGCCGAAGCCGACGGCGATGAGCCGGACCTTGCCGGGGTACTCCGTCACGTCGCCGGCGGCGAAGACCCGGGGCAGGCTGGTGCGCATCGAGGAGTCGACGACGACGTGGCGTCGCTGCACCTCGATGCCCCACTGCTGGATCGGGCCCAGGTCGGCGACGAAGCCGAGCGCCGCGACCAGGGCCTGCGCGGGCCGCACGACCCGCTCGCCGTCGACGTCGAGCTCGACCTCCTGCAGGACGCCGTTGCCGGACATGCGGGTGACCTCGGCGCGGGTGATCAGCTCGACGTCGGAGTCGCGGACCTGCTGCACGGTGCGCTCGTGGGCGCGGAACGCGTCGCGGCGGTGGACCAGCGCGATCGAGCGGGCGATCCCGGTCAGGTGGAGCGCCCAGTCGAAGGCGCTGTCGCCGCCGCCGACGATCACGACGTCCTTGCCTGCGTACGGCTCGAAGCTGGGGACGAAGAACTCCATGCCGCGGCCCAGCCAGCCCTCGCCGGCCGGGAGCGGCCGCGGGCTGAACTTCCCGATGCCCGCGGTGACGATCACGGCACCGGCGCGCACGAGCGTGCCGTCGTCGAGGCTCACCTCGACCCCGTCGTCGTGGCTGACCAGGTCGGTGGCGGTGCGCCCCAGCAGGTAGGTGGGCCGGGCGGTCGCGGCCTGCTCGACCAGCCCCTCGACGAGGACACGACCCTTGACCGCGGGGAAGCCGGCCACGTCGAAGATCTGCTTCTCCGGGTACATCGCGGTCACCTGCCCGCCGAGCTCCGGAAGCGAGTCGACCACGGCGACCCGGTGACCGCGGAACCCCGCGTAGTAGGCGGCGTAGAGACCGGTCGGGCCCGCCCCGATGATGAGGACGTCGGTGTCCACGAGCTCGGGAGGCCGGGTCGTCGAGGTGCTCACGGCGCCGATCCTCCTCGCCGCCCTGGCCTGCGTCCAGGCTCGCGGAGCGCCTCCCTCCTAGGATCAGCGCTGTGAGCCAGCCGGGACCGCCTCCAGGTCCGACCCCGGGAGCGGCCGAGCTGTGGGCGTCGTTCCCGCACGACCCGCGGGTGCCGGAGCTGGCGGGGCTGCGCGCCTCCGACGCCGACCGCGACCGCATCCAGCAGGTCGTCAACGACGCCTACGCCGACGGCCGCCTCGACCGGGGGGAGTACGACGAGCGCTCGGCTGCGGTGCTCGGGGCGCGCACGCTGGGCGAGCTGCCGCCGCTCGTGGCCGACCTCGTCGCCGCCGTACCCCCCACCTCCCCCGCCCGACCGGGCACCGCGACCTCCGCCCTCGAGCTCGCCACGCCGGCGCAGCTGCAGCGACGCGCCGAGGAGAAGTGGCGCAGCGACCGCTGGGAGGCCATCAGCGCGTTCGCGACCACGACGGTCATCTGCTGGGCCATCTGGTCCTTCTTCATGTTCGGCGGCTTCCCCTGGCCCCTCTTCCCGACGGGGGCGCTGCTGCTCAACCTCGTCCGCGTCAGCCTGAGCCGCGAGCAGGTGGTCGCCGAGGAGGTCCGCCGCCTGGAGCGCAAGCAGGCGAAGGCGATCGCGAGGGCCCGGGAGCGGGAGCAGCCGGGTGAGTGACCGGGTGAGTGACCGGGTCAGTGATCGGGTGAGAGAGGCCCCGGGGATCCTGCGGGCGGTCCGCCACCACCCCTCGGGCGTGCTGCTCGTCGGTCAGCTGCTGGTGGTGCTGGCCTACCCGTTCCTCGAGAACTCCACCGCCGGTCGCGCGGTGCTCGGGGTCGTGCAGATGGTGGTCGTCCTGGCCGCGGTGGCGGCGGTCCGGCTCACGCCCGCGCTCAGCTGGGTCGCGCTGCTGCTGGGGCTGCCGGCCACGGTCTTCGCCGTCCTGGAGTCGGTCGAGCCGACGACGGAGTGGATCACGCTCGCCTCGGCCTGCGTGCACGCGCCGTTCTACTTCTACGTCTCCTACGCGATGATCCGCTACCTGTTCCACGACGACCGGGTCACCCGCGACGAGCTCTTCGCGACCGGGGCGGCTTTCACGGTGGTGGCCTGGGCGTTCGCCTACGTCTTCGCGGCGGTGCAGGTGCTCTGGCCCGGCTCCTTCGTCGAGAGCGGTCCGCCCCGGGCGTGGTTCGAGCTGCTGTTCCTCTCCTTCACCAACCTCACCAGCGTCGGGCTCTCGGACATCCTGCCGCTCGACTCGCACGCCCGCTCGTTCGTGATGGTCGAGCAGATCGCCGGCGTGCTCTACGTCGCGCTCGTCATCGCCCGCCTCGTCGGCCTGACCGTCGCCCGGAGCACCCCGCGCGCGTGAGCACGCGGACGGGTGACAATTCTGTGAAAGCCCACGTCAGACGGCACCGGCGCGCTAACTTCGGGCGGGAGGTGAGGACATGGATCTGGCCGACCTGTACCGGGACATCGTCGAGACCTCTCCGGACGGGATCTGGGTGGTCGATCTCGACGGGCGCACGGTGTACGCCAACCCCGAGATCGCGCGCATCCACGGGATCCCCGAGTCCGACCTCCCCGACCTGACCGTCTTCGACACCCTCGACGAGCAGGGACGCACCCAGTTCGCGGCGCACCTCGACGACGTGCGCGGCGGACGCATCCACGACCACGAGGTCGAGGTGCAGTGGGTGCGCCGCGACGGCAGCATCGTGTGGGTGCTGTGCCGGGAGTCCGCGATGCGCGACGACGAGGGCCGCACCGTGGCCCTCCTGCACCGCTACAGCGACTTCACCGAGCGGCGCCGGATGATCGACTCGCTGCGGGCGAGCGAGGAGGCCCTCGAGGACCAGATCGCCCAGAACACCGTCATGCAGGCCGTCGCCAGCGCCGCCAACGAGGCCCACGCCCTCGACGAGGTGCTGGACCGCTGCCGCCACCTCGTGCTGCTCCACGACGACTGGGAGCGCGCCCGGGCGTTCGTGCCCGACGACGAGGGCCGGATGAGCGCCTTCTTCACCAGCGAGGCCGACCGCGCGGCCGACGCCGACGACCCGTTCGCCGCCTCCGAGCTCGAGCTCGCGCAGCGCTGCTACGACGACCGGCACCTGGTCTGGGACGAGCGTCGGCTCACCGTGGCCTTCCCGATCTCGCTCGACGACACCGTCTACGCAGTCATCGCCATCACCTCGGCGCCTCCGCTCTACCGCCACCAGATGGTCGAGAACATGGTGACCCTCGCCGCCGAGCAGCTCTCCCGCGTCGTCGAGCGCGAGCTGCACCAGGCCGCGCTCGCCGCCGCGCGCGACTCCGCGATGGAGGCCTCGCGCCAGAAGTCGGACTTCCTGGCGACGATGAGCCACGAGATCCGGACCCCGCTCAACGGCGTGATCGGGCTCAACGACCTGCTGATGCGCACCGCCCTCTCCCCCGAGCAGCAGCGCCTGGTCTCGGGCACCCAGGTCGCCAGCCGCACCCTGCTCGACCTCATCAACGACATCCTCGACTTCTCCAAGATCGAGGCCGGCCGGCTCGAGCTGGAGCGCCGCGACTTCGAGGTGCGTCCGCTGCTGCACCACGTCGCCGGTCTGCTCGGCGGTGCGGCTCGCGCCAAGGGCATCGACCTCGTCGTCGAGTGCGACGACCCCGTGCCGCCCGTGCTCTCGGGTGACCCGACCCGGCTCGCCCAGGTGGTCACCAACCTCGTCTCCAACGCGGTGAAGTTCACCGAGCGGGGCGGGGTGCGAGTCTGCGCCCGCCTCGACGACCAGCCCTCCACGGTCGACGACGCCGCGGGCGTCGTGCGGATGCACGTCGAGGTCACCGACACCGGGGTCGGGGTCTCGCCGGAGAAGCTGCGGGGGCTGTTCGACCCGTTCACGCAGGCCGACTCCTCGACCACCCGGGTCTACGGCGGCACCGGCCTCGGCCTCGCCATCTCGCGCGAGATCGTGGAGGCGATGGGTGGCGCGCTGGTCTACTCGCCCAACCCCGAGGGCGGCAGCGTCTTCTCCTTCACCGTCACCCTCCACGAGGGCGCCGGAGACGAGACACCGGTGACCTTCGGCTCCGCGGCCCCCAGCGGCCCGCAGCTGGCCCTGCAGGGGCGCCGCGCCCTGCTCCTCGACGACACCGGCACGGAGCGCCAGGTGCTCGACGACCACCTGGCGTGGTGGGGCGTCGAGGTCGAGCGGCTGAGCTCCGTGGCCGCCCTCGACGAGCACCTGGGACACGCTCGGCCCGCGCCCGACGTCATGCTCCTCGACCTCACCGACCCCGCCCACGACGTGGCGCGGGTCGTGGCGCGCCTGCGCGCCGTGCCGTCGTACGCCGGGGTGGGGGTGCTGCTCCTGACCCCCGAGGGCAGCCCGCGTGCAGCGACGGCCGGGCTGCAGGACGTCGGCGAGGTCCTCGACCGGCCCGTCCACTCCAGCGCGCTGCTGGAGGCGCTGCGCCGGCTGATTCCCGAGGCGCCGCCGCTCGACACCTCCCGGCCCGGCGCGCTCGCCGCGCCGGGGCCGCACACCCCGAGCAAGGGCTGGATCCTGGTGGTCGAGGACAACCCGGTCAACCAGATGGTGGCGACCGGGCTGCTCGCCGCCCTCGGCTACACCGCCGACACCGCCGACGACGGACTGGCCGCGATCGAGGCGGCCCGTGCGGGTGGGTTCGACGCGATCCTGATGGACGTGCAGATGCCCCACATGGACGGCTACACCGCCACCGAGCGGATCCGTGCCGGCGAGGCGGGCACCCGCCGGCCGATCATCGCCATGACCGCGGCCGCCGTCGAGGGCGAGCGCGAGCGCTGCCTCGCGGCCGGGATGGACGACTTCCTCACCAAGCCCATCGACGCCGCCCGGCTCGCCGAGACGCTCGAGCGGTGGCTGCGGCCCGATGCCGCTCCCGCGCCCGACGCCGTGCCGCCCGCCGCCGTGCCGCCCGCCGCCGTGCCGCCCGCCGCCGTCGCCCAGCCGGCCGCGGGGCCCGCCACGGGCCCGATCGACGTCAGCCGCCTCGACGAGCTCCGCGAGCTCGACCAGCCCGGCCGCCCGTCGTACGTCGCCCGCGCGGTCGAGAACTACCTCGGCAACCTCGAACGCGACCTCGCCCTGCTGAGCGCGGCCACGGACGCCGACGACCACGTCGAGCTGCGCGCGGTCGCCCACCGGTTCGCCGGCGCCTCGCTCAACCTGGGTGCCGCCCGCTCCGGCGAGACCGCCCGCGCCCTCGAGCAGGCCGCCCGCCACGAGGACACCGGCGCGGCCCGGGCCCTGCTCGAGCAGCTGCTCGGCCTCGCCGAGGCCGACGCCGAGGGACTGCGCGCCTACCTGCGCGCGGCCTACCCCGCGCCGGTCTCCTAGTTCTGGGCGGACCCGGGCTCGGGCACGTCGGTCTCCCACCGGGCGCGCCGCTCGTCCTCGCTCTGCTCCCACCACGGCGTGCCGCGCTCACCGAGCGCGACCTTGGCCGCCTGCACCCCGGCGCGCGAGGTGGACTCCTCGTCTGTGCCGCGGGTGCGTCGTACGTCGCGACGCCAGGCCATCAGCACCCGCTGGAGCTCGCTGCGGCGCTCGTCGGGGATGAGCGGGTCGGTCGCGCGCCACTTCCGGCCGTCGATGACGACGTGGTGACCGTCGTCCGTCAGCTCGGGCCCACGCTCGTCGCTCACGACGCGAGCCTAGGCTCGACGGGTGAGCACGGCAGGGGGTGAGGCGCGACCGCAGCGCTCACCGGCGGCGGCTGCGGCTCTCGTCGTCGGCGTGACGGTCGCGCTGAGCGTCGTCTTCACGCTGCTCGGGCTGCCGTCCGCCGTGCTGTTCGCCTCGCTGCTCGGTGGGATGGCGCACGCGCTGACCTCGCCGACCGTGCTCGCCGTGCCGTCGTGGTCCTACCGCGTGGCGCAGGGGCTGATCGGCGTCGTCATCGGCGCCTCGGTGACCCTGTCGGCCCTGCGCCGCATCGCCGGCGATGCCGTGCCGGTGCTGGCCGTCCTGGTCGCGACCCTCGCGATCTCGATCGGCGCGGGCTGGCTGCTGGCCCGGCGCCGCGACGTCAGCCTCGTCACCGGCGTGTTCTCGCTCATCGCCGGCGGGGCCTCGGGAGTCGTGGCGATGGCCCACGACCTCGGGGCCGACGAGCGCGTGGTGACGGTGGTGCAGTACCTCCGTGTGCTGGTCGTGCTGCTGACCATGCCGCTGGTGACCGCGGTGGTGTTCCGGCCCGACCAGGCGGTCGGCCGGTTGGCGGCCTCCGACGCCGGGCTGCCGCGCGACCTCGTCTTCGTCGCGGTCTCTCTGGCCGTCGGCCTCGTGATCGCGCGCCTCGTGCGCTTCTCCACCGCCACGCTCCTCGCCCCGCTCGCGGTGGCGGTCGTCCTCGCGCTCGGCGGCTGGCTCGGCGACGTGTCGGTGCCGACGCCGCTGCAGTGGCTGGCCTTCGCGCTCATCGGGGTGCAGGTCGGGCTGCGGTTCACCCGGGCGAGCCTCGCCTCGATCACGCGGATGCTGCCGGTCGTGCTCGCGCTCATCGTCGCGATCATCCTGGCCACCGCCGCCACGGGGGCCGTGCTCGCGTGGCTGACACCGGTGGACGGGCTCACGGCGTACCTCGCGACGACGCCGGGCGGGCTGTTCGCCGTGCTGTCGACGGCCGCCGACTCGGGCTCCGACGTCACCTACGTGCTCGCGGTCCAGCTCTGCCGGCTGCTCGTGATCCTCGCCCTCACCCCTCTGCTCGCGCGCTGGCTGTCAGACCGGCCCGGTCGATGACGGCGCGCGTGCGGCGGCGGTAGCGCCACACCTGCAGCAGCCCGAGCGCCCAGAGGGGGTACTGCGCGGCGAGCGCCCAGCGGAACGCCTCGGGCGTGTAGGCCGTGCTGTCGCCCGGAGTGCGCCAGTCGAGCACGAGGCCCACGGCGATGACGACCACGAGGCTCGCGGCGAAGCCGGCCTGGTTGATGATCCCGGTGGCGCTGGCGAGCCGGTCGGCGGGGTTGGAGGTGCGGGCGAGGTCGAAGCCGATCATCGAGGCCGGGCCGCCGATGCCGACCACCTGGGTCAGGAGCAGCAGCAGCCACAGCGGCGCGTCACCGGGCCACAGCAGCACCGCCGTCCAGACCGTGACGATCGCCCACACGATGCTGAGCACGATGCTCGAGCGGTGCCAGGGGTGGCGGCTGACGAGGAAGCCGAGCAGCGGACCCGACCACATGAACGCCACGACGATCGAGGTGAGGAGCAGCCCCGCGACCTCCTCCGAGCGGCCCTCGCCGCGCACGAAGAACGGGTAGCCCCACAGCAGCGACAGCGTCGTGGCGCTGAACTGGGTCACGAAGTGCATCCAGAACCCCAGCCGGGTGCCCGGGTGGCCCCACGACGCGGTGAGGCTGCCGCGCACGAGGCCGAGGCTCATCGGGTGACCGCGCAGGTTGCGCGCGTCGGGCGCGTCGCCGAGCACCAGCACGAGGGCCACGGTCACGAGCAGCCCCAGGCCCGCGGCGAGCAGGTAGGCCTCGGTCCACCCGAGCCGCGACAGCGCGAGCCCCATCGGCACGGCGGCGGCGATCGCGCCGAGCTGCCCGAGGGTGCCCGACAGCTGCGTCACGATCGGCACCCGCCGCGGCGGGAACCACCGGCTCACCAGCCGCAGCACGCAGACCCAGGTCATCGCGTCGCCGATGCCCACGAACGTCCGGGCCACCAGGGCCGCCGGGTAGCTGTCGACCACCGCGAACGCCGCCTGCGCCAGGGTCATGACCACGGTGCCGGTGAGGATCAGGCTGCGGGGTCCGAACCGGTCGATCAGCAGCCCGACCGGGATCTGCATCGCGGCGTAGACCAGCAGCTGCAGCATCGTGAACACCGCCAGCTGCGCCGCGGTGATGCCGAACCGGTCGGTGGCCGCGAGCCCCGCCACGGCGAGCGACGTGCGGTGGAAGATCGCCAGCAGGTACGCCGAGAGCGCGACCCCCCACACCGCCAGAGCACGCCCCACCCCAGCACCGTAGGCGGTCGTCGCCCCCGGCCGCCGTGCGGCCTCAGCGTCGCGTGGGCAGGGTCACCCGCGGCCGGCGCAGCAGCCCCACCGCTCCCAGGAGGGCGCCCACGCCGGCGAGTCCGAGCAGCAGCGGCACGACCACCCAGGCGGACAGGCCGGCGAGCGCCGCCGGCACCCGGGGCCGAGCCTGCACCGCGACGAAGGTCTCCCCCGAGCCGGCGCAGGTCACGACCACGGCGTCGGACGGCGCGTCGAACGCCGCGACGGCAGTCCAGTCGAGGTCCTTCTCCGAGCGGGTCCAGCCACCGTCGTACGGCGACAGCGCAACCGGCTCACCGCTCGCTGCGTCGGCGACCTCGCACCCGTCCACGACGTCCGGGCTCGACGCCCACACCAGGGTGGACCGAGACTGCGAGGTCTCGACCCGGTGCGGCTGCCCGTCGGTGGTCACCACCACGTCGTCGGGCCAGTCGTAGCCACCCGCCCCGGCCGCCGCGACGGCCACCGCCGCCAGGAACGCCGCCACCAGCAGAGTGACGCCGACGCAGGCCAGCACGAGCGGGTCACGCGTGCGTTGACGCGGTGCCGCGACAGTGCTCATGACCGGAGTGTGCCAGTCCCCCCGGCCGGATCAGCGGCGCCGGACGACGGTCTCCTCGTCGCCGAAGCGCCAGACACCCAGCCACGCCAGCCCGATGAGCGCCCCGAGCATGACCACGCCACACACCACCGCGAGCGCGCCGACGACCGGTTTCACCGCGTCGCCCGAGCCCAGCAACAGCACCGTCATGAGGACGTACGCCGCCAGTGCCGTCGCGCCGAACTGGCGCACCCTACGGGTCCGGCGCCGGCTGACCTCGACCTCGACGGGAGGCAGGTCCCGCTCGTCGAGAACGGCGAGCACCCCGGGCCGGACGCGAAGGTGCACCGCGAGAGCGATGAGGAGCAGCGCCCCGCAGCCCAGACGCGTTGCGACGCCCGTGCTGGGCCCGTCGGCGACCAGGTCGAACAGGCCACGGCCCACCCAGAGCACACCCAGACCACCCAGTCCGAGAGGCAGCCAGCGCGACGACCAGGAGTCCTGCAGCAGCGCAGCCCTGTCCTCCGGCACCTCGCGGAGCCGCTGGTGACCCGTGGAGCCCGACCACTTCGCCGACACGACGAGGGACCACGCAGCGAAGAGGAGCGGCAGCCACGGGAGGTCCACGGCACCTCGATACCCGGCCGGGCCGGCGGGTACCACCCCGGGCGGAGAGCCAGGCTGAGGACGGGGGCGACGTGGGCGGTCCGGGCGCAGCCGAGCCGACGACCCCGCTGATCCGATCCTGGCGGCGCTGAGGCATGGTCGACGTCCTGGCCCCGTTGGCCTCCCTCACGAGCGTGACGGCGTTCCTCTTCTCGATCACCCTGGAGATGCGTGACCGGGCTCGACGCGAGCGGGCGACACGGGTGCGGCCTCAGCCGCTCCGCCGCACCCGAGGATCGACCTGGCTGAAGGCGCTCGCCCTCGCCGGGCTGGCCGCCAGCGTGGTCCTGAGGATCGCGTGAGCACCGCGCCCGGGCGTGCGGCCCGGGGCTGACTGACGCTCGACGTCATCGGGGGGCGCCGGGGCGGACGCTCGGGACGAAGCGGTCGGCACCGCAGTCTCGCTTCACTCCCAGGGTGATCAGAGCAGCTGTCGTGGGCCTCGGCTGGTGGGGCCAGAAGATCGTCGCCGACCTCGAGGGGAGCGCGGAGGTCGAGGTCGTCCTCGGTGTCGATGTCGACCCCGGCGCCCGGGAGCGGGTCGGGGCGCGGGGGCTGCGCACCGCCCCGACGCTGGACGACGCCCTCGCCGACGACACCGTGGAGGCGGTCGTGCTGTGCTCGCCCCACCGGTTCCACGCCGAGCAGATCGAGGCGGCGGCAGCGACAGGCCGGCACGTGTTCTGCGAGAAGCCGCTCGCCACCTCCGGCGAGGAGGCGCGGCGGGCGATCGCCGCCGTCGAGGCAGCCAGGGTCCAGCTGGGCATCGGGCACGAGCGCCGCTTCGAGCCCGCGGTCGTGCGGCTGCGCGAGAGGTGCGCCGCGGGCGAGCTCGGCACTCCCCTGGTCGTCGAGGGCAACTTCAGCCAGGACAAGTTCCTGTCCCTGCCGCCGGACAACTGGCGCCTCTCGGCCGAGCTCGCGCCGGTCGGTCCGCTGTCGGCGACCGGCATCCACCTGGTCGACCTGGCGATCGCGGTGCTGGGGCGCCCGGTCGAGGTCTGGGCGCGGCTCGGGACCCTTGCGACGTCGTTCGAGAACGGCGACACGCTCACCGTCACGATCGGCTTCGAGGGCGGCCGGACCGCCGTCATCACCGCGATCCTGACGACACCGTTCGTGGGTCGCTTCACCGTGCTCGGCTCGCAGGGCTGGTCGGAGATCCGCGACCGCAGCCACCCCGAGTCTCCCACCGGCTGGGACGTCACCACCGTGCTGCGCGGCGACCAGCCGTCGACGACGTTCGCGCCGCCGCACCCGAGCGTGCGCGAGAACGTCGAGTCCTTCGCGCGGGCCGCCGCCGGCGGCGAGGCCTACCCCGTGTCGTACGCCGAGATGCTGGCCAACGTCGACACCTTCGAGGCCATCACCCGTTCGGCGCGCACCGGTCGGCTCGAGGCGGTCCGCCAGGCGTGAGCCTGTTGACCTCGTCAGAAGGTGCTGTATACATTCAAGACATGTCGTATACAGGACTGCACACGTGACCGCCACCGACGAGTTCCGGGGAGTGCAGCTCCCGACGGGTCCGCTGTCGGCGGCCCTGCGCATCGGAGGTCGGCAGGTGCCGGGCCACGGCGAGCAGCTCGACGTGGTCGACCCCGCCACCGGTGAGGTGCTGGCGGTCGCCGACACCGCGGACACCGACGACCTCGAGCTCGCCGTGCGCACCGCCCAGGAGACCTTCGACGCCGGCACCTGGAGCGCGCTCCCCGCCCACGAGCGCTCGCGGGTGCTGCACCGCTTCGCCGACGGCATCGCCGAGCGCATGGACGACCTCTACCGGCTCGAGACCGCCAACAACGGCCGGCCGATCACCGAGACCCGGGCCCAGATCACCCGCCTGCCCGAGTGGTACCGCTACAACGCCTCGCTGCTGCTCGCCGACCGCGACGCCGTGGTGCCCATGCCGGGCCCCTACCACTCCTACACCTCGCGGCTGCCCCTCGGCGTGGTCGCGATCCTGGCGTCGTTCAACCACCCGATGATGATCGCGTCGAAGTCGCTCGCCCCCGCCCTGGCGACCGGCAACTCGGTCGTCCTCAAGCCCTCCGAGCAGACGCCGCTCACGGCGTTCCTGCTCGCCGACATCGCCCACGAGGCCGGCATCCCCGACGGCGTCCTCAACGTCGTCAACGGTCCCGGCCCGACGATCGGCGCAGCCCTGACCCAGCACCGGCTCGTCAAGAAGGTCGTCTTCACCGGCGGCACCGAGCCCGGACGGTCGATCGCGGTCGCCGCAGCGACGCGCTTCGCCAAGACGACGCTCGAGCTGGGCGGCAAGTCACCCGTGCTCGTCTTCGACGACACCCCGGTCGCGACCGCTGCACGGGGCGCGGCGTTCGGCGGGTTCGTCGGCGCCGGCCAGACCTGCATCGCCGGCAGCCGCCTCATCGTCCAGCGCGGCATCCACGACGGGTTCGTCGAGACCCTGGCGGAGGTGGCCCGCGGCATCAGGATCGGCGACCCGAGCGACCCCGCCACCCAGCTCGGCCCCGTCATCTCCGCCGCCGCCCGCGAGCGCATCCTCGGGCGCGTCGCTGACGGGGTCGCCGCAGGTGCCCGCGTCGTGACCGGGGGCGCCGCTGCCGAGGTGCCGGGGCTGCCCGGCGGGTTCTTCGTCCAGCCGACCGTGCTCGCCGACGTCACCAACGACATGTCCGTCGCCCGCGAGGAGATCTTCGGTCCGGTCGTGGTCGTGATCCCCTTCGACGACGAGGACGAGGCGGTCGCCATCGCCAACGACTCGGCCTACGCCCTGGGCTCGGCCGTGTGGACCCGCGACGTCGCCCGCGCCCACCGCGTGGCCTCACACCTGCAGGCGGGCATGGTCTGGGTCAACGACCACCACCGCCTCGACCCGTCCTCGCCGTGGGGCGGGATGAAGGAGAGCGGCACCGGACGCGAGGGCGGCTGGGAGTCGTTCCACGACTTCACCCAGGTGCGGGCGGTGACCGTGCGCACCGCACCCGACGACGTCGACTGGTACGGCGGCATCGCGACGGAGAGGCTGAACTGATGGGTGACGCCACCGACGGCCTGAGCATCGACACGGCGGACGACGGCGTCGTCCTGGTCACGCTCGACCGGGGACCTGACAACCTCTTCAGCATCGAGATGTGCCACCGGCTCGCCGCGCTGCTGGAGGACCCGCCCGAGGGCGCCCACGTGCTGCGGCTGCGCGCCGCCGGCCCGACGTTCTGCCTCGGCCGCGACCGCGGGGGGACCGCTTTAGCCCCGGGCGAGGTCCGGGCCGAGGCGCAGGCGCTGGTGCGCCTGACCCGGGCGATCCCGCGCTCGCGGCTCGTGACGGTGGCCGAGGTGCAGGGCGACGCGGCCGGCTTCGGAGTCGGCCTGGTCGCGGCGTTCGACGTCTCCGTCGCGGTGCGCGCGGCGTCGTTCCGCTTCCCGGAGGTCGGCATCGGCCTCGCGCCGGCCCTCGTGCTGGCCTGGCTCCCGCGGGTCGTCGGTCGCCGCGAGGCCTTCTGGCTCACCGCGACCGGGGAGGCGCTGACCGCGTCGCGTGCGCACGAGCTCGGGATGCTCAACGCCGTCGTCGACGACGAGGCGGAGCTCGGCGCCCGGGTCGACGCGGCCGTCGCCGCCCTGCGGGCCGGCAGCCCACGGGTGCACGGCGACATCAAGGACATGCTCCGGGGCTTCGGCGACCTCGGCGACGAGACCGCGCTCGAGGTGAGCCTCGACCGCCTCGTCGTGGGCTCGCTGCGCCGGGGCGAGGCCTGAGCCGCCCGGCGGCACCCGTGCGGGAGACTGCACGGGTGCCGTCGGAGTCCGCCGCCGCCCGGGTCGCCCGAGACCTGCGCGAGCGCCTGTCAGCCGGACTCGTCGAGCCCGGCACCGCGCTCTCGCAGACCGGCGTCGCCGAGGAGTACGGCGTCAGCCGGATCCCCGTGCGCGACGCGCTGCAGCAGCTCGCGGCCGAGGGCCTGGTCGAGCTGCGGGGCGCGACCGCGGTGGTCACCCCGCTCTCGATCGAGGACCTGCAGGAGCTCTACGAGCTCCGCGAGGCGGTCGAGCCGCTGGCCACGCGGCTCGCGGTGCCCCGCGTCGGCCGGGCCGCGCTGACCCGGATGCGGCACCTGCTGGCGACGATGGAGGACGACGCGACGGCGCCGCGGGCCTGGCTGGAGGCCAACACGGCGTTCCACGCCGAGGTCTACGCCCTGGCCGGTCGGCCGCGGATGGTCGCGCTCGTGGAGCAGCTGCGCCGTCTGACCGACCGCTACCTCTACGTCCACCTCGACGTGATCGGCGACGTGGAGCACCTGCAGGCCGAGCACCGCGCGATCCTCGCGGCGGTCGAGGCAGGTGACGCCCAGGCGGCGGCCGAGCTCACCCGCGTGCACCTCGCGTCCTCCCACTCCGTCGTGCTCGACCACCTGCTCGCCCAGGAGGCTAGAGGACGAGGCGAGCAGGCGGGCGGCTGATCAGCGCGCGACCATCCCCGCGGACAGGTCGATGTCCGCCGCGCACAGCCCCGGCATGTGGAGCATCGCGACCACGGCCGCCGCGACCTCCTCCTCGGTGAGCATCCGCTGGAGCGCCGCGCGGGAGACGAACGCCGCCTCCGCCTCGTCGTACGACGTCCCGGTGCGCTCGGCCTCCAGCGCGAAGTTGCGGTGCATCCGCGGCCCGTCCACCGGGCCGGGCGAGAGGGAGTTGACCGAGACCCCCGCCGGGCCGACCTCGTAGGCGAGGGTCGTCGTCAGCCCGATGACCGCCATCTTCGACGCGGTGTACGGCGTGCGACGGGTCAGCGGCCGCTTGCCGCTGACCGAGGCGAGGTTGATGACGTCGCCCTCCCCCCGCTCCACCATGCCGGGCAGGAAGGCCCGGCACATCAGGTAGGTCCCGCGGACGTTGACCGCGAAGACCTCGTCCCAGTCCTCCGGCTCGACATCGACCAGCGGCGCCACCGGCCCGGCGATCCCGGCGTTGTTGACGAGCACCTCGACGGTCTCGTCAGCCAGCTCCGCCGCGAGGGCCGTGACGGCGACCGGGTCGGCCACGTCCGCAGTCGCGGTGCGCACCGACCCGGACAGCCCACGCGCCGCCTCCTCGAGCTCCTCGAGGCTCTGCTGCGTGCGGCCGACGCCGACCACCCGCGCCCCGCGGGCGACGAGGGCCAGGGCGATCGCGCGCCCGAGGCCGCTGCCGGCACCGGTCACGAGCGCGGTGCGCCCCGCGACCCGGTCGCCGGGGAACGCCGATGCGGGCGTAGGCACTGGCACCGCGTCGCTCACGCGTCACCGTCGAGCAGCGCCACGGCACGGGTGGGGCCGCCGTGGGCGCCGATCACCTTGAGCGGGAACCCGACGAAGGTGAACCGCCGCCCGATCAGCTGGTCGAGGTTGGTGAGGTTCTCGTAGTGGGTGATGTGGTGGCGCCGGCACATCATGTGGCACGGGTAGGACTTGCTGGTGGGGTTGTCGGGGGTGGGGCTGTCGACCCCGAACGTCTTCACGCCGTGCTCGACGATCCACTCGCTCCCGCTCTCCCCGAGGCCCGGGAACTCCGAGAGGTACTGCGGCGTGCCCGCGTAGCGACCGTGCGTGCCGGTGTGGAGCAGCAGGATGTCGCCCGCCTCGACGCTCACGCCGGCCGACTCCTGGGCCGCGTCGAGGTGCTCGCGGGTGATGTCCTGGTGCGCACCCACCCCCGAGACGTCCAGGCAGGTGGCCGGACCGTAGAAGAGGTCGAGCGCCATCTCGTCGATCGTCTGCGCCGACGGGTCCGGGTCGAGGTGGGAGAACGAGTCGACGTGGGTCGGCCCGTTGTCGTTGATCATGAACCCCTTGGTCTGGAAGGAGAACCCGCCCTCGAAGCGGAGTCCCGTCTCCTCGTGCGAGGCGTGGTCGAAGACCACGGTCTTGAGGTGACCGGGGTAGACCTGCATCCCCTGGTAGATGTCCTGCGACAGGTCGACGAGCTGCACGGGGTGCTCCTCTCGGTGCGGCGGGTCTCGGACGGCCCGCCTGGGCGTGCCTCCATCGTGGCCTGGGTCACATCCGAGACGACGCTCCGATCGGAGTAGGTTCGGGCACGTGACCGCTCCGATCGACGAGACCGCACCGCCGTTCGACGTGGCCGATCGCATCGCGGCGGCGGTGGGCGGGCCGGTGATCGTCGAGGACGCGTCGTTCCGCGTGATCGGCTACTCGGCCTTCGTGGGCCCGATGGACCGCGGGCGCACCGAGGCGATCCTCGGTCGGCGGATGCCGGAGGCGTGGCAGGAGCACCTCGCCGAGACGGGCAGCCTCGACCGCCTCCTCACCTCGACGGACGTCGTCGACCTCCACAGCGGCCCGTGGGAGGCGCACCGCCGCCTCATCACGGCCTTCCGGGCCGGCGACCGGGTGCTCGGGGTGGCCTGGGTGGCCGAGGCGGACGAGCCCCTGGGCGACGGTGCCGCCGCCGCCCTGCGTCGAGCCGTCGACGAGGCCACTCCCCCGCTGCTGCGCCACCTGGAGCGGGTCGACGCACAGGAGCAGCACCTCTCCCGGCTCGCCGCGACGCTGCTCGACGGCCTCCCCGGCGCCCCGGCGGCGGCGGACCGGCTCGGACTCGCACGCGACGGCCGGTTCGTCGTCCTCGCGGCCGCCCTCGACACCGACACCTCGCCCTCCGGGGCGCCCGCCCCCGCCGACCGCGTCGTGGAGCACCTGCGCCGCTGCCTCGAGTCGTTCCGCAGGCTGGGTGCCTCGACGCCGCGCGGCGACGGAGCGCTCGCGCTCGTCGCGCTCGCCCCCGAGGAGGCCGACGCGGCGGCGACGAGACTCGGGCAGGACGCCCTGCGACTGGCCGGGAACGGCTCGCTGCGCACGCTCCGGGTGGCCCTGAGCACGGTGGGTGCCGGCCTGGCCGCCCTCCCCCGACTGCGCGACGAGGCCTCCTCCGCCTGCGCCGTCGCGTCCAGGGGAGGCGCGGTCGTCGCGTACGCCGACGTGGAGGCCGAGGTGCTCGTGGCCGACCTCGTCGCCACGCTCCCCGCCGGCACCGGGCTCCGCGGGATCGACCGGCTGCGCGAGGCCGACCGCGACCGCGCCGACGCAGACCTCGAGCGCACCCTGCGCGCCTACCTCGCCTCGTGCGGCAGCGCCTCCGCGACCGCCGAGGCGCTCGGGGTGCACGTGACCACGGTCCGGCACCGCCTGCGGCGGGTCACCGAGGTGTCCGGGCTGCGCCTCGACCGCCCCGAGGTGCGGACGGCCTGCGAACTGGTGCTGCGGCTCCCCGCGCGCTGAGCCCCTGCGCCCCGGCCCCCGGACTCCCGCCCGCCGCCACGGCGCGGGCACCAGACTGACGTCGCGCGGCACGCGGCGGGCGCGCGGCCCGACCTACGGTGCCGAGATGGACCCCCAGCCCGCTCCCCGCACGACCACGACCACGACCCGGCCGCTCGCCACGGTGGGGGTGGTCGGCCTCGGCATCATGGGCTCGGCGATGTCGACCCACCTGCTCGCCGCCGGCTTCGACGTCCTCGGCACCGACCTCGAGCCGGCCGCCGTCGCGGACCTCGAGGACCACGGCGGCCGTGGCGCCGAGACCCTCGGGCACCTCGCGGCGGAGGCGGACATGGTCGTCACCTCGCTGCCCTCCTCCGAGGCCGCGCTCGAGGTCTGCACGCAGCTCGCCGGCTCGGCGCGGCCCGACCTGGTCGTGGTGGAGACCTCGACGCTCTCGCTCAAGGTGAAGCAGCGCTGCCACGACCTGCTGGCGAGCGCCGGCGCAGTGCTGCTCGACTGCCCGCTCAGCGGCACCGGCGCCCAGGCGCGCGAACGCGACGTGGTGGTGCTCGGCAGCGGCGACGAGGCGGCGTTCGAGGCCGTCCGTCCGGCCCTGGAGGCCTTCGCCCGGTCGGTGCGCCACGTAGGTCCCTTCGGGCACGGCACGACCATGAAGCTCGTCGCCAACCTGCTGGTCTCGATCCACAACGCCTCGACGGCCGAGGCGTTCGCGCTCGGACTGGCCGCCGGCCTCGACCCGGACGTGCTCTACGAGACGATCCGCGAGGGGGCGGGCGGCTCGGTCATCTTCGACAAGCGCGGTCCGCTGATGAGCGCACGCTCCTACCGCCCCGCCACCGCGCGGGTCTCGATGTTCCAGAAGGACGTCTCGCTGGTGCAGGAGCTCGCCACCGCCGTCGACGTCGCCACCCCGGTGCTCGACGCGACGCTCCCGCTCTACGACCGGGCCGCCGAGGCCGGCTGGGCCGACGCCGACGCCGCGGCCCTGCTCGAGGTGCTCGAGGAGGGCGGACGCCGATGAGCCTCTTCCTCCACCTCGCCGACGAAGTGGCCGACGCCGTCCTGGCCCACGCCCGCTCCGAGGGCACTGCGCCGCTGGCCGTCGTCGTGCTCGACCCCGGTGGTCACCTCGTCGTCGCCAAGCGCGAGGACGGCGCCGGCATCCTGCGCACCGACATCGCCACGGCCAAGGCCTACGGCGCCCTCGGCATGGGCATGTCGTCGGGGGCGATCGCCGAGCGGGCGACGGGACAGCCGGCGTTCTTCACCGGCCTCGCCGCCGTCGCCGGCGGCCGCTTCGCCCCCGCGGCGGGCGGCGTGCTGGTGCACGACGCCGAGGGCCTCCTGATCGGGGCGGTCGGGGTCAGCGGCGATACCTCGGACGTCGACGAGCAGTGCGTGCTCGCCGGGCTGGCTGCGGCCGGACTCGCCGGCGACTGACGGGCGCCTGACGCAGCACGGCCCCGGCTCCCCCCGAAGGGGCCGGGGCCGTGGTGCGGCCAGGGTCAGCGGTCGAGCTTGAGGAGCCGCGCCGCCGTACGGCTGCGGACGTCGTCGCGCACGCCCTCGTCGAGGCTCGTGGCCTCGATCTGGCCCAGCGGGTCGTAGTGGCCCATGTCGAACGGGTAGTCCGTGCCGACGACCACCTGGCTGGCGCCCATCTGCTGCACCAGGAACTCCAGGTGCGGGGCGTCGAAGACCAGGCAGTCGACGTAGACCTGCTTCAGGTAGGTGCTCGGCGCCCGGGTGATGTGGTGGCGACCCTCGGGACGCTCGTCGTAGGCGTGGTCCATCCGCGAGGAGTAGAACGGCAGGTAGCCGCCGCCGTGGACGGCGACCACCTTGAGCTCCGGGTGCTCCTCGAGCACCCCGCCGTGGATGATCCGCGTCAGGGCGACCGTCGTGTCGAGCGGGTTGCCGATGACGTTGGTCAGGTAGTACTTGCGCAGCCGCTCGCCGCCCGTGAAGCCGTTGGGGTGGAGCATGACCGGCACGTCCAGCTCCTCGGCCTTGGCGAAGAACGGCCGGAAGCGCCGGTCGTCGAGGTCCATCCCCACGACGTTGGTGTTGATCTCGACCCCGCGGAAGTCGTGGTCGCGCACGCAGCGCTCGAGCTCCTCCACGGCCGCCCGGACGTCCTGCATCGGCACGGTGGCCAGCCCGACGAACCGGTCGGGGTGGTCTGCGACGATCTTGGCGATGTTGTCGTTCTGCATCCGTGCGAGCTCGAGGCCGAGCTCGGGGTCGGTCCAGTAGAAGTAGCCGGCCGGCGCCACCGACAGGGCCTGCACGTCGACGCCCATCGCGTCCATGTCGGCGAGCCGGACCATCGGGTCGGTGGCCTTGGGCATGATCGCCTTCACGTGCTCGACCTGGTAGGCGTTGGTCTCGTCGCCGCCGAAGTAGCTGAACGGCTCCATCTCCGGGGCCATCAGCCCGTCCACCAGCGGCAGGCAGTCGGGCAGGATCACGTGGGCGTGCATGTCGATCGTGCGGGGGCGTCCCGTGGTCATGGGGGTCCTCTCTCGTGCGGTCAGGGGTCAGCGGGCCGCGAGGGCCCAGGGCAGCTCGGCACCGGAGTGCTTGGCGGCCCGGACGTCACCGGAGCGGGCGTGGCCCTCGAAGAGCTCGACGCGCGCCGTCCGGCCGCACAGCTCGCCCAGGCGGGCGCTGGCGGCGGGGTCGGTGACCTCCTGGAAGGTGACGGTGCGCAGGTACTTCCCGACCCACAGCCCGCCGGTGTAGCGCGCCGCACCGCGGGTGGGCAGCACGTGGTTGGTGCCGATCACCTTGTCGCCGTACGACACGCAGGTGCCCTCGCCGAGGAACAGCGCGCCGTAGTGACGCATCTTGTCCAGCGCCTCGCGCGGCTCCTGGGTGAGGATCTGCACGTGCTCGCTGGCGAACGTGTCGGCCAGCCGGTACGCCGCGTCGAGGTCCTCGACCACGTGCACCTCGCCGTGGTCGCGCCAGGCGGGGCCGGCCATGTCGTTGGTCGACATGCCGGGCAGCAGCTCCTCGACGTGCGCCACGGTCTCCCGGGCGATCCGCTCGGAGGTGGTGATCAGCACGGCGGGCGAGTCCGGGCCGTGCTCGGCCTGGCTCAGCAGGTCGACCGCGACCACGAACGGGTCGGCGTGCTCGTCGGCGACCACGAGGATCTCGGTGGGGCCCGCGAACAGGTCGATGCCGACCTCGCCGAACAGCTGGCGCTTGGCCTCGGCGACGTAGGCGTTGCCGGGGCCGGCGATGAGGTCGACCCGGCCGATCGACTCCGTACCGAGCGCCAGGGCCGCGACGGCCTGGACGCCACCGAGCACGAACACCTCGTCGGCCCCCGCGAGGTGCATCGCGGCGATGGTCGCCGGGGGGATCTCGCCCCGCAGCGGAGGCGTGCAGGCGGTGACCCGCTCCACGCCGGCCACCTTGGCCGTCACCACCGTCATGTGGGCCGACGCGGTGAGCGGGTAGCGACCCCCGGGCACGTAGGCGCCCGAGGCGCTGATCGGCACGTGGCGGTGACCGAGGAAGACGCCGGGCTCGGTCTCGACCTCCAGGTCGAGCATGGTCTCGCGCTGGCGCCGCGCGAACTCGCGCACGTTGGCCTGCACGGTCCGGATGTCGTCGACGACGGTGGTCGGCAGCGCCGCGATCAGGTCCTGGATCTCGGCCTCCCCCAACCGGAACGAGGCCGGGGACCAGTTGTCGAACTTCTCCGAGTAGCGGCGCACGGCGTCGTCGCCGTCGCGCCGGATGTCCTCGATGACGTCGCGGACGACGTCGGCGACCGCGTCGCGCCCGGGTGCGGTCTGCGAGGCAGTGGTGGGGGTCTTGAGCTGGGTGCTCACGGGGGCTCCTGGGTCCTGGTGCGGGGTGAGGCAGGTCGGGGTGGCCGGGCGTCGGGTCAGGCGACGGGCTCGGCGACGGGCTCGGCGGCCGCCATCGCCTTGAGCGTCTCGAGGCGGGCGAGCACGTCGGCCTGCAGCGTGGCGACCGCCTTGTCCGACTGGCGGCGCGGGCGAGGGAGGTCGATGGTGATGTCCTCGTAGATCAGCCCGCCGGGCTGGAGGACGATGATGCGGTCGGACAGCTCGACGGCCTCGACCACGTCGTGGGTCACGAAGACGACGGTCTTCTTCGACTGCGCCCAGATGTCCTGCAGCTGCTCGCGCAGACCGCGCGCGGTGATCGCGTCGAGGTGGCTGAACGGCTCGTCCATCAGCAGCAGGTCGGGCTCGACCGCGAAGGCGCGGGCGATCCCCACGCGCTGCTGCATCCCGCCGGAGAGCTGGCCGGGGTAGAAGTCGGCGTTCTTCTTCAGGCCCACCATGTCGAGGTAGCGCTCGGCCCGGGCGACGGTGTCGCGGGACTGGTCGTCCTGGACGTACATCATGTTCTTCATGACGCTGCGCCACGGCAGCAGCCGCGGGTCCTGGAAGACGTAGCCCATCCGCGCCGGTCCGCCGGCGTCGCTGGTGAGGGTGATGTCGCCGGAGGTGTGCTCCTCGACCCCGGAGATGATGTTGAGCAGCGTGCTCTTGCCGCAGCCCGACGGTCCCACGATGGAGACGAAGGTCTGGCCCGACACCTCGAAGGAGATGTCGTCGAGGATGCGGCTCTCGCGGGCGGTGCCGAGGTTGAAGGTCTTGGACAGGTTGGTCACGGTCAGGACGGCCACGGGAGCTCCTGGTGGTTGCGGGACGGGCGGATGCGGGAGGACGGGACGGGGTGGGGCGGGGATGAGCTCACCGGCGCGTCACCGGGCGTCGCGCCAGCGGAAGGAGCGCTGGATGGCCTTGTCGAGCACGAAGCGGTCGAGCAGCACGATGAAGCCGACGAACAGCACCACCCAGGCGGCGAACCCGGCGTAGCGGTTGGCGTCGTACCAGAACCGCGCGCGGTAGCCGACTCCGCCGCCGCCTCCGAACCACTCGGCCAGCAGCACGCCGTTCCAGCCGATGATGATGGCGAAGCGGACGCCCGCGGCGATGTAGCCGGTGACGGCCGGCAGCACCAGGTCGCGGACCCGGCGCCCCATCGGGACGTCGTACGTCGCCGACATGTCGCGCAGGTCGCGGGACACGCCCCGCACCCCCTGCGCGACGTTGACGATGACGAACGGGACGGAGGTGAGGAACGTCGTGATGATGGGGCCGGTGTCGCCGAAGCCGAACCACATGACGGTGAGGAAGGCCCAGATGATGGCCGGGATCGAGAGGGCCACGAGGACGGGGCTCTCCAGGAAGGCGCGGGACAGCTGCGAGAGCCCCATCAGGACACCCACGGCCACGCCGACGACGGTGGCGAGGGCGACCCCGACCCCGAAGCGGTACAGCGTCGAGCCGAAGTTGCCGAACACCTCGCCGCGCGAGAACTCGTCGACCAGGCTCGTCCACACCGCGACGGGTCCCGGGACCCGGTCGAAGAGGGCGGAGACGACCACCCAGAACAGGACGAAGGCGAGCAGGCTGGTCACCCGGGCCGCCGGGTCGGAGGTGAGGACCTTGCGCCACTGCGGCGTGTCCTGCTCGATCTCGGTCGTGGAGCGCCGTCGCCCCACGGTGCTGCTGGCACTGGTGGGCTGGTCGGACACGGTGGTCACAGCGCGGCCCCTCTCTCCTCGGGACGCCACGCGAGGAGGCGGGACTCGGCCTTGGCCAGCACCAGCCGCTCGATGACGAGCATGAACGCGATGAACAGGACCATCCACGCCAGCACGGCGCTGATGTCGTAGAGCTGGTACTCGGTGCGGATCTGGAAGCCGACGCCGCTGCGTCCACCGAAGACCTCGGTCAGCGCCTCGACCTTCCAGGCGACCGCGAAGCACATCCGGATCGCGGCGAAGACGAACGGCACGATCGTCGGCACCAGCACCTCACGGCGGATCTGCCGCGGCGTGCGTCCGAACGCCTCGCTCATGGTGATGAGCTGGTTGTCGACGCCGCGGATGCCCTCGGCGACGTTGAGCGCGACGTAGGGCGCGGAGACCAGCGCCACGGCGAGGATCGGGCCCAGGTTGGACAGCCCGAAGACGATCAGCGACATGACCGCGTAGACGATCGCGGGGATCGTGCCGGCGATGGTCACGCCGTCGTGGAAGAAGGCCCGCCAGTAGCGCGAGCGGCCCATGGCGTAGCCGATCGGGGCACCCACGAGCGCCGCGACCCCGAAGCCGGCGAAGGTCTTCAGCACGCTGGCCGAGAAGTCACCGACGAAGTTGCCGGTCTCGATGATCTCGATCGCGGACTGCAGGACCTCGTGGGGTCGAGGCAGGAGGCGGCTGCCGAACCACCACGAGGTGGCCTCCCACACGGCGTAGATGGCCACCCAGCCGAGCGCGAGCACCGCGGTGCGGCGCCAGCGCCGCCCTCGCGCCGTACGCCGGGCGGCGGCCTCGCGGTCGGGTGCGGCAGGGGTGGAGGGGCCCGTGTCGGGCCCCATCACGAGCTGGTCGGTCATGGTGTCTCCTCGTCCCGGCGCAGCGCGCTCAGGACTGCTCGAGGATGGTGAAGTCGGGCTCGGCGACGTCCTCGTCGACGTAGCCGGCCTCCTTCATGAGGTCGAACAGCTCGGTCTCGCTGTCGACCCAGGCCTGGTCGAGGTAGGTCGTGTCGACGAACCAGTCGTACTTGGTGCTGACCCAGTCCTTGATGAACGCCTTCTGCTCGGGCGTCTCGGCCGCGAAGTCCTCGGGGTAGGCGTCGATGATCTCGTCGCGGTGCTCGGCCCACTCCTGGACGCCGCGGTTCCAGACCTCGATGAGGAACGCCGCCTCCTCGGGGTTCTTCTCCACCCAGGCCTTGCGGGCCACGAAGACGTTGTTCTGCGGGTGCGTCACCTGGTCGGGGTCGCTCGAGAAGTTCTCGGCGTAGATCTGCGAGACCGACTTGGAGTCGTAGAGCGGCTTGACCGCACCGCTCGAGAGCTGGGCGATCGAGAAGTCGGGCAGGAGCAGCCCGGCGTCGGCGTCGCCGCGCTCGATGAGGGCCGCGGCGTTCTGCGGGTCGGTGACGACGAGCTCGAAGTCGCCGCCGCCGGCGCGCAGGTCGAGGTCGCAGAACTCGCGGGCGTAGACGCCCCACATGATCGTGATCGAGACCGCGCTGTGGGTGACGATCCGCTTGCCCTTCAGGTCGCAGATCGTCTGTGCGTCGCTGTCGGCCGGGACGGCCAGGATGCTGCGGTCGGAGTTGAACTTGCCGAAGATGGTGGCCTCCTCCCCCGTCTGCTCCTCGAGGTCGGGCACCTCGTAGGACGCGGCGGACACCACGTCGGCGTGGCCGCCGGCGTAGACGCCGAACTCGTCCCACGACGAGGAGGTCTCGATGCGGATGCCCGCCTCGTCCTCCATCTCCTCCTTGATGCCCTGGTCCGTCAGCCACTTCCAGACCGGGTCGGGAGCCATCACCATGCTCACCGTGCCGTCGGCGTCCGTGGCCTCGCCCGAGCCGGAGGCGGCACCGGGTCGGCTGCCGCAGCCCGAGGCCAGCAGGGCGACGACGCCGGCGACGGCCAGGGCTCGGCGGGCGGTGGTGGTGGTGCGCGGTGCGGTCATGAGATGCCTCTCGGTGTGCGGGGCAGGAGCGGACGGAGCTGGAGGTCGGGACGACCTGGAGCCGGGGCGGAGCTCCGGCGTGGGCGCCGCGTGTGACGCACGACACGACGCCAATGACCGGAGTCAAGCATTTTGTGCATGGTCTGCACCGGGGGCTCGGCGCAGAAACTCCTGATCAGCCCACAGGCCGCACGTCGCTTGACGAATCGGGCACCGCGTCCTACGTTCGTAATGCATAAGTTATGCATCACGGGTGCGCCAGGAGCGCACTCTCGGGGACCACAGGAGACGACGTGAGCAGCACAGGGGCGCGCCGGGCGGCGACCAGCACGACCGTGGCGGAGGCGGCCGGCGTCTCCCAGTCGACGGTCTCGCGGGCGCTGCGGGGCGACCCGCGGGTGCGCGTCGAGACCCGCCGACTGGTGGCGGAGACCGCCGAGCGGCTCGGCTACCGCCCCGCGTGGCTGGCGCCACCCGAGCCCGCTCCGGCCCGCACGGTCGGCGTGGTCGTCTCCGACCTCACCAACCCGTTCTTCCCCGCGCTGATGAACCCGGTGCACGACGAGCTGCGCATCCTGGGCTACGGCGTGAGCCTGTTCGCGGAGCGCACCGACATCCCGACGGGGCAGCAGGCGCTGCACCAGCTCCTCGACCGCTCGATCGCCGGTGTCCTCGCGACGACGGCGACGCTGGACTCGCGTCTGCACGAGACCCTCGGCGAGCGCGGTGTGCCGCTGGTCCTGCTCAACCGCTACGTCGACGGTCTCGACGTCGATCGCGTCGTGGCGGACAACGAGCGCGGTGGCGCGGCCGCCGCGCGTCACCTGACCGACCTCGGCCACCGCCGCATCGGCGTGGTGCGGGGACCGGCGAACACCTCGACGAGTCGCGACCGCTTCTCGGGCGCGCTCACCGCCCTCGCCGCCGCGGGGGCCGAGCCCGATGCGCGCCTGGTGCGCGAGGGGCCCTACACCCACCAGTCCGGCTACCAGCACGCGCTGAGCCTGCTTCGATCGCCCGAGCCCCCGACCGCCCTGCTCTGCGGCAACGACGTGATCGCGTTCGGCGCCATCGACGCCGCCCGCTCGCTCGGCCTCTCGGTGCCCGACGACATCTCGATCGTGGGCTACGACGACGTCCCCATGGCGGCCTGGGAGGTGTTCCAGCTGACGACCGTCCGGCAACCGCTGGACGAGATGGCCCGCACCGCCGCTCGGCTCCTGGTCGAACGGCTGGAGTACGCCGGGGACGTCGGCGGTGGTCGCGAGCGGCTGTTCGCGACGAGCCTGGTGACCCGGGCGACCACCCGGGCGGTGCGCGACCGGGCGGGGACCTAGGGCGCGTTCCATCACGACCTCCTCCCGAGTGACCTGCGGCCGGCCGACGGACCCGACCAGTGCTGTGCGTCACAGCCTCACGGGGCCACCCGGCCGCCACCATGTGGCGTCCTCCAGTCCGAGCGAGCGTCGCTGGGTGGAGCCACATCGGCAGTGCCTCCAGAGCACGGGAGCGTGGTCAGGGTGACCACGTCAGCGCTCGACCGGCCCACCGCTCCCCCG
Source organism: Nocardioides flavescens (assembly GCF_009823805.1). Classification (GTDB taxonomy): domain Bacteria; phylum Actinomycetota; class Actinomycetes; order Propionibacteriales; family Nocardioidaceae; genus Nocardioides; species Nocardioides flavescens. The sequence goes on along the minus strand of NZ_WUEK01000002.1, from coordinate 196,078 downwards.
TCCGTCCTGCCGCAGTGGGCGCGCGAGGCCACCGACGGCCTCGACCTCCCCGGGCTGCGCGACCGCGTCATCGAGGCCGACCTGGCCGCGGCGTTCGACGACCTGCGCGAGCACGCGGCGTTCGTGCCGGCGCTGCGGGCCAGCGTGGAGGAGAACCTGCACCACCTGCGCGACGTCCTGGCGGGCCGGGTCGCCGCCACCTCGGTCCTGCTCGACGAGCCCGTCGCGCTCGCCGGGCTGCAGGCCAGGCTGCGGCTGCCCCAGACCGCCGTGCAGCGCAGCTACCGCGTCGGGTTCGCCACGATGTGGGAGGCCTGGAGCGAGCGCCTGGTCGAGCAGGCGGAGACCAGTGGCGTGGCTCGCGGCGAGGGCCTCGCCGCACTGCGCACCATGACCACGCTCCTGCTCGGCTACCAGGACCACGTCGCGTCCCAGGTCGCCGACACCTTCGCCCGGGCCGACAGCGCCCTCAGCCGCTCACGGGAGCAGGTCCGCGCCGGCCTGGTGCGCCACCTGCTGCGGGCCGACGCCCCGCCGCTCTCCCCGGCCGACCTCGCCCTGCTCGACTACCCCGTCGACGCACAGCACCTCGCCGTCCTGCTGCCGGGGGTGCCCGAAGGCGCGGTCCGTCCGCATCTCACCGCGCTGCGCGAGGCCACCCACACCCGCGACGCGCTGGTGCACCCGGTCGACCTGTCGAGCACGGTCCTGTGGCTGGCACAGCAGGGCTGCCCGGGGTGGCGCGCCCGCGCCGCCGAGCAGGTGGTGGACTGTCTGCGTGTCCAGGAGGTCGAGGCGTGCGTCAGTCAGCCGGCGTCCGGTCTCGACGGACTGCGACGCACGTGGGCGCAGGTCCACGACGTGCAGCGCATCCGTGCCGCGTGGGCGCCCGTGCCCCCTGAGCGACTCGCCTACGACGACGTCGGTCTCGAGGTCATGCTGATGGCCGACCCGGTCCGTGCCCGCGCGTTCGTCGAGGCCGAGCTCGGCGAGCTGGGGGTCGCGGACCCCCTCGCCGAGCGGCTCCGCGAGACCGTGGAGGCCTCGCACCGGTTCGGGTCCCACATCGTGACCGCCGAGCACCTCCACCTGCACGAGCACACCGTGCGCAACCGGCTCCAGCGCGCCGCCGAGCTGCTCGGGCGACCGCTGACCGAGCGTCGCACCGAGCTGCAGGTCGCGCTCCGTCTCTGCCGCGTGCTCGCCCGAGGCGGGGTGTGACCGGCGGCGGCCCCCGGGACGCCGGTCCGGCCCGTCTGCTGCTGGTCGCCTGCCTGGTCGCCGGCTCGGCCGGCTGGGCGCTGACCGCCCCGGGTGCCGCCGCCGGCCAGACGGCAGAGGCCTACGGGACCGGCCTCGTGTGGGTCGGTCTGCTGTCTTCGGCCCTGGCCGCGCCGTACGCCGCTCTGCAGCTGCCGAGCGGGCTGCTCGTCGACCGCCTGGGCGTGCGGGCGGCCACCTCCGCCGGCCTCACCCTGGTCGTCCTCGCCCACGTCGCGGCGCTGGTCGCTCCCCTACCCTGGCTCGCGCTGGTGGCCCGGGCGCTGTCCGGGGCCGGGTACGCCGTCTGCTTCGTCTCCGGCGCGGAGCTCGCCCGCCGCAGCGGCACCGGCGCCCGTGGCACCGGTCTGTTCGGCGGCGTGGCCCTGGCGACCTCCGGCTTCGCGGTGCTCACCGTGCCGCTCGTCGCCCACCTCGTGGGCTGGCGCTCGTCGTGGCTGACGACGCTGGTCGTGACAGCAGTGGCGCTGGTGCTCGTGCTGACCCTGCCGCGCGAGCGCCCGGGCGAGCACCGCCCGCCGGCGCCGGAAGGGGCCGGGGCCCGCCCGCCGTCGGTCCTGCGCGACGCCCAGCTCTTCCGGCTCGCCGCGGTCCACGCGATGACGCTGGGGCTCGGGCTGATCCTGTCGTCGTGGGCGACCACCCTGCTCGAGGACGTCTGGTCGTTCGGGCCGACGTCCGCCGCGGTGGCCGGCGCGTGCGTCCTCGGGCTATCGGTCGTCAGCCGACCGCTCGGGGGCCAGCTCGTCGCGGCCCACCCCGCGCGGACCCGCGCGCTGTGGGTGCTGACACTCGTGGTGTGCGCCGCCGCCACGCTCGCCCTGGCGTGGCGCTCGACCCCGGTGGTCGCCTTCGCCGCCGTGGCCGTGCTCGGCGTCGTCGGCGGGATCCCGTTCGCGAGCGTCGTGCAGGCCGCGCAGCGACGACAGCCCACCCGACCCGCCGCGGCGGTCGGCGCCATGAACACCGTCGCGTTCGGACTCGTCGTCACGGCCACCCCGGCCGTCGGGTGGGCGGTGGACCACGACCACGCGCGCGCGGCCGTGATCACGATCGCCGTCGCCTGGCTGCTCCCGCTGCTGGTGCTCCCTTCCCGTCCCCCAGGCCAGCCCGGGCGGCCGGACGCGCCGCGTCAGCGCGAGGCCGCCGCCGGCTGAGGCGTCGCCAGCGCGTCCGCCACCTCGTCCGCGCCCAGCGCCACGCTCAGCTCGGCGAGGGTGCGCACCTCGCCGGTCGACACTCCTAGGAGCTGCTCGATCCGGCGCACCCGGAGCCCGACGGTGTTGGCGTGGACGAAGAGCGCCGCCGCGGTCGCCGCCGTGTTGAGGTCGTGGGCGAGGTAGGTGCGCAGGGTCAGCTCGAGGACCGTGCCGCGAGCCCGGTCGTGCTCGCGCACCGGGGCGAGCACCTCCTCGGCGAAGCGCCGCAGCTCGGCTGCGTCCTCGAGCTGGAGCAGCAGACCGTGCAGACCGAGGCTGCCGTAGCTCGCGACGGCGCCGGTCTCGCCCCGTGCGCGGGCGAGCGTCGCGGCCCCGCGGGCCCGGCGGTAGGCCACGGGGTAGTCCGTCAGCGTTGCGCACGCCGGCGAGACCGCCAGGACCACCTCGTCCGCGAGGTCGAGGCGGGCGACCTGGCGGTGCAGCTCGACCGCGCTGTCCAGCGCGGTCACGTCCCCGGCGGCCGGCCAGAGCAGCACCACGTCGTCGCCGACAGAGCCCACGAGCGCCGGCGGCTGGGGGCGGGTGGCGTGCGAGCGCGCCACGGAGAAGACCCGCGCGGCGGGGGCGCGGCGGCCACCGCCCTGCACGACGACCAGGGCGTGGGGTGCGGTGAGGTCCATCCCCAGTCGCGCGGCGCGCTCGGCGACGCTCAGCATCCCCAGGGAACTGCCGGTGACGAGGTCGGCCACGATCTCCCCCGACACCCTCCACTCGACCTCCAGGGCCGTGCGGGCGCGCAGCACCTCGAGCGCCGAGACGGTCGCCGCGTGCTCGAGAGCGCGTACGTCGAGCGGCGGCAGCGGCGTCGCCCCGCGCGGGACCCAGATCCGCGCGACCGTGTCGGAACCCAGGACCACGGGGGTGGAGCGCGCCTGCGCGTCCTCCGCGACGAGAGGCACGTCCGCCCGCTCGGCCCGGGCGAGCTCGACGCCCGACGGCTCCTCGGTGACCACCACGGTGGTGCCGAGGAGGTCGGCGAGCGAGGCGGCCACCCCGGTGACACCTCCGCCGCGCAGGGCGACCTGGGTCAGCTGCTCGTGCACCGCCTCCCCGCGGGCGAGCAGCTGGTGCTGCGCCTCCATGGCGGTGTTCGCGCTCGTGAGGTCCTCGATCGTGCTCGCCTCGCGCTCGCGCAGGCGCGCGGTCTCGATGGCCACCCCCGCCTGGTCGGCCAGGAGCGCCAGCAGCTCCTCCTCGTCCGGGCCGAACCGGTGGGGCTCGCGGGTGTAGCAGTTCAGGGTGGCGACGCAGGTGTCGGAGGCCTTCACCGGCACCGAGACCATCGAGCGGTAGCCCTGCTCGCGCGCGACCCCGCCCCAGGGCGAGAAGGCCCCGTCGGCCAGCGTGTCGGGCACCTGCACCGACGTCCCGGACAGGAACGCACGGCTCGAGGGCGCGAGCACGGCCTCGTCGACAGCCAGCGCCACCGGCCGCTCGGCGTTGACCTGGTGCACGTAGTCGGACGAGAGGCCGTGGGCACCGGTGATGAGCAGCACGCGGCCGTCCGCGCTCGGGAGCAGCACGGCGCAGAAGTCGTAGCCCAGCAGGTTCGCCGCGGTCTGGGCGACCAGGTCGAGCACCTCGGGCAGTGAGGCGGGGCGATTGAGCACCCGGGCGATCTCGGCGACCGCCTCGAGCCAGGGGCGCAGCCGCTCGGCTCCGGCGTTGCGCTCGTCGTTCCTGTGCTCCATCCGGCGACTGTGCCACGCCACCGGGTCTGACGCCAGGGCTGTGCAGCAACACATGGGAGCGCGGTGTCGTTGCGGTCAGGCTGGCTGCATGAGCGAGCAGAGCGAACCCGAGGCCGTGGACCCCGGCCAACCCGGACCTGGCTCCGACGTGCACGTCGTGACCGCCTCCGACCTGTCCACCGACACCCCGCAGACGAAGGGGCTGCAGAGGTTCGAGGCGCTGTCCGCGAGGCGGCTCGGCACCCGTGACCTGTGGATGGGCCTGTCGGTGCTGCCGCCCGGCCGCCGCACCGGGGTCCACCACCACGGCGAGTCCGAGACGGGCCTCTACGTGCTCAGCGGCGTCGGTCGCTGGTGGGTCGGCGACGAGCTCGGCGAGCCTCGGGAGGCCCACCCCGGCGACTTCGTCTTCATCGCGCCCCACGTCGTGCACTGGGAGGAGAACGCCAGCGACACCGAGCCGGTCCGGATGGTCGTCGCCCGCACCACCCAGGACGCGATCGTGGTCAACCTCCCCGACCACCCGGCTGCCCCGGAGGTCGACGGCGAGCGGTTCGACCATGACTGAGGGGCGCGCGGTCGTCGTCGGAGGCTCCTTCGCCGGCCTGACCACCGCACTCCTGCTGCGCGAGCAGGGGTTCCAGGTCGACGTGTTCGAGCGGACGCCGACCTACCTCGACGGTCGCGGCGGAGGCATCGTCCTGCAGCCCGACACGGTGCGCTGGATCGTGGAGCGACCCCACCCCTTCTCACTCGAGGAGGTCAGCATCGGCTCGACCTGCACGCGCTACCTCGGCCCCGGCAACACCATCGCCTTCGAGGAGCCCGCGGCCTGGCGGTTCAGCTCGTGGACGACGCTCTACCGGATCCTGCTCGACGACTTCGGCACCCGGGACTACCACCTCGGGGAGTCAGCGGTGGGCGTCGGCCAGGACGCCGACTCCGCCGAGGTGCGGTTCCTGAGCGGACGTCGCGAGCGCGCCGACCTGGTGGTGTTCGCCGACGGGATCTCGTCGGTGGGCCGCCGCCGGCTGCAGCCCGACGTGCGCCCGCGCTACGCCGGGTACGTCGGCTGGCGGGGCACCGTCCTCGAGCGCGAGGTCTCGGTCGAGACGGCCGACCTCATCCACGACGCGACCGTCTACACGGTGGTGCCCGGCTCGCACATGTGCGCCTACCCCATCCCTGCGGTCGACGGCGGGCTCGCGCGAGGCGACCGGCAGCTCAACTACGTGTGGTACCGCAACGTCGCCGAGGGCCCCGCCCTCGACGAGATGGTGACCGACCTGCGCGGGGTCCCCGCCCCGGTGTCGGTCCACCCGGGTCAGGTGCAGCAGCGCTACGTCGACGAGATGCGCGCCGAGGCGGCGGAGCTGCTGCCGCCCGCGTCGGCCGAGCTGGTCAAGCGCACCGAGCAGCCCTACATCCAGGTCGTGCTGGACATCGGTGTCGAGCGGATGAGCCACGGGCGGGTCGCCCTGGTCGGCGACGCGGCGTTCGCAGCCCGTCCGCACGCCGCCGCGGGGACGGCCAAGGCGGCCTCCGACGCATGGGCGCTGGCCGTGGCCCTCGCCGAGGCGCCCGACGTGCCGACCGCTCTGGCCCGGTGGGAGCCCGACCGGCTCGCCCTCGGTCGCGACCTGCTGTCGCGGGTCGCCGCCATGGGGTCGCGCTCGCAGGTCACCGACACCTGGGACCCAGCGGACCCGGCCCTGCACTTCGGCCTCTACGGCCCGGACCGGTAGGCCGGGAGGCCGGCTAGCGGGTCGCCTCCATCATCTGCCGCAGCTCCTTCTTGAGCTCGCCGATCTCGTCGCGCAGCCGGGCGGCGACCTCGAACTGCAGCTCGGCGGCCGCCGAGCGCATCTGGTCGGTGAGGTCCTGGATGAGGTTGGCCAGGTCGGAGCTCGGCATGCCGGCCAGGTCGGCGGCGTGGTGCCCGGCGGCCTTCTCGCCCAGGACCGGGGTGGGCTGGCGGGTCTTGGCCTTGACGCCGCCCGCGCGGCCCTTGGCCTCGGTGCCCGCCCAGGTGGCGAGGAGCTCCTGGGTCGACTCGTCCTCGCGCGCCAGCATGTCGGTGATGTCGGCGATCTTCTTGCGCAGCGGGGTCGGGTCGATGCCGTGCTCGGTGTTGTAGGCGATCTGGATCGCGCGGCGCCGGTTGGTCTCGTCGATCGCCGCCTCCATCGAGGGGGTGATCTTGTCGGCGTACATGTGCACCTCGCCCGACACGTTGCGGGCCGCGCGACCGATCGTCTGGATGAGCGACTTGTCCGAGCGCAGGAACCCCTCCTTGTCGGCGTCCAGGATCGCCACGAGCGACACCTCGGGGAGGTCGAGGCCCTCGCGGAGCAGGTTGATGCCGACGAGGACGTCGTACTCCCCCAGCCGCAGGTCGCGCAGCAGCTCGATGCGCTTGAGGGTGTCGACCTCGGAGTGGAGGTAGCGGGTGCGGATGCCGGCGTCGAGGAGGTAGTCGGTGAGGTCCTCCGACATCTTCTTGGTCAAGGTCGTGACCAGGACGCGCTCGTTCTTGTCCACCCGCTCGCGGATCGAGCCGATCAGGTCGTCGATCTGGCCCTTGGTCGGCTTGACGACGACCTGCGGGTCGACCAGCCCGGTCGGGCGGATGATCTGCTCGACGACGTGCGGCGGGGTGTTGCCACCGACCTTGTCGAGCTCGTAGTTGCCCGGGGTCGCGGAGAGGTAGATCGTCTGCCCGATCCGCTCGAGGAACTCCTCCCAGCGCAGCGGCCGGTTGTCCATCGCGCTGGGCAGCCGGAAGCCGTGGTCGACCAGGTTGCGCTTGCGCGACATGTCGCCCTCGTACATGCCGCCGATCTGCGGCACGGCCACGTGGGACTCGTCGACGACCAGGACGAAGTCCTCGGGGAAGTAGTCGAGCAGGGTGTTGGGCGCCGAGCCCCGGGTGCGTCCGTCCATGTGCATCGAGTAGTTCTCGATGCCGGCGCAGGAACCGACCTGGCGCATCATCTCGATGTCGTAGGTCGTGCGCATCCGCAGCCGCTGGGCCTCGAGGAGCTTGCCCTCCTTCTCGAACTGGGCCAGCCGCTCCTCCAGCTCGAGCTCGATGCCGCGGATCGCGCGCTCCATCCGCTCCGGGCCGGCGACGTAGTGGGTGGCCGGGAAGACGTAGAGCTCGGGGTCCTCGGTGATCACCTCGCCGGTGACGGCGTGCAGCGTCATCAGCCGCTCGATCTCGTCGCCGAAGAACTCGATGCGGACCTGGTGCTCCTCGTAGACCGGGAAGATCTCGAGGGTGTCGCCGCGGACCCGGAAGTTGCCGCGGGCGAAGCTCATGTCGTTGCGGGTGTACTGCATCTCGACCAGGCGCCGCAGGATCCCGTCGCGGTCGTGCTCCTCGCCGACCTTGAGCCGCAGCATCCGGTCGACGTACTCCTGCGGGGTGCCGAGGCCGTAGATGCAGGAGACGGTGGCGACCACGATGACGTCGCGCCGGGTCAGCAGCGAGTTGGTCGCCGAGTGGCGCAGCCGCTCGACCTCCTCGTTGATCGAGGAGTCCTTCTCGATGTAGGTGTCGGTCTGGGGGACGTAGGCCTCGGGCTGGTAGTAGTCGTAGTAGGAGACGAAGTACTCCACCGCGTTGTCCGGGAAGAGCTGGCGCAGCTCGTTGGCGAACTGGGCGGCCAGCGTCTTGTTGGGCTGCATGACCAGGACCGGGCGCTGCAGCTGCTCGGCGACCCAGGCCACGGTCGCCGTCTTGCCGGTGCCGGTCGCGCCGAGCAGCACGACGTCCTGCTCGCCGCCCTGGATCCGGCGCGAGATCTCCTTGATCGCGGCGGGCTGGTCGCCCGAGGGCTCGTAGTCTGACTTGACCTCGAACGGCGCCACCCGGCGCTCGAGATCGGTGACTGGACGCATGCTCCGAGACTACGACCGGCCACCGACAACGCCCTCGGGTCGAGGCTTCCCACCCAGGCTGGACGCGGTGAGGATGGGCCCGTGGACCAGGCTGCGGATCCGTCGGACCCGGTCGAGCGGCTCCGACGCATCGCCCTCGCCCTGCCCGAGGTCACCGAGAAGGTCAGCCACGGGGAGGTCGCCTTCTTCTGCCGCAGGCAGTTCGTGATGCTCGACGAGCACCACCACCGGCCCGAGCACGACCCGCCGCGGCTGGCGGCCTGGTGCGCCGCCGCGCCCGGGATGCAGGCCGAGCTCGTGGGCAGCGACCCGGGCCGGTTCTTCGTGCCGCCGTACGTCGGTCACCGCGGCTGGGTCGGCGTCCGCCTCGACGAGGTGGACGGGCACGGTCCGGACTGGGACGAGGTGGCCGAGATCGTCACCGACGCGTGGCGCCACGTCGCCCCGGTCACCCTGCGCCGCCGCCTCGACGCGGACGCGGCACCGGACGATTGACGACTCACTAGATTGAGGGGGTGAGCAGGCGCGCGGACGTGGTCGACCAGGTGATCTGCTGGACCCGGCGCACGCTGCTGGCCGTCTTCGGGGTGCCCGTCGTGATCGGCGTAGCGATGAGCCTGGTCGACTCCTACCGCCGCCGGGGCAAGAAGCCGAAGCCCTTCCCGACCACGCCGCCCACCCCGGTCGAGGTCGGCGAGGGCACGGTCACGACCTACACCTACGGCCGTGACCTCTACGAGGACATGCTCGCCGCGATCGGCCGCGCCGAGCGCCAGATCCTCTTCGAGACCTACATCTGGAAGGGCGACGAGGTCGGCGAGCGGTTCAAGCACGCTCTCGCCGCGGCGGCCGACCGCGGCGTCGAGGTCTGCTGCATCTACGACGGGTTCGCCAACCTCGTGGTCAGCCCCCGGTTCAAGCACTTCCCGGCCAACGTCAAGGTGCTGCGCTACCCCGTCTACGCCGCCGGTCTCCGCTTCTTCGACCTGCGCCGCTACGGCCGCGACCACCGCAAGATCCTGGTGGTCGACGACGCCGAGGCGTTCGTCGGCGGCTACAACATCGGGTCGGCGTACGAGACCGAGTGGCGCGACACCCACGTGCGGATCACCGGCCCCGGGGTGGCCGACCTGCGTCGCGCGTTCGCGGACTTCTGGAACCTGCACCGGCGCCGTCGCCTGCGCTCGAGCGAGCGCCCCCTGCTGGTCGAGGCCACGTCGACCTGGGAGCCGCACCTGCGGTTCCACCGCAACGTGCCGCGGCTGATGATGTTCCCGATCCGGGGGATGTACCTCGAGGCGATCAACCGCGCCAGCCGCACGATCTGGATCACGCAGGCCTACTTCATCCCCGACCAGGACTTCGTGGACGCCCTCAAGGTGGCGGCGGCCCGCGGGGTCGACGTGCGGGTGCTCGTGCCCCTGAAGTCCAACCACATCGTGGCCGACTGGCTCTCGCGCGGGTACTTCAGCCAGCTGCTCGAGGCCGGCGTGCGGATCTTCCGGTTCAAGGACGCGATGGTGCACGCCAAGACGGCGACCGTCGACGGCACCTGGTCGACGGTCGGGACCGCCAACATCGACCGGCTCAGCCTGCAGGGCAACTACGAGATCAACGTCGAGGTCATCGACCGCGACCTCGCCGGCCACCTGGAGCAGGTCTACCGCGTCGACGAGTCCAACAGCATCGAGCTGACCCGGGGCGAGTGGGAGGCCCGCGACCTGCACCGACGGTTCACGGAGATGGTGCTGCGCCCCCTGCGGCCGTTCCTGTAGAACCGTCGGACGCCGGTTCAGCTCTCGATCGAGGCCAGCAGCCGGTCCTGCCGGTCGGCCCCGGTCAGGTCGACCGCCCAGCCGCCGTCCTCGGTCGCAGCCCCGCACGGCCGGGGGCTGGCGTCGAAGTCCTCCTTGGGCTTGAGGCACGCCACGCTGAGCACGTCGCCCGGCACCTCGATCACCCGGCGCACCGTGCCCGCCTCACCGTCGTACGACACGTCCATGCCGAGCACGCGCACCAGGCCGCGGCCCTCGACCGTCTCGGTGGCGTCGCTGAGCCCGCCGTCGATGGTGTAGCTGAAGTAGAGGTCGGTCGCGGGGCTGCGCAGGCGGACGCGCTGGGGGTTGGTGCCGACGCTGTCGCGACGGGCGAGGACCTTGTTCTCCATCGAGCGCACCACGAGGTCGAGCGACTCGACGCCGCCCGGGGCGAGGTCCGGGTCGGAGGTGGTGAGGGTGAGCTCCGAGACCGGCTGGGCGCTGCGCAGCCAGGTCTGCACCTCCACCAGTCCGTCGTCGGTCACGGTGCTGAGGACGTAGAGCCCCTCGGCCGGGGCGTCCTCGGGCAGCGGCGGCACCGTGGCGGGCGCGGACGAGGCGTCCTCCGACGAGCTCGCGCCGGTCTCGTCGTCACCTCCGGCGAGGCGCAGCGCGACGATGACGACGGCGACCACCGCCACCACGGCGAGCAGGGTCCTGAGGGAGCGGCTCACGGACGAGGCACCGCCTTTCCACGGGGCTCGGCGACGACGACGGCGAGGTTCTGGTACCCGCCTGCGTCGGGGACGAAGGGACCGGCGCACGTGACGAGCACCAGCCGGCGCTCGCCCTCGGGCGAGTGGAGCCAGGAGCGGGCACCGAGGGTGCCGCGCGGGCGCAGCCACAGCGAGCGGACCGAGAAGGTCTGCTTGAGGCCCTGCGACCACACGACCAAGCGGTCGCCGGGTCGCACGCTCAGCAGGCTGGCGAACGGGCCGAGTCCCTGCGTCGTGCTGTCGACGTGGGCGGCCACGAGGGTGGAGCCGAACGGGTCGCCGAGGCGCGAGCCCCCGGTCCACCAGCCGGCGGTCTCGATGTCGCTGGGGACGTCGAGCACGCCGTTGGCCGTCGTACCGACGGATCGGATGCCCACCCGGCGTCCGTTGGGCAGCTGCACCCCCACGGGGGCCTGGGGCACCACCGCGCCGACGCGCTGCGCGACGCTCGCGGGGTCGCTCGTGGCCGGGGATGCCGCGGACTCCGCGGTCGACGGGACCGCGTCCGACCGCGGCGACCCTCCGACGGCACAGCCGGACACACCCACGGACAGGCCGAGCGCCGCCACGGCGGCGGTGCTCGCCAGCCGGGTGCGGAGAGCGCCGGGGCGGTTCAGCGGCCGGAGAACGTCCACACGCGCACCCCGTCGACCAGCCCGGCCGAGCCGGTGTCGATCTCGGTGGGCGCCTGGTCGCCGGAGGCCGTGGCCCCGCTGGTGCGGACGATGACGTTCATCGAGCCGTCCTGCGGGTTGCCGACGGCGTAGACCGCGGTCAGGGTGCCGGCCGCGAGGTCGACGTCGAGGGGGCCGAGGATCGGCGAGCCCTTGACCCCGGCGGGCAGCAGCGAGACCTCGTGCGGTCCGGCGGCGACGTCGGCCTCGGCGAACTCGCCGTTGGCGATGTTGGTGAAGACGGTCTGGCCGTCGACGACGACGTCGGCGGGCGCCGTGGTCGCGGTGTGGGCGAGGACGACACGCGCCTTGCCGGGTCCGATGGGCTCCGTCGGCGTCGGGAAGACGCTGATGGTCGGGGTGCCGCCGACCTCGGCGGGCCGGTGCACGACGACGTCGCTCGACTGTCCGGCCTCGACGTCGACGGTGGAGCTCCACTCGCCGCTGCCGTCGGAGACGGTCACCTCGTGCGAGCCGGGGGCCAGGTCGAGCGGACCGACGATCTTGCCCTCGGCGACCCCGCCCTGGACCTGCTCGCCGTCGACCGAGACGCTCATGGTCGCCTTCGGCACGGCCTGGACGATGGCGACCGAGCCGACAGCGGCCCGTGCCTGCGGCGCCTGCGGGACCACGGCGGGCGAGGCGTCGCTGGCGAAGCTGACGGTGGCGACGCCACCTGCGACGGCGAGAGCGGCGGCAGCGGTCGCTGCGCGGAACGTGCGAGTCTTCATGGATCCCCCTGTGATCCCCGTGTCATCCCCATGTGGTCCCCGTGTCGCGGAAGACCTCTCGGAAGCATCCGCCACCACAGGTTATCCAGCCTGGTCGAGCAGAAACCGGTCTGGTCCGCACGGCTCAGCGTGCGGGAAGGTGCGTACGCGGCGCCATGCGCGCCCCGTGGCGGGGCCGGTGCAGGCCCGCGAGGGCGAGCAGCGCGGGCACCCGTCCGCGGTGCGGGCGCCACGGCTCGAGGTAGGTCTCCATCTCGGCGTCGGTGAACGGCGTCCCGGTGAGCGCCCAGCCGACGTCCTTGGCGACGTGGTAGTCGCCGAACGACACCGCATCGGGGTCGCCGTGCGCCTTCTGACGCACCTCGGCGCTGGTCCAGACCCCGATGCCGGGGAGGCTCTGCAGGCGTCGGTCGGCCTCGTCGTGCGGGAGTCCCGCGGTGCGCTCGAGGGCCTCCGCGACCCGGGCGGCGGTCACGACCGCCCGGCTGCGCTGCGGGTCGACGTGCATGCGCAGCCATTCCCACGACGGCACGCGGCGCAGCGTGGCGGCGTCGGGCTGGACCCACAGCCCCACGTCGGCCCCGGCGCCCGGGGCACGCTCGCCGAAGCGGTGGACGAGCCGGCGGAACCCCGCGAACGCCTCCTGACCCGTGACCTTCTGCTCGATGATCGCCGGCACGAGGGCCTCCATCACCAGACCGCTGCGTCCGAGCCGGGTGTGCGGGTGGTGGCGCCACGCCTCGGCGACGACCGGGTGCCGGGGCTCGAAGCCCGACCAGTCGTCGTGGGCACCGAGCAGCCCCGGGACCGCCTCGAGGGCCCACGCGGCCCCCTCTCCCCACGCCTCTGCGTGCACCTCGTCGCGCCGCGCCTGCACCACCAGCGACGCGAGCCCCTCCGGGGTGCGCAGACCGCGCCAGACCCGGCCGGCCTCGTCGACGCGGAACGTCGGGTCGCTGCGACCGTGGCGGCCCTGGTGCAGGATCCGCACGACCGGGCACGGCCAGTCCGGCCGCCACACCCGACGCTGTCCCTGCACGGCGCCGAGCCTACGACCGGGCGCCGACGTCCGTCGTACCGCGCGTACTAGCGTGGCCGGGTGGCCCTCCTCCATCCGCGCGCGCAGCTCGTCCCGTCCAAGCAGGAGCTCATCGACGGGTGGCTGCCGACCCGCGGGTGGTGGGACGGCGTGAGCCGCACAACCCGCGCGGCGTTCCGCTTCGACGACCCGGCGGGCGAGGTCGGTCTCGAGGGGTTCGTGCTGGGGGCGGGGCCCGAGGTGCCGGACCTGTTCGTCCCGCTGTCCTACCGCGCCGAGCCCCTCGAGGACGCCGAGGAGCACCTCGTGGGCACGACCGAGCACTCGGTCCTGGGCACGCGGTGGGTCTACGACGCGTGTGCCGACCCCGTCTTCGCTCAGGTACTCGCGCGGGTCGTGCTGACCGGGGACCGGGGCGGCGACCGCGAGTTCACCGACGAGTCGGGGGCCCACCGGGTGGAGCCGACCAGCGCGCAGGTGCGCGGCGACGGCTCGGCCGAGACCACCCCCGAGGTCACCGAGGCCCGACCGTACGACGAGGGCCCGGTCACCGTCGTCGACGCCGGCGCCCTGCAGCTGGTCGTCGCGCGCGTCCTGGGCGAGGCGCCCGTCGCGGCCCAGCACCTGCACGCCACCTGGGACGGCGGCAGCGCGGTCCTCGCCGGGGTGCGGTGAGCCGCCTCCGGGTGATCGTCCTCAGGTGATCGAGAGGGCCAGCACGACGGCCCCCGCGGTGAGCACCACCGCGGGCAGGAGACGGCGACGCGCCGCGGGCTCGTGCAGCACCGCCGCACCCAGCACCACCCCGACGGCGATGCTGAGCTCGCGCAGGGCGGCGACGGCCGCGAGCGCACCGCTGGTCTGGGCGATCAGCACCAGGGCGTAGGCCAGCAGGGACACGGCGCCCCCGGCGAGCCCGGTCAGCAGCTGGCGCCGCGGCAGCCGCAGCAGTGCTCCCCTGCGCAGGGCGAGCGCCAGGAGCGGCAGCGGCCACGACATCAGCAGGAAGATCCAGCCGGCGTACGCCGCCACCTCGGCGCCGCCGCTGACCGCCAGCCCGTCGACGACCGTGTAGCCGGCGATCGCGACCCCCGTCGCGAGCGCGGCGACCAGGCCGCGGCGGCTCCCGCCGCCCCCGGCCACAGCCACGCCGACGAGCCCGCCGACCACCAGGGCGACGCCCACGAGCACCGCCGGTCCGGTGGGGCTGCGCGGCACGAAGAAGGACGCGACCGCGACCAGGGCGACCCCGCTGCCGCGCGCGATCGGGTAGGAGCGGCTCAGGTCGCCGTGCTCGTAGCTCAGCCAGAGCAGCAGCAGGTAGGCCACGTGCAGCGACGCCGACGTGCACGCCAGCGCGAGGTCGTGGCCGTCCGGCACCGGACGTGACACGACGAGCACGCCCCCGATCACCAGGGTCGCGACGCTGATGAGCGCGAACCCCACGAGCCGGTCGACCGCCGCGTGGGCCACGGCGTTCCAACCCGCGTGGAGCACCGCGGCGACGAGCACCAGCACGACCACCAGAGGTCCCGGGTCGAGGTGCACTCCCACTCCTCGCTCTCGGGTGTCGGTGCTCGGGTGTGGACTGTCCTCATGTTGCTCCCCCGACTCCGATCGGGCACCTCCTGACGTGCCCGTCCTGCCTCCCGCCCCGTCCGTCGCCGACGGAGCCGCCGTCGACGACGTCGTCTCCTGGGTCACGACCCACCTCGGTGACCTCACCCTGGAGGGCCCCGACGGCGTCCGGTCCGGGGGCTTCCGGGGCGGCCAGTCGGCCGCCGACGCCGCGCTCGCGACGCTCGACGTCGCCGGCTACGCCCGCACCCGCAGCACCGTCCTGCCGCCCGAACGACGCGGCGCGAGCCGCATGTCGCCCTACGTCCGGCACGGCCTGCTCACGCTGCGCGAGGTGTGGGACGCCGTGGAGCCGGCCCCCGGTCGCGACCGCTGGAAGTACCGCGACGAGCTGATGTGGCAGGAGTACGCCCGCCACCTCTACGCGCGCATCGGTCCCGCCCTCGCCGAGCCCCTGCGCCGCGAGCAGCCGCGCCCGCAGCCCTGGGAGGACCCCTGGCCGGCGCGGATGGCCTGCATGGACGAGGTCGTGGGCGAGCTCCACCGCGACGGCTGGGTGGTCAACCAGACCCGCATGTGGCTGGCCTCGCAGTGGGCGGTCCGGGCCGGGGGTGCGTGGCAGGCGGGCGAGGACGCGATGTTCACCCACCTGCTCGACGGCTCGCGCGCCGCCAACCGCCTCGGCTGGCAGTGGACGGTCGGCACGGGCAGCGGCAAGTCCTACGGGTTCAGCCGCTGGCAGGTCGAGAAGCGCGCACCCCAGCTGTGCCGCTCCTGCCCGCTCGCCGACGCCTGTCCGGTGCAGGGGTGGCCCGACGCCGACCTCGGCCCGTCGGTCGACGGCCCCGACCTGGGCAAGGGCGAGATCCCCGCCGGCCCCGCCGAGGTGGACGGCGCGGGTGGGGCCGAGACCGTGTGGCTGACCGCGGAGTCGCTCTCCGAGCGCGACCCGGCGCTCGCGGCCGACCCGGACCGACCCGCCGTCTTCGTCTTCGACGAGCCGTTGCTGCGCCGGCTGCGGCTGTCGGGCAAGCGCCTGGTCTTCCTCGCCGAGACCCTCGGCGAGCTGGCCGCGACGCGGCCGCTCGAGCTGCGCCGCGGCGCCGTCGTCGACGAGCTGGCCGGCGTGCCCCTCGCCTCGACGTACGCCCCGGTGCCGGGGTGGGCGCGCCGCAGCGCGCGGCTCGACCTGCGCGAGGTGCACCCCTGGCCGTGGCTGGTGCGACCGCGACCGGCTCCGGTGCGCTCGTTCACAGGGTGGCGCAAGAGCGTCGAGAGGGGTGGGCCACGGTGACCGGGGCGATCGTCGAGCCCGTGCTGCTCGCAGAGGTGGTCGAGACCTCCACACGGCTCGCGGCGACCCGGTCGCGCAAGGCCAAGACCGCCGCCCTGGCCGAGCTGCTGTCCCGGGTGGCCGGTGCCCCTGACGACGAGGTCCGCACCGTCACCTCCTACCTCGCCGGCTCGCTGCGCCAGCGCCGCACTGGACTCGGGTGGCGCTCCCTCAGCGCGCTGCCGGAGCCCGCGACGGAGCCGACGCTGTCGGTGACGGAGGTGCACGAGGCGTTCGAGGGCATCGCCTCCCTCTCGGGCGCCGGCTCGGCGACGGCGCGCGCCGCAGCGACCGCCGACCTCTTCGGCCGGGCCACGATCGAGGAGCAGGCGTGGCTGCGGGGACTCGTGACCGGCGAGGTGCGACAGGGCGCTCTCGACTCCCTCGTCCAGGAGGGGCTCGCCGCGGCCGGCGACGTGCCCCTAGCGGCGGTGCGGCGCGCGGCGATGATGGCCGGCTCGACCGTCGCGGTCGCCCCCGCGGCGCTGAACGGCGGGGAGGAGGCGCTGGCGCAGTTCGGCCTGGAGGTGATGCGGCCGGTGCTGCCGATGCTCGCCTCCAGTGCCACCACCGTCGAGGCGGCCATGGCCAAGGCGGGCGCGCCGGTCGCCATCGACACCAAGCTCGACGGCATCCGCATCCAGGTCCACCGGCGCGGTGACGACGTGCTCGTCGCCACCCGCTCGCTCGAGACGATCACCGAGCGGCTGCCCGAGGTGGTCGAGGTCGCACGGTCCCTGTCCGCCACGTCGTTCGTCCTGGACGGCGAGGTCCTCGCCCTCGACGACGCGGGCCGACCGCGCCCGTTCCAGGAGACCGCCTCGCGCACCGCGAGCGCCGCCGGGGTCCACCTCACGCCGTACTTCTTCGACCTGCTCCACCTCGACGGCGAGGACCTCGTCGACTCCCCCGCCTCCGAGCGTCTCGCCGCGCTGGCCCGGCTCGTGCCGCCCGAGCACCTCGTCGCCCGCCTCGAGACCGACGACCTGGCCGACGCCGAGGCGTTCGTGGCCGACGTGCTCGCCCGCGGTCACGAGGGCGTCGTGGTGAAGCACCTCGCGGCGCCGTACGACGCCGGCCGACGCGGCTCCGCCTGGGTCAAGGTCAAGCCCGTCCACACCCTCGACCTGGTCGTGCTCGCCGTCGAGTGGGGCTCGGGACGACGCCGCGGCTGGCTCTCCAACATCCACCTCGGCGCGCGCGACACCTCGGGCGCCGGCGACGGCTTCGTGATGCTCGGCAAGACCTTCAAGGGCATGACCGACGAGATGCTGGCCTGGCAGACCGAGCGGTTCCTCGAGCTCGAGACGCACCGCGAGGACCACGTCGTCCACGTGCGCCCCGAGCAGGTCGTCGAGATCGCGATCGACGGCCTGCAGCGCTCCACCCGCTACCCCGGCGGTCTGGCCCTGCGCTTCGCCCGGGTCGTGCGCTACCGCGACGACAAGAGCGCCGCCGAGGCGGACACGATCGACACCGTGCGCGCACTGGCGTCGCCGCCCGACACACCTGTCTGAACCGTCACAGTCGTGCAACTGCGAGTTGCAACATCACTACGATGAGGAGGTGGTCACCCGCGCTCCCGAGACCGACGGCCGTCGTTCTGCCGCCGCAGCCCGTCGTCGGGCGCGGGAGAAGGACATCATCGCGGCCACCCGGGCGCTCTTCGACGAGCGCGGCGTGCGCGACGCGCAGATCGAGGACATCGCCAAGGCCGTCGGCATCAACCGGGCGATCGTCTACCGGCACTTCTCCGGCAAGGAGGAGCTGTTCGCGCTGACGCTGGTGAGCTACCTCGAGGAGCTGCGCGAGGCGCTGGCTGCGGCCGCCACCCCGGGCGGTCCGGCCGCGCGACAGCTGGAGGAGCTGGTGACGGCGTTCGTCGACTACGGCCTCGAGCACCCGGCCTTCATCGACTGCGCGCAGGCGCTGATGCGACGCAGCGGCCCCGAGCTGCTCGACGAGATCAGCGAGGGCGCGCTGTTCCGCCTCGGACGCGGGATCTCCGGCTGCCTCGCGCTGCTGATCGCCGCCCTGCAGCAGGGCGTCGACAGCGGCGACTTCACCGTGGAGGACCCGACCCTGCTGGCCAACACGCTCTACGCGAGCGGCCTCGGTGCGCTGCAGCTCGCCCGCGTCGGCATCCTCGTCACGGAGTCGGCTCCCGGCGTCCCGACCGTCGGCGCGATCTCGCCCGACCAGGTCCGCTCCTACCTCGTGACCACCGCGCTCGCCCTCGCCGGCAACTGACCCGGCCCGCGCCGTCTCGAGTGGTTTCGAGACGGTCGCTGCACGACCTCCTCAACCACCGTGCCGAAGGCCCCGCCGCCCTCGCGGGGCGACGGGGCCGTCGTACGACGTGGGCGGAGCGTCAGGCGCGCTCGAGGATCGCGGTGACGCCCTGACCGCCCGCGGCGCAGACCGAGATGACGCCGCGGCCGGTGCCGCCCTCGGACTGCGAGAGCAGCTTGGCGAGGACGGGCACGATCCGACCGCCGGTGGCGGCGAAGGGGTGCCCGGCGGCCAGCGAGGAGCCGTTGACGTTGAGCTTCGTCCGGTCGATCTCGCCGAGCGGGGCGTCGAGGCCGAGGCGCTCCTTCGAGAACACCGGGTCCTCCCACGCCTTCAGCGTGGAGAGCACCTGCGAGGCGAACGCCTCGTGGATCTCGTAGAAGTCGAAGTCCTGCAGGCCGAGGCCCGCGCGGGCGAGCATCCGCGGCATGGCGTAGGCCGGGGCCATCAGCAGGCCCTCGTTGCCGTGGACGTAGTCGACGGCGGCGGTCTCGTAGTCGGTGAGGTAGGCCAGCACCGGAAGGCCGTGGGCCTTCGCCCACTCCTCGGAGGCGAGCAGCACCGTGGAGGCACCGTCGGTCAGCGGGGTCGAGTTGCCCGCGGTCATCGTGGCGGCCTCGCCCTTGCCGAAGACCGGCTTGAGCTTGGCGAGCTTCTCGACCGAGGAGTCCGGACGCAGGTTGTTGTCGCGCTCGAGGCCGCGGAACGGCGTGATCAGGTCGTCCATGAACCCCGCGTCGTACGCCGCGGCGAGGTGGTGGTGCGAGGCCGCGGCCAGCTCGTCCTGGGCCTCGCGGGTGATGTGCCACTCGAGCGCGGTCAGCGCCTGGTGCTCGCCCATCGACAGCCGCGTGCGGGGCTCGCCGTTCTGCGGCACGGAGATGCCGATGTCACCGGGGCGGATCGCGGCCAGGGCCGCGAGCCGGGCGCGCGTGCCCTTGGCGGCGTTGACCTTCATCAGCTTCTTGCGCAGGCCCTCGCTGATGGCGACGGGGGCGTCCGAGGTGGTGTCGACACCGCCGGCGACGCCGGACTCGATCTGGCCGAGGGCGATCTTGTTGGCGACCTGGATGACAGCCTGCAGGCCGGTGCCGCACGCCTGCTGGATGTCGGTGGCGGGGGTCTCGGCGGACAGCTTGGAGCCGAGGACGGACTCGCGGGTGAGGTTGAAGTCGCGCGAGTGCTTGAGGACGGCGCCGGCGACGACCTCCCCGAGCCGCTCGCCCTCGAGGCCGTAGCGGGCCACCAGACCGTCGAGCGCGGCGGTCAGCATCTCCTGGTTGGACGCGGTGGCGTAGGCGGTGTTCGAGCGGGCGAACGGGATCCGGTTGCCACCCACGATCGCGACGCGGCGGGTCTGTTTCTCCATGACGCAAGTTTCTCGTGGGTAACATCGAGAGACAAGACCGTGCGACGGGGATCACGAAATGTGGACTCGGAGTTACACAGAGAGTTACATGACACCATGAGCGACCGCTACCAGGACTTCACGTCGAGCGCGATCGGCAAGCTGCTGGTCAAGAACCTCGGCCTCCCCGCCCCCACCGAGCTGAAGCGGTACGCCGAGGGCGCGCCGCTCGTCGACGGACTCGTCGCCGTCGGCGGCCGCGGACGCCTCGCCGAGTCGTTGCCGACGCTGCTCGCGGGCCTCGACATCCACGCCGCCCCGGTGGCCGGCGCCCCCGGCGAGGGCGAGCGCTACCAGGGCCTGGTCTTCGACGCCACCGGCCTGACCGACTCCGGCCAGCTCGGCGCGCTGCAGGAGTTCTTCACGCCGAAGATGCGCTCGCTCGCCTCTTGCCCGCACGTCGTCGTGCTCGGCACCCCGCCGGAGCAGGTCTCCGGCGCCGAGCGCGTCGCTCAGCGCGCGCTCGAGGGGTTCACTCGCAGCCTCGGCAAGGAGATCGGCAAGGGCGGCACCGTCCAGCTGGTCTACGTCGCCGAGGGCGCCGAGGGCGCGGCGGCCTCCACGCTCGGCTTCCTGCTCTCGCCCAAGTCGGCCTACGTCTCGGGCCAGGTCGTGCGCATCGGCGCCCACGGTCACCTCGACGCCGCCGAGGTCGCCGACTGGAAGCGCCCGCTCGAGGGCAAGGTCGCCCTCGTGACCGGCGCGAGCCGCGGCATCGGTGAGCAGATCGCCCGCGTGCTGCACCGCGACGGCGCCAAGGTCGTCGGCGTCGACGTCCCGCAGCTCGCCGACGACCTCGCGAAGCTGATGAAGGAGCTCGACGGCGACTGGATCGCCCTCGACATCACCGCCAAGGACGCGCCGCAGCGCCTGGCCCACGAGCTCTCGACCCGCCACGGCGGCGTCGACGTCGTCGTCCACAACGCGGGCATCACCCGCGACAAGAAGCTCGCCAACATGGCCGAGGACCGCTTCGAGCAGGTCATCGCGGTCAACCTCACCGCCCCCGAGCGGATCACCCGCGAGCTCCTCGACCAGAAGGTCGTCAACGCCGGCGGCTCGATCGTCGGGGTTGCGTCGATCGCCGGCATCGCCGGCAACGTCGGCCAGACCAACTACGCCGCCTCCAAGGCCGGCGTGATCGGTCTCGTCGACAGCCTCGCCGACGAGCTCGAGGACGGCATCACCGTCAACGCGGTGGCGCCGGGCTTCATCATCACGCAGATGACCGCCGCCGTGCCCTTCGCGACCCGCGAGGTCGGCCAGCGCCTCAACGCGATGTCGCAGGGCGGTCTGCCCGTCGACGTCGCCGAGACGATCGCCTGGTACGCCTCGCCCGGCTCGACCGCCGTCAACGGCAACGTCGTGCGGGTCTGCGGCCAGATGATGCTCGGAGCCTGACGTGGCCCTCCCCGTGATGCTGCGCGCCGCCCTGCCGTCGGTGCCCGTGGTCAACCAGCTGCCCGGCGTGCGCAAGAAGGGCGGCCCCTTCGGAGGGCTCTCCCGCAGCGCGCCGCCGGTGCGCATCGAGCGCTCCGACGTGGCGGCGTACGCACGGGTGTGCGGGTTCCCCGAGAAGGACACCGTGCCGCTGCCCTACCCGCACCTGCTGGCGTTCGGGCTGCACATGGCGATCATGACCGACCCGGCGTTCCCCGCCCCGGCCATCGGCACGGTGCACGTCGAGAACTCCATCACCTCCCACCGCCCGGTCGAGATCGGCGAGTCGCTCGCGGTCTCGGTGTCGGTCGGCGCGCCGAAGCCGCACAGCAAGGGCACCGTCTACGACTTCGTGACGACGGCGACCGCGGACGGCGAGACCGTGTGGGAGGAGACCTCCTCCTACCTGCGACGCGGCCGCGGCGACGCCGACGCGCCGTCGGGCGCGACGTTCCCCGACGCACCGGCCCACGGCATCACCTGGCAACTGCCCGGCGACCTGGGTCGGCGCTACGCCGCGGTCTCGGGAGACGCCAACCCGATCCACCTCTACCCGCTCACGGCGAAGGCGCTCGGCTTCCCGCGCCAGATCGCGCACGGCATGTGGACGATGGCGCGCAGCGTCGCCGCCCTGGAGAACCGGCTGCCCGACGCCGTGCGGGTCGACGTCGCCTTCAAGCGGCCGGTGCTCCTGCCGGGCCGGGTCGCCTTCGGCTCCGCTCCGCTCGAGGACGGCTGGGCCTTCTCGCTCAGCGACCCGCGCTCGGGCGCCCCGCACCTCGCCGGGCGCACGACCAGCCTGTCCTGACGACGGCACCCCCGGCGCGGTAGTCACCGACGTTTCGGGGCCTGAGACATCTCTCAGGACCCCCGAACGCCGGTGACTACCGCCCCGAGCCCGACCCTCAGCTCGCCGAGGGGCTCCCCCAGACGAGCTTCTTGGCCCGCTGGGAGCGGGCGACGGGGGCGGGAGCGCCGCGCTTGGTGAAGGTCGCGGTGGAGATGCTCCAGGTGCCGAGGTCGGTGATGCCGTTGCCGTCCCAGTCACCGGTGACCGGCAGGTCGCCGGGGGTGCCGAACTGGACCTGGCTCAGCACCGGGGTCCCGGTCGCCTTGTCGACCGTGCGCAGCGTGAAGACCGCCGTGGCCCGGTCGTAGACGCCGAGGTCGGTGATCCCGTCGCCGTCCCAGTCGCCGGTGACCGGCAGGTCGTCGGCGTCGCCGAGGCGCACCTTGGTCTTGGAGCCGTCGGCCGCCCGCAGCAGGAACGTCGCGTTCTTGCCGCGCCAGACGCCGATCTCCCAGCCGCCCACGCCGTCCCAGTTGCCCGCGACGGGTGAGTCGGTCCGCTTGCCGAAGCGCAGGTAGGTGTCCTTGCCGCGCACGCGCATCGTGAACACCCGGGAGGTCGGGTTGCGCACGCCCGGGTTGACCCGGCCGTCGCCGTCCCAGTCGCCGAGCATCGGCTGGTCGCCGGTGCCGCCCATCCGGATGACGCGCTCGCTGCGACCCGTGCGGGTCACGTGGTACGACGCCGGGCTGACCTTGCGGTAGACGACCAGCTCGGCCGCGCGTCCGCCGTACAGGTTGCCGGCCAGCGGCACCTCGGTGGTCGGGATCGGCGTGAGGACGACCGGCGTCACCACCGGCGGCGTCCCGGTGTTGGGCACCGCCGCGCCGCCGCAGTTCTGCGACGTCTGCGAGGTGTTGACCGGGAACAGCGCGCCGTGGAACCACGCGTCGACGACCCGGTTGCCGACCCGCTCCTCGAAGTGCAGGTGAGAGCCGTAGGAGTTGCCGGTGTTGCCGACGGTGCCGATGAGCGCGCCGGGCGCGACGGCCTGGCCGACGCTCACCAGGACGCTGTCGAGGTGGCCGTAGAGGCTGCTCTCGCCGTTGCCGTGGTCGATCACGACGTACTGGCCGTAGCTGGGCTTGTTCTTGCCCACGACCGCCGTCGTGACGGTGCCGCCGGCCGCGGCGAGCACGGGCTTGCCGAGGTCACCGCCCGCGTAGTTGAAGTCGATCGCGCGCGGGCTCGGGCTGTGGCTGGCCCGCGTGCCGCCGGTCCAGGTCTCCCCGCACGGGAACGGCATCTCGTACGCCGTCAGCGGCGGCGGGGTCGGCGCGAGCTTCTCGAGCCGGCGCTCCTCGGACTGCTCGGCCGTCTTCCCCTCGGCCGAACCGTCCTTGCCCGCCTTGCTGTCCTTGCCCTTGCCGCTCCCCGACCCCTGGCCGGATCCCGTGTCGGCCTCCCAGTCACCGCTCCCGGGGCTCTTCCCCAGACCCGTGAGCAGTGTGGTGCGGCCTCCACCAGGTGGATCCCCGCCTCCCCGGTCGGCGTACGCCGCGGGCCCGATCGTGAGGGCCAGGGCTGCGGCGACGGCCAGCATGAAGATGCCGGGACGGGTGGGTGGCGGTGGATACCGGCGCCGGACGAGGGCTCGGTGCTTCGGACGGTACACGCAACGCAGTCAACATGAGTCACACCAGCCACGCGACACGACCCCCGTAAATTCATCCGATCGGCTGAGTGTCGCTCTTGACTCCGGGCGCGAGTGGGATGGACCAGTACCCGCAGGCGGCCGGTTCAGTCCCGCCGCGAGCGGATCATGCCCTCCTGGGCCGCCGTCGCGACGAGGGTGCCGTCCTCGGAGAAGACGTTGCCGAAGGCCAGCCCGCGACCGCCGAACGCCGTGGGCGACCACTGGTCGTAGAGCCACCAGCGGTCGGTGCGCAGGGGTCGCTGGAACCACACCGTGTGGTCGAGCGAGGCCATCTTGACCGTGGCGGGCGTGACGCGGTGCGCCGCGAGGCTGGCGCCCAGCAGGCTGATGTCGCTGGCGTAGGTGAACGCCGCCAGGTGGACCATCGGGTCGTCGGGCAGCCCGTCCCGGATGCGGATCCACATCCGGGCCCGCGACGGGTGGTCGGGGTCCTCGGGCAGCCCGTGGCCGGAGCTGCCGATCCAGGAGACCTCGATGGCGGCCCACTCCTTGCCGAGCTCCTCGGCCTCCTCGTTGCCGCCCGCCCGCATCAGCTGCATCAGGTCGACGCCCTCCGCAGGCCCCGGGACCTGCGGCATCCGCTCCTGGTGGTCGAAGCCCTCCTCGGGGCGCTGGAAGTTGATCGTCTGGTGGTAGATCGGCCGACCGTGCTGCAGGGCGGTCACGCGCCGCGTCAGGAACGACCGGCCGTCGCGCAGCCGCTGGACGTTGTAGATGATCGGCAGGCTGTAGTCGCCGGGCAGCAGGAAGTAGGAGTGGAACGAGTGGGGCACGAACCCCTCCCCCACGCTGCGCACGCCGGCCACGAGGGCCTGAGCGGCCACCTGACCGCCGTAGACCCGCGAGCGCGCCGAGGGCGGCTGGCTGCCGCGGTAGAGGTCCTGGTCGAGGGTCTCGAGGTCGAGCAGCCGGACGAGGTCGGCAACGGGGTCGGCAACCGGGCTGGAGAAGGGCTTGGCCACCTCAGCTCCACCCGGGCCCGTTGTCGGGGCGCTCGTCGGACGGCCCGTCGGGGCCGTCCAGCCCCGCCAGGAACTGCTCGAACTCGCGTCCGAGCTCCTCCCCGGTCGGCAGCGGCTCGTCGGAGGCGAGCAGGCTCGCACCGCTCTCCTCGGCGCGCTGGAAGGCGTCGTACTGCTGCTCGAGGGCGGTGACGACCTCGGCCACGTCGGCGTGCTCGGCGAGGTAGGTCTCGATCTCGGCCTCCCGCTCGCGCGCGGCGGCGTGCAGGTCGGTGAGGTCGACGGTCAGCCGACCTGCGAGCTCGACCTGCTCGAGCAGTGCCGCTGCGGCCTGCGGGTAGTCGAGCTGGGCGAGGTAGTGCGGGATGTGGGCGACGAAGCCGAGCATGTCGTGGCCCCACTCCCCCAGCCGGAGCTCGAGCAGCGACTGCATCGAGCTGGGGATGCGCAGCTCCCCGCGCCACGGGCTCGAGCCGACGAGGAGCTCGGGACGGTTGGCGTGCGGGGTGATCGTGAGCGGCCGGGTGTGCGGCACCGCCATCGGCACGGAGCCCATCGCCACGACCCGGGTCACCCCGAGCCGCTCCACCACCTCGCGCACGGCGCGGGCGAAGGCCTCCCACCGGTTGTCGGGCTCCGGTCCGTGGAGCAGGAGGTACGGCGTGCCGCCGGTGTCGCGCAGCACCCGGACGACCAGCCGCGGGGCGTCGTAGTCCTCGTAGTGGTCGCGCACGAACGTCATCGCCGGCCGGCGGGCGCGGTAGTCGTGGAACTGGTCGACGTCGAACGTCGCCACGACGGGACCAGGGCCGGTCGGGCTCACGTGCAGCTCGGCGAGGTGGCGCGCGGCGTGGGCCGCGGCGTTGCCCGCGTCGAGGAACCCGTCGAGCACGAGCACCATGGTGAGGTCGCCGACCCCCTCGAGGGCGGGGACCTCGTCGACGATGTGGACGAGTCGCTCGGTGCTCACCCGTCCATTTTCTCAGACGGTGGAGCGTCCCGTGGGCTGACCCTCGGAGGCGGCGGTCACGTCCTCGACGATCCGCAGGGCGATGGCCTGCGGGGTGAGGCCGATGCGCTCGAGGATGCGCGCACGCTTGGCGTGGTCGAGGAACTGCTGCGGGATCGCGTGCAGGCGGAACGGCGTGGTGACGCCGGCGGCGTTGAGCGTCTGCAGCAGCACGGCACCGCAGCCGCCGATCTCTCCGTTGTCCTCGACGGAGACCACGAACCGGTGCGTCCGGGCGAGCTCGACGACGCCCGCGTCGACGGGCTTGACCCAGCGCGGGTCGACGACGGTGACGCCGATGCCCTGGGCGACCAGGCGCTGGGCCACGTCGACGGCGACCTCCGCCATGGCGCCCACGGCGACGATCAGCACGTCGCGCTCGCCGGAGCGCACGAGCACGTCGGCACCGCCGGCGCGGTCGATCGCGGGGATGTCGGCCGGCGGCGGGCCCTTGGGCAGGCGCAGCACCGTGGGGGCGTCGGAGACGTCGACGGCCTCGCGCAGCAGCTCGCGCACCCGGGCGCCGTCGCGCGGGGCGGCGAGCCGCAGGCCGGGCACGACCTGGAGGATCGACATGTCCCACATGCCGTTGTGGCTGGCGCCGTCGTCGCCGGTCACGCCGGCACGGTCGAGCACGAAGGTGACGCCGCAGCGGTGCAGCGCGCAGTCCATGAGGACCTGGTCGAAGGCGCGGTTGAGGAACGTCGCGTAGATCGCGACCACCGGGTGCAGCCCACCCATGGCCAGACCGGCGGCCGAGGTCACGGCGTGCTGCTCGGCGATGCCGACGTCGAAGAGCCGGTCGGGGTAGCGGGCCGCGAACTCCGCGAGCCCCACCGGGTGCACCATCGCGGCACTGATGCCGACGATGTCGCTGCGCTCGGCGCCGAGCTCGAGCATCTCCTCGGAGAAGAAGTCGGTCCAGATCCGGCCCTTGGGGGTGCTCACGCCGGTCTCGAGGTCGAAGGGCCCGACCTGGTGGAACTGGTCGGCCTCGTGCCGCTCGGCGGCGTCGTAGCCGAATCCCTTGCGGGTGATGGCGTGCACGATGACCGGGCCGTTGAAGCCCTTGGCCTGGGCGAGCGCCTGCTCGAGCGCGTGTCGGTCGTGGCCGTCGACCGGGCCGACGTACTTGAGACCGAGATCCTCGAAGAGCCCCTGCGGCGCCACGGCGTCCTTGAGCCCCTTCTTCATCGCGTGCAGGGCGTCGTACGCCGCGTGACCGACGCCCGGCACGGCGTTGAGCCGCTTCTTGACGGCGTCGAGGAGCGGCTCGTAGCGCGGGCTCGTGCGCAGAGCGGTCAGCGCCGTCGTGAGCCCCCCGATCGTCGGGGTGTAGGAGCGACCGTTGTCGTTGACGACGATGACCACGCGCGAGTCGTCGGCGACCGCGATGTTGTTGAGCGCCTCCCAGGCCATGCCACCGGTGAGAGCACCGTCGCCGATCACGGCCACGACGTGGCGGTCCTCGCCGCGGATGGCGTAGGCCTTGGCCAGGCCGTCGGCGTAGCTGAGCGCGGTCGAGGCGTGGGAGTTCTCGACGATGTCGTGCTCGGACTCCGACTGGCTCGGGTAGCCCGAGAGCCCGCCCTCCTGGCGCAGCCGGTCGAACGCCGCGGCGCGGCCGGTCAGCATCTTGTGGACGTAGGCCTGGTGGCCGGTGTCGAAGACCACGCGGTCGCGCGGAGAGTCGAAGACGCGGTGGATCGCCATGGTCAGCTCGACGACGCCGAGGTTGGGGCCGAGGTGGCCGCCCGAGGGGGCGCAGGAGCTGATGAGGAGGTCGCGGATCTCGCTCGCGAGGAGCGCCAGGTCCTCGTCGGACAGCCCGCGCAGGTCACGCGGCTCGGCGATGCTCTGGAGGACACCCATGAGAACCGAGTCTAGGTGGGGCCTGTGGCCGGACCCACTCGACGCGGGTGTGACGTGATCTGCGCGGGTCGGGGCGCGTCGGTCAGCGCAGGCGGTGGGTGCGGCGCCCGAAGCCGTTGACGGCGTAGCGCATCGCCTTCGGCACCGGCACGCGCACGACGGCGTGCTTGCGGGCGTACTCCTCGACGTGCCAGGTCACCCAGTGGCCGGCCGGGAAGTACGCCGCGTCGCCGACCTCGAGGCGCACCGGCGGCTCGTCGTCGACCTGCAGGTTGGTGGCCCCGGCGACCACGACGATGGTCTCGTCGACCGGGTAGTACCACCGGAAGGTGCCCGCCGTGACGTCCCACGTCCAGTGCGACGTGGTGCCGTCGGGGCTCTCGGCCCACTCGGAGATCCGGGCGTGCGGCGTCCCCTCGATGATCCAGTCGGGGTTGATGGGGTGGTCGACGAGGTCGGCGTCGTGGCGCGAGACGCGCAGGACGCTGGAGACGACGGCCTGGCTCATGCCCCGGAGAGTAGGGGATCCGGGCCCGCGGCGCGCCGACAACGCCCGAACCCGGACGCCGCGCGTGAGACTGTGGCGTGTGAGTCTCCTCGCCTCGCTCGCCGCCGCCCTGCTCCTCGCAGCCCCGACGGCCGCCGCTCCCCCGCTCGCCTCGACCGGCTACGTCCTCGGCTCGACCCCGGCCTCGGTCGTGGCGCGCGACGCCCACGCGCTCGGCACTCTCGGCGTCGCCGCCGTGCCGCTCTCGCGCGACGGGGGCGACGTGGGCACCCCGGGTGCCGACCTCACCGGCCAGCTCGCCACGGCCCACGCCCAGGGGCTGCGCGCCGAGCTGCTGCTCAGCAACTACAGCGACCGCCTCGGCGACTTCGACCCGCGGCGGGTCGGACGCCTGCTGCGCGACCCCGCGCGGGTCGAGGCGGTCGCGAGCCGCCTCGCGTCGTACGTCGCCACGCAGGGCTGGGACGGCGTGCAGATCGACCTCGAGCGGATGGACCGGGCCGACGGTGACGGCCTGGTGCTGCTCGCCCAGCGGCTCCAGGCCCTGATGGCCCCCGATCGGACGGTCTCGATCGCGATCAGCGCCTCGACCAGCCTGCCGTCGTACGCCGCGCGCGGCTACCAGCTCGCGCAGCTCGGGCAGAGCGTCGACACCGTGGCGCTCATGACCTACGACCAGCACGGGCCCACCTGGTCGGGCCCCGGCCCGGTCGGCTCGCTGCGCTGGCAGCGGCGCGCTCTGGCCGTCGTGGCCACCGAGGTGCCGCTGGCCAAGGTCGACGTCGGCGTCGCGGGCTACGGCTACACCTGGCCGAGCGCGTCGTCGGGGCGGACGGGCCGCACCGTCACGGTCGCCCAGGCCCGCCGCCTCGTCGCCCGCGACGGCGCCCGGGCGCGGTGGC
The DNA here is from genome assembly GCF_009823805.1 of Nocardioides flavescens. Classification (GTDB taxonomy): domain Bacteria; phylum Actinomycetota; class Actinomycetes; order Propionibacteriales; family Nocardioidaceae; genus Nocardioides; species Nocardioides flavescens. The sequence goes on along the minus strand of NZ_WUEK01000002.1, from coordinate 167,195 downwards.
GCCCCGGCCCCGGGGAGTGGACCGCCCGGCTCTCCGACGGCACCCGCCTGTGGTGGTCGGACGCCCGCTCGATCGCCCTGCGCACCGAGCTGGCCACCGAGCTCGGAGCCCACGGCCTCGCGATCTGGCGCCTCGGCTCCGCCGGCGCCCTCCCCGCCGCTGGTTGAGCACGGACGGAGTCCTGTCTCGAGACCACTCTCGCTCGAGTGGTTTCGAGACGGCCGTAGCCGGCCTCCTCAACCAACGGCGCTCGAGTCCGGCGGTTGAGGAAGGACGAAGTCCTGTCTCGAAACCACTCACGGTGGACCGCCCCTCACAGCCGCGCGGTGAACCGCCGACCCTGCAGCGCCTGCTCGACCAGCCCGACGGAGCGGCGTACGCCGGTGAGCCGGGCCTCCTCGGCCAGCCAGGTCTCGACGGCGGCGTCGACGACCTCGGGGGCGACGACCTGGCGCAGCTGGGCCCTGGCCTCGCTGAGGCCCTTCTGCACCCCGACGAGGCAGGCCTCGGTGTGCAGCACGGCGAAGCGCGCGAGCACGAGCGCGTGGCGCCGCACGACCGGGTAGGAGCGGTACTCCGGCGGGCAGATGTCGAGCAGCCAGTTGACCGCGGTGCGCTCCCAGTCGGGCGCGTCGGGCGCGCGGACCCCCTCGGGCCAGCCGGGCGGGGCGACGGAGCTCATTCAGCCACGGTAGTCGAACACCTGTTCGAGTTGCGACAGCAGGGGGTCGCGCAGTCCGACGCAGTCGAGCTCCCAGAACGGCTCGGCGTAGACGAGGGGCCCGGTCATCCACGGCTGGTGGGCCTCGAGGAGCGCGACCTGGAAGGCGAGCTCCGGGATCCGGGTCGACGGGCGGACGAGGTCGTGGGCCGCGCCGGGCTCGAAGCCGCGCTCGGCGTAGTAGCCCGGATCGCCCTCGAGGAAGACTGCCGGCGCGCCCAGCGCCCGGGCCCCGTCGAGGGCGGCACGCAGCAGCGTCGTCCCGAGGCCCTGGCGCTGGCGGTCGGGAGCGACGGAGAGCGGACTCAGCACGAGCACCTCGACCAGGGCCCGCCGCGTGTCGAGCCAGCTGCGGCTGAGCAGGACGTGACCCACGACGTCGTCGCCCTCGGTCGCGACCAGCTCGGCGCGGGCGTGGCGCGGGCGCAGGGCCTCGACGAGCGCAGCCACCGTCGGACCCTCCTCCTCGCCGAACGCCGCCGCGACGAGCTCGCCGACGGCCCGGTGGTCGCCGGGCGTCGCCGCGCGGACCTCAGCCACGCCCCGTCCCGTCGCTCAGGAAGCTGAACCGCACGGTGCGCTCGTCGTTGTCGACGTTGAGGTCGACCAGGCAGACGCTCTGCCAGGTGCCGAGGGCGAGCTCGCCGTCGATGACCGGCACCGTGGCGTGCGGGGGCACGATCGCCGGCATCACGTGGGAGCGCCCGTGGCCGCGCGAGCCGTGGGCGTGGCGCCAGCGATCGTCGGCCGGCAGGAGGTCGCCGAGCGCGGTCAGCAGGTCGTCGTCGCTGCCGGCACCGGTCTCGATGATCGCGATGCCCGCGGTCGCGTGGGGCACGAAGAGCTGCAGCAGACCGTCGCCGCGCCCGGCGACGTAGGCCGCGCAGTCGCGGGTCAGGTCGCGCACGACCTCGCGGTCACCGGTGCGGTACTGACGGGTCTGGGAGTCCACCGCTCGATCCTGGCACGCGCTCCTCACGGCCCGGCCAGAGCCGGGTCGCAGCGACGAGCACCCCGAGCCACACCGCGCCGAAGACCAGGCTCGTGCCGACGTCGGTGACGTGGTGGGCGCCCTGGTAGAGCCGGCTGAGCGCGACGTACGCCGGCAGGAGGGCGAGCACGCCGACGAGCAGCCAGCCCGGCCCGGTCTGGTGGCGCCGACGCAGCCACACCGCCAGCAGCAGCGCCGCGGCGCCGTAGACCGCGGTGGCCGTGCCGACGTGGCCCGACGGGAAGCTGTGGTCGGCCACGAGCCCGGCGTCGAGGATCTGCACAGGCGGGCGGTCGCGCGGGTCGGCGTGCGAGGCGAGCCAGTAGATGCCCCCGTCGCCGACGTCCGCGACGAGCACGAGGGCGGCCGCCAGCAGCGAGCGCAGGGCGAGCCCCGCGGCGACCGCGACCACCGCGGCGACCACGAGCCCGACCACGGTCTCGCCGAGGAAGGTGCCGACCTCGGCCACCGGGTCGAGCGCGCCGCTGCGCTGGGAGGCGAACCACCGCGACACCCGGTCGTCCGGCCCGTCGACCGCGCTCCACGTGTGGGTGAGCATCCAGCCCCACGCGACGACGACGCCCGCCAGCACGGCGTACGCCGTCAGGGCGGCGGCCGCGCGCCGTCCGGTGCTCTGAGCGCTCGCCACGTCAGTCCTGGAGCAGCGCGCGGACCCGGTCGACCTTCTCGGTCAGCTGCCCGGTGTGGCCGGGCCGGATGTCGGCCTTGAGCACGAGCGAGACCCGCGGTGAGACCGCCACGACGGCGTCGGTGGCGCGCTTGACCACGTCCATCACCTCGTCCCACTCCCCCTCGACGGTGGTGAACATCGAGGTCAGCTCCCACGGCAGCCCCGACTCCTTGACCACCCGGACGGCGGCCGCGACCGCCTCGGAGACCGAGCCGGTCTCGTCGGCGACGGACGGGGCGATGCTGAAGGCGACGAGCACGGGAACGACCTCCGATAGGTGTGGATGGACTTCAGGACTGCGGCGGTGTCGCAGGTGCGAACTGGACCGCCTCTGCAGGCAAGATGACGACCTCGTCTCCCAGGGACGACTCAGCGACGCGGGCGACCTGTAGTGCTGACACTGGCACGCCTCGTGGAGAGTCATCCTCCGGGATGTCGTACGTGCCGTGCGCGCCTCGCGGGAGCACGACGTTCAAGCCGCGCGTCATCGCGGATCGCGCGGTGGTGGCGACACACATCTCGGAGAGCAATCCGGCGACCGCCACCGACGTGACTCTGTGGCGATCCAGCATGGGACCGAGATCGGTGTCGATGAAGCCGTCGTCCCGGGACTTGCGGAGGACCGCTTCCCCCGGAGCCGGCGAGACGGCCAACTCCCATCCCGCCGTCTCTGGTTCGTCCGGCGCTCCGGCTGGGTCGTCGTTCTGGAGGTGGATCACCAGCGCCTCAGCAGTTCGAGCAGCCGCGAGCAGGTGGCGTACCGTGACCTGCACGCCTGCGCGTGCGTGGGTCGCGTGATCGCCCTCGAGGAAGGCACGTTGCATGTCGATCACGACGAGCGCCGTCGGCATCTCATGCGCCTGTGCGCTCACGTCGCACCGTCTGCTCGGTGAGCATCGAACGCGTGTGGTCGGGAGCCCCGACACACGGGCGACACAGTCGGCGCCTCGGAGAGCCTGATCTTCACGGAACTACGACTCCGTCCGACGTACATCCACCAGATAGCCGTTGAAGTGACGGTCACCGTCCTCGGGATACCAACCATCGGCCTCGGCAACCTCGACCACCACGGCGGTTCCCGAAACCGGCACGAGGCGAGCCGCGGCAGCGCTGACGCTCGTGGGGTCGGGACCGAAGCGACTGCTCACCGCCCTGATTCGATCGACGACGCCGATGGTCAGCGGCGCACCTTCGGGCAGTCCGCCGTGATGCTCCTCGCCATGGGTGACCTCGGCTGCGAGGTCATCACCGAGGACGGCGGTCAACCACCCTCGGTCTGGCCCCTCGCGGAGAGTCCACTCGACCCGGGAGCCCATCGAGAAGGGATCGCCACAGCACTGCATCTGCCATGCATCGACCCAGACGAGCAGGGACTCATCATCTCGACGCGCACCTTCGCGTGCCATCACGGACGAGTCGCGACCTCGACGGTGGTGAACATCGAGGTCAGCTCCCACGGCAGCCCCGACTCCTTGACCACCCGGACGGCGGCCGCGACCGCCTCGGAGACCGAGCCGGTCCCGTCAGCGACGGACGGGGCGATGCTGAAGGCGACGAGCACGAGGGACTCCTGGGGGTGTCGGAGAGGGGGTCGGTCGGGGGGTCAGGCGGCGCGGCGACGCCTCACCGGTAGCTCGTCGCGGACGTACCAGACGAGCCAGGCGAGCGGGAAGAGCAGGGCGGCGACGAACACGGTCGACGCCCGAGCGCCGCGACGGTGCTCGCCGAGGCCGGTCAGCACGGCGAGGAGGAGAACGACCAGGGCCGCTGCGAGGCCGAGCACGGGGACGACCACGGGGAGCACCTGACCATGCTCCCCCACGCCGGCCGTCGACGTCACGCGACCCGCAGGCGAGCCCGGACACGACAGCGCCCGCAGCGTGGCTCGGGGCCACGCTGCGGGCGCTGGTCGATCAGTACTCGATCAGGTGGTGCGGATCAGGACGCGCGGCGCAGGTTGCGCAGGACGTACTGCATGATCCCGCCGTTGCGGTAGTAGTTCGCCTCGCCGGGGGTGTCGATGCGGACGACCGCGTCGAACTCGACGGTCTCGTCACCGCGGGTCGCGGTGACCTTGACCGTGCGCGGCGTGGTGCCGTCGTTGAGCTCGGTGACGCCGGTGAACGAGAACGTCTCCTCACCCGTGAGGCCGAGCGACTCGGCGTTCTGACCCTCGGGGTACTGCAGCGGGAGCACGCCCATGCCGATGAGGTTCGAGCGGTGGATGCGCTCGTAGGACTCGGCGATGACCGCCTTGACCCCGAGCAGCGCGGTGCCCTTGGCGGCCCAGTCGCGCGAGGAGCCGGAGCCGTACTCCTTGCCGGCGAGCACCACGAGCGGGGTGCCGGCGGCGAGGTAGGCCTCCGAGGCCTCGTAGACCGTGGTGACGGGGGCGTCGTCCCGGGTGAAGTCGCGGGTGAAGCCGCCCTCGGTGCCCTGCGCGAGCTGGTTGCGCAGGCGGATGTTGGCGAAGGTGCCGCGGATCATGACCTCGTGATTGCCACGGCGCGAGCCGTAGGAGTTGAAGTCACGCTGCTCGACGCCGTGCTCGGCGAGGTAGCGACCCGCGGGCGAGTCCTTCTTGATGGCACCGGCCGGGCTGATGTGGTCGGTGGTGACCGAGTCGCCGAGCTTGAGGAGCACGCGGGCACCCTCGATGTCGGTGACGGCCTCCGGCTCGTCGGGCATGCCGTCGAAGTACGGGGGCTTGCGGACGTAGGTCGACTCGGCGTCCCAGGCGAAGGTGTCGCCCTCCGGCGTCGGGAGCTCCTGCCAGCGCTGGTCGCCGGCGAAGACGTCGGCGTACTCCTTCTCGAAGGTCTCCGAGCTCATCGCCTCGCCGATGACCCGCTCGACCTCGGCCGGCGAGGGCCAGATGTCCTTCATGAAGACGTCGTTGCCGTCCTGGTCCTGACCGAGCGGGTCGGTGAACAGGTCGAGGTCCATCGAGCCGGCGAGCGCGTAGGCGACGACGAGCGGCGGGGACGCGAGGTAGTTCATCTTCACGTCGGGGTTGATCCGGCCCTCGAAGTTGCGGTTGCCCGAGAGCACCGAGGTGACCGCGAGGTCCTTCTCGTTGACTGCGGCCGAGACCTCGGGGATGAGCGGGCCGGAGTTGCCGATGCAGGTGGTGCAGCCGTAGCCGACGAGGTTGAACCCGAGCTTGTCGAGGTACGGCGTGAGCCCGGCCTTGTCGTAGTAGTCCGACACGACCTTGGAGCCCGGGGCCAGCGTGGTCTTGACCCACGGCTTGCGCTGCAGGCCCTTCTCGACGGCGTTCTTGGCGAGCAGGGCCGCGCCGATCATCACCGACGGGTTGGAGGTGTTGGTGCAGCTCGTGATGGCCGCGATGGTGACCGCGCCGTGGTCGAGCTCGAACTCGGTGCCGTCCTCGAGGGTGACCTTGACCGGGTTGCTCGGGCGGCCGCCGTCCTTGGGCGCGCAGGAAGCGTAGTCGACCGGCGGGGCCGAGGCCTCACCGGAGTGGCTGGGCGCGTCGGAGGCCGGGAAGGTCTCCTCGACGCTCTCGTCGTAGCCCTGCGCGCCGGCGGCGGCGTCGGGGCCGGTGGCACCCTCGTCACCCTCGTCGACGTAGTCGGCGAGCGCGGCGCGGAAGCCCTGCTTGGCCTCCGAGAGCGCGACGCGGTCCTGCGGGCGCTTGGGGCCGGCGAGGGAGGGGACGACGGTGGCGAGGTCGAGCTCGAGGCGCTCGGAGTAGCGCGGCTCGGCCGACGGGTCGTGCCACAGACCCTGCTCCTTGGCGTACGCCTCGACCAGGGCACGCTGCTCGGCCGAACGGCCGGTGAGCTCGAGGTAGTCGAGGGTCTGCTCGTCGATCGGGAAGACCGCGATGGTCGAGCCGAACTCCGGGCTCATGTTGCCGATGGTGGCGCGGTTGGCGAGCGGCAGAGCCGAGACGCCGGGGCCGTAGAACTCGACGAACTTGCCGACGACGCCGTGCTTGCGCAGCATCTCGGTGATCGTGAGGACGAGGTCGGTGGCGGTCGAGCCCTCCGGCAGGTCGCCGTTCAGCTTGAAGCCGACCACGCGCGGGATGAGCATCGAGACGGGCTGGCCGAGCATGGCCGCCTCGGCCTCGATGCCGCCGACGCCCCAGCCGACCACGCCGATGCCGTTGACCATCGTGGTGTGGGAGTCGGTGCCGACGCAGGTGTCGGGGTAGGCCAGGAGCTCGCCGTCGACCTCGCGGGTGAAGACGGTGCGGGCGAGATGCTCGATGTTGACCTGGTGCACGATGCCGGTGCCGGGCGGGACGACCTTGAAGTCCTCGAAGGCGCCCTGGCCCCAGCGCAGGAACTGGTAGCGCTCGCGGTTGCGGTCGTACTCGATCTCGACATTGCGCTCGAACGCCTCGGGGCTGCCGAAGACGTCGGCGATGACGGAGTGGTCGATGACCAGCTCGGCCGGGGCGAGCGGGTTGATCTTGGTCGGGTCACCACCGAGCTCGGCCATGGCCTCACGCATGGTGGCCAGGTCGACGATGCACGGCACGCCGGTGAAGTCCTGCATGATCACGCGCGCCGGCGTGAACTGGATCTCCTTGTCGGGCTGCGCGTCGGCGTCCCAGCCGGCGAGGGCCCGGATGTGGTCCTCGGTGATGTCGGCGCCGTCCTCGGTGCGCAGGAGGTTCTCCAGCAGCACCTTGAGGCTGAACGGGAGGCTCTGCACGTCGAGGCCGTCGCCCTCGACCGCGTCGAGCCGGAAGATCTCGTACGACTTGTCGCCGACTTCGAGCGTCTTCTTCGCGCCGAAGCTGTCCTTGCTGGCCATCGCTCCACCATCTCCTCTGATCGAGGCCCCAGCCGCTGGGGCCGCGTCTGCACTCATCCTGCCGTCCGGTCCGCGCATCGCGGTACCCGGTCGAAAGTCTCTTGATGTCAAGATACACGACGTCGAGAGGGAATGTGACCCGTGTCGCCGGTCAGGCCAGGTCGAGGCGCCGGGGCTCGAGACGCGTCTCGGTGACGGTGCCGTCGGCGGTGCGCTCGACGACGTACGCCGCGGCGCCGGGCCGGTCGGAGACGGCCTCGACGAGCTCGGTGCCGCGGTAGACGAGGCCGACGCCGTCGTCGGTGGCGTGGGAGGTCGGCAGGGTGCCGTCGGCGACGAGGGAGTGCAGGAGCGGGCGGCGCTGCTCCTCGCTGTCGTAGTGCACGCCGTTGCCGTAGGGCAGCAGCCCGAGTCCCGGCGGTGAGACCCGCAGGTCGAGCCCCCAGCTGTCGGTGGGGCCGCCGGCGTACCAGCAGATCGAGCCGGCGGAGACCCCGCCGAGCACCACACCGGCCTCCCAGCACTCGCGCAGGATCTCGTCGAGGCCGTGGACGCGCCACACGGCGAGGAGGTTGGCGACCGAGCCGCCGCCGACCCAGATGACGTCCTGGGCGAGCAGGTGGGCACGCACGTCGGCGACGTTGGGCATCGTGAAGAGCTCGAGGGTGGAGGCCCGCACGTCCGAGCCTGCGAAGGCGCGGTGGAAGCCGGCCGTGCCGTTGGGCGAGTCGCCCGACGCGGTGCCGAGGTAGCAGAACCGCGGCTGCGCCGGATCGCCGGCGAGCGAGATCGCGTGCTCGATGAGTGGTCCCCGACGCCACTGGAACGGTCCGGTGTCGGTGGGGTGGAAGCCGCCCGAGGTGGCCAGGATCTGCATGACCACACCCTGTCAGGCCCGCCGGGTCAGAAGCCCAGCACCTTGCCGATCACGGAGAAGAAAGCGTTGAAGGTCCGCGTGACGGGGTTGGCGGACCCCGCGGTGGTGGACTTCTGCCACAGGAACGGGTGGGCGCCGGTGAACTCGTCGGTGACCAGCGCGGTCCGGCCCCACAGGTAGGGCACGAACGCCTCCGTTCGGCGTACGCCGACGTGCAGGCGGGAGTCGAAGCCCATGACGAGGTTCTGGTCCATGCGCGTCGACCGGCCCGCCGGCTGCTCGGCCCGCACGTCGCCGGTGCCCTGGACGACCAGGCTGCCGGTGCCGGCGAACATGATGTAGCGGACCTGCCAGCGGGCGAGCGGGGTGATCCCCCACCGCCACCGGGTGCGCAGCGTCGGGGCGCCGATGACGCCCACGACGTGGCGGGGGTGGACGACCACGCCCGGATGGTCGGTGAAGTCGATGCGCATGAGGTAGGAGTCGGGGTCGTCCGGCGTCGCCAGGGTCGCGAGCGTCCCCTCGGCGTCGCCCGTGACGCGGCTCAGGCCGTAGAGGCCGGCCGCGAAGCTGATGAAGGGCGAGGACCAGTCGTAGAGCAGACGGCTCCGGACGCTGCCCTGCACGGGCCGCACGTGCTCGGAGCGCGCCGACAGCACCTCACCCTCAACGAGGTGCACGGCGAGGGTGCGCTCGGCCGGGGCCGTCGACAGGGAGGCGGTCGGGGCGGTCGCGGCGTCGTCGTCACCCGCCAGCTCGAGGGGCCGCTGGGCGCGGCTCACCAGCGGCATCAGCACGAAGTAGCTCAGGGTGCGCAGCGCGGCGGGCATCACGATCACGAGCAGGGCGACCAGCGCCAGCCAGCGCCACGACCGGTCCCACAGGTCGACGACGCGACCGGCCCACGAGTCCTGGGCCTCCTGGGCGCTCGTCTGCTCCGCGGTGGCCCGCTCCAGCTGCGCCTGAGTGCTCGCGATCTGACGCGCCAGGTCGGGGCGGCCCGCGTCGTCGCCGAGCCGGTCCAGCTTCTCGGCGTCGCTCAACGTCGGGTCGCGGAGCACCTCGAGATCGGCCTCGGCCCGCTCGAGGCCCGCCTTCACGGTCCGCTGGGCCTCGACGGCTGCGTCGTACGCCGCTTGCTTGGCCTCGCACGGGGTCGTGACGTAGGGGATCTGCCCTACCAGGCTCTCGATCGTCCCGCAGGCCTCGTCGCGCTCCTCGCGCCGGTCGGCAACCTCCGCCTCCTGGTCCTCGAGGTCGTCACGCGTTCCCTCGACCTCTGCGCCAACCGTGTCGCCCAACGACGTGACCGCCTCGCTCTGGGCAGCGTCGTAGCTGTCCTGCAGCGCCTCGAGGTCGCGCTCCAGCCCCTCCCGCTCCTGCGTGGCCTGCACCAGCCGGTCGCGCTGCGCCTCGGCCTCCCGCAGCGTCGGGACCAGCGCGGAGACCAGCAGGAGCACCAGGAACGACGTGACGACCAGTGCGACGAACAGACCGGCCTTGCGCAGCGCGAAGCCGAGGACCGCCGAGACGAGACGCATCCTCGATCCCTACGACCCGGCGTCGGGCACGACGAGCGCCACGCACTCCACGTGGTGGGTCATCGGGAAGAGGTCGAGAGCGCGCAGCCGTTCGAGCCGGTAGCCGTGCTCGGCGAAGATCGCGAGGTCGCGGGCCAGCGCCGCCGGGTCGCAGGCGACGTACGCCGCGGCGCGGGGCCGGCGCGCTGCGACGGCCTCGACCACGGCGCGACGTGCGCCCTCGCGAGGCGGGTCGAGCACGACGAGGTCGACCGGGTCGGCGGGCAGGCCCGCGAGCACCTCGCCGACGTCGCCGGCGTGCACGGTCGCATCAGGCACGTTGAGCGCTGCCTGCTGGCAGGCCGACTCCGAGCCCTCGACGAGCGTCACCGAGCCCGTGGAGCCGACGGCGTCGGCCAGGAAGCGGGCGAAGAGCCCGACACCGGCGTACAGGTCGAGCGCGGACTCCCCCTCGGCCGGCTCGAGCCACGACAGCACGGTGTCGAGCAGGATCTCGGGCGCACCGGGGTGCACCTGCCAGAACCCGTCGGCGGCGACCGAGAGCTCGACGCCGCGCACGACGTGGTCGGACGCCGGCCCCTCCAGCAGGCACTCGTCGACCTCGACGACGTCGTGGGAGCGGTGCTGGCGCATCCCGCGGCGACCGCCGGGCAAGGGGACGTAGCGCTGCCGGGTGCGCCAGCGCACTCCGTCGACGTCGCCCGGCACCGCCTCGACCTCGACGTCCACGTCGAGGCCCGCGAGACGGCGCAGCTGCTCACGCACCACCTCGGCCTTGAGCTCGCGCTGGTGCGCGAGCTCCACGTGCTGCAGGTCGCAGCCGCCGCACAGCCCCGGGCCGGCGTAGGGGCAGGGAGCGGCGACCCGGTGCGGCGACGGCTCGTGCACGACGACCGCGTCGCCGCGCCAGAACCGGTCACCGTCGGTGCCCTCGGTGATGCGCACCGTCACCCGCTCGCCGGGCAGCGCGTGGCGCACGAAGACCACCCGGCCGCGCTCGTCGCCCGGGCCCGGCTCGAGGCGCGCCACGCAGTGCCCGCCGTGGGCGACCGGGCCCACGACGACGTCGTGGCGCTCCCCCACGTGCGAGGCGCCCCGCGCGGCCCGCGGCCGGCTCGGACGGCGCCCGGCCCGGCGGCTCACCGCTTCGCGCGCTTGCGCACGTCGCCGCGGCGCAGGTCACCGGGCCGCGGCCGGAAGTCCTCGCGCAGCTCGCGCTCGCGGGCGATCTCGGAGGAGCGCAGCTGGTAGGGCACCGAGATCACCATGACGCCCGGGGTGAAGAGCAGCTTCCCCTTCAGGCGCAGCGCGGTCTGGTTGTGGAGCAGCTGCTCCCACCAGCGGCCGACGACGTACTCCGGGATGTAGACCGCGACGACGCCGCGGGGGTTGGCGCGGCGGATCTCCGCGGCGTACTCCACGATCGGGCGCAGCAGCTCGCGGTAGGGCGAGAAGAGCACCTTGAGCGGTACGTCGAGGCCGCGGCGGTCCCACTCGTCGAGCAGCCGCGAGGTGTCCTCGGGCCCGCTGGAGACGGTCACCGCCTCCAGGACGTTGGGCCGGGTCGCCTTGGCGAAGGCGAGCGCGCGCAGCGTGGGCTTGTGGATCTTGGAGACCAGCACGATGGCGTGGACGCGGGTCGGCATCACGCGGTCCTCGTCCTCAGCGGCGAGCTCCTCGGCGACGTTGTCGTAGTGGCGCCGGATGCCGCGCATCAGCGCGAAGAAGAAGACCATCGCCAGGATCGTGATCCAGGCGCCGGCGAGGAACTTGGTGATCAGCACGATCACCAGCACGACGGCGGTGAACGACAGCCCGACGGTGTTGATGACCCGCGAGCGGAACATCCGGCGCCGCGCGGCCGGGTCCTTCTCGGTGCGCAGCAGCCGGGTCCAGTGGCGGATCATCCCGAGCTGGCTGAGGTTGAACGACACGAAGACGCCGACGATGTAGAGCTGGATCAGCCGGGTCGGCTCGGCGTCGAAGATGACGATGAGCACGATCGCCATCACGGCGAGGAACACGATGCCGTTGCTGTAGGCCAGCCGGTCGCCGCGCGAGCCGAGTGCTCGCGGCGCGAAGCCGTCCTTGGCGAGGATCGAGCCGAGCACCGGGAAGCCGTTGAACGCCGTGTTGGCGGCGAGCACCAGGATCACGCCGGTGACGGTGATGACGAAGTAGAAGCCGGGCGAGAAGTCGTTGAAGACCGCCTCGGCGATCTGGGAGATCACCGGGTGCTGCTCGTAGCCCTCGGGCAGCGGCTGGCCGTCGAGGCGCAGCCGGTCGAAGTCGCGCGGGTCGACGAAGCGCAGCCCCATCTCCTTGGCCAGCACGGTGACGCTGACCATCATCGAGACGGCGATCAGGCCGAGCAGCAGCAGCGTGGTCGCGGCGTTGCGGCTCTTCGGCTTGCGGAACGCCGGCACGCCGTTGGAGATGGCCTCGACCCCGGTCAGCGCCGCACACCCGGAGGAGAACGCGCGGGCCAGCAGGAACAGCAGCGCGAACGTCGTCAGCGACTGCTCGGAGCCCACACCCGGGTCGGGCAGGATCTCGAGGTCGGCGCTCTCGACCCGCGGCAGGTCGCCCGCCGCCAGGCGGAGCAGGCCGTAGCCGCACATCCCCAGGATCGCCACCATGAAGGCGTAGGTCGGGATCGCGAAGACGCTCCCCGACTCGCGGATGCCGCGCAGGTTGACGGCCATCAGCAGCAGCACGAGCACGGTCGCGAACGTCGCCTCGTGGCCGTTGAGCGCAGGGATCGCGCCCGCGGCGTACTGCGCGCCGGAGGAGATCGAGACGGCCACGGTGAGGACGTAGTCGACGAGCAGCGCGCTGGCCACGGTGGTGCCGGCGGTCTTGCCGAGGTTGACGGTGGCGACCTCGTAGTCGCCGCCGCCGCTGGGGTAGGCGTGGACGGTCTGGCGGTACGACGCGATCACCGCGGCCATGACCAGCGCGACGGCGATCGCGATCTTCCACGACCAGACGTAGGCCGAGGCCCCGGCCAACGACAGCATGATGAAGATCTCGTCGGGCGCGTAGGCGACCGAGGAGAGCGCGTCTGAGGCGAACACCGGCAAGGCGATCCGCTTGGGCAGCAGCGTCTCGCCGAGCTGGGAGCTGCGCAGCTTGCGCCCCAGCAGGATCCGCTTGGAGACGTCGCCCACACTCACGAGCGGCAAGCGTACGGGCAGGTGGCTCTGCAGATGCACACAGCGATGCGTATGCACACAGCGACGAGACCCGTCGAGCGCACCCCCGCACGCACCACCGAGCGCGGACCCCTGCGCAACGGATACCGTCACCTCGTGCACGTGGTGATCATGGGGTGCGGCCGGGTCGGCTCGACGCTCGCGCGCAGCCTCGAGGACCGCAACCACACGGTGTCGGTGATCGACAGCGAGCCAGACGCGTTCCGCCGTCTCGGCCCCGGCTTCAACGGCGACAAGGTGACCGGCTACGGCTTCGACCAGGCCGTGCTGGAGAAGGCCGGCATCCGTCGCGCCGACGCCTTCGCGGCCGTCTCGAGCGGCGACAACTCCAACATCATCGCCGCGCGCGTCGCGCGCGAGACCTTCGGCATCCAGCAGGTCGTCGCCCGCATCTACGACCCCGGGCGCGCGGAGGTCTACCAGCGCCTCGGGATCACCACGGTCGCGACCGTGAAGTGGACCGCCGACCAGGTGCTGCGCCGGATCCTCCCGGCCGGCGCGGAGCCCGACTTCCGCGACCCCTCCGGCACGGTCCGCGTCGACCAGGTGCCGATCCCCGAGCAGTGGGTCGGCCAGCGCACGGTCCTGTTCCAGGAGCAGACCCGCAGCCGCATCGCCTGGATCGACCGGCTCGGCGAGGGGATGCTCCCCAACCGGGAGACCGTGATCCAGGAGGGCGACCTGCTGCACCTCGCGATGCGCGAGGAGCACGCCGCCCACGTGTTCCAGGTCATCGCCGACGGACCGGAGGAGAGCTGATGCGCGTCGCCATCGCCGGGGCGGGCGCCGTCGGGCGCTCCATCGCCCGCGAGCTGATCCAGAACGGCCACGAGGTCCTGCTCATCGACAAGAACTCCCGCTCCATCAAGCCGGAGCGGGTGCCGGACGCCGAGTGGCTGCTGGCCGACTCGTGCGAGCTGTCCTCGCTCGAGGAGGCCCGCCTCGACCGCTGCGACGTCGTCATCGCCGCCACCGGCGACGACAAGGTCAACCTCGTCACCTCACTGCTGGCCAAGACCGAGTTCGGCGTGCCGCGCACCGTGGGCCGGGTCAACCACCCCAACAACGAGTGGCTGTTCTCCGAGGCCTGGGGCGTCGACGTCAACGTCTCGACCCCGCGCATCATGTCGGCGCTCGTCGAGGAGGCCGTCACCGTCGGCGACCTCGTCCGGCTCTTCACCTTCCGCCGCGGCAACGCCAACCTCGTCGAGATGACGCTGCCCGCCGACTCGCCGTACGTCGGGAAGCCGACCGGGCTCATCCCCTTCCCCGACAACTGCGCCCTGGTCTCGATCCTGCGCGACGGGCAGGTCTACGTGCCCGACGCCGAGCAGCCGATCGAGTCGGGCGACGAGCTGCTGTTCGTGCTCCCCGAGGACCGCGAGGACGAGCTCGAGCGACTCCTCGCCCCTGGCTCGCACACCTGAGTGCTCACCTGGAGTGGTTCCAGACGGCCGTAGCCGGCCTCCTCAACCACCGGGCTCGATCACCGCTGGTTGAGGAGGGCCGCCAGGCCCGTCTCGAAACCACCTGCGTCGAATGACCCTCAGGCGGGCTGCTGGACCGGGGTCTTGTTGCGGCCGAGCACCCAGAGCATGCCGGCGAGGGCGGCGAGCTGGAGCGGCCAGCCGAAGGCGATCTTGAGGATGCCGAGGGCGGCCACGGCGGTGTCGACGTCGAGCGAGCCGGAGTTGGCGGCGAGCCAGATCGGGCCCTGCACGAGCACCCGCACCAGGCAGGGCAGCGTCAGCAGCCAGGTGAGCTTGGCGCACAGCCGCACGACCTGCTCGTCGGCGTGCCAGGCGGTCGGGTCGCCGGTCACGCTGCCGACCATGAAGCCGACGAGCGGCCACCCCACGATGCAGGTCAGCGCCATCAGCACGGCGTACCCGCCGTTGTAGATGATGCCGGGCAGGAAGTAGGCGAGCGCCTGGTCGTCGGCGTCTCCCCCGCGGCTGGCCGCGATGGTGACGAAGAGCCAGCCGATCCCGATGCCGACGAGCGCGTTGACGACGAACTGCACCGTCGTGCGCTGGACCAGGCGCACCACGAGCAGCACCACTGCGGCGGCCACGCTCACGATCAGCGCGAGCCGCAGCTCGCGGGTGGTCAGCCAGAGCAGCGTGAAGACGATCGTCGGCACGGCGGCCTCGACCATGCCCCGGCGTCCACCGAGGGCCTTGGCGAGCTGGGCGCGCACCACCGCCTCGACGGTCGTCTCCGAGGGCTGGGCGGTCGCGGGGACACCGGGCGTCTCGCTCACGGCATCAGCTCGTAGCGCGGGTTGTACATGATGCGGACGCCGTCGTGCTCGCCGATGCGGCCCTCGACCGAGATCGAGCGGCCGGGGTCGATGCCGGCGATGCGACGACGCCCGAGCCAGACGATGGTGATCTCACCGGTGCCGTCGTAGAGCTCCGCCTCCAGCACGGGTACGCCGGCCCGCGGGCGCAGCGTGACGGTGCTGAGCGCCCCGCGCAGCCGCACCCGGTCGCGGTCGGGCGCGTCAGCGATGCAGACCGCTCCCGACTTCTCCGTGACGGCGTACTCCTGGCGCAGCTGTAGCGCCTCCTGGTCGGAGGGGTTGGCCCAGCGGCTGATCGTCTGGCGCAGTCGGCTCTTCGTCACGGTGCGGTCTCCGTCGGTCGAGGGCCGTCAGCCGCCGGTCGGCGGCTCGACGCGGCGCGCCTGCGGGGGCATGGTCACGGGCAGCGGCTCGCCGACGGGCAGGGCGTGGCTGCCGCGCTGGACGGCCACCCGGCGGATGCTGTCCTCCCACTCCGTGGCCGCGTCGGGGTCGACCGCGGGCTTGCCCAGCAGGGAGGCACGCAGCATCCAGCGGGGGCCGTTGATGCCGATGATGCGGGTGAGCTGCTGCTGTCCCCCGCGCTGGCCGACCCGGCACACGAGCTCGGTGCCCCAGGGGCCCTGGCGCTCGGTGGCGGTGCCGCCGCTCTGGGCGACCTCCGCGGCGATCTGGGGTCGGGCCTCGGCCCACAGGTCGCCACCGCGGGGCGCCGCGAAGGCGCGGAGCTCGACGGCGCCCTCGGCCCCGGCGATGATCACGGCCTGCACGGTGCCGCTGGCCTCGTCGACCTGCAGCCGGAGCTCGCGACCCTGCTCGGGGGCGATGAGCAGGGAGCCGAGGTCGACGCGCTCGACGTGGTCGTGCGGGATGTCGTCGGCGTCGAGCGGACCGTCGGCCAGCGCCCGGGCGGCGGCCTCCGCGACCTCGGCCGCGTGGTCGCGCCCCTGGTCGGCGCCCTGGTCGGCGCCCCCTTCGGCGCTGGCGTCGTTGCCCTTGCGACGGAACCTCACGTGCTGGCCTTCCCTGGATCTGTGGTCTGTGCAGTCTGCTGAGCGGCCGCGAAGCCACCGGTAGAACCGTAGCCCCCGGCGCCCCGGGCGCTCGTGGGCAGGGACTCCACCTCGGCGAAGTCCGCGAGTTCCACCCGCTGGACCACCAGCTGGGCGATCCGGTCGCCCCGGCGCAGCTCGACCGGCTCGACCGGGTCGAGGTTGACCAGCAGCACCTTCACCTCGCCGCGGTAGCCCGCGTCGACGGTGCCGGGGGTGTTGACGATGGACAGCCCGTGGCGCGCCGCGAGCCCCGAGCGGGGGTGGACCAGCGCGACGTGGCCGAACGGCACCGCCAGCGCGATCCCCGTCGGCACCAGCGCCCGCTCCCCCGGCCGCAGCGTCACGTCGACGGCGGTCAAGAGGTCGGCACCGGCGTCGCCGGGGTGGGCGTACGCCGGCAGGGGCAGCTCGGGGTCGAGGCGGACCACCTCGACGCGCACGGTCGGCGCCGCGCCCGCGGAGGGCTCGCTGGAGGACGTCACGCGCCTGACCCTAGACAGCCGCGCCGACAGCGGGATGGGAGGATCGGGGCCGTGAGCACCGCACCCGACGCCCCCGCCTACGCGGAGCGGCTCGGTGTGCCCCTGCGGTGGTGGGCCCAGGGCACGATGCTCGTCGCGAGCCTCTGGCTGGCCCTCGTAGTCGCCCTGCCCGGTCCGGTGGCGTGGTCGATCGCGGCGGTCGCGATGACCGGCGTGGCGGCGCTCTTCCTCACCTACGGCGGCGCCCGGCTGGTCGTGCGCGACGGCTGGTTGCACGCCGGCCGCGCCCGCATCGAGGCCGAGCACCTCGGCACGGTGACCCCGCTCGACGCCGAGCAGACGCGCCGCACCGCCGGACCGGACGCCGACGCGCGCGCCTTCCTCCTGCTGCGCCCCTACCTCAAGCGCTCGGTGCGCGTCGAGATCACCGACCCGGCCGACCCGGCGCCGTACTGGCTGCTCAGCTCGCGCCACCCCGAGGAGCTCGCCGAGGCCGTCCGCGCCCTCGCCAGCACCGCCCCGCACACGTCCTGACCAGCTCCTGACCGGCTCCTGACCAGCGGGCCCGACGCTGGGTACTGTCCACGCATGGCTTCGGACAGCTCCAAGATCTGGACCGTGATGTCGCTCGTCGCCGGCGTCGGTGCCGCGAGCGTCGCACGCAAGGTCCTCGACACCTCGTGGAAGGCCGCGTCTGGCAAGAACCCGCCGGAGAACCCCGCCGACCCCGACACCAGCCTCGGCGAGGCGATCGTCTGGGCGAGCGTCACGGGCGCCTTCATCGCCCTGGCGCGGATGCTCGCCCAGCGCCGGGCGGCCGACTACTACGCCCGCTCGACCGGTCACAACCCGCCCGGACTGCGCAAGGGCGACACCCGCTGAGTCGCCCCGACCACCGCACCGGACAGCACGAGAGCCCGGCCCCCACGCGGGGGCCGGGCTCTCGTCACGTCAGCGGCCGTCCGATCGGGCCGCCCAGCGCTCAGGCGCAGTCGAAGCAGATCATCTTCTTCGAGTCGGCCAGCTGGCTGCGGTGGTGCACGAGGAAGCAGCTCATGCAGGTGAACTCGTCCTCCTGCTTGGGCTTCACCTCGATCGCGAGCTCTTCGTTGGACAGGTCCGCACCGGGGAGCTCGAAGGACTCGGCGGCTTCCGTCTCGTCCTCGTCGACCTTCCCGGAGTTCTTGTCGTGACGTCGAGCCTTGAGCTCTTCGATGCTCTCCTCGGACTGGTCTTCTTCGCTCTTGCGCGGGGCGTCGTAGTCAGTCGCCATGTCAGTTCACTCCCTTCGGCCGTTCACGTCAGCAGTCCCCCGACCCCGGACGCGTGAGGCGTCCGGCAGGGGAGGATTGTGCACCATCACACCGGGAACGGACACACCGGCAGTCGAGGCGGCTGGTGAACGTCCGGTGACGGCGTCTTGTTCCCCGTCCGCGCAGGCGTCGGGGAGCGTGTCAGTCGCAGTACCCGGCGTCCACCAGAGCACGCCTCAGCACGTCGAAACCACCCGATGGTGCCGCGATGACCATGCGCCGTCCGAGCACCCCGGTGCCGACCTCGACGCGGGCTCCGGCCCGCTCCGCGACGAGGCCGCCGGCGGCGTGGTCCCAGAGGTTGATGCCCTCCTCGACGTAGCCGTCGACCGTGCCCTCGGCCACGCCGCACAGGTCGAGGGAGCAGGCGCCGATGCGACGGATGTCACGCACCCGCGGCAGCAGCCGCACCAGGGCCTGGGCCTGACGTTCGCGCAGCCCCGCGTCGTAGTTGAAGCCCGTCGCCACCAGGCGCTGCGAGAGCGGCGCGTCGTCACGCACGGAGATCGGCTCACCGTCGCGCAGCGCCGGTCCGTCGAGGGTCGCGGTGTACGTCGTGCCGGTGGCGACGTTGAGCACCACGCCCGCGACGACCTCGCCGTCGCGCTCGGCCGCGATCGAGACGGCGTACGCCGGCACGCCGTAGACGAAGTTGACCGTGCCGTCGATGGGGTCGACGACCCAGCGCACGCCCGAGGTGCCGGCGCGGTCGTCGCCCTCCTCCCCCAGGATCGCGTCGTCGGGGCGGGCGGCGACCAGCCGCTCGCGGATCAGGCGCTCGGAGGCCCGGTCGGCCTCGGTGACGACGTCGACCTCGCTGGACTTGGTCGCCGCCACGCTCACCCCGCGGGCGCGGGCCTCGCGCACGAGCTCGGCCGCCTCGCGGGCGACCTCGACCGCCAGGTCGAGCAGCTCGGCGGGCTCAGCGGGCTCGACAGGTGCGCTCACGCGGGGGCCTCGCACAGCGTCGGGTGGTCGCTGCGGGGGTTCTTGCAGCAGTCGACGGGGCAGCGGTCCCACATCGCGCCGATCGACCCGCAGGACGGCCGGTCGACGGGGACGCCCCGCTCGACGGCAGCGCGCTCGAGGAGCAGCTCGACCACCATCGCCGCGAACCGCGGGTCGGTGCCGGCGGTGGCGGCGCGCTGCGCCGGCAGCTCCAGCTCGCGCGCGGTCTCGAGCGCCTCGGTGTCGAGGTCGTAGACGACCTCCATGTGGTCGGAGACGAAGCCGATCGGGGCGATGACGACGCCGGTCGCCCCCGACTTGGCCAGCGACTCGAGGTGCTCGTTGACGTCGGGCTCGAGCCACGGCACCTGGGGCGGACCGGAGCGCGAGCAGTAGACGAGCGCGTGGGGGTGCTCGACCCCGGTGGCCTCGGTGACCCGGTGGGTGATCTCGGCGGCGAGGTCGAGGTGCTGGGCGACGTAGTTGCCCTCGGTCTGCGGCGGGCCGCTCTGGGCGTTCATCGACTCGGGGATCGAGTGGGTGACGAACACCAGGTGGGCGCCGGCGCGGGCGTCCTCCGGCAGGGCCTCGAGCGAGGCGATCACGGCGTCGGTGTTCGCCGCGACGAAGGCCGGGTGGTTGAAGTAGTGGCGCAGCTTGTCGAGCGCGGGCGCGCCCTCGACCCCGTCGACGGCGTCGTAGAGGTTCTCGCGGTACTGCCGGCAGCTCGACCACGACGAGTAGGCGCTGGTCACGAAGCAGGCCGCGCGGCGCACGCCGTCCGCGCTCATATGCTCGACCGCGTCGCGCAGGTAGGGGTCCCAGTTGCGGTTGCCCCAGTAGACCGGCAGGTCCAGACCGGCGCGCGACAGCTCCTCGCGGATCGCGGCCAGCAGGTCGCGGTTGAGGTCGTTGATCGGCGAGCGGCCGCCGAAGAGCCGGTAGTGCTCGCCGACCTCTTCCAGTCGCTCGCGCGGGATGCCCCGACCGGCCGTGACGTTCTCCAGGAACGGCACGACGTCCTCCTGCTTCTCGGGTCCCCCGAAGGAGACGAGCAGCAGCGCGTCGTACGGCGTCACGTCGGGGCTCTGACCGGTGCTCTCCAGGGGGCTGTCCACACCTCCGAGCGTAGAGATCGGACCTAGGGAAGCGCTGGTCAGTGGCAGGGCGGCGTCAGCCCCGCCCCAGCACGCACCCGAGCGGCTTCTCCTCGGTCGCCGTGCCTCCGGCACGGCTCCCTCGTCGGCACCACTCGTGCACGCACCGGGACGACGCTGACATCCACCCCCATCGACCAGCGTTTCCCCAGCCCGCAAACGATTGGGTGAGCGTCGCACCGGGTCTTAGATTGGCCGGGCCATGGCCGTCCTGTCCTCCTACCGCACCGTCCTCGCCGCCCCCGGCGCCGCGCTCTTCAGCGCGACCGGTCTGGTCGGTCGCCTCCCGATCTCGATGGCCTCGCTCGGCATCGTGCTGCTGGTCGAGGCAGGCACCGGCTCCTACGGGGTCGCCGGCTCCGTCGCCGGCGCCTACACCGTCGCCAACGCCGTGCTCGCGGTGGTGCTCGGGCGCTTGGTCGACCGGCTCGGTCAGGGCCGCGTGCTGGCCGCGCTCGGGGTCGCCTTCGGCGTCACGGTGGCGCTGCTGATCGTCTCGGTCGCCGAGGACTGGGCGCGGCCGGTGACCTACGTCGCCGCGGCGCTGGCCGGCGCGACGCTGCCGCCGGTCGGATCGTGCGTGCGGGCCCGCTGGGCGCACGCCCTCGGAGGCTCCGGGCAACCGGTCGGCGAGTCCGGTCCGAGGCTGCAGACGGCCTACGCCCTCGAGGCGGTCGTCGACGAGATGGTCTTCATGACCGGCCCGATCCTGGTGACCGTCCTCGCGACGCTCGTCGACCCGGTGCTCGGGCTGGCCGCGGCGGGCGCGGCGGGCGCGGTGGGCAGCCTCGCCTTCGCCGCGCAGCGACGCACCGAGCCGCCGGTCGTGCCCCACCACGACGACAGCGGGGTCCGGGCGCCGATGCCGTGGCGCACCGTCGTGCCGGTGGTGGGCGTCACCGCGGGTCTCGGCGTGCTCTTCGGCGCCGCCGAGGTCACCACGGTCGCCTTCGCCGACGAGCAGGGCCACAAGGGCTGGTCGGGCGCGCTGCTCGCGGTCTGGGCGCTGGGCAGCCTGCTCGCCGGGCTCGTGACCGGCGCGATCGCCTGGCAGCGGGGGCCGTCGTACCGGCTGCGGATCGGCGCGTTCGGCATGGCGGTCGCCATGGCGCCGCTCTTCCTCGTCGGCTCCATCCCGCTCATGGGCGTGCTGCTGCTCGTCGGCGGGGTCGCGATCGCGCCGACCATGATCGCCGCGACCAGCCTCGTGCAGCAGGTCGTGCCCGCCTCGCGCCTGACCGAGGGCATGGCCTGGATCCAGACCGGCGTCGTCGTCGGCATCGCGCCCGGCGCGGCGCTCAGCGGTGCCGTGGTCGACGCCGCGGGCGCGTCACCGGCGTACCTCGTCAGCCTGGGCGCGGGACTGCTCGCCGCGGCCGCGGCCCTGGCCATCCCCCGCCAGCCGGGCCAGGCTGGTCCCCGCGACGTCGTGCCGTCGAGCCAGGAGGTGGTCGCATGAGCGTGTGGCGCAACTGGTCGGGGCTGGAGTCGGCGGCCCCGGCGCGAGAGTCCACGCCCGTCTCCGTCGAGGACGTCGTCGTCGAGGTGAGCCGGGCGGTGGAGCGGCGCAGCACCGTCAAGATGGTCGGCACCGGTCACAGCTTCACCGCGATCGCCGCCCCGGAGGCGACGCTGCTGCGCCCGGGCGGCCTCACCGGCGTCGTCGGGATCGACCGTGAGGCGATGACCGTGACGGCCCACGCCGGCACCCGGCTGGCCGACCTCAACCTCGCCCTGGAGCGGGAGGGGCTGTCGCTGCACAACATGGGCGACATCGCCGAGCAGACGCTGGCCGGAGCGGTCTCGACCGGCACCCACGGCAGCGGCGGCCGGGCGGCCGGGCTGGCCGCCCAGCTCGTCGGCCTCGAGCTCGTCACCGGCACGGGTGAGCTGCTGCACGCCAGCGCCGAGGAGCACCCCGACGTGTTCGCGGTCGCGCGGGTGGGGCTCGGGGCGCTGGGCATCCTGACGACGCTGACGTTCCGGGTCGAGCCGCTCTTCGTGCTGGAGGCCGTCGAGGAGGCCGCGCGCTGGGACGACGCCCTCGAGCGCTTCGACGAGGTGGCGTCCGCCGTCGACCACCTCGACCTCTACTGGTTCCCCCACACCGACACGGTGCAGCTGAAGCAGAACACCCGCCGCGGCACCGAGCTCTCCCAGGCCCGTCCGCTGAGCCGGCACCAGCTGCTGCTCGACGACCACCTGCTGCAGAACACCGTCTTCGGTCTCGTCACCAGCGGCCTCAACCGCGTGCCGGCCGCGATCCCCCGGGTCAACCGTCTCGCCGCGGGGCTGCTCAGCACCCGGCGCTACAGCGACGTCGCCCACCGGGTCCTCACCGCCGAGCGCACCGTCGTCTTCCGCGAGATGGAGTACGCCGTCCCGCGCGAGGTCGGCCTCGACGTGCTGCGCGCCTGCCGGCGCGCCATCGACGCCTCCGACCTGCGCATCAGCTTCCCCGTCGAGGTGCGCACCGCGCCCGCCGACGACGTCGCGCTCTCGACGGGCAGCGGCCGCGACTCGCTCTACCTCGCCTTCCACACCCATCGCGACGCCGACCACCGCGCCTACTTCGCACTGCTCGAGCCGGTCCTGCGCGAGGCCGGCGGCCGGCCCCACTGGGGCAAGGTGCACACCCGCACCGCCGCCGACCTGGCCCCGGCGTACCCGCGG
Organism: Nocardioides flavescens; assembly: GCF_009823805.1. Lineage (GTDB taxonomy): Bacteria > Actinomycetota > Actinomycetes > Propionibacteriales > Nocardioidaceae > Nocardioides > Nocardioides flavescens. Next base: position 144,435 of record NZ_WUEK01000002.1, on the reverse strand, counting down.
TTCGAGGAGTTCCTGGCCGTGCGCGAGCGCCTCGACCCGCACCGGGTCTTCGCCAACGACCACCTCCGGCGGGTCCTCGGCCGCTGAGGTCGCGGCATGGCCGCCGAGCCCCGTGGGGCCAGAGTGACGCGTGATACACACGGCTCCGGGCCGCGGCGCGCGGGGTGGCTCCCGCGTGGCGGCCCGCCGCTGGCGTAGGGTCGGACAGACCCCCGAGCGAGGACGAGACGAGGCATGTCGGCCGAAGAGCTGCCCACCCCGCACCCGGTCGCTCCGCGCCCGACGCGGACGGCCGGGCGCCACCTGACCCTCCTCGGCCTCACCGCCGACGGGCGTCGGCTGCGACTCGGCGACCCGCACGACGCCAGCGGGGCCGAGTTCGTCGTCGACGTCGACGCCCGGCTGCGCGCGGCCCTCGGGGTCGCCCCGCCGGCGGCGCCCGGCCCCGCCGCATCCACCAGCACCAGCACCCCCAGCACCCCCAGCAGCACCGCCGAGGTGAGGACCACCATGGAGAGCACCCTGCGCCCGCGCGACATCCAGGCCCGGATCCGGGCCGGCGAGACCCCGGAGGCCGTGGCGCAGGCGGCGCAGACCAGCGTCGAGCGGATCATGCCGTTCGCAGCGCCGGTGCTGGCCGAGCGCGAGCACGTCGCCGACCGCGCCCAGCGCTCCTCGATCCGCCGCCCCGCCGGCGAGGCGACGACCACGGCCGCCCGCACCCTCGGCGACGCGGTCACCGCGCACCTGCACTCGCGCAACGTCGACCCCGACGTCGTCACCTGGGACGCCTGGCGTCGCGAGGACGGTCGCTGGGCGCTCGCCGGCCGCTACAGCGTGCAGGGCCGCGAGGGGCTCGCCGAGCTGACCTTCGACCAGCCCGGCAACTTCGTCGTGCTCGAGAACGACGACGCCCGCTGGCTCGTCGGCGACGCCGTGGCCGCGGCGCCCGCTCCGGCCGCCGCGGAGGCCGCCGCCGACGCGCCCCGCCGGCTGACCGCCGTACGCACCGAGGACCAGGACCAGGACCCCGACCAGCTCAGCCTGGGCGACGACGTCCTCGGCATCGTCGACACCCCGGTCAGCTCCGACTCCCCGGTCGAGGCCTTCCTCGACGACCAGCAGGGCGCCGACGAGTCGGAGCTGGTCGAGCAGGCCGCCGACGCCGCGGCGAGCGACCCGGACCCCGAGCCCGCCCCGGAGCCGGACCCGGCCCACGCCGAGCCGCCCGCCCGTCGTCCGGTGAAGAAGAACCGCGGCCGCGCCTCCGTCCCGAGCTGGGACGAGATCATGTTCGGCGGCCCCGGCGACTGACCCGCGAGACCCCGGCCGCGATGCCCTGTCCAGCGAGGTGACCTGCCGGTAACCTCCGGTCATGGCGTACTTCGTGACGGGGGCCACAGGGTTCATCGGTCGCCACTTGGTCGACGAGCTCGTACGACGGCGCGAGGGCACGGTCTTCGTGCTCTGCCGCGAGGAGTCGCTGGACCGCCTGCAGCCCCTGGTCGAGGCGTGGGGCGTCGAGCGGGTCGTGCCGGTCGTCGGTGACCTCGGCACCGGGCGGCTCGGGGTCGACGGCGCGTGGATCGAGGAGCAGCGCGGCACCGTGGAGCACTTCTTCCACCTCGCGGCGATCTACGACATGACCGCCGACGACGACACCAACGAGGCGCTCAACGTCGGCGGCACCCGCCACGCCCTCGAGCTCGCCGAGGCCCTCGAGGTCGGCTGCTTCCACCAGGTCTCGTCGGTGGCGGTCGCGGGCGACCACGCCGGCACCTTCGACGAGACGATGTTCGCCGAGGGCCAGGCCCTGCCGTCGCCGTACCACCGCACGAAGTACGAGTCCGAGCGCCTCGTGCGCGAGGAGGCGGGCGTGCCGTGGCGGGTCTACCGGCCCTCGATCGTCGTCGGGCACTCCGAGACCGGCGCCATGGACAAGGTCGACGGGCCCTACTACTTCTTCCCGCTCATCAAGCGACTGCGCGACCTGCTGCCGGCGTGGCTGCCGCTGGTGGGCGTCGACCTCGGCGACACCAACGTCGTGCCCGTCGACTACGTCGCCCAGGCGATGGACCACCTGGCGCACCTGCCGGACCGCGACGGAGAGACCTTCCACCTCGTCGACCCGGCGCCCCAGCCCGTCGTCGAGATGGTCAACGAGTTCTGCCGTGCCGCGGGCGCACCGACGTTCGCCACCCCGGTCGACCGCAGCCGCACCCGGCTCGCCGCCGCCCTGCCCTGGGCGCTGACCAAGGTGGTGCGCACCGCACCCGCCCAGGTCGCCCTCGACCTCACCCTGGGCCGCCTCGGCGTGCCCGCGGAGGTGCTCGGCCACCTCTCCTTCCGGCCGGTCTTCGACGCGCGTGCGACCGAGCGGGCCCTGGCCGGCTCGGGCATCTCGGTGCCCGACCTCGGCGCGACCGCGCGCACGCTGTGGTCGTTCTGGGAGGACGAGCTCGACGAGTCGACCGGTCGCGACCCCCGCAACCGCGCCGCTCTCGCGGGCAAGCACGTCGTCATCACGGGAGCCTCGTCGGGCATCGGCCAGGTCACCGCGCTCAAGGTGGCGCAGTGCGGCGGCATCCCCGTGCTGGTCGCGCGCGGCAAGGACAAGCTCGAGGCGACCCGTGCGGCGATCGAACGCCGGGGCGGCACCGCGCACGTCTACGCCTGCGACCTCTCCGACCTCGACGCGATCGACGCTCTCTGCGAGCAGCTGGTCGCCGATCTGCCCTCGATCGACGTCGTGGTCAACAACGCCGGTCGCTCCATCCGCCGCTCGCTCAAGCTGAGCCACGACCGGTTCCACGACTTCGAGCGCACCATGCAGCTCAACTACTTCGGCGCCATCCGGCTCGTGATGGGACTGCTCCCCGCGATGCGCGCCCAGCGCCGCGGCCACGTCGTCAACGTCAGCTCGATCGGTGTGCAGACCAACCCGCCCCGCTTCTCGGCGTACGTCGCCTCGAAAGCCGCGCTCGACTCGTGGTCCAACGTCGTCGCCTCCGAGCTCGTCGGCGACGGCGTGACGTTCACGGGCATCCACATGCCGCTCGTGCGGACGCCGATGATCGCGCCGACGCGCCTCTACGACAAGTTCCCCACGATCTCACCGGCGCAGGCGGCCGACCTGGTCGTCCGGGCGATGGTCGAGCGGCCCCACGAGATCAACACCCTGCTCGGCAACGCCGGCGCCGTGGCCCACACCGTGGCCCCCAAGCTGGCCTTCCGAGTGCTCAACATGGCCTACCACGTCTTCCCCGACTCGGCGGCCGCCAAGGGCGCGGCGCCCGACGGCACCCGCAGCGCGCGCGAGAGCGAGCAGATCATGCTCGCCCGGGTGTTCAAGGGCGTGCACTGGTAGGCCAGCCCTCGGGCGAGGACCACCCCGCGCGCTCGTCGTCCCACGCCACGGCGCTGAGCCGCCAGCCGGCGCCGGTGCGCACCAGCTGCAACGACTTCGCGCCCCGGCCGGTGTGCTCGACGCCGTCCTGCGACCACCGCTTCGCGTAGGTGCACACGTGGTGGGCGACGTCGCCGAGCAGCTCGGTGCGACCGTCCACCTCCCACTCGCGGAACCCCGTCACGTCGCCGGATGTGAGCAGGGCCCGCCGGGGCGCGACGAAGCCGGGCACGTCGTGGACGGTCGGCTCACCTCCGCACGTGCGCACGACGACCGCGCCCTGGACGAAGAGCCCGGGCAGCGCGTCCAGACGCTCCTCGAGCTCGGGCCCCGAGGTGAAGGCGTCGAAGAACGCCCTCACGACCGCCGCCACGGCCGCCCGGTCGTCGTCCTCGGCGCGCTCGCTCACGAGCGCTCGACCGGACGGCTCCCGTCGGCGACCCACTCCGACCAGCTGCCCGGGTAGAGCGCGGCACGCACGCCGATCAGCTCGAGCGCGATGAGGTCGTGGGTGGCGGTGACCCCCGAGCCGCAGTAGACCGCGACCTCGGCGTCGCCGGCGGCGGCCGCGTCGACAGGGACCCCCGCGGCGGCGTACAGCGCGCGGAGCTGGTCGGGGCTGCGGAAGCGTCCGTCGGCGGCGAGGTTGGTGCTCGTCGGCACGTTGACGGCGCCGGGCACGTGGCCCGCGACCGGGTCGACCGGCTCGACCTCGCCTCGGAAGCGCTCGGGCGCGCGGGCGTCGACGACGACGTCGGCGCGCTGGAGGGTGTCGGCGTCCACGACCGGCATCGCCCCCGGCTGCGGCTCGAAGTCACCGGGCTCGACCGTCACGGCGCCGGTCGCCACCGCTCCCCCGGCGGCCTTCCAGGCCGGCCAGCCGCCGTCGAGCACGTGGACGGCGGGGTGGCCGTGGTGGCGCAGCAGCCACCAGGCCCGGCCGGCGGCGTGGCCGCTCCAGTCGTCGTAGACGACCACCGTCCGGTCGCGGCGCACACCGGCCGCCCGCATCGCCTCACCGAACGCCTCGGGGTCGGGCAGCGGGTGCCGGCCGCGCTCGCCGGGCGGACCGGCGAGGTCGCGCCCGAGGTCGACGTACGCCGCACCGGGCACGTGGCCGACCGCGTGCTCCTCGGCTCCGGGTGGACCGCCCATCCGGTAGCGGACGTCGAGGACCGTCACCTCCCCGCGGTCGGTCAGCTCGATCAGGTCACCGGCGGAGATCAGCGGGCTCACGACCCCATCCTGCCGCTCGGCCTCCGCTGCGCCGGAACGCACCCGGCGTCGTACCGAGCAGGGACCGGAAGTGCCGGGTCAGGTGGGCCTGGTCGTGGAACCCGACCTCGACGGCGACCGCGGCGATCGGCTCGCCGGCCAGCAGCAGCCCGCGCGCGCGGTCGAGGCGCCGGCCGAGGACGTAGCGGTGCGGCGGCAGACCGTACTCCCGACCGAAGACCCGCACCAGGTGCGAGGGGTGGCTGCCGAGGTCGCGGGCGATCACGTCGAGGGTCACCGTCGGGTCGTCGTCGAGGCGGGCGCGCACACGGCGGGCCAGGCCCGGGTCGCGGGTGCCGCGTCGCTCGGAGCCACCGCGGTCGAGGTGCAGCGTGATCCGCTCGGAGACCAGCGCCATGCGCGCCTCCGCCTCGAGGGGCTCGGCGATCGAGGCGTGCAGCCGGGCGACCGCCCGGGCGAGGCCGGCGTCGGCCACGAGCGGCGCGCGCACGGCGGCACCGGTCAGGCGCGCCGGCAGCCACCGCTCGTCGACGTAGAGGACCCGCTTGTCGAACCCGCCCGGCGCCGCCGAGCGCCCGTCGTGGGCGACGTGGGGCGGCAGCACCGTGACCCGGCCGGCTACCGCCTGCTGGCGGTCTCGCTCGAGGGTGTAGTCGACGCCGCCCGCATCGACGAGCAGCACCGTCCAGAGGCCGTGGACATGGGCGGGGTAGGCGTGGTCGGTGAAGTGCGCGTGCAGCACCTCCTCGACCCCAGGCACCCCGGGGCTCCAGGCCCGGACGCGCTCGCCCTGATCAGCCGGTCGCCGCACGTCAAGAACGTACAAGACCCGCACCCCGGTGGCGGGCGAGCCTGCTGCCTGTGAAGTTCGAGACGAAGATCGCGGTCGTCGTGCGCGACGACCTGGAGACCTGGCAGCGACTGAACGTCACGGCGTTCCTGTCAGCGGCATCACCCATGCCTTCCCGCAGCTCGTGGGCGAGGCGTACGCCGACGCCGACGGCACGGCGTACCTCCCTCTGCTGGGGCAGCCGGTCGTCGTCCTCGAGGCGGATGCCTCGACCCTCGCGCAGGTGCACGGGCGGGCGCTGGGTCGCGGACTCGCGATGTCGGTCTACACGCGCGAGATGTTCGCGACCGGGCACGACGAGGCGAACCGCGCCGCGGTCGCAGCCGTCGCCCGCGCCGACCTGGACCTCGTGGGCGTGGCCCTGCACGGTCCGCGCAACGGCGTCGACAAGACGGTGAAGGGGGCGCGCCTGCACCCGTGAGCCGCCTCCCGGCCCGCTCCGTGGGAGACTCGGCGCCGTGGCCGAGCTGTCGTTCTTCACCGGCACGATGGACTCCGGCAAGAGCACCCTGGCGCTGCAGACCGACCACAACCGCACCGCCCGCGGACTGCACGGGCGCATCTTCACCAGCCACGACCGCGCCGGCGAGGCGCGACTGTCGAGCCGGCTCGGTCTCGAGCAGGCGGCCATCGAGGTCGACGACTCGTTCGACTTCTGGCGCTACGTCGTCACCGAGCTCACCGCGGGCGCCCGCATCGACTACCTCGTCTGCGACGAGGCGCAGTTCTACACCGCGAGCCAGGTCGACCAGCTCGCCCAGGTCGTCGACGACCTCCAGCTCGACGTGTTCGCCTTCGGCATCCTCACCGACTTCCGCAGCCGGCTGTTCCCCGGCAGCGCCCGCCTGGTCGAGCTCGCCGACCGCACCCACGTGCTCCAGGTCGAGTCGCTGTGCTGGTGCGGGCGCCGGGCGACCCACAACGCCCGCACCGAGGACGGCGTCATGGTCGTCGAGGGCGAGGTCATCGTGGTCGGCGACATCACCTCCGAGGCCGAACGCGCCGTCCACGCCCCCGAGGTCGGCTACGAGGTGCTCTGCCGCATGCACCACCGTCGTCGGATGACCGCCGCCCGCGCCCACGCCGTCGCCCTCGGCGTCGACCCGCTCCCCTTCGGCTGACCCCTCGGGCGGCCGCCCGGCCTCGATACCGGGCGGTACTCACCGACGTTCGGGCGGTAGTCACCGACGTTCTGGGGGCCTGAGACACCTCTCAGGCCCCGGAACGTCGGTGACTACCGCCCGGCCCCCGCCCCACCAGGACCCGAACCGGCGCTCACCCCACCAGCAGCGGGATCAGCATCTCGTCGGCGGTGAGAGAGCCGTGCAGGCCGATCAGGCTGGTCTCGTAGCCGAAGTCGCGGCTGGAGAAGACCCCGAAGCTGCCGTGCCCGGCGACGACGACGTCACCCAGGCGCGGGAGGACGGCCTCGGTCACCGCGCCGAACCAGCCGCGCTCGACGGCGGCGGCACGGGTCAGCACCGTCGCCCGGTCGCCGAGGAGCTCGGACCAGGTGCTGGCGAGGTCGTCCGCGGCACCGGCGTCGGCGTAGAGGTGGCGGAAGCGCGCCTCCCCGCCGAGCAGGGCGAGGCCCTCGCGCAGCTCGGGGAACCGGTCGACGTCGATGCGGTCGCCCGCCGAGCAGTCGACCATGCCGTGGTCGGCGACCACGACGATCCGCACCTCGTCGGGCAGCGCCTCGCGCAGCTGCTGGGCCTGGGCGTCGACGGTGGCGAGCTGCTGTCGCCACTGGGGCGAGTCGACGCCGTAGCGGTGACCCGTCCAGTCGAGGTCGGAGTCGTAGAGGTAGGTCAGCGACGGCCGGTGCGCCGACCCGCTCACCGCGGCCGCGATGCGCTCCCCCACCTTGTCGGCGCCGATGTAGCCCGCGCCGCGGTGCGCGGCGACGGTGAGCCCGCTGCGGTCGAACTCGCGCTTGTTGACCACGTCGACGCGCACCCCGGCCGCGCTCAGCCGGGAGAACGCCGTCTCGTGCGGCTGCCACTGCAGTGGGTCGATGGACTTGTCCCAGAACAGCGCGTTGAGCAGCTTGCCCGTGGCGGGGACCCGCGCGGTGAAGCCGACCAGCCCGTGGGTGCCGGGCGGCAGCGCGGTCCCGAGCGAGGTCAGCGAGGTCGAGGTCGTGGACGGCACGCCCGCGGTGCCGGGCTGGGAGTCGACCAGCAGCGAGGCGAGGTACGGCGCGAGGTCACGGTGACGCTCCAGGAGCCGCTGGCCGAGACCGTCGACCAGGAACACGACGTACGCCGGGGCCTCGGGCAGCACCAGGCCGCTCGGCTCGGGGAGCACCCCGGTGCGCCCGAGCGCCCGGGCGACGGCCGGGACGACGTCCCCGAGACCGCGGACGCCGTACGCCGGCTCGACGAAGCCGTCGACCGCCCTCACGCGCCGGCGTGGGTGCGGGCGGAGAGCTGGGCGGCGAAGGAGAGCAGCCGGTCGACGGCGTCGGTGCCGTCGGCGGCGGCCGAGACCCGCAGCGAGAAGTCGTCGGAGGCCAGGACGCCGGTGTAGCCGTGGTCGGCGTCGCACTGCGGGTCCTCGCAGCCGGCGGGCTCGAGGTCGACGCGGCTCACGCCGCCCCAGCCGAGGGTGATGACCGCCTCGGCGGGCGGCGTGGGGCACTTGGCCTTCGCGGGGCTGGTGACCATCCGGGTCACCACGACGCTGGTGACGGCGCTGAGCCGGATCGCCTCCGAGGAGGTGGAGGTGTAGGGCTCCGGGAGCAGGTCGTCCCCGGCGTGCTCGTCGGTGTGGACGATGATCAGCCGGCTCGGGGTCAGCACCAGGACGGACAGGTGGCGGCGCACCTCGTCGCGGTCGAACGTCGGCTCGTGGTGGACGAAGAAGGACACGACCTGCTCGCCCGCCACCGAGGCGCCGACGCTGTCGCTGACGACCTCGGGGTAGTAGCCGGTGCGGTCGATCGCGGCCTGCAGGTCGACGCTGCGGTCGACGCTGCGGTCACCGTCGTCGGTGCGGCCGTGGGTGGTGCGCAGTGGCATGGGCCGAGTCTCCCACGCGCCCCCCGGCTCAGGTCGGGATCGTGTCGCCCGGGTGGCTGGGCAGGCGGCGCACGAACCAGTCCGAGCGCGGGTCGGCGACCGGCTCGACCCGCGCCGAGGCGGTGAGGACGGTCGAGCCGTGGGAGCCCGCCAGGACGAGCGAGAGCTCGAGCGAGCGCACCTGGGGCAGGTCGTTCTGCAGCTGCGCCACCCGCTGGATGAGCCGCTCGACCTCCTCGATGTCGACGACCTCGCTGCCGCGGTAGCCGAAGAGCATCGGGGCCGACTTGATCTCGCGCACCATCGCGGCGGCGTCGTGCTGGTAGAGCGGGGGGATCCGGTAGGACACGTCGGCGAGGAGCTCGATGATCGGCCCGGAGATGCCGAACGACACCACGGGACCGAAGAGGGGGTCCTCCAGCGAGCGGATCGCGACGGGTATGCCGGGGGTCGCGGACTTCTGCACCACGAACGCCGCGCGCTCGGGGTCGTCGATGACGCGCCCCAGGTCCTTCCAGGCCTCCTGCATCTCGGCCTCGTCGTCGATGCTGCGCACGACGTGGGCCTGGTCGGGGCGCTCGCGCAGGTGCTCGGCGGTCGCCTTGAGGACGACGTCCCACCCGAGGTCCTTGCCCGCCCGCTGCGCCTCGCGCAGCGAGCGCACGGGGCGTGCCTCCCACAGGTCGATGCCGTACGCCGCGAGCAGGGCGGTCAGGTCGTCGGCGCGCAGGTCGTGGCCGTCGGGGTAGGTGCTGAGCACCTTGGTGACGATCGCCTGGGCCGCGGCGACGTCGACGGTGTCGGGGTCGGGTGCGCGCCCGTCGGGCGTGCGCAGCCACACGGCGTAGTCGACGACGCGGGCCAGGGCGCGCACGGCCGCCTCGACGGCCGGGTAGGACGGGACCGAGCCGCGGCCCGCGGTGGAGCCCGCGAGGTCCGGCACCCGCAGGAGCTCGGGCACTCCCTCGGCACCGAGGAACGTCGAGACGAGCGGCTTGTCGGACTGCTCCCCCACCGCGGCGAGCACGTTGGCGATCGCCGCGCTGCCGACGTCGATCGGCGGGATGTAGACGACCACGACCGCGTCGACGTCGGGGTCGTCGATCGCGTCGTCGAGGGCGTCCTCGAAGTCCTCGGGCGTGGGCTCGGTCGACAGCGCGACCTGCTTGTTGACCACGAGGCCGACCGCCGCGGCCGCGTCGGCGGCGAGCAGGCCCAGCGCGTCGGAGTTGCCGACGATGGCGACCCGGCGTCCGCGGGGCAGCGGCTGGTGGGCGGCGAGCTGGGCCACGTCGAACATGTCGTCGAGGGTGTCGACCTGGATGACGCCGGCCTGGCGGAACATCGCGTCGACGGCCTGCGGCGGCGCCGCGATCTTGCGCACGGCGTGGCCCATCGGCACGCCCTGGGTGGTGCGCCCCGAGCGCACCGCGATGACCGGCTTGCGCAGCGAGACACGGCGCGCGATCCGGGAGAACTTGCGCGGGTTGCCGATGGACTCGAGGTACATCATCACGACCTCGGTCGACTCGTCCTCCTCCCAGTACTGCAGGAGGTCGTTGCCCGAGACGTCCGCGCGGTTGCCCGCGCTCACGAACGTCGACAGGCCGAGGCCGCGGTTGTTGACCTTCTCGAGGATGGCCGAACCCAGCGCGCCGGACTGGCAGAAGAACCCCGCCCGACCACGCGGCGGCATCAGCCCGGCGAGCGAGGCGTTGATCTTGACGTCGGGGTGGGTGTTGATGATGCCGAGCGCGTTGGGCCCGATCAGCCGCAGGCCGTAGGACCGCGAGAGCCCCACGAGGCGGCGCTGACGCTGGCGCCCCTCCTCGCCGGTCTCGGCGAACCCGCTGGAGATGACGACGAGACCGTGCACCCCCTTGGCCGCGCAGTCGAGCACGACGTCCTCGACGGCGTCGGCGGGCACCGCGACGATCGCCACGTCGACGTCGTCCTCGATGTCGCCGACGGTGGGGTACGTCGGCAGGCCGGACACCGCGCGGGCGGTCGGGTTGACGGCGTAGACGCGGCCGGTGAAGTCGCCGAGGACGAGGTTGCGCACGAGCGCCTGACCGATCGTGTCCTGGCGGCGCGAGGCGCCGATGACCGCCACCGAGCGAGGGTTGAAGAACCGGTGGATCGACGCCGCCTCGGCGACGTGCTCGCGGCCCTGCATGATGCCGATCGCGGTGTCGGTGGGCTCGATGGGGAACTCGAGCTGCAGCACACCCTCGTCGTAGGCCGAGACCACGCGGTAGCCGGCGTCGCGGAAGGTCTGGATCATCCGCTGGTTGTCCGGGAGGACCTCCGCGACGAACTTGTCGACGCCCCGCTCGCGCGCGGCCTGGGCGAGGTGCTCCAGCAGGACCTGGGCGATGCCGCGCCCCTGGTGCTGGTCCTCCACGAGGAAGGCGACCTCCGCCTCGCCGGGGCGGACCACGTCGTAGCGCCCGACCGCGATCATCTGGCCCTGCAGGGTGAGGATGAAGGCGACCCGCTCGTGGTGGTCGACCTGGGTGAACCGCTTGACGTCGCGGTCCGAGAGCCGCGGCATCGGGCTGAAGAAGCGGTAGTACTTCGACCGGTCGGAGACGCGGGCGTAGAACTCGCGCAGCAGGTCGGCGTCGGCCGGCTGGATCGGGCGGATGTGGGCCGTGCGCCCGTCGCGCAGGAGCACGTCGGAGGTCCAGTGCTCGGGCGCCGTCCGCGCCGTCGTCTGGTCTGGTCCGCCCACACCGAGAACCGTATCCGCCGCCGCCGACACGCGCTGGCGGAGCGTCCGATCCGGCGCGCGCCGGCGTCCGGTCGGAGCGAGCGGGTCAGTGCGAGCCGGTCAGAGCTCGCCGGTCAGGAACTGGGCGCGGCCGTGACCGAAGGACCAGTCCTCGGGCTCGTTGCGCACCACCGAGACGACGAGGTCCTCGGGCCGCAGCCCGACCCGCTCGTGCAGGCGCTCGGCCAGCGCGGCGTACAACGCCTGCTTCTGCTCACGGTCGCGACCCTGCTGGGTGATCTGGATCACCACCACCTGGTCGCTGCGCTCGATCCCCAGGCCGGTGTCCTCGATGAACAGCCGGCCGGGCGGGTGCTCGGTGACGACCTGGTAGCGGTCGCCGGGCGGCGCGGCGAAGACGTCGAGCAGGCACTCCTGCACGGTGTCGGCGAGGGCGCGGACCTCGTCGTCGGTGCGACCGGCGACGAGGTCGATGCGGACCAGGGGCATGGAGGGGCTCCTCGGGTGAGCGGATGGGTCGGGTGGCTCCCTCCCCGGTGCCCGATGGAGCGACGCACCCGTCCCGGCGTGCCCACGTCGTACGGCGCCGCGCGTCGCGAGAGACTGGCCCCATGGCACGGCGCAGCACCCCGCAGGAGCTCCCCGACGACTTCGAGGAGCACATCCAGGACATCGACGTCGGCGACGAGATGCGCTCGTCGTTCCTGGAGTACGCCTACTCGGTCATCTACTCCCGCGCCCTGCCCGACGCGCGCGACGGGCTCAAGCCGGTGCAGCGACGGATCCTCTACACGATGCACGACATGCGGCTCTTCCCCGACCGCGGTCACGTCAAGAGCGCCCGCGTCGCCGGCGAGGTCATGGGCCGGCTGCACCCCCACGGCGACGGAGCCATCTACGACGCCCTCGTGCGCCTCGCCCAGCCGTGGACCCTGCGGCTGCCGATGATCGACGGCCACGGCAACTTCGGATCTCCTGACGACCCGCCGGCAGCGATGCGGTACTGCGTGACCGGTGACACGCACGTGCGCCTGGCGGACGGGTCCTCGCTGCGCATCGACGAGCTCGTGTCGCTCCCGGCCGACAGCGAGGCCGACACGGACGTCGAGGTGCTCGACAAGGACGGCAAGGCCGTCCACGTGTCCAAGGTCTTCAACTCCGGCGTGCACCCGGTCAAGCGCCTCACCACGGCCAGTGGCCACACCCTGCGTGGGAGTCACAACCACCCGGTGCTGTGCCTCCTGCCCATCGCAGGCGTGCCGATGTTCCAGTGGCTCCGCCTGGACGAGATCACCCCGGGGACCGTGGTCTGTCTGGCGCGCAACGCATGGACGACCGCCGTCCCGATGGCCTACGAGATGCAGCTCGGGACGCTGCTGGGCGGCTGGGTCTCAGAGGGGTTCGTCTCCGAGGGCCGCGCCGGGTTCAACAACACGGATCCCGAGTACTTCCAGTACGTCCTGGACGCCTACGACGCGCTCGTCGGCGGTCGCCGATGCGTCAGCGCCCGGCAGCTCAGGCGATCGGGCAAGACGATCCACGAGCTCGACGTGCAGAACCTCACGCAGCTCCGCACCAGTCATCTGCACGCCCTGAGCGGTCTCGAGGCAGCCGAGAAGGTCGTGCCGGAGGTCGTCTGGCGCGGCACGCCAGGCGTCAAGCGAGCGTTCCTCATGGCGCTGTTCGAAAGCGACGGTGGGCTGAGGCCGGCCAGCGACAAGTCCCTCACGATCCAGTACTCCACCTGCAGCGAACGGCTCGCCCGCGGGCTCCTCGAGCTGCTGCTCGAGTTCGGCATCCACAGCAACCTCACCCGCTACGAGCGCGGCGAGTACCGCCTCGTCATCTCCGGCCTGCACGACATGCACGCCTTCGCCGAGCGGGTCGGCTTCCTCACGGCCAAGCGTCGCCGCCTCGAGTCGTTGCTGCGTGAGATGCCGCGCTACACGCACCGGCTCACGCGGGACCGGGCCCCGTACGTCGCAGACTTCGTCCGCGACAGTCTCGGCGAGGGCCGCGGCACCGGGAAGACCTGGCTCGTGCAGCACAACTTCGACCGGGTGGAGCGGTGGCAGCAGGACCGTAGCCTCATCGTCTCGCAGTTCGAGGACTCCGAGGTGCTCAAGGTCGTCGCCTCGGTCATGGACTCGGGCTACCGGTTCGTCGAGGTGGCAGAAGTGACCGACGAGGCACCCGAGACGGTGTACTCGATCCGTGTCGACAGCGAGGACCACTCGTTCCTCGCCGGCGGCTTCGTCAACCACAACACCGAGTGCCGGATGGCTCCGCCCGCGGTGGCGATGACCGCGTCGATCGACGAGGACACCGTCGACTTCAAGCCCAACTACGACAGCCGCGAGACCGAGCCGGTGGTGCTGCCCAGCGCCATCCCCAACCTCGTCGTCAACGGCACGACCGGCATCGCGGTCGGCATGGCCACCAACATGGCCCCGCACAACCTCGTCGAGGTGGTCCAGGCGCTGCGCCACCTCATCACGCACCCCGGCGTCGACCTCGACGGGCTGATGCGCTTCATCCCCGGCCCCGACCTGCCGACAGGCGGCAAGATCATCGGCCTCGACGGCATCCGCGACGCCTACGACACCGGCCGCGGCACCTTCCGGATGCGAGCCACCGCCCGGGTCGAGACCATGGGGCGCCGCAAGGGCATCGTGGTCTCCGAGATGCCCTACAACGTCGGCATCGAGAAGGTGGTCGAGCGGATCAAGACCCTCGTGCAGGGCAAGAAGCTGCAGGGGATCTCCGACGTCAAGGACCTCACCGACATGACCCACGGCACCCGCCTGGTCATCGAGGTCAAGAACGGCTTCGTGCCCGAGGCGGTCCTCGAGCAGCTCTACAAGCTCACGCCGATGGAGGAGACGTTCGGCATCAACAACGTCTGCCTCGTCGACGGCCAACCGCGCACGCTGGGGCTGAAGCAGCTGCTCGAGGTGTTCCTCGGCCACCGCTACGACGTCGTACGCCGGCGCTCGCAGTTCCGGCGCGACAAGAAGGCCGAGCGTCTCCACGTCGTCGACGGCTTCCTGCTGGCCCTGCTCGACATCGACGAGGTCATCCAGGTCGTGCGCACCAGCGACGACCGCGCGGCCGCCCGTGAGCGCCTGATGGAGGTCTTCGACCTCTCGGAGATCCAGGCCACCAACATCCTCGACATGCAGCTCGGCCGCCTGACCCGGCTCAGCCGCATCGAGCTCGAGAAGGAGCAGGAGACGCTGCGCCGCGAGATCGAGGAGCTCGAGGCGATCCTGGCCGACGACCAGCTGCTGCGCGAGGTCGTCTCCGACGAGCTCGCCGAGGTCGCCAGGACCTACGGCACCCCGCGCCGCACGGTCCTGCTGGAGTCCGCCGGTACGACGGTCACCGCGGCGAGCGCCCCGCTCGAGGTCGCCGACGACCCGTGCTTCGCGCTCCTCTCCTCCACCGGGCTGCTCGCCCGCACCACGAACGCCGACCCGGTCGGCCGGGGCGAGGGCGACGCCGCGTCGCGGGCCAACCACGACGTCGTCGTCTCGGCCGTGGCGACCACCGCCCGCGCGGAGGTGGGACTGCTCACCAGCCGCGGCCGGCTGGTCCGGATCGCGGTGCTCGACCTGCCGGCGCTGCCCCCGTCGGCCAACGACCCCAACCTGCAGGGCGGCTACCCGCTCAGCGAGCTCGTGCAGCTCGCCGCGGGCGAGCGCGCCCTGGCGCTGACCTCGCTGCGCACCGACGGACCCGGGCTCGCGCTCGGCACCCGCCAGGGCGTCGTCAAGCGGGTCAACCCCGAGGTCCTGAACCGCGACGAGTGGGAGGTCGTCCGGTTGGAGGACCGCGACGAGGTGGTCGGCGCCGCCGAGCTCGTCACCGGGACCGAGACCCTGTGCTTCATCACCACCGACGCTCAGCTGCTGCACTTCGGGGCCGACGGCGTGCGCCCCCAGGGCCGCTCCGGCGGTGGCATCGCGGGCATCCGCCTGGCCGCCGGCCAGCACGTCGCCTGGTTCGGCGTCGTGGACCCCTCCGTCGAGACCGTCGTGGTCACCGCGTCCGGCTCCTCGACGGCGCTGCCCGGCACCGAGCCGGGCGCGGTCAAGGTCGCGCCGTTCAGCGAGTACCCCGCCAAGGGTCGCGCCACCGGTGGCGTCCGCTGCCACCGGTTCCTCAAGGGAGAGGACGTGCTCGTCACCGCGTGGGCGGGCGACGCGCCGGCCCGGGCGGCCGCGACCAGCGGAGCCCCCGTCGAGCTCCCCGAGGCGACCGGCCGCCGCGACGGCTCCGGCGTCCCGGCGGCGCAGCCCATCGCCGCGGTCGCCGGTCCGGTCGGCACCCGGCTCGCCCGGTCGCTCGAGGCCGCCCCGACCAGCGGTGTGCAAGGGTGAGGGCCGTGACCAGCCGCGCACTTCGCCGCTCCCCGGGCCGGCTCGTGTCCCTGTCCCTCGCCGCGGTGTTCGGCGCGGCCGTGCTCGCCGGCTGCTCCGGCGACGACGGCGGCGACGACGGACCCGAGCGCTCCCCCGAGGAGGTCGTGGCCGCCGCCAAGACCACGCTCGACGACACCAGCGGCGTCGCCATCGAGCTCAGCACCGACGACCTGCCGAGCGGCGTCACGGGCATCACCGCGGCGACCGGCACGGGTGTGCACCCCTCGGCGTTCGAGGGCACGTTCAAGCTCAGCGTCAACGGCCTGGCCGCCGACGCCGACGTCATCGCGGTCGACGGCACGACGTACGCCCGCAACTCGCTGCTGCTGCCCGACTGGACCCAGATCGACCCCGCCGACTACGGCGCGCCCGACCCGGCGAAGCTGATGGACCCCGACGGCGGGTTCTCCGGTCTGCTCGGCTCGGCGACCGGGCTCGAGAAGGGCGACTCGGTGCGCGGCGGTGCCGACAACTCCGAGATCCTCACCGAGTACACCGGCACCCTGCCCGCCGAGGCCGTGTCCGCGCTGATCCCGACCGCGAGCGGCGACTTCGACGTGACCTACACGATCACCGACGACGACGAACTGCGCAGCGCCGAGATCACCGGCGCGTTCTACGGCGACGACCAGGGCCAGGTGACCTACACGCTCGGCCTCGACGACTACGGCACCGAGAAGCAGATCACCGCTCCGTGACCGACGTCGGCGCCGGCCCGTCGCGGGCGGGACTCCGCTCCCCCCGGCTCCTGCTGGTCCTCGCCTCGGTCGCGGTGGCCTTCGCCGCTGCCGACACCTACGTCGTCGTCCTGGCCCTGCCCGAGATGATGGGCAGCGTCGGGATCTCGATCGACCAGCTCCAGCGGGCCGCCCCGATCATCTCGGGGTTCCTGCTCGGCTACGTCGCGATGCTGCCGCTGATCGGACGCATCGCCGACCTGCGCGGCCGGCTGCCGGTGCTGACCGCGGCCCTGGTCGTGTTCGCTCTCGGATCGCTCGTCACGGCGATGGCCTACGACCTGCCCAGCATGGTCACCGGGCGTTTCCTGCAGGGGGTCGGAGGCGGCGGTCTCGTGCCCGCGACCCTCGCGCTCGTCGCCGACCTCTACCCCGCCGAGCGCCGTGGCGTGCCGCTCGGGGTGGTCTCCGCGGTCCAGGAGCTTGGCAGCGTCCTCGGTCCCCTCTTCGGCGCCGTCGTGCTGGCGCTCGCCGACTGGCGCGCGATCTTCGCGCTCAACCTCGCGGTCGGCCTCGTCCTCGCGGCGGCCGTGCGGGCCACCGCCGGCCGCTCCCCCGCGCGTACGACGGCACGCGGCCGGCCCGACGTCGTCGGCGCGCTGCTGCTCGCCGCCACGCTGGTCCTGGGCGCCGTCGTGTTCGTCCGGCCGGCGCCGCTGGTGCGCGACCTCACCTGGGGCGCGTGGTTCGTGCCGTTCGCCGGCTCGGGGCGGTGGCTGACGCCGGTCGGGGCAGCGGCCGTCGGCGCGCTCGTGCTCCTGCTGCTGCGCTGCGTCCTCGCCCGGCGTCCGCTCGTCGACCTGCGCGGGTGGTGGCGCAGCGCCCGGGAGGCCGACCTCGTCGGCGCACTGTTCCTGGCCGTGGCGCTCGGTGGCGTGATCCTGGCCTTCGCCACCGCCGACCCCGCGGTGCAGGTCTTCTCCGACCAGGGGCTGTGGTACCTCCTCGGCTCCGCCGTCGCCGCGCTCGCCTTCGTCCTGCACCTGCGCCGCGCCGAGGCCCCCCTGCTCCCCCGCGGCGCGCTGCACCGGCGTCCGGCCTGGGGCGCGGTGGCGGTCAGCTTCTTCGTCGGCGCGGCGCTGATCGCGGCGCTCATCGACATCCCGATCTTCGCCCGCACGACGACGTACCGCGACTCCCAGCTGATGGCCGCGCTCGTCCTCGTGCGCTTCCTCGTCGCCCTCCCGGTCGGGGCCGTCGTCGGTGGCTACCTCGTCCGCAGCCGCAGCGCCGGTCTCGTGACCACGGTCGGCATGGGCCTGTCGGCCGTCGGCTTCGCGATGATGTCGCGCTGGGGCGTGGACGCCCTCGAGCACCCCTCGGCCACCGTCGCGCTCGTCGTGTGCGGCCTCGGGTTCGGTCTCGCGCTCGCCCCTGTCAACGCCGCCGTGCTCGCGAGCACCGACGACGCCGTGCACGGCGTGGCCTCGGCGATGGTCGTCGTCGCCCGGATGGTCGGCATGCTCGTCGGCATCTCGGCCCTGACCACGATCGGGCTGCGCCGGTTCTACGCCGAGCAGGACGCGATCGACACCGTCGCCCAGGTCTGCGGGCAGGCGCAGATGTGCGACGCCTACCGCGACCTGCAGAAGCTCGCCGGGGTCGCCCAGGAGCAGACCGTCTTCGCCGGCGCCGTCGTGTGCTGCGTCGTCGCCGGCGTGCTGGCGCTCGTGCTGTTCCGCGGGGCGCAGACCCGGGGTGTCCAGCCCCGGGACAGCCTGGGTGCGACGGTGTGAGCGACGCGCTAGATTCCGGAGACGTGCACTCCTTCGACGACCTCCTCCAGGCCAACGGCGAGTACGCCGAACGCTTCGACCTCTCCGGCTTCGACGGCATCGCGCACGCGGGTGTCGCGATCGTCACCTGCATGGACTCGCGCATCGACCCGCTCGCGATGGTCGGGCTCAAGGCCGGCGACGCCAAGATCTTCCGCAACCCGGGCGGTCGGGTCACTCCCCAGGCCCTCGAGGCGCTCGTGCTCGCCGCGCACCTGCTCAACGTCTCGCGCGTCCTGATCGTCCCCCACACCCGCTGCGCCGTGGCGAGCAACACCGAGGCCGAGCTGCACGAGAAGATCAACGCCTCCTCGGGCCTCGACTCCACCTGGCAGCCCTTCAACGTCGTGCGCGACCAGGTCGCCGCCCTCGAGGAGGACGTGCGCAAGGTGCGCACCCACCCCCTGATCCCCGAGACCGTCGCCGTCGGCGGGTTCGTCTACGACGTCGACACGGGTCTGCTCGACCGCAAGTTCTAGGCCTCGGTGGTCGCGACGGAGAGCGCGGCGACGCCGGTTGTCCAGGAAAGACGGCGCTGCCCCGGTGGGTGAGGAAGGACGAAGTCCTGTCTCGGAGCCACCAGCACCTCCGACAGCGATTTCGAGACGGTCGCCAGCGTGACCTCCTCGACCACCGGCACCGACCGCCACCTCACGCGTCGAGCGTCTCCGCGTCGATCTCGTAGGCGCCCTGCACGATGAACTCCTTGCGCGGCGCGACCTCGGAGCCCATGAGCAGCTCGAAGACCTGCGAGGCGGCCTCCGCGTCGTCGACGGTGAGCCGGCGCAGGGTGCGCCGGCGCGGGTCCATCGTGGTCTCGGCCAGCTGGTCGGCGTCCATCTCCCCCAGCCCCTTGTAGCGCTGCGGGGTGTCCTTCCAGCCGATGTTCTTCTTCTTCAGCTCGGCGAGCTTGCGGTGCAGCTCGTCGTCTGAGTACGTGTAGACGTACTTGTCCATGCCCTTGCGGGGGTTGGTGAGCTCGATGCGGTGCAGCGGCGGCACGGCGGTGAAGACCCGGCCGGCGGCGACGAGCTCGGGCATGTACTTGAAGAACAGCGTCGCGAGCAGGCAGCGAATGTGGGCCCCGTCGGAGTCGGCGTCGGCCATGAAGATGATCTTGCTGTAGCGCGCCGCGTCGATGTCGAAGGTGCGCCCCGAGCCCGCGCCGACCACCTGGATGATCGAGCCGCACTCGGCGTTCTTGAGCATGTCGCCCACCGACGCCTTCTGGACGTTGAGGATCTTGCCCCGGATCGGCAGCAGGGCCTGGAACTCCGAGTTGCGCGCGAGCTTGGCGGTGCCGAGCGCGGAGTCCCCCTCGACGATGAACAGCTCGGTGCGGTCGTCGGTCGCGCGGCAGTCGGCGAGCTTGGCCGGCAGCGCCGAGGACTCCAGGGCGTTCTTGCGGCGCTGGGTCTCCTTGTGCTGGCGCGCGGCGATGCGGGTCTTGGCCGCGCCGGCGACCTTCTCCATCACCAGCCTGGCCTGGGCCTTCTCGACCCGCTTGGTCGAGGTGAGGAACGCATCCATCTCGGCGGAGACGACCTTGTTCACCACTCTGCGCACCTGCGGCGTGCCGAGGATCTCCTTGGTCTGACCCTCGAACTGGGGCTCGGCCTGGCGCACGGTCACCACGGCGGTCATCCCCTCGAGGACGTCGTCCTTGGTGACGGGGTCGTCGTTGACCTTGAGGACCTTGGCGGCCCTCATCACGTCGTTGAACGTCTTGAGCAGGCCCTGCTCGAAGCCGCTGACGTGGGTGCCGCCCTTGGGGGTGGCGATGACGTTGACGAACGAGCGCAGCTCGGTGTCGTAGCCGGTCCCCCACCGCACCGCGATGTCGACGCCGAGCTCGCGCTCGACCTCCTGCGGGGTCATGTGGCCGTTGGCGTCGAGCACCGGCACCGTCTCGGTGAACGTGCCGCTGCCCTGCAGGCGCAGCACGTCGGTCACCGGCTCGTCCTTCGCCAGGAAGTCGACGAACTCGCCGATGCCGCCGTCGTGGCGGAACTTCTCCTCGACCATCTCGGGTCCACGCAGGTCGCGGATGACGATCTCGAGGCCGGGCACGATGAACGCCGTCTGCCGGGCTCGGCCGAGCAGGCCGTCGTAGACGAAGTCGGCGTCCTTGGTGAAGATCTGCCGGTCCGGCCAGAAGCGGATCCGGGTGCCGCTGCGGCCCTTCGCGACCCGAGCGCCCTTGCGGGTCAGACCGCTCTGCGCCGTGAACGCCGCCCGCGGGCCGTCGCCGTCGAAGACGCCCGGCACGCCGTGCTTGAACGACAGCCCCTGGATGGCGGGCGAGCGCTCCACGTCGATGTCCATGCGCGCCGAGAGGGCGTTGACGACCGAGAGCCCGACGCCGTGCAGACCGCCCGTGGCGACGTACGAGCCGCCACCGAACTTGCCGCCGGCGTGCAGCTTGGTTGCGACCACCTCCACGCCCGGGAGCCCGGTGCGCGGCTCCTTGTCGGTCGGGATGCCGCGCCCGTCGTCGTGGACCTCGACCGAGTCGTCGGGGTGGAGCGTGACCTCCACCCGCTGCGCCGCTCCCGCGAGGGCCTCGTCGACGCCGTTGTCGATGATCTCCCACAGGCAGTGCATCAGCCCGCGGGTGTCGGTGGAGCCGATGTACATGCCCGGGCGCTTGCGCACCGCCTCGAGGCCCTCGAGGACCAGCAGGTGCGCGGCGTTGTAGGCGGTGTCGATCGGTCACTCCTCGCGTCGGTGCCCCCGGTCGGGACCGTTCGCGGGTCCCATCCGGTGGCGGGTGCGGCTCCGAATCTACCTTCGACACGCCGGGCGGCCTCGCAGGCACGCCTGGTCGGGTCGCCCCCGGACCCCCACTACGGTGGGGTCAGCGGCAGCGTCGCCGCCGTCCGGACAGCCAGGCAGCCGCACCATTCGCACCAGCCGTCCCACCAGCCCGACCGCACCACCTGTCCGAACTGCGTTGTTCCACCACCATCTCGGTTACCGAGGCCACACACTGGTCCCAGGCGTGAACCGGGACGGTGGTGGGAAGACCATCCGTGATTGGATCAAGGCGTCCGAGGGGGATGTGACGCAACCGGGGAATCTTTGGGGACCCTGGCTACGTTGCACCAACGACACCGAAACGAGAAATGAGGCCGTCGTGACCACTGCAGTTGCTCCGAGCACCCCGCTCACCGCAGCCGACCGCTGCGACCGTTGCGGAGCCCAGGCCTATCTCCGCGTAGAGCTCCAGTCCGGCGGCGAGCTCCTCTTCTGCGCCCACCACGCTCGCGAGCACGGTGACAAGCTCAAGGAGATCGCCGTGACCGTCGTCGACGAGACGGGCAAGCTCACCGACAAGCCGGGCGCCTCCGCCTGAGGCACCGCCCCACAGACCCTGACCGACCCGCCGCCGATCAGCGGCGTACGACACGACGAGGCCCCGGACCACCAGGTCCGGGGCCTCGTGCCGTTCCCGGCGCTCGACTCCCGACGTGCGCCTCGTCGCTGCCGGTCGCCGGGGGTCGTTGTGGGAGCCTGAGGCCGTGACCGGCGTCGAGCTCCTCTGCGCCCTCGTGATCGCCGTGGGCCTCGTCGGCATCCTCGTGCCGATCCTGCCGGGCTCGATCCTGATCCTCGGGGCCGCGGTCGCGTGGGCCTTCTCCACCGGCGGGGTCCTCGCCTGGAGCGTCGCCGGGGTCGTGACCGTCGTGCTCACCGGCGGAGCCGTCGTGAAGTACCTCGTGCCCGGGCGGCGACTGCAGGTCGCCGGCATCCCCGCGTCAACGCAGTGGGCCGGGGTGGCGCTGGGCGTGGTCGGCTTCTTCGTCGTGCCGGTCGTCGGCCTGTTCCTCGGCTTCGTCCTCGGGGTGTACGCCGCGGAGCACCGCCGGCTGGGGGCCCAGCGCGCGTGGCCCTCGACGAAGCACGCCCTGCGCGCGGTCGGGCTCAGCATCCTGATCGAGCTCGCGGCCGGCCTGGTCGCGACGCTGGTCTGGGTCGGCGGAGTGCTCGCGACGTGACCGTGCTGCTCTCGCTGCTCGCGGCGGCGTCGTACGGTCTCGGCGACTTCAGCGGCGGCATCTTCTCCAAGCGCGGCGGCCCCTGGGCGGTCTCCCTGCTCGCGCAGCTGGGCGGCACCGTCCTCGTGCTGGTCGTCGCCCTGGTCGACGGGCGCACCCCGGGCGCGACGGATCTCGCCTGGGCCCTGGTC
Organism: Nocardioides flavescens; assembly: GCF_009823805.1. GTDB lineage: Bacteria > Actinomycetota > Actinomycetes > Propionibacteriales > Nocardioidaceae > Nocardioides > Nocardioides flavescens. The sequence goes on along the minus strand of NZ_WUEK01000002.1, from coordinate 122,061 downwards.
GCCGGACTCGGCAACGGGTTCGGCACGGCGTTCCTCTACCGTGGCCTCGCGGGCGGCCGGATGGGCGTCGTCGCGCCCGTCTCGGGCGTCGGCGCGGTGGCCGTCCCCGTGCTGGTCGGCCTCGTCGCCGGTGAACGGCCGGGCGTGCTGGTGTGGCTCGGGCTCGTCCTGGCCCTCCCGGCGATCTGGTTCGTCTCGCGGGCCCCGTCCTCCTCCCCGACCGGCGCCAGTGGCTCCTCCGGAGTGGTCGACGGGCTGCTGGCGGGGCTCGGCTTCGGCTCGCTCTTCGCGGCGCTGGCGCAGGTGCCGCAGGAGGCGGGCTTCCTCCCGCTCGCGCTCAACCAGCTCGTGGCTGCGTTCGCCATCGTCGCGGTGGCCCTCACCCTGCGTCAGGACTGGGTGCCGCGCTCCTCGTGGGCACTCGGCGGGGTCGTGAGCGGCGCTCTCGGTGCCCTCGCCACAGGGCTGTTCCAGGTCGCGACCCACCACGGCTACCTCAGCGTCGCCGCCGTCATCACCTCGCTCTACCCCGCCGTCACGGTGCTCCTGGCCGCGGTGGTCCTGCGCGAGCACGTGCACCGGGCGCAGGGACTCGGCCTCGCGATGTGCACCGCCGCCGTGGTGCTCGTCGCGGCCGGCTGAGCGCTGACACCCCCCGGAGGCGGGTACTGACGGGCATGAGCGACACGAACGACCCGACCCGCGACGGGCTCCTCCGCGAGGAGTCCCTCGGCGCCGACACCAGCAAGGACCGCGGCACCAGCATCGCCACACCCACGCGCGCGCAGGACGACGACCCGCTGCGCCGCTCGCGCACGAGCGGGATCTACGCCGCCGTCATCGGTCTCGGCGTGGTGCTGATCCTGCTGATCATCTTCATCGCCCAGAACACCCGCCGCACCACGGTCAGCTTCCTGACCTGGGACGGTCAGGTGCCGGTCGCCGTGGCGCTGCTCATCGCAGCCGTCGCGGGGCTGTTCCTGGCCGGGATGGCCGGCACGTTGCGCATCCTGCAGCTGCGCCGCCGCGTCAAGCGCGGCGCCCGCGCCAGCCACTGACGCCCGGCGCACGACGCAGCGAGGGCCCGACCGCGAGCGCGGTCGGGCCCTCGCGGGCGTCGTGATGTGCCTGAGTGCGCGTCAGTCGAGGTAGTCGCGCAGGACCTGGGACCGGCTCGGGTGGCGCAGCTTGCTCATCGTCTTGGACTCGATCTGACGGATCCGCTCGCGGGTCACGCCGTAGACCTTGCCGATCTCGTCGAGCGTCTTGGGCTGCCCGTCGGTCAGCCCGAAGCGCATCGAGACCACGCCGGCCTCACGCTCGGAGAGCGTGTCGAGGACCGCGTGGAGCTGCTCCTGCAGCAGCGTGAAGCTGACCGCGTCGGCCGGCACGATGGCCTCGGAGTCCTCGATGAGGTCCCCGAACTCCGAGTCGCCGTCCTCACCGAGCGGGGTGTGGAGCGAGATCGGCTCGCGGCCGTACTTCTGGACCTCGATGACCTTCTCGGGGGTCATGTCGAGCTCCTTGGCGAGCTCCTCCGGGGTGGGCTCACGGCCGAGGTCCTGCAGCATCTGCCGCTGGACGCGGGCCAGCTTATTGATGACCTCGACCATGTGCACCGGGATGCGGATGGTGCGGGCCTGGTCGGCCATCGCGCGGGTGATCGCCTGACGGATCCACCACGTCGCGTAGGTCGAGAACTTGTAGCCCTTGGTGTAGTCGAACTTCTCGACCGCGCGGATCAGTCCGAGGTTGCCCTCCTGGATCAGGTCCAGGAACAGCATGCCGCGGCCGGTGTAGCGCTTGGCCAGCGAGACGACGAGGCGCAGGTTGGCCTCGAGCAGGTGGTTCTTGGCGCGACGGCCGTCCTCGGCGATCCACTCGAGCTCCTCGAGGAGCGCGGGCTTGATCTTGCCGCCCTTGGCGAGCTTCTCGTCGGAGAAGAGGCCGGCCTCGATCCGCTTGGCGAGCTCGACCTCCATCTCGGCGTTGAGGAGGGGCACCTTGCCGATCTGCTTGAGGTAGTCCTTGACCGGGTCGGCGGTCGCGCCGGCGACCATGACCTGCTGCTCCGGCTCGCCGGTGTCGTCGGCGTCGGAGACGACGAACGACGCCTCCTTCTCGTCCTCCTTGATGGAGGGGTCGGCGGCGACGTCCTTCTCGAACTGCTCGTCCGGCAGGTCGGGCAGCACCTTCTTGCCGTCGGCGTCGACGGCAGGGACCGGCACGACCGGGTCGGTCGCGGCGGCACCCGCAGCCGGCGCGGCAGCGGTCTGGGCGGCGGACTTCGCGGGGGCCGCGGTCTTGGCGGCCTTCGCGGTCGTGGTCTTCTTCGCGGTCGTCGCGGCGGCCACGCGGCCGGAGCCGGCCGGGATCCGGACGGAGACCCCGAGCGTGCTCAGGTGCTCCATGAGCCCCTTGAGGTGCTTGGGCTCCACGGCGGCGTCCTCGCTGGCGCGACGGACGTCCTCGGGACTGAGGGGGCCGAGCTGGCCCTTCTCGACCAGGGCCACCACGGCGGGGTGACCGAGGACCTGCTCAGGGACTCTTCGTGCGTTCGAGGACACGAACACCTCTGCAATCTGACCGGTGACCAACTCGGATGCGGGCCCGTGCTGGAGCAGGGCGCGGCAAGACCCGCTGTCGTCAAGAGCCGCGCTGATCATCATGCCACGGTGTCCAAGGACCTCCCGCATCGCGGTGCCCGGCGCTCGCCCCGGCGGGAGACGCCGGAGTCCACGAACCGTCCACAGGCGGGTGCACCACGCCCGGTCCTCCACAGATCGTGCCCGACGCGGCCAGGACCGGCTCCGGACAGGGAGCGTGGCGCCATGACCACCACCCCTCCCGCTCCCGTCCACGGCTCCGGCCCTCGGCCCCCGCGCCGCCTCACCGCCCGCACCCCGGAGGACGTGCTCGCGCTGGTGCCCGTCGTGCTGGGCTTCGTGCCCTCCGACTCGGTCGTGATGCTCACCTTCGGCGGTCAGGACACCTTCCACGGGCGCCTCGACCTCCCACCGCCGGGCGCCGACGCCGCCACGCTCGACGAGGGGGTGCGGATGCTGCTCGACCCGGCCCGCCGGCACCGTGTGCACCAGGTGCTGTTCGTCGTCTACGGCGACGCTGACTCGCGCACGCGACGCACCGTCCGCGCACTGCGGCGGGCCTTCGCCGCGGCCCGCATCGACGTCGTCCAGGTGCTGCGCACCCACGAGGGTCGGTGGTACGCCGCGGGAGCGCCACGCCACGGCGTCCCCTACCGCGTCGACGACCACCCCTTCCGTGCCCAGGCCGTCCTCGACGGCATCGTCATCCACGGCTCGCGCGCCGACCTCGAGCTGTCCCTGCGTCCGGTGAGCGCCCTGGTCGACCTCACCCGCTCGGCCCTCGTCACCGCCGGTCCCGGCTCCCCCGACGAGGTCGCCGACCTGGTCGCGCTGCGCCTGACGACGGGGCGCTTCACCGACGTGGAGCTGGCTCGGGTGCTGCTGGGCACCACCGGTGCGCACGGCGGACCGGGGCGTGACGTCTGCTGGGCCACCCTGGACCGTGACCAGGCCGAGAGCGCCGTGCGGCTGTGGACCGACGCCGTCCAGCGCAGCCCGGAGGAGCTGGTCGCCGCGCCTGCCGCCCTGCTCGCCTTCACCGCGTGGCTCGCCGGTCACGGCGCCCTCGCCTGGTGCGCCGTCGACCGGTGCCGCGAGGCCGAGGCCGACCACCCGCTCGCCCAGGTCGTCGACGACCTGCTCACCCGGGCCGTGCCGCCGTCGTCGTTCCCCGAGCTGCTCGACATGCTGATCGCACCCCGGGGCCGCGCGTGATCCGTACGGCGGCGGGTGCGGCGGGTGCGGCGGGGGCGGCGTCGGCGCGGGGCTGGGTACCAGCCCCCGCGTGGACACCCGCACGCTCGGCATCGAGGAGGAGCTCCTCGTCGTCGACCCCGAGTCCCGCACGGCCACCTCCCGGGCCGGCGCGGTACTGCGCGAGCACCGCCGCCGCGACCTCCCGAGCAGCGGGGAGCACGGCGGGGAGGACGGCGGGGAGCACGGCGAGCCGTCCCCGCTGGACCCCGAGCTGTTCCGCCACCAGCTGGAGACCCGCTCGGACCCGACCACCGACGTCGTCCGCGCCGTCGGCCAGATCGTCGAGGCACGACGTCGGGCGGGCGAGGCGGCCGCCGCCCTCGGGCTCGCGGTCGCCGCGGGAGCCGCCTCGCCCCTGGGGCTCGACGAGGTCGTGCCGGCGGTCACCGCCGAGGACCGCTACCGCCGCATCGTCGACACCTACGGTGACGTCGCCCGCCTCGGCGGCACGTGCGGCATGCACGTGCACGTCGCGATCGAGTCCGACGAGGAGGGCGTGGGCTGCCTCGACCGGATCGCGCCCTGGCTGCCCGTCCTGGCGGCGGTGAGCAGCAACTCGCCCTACGCCGACGGTCGCGACACCGGCTACGCCTCCTGGCGCACCCAGGCCTGGTCGTCGTGGCCCAGCGCGGGCCCGACCGAGGCGTTCGGGTCCGTGGCGGGCTACGAGGCCGTCTGCGAGCGGATGATCGCGAGCGGTGCCGCGCTCGACCGCGGGATGCTCTACTTCGACGCCCGGCTGGCCGAGGAGCACCCGACCCTCGAGGTCCGGGTGCTCGACGCGACCACCGACCCCGACGACATCGCGCTGCTCGCCGCCCTGGTGCGGGGACTCGTGGAGACCGCGGCCCTCGACGTCGCCTCCCACGGGGTCGCCCGCAACGGGTGGCGCTGCGAGGAGCTGCGCGCCGCGCGCTGGCGCGCGTCCCGCTCGGGCCTCGGCGACCGGCTGCTCGACCCGGTCGACCACACGGTCCGCCCGGCGCGCGAGGTGCTCGCCCGGCTCGTCGACCACGTGCGCGAGCGCCTGGACGCAGCCGGGGACCTCGAACTCGTCGAGACCGGGGTCGCCCGGGTGCTCGCGGGCACGGGTGCGGTGCACCAGCGCTCGGCCCGCGAGCGGGGCGGTTCGCTCGAGGGCGTCGTCGACGACCTCCTCGCCCGCACCGCGGCCTCGTGGGAGGGCGCGTGGGGCGGGTCGCTTCCCCCGACCGACCGTCCATCACTAGGTTCGTCGGATGGTCCGCACGAGGACGGGAGTGACCCCATGACCGGCACGACGAACGGGACTGCTGGGGCGGAGCGGGGTGGTCGACGTGGGTGAGGAGGTCGACGCCCAGGAGTTCTCGCGGGCCGACCGCACCCGCCACCGCGAGAAGGTGCGGCGCTGCCTCGACGTGTTCGCGCGGATGCTGCGCGAGAACCGCTTCGTCACCGACGACCCGATGACCGGGCTGGAGGTCGAGCTCAACCTGGTCGACGAGCGCGGCGACCCGGCGTTCAAGAACGCCGAGGCGCTCGAGCTGATCGCGGACCCGGCGTTCCAGACCGAGCTGGGGCAGTTCAACATCGAGATCAACGTGCCCCCGGCGCTGCTGCGCGAGCGGGGTCTGGAGTTCTTCGAGGAGAGCCTGCGCGACGACCTCAACGGCGCCGAGGAGGCCTCGGCCCAGACCGGTGCCCACCTGGTGATGATCGGCATCCTGCCGACCCTGCGCCCCGGGCACATGAACGCCGGCAGCCTGAGCCCCAACCCGCGCTACAAGCTGCTGAGCGAGCAGATCCTCAACGCCCGGGGCGAGGACATCGCCATCCAGCTGGTCGGCACGCACGAGCGACTCGACACCACCTCGGACTCGATCGTCCCGGAGGCGGCCTGCACGAGCACGCAGTTCCACGTGCAGACCTCGCCCGACAGCTTCGCGGCGTACTGGAACGCCGCCCAGGCGATCGCGGCGATCCAGGTCGCGGTCTGCGCCAACTCGCCCTACCTGCTCGGCCGGCAGCTGTGGCGCGAGACCCGGATCCCGCTCTTCGAGCAGTCGACCGACACGCGCTCGGAGGAGCTCAAGGCCCAGGGCGTGCGCCCGCGGGTGTGGTTCGGGGAGCGGTGGATCACCTCGGTCTTCGACCTGTTCGAGGAGAACGTCCGCTACTTCCCGGCGCTGCTGCCCATCACCGACGACGAGGACCCGCTCGAGGTGCTCGACGCGGGGGGCACGCCGAGCCTGTCGGAGCTGCGGCTGCACAACGGCACGATCTACCGCTGGAACCGACCCGTCTACGACGTCGCCGACGGGGTGCCGCACCTGCGCGTCGAGAACCGCGTGCTCGCGGCCGGTCCCACGGTCGCCGACACGGTCGCCAACGCGGCGTTCTGGTTCGGCCTGGTGCGCGCTCTGGCCGAGAGCGAGCGACCGCTGTGGTCGCAGATGTCGTTCAGCGCGGCCGAGGAGAACTTCCACGTCGCCGCCCAGCACGGCATCGACGCCCAGGTCTACTGGCCCGGGGTCGGCCAGGTGCGCGCAACCGAGCTGACCCTGCGCAGACTGCTGCCGCTCGCCCACGAGGGACTCGCGTCGTGGGGCGTCGAGAAGGAGACCGCCGACCGGCTGCTCGGGATCATCGAGCAGCGCTGCCTGCTGGGCACCAACGGCGCCGAGTGGTTCGTGCGGTCGATGGCCGCCCGTGAGGCCGCCGGAGGGTCGGACCAGGACTCCGACGACGCTGCGCGGTTCGACGCCCTGCGCGCGACGCTGCTGGAGTACCGGAGGCTGATGCACACCAACGAGCCGGTCCACACCTGGCCTGTCTGAGGCCGGGACCGGTCCGACCGGCCCCACAGCCTCAGCGGACGGGCTGGCGCAGCCGCACCCAGGTGCGCCCGACCCCGCTGCGGGGGTCGTACCAGCCGCGGCGCCCGACGACCACGAAGGTCAGCGCCGCCCCTGCCTCGGCGTACGCCGCTCCGGCGGCGGCGAGCCAGTGGGCGTCGAGGTCCTGCAGCAGCGCCGGGTCGCCGGCCCGGGTGAGCCACACGAACGGCGCGAGGTCGACCTCGGGGCCGCCTGCCGGGGCGCCGGCGTAGTCGAGGTCGTCCGGGCCGTCGTCGAGCTCCGCACTGGGGGCCCCGGCGCGACAGACGGTGGCCCACATCCGTCGGCGGACGCCGTCGCCCTCGGCCGCGCGGCGCACGCGGGCGCGCATCGCGGCGACCACGTCGACCGCCAGGCCCGGATCGACCGGACCAGCGGTCGCGCCGAGGTCGAGACGGGCCACGGCCGCCCCCGGGACCGCACCCGGGACACCGCCCGGGAAACCGCCCGGGAAACCGCCCGGGACACCGACGTGGAGCACAGGCGGGTGCAGGCGCCGCTGCTCTGAGCCCGCGTGGTCGAGGACGGCGCGACGCAGTGCACGGGCGAGGCCGCGGTCCACGGGGTTCTCCACTCCTGCCACGTCCGGACCCTGCCCAGCCCCGCCGGGTCCCACCACGCTCGTCCACAGGCGGACGGAGAGCGGGGGCGAGCGGGGTTCGGTAGGTTGCCCGCAACCAGCCCGTGGGTACCCGATGCCCACGAGCCCGAAGGGAGACTCATGGCCACCGTGGTGCTGGGATACGTGCCGAAGCCCGAAGGCGAGGCCGCGCTCGAGGCCTCGATCCGCGAGGCGACCCTCCGCTCGGCGGACCTGGTCGTCGTCAACAGCCACCGACCCCGGCACGGCGACGCCGCGGCGCACGAGCGCATCGGAGCGGAGCTCGACGAGGTGCGGGCCAAGGTCGAGGCCGCCGGCATCGCCGTCTCGGTGCGTCACCCCGAGACGGGCCTGGAGGCCGCCGAGGACCTGCTGCAGATCGCGCGCGAGGTCGATGCCGAGCTGATCGTGATCGGGCTGCGCCGGCGCACGCCGGTGGGCAAGCTCATCCTGGGCAGCAACGCCCAGCACATCCTGCTCGACGCCGAGTGCCCCGTCCTCGCCGTCAAGGCCGACTGAGCTGCGGCGTGAGCACCCGGATCCACATCACCGGCGACGCCGCCGCCGACGACGTGCTGAGCGAGAGCCCGTTCGCCCTGCTCGTCGGCATGATGCTCGACCAGCAGTACCCCATGGAGCACGCGTTCCGGGGCCCGCACAAGGTGCTGGAGCGGTTCGGCACCATCGAGCCGGGCGCGATCGCAGCGGCCGACCCCGAGGAGTTCACCCGGCTCTGCTCGCAGCCGCCGGCCATCCACCGCTTCCCGGGCTCGATGGCAGCCCGCCTGCAGGAGCTCGCCCGCATCGTCGTCGAGCGCTACGACGGGCACGCCGAGCGGCTGTGGCTCGAGGCGAGCGACGGCCGGGACCTGCTGAAGCGGGTGCAGGAGCTGCCCGGCTTCGGCAAGCAGAAGGCGCAGATCTTCACGGCGCTCGTCGCCAAGCAGCTCGGCGTCCGTCCCGACGGGTGGGAGAAGGCGGTCGGCGCCTACGCCGAGGACGGCTACCGCTCGGTCGCGGACGTCACCGATCCCGACAGCCTGCTCAAGGTGCGCGAGCACAAGAAGGAGATGAAGGCCGCCGCCAAGGCAGCGGCCGCGAAGGACTGACCGCCGCCGCTCTCGCAGGCACACCGGTCTCCACCCGCGCAGCGGCGTCGGAGCCGCGGGGTACGTTGCCAGCCGTGCGTGCCCAGGCCTCGGTCCTCCACCTGGACCTGGACGCCTTCTTCGCCGCCGTCGAGCAGCGCGACAAGCCGTCGCTGCGCGGCAAGCCCGTCGTGGTGGGCGGCGTCGGCGGACGCGGCGTCGTCGCGACGGCGTCGTACGAGGCGCGTCGGTTCGGCGTGCGCTCGGCGATGACCACCCGGGAGGCCCGCAGCCGCTGCCCGCACGCGGCGTTCCTGACCGGGCGCTTCCACGCCTACCGCGAGGCCAGCGCGATCGTCATGGGGCTGCTGCGCGAGGCCAGCCCCCTGGTGGAGCCGCTCAGCCTCGACGAGGCGTTCGTCGACCTGGCGGCAGCGGACCTGCCCGACCTGGAGGTCGCCACGGTGTCGGCGTACGCCGAGACGCTGCGCGCGCGGGTCCACGAGGCGACCGGCGGGCTGACCGCGAGCGTCGGCATCGGCACCTCGAAGTTCATCGCCAAGGTCGCGAGCGACCTCGACAAGCCCGACGGGCTGGTCGTCGTGGCACCCGGCACGGAGCGCGAGCTGCTGCGGCCGATGAACGTGACGGTCATCCCGGGCGTCGGACCGGCCACGGGCGAGCGGCTGCGGCGGGCGGGGATCGTGACGGTCGCCGACCTCGAGGCCGTCGACCTCGACGAGCTGGTGCGCCTCGTCGGCAAGGCCCACGGCGCCGGGCTCCACGCCCTGGCGCGCGCCCAGGACGACCGCGCCGTGGTCGCGGACCGGGAGGCCAAATCGGTGAGCTCGGAGAGCACCTTCGACACCGACCTCACCGACCGCTCGCTCATGGAGCACCTGCTGACCCGCCAGGCCGGCGAGGTGGCGACCCGGCTGAGCAAGCACGGCCTGTCGGGGCGGACCGTGACCATCAAGGTGCGGATGCACGACTTCACCACGCTCAGCCGGTCGACGACCCTGCCCTCCCCCACCGACAGCGCCCCGACCGTCGCCCGGCTGGCCCGGCGACTGCTGGCGGACCTCGACACCTCGGGAGGCGTGCGGCTCCTCGGGGTCGGTGTCTCCGGGCTCGCCGACTGGGTGCAGGAGGACCTGTTCGGCGAGACGCTCGGTGAGGCGCTCGGCGAGGCGCTCGGCGAGGCAGGGGACGGCGCGGAGACCGCGCCCGAGGTGGAGCTGCCCGACCTGAGCCGGGTGCGCGACCGCTCGGGCTGGTGGCCGGGGGCCGACGTCGTCCACGACGAGCTCGGCCGCGGGTGGGTCTGGGGCGCAGGCCGCGGCGTCGTCACCGTGCGCTTCGAGACCGCGGAGACCCCCGCCGGCCCGGTGCGCTCCTTCGCCCACGACGACCCGGCGCTGCACCCCTGGCAGAAACCGGTGGAGGACGAGCCGGAAGAGCCCTAGCGTCACGCGCGTGCAGATCCGGGTGCTCGACCAGGCCGATCTCGGCGACGACGAGCTCCGCGCGCGCGGCGAGGTGTGGGCCGGAGCCGACCTGGTCGGTCGGGAGTCGCTGCCCCAGCGCACGCCCGGGGAGTACGTCGGCGCGATGCGCACGCCCGACCCGGGTGAGCGGCAGCTGCTCCTCGAAGCGAGCGCCGATGGCCGGCTGCTCGGCGTCGCCGAGCTGTGGGTCCCGCTGCTCGACAACACCGACAAGGCGTGGTTCGAGCTGCACGTCGACCCGCTGGCGCGACGGGCAGGGGTCGGTACGGCGCTGGTGCGCCGGGTCGAGGAGCTGGCCCGCGCCGAGGGCCGCACCCTGCTGCTCGCCGAGACACACCTCCCGGCCGACGAGCGCGAGGACCACGGCCACGCCCGGTTCGCCCGGGCCTGCGGCTACGAGCGGGCGAGCGTCGAGGTGGTGCGCCACCTCGACCTGCCCGTGCCCGACGAACGACTGCAGGACTGGGTCGACGAGGCCGGCGCGGAGCGCCGGGGCTACCGCGTCGAGACGCACGCGGACGGCGTGCCCGACTCCCTCGTCGCCTCTCTCTGCGTCCTGCTCGGTCAGCTGTCCGTCGACGCCCCGAGCGGCGCGGTCGACTTCGAGGAGGAGGTGATGACCCCGGAGCGGCTCACCGCGGCGGTCGCCAGCGCGACGGCGATGGGACGCACCCGCCTCGAGACCGTCGCGATCAGCCCGGACGGCGAGGTCGTCGCGCAGAACACCCTGCTCGTCCCCAGCCGCCTCGACAGCACCGAGGTCGTCCAGTGGGGCACCTTCGTGCACCGCGCGCACCGGGGCCGCCGCCTCGGCCTCGCCGTCAAGGCCGCCGGCCTGCGGGCCGCCCAGCGGGCGACCCCCGGCGCGCGCGTGGTGGTGACGCAGAACGCCGAGGACAACGCCTTCATGGTGGCGATCAACGAGCAGCTCGGCTTCCGCCCGGTCGAGCTCACCGCGGAGTTCGCCCGCCACCTCCCGGCGTGAGCGCGAAGCGCACCGGCTCCCCCGGCCGCAGCTGGGCGCAACACCACAGGTCGCCGGGGTCGACCACCGCCACGACCGGGTAGCCGCCCGTCGGCGGGTGGTCGGCCAGGAACACCACCGGTCGACCGTCGGGCGGCACCTGCACGGCGCCGAGCACGGCGCCCTCGCTCGGCAGCTCGTCGCGGACGGACAACGGCAGCGGGTCGCCGTCGAGGCGCAGCCCGACCCGGTTGGACGCCTCCCCCACGACGTACGACGTCGCCGCGAGCCGGACGAGCACGTCGCCCTCGACCCGGTCGGCGCGCGGGCCCGGGTGCAGCCGCAGCGGACCCGGCGCGGGTGGGCGCAGGACGTCGACCGGGGCCGGCGGCCCGGTCGGCAGCCCCACCGGCAGGAGGGCGCCGTCCGCGACCCGCGGTGGTCCCAGCCATGCGAGGGTGTCGGTCGACCGCGAGCCGAGGACCGGCGTGACGTCGATGCCCCCGGCCACCGCGACGTACGACCGCACCCCGCGCTCCGGCGTCCCGAGGCGGAGCCGGCCCCCGGCCGGCAGCCGGACGACGCGGTCGTGGCCCACCGCCCGGCCGTCGACCTCGACCGGCACGGGCGCGCCGGTCACGGCCACCCAGACAGCGTGGCTGCTGGTGACCTCGAGTCCTCCCCAGGTCACCTCGAGCAGCGCCGCGTCGGGCGGGTTGCCGACGAGCCGCTGCGCGAGCGCGGCAGCCGGCCCGTCCAGCGCCCCCGCCCTGGGGACTCCGAGGTGCGCCCAGCCGACCCGTCCCAGGTCCTGCACGGTCGTCAGCGGCCCGGCCCGGTGGACGTGGAGGACGCTCACGGGCTGCTCACCAGCCGCTCACGGGGCGCAGCCGCACCCGGGTGCCCGGCGCGAGCAGCGCCGGGTCCGTCCGGTCGGGGTCCCAGAGCGCGGCGTCGGTGCGCCCCACGAGCCGCCAGCCACCCGGCGAGGCGCTCGGGTAGATCCCGCACCACGTGTCGGCCATGGCGACCGATCCCGCCGGCACCCTCGGTCTCGGGGTCGCCAGCCGCGGCACGGCCAGCTCGGCCGGCAGCCCGGCGAGGTAGGCGAACCCCGGAGCGAACCCGCAGAACGCCGAGACGAGCTCGGTGCCGGTCAGCCGCTCGACGACGCCCGCCTCGTCGGTGTCCCACCGCTCGGCGACCGGCGCGAGGTCGGGTCCGTCGAAGACCACGGGCACCTCGACGAGCGGCCCCTCGTGGTCCGCGACCACACCCGGGCGCCACCCGTCGAGCGCACGCTGCAGGGCGCCGGCGTCGGCGACGCCGTCGAACAGCACCGTGGTCGCGCCCGGCACGATCTCGAGCGCCGTCAGCCCCGCCTGCCGCGCGTACGCCGCCAGCGACTGGGCCTGATCAGGGCCGGCCACCTCGGCCAGGACCGCCGTCGCGCCGTACGACAGCCAGCGGACCGGCCCGCTCACCGGCCTCCCCCTCCGGAGGTGTCGGAATCCCAGCAGCTGCTGGGTTTCCTGACGTTCTGGGGGGTTGCAACACCCCAGAACGTTGGCGATCCCAGCAGTTGCTGGGATTCGTGGGACGGGTGGGACTCGGCGCGGCTCACAGGCCCCTCAGCACCCAGCCGGCGTCGAGCAGGGCACGACGGACGGCGACGGCGTGCTCGACAGCACCGGGGCTGTCGCCGTGGACACAGACGGAGTCGACGGTGTGCGCGAGACGTACGGCGGCGGCCGCCACGGCGTCGGTGCCCTCGACGAGCGCTCCGGGCGCGTCGCGGGGCAGCAGGCGCCCGTCGGGGCCGTAGCCGCGGTCGGGGAAGCCCTCCAGGTGCACCACCCGGCCGGCCGCACGGGCGGCGTCCAGCACGACCCCGGGCATGCCGAGCACCGGCAGGTCACCCGAGCCGGCCAGCACCGCGTCGGCCTGCTCCTCGTCGTCGAGGACGCGGTGGTAGAGCGCGCCGTGCGGCTTGACGTAGCGCACCGCCAGCCCGGCCGCGGCCGCGTGCTCGGCGAGGACGCCGACCTGGTCGGCGACCTGCTCGCGCAGGACGTCGTGCGCGACGTCGCGGGGCACCCGCCCGAAGCCCGGCCGGTCGTCGTACGACACCTGCGCACCGACGGAGACCCCGCGCTCCGCCGCCTGCTCGCACACCGCACGCATCGTGGCGGGGGTGCCGGCGTGGTAGCCGCAGGCGACGTTGGCGCTGCTGACCACGCGCAGCAGCGCGGCGTCGTCGGTGACCTCCTCGCCGAGGTCGGCGTTGAGGTCGAGGAACCGGCTCGAGCCACCGCTCGCGGCACCGCTCACGACATCGGCCACGGCACCAAGGTAGGGCGCGCACCCGCGCCGGGCACCTCACGGCACCTCACACCGTCACGGATAGGTTGCCAGCATGGCTGAGGTGCTTCCCCCCGTCGCCGAGCGACGCCCCGTCACGACCGAGCACCACGGCCGGACCCGGGTCGACGAGTACGACTGGCTGCGCGCGAAGGGCGAGCCCGAGGTCACCGCCCACCTCGAGGCCGAGAACGCCTACACCCAGGCGCGCACGGCCCACCTCGCCGACCTGCGCGGGCGGATCTTCGAGGAGATCAAGGCGCGCACCCGCGAGACCGACCTGTCGGTGCCGACCCGCAACCGCGGTCACTGGTACTACGGCCGCTCCTTCGAGGGCCGCGAGTACGGCGCCAGCTGCCGGGTGCCGGTCACCGACCCGGAGGACTGGACTCCCCCGCGCCCCGCGGAGGACTGCGCCCCCGACCAGCCCGCGCTGCCCGGCGAGGAGGTGCTGCTCGACCTCGACGCGCTCGCCGAGGGCCACGAGTTCTTCTCCCTGGGCGGCTCCAGCATCAGCCCCGACGGCACCCGCCTGGCCTGGTCGGTCGACACCGTCGGCGACGAGCGCTACACGATCCGCGTGAAGGACCTCGCCGCCGGCACCGACCTGCCCGACGTCATCCAGGGCGCCATCGGCGGGGCCACCTGGGACCGGGCCGGTGAGCACCTCTACTACACGACCGTCGACGACTCCTGGCGCTCGGACAAGATCTGGCGCCACCGCCTCGGCACCGCCCAGGCCGACGACGAGCTGGTCCACCACGAGACCGACGGCCGCTTCTTCGTCGGCGTCGGCCGCAGCCGCAGCGACCGGTTCATCATGGTCGTCTCGGGCTCCAAGACCACGTCGGAGTACCACTACCTCGACGCCGACGCCCCCGAGCTGGGCCTGCAGGTCTTCCTCCCGCGCGAGGAGGGACTGGAGTACTCCCTCGACCACGCCCGGATCGCCGGCGAGGACGTCTTCCTCGTCCTGCACAACGGCTCCGGGGCCGACTTCGAGCTCGCGACCGCCCCCGCCCGTCCGACCCCGCGCGAGGAGTGGACCCCGCTCATCCCCCACGACCCCGCCGTTCGCCTCGAGGACGTCGACGCCTTCGCCGGGCACCTCGTCGTGCACCAGCGCAGCGAGGGCCTCACGCAGCTGCGCATCGTCGAGCTCGGCCCCGACGGGCCCGGCGACGACTACCTCGTCGAGTTCGACCACGAGGTCTACACCGTCGGCTCCGGCGGCAACCCCGGCTTCGACCAGCCGACCGTGCGCCTGGGCTACACCACCATGGCCGTGCCGTCGTCGGTCTACGACTACGACGTCCGCACCCGCGAGCTCACCCTGCTGCGTCAGACCCCCGTGCTCGGTGGCTACGACCCCGAGGACTACGAGGAGCACCGCCTGTGGGCCACCGCCGAGGACGGCGTGCAGGTGCCGATCTCGATCGTGTGCCGCCGCGACGCCCGTGTCGACGGAGCCGGGCCGCTGCCGACGCTGCTCTACGGCTACGGCGCCTACGAGGCCTCCATGGACCCCTACTTCTCGGTCGCGCGGCTCTCGCTCCTCGACCGCGGCGCGGCGTTCGCGATCGCGCACGTGCGCGGCGGAGGTGAGATGGGCCGGCACTGGTACGACGACGGCAAGCTCTTCGCCAAGCAGCACACCTTCTCCGACTTCGTCGCCTGCGCCCGCCACCTCGTCGAGACCGGCTGGTCGAGCCCCGACACGCTCGTCGCCGAGGGCGCCAGCGCCGGCGGGCTGCTCATGGGCGCGGTCGCCAACCAGGCACCGGAGCTGTTCGCCGGGATCGCCGCCGGGGTGCCGTTCGTCGACAACCTCACCACGATGCTCGACGCGACCCTGCCCCTCACCGTCACGGAGTACGACGAGTGGGGCAACCCCGAGGGCGACCCCGAGGTCTACGACTACATCGCGGCCTACGCGCCGTACGACAACGTCGCGGCGGTGCGCTACCCGGCGATCCTCGCCGAGACCTCCCTCAACGACACCCGGGTGCTCTACGTCGAGCCGGCCAAGTGGGTGGCCCGCCTGCGCCACACCGCGCTCAACGGCGAGGACGTCCTGCTGCGCACCGAGATGTCGGCCGGTCACGGCGGCGTCTCGGGCCGCTACAAGGCCTGGCACGACCGGGCCTTCGCCCTGGCCTGGATGCTCGACCGGATGGGCCTGGCGGAGGTCGAGCCCCGGTCCTGAGTCCCACCCCTGTGCTGAGAAGTCGCTGAGAGTATCCGGGTACTGCAACTCCGAGCCCGTCTCACTCGTCGTTCCAGTCGAGAGGTCCAGGTTTGCGGGGGAATCCCCCGGTCACTGAGGACGTTGAGGACTACGTGACGCCGAGAGCGTCCGGGCAAGCGGAGGAGGGATCATCATGGCGACTCGCACCACGGGCAGCACACGTGAGATCGAGGGGCGTGACAGCGTCGGGCTCTACCTCGACGAGATCGCTCGCAACGCCCTCCTGGACGCCGCCTCCGAGGTCGAGCTGAGCAAGACCATCGAGGCCGGCCTGATGGCCGAGCACCTCCTGCGCGAGGGCCGCGTCGGTCGCCGCAAGGGTGGCGCGCCGATGAGTGCGACCCAGGAGGAGCTCGAGTGGCTCGCCGAGGAGGGCCGCAAGGCCGTCGACACCTTCATCACCGCCAACCTGCGCCTGGTCGTCTCGATCGCTCGCAAGTACGGCCGGGCCCAGATGCCGATGCTGGACCTGATCCAGGAGGGCAACACCGGCCTGATCCGTGCGGTCGAGAAGTTCGACTACACCAAGGGCTACAAGTTCTCGACGTACGCCACGTGGTGGGTCCGCCAGGCCATCACCCGTGGCATCGCGCAGCAGGCCCGCGTCGTGCGGCTGCCCGTGCACGTCGTGGAGGAGCTCAACCAGGTCGGCGGTGCCCGCCGGACGCTCGAGCGTCAGCTCGGTCGCGAGCCGGAGCCGCAGGAGATCGCGGCCGAGCTCGGCATGGACCTCGACCGGGTCCTCGACCTGATGGCCTGGGGTCGTGAGCACGTCAGCCTCGACTCGCCCGTCGACGAGGACGGCGACACCTCGCTCGGTGACCTGATGGCCCAGGAGAGCACCCCGGGGCCCGACCTGACCGTCCTCGACTCGGAGTCGCGCGACCGGCTCAACACCCTCGTCGAGCACCTCGACGAGCGGGCCGCCGACATCATCCGCTCTCGCTACGGCCTCACCGACGGTCGTCAGCACAAGCTGGCCGACATCGGCGCCAAGCACGGCATCTCCGCCGAGCGCGTGCGTCAGCTCGAGCGGGAGGCCCTGCAGAAGCTGCGCCGCATCGCCGACCCCGACCTGGCCGCCTGAGCGCACCCCTGCGCGTCATCTGAGACACGGACGACGGGACCCGAGACCCGACGTCCACCACCCGAGGGCCTCGACACACGCTGGTCGGGGCCCTCGGTGCGTCCTAGGCCCGGATGCGTCCTACGAGGCCGCGGCGAGCAGCTCGGCGTGGACCTGCTCGACGCGCTCGCGCAGCTGCTCGCGGGTGCCGGTGTTGTCGATGACGTGGGTGGCGACCGCCAGGCGCTGCTCGCGGGTGGCCTGGGCGGCGATGCGTGCCCGGGCCTCCTCCGCGCTCCAGCCGCGGTCGCGCACCATCCGCTCGACCTGCAGCTCGGGGGGCACGTCGACGACCACCACGGCGTCGAACGCCGGCGCCATGCCCCCCTCCACCAGCAGCGGGATGTCGTGCACCACGAGCGCGCCGGGGCCCGCCACCGCCTCGAGCTCGGCACTGCGGGCGCGCACCAGCGGGTGCACGATCGACTCCAGCACCCGGCGCTGCGCCTCGTCGGCGAAGACGATCGCGCCGACCGCGGCGCGGTCGAGGTCGCCCTCGGGGGTCAGCACGCCCGCGCCGAACGCCGCGACGACCTGCTCGAGTCCCGGCGTACCCCGGGCGACGACCTCGCGGGCGAGGACGTCGGAGTCGATCACCACGGCCCCCAGCTCGGTCAGCACCGCCGAGACGGTGCTCTTGCCGGAGGCGACACCGCCTGTGAGTCCCACGCGCACGCCGCCAGTGTCCCACCGGCGGCGCAGCGGCGGTCTGGTGCGGTCCGGGCCAGGTGCTCCCCCGGGTTGCTCACCCGCAAGGGTGCCTGCCATGCTCCGTGCGCGCAGAGCGTCCACGGGGGGTGGACGCCGCCGCCACGATTCGGGGGGATCCGTGGACAAGCCGCTGCTGTCTGCTCGCACGACTCGACGCTCTCTGCTCGCCGCCTCGGGCCTCGGCCTGGCCGCCGCGGCCGTCGCCAGCCAGACCGGGAGGGCCGCGGCCGCCGAGCCGGGGCAGTACCCCGTGTCCGCCACGCCGCGTGCGCTCGTCCAGCCGCCCGACCCGTTCCTCGGCACGATGAAGCCGAGCGCAGACGCCGCAACCGCGGGGATGTTCAGTCCCCAGGTCGCCTGGCCGCTGATCCCGGTCCACGCCGCGCTCCTGCCCAACGGCCACCTCGTCACCTACGGCACCCCGCTCGACCGGCCCGAGCAGGGCGGACTGGTCTACGACGACTGGAGCCCCGCCGACGGCGCGAGCCGCGCCTCGCACCAGCAGACGCCGAGCATGGAGACCTACAACAGCTTCTGCAACGGCCTCCAGCCGCTCTCGGACGGCCGTATCCTCATGATCGGCGGCAACTCGACCACCGCCACGATGCTGTTCGACCCCGACACGAGCTCGGAGGCGATGGGCCCGCAGCTCACGACGCAGCGGTGGTACGCCACGATCCTGCGCCGCCCCGACGACCGGGTCCTGGTGCTGGGCGGCGGTGACTACTACAACACCGAGGCCTACCGGAACCCCGACAACAACGCCGGCGTCGCGCTGACGCCGGAGATCGGCACGGGCGAGGGCGCCTGGACCCAGCTCACGGGCGCCGCGAGCACCGTCGCCTTCGGCGCGCGCCGCAACCGCTGGTGGTACCCCCGGGTCTACAACGCCCCCGACGGCACCGTCTTCGGCATGTCCGACGACCAGATGTGGTCGCTGTCCGACACGGGCACGGGCTCCGTCCGCTCCCTGGGCACGCTGCCCTTCACCCCGGGCGTCTCCGGCTCCTCGGCGATGTACGCCCCCGGCAAGATCCTCGTCGCCGGCGGCGGTCAGGCCATGAACACCCAGGCCGTCACCGCCACGGGCGCCGCCTGCACCGTCGACATCACGGGCACCACGCCCAAGGTCGCGACGACGGCGGCGATGGCGCTCAAGCGCAACTGGGTCAACCTCACCGTGCTGGGCAACGGCGAGGTGCTCGCCAGCGGCGGCACGGTCAACGGCACCGACGGCGGGGCCGCGAACTCCAGCTACCAGGTCGAGATCTGGAACCCCACCAAGGGCACGTGGCGCCGCGGGGCCAGCGCCGTGCGGATCCGCACCTACCACTCGACCGCGCTGCTCATGCAGAGCGGCGCCGTCTTCACCGGGGGCGGCGGGGTGCCGGGCCCCGAGGACAACCTCAACGCCGAGCTGTACTACCCGCCGCACCTGTTCACCAAGGGCTCCGACGGCGTGACGCGCTGGGCCAGCCGCGTGCAGCTCACCTCGGTTGCGGGCAGCCTCGTCTACGGCGGCACCCTCACCTTAGGCCTGTCCGACGCCCGCACGATCGCCTCCGTCGCGCTGGTCAAGCTCGGCAACGTGACGCACTCGGTCAACGCCGACCAACGGCGCGTGCCGCTGACCTTCAGCCAGCGCAGCCAGAGCCTGACCGTGACGCTGCCCAAGGACAAGCTCGCGCTGCCGCCGGGCTCCTACGCCCTCGTCGCCGTCGACAGCGCCGGGGTGCCCAGCCCGGCCCAGACGCTCACGCTGCGCCAGAACGGTCAGCCCGGCACGGTCACCGTCTACCCGCCGGCCGTCGCGGCCGGCGGCGGCACCGCGACCGGCACCGACCCCGGCGTCGTGCCACTCGCGTCCGGCACCGCGGTGTCGCTGGTGCCGATCAACTACCCCGGTCACAAGGTGCGCCACTACGACTTCGACCTCTACCTCGAGCCGGCGAGCACGACGTCGTCGCCGTGGCTGCGAGCCGATGCCTCCTTCGTGACGCGGCCGGGCCTCGCCGGGCAGGGCGTCTCGCTCGAGTCGGTCAACTACCCCGGCTACTACCTGCGCGCCACGGCGGGCGGCGCCGCACGCGTCGTCCAGCGCGACGGCACAGCGGCGTTCGCCCAGGCGGCCACCTACGTGGCGGTCACCGGACTCTCCGGCCAGGGCACCTCGCTGCGCCTCCTCTCGGACCGCACGGCATACCTGCGCCACCGCAACTTCCGGTTGTACGCCGAGAAGTTCGACGGCAGCGACCTGGGCCGCGCGGACAGCACCTTCCGGGTCACGAGCGCGCTCGACCCGATGCCGCGCACCGCCAAGGTGTCGCTGGAGCCGCTGGCCGCGCCGGGGACGCTGCTGCGCCACGCCAACTGGCGCCTGTGGGCCGACGCGATCAACGTGCGCAGTGGTGAGGGCGCCCGGGCCGACGCCACCTTCTGGGTCCGCGCACCCCTGGCCGGTGGGCCGGGGATCTCGCTGGAGACGGTCAACTTCCCCGGTCAGTTCGTCGTCCAGGAGCAGGGCGGACTCGTGATCCGCACGCCGGTCGGCACGACCGACGTGACCGCCGCGACGTTCACCTCGGTGACCGGCGCCGCCGGCAGCGGCGTCAGTCTGCGCAGCGCCGACGACAGCACGTCCGTCGTCAGCGCGACGGGCAACGTCGTCTCCTTCGGCGCTCCGGGCGCCACCGAGGCGGCCCGCACCGCCGCGACGTTCGTGGTGCGCCCGCCGGTCTGGTGATGCGTAGTGTGGTGCCGTGCGGCTGAGCGAGGGCGACCGGGTCGCTCTGCTCGTCGCCGGCTCCCCGGCCTACCTCGAGGTCGTGCTGGGGCTGCTGGCCGCCGGGGTCGTGCCGATCCCGCTCGACCCGCGGCTGAGCGAGGCCGAGCGGGAGCGGATCCTCACCCCGCTGCGACCGGCTCTGGTCGTCGACGACGACGCCGCCCTCGACGGGCTGCGGACGGCGTACCCCTGGGCCGGCGAGCTGCCCCGGGCGCGCCCCATGCACTGCACGAGCGGCACCACCGGCGTCCCGAAGGGCGTGTGGAGCGGCTTGCTCTCCCCCGACGACGCCGAGGCTCTGGTGGCCGAGGAGCGCGAGCTGTGGGGCTTCAGCGCCGACGACGTCAACCTGGTCGTCTCCCCGCTCTACCACTCCGCACCGCTGCGGTTTTCGATGGGCACGCTGCTCGCCGGTGGCCGAGTCGTGCTGCCGGGACCGTTCGACGCCGCCGTCCTCACCACGTCCGTCGAGCGCGAGCGGCCGACGACGGCGTTCGTCGTCCCGACCCACCTGCAGCGGCTCTTCGCACACTGGGACGAGGCGGGCTGGCCCGACCTGACCTGCTTCCGGCTGCTCGCCCACGCCGGCTCCCCCTGCCCCGAGCGCGTCAAGCGGCGCCTCATCGACGCCTTCCCGCCCGGGACCACCTGGGAGTTCTACGGATCGACCGAGGGCCAGTTCACCGCGTGCCGCTCCGAGGAGTGGCTCGAGCGCCCCGGCACCGTCGGGCGGGCCCGGCCCGGGCGCACGCTCCACGTCGACGACGACGGCACCGTCTGGTGCACGGTGCCGCCCCACGCCCGGTTCACCTACTTCGAGGCGCCCGAGAAGACCGCCGCCGCCTGGCGCGAGACCGCGGACGGACCGGCGTTCACGGTCGGCGACCTCGGCCGTCTGGACGACGACGGCTACCTCTTCCTCGACGGGCGCCGCGAGGACCTCGTCATCACCGGCGGTGTCAACGTCTACCCGCTCGAGGTCGAGCAGGTGCTCCGCGGGCACCCCGGCATCAGCGACGTCGCGGTCTACGGTGTCCCCGACGACGAGTGGGGCCAGCAGCTGCGCGCGGCGTACGTCGGCACGGCGGGAGCCGAGGACCTCGACGCCTTCGCGCGGGCCGAGCTCGCCCCGCCCAAGCGGCCCAAGGTCTGGCACCACCTCGACGAGCTGCCCATGACCCTCACCGGCAAGGTGCGGCGATCGGAGCTCCCGGGCAGGTAGTTCGTGACGCGCGGAGACGGACCGTCGTCCGTGCCCTGCTCAGAGGTGGCGGGCCGAGGGCCAGAGGGCGGCGAGGTCGACGTCGGGGAAGCGCGCGGCGACGGCGGCGTAGACCGGCGCGAAGTGGCGGGCGATCGTGCGGACCGTCTCCTCGGGCAGCTCGACGGTCTTCGGCGACTCGTTGACCCGCCGGTCGGGGTCGGGCTCGTGGTAGTCGATGCCGGCGAAGGCGCAGAACGGGCGGAGGGTGTCGGCGGAGAAGAGCCGCTCGTAGAGGCCGTAGAACACCTGGTCCGGTGAGAAGACCTGCTCGAGGGCGTCGATGGTGAGGTCGTAGCGCGTCTTCTCGGCGTACATCGGGTGGTGGTACATGTGACTGATCCGCACCTCGGCGGGCTCGGGAGCCGCCTCCCCCAGCCGCCGCATGTCCATCCGGGCGGCCGACCAGACCCGCTCGACCGGGTCGCGCATGAGGAACACCGCGGCCGGGCGCACGCCGCGCGTGGCGAAGCCGTCGCGGACCGCGGCGAGCCGGGCCACCGGCAGCTCGGCGTAGGCCGGGGTGATGTCGGCGGTGAGCCGCACCGCCGGCGGCTCCAGCAGCGAGGTGAAGTAGTCGAAGTAGCGCTCCGGGTCGGCCAGCAGCTCCGCGCGCGGGCCGCCCTGCGCCTCGATGCGCTCCCGCACGAGCCGTCCCGACGGCAGGTCGAGGGCGTCCCAGACGTGGTACTCCTTGCGGAAGCCGCCGTCGAACTGAGGGGAGTCGGCGAGGTAGCGGTGCAACCAGGCAGTCCCGCCCTTCTGCGCCCCGACCCCGAGCAGGAAGGTGCCGCTCACGCGACACCCGAGAAGGTGCGGCGGTACTGCTGGGGGCTGACCCCGCGCTGACGCGTGAAGTGGTGGCGCAGGGTCGCGGCGTTGCCGAAGCCGACCTCCGCGGCGATCCACTCGATCGAGCGGTCGGACTGCTCGAGCAGCTGCTCGGCGCGGAGCACCCGCTGCTGGGTCACCCAGGCGTGGGGCGTCGCGCCGGTCTCGGCGCGGAAGCGACGCGCGAAGGTCCGCGACGACATGAGCGCGCGCCGGGCGAGGCTCTCGACGTCGAGGTCCTCGGCGAGGTGCTCCAGGATCCACTGCAGCAGCGGGCCCAGCGTCTCGGCGTCGCACTCGGGCACCTGGCGGGCGATGAACTGCGCCTGACCGCCGTCGCGGTGCGGGGGTACGACGATCCGGCGGGCTGTGGTGGACGCGACGTGGGCGCCGAACCGGTCACGCACGAGGTGCAGCGAGGCGTCGATGCCCGCAGCGGAGCCGGCGCCGGTGAGCACGGTGCCGTCGTGGCAGTAGAGGACGTCGGGGTGCACGAGGGCCTCGGGGTAGGCGCGCTGCAGCCGGTCGGTGTAGCGCCAGTGGGTGGTGCACTCGCGACCGTCGAGCAGCCCGGCGGCGCCGAGGGTGAAGCTGCCCGAGCAGTGCGCGTAGATGATCGCGCCGCGCTCGTGGGCGGCGCACAGGACCTCGAGCACCGCGTCGTCGTGCACGTCGTAGTCCCAGTGGGGCGAGACGCAGACGAGGTCGGCGTCCGCGACCGCCTCGAGCCCCCGGTCCACCACCAGGTCGAAGTCGCTGCGGGTCGTCACGCGGCCAGGGCGGGGCGTGCACACCCGGAAGTCGAAGACCGGGTTGTCGTCCTCGGGGTGGTAGGGCTCGCCCCAGACCTCGACGAGCGAGCCGAGCCCGAACGGCTCGGCGTTGTCCTGCACGATGACGGCGACCGTGTGCAGTGCGGACGGGGTGCTCATGCGTCGATCCTCGCGGAGGTGTGGCAGGAAATCAACGCAGCACGACTTCTCTGCCACTCGTGGCGGCAAGTCGACGAGAGCACGATTTCTGCCATGACCTTCCTGCTGATCCTCCTGGCGGTCGCCGCGCTGTCCCTGGCCGGCACCGTGCACCTGCTGCTCCACGACGGCCGCGGCCCCCAGCGGCCCCCGGTCTCCCACTTCGAGGACCCGTCCTTCATCGCCCCGCTCGCCCGCTGAGCACCGACCAGA
The DNA here is from genome assembly GCF_009823805.1 of Nocardioides flavescens. Classification (GTDB taxonomy): domain Bacteria; phylum Actinomycetota; class Actinomycetes; order Propionibacteriales; family Nocardioidaceae; genus Nocardioides; species Nocardioides flavescens. The sequence continues at coordinate 98,654 of NZ_WUEK01000002.1, read as the reverse complement.
ACGAACGACCAGAACGAACGACAACGAACGACAACGAACGACAACGCCCCGCCCGGTCTCCCGGGCGGGGCGTCGTCGTGTGCGGTACGTCAGCGGCGGGTGCCGCGATCGGTCTCCTGCGGCTCAGTTGCCGCCGGTGAGCTTCTCGCGCAGGGCCTGCAGCGCCTCGTCGGAGGCGAGCGAGCCGCCGTCCTCCTCGGCCGCGTCGCTGCCGCCGGAGGAGTACGACGTGGCCTCGCCGGCCTCGACCTCGGCCTTGGCGGCCTCCTCCTGCTGCTTGACGTGGGCCTCCCAGCGGGCGTGCGCCTTGGCGTACTGGTCCTCCCAGATCGCGCGCTGCTCGTCGAAGCCCTCGAGCCACTCGCCCGTCTCGGGGTCGAAGCCCTCGGGGTAGACGTAGTTGCCCTGCTCGTCGTAGGTCGCGGTCATGCCGTAGAGCGTCGGGTCGAACTCCTCGACGTCGGTGGCGGCGGCGGTCTCGTTGGCCTGCTTCAGCGACAGCGAGATGCGGCGACGCTCGAGGTCGATGTCGATGATCTTGACCATGACGTCGTCGTTGACCTGGACGACCTGCTCGGGGATCTCCACGTGGCGCTCGGCCAGCTCGGAGATGTGCACCAGACCCTCGATGCCCTCCTCCACGCGGACGAACGAACCGAAGGGCACCAGCTTGGTGACCTTGCCCGGCACGATCTGACCGATCTGGTGGGTGCGGGCGAAGTGCTGCCAGGGGTCCTCCTGCGTCGCCTTGAGCGACAGCGAGACCCGCTCGCGGTCCATGTCGACGTCGAGCACCTCGACGGTGACCTCGTCGCCGACGGTCACGACCTCCGAGGGGTGGTCGATGTGCTTCCAGGACAGCTCCGAGACGTGCACGAGGCCGTCGACGCCGCCGAGGTCCACGAACGCACCGAAGTTGACGATCGAGGAGACGACACCCTTGCGGATCTGGCCCTTCTGCAGCTGGGTCAGGAAGCCGTGGCGCACCTCGGACTGGGTCTGCTCGAGCCACGCACGGCGCGAGAGCACGACGTTGTTGCGGTTCTTGTCGAGCTCGATGATCTTCGCCTCGAGCGTCTGACCGACGTAGGGCTGCAGGTCGCGGACGCGACGCATCTCCACGAGCGAGGCGGGCAGGAAGCCGCGCAGGCCGATGTCGAGGATGAGGCCGCCCTTGACGACCTCGATGACGGTGCCCTCGACGACGCCGTCCTCCTCCTTGACCTGCTCGATGGTGCCCCAGGCGCGCTCGTACTGGGCGCGCTTCTTGGACAGGATCAGGCGACCCTCCTTGTCCTCCTTCTGGAGGACCAGGGCCTCGACCGCGTCGCCGACAGAGACGACCTCGGAGGGGTCGACGTCGTGCTTGATCGACAGCTCGCGGGAGGGGATGACGCCCTCGGTCTTGTAGCCGATGTCGAGCAGGACCTCGTCGCGGTCGACCTTGACGATGGTGCCCTCGACGATGTCGCCGTCGTTGAAGTACTTGATGGTCGCGTCGATCGCGGCGAGGAAGTCTTCCTCGGACCCGATGTCGTTGACGGCCACCTGGGGCGCGTCGTAGTCGGGGAGGGTGGAGATGGTGGACGTCATGTGGTGGATGTGTTCCTTGGGTGGACAGATGTCGTGCGGGCGCGCGCGGAAGCCGGTTTCACCACCGATGTCGGGCCGCCCTGGTGCAGTGCACCGGAATGCAGAGCCACGGACGGCCATCTGTGACGAGCGAGAGTCCACTCCGTCTGGGACGCAGGCAGACTTCTGACGCAATAGCCCACACTACGCCGCACCGCGGGGCGCGGCCAACTCAGGCAGGCACGTCAGGCAGGCACGTCAGGCGGGTACGTCGGCACCCGGGTCGCGCTCGCGGGCGATCGCCCGCAGGAGCGCGTCGGCCCGGGTGGCCACCGGGTCGCGTCCCCGGCGCGCGGCCAGGTCGATCAGCGCCGCCAGGTCGGCGGCCCGCGCCAGCGGCAGGGACAGCTCGGCGGCGGTGCCGCGGCGCTCGGCGTACCCCGCCAGCACGGCCTCGGCGTACGCCGGGACGCGTTCGAAGCGCAGCAGGTTGCCCAGGTCGGTGAAGGGGTGACCGGCGTGGGAGAACTCCCAGTCGACGACCCCGGTCAGCTCGAGCGTGGTCGGGTCGAGCAGCAGGTTCTTCGGGTTCAGGTCGCTGTGGACCAGGCTGGTGCGGGTCACGGTGTCGAGCAGGGTCTGCGCCTCGGCGACCACGTCGCGCAGCGCCTCGACCTCGCCCGGTGCGAGGTGGCCGAGGTCGGGCAGGCTCCGCTCGAGCAGGTCGGGCAGACCGTCGACGTCGAAGGGCCGTACTCGCAGCGAGCCGTCGACGAACTCCCCCGCGCGCAGCTGCGGCATGCCGGCGAGGTCGCCCGCCAGGTGACCGAGGTGGGTGCCGACGACCGCCAGCTGGTCCTCGGCCAGGGTCGGCAGCAGCTCGTCGCCACGGGTGCCCGGGACGAGCGAGGTGACCAGCACCCCCGGCGTCACGTCGGTCCCCTGGCGGACCTCGAGCACGTCGGGCACCGGCACGAGCCCGCGCACCAGCAGGAGCAGCGCCGCGTCGATCTCCGGTCCGCGCTCGGAGCGCTCGTCCTCCGGCGGGTAGATGCGCACCACGGAGCGCTCGCCCGCCACCTCGCCCACGAAGGTGCGGCCCGACCAGCCGCCGGTCAGCGGCTCGAGCGAGGAGAGGTCCACGACACCCAGTCTTCCCCGTGCGTTGGCCGAGACGTCACCGGGCCTCGGCCGGGTCTCGGTTGGGTCGAGGCATGCCACGTCTCGGACCCTGGCTGGGTCTCGCCCTCGCCGCCACCCTCACCTCCACCACCCTCTCCCTCCCCCACGCCGCGGCGGCCACGCCGGCCGGCCGCGACCGCCACGAGCACCGCCACGACCACGGCCCGACGAAGCCCGCGAAGCCCGCGAAGCCGCCGAAGCCCGTCCTCGCCACCGTGCCGACGCTCGAGGCCCGCGCGACGCTGTCGGCCGACTTCCTCGCCGACGGCCCGCCGTCCGGGGCCCTGGCCTCCCCCGGCAACGGTCGGACCGGACCGTTCGCGGGACAGGTGGTCCCGGGCTTCTCGGCCGTCGTCGAGGACCGCGACGGCACCTTCTGGGCCCAGCCCGACAACGGCTTCGGCACCAAGGCCAACTCCGCCGACTTCCTGCTCCGCATCTACCGCATCGCCCCGCAGTGGGAGACCGCGAACGGGGGCCCGGGCCGCATCGACGTCCGGGGCTTCATCAGCCTGCGTGACCCCGACCGCCGCATCCCCTTCCCGATCGTCAACGACGCCACCGCCGACCGGCTGCTCACCGGCGCCGACTTCGACATCGAGTCGCTGGTGCGCCAGCCCGACGGCACGTTCTGGGTCGGCGAGGAGTTCGGCCCGTTCCTGCTCCACGTCGACGCCACCGGCAGGCTCCTCTCGGCCCCCGTGCCGTTCGTCGACGGCGCCTCCCCGCAGAACCCCGCTCCTGCCGGCGCCGCCCCGCGCATCGGCGCCAGCCGGGGCTTCGAGGCGATGGCCGGCTCGCGCGACGGCCGTTACCTCTACCCGACCCTCGAGGGCGCCTTCCTCGACGACGCCGACCAGCGCCGTCGCTGGATCTACGAGTTCGACACCCGGGCCGGTCGCTACACCGGGCGCCGGTGGGCCTACCAGACCGACGACGCAGCGAACTTCGTCGCCGACGCGTTCACGACCCGCGACGGCCGGCTGCTCGTCCTCGAGCGCGACAACTACGACGGCGCCACCGCGGTCACCAAGCGGATCTACTCCGTCGACCTGCGGCGGAGCGAGCCCGACGGGTTCCTCGCCAAGGAGCTGGTCGTAGACCTGCTGAAGATCGCCAACCCGGCCGGCATCGGCACCCGCACCTCGCCCGGTGCCTACGGCGTGGGCGACCCGTTCTCGTTCCCGTTCGTCTCGGTCGAGACCGTCGTGCAGCTGCGGGACGGCCGGCTGCTGACCGCCAACGACAACAACTACCCCGGCGACGACGCCCGGGTGCCCGGCACCCCCGACGACACCGAGCTCGCGGTCATCGACCTCGAGAAGACCCGGGTCACCCCCAACGCCCGCACCCTCATCGGGCACCGCGGCTCGTCGGGCACCCGCCCCGAGCACACCCTCGCCTCCTACGAGCAGGCGATCCAGGCGTGCGCCGACTACATCGAGCCCGACCTCGTGCCGACGAAGGACGGCGTGCTCGTCGCCCGGCACGAGAACGAGATCGGCGGCACCACCGACGTCTCGACCCGACCGGAGTTCGCCGACCGGCGCACCACGAAGACCATCGACGGTCGCTCCGTCACCGGTTGGTTCACCGAGGACTTCACCCTCGCCGAGCTCAAGACCCTGCGGGCGAAGGAGCGGCTGCCGCAGGTGCGCCCGGGCAACGCGAGCTTCGACGGCAGGTACGCCGTGCCGACGTTCGACGAGGTGCTCGACCTGGCCCGGCACTCGCGCACCTGCACCGGCGGCCCCGTCGGTGTCTACCCCGAGACCAAGCACCCGACCTACTTCGACTCGATCGGTCTCAGCCCCGAGGAGCCCCTGCTCGCGACCCTGGCGACCAACGGCTACGACGGTCGCGACCCGGTCTACCTGCAGAGCTTCGAGACGACCAACCTGCGCCAGCTCGACCGCCGCACCGACTTCCGGCTGGTGCAGCTCATGGACTGCAGCGGGGCGCCGTACGACCTCGTGGCGCAGGGCGACCCGACGACCTACGCCGACCTCGCGACGCGGCGCGGGCTGCAGGCGATCGGGCGCTACGCCGACGGCATCGGGCCGTGCAAGGACCTGGTGATCCCCCGCGACGCCTCGGGCCGGCTGCTGCAGCCGACCGACGTCGTGCGCGACGCCCACCGCGCCGACCTGGTGGTGCACCCGTTCACCTTCCGCAAGGAGAACCAGTTCCTGCCGCTGCAGTACCGCCGCGGCACCGACCCCAATGCCACCGGCGACCTCGCCGGCGAGCTGCGGGCGTTCCTGGCCGCCGGGATCGACGGGTTCTTCACCGACGACCCGGCTATCGGCCGCACGGTCCTGGACTGACCGACCCGGACTGACCTCACCCGCCCAGGCGCGACCCGTGACGGTCTCCTGACCGACTGGCGGACGAATCCGTCGGTCGGTCGGGAGATCGGGGTCACACCGGGCTACCGTCGTGCCATGGCCCTCCCCGCCCGCCGGACCTCCCCCGAGCTGCCCGCGCTGCTGGTCGAGGCCGCGACGCTGCCGTGGCGCGTGGGCGTCGCGTTCGCCCGCACCACACTGCAGGTCGGTCGCCTCACCGCCCCGGACGGGCCCCTGCTGCGACCGGGGGGCTACGTCGAGTGGATCGAGTCGCTGCGCAACCTGAGCGACGACCACCCCCTGGTGCGCCTGCTCGCCCGCGGCGGGCTGCTGGACCGGCTGCTCGCCGACGACGGCCCGCTGATGCGGATCGCCGCGGGAGGCGGCGCGCTCGAGCGGCTGCTCGCCCCGGACGGCCCCGTCGAGCGCCTGCTGGCGGCCGAGGGTCCGCTCGAGCGGCTGGTCGGTCGCGACGGTGCCCTCGAGCAGCTGGTCGCCGAGGGCGGCGTGCTCGACCGGCTGCTGGCCAGCAACGGCGCGCTCGACCGGATCACCGCGCCCGGCGGCATCCTCGACACGCTGCTGGAGCCCGGCGGCCTGGCCGACCGGCTGCTGCGCGACGACGGCTACCTCGAGAAGCTCATCGCCGACGGCGGCACCCTGGAGCAGCTCATCGGCCTCGGCGAGACCCTCGAGGCGATCCAGCCCCAGCTGATCCAGCTGGCCGAGCTGATCCCCGAGCTCGCCCAGTCCGCGGACGCCCTCGGGCGCACCGTGGGGCCGCTCGGCGACCTCGCCAACCGGATCCCGCTCGCGCGCCGTCGTTCGCTCGGGTCGTCGTCCTGAGCGGTCTCGGAGACGGGCCGAGCGACGGGCCGAACGACGGGCCGAGCGACGGGCCGAGCGACGGGCTGGGCGACGGCACCAGCCCGCCGTACGACCGCCCCGTCGACGTCGAGCGCCGCAGCGTCGACGAGGCCTCGTCGCGCCGGGCCAACGGTCCCGACTGGGACCGCTACGCCGACGAGTACCAGGCCACGCACGGGCCCTTCCTCGGCGACGCGGGGTTCGTCTGGGGACCGGAGGGGCTCACCGAGGAGAGCGCGGGCATCCTCGGCGACGTGCGCGGGCGCAGCGTGCTCGAGGTCGGCTCCGGCGCGGGCCAGTGCTCGCGCTGGGTGCGCACCCAGGGCGGGCACGGCTTCGGCGTCGACCTCTCCCACCGGCAGCTGCAGCACTCGCGCCGCCTCGACGAGCAGACCGGCGTCGCCGTGCCGTCGGTGCGCGCGACCGCGACCGCGCTCCCCTTCGCCGACGACAGCTTCGACGTCGTGTTCAGCTCCTTCGGGGCGCTGCAGTTCGTGGCCGACCTCGACGACGCGGTGGCCGAGACGGCCCGCGTGCTGCGCCCGGGCGGGCGCTACGCCTTCTCGATCACCCACCCGACGCGGTGGATGTTCCCCGACGACCCCGGCGAGGCGGGGCTGACGGCGAGCCAGTCCTACTGGGACCGCACGCCCTACGTCGAGGTCGACCGCGCCACCGGCGAGGTGGCCTACGTCGAGCACCACCGCACCCTCGGCGACTGGGTCGCCCTGCTCGCCCGCCACGGCTTCCGCCTCACCGACCTGCTCGAGCCGGAGTGGCCCGAGGGCCACGACCGGGTCTGGGGCGGCTGGTCCGGCCTACGCGGCCGGTGGACGCCGGGCACCGCACTCTTCGGCGCCGACTGGGACCCGCGCTGACGCTGGTCGAGGACCGCGCACCGCTGGTCGGGCAGAGAGGTCCGCTAGGACCGAACGTCGTCGAGACCACCGCACCCTGTCGCCGGGGCCCAGCCCGGGTCACCAGGTCTCGACGACGCTCGCTGGCGCTCGCTGCTCGACCCGCGTGGAACGAGGCGGTCAGGCCGGGACGCGATCCTGGGAGCGCTCGGCGACACGGGCCCCGGGACGCTCGCGGCGCCGGGCCAGCAGGAGCCCGCCGGCGATCAGGCACAGCGCTCCACCGACGAGGCCGACCACCGGGACGATCGTGAGCAGCAGCGTCAAGGAGGAGCCGTTGGCCTTCGCCTCGTCGACCGCGGTCTTGATGGTGTCGTCGTCGGTGACGACCGTGATGTCGAGGGCCTGGGTGCCGTCCGCGAGGTAGCGCTGCTGGTCCTGACCGCTCTTCACGATCGAGCCGGTGCGCGGGTCGACGTTGACGGTGATGACGTTGTCGTAGGTGCCGTCCACGCCCTCGGCGACCTCGATCGGCTCGTCGGCGACGGTGTAGGAGAAGCGGTAGGTCTCGAGACCGTCGACGGTCTCGGTGTCCTGGTACTCGATGTCGACGGCGCGGCCCAGGGTGCCGTCCCAGAACGGGTAGGCCTTCTTCTGCACGTCGAAGGGGAACTTGTTGACCAGCCCCTCGTGCGGGACGGCGTCGGCCGGCAGGTTCTTGTCGTCGACCGACAGAGCGGTCGTGCGGTCGGTGGCGAACACGTCGATGTTCGCGGTGATGAGGTCGGGGTCCTCCCCGTCGACGCACACCTTCTCGCCCCCGGTGTCGAAGACGGCGCACTGGGTGGTCACGAACAGGACGTGGTCCGAGGAGGACGCCTCGGAGTCGGCCTTGGTGTCGGTCAGGGCGTACACGGGCCGTCGGTCGAAGTCTCCGGTGGCCGGATCGATCTTGGCGGCCTCACCGGTGTACACCGTCAACGTGTCGACGTCCAGCGGGGTCTTCTTGACCACGCCGGGCGCCCAGGTCAGCGCAATGACCCCCGCGACCACCAAGAACACGCCGAACCCCAGCAGCACACGTGCCAGCACCCTCACAGCCGATCCTCCCCAGGACGTCGCCGACCGGTCCCGGGTCGACACCCGGTGACCCTACTGCACAGTAGCCTCGATGTGCACGACGTCACACCGGGCGGGTCGGGCGCCACGAGAGGTGTGCGAGACTCGCGGACGTGGCAGTGCGGGACGAGATGCCGCTCACGCCATCCGCAGCGGCTGACGACGCGTCGCCGGATGGGGCTCGGGTGGCGCAGCGGTCGACTCCCGACAGGTCCGTCCGGCCGGGTCAGCTCGTCTGGTTCGCCGCAGGGCTGATGATCGCTCTGCAGCTGGGGCTGCGCGCCTGGGCGCTGTTCCCGAGCTGGTTCTACAGCGACGACTACCGGCTGATGACACAGGCCCGTGATCAGGGCTTCGGTCGGGCCTACCTCGGCGAGCCGTTCGACGGCCACCTGCTGCCGCTCGGCCGGGCGATCGCGTTCCTCGTCCAGTCCAGCGGCCGCGCCGACTGGACCACTGCCGCCTCCGTGACCTGGACGCTCCAGGCGCTCGCCTCGGTGCTGTGCCTGGTCATGCTCGTGGTCCTCTTCGGCGTGCGCTGGGGGATCCTGGTCCCCCTCGGGCTCTACCTCTTCCTCGCGGTCACGGTGCCCGCGTCGATGTGGTGGGCCGCATCGCTGTCGCAGCAGCCCTTCCAGGTCGTCTTCTTCGCGACGGTCGCCTCGTGGGTGACGTACCTGCGTGGCCGTTCCCCGTGGTGGCTGTGCGCCACGTTCGTCGCCGTCGCCCTCGGGCTGTCGACCTACGAGAAGGCTCTGCTGCTGCTGCCCGTCATGGCCTTCGTCATGCTCGCCTACTTCGCAGCGGGCACGCCGCTCGCGCGGGCGCGCGCGTGCCTGTCCTCCTACTGGCCCTCCCTCGTCCTCGCCGCCCTCGTCGCGGTGGGCTACCTGGTTGTCTACGCCGCCCTCGTCGAGTCCCCGGTCCGCCTCCCCGGCCCCGGCGTGGCGGGCCGGCTGGCCGACACGATGCTCGGCACCGCGCTGCCCAGCGGCCTCACGGGGGGCCCGTGGCGCTGGAGTGCGGACAACCCGCCTGTCGCCCGCGCCGACCCGCCGGACTGGACCGTGCACGCCAGCTGGGTCCTGATCGTGCTGGTCGTCCTCTGGTTGTTCGCCCGGAGATCGCGCACCTTGCGTGCGTGGGCGCTTCTCGCAGGCTATGCAGCGTCCGCCTACCTGCTTCTCTTCAGCAGCCGGGTCGCGGCCTTCGGCGCCGGACTGGGGCTCGAGTACCGCTACCTGACCGACGTGGTCCTCGTCCTGAGCCTGTGCGTGGGACTGGCCACCATGCCGTTGCGCGGCGCCGTCGAGTCGAGCGCGCCCCGGACGGACCCGCTGGTCCGGTCTCACCTGCGCACCCCGTGGCCCGCCGTCGTCGTGGCTCTCGTGTGCGCGTCCGGCATCGTCAGCACCGTGCGGTACGTCGCGGTGTGGCACGACGACAACCCGGGTGACGCCTGGGCCCACTCCGTGATGGACGGCCTGCGAGGCCAGGGCGAGGTGGACCTCGCCGACACCTCGGTCCCGGAGGCAGTCATGCCCGCCTTCGCCGCGCCCTACAACCGGGCCAGCGCCATCGTGCCGCTGCTCGTCGACAACGCGAGGTTCCCCGAGGCCAGCAACCGGCTGACGGTCCTCGACGGGGACGGCGTCCCCAGGGCGGCCAGCGTCCAGGCCGTGGCCCAGAGCAGCCGCGGGCCCGACGACGGCTGCGGTTGGCGCATCGACGGTGGTGCGAGCGTGCGCGTCCCGCTCGACACCACGACGTTCGACTACGACTGGTGGATGCGGATCGGCTACCTCGCCTCGGGCGACGGCCCGCTGACCGTGGTCGCGGGCGACGACGACGTCGACGCCCGTGTCGTCGCCGGTCTCGGCACGCTGTTCGTCCACGTCACGGGTGAGGTCGGCGCAGTGACGTTCACTGGCCTCGCCCCGGGCACGACCCTCTGCGTGGACCAGGTCCAGGTCGGCTCACTCGAGCCCGGAGGCTACCTGTGAGCGCCCCACCCCCCTCTCTGGTCGCGCCCCCGCCGCGCCACGGGCGCGACTTCCCGGTCCTCGACACCCTCCGCGCGGTCGGCGCGCTGGCCGTGCTCACCACGCACGCGACGTTCTGGTCCGGCGACTACCTGCGCCACGGCGTCCTCGGGACCCTCTTCGCCCGCCTCGACGTGGGGGTGGCGCTGTTCTTCGTGCTGTCGGGCTTCCTGCTTGCTCGTCCCTGGCTCGTGGCCGCGATGCGGGCCGAACCCGGGCCCGCACCGGCGCTCGGCGTCTACGCCCAGCGGCGGTTCCTGCGCATCGTGCCGCTGTACGTCGTCACCGTCGTCGTCGCGCTCGTGTTCATCGACGAGAACGCCGGCCTGGGGGCGGTCGACTGGCTCAGTACCCTCCTGATGCTCGACACGATCTCGGGCACCCTGTTCCCTGCTGGACTCACCCAGATGTGGAGCCTCGCCGCCGAGGTGATGTTCTACCTCGGCCTGCCCGCACTGATGGCGTTGATGCTGGGGCGCGCGCCGGTGTGGCGTGCGGGACGTTTCTGGAGCGTGCTGCTCGGACTCGCCGCACTCAACGTCTGGTGGCTCGTGGACGGCGCGGCCCGGGCCGGCCGGCTCGCGACCGACGGTGCACCGCTGCAGTGGCTGCCGTCCTACCTCACGTGGTTCGGCGTCGGACTCCTCCTCGCCGCCGCGCACGCTCTCGACAGCGCCGGCCGTGGCACGCGGCTCACCCGCGCACTGCGGCGCCTGGCCGGCCAACCTGGTGCTTGCTGGACGGTGGCGGGGGCGCTGCTCGTCGTGAGCGCGACCCCCTTGGCGGGTCCGACGATGTTCACGGCACCCGACACCGGCGACCTCCTGGTCAAGAATCTGCTCTACGCCGCCGTGGCCCTGAGCGTCGTGCTCACCGGCATCTGGCCGACCGAGGGGAGCACCTACGCGCGCGCGGCGTCCGCCCGTCCGCTGCGCCACCTCGGATGGATCTCCTACGGCATCTTCTGCCTCCACCTCCCGGTGCTGCACCTCGTGATGTGGACCACCGGCTGGGAGCTCTTCGAGGGGCACGGGCCCGAGATCTGGCTGCTCGCACTGCTCGGCTCCGTGGTGGCCGCGGAGGTCGCCTACCGCGTGGTGGAGCGCCCCGTGCTCCTCTGGGAGGAACGACGCCGCTCCGCACGCGTCGCGAGGTCGTCCCACCCGGCCACGACGACCACGGCGAGCAGCGGCACCAGCGCCAGGTAGCTCGGCCAGGCCGACGCACCGGCCCAGCCGGACGCGCCACCCCAGGGCCGCACAGCGTACGCCGCCCCGGCGAGAAGACACGGGGCCGCACACAGCCAGGGCATCAGCTCCCGCCAGGGACCGCGGAGCGAGACGTACGCCGGGCTGAGCCGGCCGAGCGCCGTGCCGAGACCCACGACGGCCACGACACCCGCGGCGACGAGCAGCCCGGGCCACCCCGCCACCAGTCCCCCACCGACGAGCGCCACCGGCCCCGCGACGACTACCGGCAACCGACGCTCGGACACCGGCGGAGGACCGTCGGGCCGGCCCCGCCGACGTCGCAACGACCAACCGACGCCGGCCGCGAGCGCGAACAGCGCGCAGAGACCGAGGAGCAGACCCCAGCGGTAGGCGGTGTCCGGTGCGAACCGCGCCCGCACGGAAGCGCCCGCCGTGTCGCCTCCGGGCAGCACCCAACCCTGCTGCCAGCCGTCGACGGTGACGGGCAGGAGCCGTCGTCCGCCCTGGGTGGCCTGCCAGCCGGCGTTGACGTTCTGTCGGAGCACCACGACCGCCGCGTCGTCGCCAGGTCGGACGGTCCGGCTGTCGGGACCGGTGGCGAGCTCTGCCGCCGTGGTGTCCGCGGCGGCGGGTCCGGTGGCGCTCCGTGAGGACAGCACGAGGGAGGCAGTCTCGAACGCACCATCGGGTCGGCTGACGATCCGCACGTCACCCGCAGGCAGCTCCACGGCACTGCTGACGGTGGGCGCGGGGTCACCGACGACCGCCCCTCCGGCACAGACACGCGCCGGAACCTCGCGCCCTGCGAGCAGCTCGCTGGGCGCGGCCTGGACGGCTGTGAGCCGGGCCGTCTCGTCGACGAGGAGGTCGGGGCCGCTGCCGCAGCCGAGGTCGCGCCGATCGGCCGACAGACCGAGGGGCAGATAGTCGAGTCCGCGCAACCGGAGTGTGCTCACCCCGATGCCGATGGGGCGCGCCTGCGCGGCGAAGTCGAGGCTCTGGGTCACGTCCGCCTGGAGGACCTGGACCGAGACGGCGCTGGTGACGAGGGGACGGAACGACGCACGGCCGCGCTCGTCGAGCGCCACGACTCGCGTCTGGTCCCCCGAGTCGATGCGGACTCGCAGCGGACGGCGTGCCGATGCGTCGCGGTCGAGCCCGATCTTGATGCCACTGATGCGCTTGCTACCGAGCCAGCGCACGTCGAGAGACGGTCGCAGGTCGTCGGTCGCGGCGTACCAGGTCGACGAGCGGTTGCCATCGACGGCCGAGACGGGCCCGGCCCGCGGGTCGGGGACCGCGAGCGACGAGGCGGCGATCGAGACGGGCTGCGACGCGAGGGTGAGGTCGTCGAGTGCCGCGCCCGCACGCGGTCGGACCAGGAGGTCCGTGCCGAAGCTGTCGGCGCTCGCCAGTGGCACGACTCGGTCGATCCCCGAGGACTCCTCGGCGGCTTGGTCGCGTCCTGTCGCGCAGCGCACGTCACCGCCCACGTCGACGCAGCCGCGGCGGTCGTCGAGGTCGGCCCGCAGCACCACGGCCGCGGGGTCGCCCCAGGACTCCGGGAGGGACGGGAGCCGGAGCGCACGCTCCACCTGCAGGCCGTCGACGCCGACGTCGGCGAGGGCGAGCTGGCGGCCGCCGTCGGGTGAGGCGTCTCGGACCTCGACCCAGCCGGTGGTTCCCGCGGGCACCGGGACACGCCGGGTGGTGCCGCTCGGGAGGTCGACCGCCCCGGAGGTCCCCGCCTGCGTCACGACCTCCACCTGCTGGTTGTCGGCGGCGTCCGCGCCGCCCCGCAGCTCCACCTCGTCGACGTCGCGAGGGTCGGTGAGGTCGACGCGCCACGAGGCCCGGTCGGTCCGGCCCGCACCCGAGACCCACTGGGTGTCGGGGTCGCCGTCCACCGCGGCGTAGGGCAGGTCGCCCCGCACCGCACCACCGAGCGCGACCGCGGAGGAGCGTGACGAGCTCGCGACGATGCGACGCGCCCCCGTGAGCTGGACCCGGGTGGACCAGCGGTCGGCTCCGGGCACGAGGTAGTCCCGGGTCGGGTTGCCGGTCTGCGGCGTGTCACCGGAGGTGAGCGCAGCCGAGGCGCCGTCGTGGATGCGGGCGAAGAAGCGCTCGCGGTCGCGGAGCCCGTCGGTGAGCACGACTCGCCCGGGACCGACACCGAGGGCGTCGACGAGCTCGGGGTCCAGGTCGCCGGCCAGCACCGCCGGCCGGTCGTCGAGCACGCCCAGGTCCTGCAGGTCCAGGAGGTCCTCGGGACCGCCCGCGACGACGGCGACCTCCGCGGCGCTCACGGCCGTCGCGGCGCGCTCCGGCACGGCGTAGACCTCGACCGCGGGGTAGGGGGCCTGCCAGCCGTCGTTGGCGAGCACCCGGGGTGCGGTCGGGCCGCCGCTGCCTGCCTCGACCGCATCCGCGCTGCCACCCGTGGCCGGGTCCGCCGAGGTGCCGGACGCCAGCACCGCGTCGCCACCCACCGTGGGTCCGAAGTCGGCGACCCGCTCGAGCCCGGACTGGACGAGGGCCTGGTGGACGAGCACGGGGTCGGGCACATCGCTCCCGCGCTCCAGGTCGTTGCGCACCACGACGTGCTCGACGCCTGCGCGGGCGAGGGCCGAGGCCAGGCCCGGCGAGCCCTCACCCTGGGCCAGCCGGTCCTCGAAGGCGTCCAGCATCCGGATGCCGCCCGGGGGCGCGAGCGGGATGACGTTGCGCACCGCCCAGGGCGAGGTCGCGAGGTACTGCATCGGCTCATCGCGCGGGTCGCCCCACACGTAGGTGCCGAAGGAGGTGCCCGGGACCACCAACGTCGTCCCGTCAGCCTCCCGTGCGAGCCACGACGCCGTCTGCTGCCAGTACGCCGGCACCGCGGCGAAGCCGCCAGCCGGTGCGATGCGGCCGACGACGGCGGGCACCGAGGCGCCGGCCACCGCGAGCACGACCACGCCGGCCAGCACCATCGAGTTGACACGTTCGGCGACGGGCCGGGTGCGGCGCTCACCGCTCCGGGTCCGATCGACGAAGAAGGCGAGTCCGATGACGAGAGGCAGCCGGACGACGGGGTCGAACTTGTGGACGTTGCGCAGGGGTGAGAGCGCGCCGTCGAGGAGGGCGGACAGGTCGCCCGAGAACCAGCCCGCGGTCGAGCCCTGGTGCCCCGCACCCACCATGAGGACGCCGAGGAGAACGGAGAGTCCCAGGAACGCCCGCTGCGGCGTACGCCGGTCCAGCAGGCCGATGACGCCGACGGCCAGCACCACCGCACTGTCGAGCACGAGGTAGGGCGTCGTGATGAGGTCGTTGCCGGCTCGCGAGCTCGCATCGACGTAGGGGACCCAGTTGGACGTGCCGCGGAGCACGTCCCACACGGTGGTGGGCAGTGTCGTCACCGACGAGGTCTCGATGTAGTCGAGGAACGGTGGGCTGTAGGTGCCCATCACGAACAGCGGCACCAGCCACCACCCGGTCGCCAGCAGCGTGAAGACCGGCCACCACAGCATCAGCGCGCGCCGACGGGGACCCGGAGTGCGGGTCAGCAGCCAGACGACCCCGAGGGGCACCACCGCGAACGTCGCCGCAGCGTTGACGCCGCCGACCGCCCCGACCGCCAGTCCGGCGATGGCCGCCCAGCGGCGCGGTGAGCCGCACTCGGAGCCTCGCACGAGGGCGAGCAGCACCCACGGCGCGAGCGCGCCGGGCCAGGCCTCGATGGAGATCGGACCGAGGGTGGTCAGCATCCTCGGCGAGAGGGCGAAGGCGAGGCCTGCGAGCACGGTGGCCAGGTCGGAGCGCACCCCGAGCGCACGCACCAGCAGGGCCGCGCCCAGGAAGGCGACGACGAGCACGAGTGACAGCCACAGGCGCTGGACCAGCCACCCTGGCAGGTCGACGAGGTCCCCGACCCAGAATAAGGGTCCCATCGGCCACAGGTAGCCGTAGGCCTGGTTCTGCAGCTGCCCGAAGGCGCCCTCGGCGTCCCAGAGGTGCAGGGCGCGCCGCAGGAACTCCCCCGGTGCCGCGACGAGGTCGAACTTGGTGTCCGGCACCAGCAGCCCCGGCTCCTGCACCAACGCCACGGCGAGGAGCACCACGCACGCCGCAGCCAGCCGGAACCGGGTGCGCCCGTTGCCCCGGAGCGCACTCGACTCCGTCGCGGTCATCTCTTGCGGAGCACGAGGACGAGGTTCCACGTGACCACCTCCCGCACGACCGGGACCCGCAGCAGCCACCACGACCAGCGGGGGTTGTAGCGCGGGAGGACGTCGACGACGTCGACCGTTCCGAGCTCGCCCTGCTGCCGGGCCCAGCGCAGGCCGGCTCCGACGGTGATGGTGAACAGTGACTCGCCGTACCTGTTCTTGGGCTGCACCCCGAGCCGGCGGGCGTAGCGACGTCGGGCCCGGTGCCCGCCGAGGTAGTGCCACGGCGAGGTCTCGTGGCCGCCCCACGGACCCCACCAGGCGCAGTAGGAGATCGCGACCGTGCCGCCCGGTCGCGTCACCCTCACCATCTCGGCGGCCATCCGCCAGGGGTCCGGCACGTGCTCCAGGACGTTGGAGGAGTAGCAGACGTCGACCGCGTCGTCGCGGAACGGCAGCCGCATGCCGGAGCCGACGACAGTGCCCTCGGCGATCTCGCCGAGACCGGAGAGCTCTCCGACATCGGAGTCCAGCGCGAGGTAGGTCGCGCCCGCGCGGGTGAAGGCGTCGCGGAAGTAGCCCGGCCCGCCCCCGACGTCGAGGAAGCGGGCACCTGAGAGGTCGGCGTACTCGCTGAGCTGGGCGACCGAGTCCTCGGCGAGCGCGGTGTAGAAGCGCGCCGGGTCGGGCTGCTCGTAGCGGAACTCACGCAGCAGACGCACGGAGCGGCGCAGACCGGGTCGCCAACGACGTGCGGTGCGGGGCTGGGCAGACACGTCGCGGAGGTTACCGGGCGGTATCACGACAGCCGCCAGCCCGTAACCTTCACCGGGTGGACGACGTGACGGCGCTGCGCGGACGACGTGTCGTGTTCCTGAGCTGGCGCGACACCCGCAACCCCGAGGGCGGCGGCGCGGAGCGCTTCTTGGAGGTCGTCGCGGCCGGCCTGGTCGCTGCCGGCGCCGAGGTCACGGTGTTCTGCGCTGCGCACGCTGCCGCGCCGCCGGAGGAGATCGTCGACGGGGTGCGCTACGTGCGTCGGGGCACCAAGCTGAGCGTCTACCTCCACGGCATGCGAGCCCTGCGCCGCGGCGACCTCGGTGAGCCCGACGTGGTGGTCGACGTGCAGAACGGACTGCCGTTCTTCTCCCGACTGGTCACGCGTCGCCCCGTCGTGGTGCTGGTCCACCACGTCCACCGTGAGCAGTGGCCCGTCGTCTACCCCGGCGTGACCGGCCGGGTCGGCTGGTTCATCGAGAGTCGCATCGCGCCGTGGCTCTACCGGCGTGACCAGTACGTCGCGGTCTCGCGCGCCACGCGCGCAGAGCTGCGGACCCTCGGGGTCCGCGGCCCGCGCATCGCGGTGGTCCACAACGGCACGGACCCGTCGACACCGGTCACGTCGGGCAAGGCGGGTCACCCGGTCGTCGCCGTCGTGGGACGGCTGGTCCCCCACAAGCAGGTGGAGCACGCGGTGGACGCCGTGGTGGCCCTGCGAGGACGTCTCCCGGGCATCCGTCTGCACGTGGTGGGCAGCGGGTGGTGGGAGGCGGAGCTGCGCGAGCACGTCGTGGCCCGCGATGCCGAGGACCTCGTGGTGTGGGAGGGCCAGGTCGACGAGGCGCGCAAGCACGAGGTCTACGAGCGAGCGTGGGTGCTGGCTCTGCCCTCGCTCAAAGAGGGGTGGGGCCTGGTCATCGGCGAGGCCGGGATGCACCGTACGCCCACCGTCGCGTACTCGAGCGCCGGGGGCACTCGCGAGTCGGTGCGTGACGGCTGGTCCGGTCTGCTCGTCGAGGACCAGGTCGGCTTCGTGGCGGCGTTGGGCGACCTGCTCGAGGACCACGAACGGCGGCAGCGGTTGGGAGACGGGGCCTACGAGATGAGCCACGCCTTCTCCTGGAGCCACGCTCAGCTCTCCTTCGCGCTCGTCCTCGTCAGCGCCCTCGACGGCAGGCTCGTCGACGCCCAGGACCCCGACGAGCTGAGTGCGCGACCGAGCTCGTGAGCGATCGCCCGGGGACGAGCCCCGTGAAGACCTGCGACACCGGGCCCGAGTAGAGGGTCGCGGACCTCTGACGCGGGCCAGGCGTCAGGACGGGGTCAGTTGGTCGAGCCGTAGTCGATGGCCGGCGCGTTGACGCTGACCGGCGTCTTGTCGGGCGCGGTGGTCTGCGAGTTCACGACACCCACGACGGTGACGGCGGCGACGGCGCCCCCGACCAGCATCGAGACGAACGTGGTGATGACAGTGCCCACAGACAGTCCTCCTCAGAACGGGTTCCAGGTTACACGTCGCGAGGTCGTTCCCGCACGCCCCGGCGAGGCGGGCGCCGGCCGCGCCACCACGCCCCGCGACGGACCGCGACGAGCGCGACCGAGCCGACCGGCAGGGCGAGGAAGAGCACCCAGGCGAGGCCCATGACCACGACCCACGCGATCGGGACCTCACGGACCTGCACGTGGTGGAGCGAGACGACGCGGAGCCCCTCGGACGGGCCCGTCCCGTCGAGGAGCACGTCGCCCGCGACCGCCGGCGCTCGCTCAGCGCCCGGCGCGGCGAGGTCCGTGACGACGGCTCCGATGCCGATCGCCGCCAGCCCACGTGCGCGCAGCTCCGGCGAGGTGGCCGCCAGCGCTCCTGCCGCGGACGCGACCCGCGGGTCCTCGCCCGCGAGCGGGACGCCGTCGACCACCAGCACGTCACTGGCCACCACGCTGGATCCGGGGTCGCGCGCAAGGTAGCGGGCGAGCGGGTCCAGGACCGGGCGGCCGCCGTTCCAGACCGGTGCGCGGTAGCTGCTGAGCGGCAGCAG
Organism: Nocardioides flavescens; assembly: GCF_009823805.1. Lineage (GTDB taxonomy): Bacteria > Actinomycetota > Actinomycetes > Propionibacteriales > Nocardioidaceae > Nocardioides > Nocardioides flavescens. Next base: position 80,486 of record NZ_WUEK01000002.1, on the reverse strand, counting down.
GAGGACGTCGCCCTGCCCGTCGGCCAGGAGGTCCCGTGCCTCGGCGTACGCCGCGGGGAGGGTAGTCGGCCTCAGCGAGCCTCCGGCACCCCAGGCGAGCGAGGGCAGGAGCGCGACGGGCAGGAGCACCGCAGCGACGGCGAGCACGACGCGTGGTGGGCCCTGCAGGCGGCGCAGGACCAGCTCCACCCCGGAGCCGACGAGCACGGCCAGGAGCGGGGCACACAGCACCAACGGGCGGGCTCCGTCCCGGATGACCCCCGCACCCGGCACGTGGGCCGCGGCCCAACCGACGACGCCGGGCGCGGCCCAGGTCAGAAGGGCCAGTCCGGCCCCGACGCACCAGCAACCGACGAGGGCGGTGCGCAGCGGACTCGACGTCCGCCGCCACCAGACGCCGGCGCCGGCCGCGGCCAGGCCGCACAGCACCACGAGCGCCGCCCACCCGAGCAGCCCCGTCCGCTCGAGGGGAACGACGTCGGCGTTCCAGATCCCGCCCAGGGTCAGCGCGGCCAGCGGCGCCGGGACGCCCCCCTCGCGGTGCAGAGCGAAGACCTCGGCCGCGCGCGGATCCGAGGTGGCATCGGCGGCGTGGAGCAGCCCCGACGCGATCCACGGCGCGTTGGCGGCGACGACGAGCAGCAGAGCACCGCCCAGCCGACGACGGCCAGCGTCGTGCAGGGAGAGCAGCAGCCCGACGGCCGTCACCAGCCCCGCGCTCGCGCTCAGGCTGCCGAGGGGAAGCAGCACCAGCAGGAACGGCGACAGCCGGCGACGCCCCGCCCAGTCGCGAGTGCCGAGCACCACCCACGGCAGCACCGCGCAGCCCACGAGCACGGGCCACTGGCCCATCAGGAGCCGCTCGAGCACCCAGGCGTTCCAGACGTACAGGGTCACCGCCGCGAAACGAGCCACCGTGGCAGCCGCCGGTCCGAGCAGGCGCGCGACCCCGAGCCCTCCCCCGGCCAACCCGCAGAACAGGACGAGCCGTTGGAGCAGCTCGCCGCGCACCGCCTCGTCGAGAACCGCGACGACCGCGTCCGACGGCACCGCACGGGGCAGCCCGGAACCGAAGCCGAGCGCGTCACCCGACAAACGCAGGTCGGGCACCCAGACCATGTCGCGCAGCTCGAGCGCACCGGGTGCGAGCGCCGGTCCGAGGGTCACCGCCGCGAGGAGGACCGACCAGGCGACGAGGGCGACCTCCTCGACCCGACGCCGGCTCACCCTGCAGATCCAACCACTGCGCCCGCCGCGCCACGGACACGACCACCCCCGCCGCGACGCTCTCGATCCCGCTCCACAGGCCAGGGCACCGTAGGCTGCCCCCCCGTGACGAAGATGGCCACCGAGACGACGCAGAAGCTGCGCAGCGGCGCCGTGGTCGCGGTCGCGATGGCCGTGATGAACGTGTCGGTCTACGCCTACACCGTGCTCGTGGCGCACAGCATCGGCAAGGCGCCCTACGGCGCGTTCTCGGCGCTGATGGGTCTGCTCCTCGTCATCAGCGTGCTGTCGCTGGGCCTGCAGGCGACCGGCGCCCGCCGGATCTCCGCCGCCCCCCACCAGGTCGCCGCCATCGAGCGCGTCGTGCTCGGCGTGGGGTTGCGCAGTGCGGTGGTGCTGGGTGGCCTGTGCCTGCTCGCGGCGCCGCTCATCAACGGGCTGCTGCGCCTCGAGAGCCTGCCGACCGCGCTGCTCGTCGGCGTGACGGCGTTCCCCCTCACCTACATGGGCGCCCAGCTCGGCGTGCTGCAGGGCGAGGAGCGCTGGGTGCCGCTCGCGCTGGTCTACCTCGCCCAGGGTCTCGGCCGCATCGGGCTGGGTGCCGCGCTGATCGTGTTCCGCCCCACGGAGTTCGCGGCGATCCTCGGGGTCGCGGCGGGTGCCTGGGTGCCCGTGGTGATCGCGTGGTTCGCCCTGCGCCGGCCCCGGGCCAGGTCCGAGCACAGCGAGGGCCACCCCGGTCTCGAGCTGCTCCGCGAGGTCGGCGTGAGCAGCCAGGCACTGCTCGCCTTCTTCGCCCTCTCCAACCTCGACATCGTGCTGGCCCGGGCGACCATGCCCGACGACCAGGCGGGGCTGTATGCCGCCGGGCTGATCCTCGTCAAGGCCGTGCTGTTCCTGCCGCAGTTCGTCGTCGTGCTGGCGTTCCCGGCGATGTCGAAGCGCCCCGACGTGCGCACGATGGTGCCGGCGCTCGCGGTGATCGCCGTGCTGGGGGCCCTCGGTGTGGCCGCGACGGCACTGCTGCCCGACCTCGCCCTGCTCTTCGTCGGGGGCGACGACTTCGCCGAGGTCTCCGGCGACCTGTGGAAGTTCGGCGTCGTCGGCACGCTGCTGTCGATGATCCAGCTGCTCGTCTACTCCGCCCTGGCGCGGCGCCAGGGTCGCGCCGCGGTCGTGCTCTGGACCGCGCTCGCGGTGCTCGTCGTCGGAGCGTTGTTCGTGCACACCGCGCCGTCGCTGGTGCTGCTGGTCGCGACCATCGACGCCGTGCTGTGCGCGGCGCTGCTCGTCATCGCGCTGATCAGCAGCCGCGAGGATGCGCGGGAGCCGGCCGGCAGCGCGACCGCCTGAGCCCGCGACCTCCGGGACCGCCGGGGCCGTGCCTCAGTGGGCGGCCTCGTGCCAGCTGCGCCCGGTGCCGACGGACACGTCGAGGGGCACCTCGAGGTCGGCCGCGGACCCCATCTCGCGGCGCACCAGCGCGTCGAGCGCCCCGCGCTCACCCGGCGCGACCTCGAAGACGAGCTCGTCGTGCACCTGGAGCAGCATCCGCGACTCGAGGCCCTCGGCGCGGATCGCCCGCTCGACGTTGAGCATCGCGATCTTGATGAGGTCGGCGGCCGAGCCCTGGATCGGGGCGTTGAGCGCCATCCGCTCGGCCATCTCGCGGCGCTGGCGGTTGTCGGAGGTCAGGTCGGGCAGGTAGCGCCGGCGCCCCATGATCGTCTCGGTGTAGCCGCTGCGCCGCGCCTGGTCGACGATGCCGCCGAGGTAGTCGCGGATGCCGCCGAAGGTCTCGAAGTACTCGTCCATCAGCCCACGGGCCTCGGCCGGGTCGATGCCGAGCTGTCCCCCGAGGCCGAACGCCGAGAGCCCGTAGGCCAGGCCGTAGTTCATCGCCTTGATCTTGGCGCGCATCTCGACGGTGACCGCGTCGGCCGGCACGTCGAAGACCCGTGCGGCGGTGATGGAGTGGAAGTCGCGACCGGAGCGGAACGCCTCGATGAGCAGCGCGTCCTGCGACAGGTGCGCCATGATCCGCATCTCGATCTGGCTGTAGTCCGCGGTCATCAGGCACTCGAACTCCTGCCCCGCTCCCCGGCCCACGACGAACGCCTCGCGAATGCGTCGACCCTCCTCGGTGCGGATCGGGATGTTCTGCAGGTTGGGGTCGGTGCTCGAGAGCCGTCCGGTGGCCGCGATCAGCTGGTTGAAGGTGGTGCGGATGCGCCCGTCGGGAGAGACGGTCTTGAGCAGCCCCTCGATCGTCGAGCGCAGCCGGGTCACGTCGCGGTGGCGCAGCAGGTGCAGCAGGAACGGGTGCTCGGTCTTGACGTACAGCGCCTGCAGCGCGTCCGCGTCGGTGGTGTAGCCCGTCTTGGTGCGCTTGGTCTTGGGCATCTCGAGCTCGTCGAAGAGCACGACCTGCAGCTGCTTGGGCGAGCCGAGGTTGATCTCCTTGCCGATCACCGCGAACGCCTCGTCGGCGGCCTTCTTCACCTCGGCGGCGAAGTGGTCCTCCAGTGCGCTGAGGTGGTCATCGTCGACGGCGATGCCCGTGCGCTCGAGCTGCGCGAGGAGGTCGACCAGCGGCAGCTCGATCTCGGTCAGCAGCCGGGTGCCGCCGCGCTCCTCGAGCTCGTCGTCGAGCGCGGCCGCGAGGTCGAGCACCGCTCGAGCGTGGAGCATCTCGGTCTCGCCCGCCGCCGGCCCGGACGGCGCGGCGTCGCCGTCGAGGCCCTCGAGCGAGAGCTGGCCGTCGTCGGCGGGTCCCTGGCGCAGCTCACGCTTGAGGTAGCGGACGGTGAGGTCGGCGAGGTCGTAGGAGCGCTGGTCGGGACGCGCGAGGTACGCCGAGAGGGCGGTGTCGCGCTCGAGCCCCGCCAGCGGCATGCCCCGGGCGGCGAAGGCCAGCATCGGACCCTTGGCGTCGTGCAGGACCTTGGGCCGCTCGCGGTCGCGCAGCCAGACGGCCAACGCCTCCTCGTCCTCGACGCTCAGAGCGTCGGTGGTGACGTAGGCGGCGCCCTCCTCGGTCGCGAACGCGATGGCGGTGAGGTCTCCCGTGCCGGCCCGCCAGTGCCCGACGGGGTGGACCCCGACCCGCTCGCCGGTCGAGCCCTGCTCGGCGAGCCACCCCGCCAGCTCGCCCTCGCCCAGGACCCGCATGGAGACGTCGAAGCCGGACTCGTCGATCTCCTCCTCCTCGGTCGGGATGGCCTCGATCAGCCGGGTGCGGAGCACCTGGAACTCGAGGCCGTCGAAGAGGGTGTGGACCTTCTGGCGGTCCCAGGACTCCCAGGCCAGGTCCTCGGGCCGCCGGGGCAGGTCGAGATCGGTCACCAGGGCGTTGAGCTGGCGGTTGCGAATCACGTCGCCGAGGTGCTCGCGCAGCGCCTCGCCCTTCTTGCCGGTGATCTTGTCGGCGTTGGTGATGACGCCGTCGAGGTCGCCGTACTGCTTGATCCAGCGCGCCGCGAAGCCCGGCCCGACACCCGGCACCCCGGGCAGGTTGTCGGAGGTCTCCCCCACGATGGCCGCGAGCTCGGGGTACTGGTGCGGCGGCACGCCGTACTTGTCCTCGACGTAGGCCGGCGTCATGCGGGCCAGGTCGGAGACGCCCCGCATCGGGTAGAGCACGGTCGAGCGGTCGGTGACCAGCTGGATCGAGTCGCGGTCCCCGGTGAGGATGAGCACCTCCTCGAACGCCGCGCCGTCGGGTCCGTCGGCGAGCGCCTGGGTCACCAGCGTCGCGATGACGTCGTCGGCCTCGTAGCCCTCCTTCTTGAGGAAGGGGATGCGCATCGCGTCCAGCACCTCCTCGATGAGGGGCAGCTGGCTCGAGAACTCGGTGGGGGTCTTGTTGCGCCCGGCCTTGTACTCGGCGTACTCCTCCATGCGGAAGGTCTGGCGGGAGACGTCGAAGGCCACCGCGACGTGGGTCGGCCGCTCGTCGCGCAGCACGTTGATGAGCATCGAGGTGAACCCGAACACGGCGTTGGTGTGCTGCCCCGTCGTGGTCGAGAAGTTGTCGACCGGGAGGGCGAAGAACGCGCGGTAGGCCAGTGAGTGGCCGTCGAGCAGCAGGAGCTTGGCGGGGGCGTTCTCGGGCACGACGTCACCCTAGTCGCGGCCTCCGACAGGCCGCCGCGGGCTCAGGAGTCGGCGGACGCCGCGTCGGCGGCGCGACCGCGCTGCTGGCGGCGCACCGCGAGCACCTGGCCGATGGGGCGCCGGCCCGGCACCCGCTCCCGGGTCGGGGTGAGCGCGGTGAGCTGGGCCCGCACGAGGTGCGTGCTCGAGACCCGCAGCACCGCGCGGGGCCCGAACGACAGCCGGGCCATGAACCGGTTGCCGGCGCGCGACGACGACGGGGCGGCCGTGGCGATCGTGTCGACGCCGAGCTCCTCGGCCCAGCCGACGGCGGCCTCCATCAGGGCCCGCCCGACGGCTCGGCGCCGGAAGGTGGGCAGCACGTGCGGCGACAGAGCCTGCACGGTGGGCTCGAGGTTGATCGGGCTCAGGGTCGCGAGCCGCAGCAGCACCGCACCGGCCGCCTCACCGTCGTACTCCGCGACGAGGAGGCGCTGCTCGGGAGAGCCCGCGGCCTCCTTGACGACGAGCTCGAGGTCGCGCACCTGCTCCTCGCGCTCGGCACGGCGCAGCGTGTCGGCCCAGAGGCAGACCAGGAACGGCACGTCCCCGACGGTGGCCTCGCGCAGGACCACGTTGGTGCGGCTCACCGACGTCCCTCCTCCACACCACGGCCGGGAGCGTCTCCCGGACAGGGCGAGACTACGCGCCCCCGGACCCCGCGAGCGACCCGTCGACCACACTGTGCGCAACCCGCTCACGCACCCGTCCGCCGTACAGCCCAGGAGTCACATGCCGCCCGGAGTCGCCACGCTCGTCAACGTCGCGACGGTCCTGCTGGGCGCGGGCGCCGGGGTGCTGCTGGGCAACCGGCTCCCGGTGCGCACCCGCGAGCTCGTCACCGACGCCCTGGGTCTGGTGACACTCCTCATCGCGGCCACCTCCGCCCTCTCGGTGACCGCGCCCGAGCTCGCGTCCGAGGTGGGCTCCAGCGCCCCGGTGCTCATCGTCCTCGGCTCCCTGCTCCTCGGCGGGATCGCTGGCTCGCTGCTGCGCCTCGAGCAGCGCGTCGAGGGCGTCGGCGCCTGGCTGCAGCGGCGCCTCGCGGGCGGGTCCGGCTCGGCGGAGCGCCAGCGCTTCGTGGAGGGGTTCGTCGTCTCCTCCCTGGTCTTCTGCACCGGGCCGCTGACCATCCTCGGCTCGCTCAACGACGGTCTCGGCAACGGCGGTGACCAGCTGCTGCTCAAGTCGGTCCTCGACGGGTTCGCGGCGATCGCCTTCGCCGCGTCGTTCGGCTGGGGCGTCGCCGCCAGCGCCGTCACCGTCGTCGTCGTCCAGGGGTCGCTCACCCTCGTCGGGCTCGCGCTCGGCGACGTGCTCCCCGACGCGCACCTCGCGGCGATCACCGCGACGGGTGGCCTGCTGCTGGTCGGGGTGGCGCTGCGCCTGCTGCGCATCCGCGACGTGCCCGTGGCCGACCTGCTGCCCGCGCTCCTCGTGGCGCCGCTGCTGGTCGAGGTCGCCGCAGCCGTGCACTGACGAGCGCACCGACCCGCGCACCGGCCCGTGCACCGGCCCCCACGTAACGGTTTGGTGACGACAGTGTTCGGGACGGTGTCGAGGGCGGTTCCGCCCTTACGCTCGCCCTGCTGTGCCCGACTTCCGGGGGTCCGGGCCGCGGTGAAGTGCACTCACACCACAGAAAGGTTCACGACGTGAATCGATCCACAACCGCTTCCTGGGTGAAGCTGATGGCGGGTACGGCCGCCCTCAGCATGGCCCTGGTCGCCTGCGGCTCCGACGACGGCGGCGACGAGGGCGCCGGCAGCGAGGAGTCCTCCTCCGCGGCCAGCCCGTCCGAGTCGAGCTCCGAGTCCGCCGGCACCGCCTCGTTCACCAACGACGAGTGCGCCTCCGGTGCGTCCAGCGCCGACTCCTTCGTCGCCGGCGGCATCCTGCCGCTGACCGGCAACCTCGCCTTCCTCGGCCCGCCGGAGATCTCGGGCGTCGGCCTCGCCGTCTCCGACATCAACGCCGCGGGCGGCGTCAACGGTGTCCAGGCCTGCCACGACATCCTCGACTCCGGCGACTCGACCGACCTGTCGATCTCGACCGCGTCGGCCAACACCCTGGTCTCGCAGAAGCCCTCGGTCGTCATCGGTGCCGCCTCGTCCAGCGTCTCGCTGAACTTCGTCGACACCCTCACCGACGCCAAGATCACCCAGGTCTCCCCCGCCAACACCGCGGTCGACCTGTCCGGCTACTCGGACTTCTACTTCCGCACCGCCCCGCCGGACGGCGTCCAGGGCTCGGCCCTCGGCACCCTGATCTCGCAGGACGGCTACACCAACGTCGGCTTCCTGGTGTTCAACGACACCTACGGCACCGGCCTGCGCAACGCCGTCGAGCAGACCATCACCGACGCCGGTGGCTCCTGCGTCTACGGCTGCAAGGGCGACGGCGACGAGTTCCCCGCCGGCCAGACGACCTTCTCCGCCGAGGTCCAGGCCGTCACCGCGGCCAAGCCCGACGCCATCGTCATCATCGCCTTCGACGAGACCAAGTCGATCGTCCCCGAGCTCGCCGCGTCGGGCTTCGACATGTCGAAGACCTACTTCACCGACGGCAACCTCTCCGACTACAGCGCGGACTTCGAGGAGGGCACCCTCGAGGGCGCCCAGGGCACCCTGCCGGGCGCCGACCCCGACCAGGACTTCAAGGACAAGCTGTCGGGCTGGTACGAGGCCGCCAACGGCGAGGCCCTGAAGGACTTCTCCTACGGTGCCGAGTCCTACGACGCCACCATCCTCGCCGCGCTCGCTGCGGCCAAGGGCGGCGCCAACGACTCGCAGACGGTCCAGGCCAACTACCGCGCCGTCTCGGGTGAGTCCGAGAACGCCGAGGAGTGCAACACCTACGCCGACTGCCTCGCTCTGATCGAGGAGGGCTCGGACATCCGCTACGCCGGTCCGTCCGGCATCGGCCCGATCGACGACGAGAACGACCCGTCCTCGGCGTTCATCGGCATCTACCAGTACGGCGCCGACAACAAGTACACGCTCACCGGCACCGTCGAGGGCACCAAGTGACCTCAGCTCCACCCCCGGCTCGCAGCTGAGCCACCGCGCCACCCAGAGGCCCCGGACCACACGGTCCGGGGCCTCTGTGCGTCGCCCGGGTGGGACGTTTCCCCGGTCAGCCGGGGAAAGGTGCTCCTGCGGATCGAGATTTCGCACACCAGGTGCACGGACTGCCCCCCGAGCAGCACCGCGCTCCGTCACCGGCCCCGGGGCGGCAGCGTCCGCGAGAGTGGCCACGAGCTGTCCACAGCCGTCGACGTCAGCACGTCCCTCCACACCCCGCGGGGAGCGGCCGCCGTCCAGCCTCGCCGAGGGGCAGAGTCGCGGTCGTGATGCGCTGCCCCGTCGACGACGCTCGGATGTCTCCCATCGTGCTCCGTCGCGAGCTGATCGACGAGGGAGTGCCCCACCGCGCGATCCTGCAGATGCTCTCCTCGGGAGCACTCGAGCGGGTGAGGCACGGCGCGTACGTCGACGGCGCGACCTGGCGAGCGTCGGACGAGATGACGCGGCACCGACTGCGTGCCCGCGCTGTCCTCCGCCAGGCCCGGACTCCGGTGACGCTGTCGCACCTCAGCGCCCTGGCCGAGTGGGACGTGGCCCTGTGGGACGTCGACCTCACCACGGTGGACCTCACCCGTCTCGACCGGCGCGCCGGTCGACACGAGGCCGGCGTTCGTCAGCACCACGGTCGCCTGCCCGCCGACGAGGTGGTCCACCTCAACGGGATCGCGGTCACCACGGCGGCTCGAGCGGCAGTCGAGTCGTTGCAGGTGCTCGACGTCGAGCGAGGCCTCGTTGCAGTCAACGACATCCTGCACCGACGCCTGGCCACGGCCGAGCAACTGGGCCAGGTCCGACAACGGATGGACCACTGGCCGCACTCGTTGACGGCGGACCTGGTGCTCAGGCTCGCCGAGCCGGCCTGCGAGTCGGCCGGCGAGTCACGCGTGCTGTTCGTCTGCTGGAAGCAGCGGCTCCCGTTCCCCACAGCCCAGTACGCCGTCTACGACCGATTCGGACGCTTCCTCGGCCGGGTCGACTTCGCCTGGCCCGAGCACCGGCTGTTCCTGGAGTTCGACGGCAAGGTGAAGTACGAGGGGCTCCTGCGGCCCGGTGAATCGGCGAGCGACGTGGTGGTCCGTGAGAAGCGTCGTGAGGAGCGCATCGTCGAGGCGATGGGCTGGCGATGCATGCGCGTGACCTGGAGCGACCTGTCCCACCCCGAGCGGCTCGCGGGTCGCATCCGCTCGCTCATCGCCGCCCAGGCCAGCTGAACGCAGCCAGCTGCATCGGTGGTCTCAGGGGGCAGAGCGTGCACCCGGGGGCCGACATTCCGACCCCCGGGTGCACCTTTCCCCGGCTGGCCGGGGAAACGTCCGGGGCCCGACTCGCATCGGGCCCCGGACGTGCCCTCAGTGGGCGGTGTCGCCCTTGGCCTCGTCGACGTCCTGGGCGAGCGTGCCGAGGTAGAGCTCGATGACCTTGGGGTCGTTGGCGAGCTCGCGGCCGGTGCCGGAGTAGGCGTCGCGCCCCTGGTCGAGGACGTAGCCGCGGTCGCAGATCTGCAGGCAGCGGCGGGCGTTCTGCTCGACCATCACCACGCACACACCGGTCTTGTTGATCTTGCGCGTGCGCAGGAACGTCTCGTCCTGACGGACCGGCGACAGCCCCGCCGACGGCTCGTCGAGCAGGAGCACCGACGGTTCCATCATCAGCGCCCGGGCCATGGCGAGCGACTGGCGCTCACCGCCCGACAGGGCCCCGGCCGACCGGCTGCGGCGCTCGTGGAGGTTGGGGAACAGGTCCCACATCGCATCGAGCCGCTCGCGCAGCTTGGCGGGACGCAGGAAGAGACCCATCTGCAGGTTCTCCTCGATGGTGAGCGAGGGGAACACGTTGTTGGTCTGCGGCACGAAGCCGACACCCATCTCCACCAGCCGGTTGGCCCGCAGGTTGGTGATGTCGCGATCGCCGAGGTGCACGTTGCCCGAGCGGATCTTCACCAGCCCGAACATCGCCTTGAGCAGCGTCGACTTGCCGGCGCCGTTGGGGCCGATGATGCCGATCATCTCGCCGGGGTAGGCGACCAGCGAGCACCCGTTGAGGATGTTGACGCCGGGCAGGTAGCCGGCCACCAGGTCCTTGGCCTCGATGACCGCCGTCCTGTTCTGGGTCGTGCCTTCGGTCTGGACGCTCACGCCTTGCCCTCCTCGCGCTCGGTCTCCTCGGCAGCGACCTCCTGCTCGAGACGCTCCATCGTCGCGTCGTCGAGCAGGTCGTCGTCCCCGAGGTCGGTGTCGTGGTGCGCCCCGAGGTAGGCGTCGATGACGGCGGGGTTGGACATGACGGTGTCCGCGGCCCCCTCGGCGACGACCCGGCCCTCGGCCATGACCACGACCCAGTCGGAGATGTGTCGTACGACGTGCATGTCGTGCTCCACGAACAGCACGGTCATGCCCTCGTCGCGCAGGCTCTGGATGTGCCCGAGGAGCGACTGGGTCAGCGCCGGGTTCACCCCGGCCATCGGCTCGTCGAGCATGATCATCTTCGGGTCGCTCATCAGCGCCCGGGCCATCTCGAGGAGCTTGCGCTGGCCGCCCGAGAGCGAGCCGGCGAAGTCGGCACGCTTCTCGTGCAGCTTGAACCGCGCGAGCAGCTCGAGCGCCTTCTCCTCGATCTGCTTCTCCTCGCCGGCCCAGAACGGGCGGAACAGCGCCTTGGCCAGGCTCTCCCCGGCCTGTCCCTGGGCGCCGAGCATCATGTTCTCCATCACCGTCATCCGGCTCAGCGACTTCGTGAGCTGGAAGGTGCGGACCATCCCCGACCGTGCGACCGACGAGGCCGACGTGCGGTTGAGGGCGCGGCCGTCGAACTCCCAGTGCGCGCCGTGACCGGCCGAGGTCGGCTTGTCGAAGCCGGTGATGAGGTTGAAGAACGTCGTCTTGCCGGCGCCGTTGGGGCCGATCAGCGCGGTGATGACGCCGCGCTGGACCTCGAGGTGCTCGACATCGACGGCGGTGATGCCGCCGAACTGACGGGTGATCTTGTCGACCTTCAGGATCGGGTCGGCCTTGGCCGCACCCGGCTCCGGCGTCACCGTCGACATGAGGCGGCGACGCTCCGCCGGGTCGGCGAGCGCTCCCCCTGTGCTCCCAGTGGTCGGCGTGGTGGTCTCAGACATTGAACCGGAGCTCCCTCTTGTCACCCAGGATGCCCTGTGGACGGAAGATCACCAGCAGCATGAGCGCGACACCGACGACGATGAAGGCGAACTGCTGGGTCTGCTGGTTCGACATGAACCCGATCGGGCTGCTGCCGTCCTGCAGGTAGGTCTGCGAGACCGCGATGACGAACGCGCGGCCGACGTAGAAGATCAGCGATCCGAGCACCGGACCCCAGATCGTGGCCGCACCGCCGAGCAGCAGCGCGGTGTAGCAGAAGAAGGTCAGCGTGCGGCCCATGGAGTCCGGCTGCACGGTGGCCGGCAGGACGTACATCATGCCGCCGAGGGCACCGAACAGACCGCCGATGACCAGCGCCTGCATCTTGATGGCGAAGACGTTCTTGCCGAGCGAGCGCATGGCGTCCTCGTCCTCGCGCACCCCGCGCAGCGCGCGGCCCCACGGGCTGCGGGTGAGGCCGAGCAGCAGCAGGACGCTGAGCCCGACGACCGTCCACGCCACCGCGGTGAACCACAGGCCGTTGGCGCCGGTGTTGCGCTGGGTCACCGGGACGAGGAACAGCGCCAGCAGCGCGGCGACGACCACGGCGCCGACCATCGCCCCGGTGCGGGCCGCGCCGGTCAGCGCGACCTTGCCGCGGGCGATGCGCACCAGCAGCACGATCAGGGCGATCACCACGACCCAGCCGATCAGGCGCACCACGACCGAGCCGCCGGCGACGTCGGTGTAGTTGAACGGCAGCAGCGTCGTGCTGCCGTCACCGAAGAAGGACAGGTTGGTGAACGGCGCGCGGTACTGGCTGCCGGGGATGCCCTGGGCGCCCTTGGTGAGGTCGGTGAGCCAGCCGATGCCGACCGAGCGCCCGACGTACCTGATGATCTCGGCGGCCGAGATCGTCACGATGGCGAGGTAGTCGCCGCGCAGCTTGAGGGTCGGCACGCCGAGCACCAGCGCGAAGACCAGCGCGAGCGCGAGCCCGATCAGGATCGCGAAGAACATCGGCACGCCCTGCGTGATCGAGATCGCGAAGCCGTAGGCCCCGAGGAGCATGAACGCCGACTGACCGATGTTGAGCAGGCCGGTGTAGCCGAAGTGGATGTTGAGGCCGATGACGGCGATGGCGACGGCCGCGGTCTGCGGGTCGATCGCCACGCGCATCATCGCGCCGAGGATGTTCTGGATGTCGTCCATCTGAGTTCTCTCTCCTGCTTCCTCGGACCTCAGCCGACCCGTTGCGCTCGTCCGAGCAGGCCCTGGGGCCGCACGAGCAGGAGCAGGATGAGGATGAGGAGCGCGGCGGCGTACTTGAAGTCACCGGGGATGACGAGCGGCGACATCTCGACGACGAGGCCGATGACGATGGAGCCGATGAGGGCACCGAAGGCGGTGCCGAGGCCACCGAGGGTGACGGCGGCGAACAGCAGCAGCAGGATCTGCAGACCGGTGTCCCACTTGATGCCGTTGACGACGAGGGCGTAGAGCATGCCCGAGAGGCCGGCCAGGCCCATCGCCACGGTCCAGACGAGCCGGATCACCTTGTCGGTGTCGATGCCGGAGGCCTGGGCGAGCGCCGGGTTGTCGGAGACGGCCCGCGTCGCACGACCGATGCGGGTGCGCAGCAGCGCGAAGCCGACGGCGATGAGCACGACGACCGCGATGGCCATGCAGACCAGCGACGTCACCGTCGTGCGGATGGGGCCGAGCTCGACCGAGGTCGCACTCTCGACCACCACGCGGACGGTGCGCGAGCCGACGAAGTACTGGAAGGCGTACTGCATCGCCAGCGACAGACCGATCGTGACGATCATCAGCTGGGTGAGGCCGAGACCGCGGCGACGCAGCGGTTGCCACAGCAGCCGGTCCTGCCCGTAGCCGGTCGCGGCGCAGACGATGACCACCAGGAGCCCGGCGAGCCACAGCGGCAGGCCCATCACGTTGGCGAAGCCGTAGCCCACCATGCCGCCGAGGGTCACCTGTTCGGCGTGGGCGAAGTTGGAGATGCCGGTGGTGCCGTAGATCAGGGACAGACCCACCGAGGCGAGGGCGAGCAGGAGGCCGAGGCGCAGGCCGTTGAACGCCGACTGCACAGCCTCCTCGAGCTTGCTGGTGCTGTCGTCGTAGTCGGCAGCGCGGACGGTCAGGGTCGCGGCCCGGGTCTGACCCAGGGCGACCGTCACCTTCAGGGCGCCGTCGGGGCCCTCCAGCGTCGGGTTCGACGGCGGGCGCAGCTCGGAGCCCTTGGGCAGGGTCTCCGGGTCGACGCCGACGAGGTACTCACCGGCCGCGTCGACCTGGAAGGAGAACTTGCCGTCCTCAGCCGTCGTCTGGCTCTCGGTGGTGCCGTCGGGCTTGGTGAGGACGACGTCGACGTCCGCGATCGGGTCGGAGCGGCTGCCCATGGTCCCGGCGATGCAGGCGGTCTCGTCCTTCTTGGGCACGCACAGGGTGACGGCGTCGGCGGACCGGCTCGTGACGAGCAGGAGCAGCGGCGCGACGAGCACCAGCAGGAGCGTGACCGCGAGGCCTCGTGCCATGGCTCCGAGAGGAGCACGTGGTCGAACCATTGATCAGGAGTCCTTCCTCACGGGCACCCGGCCGGATGCCGCCCCGCAGTCTAGGGGTGCGAACTGCCGATTGCGCCAGCGCGAACCGGCGGGATCTCGCGGGAAACCAGACCGTTATCGGACTGTCACACGACGCGGGAGAGGAGTAGCCCCGCAGCACGGGGCACCACGCCCCGGGGGGTGGCTCGCCGCGTCAGGCGCCCGCGAGACCGGGACCGTGCTCGACGACGCCCTCCGCCACCTGCCGCATCGACAGGCGCAGGTCCATCGCGGTCTTCTGGATCCAGCGGAACGCCTCGGGCTCGGTGAGTCCCAGCTGCTGCATCAGCAGGCTCTTGGCGCGCTCGACCGCCTTGCGGGTGGCGAGCTGATCGGTCAGTCCGGAGACCTCGGCCTCGAGCTGGGTGAGCTCGGCGTAGCGACTCAGGGCCATCTCGATGGCCGGCACCAGGTCGGCCTGGGTGAACGGCTTGACGAGGTAGGCCATGGCGCCGGCGTCACGGGCCCGCTCGACGAGGTCGCGCTGGCTGAAGGCGGTGAGGATGACGACCGGGGCGATCCGCGCGGCGGCGATCTGCTCGGCGGCGGCGATGCCGTCGAGGACGGGCATCTTGACGTCGAGGATCACGAGGTCGGGACGGTGCTGCTCGGCGAGCTCCACGGCCGTGGCCCCGTCGCCGGCCTGTCCCACGACCTCGTAGCCCTCCTCGGTCAGCATCTCGGCGAGGTCCATGCGGATCAGCACCTCGTCCTCGGCCACGACGACCGTGCGCGGCGACGTCGTGCGCGCAGTGCTGATCGGGTGCTCGCTCACGTCCTGAAGGCTAGGACATCGCGGCGCGGCGACGCCGCCCGTCCCACGGCGTCATCGCCTGGAGGTGACGGCGCCCACGCGGGCGGCGACGCGGGCGGCCGCGGCGAGCTCTGCCCGCGCCTCCAGCCACGTGTCCACCTCGGCCCGCTCGAGACGGGCACGGGAGCAGGCGGTGGCCGCGACCCGCGCGTTGGCGACGGCACCGCGCTGGCTGCGCCGAGCGCAGGCGTCGACGAGGCCCCACCAGGGGGCGGACACGAACGCCGTCAGACTCACCTGGCAAAGTCTAGTGAACTGATCGACTTCTGTCGACAGCGAGCGGCTCCGGTAGCCTCGCGCCGCGGAGGTCCCGGTACTCCAACGGCAGAGAGAATGAGCTCAAACCTCATCCAGTGTGGGTTCGAATCCCACCCGGGACACTCAGCGGCACCATCGGCACCATCGGCACCATCGGCACCGGCTGCTCAGCCGCGGCGGTACGCCGGAGCCACCTCGTTGATGGCGTCGCCCATCCGGTGCACCCGCAGCGCGTTGGTCGAGCCGGGGATGCCGGGGGGTGCGCCCGCGATGATGACGACGAGGTCGCCCTCCTGGACCCGGCCGATCTGCAGCAGCTGCTCGTCGACCTGACGCACCATCTCGTCGGTGTGCTCGACCGAGGCCGTCTTGAAGGTCTCGACGCCCCACGACAGGGCGAGCTGCGAGCGGGTCTGCGCCTCGGGGGTGAAGGCCAGGATCGGGATCGGGCCACGCAGGCGCGACATCCGGCGCGCGGAGTCACCCGTGGTCGTGAACGCGACGACGTACTTCGCCTCGACCCGCTCGGCCACCTCGCCGGCGGCCTTGGTGATCACGCCGGACTTGGTGCGCGGCTCGAAGGGCAGGGCGCGCAGGGTGCCGACCTCGTGCTGCTCGAGGGCGTGGGCCTCGGTGGCCTGGATGATGCGCGCCATCGTCTCGACCGTGTGGACGGGGTACTCCCCCACGCTGGTCTCACCCGAGAGCATCACGGCGTCGGCGCCGTCGAGCACGGCGTTGGCGACGTCGCTGGCCTCGGCGCGGGTCGGCGAGGGGCTGGTGATCATCGACTCGAGCATCTGCGTGGCGACGATGACGGGCTTGGCGTTGAGCCGGGCCCGGTCGATGATCGTCTTCTGCAGGAACGGCACCTCCTCCATCTGGCACTCCACGCCAAGGTCGCCGCGGGCGACCATGAAGCCGTCGAAGGCCTTGATGACCTCGTCGAGGTTCTCGATGGCCTGCGGCTTCTCGATCTTGGCGATGACCGGGCGCATGACGCCCTCCTCGCGCATGATCCGGCGCACGTCCTCGGCGTCCTTGCCGTCGCGCACGAAGCTCAGCGCGACGAAGTCGACGGGCAGGCGGAGCGCGAAGCGCAGGTCCTCGACGTCCTTCTCCGACATCGCGGGCACGGAGACGGCCACGCCGGGCAGGTTGATGCCCTTGTGGTTGCTGACCTTGCCGGCCACGAGCACCTCGGTGACCACGTCGGTGCCGTCGACGACCTCGAGGACGCGCAGGCGGACCTTGCCGTCGTCGATGAGCAGCGGGTCGCCGGGGGCGACGTCGCCGGCCAGACCCTTGTACGTCGTACCGGAGATCTCGTCGTTGCCGTCGACGTCGCGGGTGGTGATCGTCCAGCGCTGGCCGCGGCGCAGCTGCACGGGACCGCCGGAGAAGCGCTCGAGGCGGATCTTGGGGCCCTGGAGGTCGGCGAGGACCGCGACCCCGTGACCACTGGCGTCGGAGGCCTCGCGGACCAAGCGGTACGACTCGGCGTGGTCGGCGTGGTCACCGTGGCTCATGTTGAGCCGCGCCACGTCCATCCCGGCGTAGACCAGCTCGCGGATGCGCCGTTCGGAGCTGGTGGCGGGGCCGAGGGTGCAGACGATCTTCGCTCTTCTCACACCCCGAACCCTACTCACCCTTGGAACGTTCCAACAGGAGCCCGGGCCGCCGACACGACGTTCGACGAGCACCGCCCGATCGACAGTCGAACATCCGGACCACTCCGGGCGGCACGGATGTTCGACTGTCGAGGAGTCGGGTCGCTGCTCAGACGACGAGCGGACGCTCGGTCGGGGCGATCGGGTAGGGCAGGGTCGTCGAGCCGGTGAGGAACTCGTCGACCGCGGAGGCGGCGGCGCGACCCTCGGCGATGGCCCAGACGATGAGCGACTGGCCGCGACCGGCGTCACCGGCGACGAAGACGCCGGGCGCGGACGTGGCGTAGGCCTTGTCGCGCACGACGTTGCCGCGCGCGTCGAGCTCGACGCCGAGCTGCTCGAGCAGCCCCGGCCTCTCCGGGCCGGTGAAGCCCATCGCGAAGAGGACGAGCTGGGCGGGGAGCTCGCGCTCGGTGCCCTCGACCTCCTCGAACCGGCCGTCGACGAAGCGCACCTCGACGACCTGCAGGGCGCGCACGCGGCCCTCGTCGTCGCCGAGGAACTGCTTGGTCGAGACGGAGTAGACGCGCTCGCCGTTCTCCTCGTGGGCCGAGGAGATCTTGAACGTCATCGGGTACGTCGGCCACGGCTGGCCCGCCGGGCGGGACTCCGAGGGCTCGGGCATGATCTCGAGCTGCGTGACGGACCGGGCGCCCTGGCGGGTGGCGGTGCCGAGGCAGTCGGCGCCGGTGTCACCGCCGCCGATGATGACGACGTCCTTGCCGGTGGCGAGGATCTGGTCCTCGACCTCCTCGCCGACGGCGACGCGGTTGCCCTGCGGGAGGTACTCCATCGCCTGGTGGATGCCGTCGAGCTCGCGCCCGGTGGCACCGAGGTCACGGGGCTCGGTCGCGCCGACCGCGAGCACGACCGCGTCGTAGCGGTCGCGCAGAGAGTCGGCGGTGAGGTCCTCGCCCACCGAGACGCCGGTGCGGAAGACGGTGCCCTCGCGACGCATCTGGTCGAGGCGCCGGTCGAGGTGCTTCTTCTCCATCTTGAACTCGGGGATGCCGTAGCGCAGCAGCCCGCCGATGCGGTCGGCCCGCTCGTAGACCGCGACGGTGTGCCCGGCCCGGGTCAGCTGCTGGGCGGCCGCGAGACCGGCAGGGCCGGAGCCGACGACCGCCACGGTGCGACCCGAGAGCCACTCCGGGGGCTGGGGGCGCACGAAGCCGCTCTCCCAGGCACGGTCGATGATCGAGACCTCGACGTTCTTGATCGTCACCGGGTCCTGGTTGATGCCCAGCACGCAGGCCGTCTCGCAGGGCGCGGGGCAGAGGCGACCGGTGAACTCAGGGAAGTTGTTGGTCGCGTGCAGGCGCTCGATCGCACCCTCCCAGTCGTCGCGCCAGACCAGGTCGTTCCACTCCGGGATGATGTTGCCCAGCGGGCAGCCCTGGTGGCAGAAGGGGATGCCGCAGTCCATGCAACGTCCGGCCTGGGGCGTGATGATCGGCAGCAGGGCGCGCCCGATCCCGTCGGGGTAGACCTCGTTCCAGTCCTTGACGCGCTCCTCGACCGGTCGCCGGGGGGCGACCTCGCGGGTGTGCTTCAAGAATCCCTTGGGGTCAGCCATGGAGGGCTCCCATCATCGCGTTGGCGATCGCGTTGTCGTCGAGGCCCTCGGCCTCGGCCTTGGCCTTGGCCTCGAGGACGACGCGGTAGTCGGTGGGCATGATCTCGGTGAAGCGGGCCAGGGCGGCGGGCCAGTCGGCCAGCAGCTCGGCGGCGATCTCCGAGCCGGTCTCCTCGACGTGGTCGCGCACGAGCTGCTCGAGCTCCGCGGCGGCCTCGCCCTCGACCGGGCCGAGCTCGACGAGCTCGGTGTTGACGCGGTGCGCCTTGAGGTCGAGCACCCAGGCGACGCCGCCCGACATGCCCGCCCCGAAGTTGCGGCCGGTCTTGCCGAGGACGACGACGCGTCCGCCGGTCATGTACTCGCAGGCGTGGTCGCCCACGCCCTCGGTGACGGCCCAGGCACCGGAGTTGCGCACGCAGAACCGCTCGCCGACGCCGCCACGGATGTGGATGCGACCCGAGGTCGCGCCGTAGCCGATGACGTTGCCGGCGATGATCTGCTCGTCGGCGCGGAACGGCGCCGCGCGGTCGGGCCGCACGACGATGCGCCCGCCCGAGAGGCCCTTGCCGACGTAGTCGTTGGCGTCGCCCTCCAGGCGCAGGGTCACGCCCTTCGGGACGAACGCGCCGAACGACTGCCCGGCCGAGCCCACGAGCGTGATGTCGATCGTGCCGTCGGGCAGGCCCGCGCCGCCGTGGCGCTTGGTGACCTCGTGGCCGAGGATCGTGCCGACCGTGCGGTGGACGTTGCGCACCTCGACCTGGGCCCGGACGGGTTCGCCGTTCTCGAGCGCGGGCTGGGCGAGCGGCACCAGCTCGGTCAGGTCGAGGGACTTCTGCAGGCCGTGGTCCTGGGCCTTGGTGCAGCGCAGGTCCTGGTCGGGGAACGCCGCGAGGTCGGGCGCGTGCAGGATCGGCGTCAGGTCGAGACCCGAGGCCTTCCAGTGGTCGACGGCCTGGACGACGTCGAGCGAGCCGACCTGGCCGACCGCCTCGTCGAGCGTGCGGAAGCCGAGCTCGGCCAGCAGCTCGCGGACCTCCTCGGCGATGAACTCGAAGAAGTTCACGACGTGCTCGGCCTTGCCGGCGAAGCGGCTGCGCAGGACGGGGTTCTGCGTGGCGACGCCGACCGGACAGGTGTCGAGGTGGCAGACGCGCATCATGATGCAGCCCGAGACGACGAGCGGAGCGGTCGCGAAGCCGAACTCCTCGGCCCCCAGCAGCGCGGCGACGACGACGTCGCGGCCGGTCTTCAGCTGGCCGTCGGCCTGCACGACGATGCGGTCGCGCAGCCCGTTGAGCAGCAGCGTCTGCTGGGTCTCGGCCAGGCCGAGCTCCCAGGGCCCCCCCGCGTGCTTGAGCGAGGTGAGCGGCGAGGCACCGGTGCCGCCGTCGTGGCCGGAGATGAGCACCACGTCGGCGTGCGCCTTGGAGACGCCCGTCGCCACCGTGCCGACGCCGACCTCCGCGACCAGCTTGACGTGCACCCGCGCCTGCGGGTTGGCGTTCTTGAGGTCGTGGATGAGCTGGGCGAGGTCCTCGATGGAGTAGATGTCGTGGTGCGGCGGGGGGCTGATGAGGCCCACGCCCGGCGTGGAGTGCCGGGTCTTGGCCACCCACGGGTAGACCTTGTGGCCGGGCAGCTGACCGCCCTCGCCGGGCTTGGCGCCCTGCGCCATCTTGATCTGGATGTCGTCGGCGTGGGTGAGGTACTCCGAGGTGACGCCGAAGCGGCCCGAGGCGACCTGCTTGATCGAGCTGCGACGCTCGGGGTCGTAGAGGCGCTCGGGGTCCTCGCCGCCCTCACCGGTGTTGGACTTGGCGCCCAGCCGGTTCATGGCGATCGCGAGGGTCTCGTGCGCCTCCTGGCTGATCGAGCCGTACGACATCGCGCCGGTGGAGAAGCGCTTGACGATCGAGGAGACCGGCTCGACCTCCTCGATCGGCACCGGCGTGCGGCCGGTCGCCTCGGCGTCCTTGAGGCGGAACAGCCCGCGCAGCGTCATCAGCCGCTCGGACTGCTCGTCGACGCGGGAGGTGTACTGCTTGAAGACGTCGTAGCGCCCGCTGCGGGTCGCGTGCTGGAGGCGGAAGACGGTCTCGGGGTCGAACAGGTGCGGCTCGCCCTCGCGGCGCCACTGGTACTCCCCGCCCACGGTCAGCTCGCGGTGGGCCGGCGAGATCCCGCCGCGGGGGTACGCCGTGGCGTGGCGCCGCGCGACCTCCTCGGCGATCACGTCGAGCTCGATGCCGCCGAGCTTGGAGGTCGTGCCGGTGAAGTAGCGGTCGACGACGGACTGCGAGAGACCGACGCACTCGAAGATCTGCGCACCGGTGTAGGAGGCGACCGTGGAGACGCCCATCTTCGACATCACCTTGAGCACGCCCTTGCCGAGCGCCTTGATGAGGTTCTTGACCGCGACCTCGGGCTCGGTGGTGACGAAGTGCCCCTCGCGGGCGAGGTCCTCGACGGACTCCATCGCGAGGTAGGGGTTGACCGCCGCCGCGCCGTAGCCGATCAGCAGCGCGACGTGGTGGACCTCGCGCACGTCGCCGGCCTCGACCAGCAGACCGACCTGGGTGCGGGTCTTCTCGCGGACCAGGTGGTGGTGGATCGCGCCGGTCAGCAGCAGCGACGGGATCGGCGCGAGCTCCTGGGTGGCGTGGCGGTCGGACAGCACGATGATGCGCGCGCCGTCGGCGATCGCCTGGCTGACCTCGGCGCAGATCTCGTCGAGCCGGCGGGCCATCGCCTCGCCGCCGCCCTCGACTTCGTAGAGGCCGCGGGCGACGTGGGTCTGGAAGCCCGGCATGTCGCCGTCGCGGTTGATGTGGCGGATCTTGGCCAGGTCGTCGTTGGAGAAGACCGGGAACGGCAGCACGATCTGGCGGCACGACGCGGGCTGCGGCTCGAGCAGGTTGGCCTCGGGGCCGATCGAGCCGTTGAGGGAGGTGACGAGCTCCTCGCGGATCGCGTCGAGCGGCGGGTTGGTCACCTGGGCGAACAGCTGGACGAAGTAGTCGAACAGCAGCCGGGGCTTGCTCGACAGCGCCGCGATCGGCGTGTCGGTGCCCATCGAGCCGATCGGCTCGGCGCCGGCGTTGGCCATCGGCGTGAGCAGGACGCGCAGCTCCTCCTCGGTGTAGCCGAAGATCTGCTGGCGCCGCGTCACCGAGGCGTGGGTGTGCACGACGTGCTCGCGGTCGGGGACGTCGTCGAGGTGCACGAGGCCGGCGTGGAGCCACTCGGCGTAGGGGTGCTCGGCGGCGAGCTCGGCCTTGATCTCCTCGTCCTCGATGATGCGGTGCTCACCGGTGTCGACGAGGAACATCTTGCCGGGCTGCAGGCGGCCCTTGCGCACGACGGTGGCGGGGTCGATGTCGAGCACCCCGACCTCGGAGGCGAGGACGACCAGGCCGTCGTCGGTGACCCAGAAGCGCGAGGGGCGCAGGCCGTTGCGGTCGAGGACGGCGCCGATCTGGTCACCGTCGGTGAAGACCACGCACGCCGGCCCGTCCCACGGCTCCATGAGCGCGGAGTGGAAGCGGTAGAAGGCCTTGCGGGCCTCGTCCATCTCGGTGTGGTTCTCCCACGCCTCCGGGATCATCATGAGCACCGCGTGCGGCAGGGAGCGCCCGCCCATGTGCAGCAGCTCGAGGACCTCGTCGAACGACGCAGAGTCCGAGCCGCCGGGGGTGCAGATCGGGAAGAGCCGCTCGAGGTCGCCGGGGATCACGTCGGAGGCGAGCAGCGCCTCGCGGGCCCGCATGGTGTTGCGGTTGCCCATGACGGTGTTGATCTCGCCGTTGTGCGCGATGTAGCGGAACGGGTGCGACAGCGGCCAGCTCGGGAACGTGTTGGTCGAGAAGCGCGAGTGCACGACGGCCATCGCCGAGGCGACCCGCTCGTCGCGCAGGTCGGGGAAGACCTCGTCGAGCTGACCGGGGGTGAGCATGCCCTTGTAGACCAGGGTGCGGCTCGACAGCGACGGGAAATAGGCGTCGGTCTCGTGCTCGGTGCGCCGGCGCAGGCAGTAGGCGAGGCGCTCCAGGGCCATGCCGGTCAGGCGCTGGCCGGAGGCGGCGACGAACAGCTGGGCGAACGTCGGCATCACCGCGAGCGCGGTCTTGCCGAGCGAGCTCGGGTCGACGGGGACCTCGCGCCAGCCGAGGACGTCGAGACCCTCCTCGGCGGCGATCTGCTCGATCGTGGCGCGGGTCTGTGCGACGTGCTCGGCCTCGCCGGGCAGGAACGCCGTGCCGACGGCGTAGGCGTGGGCCGGGGGCAGGTCGAAGCCGGCGGCCGCGGTCTCCTCCCGCAGGAACGCGTCGGGGACCTGGATCAGGATGCCGGCGCCGTCGCCGGAGTTGACCTCGGCGCCGGCCGCTCCCCGGTGGTCGAGGTTGAGCAGGGCGGTGACGCCCTTGCGCACGATGTCGTGGCTCGGCTCGCCCGTCAGGGTCGCGACGAAGGCCACGCCACAGGCGTCGTGCTCGTGGCGCGGGTCGTAGAGGCCCTGAGGCGCCGGGAAGGCGTGCGGGTACGCCATGGTCGTTGCTCCCGTCGTCATGTGCTGCTGCGCCGCTCACCCTCGATCGGGCGAACCGTGCGCTGTGTCAGTGCGAGCAGGGGACGACGTTGGCCCTCGCGGAGAGGAACGTTAACAGGTTCGTCACATTCCTAGGAACGAGCATCCGATCCGTGGTCAGGCCGCTCCCCCGGCTCGTGATCCAGCGTAGTCGCGCTGCCGCCGACCGCCTCTTCCTCGCCGTGGGCCTCCCCACTGCCCTCCCCACTGCGTGCCGCGGGGCCGCGCCCGGGACGGTAGATGGAGGGCTCCTGCTCGGGCCAGCGGCGCCGGCTGTACAGGAACCACGCGAGGCCCACGAGGAACAGCACGAGCGAGGTCCAGACGTTGAACCGGAGCCCGCCCACGTCGTTCAGCTCGACGGTGTCGATGCGCAACATCTCGATCCAGCCGCGGCCCAGGGTGTAGCCCATGACGTAGAGCGCCAGCATCTGGCCGTGGCCGAACCGGAAGCGCTTGTCGAGGCGCAGCAGGACGGCGAACACGAGGAGGTTCCAGACGAACTCGTAGAGGAACGTCGGATGGAAGGTCGCGAACTGCTCGTAGCCGGGCGGGCGGTGGGCCGCGTCGATCTCGAGCGCCCACGGCAGGTCGGTCGGCTTGCCGAACAGCTCCTGGTTGAACCAGTTGCCCCAGCGTCCGAGTGCCTGGGCGACCAGCACCCCGGGTGCGAGGGCGTCGAGCACGGGCCAGAGCCGGAAGCCCTTGAGCCGGGCCGCGATGAGCACACCGACCGCGCCGAGCGCGATGGAGCCCCAGACCCCGAGTCCGCCGCGCCAGACGAAGAACACCGCCCACGGGTTGCCGTCGGGACCGAAGTAGAGCTCGTGGTCGGTGGCGACGTGGTAGAGCCGCCCCCCGACCAGGCCGAACGGGACGGCCCAGATCGCGAAGTCCTGCACCTGGCCGGCCTCGCCGCCGCGCGCCTGCCAGCGGCGCTCGCCGATCCAGATCGCGGCGACGATGCCGAGGATGATCGCCAGCGCGTAGCCGCGGATCGGCAGCGGTCCGAGGTGCCAGACGCCGTTGGACGGACTGGGGATGAACAGCGCCGGGCTCACGTGCAGACTCACGACCGCGTCAGCCGTTCAGCAGGAGGTGGATGTCGGAGGCGAAGTCGGCCGACGACGTCTGCTGGCCCCAGAACATCGGGGCCTCGTCGTCGGCGTCGATCGCGGTGGTCTGCGTCGTGTGGGCGTCGACCTCGTAGCCGCCGCTCGGCAGCTTGGTGCCGAGCCCGACGCCGATGGACAACCCGACCTTCGCGATGTCGGGCAGCGAGCCGGTGACGCCGACGAAGCTCTTGTCGTAGCGGTCGAGGTAGGAGCGCAGGACCTCCGGGGTGTCGCGCTCGGGGTCGGTCGTCACGAAGACGACCTCCACCTGGTCGCGGTCGGCCTCGTCGAGGCGGGTCATCGCCGAGGCGAGGTTGGCCATCACCGCCGGGCAGATGTCGGGGCAGTTGGTGTAGCCGAAGAAGACCAGGGTGAGGCGCTTGTCCGTGCTGCCCGTGAGCGAGAACGGCGTGCCGTCGGTGTCCTCGAGCATCGTGCCGTCGACCTTGAACGGCGGCGGGGGCACGACGTTGCCGTGGAAGTCGGAGGCCTGGACGTCGTCGCTGCTGCAGGCGCTGAGCCCGCCGGCCAGGGCGGCGAGCACCACCGCGGCCACTGCGGCGCGACGCAGGCGGGGCAGGCGGGTCCGTCGGGGATCAGCCACGGCGCACGCCGTCCGCGAGGTCCTCGGTGAGCACGGTGAGCGCGCGCAGACCGCCGGCTCGGTCGTCGCCGTGGTCGAGCAGCGTGCGGACGAACGCGCTCCCGACGATGACCGCGTCGGCGTACGCCGCGATCTCGGCGGCCTGGTCGCCGGTGCTCACGCCGAGACCGACCCCGACCGGCAGACCGGTGGCGGCCTTGGTGCGGGCGACCAGGGGCTCGGCGAGCTCAGAGGTCGTGGTGCGGGCCCCGGTGACGCCCATGACGGCAGTGGCGTAGACGAAGCCGCGGCAGGCCGCGACCGTCATCGCGATCCGCTCGTCGGTCGAGGACGGGGCGACGAGGTAGACCTTGTCGAGGTCGTGGGCGTCGGCCGCGCTCGGCCAGTGCGGGTCGCTGTCGGGGGTGAGGTCGGGGGTGATCAGCCCCGCTCCCCCGGCCCCGGCGAGGTCACGGGCGAACCGCTCGACGCCGTAGCGCTCGACGGGGTTCCAGTAGGTCATGACGACGGCCGGGGTGCCGGTGGCCGCGACGGCCTCGACCGTGCGGAACACGTCGCGCACCCGGAAGCCGCCCTCGAGCGCCTGCTGGGCCGCGGCCTGGATGGTGGGCCCGTCCATCACCGGGTCGCTGTAGGGCAGGCCGACCTCGATGACGTCGCACCCCGCGGCGACCATCGCCTCGAGCGCGGCGATCGACCCGTCGACGTCGGGGAAGCCGGCCGGGAGGTAGCCCACGAGCGCGGCGCGATCGTCGGACCGCGCCTTCTCGAACGCGACGGACGTGCTCACACCTGCTCCTGGGTCTTCTCGCCGAGCGCGAACCACTCGCGGGCCGTCTCCATGTCCTTGTCGCCGCGGCCCGACAGGTTGATGAGGACCGTGGCGTCGGGGCCGAGCTCGCGGGCGACGTCGAAGGCGCCGGCCAGGGCGTGCGCGGACTCGATCGCCGGGATGATCCCCTCCGTGCGCGCCAGCAGCGCCAGCGCGTCCATCGACTGGGCGTCGGTGACGGGGCGGTACTCCGCGCGTCCGGTCTTGGCCAGGTGGGCGTGCTGGGGGCCGACGCCTGGGTAGTCGAGACCCGCCGAGATCGAGTGCGACTCGACGGTCTGGCCGTCCTCGTCCTGCAGCACGAAGGTGCGGGCGCCGTGGAGCACGCCGGAGTCACCGGCGTGGATGGTGGCGGCGTGGCGACCGGTCTCGACGCCGTCGCCGCCGGGCTCGAAGCCGTAGATGCGCACCTCGGGGTCGTCGAGGAACGCCGTGAACAGACCGATCGCGTTGGAGCCGCCGCCCACGCACGCGGCGACCGCGTCGGGCAGCCGCCCGGTCAGCTCGAGGCACTGTTCACGGGCCTCGTCGCCGATGCCGCGGGTGAAGTCGCGGACCATGCTCGGGAACGGGTGCGGGCCCGCGGCGGTGCCGAAGAGGTAGGCGGTGTGGTCGACGCTGGCGACCCAGTCGCGCATCGCCTCGTTGATGGCGTCCTTCAGCGTCGCGCTCCCGGACTCGACCGGCACGACCTTGGCGCCGAGCAGCTCCATCCGCGCGACGTTCAGCGCCTGGCGGCGGGTGTCGACCGCGCCCATGTAGACGGTGCAGTCGAGCTCGAAGTACGCCGCGGCCGTGGCGCTGGCGACGCCGTGCTGACCCGCGCCGGTCTCGGCGATGACCCGGCTCTTGCCCATCCGCTTGGTCAGCAGCGCCTGGCCGAGGACGTTGCGGATCTTGTGGGCGCCGGTGTGGTTGAGGTCCTCGCGCTTGAGCAGGATGCGGGCGCCGCCGATGCGCCTGGTGAGCCGCTCGGCGTCGTAGAGCCGGCTCGGGGTGCCGGCGTAGTCGCGCTGGATGGCGTCGAACTCGGCCATGAACGCCGGGTCGGCGACCGCCTCACGCCAGGCGACGGTCAGCTCGTCGAGGGCCGCGACGAGCGCCTCGGGCATGAAGCGGCCGCCGAAGTCGCCGAACCAGCCCTGCTCGTCGGCGTCGTAGCTCGTGGGAGCGCCCGTCAGCGCGCTCGCGGGTGCGGTGGTCAGATCGGTCATCGGGGTGTCCCCATCTCTGTCCGGGTGCGAATCCCTGTCATGGCGCGGACGGCCGCCTCGGGGTCGCCGTCCTTGACCAGCGCCTCGCCGACGAGCACGGCGCGGGCGCCCTCGCCGACGTAGCGCTCGACGTCGGCGGGGGCGAAGATGCCGGACTCCGCCACCTTGACGCGGTCGTCCGGGACGAGCGGAGCGAGACGGCCGAAGGCGTCAGGGTCGATCTCGAGGGTCTTGAGGTTGCGGGCGTTGACCCCGACGAGCTCGGCGCCCAGGGCCACTGCCCGCCCGGTCTCGGCCTCGTCGTGGACCTCCACGAGGGCGGCGAGGCCGAGCTCACCGGCCAGGTCGTGCAGACGGCGCAGCGTGTCGTCGTCGAGGGCCGCGACGATCAGCAGCACCAGGTCGGCGCCGTGCGCGCGGGCCTCGAGCACCTGGTAGGGCTCGACCGTGAAGTCCTTGCGCAGCAGCGGGGTGTCGACCGCAGCGCGCACGGCTCGCAGGTCGGCCAGGCTGCCGCCGAAGCGACGCTCCTCGGTGAGCACGCTGATCGCGGCGGCACCGCCGGCGGCGTAGCGAGCCGCGAGCGAGGCCGGGTCCGGGATGTCGGCGAGGGCGCCCTTGCTGGGGCTGCGGCGCTTGACCTCGGCGATCACGCTCGAGCCGGCCCCGCGCAGCGCCGGCATCGGGTCGCGCGGCGGGTCGACGTCGGCGAGTGCGGCGCGCAGGTCGGCCTCGGACACCTCCTCCTGCCTGCGGGCCAGGTCGTCGCGCACGCCCGCGACGATGTCGTCGAGCACGGACATGCGGAGCGCTCCCCTGGTGGTGGTCGGTGCGGGCCGAGGAACGGCCCGACACACGATTCTCTCATCCCGTTTCCAGCCCGCACCCGGGCGGTAGGGTCCGACCACCGGCCGGACGGACCCTGCCGCGCACGCACCACCTGTCGCACCACCCGTCGCACCCCCACGAGGAGTCACCCAACGTGTCCTACGGAACCCCGCCCCCGCCTCCGCCGCAGTACGGCGCGCCCGGTCCCGGGATGCCCGGCGAGCAGAAGAACTCCGGCAAGGCCGTCGCCGCGCTGGTCACCGGGCTCGTCGGCCTGCTGACCATCTGCTGCGGCTTCTTCGTCGTCTCGAGCATCGCCGCCATCGTGCTGGGCGTGATGGGCCGCCGCGAGATCGCCGCCAGCGGCGGCCGGCTGAAGGGCGACGGCTTCGCCCTGACCGGCATCATCACCGGCGTGATCGGCGTCGTCCTCGTGGTCGTCTCGATCGTGCTCGTCGCCACCGGCGTCATCGACACCAACTTCGACTTCGAGACCACCACCAGCTGACCTCACCGATGGTCGAGGAGGTCGCGCTGGCGACCGTCTCGGAACCACCCCCGCCGTCGTGGTCTCGAGACGGCCCTCACGGGCCTCCTCGACCAGCGGACCGAGCGCCTTCTCGTGCCTACGGGGCGAGCCAGGCGCCGACGGCGAGGTTGCGGAGCACCGCGAACGCCAGGGCGACCGCGCAGAAGGCCACCGTGCCGAGCGTGATCGCCCTGGCGTTCGCCATGTTCAGGACCCGGCCGCGCCAGGCGTTGGTCCACCAGAAGGCGAGCCCGGCGACCGCGAACGGGATCAGCAGCGTCACGAGCAGGTTGCTCGACAGCGCGGCGCCGACCTGGCCGTTGGTGAGGTCGTTGACCGCCCGCAGGCCGCCACAGCCGGGGCACCAGAAGCCCAGGGCCGCACTGGGGCAGAAGCCCCAGCTGCCGGCCTGGTGGGGGTCGCGCAGGTGCAGCGCGAGGGTCGCGAGCCCCAGGCCCGCGATGGTGAGCGTGGGCGCGAGGACGCGCCGTCCGCGGGTCCGGGACGGCGGTGCGTCGAGGAGGAGGGTCAGCGCTCCGTGCCCATGCCGAGGCGGTCCATCACCAGGAAGAGCACACCGGCGACGACCACGATGACCACGCCGACCCAGAAGATCATCATCTTGGCCGGGTCGAACATCAGCCCGACCCCACCGACGGTGAAGCCGAGCAGCCCCACGACGACGGCCGTCCACGCAGCCGGGGTGTTGCCGTGGTGAGAGGACATGGGACTCCTTGACTGCGAGGGCTGAACGGTCCGTGCGCGACGAAGTCTAGAGGGGCGGTCGACGCCAGCTGCTCAGGTGGTGGGTCAGGCGGTGGGTCAGGTGGTCGGGTCGCGTCCCTCGTCGATGGACTTCCACAGCTCGAGGCTCTCGCGCTCCTCCGGCTCGGAAGGGCGCTCGGCCGCCGGCCGGGCCGCGCCGTCGGCGGGTGCGTCGTAGCGGCGGCCCATCTCGGGCCACGACCGCACCAGCCCCAGGGCGAGCACGGCGGTCGCGAGCGAGGCGAGGGACAGCCCCGCCGCAGCGGCGTACCACCCCGTGCGCGAGACGTCGGGGTCGAGGACGCCCAGGTCCTGGTAGGCCCGGCGCACCCCGTCGGGAGCGCTCGTCCAGCCGACGACCACCGAGGCGACGACGCCCGCGGCGGCGAGGACGGCGAGCGCTGCGCACGCGCGGCGCACCCGGCCCCGGGTGACGAGCAGGACGCCCCAGCACGCCAGCACGACGAGCGCGAGGGCGTTGGCCGCGGGCACCCGGCCGGCCTCGACGGTCGCCGTGAGCTCCCCGAGCCCGCCGGCGCCCTCACCGCGTGCCCACGGTTGGTGTCCGGCGAACGCCGACAGCCCGGCGGTCCCGAGTCCGGCGAGCACGACCGGGCCGAAGGTGCGCCGGCGGCGGTCGGGTGCGGCCGTGGACTCAGCCACCGGTGCGCTCCGCGAGGGCCGCCATCGGGAGCAGGTCGGCGTCGAAGCAGGTCCGGTCGCCGGTGTGGCAGGCCGCGCCCTCCTGCTCGACCTTGACGAGCAGGGTGTCGCCGTCGCAGTCGAGGCGCACCTCGTGCACCCACTGGCGATGGCCCGAGGTCTCGCCCTTGACCCAGTACTCCTGCCGCGAGCGGCTCCAGTACGTCGCGCGGCCGGTCGTGAGCGTGCGGGCGAGCGCCTCGTCGTCCATCCAGCCGAGCATGAGGACCTCGCCGGTGTCGTGCTGCTGCACGACCGCGGGCACGAGCCCGTCGTCGGTCCGCTTGAGCCGTGCGGCCACGGCCGGGTCGAGGGTCACCGCTGCGTCGCTCACCCGCCCAGTCTGCCGGGTGCGGCTGCGCGCAGGCTAAGCGGCGCGGACCCGCTCCTCGACGTACTCCGCGACCTGCCGCAGCGGCGTGCCCTTGACGAGGAAGCCGTCGGCGCCGCGGTCGATGACCTGCTGACCCAGCGCGCTCGCGAAGGCCGAGAACACGATGATCTGCGCGTCGGGGACGAGTTCGCGCAGCTGCGGGAGCGCCTCCATCCCGTCCATCTCCGGCATGCTCAGGTCGAGGAGCACGACGTCGGGTCGGTGCTCGGCCACGACCTCGAGTCCGGCCCGGCCGTCACCGGCCTCGCCCACGACGTCCATCCCGCGGCGCGAGAGCACGATGCGCAGCAGGTCGCGGATGTCGGTGGTGTCGTCGATGACCACCGCGCGCACCGGTCGGGGCTGGGGGTCCATGACCCCACGGTAGGCAGCGGGCAGGGGTCGCAGACGGCCCTGGCGACGTTGGTGACGTGGTGTGCCGAACTGTGCCCGCCGCGTGGAGATCCCCACGACCAGATCGGCCCAGGTCCGGCCGGGTCGGTTCAGCTCAGGTCCACTGCCGGCGCATGACGGTCGAGGCCGCGAACGGGTCGCTGCCCTGCTGGGCGGCCAGGACCCCCGTGCCCTCCGGGGAGCCGGTGAAGACCGGTGCTCCACCGCCGACCCAGTGGTCCCAGGCCGCGGCGTAGGCCCGCGCCCGCTCCGCCCGGGTGCCGAGCACGGACGGCACGGCGTGCCACACGACGCCGTCCGGCGCGAGCCGCCCCTCGGCGGCGCTGCGCACCACGCCGGGGTCGAGGGCCGCGGCGGTGGCGGGCAGGACCACGTGACGGGGCAGGACGTAGCGCGGCAGCCCGATCGGCCCGACCGCCTCGTCGAGGGCGGTCGCGAAGGTCGCCGCCTCCGCGTCGGTGCCGCGCAGGACGCAGCGGTACTCCCCCTCGTGGTCCAGGACGACCTCGACGGCCTCGGCGCCGACGGCGGTCAGGCCGCTCGCCCGCAGCGCATCGGCCACGGCGGCGGCGATCCGGTGCACCGACGGCGGCTCGGCGGCGGCGCGCAGCACCTCGGTGCCGTACGCCGTGCGGGCGCGCGTGCGGGACCGCGCGGCGCCCACCCCGAGCAGCACCCCGAGCAGCGCGACGACCGCGCCGAGCAGGAGCAGCGCCCCGCCCGCACCGGCGAGGGCGAGGCCCGCCGCGACCCCGACCAGCGGGGCGACGACCCGGGCCACGCCCGCCCGCGCCGCGAGCCGGGTGTCGCGCTCGATGCCGCGCACCTCGGTGAGCGTCGGGCGCAGCACGACCGGCGCCGGGCCGGCGCCCGACCCGAGGCGCCCGGTCGCGCGGGGGCGGATGCGCAGCGCGGTGAGCGTCGTGTCGTCGTACGCCGATCCGATGCGCCACTGCTCGCGGATCTCGTCACGCTGCTGGGAGCGCACGACCGCGCGGGCGTTGGCGGCGCCGAGCTCGGCGACCGGTGGCGGGGCGAACGGCGAGAAGGCCGGGTCGAGGTGGGCCACGCCGTCGACCACCTGGCCGTCGAGGTCGAGGCCGAGGAAGCCGGCGTGCTTGCGGACGAGACGCTCCCAGTCCTGCCCGCCGGCGGGGTGGCGGTCGCTGACGCAGACGAGAGAGAAGTTCACGGCGACCTTGTCGGGCCACGCGGGGTCGAGGCGCAGCGCGCGGCCGCGGGTCTGCACGACGGCCGTGCTGGTGGTGGCCGTCGTCGCGTCGACCACGCCGGTGACCCGGGGTGCGTCCCAGCCCTCCCCCAGCAGCGCCCGGGTGCCGACGAGCACCCGGCAGCGGCCCTCGGAGAAGAAGCCCGTCACGAGGGCCACCCAGCGGCGCGAGGACCACGGGCCGGCGAGGCGGACGAGGCCGGTCGCCCCCTCGAGCGGCTCGAGCACGAGCGCGGCCGCCAGGTCGCGGTCGGGCAGCCAGTCGCGCAGCGCCGCCACGGTCTCGGACGAGCCCGCCACCGTGCTGCCGGTGACCAGCAGGGGGCCTAGCCTGGCGGTGTCGGGCGAGGCGACGAGGGCCGCGAGCACCGCCACCGCGGAGCCCGCCTGCTGGTCGAGGACACCGGTGAGGTCCGCGGGCAGCGTGGCGCCGGCACGCTCGTGGTCGCACAGCACGAGCATCCGCAGCCGCTCACCGAGGGCGAGGTGCTCGTGGTCGCAGAGCTCGACGACCGCGGTGGTCTTGGACTCGCTGCGGGCCAGCACCCTGTCGACGGGGCTGCGCCCGCGGCGCACTCCGGCCCGCGTCCAGCGGTAGCCGACCGAGGGCAGCGCGCGGCGCACCGCCTCGAGCACGCGCTCGTCCTCGGGCAGGTCGCTGCGGGCGACGCGGCGGGTCAGCCAGTCGTCCACCAGCGCGACCCAGTCCTCGGCCGTCGGGGCCGTGCGGTGCTCCTCGCCCGGGCGGGCACCCGGGGGCAGCGCGATCAGCCCGGCGTGGTGCAGGCGGAGCACGGCTCGGCACAGCTGCGGCTCCTCGCGCAGCAGGCTGAGCCACGGGGTCGCGGCGGTGACGAAGCGCGCGTCGAGCCAGGCGAGCAGGGGCACGGAGCCGAAGTCGGGCGCGAGCAGCGCGGTCACGAGCTCCTGGAACCGCTCGGCCTGCGCGCCCAGCCACTCCTCCTCGGCCGCCGTGGGACTGGTGAGCCAGGCCAGCTCGACGTACGGCGCGAGGTCGCCTTCGCGCACGACGGCCGGGATGGAGGCGGCGAAGACCGGGGCGCCGAACAGCTCGGCGACGAGGGCGGCCTGGTCGCGGGTGAGGGTCCCGGGCGGCGTGGCGGTGAGCCCCAGGACGGTGGCCTCGGGGACCTGCTCCAGCAGCTCGGCCAGCAGCCGCCCCCACACCTCGAGCAGGTGGTGGCACTCGTCGAGCACGAGCAGCAGCGGGCCCGCCTCGCGCAACCGCTCGACGAGGGCGCGACCGTTCGGGTGGAGGCGGTCCACGAGCGCGGTCCCGCCGCCGTCGTCGGTGTCGGCGTCGTCGCCCTCGACGTCGGGGTCGAAGGTCGCCACGGCCTGGTAGGTGAGCGCGGTGACGGGGTGCTCCAGTGCGCGGTCGGTGCCCACGTCGAGGCCGGCCGCGCGGGCCTGGGCAACCCACTGGCCCTGGATCGCGGTGTTGGGACCGAGCACGACGGCCCGGGTCGCGGGGTCGTCGGCCAGACGGGCGGCGACGGTCTCGAGACCCACGCGGGTCTTGCCCGCTCCCGGCGGCAGCGCGACCCACGCCCGGCGACGTCCGCTCCCCCACGCCTGCGCCAGGGCGTCGAGCGCCTCGCGCTGGTGACGACGCAGGGGCGGGGCGCTCACTCCCAGAAGACCCGGTCGACGACGGCGTGCGAGCGCCGCATCGTGCGGAGGTGGTCGTTGACCATCTCCTCCGTGGCGCCCGCGGGGTAGCCGAGGACCGCGGCCACGGCGGCCCGCTCGCGGATGTCGGTCGGCAGCAGGTCGGCGCCCTTGCCGCGCACCAGCGTGATCGCGTTGCGCACCCGGCTCACCCAGCGCCACCCGGTCCGCAGCACCTCGGCGTCCTCGGCGTCGAGGTGCCCGGCCTCGACGGCCGCGGCGAGCGCCTCGAGGGTGCGGGAGGTGCGCAGCCCCGGGGTCCGCCCCGCGAACCGCATCTGCAGCAGCTGGACGCTCCACTCGATGTCGGCCAGTCCGCCGCGCCCGAGCTTGAGGTGGCTCAGCGGGTCGGCGCCGCGCGGGAGCCGCTCCTGGTCGACTCGCGCCTTGATCCGGCGCACCTCGGTGACCTCCGCCTCGCTCAGCCCGCGCTCCGGGTAGCGCAGCGGGTCGATCAGCGCCTCGAAGCTCGCGCGCACTCCCCGATCGCCCACGACCGCGTCGGCGCGCAGCAGGGCCTGCGCCTCCCAGACGTGCGACCACTTGGCGTAGTAGGCGGCGTAGGAGTCGAGGCTGCGGACGAGGGGGCCCTGTCGGCCCTCGGGCCGCAGGTCGGCGTCGACCACGAGCGGCGGGTCGTCGCCGGGCAGGGCGAGCAGCCGGCGCAGCTCGTCGGCGACCGCCCGGGCGAACCGCGTGGCGTCGTGCTGGTCGACGCCCTCCTCCGCCTCGTGGACGAAGAGCACGTCGGCGTCGCTGCCGTAGGACAGCTCGAAGCCGCCGTAGCGGCCCATCGCGACCACGGCCATCCGCACCGGCGCCCGCTCGAGGTCGCGCGAGACCCGCACGCCCTCGACCACCGCGGCGAGCGCCGCCTCGAGGGTCGCGTCGGTGAGGCGCGACAGCGCCGCGCCCACGTCGGCCACGTCGGTGAGCCCCAGCACGTCGCCCGCGGCGATGCGCAGCAGCTCGCGTCGGCGTACGCCGCGCACCGCGCGCACGCCCGCCTCCGCACCGTCACGGCGGCGCACGGTCGCGAGCATCTCCTCGGTGAGCGGCTCGGCGGCCAG
This sequence comes from Nocardioides flavescens, assembly GCF_009823805.1. Taxonomy (GTDB): domain Bacteria; phylum Actinomycetota; class Actinomycetes; order Propionibacteriales; family Nocardioidaceae; genus Nocardioides; species Nocardioides flavescens. Next base: position 46,018 of record NZ_WUEK01000002.1, on the reverse strand, counting down.
GGGCGCGAGGTCCTGGCCGAGCATCCGCACCCCGGCCGGCTCGTGCTCGAGGAGGTTGGTGACGTAGCGCGAGGTCGCGAGCAGCCGGGCGAGGCGCTCGGCGACCTCGCCCTCGTCGCGCAGGGTGGTGAGGAACCACGGGCTGGACCCGAGCGACTCGCTGAGGCGCCGGAACCCGAAGAGCCCGGCGTCGGGGTCGGGCGCCTCGGCGAACCAGTCGAGCATCGCCGGCAGGAGCTGTCGGTGGATGTTGGCGGTGCGCGAGACGCCGGCGGTGAGCGACTCGAGGTGTCGTAGCGCCGCGCGCGGGTCCGCGAAGCCGAGCGCGGCCAGGCGCCGGGTGGCCGACTCGGGAGTCAGCCTGGCCTCGCCGCTGTCGAGACGCGCCACCGCGGTCAGCAGCGGGCGGTAGAAGAGCTTCTCGTGCAGGCGCCGCACCTCGCGGCGGTGGTGCTGCCAGGCGTCGCGGAGGGAGGCGACCGGATCCTTGGAGAAGCCCATGCTGCGCCCGAGCCGGCGCAGCGAGCGCTCGTCGTCGGGCACCACGTGAGTGCGGCGCAGCCGGAAGAGCTGGATGCGGTGCTCGAGCGTGCGCAGGAACGCGTAGGCCTCGTGCAGCGCCTCGCCGTCCGCGCGACCGACGTAGCCGCCCTCGGTGAGACGGGCCAGCGCGCTCAGCGTGGTCGGCGGGCGGATGCTCTCGTCGGCGCGGCCGTGGACGAGCTGCAGCAGCTGCACCGCGAACTCGACGTCGCGCAGCCCGCCCGAGCCGAGCTTGAGCTGGCGCTCGGCCTCCTGCGCCGGGATGTGGGCGATGACCCGGCGCCGCATCGCCTGGGTGTCGGCGACGAACCCGTCGCGCTCGACCGCGCTCCACACCATCGGCTGGACCATGGCGACGTAGGCCCGGCCGAGCTCGAGGTCGCCCGCCACCGCGCGGGCCTTGAGCAGGGCCTGGAACTCCCAGGTCTGCGCCCACCGCTCGTAGTAGCCCTGATGGCTGGCGAGCGTGCGGGTGAGCGGGCCGGCCTTGCCCTCGGGGCGCAGGGCCGCGTCGACCGGCCAGATCGTGCCCTCCCCGGTGTGGTCGGAGCAGACCCGCATCAGGTGGCTGGCCAGCTGGGTCGCGGCCCGCAGCGCCCGGTCGGGGCTCGCCCCCTCGACGGGCTCGTGCACGAAGACGACGTCGACGTCGGAGACGTAGTTGAGCTCGTGGCCGCCGCACTTGCCCATCGCGACGACCGCGAGCCTGGCCAGGGCGGCGTCGTCGCCGACCCGCTGACGGGCGACCGCCAGGGCCGCCTCGAGGGTGGCGGCGGCGAGGTCGGAGAGCTCGGCGGCGGCGTCGTCGACCGGCAAGTGGTGGGCGAGGTCGCGGGCGGCCAGGCGCAGCAGGACGCGTCGGTACTCCACCCGCAGGGCGTCGACGGCCTCGGCGTCGGGCAGCGTCGCGACCGGTGCGGCGGCGTGCGGGTCGGCACCGACGACCGCGAGCATCCCCTCGCGCACGGCGTACGCCGCGGGGCGGGTCGAGCCCATGGTCGGATCCGTCAGCTCGCGCCAGTGCTCGGGGTGGCGGCACAGGTGGTCGCCGAGGGCCTCACTGGCACCGAGCACCGACAGCAGGCGCATCGCGGTGCCCTCGTCGTCGACGACGGCCTGCAGGAGCGTGTGGCCGTCGCCGTCGTTGCGCTGCTCCGCGGCCTCGCGCAGCCGCACCAGCTGCGCGAGCGCCAGGTCGGGGTCGGCGGTGCCCGCGAGCAGGGCGAGCAGCGGCTCAGCCGCGTCGCCGAGGCGGGCGAGGTCGGCGATGGACTGCTCCGGGTCCTGGAAGCCGAGCCGGGTGAGCGTGCCCTGCGTCGTCGCCGCCCGGCTCACGGTGCGTCCTGGCCCTGGCCCCGGGCCGGTCCGAGGGCGAGGTCGGCGAAGCCGGCCGCCAGCGGTGCCCAGGCGTGGTCGAGCTCGGCGCGCGCGGCGGCGATGGACTCGAGCACCTCGTCGGCGTCGATGCCGCGCTCGGCCATCCGGGCGCGCTCGGTGTCGCTGACCCAGGTGGCGACGACCGCCGCGTCCACCTCGGGGTGCAGCTGGACGCCCCAGGCCCGCGGGGCGTGGCGCACGACCTGGAGCTCGCCCTGCGCGGTGCGCGCGAGCACGACGGCGCCCGGCGGCGGCTCGAGCACCAGGTCGTCGTTGAAGTGGACGCCGCGGCGCGGGGTCGCCACGCCCGCGAACAGCGGGTCGTCGCCTGCGGCGTCGGTCCACCCGGTCTCGAGCAGGCCCACCTGCTGGCCGCGCGGGTTGGGTGCCACCCGGCCGCCGAGCGCGGCACCGAGGAGCTGGTGGCCCAGGCAGATCCCGAGCGTCGGGACGTCCTCGGCGACCGCGTCGCGCAGCAGGTCCTTGACCGCGCCGATCCACGGGAGCAGCTCGTCGTCGTTGGCGCTCGGGGCGCCCCCCATGACCAGCAGGCCGGCGTGGCCGTCGAGCGTCGGCAGCGCGTCGCCGGCGTAGGGGTGGACGACCTCGAGCTCGGCCCCGGCCTCCTCGAGCCAGCGTCCGAACAGGTGCGGCGGGTCGTCGAGCTCCGGCTGGACGACGAGGATGCGCAGCGTCGGGGGAAGGGTCATGCCGTCTCCGGTCATGCGTCCGGGTCCTCGACGAGGGTCAGGAAGAGCAGCCCGACCCCGGTCAGCGGCAGCACGAAGGCCAGCCACGTCCCGAGCAGCAGGATGCCGGCCACGATCGTCAGCAGGGCCGTCGCGACGCAGGCGCGCTTGGCGGGGCGACCCGCCTCGGGCAGCAGCCGCAGGGCGGTGCCGCCGGCCGCGCCGACGACCAGGGCGCAGCCCAGACCGATCAGCCCGGCGAGCGTCGCGCCGTCGCCGCCGCGGGCGAGCACCAGCGCCGAGAGCAGCGCGAGCAGGCCGACGACGGCGAGCACCACCGTGACGACCCAGCGCAGCCGGCGGACGCGGTCCTCACCGAAGACCCGCGGCGGCGTACCCGACCCCGGCACGTCAGAGGACCGGCAGCATCCGGTCGCGCTCGAAGGCCGAGACCTGACCGCGGTACTCGTCCCACTCCGCGCGCTTGTTGCGCAGGAAGAAGTCGAAGACGTGCTCGCCCAGGGTCTCGGCGAGCAGCTCGGAGCGCTCGGCGATCTCGATGGCCTCGTTGAGGCTCTTGGGCAGCGGCTCGATGCCGAGGCTGGTGCGCTCACGCTCGGTCAGCGACCACACGTCGTCCTCGGCCTCACGCGGCAGCTCGAGGCCCTCCTCGATCCCGCGCATCCCGGCCGCGAGCACCACGGCGTAGGCGAGGTAGGGGTTGCACGCGGCGTCGATGGTGCGCAGCTCGACGCGGGTCGACTGGCCCTTGTTGGGCTTGTACATCGGCACCCGGACCATCGCCGAGCGGTTGTTGTGGCCCCAGCAGACGTACGACGGCGCCTCGCCGCCGAACATCATCCGCTTGTAGCTGTTGACCCACTGGTTGGTCACCACGCTGATCTCGGCGGCGTGGTGGAGGATGCCGGCGATGAACTGGCGACCGGTGCGCGAGAGCTGGTACTCCGCGCCGGCCTCGTAGAAGGCGTTCTGGTCACCCTCGAAGAGGCTGACGTGGGTGTGCATCCCCGAGCCCGGGTGGGTGGTGAACGGCTTGGGCATGAAGCTGGCCCAGATGCCCTGACCGAGCGCGACCTCCCGGATGACGGTGCGGAAGGTCATGATGTTGTCGGCGGTCGAGAGCGCGTCGGCGTACCGCAGGTCGATCTCCTGCTGACCCGGGCCGCCCTCGTGGTGGCTGAACTCCACCGAGATGCCCATCGACTCGAGCATGGTGATCGCCTCGCGGCGGAAGTCGGCGCCCTTGGACTGCGCCGTGTGGTCGAAGTAGCCGCTGCGGTCGACCGGCACCGGCTCCTCGCCCTGCTCGGGGCTGTCGCGGAAGAGGTAGAACTCGATCTCGGGGTGGGTGTAGAAGGTGAACCCCTTCTCTGCCGCCCGCCCCAGCGTGCGCTTGAGCACGAACCGCGGGTCGGCGTACGACGGCGAGCCGTCGGGCATCACGATGTCGCAGAACATCCGCGCGGTGCTCGGTCCCTCACCGCGCCACGGCAGGATCTGGAACGTCGAGGGGTCGGGCATCGCGAGCATGTCGGACTCGTAGACCCGCGCGAACCCCTCGATGGCCGAGCCGTCGAAGCCGATCCCCTCCGCGAAGGCCCCCTCGAGCTCGGCCGGCGCGACCGCCACCGACTTCAAGAACCCCAGCACGTCGGTGAACCACAGCCGCACGAACCGGACGTCGCGCTCCTCGAGCGCCCGGAGCACGAAGTCCTCTTGCTTGCCCATGGGCGCCAGCCTAGGGGTGGGGCCCGACAGGCCCACCGCTGGTTGAGGAGGTCGTGCAACGACCGTCTCGAAACCACTCCTCCACGGAATGTGGCCAGAGACAGGACGTCGTCTCTGAGACGCCATCAGGGCCGGTCCGTCGTCGTCGCGATCTGACGTCCACAGACAACTGGGCGCGGTGAACTTCTAGGCGGTAGGTCGGGGTCGCGATCACGGTCATCGCATCGCCGCGACACGGGCGAGATAACCCGCGAACCCGAATCAGCACTAATCACACGTGTTTGACGTTAGTGTCCCGTCAACTCTTGGTTGGCAACGGAGTCGACCGCATTCACACGGGGAGAACATGAGCAACAGCAGCGGCACGCCCTCAGGATGGTTCCCGGACAGTTCGAACCCGAACCAGGAGAGGTTCTGGGACGGCAGCGCATGGACTGAGCAGACACGCCCCCGCGGGCCTCAGCCTGGGCCGACCGGCTATCAGCAGACCGGCAATCCGAAGGCTGACGCCAAGGCAGCGAAGGCCTACGCGAAGGCATCGCGACCGTGGTTCAAGAAGAAGCGGTTCATCATCCCGATGGCCCTCGTCGTCCTCGTCGTGGCTGGCTCTGCACTCGGAGGCGGCGGCGACGACGGGAGTGAAACCGCAACCGACACCACCAGCGGTTCCTCAACCGTTGCCAGCACCCCTAGCTCCGAGGCGCCGTCCGCCGGCGACGAGTCCGCGGACGCAGTTGAACCGACGACGGAACCCACGAAGGCCAGTCAGCCCGCCGAGGAGAAGCCAGCCGACAAGCCGGTTGCAGTCAAGGCAAGCGCGATGCTTCAGGAATTCGCGGACAACGAGCTGGCCGCTGACGCGAAGTACAAAGGCAAAACCGTGAAGGTCTCGGGTGTGGTCGACAAGATCGACACGGCGCTGTTCGACGAAGACAAGTACGTCCTCCGACTCGGTGGCGGCGGCGAGTACGAGATCTTCACGGTGAACTGCAATGACATGTCGACCGACGAACTCGCAACGCTGAACAAGGGTGACGCCGTCACCGTGCTCGGTGACTTTGACGACGGCGGTGACCTAGGTGTCGAGATCAAGGACTGCTCGCTCGCTTAGCGGGCACCGCTCGACGTCGTTGCCGGACACGCTCGGTCTCGCGACCGTCCGCTGTCTGGGAGGTCGAATGGTCGAGCGTCACGAACGCCGGAGCGCGGGGCTCTTTCAGTCGTCGTCCTCGGTGAGGACGTGGCGCTCGACCTCGGCGATCGTGGGCTGACCGCGGTCGCAGAAGACCTCGACGTCGATCGAGGTGTCGCCGTTGAGGAAGACCGCGTCGACGTCGTCGTCGGGTCCGCGCTCGAAGGTCACCACCTGCCAGCCGGCTGCGGTGTCGGGAGCGGTCGAGACGCCGTTGGCGTAGACCCCGCGGCACTCGACGACGAAGGAGCCGAACTCGTCGGTGAACGTGCGCTGCACCGGCTCGGCGCCGTCGTCGACCGTGCCGTCGACGGAGCCGCCGCCCTCGTCGACGTCGGCCTGACGGATCAGCTCGTTGTCGCCGATGGGGCCACGGTCGCGGATGCTCGCCCCGAGCGAGGAGACCGCGAGGACACCGACGGTGACCGCCAGCGCAGCGGCGAGCAGCCACGCCAGCACCCACGCGAGGGCGCGGCGCACCTGGCCCTCGTCCCGGCGTTCACTGGCTGCCACCCCTGCATCGTGCCGGATGCGCGGTGGCCTGCAGGGCAAGTCAGTAGGTTCAGGGGCGTGGTGCAGGTGCTGATCATCGAGGACGACGACCGGATCCGTCCGCTGGTCATGCGCTCGCTCGGCGAGCGGGGGTACGCCGTCGCCTCGGCCACGACGGGGATGACCGGGCTGCAGCAGGCCGTCGAGCACCGCCCCGACATCGTGGTCCTCGACCTCGGGCTGCCGGACGTCGACGGCACGCAGGTGCTCTCGATGCTGCGCGCCGTCAGCGAGGTGCCGGTCATCGTCGCCAGCGCGCGCGACGACGACCCGTCGCTGGTGGGCTGCCTCGACGCCGGTGCCGACGACTACGTCGTGAAGCCCTACACGACCGCCCAGCTCGAGGCCCGGATCCGCGCGGTCCTGCGGCGTACGGCGGGCGGGCGGTCGCCGCGCCAGCAGATCGTCGTGGGCGGGCTCGAGATCGACCCGGCCGCGCGTCGTACGACGCTCGACGGCGCGGAGGTCGAGCTGAGCCCCCGCGAGTTCGACCTGCTGCGCCACCTCGCCGAGCGCGCGGGCGAGGTGGTGACCAAGAAGGAGCTGCTCGTCGAGGTGTGGCAGCAGGCGTGGGGCGGCTCCGACAAGACCGTCGACGTGCACCTGTCGTGGCTGCGCCGCAAGCTCGGCGAGTCGGCGTCCGAGCCGCGCTACCTGCACTCGGTGCGCGGCGTCGGCATCCGCCTGTCCGCGCCCGGGACCTGACGTGCGCCGTCGGCTCAGCACCACCGTCGCGGCGGCGGTGGCGATGGTGCTGCTGGCGATGCTGGTGCCGATGGCCCTGCTCCTGCGCGGCTACGCCCTGGAGGACCGGCTCTCGCGCGCCGCTCTGGAGGTGCAGGCCACCGAGACCGTCGTCTCAGGTCAGGACTGCGGTGCGGTGCAGAACTACCTCTCGCGCATCAACCGCGACTCCGGCACGGACACCACGGTGCTCTACCCGCCGGGGCAGTGCTCCGGACGCGACCTCGGACCGGACCCGGGCGAGGACTACCGCGTCGTCGACTCGCGGCTGACCGGGCGGGCGCGGCTCGACGACGTCGAGGGCGGGGCGGAGTTCCTGGTGCCGGTCTCGCTCGGCGCGAGCAGCGCCGCCCCCGAGGACACCCCGGTCATCCGCGTCGTGGTCGAGGAGCCCGGCTGGACCGAGTCGGGCATCCTGCGCAGCTGGCTGGTGCTGCTGGTCCTGGGTCTGGTCCTGCTCGCGGGCGCGCTGGCGCTGGCGGACCGGCTGGGGCGCTCGTTCGTGCAGCCGATCCGCGCGCTCGCGGCGTACGCCGGCCGGCTGGGCGAGGGCACCCGCCCCGAGCCGGTCGAGCCGTCCGGACCCCACGAGGTGCGCGAGCTCGCGAGCGCGATGAACCGGCTGGTCGAGCGGATCGAGGTGCTTCTCGCGCGGGAGCGGGCGGGCGTCGCCGACGTCTCCCACCGCCTGCGCACCCCGATCACCGCGCTGCGGCTGCGCGTCGACGGACTGGCCTCCGCCGAGGACCGCGCGCGCCTCGGCGGCGACCTCGACGAGCTCCAGGCGATGGTCGACCACGTCGTCCGCGAGGCGCGGCGCTCCGAGCGCGAGGGCCTGGCCCCGTCGGCCGACGCGGTGGGGACGCTGACCGAGCGGGTGGAGTTCTGGGCGCCGCTGGCGGAGGACCAGGGGCGCCCGTTCGCCCTGTCGGTCTCCACGGAGGGTCCGGTGGCGGTGCGGGCCTCGGCCGAGGACCTCGCCGCGACGGTCGACGTGCTCCTCGACAACGTCTTCAGCCACTCCCCCGACGCCGCCCCGGTCTCCGTCACGCTCGCCGCCCGCTCCGGAGGCGGCGTCGCGCTCACCGTCGACGACGGCGGGCCCGGGTGGCCCGCCGACCTCGACGTCGTCGCCCGTGGCGCCTCCGGCGCCGGCTCCACCGGGCTGGGCCTCGCCATCGTCGAGCGCACCGCGACCGAGTCAGGGGGCGCTCTGACGCTGGGCACCTCGGCGTACGGCGGCGCGCGGGTCATCGTCGAGCTGGGCCCGGCCTGAGGCTGCTCGCGGCTCGGGTCGTGGACGGCCCGGCGCGGACGGCCCGGGGCGGCGGTGCCCCAGCAACCTCCTACACCACCAGAGCGGTTGCCCAGGCACCGCTCCCCCAGCCCGGCCCGCCGCGCGACGGAGCCCCGGACAGCACGAGACCCCCGCCGGAGCGCGAGCTCCGACGGGGGTCGGGTGGGAACCAGTCAGGCCAGGCGGACGGTCGCCGCGCAACCCTTGCCGCCGCCGACGGGGGTGGCGCGGAACGAGAAGGTCTCGGGGCCGGGGGTGCCCTTGCGGAACGCCTCGAGCTCGACGTCGCCCTCGGCGTCGGCGGTGCGGGTGACGGCGGCGACGCGCTTGCCCTCGTGGCGCAGGACGACCTTCCACTGCGAGCCGGGGGCGAGGCGGTCGAGGTCGACGGTGACCTCGTAGCCGCCGTCCTCGCGCTCGGCCTGGAGCTCGTAGGTGCCGCCGGCGCAGGTGCCGCGCTTCTCGCGGTCGGCCGGTGCGGCGCTCGACGGCGCGGCGGTGAGGGCGACGGTGGCGAGGGGAGCGGCGAGCAGGGTCGAGGCAGCGAGCAGGGCGGTGGTCTTCGCCGAGGTGTTCACAGAGTTCTCCTGAGGTGGTGGGTGGTGGGGCGCAGCGGTCAGCGGGTGACGGTGGCGGTGCAGGTGGTGCCGTCGGCGGAGGTCGCGGTGGCCGTGAACTCCCGGTCGCCGTTGGAGTCGGCGGGCGCGTCGAGGTCGAGCTCGGCGTCCTCGTCGGTGGTGCGCTCACCCTCGAGCAGGGTGGTGCCGCCCTGGACGAGAGAGACGGTCCACGTCTCGCCGGGTGCGGTCGACTGCAGCTCGAACGACACCTCGAGGGCGCCGTCGTCCTCCTCGACCGCCAGCTCGGTGGTGCGGCCGTCGCAGGTGTCGCGCGCGACCGCCTCGCCGTCGCCGCCGACGGCGATCCACGCACCGACGCCGATCGCGGCGACGACGACGACCGCGGCGAGCGCGAGCAGGGCCTTCTTCATGGTGGTCCTCCGTGAGTCCGTGGGGCGGGCTCGCGCACCACTGCGCGACCCTGTGCCCCCACGGTCTCCCGGGTGCCGCTAACCCAGCTCCAGCCGTCGGCTAAGGAGAGGCAAAGGATCCGCGGAGGACCTCAGGCGGTCGGCACGTGCTCCAGCTCGGCGAGCCACGCCGCGGCGGAGGCGTCGGAGGGCATCCGCCAGTCGCCCCGTGGCGACATGGTGCCGCCGGCCGAGACCTTGGGGCCGTTGGGCAGCGCGGAGCGCTTGAACTGGTTGGCGAAGAAGCGGGTGGCGAAGACCTCGAGCCAGTGCCGCACGCTCGCCAGGTCGTACGCCGCGCGCGAGCCCTCCGGGAACCCGGGCGGCCACTCCCCCGCCTCGGCGTCGTGCCAGGCGTGCCAGGCGAGGAAGGCGATCTTGGAGGGCGCGAAGCCGTAGCGCAGCACGTGGAAGAGCGTGAAGTCCTGCAGGGAGTACGGCCCGACCTTCTCCTCGGTGCTCTGCGGCCGCTCGCCCTCGCGGGCCGGGACCAGCTCCGGGGAGATCTCCTGGGCGAGGATCTCGCCGAGCACCGCGTCGGTCTCGTCGTCGAAGCGGTCGGTCTCGACGACCCAGCGGATGAGGTGCTGGATGAGGGTCTTCGGGACGCCGGCGTTGACGTTGTAGTGCGACATCTGGTCGCCGACCCCGTAGGTGCACCAGCCGAGCGCGAGCTCGGAGAGGTCACCGGTGCCGAGCACGATGCCGCCGCGCTGGTTGGCGGCACGGAAGAGGTAGTCGGTGCGCAGCCCGGCCTGGACGTTCTCGAACGTCACGTCGTAGACCTCCTCGCCGTCGGCGAAGGGGTGGCCGAGGTCGGCGAGCATCTGCCGCGCCGCGGGGGTGATGTCGATGGTCTCGTGGGTGGTGCCGAGCGACTCCATGAGCCGCACGGCGTTGCCCTTGGTCGTCTCGGTCGTCGCGAAGCCCGGCAGTGTGAAGGCGAGGATGTCGGAGCGCGGACGTCCGAGCCGGTCCATCGCGTTGGCGGCGACGATCAGCGCGTGGGTCGAGTCGAGACCGCCCGAGACGCCGATGACGACCTTGGGGTGCCAGGTCCCACCGCCGATGGCGCGCAGTCGCTGCTCGAGACCCGAGACCTGGATGTTGTAGGCCTCGTAGCAGTCCTGGGCGAGCCGCTCGACGTCGTCGGGCACGAACGGGAAGCGGTCCAGCTTGCGCCGCAGCCCGATGTCGCCGGTCGGCGCGCCGAGCTCGAAGCGCACCCGGCGGAACGACGAGACCCGGTCGGCGTGGGTACGCCGGTTGTCGTCGAAGGTGCCGGTGCGCAGCCGGTCCTGGCGCAGCCGGTCGAGGTCGACGTCGGCGACGGCGCGCTGGGCGCCCTGCGGGAAGCGGTCGGCCTCGGCGAGCAGCTGCCCCATCTCCCAGACCATCGTCTGGCCGTCCCACGACAGGTCGGTGGTCGACTCGCCCTGCCCGCCCGCGGCGTAGACGTAGGCCGCGAGGCAGCGCGACGACGCGCTGCGCGCGAGCAGCTTGCGGTCCTCGGCGCGCCCGACGGTGATCGGGCTGCCCGAGAGGTTGGCCAGCACCGTGGCGCCGGCGAGCGCGGCCTCCGCGCTCGGCGGCACCGGCACCCACATGTCCTCGCAGACCTCGACGTGCATCTGCAGCCCGGTGACGTCGGTGGCCTCGAAGATCAGGTCCGGCCCGATCGGCACCTCCTGGCCGGCGACCACGATCGTGCCGCGCACGTCGTCACCGGGGGCGAACCAGCGCCGCTCGTAGAACTCGCGGTAGGTCGGCAGGTTGCTCTTCGGCGCGACCCCCAGCACCCGGCCGCGGTGCACGACGACCGCGCAGTTCAGCACCCGGTTGCCCCAGACCAGCGGTGCCCCGACGACGAGCACCGGGAGCAGGTCGCGCGAGCCCTCCACGAGGACCTCCAGCGCGTCGCCGACGGCGCGCAGCAGGGTGTCCTGGAGGAACAGGTCGTCGATCGAGTAGCCGGTCAGGCACAGCTCGGGGAACACGGCGACCGCGACGCCATCCTCGTGGCAGCCCCGGGCCTCGGTGAGAACCGAGGCGACGTTGGTCGCCGGGTCGGCGAGCGCGGTGTCGAGGGTGCAGGCCGCCACGCGGGCGAAGCCGTGGGCGTAGGCCGACCAGAAGTCCACGGACTCACTCTATTGACGCGGCATCGATGAGTCGTCGCCCCGCGGGGGGTCTGAGGTCGCATGACCAGCACACCCCCCAGCATCGACGGCGGCTCCCGCATCAGCCCCTGCCTGTGGTTCGACGACGACCTCGAGGAGGCGGCGACGTTCTGGACGTCGGTCTTCCCGGACTCCTCCCTCGGACACCTGACCCGCCACGGCGAGGCCGGCCCCGGCGTCCCCGGCACGGTGATGGCCGGAGAGTTCACGCTGATGGGGCTCACCTTCCGCGGCATCAACGGCGGTCCGCAGTTCGCCGGCTTCACCGAGACGATCTCGTTCTCGGTGACCTGCGCGGACCAGGCGGAGGTCGACCGCTACTGGGACGCCCTCACCGCCGACGGTGGCGCGGAGTCGGCCTGCGGCTGGCTCAAGGACCGCTTCGGGCTGTCGTGGCAGATCGTGCCCCGGCGCCTCTTCGAGCTCGTCTCCGATCCCGACCCGGTGCGCGCGAACGCCGCGGTCGAGGCGATGCTGCGGATGCGGCGCATCGTCGTCTCCGAGCTCGAGGAGGCGGTCGCCGGCGTGGGCTGAGCCTCTTCTACCGTCGTCTCGTGAGCGCGCGGTGAGGCAGTGGCAGCGGGTGGCCCTGGCGATGTTCGCCGTCGGGTGGGGCGCCAACCAGTTCGCGCCGATGCTCGTGGCCTACCGCGACGAACTCGGCATGTCGACGCAGACGCGCGCCTTCCTCTTCGGCGTGTACGCCGCGGGGCTGGTCCCGGCGCTGCTCCTCGGCGGCGGGGCCTCGGACCGCTGGGGCCGCCGGGCGGTCGTGCTGCCCGCCGTGGCCCTGTCGCCGGTGGCGACGGTGCTGCTCATCGTGGCCCACCACTCGACGCTCGGGCTGACCCTGGCGCGGCTGCTCGCCGGGGTCTGCTCGGGCGTGGTCTTCAGCGCCGCGAGCGCCTGGGTCAGCGAGCTGTCCGCGGACGAGGCACCCGGCGCGGGCGCCCGCCGCGCGGCGGTCGCGCTCTCGGCCGGCTTCGGGCTCGGGCCGCTGGTGGCGGGGCTGGTGGCCGAGGTCTCGGCGTACCCCCTGACCGTCCCCTACGTCCCCCACCTCGTCCTGGCCGTGGTCGCCCTCGCGCTGGTCGTCCCGGTGCGCGACGTCGCTCCCCCGGCCGCCGTCCGACGACCGCTGCTCAGCCTGCCGGCGGTGACACGCACGCGACGGTTCGTGACCCTGGTGGTGCCGCTGGCGCCGTGGGTGTTCGCGAGCGCGTCGCTGTCGCTGGCCTACCTGCCCGGGGAGATCGGAGGGTCGAGCAGCGGCGCGGTGGCCTTCGCGGGGGTGCTGGCCGGGATCTCGCTCGGCACGGGTGTGCTCGTGCAGCCGCTCGCGCGTCGCCTCGACGACCGGCGACCACTCCTCGCGGGCCAGGCGGCGCTGGTGGCCACGCTCCTCGGCACCGGCCTCGGCGTCGTGGCACTGACGCTCGAGCACCGCTGGCTGCTGCTCGTGGCGGCGCCGGTCTTCGGCTTCGCCTACGGCTGCTGCCTCGTCTCGGGGCTGCGCGAGACCGAGCGGCTCTCGCCGCCCGACCAGCGCGGCGCCACGGTCGCGGTCTTCTACGCCCTGACCTACCTCGGCTTCGCCACGCCGTACCTCCTCGGCGGCCTCGCCGGACTGGGACTGACCGACCGAGGAGCCCTCGGCGTCGCGGCCGCCGTCGCCGTCGTCTGCCTCGGCGTGATCACCGTCTCAGGACGGCCCGGACCGAGCGGCGCCCGTCCGCACTAGCGTGGAGGGATGAGCACGCCCGAAGAGCCCGCTCCCTACGGCACCGGCCCGGCGGCCCCGTCCCCGTCCGCCGGCACCCCCCGCCCCAAGCGGGTGCGCACCCACCACCTGCGCGAGATGAAGGAGCGCGGCGAGCGGTTCTCGATGCTCACCGCCTACGACCAGTACGCCGCGGCGACGTTCGACGAGGCCGGCATCGACGTGCTCCTCGTCGGCGACAGCGCCTCCAACAACGTCTTCGGCAACGAGACCTCGCTGCCGGTCACGGTCGACGAGCTCATCCCGCTGACCCGCGCGGTGAGCCGCAGTGCCCGCCGCGCCCTGGTCGTCGGCGACCTGCCGTTCGGGAGCTACCAGGCTTCCCCCGAGCAGGCCTACCTCACCGCCGCGCGGTTCATGAAGGAGGGCGGCGCGCACTGCGTCAAGCTCGAGGGCGGCGTCGAGATGGTGCCGCAGATCGAGCGGCTCACCCGCGGCGGCATCCCCGTGATGGCCCACATCGGCTTCACCCCGCAGAGCGAGCACGCCCTCGGCGGCTACCGCGTCCAGGGCCGCGGCGAGACCTCGGCCCGCGTGCTCGCCGACGCCGAGGCCGTGCAGGGCGCCGGTGCGTTCGCCGTCGTCATGGAGATGGTGCCGGGCGACGTCGCCGGCGAGGTGACCCGCGCGCTGAGCATCCCCACGATCGGCATCGGCGCCGGCGCGGAGTGCGACGGCCAGGTGCTGGTCTGGCAGGACGCCTTCGGCCTGCGCACCGGCACGATGGCGCGCTTCGTCAAGCAGTACGCCGACGTGCACGGCGTCCTGCTCCAGGCCGCCCGCGACTACGCCGACGACGTGCGCGCCGGCACCTTCCCGGGGCCCGAGCACACGTTCTGAGCCCCGCCCTACGGGCCGGGGGCACCGGGAGCGCACCGCCACCCCTGACGGATGTCACGACGACGTCGTGACGCCCGGGCGAGGCGCGGGCCGGCGTACGGCGGGAGCGTGGTCGTCATGACCACCACCCCACTCGTCACCCAGCTAGCGGCGCCGGCCGGGACCGGCACGGCCCCCGTGCCGGCCGTGTCGCTGCGGGGCGTCACCAAGTCCTTCGGCTCCGTCGAGGCGGTGCGCGGCATCGACCTCGAGCTCCAGCAGGGCGAGGTCGTCGCGTTCCTCGGCCCCAACGGTGCCGGCAAGACCACGACCATCGACATGGTCCTCGGGCTCTCCCGCCCCACCAGCGGCACCGCCGAGGTGCTCGGGCTCGAGCCACGGCAGGCGATCGCCCGCGGGCTCGTCTCCGCCGTGATGCAGACCGGGGGCCTGCTCAAGGACCTCACCGTCCGCGAGACCGTCGCCTACACCGCGAGCCTGTTCGCCGACACCCGGCCGGTCGCCGACGTCCTCGAGGACGCCGGCATCACCGGCATCGCGGACCGGCGCGTCGGCACGTGCTCCGGGGGCGAGCAGCAGCGGCTGCGGTTCGCGATGGCGCTGCTGCCCGACCCCGCGCTGCTGCTGCTCGACGAGCCCACGACGGGCATGGACGTCGAGGGCCGCCGTGCGTTCTGGTCGGCGATCCGCCGCGACGCCGAGCAGGGCCGCACCGTCCTCTTCGCGACGCACTACCTCGAGGAGGCCGACCAGTACGCCGACCGCATCGTCCTCGTCGCCGAGGGCCGCATCGTCGCCGACGGCACCGGCGCGCAGATCCGCGCGCTCACCTCGGGCCGCTCGGTGCGCGCCACCGTGCCCGGCCTCGACACCGCGGCGTCCGACCGGCTCGCGGGCCTGCCCGGGGTCGACGGGGTCGAGGTGCGCGGCGAGACCGTGCTCGTCCACACGAGCGACAGCGACGTCGTCGCCCGCCACCTGCTCACCCAGACCGCGGCCCACGACCTCGAGATCACCTCCAAGGGGCTCGAGGACGCGTTCGTGAGCCTCACCCACCGTTCGACCTCGACGACGCAGGAGTCCTGAGATGACGACCCTGAGCACGACCCCCTCCGCCGCCCCCTCCGTCCCCGGCTCCGTCCCGGGCTCCGTCCCGCAGCGCCGCGTGCCGGCGTACGGCGGCTTCAACACGACGGTGCTGCGCATCGAGCTCAGGCGGCTCCTGCGCAACCGGCGCACCCTGGTCTTCGCGCTCGTGCTGCCGGTGGCGCTGTTCTTCTCGTTCTCGAGCGCCAGTGGCTACGACGACTCGGTCGGCCACGGCAACGTCGCGGCCTACGTCATGGTCTCGATGGCGCTCTACGGCGCGGCGCTGACCGCCTCGGCGGCCGGCGCCTCGGTCGGCGGCGAGCGCGCCCTCGGCTGGTCGCGCCAGCTGCGGCTCACACCGCTGAAGCCGGTCGCCTACGTCGGCACCAAGGCGCTCGTCGCGGTCGTCATGGGCGCCGTCGCGGTCACCGTCGTCAACGTCGCGGGTGCCCTGCAGGGCCACGCCGAGATGAGCGTCGCGCGCTGGGTCGCCTGCGGCCTGCTGACGGTGGGCTGCACGATGGTCTTCGCCGCCCTCGGCGTCTTCGTCGGCTACCTCGTGCCCGGCGAGAACGCCATGCAGGTGCTCGGCCCCGGCCTCGCGCTGCTGTCGTTCCTCGGCAACGTCTTCATCCCGATCCAGGACCACTCCAGCCTGCTGTGGCACATCGCCCAGCTGACCCCGATGTTCGGTGTCGCCGAGGTCTCGCGGGCCCCCCTGACCGGCGAGCTGCCGTGGTACGCCGTGGTCAACGTCGTCGCCTGGCTGACCCTGTTCGTGGCCGGCGCCGCGTGGCGGATGAGCAAGGACACGGCGCGGGTGTGAGCGCGGGTGGGAGCACGGCGTCCGCAGAGGCGGGCCCTACCCTGCTGGGCGTGACGTCCGAGGGCCGCGCCTCCGACCCACCGGCCCAGATCGGCCGTCGGGGGCCCCTGTTCGCCTGCATCTGGCTGTTCTTCCTCATCGACCCGCTCCTGCAGGCCTGGTCGCGGCGCGACACGGTCGCCGGGGTCGTCGGGATGGTGGCGGTCGTCGCCTTCGCGGCCGTCTACATGACGCTGTGGCTCGGGGCCCGCGCGCAGCGGTGGCGGCCGGTGGCGAACCCGTCGCTGCGGTGGTCGCTCGGCTACCTCGCCGCGCTCGTCGCGCTCGGGACCGTGGTCGTGGCCTGCGTCGGCGAGAGCGGGCTGGCGTGCACCGTCTACGTCGCGGTCGGCTGCGTGATGTCGTTCCCGTTCCGCGTGGCCGCGGTGACGACGCTGGCCCTCGTGGTGGGCACGATCGCGCTGGGGGCGGTCGAGGACTGGGGCAGCCAGATCGGCACGGCGTTCAGCATCATGGCGGCCTCGCTCGCCGTCTTCGGTCTGCGGGCGCTGATCAGCCGCAACGTCGACCTCCTCGAGGCCCAGAGCGAGAACGCCCGCCTCGCCGTCGACAACGAGCGCACCCGCTTCGCCCGCGACCTGCACGACATCCTCGGCCACTCGCTGACCGTGATCACCGTCAAGGCCGAGCTCGCCCAGAAGCTGCTCGACGTCGACACCGAGCGCGCCCGCGCCGAGCTCGTCGACCTCGAGCGGCTGAGCCGCGACGCGTTGGTCGACGTACGACGCGCGGTGGAGGGCTACCGCGAGATCACCCTGCCCGCCGAGCTGGTCCGCGCCCGCGCGGCGCTGCGGGCGGCGGAGATCTCGGCGGAGGTGCCGGGCTCGGCCGACCAGGTGCCGACCGAGCTGCGCGAGCTGTTCGCGTGGACGGTGCGCGAGGGCGTCACCAACGTCATCCGCCACTCCCGCGCCTCGCACTGCGAGGTGCGGCTCACTCCCACCAGCGCGGAGGTGCGCGACGACGGCACCGCCACCCCCTCGCCCACCGGCCACGGCTCGGGGCTCGCGGGGCTGCGCGAGCGCGCCGCCGACGTCGGCGCGACCGTCGTGACGACGCACCTCTCCCCCGGCTTCGTGCTCCGGGTGGTGCGCGCGTGAGCATCCGGCTGCTGCTCGCCGACGACCAGGCACTGGTGCGGGGTGCCCTGTCGGCCCTGCTCTCCCTCGAGCCCGACCTCGAGGTGGTGGCCGAGGTCGGCTCCGGCGACGCCGTCCTGCCCGCCGTCCTCGAGCACCGCCCCGACGTCGCCCTGCTCGACGTCGAGATGCCCGGTCTCGACGGCATCGCCGCCACCGCCTCGGTGCGCTCGGCCTGCCCCGCCACCCGCGTGCTCATCGTGACGACCTTCGGCCGACCGGGCTACCTGCGCCGCGCCCTCCAGGCCGGCGCCGCCGGCTTCGTCGTCAAGGACACCCCCGCCGCCCAGCTCGCCGACGCCGTACGCCGCGTCCACGCCGGCCTGCGCGTCGTCGACCCGGCCCTGGCGACCGACTCCCTCGTCGCCGGCGAGTCGCCCCTGACCCCCCGCGAGACCGACGTCCTGCGCGCCGCCCGCGGCGGCGCCCCCGTCGCCGCCATCGCCCGGGCCCTCTCGCTCTCCGAGGGCACCGTCCGGAACCACCTCTCCTCCGCCATCGGCAAGACCGGCGCCGCCAACCGCGCCGAGGCCGTCATCACCGCCGACGGTCACGGGTGGCTCTGAGGTCGCTCTGAGCGCCTCGCGACGGCCCGGCAGTCGACAGTCGAACTTTCCGGTCACCTGGTGGCACTGAAAGTTCAACAGTCGATTCCTGGGACGGGGCTCAGGAGGACTGTGCAACTTTCAGACCACCAGGTGACTCAGAAGTTGCACAGTCCGGTCCGCAGCGGACGAGCTGGCCCGTCCAGCCGCGAGAGGTCAGGAGGTCGGCGACCGACTGTGCCAGTCGGCACGGTTCGAGGACGTGTCGCCAGCCCGGGCGGATGGTGATCTGCCCCGAGATCGCAGCGGCGATGTCGCGGTCGACATCCGCCCATCGGGTCTCGCTGAGCTCGTGTGCCACCCGCCCGTCCAGCTCGACCACCACGCCGAACTCGTCGTAGGACGCATCCCGCTCGGTGCGGCGACCGTCCACCATCACCGGTGCCTGACGCAGTGCGGTCGGCAGGCCGTGCGCCCTCTCGACGTCGACCCGGTACCGATGCTCGAGCGCGGACCGGACCCCCGCACCGATCTCCGTGAGCACCTCCAACATCACGGCGCGTTGGCGCAAGCGGGTGCGGACACCGAGCGCCTCGACCAGTCGGGGAGCCGTCGTCCGCCGGTCCTGGACCGCGTCCGCCAGCTTCGCCACGCAGTCGTCGAGGCCGCGCTCGGCTGACGCGACGTCGATGAGCGCGTGCTCGACCCGCTCACGAGGAATGCCGGCCCCCATCACGCACAGTGTCTCCATCCGGACGACCTGTCTGACGTGGATCCCCACGCGACGCTTCACCCCGCGGGAGCGGTCGATGCAGACGTGGATCGGGTCGCTGTCCTTCGGCTCGTACCCCCGGACGCCCCACGCGTGGAGAGCGGAGGGGCCCGCCAGCGCAGCAGGCTCGTAGAACAGGACCGCGGCCCAAGCACGCTGCCGCCAGGTCAGAGGACCGGTGTGGTCCACGAAGACACCCGGCAGGACCCGAGCCCACTCCTTGCGCCGGACGCGCCGGCGCACGGTCGTCACCAGGCTCGCTTCGTCCTCGAACTCTCCCGAGGCGAGGAGCTGCTGCCTGGAGATGACGCCGTCCTGATCGGCTTGCAGACCCATGAGCACGATGCTCGCCGCTGGCACCCCGCCGCGCTTCCGGCCGCGGCACGCCTGTGGAGAACGCCGACCCGACCGTCGACTGTGCAACATTCAGGGCCACCTGGTGACCAGGAAGTTCGACTGTCGATGTCCGGACCACCCAGCGGCGACCGGCGTTACGGTGGACCATGCGTACGGCGATCGCGGGTGTGGTGGTGGCGCTGGTGGCGCCGATGACGGTAGCGAGCCTGGCTCAGGGCGGAGCGCAGGCGGCGGGGCCGGGGACCGAGCGATCGGCCCAGACTCAGACGCAGGCGCAGACGGCACGCCGGGCGAAGGTGCCGAAGCTGCGGATCAAGGCCGTCGCCCAGGGCCTCGACCACCCGTGGGACGCGCGGCCGCTGCCGGGCGGGGCGGTGCTGTTCACCCAG
This sequence comes from Nocardioides flavescens, assembly GCF_009823805.1. Classification (GTDB taxonomy): domain Bacteria; phylum Actinomycetota; class Actinomycetes; order Propionibacteriales; family Nocardioidaceae; genus Nocardioides; species Nocardioides flavescens. The sequence continues at coordinate 26,868 of NZ_WUEK01000002.1, read as the reverse complement.
CGGGACCGGGCGACGCTGTCGGTGCTCAAGGGCGGGAAGGTCCGCACGGTCGCGTTCCCGAGCTCGGAGGTGTGGGTGTCGGGCGAGACGGGGCTGATGGGGCTGGAGGTCGACCCGGACTTCGCGAGCAACCGGCGCATCTACACCTGCCAGGGCGGTACGACGGCAGGCGGCGGGCACGACGTCCGCGTGCTCGCCTGGACGCTCGACGAGCGGCTGCGCACCGCGACCGCGGCGGGGCAGGTCGTGGGCGGCATCCCGGCGACCTCGGGGCGCCACGGCGGCTGCCGGCTGCTGATCGACCGCGCGGGCTCGCTGCTGGTCGGCACCGGCGACGCGGCCGTCGGCACCAACCCCGAGGACCTCGACTCGCTCGGCGGCAAGACGCTGCGCGTCGACCGGTTCACCGGCGCGGGATGGCCGGGCAACCCGTTCGTCGCGGCCGGCGGCAACCGGTCCCTGGTCCACACCTGGGGCCACCGCAACGTCCAGGGCCTCGCGCAGCGCCGCGACGGCAGCCTGTGGTCGGGTGAGCAGGGCAGCTACCGCGACGACGAGGTCAACCTGCTCAAGAGCGGCGGCGACTACGGCTGGAACCCCGTGCCGGGCTACGACGAGTCCGTCCCGATGACCGACCAGTCCCTGCCGGGCGAGCAGCGGGGCGCCCGCTGGCGCTCGGGGCCGAGCACGCTGGCGACCTCGGGCATCGGGTTCGTGCCGACGACCAGGGCCTGGAGAGCCCTGCGGGGCACGCTCGCGGTGGCCTGCCTGAAGGCGACGCGGGTGCTGTTCCTGCGCTTCGACGACCGCGGCCGGCTGCGCTCGGAGCGCGCACCGGAGGCGCTGCGGGCCTACGGCCGCATCCGGACCGTCGTACCCGACGGCACCAGCCTGCTGGTGCTGACCGACAACGGTGCCGGCAACGACCGGATCCTGCGGGTCAGCCCTCGCTGACCTCGGCGTCCGGCTCCTCGGCGTCGCGCTCCTCGGCGCCCCGCTCTTCCGCCGCCTTCCGCCTCTCCCGCCTGCTCGGCTCGCCGCTCACGACCGTGACCTGCTCGTTGAGGTAGCGCAGCACGACCGCCGCGACGGCGGCGGTCGGCACGGCGAGGAACGCGCCGGTGATCCCGAACAGCGTCGAGCCCAGGGTCACCGACAGCAGCACCACGGCGGCGTGCAGCTGCATGCTCTTCGACTGCAGCCACGGCGAGAGCACGTTGCCCTCGAGCTGCTGCACCGCCAAGATCACGGCGAGGATGATCAGCGCCCCGGTCACGCCGTTCGAGACCAGTGCGACCAGCACCGCGAGCGCACCGACGACGACCGCGCCGACGATCGGCACGAAGCCGCCGAAGAAGGTCAGGATCGCCAGCGGGATCGCGAGGGGTACGCCGACCAGCACGAGCCCCAGCCCGATGAAGACCGCGTCGATCGCGCTCACCAGGGCCTGGGTGCGGATGAACCCGCCGAGGGTGCGCCACGAGCGGTGCAGGACCTCGCCGACGTGCACCCCGGCCCGGGGACCGGCGATGCCGCGGGCCCACGGCACGAAGCGACGTCCGTCCTTGAGGAAGAAGAACGTCAGCACGAGCGTGATGACGAGGGTGATGGCAGCCGAGCTGACCGCCCCCACCGTGGTCACGAACCCGGCCGCGATCGCGCCACCGCTCGACTGCACGCGGTCTTGAGCGGCCTGCAGCGCCGCGTCGACCTGGTTGCGGGTGATGAAGTCGCTCTCCTGGACCCAGTCCTGGAGCTTCTGCAGACCGGCGTTGGCGCTCTTGACGATGTCGCCGGACTGCCCGCTGACCGAGGGGGCGATGGCGAAGGCGATCGCGACCAGGATGCCGATGCTGCCGACCAGCACCACCGCCGAGGCGAGCGCCGGCGGGAAGCGCAGGTAGCGCTCCAGCAGGCGCACCGGCCCCTCGAGCACCGTGGTGACGATGAGGGCCAGGATCACCGGCAGCAGGATCGACCAGGCGTACTGCACGACGTAGCCCAGCGCGACCGCCGTGAGCGCGATCAGCAGCCAGCGCAGGCACCAGCCCGACGTCCAGCGCAGACCGGCGCCGATCGCCTGCTCGCGGGTGGGCCGGGGGGTGGCAGTCATCGTGTCGACCTCGGATCTCGGGGGTGGTTCGGCGGCGTACGTCGGAAGGTGGCGCGGCGCCCCGGTGCCCCGCCTCAAACCGAATGTGCAGAGTTGCACGCTCGCCGGTGACTGCAGTCCTCGACTGTCGGTGTGGCGTGACCCCCGACGGGCCTCACCAGTCGAGCAGCGCCGCGCCGACGAGCAGGACGACCCACCAGACGACGAGGGCGACGACGGGCAGGACCACCGAGAGCCGGGGGCGCCGGGTGAACCAGCGGCAGGCGACGACGAGCAGGCCGGTCCAGAACGCCAGCAGCGCGGCGACCGCCCACCACGGGGCGAGGAGCACGCTGGCGGCGTAGAGGAAGAAGCAGCCGGCCATCCCGGCCATCGCGACGAACGGCCAGGGCGAGGCCCGCTCGCGCTCGACGATCGCCACGGGTCAGCCGCCGGTCACGAACCCGCGGAGGAGTCCCCTGCGCCGGAGCCTGACCCCGAGCCTGACCCGGAGCCCGCGTCGTCGTTCCACTTGGGGTCGTTGTCCCAGGCCTCGTTGCGCTCCTCGACCTTCTCGAGCGCCCGGGCGGCCTCCGCCTCGGTGTCGTAGGGGCCGAGCCGGTTGTTGGCCCGGCACCCCTCGGCCTCCTCGACCGTGTGGTGCTTGAGGCAGAAGTAGTACGTCATGTTCCCGAAACCTACCGGTAGCGCAGCCCACTAGGGTCGAGGTCGTGAACGCCATGTTCGAGGGCTACGGCTCACGGGGGCCGGCGTACGACGAGATGTTCGACGGCGCGCAGCTGCGCCCGCCGTACGCCCGGCTGCGCAGCTCGCTCGCCGACCTGACCACACCCGAGCTGGTCGCGCGCGTCGAGGCGCTGCAGGCGGGCTACCTCGACCAGGGCGTGACGTTCGACATCGGGGGCGAGGAGCGGGCGTTCCCGCTCGACATCCTCCCGCGGGTCATCGAGATGGACACGTTCTCGGTCATCGAGCGCGGGGTGCAGCAGCGGGTCGAGGCGCTCGAGCGGTTCCTCGCCGACGTCTACGACACCGGCCAGGTCTTCGAGGACGGCGTCGTGCCGCGGCGGGTCGTGACCACGTCGAGCCACTACCACCGCGCCGCGGCGGGCGTGCGTCCACCCAACGGCGTGCGCGTGCACGTCGCGGGCATCGACCTGGTGCGCGACGACGCGGGCGAGTTCCGGGTGCTCGAGGACAACGTGCGGGTGCCCTCGGGCGTGTCGTACGTCATGACCAACCGGCGCGCCATCTCCGCCGCGCTGCCCGAGACGATCGCCGAGCACCGCATCCGCCCGGTCGCGGGCTACCCGCAGCGGCTGCTGCAGGCGCTGCGCGCAGCCGCCCCCGCGGGCGTCACCGACCCGACCGTGGTGGTGCTGACCCCCGGGGTGTTCAACGGCGCCTACTTCGAGCACGCACTGCTGGCCCGCACGATGGGCGTCGAGCTCGTCGAGGGCCGCGACCTCGAGTGCCGCCGCGGCCGCGTCATGATGCGCACCACCAAGGGCCTCGAGCCGGTACACGTGATCTACCGCCGCATCGACGACGACTTCCTCGACCCCGTGCACTTCCGCGCCGACTCGGTGCTCGGCGTCCCCGGTCTCATCGACGCCGCCCGCGCCGGCAACGTCAGCCTGGCCAACGCCGTCGGCAACGGCGTCGCCGACGACAAGCTGCTCTACACCTACCTGCCCGACGTCATCCGCTACTACCTCGGCGAGGAGCCCGTGCTCCGCAACGTCGACACCTGGCGCATGGGTGACGCCGACGCCCGCGAGGAGGTGCTCGACCGGCTGGACGAGCTCGTCCTCAAGCCCGTCGACGGCTCGGGCGGCAAGGGCATCGTCATCGGACCCGCCGCCTCGCGCACCGAGCTCGACGAGCTGCGGCAGAAGGTCCTCGACGACCCGCGTGCCTGGATCGCGCAGCCGGTCGTGCAGCTGTCGACGGTGCCGACGTTCGTCGACGGCCGGCTCGGCCCGCGCCACGTCGACCTGCGCCCGTTCGCGGTGAACGACGGCTCGCGGGTCTGGGTGCTGCCCGGCGGGCTCACCCGGGTCGCCCTCGCCGAGGGCGAGCTGATCGTGAACTCCTCGCGCGGCGGCGGCTCGAAGGACACGTGGGTGCTCGCGGGTCCCACCCAGACCGAGCGTGAAGCGGTCGGCGGGGCCGATCCGGTCGACGTGACCGATCCGGTCGACGAGGTCGACGTGACCGATGTGGTCGACGTCCTCGACGAGATCGACGAGATCGACGTGGTCGACGACCCCGCGCCCGAATCGGCCCCGCCCCCACCCGCACCCCCGACGCCCCGACCGGGACCGGCCCCGGAGATGCCGGTCGGCCCGGCGCTCGGTGACCTGCGCGACCTGCACGCCCAGGCCGACCAGCAACAGCAGCAGGGACCTGAGCAGAGCGGGGGACGCACGTGCTGAGCCGGATCGCCGAGTCGATGTTCTGGATCGGTCGCTACGTCGAGCGCGCCGAGGACACCGCGCGCATCCTCGACGTGCAGACCCAGCTGATCCTCGAGGACGCCTCGCTCGACGAGGACGCCGCCTGCCGCGCCCTGCTGTCGATCATGGGCGCCGAGGAGGAGCCGACGACACGGGTCGACCTCGCGCTCGTGCACGACCGGCTCTGCTTCGACCCCACCTCGCCCACCTCCATCGCCTCCGCGCTCGCCGCGGCCCGCGAGAGCGCGCGACGGGCTCGCGAGACGCTGTCGGTGCCGATGTGGGAGGCCATCAACACGACGTACCGCGCCATCCCGAGCGGGCAGTTCCAGCAGCGCCGGGTGCCGGGGGTCTTCCAGTGGGTGCGCGGTCGTGCGGCCCTCATCAACGGCACCGCCGACGCCACGACCGTGCGCGACGAGGGCTGGCACTTCCTCATGCTGGGGCGCTGCGTCGAGCGCGCCGACATGACCTCGCGCCTGGTCGCGACGGCCGCCCAGGCCGGCAGCGGCGCCTCGCCGTGGACGCAGACCCTGCGCGCCTGCGGCGCCTACGAGGCCTTCCTCAGGACCTACCGCGGCCTCGAGACCGAGCGCGCGGCGGCGGAGTTCCTGCTGCTCGACCGGCTCTTCCCGCGCTCGGTGGTCTTCGCGCTCAACCGCGCCGAGCAGTGCCTGGAGAACCTCGAGTCCTCGGCCCGCGCGGGGTTCCAGAACGACGCGCAGCGGCTGCTCGGGCGGATGCGCGCCGAGCTGGAGTACCGCTCGCTCGCCGACCTCGTCGAGGACCTCCCGCAGGAGATGGAGCGGCTGCAGGTGGCGTGCGCGACCGCGACCGAGGCGGTGACCCGCCGCTACTTCGCGGGGGCCGAGGCGATGACGTGGCAGGGGATCCAGGGATGAGCATGCAGCTGCGGGTCGTGCACACGACCCGGTTCTCCTACGACGGCCCCGCCGTGGCGTCGTACAACCAGGCCCGGTTGACGCCGGTGACCACGCCGGAGCAGATCGTGGTGCACGCGCGCCTCGAGGTCTCGCCGAAGCCGTGGACCTACGACTACCGCGACTACTTCGGCAACCACGTGACGGCGTTCGAGGTCGTCGACCCGCACGAGACGATGACGGTGACCGCCACCTCGACGGTGCAGGTCAACCGCTCCCCCGCCGCCGCGCCGAGCGCGACCTGGGAGGAGCTCGCCGGTCGCGAGGTGGCGGACCGGTGGACGGAGTACCTCGTGCTCCCGCCCCGCGTCGCCCCGCCCGAGGACCTCAGCTCGCGCCTCGAGACGCTGCGCGCCGACGCGGCCACCCCGGGAGCGGCCGCGTCGGAGCTCTTCGACCTCCTCGGCCGCGAGGTCGAGCACCGTCCCGGCGCCACGCACGCGGGCTCGACGGCGGCCGAGTCGTGGGCCCAGCGCGCCGGGGTGTGCCAGGACACCGCCCACCTGGCCATCGGTGGTCTGCGCTCGCTCGGGGTCCCCGCCAGGTTCGTCACCGGGTGGCTGCACCCCTCACCCGAGCCCGTCGTCGGGGAGCCGGTCGGCGGCTCCCCGCACGCCTGGCTGGAGTGGTGGGACCACGGCTGGCGCTCCTACGACGTCACCCACGGCACCGAGCCCGACGACCGCTACGTCGTCGTGGCCACCGGCCGTGACCACGACGACGTCACCGCGATCAGCGGCATCTACTCCGGGTCCGAGGCCAGGGGTCTCGACGTCTCGGTCGAGGTCACCCGGGTGTCCTGAGGCGCCCGGGCCGCCCGGGCCGCTCGTCAGCGCGGCAGCACGGGCAGCGCGAGCCAGGCGTCCCAGGTCAGGTCGCGGCCGACGTAGCGCGGCCGGCTCAGCGGCCAGTCCTCGGCGACCCACTGGGGCACGAAGGCGTCGAGCTGCTGCTCGAGCGGGGTGCCAACGAGTGCGTCGACGACCCACCAGCTGATCTCGGCATCGGCGCCGACGCGCTCGGGCGGGTCAATGTAGACGCAGCCGAGCAGGGCGGTCTCCGCCTCATCGAAGAGGGCGTAGTTGAACGACTCGTGGGCCTCGATCTCGGCCTCGTGGCGCGCGAGGTCGACGCGGTCCTCCTCGTGGGTCATGTCGGCCGGCGGCCAGCCCCACGCGACGCCGTACGTCGCCCACAGGCGCTCGCGACTGCCCATGACGGCGGGCATGTCGAGGTCGACGTCGGTGGCGCGGATGGGGCGCAGGTGGTGGTGCTCGCCCAGCGGCACCCGGAGCGGGTGCGCCCAGTCGGCGGGCAGCCAGCGGGAGGTGGTGGTGTCCATGGCTCCAGCCTCGTCCCTCGTCCTTGCGGCCCGCCTGCGGTCGCCTTGTCGTCGCTGGGCGCGACTCCCTCAGACCGCCGTGCGCGCCAGCACCAGGTCGACCGCGTCGGCCACGCTCATCGCCCGTCCGCGCGCCAGGGCGGCGGCGTACGCCGCGTCGCCGAGCTCGGAGCGGGCGTGTTCGAGCGCCGCGGTGAGCTCGGCGGAGTCGACCTTGTAGTAGCCGTAGACGACGCCGCTGACGCCCTCGCGCACCCGGGCGGCCGCGCCGCGCAGCGTGGCGACCCGCTCGTGCGCGCCGTCGCGGGACTCGACCAGCGCGAGCGCGTCGAGGAAGTAGGCGAGGTTGGCCAGGTCGCTGGTGTCGAGGCTGAGCCGCACGCCCTCCTCGAGCCGGTCGCGAGCCGTGGCCGCGTCGTCGCGGGCCAGGGCGACCTGCGCCGCGGTGAAGTGGGCCATGTAGGTCGCGAGCGAGTCGTGGCGCCCGTGGGCGGCGGCCAGCGCCCGGTCGACGCAGCGCTGAGCGGCCTCCAGGTCGCCCTGCAGCAGCCGGACGGTGCCCAGCCAGGTGTGGGCCAACGTCCACATCCAGGCCCCGGCGAGGTCGATCTCCTCGCACAGCGCGATGGTGGCCTCGAGCCCCTCGACCGCCCGGTCCAGGTCACCCTCACCGAGGGCGACGAGTCCGATGCCGGCGAGGTTGTGCGAGCGGCCGACGCCGTCGCCGATGCGTTCGCCGAGCCCGTCGCCCTCCTCCCACCCCTCGCGGGCGGTGGCCAGCTCGCCCTGGGCGAAGGCCATGGCGGCGTGCACGGCCAGCATGTAGACGCGCACGTGGTCGTCGACGTCCTCGGCCAGCACCGCAGAGGTGAGGCGCCTGCCTTCGACGAGCGCGCCGCGCAGCCACCAGAACAGCCACAGGTCCCAGGCCAGCCAGCCCGCGAGGTCGGCGTCGCCGTCGGCCAGGCCCGTCTCGATGGCCGTCACCAGGTTGGCGTGCTCGCGCTCGGCGACGGCGAGGGAGTCGAAGGTGCCCGGACCGCGGTAGGCCGGCTCCAGCTCGGCGGCCAGGGCGCGGAAGTGCTCGCGGTGCGCGGCGCGGGCCGCGAGCCGCTCCTCGCCCTCGAGCCACAGGGCGGCGTACTGCGAGACGGGCTCGAGCATGCGGAAGCGCGAGACCGTCGGGTTGTCGAGGTCGGTGACGACCAGCGAGTGCTCGACCAGCGACTCGAGGGTGGCCAGCACGCCCGGACCGCCGCCGACGGCCTCGGCGGCCTCGAGGGTGAAGCCGCCGCTGCAGACCGAGAGCCGGTGCAGCAGCCGTTGGGCCTCGTCGTCGAGCAGGTCGTGGCTCCAGTCGAGCGCGGCCCGCATGGTGCGCTGGCGCAGCGGCAGGTCCCGCGCGCCACCGCCGGCCACGACGTCGTCGAGGCGCGCCAGCATCGTGGTCGGGGGCATCAGGCGCACCCGCGCCGCGGCGAGCTCGATGGCGAGCGGCAGCCCGGCCAGCCGCCGGCAGATCGCGCCGACGGCGGCGAGGTTGTCGGGATCGAGGCCGGCCAGGTCGAACTCCGGCGCCACCGACCGGGCCCGGTCGACGAAGAGGGCGACGGCGGCCGACTCGGCGAGCGCGTCGGGGTCGGCCTCCTCCGGCTCGGGCAGCGGCAGCGGCTGGACCTGGTACTGCACCTCGCCGCGCACGCGCAGCACCGTGCGGCTCGTGACGAGCACGGTCAGGTCGGGGCAGGAGGCGATGAGCCGGCTGAGCGACGTGGCGGCGGGGAGCAGGTGCTCGAGGTTGTCGAGCACCAGCAGCACCCGGCGCGAGCGCAGGTGCTCGGCGACCGCGGCCGCGGGGTCCACGACCTCGCCGCCGGTGATGCCCAGCGCTCGGGCCACCTCCGGGAGGACCAGGTCGGGGTCGGTGAGCGGCGCCAACGACACGGCGACCACGCCGTCGGCGTACGCGCCGACGCTGGCCTCGGAGATCGCCGCGGCCAGCCGCGTCTTGCCGACCCCACCGGTGCCGGTGAGCGTCACCAGCCGCTGGGTCGAGCCCTCGAGCAGCGAGCGGACGTAGGCGATCTCGCGGTCGCGCCCCAGCAGCCGGCTCGTGGGGACGACGAAGTCCGAGCGCAGGCCGCCCTGGCCCGCGGGCGCCGACTCCACCGGCGGCTCGGTGGGTGCGCCGGGGGGCGCGGCCGACGTCGCGGGGGCGAGCAGCGTCTGGTCCTGCTCGAGGATGCGCTGGCGCAGCTCCTGCAGCTGCGGTCCGGGGTCGAGCCCGAGCTCGTCGGAGAGCTGCTCGCGCACGTCGTCGTAGGCCGCCAGCGCGTCGGACTGACGACCACCGCGGTAGAGCGCGAGCATGAGGTGGCCGCGCAGCGACTCGCGCAGGGGGTGTTCGGCGACGAGGGCGGGCAGTTCCTCGAGCACCTCGTCGTGGCGGCCCAGCATCAGGTCGACCTCGGCGGCCAGCTCGACGGCGGCGATGCGCTGGCCCTCGAGCCGGGCGGCCTCGGCCTCGGCGAACGGCTGCGCGATGTCGGCGTACGCCGGTCCGCGCCACAGCGCGAGCCCCTCACGCACCACGCGCCGCGCGGTCTCGAGGTCGCCACGGGTGCGGGCGTCGCGGGCCTGCGCGAGGCTGTCGAGGAACATCGTGGCGTCGACGCCGTCGACGGGCACGTCGATGCGGTAGCCGGGCGGCACGGTGCTCAGCTCGACCCCGGTGCGGCCCTCGCGCAGGCGCCCGCGCAGGCGCGAGATGATCGCGTGCAGGTTGGTCGTGGTGCCCCCGCGGGTGACGTCGCCCCAGACCCGGTCGAGCAGCGAGTCGGTCGACACGACGCGGCCCGCGTCGACCACGAGCGCGGCGAGCACCTCGCGGTGGCGCGGCGACCCGACGTCGACCGCCCCCGCGGCTGCCTCCCCGTGGACCTCGAGCGGCCCGAGCACCCTGATCATCGCGGCCACTCTAGACAGGGCGACCCGTCGGGCGCGCCCCCCTTCCGCGCGGACGTGGCGCCGGTCCCGGACGGTCGCGGAGGGTGTCCCACCGGTGTCCCGGCCGATGTCCCGAGGGTGTCCCGGACCGTGTCCCGATTCGTGTCCCGAGGCTGACGACACGAGTGGTTTCGAGACAGGACTTCGTCCTTCCTCAACCACCGTGCGGCTGGTTGAGGAGGTCGTGCAACGACCGTCTCGAAACCACCTACGTAGCGCGTGAGGTCCCGCCGCTGCGCGGCACGTCGGGACCGACCCGGTCGAGCAGCCAGGCCATCACCTGGGCGTCGTCGGGGTTGAGGGCATCGCTGATGACGTGAGGCACGACGCGGCTGAAGTAGTCGGTGACCATCGAGTCGGACTCGCGCACGATCATCCCGGCCGCCTCGTCGTCGACGACCCACGAGCCGAGCACGACGTGGTTGCCGTCGAAGACCGGCAGCGGGGCGTAGGCCTGGTAGACCCACCCCTCGGCGCCGTACGGACCGGGCCGGGCGAGGTCCTCGGAGCCGTCGGCGAGGTGGATGCGGACGTTGTCGCCCTCGCGACCGAACAGCGGTTTGGCGACCCACTGCTCGAGGTCGCGCGGCTCGTCGAAGTGGGCCGGGAGCAGCAGCCGGTGGCCGGGGTTGCGCTGCCACAGCACCGGCAGCAGCGCCTTGGTCGAGAGCAGCGCCTTCCAGGCGGGCTCGAACCACCGCACCGGGCGCACCTCGTGGCCCTCGACCAGGTGGCGGCCGAACTCCTCGCCGAGCATGTCCTCCCAGGGGTAGAGCTTGAACGCCGTCGTGATCGGCTGGTCGTGGGCGTCGCGGAACTCGCGCGCGTCGGGGTTCCACCCGACCTCCGAGATCGGGTGCGCCATCGCGACCAGCCCGGCCTGCACGGCGGTGTCGACGAGGTAGTGCACCGTCATCTCGGCCTCGCCGTCGTCGGTCGCCCCGCCGGCCGGCGCGTCGTACAGCAGGTGGACGCGGCTCTCGGGGATCGCGCCGGTGTTGCGCAGCCGCCGCCAGGCGTTGACGAGGCGGTCGTGCACGCTGTTCCACTGGTCGAGGTCGGGCATGACGTCCTCGAGCCAGCGCCACTGCGCGACGCCGGTCTCGACGAGGCCGGTCGGGGTGTCGCCGTTGAGCTCCAGCATCTTCACCGAGCCGTCGGCGCCGTAGACGAGGTCGAAGCGGGCGTAGAGCATCGGGTCGCGGCGCGCGAGCGAGCGGCGTACGACGTCCAGAGAGCCGGGCGGCAGACCGAGGCGGGCGTCGTCGATGCCGGAGCCGGGCGAGGCCATCCAGCCGGCGGCGTCGACGCACATCGCCCACAGCTCCTCGGTGGCGGCCTCGAGCGACTCGACCTCCTCGAGCGACAGCTCGTACCACGCCGACTCGTTCCAGTACGGCACGCTCCTGCCGTCCGGCAGCGCGGTGACCGGGAAGATCAGCCCCTGCTCGGTGACCGTGCGCTGCCAGTCCTCACGCGGACGGATCCGGTGGCGCCACATCAGGCGATGCTGGCGCAGACGATCGCCGCGACCGACAGCGAGGTCGCCGCCGCGACGTGGGCCAGCGGGCGGACGGGACCGGGCTCGGTGACGATGCGCCGCAGGTCGCCGGGGGTGATCGCGTCGATCGCGAAGAGCATGACGGCGTTGAGCGCGATGCCCAGGACGCCGAAGGCCACCGTCCACCCGAGCGCCCAGCCGAAGGTGGTCGCGCCGTTGGTCCAGATCGCGGTGAACAGCACGAGGGCGTTGGAGACCAGCCAGGCGCTGGTCACGACCGCCGCGGAGCGCGACTGGGCGTGCACCGACTCCTGGCCGCGCTCGTCCACGCCGAGGAGGTGGCTGCCGAGGTGGCCGGGCGTGACGAGGTCCAGCACGTAGTAGGAGACGAGGAGCAGGACCCCGGCCACGACGGCGTAGACGACGGCGTGGACGAGGGCGTCGAGGAGGTCGGTCACGGCGCTGGTTCTCCTGGGTCGGGCTGGGGTGGGTCGGGCTGGGTCGGGCTGGGTCGGGTCTGTGCGGGTCAGGACGAGCTGCGGCCCGAGCCGCCGAAGCCGCCCTTGGAGGTCGCGGACTTCACGGTGGTGCCGCCCTCGCGGGGCAGGCCCCCGCGCTGGACGGTGCCGGACAGGCCCGAGCTGCGGAACGTCCCGCCCGAGACCGGCGACCCGACCGAGGGGATGGCGCGGCTCGCGGCGAGGTAGTACCAGAAGAAGCCCGACGAGGTGCCGTCGTACTCTCGGTCGTCGTCGCACTGGTCGTCGTCGACCCGCTGCTCGGTGGCGGGGTCGACGCAGACGGCGGCGTAGTCGGCCGACGTCGCGCAGCCGGTGAGCCCCGCGGCCATCAGCGCGGTGACGCCGAGCGTCACGGCGTGCGAGCGCATCCGACGGGCGGGCGTGGTCGTCACGCGGGGCTCCCTGAGGGTCGGCGGGCGGACCCCCGCACGCTAGCGCGAGACGGCGTCGCGCTCGGCACCGCCGGGGGTGGGCTCCGCAGGCAGCTCCCGGTCGGTGTCCGCGACCTGGCTGACCTTGGCGGTGAGCCGCGACAGCGGCCAGGTGGTCATCGCCTTCGTGACCACCCGGCTCGCGACCACGGCGGCCCGGGTGCGCGGGTAGGCCAGCTTGAGCACCGCCTGGGGGAAGTCCTGCACGTCGTCGACCAGCGGGCGCATCCACGCGTCGTACGCCGCCAGCGCGGCGCCGGGGTCACCGGGCGCGCTGGGAGCGCTGGTGTCGGTCGCGAGGCACGAGGCGAGGACGTAGCCGCCGGTGAGCGCGAGCGACGACCCGCCGCCGCCCATCGGCGTGACGCACCACGCGGCGTCCCCGGCCAGCACGACCCGCCCGCGCGACCAGGTCGTCATCCGGGTCTGGGCGAGGTCGTCGACGTAGACGTCGTCGGAGGTCGCGAAGCCCTCGAGCACGCGGGGCGCTTCCCAGCCGACCCCGTCGTAGCGCTCCCGCAGCAGGGCCAGCTGCTCGTCGCGGCCGAGCTCGACGACCCGACGACCACCACGCCCGGCGCGCTCGTCGGGTCCGTCGAGGAAGGACAGGATCGCGCGGGTGGTGCCGTAGGGGTCGGGGCGCAGGTGGACCTGGCGGCCCTCGGTCGTGGTGCACCAGCGCCACCGGTGGTCGTCGTCCGGCGTGCGGGCGATGGTGCCGAAGGCCATGGTGATGCCCAGCTCGCGCAGCTCGACCTCGTCGCCGAAGACGAGGTCGCGGGTCGTGGACCGCACGCCCTCGGCCACCACGAGCAGGTCGGCAATGAGGGTCTCCCCCGAGGCCAGGGTCACGCCGACCCCGCCGTCACCGGGCCGGGTGCCCGAGTCGACCGAGGCGATCGTGGCGTCGTACCTCACCTCGACGGTGTCGGGCAGCGCGTCCAGCACCACCCGCGCCAGGTCGCCGCGCAGGATCTCGAGCTCGGCGGTGGGCCCGTCGGGGCCCTCGGACGGAAGCTCGGCGACCTCGCCGCCCTCGTCGTCGACGATGACGGTGCCGGTCTCGGTCGTGTTGCGCTCACGGATCGCCTCGAGCAGACCCATCCGGTCCACCACCTCGCGGGCGACGCCGCGCACGTCGACGTTCTGACCGCCGTCGCGGAACGCCGGCGCGCGCTCGAGCACGGTCACCGACCACCCCGCGCGCTCGAGCCAGAAGGCGGTGGACAGGCCTGCGACGCTCGCGCCGGAGACGAGGGCGTGGGGTCGGGTCATCGGGTCCTGCTTCCTCTAGGGTGGTGGCTCAACAGTGAAGTTGCTTCACAGTGAAGGTACCCACCCGTGACCGAGACCCACCCCGCTCCCGTCCTCGACCCGCTCGAGACCCCGTGGTCGCCCGACCAGGTCGCCGTCATGCACGCGCTGCGCGACTGGGTCCAGGCCCACGACGAGCTCGTACGCCGTCAGGCGGCGTGGATGGACCTGCCCGTCACCGACGTCGCCGCGCTGGGTCAGGTCGTCTGGGCCGCGGAGGCCGGGTCGCCGCTCTCCCCCACCGAGCTCGCGCGCCTGCACGGCTTCACCAGCGGCGCGACGACCGCACTGGTCAACCGGCTCGAGGCCGCCGGCCACGTGGAGCGCACGCGCGAGAGCAGCGACCGACGGCGGGTCACCCTGCGCCCGACCCCCGCCGCCCGCGAGCGGACCCGGGAGTTCCTCAGTGCCGTCGGCACCGACATCGCGACCCTGCTGGCCTCGACCCCGCCCGACGAGCTGCGCACCGTGACGTCGTTCCTGCAGCGGCTGACGGCGGCGTCGCACGCGGGCGGGGCCTGAGCTGCCTCAGGGGGTGGGCATGCCCCCGTCGACGTGCAGGGTCTCGCCGACGACGTACGACGACTCGCCGCTGGCGAGGAAGACGTAGGCCGGCGCCAGCTCCGCCGGCTGACCCCAGCGGCCGAGGTAGGTCTGCTCGCCGGCCGACGGCAGCGCCTCCGGGGGCTGGCCACCCGCGGGCTGGAGCGGCGTCCAGATCGGTCCGGGCGCCACGGCGTTGACCCTGATCCCCTTCGGCGCCAGCTGGGCCGCGAGGCCCTTGGCCAGGTTGTTGACCGTCGCCTTCGTGGCGGCGTAGTGGACGAGGTGGGGCGAGGGCGCGTAGGCCTGGATCGACGTGCTGTTGATGATGGTCGAGCCGGGCGGCAGGTGCGGGACCGCGGCCTTGGTGAGCCAGAACGTCGCGTAGACGTTGGTCTTGAACGTCTGGTCGAACTCCTCGTCGCTGATGTCCGTGACGTCGTCGACGTGCTGCTGCTTGCCGGCGTTGTTGACCAGGATGTCGAGACCGCCGAGCTCCGCCACCGCCCGGTCGACCAGCTGCTTGGCGAACTCAGGGTCGGAGAGGTCCCCGGCCACGCCCACCCCGGTCCGGCCGGCATCGCGGACGAGTCCGAGGATCCGCTCGGCGTCCTCCTCCTCCTCGGGGAGGTAGGAGATGACGACGTCGGCGCCCTCGCGGGCGAAGGCGATCGCGACCGCCGCACCGATCCCCGAGTCGCCCCCGGTGACCAGCGCCTTGCGGTCGCGCAGGCGGCCGCTGCCGCGGTAGGAGTCCTCGCCGTGGTCGGCGGGGACGTTCTGCGCCATCTCCGCGTCGGTGCCGGGGCCGGGGAGGTACTGCTCGTCGGGCACGCGGTCGGCGTACATCGTCGACGGGTCGCGCATCGTGTACTGGTCGGGTCCTGCAGGTGGGGTCTCCATGGCGCACCTGTGTCCCCGCCGACGGCGTCCATGCGGCGAGGGCGGAGTGATCTTCGCGGCGGCAGGGATCGGCCTGGGATCGGCCGGGGATCGGCCGGGGATCGGCCGGGTGGTGCGGACGGGCTGACCTGTAAGCCGGGTTCTGTCCCCGGTCCCCTCACGGTCGCCGGGGGGCGACCATCCATCTACGGGTGCCGTTGCCGACACCCTCCAGCGGTCTACCCGCGTGCTCGGGCGGGCCGCCCTCGGACGCACGCGCATCCGGGGCCCGAAGGCTCCGGACTTCTTGACCTTGCTCCTGGTGGGGTTTGCCGAGCCGACCCGGTCACCCGGGCCGCTGGTGGTCTCTTGCACCACCGTTTCACCCTGACCGCCCGCCCCGACGAGTCGGGACGGGAGGCGGTCTGTTCTCTGTGGCACTGTCCCGCGGGTCACCCCGGGTGGGTGTTGCCCACCACCGTGCCCTGTGGAGCCCGGACTTTCCTCGGCGCCGCACCCGGTCTCCCGAGTGCTGCGACGCGGTCGCCCGGTCAGCCCATCCGCGGGGCCAGCCTAGGGCACGCGCCTGATGGCGTACGTCGTCAGGACGGGTGCACCCGCGGGCCTAACGGCGGAGGGAAGCCCACGTCCGCAGTGCCCTGTCGGCCCCACCGGTCCGAGCGACCCTCGTCCTCGCCGGACAGGAAGCCGTAGACCTGCGCTCCCACCCGCACCCACGCCGGCCGGTCGAGGCAGTCGCGCGGGATTGTGTAGGTGACCGTGTCGGCGACGGGGTCGCGTTCGCGAGCCAGACCGTCGCAGCCGGTGTCGAGGAGGAGGAGCCCGATGCCCTCGCAGTCGTCTCCAGGATCCGACTGCGGGAGCGTCGGGACCTCGAACAGGCCGGGGTCCTTGCCCAGACCAGGGACCACGCTGACGCTGTAGACACCACCCGGAGTGCGGAGGTAGACCTCGTAGCTCGTGTCGCGATCGCGACGGGAGACCGCACGCATCGACAACGTGACGACGATGTCCGCGGACGTGTGGTCGACCGAGAGCCGCAGCAGATCACGACGGGCGTCACTACGGACCCGGCGCGGCGGTGGCCCGCAGTCGCCCTCCGCGGCGGGTGGGGACGTGTCGTAGCCGATCACGTCGGCGCGGCGGTCGCGCGAGGACCAGGTGTCGGCGTGGGCCGGCGCCGCCAACGCCAGCAGGGACAGGACGAGGACGGGGGCAACGAGGCGCACGTGCGCGATCGTAGGGCTCGAGAGTGCTTGCCACTCCGGAAAGCGATAGGTATGGTTTCCGTCATGGAAACCGATCGCGATGCCCGAGAGCTGCTCCGCGAGGCCGACCGCGCCGAGGCGGCGCCGTGGGTCGACTTCCCGCCGACGCCGGGGTGGTACCCACCGGCCGTCGGCGCCTGGGGCGCCGCGATGGTCCTGGCGCTGGGCCTGCTCGACGGCCCGGTCGGTGCCGTCGTCGTGGTCGCCCTGGCCCTCGTCGAGGTCGCCTTCATCCGCTGGTACCGCCACTACCGCGGCACGATGCCGACCGGCGCGGTGCCCCGGGAGATGCGCCCCGCGATGCTCGCGTTCATGGCCGCTGTCCTGGTGATCGTCGTCGGCGCCGGCGCCCTCACCATGACCGGTCACGCCTGGCTCGCCGCGGCGCTCGTGCTCGTCGTCGGCACCGCTGTCGTGTGGTGGTACGAGCGCGCCTACGCCGCCGGTGCCGCGCGGGTGCGGGCCCGACTCGGGTGATCGGCGCGTGAGCGACGAGACGACCACCCGGGCCCCCGGCTGGGCCGAGCTCGACCCCGCCCTGACCGCGCCCAAGCGGCTCGCGGCGGTCGCACTGCTCAGCCGGGCCGGCAACGCCGACTTCGCCTTCGTGCGAGAGCACCTGCAGGTCAGCGACTCCGACCTGTCCAAGCAGATGACCGCGCTGCAGCAGGCGGGCTACGTCGACACGACGAAGACCGGCCGCGGCCGCGGCGCCACCACGACGTTCAAGCTCACCCGCGCCGGGCGCGCGGCGTACCGCCGGCACCGCGAGGTGCTGCAGTCGCTGCTCGGCGAGTGAGCCGGGGCGCGCCGCGGTCCGGGTGGCGGTGAACTGTGAACCTCGCCGCCGGGGGCGGCGGTGCGCGGGCAACCACCCGGCGGCCCCGGAAGGTTGCTGACGCACCTCCACCCCGGGCGCCAGGTTCAGCACTCACCGCCCACGAGGGGGCAACGCCCTACTTGCTCGCCTCGGCGTACGACGTCACGACGGACACGCTGAGCGGGAAGTCGAGCGGGGCGTCGCCGAAGAGCAGGCGACCGGCGGCCGCAGCGGCGGCGCGCACCTCGCGCTCGACGTCCTCAGCCAGCGCCGCGGGGGTGTGCACGACGACCTCGTCGTGGAGGAAGGCGACGAGGTGCGGGCGCTCGGTCAGCGCGGCGCCCGGCGTCGAGGGGAGCGCCCAGAGCCGGTTGCGCAGGTCGGCGATCCAGCACAGGGCCCACTCGGCCCCGGTCCCCTGCACCACGAAGTTGCGGGTGAAGCGGCCGTAGGCGCGCCGCAGCCGGTCCTGGCGGGCCAGCGAGGCGTCGTCGGCAGGTGGCGCGTCGAGGTCGCCGGCCCACAGCTCGCCCGACTCCTCCCCGATCGGCGGCGAGCCGCGGCCGAGCAGCGTGCGCACGGGCTGCCCGCGCTCGCCGGCCCGGGCCGCCTCCTCCACCAGGCCGAACGCCCGCGGGTAGCGCCGGGTCAGGTCGGCCACGAGACGCCCGCTCTCGCCGCTGGTGGCGCCGTACATCGCACCGAGGAGGCCGAGCTTGGCGTCGCTGCGGGTCTCGACCGCGCCGGTGTCGGCCATGGCCTGGTAGAGGTCGCCGCCGCGGGCGGCGCGGGCCAGCGCGGTGTCGCCGCTCATCCCCGCCAGCACGCGCGGCTCGAGCTGCGCCACGTCGGCCACGACGAGTCGCCACCCGTCGTCGGCGACCGCGGCGGGGCGGACCATGGCGGGCAGCGACAGGGCGCCGCCGCCGTCCGAGGCCCACCGCCCCGTGCTCGAGCCGCCGGGCTGGTAGCCGGCCCGGAACCGGCCGTCGCGCACCCACGCGTCGAGCCACTCCCACCCGTTGGTCGCGAGCAGGTGCGCCAGCTGCTTGTAGGCGATGAGGGGCTCGACGACCGGGTGGTCGAGCCGGCGCAGGGTCCACGCGCGCACGTCGGGCACGTCGAGCCCCTGACGCCGCAGGGCCGCCATCAGCTCGGGGCGGGAGTCGGGGTTGAGCCCCGGCGCCGCGAGGAGCTCGCCCACCTCGGCGGCGAGCGCGGCCAGCCGGGCCGGACGCGTCCCGCGCGGCGGCCGGGGTCCGAGGCGCTCGGCCAGGAGCTGCTCGTGGACGTCGACGCGCCACGGCATCCCGGCCCACCGCAGCTCGGCGGCGACCAGCGCCCCGGACGACTCCGCGGCCAGGAGCAGGGCGAGCCGGCCCGCCTCGGCCGATGCCGCGACCGCGCGCTGCTGCCGCTCGTCCTCGGCGTCGGCGGCCAGGTGCTCGGCGCGGTCGTCGGCGACGAAGAGCGCCGGTTCGGAGGCGGACGCCGGGCCGAGCCGGTCCCAGCGCGCGGCGTCCTCCCCCGCCAGGAGCGTCTGGTCCACGGCCGGCGCCCGCCGCAGGACCCGTCGGCACAGGCGCAGGTCGTGGCAGCGCGCCACCCGCACGCCGGCGTCGAGGAGCAGCGCGTGCCAGCGCGCCGTGTCGTCCCAGACCCAGCGGGGCCGGACCGGCCCGCCCTCGTGGTCAGCGACGTACGCCGCCAGCTCGGCCAGGTCGAGCGCGAACGGCTCGGACCCGTCGTCGCGCGAGACGGCGACCCGCTCCGCCGGCAGCCGGCTGAGGCGGACGCGCAGCTCGCTCACAGCACGCCGGTGTGGTCCAGCACGATCCGCACGCCGATGAGGATGAGCACGACGCCACCGGCGACCTCGGCCGGGGTGCGGAACCGTGCCCCGGCCCGGTGCCCGACGTACACCCCGACGAGGGTCAGCACGAACGTCGTGACCCCGATGACCGCGACGGCCGAGAGGATGTCGACGTCGAGGAAGGCCAGGCTGAGCCCGACCGCCAGCGCGTCCAGGCTCGTGGCCAGGGCCAGCAGGAGCAGCTCACCGAGCGGGATGCCCGTGTCGCGCTGCTCGTCGTCGGTGTCGGGGTGCAGCGCCTCCCAGATCATCCGGCCGCCGATCAGCACCAGCAGCCCGAAGGCCACCCAGTGGTCGATGCCGCTGATCGCGCCGCGGAAGCCGGTGCCGGCCAACCACCCGAGCAGCGGCATGACGGCCTGGAACACGCCGAACGCCACGGCCAGCGCGAGCGCGTCGCGCCCCCGCAGCCGGCGCAGCTGGAGTCCCTTCGCGAGAGCGACCGCGAACGCGTCAGCCGAGACGCCGAGGGCGATCACGACCAGGGTCAGACCGGACACGTGGCTCCTCTCGGCCCGGGCACCGAGCGCGGGCGAGCCATCGTCCCGCACCGGCGCGTCGAGCGACGACCCGCCCCGTGCCGCGGCCGTCGGCGCCTCGTGGTTCAGTGCGGGACGTGCCCGACTCCTGTCCGCCCACCCTCCGACCCCGCTCGCCCGGTCGGGGCGCTCGCTGATGGCGCTGGTCGACCCGGCGGCCGGCATCGTCGTCACCGCCGCCCCCGGCACCGCGAGCACGGCGCTGCGCGAGGCCCTGCTGGCCCGCCCCGGCGTCCGCGAGGTGCCGCCGGTCAGCGCGGTGCGGGTCGAGGGCGTCGACGCGAAGCACGCCACGGTGCGCGAGCTCGTCGCGGTCGGGCTCCTGCCCGCCGACCACGGGCTTCGGATCGTCACCACGACGCGCAACCCGTTCGACTTCTACGTCGCGGAGTACGAGCGCAGCCGCACCCGGTGGGTCCACGACCTGCGCGACCCGGGATCGTGGGTGCACGCCACGCCCGGCGCGGTCGACGGCATCGTCGACGCGCTCACGCTCGACTTCGGCGACTGGCTGCGCAAGGCGGTCGGCGAGGTCGACGGTCGTCCGCGCACGCGCCGCGTCAACGCCGGGCACGTCGACGAGGCCGACGTGGTGCTCCGCATGGAGCGACTGAGCGAGGACCTCCGCGACCTCCTCGGCCTCGATCTCGACGTGCCGCCGACCAACGTGACCGCGCGCGGCCGCGCGTACTGGCAGGCCTACGACGTCGGCAGCCGCCGCCTGGTCGAGGCGGCGCACGCCGACGACCTGGCCCGGTTCGACTACCGGCTCTGACCCGAGACCCCTCGGGGCTGGCCCGAACGGGTCGTTGCAAACGGTTGCAGAACGGCCCGGTCGGGCCCTGTCCGGTGCCGGCCGCGCCGCCTACCGTTGAGCCTCGGCGCCCCTCGGGTGACCAGGGATCACCCGCCCGGCCCCGTGCGGGAGGTGACCTGACGACACCTCGATGCGACGACGGTCCTCCCGCCCGCTGCGGGCGGGAGGACCACCCTGATCTGTGCCCCCACCCGGATCAGGGCCGTCGCGCGAGCGTCAGCGTCTCGCCGCGCTCGACCGGGCGCACCACGCTCGGCAGTCCGGCCCGCGCGGCGGCCTCGAGGAACGCCGAGCGCGGCGAGCGGAAGACCCGGTAGTCGTCGAAGTGGACCGGCACGACGCTGCCCGGGCGCACCCGGTCCAGGAGGTCCACCCCCTGCGTCGCGTCCATGGTCACGGTGTGGAACAGCACCCGGGTGCCGCCGAGGTGGACGACGGCGACGTCGAGATCCGGGTGCCGCTCGGCGATCAGGTCGACGTGGTCGCCGGTGAGGGTGTCGCCCGTGACGTAGACCCGCAGCCGGACCTCGCCGCCGACACGGTGCTCGAGGAGCGAGCCCATGACCGGCGGCAGCAGCGCACGCATGGCGCCGCGGGCGTGGAACGCCGGGAGCGCCTCGATGCTCAGCGTCTCGTCGCCGCGGGTCAGCGTCTCGGTCTCCCAGGTGCGCAGTCCGCGGGTCTCGAAGCCCCACCGCGACAGCCGCCGCGCCGCCGCGGGCGTGGTGACGACCGGTTGGTCGCGGGCGAGGTCCCGGCGGGCGATCCGGTCGAAGTGGTCGCCGTGCAGGTGCGAGAGCACGATCGCGTCGAGGGGCGGCAGGTCCGCGGCCTGCAGGGCCGGCTCGGTGAGCCGCCGGCTCCACAGCCCCTTGCCGAGGTAGGCCCGCTGGCCGCGGTGCAGGAAGTTCGGGTCGGTGAGCAGGGTGAACGACCCGAGCCGCAGCAGTGTCATCGCCGTACCACCGAAGGTCAGCGTGTGCTCACCCCGGTCGCCGGTCACGCCCCGTGCCCCCGACGTCCGTCGCCACTGACCGCCCGCTTGTAACGCGGCGTCAGGGCCTCTTCCACCGCGTTCGAACGCGATGGAAGAGGCCCGGACCCCGCGTTACAAGAGGCAGGGCGCGCGTCAGGGCGGGCGGCAAGGCGGGCGGTGGAAAGCAGGAGCACGGCCCTCAGGTGCCCCTGGTGCGCCGAGCCACCTCCACCCCGCGGGGTGCGGCGGGGTCCAGCGGCTCAGGCTCAGGCCCCGCCCCGTCTGCGCTCTGCGCGGGCACCGCCTCGCCCTCCAGCTGCAACGCGGAGTTGGTGACGGTGCCGACCCGTTGCAACGGGTCGGGAGAGTCGCCAACTCCGCGTTACAAGCGGAGCGGCGGGGGCGGGCGGCTCAGCGCTCGACGGAGCGCCGGGTCCAGACCCGTCCGGTCGAGGTGACGGTGGTGCCGCTGGAGCCGACGAGCAGCAGGCAGCCCATGTCGACGGAGTCGGCGTCGAGCTCGGACAGGGTCGTGACCTCGAGCGACTCGGCGGGGCGGCCGACGTGGCGACCGATCACGACGACCCGGTCGGCGGGCAGCACCTCGAGCAGCAGCTTCTGCGCCTCGACGAGCTGGTCGCGGCGGCTGCGCGAGGCGGGGTTGTAGACCGCGAGCACGAGATCGGCCTCGGCGACGGCCCGCAGCCGCCGCTCGATGACCGGCCAGGGCTTCAGCCGGTCGCTGAGGCTCATCACCGCGAAGTCGCCGCCGATCGCGGCACCGGCCTTCGCGGCGACTGCCTGCACCGCGCTCACCCCGGGCAGCACGCGCACGTCGACCTCGGGGAACTCCTCAGCCACCTCGAAGACCGCCGCAGCCATGCCGAAGACTCCGGCGTCGCCGCCCGAGACCACCGCGACCCGCTCGCCGCGCCGGGCGAGGTCGAGGGCGAGGCGGGCGCGGTCGACCTCGACGGTGTTGCCGGAGGAGTGACGCTGCAGGCCGGGGCGCTGCGGCACGCGGTCGACGTACGGCGCGTAGCCGACCACGTGGTCGACCTGCGCCAGCGCCTCGCTCGCCTCGGGGGTCAGCCAGGCGTCGGGGCCGGGCCCGAGGCCGACGACGAGCAGCTCGGCCGCCGGGGCCGGAGCGGGCAGGGAGGTGAGCGCCCGCGGCGCGGTGTCGCCGGGCACGACGATGAGCGAGAAGTAGGGCACGGAGTCGGGGTCGACGTCGGCGACGGGCAGCTGTCGGCCGTCGTCCATCGATGCCCGCTCGACGTAGACCGCCCCGTCGAGCCGTCCGGCCGCCTCGAGCGCGCGGCGCACAGCCGGGAAGGTGCGGCCGAGCTTCATGATCACCGCGCCCTGGGTGTCGGCGAGGCGCCGGGCCAGCTCGGGCTCCGGCAAGGTGCCCGGCAGCACCGTCAGCACGTCGGTGTGGCGCACGAGCGGGGTCTGCGCGAGCGCGGTCGCGGCGGCGTACGCCGGCACGCCGGGCACGACCTCGGTCTCGTGACGAGCGGAGAGCCGGTCGTGCATCACCATCGGCGAGCCGTAGAAGAGCGGGTCGCCCTCGGCGAGCAGCACCACGTGGCGCCCGGCGTCGAGGTGGGCGCCGAGCCGCTCCGCGCACTCGGCGTAGAAGTCGTCCATCGCGCCGGCGTAGCCGCCCGGGTGGTCGGTCGCGCCGGTCGTGACGGGGTAGCGCAGCTCCTCCTCGACGGTGCCGGGTCGCACCAGGTCGCCGGCGATGCGGCGGGCGTGGGAGCTCTTGCGGACCCCGGCGTGGAAGGCCACGACGTCGGCCTCGCCGATGAGGCGGGCCGCCTTGAGCGTGACGAGCTCGGGGTCGCCGGGGCCGAGCCCGACGATCGAGAGCCGACCCATCACTCGACCTCGGTGGCGAGGGCGTTGACGGCCGACGAGGCCATCGCCGAGCCGCCGCGGCGACCGCGCACGGTCACGAAGGGCACGTCGATCCCGGTCGCGGCGGCGAAGGAGGCGAGCGCCTCCTTGGACTCCGCCGCGCCGATGAACCCGACCGGGCAGCCGATGATCGCCGCGGGGCGGGGCGCGCCGTCGGCGAGCA
The DNA here is from genome assembly GCF_009823805.1 of Nocardioides flavescens. Taxonomy (GTDB): domain Bacteria; phylum Actinomycetota; class Actinomycetes; order Propionibacteriales; family Nocardioidaceae; genus Nocardioides; species Nocardioides flavescens. The sequence continues at coordinate 3,409 of NZ_WUEK01000002.1, read as the reverse complement.
TCTCGAGCAGGTGGAACAACGCGGTCGGGGCGTTGCCGATGGCGACGAGGGCGCCCTCGAGGTGGGGCTCCCACAGCGAGACCGCGGCGGCGGAGCGGGTCGTGCCCCAGTCGCGGGCGAGGTCGGGCACCCGCGGGTCGGTGAGGAAGCAGAGCACCTCGTTGCGGGCGGGCAGCCGGCCTGCGGTGACGCCCATCGCCACCATCCGGGCGTCGCACAGGATCGGCGCGCCCAGGGCCAGCGCCGTGCGACCAGCCGAGCCGAGCCCGGGGTGCACCACGAGGTCCTCGGTGAGGTCGACCTGGCCGCTGCCGTGGATCATCCGCACGGCGACCTTCTCGGCGTCGGCGGGCACGCCCGACAGGTCGGCTTCGGCGCGGATCGTCGCGAAGGAGTCGGCGTAGATCGCCGGGCCGGTGTGCACGTAGTCGTAGCGCGCCGTGGGCGGGGCGAGCACGGGTGCCGGCGGGGGGAGCTCGAGCTGGGTCATCGCGGGGCCTCCGGGAGCGGGAGCGGGATCTGGACGCCGTGCCAGGGCGTGACGACGAGCTCGTCGTCGGGGTGGACGCGGTCGGTCAGCCGGGCGACCAGGGGCGCGTCGAGCACCCCGCCGGGGGCCTCGACGTGGTGGTCGTCGTACGGCGCGGGGTCGGCGTGCACGTGGGTCCGCGGGTCGCGGGTCACGCGCGCCGCGAGCCGGGAGCGGAGCTCGGCGGGCAGCTCGTCGACGTGCCACGGCGCGCCGGGACCGGTGCCGCGCAGCACCTGGAACCGCGCCGCCAGCGACGCGAGCCGCGTGGCGGCGTCCGCCAGGGCGACGGTCTCGCCCCACCCGTCCGCCCCGACGCGCAGCTGCGCGGTGACCTCGTCGAGGGCGACCAGACCGAGGTCGAGCGGACGGTCGAGCAGGTCGCCGCGGCCGGAGTCGAGCACCCACAGGAACCTCCCCGGCAGCCCGGCCAGCGCGGGGTCCGCGCACACCAGTACGTCGAGGCGCGCGGCCACGGGGGCGAGATCGGCACGTGCCCCCGGGCCGGGCGGGGAGACCATCACGTTGCGCACCAGCTCGTGGCTGCGTGTCGGCAGCAGGCCGGTCGCCTCGATCGCGGCGACCACCTCGTCGGGCAGGACGCCGTCGTGGTGCGCCAGCCCGCGCAGCTGCAGGTTGGCCCGGGCGGTGAGGTGCACTCCCCCGTCGCCGTACGCCGTCGCGACCCGGCTCAGCGCGGCCAGCTGCCCGGCCCTCACCCGGCCGCCGACGAGGCGCAGCCGGACCAGCGCGCCGTCGTCGGCGCGCCACGGCCGCAGCACGCCGGGGCACAGGTCGCGCCGGTGGCGCGAGGTGCCGGGGGAACGGCTGGGAGCCTCGAGCATGGGTGTCCCTGGGAGGTCTCGGACTCGGCGCGTCGTCCTCTCGACCTCGCGGCGGTCGCCGTGAGGGCCAGCAGGTCTTCGGACTCGGGATCCACCGGGTCGGAGCGCCTTCCCAGGTCCGCGGACCCAGTGGCTGCCGGTCGCCCGGCGTGCCCCGCCCGTCACCCACACCGCTGCGCGTCAGTCCCGGACTCTCACCGGGTTCCCATGTGTGACTGGCGGCTGCAGGCTATCAATCCTGCGGCGGTTGGGAAGCCCCCCGCTCGGAGCCACGCGGGCGCCCCGCCGAGTAGAGCCACGACTCCCCCGCGGCCCGCTGCCCGTCGCCCTCGCGCGCCAGCGCCCAGCCGACCAGCACCACCGCGGCCTGCCTCAGCCCGGCTGCCTCGACCCGGTCGGCGATGTCGCCGACGGTGCCGCGCAGCACGAGCTCGTCGGGCTGTGAGGCGCGGTGCACGACGACGACGGGGCACGCGGCGCCGTACGCCGGCTCGACCTCGGCCATCAGCTCGCGGGTGCGGGTGATGCCGAGGTGGAGCGCCAGGGTCGCCCGCGTGGCCGCGAACGCCGCCAGCGACTCCGTCTCGGGCATCTCGCTCGAGCGCGCCTGCGGCCGGGTGATCACGACCGACTGCGCGACGAGCGGCACGGTGAGCTCGCGCCCGACCAGCGCGGCGGCCGCGGCGTACGACGGCACGCCGGGGGTGACGTCCCACGCGACGCCGGCGGCGTCGAGGCGCCGGGTCTGCTCGGCGAGCGCGGAGTAGACCGACGGGTCGCCGCTGGTGAGCCGCACGACCTCCCGCCCCGCGCCCGACGCCTCGACCATCAGGGCGACCATCGCGTCGAGGTCGAGGCCCTGGGTGTCGACGGTCTCGGCGTCGGCGCGGCAGTGCGCGAGCACCTCGTCGTCGAGGTAGGTGCCCGGGAACAGCACCAGGTCGGCGGCGCCGAGCAGGGCCGCCGCGCGGAGCGTCAGCAGGTCGGCGGCCCCGGGGCCGGCACCGACGAAGTGGACGGTCACGGCTTCACCCACGCCCACTGCACGACCGCGCGGGCCGGCGTCCAGCCCGTGAAGGCGCCGATGGGCGCGGCCGTCTCCACCGCGTGCCGGGTGAGCTCGCCGCCGAGGGCGGCGTGCAGGTCGATCACGAGGCGCTCGGTCTCGAGCGTCACCGCGTGCACCACGAGCCGCCCGCCCGGGGCGAGCCGGTCGCGGCAGGTCTCCAGCAGCCCGGGGGCGGTCGCACCCCCGCCCACGAAGACCGCGTCGGGCGCCTCGAGCCCGGCGAGCGCCTCGGGCGCCGAGCCCTCGACGATGCGCAGCTCGGGCACCCCGAGGCGGGTCGCGTTGCGGGCGATCCGCGCGGCCCGCTCCGGGTCGCGCTCGACGGCGACCGCCCGGCACGACGGGTGTGCCCGGCTCCACTCGATGCCGACCGAGCCGGCACCGGCGCCGACGTCCCACAGCAGGGCGCCGGGGTGCGGGGCCAGCCGGGCGAGCGCCGCGGCGCGCAGGTCGCGCTTGGTGAGCTGGCCGTCGTGCTCGAAGGCGTCGTCCGCGAGCCCGGTCGCCCAGCTCGAGACGGCGGAGCCGCGCAGCTCGAGGGCGAGCACGTGCAGGCGCGACGCCGCCGGACCGCCGTCCGCGGCGCTGGCCGCGGCGTGCGTCTCGTGGTCGGTGCCGAGGTCGCTGAGCGCCGTCATCGTCGTGGCGCCGTAGCCCGCCTCGGCGAGCAGCACCGCCACCTGCGCGGGTGTCGTCTCGTCGGGCGAGAGCAGCAGCACGCGGTGGCCGGGGGCGAGGTGGCGGGGCAGGTGGCGCGGGTCGCGCAGCACGGTCGGGTCGGTCCACCCCATCCGGGCCCGGGCGAGCGTGACCGAGGAGACCGCGGGGACGACGGTGACCGCCTCGGCGCCGTACCGCTCGATCAGCGTCGTCGCGACCCCGGAGACGAGCGGGTCGCCCGTCGCCAGCACGACCGCCTCGGGGTGCTCGTCGAGCACCTCGACCGAGAACGGCGTCGGCCACGCG
>NZ_WUEK01000019.1 GCF_009823805.1 Nocardioides flavescens | reverse complement strand
GGCGGAGGCGACGCCGTCGGCGGAGGCGGTGACGGAGGTCATGAGCTGGCGCAGGGAGGTGTTGGCGGCATCCAGGCTGGTGGCCATGGTGCCGACCTCGTCGCGGGTGGTGACGCCGGCGGTCTTCGACAGGTCGCCGGCGGCCATGGCGTCGGCGACGTCCTTGACCTTCCCGACGGAGCGGGCCAGCGCCCGGGCGATCAGCCAGCCGAGCAGCAGCGCCAGCGCCGTACCGAGGACCAGCACCCCGATGACCAGGTTGCGGCTGGAGGCGTAGGTCGACTGCACGTCGGCGGCCGCCGCGGCAGCGGAGGTCTTCTCGATGCCGGTCAGGTCGGCCATCGCAGCCTTCATGTCCTCGGAGAGGGGAGCGACCTGGCTGTCGAAGGCGTTGGTCCAGCCGGCGATGTCGTTCTTGCTCGAGAACTGCGGCAGCACGTCGACGGCGGTGTCGTGATAGCTCTTGGTGGCCTCCTCCAGGGTCTGCAGCGCGGCACGCTTGTCGGCGCTCAGGTCGAGACCGGAGTAGTCGGCCGCCGCGGTCTCGAACGCCTGGTAGCCGTCGTCGAAGGCCTGGTTGGCGGCGTCGTACTCCGCGTCCTGACGGATCAGGGCCTCGCGGGCCTGGATGCGCATGGCGGCGATCCCGGCCTCCATCGACGCGGCGGCCTGCAGGCCGGCGACGTTCTGGTCGTTGATGTCGTTGGCCACGTGGGTCGACCCGCCCAGTGCTCGCAGTCCGACGACGCCCACGATCACCGCCACCAGGGCGGCGAGGCCGACGGCGAAGAGGATCTTGACGGCGAGGCGGAGGTCGCTGAAGCGGCTGGTGAGCCCGCGAGCGGCGGCTGTGTCCATGAGGTGGGGTCCTGTCTGGGGTGGGAGAGGGAGTGGCGGGGCGCCGGTCAGGCGGTCGTGAAGTGCCGGACGTTCGCCCGCAGGTCGGAGGCCATACGGGCGAGCTCGTCGACGGCGGACTGGGTCTGGGCCAGCGCCTGGGTGGTCGTGGTGGCCGCACCCGAGACCCCGGAGATGTTGGTGGCGATCTCGCTCGAGGAGGTGGAGGCCTCGGCGACGTTGCGCGACATCTCGTTGGTGGTGGCGGTCTGCTCCTCCACCGCCGAGGCGATGGTGAGCTGGTAGTCGTTGATCGAGGTGATGATGGTGGAGATCTCACCGATCGCCTCGACCGCACCGGTGGTGTCGCCCTGGATGGCCTCGACCCGGGCGGCGATGTCCTTGGTGGCCTGGGCGGTCTCCTGGGCCAGCTCCTTGACCTCGTTGGCGACCACGGCGAACCCCTTGCCGGCCTCGCCGGCACGGGCGGCCTCGATGGTGGCGTTCAACGCCAGCAGGTTGGTCTGCTCAGCGATGGAGGTGATGACCTTGACGACGTTGCCGATCTCCTGGCTCGAGGTCCCCAGCCGCGACACGGTCTCGTTGGTGGTCTCCACCATCGACACCGCCTGAGCGGCCACCCGGGCGGCCTCGTTGGCGGAGTGCGCGATCTCGCGGATGGAGGCACCCATCTGCTCGGCACCCGCCGCGACCGTCGAGACGTTGCGCGAGACCTCCTCGGCCGCACCCGAGACCACACCCGCCTGCACCGAGGTCTCCTCCGCCCCGGCCGCGATCTGCTGCGACGACGCCGACAGCTCTTCGGAGGCGGAGGCGACGCCGTCTGCGGAGGCGGTCGCCGAGACCAGGACTTCGCTCACCTTGTCCATCGCGCGGTTGAGGGCTCGCTCCAGGTCGCCGACGCACCCGGTGGTGCCCGACGACAGCCGCTGCCTGAGATCGCCGTCCGCGAACTGGCCGACCATGGCGATCGCCGCCTTGAGGGGGACGACGAGACTGCGAGAGATGAGCACGGCGAGGACGATGAGCAGGCCGATGGCGACGAGGGAGACCACGAGGATGACCGTCGTCATCTTGTCGATGGCGCCCTGCGTGCTGGCCGCGTCGTTCCTCGCGTCCGAGGTGAAGTCGTCGACCGCGGCGCCGAGCACCTCGTCGCTGGTGTCGTTGGCGTTCTGGACGTTGCCGATGCTGGCCTCGGCGGACTCCGGGTCGGCGGCGGCAGCGTTGACGAAGGTGCTGATCGCCGCGGTGTAGTCGGTCATCGCCTGCTCGACATCGTCGACCTGAGCGGCGTTGTGGGCGACGAGGTCGTAGCCCTGCAGCGTCCGCACCAGCTCCTGGACGGTGGCGGTGTCGTCAGCGACGTCGGCCTTCGCCTTGTCCCCGTCGCCTGCGGCGAGCAGGCGGTACGCCGTCGCCTTGAGCTCGCTGGCCCGCGTGTCGAGCGCGCGCAGCGTCACGGCCGCCTGCTCGGTCTGGCTGACGGCCCTGGTCTGCGCGCTCACACTGCGCGCCTCGACGAGCGCCACACCCCCGACGACCAGTGTGGCGAGCACGCCGATGGCCGCGATGACGGCGATCCGCTTGGCGACGGTCCAGTTGATGTGCGGCATGACGGTGCTCCGGTTCGGACGGGGGTCGGGTCGAGGGGACGGGTGGGGTCAGGCGGCGGCGGCGCGCTCGACGTCGAGGTCGAGCAGCAGCTCGCCCTCGAGCTTGTAGGCGCCGCGGATCAGCTCGCGCGAGGGACCGGACAGGGTGTCCGGCGGTGGCTCGAACTGACCGGCGCCGACGTCGACGACGGCGCCGATGGTGTCGACGAGCAGGGCGACCGGCTCGCCGGCGACGCGTACGACGACCAGCATCGGCTCACCCGCCTCGGCGTCGCGGGCCGGGAGCCCGAGCTGCTCGCGGAGGTCGATGGCGGTCAGCACCTGGCCCCGCAGGTTGATCAGCCCGGCGAGGCCGGGGGGTGCCAGCGGGATGCGGGTGCGCATCTGGCCGCGCAGCACCTCCTGGACGGCCTCCACGCTGACGCCGTACGTGCTGCCGTGCAGGGTGAAGGTGACCAGGCGGCGGTGACCGACGGAGTGGTCGGCCGCGACGGTCGCGACGGTGGTGCTCATCAGAGCGCTCCTTCCAGCTGGGCCTCGTAGGGGTCGGCCTCGTCGGCGTCGACGAAGAAGCGCGGGTCGGCCGCGAGGATCGCGCTGCGCACGTCGAGCACCTCGACGATGCGGTCGCGGATCAGCGTCGAGCCGAGCAGGCCGTGGTCGTCGATGTCGCTGCGCGAGCGGGTGTCCTCGTCGACGATGTCGACGATCTCGTCGACGACGATCGCGACGCTGCGACCGCCCGCGGAGTAGACGACCATCGCGAGGTCCTCGCCGTGGCGCTCACTCATCGCGCCGAGGTGGCTGTCGAGGCGCAGCAACGGCAGGATCGAGCCGCGGTACTGCACGACCTCGCGGCTGCCGACGACCTCGACCGAGCTGGTCGGCACCTGCTCGAGGCGGGTGACCGACGACAGCGGGATCGCGACCCGGCGCCCGCCTCCGATGCCGGCGATGAGCATGCTGACCTGCTCGGCGGCGTCAGTGGTGTCGAGGACCGACTCCCGGCCCGTCGAGCCGTGCTCGAGGGCCTCCTGGGAGAGCGCGTTGCGGGCGAGGGACTGCACGTCCAGGATCAGCGCGACCCGGCCGTCGCCGAGGATGGTGGCCCCGGAGAACGCGCCGACCGCCTTGAGCCTCGTGGTGAGCGGCTTGACCACGATCTCCTCGGTGCTGAGCACCCGGTCGATCACCAGGCCGAAGCGGCGGCCCTCGGCCTGCAGGACGGCGATGAGCACGTGGCCGTCGGAGCGGTCGGACTCGACGTGCAGCACCTCGGCGAGGTTGACCAGGGGCAGCAGGTCGCCGCGCAGGCGGTAGACGGGTGCGCCGTTGACGTCCTCGACCTCCGCCGCGGCGCGGTCGGCGTCGAGGGCGACCAGCTCGAGCAGGCTCACCTGGGGGATCGCGTATCGGTCGCCGGAGCACTCCACGGTCAGCGCCGGCACGATCGCCAGGGTCAGCGGGATCCGCAGCCGGCAGGTCGTGCCGCGACCCAGGACCGACTCGACCTCGATGGTGCCGCCGATGGCCTCGATGTTGGTGCGGACGACGTCCATGCCGACACCGCGACCGGAGACGTTGGTGACCGCGGCGGCGGTGGAGAAGCCGGGCAGGAAGATCAGCTGCAGCAGGTCGGCCTGGCTCATCGCGTCGATTTGGCCCTGCGTGCGCAGCCCCCGCTCGACCGCCTTCGCCGCGACCCGGGCCGGGTCGATGCCGGCGCCGTCGTCGGCGACCTCGACGACGACCTGGCCGCCCTCGTGGTAGGCGCGCAGGGTGAGCAGCCCCTCCTCGGGCTTGCCGGCCGCGCGACGCTGCTCGGGGGACTCCAGACCGTGGTCGACGGCGTTGCGGACGAGGTGGGTGAGCGGGTCCTTGACCGACTCCAGCAGGGAGCGGTCGAGCTCGGTCTCGCGACCGAACATGTCCAGGGAGACCTTCTTGCCGCAGATCGAGCCGAGGTCGCGCACGACGCGGGGGAGCTTGGCCCACAGGTGGTCCATGGGCTGCATCCGCGTCTTCATCACCCCCTCCTGCAGCTCGGTGGCGATGAGGTTGAGCCGCTGCGCGGCGCCGTTCAGCTCGCCGCCGGCCTGCTCGCCGGCCTGGCGCACGATCTGGTTGCGGGTCAGGACGAGCTCGCCCACCAGGCGCATCAGGCTGTCGAGGAGGTCGACGTCGACGCGGATGCTCGACTCGGCCAGGTTGCGCTTGGCCTTGCCCTCGCCGCCGTCTTGCGGGGCGGCGGCCTCGGTGGTCTCGGGCTCGGTGGTGTCGGGCTCGCGGGTCTCGGTCGCGGCGACGGGAGCCGGCGCCGGTACGGCGGCAGGCAGCTCGGGCGCGAGGTCCTCGAGCGCGACAGGCTCGGGCTCGTCCGGGGTCTCGTCCACGGTCGCGTCGGCCTCGTCGGCGACCTGTGGTGCGACGGGCAGGTCGACCGCGGGGTCGAGCACCGGGTCGACGACGGCCTCGGCGGGGGCGGCGGGGGCTCGGCCCTCGAGCACGGCGGTGACCCGGGCGACCACCGCGGTCACGTCGACGTCGCCCTCGGTGCCGTCGGCCTCGATGGCGGCGAGGAGCTCACGCACCGTGTCGACCATCGCGAGCAGCACGTCGGTCGTCTCCGGCGTCATCCGCATCTTGCCGTCGCGCAACCGGGCGAGGAGGTTCTCGCCGACGTGGGTCACCGACTCGAGCTGACCGAAGGCCAGGAACCCGCTCGTGCCCTTGATGGTGTGGATGGTCCTGAAGATGCTGGCCAACAGGTCGCGCGAGTCCGGCTGCTGCTCCAGCGCGACCAGGTCCCGGTCCAGCTGATCGAGGTTCTCGTGACTCTCGACCAGGAACTCCTGGACGATCTCGTCCATCTCATCCATGCCGACGTTCCCTCTCGTCCGTGAGATCTGCTCCGTAGGGAGCGCCGTCCACATCGGCCTTGTGGGGCCCGACCTGAGGAGAAGGTCGTCACAGGGGTGAGGACCGGACCAGACCGCTGCGGGTCAGCGCGCGACCAGTGAGACCAGACCGGCGCAACCGGCCGCCCCTAGGGCGTGGCTCCTGGACGTGCCGATGGTGAAGCGCTCGGTCCCGACGGCGCGGACGGCGCCGTCCCGAGGTCGAGGGAGCAGTCGACGCCCTCAGTGCGAAGACCGCGACGCCCTCGAGGAGGCCGGCGGCGAGCCCGGCGAGGTTCCCGGGCTGGATCGGGGCTGCACCAGCCCACAGGCTGTTGTCAGCGCGATCAGGCTGCAGCCTTCAGCGCTTGCCGATGATCCCGACGACCGCAGGCGCCTTCTGCTCGACCACGGAGACGCGGAACCCCGCGGTCTGCAGGGCCGCCGACGTCTTCTCGACGATGTGCGGCACCTGGTCGGGCCGGGTGGCCTCGAAGAAGAGGTAGACCGCACCGCCCGGCAGCACGCGCTCGTGCAGCAGCGCCACCTCGTCGGCGCAGTTGCGCACCCAGAACAGGTTGACGTTGAACGCGAAGACCTTGGTCAGGCGCTTGACCGGCACCCGCAGGGTCGCCAGGTCGATCTGCCGGACCGTGAGCCGACCGGCCTCGACGTACGCCGCGCAGCGCCTCTTGGTCCGGTCGACACCGGACTCCGAGCGGTCGATCGCGAACAGCTTGCCGGTCTGCAGGCGCGAGCAGATCAGCTCGGCTCCGGCACCTGGTCCACAGCCGATCTCGAGGATGTGGTCACCGGGCTGGACGTCCATGAAGTCCACCGCCCAGCGGATCCGAGCCGGGATCGTCTGCACCGCCATGACACACACCCTGCCAGATCGGGGCACACGCGCGCCCCGGTAGGTTCGCCACGTGACTGCGGTACGACGTGTCGGCGTGCTGGGAGCCCGGGGCAAGGTGGGCGCCGAGGTCGTCCGGGCGGTCGAGGAGGCCGATGACCTCGAGCTCGTCGCGAGCCTCGACGCGGGCGACGCGCTCGAGGAGCTCGTGAGCGCCGGAGCCGAGGCGGTGGTCGACTTCACCCACCCCGATGCGGTCATGGACTCCCTTCGTTTCTGCGCCGAGCACGGCATCCACGCGGTGGTCGGGACCACCGGCTTCGACGACGAGCGCCTGGCCACCCTGCGCGGCTGGCTCGGTGACGACCCCGGCGCGGGCGTGCTCATCGCCCCCAACTTCTCCATCGGCGCCGTGCTGATGATGCGGTTCGCCGCCGCGGCCGCGCCGTTCTACGAGTCGGTCGAGATCGTCGAGCTGCACCACCCCACCAAGGCCGACGCGCCGTCCGGCACCGCCCGGCGCACGGCGGAGCTCGTCGCCGCCGCCCGGCGCGAGGCGGGGCTGGGGCCGGTGCCCGACGCGACCAGCACCGGTCTCGACGGCGCGCGCGGTGCCGACGTCGCCGGCGTGCACGTCCACAGCGTGCGGGCGCGGGGGCTCGTCGCCCACCAGGAGGTGCTGCTCGGTGGGGTGGGGGAGACCCTGACGATCCGCCACGACTCGATGGACCGGGCCTCCTTCACCCCCGGGGTGCTCGCGGGGCTGCGCTGGATCGCCGACCACCCCGGCCTGACGGTCGGGCTCGAGCACGTCCTCGACCTGGACTGACCGCGGAGACCGGCACCGGGACCGGTCCCACTTCTGCAAGTTCCTGCAACGCAGGAACCTGCGAGCACACGTGTGTTCTCAACCGCGGCCCTGCGGCGGCAGGGTGCAGCCATCTCGTCCGACTCGGGACCAGATGAGTGAAGAGAAGAGAACGCCCATGTCACGGACCCACCGCCAGGTGTGGAGCGCGGCGGCCGCGAGCATCGTCGCCGCCGGCACGCTCTCGGTCGCCGCCGTCGCCGGCACCGCCAGCGCGACCACCAGCACCGGCACCGCCGCCAGCAGCACCACCACTGCCGCCACCACCCGCATCAGCAGTGACGAGGTCGACCCCGCCCGCGCCGTCCGCGTGGTCCAGGGTGCGGTGACCTCGCTGCGCCAGCACGGCCCCCAGGTGCGCCTCAGCCGCGGCCAGGCCTTCCGCGCCACCGACGCGGTGCTCGACAGCTCGGGCGCGAGCCACGTGCGCATGCAGCGCACCTACCGCGGCCTGCGGGTCGTCGGCGGCGACCTCGTGGTCCACCAGAGCGCCGGCGGCGCCTGGGCCGGGGTGAGCCAGACCCTCGGCAAGCCGCTGCGCCTGCGCACCACGCCCGGGGTCACCGAGGCCGAGGCGATCGCCGAGGCGCTCGCGCCGTCGAAGGAGACCCGCGAGATCGACGGGCTGCGTGCCCGCCAGCAGGCTCCCCAGCTCGTCGTCGACACCCTCGGCCAGGGCACCCGTCTCGCGTGGGCCGTCGAGACCGCCGGCAAGCGCACCGACGGCACGCCGAGCCGCATGACGTCGTACGTCGACGCCAAGACCGGTGAGGTGCTGCGCCGCGAGGAGGGCATCCAGACCGTCGACGGCTCCGGCCAGTCGCTCTACAGCGGCACCGTCCCGCTGCAGGTGACCCAGTCCGGCACGACCTACCAGCTCAAGGACGCGACGCGCGGTGGCACCTACACCACCGACATGGCCGGCAAGCAGGACTCGACCGGCTGCTCGCTCTTCGGCATCGGCTGCTCCAACGGCACGCTCGTGACCAGCTCGACCACGACCTTCGGCAACGGCACCAACGCCAACCGTGCCTCGGCCGCCGTCGACGCGCAGTACGGCACCAACGAGACCTGGGACTACTACAACCAGGTCCACGCCCGGGCCGGCATCTTCGGCAACGGCAAGGGCTCGTTCAACCGCGTGCACTACGGCAAGAACTACGCCAACGCCTTCTGGGACGGCACCAAGATGACCTACGGCGACGGTGACGGCACCAACTACGGCCCGCTCGTCTCGCTCGACGTCGCGGGTCACGAGATGTCGCACGGCGTCACGGAGAACACCGCCGGTCTGACCTACTCCGGTGAGTCCGGCGGCCTCAACGAGGCCACCTCCGACATCTTCGGCACGATGGTGGAGTTCTACGCCGCCAACAGCGCCGACCCCGGTGACTACCTCATCGGCGAGGAGTTCGACCTCAAGAACGCCAAGGGCTTCCGCCGCATGGACAACCCCGTCTCCGACGGCAAGTCGCCGAACTGCTGGAGCACGGGCACCAAGGACCTCGACGTCCACTACTCCTCGGGCGTGGGCAACCACTTCTTCTACCTGCTCGCCGAGGGCTCGGGTGCCAAGACCATCAACGGCATCGCCCACAGCTCCACCACCTGCAACGGCTCCACCGTGACCGGCATCGGTCGCGACGCCGCGCAGCGCATCTGGTTCCGCGCGCTGACGGTCTACATGACCTCCGGCACGACGTACGCCCAGGCCCGCACCGCCACGCTCGACGCGGCACGCGACCTGTACGGCGCGGGCTCGACCCAGCAGTCCACCGTCGCGGCGGCGTGGAGCGCGGTCAGCGTGAACTGAGCTCCACCCGACCGACCGCGGGGTCCCGGACAGCGGGGGTTGCCCGGCACCCCGCGGTGGTCCCTCGCGAGTCGGACGGAAACGGCGAGCGAGGGACCCAGGGGGTCCGCACCGGCTGATGTGGCTTCGGTGCGGACCCCTTCTCGCGCGTTCCCGGTGGTTGAGGAAGGACGTTCCCGGTGGTTGAGGAAGGACGAAGTTCTGTCTCGAAACCACTCTCGCCGGTGAGTGGTTTCGAGACAGTCGCTAGCGCGACTTCCTCAACCACCGACCAGCCGCAGCAGCGCGGCGGTGAGCGCGGCGCCGGCGACGACGACGAGGAACGGCGCCCGCAGGACGAGCAGCACGACGGCGGCGCCGAGGCCGGCGGCTCTCTCGTCGAGCACGAGCCGCGAGCCGTCGGCGAGCACCTGGACGGCGACCAGCGCCGCGAGGAGCGCGACCGGGATCAGGTCGGCGACCCGGCTCACGAGCGGCTGCTCGAGCACCTGGGGCGGGACCGAGAGACCGGCCAGCTTGAGCAGGTAGCAGCCGACCCCGGCACCGAGCACCGCCGCCCAGATCACGTCGGCCTCCTCTCGGGTCGGCGGCCGGGTGTCAGGAGCCCGGCGAGCAGGGCGACCCCGCCCGCCGCCAGCACCGGCACACCGGCCGGGGTCAGCGGCACGGCGCCGATCGCGACCGCCGCGGCCAGCACGGCGATCACGCGGGCCCGGGGGCCGGCCAGCCGCGGCCACAGCAGGGCGAGGAACGCGCCGCCGACGGCCGCGTCGAGGCCGTAGGTGCGCGGGTCGCCGATGGCGGTGCCGCCGAGCGCCCCGAGCAGGGTGAACAGGTTCCAGAGCACGAAGACCGAGCCGCCGGTCCACAGGTACGCCGTGCGCGCGCCGGCGCGCGTCGAACGGGCCACCGTCATCGCGGTCGACTCGTCGATCAGCAGCTGGGCCGCACCGGCGCGCCGGGCACCACCCATCTGGAGCAGCGTGGCCACGCGCAGGCCGTACAGCGTGTTGCGGGTGCCGAGCAGCAGCGCGGCGGCGCTCGCCGCCAGGGCGGAGCCGCCGCCCGCGAGCACCCCGACCAGCGCGAACTGCGAGGCGCCGGTGAACATCACCAGGGACAGCGCACAGGTCTGCGCGACCGAGAGACCGGCCGCGACGGAGACCGCGCCGAACGACACGCCGTACAGACCCGTCGCGGCGCCGACGCCGAGGGCGTCGCGGACGATCGCCCGCCGGTCCTCGACCGGCGGACCGAGGGGCTCGCTCACGACAGCTGCGTGTGGAGGCGCACCTGCTTGAGCCGCACCTCGCCGGCCTCGTCGAGCTCGAGCTCGCGGTGGGCGGAGTCCGCACCCCAGCCTGCGGCGGTGAGGAACCCCCGCAGCCTGTCGTCGCTCGCGCCCACCCAGGTCACCCCCCGGGTGAACCGGTCGGCGACCAGGGTGTCGGCGGCGGCCTGCAGGAGCCGGGAGCCGTGCCCGCGTCCGCGCTCGTCGGGGTCGACGATGAGCTCGCGCAGCTCGCCGTCGGCGACGGGGTCGCAGTCGGGGTCGCCGGCCGGACCGGTGATGGCGAAGCCCACCACCCGGTTGCGCTCGAGCGCCACCAGCACGCGGTTGCGGGCGTCGCCGGGCTTCGCGAACGACGCGCGCCAGGCCTCCGCCGCCCCGGCCACGGCCTCTGGGCCCGACGGGAACGCCTCGGCGGGCACGAGGTCGCCGTACAGGCTCGGCCACGCCCGCAGCTGGACGGTCGCGATCGCCTCGGCGTCGTCGGCCCAGGCGATCCGCACGGACACGTCAGCACTGGTCACGGGCCCATCGTCGCAGCCCCGCGGGGCCTCACCGGGGCCGACCTACGTTGGATCGCATGGAGACGCGCAACCTCGGCCGCAGCGGCCTGAAGATCTCGGCCATCGCCTACGGCAACTGGCTCACCCACGGCTCGCAGGTCGAGGAGGACGCCGCGCTCGCGTGCGTGCGCCAGGCGCTCGAGGAGGGCATCACGACGTTCGACACCGCCGACGTGTACGCCGGCACCCGGGCCGAGACGGTGCTCGGCAAGGCGCTGGCCGGCGAGCGGCGCGAGGGCCTGGAGATCTTCACCAAGGTCTACTGGCCCACCGGCAAGGGTCACAACGACCACGGCCTGTCCCGCAAGCACATCCACGAGTCGATCGACGCCTCGCTGCGCCGGCTGCAGACCGACCACGTCGACCTCTACCAGGCCCACCGCTACGACCACGAGACGCCGCTCGAGGAGACGATGGAGGCCTTCGCCGACGTCGTGCGCGCCGGCAAGGCGCTCTACATCGGGGTCTCGGAGTGGCGCGCGGAGGAGATCCGCGCCGCCCACGCGCTGGCCCGCGAGCTGCGCATCCCGCTGGTCTCCAACCAGCCGCAGTACAACATGCTGTGGCGCGTCATCGAGGCCGAGGTCGTGCCCGCGTGCGAGGAGCTCGGCATCGGCCAGATCGTCTGGTCGCCGATCCTGCAGGGCGTCCTGACCGGCAAGTACCGCCCCGGCGAGGACCTGCCCGCCGGCTCGCGCGCCGCCGACGACAAGGGAGGGTCCGGCGCGATCAGCCGCTGGCTGCGCGACGACGTCCTCGAGGGCGTCCAGCGCCTCCAGCCGATCGCCGACCAGGCCGGCCTCAGCATGGCCGCCCTCGCGGTCGCGTGGACCCTGCAGAACCCCAACGTCTCCGCGGCGATCATCGGCGCGAGCCGCCCCGAGCAGGTCACCCAGAACGTCGCCGCCGCCGGCGTCACCCTCGAGGCCGACGTGATGGCCGCGATCGACGAGGCCCTCGGCGACGTCGTCGAGCGCGACCCCGCCAAGACCCAGTCGCCGAAGACCCGCGACTTCTGAGGCAGGTGGTTTCGAGACGGTCGTTGCACGACCTCCTCGACCACCGGGCAGGTGGGTCGCCGGTGGTGGAGGAAGGACGGAGTCCTTGCCGTCCCGGTGGTTGAGGAAGGACGAAGTCCTGTCTCGAAACCACTCTCCTGATCGAAGTGGTTTCGAGACGGTCGCTGCACGACCTCCTCCACCACCGTCGGGGGACGATCACTCCGGCGCCGGACCGTCCGTCCGCACCTCGGCCCCGAGCACGGAGGCGCCGAGCATCGCCAGCAGCAGCCCGGCGACGACCGCCGGCCACCAGCCGTCACGGACCCCGTCGCCGAGGAAGGCGACTCCGACCGCCGACGGCACGAACGTCTGGGCGACGACGAGGCTGGCCGAGGTGGCGGGGACGGCGGCGCGCTCCATGCCGAGCGAGTAGAGGTAGAACGCGAGCACGCTCAGCGACGGCACGGCGAGCGCGACGACGACCACGACGACGTCCACGGGCAGGGCGATGCCGCGGGTGGCGATCGCCGAGCCGGCGTACCCCAGCCCGGCCACGAGCCCCAGCACCGGTCCGCTCAGCCGGCGCGCCGTCACGGTGGCGACGCCGAGGACGAGCACCCCGCCCCACACCGCCGCGGCGAAGCGTCCGTCCACGTCGATGGTGCCCGGCTCGCCGGCCCCGAGCGAGAGCAGCACCAGACCGCCCGTCACGAGGGCGACGGCGGTCCAGCCGCGCCGCGACAGCGCCGACTCGACGCGGCGCGAGGCGAGCGCGGTGACGGGCAGCGACATCGCCACGAGCGCCTGGGCGAGGTAGAGCGGCAGCAGCCAGATCGCGACGGCGTGCAGCACGAAGCCGAGCAGGTACGCCGCGACCACCAGCATCGTGCGGGCGTCGCGGACCGAGCGCCTCACGAACCCGGCCAGCCCGGGCTGCTGGGTGTCGAAGTCGCGCACCGCGGCCGCCTGGACGACCGCGGCGACCCCGAAGACGGCGGCCGAGACCAGGCCGGCGACGAGCCCGGCGACGGCCGAGGTGCTCACCGGTGCGTCACCGGTAGGTCTCGGGGAGCTCCTGGCCGATCTTGACCTGCGCCTTGGGCAGGCGCATGAACTTCATCTGCATCGCGCGGGTCACGGCGTAGTAGGTCGTGCCCTTGACCGGCTCGTCGGGGAAGCGGGCCGCGAGCTGGCGACGCAGCCGCAGGCGGAGCATCACCATGTCGAAGGCGACCAGCAGGATCGAGCCGAAGAGCAGCGCGTTGCCGAAGCGGGCGAGGCTCGGCTGGCCGGAGTAGCCCAGGATCATCGTGATGACGAGCAGCGGGATGATCAGCTCGATGAAGCTGAACCGTGCGTCGACGAAGTCACGGATGAAGCGGCGCTGCGGGCCGCGGTCGCGCGGCAGGAGGTAGCGCTCCTCGCCGTTGCGCATGCCCTGGCGAGCGCGGTTGCGGTCCTCGTTGGCCCGGGCGCGCTGCGCCGCCGTCATCTCCTTGCGGGTGCGCGGCGGCTTGTTGCGGGCCTTGGCCGCCGCCTCGGCCTCCTTGCGGCTCGGCGTCGGGCGGCCCTTGCCGCCCTCCTTGAGGGGCTGGTCGACCGGGGCGGTCTCCTGCTTGGTGCGACGGAACAAGGTGGGCCTATCCGGGATCGTTCGGCGTACGCGCGGCGCGACGCGGGGACGGGCAGAGCCTACCGGCGGGTTGCCGCAGCGCCGTACTGTCAGGTCAGCGCCGTAGTGTGAGGTCACCGCGCTGTGCCGACCGGGCAGTCGATCGAGCACTCGACCGCGCACCCCCGACTGACGAGCTGAGAGGGACCTGCCCCAGATGAGTCTGATGAAGCGGATGAGCCTGATCTTCCGGTCCAAGGCCAACACGGCCCTGGACCGTGCCGAGGACCCCCGCGAGACGCTCGACTACAGCTACCAGCGTCAGCTCGACCTGCTCTCCAAGGTGCGCCGCGGCGTCGCCGACGTCGCGACCAGCCGCAAGCGGATCGAGCTGCAGATCGCGCAGCTGCAGCAGCAGGCCGACAAGCTGCAGGGCCAGGCCGAGAAGTCGATCCAGATGAACCGCGAGGACCTCGCCCGTGAGGCGCTGACCCGCAAGTCGGCGCTGGGCGGCCAGATCGAGGACCTCAAGACCCAGCACGCGCAGCTGCAGGGCGAGGAGGAGAAGCTCACGCTCGCCCAGCAGCGCCTGCAGGCCAAGGTCGAGTCCTTCCGCACCCGCAAGGAGACGATCAAGGCGACCTACACGGCCGCCGAGGCGCAGACCCGCATCAACGAGGCGATGTCCGGCATCGGCGAGGAGATGGGCGACGTCGGCATGGCCATCCAGCGTGCCGAGGACAAGACCGCCAACATGCAGGCGCGGGCCGGCGCGATCGACGAGCTGATCGCCTCGGGCGCCCTCGACGACGCCAGCGCGATCAACCGCGGCGACGACATCTCCCGCGAGCTCGAGGCCATGAGCTCCCAGGCCGACGTCGAGGCCGAGCTGGCCCGCATGAAGGGCCTGTCCTCGTCCCCGCAGCCCGACGCCATCGAGGCTCCCGCCTCCGGCGACATCCTCGCCGACAGCGGGCAGGGTGAGCAGCAGGCGGTCACCCCGGAGCGCAAGGACGGCCAGGCATGATCATCCGCATCCTCGGCGAAGGCCAGTACGACGTCGCCGACGACGCGCTCGACCGGCTCAACGAGCTCGACGGCGCCCTCGAGACCGCCGTCGAGCAGGGCGACGAGACGGCGTTCTCCTCGGCGCTGCACGAGCTCCTCGAGGGCGTGCGCAGCGTGGGCGTCGCCCACCCCGCCGACAGCCTCGACGAGTCCGACCTGATCCTCCCGCCGGGCGATGCGAGCATCGACGAGGTCCGCGCGATGCTCAGCGACGACGGCCTCATCCCCGGCTGACGCCCGGGTCTACTCGCGGGCTGACACCCGGGCTGACACACGGCGCCCCCGCTCGGCGGATGCCGGCGGGGGCATCACAGTCGGCTCACAGGATCCTCTTGGGAGGACCCCGGAGAATGGGGCCATGGCACGCTCACGGTTCGTCGGTGACTCCGGTCTGACCATCCGCATGACCACGGTGATCTTCCTGCTGGGAGCACTCCTGGTCGTGCTGGTCGCCGGTGTCGGCCTGGCCTTCAAGAGCCCGGGGATCGGACTGCTCGTCGCGGTCGGCGGCATCGGCTTCGCGGTCTACCAGTGGGCCAACAGCGACAAGGTCGCGATGCGCGCCATGCGGGCCCGCGAGGTCAGCCCCCAGGAGGCTCCCGAGCTGCACGGTATGATCGACCGCCTCTGCGCCCTCGCCGACATGCCGAAGCCCCGCGTCGGCATCGCCGACACCCCGGTCCCCAACGCCTTCGCGACGGGCCGCTCGCCGGAGCGCGCGGTCGTCTGCGTGACGACCGGCATCCTCGGCATGCTCACCGCCGAGGAGCTCGAGGGGGTCCTCGCCCACGAGCTGTCGCACGTCGCGCACCGCGACGTGCTCGTCATGACGGTCGCCTCGAGCGCGGGCATCGCGGCCGGAGCGCTGACCCAGGGCTCACAGTACGGCGCGATGTTCGGCGGCAACCGCCGCGACAACAACAACGGCCTGCCGGTGTGGCTCGTCGTCCTGGTCGTGAGCCTGATGGTCTACGCCGTGAGCTTCGTGCTGCTGCGCCTGCTCTCGCGCTACCGCGAGATGGCGGCCGACCGGGCCGGCGCCTACCTCACGATGCGCCCCGACGCTCTGGCCTCCGCCCTGCAGAAGATCACCGGTGGCATCAACCAGATCCCGCAGCGTGACCTGCGCCAGGTCAGCGCCGCCAGCGCGCTGTGCATCGCCCCGGCGATCAGCGGCCAGTCGCTCAAGACCCTCACCTCGACCCACCCGTCCCTCGAGCAGCGCCTCGAGCAGCTGGCCCGCATCCAGGCCGAGCTCTCGCGGCCGACCGGCTGAGGTCGGCGATGGGGTTCTGGGACGCGATCACCGGTCGCTCGAAGCCGAAGCAGGCCAACCTCGACTCGCTCTTCCTCGTGCCGAGCGCGTCGATCACCCTCCAGACCGCGGCGGGCCTGACCCCGACCGGGGACGGCTCGGTCTGCTACCGCTCCGCGACCGGGGCGGGGTTCGCGCAGACGCAGGCGGGAGTGGAAGAGCTGCTGCGGAGCACACCCGACGCGCCCACCGTCGAGACGAGCACCGACGGCTTCGGCTTCACCTGGTTGCAGGTCCACCGTCCGCCGGAGGAGACCGACGGTCTGTGCACCGACCTGCACGCCGTCAACACCACGCTGGAGGCGGAGGGTTTCGGTCCCGGGCTGCTCTGCTCCCTCGTGCCGTTCACCCAGCCCGGCGGACGCCGGGTGGGGCTCGTCTACCTCTACAAGCAGGGCACGTTCTACCCCTTCGCCCCGACCGGGCCGTCGAGCCGCGACAACCTCCTCGAGCTGCAGGTCCGCGACGCCCTGCGCGACGAGCTGCCCATCGAGCCGGAGCTGTCCGGGTGGATGGCCCTGTGGGGCGCACCCGGCCTCTGAGCCGCGCCCGACCCGCGGCCGTCGTGACGGGTGACGATCCGGTGACGGCTGCGTGTTCCGACTCCGCGCGGATACCCCCACCCCTATCCTGAGGAGGTGAGCGTCGTGGACACGGTCGACCAGCGCCGGGCGACCGCCGTGGCGGCGTACGCCGCCGTCACCCGTCCGGTCCGCGAGCTCGACGACGTCGTGGAGCTGGCCGCGCAGCTGGCCGGCACCCCGCACGCCGCCGTCAACGTCTTCACCGCCGACCGTCAGCACCAGGTCGCGACCTACGGCTTCACCGAGACGGCGTGCCGTCGTGAGGACGCGATGTGCTCGGTGGTGCTCGAGGAGCGTCGTCCGATCGCCGTCCCCGACGCCCGGCTCGACCCGCGGCTGTGGGACAAGCTGGCCGTGACCGGCGAGCGCGGCGCCGTGCGGTACTGGGCGTCGGTGCCCCTGGAGAACGCCGACGGCGTCGTCTTCGGCACGCTCTGCGTCTTCGACGAGCAGCCCCGCGAGGTCGACCCCGGCGTGCTCCGCGCCCTCGGCACCCTCGCCGCCCGCGTCGTCGACGTCTACGAGCTGCGGCTGCGCAGTCGCGAGCTCGCGCTCAGCCTGCTCGAGCAGCAGGCCCTGCAGGCCGACCTCGAGCGTTCCAACGAGCGTCTCGACGGCTTCGCCGGTCAGGTGAGCCACGACCTCAAGACGCCGCTCACCACCCTGTCCCTGTCGTTGACGCTGGCGCGCGAGCAGCTGCGCAGCGGCGAGCTCGGCGTCGACACCCTGCACCTGATCGACCGTGCCATCGCCGGCTCGCAGCGGATGTCGCTGCTCATCGACGACGTCCTCGACTACGCCCGCCTCGGCGGGACGCTGCGCGCGACCGACGTCGACCTCGACTTCGTCATGGGGGAGGTGCTCGACGACCTCGGCCCCTACCTCGACGGGGTCGACCTCCACCTCGGACGCCTGCCGACCGTCAACGGCGACCGCTCCCAGCTCCGTGCGGTCCTGCAGAACCTCCTCGCCAACGCCGTGAAGTACGCCCGACCCGACCGCGCCCCGGTCGTCTCGGTCTCCGCCCGCCACGTCCAGCGCGCCTGGCGCATCGAGGTCACCGACAACGGTCGCGGCATCGCCCCCTCCGACCGCGCGCGGATCTTCGAGCCCCTGACCCGTCTCGACGAGGCCGAGGCCTCGGTCGAGGGCAGCGGCATCGGCCTGGCCACCTGCCGGCGGATCATCGGCGCCCACGGCGGACGGATCGGCATCGATCCCACCGTCACGGACGGCACCCGCGTCTGGTTCGAGCTCCCCGACTGAGCCACGCCGACCCGTCGCAGAGTGCAGCTGTGGGGACGCCGACCCGTCGCAGAGTGCAGCTGTGGGGACGCCGACCCGTCGCAGAGTGCAGCTGTGGGGATGCCGACCCGTCTCTTCGTGCACGCCGGAGGGTGCCGACCCGTCTCGTCGTGCACGCCGGAGGGTGCCGACCCGTCTCTTCGTGCACGCGCAGCAACCCTGCCTAGGATCCCCGCAGGAGGTGGCGGTGGACGAGGCCCGGCGGCACGCCTGGCGCATCGACGAGCGCGAGCTCGCGCGTCAGCAGGCGAGGCGCGGGCGCCCCCACGCCTACGACACCCTCGACGCCCGGCGCACCGCGCTCGTCGTCGTCGACCTCGTGCCGTTCTTCTTCGCCGACAACCCCTACGTCCACGGGATCGTCGAGCCCGTCAACGCACTGGCGGCCGTCGTACGCCGACAGGGTGGGTCCGTCGCCTGGGTCAGCCCCCGTCGCACGGAGCCGACCGCCTGGCAGGTCTCGTTCTTCGGGGCCGAGATCGCCGGGCGCTTCGCCGCGACGGTCGGCGACGAGCCGGTCCGCGACAGGCTCTGGCCCGGTCTCGAGGTCGAGGACGGCGACCTCTTCGCGGACAAGAGCGGGCCCAGCGCCTTCGACCTCGAGGACTGCGACCTGCACGAGCAGCTGGCAGCGCGCGACGTCGAGTCCCTGGTGGTCACCGGCACGGTCACAGATGTCTGCGTCACCGGGACGGTCAGAGACGCGGCCCGCCTGGGCTACCAGGTCGTGGTAGCGGCCGACGCCTGTGCGGCACCCGGCGACGAGGCGCACAACGCCGCCCTGCGCACCATCTACCGCGCCTTCGGCGACGTGCGCTCCAGCGCGGACGTCCACCGGCTGCTCGGCGACTGACCGGCCGCTGCCCGAGGGCGACGGCGCCCTGGCCTCAGACCCGCCCGGCCCGCATGTCCATGAGGCGCCCGAGGACGGCGGGGGCGCCGACGCGCAGGCCGTCGTGCTCGAACTCGTTGGTGACCCAGGTGCGCACCGACCCCACGCGCGAGGCGGTGTCGAGCGAGAGCCCGGCGTCGACGTACATGTCGTCGTGGTAGACCGCGGCCAGCACCGGCACCTCGTTGGCCGCGAGCCGGTCGAGGTCGTAGAGCGGCCCCCAGTCGTCGTACGCCGCCAGCAGGTCGGCCGCACCCAGGAACGGGCGCAGGGCCGCGATGTCGGTGAACATCCAGCGGTAGGCCATCTCGCCGGTCAGCAGCAGCGGATCGCGGTCGAGGGCGAACTCGGGGTGCTCGGCCATCGCGCGCTCGGCGGCCCAGGCGGTCGGTCCGGAGCCGGGCTGACCGTAGAGGTACTCCTGGAGGAGGAAGAGCGGCCCCTCGACGTGGGCGGTCTCGACGGCGACGCCGTGCAGGAAGGCGTCGGAGAGGCCGTCTGCGCCGCCCTGGGTCTCCCACGCCCGCTCGAGCAGCCAGTGCAAGCGCAGCGAGCCGTCGCCCATGCCCAGCAGCTGGCCGAGCATCCGCAGGCGACGGGTGGTGAGGCGGTCACCGTCGGGCAGCCGGACGTCGACCGCGTCGAGGTGGTCGGCGATCCGCCGCAGCAGCACGGCGTCGCCGGGGAAGCGGGCGTGGTGGGCGGCGTTCTTGGCCGCGACCCGGGGATAGGTGCGGGCGTAGACGTCGTCGGCCCGAGCGCTCAGGCCGGGCAGTCCACCGGTGACGTAGCAGGCGTCGAGCGCCTCGGGCGCGAGCGACAGGTAGCTCATCGTGATCCAGCCGCCGTAGCTCTGTCCGAGCGTCTCCCACCGGGACCCGCCGGCCACCTGCGCGCGCAGCACCTCTGCGTCGCGCACGATGCTGTCGGCCCGCATCAGCCGGACGTACGCCGCCAGCTCGGCGTCGCTCACCAGCCCGGGTCCGCCGATCGTGCGGCGGCTGAGCGGCGTGCTGCGTCCCGTGCCGCGCTGGTCGAGCAGGAGCACCCGGTGGGTGCGGGTCGCGTGCGCCAGCCAGCCGTCGCCCGGGCCCGCGCCGGGTCGTGGCGACATGCCCCCCGGTCCGCCCTGGAGGAAGAGCAGCCACGGCAGCTGCTCGCGCTCGCGCCCCGCGGCGACCACCTCGCGGGCGAACACCTCGATGGTCGGTCCGTCCGGATCGGCGTGGTCGAGGGGTACGTCGACGCGGTGGTCGGTGAGCGTGAAGCCGGGGATGCGCGTGGTGACAGGGGCGGCCATGGGCCCAGTCTCTAGGTTGAGGACGTGAGCAGGCGCGTGGTGGTCATCGGCGGCAGCGGGCACATCGGCACCTTCCTGGTGCCCCGGCTGGTGCGGGCCGGGCACGAGGTGGTGAGCGTGAGCCGCGGCCAGCGGGCGGCGTACGTCGACGACCCGGCCTGGGCCGACGTGCAACGGGTGACCGTCGACCGCGAGGCCGAGGACGCCGCCGGCACGTTCGGGGCCGCGGTGCTGGCCCTCGAGCCGGACGTGGTCGTCGACCTCGTCTGCTTCACCGCCGACTCGGCCCGCGCCCTCGTCGAGGCGCTGCGCGGCCGGGTCGACCAGCTGCTGCACTGCGGTTCGATCTGGCGCTGGGGCCGCAGCCTGCGGCTGCCGATCGTGGAGGGCGCCGGGAGCCCGCCGCCCGACGAGTACGGCATCGCCAAGGCGGAGATCGCCGAGCTGCTCATGGCCGAGACGGCGGGTGGCGGGCTGTCCACGGTCTCGGTGCACCCGGGCCACATCGTCGGTCCCGGCTGGGAGCCGATCAACCCGCTCGGCAACCTCGACCCCGGCGTCTGGCAGCGCATCGCCGCCGGCGAGCCCCTGCCCGTGCCCGGCAGCGGAGCCGAGCTGATGCACCACGTGCACGCCGACGACGTCGCCCAGCTCTTCGAGCTCGCGATCGCGCAACCGGAGGCGGCGTCGGGGCACGAGTTCCACGCCGTCGCCCCGACCGCGCTCACCGTGCGGGGCTACGCCGAGATCGCCGCGGGCTGGTTCGGCCGCGAGGTCCGGCTCGAGCCGGTCTCGTGGGACGCGTTCCGCGAGACCACCACCGCGGCGTACGCCGACGCGAGCTTCGGCCACCTCGACCGCAGCCAGTGCATGAGCATCGAGAAGGCCCGGGCGGTGCTGGGCTACGCGCCCCGCTACGAGCCGGAGGAGGCCGTCCTCGAGTCGCTGCGCTGGCTCCTCGAGCACGGTCGTCTCGAGGTCAGCCGTCCGCTGGTGGTTTGAGCCGCCCTCCGAGGGAGCGGTGCCTGGGCAACCGTTCTGGCGTTGCGCGAGGTTGCTGGGGCACCGCCGCGGTGGCCGGGCCTGGGGGTTCCTGGGCAGCCGTTCTGGCGTTGCGCGAGGTTGCTGGGGCACCGCCGCTCGGCGCCGGCTTGACCGCTCTGGCCGAGGACCTCAGTCCTTGGATGTCTTGCCGGGCAGGGCGAGCATCCGGTCGAGGGCGACCTTGGCCCACTTCTCGGTCTCGGGGTCGACCTCGATCTGGTTGACGACGACACCCTCGACGAGGTTCTCCATCGCCCAGACGAAGTGGGGCAGGTCGATGCGGTTCATCGTCGAGCAGTAGCAGACGGTCTTGTCGAGGAAGACGATCCGCTTGTCGGGGTGCTCGGCGGCGAGGCGCTTGACCAGGTTGAGCTCGGTGCCGACGGCCCAGGCGGAGCCGGCCGGGGCGGCCTCGATGGTGTTGATGATGAACTCCGTCGAGCCGACCAGGTCGGCCTTGAGCACGACCTCGTGGCGGCACTCGGGGTGCACCAGGACCTGCACGCCCGGGATGGTCGCGCGCAGGTCGTCGACGGTGTCGGGGGAGAAGCGGCCGTGGACCGAGCAGTGGCCCTTCCACAGGATCATCGTGGCGTCGCGCAGCTGCTGCTCGGTGAGCCCGCCGCCGGGGCGGTGGGGGTCCCAGACGACGCAGTCGTCGAGCGAGAGACCCATCTTCAGCACGGCGGTGTTGCGACCGAGGTGCTGGTCGGGCAGGAACAGCACCTTCTGGCCCTGCTGGAAGGCCCACTCGAGCGCGACCTCGGCGTTCGACGAGGTGCAGACCGCGCCGCCGTTGCGGCCGCAGAAGGCCTTGATGTCGGCGGAGGAGTTCATGTACGTCACGGGTACGACGTCCTGCGCGATGCCGGCGGCCTCGAGGGCGGCCCAGGCGTCCTCGACCTGCGGCAGCCGCGCCATGTCGGCCATCGAGCAGCCGGCGGCGAGGTCGGGGAGCACGACCTTCTGCGCGGGGGAGGTGAGGATGTCGGCCGACTCGGCCATGAAGTGCACGCCGCAGAAGACGATGTACTCCGCCTCGGGGCGGGCCGCGGCCTCGCGGGCGAGCTTGAACGAGTCACCGGTGACGTCGGCGAACCGGATCACCTCGTCGCGCTGGTAGTGGTGGCCGAGCACGAACACCCGGTCGCCGAGCGCCTCCTTGGCGGCGAGCGCGCGGGCGACGAGGTCGGGGTCGGAGGCCGACGGGAGATCGCCGGGGCACTCCACGCCGCGCTCCGAGCGGAGGTCGACGCCTCGGCCGAGGGGCAGCAGCGGCAGGTCGACGGTGGGGGGCGCAGCGGTCATGGCGGCCATCCTAGGAAAGAGCGCGTCAGAGCAGGGCACCGCTGTGAACGTAGGGGACGGGCGGTTTCATCCCGCGCAACGCGAGGTAGCCGCTCTGGCGCAGCTCGAGCCGCGCCGCCATCCCCACGTCGACCGCCCAGTCGTTCGCGCCGGTGACGTGCGCGAGCTCGACCTCGCCCGGCGCGTCGGCCAGCGCCGCCCAGGTCAGGCGCGCCGCGGTGCGCCGGTTGCTCGCGGCCACGAGGACCGGTGAGCCCGTCGGGGCGACGTAGGCGTAGCCCGAACCGGTCGTCGTGTCCGAGACCAGCAGGCGGTACGACGCCGCGAGCACGTCGTGCAGGTCGCCGTGCGCCGCGCCGCGGGTGCGCCGGTCGAGCGAGTCGAGCAGGTCGCGGTCGCCGGGCGTCCCCTCACGCACCTTGTCCCACGCGTCGTGCGGCACAGCGGAGCGGTCGACAAGACCGCTCAGCACCATCTGCGGGTGCAGCGTGAACCCCGCCTGGTGGTAGCGCCGCGCCGCCCGCGGGTCCACCGAGCTCGCGATCATGCCGCGCAGGCACCCGACGCTGTGGCCGAGGGCGGCCTCCAGCAGGGGACGCCCGACGCCGGCCGCCTGCCGGCCCGGCGCGACGGCG
Source organism: Nocardioides flavescens (assembly GCF_009823805.1). Classification (GTDB taxonomy): domain Bacteria; phylum Actinomycetota; class Actinomycetes; order Propionibacteriales; family Nocardioidaceae; genus Nocardioides; species Nocardioides flavescens. Next base: position 26,997 of record NZ_WUEK01000019.1, on the reverse strand, counting down.
TACGTCACCAGGCACCACATCAGCTCGCGCCGGTACGACGTCGCGAACCCGACCATGCCGTCGTCGTCCTCGGCCACCCAGCAGCCGCCCGGGTCGGTGCGCACGAGGTGCTCGGTGCGCCGCACCCACGCCTCCCGCCACGCGTCCTCGCGACGCCGCGGGGCGGGCAGCGACGACGGCGTCGTCCGCAGGTCGAGCTCGTGGAAGCTCTCGTCGCTCAGCCGCTCCGCCGCCACCGCGTCGTCGAGCCGCATCGGCCGGATGGTCCAGGCGCTCACCCCGCCACGGTAGGGGCGGCGCGCGAGGTCTCGTGCGGGCGGACAGCGAGGGCGCCGCGCCGTCGGCCAGGATGGGCCCATGCGGGTTCTGGTGGCTCCGGACAAGTTCGCCGGCACGCTCAGCGCGGTCGAGGCGGCCGAGGCGATCGCCGCGGGCTGGCGCCAACAGGCGCCGGGCGACGAGCTCGACCTCGCGCCCATGTCGGACGGCGGGCCCGGATTCGTGGCGGTCCTGCACGAGGCCCTCGGCGGCGAGCTGGTCGCGGTGACCGTGCGCGGGCCGCACGGGGAGCCCACCCCGGCCACGGTGCTGCTGGCGGGTCCCGACGGCGCGACGGCGTACGTCGAGAGCGCCCAGGCCTGCGGTCTCCACCTCACCGGCGGTGAGCGACCCGAGACCGCGTCGTCGTACGGCGTGGGCGAGCTCGTCGCGACCGCCGTGGACGCCGGGGCGAGCACGGTCGTCGTGGGCCTGGGCGGCAGCGGCACGAGCGACGGCGGGGCCGGGCTGCTCGCGGCGCTCGGGGCCGTGGCCGACGCGCCGCTCGACGGCGGCGTCGCCCGACTCGACGGGGTCACCGAGGTGGACGTGTCCGCGGCCCGCGAGCGCGTCGGCGGGGCGCGCCTGGTCGCCGCCTCCGACGTCGACAACCCGCTGACCGGGCTCTTCGGCGCGCTGAAGACGTTCGGGCCGCAGAAGGGCGTCAGCGAGGACCGCATCGCCCCGCTCGACGCACTGCTGGAGGCGTACGCCACCGCCGTCGACCGACGCCTGTCCCTCGAGCCGGGCGCCGGCGCCGCCGGCGGCCTGGGCTTCGCCCTGATGGCGCTGGGCGCCACCCGCGAGCCCGGGATCGGGCTGGTCGCCGAGGCCGTGGGGCTCGCCGAGCGGGCCCGCGCCGCCGACCTGGTCGTCACGGGCGAGGGCGCGTTCGACTTCTCGAGCCGGGCGGGCAAGGTGCCGCACGGGGTCGCCGGGATCGCCGAGGCCGCCGTGCGTCCGTGCGTCCTGCTGGCCGGTCAGGTGCTCGTCGGGTCGCGCGAGATGCGCGCGCTCGGCATCGAGTCGGCGTACGCCGTCGTCGACCTGGTGGGGGAGGAGCGGGCCTTCGCCGACCCCGCCGGGGCGCTCGCGGACCTCGCGACCCGCACCGCCCGCACCTGGAGCCGGTGAGGCGCGCGGTCGAGGTCGGGGGCTGGTCGCGGCCCCGCGGAACAACCACGACTGTGAGACAGTTGCACTGTCGACACCACGACACCGCACCTACAGCTTCGGGAGACACACGACATGACCGAGCAGCTTGAGACCCAGGTCGAGACCGAGCGCCGCGCCGACAGCATCAACCTCAGCGACGTGGCCTCCGCCAAGGTCAAGAGCCTCCTCGAGCAGGAGGGTCGCACCGATCTCGCCCTGCGCATCTCCGTGCAGCCGGGTGGCTGCTCGGGCCTGCGCTACCAGCTCTTCTTCGACGAGCGCACCCTCGACGGTGACGTGGTCACCGACTTCGACGGCGTCTCCGTGGTCGTCGACCGGATGAGCGTGCCCTACCTCAACGGCGCCATGATCGACTTCGTCGACACCATCGAGAAGCAGGGCTTCACCATCGACAACCCCAACGCCACCGGCTCCTGCGCCTGCGGCGACAGCTTCCACTGATCCGATCTCGCGCGAGGTACGAGCGCGAGATCGGATCATGGTGGTCGAGCGAGCCGGCTGAGCGAGGAACGAGCTCGGCACCAGCGTGTCGAGACCGGGTGCGATGCGGTCGTCACCCGACCGGCGCCCGGCACCACACCCAGCACCACGACGAAGGCCCCCGCCCGACAGGGCGGGGGCCTTCGCGCGTCGTGGAGTCCTCAGTCGAGGCTGAGACCCAGCGCCGAGGCCAGCCGCTGAGCGGCCTCGGAGACCTCGATCCGCTGCTTGGGCAGGTCCTGGGCGTACGCCGAGTACAGGTCGGCGCGGCCTTCGCGGGGCAGCGAGCCGGCCAGGCTGCGACCGACGAGCAGCGCCGCCGCCTGGGCGTCGTCCTGCATCGTCTGCGGGGTGTCGAGGTCGTGGTAGGCGGTCACGAGATCGACGCTAGTGACTACCGTCGGGTAGTCCCACGACTACGCGTGAGTAGCTTCGCGCGCCTATCGTTGCGCCACGTGCCAGACACCGCGACCACCGCGTCAGAGACCGCTGCCCCCGGACCGCTGCTGATCGCCGGCTCCATCGCCACCGACCACCTGATGAGCTTCGGTGGCCGCTTCGAGGACTCCCTGGTCGTCGAGCAGCTGCACAAGCTGTCGGTCTCGTTCCTCGTCGACGACCTCGAGATCCGCCGCGGCGGCGTCGCGGCCAACATGTGCTTCGGCCTGGGCCGCCTCGGCCTGCGCCCCGTCCTGGTGGGCGCGGCCGGCGAGGACTTCGCCGACTACCGCTCCTGGCTCGAGCGCCACGGCGTCGACTGCGACCACGTGCGCATCTCCGACTCGCGCCACACCGCGCGCTTCGTCTGCACCACCGACACCACCGGCGCGCAGTTCGCGTCGTTCTACCCCGGCGCCATGAGCGAGGCCCGCCTGGTCGAGCTCGCGCCGATCGTGAGCCGCGTCGGCACGCCGTCCTACGTCCTCATCGGCGCCGACGACCCCGACGGCATGCGCCGCCACACCGACGAGTGCCGTCAGCGCGGCTACCCGTTCATCGCCGACCCGAGCCAGCAGCTGGCCTTCGGCGACGGCGAGCTGATCCGCAGCCTGGTCGACGGGGCGGCGTTCCTCTTCAGCAACGAGTACGAGTCGGCCATGATCGAGCAGAAGACCGGCTGGTCGGGGGAGGAGATCCTCGACCGGGTCGGCATCCAGGTCACCACGCTCGGCGCCGACGGCGTGCGCGTGCTGCGCCAAGGCGAGGAGACAATCGTGCGCTCGGCGGCCGCCGACGTCGCGGCGCTCGAGCCGACCGGGGTCGGCGACGCCTTCCGCGCGGGCTTCCTCGCCGCGCTGGCCTGGGGCCTGTCGCTCGACCACGCCGCCGAGGTCGGGTGCGTGCTCGCGGCCTACGTCGTCGAGACCGTCGGCCCGCAGGACTACTCCTTCACCGCCGCGCACTTCCTCGGCCGCCTCGAGGCGTCGTACGGCGTGGAGTCGGCCGACGCGGTGCGTCCGCACCTGCGCGACCTCGTCTGAGACCGGTCGGTCCCCGGGCGTGCCGGGGGCTAGGGAAGCGCTGGTCAATGGCAAGGGGCGGCGTCAGCGCCGCCCCAGCACGCACCCGAGCGGCTTCTCCTCGGTCGCCGTGCCTCCGGCACGGCTCCCTCGGCGGCACCACTCGTGCACGCACCGGGACGACGCTGACATCCACCCCCATTGATCAGCACTTCCCTAGGCGTCGCGCCGCACCAGGTAGCGCGGCGCGCCGTCCTCGGCGAGGTCCTCGCCGAGGTAGGTGTGCCCCCGCATCCGGCACCACGCCGGCACGTCGTGGCGCGCGGCGGCGTCGGTGGCCACCACGGCGACGACCGCGCCGACCGCCACGTCACCGACGTGCCGGGCCAGCTCGATGATCGGCCGCGGGCAGAGCATGGCCCGGCAGTCGAGCTCCAGCTCGGCGCCGGTCACAGTCCGCCCACCTCGGCCCGCAGCTCGGCCACGACCTCGGGCAGCACCTCGCACAGGGCCCTCACCTGCGCCTCGTCGGCGTCGCGGGTGAGCGAGAGCCGCACGTTGCCGTGGGTCAGGGCACCCATCGCGGCGAGCACGTGGCTCGGCTCCAGGGTCGAGGCGGTGCACGCCGAGCCGCTCGCGACCTCGAAGCCGCGCCGGTTGAGCGCGTCGACGATCGCCTCGCCGTCGACGTAGAGGAACGAGAACGTCACGAGGTGGGGGAGCCGGTCGTCGGCATCGCCCACGACCTCGGTGTCAGGGATGCGGGCGACCCGCTCGCGCACCAGGTCGACGAGCGCACGCTGGCGAGCCGTCGTCTCGTCGCGCTCGGCGACGACGGCCTGGAGGGCGGCGGCCGCGGCCAGTGCGCCGGCGACGTTCTCGAACCCGCCGACGCGCTCGTCGACGCGGTCGTCGGCCGGGAACGGCGAGCGCCAGCGCGCCCGGCCCGCCCCGGCGCGGACCAGGAGCACGCCGACCCCGGCGGGGCCTCCCCACTTGTGGGCCGAGCCGGCGGCCGTGGTCCAGCCCTCGGGCAGCGGCAGCCGCCCCATGGCCGCGCACGCGTCGACGAAGACCGGCGCGCCGAGCTCGGCCGCCGCCGCGACCGGCTGCACCGTGCCGACCTCGTGGTTGGCCGCCTGCAGCGCGACGACGTCGGCCCCGGCGAGCGCCCCCACCTCGACCCGGCCGAGGCGGTCGACCGGCGCGGAGCGCGCGGTGAGGTCGGGGCGCCAGGCGAGGGCGTGCAGGACCGCGGAGTGCTCCACCGCGCTGTGCGCCACCACCTGCCCCGGGCGCGTCAGGCCCAGCAGGCCGCGGTGCACGGCGTCGGTGCCGGACGAGGTGAACGACACCTCGTCGCGACGCACGCCCAGCGCCTCGGCCGTCGCTTCGCGGGCGTTGTCGAGCAGCAGCCGGGCCGTGCGCGCGGGGCCGTGCAGACGCCTCGGATCGGCGTACCCGTGCTCGAGTGAGGCCAGCAGCACCTCGCGCGCCGCGGGGTGCAGCGGCTCCGACGACGCGGTGTCCAGGTACACGTCCCGAACCTATCCAGAACCTGTCCAGGGAGATGCAGCCTGTCGTGGCAGGGGCCACGGGGGCGGGACCGGGCCCCGAGGGCTCTCTCAGCGTGTTGTTGGTCTAGGCTCAGGGATGTTCTGAGTACTGGTCGAGAGGGGCTGTTCGTGGGTCTGCAACGCAGTGCGCGTTGGGCTGTCCCGCTGGTGGGAGCGGTCCTGCTGCTGAGCGGCTGCTCCGAGGAGGGCAAGCGTCTCGCGATGCCCGACCCGGCGTCGGCGCAAGGCGAGCACACGCTGAACCTGTGGCAGGGCGCCTGGATCGCGGCGCTGGCCACCGGTGTCATCGTGTGGGGTCTGATCTTCTACGCGGTCATCCGCTTCCGTCGCCGCAGCGACGACGAGATCCCGGTGCAGACGCGCTACAACCTGCCGCTGGAGATCTTCTACACCATCGCGCCGGTCGTGATGGTCATCGTGTTCTTCGCCCACACCGTGCGCACGCAGAACGCCGTGCTCGAGGACGACGGCACGCCCGACAACATCATCGAGGTCACCGGCCAGCAGTGGTCGTGGACCTTCAACTACGGGCTCGGCGAGATGGACCCGGCGGCCGACGACGACCGCCAGGACGACGAGTACCCCTACCAGGAGTACGCCTACGAGGGCGGCACCGGCTCCTACATCCCGGAGCTCTGGCTCCCGGTCGACAAGACGACCCGCTTCAACCTGCGCAGCCCCGACGTCATCCACGACTTCGGTGTGCCGTCGTTCCTGCTGAAGATGGACGTCATCCCCGGGCGGGTGAACCACTACGTGATCACCCCGACCCGCACCGGCACGTTCAAGGGCAAGTGCTACGAGCTCTGCGGCGTCTACCACTCGCGCATGCTGTTCACGGTCAAGGTCGTGACGCAGGCGGAGTACGACGAGCACGTCGCCCAGCTGGAGGCCGCCGGCCAGACGTCCGAGAAGCCGCTCATCGGCGGCGACGAGGCGCGCACGGTGGACGGTCTCGACGAGGGTTCTGAATCTGGAGGCACCGAGTGACCGCCACCGCGTCACACCCCAGCACCGTCGTCGCGCCGCGACGTCAGCTGGGACAGCAGCTCGTCCGCGTCATGACGACCACCGATCACAAGCTGATCGGCAAGCTCTACCTCGGCACGTCGTTCGGCTGGTTCATGATCGGCGGCCTGATGGCCATGCTGATCCGCTCCGAGCTGGCCTACCCGGGCCAGCAGGTCGTCAACGACGAGCTCTACAACCAGCTCTTCACCATGCACGGCACGATCATGCTGCTGCTGTTCGCGACGCCGCTGTTCTTCGGCTTCGCCAACGTGATCATGCCGCTGCAGATCGGCGCGCCCGACGTGGCGTTCCCGCGACTGAACATGTTCAGCTACTGGCTGTTCCTGTTCGGCGGCCTCATCGCCGCCTCCGGGTTCCTCACCCCGACCGGCGCGGCCGACTTCGGCTGGTTCGCCTACACCCCGCTCTCCGACGCGGTGCGCTCGCCCGGCGTCGGCGGTGACCTGTGGATCATGGGTCTGTGGATGGCCGGTCTCGGCACCATCCTCGGCGCGGTCAACTTCATCACCACGATCATCTGCATGCGCGCGCCCGGCATGACGATGTTCCGCCTGCCGATGTTCGTGTGGAACACCCTGGTCACCAGCCTGCTGGTGCTCATCGCGTTCCCCGTGCTCGCCGGCGCGCTGCTGATGCTCGAGGCCGACCGCCAGTTCGGGGCCCACGTCTTCGACGCGGTCCACGGTGGCGCCATCTTGTGGCAGCATCTGTTCTGGTTCTTCGGCCACCCCGAGGTCTACATCATCGCGCTGCCGTTCTTCGGCATCGTGACCGAGATCCTCCCGGTCTTCAGCCGCAAGCCGATCTTCGGCTACGTCGGCCTGGTCGGCGCGACCCTCGGCATCGCGATCCTCTCGGTCGCGGTGTGGGCCCACCACATGTTCGTGACCGGCGCCGTCGACCTGCCGTTCTTCTCCGGCATGACGTTCTTGATCGCGGTCCCGACCGGCGTGAAGTTCTTCAACTGGATCGGCACGATGTGGGGCGGCTCGCTCGCCTTCGACAACCCGATGCTGTGGTCGGTCGGCTTCTTGACGACCTTCCTCTTCGGTGGTCTCACCGGCATCATCCTCGCGAGCCCGCCGCTCGACTTCCACGTGTCGGACTCCTACTTCGTGGTGGCGCACTTCCACTACGTCGTCTTCGGCACCGTGGTGTTCGCGATGTTCGCCGGGTTCTACTTCTGGTGGCCCAAGATGACCGGCCGGATGCTCGACGAGCGCCTCGGCAAGGTCCACTTCTGGCTGCTCTTCGTCGGCTTCCACACCACCTTCCTTGTCCAGCACTGGCTGGGTGTCGAGGGCATGCCGCGCCGCTACGCCGACTACCTGCCCGACGACGGCTTCACCGTGCTCAACCAGGTCTCGACCGTGGGTGCGTTCCTCCTCGGTGCCTCGACGCTGCCGTTCCTCTACAACGTGTGGATCTCGCGCAAGGGGCCGCTCGTCGAGGTCGACGACCCGTGGGGCTGGGGCCGCTCGCTGGAGTGGGCCACCTCGTGCCCGCCGCCGCGCCACAACTTCGTGACGCTGCCGCGCATCCGCTCCGAGTCGCCCGCCTTCGACCTCCACCACCCGGAGATCGCAGCGCTCGAGATGGAGCAGAACGCCGCTGCCGCCAACGGGATGTTCGCCGACGCACCCGACATGGAGGGCCGCGAGCAGGTCGTCCAGGAGCGTCTCGACGGTGACACCACCGAGGAGGGTGGTCAGCGATGAAGTCCGAGGCCTGGATCTTCGGGGGCTGCACCATCTTCCTGGTGCTCGTCACCCCGGCGTACTGGCTGGTCACCTCGGCCAGCAACAACGGGGGCGACTGGACCGGCACCTCTGCGCTGGTCATGACGACGCTGCTGACCCTCATGGTCACCATCTACCTCGGCTTCCACGCCAAGAAGATGGACCCGCGACCCGAGGACCGCAAGGACGCCGAGATCGCGGACGGGGCCGGCGAGCTCGGCTTCTTCCCGCCGTACTCCTGGTGGCCGCTGTGGACCGCCTCCACGCTGGGCGTCATCGTCTTCGGCGTGGCGATGGCCGCGTGGTGGCTCTTCATCATCGGGGCCGTCCTCGGCGCGGTCGCGCTGTGCGGCTTCATCTACGAGTACTACCGCGGCGAGCACGCTCACTGACACGAGCCGGTGTCGCTCCACGGCACCCTCCGCACTTCGCACGGCCCCGGAGGCAACTCCGGGGCCGTGTCGTGCGTCGTAGGGACGTGTGTGCTTTCCGCTCGTCGTCGGCTGGCGACGTACCATCGAAGCGTCGTGGCCGCTCGGCCGTGACCCCCCTTGACCTCTCGGAGTCGTGCATGTCCCAGCGCCGCCCTGCGCACCGCCTGCGTGGTCTCGTGGCCCTCTCCGCCCTGCTGCTCGGTGCCTCCGTGCTCACGGCGTGTGACAACGGTCCCGACATCGCCGGGGGCGGGTCCGCTCAGGAGACGGCGGGGCTGTCGTCGGGCTCGGAGTCCAGCAACGGTGCGTCGTCGGGCGACGACACCACCGATGGCCCCAACGCGGACGTCGACGTCAACGTCGAGCGCAACGCCACGGACGTGCCGGTCGACACCGAGCTGACCGTGACGGCGAAGGACGGCACTCTGCAGGCGGTCTCCGTGTCCGGCTCCGGCGACGTCGGCACGCTCGACGGCGAGCTGGCGGGCGACGGCAGCGGCTGGAAGGCCGGCGACCTCCTGGAGCCCGGCACGACGTACACCGTGCGCTCCAGCCTCGAGGACCCGGACGGCGAGACCGTGACCCGCCGTCAGAAGTTCACGACCCAGGCCCTCAGCCTCGACGAGCAGACCTACCCGTCGGTGGCCCCGCTGCCGGGTGAGACGGTCGGGGTCGGCATGCCCGTCATCGTCACCTTCGACCTGCCTGTCACCGACAAGGCGGCCTTCGAGAAGCGCATGCACGTCACCTCCTCGCCCCAGCAGATCGGCTCCTGGCGCTGGATCAGCGACACCGAGGCGCACTACCGACCCAAGACGTACTGGCAGGCCGGGACGACCGTCGACGTCGACGTCGACGTCAACGGCGTGGACGCCGGCGACGGCGTCTACGGCCAGGAGAGCCGCGACGTCAGCTTCGAGGTCGGGGACGCCAACATCTACGAGGTCAACATGAAGACCGACCAGATGAAGGTGACGTCCAACGGCCAGCTGCTGCGCACCATCCCGATCACGACGGGGGAGCAGCCGAAGTTCACGACCCGCTCGGGGGTCAAGGTCATCATCGAGAAGTTCGAGTCCAAGGACATGAACTCCGAGACCGTCGGGATCACCGGCGCCGACGCCTACAACATCGCCGGCGTGAAGTGGGCGATGCGGCTGACCTACTCCGGCGAGTTCATCCACGCCGCGCCGTGGAGCGTCGCCTCGCAGGGTCACGCCAACGTCTCCCACGGGTGCACGGGGATGAGCACCGAGGACGCCGACTGGCTCTACCACATGACCAAGCGCGGTGATGTCGTCGACTACACCGGCACCGACCGGTCGATCGAGCCCGGCAACGGCTACGACGACTGGAACGTCTCCTGGCGTGACTACAAGGCCGGCTCGGCTCTCTGACCCCGGCCTGATCCACGCGAGCGCCGCTTCCCTCCGGGGGCGGCGCTCGCGTCGTCTCCCGCTCTCAGCGCATCGTGCTGCGGAAGATCTCCAGCAGTCGCAGCGCCGAGCCGGACTGCGGGTCCTCGGTCGACTCCCGCAGGAAGCCGTTGACGCCGTCGACGTCGATGCCGGCGGCCTGGTCGTAGCGGCCGAAGCCCATCGACCAGTCCGGGAAGGCCCGCTCCGCGACCTCCTCACGGTGCAGCACGATGACGCCGTGGTGGCGGCCGTCGGCGGCGATCGTGTCGTACATCGTGTCCACCGAGTCCTCGGGGCCCTCGAGGGTCTGGATGACGTTGCCCTCGCTGTAGAGCAGCATCCCGGTGAGGTCGTGGCTGGCGTTGACCGGCCGCCAGCTGCGGAGCAGCTCGAGGAGGTGCTCGCTGGTGAGCGACGGGTCGGCGGTGCTGACGTAGGTCAGTGAGATCACGGGGGTGCTCCTGGGGCCGAGGTGGGCCGGGTCCCGGAGTCGGGAGCGGCCTGTTCCCTCTTCTATCGGCACCAGCAGGTCGTTCCTGATGACCCGCAGGGGTGAAATGACCAGAGGCCCGCTCCCCGTGGGGGAGCGGGCCTCTCGATGCTGCGGTCGCGGCTCAGTCGTCCGCGCGGAGCCGGTCGTCCTCGACGGAGTGGTGACCGTCGAACTGGTGACCGTCGGCCGCGTGGCCCTCGGCGCCCGCCTGGAGCTCGTGCTCGTGCTCGGCGTGGTGGTGTGCCGCCTCGAGCTCCTCGCGGGTCGGCTTCTGCACGTTGTCGGCGTACATCGCCAGACGCAGTCGCTGCCGCACGCCCTCGAGCTTGCCGGCGATGCCGGTCTTCGGCTCGACGCCGTTGCCGTCGGGACCGGACGGACCGGCCTCGAGCTCCGCGATCACGTCGGGGTCGCGGTCCTGGGCCGCGAGGACGTAGGCACGGTCGGGGGAGAGGGGCAGGTGACGCTCGGAGTAGCCACCCTCCGGCGAGCGCATGATGATGCCCGTCTCGTAGCCGTGGAGCAGGTCCTCCTGGTCCTTGCGCTGCAGCGAGATGCACCAGCGCTTGGTGATGATGAACGCGATCACCGGCCCGACGAACACGGCCACCCGCATGAAATAGGTGATCTGGTTGATCGAGAGGTGCAGCTTGATGGCGATGATGTCGTTGCCGCCGGCCGCCCAGAACAGGCCGTACATCGTCATCAGGGCGACCATGAACGCCGTGCGCGTCGGAGCGTTGCGCGGGCGCTGCAGGATGTGGTGGTCGCGCTTGTCGCCGGTGATCCAGGCCTCGATGAAGGGCAGGACCATGAGCACCAGGAACATCACGATCGGCAGCACGAGGATCGGGAGCATGACGTTCCACGAGATCGTGTGACCGAAGATGTGGGTCTCGATGCCGGGCATGATGCGCAGCGCGCCGTCGGGCCAGCCCATGTACCAGTCGGGCTGGGAGCCGGCGGTCACCTTCGACGGGTCGTAGGGGCCGTAGAGCCACACGCCGTTGATGGTGAACAGACCACCCATGAGGGCGCAGACGCCGAAGACGATGAAGAAGAACCCACCGGCCTTGGCGGCGTAGACGGGCAGCATCGGGAAGCCGACGACGTTCTGCTCGGTGCGGCCGGGGCCGGCCCACTGGGTGTGCTTGTGGTAGACGAGCAGCAGCATGTGGGCCGTGATCAGGGCCAGCAGCAGACCCGGGATCAGCAGGATGTGCACGACGTAGAGGCGCGGGATGATGTGCGTGCCCGGGAACTCGCCGCCGAAGAGGAAGAACGACATGTAGGAGCCGATGACCGGCGAGGCCTTCATGAAGCCGTCTGCGGCGCGGATGCCGGTGCCGGAGAGCAGGTCGTCGGGCAGCGAGTAGCCGGTGAAGCCCTCGAGCGTGCCGAGGATCAGCAGCAGGCAGCCGATGACCCAGTTCATCTCACGCGGCTTGCGGTGCGCACCGGTGAAGAACACCCGGAGCAGGTGGATCATCATCGAGGCGATGAACAGCATCGCCGCCCAGTGGTGCATCTGCCGCATGAGCAGACCACCGCGGACGTCGAAGCTCAGGTGCAGCGCCGAGGCGTAGGCACCCGACATCTCGATGCCGCGCAACTGGGCGTAGCTGCCCTCGTAGTGGACCTCGGCCATCGTCGGGTCGTACCAGAGCGTGAGGAACACGCCCGAGAGCAGCAGGACCACGAAGCTCCACAGGGCGATCTCGCCCAGCATGAAGGACCAGTGGTCGGGGAAGACCTTGCGCAGGTTCTTCTTGGCGAGGCTCGCGAGGCCGAGCCGCTCGTCGGCCCAGTTGGCGGCCGCGCCGACCCGGTTGGGCTTGTCTGCGAGGGCCGCGCTGGAGTTCGAGGTGGCGACCTTGCTGGTGTCGATGCTCATGACGCCTTCAATCACTCAGTCGTGCTGGCCTGGGAGTCGCGCTCCCAGAAGCTGGGACCGACCGGCTCGCGGAAGTCGCTCTGGGCTACGAGGTACCCCTCGGAGTCGACCGCCAGCGGCAGCTGCGGGAGAGGACGGGCGGCCGGACCGAAGACGACCTTCGCTGCGTCGGCCAGGTCGAACGTCGACTGGTGGCACGGGCAGAGCAGGTGGTGGGTCTTGCGCTCGTTCAGGGAGATCGGGCACCCGACGTGGGTGCAGATCTTGGAGTAGCACAGGATCCCGTCGATGGCCCAGTTCTCACGGCCAGGGGCGGGCTTGTTCTCGTCGGGGTCCATCCGGATCAGGACGACCGCGGCCTTCGACTTGGCGATCAGCAGCGACTCGCCCTCGAGGATGGGCTCGCCCTCCTCGTCGACGGCGAAGACGAGCTCGGGCTCGGCGTTGAAGAGGTCGCCGATCTCCATGTCACCGGGACGGATCGGGGTGCCGACCACGTCGCGCACGACGCGCATGCCCTTCTCCCACACCGTCTTCTCGAGACCGGCGCCGGGGTAGTCGGCATCTTCGGCCACCTGGTTGGGCGTCGGGCCGAGGTCGCGCAGGAGCACCACGGCCGGGGCCAGAAGCACGGTGACCGCGCCGAGCAGCGAGTTGCGGACCAGGGGGCGGCGGGCGATGCCGGACTCCTCGAGACCGTCGTTGAGCGCCTTGAGGGTGACCTCGCGGTCCTCGTCGGAGGAGCGCGCCGGGTGGCGCATCTCGACCATCTCGTGGTCCGACATGAGCTTGCGGGCCCACTGGATGAGCCCGACGCCGATCAGCAGCAGGGCGAGGCCCAGCGTGCCGCCGAGGGCGACGTTGGAGGCACCGAGGTTGCCGATCTGGCTGACCTGCGCCTCAGGGCTGCCGCCGATGCTGAACACGAAGTACGACACGACGAACAGGACCGCGCACACGGCGGCGAGACCGAAGATGCCCGCCACCTGACGCTCGGCGCGACGCTCGGCCTTGGGGTCGACGTCGGTGGGGCGCCAGGTGTGCTCGGGGAGCCCAGGGTTGCGGATGGGCTCGTCCGCGGCCTGCATCTCGCCCTCGTGCCCGGCGTACTTCTCGGGGAGGTCGTCGGACGAACCGTGCGGGTCGGAACCGTGCTGGTCGCTCATGCGGCCGCTCCCTTCTTCTTGTTCGAGCGGGCGGTGTGGGCCGCGATCCAGGTCGCGATGGCGACCAGGGCGCCGACACCGATCACCCAGGCGAGCAGGCCCTCGCCGACGGGGCCGAGGCTGCCGAAGGTGAAGCCGCCGTAAGCGGGCTGCTCACGCAGCGAGTAGAGGTAGGCGATGACGTCGCGCTTCTCCTCGGGCGAGAGGTTGCCGTTGGAGAAGCTGTCCATCTGGCCCGGGCCGGTGAGCAGCGCCTCGTAGATGTGCTTGGCCGAGGTGTCGCTCAGGTTGGGGGCGTAGCCGCCGCGCGGCATCGCGCCGCCCTTGCCGGCGTAGTTGTGGCACGCGGTGCAGTTGGTGAGGAAGATCTGGCCACCGCGGGCGATGGCCTCCTCGCGCTCGTCGGAGGACAGGCCGGCGAGGCTGTAGTCGCTCGGGTCCGGCACGGCCGGGCCCGGGGCCAGGCTCGCGACGTACGCCGCGAGCGCGTCGATCTCGCCCTGGTCGTAGGAGATCGGCTTGGTGGGGTTCTGCGCACCGGGCTGGGCCATCGGCATGCGGCCGGTGCCGACCTGGAAGTCGACCGCGGCGGCGCCGACGCCGGCCAGGGTGGGGCCGAGCCAGTTGCCGTTGACGGTCGAGACGCCCTCGCCGTTCTGGCCGTGGCAGAAGGCGCAGCCGACGAGGAAGAGCTCGCGGCCCTCGGCGACGAGCTCCTCGTTGTCGGAGGCGGTGCTGGCCGTGGCAGGAGCGAACGCGGAGTACAGACCGCCGGTGAGCAGGAGCCCGAGCAGGAGGAGCACGAGCCCAGCGAGCGGGCGGCGGCGGTGGCGGGAGAGCCGACCGACGGAGCGGTTCAGGAAGCGCACTGAGGTCCTCGCGGTTGTCACTGGATGAGGTAGATGGTGGCGAACAGACCGATCCACACCACGTCGACGAAGTGCCAGTAGTACGACACGACGATGGCGGAGACCGCCTGTTCGTGGGTGAACCGCCTGGCCACGTAGGTGCGACCCAGCACGAGCAGGAAGGCGAGCAGCCCGCCCGTGACGTGGATGCCGTGGAAACCGGTGGTGAGGTAGAACATCGAGCCGTAGGCCGAGCTCGACAGGGTGACACCCTCCTGGACCAGGGTGGTGTACTCCGTGACCTGGCCGGCGATGAAGATCGCGCCCATCACGTAAGTCAGGAAGAACCACTCGCGCAGGCCCCAGGCCTTGAACGCGAGCAGGGAGCCGGCCCGGCCGACGCGACCGCGCTCGGCGGCGAAGACACCCATCTGGCAGGTCAGCGACGAGGCGACCAGGATCGTGGTGTTCACCGCGGCGAAGGGGACGTCGAGCACCTCGGTGCTCTGCGTCCACAGGTCGGTGCTGACGGAGCGGATCGTGAAGTAGGCGGCGAACAGCGCCGCGAAGAACATCAGCTCACTGGAGAGCCAGATGATGGTCCCGACGGAGACCATGCTCGGACGGTCATGGTGTCCGTGCAGGCGCGAGGCCGGGACAGTCGTTGCAGTCGCCACTTCTTCATTATGTCTCGGGGTCCTCTCAGGTGCGACCTCGGGGCGGTGTGTGCCGCGACCTACCATCGGGGGGTGCCGCCCTTCGACCTCAGCAGCCTCGTGACGGGGTGGCAGCTGGCACCCCTCCCGCTGGTCGTGACGGTCTGGGCGGCGGGCCTCTACCTGCTCGGCGTGCAGTCGCTGCGCCGGCGCGGGGACCGGTGGCCCGTGGGCCGCACGGTGGCCTTCGTCGGCGTCGGGATGGGCTCGTTCTTCTACGCCACCAGCTCCGGGCTGGCGGCGTACGACACCACCCTGGTCAGCGTCCACATGGTCCAGCACATGGTGCTGTCGATGCTCGTGCCGCTCGCCCTCGCGCTGGGCGCGCCCGTCACGCTGGCCCTGCGGACCCTGCCGGCCACGCCCCGGCGCTGGCTGCTGGCCGTGCTCCACTCGCGGTTCGCGCGGGTCCTGACCTTCGCGCCGCTGGTCTTCGCGCTCTACGTCATCTCGCCGTGGGCGCTCTACTTCACGGGGTGGTACGACGCCACGCTCGCCAGCCCGTGGCTGCACGAGCTCATGCACGTGCACCTCGTCACCGTCGGCGCCCTGTTCTTCTGGCCGCTCGTGGGCATCGACCCGGTGCCCGGGCGGGTCGGCTACCCGGCGCGGATGCTGATGGTGGTGCTGACGCTGCCCTTCCACGCCTTCCTCGGCGTCACGATCATGGGTCAGGACACCCTGATCGGGGCCGAGCACTACCTCGCGCTGCGCCGCGACCCGGCGTACTCCTGGTTGCCGGACGCGATGGCCGACCAGCACCTGGCCGGCGGCATCCTGTGGGGCTCGGGCGACCTGGTGGCGCTGGCCTTCTTCGGCGTGCTGTTCGCGCAGTGGGTCCGCGCCTCGATGAAGGAGGCGAAGCGCGAGGACCGCCGCCTCGACCTCGTCGAGGCCCGGGAGCGGGCCGGGCGCTGAGCGCGGCCCTGCCCGGGTAGGCTCGCGGCCGTGGCCGACAAGAACCTGCGGGTGCTCGTCTACTCCGACGACGTCAACACCCGCCAGCAGGTCATCCTCGCCCTGGGGCGCCGGATCCATCCCGACCTGCCCGAGCTGGAGTACGTCGAGGTCGCGACCGAGCCGGTCGTGATCTCCAACATGGACGCCGGCACCGTGGACCTCGCGATCCTCGACGGCGAGGCGGTGCCCGCCGGCGGCATGGGGATCGCCAAGCAGCTCAAGGACGAGATCTACCGGTGCCCGCCGCTGCTGGTGCTCACCGGACGGCCGCAGGACGCCTGGCTCGCGACGTGGTCGCGGGCCGACGCGGCGGTGCCGCACCCGATCGACCCGATCCAGCTCGCCGAGACCGTGCTGGGTCTGCTGCGCCCGCGCGTGCCCTCGACCACCTCCTGACCGTGTCGACTGCTGCGTCGACGGCTGCGTCGACCCCGGCACCGACCTGGGCCGAGGTGCTCGGGTCGCTCGTCTCCGGCGCCGACCTCAGCCAGGCCCAGGCCTCCTGGGCGATGGGGGAGATCCTCTCCGGCGAGGCCACCCCGGCCCAGATCGCCGGGTTCGCCGTCGCGCTGCGCGCCAAGGGCGAGACCGTCGAGGAGGTGTCCGGCCTGGTCGCGGCGATGCACGCGGCCGCGACGCCGATCTCGGTGCCCGGGCGGCTGCTCGACGTCGTCGGCACCGGGGGCGACCGCTCCATGAGCGTCAACATCTCCACGATGTCGGCCATCGTGGCCGCGGGCGCCGGGGCCCGGGTGGTCAAGCACGGCAACCGGTCGGCCTCCTCGCAGTCGGGCTCAGCCGACGTGCTGGAGCGGCTCGGCGTCCGCCTCGACCTCCCGGCCGACCGTGTCGCGGCGATCGCGGACGAGGCCGGCATCACCTTCCTGTTCGCGGCCGCCTTCAACCCGGCGATGCGCCACACCGCGGTGCCGCGGCGCGAGCTCGGCATCGGTACGACGTTCAACTTCCTCGGGCCCCTCGCCAACCCGGCACGGCCGGCGGCCAACGCGATCGGCGTGGCCGACCCGCGCATGGCTCCCGTCCTCGCCGGCGTCCTGGCGGCCCGCGGTGCCGACGCCTGGGTGTTCACCGGCGACGACGGACTGGACGAGCTGACCACCACCACGACCTCGACGCTCCACGTCGTCCACGACGGGCAGGTCAGCACCGCGACCGTGGACCCGCGGGCCCACGGCATCGCGCCGGCCACACCCGACGACCTGCGCGGCGGCGGACCCGACCACAACGCCGACGTCGTACGCCGCCTGCTCGCCGGCGAGTCCGGTCCCGTGCGGGACGCCGTACTGCTGAACGCCGGGGCCGCGCTCGCGGTCTACGACTCCCCGGGCGAGCCCGTCGACGACTCCCTCGCCGCGGGCATCGCCCGTGCCGCCGAGTCCGTCGACTCCGGGGCCGCCGCGGCTGCCCTCGAGCGCTGGGTCGCGGCCAGCTCGGCCTGAGGACAGCCCGGCGCGACCGCGCAGGTGCCCGACGGGCCCGTTCGCGGTGCCCGACCACCCGACCGGGCCACGTAGCCGTGACCGATCGGAGGAGAGCGGGTGCGAACACGCCGAGAGGGAGCATCCCCCGCCTAGCGTTCTGGGTCGTGAGCTCCACCAGACGACGGGTCATCCTGTTCGGAATCGCCCTGGCCGTCGTCCAGTCCGTGTGGATCCTCGCTGTGCCGCCGTTCCGGGCCAGCGACGAGTTCGACCACGTCTACCGCGCTGCGGGTGTCGCGAGCGGGCAGTGGCTGCTCGACCAGCCCGCCGTAGACGGTCGAGGCCTCTACGTCGACATCCCCGCTGACATAGTCAGGGCCGCGTCAGCCCAGTGCGAGAGCCTCGACTACCCGGGTCCGGACAACTGCCGACCGGCTCAGGTGACGCCCGAGGGCCGGTGGCGGGTCGCTACGGCGGCGGGGCCGTACAACCCGGTCTTCTACGCGGTCGTCGGCACAGCTGCGCGACCGTTCGCGGGCGACGCTGCCCTCTACGTCATGCGCGGTGTCGGAGCCGCGCTGTGCCTGGTAGTCGTCCTGGCCGCACTGGCGGTGGCCCTGTCGCAGCGGCCGGGCCGCTGGGAACGGCTGGGTCTCCTCGTGGCGCTGACGCCGGTGGTGACCTTCTCGACCGCGATCCCGGCGCCCAACGGCCTCGAGATGGCCGCTGGGCTGCTGACCTGGTGTTCCCTCCTCGCCGTGGCGCGCGAGCGACGGCCGGACCTGGTCGGCTGGTACCTCGCCGCCGGTGCCGCCGGTGTCGCTCTGCTCGGCTCCGTGCGCATGCTGGGGCCGCTGTGGCTGGCCCTCATCTGTCTCGTCGTGCTGGTGGTCGGCGGGACCGGGCCCTGGCGCCGTCTGTGGGGCCGGCACCGCGGCGGGCTGGTGCTGGCCGCCGGCGCCGGGACCGCAGGCGTGATGTGGGGGGCGGTCTGGGTCGTCGTGTCTCGGTGGTACGCCGTGGAGGAGACAGGAGCCGGCCGGCCCGCGGACCTGGCCGTCCTCCTGCTGCGACAGTCCTTCACCTGGGTGATGCAGCTGACTGCCGCCTTCCCGTTCCGTGACGTCCCGGCTCCGCTGGCGGTGTACCCGACCGTCATGGTCCTCGTCGTGACAGCAGTCCTCGTCGCCGTCCGGCGAGGCTCGCCGCGGGAGCGCTGCGCGATCGTCGTCGCCGTTCTGCTGGCGGTCATCGTGCCCGTGGCGCTCACCGTGGTGACCGTCGACCGACAGGGTGTCGTCTGGCAGGGTCGTTACCTCTCGGCGTTCGTCGTGGGGATCGTCCCGCTGTGCGGCCACGTGCTCGACCGCACTCGCTGGGCGCCCTGGGAAGGCGGTCGACTGTCGCTGATCGCCGCGGTCATGGTCGCCGGGGTCTACAGCGCGTGCATCCACCGTGTCGTCGCGAGCGAAGAGCTCCGGGGTCGCGTCGACCCCGAGCTCGACTGGGCACATCTGCCGCCGGTCGTGTTGTCGGTGGCGGCCGCCGCGGCGATCGTCGGCTGCGCAGCAGCGCTGCTGTGGAGCGGGCCCGGTCGACGTCAGTGGACTGCGCCCGACAGGCCGGCCCGTGACGAGCGGGACTCTGCCGGGACGCGCACTGCTGTCTGAGACCAGCTCATTCCAGACCGATGGAGAACGCCGCCTCGAGGTCGTGCTGGGAGTAGGCGCGGAAGGCGATGTGGGTCTCGGTCGAGGTGACGCCGGGGACCTTGTTGAGCCGGTCGGCGACGACGGCCGCGACGTCCTCGTGGGCCCGGACGCGGACCAGGGCGATGAGGTCGATCTGCCCGGTCACGGAGTAGACCTCGCTGATGCCGTCGAGGGCGGCGATCGCCTCGGCGACCTCGGGGATGCGGGCCACGTCGGCCTTGACGAAGACGATGGCGGTGATCACGGCCCGAACCTACCGCGCCGTCTCAGCGGGCGGGCTGCGCGACGGGGCTGAGGGAACGACGCTCGGCGAAGGGCACGAGGCTCGTGCGGGACGTCGCCACGGCGTCGTGGACGGCGAGGTGGCGGGTGGCCCCGGCGACGGGACAGCTCCACTCGCCCTCCACCTCGACGAGGCGCACCCCGGGTGACTCGAGCCAGCGCAGGACCTTCTCGGACTCCTCGGCGGAGGCGACGGGCACGGGCCCGGGGCCGGGGGCCGTGACGGTCTCGGCGGACAGGCGGAGCTCAGCGACGTACTGGTGGGCGTCGGCGCCGGGCGGGATCACCCCGGCGGCGACGAGGCGGCCGTGGCGCACGACGTGCACCTCCCAGCGGCCGCGGGAGTCGTCGTCGCGGCGGGCGGCGACGATCTCGGCGCACCCGGCCAGTGCGGTGAGCCGCTGGGTGCGCGCCGCGGCTCGGACGAACGCCGCCAGCCGGTCGCGGTGCACCCCCGCCTCCTCGAACCGCTCCGACTCGGCCAGCTGCGTCATCCGCACGTTGATGGCGTCGACGACCTCGTCGGGTCGGCGCAGCAGGGTGTCGCGCAGCAGCCGGACCACCGAGCCGTACGTCGTCGCGTCGACGCTGCCGTCGCAGGGGGCCAGGCAGCGGCCGAGTTCGGCGAGCACGCACGGCGCGCGCGACGGCACCCGGCCGAACCGGTCGCTGCACTGGCGGACCGGGAAGGTGTCGTGCAGGGCGGCCAGCGACTTCTCGGCGGCCTTGCGCGAGCCGAAGGGGCCGAGGTAGTCGGCGTCGTCGTCGAGGACCTTCGTCACCATCGACAGCCGGGGCCACGGCTCGCGGGTCAGCTTGAGGAAGTGCATCTTCTCCGGGAACCGCGAGCGCCGGTTGTAGCGCGGCTTGTGCTGGGCGATGAGGCGCAGCTCGCGCACCTGGGCCTCCAGGGCGGTGCTGCACTCGATGGCCTCGACCCGGCTCGCGATGCCGACCATCTCGCCCATCCGCGAACGGGTCTCGGAGGCGGTGAAGTAGGTGCGCACGCGGGTGCGCAGGTCGCGCGAGGTGCCGACGTAGAGCACCCGGTCGTCGTCGTCACGGAAGAGGTAGACGCCCGGAGCGTGGGGGAGGTCCTCGGCGAGATGGCGCTTGCGGCGCTGGGCGGTCGTGACGCGGCCCGAGAAGGTCTGCAGCTCCTCGAGGGTGTGCACGCCGAGCCCGCCGAGCCGCTCCATCAGCCCGTGGAGCACGTCGACCGTGGCGCGGGCGTCCGACAGTGCGCGGTGGTTGGGCGTGGTCTGCGAGCGGAAGACCCGGGCGAGCGAGGAGAGCTTGCAGTTGGGTGCGTCGTCGCGGGTGATCACGCGGCGGGCGAGCCGGGCGGTGTCGAGGACCTCGAAGCGCGGCCAGGGCTGGCCCTGCAGCTCGGTGAAGTGGCGCAGGAACCCGACGTCGAACGGCGCGTTGTGGGCGACGAGGACCGTGCCGGCCGCGAACTCGAGGAACGCCGGCAGGGCGGACTCGACGGGGGGCGCGTCGGCCACCATCGTGTTGCTGATGCCGGTGAGCACGGCGATGAACGGCGGGATCGCCGTGTGCGGGTTGACGAGCGTCTGGAACTCCCCGAGCACCTCGCCACCGCGCACCTTGACCGCACCGATCTCGGTGATCATCGACCCGATCTCGGGTGAGCCACCGGTCGTCTCGAGGTCGACGACGGTGAAGGTGATGTCGCGCAGCGGGCGGCCCAGCTCGTCGAAGCTGCGCTGGGACTCCCACCGGGTGCCCTGCGCTGGTCCGCTCTCCTGGGTCGTGCTCACGGTCGAGGACGCTAGGCGCCGGCACCGACAACCGTCGGCACCACGCCCGGAGGGCGTCGCCCGGGCCCGCTTGAGTAGTCTCGCGAGAGTGCCCGTGACCCACCGTGAACCACCGCCGCTGCAGCCCGGGACCCTGCGGGTCACGCCGTTGGGCGGTGTGGGGGAGATCGGTCGCAACATGACCGTCCTCGAGCACCGCGGCCGGCTGCTCATCATCGACTGCGGCGTGCTCTTCCCGGAGGAGCACCAGCCGGGCGTCGATCTCGTGCTCCCCGACTTCAGCACCCTGCGCGAGCGGTGGGACGACGTGGAGGCGGTGATCCTCACCCACGGGCACGAGGACCACATCGGCGGCATCCCCTACCTCATCGAGGCGGGGCTGAAGGCCCCGATCGTCGGCTCCCGGTTCACCCTCGGCCTGCTGCAGGCCAAGCTGGCCGAGCGTCGCCTGGAGGCCACGCTGGTGGAGGTCGCCAGCGGCGAGACGGCCGAGCTGGGGCCCTTCACCTCCGAGTTCGTCGCGGTCAACCACTCCATCCCCGACGCTCTCGCCGTCTGCGTGCTGACCTCGGCCGGCACGCTGTTCCACACCGGCGACTTCAAGGCCGACCTCACCCCGCTCGACAACCGGCTGACCGACATGGCGTCGTTCTACGAGATCGGCGAGCGCGGCCTCGACCTGCTGCTGAGCGACTCGACGAACGCCGACGTGTCCGGTTTCGTCGCCACCGAGCGCGACATCGGGCCGGTGCTGGAGCGGGTCGTCGGTGATGCCGCGGGCCGGGTCTTCGTCGTCTGCACCTCGAGCCACGTCCACCGCATCCAGCAGGTCCTGAACGCCGCGAAGCAGAGCGGTCGCCAGGTCGCGATCGTGGGTCGCTCGATGGTCCGCAACACCAAGATCGCCGACGACCTCGGCTACCTGCAGGTCCCGCCGGGTCTGCTGCTCTCGGTGGACGACCTCGACAAGCTGCCCTCCAACCGGATGCTCGTGCTCTGCACGGGCTCCCAGGGCGAGCCCGCCGCCGCCCTGGCCCGGATGGCGCGCGGCGACCACCGCGACTTCGCGCTGACCGAGGGGGACACCGTCGTCTTCGCCAGCTCGCTCATCCCGGGCAACGAGAGCGCGGTCTACCGCCTCATCGACCGCCTCGCCTACGACGGCGTCGACGTGGTCACCCGCCAGCAGGCCCCGATCCACGTCAGCGGTCACGCCGCCGCGGGCGAGCTCACCGCCGTCCTGACCGCGCTGCGCCCGCGCAACTTCATGCCGGTGCACGGCGAGGGCCGTCACCTGCGCGCGCACGCCAAGTTGGCCATGCGGACCGGCGTCCCGTCCGACCGGATCATCATCGCCCGTGACGGCGACGTCGTCGACCTGACCGACGGCAAGGCCTCGGTCGTCGGACAGGTCTCCGCGGGCTTCACCTACGTCGACGGCGTCGGCGTGGGCGACGTGGGCGAGGAGAGCCTGCGCGACCGGCTGATCCTCGGCGAGGAAGGGTTCATCTCCGCCGTCGTGGTCGTCGACGCCCGTTCCGGCACCGTGGTGTCCGGCCCCGAGATCTCGGCTCGCGGCTTCGCCGACGAGGACACCCTGCTCGACGACATCCGCCAGCGGGTCGCCGACGACCTCGCGGGTGCGAAGTCCTCGGGGTCGTCGGCGCCGGTCGACCCCGACGAGCTGCGTCGCATCATCCGACGGTCCATCGGCTCACGGGTCAACCGCGTGCACCGGCGCCGCCCGATGATCCTGGTCTACGTCGTCGAGACCTGAGCCGGTCGTGGACCTCCCCGAGGCGGTGCGCACCCGGCTGGTCAGCCTGGTCGCGGGCTGCCTGGACGAGGTCGGCTCGCTGCCGCCCAGCCTGAAGCGCGTCGCCGGGTTCGCGCCGGCCCGCCGGGCGCGGCTCGGCGCCAGCGCGATCGTCGCGGAGCTGACGGGCTCCGCAGAGCTGCGCGAGCGCGTGCTCACGCACGTGCGACCCCTCGCCTCCGACGAGCCCGTCGACGCCGCCGCGGTGGCGTGGCTCGCCGAGGACCGCGAAGGCCTCGACGCCGCTCTCGCGCGCCTCGAGACGCGCGCGGAGCGCCCGGCGCGTGACGACGCGGTCGTCCGGCGTCTGCGCGAACGCGTCGACGAGGCCGAGCGCGCCCTGCGCGAGCAGCGCCGTGCCCACCGCGAGACCGTGGAGGCGCTCAAGGCCGAGCTCGCGACCGTACGACGCACGCTGGGCGAGACCAGGGCGCGCGACCGCGACGCACGGGCGGAGACTGCCGCACAGGTCACCGCCGCCCAGGAGCGTGCGGCTCGGGCCGAGCGGGAGGCCCGACAGGCGCGCGCCGAGGTCGCCCGCCTCGAGGAGCAGGTCGGGGAGCAGCGCCGCTCGGCGCGCAGCGAGCGCGACGACGTCACCGTGCGGACCCGCCTCCTCCTCGACACGCTCGCCGACGCCGCGGCGGGCCTGCGTCGCGAGCTGGCCCTCCCGCCCACCTCCGGGACGCCGGGGGAGCGGGTGGAGGGTGCCTTCGCGCCGGCCGAGGAGACCACGGTGGCCGGGCCGCCCCCGGCCGACGACCCGGCTCGGCTGGCGACGTACCTCGCCCTGCCCCGGGCTCGCCTCGTCGTGGACGGCTACAACGTCACGAAGTCGGTGTGGCCGACCCAGAGCCTCGAGGCGCAGCGCTCGCGTCTGCTGACCCTGCTCGGTGCCCTCGTCGCGCGGACCGGGGCGGAGACCACGGTCGTCTTCGACGGGGCCGGGGCGGAGGCCCGCGGCGCCACGGTGGCACCGCGGGGCGTGCGCGTGGTGTTCAGCCCGGCCGGGGTCATCGCCGACGACGTGATCCGCGACCTCGTCGACGCCGAGCCGTCCGGCCGCGTCGTCGTGGTCGTCACCGACGACCGAGCCCTCGGTGCGGACGTGCGGCGGGCGGGTGCGCGGCTCGCCACGGCCCGCTCGCTGGCTCACTGAGGTCGTCGCTGCTCCGCTCCGAGCGTCCGCGCAGGCGCTCCGGACCGCTCGGTGGGCCCGTTGTCGGTGGTCGGTGCCACGGTTCTGACCATGACGACGACGATCGACTGCGACTCCTGCGTGGTGCGTGGCCTGGCGTGCCACGACTGCGTGGTCACCGTGCTCCTGGGCCCTCCGCCCGAGCTGACCATCGACGACGACGAGCGCCGCGCGCTCGACGTCCTCGCCGCGGGCGGCCTCGTGCCGCCGCTGCGACTCGTGGAGCCGGTCTCGGGCCCGGTCGTCGAGTCCGCCTGACCCGTCGGCGTGCCACGGGCGTGGTGCTGATGTGGTCGATGTGACCAGTGGGATGCACGAGGCGGTTCGTCCGCGCTCGGGAGGTGAAAACCGCTGGACACGGTGGACTGGGTTTGGACCTCTCGACGGGCGAGCGGTTACGGTGCTGGTCCTGGCGCTCGTGGAAGTGGCCCGCCCGGGCCGCGCGAGCGCCGCGTCGAGTCCGGGGCCGTCCGCGGTCCTGGAGCCGGGGAACCACGTTCCACCTGGGGTGAATCCCCCGCGAGGCGCCGATGGCGAGGAGCTGGGGTAGGGCATGTCGTGTCCGAACCCGTCAGCTCACCCGGTAGGCGTACGACAACCAAGGAGACCCCGCCTCGTGGTCCACGCACGGTCGCGCACGGCTTCAGCCCTGTCCGGGCTGGCCCTGGCCGCCACTGTCGGCATCGTGGGGTTCCTCCCCTCGAGCCCTGCCCAGGCCGAGCCGGACGTCGACGACGTCCAGGCCCGCGTCGACAAGCTCTTCCACGAGGCCGAGCAGGCCTCCGAGCGGCTCAACGACGCCAAGATCGAGCTCGCGGACCTCCACGAGGACCTCACCTCGCTGCAGGCCGACCAGGCCCGCCAGGACAACCGCCTCGACGCGGCCCGAGAGGACCTGCAGGAGTCGATCGTCAACCAGTACGAGGGCCAGCACCTCTCCGCGCTGAGCAGCGTGGCCGTGTCGGGCGACCCCGACGCCTTCGTCTCCGGCCTGTCGACGATGTCGGCCTACAACGACCTGCAGGCGCAGCTCTTCCACAGCTTCAGCACCGAGGCGAAGGCGCTCGACCTGCGCGCTGACGCCACCGAGGAGCGCGCGGCCGAGGTCGAGAAGACTCAGGAGCAGCTGTCCGCGGAGAAGAAGACCATCGAGTCCAAGCTGGCCGAGGCCAAGTCGCTGCTCGCCGACCTCAAGGCCAAGGAGCGCGAGGCGCTGCTCAGCCGTGGCTCGGCCCGCATGCCGTCCGGGGTGGACGCCTCGGGTCGCGCCGGTGCGGCGATCGCCTACGCCATGGCCCAGGTCGGCGACGCCTACGTCTACGGCGCCGCGGGACCCAACGCCTACGACTGCTCCGGCCTCACGATGATGGCCTGGGCGCAGGCCGGGGTGGCGCTGCCGCACTCCTCGTCGGCGCAGTACGCCGGTGGCCGCAAGGTCGCGGCCTCCGACCTCCAGCCCGGTGACCTCGTCTTCTACTACTCGCCGATCAGCCACGTCGCGATGTACATCGGCAACGGGATGATCGTCGAGGCCGCCAACCCGGGCGCCGGGGTCCGGGTCTCCGACCTCTACTCCATGCCCTACGTCGGCGCCGTCCGGCCCGGCTGAGTCCCGCTTCCCACCGCCGTCGAGGGACGATCGGTCGGTGCAGGCACGCCGCGCCCGACCCGTCGCCCTCGCGGTGGTGGTGCTGCTCGTCGCCGCTGTCGCCACGTGGCTCGCGTTCCGGCCGGACGCCTACGTCGCTCCGTCGCGGAGCGAGCCCGGAGCGCGGTCTGCCGGTGGGGTGGACGCTGCGGCCGCGTCGGCGACCCTGGGGACGCTCGCCGAGGCCCTCGCCGCCGGTGACGCGGACGCCGCCCGAGCCGCCGCTCCCAGAGGGGACGCCGCCGCTGGTGCGTTGCTCGCCGCGGTCGCGACCAACGCGGCGACCCTCGACGTGGTGGACCTGACCGCCCGCTACGTCGACGAGGTGAGCCCCGCGGACGCGAGCGGGCGTTGGCAGGCTGCGGTCGAGTTGGGTTGGCGCTTCGACGGCTTCGACCGCGAGACCGTGCGCGAGGAGGTGCAGGTCGGCTTCGCCTCCGACGGCGCTGACGTGAGGGTCACCGGCTTCGGCGGTGGCGACGGTCGCACCCCGGTGTGGCTGACCGGTCCGGTCGAGGTGCGGCGTTCGTCCCAGGCGCTCGTGCTCGTCGCAGGCACCGACCGCGGCGACGAGGCCGACACGATCGGCGTGCGGGCCCGTCGCGCCGTCGGCGTCGTCGAGCGGGTGCTGCCGCAGTGGACGGGCGGCCTCGTGGTCGAGGTGCCGGCCGACGAGGCCGGGGTCGACGCGGCGCTGGGGGCCTCGCCCGGCTCCTACGCCCAGATCGCGGCCGTCTCGGCCTCGGTCGACGGAGCGGTCACCCCAGGCACTCCGGTCCACGTCTTCGTCAACCCCGAGGTCTACGACGCGCTCGACCCGGTGGGTGCCCAGGTCGTGATGAGCCACGAGGCCACCCACGTGGCCACCAACGCCCCCCTGACCGCGGGGGTGCCGCTCTGGCTGCTCGAGGGCTTCGCCGACTACGTCGCGCTCCGTGACGTCGACCTGCCGCTCTCGACGACGGCGGCCCAGGTGATCGCCCAGGTCCGCAGCGACGGCGTCCCGGCCCAGCTCCCGAGCGCCGCGGAGTTCGACCAGACGGCCACCCACCTCGGTGCGGCGTACGAGAGCGCCTGGCTGGTGTGCCGGGTCGTCGCCGCCGAGGCGGGCGAGGACGCGCTGGTGGGCCTCTACGAGCAGGTCTCGGGCGGCGCCGCGCTCGCCGACGCGCTGCGGGCAACCACCGGACTGACCGAGGCTCAGCTCACGACCCGCTGGCAGGCGGAGCTGCGGCGGCTGGCTGCCGGGTGATCGTGTCCTGACCCGCGCTGTCGCTGTCAATGGTTGAGGAAGGACGAAGTCCTGTCTCGAAACCAAGATCGATGCTGTCGGGTGGTTTCGAGACGGTCGCTAGCTGTGATGTCCAGCCAGGTTGGTCAACCGGGTGATGGGTGGGACCTTGC
>NZ_WUEK01000018.1 GCF_009823805.1 Nocardioides flavescens | reverse complement strand
GGTACTGCAACCGAGAGGTTGTGGGAGAGTAGGACGCCGCCGGACACACATTCAGTATCAGCGCCGCACCCGACACCGGGTGCGGCGCTGAACTGCATTTCAGGGCTTTTCGCGTCGGATGTCACGAATTCATCCACAACCGTCCCGCCGCTCGACGTTCTCCACAGACCGTGCGGTGCTGGTTCCGTGCCGTCGCCCGCGCGGTGAGAGTGGCTGTGGAGGTGGTGGCGATGAGCGCCCAGAAGGTGGAAGAGAACGCCCTCGCGTTCGTGAACGAGGTCCGGGTGGCCGGACGCGTGTCGGGGGTGCCCGAAGAACGCGAGCTGCCGAGCGGCGATGTCGTGCTGCTGGTGCGGGTCGTGGTGGACCGGCCGTCGGTCGCCGGGGAGCGCCGCAGGGTCGACACCGTCGACTGCGCCGTCTGGGCCAAGGGACTGCGTCGTCGCGTGAGCGGCTGGAGACCCGACGACATGGTCGAGGTGGAGGGCGCGTTGCGCCGCCGGTTCTACCGCTCGGCCGGCGGCGGCACGCTGTCACGCGTGGAGGTCGAGGTCACCGCCGCGCGGATCACTCGTCGCGCAACGACCGGATGAGCACTCCGACACTCGGCTTCGGCTGGAAGGACGTCGCCTTCTCGGGGAGCAGGCGGTCGGCGGCCGCGATGGCGTGGACCAGGTCGACGTCGGGCGCCGGCATCAGCACGGCGACGGCGTCACGGCGCAGCCGAGCCAGCGTCGCCTCGACGGAGTGGTGGTACTCCACCTTCTGGGGACCGCGGGCGAGCGAGGGGACGATCTCCTCGTGGAGGGCCTCGACGGCGGCACGACCAGGCGGCAGCTGGAGCTTGATGCTGGCCCACCGACGCCCGTCGCCCACGGCGAGGGTCGAGGGACCGAGCGCCTGCACCGCAGCGGCGCGGTCGACGAGGTCGAACCCCGCGCCGACCGCTTCCGCGGCGGTCCCGAGGTCGTCGAGCGTGGTGCCGAGCAGGACCCGGTGGATGGGTCCGAGGAAGAGCGGCGTGTCCTCCTGGTCGACCAGCATGGCCAGGCCCTGGTCGGTCGCCGGGCCGGGGGAGCGGCGCTGCATCCTGAGGTAGGCCGCATAGCGGTGGTGCCCGTCGGCGATGAGGGCCTGGCTGGACGCCAGTGCGGCGTCGATCCGCTCGACGCGGTCGGGCTCGCGCACCGCCCACAGGCGGTGGCGCTGATCGCTGCGGTCGACGAAGTCGTCGAGGGGGACGCCCGCCACGACCTCCTCGACGAGGACGCGCAGATCGGGGGGAGCGCGGTGCACCAGGAGGATCGGCGCGGGGTTCAGGCAGAGGGCGGTCATCCGGTCGGCGAGCTCGTCGGCCTGGACGGGGTGGATCCCTTCGTGCGGCAGCACCGCCCGGTCCGCGGGGCCCGAGGCCCGGTGCGAGATGTCGAGTGCGCCGACGAGACCGCGCACGGTCAACCCGCCGGCGGTGTACTCGTGGAGGTAGACCGCGGGCTGGTCGTCGCGGTGCAGGTGTCCACGGGACTCCCACTGCGCGAGACGATCCGCGACCGACCTGTAGGGCCGGGCGAAGAGACGTGCAGAGGCCGGGTCGCCGACCCGTCGCGGCTGCAGTCGCAGCGCGCGGAAGGGGGCGAGGCGCAGGGGTCGACCGACGTACGGTGGGATCACCACGGCGCCGGACTCCATCCGACCATGCTAAGTGCGAGACCGATGCGCCGCCTTCGACCACCACCCGCGCAGGAGGACTGCCATGCCCGACCGACCCGGCTTGGCCGGCTGCGACGCTCCCCTGCAGGAGGCCTACGACCTGGCCATGCTCGATCTCGACGGGGTCGTCTACGTCGGCCCCGACGCGGTGCCGGGCGCGCCCGACCACGTCTCGGCCGCACGGGAGGCCGGGATGCGGATCGCGTTCATCACCAACAACGCCTCGCGCCCGCCCTCGGCCGTTGCCGCGCACCTCACCGAGCTCGGGGTGGGCGCCGGCGAGAGCGACGTGGTCACCTCAGCCCAGGCGGCGGCGCAGGTCCTGGTCGAACGGCTCGGAGAGGGCGCGCGCGTCGCGGTGCTGGGTGCCGAGGGGCTGCTCGAGGCGGTGCGCGAGGCCGGCCTCGCGGTCACGGACGTCGAGGACGAGGGCGCTGCCGCCCTCGTGACGGGCTACGGGCCCGACGTGCTGTGGCGCGACATCATGCGCGCCGCCGTGCGGGTCCGTGACGGGCTGTGGTGGGTGGCGAGCAACACCGACATGAGCATCCCCACGGGCTACGGCACCGCGCCCGGCCACGGCGTCCTCGTCGACACGGTGAGCCGGTTCAGCGGGGTCGAGCCGGACGTCGCCGGCAAGCCCGCACGTCCGCTGCTGGACGAGACCGTCCGGCGCGTCGGCGGCCAGCGCCCGCTGATGGTCGGCGACCGGCTCGACACCGACATCGAGGGCGCCCGCACGGCCGGGGTCGACGCGCTGCTGGTGCTCACCGGTGTCACCGGGCTGGCCGAGCTGGTCGCCGCCCGCCCCGACGAGCGCCCGACGTACCTCGCCCGCGATCTCGGCGGGCTCGCGACCCCGCACGAGGCGCCCGAGCCGGACGGGGACTCGGTGCGGCTCGGCGGCTGGGCCGTCACCCGCGGCGAGGGGCGACTGACGGTCGAAGGCGGCGGCGAGGCCGACGACTGGTGGCGGGCGGTGGCCACCGCAGCATGGGCGCACCTCGACGAGACCGGCGACCCGGTCACGACCGACGGGCTCGAGCCGCCGCGGTAGCGTGCGGGCATGACGACCACCCCCGGGCCGGAGGCCGACGGCGGCGCTGCAGGCGAGCCCGTGCGCACGGGTGTGGAGTCCGTCGACGAGGTCATCCGTGCGGTCGAGGAGCTCGAGCAGCGCCCGCTCGAGGAGCACGTCGGCGTCTTCGAGCTGGCCCACGGCGAGCTGCGGCGCGCGCTCGACGACCCGGGCGAGAGCCGGTAGGGGCCGCACGGTGCCACCACGTCGGCTCCGGCTCGACGCCGAGCTCGTGCGTCGCGGCCTGGCCCGCTCCCGTGAGCACGCCGCCGAGCTCGTCGCCGCCGGGCGGGTCAGCGTCTCGGGTGCGACGGCCACCAAGGCCGCGACGGGCGTGACGACCGATCTCGCGATCCTGGTCGCGGACGACCCGGACCGCCCCGACTACGTCTCGCGTGGCGGGCACAAGCTCGCCGGTGCGCTCGCGGCGTTCGAGCCCCTGGGGCTCAGCGTCGCCGGACGTCGCTGCCTCGACGCCGGGGCCTCGACGGGGGGCTTCACCGACGTGCTGCTGCGGGCCGGGGCTCGTCAGGTGGTCGCGGTCGACGTCGGCTACGGCCAGCTGGCCTGGTCGCTGCGCTCGGACGAGCGGGTCGTGGTGCACGACCGCACCAACGTGCGCGAGCTCGACCTCGACCTCGTCGGAGAGCCTGTCGACGTCGTCGTGGGAGACCTCTCCTTCATCTCGCTCGCGCTCGTCCTGGAGCCGCTGGTCTCGGTCACCGCGCTCGACGGGGACCTGGCGCTGATGGTCAAGCCGCAGTTCGAGGTCGGGAAGGACCGCGTCGGCAAGGGCGGGGTCGTGCGCGACCCGGGACTGCGCGCCGAGGCGGTGGTGGCCGTCGCCGATCGCGCGGCGGCCCTCGGCTGGGGTGCGCGGGCGGTCGCCCGGAGCCCGCTGCCGGGTCCGTCGGGCAACGTCGAGTTCTTCGTCTGGCTGCGCCGGGGCGACGCCGAGATCGGAGCCGACGACATCAGCGAGGTCGTCCACAGGGACGAGCGGGGCTGACCGGGCGCTGGGGGTGGCGTCTGAGAGGCTGAGTCAGTGACCGACCAGCAGCAGCTCGCACCCGGGTCCGCCCCTGCGCCCGCGACCGCGGAGGTCCGGCGGGTGCTGGTGCTCAGCCACACCGGTCGCGACGCAGCACGCGACGTCACGCTGAGCTTCTGCCGGGCGCTGACGGCGGCCGGCATCGTCGTCCGCCTGCTCGCCGACGAGGCCGCCGACCTGGGGCTCGACCCCGCGACCGCGGACTACCCGATCGAGATCGCCGACGACGAGGAGGGCGCGGCCGAGGCCTGCGAGCTCGCCGTCGTCGTCGGCGGTGACGGGTCGATCCTGCGGGCGGCCGAGATCACCTGGGGCAGCGGCACCCCCGTGCTCGGGATCAACCTGGGTCACGTCGGCTTCCTCGCCGAGGCCGAGGTCGAGGACGTCGACGCGGTCATCGAGGCGATCGTCACGCGGGCCTGGACCCCCGAGGACCGCCTGGCCCTGGAGGTCCGGGCCTACCGCGACGGCGAGCTGGTGACCCAGACCTTCGCGCTCAACGAGGCGAGCGTCGAGAAGGCCGCGCGGGAGCGGATGATCGAGGTCGTCCTGGAGATCGACAACCGGCCGCTCTCCCGCTGGGGCTGCGACGGTGTCGTGCTGGCGACCCCGACGGGCTCGACGGCCTACAACTTCAGCGCCGGCGGCCCGGTGGTGTGGCCGCGGGTCGAGGCGCTGGTCATCGTGCCGATCAGCGCTCACGCGCTCTTCGCCCGTCCGCTTGTCGTCGCGCCCGACTCCGCAGTGGCGGTCGAGGTGATCGCCCGCACCGACGGCGCCGGGGTGCTGTGGTGCGACGGTCGTCGCGCGGTCGACCTCCCGCCCGGAGCCCGCATCGAGGTGAGGCGCGCGGACCGCAAGGTGCAGCTCGCCCGGCTGCACGACTCGCCGTTCACCGACCGGCTCGTCGCGAAGTTCGACCTGCCCGTCGAGGGGTGGCGCGGGTCGGCGGAGCGGCGCCAACGACGTGAGGAGGGCAGCCTCTGATGCTGCAGGAGATCCGGATCGCCCAGCTCGGGGTCATCGACTCCTCGACGCTGCACCTCGGCGCGGGCCTCACCGTCATCACGGGTGAGACCGGGGCGGGCAAGACGATGGTCGTGACCGCCCTCGGTCTGCTCCTCGGCGGCCGCGCGGACAGCGGCATGGTCCGCCGCGGCGCCGCCGCCGCCCGGGTCGAGGGCGTCGTGGACGCGGCCGGCCTCGACGCGTTCCGCCGAGCGGTCGACGAGGCCGGCGGTGAGGTCGAGGACGGGCAGGTCGTCCTGGCCCGCAACGTCGCGAGCGAGGGACGCTCACGCGCGTGGGTGGGCGGTGCGACCGTCCCGGTCTCCCGGCTGACCGAGGTGGCCGAGCCGCTGGTCGCCGTGCACGGCCAGTCCGACCAGCACCGGCTCCTGCGTCCACGGGCCCAGCGCGACGCGCTGGACCGGTTCGGGGGCGAGCCGGTGCTCGCCCTCGCCGCGGCGTACTCCGCGCTGCACACGCGGCTCGCCGACACCGAGCGCGAGCTGGCCGAGGTCGTCGCCACCGCTCGCGAGCGCGCCCGCGAGGCGGACCTGCTGCGTTTCGGCCTGGGCGAGGTGGAGGCCGTCGACCCCCGACCCGGCGAGGACGCCGAGCTCGCGGCGGACGAGGCGCGCCTGGGCTACGCCGACTCGCTGCGCACGGCCGCTGAGCAGGCACGCGAGGCGTTGAGCAGCGAGGCTGGCGACCCGGACGCCCTCGGCGCCGTCTCCGCGGCGCGCACCGTCCTCGAGGGCGTGCGCGAGCACGACCCGGAGGCGGCGGCGCTCGCCGACCGGCTCGCCGAGCTCAGCTACCTGCTGAGCGACCTGGCCGCGGACGTGGCGTCCTACGCCGCCTCGGTCGACGCCGACCCGACCCGCCTGGCCGCGGTCTCGGAGCGGCGCGCGGCGCTCACGGCGCTGACGCGCAAGTACGGCGAGACCGTCGAGGACGTGCTCGGCTGGGCCGAGACCTCGGCTGCTCGCCTCCTGGACCTCGACGGCACCGACGAGCGGATCGAGACGCTGCGCGAGCAGCAGCGGGCGCTGCGCGCAGAGCTGGGCGAGGTGGCCCAGACGCTCTCGCGCGCCCGCGCCGAGGCCGCGGTCCGGCTCTCGGCCGTCGTCACCGACGAGCTCTCCCTGCTCGCCATGCCGCACGCGCGCGTCGAGATCACGGTGGGCCAGCAGGAGGCAGCTGCTCCCGGCAGTGACCAGCCCGTCGCCGGAGACCCGCTCCGTGTGGGGGACCGGTGGCTGGCCCACACGGCGAGCGGGGTGGACGAGGTCGAGTTCCTGCTGGCCGCCAACACCGGCTCGGGGTCCCGTCCACTGCACAAGGGCGCCTCGGGCGGCGAGCTCTCCCGGGTGATGCTCGCGCTCGAGGTCGCGCTGGCCGGGACCAGCCCGGTGCCGACCTTCGTCTTCGACGAGGTCGACGCCGGGGTCGGCGGGGCTGCGGCGGTCGAGATCGGACGCCGGCTCGCCGAGCTCGCGCGCTCCGCCCAGGTGCTCGTGGTGACGCACCTGCCCCAGGTCGCGGCGTACGCCGACCGGCACGTGCTGGTCGAGAAGGCGAGCGACGGCTCGGTCACCAGCTCGGGCCTCACCCTGCTCGACGACGGCGCCCGCGAGCGGGAGCTGTCGCGGATGCTCGCGGGGCTCAGCGACTCCGACACCGCACTCGCCCACGCCCGCGAGCTGCTCGAGGTGGCGGCGCCCGCCCGCGCCCTGGGCTGACCTGGGCTGACCTGGGCTGACCTGGGCTGACCTGGGCTGACCTGGGCTGACCTGGGCTGACCTGGGCTGACCTGGGCTGACCTGGGCTGACCTGGGCTGACCTGGGCTGACCTGGGCTGACCTGGGCTGATCCGGGCTGACCCGACGCCCGTCTGGGCCGACCGGCCTCTCCTGACGCCGCGTGTGGCGATGGACTCGCTGCGTGTCGGGGGCGACCCGGGATGGGAGGATGGCCACGAGATGGACGCGACACCGATGCCCCGGACCACGTCCGACGTCACCGGGACCGCGCGCACGGGGGTGCTCGTCGACCTCGTGGCGCGCCTGAAGCCCGGCGACGTCGCGGTGGTCGCCCACGCCGACGTCGACCGCGAGGTCGCCGCAGCCGTCGTGGCCACCGGCGCCGCGGCGGTGGTGAGCGGGGCGCCGTTCGTCGGGATCGCCACGGCCTCCGGCCCTGAGGTGCTGGCGGAGGCCGGCCTGGTCCTCGTCGACCACGCCGGTCCAGAGCTCGTCGACGCGGTCGAGGACGGACAGCGGGTGCGGGTCGTAGGCGGTGAGCTGCGCGCCGCCGACGGCCACGAGGACGACGGGAACCGGGTCCTGGCGCGCGGGAGGGTCGCCGACCTCGCGCTGGTGCGGTCCGAGCTGGAGGCCCAGCGCAGCGACCTGGTGGCCGAGCTGGACGACATGGTCGTGCGCAGCGTGGAGGATGCCGGCCTCAGTCGCGACGAGGTCGCGCTGGGCACGGTGGGACTGCCGTCGCTGCGCACCGAGGTGCGCCGCCGTCCGGCCGTCGTCGTCGCTCGCGTGGGCCCGGCGGAGCAGGACGACCTGCGGGTGCTGCGCCCCTTCGTCCGTGAGCGTGGACCGGTGCTCGTCTGCGCCGGCGGCGCGTGCGATGCGCTGGTCGCGGAGGGCTGGGTGCCCGACGTCGTCGTCGTGACGGGTGGTGACCCGGGGTCCGTGCCCTCCGCCGACATCCTGGCGGTGGTGGGCGACGTGGTCCTGCTCGAGAACGGCGACGGTCCCTCGCCGGAGCGTGAGGCCCTGCGCCGGGCCGGCGCCGACGACCCGCACGTGGTGATCACCCCCGCCGCCGCCGACGACGTGGCGCTCCTGCTGGCCCACCGTGAGGGCGCGTCACTGCTGGTCGGGGTCGGTCTGCGCAGCCGGGCCCAGGACGACCCGGAGGCGGACCGCCGCTCGGAGGCGTCGTTCCTGACCCGTCTCGAGATCGGCTCCCACCTCGTCGACGCCGAGACGGTGCGCACGCTGCACTCGAGCCGACGCAACACGCTGCAGCTGGTGCTGCTCGTGCTGGCGGGGTTCACAGCACTGCTCGCCGCTCTGTCGGTCACCGAGGTGGGACGGAGCTGGTTCGACGACCTCGGCACGACGCTCGGGGGACTGCTGTGAGCCGGCGACCGGGCGCGGTCGGCGGGCAGGTGCTGAGCCTGCACCAGCACGTCGCCGCTCTCATCGCGGTCTTCCTGGCGCTGGCGACCGGCATCGTGCTCGGGGCCGGGCCGCTCGGTGGTGCTCCCGGTGCGGGTGACACCGACCGCGGCGAGCTCGCGGGGGCCGAGCCGACCGAGTCGACGGGGCCGTCCGCCTCGGAGGGCGGCGTCGACGCGGCGTACGTCGACGCGTTCGCCTCGGCGGGTGCGACGCGGCTCTACGCCGACGGCCTGCGCGGCCACGCCGCCGCGGTGCTGGTCCTGCCCGGAGCCGACCCCACCGAGGTCAAGGCCCTGACCGCCCAGGTGCCGGCCGCCGGAGGCGCACTGACCGGCACCTACACGCTGGGGGCGGACCTGCTCGACCCCGCCGCCGCCGAGGACGCCGACACCTCGACGAGCCTGCTCGCGGCCCAGCTCGCCGACCCGCGTCTCGACGCCTCCGCCGGCACCTGGGAACGGGCCGGCCAGCTCGTCGGGCTGGCGACGGCGACGGGTCAGCAGCGCTCGACGCGCGCGGACGACGCCGCGGTCACCGTGCGCGACGCGCTCGGCTCCGCCGGGCTGCTGGCCTCACCGAGCGACGTCCGCCTCGCACCCGTGCTGCTCGTCGTGCTGCCGGCCGGGGAACAGTCGTCCGCGGAGCGCGCGGAGCTCGAGCCGGTGCTGACCGGACTCGTCGACGGTCTCGCGTCCGTGGCCTCGGGCGTCGTCGTCGCCGGGGACTCCGCATCGGCCCGCGCGGGGGCGCTCGGCGTCGTGCGCGCGGGGCGGCCGTCGGGTGCGGTCTCGACGGTCGACGGGACCGAGTCGGCGCTCGGACGGGTCAGCGCCGTGCTGGCGATGATCGGCGTCACCGAGGGCGTCACGGGAGCCTTCGGTGAGTCGGGTGAGGACGGAGCCGTCCCGACCCCATAGGATGAGAGCCCGTGAAGCCTGCGATGCCGACCAAGCACGTGTTCGTGACCGGAGGCGTCGCCTCCTCGCTCGGCAAGGGCCTCACCGCCTCGAGCCTCGGACGCCTGTTGCGCTCGCGCGGGCTCAACGTGACGATGCAGAAGCTCGATCCCTACCTCAACGTCGATCCCGGGACGATGAACCCGTTCCAGCACGGCGAGGTGTTCGTCACCAACGACGGCACCGAGACCGACCTCGACATCGGGCACTACGAGCGGTTCCTCGACACCGACCTCGGCGCGATCGCCAACGTCACGACCGGTCAGGTCTACTCCGAGGTCATCGCCAAGGAGCGGCGCGGCGACTACCTCGGTGACACCGTGCAGGTGATCCCGCACATCACCAACGAGATCAAGGACCGGATCCTCGCGATGGGCACGCCGCCCGAGGGCGGCGAGCGGGTCGACGTCGTCATCACCGAGGTCGGTGGCACCGTGGGCGACATCGAGTCGCTGCCGTTCCTCGAGGCGGCCCGCCAGGTGCGTCACGACATCGGGCGCGACAACTGCTTCTTCCTCCACGTCTCGCTCGTGCCGTTCATCGGCCCCTCGGGCGAGCTGAAGACCAAGCCGACCCAGCACTCGGTCGCCGCGCTGCGCCAGGTCGGCATCCAGCCCGACGCCGTCGTCTGCCGCGCCGACCGTGAGCTGCCGGAGTCGATCAAGCGCAAGATCTCGCTCATGTGCGACGTCGACCAGGAGGCCGTCGTGACCGCGGCCGACGCCCCGTCGATCTACGACATCCCCAAGGTGCTGCACCGCGAGGGCCTCGACGCCTACGTCGTACGCCGCCTCGGGCTGCCGTTCCGCGACGTCGACTGGACGCTGTGGGACGACCTGCTGCGCCGGGTGCACCACCCCAAGGAGGAGGTCACGATCGCGCTGGTCGGCAAGTACGTCGACCTGCACGACGCCTACCTCTCGGTCGCCGAGGCGCTGCGCGCCGGAGGCTTCGGCCACGAGGCCCAGGTGCACCTGCGCTGGATCGCCTCCGACGAGTGCGAGACGCCTGCGGGTGCCGCGCGGCTCCTCCACGACGTCGACGGGATCTGCGTGCCCGGCGGGTTCGGCGTCCGCGGCCTCGAGGGCAAGATCGGCGCGCTGACCTACGCCCGCACGCACGGGATCCCGACGCTCGGGCTGTGCCTGGGGCTGCAGTGCATGGTCATCGAGTACGCCCGCAACGTCGCCGGCCTCGAGAAGGCCGACTCCACCGAGTTCGACCCCGACAGCCCGGAGCCGGTCATCGCGACCATGGCCGAGCAGGTCGAGATCGTCGGGGGCGAGGGCGATCTCGGCGGCACGATGCGGCTCGGGCTCTACCCGGCGGCCCTCAAGGCGGGCTCGATCACGCGCGAGCTCTACGGCTCCGAGCAGATCGAGGAGCGCCACCGCCACCGCTACGAGGTCAACAACGCCTACCGCGGCACGCTCGAGGACGCCGGGCTCGTCTTCTCCGGGCTCAACCCCGACCTCGACCTCGTGGAGTTCGTCGAGCTCGACCGCGACACGCACCCCTTCTACGTCGCGACCCAGGCGCATCCCGAGCTCCGCTCGCGCCCGACCCGGCCCCACCCGCTCTTCAAGGGCCTCGTCGGCGCCGCGATCGCCCGCCAGCGTGAGCTGCGCTTCCCCATCGACGAGTCGAAACTGCGCCGCGAGCAAGACTGACCTGACGGCAGAATCCCAGCATCTGCTGGGACCGCCGACGTTCTGGGGTGTTGCAACACCCCAGAACGTCAGGAGTACCAGCAGATGCTGGGATTCCGCGCGAGTCAGGCGCGGGCGGCTAGGACGCGGGCGAGGCGGTCGGAGGCGACGAGCAGGGCCGTGCGCACGGCGGGCAGGGCGTCGGGAGCCTCGGCCAGGTCGCGAGCCCGGTCGAGCCAGGCCACGTCGCACGTCGTCGGGGCCATCAGCCGCACCTTGCTCCCGACGGCGAGCAGTCCCTCGCCGTTGAGGTCGCTGAGCTCGTCGAGGAACCGGTGGGCCCACGGCACCAGCAGGTCGTGCTGGGCCGGGCGCCAGAAGCAGCGGGCGAAGGTGCGCGTCGGGACGCCGGACGGGACGGCGCCGGCCCGCCAGAACTGCTCCCAGGCCTCGGCCTTGGCCTCCTCGCTGGGACGGGCCGCGGCCACGCCGAGCGCGCGCACGCGGGCCTCGGGGTCGGGGTCGCGGCCCAGGAGGGCGTCGACGGCCTCCTGGTCGTGGCGGTCGAGGGCGGCACGCCGGGTGAGGGTGAGCCAGGCCAGCTCGGTGTCGTCCGGCGCGGCGGCGACCGCGGCGTCGAGCCGGTCGAAGTGCTCGGAGGTCGTGGCCGCCCAGGCCAGGGTCTGCAGGGCCGCCGCGCGTACGTCGGCACCGCTGTCCTCGTGGTCGGCGAGGTCACCGGCGAGCCGCGCGAGCCGCTCGAGCCGGCGGGGGACCAGGACGGTCGGGCTCCACTGCTCCGCGACGGCCAGGGCCCGGGCGAGGAGCGGCTCGACGAGGCCCGGCACCGTCTCGTGCTCGAGCACCGCGACGACGCACTCGAAGACGTCGCCGCTGGACAGCTCGCCCTCGGCGAGCATGTCGAGCGCGGTCGAGACCGCGACGACCCGGCCGGTCGCGTCGGGCAGGCGACCGGCGTCGGTGAGCAGCACCTGCAGCGACGCCTCGTCGGGTCGGACCGAGACGAAGCTCAGGTCGCCGTCGTTGACCAGCTGCAGGTCGGCCTCGGGCAGGTCGGACATCGAGGTCACCGCGCCGGCGGTCTCGACCCGGGTCGAGCCGACGGGGGAGAGGCCGGCGTCGGACCGGGCGTAGGAGCCCACGAGGAGCGCGTGCGGGCGCGGTGTGCCGCCATCGGGGCTGGCGACCAGCAGCGTGTCGCCGACGAGCGAGACGGTGTCGGTGCCGGCGCGGTCGAGCCACGCGGCCGTCCAGCCGTCGAGCTCGCGGCCGGACGCGGCGGCGAAGGCGCTCATCAGCTCGGCGAGGGTGGCGTTGCCCCAGGCGTGCTCGGCGAAGTGGGCACGCAGCCCGGCGACGAACCGCTCCTCACCGAGCAGCTCCATGAGCTGCCGCAGGACGGCCTGGCCCTTGAGGTAGGTGATGGCGTCGAAGTTCGCCATCGCGTGGGCGACGTCGGGCACCTCGGTGCGGATCGGGTGGCGGGCCGGACCGCGGTCCTGCTCGTAGCCGACGAGCTCGTCGGTCGCGGCGAACACCGCCCAGGCCGCGGACCCGGGGTCGATCGCGTCGAGGGCCCAGGTCGCGGCGAACGACGCGAACGCCTCGTTGAGCCACAGGTCGTCCCACCACCGCATGGTCACCAGGTCGCCGAACCACATGTGCGCCATCTCGTGGAGCAGGGTGTCGGCCGCCGTCATGCGGTCGAGCAGGGTGGGCTCGCCGCGGTGCAGGGCGGAGTCGCTCCAGGTCACGCACCCCCAGTTCTCCATCGCACCACCCATGTCGGGCACGAAGACGTGGTCGTAGCGCTCCTGACCGAAGGGCTGGTCGAACCGCTCGCCGAAGAACGCCAGCCCCGCCTCGGTCAGCCGCAGCAGCTCGGCGGTGTCGCGCTCGAGGTAGGGCCGCAGCGACTGCCGGCACCACAGTCCGAGGCTGTGCCCGCCGCGCTGCTCGCGGACCTCGTGGAACGGACCGGCGTTGACCACCACGACGTACGTCGAGAGGCGGGGCGTGTCGGTGAAGCTCCACCACCGGCTCAGCAGGCCCGCCTCGTGGTCGGCGTCGTCGACGGCCGTGGGCTCGCTGACCTGGTCGGGCGCGGAGTTGGAAAGCACGCTCCACTCGGCCGGGGCCACGACGCGGAAGCGGTGCACGGCCTTGAGGTCGGGCTGGTCGAAGCAGGC
Organism: Nocardioides flavescens; assembly: GCF_009823805.1. GTDB lineage: Bacteria > Actinomycetota > Actinomycetes > Propionibacteriales > Nocardioidaceae > Nocardioides > Nocardioides flavescens. The sequence goes on along the minus strand of NZ_WUEK01000018.1, from coordinate 38,511 downwards.
CCACGCGCGACGGGCGCCGTCGGGCTCGAAGGAGGTCCAGACGTAGACCCGGTCGTCGGAGCCGTCGACGGTGCGCAGGATGGCGTTGCCCGAGCCGGTGTCGGTCTGGCTCGAGACGACGACCAGCTCGTTGCGCTCGGCGAGGCCGGTCAGGGCGAGCCGCCCGGCCCGGTGGGCCGAGGCGTCGAGCTCGACCCCGTTGAGGGTGGCGGCGTGCACCTCGCCGACGACGTCGACGAAGGTGTCCGCGCCCGGGCGACGGCACGTGAACGTCACGCGCGAGGTGGCGCGCCACCGCTCGCCCGCGAGCAGCTCGCGCAGGTCGACCTCGATGTCGTAGCGCTCGACGTCCAGCAGCTCGGCCCGGGCGCGGGCCTCGTCCTGGGTCAGGCTCGCGGGCGCGTCGGCCGGCACGTCCACCGGGCCGTCCGCGGGTGAGTCCTCGGGTCCGCTCATGCGGGCACGGTAACGTCCCGCACGTGGCTGAGCCGTCGGACGTCGCCGAGGAGTGGGAGGTCGTCGACTCCGAGGTGCTCGCCGACACCGGCTGGGTCGTGACGCTGCGCGCCGACCGTGTGCGCCGACCGGGACACCCCGACGACGAGCCGTTCCGGCGCTTCGTCCTCGAGCACCCCGGCGCCGCGGTGATCCTGGCGCTCGACGAGCAGGACCGCGTGTTCTGCCTGCGGCAGTACCGTCACGCCGCGCGGCGGCGCTTCGTCGAGCTGCCGGCGGGGCTCCTGGACGTCGAGGGCGAGGGCGCCGAGCAGGCCGCGCGACGTGAGCTCCTCGAGGAGGCCGGCCTCGAGGCGATCGCGTGGACCCACCTCGGGACGACGTACGGCTCGCCGGGCATCTCGCAGGAGGTGCACCACCTCTACCTCGCCCGCGGGCTGAGCGAGGTCGACAGCGACTTCGTCGCCGAGCACGAGGAGGCCGACATGAGCACCGAGTGGATCGGGTTCGACGACCTGCTCGCCGCGGTGCTCGACGGGCGCGTGCAGGACGGGCCGGTGGTGCAGGCGGTGCTGCTCGCCCGGGCGCGCGGGCTGGCGTGAGCGGGGCCGTCGGGGTGGCCCCTGCTGCTGGGAGTGGTTTCGAGACAGTCGCTAGCGCGACTTCCTCAACCACCGGCAACTCACCTCCAGCAACTACCGGCAACTCAACTCCAGCAACTACCGGCAACTTACCTTCCGCAACCACCGGCGAGGCGTCTTCCTCGACCGCCGGAGCGGTCGCGCGGGCGGTGCGGACCTACCTCGACCACCTGAGCGTGGAGCGGGGGCTGGCGGCCAACACGCTGTCGTCGTACCGGCGCGACCTGCGGCGCTACGTCGGGTTCCTGGACGCCTCGGGCGTGACGAGCCTGGACGAGGTGAGCGAGGCGACGGTGGCGGCGTTCCTGGTGGCGCTGCGCGAGGGCGACACCGACCACCCGCCGCTGAGCTCGACCAGCGCGGCACGCACGGTGGTCGCGGTGCGCGGCTTCCACCGCTTCGCGCTCGCCGACGGACTGGCCGGTGACGACCCCGCGCGGGCGGTGAAGCCCCCGACCCCGGCCAAGCGGCTGCCCAAGGCGCTGCCGCTCTCCGACGTGGAGGCGATCCTGGAGTCCGCGGGCGCGCCCGGCACGGCGCTGGCGCTGCGCGACCGCGCACTGCTGGAGGTGCTCTACGGCACCGGGGCCCGCATCTCCGAGGCGGTCGGGCTCGACGTCGACGACCTCGACACCGTCGACCAGACCGTCCTGCTGCGCGGCAAGGGCGGCAAGCAGCGGCTGGTGCCGGTCGGATCGTTCGCTCTCGAGGCGGTCGACGCCTACCTCGTGCGCGCGCGCCCCGAGCTGGTCGCGACCGGGGCGGGCACAGCCGCGCTGTTCCTCAACGCCCGCGGTGGCCGGCTCTCGCGCCAGTCGGCGTGGGCGGTGCTGGTCAAGGCCGCCGAGCGCGCCGGCGTCACCCGCGACGTCTCACCCCACACGCTGCGCCACTCCTTCGCCACGCACCTGCTCGACGGCGGAGCCGACGTGCGCGTCGTCCAGGAGCTGCTCGGCCACGCGTCGGTGACGACGACGCAGGTCTACACCCTCGTCACCGTCGACAGCCTGCGCGAGGTCTTCGCCAGCGCCCACCCCCGAGCCAGGGACTGAGACCCATCACCGACCGCACCACCGACACGACCTCCACCGCGACCACGACGTTCGACCCCGACGCCGTCCTCGACCGCGTCACGGCGTACGCCGGGGGCCTGGGCCTGGAGCTCTACCCGCACCAGGAGGAGGCGGTGCTCTCGCTGCTGGCCGGCGACAACGTCGTCCTCGCCACCCCCACCGGCTCGGGCAAGTCGATGGTCGCGATCGCCGCGCACATGACGGCGATGGCCCGCAACGAGGTGTCGTTCTACACCGCGCCCATCAAGGCGCTCGTGAGCGAGAAGTTCTTCGACCTGTGCGCGGTCTTCGGCACCGAGGACGTCGGCATGCTGACCGGCGACGCCTCGGTCAACGCCGACGCCCCGATCATCTGCTGCACCGCCGAGGTGCTCGCCAACCTCGCGCTGCGCGAGGGCCGCGACGCCGACGTCGGGCTGGTCGTGATGGACGAGTTCCACTACTACGCCGAGCCGGACCGCGGCTGGGCGTGGCAGGTGCCGCTGCTCGAGCTGCCGAAGGCGCAGTTCCTGCTGATGTCGGCGACCCTCGGCGACATGACCGAGCTGGCCGACGACCTCACCCGGCGCAACGGCCGCGACACGGCGCTGGTCACCGAGGCGGAGCGGCCTGTGCCGCTCACCTTCTCGTGGGCGCTCACCCCGCTCGCCGAGACGCTCGAGGAGCTGGTGCAGACCCACCAGGCGCCGGTCTACGTCGTGCACTTCACCCAGAAGGACGCGGTCGAGCACGCCACGTCGCTGCTCACCGCGTCGTTCCTGCCCAAGACCCCCGGGGTCGCCGAGCGGCTGTCCGGGGTGCGGTTCAGCGCGGGGTTCGGGCGCACGCTGAGCAAGCTGCTCAAGCGGGGGATCGGCGTCCACCACGCGGGGATGCTGCCGCGCTACCGCCGGCTGGTCGAGCAGCTCGCCCAGGCCGGCCTGCTCACCGTCATCTGCGGCACGGACACGCTCGGCGTCGGCATCAACGTGCCGATCCGCACGGTGCTCTTCACCGGCCTCACCAAGTACGACGGCCGCCGCCAGCGGGTGCTGCGCACTCGCGAGTTCCTCCAGATCGCCGGCCGCGCGGGCCGGGCGGGCTACGACACCGCGGGCTACGTCGTCGTGCAGGCGCCCGAGCACGTCATCGAGAACGAGCGCGCCAAGGCCAAGGCCGCCGCCAAGAACGCCGCCAACCCCAAGAAGAACTCCAAGGCCCACCTCCGCAAGCCGCCCGAGGGCACGGTCGTGTGGACCGAGGAGACCTTCGACAAGCTGGTCGCCGGGGTGCCCGAGGCGCTGACGTCGCGGATGAAGGTCGACGACTCGATGCTCGTCAACGTCCTCGCCCGCGAGGAGGACGCCTTCCCGGTGCTGCGCCGGCTGCTCACCGACAACCACTCCGCGCCGCGTGAGCAGCGCCGCCTGGCCCGCCGGGCCCTGCGGCTCGCGCGCTCGCTCGTCGGCTCCGGCATCGTGACGCGCCTCGACGAGCCTGACGGCTTCGGGCGCCGCTACGTCCTGACCGTCACCCTCCCGGAGGACTTCGCGCTCAACCAGGAGCTCGCGCACTTCGCGCTCGCGGCGTTCGACCTGCTCGACCCCGAGGCGCCCACGTACACCCTCGACGTCGTCTCGGTCGTCGAGGCGGTGCTCGACCCGCCGCGCCAGATCCTCTGGGCGCAGCAGCACGAGGCGCGGGGTGAGGCCATCGCCTCGATGAAGGCCGACGGCATCGAGTACGACGAGCGGATGGAGCTGCTCGAGGAGGTCACCTGGCCCAAGCCGCTGGCCGAGCTCCTCGAGGCGGCGTTCGAGACCTACCGCGAGACCCATCCCTGGCTGGACCCCGAGGGGCTCGACCCCAAGGCGGTCGTGCGCGAGATGTGGGAGCAGGGGATGGGGTTCACCGACCTCGTCGCGCGCTACCAGCTGGCCCGCTCGGAGGGGCTGGTGCTGCGCTACCTCACCGACGCCTACCGCACCCTGCGCCAGACCGTCCCCGAGCGGCACCGGACCCCGGAGCTCGACGAGCTGGTCGAGTGGCTGGGCGAGACCGTGCGCCAGACCGACTCGTCGCTGCTCGATGAGTGGGAGGCGCTCGCCGACCCGGCGCACGCCTCGGCCGCGGCGACCGGCGACGCCCCGCCGCCGCCCCCGCGGCCGGTGTCGGCGCAGGAGCGGGTCTTCCGCCGGATGGTGCGCAACGCGCTGTGGCGCCGCGTCGAGCTGGCCGCCCGTGACGACGTCGACGCCCTGGCCGCGCTCGAGACGGCGGCCGCCGGGCTCGCCGAGCCCCCGCTGGCGGTCGTGATGGACCGTGCGGCGTGGGACGAGGCGCTCGCGGCGTACTGGGACGACCACGACGAGATCCGCCTCGACGCCGACGCCCACGGGCCGGCGCACCTCGACGTCGAGGCGACCACCGGCACCGACGGGCGGCGCTGGCAGGTGCGCCAGACCCTCAGCGACCCCGCCGGCGACCACGACTGGGTCATCGAGGCCGAGGTCGACCTCGACGCGTCCGACGCCGTCGGCGAGGCGGTCGTGCTCGCCACCGCGATGCGGCGGCTCGACGGGGTCTGAGGCCGGGTGGCGGGTAGTCCGCGACGTTCTGGCCCCCGGCTCGCGCCGGGAGGGGCCAGAACGTCACGGACTACCGACCGCGACGGCCGGGTCAGGCGCGCTTGTTGACCCGGACGACGTTGCTGGCGCCGCTGACGGAGACCTTCGTGCGCCCAGCCTTGACGACCGCCTTGTTGCCGGCCCCCTTGATGCGCAGCACCTTCAGGGTGCGGAAGGCGACCCGGCCCGACGAGCCGGTGAGCTTCAGCGAGCGGGCGGAGGTGCCCTCGACCGAGGCGCCCGCGCCCTGGACGACGTAGGTCGTCGCGCGGTCGACGCGCAGCGTGCCGTTGCTGCCGCCGAGCGCGACCCGGCCGGCCTGCGGCGCGGTGAGCGTGAGCCCCGAGCCGGAGAGGTCGACCTTGCCGAGCGCACCGGACGCGGTGATGGTCGTGCTGCTGGCTTGGACGAACAGGTTCGCGGCGGACTCGAGCGCGACGGTGTGGCCGGTGCCGGTGACCGTGACGTCGGTGCAGGCGCCGACGAGTGTGAACTGCTGGTCGACGCCACCGAGGACGACCGGACCGGCGGCGCAGTCGACGGTCGTCGCCGCGCTCGCGGGCGCAGCGGCGCCGAGCGAACCAACGAGTGAGCCGGCGAGCGAGGCGGCGACCACAACCGGGGCCACGGCGGCGGACAGGACGAGCGGCGGGCGCGGGACGGGCATGCGGGAGGGGTTCCTCTCTCCGGGGTCGGCTGTCCGCCTCACCCTGTCAGGTGACGGGGTGACGCGCACCTCGGGACCCGTCGGCGGTGCGCCCCCCGGCGTCGTAGGGTCCTTGGCATGAGCGACCAGTCGGAGCAGCCCACCGTCGAGGTGACCCACGAGCCGGCCCGGCAGCGCTGGGTGGCCCGCATCGACGGCGAGGCGGTCGGCGCGGCCTACTACGACGCCGCCGACGGGCTCATCGTCTTCACCCACACCGAGGTCGACGACGCCCACGAGGGCCACGGGGTCGGCTCCGCGCTCGCCCGCGGCGCCCTCGACGACGTGCGGGCCGAGGGCACCCGCCGCGTGATCGCCCGCTGCCCGTTCATCAAGGGCTGGATCGACCGTCACCCCGACTACCAGGACCTCACGCGCCGCTGATCGCCGCCGCAGGACGCCGGGGGAGCAGGGACGCGCGACACGCCCCGCGCGTCCCGGATGTCGCCGTGTCGACAAATTAGGTTGAGCGGCACAGGGCCGGTCCCGCTGCTGCTCGACCGCCACGACACCTCACGGCGAAGGAGATCCGATGGCCGAGCCCGCACACCCGTCTCGCCTCACCGGCGGACCCGGCGGGGGCTGGGGGGCCACGGCTCCCTCGATGCCGCCCCAGGTCCGCACCCCAGCACCCCAGCCCCCGAACGAGAACGCCATGGCCGAGCCCCTGTCCTTCGAGCCCCTGCCCTTCGAGCGGCAGCCCGTCCCGACGCCCGCCGCGCCCGTGCCCAGCAGCCCCGCCGCGGGTGAGCTCGGCCCGACCGGCCGCCCGATGCCGGTGCTGCCCGAGCCGACGCCCGTCGTACGCCGTGAGGGGGCGAAGGCCCGCGTGGTGTCGATGTGCAACCAGAAGGGCGGCGTCGGCAAGACCACGACGACGATCAACCTCGGCGCCTCGCTGGTGGAGTACGGCCGCAAGGTCCTGCTCGTCGACTTCGACCCCCAGGGCTCGCTCTCGGTCGGCCTCGGCCTCAACCCGCACGAGATGGACCTGACCGTCTACAACCTCCTGATGCAGAGCGACGTGTCGATCCACGACGTGGTCGTGCCGACCGGCGTGCCCGGCATGGACCTGCTGCCCTCCAACATCGACCTGTCGGCGGCCGAGGTGCAGCTCGTGCACGAGGTGGGCCGCGAGCAGACGCTGATGCGCGTGCTGGCCCCCGCGCTGGCCGACTACGACGTCGTCCTCATCGACTGCCAGCCCTCGCTCGGCCTGCTGACGGTCAACGCCCTCACCGCCTCCGACGGCGTGATCGTGCCGCTCGAGTGCGAGTACTTCGCGCTGCGCGGCGTCGCGCTGCTCAAGACCACCATCGACAAGGTGCGCGAGCGGCTCAACCCGAGCCTCAGCATCGACGGGGTGCTCGGCACGATGTTCGACGGGCGCACCCTGCACAGCCGCGAGGTCATGGAGCGCCTGGTGCAGGCGTGGGGCGACAAGGTGTTCCACACCGTCATCCGCCGCACCGTGAAGTTCAGCGACTCGACCGTCGCGGGCGAGCCGATCACGACGTACGCCGCCACCTCGGCGGGTGCCGACTCCTACCGCCAGCTCGCGAAGGAGGTGCTCAGCCGGTGGCCCGACGCGTGAGCCTGCCCTCGGCCGACGACCTGTTCCGGCCGACCGAGGGCGTCGACGAGGAGGCCGCAGCGCCTGGTGGACCGGGGAAGGCCACCACGCGCAGCACCTCCCGCAGCGGCGCCCGGACCGACCGACCCGTCCACGCCGTGCCCGACGAGCCCCCGGCGGCCGACCCCGAGCCGCAGGCCAAGCGCGGCCCGAGCGGCCGCATCAAGCACGACGAGAAGGTCACCGTCTACGTCACCTCCGGCGAGCTGCTCGAGATCGAGCAGGCCCGGCTGACCCTGCGCGGCGCGCACGGGCTCTCGGTCGACCGCGGTCGCCTCGTGCGCGAGGCGCTGCACCTCGTGCTCGCCGACCTCGAGGCGCGCGGAGCGGAGAGCGACCTGGTGCGGCGCCTGCGCGAGGAGGGGTGAGCCCCACGGTCGAGGACCGGCGGGGCACGGCCCTGCGGGGAACCGCGACCCGGGAGGGCGGCGAGGACGGTGAGACACCGGCGTTCTCGCTGCACCTCGACAACTTCGAGGGCCCCTTCGACCTGCTGCTCAACCTGATCGCCAAGCACAAGCTCGACATCACCGAGGTCGCGCTGTCGAAGGTGACGGTCGAGTTCATCGCCCACGTCAAGGCCGGCGGCGAGCAGTGGGACCTCGAGCAGACCTCGTCGTTCCTCCTCGTCGCCGCGACGCTGCTGGACCTCAAGGCCGCCCGGCTGCTGCCGAGCGCCGAGGTGGAGGACGAGGAGGACCTCGCGCTGCTCGAGGCGCGCGACCTGCTCTTCGCGCGACTGCTGCAGTACCGCGCGTTCAAGCAGGTCGCGGCCGTCCTCGAGACGCGGCTGGCCGGCGAGGCCCTGCGTCACCCGCGCGCCGTCGGACTGGAGGAGCGCTACGCGACGCTGCTGCCGGAGGTGCTCATCGGTATCGGGCTGCAGCAGTTCGCGGCGCTGGCAGCCAAGGCGCTGGCCCCCAAGCCGGCGCCCGAGGTGACGCTGCACCACATCCACCAGGCCAAGGTCAGCGTCCGCGAGCAGGCGGCGATCGTGGTCGAGCGGCTGCGGCGCCAGGGCGCGGCGACGTTCCGCTCGCTGTGCGCCGACTCCCCGGACACGCTCACGACGGTGGCGCGGTTCCTCTCGCTGCTCGAGCTGTTCCGCGAGGGAGCCGTCGGCTTCGACCAGGTCAGCCCGCTCGGCGAGCTCACCGTGCGCTGGACCGGTGGGGACGACGTCGACGCCGACGCGCTGGCGGGCGACGCGGTGACCGACGAGTTCGACGGCGCCCCGCCGTCGCCCGCTGGGAGCGAGGGATCGGGCGAGGGATGATGGGTGCCGTGACCGAGTCCAGCACCGAGCAGCCGGCCGAGCAGGAGTTGCTCGTCGAGGTGCCGCGCGCTCCGGTGCGTCCCGCGCTGGAGGCGGTGCTGATGATCGCCGACCAGCCGCTCGACGCCGTCGCGCTCGCGACCGCGGTGGGTCATCCGGTCGAGGACGTCGTCGCCGCGCTGCAGCTGCTCGCCGAGGAGTACGACGAGCAGGACCGCGGCTTCGAGCTGCGCAACGTCGCGGGCGGCTGGCGCTACTACACCCGCGAGGCCTACGCGCCGGTCGTCGAGGCCTTCGTGCTCGAGGGCCAGCAGGCGCGGCTCACCCAGGCGGCGCTCGAGACCCTCGCCGTCGTCGCCTACAAGCAGCCCGTGTCCCGGGCGCGGGTGTCCGCGATCCGGGGCGTCAACGTCGACGGGGTCATGCGCACGCTGCTGACCCGCGGGCTGGTCGAGGAGGCCGGTCAGGACGACGGCACCGGCGCGCACCTCTACCGCACCACCACCTACTTCCTCGAGCGCATCGGCGTCCAGTCGCTCGACGAGCTGCCCGAGCTCGCGCCGTACCTGCCCGACCTCGGCGACATCGACGACGAGCTCGAGCAGCTCGCGAACGCCGAGCCGCGCTCGTCCCGGCCCGCGCCGACCCCCGACCACGCCCCGGAGACGGGCCCCAGCACCGAGCCCGACGGAGGCACCGAACCCACGTGAAGCCGCAGAACCTCCCCACCCGCGAGATCGAGGTCGACGACGAGGGGCTGATCCGGCTGCAGAAGCTGCTCGCGCAGTCCGGGGTCGCCTCGCGCCGGCGCTGCGAGGAGCTGATGCTGTCCGGCGTCGTCGAGGTCGACGGCGAGGTCGTCACCCGTCTCGGCACCAAGGTCGACCCGCGCACCGCCGTCATCCGGGTCGAGGGTCGCCGGCTGCCGCCGGTCTCGGCCCACGTCTACCTCGCGCTGAACAAGCCCCGCGGGGTCGTCTCGACGATGTCCGACCCCGAGGGCCGGCGGTCGCTGGGCGACGTCGTCGCGGACCGCCCGGAGCGGCTCTTCCACGTCGGTCGGCTCGACACCGACACCTCGGGGCTTATCATCCTGACCAACGACGGCGACTTCGCGCAGAAGCTCGCCCACCCGTCGTTCGAGGTCGACAAGACCTACGTCGCCGAGGTGAGCGGTGAGGTCACGAAGGCCACGCTGGGCCGTCTGCACGCAGGTGTCGAGCTGGAGGACGGCCCGGTGGCCGTCTCGCGCACGCGCATCGTGCAGCACGGCACCGGCAAGACGATCGTCGAGCTGGTCATCCACGAGGGCCGCAACCGGATCGTGCGCCGCCTCCTCGACCACGTCGGCCACCCGGTCAACCGCCTCAGCCGCACCCGGATCGGTCCGGTCCGGCTGGGCCAGCTGCCGTCGGGTCAGCTGCGGGACCTGACCCGTGAGGAGCTCGGCGAGCTGCTGGACACCGCGCAGCTGTAGCCCTGTCGGTGGTGTCGGGGACACCGTGAGTCGACGGAGGTCGGTCGACGGTGGTTGAGGAGGCGCGCCAGCGCCGTCTCGAAACCACATCCGCCGAGAGTGGTTTCGAGACAGGACTTCGTCCTTCACTTCGAGACGGGCCTAGCGGCCCTCCTCAGTACACCGCCTCAACCACCGGGGTCGGACTTCGTCCTCCACTCAGCCGCGTGGCCCGCGGATGATGGGGCGATGAGCACACCTGCCGCCCGGGTCAGCCTCTGGCACAGCCTGTCCGTCCAAGACGCCGACCGGTTCGTCGACTGGCTGCGCGCCGTCGGGTTCGTCGAGCACGAGACCCACCGCGACGAGGGCGACCCGAGCGTCGTCGTGCACGCCCAGTGGCTGTGGGACGGCGGGCTGGGCGGGGCCGGCGGGGTGATGTGGGGCAGCGAGCGTGAGGGCGGCGGGGTCCACAACGCCGGCCACGCGGCGTCGTACCTCGTCACCGACGACCCGGACGGCTTCGTCGAGCGGGCGCTGGCGGCCGGCGGGACGCTGGTGCGCGAGGTCGTAGAGCAGCCGTACGGCGGACGCGACGGCACCGTCGCGGACCCGGAGGGCAACCACTGGTCGGTGGGGAGCTACCAGCCCCGATAGCATCGTCGCCCGTGGCAGTCAGGGCGGTGCGAGGTGCGACCCAGCTCGACGTGGACGACCGCGAGCACATGCTCGAGCGGGTCGCCGAGATGGTGCTCGACGCGATGTCGGCCAACGGCCTGGACGTCGACGACTTCATCTCGGTGATCTTCACGGCGACCAGCGACCTGGTCTCGGAGTTCCCGGCGTACGCCGCGCGGCAGCTCGGGTTCGGCGACGTGCCGCTCATCTGCGCGCGGGAGCTCGAGATCGAGCGCTCGATGCCGCGCGTGGTGCGGATGATGGCGCACGTCGAGACCGACCTGCCCCGCGCCGACATCACCCACGTCTACCTCCACGGTGCGGCGGCGCTGCGCTCCGACCTCACGCGGACCCGCGCGGTGCCCGACGACGATGCCTGAGCCGACGGGTCAGAGCTCGTTGCGCGGTCCCGTCGAGGTGATCGGCACCGGTCTGCTGGGCACCTCCATCGCCCTCGCGCTGCGCGCGGTGGGCGTCGACGTCCTGCTGAGCGACGTCAGCTCCGAGCACCTGCGCACCGCCAGCGGTCTCGGAGCCGGCCGGGTCCGCCGGCCCGAGGACCGTCCGCAGCTCGTGGTCGTCGCCGTGCCGCCCGACCACCTCGGTGAGGCGATCACCGGGGCCCTGGCCGCGTCGGACGCCGTGGTCACCGACGTGGGGAGCGTGAAGTCCGCGCCGCTCGCCGCCGTACGGGAACTGCCCGGTGCCGGGCGCTACGTCGGCAGCCACCCGATGGCCGGCAGCGAGCAGTCGGGTCCGCTCGCCGCCAGCGCGACGCTGTTCGACGGTCGTCCGTGGGCGGTGACCCCGCACGCCGGTGCCGACGTCGCCGCCGTGGAGCTCGTCGAGGAGCTGGTGCGCGCCTGCGGCGCGACCCTGGTGCTGCTGACGCCCGAGGAGCACGACCGGGCCGTGGCGCGCACCTCCCACGTGCCCCACCTGCTGGCCAGCCTGGTCGCCGCGCGGCTCGCCGAGGCCCCTGAGAACCACCTGGCCCTGTCGGGACAGGGCGTGCGCGACGTGACCCGCGTCGCCGCGGGCGACCCGGCGCTCTACAGCCAGATCGTCTCCGGCAACGCCGACGCGGTGCTCGCCCTCCTCGGCGAGGTGCGCGCCCAGCTCGACGACGTGATGGCGGCCGTCGGGGCCGGCGATCGAGACGGGCTGCGCACCGTGCTGGAGCGCGGCGTGGCCGGCACCCGGGCGATCCCCGGCAAGCACGGCGGACCGCCGCGGGCGATGGCCTCGGTGTGGGTCCAGGTGCCCGACCACCCCGGCGAGCTCGCCCGGCTGTTCGCCGACGCGGTCGCCAGCGAGGTCAACATCGAGGACGTGCGCATCGACCACGACCCGGGCCGACCCGTCGGTCTGGTCGAGGTCGTCGTCGACGAGGGCCGTGCCGAGCACCTGCGCACCTCGCTGGAGTCGAGAGGCTGGACGACCCAGCGGTAGGGTTGCCGGTCGTGAGCAGAGCGGCCGAGGACCCGACCCAGCACCCGGCAGCGACCGGGGGAGTGGTCGTGGCGGTCGACGGCACGTCGGGCTCGGGCAAGTCCAGCACCTCGCGCGGTGTGGCCGACCGGCTCGGGCTGCGCTACCTCGACACCGGCGCGATGTACCGCGCGGTCACCTGCTGGATGCTGCGCCACGGTGTCGACGTCCACGACGCCGAGGCCGTTGCCGCCCGCAGCGACGAGCCGCGGCTGGAGAGCGGGACCGACCCGCTCGCCCCCACCATCCTGCTCGACGGCGACGACGTCTCGACCGCGATCCGCCGAGACGACGTCAACGCCGCGGTGTCGCCGGTGAGCGCCGTACCCGAGGTCCGCGAGCGGCTCACCGCGGCCATGCGGTCCCTGATCAGGGAGGCCGCCGAGGGGCCCGGCATCGTCGTCGAGGGCCGCGACATCGGCTCGGTCGTGTGGCCGGACGCCCAGGTCAAGGTCTACCTCTCCGCCGCCGCCGCCGCCCGGGCCAGCCGCCGGGCGCTCGAGGAGGGCGGCTCGGACGTCGAGGCCACCCGCGCCTCCCTGCTCGCCCGCGACCAGATCGACTCGGGTCGTGCCGTCGCCCCGCTGGTGCGCGCCGACGGGGCGGTGCACGTCGACACCACCGGTCACACGCTCGACGAGGTCATCGGGATCGTGGTCGGGCTCGTCCGCGACCGGGCCGGTGCGCCGGCGGGTCGACCGTGAGCGACCCTCACCTCGCCGACCTGCCGCACAGTGCGCGCCACCACCCGGCGCGCTACCTGCTGCACCCGCTGCGTCCGCTCGCGCGCACCCTCATCCGTCGCCGGGTCGAGGTGCGCGTCACCGACGGCCACAAGCTGCCCGCCCGCGGGCCGGTCATCCTGGCCAGCAACCACGTCGGCGTCGCCGACGGTCCCCTGCTCGCGATCTTCGCGCCGCGCCCGGTGCACGCGCTCACCAAGGAGGAGATGTTCGACAACGCCCTGGTCGGGCGCTTCCTGCGCAGCTCGGGGCAGATCCGCATCGACCGCTTCCACCCCGACACCGCGGCGATCAAGTCCTGCCTGCGGGTGCTGCGCGACGGCGGAGCGGTCGGCATCTTCCCCGAGGGCGCGCGCGGGGCCGGTGAGTTCGACCGCTTCCACACCGGGGCGGCGTACCTCGGCCTGGTCACCGGCGCCCCGATCGTGCCCGTCGTGCAGTTCGGCACCCGTGAGCCCGGAGCGGGCAGCAGCGCCCTGCCGCCGCGCGGCGGCGTGGTGGACATGGTCTTCGGCGACCCGGTGACCCTGCCGCGCCAGCCCTGGCCGCGCCGCCGCGACGACGTCGCCGAGCACTCGCTGCGCCTGCGCGAGCACCTGCTCGCCCACCTGACGCACGCCCGGGCCGTCACCGGCCGCACCCTGCCCGGGCCGCTCCCGGTGAGCGACCCCGATCCCGACCCCGCCACCGGGGTCACCGACCCACCCGTACCAGGCCAGGAGGCCTCGTGAGCACCCCAGACGTCGACGAGCAGACCGGCCCCGTGCCGGTGCTGGCGGTCGTCGGCCGCCCCAACGTCGGCAAGTCCACCCTCGTCAACCGCATCATCGGCCGCCGCGAGGCGGTCGTCGAGGACGTCCCGGGCGTCACCCGCGACCGCGTGCCGTACGACGCCACGTGGTCGGGTCGTGCCTTCACCGTCGTCGACACCGGCGGCTGGGACCCCGACGCGCGCGGCCTGGCCAAGTCGATCGCCGCGCAGGCGGAGGTCGCGGTCTCGCTGGCCGACGCCGTGATGTTCGTGGTCGACGCGACGGTGGGCATCACCGACGACGACGAGGCCGTGGTCCGGATCCTGCGCAAGTCCGGCAAGCCCGTCGTGCTGGCCGCCAACAAGGTCGACGACGCCCGCACCGAGGCCGAGGCATACGGGCTGTGGAACCTCGGGCTCGGTGAGCCCTGGCCGGTCTCCGCGCTGCACGGCCGCGGCTCCGGCGACCTGCTCGACGCGGTGCTCGCGGCGCTGCCGGAGACCCCGCCGGAGACGATCGGCGCGGAGCTCGGCGGACCGCGCCGCATCGCGATCGTCGGCAAGCCCAACGTCGGCAAGTCCTCGCTGCTCAACAAGCTGGCCGGCTCCGAGCGCGTCGTCGTCGACAACGTCGCCGGGACCACCGTCGACCCCGTCGACGAGCTGGTCGAGCTCGGCGGGCGCGAGTGGCGCTTCATCGACACCGCTGGGATCCGCAAGCGGGTCAAGGAGGCGTCGGGCCACGAGTACTACGCCTCGCTGCGCACCACGACGGCCATCGACCGCGCCGAGGTCGCGGTCCTGGTGCTCGACGGCAGCCAGTCGATCTCCGAGCAGGACCAGCGCATCATCCAGACCGTCCGCGAGGCGGGCCGGGCGCTGGTCATCGCCTTCAACAAGTGGGACCTGGTCGACGAGGAGCGGCGCTACTACCTCGACCGCGAGATCGAGCGCGAGCTCGTGCAGGTGCAGTGGGCCCCGCGGATCAACATCACCGCCCGCACCGGCTGGCACGTCGACAGGCTCGTGCCCGCGCTCGACCGGGCCCTCGAGGGCTGGGAGACGCGCGTGGGCACCGGCGCGCTCAACGGCTTCCTCGGCCGGCTCGTGGCCGAGCACCCGCACCCCGTGCGCGGCGGCAAGCAGCCGCGCATCATGTTCGGCACCCAGGCCTCGACCGCGCCGCCGACGTTCGTGCTGTTCACCAGCGGCAAGCTCGAGGCGTCGTACGAGCGCTACATCGAGCGCCGCTTGCGCGAGGAGTTCGGCTTCGTCGGCACCCCGATCGTGCTGCAGCAGCGGGTGCGGGAGAAGCGCAAGCGCTGATCCGGCTCGGCGGGCAACCATTCGGCGCGCAGGCGCATCTGAGAAGACATGTTGCCGACTCGGATGCTCCTGCCTGCCCTGCTCGCCTCGGTCCTCACGACCGTGGCCGCCCCTGCCCTCGCCGCCCCCGCGGCGCCGACCGCCGACGAGCCCACGCTGCTGACCTACACCCAGCGTCAGGGCACCGTGACCCTGCACAACATCGGCGACACCGAGGCCAAGCTGCCGGGTGCGCCGGCGTCGTTCCGGTCCTACGCGCGCAGCCAGATGCGCGCGACCTGGCAGGACTACCTGGGCGGCCGGCCGGCCTGCAAGGGCGTCCCGCACATCACCGTGCGCGGGCTGCGCACCGACGGCTTCGCGTACGGCGACGTCAGCGAGCGACCGCGGCCGGGCTGCCAGGACGGCGGCGGCTACGTCGCGATCTGGGCGGTGCGCAAGGGGGCCTGGAAGCAGGTCATCGGCACCCAGGACGTCCCGACCTGCGCGCGCCTGGAGAAGCTCGACATCCCCTCCGACATCGGCGTGACGCAGTGCGCCGAGGGCGCCGACGTCGTGGACTACGTGCACGACTGAGCTCCGGCGTTTGGCGGGGCCGGGCCTGCGCGGCCCGGCCCGCCGTACTGCTCAGATCTCCGGTCAGATCTCCAGGAAGCGCAGCAGCGCCTCGTTGAACTCCGCCGCGTGGCTGACGTTGAACCCGTGCGGCGCGTCGGGCACCACGACGAGCTGGCTGTGCGCGATCGCCTGGTGGGTCCGCTGACCGGAGCCCTCGAACGGCACGGTGGCGTCGCCGGCCCCGTGGATGACGAGGGTCGGCACGGTGATCTTCGGGAGGTCGTCGCGGAAGTCGGTGGTGGCGAAGGCCTCCATGCACTTCTCGGCCGCGCGCTGGTCGGACTGGCCCGCCATGACGACCGCGGCCTGCCGCTGAGCCTCGGTCACCTTGATCTCGCCGTCGACCGAGAAGAACTGTGTCGTGAACTCGTCGAAGAACGCGTCGCGGTCGGACTTCAGGCCCGACATCATCTCGTCGGCCGCCTCCTTGCTCAGCGGGCCGTCGGGGTTGTCGTCGCTCTGGGCGAGGTACGGCGGCACGGCGGCCGCGAAGACCACGCTGTGCAGCCGGTCCTCACCGTGCCGGGTGACGTAACGGGCCACCTCGCCCCCGCCCATCGAGAAGCCCACGAGCGTCACGTCGGTCAGCTCGAGCTCGCTGAGCACGCCCTCGAGGTCGTCGGCGAGGGTGTCGTAGTCGTAGCCGCCGTGCGGCTTGTCGCTGCGGCCGAAGCCGCGCCGGTCGTAGGCCACGACGCGGTAGCCCGCCGCGCGCAGCGGACCGAACTGGTCCTCCCACGAGGCGGCCGAGAGGGGCCAACCGTGGATCAGCACGACCGTGCGGCCGTCGCCGCCGCTGTCGTCGACGTGGACCTTGGTCTTCGAGAGGAGTCCGGAACTGGCGGTCACTTCAGTCATGACCGAGCGGTGCCCTTCGCCCTCCGGTCTCAGACGGGCTCGATCGGGTGAAGCCGACGGGCCGCCGGCGAGGTCGTCCCTCGCCGGCGGCCCGTCGTCGTGTGCTGTGCCGGGCTCAGGCCTTGCTGCGGAACTTGATCGTCTTGACGAGGACGCCGTCCTTGAAGATCTGCACGACGTGCTTGCCCTTCAGGCGCGGGGTCTTGAAGACGTCGGTGTCGCCAGCGCCCTGGGTGAGCTTGAGCGCCGTGGTGCGGTCGATCCTCACCTTCCACTGGATCTTCTTGCCCTGGGTGGTGCCGGCGGCGAGTGCGTCGGCGCTGAACTTCACCTTGACGCGGACCTTCGACTTCCTCGAGCTGAAGGTGCCGGTGACGTCCTTGACGACCGGCGCCGCGGTCGATGTCGTGGGCGTGGTGCCCGTGCCCTGGGCGGGAGCCGTCGCAGGCGGGATGTTGGTGAATCCGTACACGCTGCTGCCGAACTCGATCGAGGTCAGGATGCCGTCGCCCTTGACGCCCGAGCCCAGCGAGAAGCCGCCAGCGAGCATGCGGGCGGCGGGCAGCTTCGCAGCCCACTGGGCGAGGCCCCCGTGGAACGGCGAGCCCGAGCCGCCCGTGCACTTCTTGTCGTTGAGAAGGGCGTCGCGCTCAGCCGGTGTGTCGGCATCGGCGACTGCCTGCGACCCGTCGCACGACGGGGCAGCCTGACGAGCCGTGGCGGAGGAGGCGTTCGACAGCCACCAGTCCACGTAGTAGCCGTCCGCGTCGAGCGTGTAGGCGGGTTCGCCCACCAGCACGTTGTAGTCGTTGCCGTTGCCGGTGATGCCGTCGGCGTCGAAGACGAGTTGAACGCCGGGCTGTGGGCTCGTGCCGTTCCAGGTCAGTCGCGACTTCGCTGGCAGTGGGCCGGTCACAGGGAAGTACTCCGCGACCTTGTCGGTGTTCCAGGTGCCGCCGTTTCCGTTCGGCCCAGTGTTGGTGCTGCCGTCGGTCCACATGTGGAGCCCCTGACGCAGGAACTCGAGGTGTCCGGTAGCACGGGTGTCGGCAAGCGCCGCGATGAGATCGCTGCTCCGCACCGTGTTGGTCTCGGCCGGCACCGGCCTGGCGTCGGCGTGGGCCGACGGTGCTGCAACTGCCACGAGCGCCACGGCGCTCGCGATCCCCATGATCTTCTTCACGTGTCGTTTCCCCCTTGGTCACGCCCGCGTCGTTGCGGACGCCCCGCGACTGCATCACGGTCACCTTGACAGCGCCATGCCCCAGGGGGTTTTCCGGTGGAAGACCATGAGAGATCTCCTCAGCCACACGGCTCCACCGCGAAGGCGCACAGCGCCTCGCGCACGGGTGTCGAGGCCTCGACGAGTCGCGTCGTCTCCAGGTCGACGGCCTGCTCGCCGCCCGCGGAGCCGGAGGAGTAGTCGGTGAGCACGGCGTTGCCGACGCGGGTGACGAGGGTCAGCGTCAGGTCGCTGACGAGACCGTCGGCCTGGCGCACCTGCTGCGTGAGCCGCCAGCCCTCGTCACCGCCCAGGTCGACGGGATCCACGGCGTGGACCAGGGTCGTGTCGGAGCCGACGGCCTCCTCGGGGCACGACGCGACGGCCGCGCGTACGCCGTCGAGCCAGGCCTGCGCCGAGGTCGCGTCGGGGAAGAGCACGAGGTCGCGGACCTGGCGGTCCTCGGACCCGACGCCCTGGTAGGTCGCGCTCAGGTCGTCGACGTAGCCCTCGAACGTCGTGCGGCAGCCGGCCGGCACGCCAGGGTCGCCCTCGAGCGCGTCGGCCCCGACCGTCGTGCTGGTCGGCATCCCGTCGGTGATCGGGAACTCCGCCGGGATGGCCTGTGCCCACCCGTCCGGGGGTGCGGTCGGGGTCGCCGACGGCACGTCGGTGGCGACCATCGACCCGCGGTCGTCGCCGGGCCCGGTCAGCGCCGCGATCGGCGCGCCGACCGCGAGAGCGGCGACCAGGACTCCGCCGGCGGCGATGCCGGCCGTGCGCCGGCGGCGAATGCGGTCGCCGCGGCGACGCACCTGGGCGGGGGACATGCGGTGCACGGTGGAGCCTCCCTGCTGGAAGTCGTCGAGGAAGTCGTCGAGGTCGGAGAGGTCAGGCACGGGAGGCTCCTGGGTCGGGGGTGGCGAGGTCGTCGGAGAGCAGGGCGGCGAGCGCCGCTCGGCCGCGGCTGAGGCGGGCCTTGACCGTGCCCTCGGGGGCTCCGACCTCGCGGGCCACCTCGGCCACGGGCAGGTCGGCTATGTGGTGGAGCACCAGCACCCGGCGCTGGTGCTCGGGGAGCTGCCTGAGCGCCGTCACGACGGCGACGTGCGCCTCGGAGGGCGCTGCGGTCTGCGTGGGCAGCGAGACCGCCCGGTCGGAGGGGCGCCGGCCACGCACCACCCGTCGCCACCGGCTCACCGCCAGGCGGTAGGCCGTGGTGCGCACCCAGGCCTCCGGGTGCTCCGTGCGGTCCAGCGTGCGCCGGTGCGACCAGGCGCGGGCGAACGCCTCCTGGACGCACTCCTGCGCCTCGTCGCGGTCGCCGATCATGGCGTACACCTGGGCGGTGACGCGGGCGAACGACGCGGTGTAGAAGTCGTCGAACTCGGCTTCGTCCATCGTTCCTCATCTGTGCGGTGTGTCAGTACACCCGCTCTACGCCCGGCGGCGCAGCCCGGTTGCGTGCGGGCGACAACCTCCGGCGCGACCGCTACGTCAGGACAGTGACAACGGCTGGAGAGGGGACCCGCGGTGCGACGTGCGGAGGTGGACGAGGCGTTCCGCTCCTTCGTCGCGACCCGGCACACGCGGCTGCTCCGTGCGGCGTACCTGCTGTGCGGTGACCACTACCTCGCGGAGGACCTCGTGCAGACCACGCTCGTCAAGCTGTACGCCGCGTGGCCGCGCGCGTCGCGGGCGGACAGCATCGACGCCTACGCACGACGGGTGCTGGTCAACAGCCACCGCGACGAGCTGCGTCGACCCTGGCGTCGCGAGCGACCCGCCGAGCACCTTCCCGACGACGCCAAGCACGGTCTCGGGGTCGAGGTCAAGGTCGGGGTCGACGGGGAGCACGACGACCTCATGGAGGCGCTGCGACGGCTGCCGGTGGGCCAGCGACGGGTCGTGGTGCTGCGGCACTACTGGGGCCTCTCGGTGGAGGAGACCGCTGCCGACCTCGGTGTCACCACCGGCACCGTCAAGAGCCAGACCTCGCGCGCCCTGGCCGCTCTCGCCCGGGTGCTCTCGGCCCACCAGCCCGCGTCAGGAGGAATGCCGTGACCGCACACCCACCCGAGGAGGAGCTCGCCCGCCGGCTCACGGCGCTCGCCGAGCCGGTCCGCTCGCCACTCCCGCCGTCCGAGATCGACCGGCTCGCCCGGCTCGGGCGACGGCGGATGCGGCGCACCCGCGCCGCGACGACCCTCGCGGTGTCCGGCCTCGCCGCGTCGGCGGTGGCCATCGGGGTGTCGGCGGCACCCGGCGACCGGGGGAGCAGCCCCGACGACGCGTCGTACGCGAGCGATCCGGCCGCGACCACCGCGGCTCCGACCGCTGGCCCGAGCTCCGGTCCGACTTCTGGTCCGACCTCTGGCTCGTCCGCGACCGGGAGCTGCGCGTCGGGCCCGGTCGAGGGACGTGGACCGCTCGGGGGTCACGGCGCCACGCTGCGGACCTACCGCGACCTGCTCGCCGCCCATCTCGACCCCACCGGGCAGCATCTCGCGGCGGCGGTGAGCAACGTGCAGAGCGGCAGCGACCGGTGCGGTCTGAACTCGCTCGGCACCAAGCTCGGGTGGAGCTCGCCGACCGGTCCCGGCCTGGGCATGGTGCAGGTGGAGGTCACCACCGGTCCGTGGGCCCAGGCCCAGGTGCGGATGAGCAGGGAGGGATGGCAGCGCCTCCCCGACCTCCCGACCGGTGTGGTGGCCGGTTGGGCGAGCGAGGACCAGAGCGGACGGGCTGTCGGGCTGACGCGCGCCGACGGCACCACGGTGGCCGTGGAGGTCGATGCGCTCTTCGGCAACGACTCCCTCACCCCGGTCGACGGGATCGACCTGAGCACCGAGCAGCTCGTCGCGGCGGCGGCCGATCCCGGGTTCGTGCTGCCTGCTCCGTAGTCGCGTCGTCGCGCCGCGCGGGGGAGCGCAGAACCGCCTCCGGCCTGCTCGTGCAGGACGGAGGCGGTTCGCGTGGGGTCGGTGAGCAGTCCCGGTCAGCCCTGCTTCACGTCGTAGCGGTCGGCCATCATCACCTTGGTCCACGCCGCGACGAAGTCGCGCACGAACAGCGCGTGACCGTCGCTGCCGGCGTACGCCTCGGCGACGGCGCGGAGCTGGGCGTTGGAGCCGATGATCAGGTCGTTGCGGGTGGCGGTGTGGGCCGTCGACCCCGACTCGCGGTCCTCGAGGGTGAAGGACAGCCCGGCCTCGTCGGCCTTCTTCCACTCGTAGTCGGTGCTGGTG
Organism: Nocardioides flavescens; assembly: GCF_009823805.1. Lineage (GTDB taxonomy): Bacteria > Actinomycetota > Actinomycetes > Propionibacteriales > Nocardioidaceae > Nocardioides > Nocardioides flavescens. Next base: position 17,729 of record NZ_WUEK01000018.1, on the reverse strand, counting down.
AGCGTCACGAAGAAGTCGTTGGACAGCACTCCGACGCGGTCGGTGAAGACGCCGTCCGACGACCCGTCGTGGTTGCAGCCCAGCACCCGCAGGCCGCCGGTGAGGGCGACCCACTCGGGCGCGCTCAGAGCGAGCTGGTCGGCCTTGTCGAGGAACAGCTGCTCGGGGGAGACGCTCGTCATCCGGGCGAGGTCGTCGCGCACGTAGTTGCGGAAGCCGTCGACCACCGGGGCCAGCCACTCGAACATCGGGACGTCGGTCTGCTCCTGCGTGGCGTCGACGCGACCCGAGGTGAACGGCACCTCGACCTCGACGCCGGCCTCACGTGCCGCCTGCTCCACCGCGACGCACCCGCCGAGCACGATCACGTCGGCCAGGCTGACCCGGTCGCCGCCACCGGCGTTGAACTCGTCGACCACCGTGCGCAGCCGCGCGACGACGTCGACCGTACGACGGTTGACCGCCCAGTCCTTCTGCGGCTCCAGGGCGATGCGAGCGCCGTTGGCGCCGCCGCGCTTGTCGGTGTCGCGGTACGTCGAGGCGGAGGAGAACGCCGTGAAGGCGAGGTCGGAGACCGAGAGGCCGGTGTCGAGCACCGCCTGCTTGAGCGTCGAGACGGCCTCGGCGCCGAGGGTGGTGCTCTCGTCGAACGGCAGCGGGTCCTGCCAGGGGAAGTCCTCGGCGGCGACCTCGGGGCCGAGGTAGCGCGGCTTCGGACCCATGTCGCGGTGGGTGAGCTTGTACCAGGCCTTGGAGAACTCGCGCGTGAGCAGGTCGAAGTCGGCCAGGAACTGCTCGCAGATGGCGCGGTAGGTCGGGTCGACCTTGAGCGCGAGGTCGCTGGTCATCATCATCAGCGCGTGGTCGACGCCCTCGAGGTGCGCGTCGGGCGTGCGCGGCGCGTCCTTGTCGACGGGGGTCCACTGCAGGGCGCCCGCGGGGCTCTTCGTCTGCTCCCACTCGTGGCCGAACAGGTTCTCGAGGTAGGAGTTGTCCCACTGGGTCGGGTTCTGGGTCCACGAGCCCTCGATGCCGTTGGTCATCGTGTGCTCGGCGTTGCCCGAGCCGACCGGGTTGTGCCAGCCGAGGCCCATCGCCTCGATGGGGGCGATCTCGGGCGGGGCGCCGATCTCGGCGGCCGGCACCTGGCCGTGGCTCTTGCCGAAGGCGTGACCGCCGGCGATCAGCGCGACCGTCTCCATGTCGTTCATCGCCATCCGGCCGAAGGTGATGCGGATGTCGATCGCCGAGGCCTGCGGGTCGCCGTTGGCCTCGGGGCCCTCGGGGTTGACGTAGATCAGCGACTGGTGCGAGGCGGCCAGCGGCTGCTGGAGCTCGTAGTCGGCGTCACCGGGCTTGCCGACCCACCGCTCTCCGCGCAGCACCATGTCGTCGTAGGACTCGGGGCTGGTGTTGTCGATCCACTCCGGGCCCCAGAACGTCGCGTCGTCGGCCTCCCACGCGTCGCGGCGTCCGCCGCCGAAACCGGTCGTCGGGAAGCCCATGATCTCGAGCGCGCAGTTGCCGGTGAGCACGATCAGGTCGGCCCAGGACAACGCGTTGCCGTACTTCTGCTTGATCGGCCACAACAGGCGCCGCGACTTGTCGGTGTTGCCGTTGTCCCACCAGCTGCTGATGGGCGCGAAGCGCTGCATGGCCTGGCCGGCGCCGCCGCGCCCGTCGGCGATGCGGTAGGTGCCGGCGGAGTGCCAGGCCATCCGGATCATCTGCGGGGCGTAGTTGCCGTAGTCGGAGGGCCACCACGGCACCGACGTGGTGAGGAAGCGCTTGATGTCGGACTTGAGCTCGTCGAGGTCGATGGCCGAGAACGCCGCGTCGTAGTCGAAGTCGGCGAGCGGGTCGGCCGCGGCGCCGTTGCGGTGGAGCAGCTCGACGCGGAGACGGTCGGGGTACCAGTCGCTCAGCGTCGGCTTCTCGCCCTGGGCGCCGCTGATGTGGTGACCGCCAGCCGGGCAGGAGCCCGCGAGGACGTCGTCGTAGCTCTCGTAGGTCGTCATGGAACGTGCCCTCCTGGGGGAAGCGGGTGCGCGCTCGCGGCGGACGCCGGAGGCACACCTCTCCACTACCCGCAGGGGTGGTGCGGCAGCGGTCGCATCGCGGACTGTTCGTCGACGACGGTGCGGCGTACGACGGTCGCGGCCGAGAACGACGGAGGCCGTCTCCGTGCGACGGAGACGGCCTCTGTGATCGGTCGGGCTGACAGGATTTGAACCTGCGACCCCTTGACCCCCAGTCAAGTGCGCTACCAAGCTGCGCCACAGCCCGATCGGCTCCCGGAGGAACCGACGAGCAGGCTACTAGACGGCTCGGGCGAGAGTCGCATCGGGCTCGCCGGGGCGTGCTGGCGGCGCACCTGCGGGTGACCGATCGGTCGGAACTGATCAGCCGATCGGTTGAGATGGGACGGAGCAGGGTCTGCAGCCGGCGCGACGGGGGCACGCTGGACTCGGGTCGGTCCAGGTCTTTGGGGGACGAAGCGCCGGCCTCGGGTCGCTGCCCGGCCCTGTGTGGGGGGACCGGGCAGCGGCCGTCGGTCCCCCCTGTCCCTCCCCGGGAGTCGTCATGGTGCTCGTCGTCGTCACGATCGTCCTCGGCGTCACGGCCGCCGGCCTGCGCACCGCGCCCGGCCGCCCGCGCCCGCTGCGCTGCTCCGCAGCCTCGGTCGTCCGCGCAGTGGGACACCGGCGCCGTCCGTGACCTGCTGAGCCTCGCGCTCCCGCGGTCGGGTCGGCGGGCCGGTTGGTACGGTGCCGGTCCTAGACGAGAGGAGGCGCGGTGACCGCACGCGCGCCCGCGCGACGAGGTCGCAGCGCACGCCAGGTCGAGCTGCTCGACCGGCTCGTCGAGATCGTGACCTCGGAGGGGTTCGCCCACCTCACCCTCGACGAGGTCGCCGAGCGGCTGCGCTGCTCGAAGGCGACGCTCTACGCGCTGGCCGGCTCCAAGCAGGAGCTCGTCGTGGAGGTCGTGCGCCGCTGGTTCGAGGTCGCCGCCGAGGTGGTCGAGGCGGCGGTGGCGTCGCACGACGAGCCGCTGGCCCGTGTGACGGCGTACCTCGACGCGGTCTCGGCCCGGCTGGGGCTGCTCTCGCGGGAGTTCGCCGAGGACCTGACGCGCAACGCCGCGGCGACCGAGCTCTACCGCCGCAACACCGACCGGGCGGCCGACCGGATCCGCGCGCTCATCGCGGAGGGCATCGAGCGCGGTGCGTTCCGGGCGGTCAACGCCTCCTTCACCGCCGAGACGGTGGCCGCGGTGATGCTGCAGATCCAGCGCGGCGAGATGGGGGCGCGGCTCGGCCTCGACGACGCGGCGTCGTACGCCGAGCTGTCGACGCTGGTCGTCCAGCTGCTCGAGCCGCGGCCCTGATCCTCAGACGAGGGCGGTCAGAGGGCCGGAGCCGTCGCGGTCCAGCGAGCGGGCGATGACGAGGCGCTGGATCTGGTTGGTGCCCTCGAAGATCTGCATCACCTTGGCCTCGCGCATGTAGCGCTCGACCGGGAAGTCGCGGGTGTAGCCGTAGCCGCCGAAGACCTGGACGGCATCGGTCGTGACCTTCATGGCGTGGTCGGTGGCGACGAGCTTGGCCACGGACGCCTCGCGGCCGAACGGCAGGCCGGCGTCCTTGAGCCGGGCGGCGTGCAGCGTGACGGCGCGGGCGGCCTGCACCGACGCCTCCATGTCGGCGAGCACGAAGCCGAGCCCCTGGTGGTCGATGATCCGTCGCCCGAACGTCTCGCGCTCCTGGGCGTAGGCCAGCGCCGCGTCGAGCGCACCCTGGGCGAGGCCGGTGGCGACGGCCGCGATGCCGAGCCGGCCGGCGTCGAGACCGGCCAGAGCGATCTTCAGCCCCTGGCCCTCCGCGCCGAGCAGACGGGAGGCGGGCACCCGCACGTCGTCGAAGCGCATCGTCGCGGTCGCCGAGCCGGTGAGCCCCATCTTGCGCTCGGGGGTGTCGGCGCTGAGGCCGGGCGTGTCGGCCGGCACGAGGAAGCACGAGATGCCTGCGCTGCCCTCGCCGGTGCGGGCCATCACCTTGTAGAAGTCGGCGTGCCCGCCGTGGGTCGTCCAGGCCTTGGCGCCGTTGAGGACGTAGTCGTCGCCGTCGCGGCGCGCCGAGGTGGTCATCGCCGCCGGGTCGGAGCCGGCGTGCGGCTCGGAGAGGCAGTAGGCGCCGAGCAGCTCGCCGCCGAGCATGTCGGGGAGCCACGCGCGGCGCTGCTCGTCGGTGCCGTACGACGCGAGGCCGAAGCACGACAGCGCGTGCACCGAGACCCCGACGCCGACGCTCGCCCACACGCTCGCGATCTCCTCGAGCACCTGGAGATAGACCTCGTAGGACAGCCCGCCGCCGCCGTCCTCCTCGGCGTACGGCAGCCCGAGCAGACCGGCGCGACCGAGCAGGCGGAACGCCTCGCGGGGGAACCTCTCCTCGCGCTCGGCCTCCTCGACCTGCGGGGCCAGCTCCTTGGCGGCCAGGTCGCGGACGAGCTGGAGCAGGTCGACGGCGTCGCCGTCCGGGAGCACGCGTCGAGCGGGCACGGCTGGTCTCCGGTTCTCTGGGTGGTGTACGGAACGCGGTCCCAGAGTACAGAATGGCGTTCAGTGATCGGTGTCGGAGAGCGTGAGGCTCGCGGGGACCAGCCGCCACACGGTGTACGCCGCGGCGAGGGCGAGCAGCGCGGTCACCGCGCCGACGGAGGAGAACGCCGTCACGAAGGACCTGGCCGCCACACCGAAGGTGTCGGTGCCGACGGCGCCCGCGACCGACTCCCGGGTCGCCGCGTCGACGCCCGCGGGCAGTCCGGCGCGGTAGACCGCGCCCGCGAGGCTGCCGAGGAAGGTGATGGCCAGGACGCTGCCGAGCTCGTAGGTGATCTCCTCGATCGCGGCCGCGGAGCCCGCCTGGTCGTCGTTCGCGGCACCCATGATGAGGGCCGAGGCGAGCCCGAGGGCCGAGGTGCCGAGACCGACGACCCCGAACGCGAGCGCGACCCAGGGGTAGGTCGCGGGCAGGGCGGCGAGCAGCACCAGGCCGCTCGCGAGGGTCAGCAGGCCTCCGGTGAGGACCAGTCGCGGGCTGGTGCGCGCGGCGGGGGCGAACGGCGAGGCGACGATCGCGCCCACCGCCAGCGGCAGCAGGGCCAGACCCGCCCGGAGCGGACCGAACCCCTCGACGAGCTGGAGCCACTGGGCGCCCACGAACAGCACCGCGACCATCGTCGTGCCGCTGGCCAGCGCGGCGACCACGCCCGCGCGCAGCACCGGCTGGGCGAACAGGCGCACGTCGAGCATCGGTCGCGACGAGCGCAGGCAGTGGCGCACGAACGCCGCCATCGCGAGCGCACCGGCGACGAGCAGGGCCAGCGTGAGCGGGGTGGGACCGTGCTTGCCGAGCTGCTTCACGGCGTAGACCAGCGCGGTCATGCCGCCGGCCGAGAGCACGACGCCGAGCGCGTCGATGCGGCCGGGGCGCGCGGAGCGGTTCTCGCGCAGGAGCCACAGGCCGGCCACGACGGCGACGGCCATCAGCGGCACGTTGACCAGGAACGCCGCGTGCCAGCTGAACGCCTCGAGCAGCGCACCTCCGACGACCGGGCCTACCGCCGAGCCGAGGGCGGCCGTGCCGCCCCAGATGCTGAGCGCCAGGGTGCGCTCGCGCACGTCGGTGAACAGGGCGCGGATCAACGAGAGCGTCGACGGCATCACCATCGCGCCACCGACGCCGAGCAGGGCGCGGATCGCCACGACCGCGCCGGGGCTGTCGGCCCACAGCACGGCGAGCGAGCCGACCGCGAAGACGGCGTACCCGGCCAGCAGCATCCGCTTGCGACCCCAGCGGTCGCCCAGCGCGGTGATGGGGACGAGCAGTCCCGCGAGCGTGAGGGCGTAGGCGTCGACGATCCACAGCTGCGAGACCGACGACAGCCGCAGCTCCTCGGTCATCTCGGGCAGGGCGACGTTGAGGATCGTCATGTCCATGACGACCACGAGCAGGCTCGCCGCGAGGACGGCGAGGGCCCACCAGCGCCGCGGGTCGCGGGCGGTGACGGGGCGAGGCGAGGCGAGCTGGGTCATGCGGGGGCTCCTGGTGCGGTGCTGCTGGGTGCGGTGCTGCTGGGTGCGGTGCTGCTGGGTGCGGTGATGCCGGAGAAGAGGGTCGTCAGGACGAGGTCGGCGGCCTCGCGGGGGGCGACGTCTCCGAGCCGGACGGCCTCGCGTCCGGCCACGAGCAGGCCGTAGACCGCGTGGCCGAACCACCGGCCCGGCAGGGCGGGGCTGAGCACGCCCGCGGCCTGGGCGGCGACGAACAGCCCGGTCTCACGGTCGGCGAGGCGCTCGGTGCGCGCGACGAGGTCGGCGTTGGCGAGGATGACGTGGTCGGTGAGGGCGAAGCCGTAGGTGTCGGCGTCCTCGACGTAGCCGCGCACCAGTGCCTCGAGCAGGGCGCGGATCCGGGCCGCGTCGCCCGAGGCGGCGACGGCCTCGAGGTCGCCGGCGTCCATCCGCTGCTCCCACTGGTCGAGCGAGCGCGTGCCGAGCTCGACGAGGAGCGCCTCGCGACTCTCGAAGTGGCGGTGCACGGTGGCGCGGCTGACCCCGGCCGCCTGCGCGATGTCGGCGACGGAGGCGCCGGGGTCGACGTTCAGCGTCCGCTGGGCCGCGGCCAGCACTGCGTCGCGGTTCGAGGTCATCGCCGTTCGCCCTTCGTCGTACGATGGTCGGAATGCGACATCAATGTCGCAGATGAGACGATGATGTCACAGAACTCGACGGCAACCACGTCGCTGACCGGATCGGTGCGACTCGCCGCAAGGACCGGCGTCCCGTCGCCCAGCCCGACGCAAGCCAGCCGCAAGCGGGACTTCCTAGCGTCCTCACCGTGATCGAACTCGCGCTCCTCCTCGCGGCCGTCGCCCTCTGCCTCGGCGTCGTCGCGGTGCTCGCCGGCGGGCCGGCCCCGGTCGTCGTCATCGGCGAGCGGGGGGAGTGCGGCTACCTGACCATCGAGGTGCTCGCCCCGCAGGGCCGCGCGGTCCGCGCGGGTCAGGTCACCGTCGTCGGGCGCGACAGTCGGTGCGGGCTCGACCTCGGCCCCGGCACCCACCGGCTGACGCTCGCCGGGGTCGGGCCGCACCAGGTCTCGTGGACGGTCTCGGCGAGCGGCGGGGGCACCACCGAGGGCTCCATGCTGGTCGCGTGAGGACCCCGGACGACTCTCGGATCCGAACTCGCGGGCCCGTCGAAGGGTGCGCCGAGCCGATCCTGGGGCACACTGCTCCGGTGGACCAGAGCGCGTTGCTGATCACGTCGGACACCGGCGCCGGGTACGACGTGCTGCGTCTGCGTGGTGAGCTCGACGTGTTCTCCAACACGCTGCTGCGCGGCATGGTCCAGGACGAGCCCTTCCACCAGGACGTCCTGGTGCTCGACCTCGGCGGGATCTCCTTCATGGACTCCAGCGGCATCGCCTCGCTGGTCTTCTCGATGCGCAACACCGCCGACCGCGACGCGGAGGTGGTGCTGGTCGCCGACACCCCGCACATCGTGCGGCTGATCCGGATGGCCGGCCTGCACAAGGTCGCCTCCCTCTACCCCACCGAGGCGGCGTACAGCGCCGAGGTGCACGGCAGCGACGTCGCCGGCTGACCTGCGGCCGCGGCGGCTGTTCACCCAGCGTTCTGGTGGCCGTGGCGCGCTGATCGGGCGGCGCTCGCCGCCGGCCGGCACCGTGGCGACGTGCAGAGACGAGCGACCAGCGTGGTGCCCACTCCCGGCGGGACCGCGACCCTGTCGCGCGACGTACGCCGACCCGCTGCGCGCGAGCGCCGGGGCGACGAGGCCACGGCGGCCCAGGACTTCCTCGAGCTGTCGCGGCTCCTCGACGACGTCGAACGTGACCACCCCGACATCTCCGCCACCCTCCGGCTCACCCTCGTGCGTTCGCGTCGCAACTACCGCGACGGCTGGCTCGACGTCGACCGGTTCCGCGCCGTCGTCGCCGAGCTGACCTCGACCGGTCGCGCCTGCCTGATCGACTGAGGCGGGCCTCAGACGGGAGGCTCGCCGGCGGTGTACCAGCGGGCGAGGGCCTCGAAGCCGGCGTCCAGCCCGACGCTCGGGCGCCAGTCGAGGACCTCGCGGGTGCGGCGCTGGTCGAACCAGTGCGCGGTGGTGAGCTGCTCGACCAGGAAGCGGGTGAGCGGCGGGGTGTCGGTGCGGCCGGTGAGCGACCACCACCCGTCGCAGGCGGCGCCCGCGACGCGGCCGGCGGCGACCGGGAGCCGCAGCCGCGGCTGCGGGGCGCCGGCGGCACGGCACAGGCGGGCGAAGACGTCGGCGACGGGACGGGGTTCGCCGCCCGAGACGACCAGTGCGGTGCCGTGGGCGCGGGGGCCGCAGGCGTCCACAGCGGCGACGAGGGCGGTGGCCGCGTCGTCGACGTACGTCGTGTCGATGAGCGCGGCGCCGGTGCCGAGCACCGGGAGGCGGCCGGCGCGGGCGCGGGTCACGAGCCGGGCGACGAGCTGGGTGTCGCCGGGACCCCAGACGAGGTGGGGGCGGACGGCCAGTACGGCGAGCTCGGGGGAGTCGGCGGCGAGGGCGAGCAGCTCGGAGGCGGCCTTGGTGCGGGCGTAGTGGCCGCGGGCGGTCGCGGGGTCTGCGGGCGCGGCCGGCACGCCGACCAGCGAGTGCCCGGCGTGGGCCACGGACGGCGAGGAGACCTGGACGAGCCGGGGGGCACCGGCGCGGCGGCACGCCTCGACGACGACGCGGGTGCCCTCGACGTTGGCGCGGACGTAGTCGGCCTCCGGGCCCACGACGTCGACCTTGGCGGCGAGGTGGAGCACGGCGTCCTGGCCGGCGACGGCGCGGGCGACCGCCTCCGGGTCGGCGACGTCACCTAGCACCTCGCGACCGGGCGCGCCGGACGGGCGACGCTGCAGGGTGGTCACCTCGTCCCCTCGGGCTGCGAGCGCCCGGGCGGTGGTGCGCCCGAGCAGTCCCGAGGCCCCGGTGACGAGCACCCTCACGCGGTCACCGGCCGTCGAGCAGGGCCGAGGCCTGGCGCGCGACCTCGGTGCGGTCGACCTTGGAGGCGTGCCGCACGTCGAGCGGCAGCCGGTCGGCCGTGAGCACCGCGGCGACGGATGCACCCGCGACCCGGCGTACGGCGGAGGTCAGGTCGGGACCGGCGACCCGCAGCCCGAGCGGACCGCGCGGCGAGGGCTTCGTCGCCGTCGCGCCGGCGAGCACGACCACGACCGCGAGCACCTGGGTGCCGGCCGGGCCGACGCCCACGGCGGCCGCGGACCCCACCTCGTCGAGCGACTCGACGCGCTGCTCGACGCCGACGGGGGTCACGACGCCGTCGGCGGTGGTGACGACGTGGCCCCGTCGACCCTCGACCCACAGCCGGCCCGCGTCGTCGAGGTGGCCGACGTCGCCGGTGCGGTGCCAGCCCTCGGGTCGCGACGCGGCGCGCTGGGTGAGCCAGCGGGCGTCGTAGCGGTCGCGCACGTGGTCGCCGCGCACGAGGATCTCGCCGGTCGTGCCGGGTCCGGTGGCCGGCTCGCCCGAGCCGTCCAGGGGCGCCAGCGCCACCTCGACCCCGTCGACGGGGCGACCGACGCAGACGCCGTCGCCCTCGCCGGCGGCCTCGATCTGCTCGAGCGAGACGTCGGTGACGGGCAGGGCCTCCGTCATGCCGTACGGCGTGTGCAGGCTCGCGGCCGGGAGCACGTCGCGCAGCGCCCGCAGCAGGGCCACGGGCACCGGCGCGCCCGCCGACATCAGCAGCCGCACCGAGCCGAGGCTCGCGCGCTGGGCGTCGGTGAGCTCGTCGCGGGTGGCGACGACCCGGCGCAGGGCAGCGGGGGAGGCGAAGACGACCCGCGCGTCGACCGAGGCGACCGCGTCGGCGAGCAGCGGTGCGGTCAGCCGGTCGGGTGCGGTGACGTCGACGTCCGGCACGGCCGAGGCCAGCCCGAGGGCCGGACCGAGCAGCGCGAACGGCGCGAACGCCGCCACGAACCGGTCGTCGGGGCCGAGGTCGTAGGTGCGTCGCACCAGCGCGACCTGGGCCGCGAAGTGGCGGTGGCGGTAGACGACGCCCTTGGCGGGACCGGTGGCGCCGGAGGTGAAGAGCACCGCGCAGTCGTCCTCGGGGCCGGGTGCGGCGGGAGCCGGCGAGCGGCGGCCGAGGGCGGCGAGCCCGTCGAGGTCGTGGGCGACGCGCAGGGCCCGCCGCGTGAGCGGCGAGACCGGGCGGACGCTGACGAGCGTGCCGGGCAGGCCCATGGCCCGGGCGGCGGCGAGACCGGGACCTCCGGCGACGACGTGCTGCAGCCGCGAGCCGCGCAGTGCGCGGCGCATGCCGGCGAGACCGAGCCCCTTGTCGACGACGACCACGACGGCGCCGGCACGCCACAGCGCGTAGACGACCGAGACCAGGTCGCTCGACGGCTCGACGAGCAGACCGACCCGGTCTCCCCGACGTACGCCGGCCGCGGCGAAACCTGCGGCGAGCTCGGCCACCCGGCGTGCGAGCGCGCCCCAGCTGACCGAGTCGTGCCCGGCGACGGTGAGCACCGGGCTCGGGTCGTCGGCGCGGGCCTCGAGCTCGGCCCAGGGCGTCCAGGCGCCGGGGTCGACAGCGTGCTCGGTCGCCCGGTGCTTGGGACCCCTCGTCGAGGACCGCGTCGGCGGCTCGGCGCCGGGGGTGTCGAGATCGCGCAGCCAGGCGGCGACGGCCTCGGCGCTCTCGGGTGCGTCCTCGGTGACGAGGTGCGAGGCACCCTCGAAGCGGTGCACCTGCGCCTGCGGCAGCCGCTCCTGCAGGTCGCGGAGGTAGACCTCGCCGAACACCGGGTCGCGCGGACCCCACAGCAGCAGTGCCGGCACCTCGAGCTGCTGCAGCCGCTCGGCGTAGGAGTAGACGACGTCGTGCGACGGGTGCCCGGGGCTGAACGGGATGTCGGCCACGAAGTCGCCGACGGAGCGGCGCCGCCGGCGGTCGGCGTACGGCGCGGCGAAGGCGTCGCGGACCTCGCGCGGCAGCGCCGGGCGGGAGAGCGCAGTGGTGGCGCGCACGAAGATCGGGGTGAGCTCGCAGCCGAGGGGGCGGACGCCGGGCAGGTGGGCCAGGCGGATCAGCGGCGGGCCGAAGTCGCCCTGGGGCTGGGCGACGGCGGTGTTGCCGACGACGACGGCGCGCAGCTGGTCCTGGTGCTCGAGCGCCCAGCCGAGCGAGATCATGCCGCCCCAGTCGTGGCCCACGGTGACGACCGGGCCGTCGATGCCGAGGGCGTCGGTCAGCGCGCCGAGGTCGGCGACGCGCTGCGCGACGGTGCGGGCGGGCTCGTCGTCGCGCAGCCGCTCGGAGTAGCCCATTCCGAGCTGGTCGGGGGCGACCACGCGCCAGCCGTCGGGCGCGTGGGCGAGCACGTGGCGCCAGAGGTAGGACCAGGTCGGGTTGCCGTGGACGCAGAGCACGGTGCCGTGCACGGGCTCGGCGCCGTTGTCGAGCAGGTGCCAGGTGCGCTCGACGCCCTCCGAGTCGGCGGCGGTGACCACCCGCGACCAGGCCAGGTCGAGGCCGGGGAGGTCGGTGGGGACGGTGGGCTCGGGCTGGACGGCGGTGCTCACCACTCCAGCTCCATGCAGGTCGCGTTGAGCCCGGATCCGATGCCCATCATCAGCACCCGGTCGCCGCGGTCGAGCGCGTGCTGCTCGCCGGCGAGGGTGTAGGCGACCGAGGCGGGGCCGATGTTGCCGAACTCGGGGAACGTGCGCGGCACCCGCGTCGGGTCGATGTCGAGGCGCTGGCAGATCGCCTCGGTGTGCACCTGCGAGACCTGGTGGACGAAGTAGCGGTCCATGCCCTGTCCCCAGTCGAACTCCTGCGTCGCCTCGGCCCACAGGGCAGTCGAGAGCTCGAGACCGGCGTCGAGCAGTCCCTTGAGGTCGGTCGTCATCTGCTCGTTGTCGCCGTAGCAGAGGCCGTTGTGCTCGGTGCCGGCGCGGCTCGCCGAGGCCACGACCCGGTGCGCGTCGGGGTGGTCGTCGGTGCGTCCGACCACGACGGCGACCGCTCCGGAGCCGAGGGTCAGCGCGGCGAACTCGGCCATCACGTCCTTCGACGTCGTCTCCTCGGCGAGCAATCGGGCGATCGTCGTCTGCTGCAGGTGGCGCGAGTCCTCGCCGTTCACGATGAGCGCGTGGTCGATCATCCCCGACTCGACCATCGCACCCGCGACCTCGATGCCGTTGAGGAAGCCGAGGCAGGCGTTGGTGATGTCGAAGTTCTGGCACGACGGCGGCAGCCCGATCTGGTCGTGCACGACCACCGAGGTCGAGGGCTCGAGCCAGCGCCGGCTCACCGAGGTGTTGATCATCAGGTCGATGTCGTCGACGCCGAGTCCGCTGGCGGCGATCGCCGCCTGGCCGGCCCGGGCCGCGCCGTCGGTGAACGTCTCGCCCTCGGCCCACCAGCGGCGGGCGCGGATGCCGACGAGGCGCTCGAGCAGGCCGCCGCGCAGCCGGGTGCGCTTGAAGACGTCCTCGAGCTGCTCGTCGAACTCGGCCGAGGTGACGACCTCGGGGGCCTCGACGCGCTCGACGGAGAGCACGGAGGTGCGGGCGAAGCGGTGGGTCGTGTTGCCGGTCACTCAGGTCCAGTCGTCGTCGTGAGGCGACCCGGTCGGTCGCGGTCGGGTTCCTGCGGAGCAACAGGCAGGACCACCGTACGCAGCGGCGACAAGCAGTGCACGCCGTCGTCCGCCGCCCCGATCACGGGTGTGGCGCGCGGCACGCGGGCACGAGGAGACGGGTCGGCGTACGGCGAGCAGCACTTCGCGCCGGGTCGGCGTACGGCGAGCAGCACTTCGCGACGGGTCGGCGTCAGCGGGGTCGGCGCAGCTGCACGTCGCCGCGGGCGGTCGAGGGGTCGACGACCCGGCCGCGCTGGACGAGCTCGCCCTCGCCGGCGGCGACGAGGCGGCGGGCCGCACGCCGCGCCGCCTCGTCGGAGCCGACGTCGACACCGGTCCGACCGGCGCCCGAGGCGAGCTGCGTGCGCAGCTCGTCCTCGAGCGCGCGGTCCTCCGGGGTCACCTTGCGTCGACGGCAGGCGGTGGAGCAGTAGCGGACGTCGTCCCAGTCGCGCTCCCACTTCTTGCGCCACTCGATGCGGCGTCCGCAGGAGGCGCAGACCTTGGGTTCGGGAGTCACCGCCGTCCGGTGCCCAGTCGGGGCGGGCGGGCCTCAGTCCGCCGCGCAGATCGCGGTGTCGACGGCGTCGCCGACGTGCCCGATCGTCTCGAGCGTGCGGGGAAGGGCGTTGACGACGACCACGGCCCAGCGGCCGTCGTCGGTGACGAGGTTGCGCGACTCGAAGCCCTGGATGTCGCCGCCGTGGCCCCAGCCCACCACACCGCACCCGGTGCGGTGGCGGGCCAGGCCGAGTCCGTAGCGCCAGCCGGGGTGGACCTCGAAGCCCGGCGCGGCGACGGTCTCGCGCATCGCCGCGAGCTCGGCGGGCTCCAGCAGCTCGCCGCCGAGGAGACCCTGCATGAAGCGACCCAGGTCGGCCGGGCTGGAGACCAGCTGGCCGGCCGACCAGCCGAACGACGGGTCCATGCGCGTGGTGTCGCGCCACGGGTCGTCGGCGCCGTCGGCGAGGTAGCCCTGCGGGTGGCGACCGCGGATCCGCTGCTCGCCGGGGCGCGGCCAGTAGGTGTCGCGCAGGTCCAGCCGGCGGATGACGCGCTGGGTGACGAGCTCGCCGAACGGGCGTCCGGTCACGCGCTGGGCCAGGAGTCCGAGCAGGACGTAGTTGGTGTTGCTGTACTCCCACTGCGTGCCCGGGCGGAACGAGCGGCGCTCGGCGAGCGCGGCGTCGAGGAGCTGTCGCGGCTCGACGTAGGTGTGCGCGAAGGCGTCGAGCGAGCCCACGTCGAGCACGATCGTGTCGTAGTCGGGCAGCCCGCTGGTCTGCTGCAGCAGCATCCGCACGGTGATCCGGCGGCCGTCGCCGCCCGGACCGCGGACGACCCCGGGCAGGTAGCGCTCGACCGGCGCGTCCAGGTCGACGAGCCCCTCGCCGACGAGCTGCAGGACGACGGTCGCGGTGAACAACTTGGTGTTGCTGGCGATGCGCACCCGGGGGTCGCGCGGCATCGGTGCGCCGGTGGTGAGGTCGCCGACGCCCGCGGTGTAGGTGCGCACCGTGCCGTCGCGGTCGCGGACCGACGCCACGGCGCCGGGCAGCCCGTCGACGGCGACGAGGTCGTCGAGGGCGCGCTGCACGGGGTCGGTCGCACGGCGTTCGTGAGCGGGAGAGGGAGCGGCGCCGGACGGCGCGGCCAGGGTCGTGGTGGTCGCGACGAGCGCGACGGCGGCGAGGATCGAGCGGTGCTTCATCGGGCGTCTCCTGTGGTGGTGGCCGCGCGCACTATGCGCACGGCGGTGAGCAGGACGGTGGCGATCGCGAGGGTGACGACGCTCGCGCTCAGGGCGGCGTACGCCGGCAGGTCGAGCGCCGGCGCGGAGGCGCCGAGCAGCCCGGCGCTGACGCCGACGACGGCAGGCACGACGGCCGCGGTGCCGACGGCCCACGCGGCGGCGGCGGTGACGACGGCCTCCACGCCGACGGTGCGGCGCAGCTGTCGGGCGGTGGCCCCGGTGCGGTGCAGCAGCCGGAGCTCGTCGCGTCGGCCGGCGGTGAGCAGGAGCAGGGCGTTGAGCGAGCCGAGGGCGACGAAGCCGAGGAGCAGCAGCGTCAGCAGGGTCGACAGGTGCTGGCTGCCGGCGTCGGGACTCGTGGCGGACGCGACGAAGTCGGCCGTGGGGACGGTGCCGGGGACGGCGTCGGCGGCGGGTCCGTCGACCAGGGCCAGGCGCACGACCGGCGTGACGTCGTGGGCGGCGAGCGTGGCGGGGGAGACGAGCTCTCCGCCGACACCCAGACCACGGTCGAACACCGCGACCACGCGCAGCGTCGCGTCGTGCCCGTCGAGGCGCACCCGGAGCCGGTCGCCGAGGCCGCGCCCGGCGTCGAACGCCGTGTCGGAGCTGATCGCGACGGTGTCGGTGCCGGCCAGGTCGCCCAGTGAGCCCTCGGTGACGTCGGGGTCGAGGAGCGCCGGCTCCACGGCGGGGTCGACCGCGCGCAGGGTCGTCGCCTCCCAGCCGAGGCTGTCGGGCACGTCGGCGTCGGTCTGCAGCTCGGCGGGTGCGTCGGCGACCGTCACGACGGCGTCGACCCCGGGAGCAGCGGCGAGGGTGGCGAGCTGCTGCCCGGAGAGCCCGGCCGCGGAGGTCGCGACCCGGGGCGTGCCGATGGCCGCGCCGAGCTGCTGGGTGGTGGCCCGCTGCAGGGCGGTGTCGACGGTCGTCTGCACGGTCCCGACCGCCACGACCAGCGCGAGCGGCACCACGACCGTGGTCAGTCGGCGCGAGAAGCCACGCAGGTTGACCAGGGCCAGCCGGGTCGGCGCTCCGCCGCGGCGTGCGGTCAGGCGAGCGGTGCGGTCGAAGGTCCAGGCGACCAGGAGGGGGCCGGCCAGCGCGGCTGCACCCACGAGGAGGAACGCCGAGGTCGCGGCCAGCGCGGCGCCGACGGTGCCGGGCACGACCAGCGGGGTGGCGGCGACCGAGACGCCGCCGATCGCGCAGACCAGCGACGCGACGCGTCGTACGGGACCCACCGGTGCGGTCTCGGCCGCGCTCTCGCGCACCGCCGCGGTCGGCGCGGCGCGCACGGTCTCGCGGGCGGCGAGCAGCCCGGCGAGCACGGCCGTCGGCAGCACCAGCGCCACGGCACCGAGCACCGGGAGCGGCGACAGCGTGGAGCGGAACCCTGGCTCGACGATCGCCGCGTCCACGAGTGCCGGGTCGAGCCAGCGGGCGAGCGCGAGGCCGGGCAGGCCGCCCAGCGGCGCGGCGACCGCGCTCAGCAGGGCGAGCTCGGTCGCGACGAGGCGGCGCACCTGACCCCGCGTGGCACCGACTGCCCGCAGCAGGGCGAACTCGCGGCGCCGGCCGCGCAGGGCCAAGGTCGTGGTCGCGGCGACCACCATCACGACGAGGACCAGTGCGGTGCCGGAGAACGACGACGCGACCGTCACGAGCAGGCTCCCCGCACCTCCGGGCTCGCGCAGTCCCGACTCGAACAGGACGCCGGTCAGCGTCGTCATGGTCGAGGCGAGCGCGAGGACCGCGCCGGTGCCGAGCAGGGCCGGCCAGTGGGCGCGCAGCCCGGCCCGCGCGAGGGTGCTCGTCGGCGCAGTCTTCGGGCCGCTCACCGGCCCGTCTCCAGGATCCGGCCGGTGACCTGCCCGGGGGTGGGTGCGTCGAGGTCGTCGACGACGAGACCGTCGGCGAGCACCAGGACCCGCTCGGCCGCCGCCGCCACTCGGCTGTCGTGGGTGACGACGACGACCGTCTGACCGAGGTCGCGCGCGGTGGTGCGCAGCAGGTCGAGCACCGCGGCGCCGGTCGAGGCGTCGAGGGCCCCGGTCGGCTCGTCGGCGAAGACGACGGTGGGGCGGGTGACCAGGGCGCGGGCGAGGGCCACGCGCTGGGCCTGGCCACCGGAGAGCTCACCGGGCAGCCGGTCGAGCAGCGGCTCGAGGCCGGTGCGGTGGACGAGGTGGGCGAGCCACTCCGGCTCGGCGCGTCGGTCGTCGAGCACGAGCGGGAGCTCGACGTTCTCGAGCACGCTCAGGTGCCCGACGAGGTTGTAGGCCTGGAAGACGAACCCGACCTGCCGGCGGCGGAAGCGGGTCAGCGCGTCGTCGGAGAGCTCGCTGATCTCGTGACCACCGACGACGACGCTGCCACTCGTGGGTCGGTCGAGCCCGGCGGCGCAGTGCAGCAGCGTCGACTTGCCGGAGCCGGACTGGCCGACCACCGCGGTGAAGGACCCGGGTGCCAGCCGCAGCGTCACGCCGCGCAGGGCGTGCGCGGTCTCGAGGCCGCTGCGGTAGCTCTTGCGGACGTCGCTCAGCGCGATCGCCGGGGCGGGCGCGTGGCCCGCCACGGAGGGCTCGGTGGCGGGGTGGAGGGAGGGCATGCGGTGCTCCTCGGTCGAGGTGCGCTGGGCTCTCCAGCGACACCCACGACGCTAGGAATCCGCCGCCCCCGCCACGAGCCGCTCGCGATGCAACTCCCGCGGTTGCACCTTTCGATGCAAGGTGTCGGTCGAGTGGTTTCGAGACGGTCGCTGCACGACCTCCTCAACCACCGGTTCCGGTGGTCGAGTGGTTTCGAGACGGTCGTTGCACGACCTCCTCAACCGCCGGGTCCGGTGGTCGAGTGGTTTCGAGACGGTCGTTGCACGACCTCCTCAACCACCGGTTCCGGTGGTCGAGTGGTTTCGAGACGGTCGTTGCACGACCTCCTCAACCACCGGTTCCGGTGGTCGAGTGGTTTCGAGACGGTCGCTGCACGACCTCCTCAACCGCCGGGTCCGGTGGTCGAGTGGTTTTGAGACGGTCGCTGCACGACCTCCTCAACCGCCGGGTCCGGTGGTCGAGTGGTTTTGAGACGGTCGTTGCACGACCTCCTGAACCGCCGGGTCCGGTGGTCGAGTGGTTTCGAGACGGTCGTTGCACGACCTCCTCAACCGCCGGGTCCGGTGGTTGAGGAAGGACGGAGTCCTGACGCTCCTATGGGCTGTCAACCCTGGCGGCGGCCTGTGGTGG
>NZ_WUEK01000017.1 GCF_009823805.1 Nocardioides flavescens | reverse complement strand
CGCCCTCAAAGGCAAGTCACCCATCGACCTCGTGCCCAACCTCCCCGGACACAACAGCTAGCGACCGTCTCGAAACCACGTCTCGGCAGGAGTGGTTTCGAGACAGGACTTCGTCCTTCCTCAACCACCGGGAGGAAGGGACTTCGCCCTTCCTCAACCGCTGGTGCGTACGACGCACGAAGGCGCCGGCCGCAGACCCTAGGGGAGTCCGCGACCGGCGCCTCGCGCCGTACGCCTGCAGCAGGCGCGAGTCAGTCGACCTGGATCGTCTCGCCCGAGGGCACGAAGGTCTGGTCGGCGGCCGACCACACGCCGGCCTGGAAGCCGCTGACGCCGGTCAGCTTCTCCGGGGTGCTCTTCCACGACACGCCGTCGAGGAACATCGGCGAGCTGTAGTCGAGCGAGCGGGCGGCGGTGAGCATGCTGGCCCGGGTGAGGCCCTCCTCGGACTCCGCGGCCTGCTGGATGGTGGCGATGAGCAGGT
The DNA here is from genome assembly GCF_009823805.1 of Nocardioides flavescens. Classification (GTDB taxonomy): domain Bacteria; phylum Actinomycetota; class Actinomycetes; order Propionibacteriales; family Nocardioidaceae; genus Nocardioides; species Nocardioides flavescens. The sequence goes on along the minus strand of NZ_WUEK01000017.1, from coordinate 81,780 downwards.
CGGCCTGCACCCAGCCGGCGGTGGTGACCGGGTCGCTGATCGACTCGACGTCGCCCATCTGGTCGAGGTACTCCTGGACGCCCTCGTCGGAGTCGGCGCCCGGCTGGTCGGGCTCCTTCATGTAGAGCGGCAGGGTCGCGCCCTCGGCGGGGGCGCCGGCGGCGACGAACTCGGCGCTCAGTGCGCAGCTCGAGGGCAGCATGACCAGCTCGGGCTTGAAGCCGATGCGGTCCATGGAGACGTTGAGGCCGGCGCAGGTGCCGGAGAGGCCCGAGTGGTAGACGACGTCGACGTTGGCCGCCTTCAGCTGGGTCGCGGCAGCGGTCGGGTCGGTGTCGGGCACGGTCGCCGCGATCTCGATCCCGGCGTCCTCGGCGGCCTTGGTGAAGTTCTCGGCGTTGGTCTGGCCGCTGGCCGTCTCGTTGGCGGCGATGCCGACGGTGAAGTCGGTGCCGCCCATCGCGGCGGTCATCTGCTGCACGACGTAGCGGGTCTCGCGGTCGGCGGCGGGCAGGAACTGGACGGTCCAGGGGTAGGACTCGATGTCGAAGTACTCCGGGTTGGTGGCGCTGGGGTAGAGCAGCGGCACGCACGCGGCGTTCTGGTCGTCGGCGATGGCGCCGACCTGGCCGGAGCCGAAGGTCACGAGCGCGTCGACGTCGTCGTTCTGGATCAGGTCGACGACGTTGGCCTTGGCCTTGTCGGGGGCGAAGGCGTCGTCCTTCTTGACGACCTCGATCTTCTGGCCGTCGAGGCCACCGGCGTCGTTGAACGCCTGGATGCGCGCGTCGAAGCCGTACTGGTTGATCTGCACCGGACCGGCGACCGGGCCCGAGAGCGGCAGCGTGTAGCCGATCTTGATGCCGCCGTCGATCTTCGCCGTGGCGGCGTCGGGGTCGGTGCAGTCGTCGACGTTGAAGAAGCTCGCGGCCTCGGAGCCGGAGCCCGAGCCGCCGCCGGCGTCCGAGCCGGAGGAGTCGGACTGCGAGCAGCCCGCGAGGGTCAGGACGACGGCGAGCCCGCAGGCGGGGGCAGCCCACGCGCGGCGGAGGTTGATGGGCATGGAGGACCTCTCGATGGTTGGTGCGAGTGCAGGTGGGTGGCCCGGCGCCGAGTCGATCCGGGACGCTTCTCGACCGGCCGTGAGGCTGGTCACTACAACTAACGACGTGACCATAGGGACGCCCGGATCGGGGCGTCAAGCACTTCCGCGTGGCCCGTTCCGCGGCGTTCACGGGGCCGGTCACGAACCGGTCACGACCTGCGATTCGGTACTTCAACTAGCGGAGTGACTCGTGTACAGTGACCCGCCCAGCGGCGCTCACGAGCGCCCTTTCTCCCCTGCGCTGAGCGCGATCCGCGCCCTCGCCCCTGCCGCCCCGGAGGCCGCCGTGACCGATCCCGCGATGAGCTCGACCGAGCGTCACCCCTACGTCCAGCTCCTCGACCGCATCACCGCCGCGGCGCTCGCCGGCGACGCTTCGGACCTGTTCGAGATCTATGCCGAGGACGCCGTCATCTGGCACAACCACGACGACCGTGAGCAGACGGTGGCGCAGAACGCCCGCCTCCTCGAGCGGATGCCGCAGTGGGTCAGCGACCGGGAGTACGCCGACCGCCGGTTCCACGTCTTCCCCGGTGGCGTCGTCCAGCAGCACACGCTCAAGGGCACCCGCATCTCCACCGGCGAGCCCATCGCCCTGCACGCCTGCGTCGTCGTCCAGGTCAACGACGAGGGCCGCATCACCCGCCTCGACGAGTACATCGACTCCGCCGAGGCGATGAAGCTCGCTCCCTGAGCCTTCCCTCTTGCCCGGCCGCGCGTACGTCGCCGTCGCTCGGGTCGTGTGCCTGAGAACGAGTCCCGGCTCGTTCCTGAGCACACGACCTGCACTGGAACGGCGCCGAGCACCCGAGTGACAGGCGCGGACTCACCAGGATTCTCGACATCCGCACGGCGGCGCGTCCTCGAGCGCCAAGCTCCGCCGCAAGTGGGCGGTCAGCGCAGAGCCAGGAGCACCCGCGACCAGGTCCAGACGAACAGACCGATGGCCACAGCGGCCGCGAGGCCCGAGAACCCGGCGAGCCAGGTCCACTCGGGCGAGGCGGCCGAGACGGAGAGGCCGGAGAAGACAATCACCCCGAACCCGCTGAGGCCCGCTCCCACGGCGTACGCCCGCTGGCCACGCGCCGCGGGCGGCACGTCGGGTCGGCGCCGCGGCCGGAGGGTGCGCTCCCACAGCGCGACCGCGCCGACGAGCAACCCGAAGACGAGCAGCCCGACGAACACGATCAGCCTCCTGGCGCGATGGCGTGGCGCCCGACGACGCCCTCCGTCCGCTACCCGATCGCGTGTCGTGCCACCCGGGCGAACCGTCTCCTCAGCTGGGGTCGTACCGCTCCCGCAGCACGTCCTTGCGCACCTTGAGGTTGGTGTTGCGGGGCAGCTCGTCGACGACGTGGACGACGGTGGGCTTCTTGTAGCCGGCGAGGCGCTCGCGGGCGAAGGCGAGAACGGCGTCCACATCCAGAGTGCGGCCGGGACGGGCGACCACCGCCGCGGCGACGGTCTCGCCCCAGCGCTCGTGGCCGACGCCGAAGACGGCGACGTCGGCGACGCCGTCGGCCTGGGCGAGGACGCGCTCGACCTCGGCGGGGTACACGTTCATCCCGCCGGTGACGATCATGTCCTTCGAACGGCCGGAGACGTAGACGTAGCCGGCGTCGTCGACGCGGCCGCGGTCGCCGGTGTGCAGCAGTCCGTCGCGCAGGGTCTCGGCGGTCTGCTCGGGGTCGTTCCAGTAGCCGTCGAAGACGAACGGGCTGTCGACGACGAGGTCGCCGACCTCCCCCGGCGCAGCCTCGGCACCGTCGGCGCCGAGCACGAGCACGCGCGCCATCGGCAGCACCCGCCCGGCCGAGGAGAGCACGTCGTCGGCCTGCGACCACGGCGCCCAGTCGTCGGGCACGGTCGTCGTCACGGGCGCGCCGGTCTCGGTCATCCCGTACGTCTCGGTGAACCGTCCGCCCACCGCGTCGACCAGCGACTCGGTCGCCTCCCGGGTCGCGGCCGAGCCGGAGTGGAGCACGACCTCGAGGCTCTCGAGCACCTCCGGCCGCGCACGTACGGCGTCCGCGAAGGACCCGAACAGCGGCGTCGGCGCGTAGGTGAACGTCGAGCGCTCGCGCACCATCCGATCCACCCACTCCTCGGCCGGCAGCCCGGCCATCCAGGAGATCTCACCGCCGACGTACAGGTGCGGCAGCACCACGCCCCAGATGCCGGCGGCGAAGGCGAGCGTGCCGGTCATCGCGCACCGCGAGCCCCAGCGGAACCCGTCGTGGCTCGGCATGTGCCGCACGATCCGGCCGATCCCGGCGTGGGTGTGCACGACGCCCTTGGGCAGGCCGGTCGTGCCGCTGGTGAAGCCGATGACCGACGGCGCGTCCGGATCGACGGCGACCCGCGGCACCGAGGCGCCGGGGACGACCGGGAGCGACGCCACGTCGATCGTCGTCCCGCTCACCGCGCCGCCGATGCTGACGATGTCGAGCCCGCTGCCGGTCAGCAGCAGCTCGAGACGCGGGCCGTGCCCGGCGGTGTGCACGACGGCCCGGGGCGTGACGGCGTCGAGGATCTCCGCGACCTCGGCGACCTGCAGACGGTCGTTGACCTGCACGGCGGTCGCGCCGGCGACGTTGACGGCGAGGTAGGCCTCGACGGCGTCGGCGGTGGACTCGACGACCAGCGCGACCCGGTCGCCGGGGCCGATGCCACGCTCGACGAGGGCCCACGCGAGCGCGAGCACGCGCGCGTGGGACTCTCCGTGCGTGCGCGCGGAGACCCCGTCGCGGAACGCCCCGTCGCGCGAGCGGTGAGCCATCGAGCGGAGGATCTCGACCCCCCAGCGCGGATCGGAGGAGGCCCCGCGCGAGGGGCCGGGAGTAGTGCTGGTCACAGTCGCCACAGATGATTACTATTCCAAACGGAGTGACTCGTCAACGCACGCCGGCACCCGCCGGCGCAACCCTGGAGGACCCTGCATGAGCCTGCGCGGCGCACCGGTGGCGGGAGCCACCCTCATCGTGACCGGAGCCAACGGCGGCATCGGACTGGCCTTCGCGACCGAGGCGCTCGCCCAGGGTGCGGCGAAGGTCTACTGCGGCGTGCGCGACCTCGACAAGGTCTCCCCCGAGCTCGCGTCCAGCGGCGCCGAGCCGGTGCTGCTCGACGTGACCGACGAGCAGCAGGTCGCCGCCGTCGCCGAGCAGTGCGCCGACGTCACCGTCGTGGTCAACAACGCCGGCCTCCACGCCCAGGACCGCCTCATCGAGGCCTCCGACCCCGGCGCCGCGCGTCGCGAGATGGAGGTCAACTATTTCGGCCCCCTCAACATGATCCGCGCCTTCTACCCCGTGATCGAGGCCAACGGCGGCGGCTCGGTCGTCAACGTCCTCTCGGTCGCGGCGATCGCGCCGACGGCGTTCATGGGCGGCTACTCCCCCGCCAAGGTCGCCGCGCACTACCTCGGCGGCATCGCGCGCGCCGAGCTCGAGCCGCGCGGCATCACCGTCACCAACCTGTTCGTCGGCTCGGTCGACACCAAGATGGCCGCCCACGTCGAGGGCGACAAGGAGTCGCCGGTGACCATCGCGCGCGCCGGGCTCAAGGCGATGAGCCGCGCCGAGTGGAGCTGCGACACCGACGTCATGGCCGAGCAGTCGCGCGCGCGCCTCGCCCGCGACCCGATCCGCTACGAGCGCGGCCTCGGCAAGCTGCTGTTCGTGGACTCGCTGAGCACGAAGAAGTAGTGCCGTGACCGTCCTCATCGACCCGCCCGTCCAGTACGTCGACCCGGCCTTCGCGCTCCTGCCGAACGGCGAGCGGGTGCTGCGCCTCGAGGACGTCATCCGCGCCCGCGCGGCCGCGACCCCCGAGGCCACCGCGCTCATCACGCCGGACGCCACGGTGACCTTCGCCGAGCTCGACGAGCGCTCCAACCGCTTCGGCCAGGCCCTCCTCGCGATCGGCGTCGGCGCTGGCGACCGGGTCTGCTGGATCGGTCCCAACCACGCGGCGTTCCTCGAGTTGCTGTACGGCGGCTCGAAGGCCGGCGCGGTCCCCACCGCGGTCAACACCCGGCTCTCCGCGGACGAGACGGCGTACGTCCTCGGCGACAGCGATCCCGCCCTCGTGGTGCTCGGGCCGGGCTTCGGCCACCTCGCCGACCTGGTGCGCACCACCACCAGCGCCCAGCTCGTCAGCCTCGACGACGTCCCCGGCGTGCCGTCGTACGACGCGTGGCTGGCGGCCGCCGAGCCCGTCGACCCGGGCCGCGCGCGGGGCCCCCGCGAGCCGGCGCTGATGCTCTACTCCTCCGGCACCACTGGGCGGCCGAAGGGCGTGAGCCTGCCGGCGGAGGCGTTCGGGCGCGGGCTGGCCGGCATGCACTACCTGATCGGCTTCGACACCTCCTCGGTCGCGCACGCGCCGCTGCCGTTCTTCCACATCTCGGGCATCGCGCTGGCGCTCGCCGCGACCCTCGACGGGGCGGCGCTGCTGATGGTCGCGCAGCGCTCGACCGAGGACCTGTGCCGGCTGATGCAGGAGCACCGGGTCACCCACACCGTGCTGGTGCCGACGGTCGTCGCCGACCTGCTGCAGCTGCCGGGCGTGCGCGACCTCGACTGGTCGGCGCTGCGCTACATCACCTACGGCGCCGCGGCGATGCCGGAGGTGGTGCTGCGCGAGGCGCTGGAGGTGTTCGGCTGCGAGTTCCTGCAGTCCTACGGCCTCACCGAGAGCACCGGCGGCGTCACGATGCTGACCGCCGACGACCACCGCGACCTCGACGCGCGCCACCGGCTGCGCTCGGTCGGGCGGCCGATGCCCGGCACGCCGATGAAGGTCGTCGACCCGGTGACGCTCGAGGACCTACCCCGCGGCGCGCCCGGCGAGCTCTGCGTCGGCGGCGAGCGCGTGATGCTCGGCTACTGGCGCAACGACGCCGCGACCGCCGAGGCCGTCCTGCCCGGCGGCTGGCTGCGCACCGGCGACGGCGGCTGGATCGACGACGACGGCTACGTGTTCCTGCACGACCGGATCAAGGACATGATCGTGAGCGGCGGGGAGAACGTCTACCCCGCCGAGGTCGAGCAGGCCCTGGTCCGGATGCCCGGCGTCGCCCGCGTCGCGGTGGTCGGTGTGCCGTCGCAGCGGTGGGGCGAGTCGCCCGTCGCGGTCGTCGTGCGCACCCCCGACGAGGCCGGCGCGGCGCTCACCGAGCGCGGCGTCATCGACTGGTGCCGCGAGCAGATCGCGCACTACAAGTGCCCCGTCGCGGTCGCCTTCGCCGACGCGCTCCCGCAGAACGCCAGCGGCAAGGTGCTCAAGCACGTCCTGCGCACCGAGCACCACGACCTGCTGTCGTGAGCGCGCTCCAGAACGACCGGTCCCTGGTCGCCACCGTCGACTACGAGCACCCCGTAGCGCTGCACGCCGACGGCAGCCCGGTCGAGCGGCTCGAGGACCTGCCGCGCCGTCGTGCCCTGGCCACGCCCGACCTGGTCGCGGTCAGCGCGGTCGACGGCGACCTGACCTTCGCCGGGCTCGACGCCCTGTCGAGCCGGGTCGCCCAGGCGCTCCTGCGCGACGGCGTACGACCCGGCGACCGCGTCGCCTACCTCGGCGAGAACTCCGCCGCCCTCCTCGCCGTGCTGTACGGCGCCGCCAAGGCGGGTGCGGTCCCGACCGCGCTGAACACCCGGCTCGCGCCGCCCGAGTACGACTACATCCTCGGTGACGCCGACCCCGCCGTGCTCGTGCTCGGCGCCGCTCACGCCCACCTCGCCGACCGCGCGCCGCACGCCTCCGTGACCGACCTCGACGCCTGGCTCGGCGACGTCCCGGCGACCGATCCGGGCCACGCGCGCGGCACCGACGAGACCGCGCTGATGTTCTACTCCTCCGGCACGACCGGCCGTCCCAAGGGCGTCGAGCTCACCGGCAGCGCGATCGGCCACGCGATGGCGCCGATGACGCAGGTGTGCGGGATGGAGCTCGGGTCGGTCGCGACCGCGCCGGTGCCGTTCTTCCACGTCGCCGGGCTGATGCTCGCGATGACCAGCACGGTCGCCGGGTGCACGCTGCTGCTGCGCAACCCGGCGTCGATGGCGGAGCTGCGCTCCTTCCTCGTCGACGAGCGCGTCAGCCACGCGGTGCTCGTGCCGACCCTGCTGCAGATGCTGCTCAGCGAGCCGGGCGTGCAGGACGCCGACTGGTCGCGGCTGCGCTACGTCATCTACGGCTCCTCGCCGATCCCGCGCCCGGTGATCGAGGAGGCGACCCGGGTCTTCGGCTGCGAGTTCGTCCAGTCCTACGGCCTCACCGAGACCACCGGCGGCGTCACCGTCCTCGACGGCCGCGACCACCTCGACCCCGACACCTCGCGGCTCGCGTCGGCCGGGCGGGCGTTCCGCACCGCCGAGGTGCGCGTCGTCGACCCGGTCTCGCTGGCCGACGTACCTCCCGGCACACGGGGCGAGGTCCTCGTGCGCGGTCCGATGGTGATGAAGGGCTACTGGCGCAACCCCGAGGCCACCCGCGCGGTGCTGTCCGACGACGGCTGGCTGCGCACCGGCGACAGCGGCTCGGTCGACGAGTCGGGCTACCTCCACCTCCACGACCGGCTCAAGGACATGATCGTGAGCGGCGGGGAGAACGTCTATCCCGCCGAGGTCGAGTCCGTCATCACCGGCCACCCCGGCGTCGCGCAGGTCGCCGTGGTCGGCGTGCCGTCGGAGAAGTGGGGCGAGTCCCCCATCGCCGTCGTCGTCCGCGGCCCCTGGGCCCACGTCGAGGCCGACGAGCTGATCGCCTGGACCCGCGAACGCCTCGCGCACTACAAGTGCCCCGTCGCCGTCGCGTTCGTCGACGCCCTCCCCGTCAACGCCAGCGGCAAGCTGCTGAAGCACCAGCTGCGGGCGGAGTACGCCGGCCGGCTGGTCTGAGGCCGAGGGGTCAGCTGTCGGGGCTCTGCGAGCTGTCTACGTCCCGGAACTCGGCGGTCCACGTGCCGACCTCAGGACCAAGACGACGGACCTGGACGGTGTCGAGGACACCGGCCCAGCGACTGCGGTCTGTCTCGAGGGCGTCGAGCAAGCAGAGGAGGCCGTAGAGCAACGGACCCTCGGCTCTCTCCACCATCCGCTCGAAGCACGGGACGTACGGACGCAGCTCACGGCGACAGGCATCGCCGAGGGCCGGCCGACCTCGCGAGACCTCCTCATGGTGCGACTCCCCATTGACGACCTCGACCAGGAGGTCGACGCCGCGGAGGAAGCCATCACGCGTCGCCTCGCGACGGCACAACGCGTCGGCCACCATCCGGGCTGTCGGGACCGCTGCCTCGAACAACTGCCCCTGAACGACGACCCGATTGTCGATGCGCCAGTACGCCTCGTCGGCCTCCATCGGGCTCGTGGCGCGCAACATTGCGACCACTGCCGCCGGGACCGGCCCGCCGGTGCCAGGGCCGAGCCCGGTTGTCAGGGCCTCCCAATCCGCGCTCGAGTCACTCATCGAAGTCCAGCTCGCGAAGCGCAGCGACGGTGTGCACGACGTCCATCGTGGCGACTGCGGCGCAGCGCGTCACTGGAGCTGTCGAGGCTCACGCCGTCCTCAGATCCGCGACGAAACCCACCGCCCACGCACCGATCGCCAACGCCTCGGTGCGCACCGCGTCCAGGTCATCGCCGACACCGAGCATCTGCGCGAGCAAGCCCTCGCCCGCGTAGACCCGCTCGAGGAGCCCTGCGAACTCCTCTGCGGTGGCGTCCACCAAACCGCACCGCTGGATCAGCAGCCGAATGTCAGAGCGATGCTTGCGGCGGCTGGCGACCAGCTTCATGGCCAGGAGATGGTCAGGTGGGGCGACGTGCACCGTCAGGCCCGGTTCCGTCGGGCGCCGTCGCGCCCAATTCGGAGGCGGCGGCACCCACCCGCTGGCACTGCTGTTGAGCCACGCTTCTGGCAGCCCGTTCTGTCGGGCCAGGGAGCGCGCCTCCTCGAACACCACCCGGTGGCTGGCGACCGCATCGATGTCTGCAGTGAGCCCGTCGCGGCCGTACTCCATCGCCATCGCCGCCCCACCGACCAGGTAGAGGCTGGCGCGCACGCCGCGCGAGCGGAGCCGCTCACTCAACAGGCCGAGTAGTTCGCGCATTCGATCGGCATCGAGCTCGAACGGCGCGGGGTCAGGACTCATGCGGTGACCAGGTCCTTCGTGGCCACGAAGATGTTGCGCTCAGCGAGCCACTCCGGCGTCTGCGCTCTGACTTGGTCGTCAGTGAGCCGCGGCGTGTCCAGGACCCAGGGTTGCTCGAGACTGTGCCGAGCCGTCCACTTGGGCGCGGGCAAGCCGGCTTGCGAGAACTCGTGGTCGACGAAGGCCGCGATCAGGGCGTCCCAGTGGTCGTCGACCGCAGGCGGCTGGGCCTCCCAAGCCGCCGCCAGGTCGCGCCGGTGCTCCAAGACGTCTCGCAGACGGTCGCGGACCTCCAGAGCGATCGCCCAGGTCCAGTCGTCGTCACCTCTCTTCGTCGCCCGCCGCAGCGCCGCCGCCGCCTCGATCGAGCTGGGGACGTGCTGCTCGCGAGCCCGACCCAGCGCGTCGCCGATGCGCTCGGCCCGTAAGAGGAACGCCGCGGAGGGAGCAGTGCGTCCGGACCGGTAGGCGACGAATCGGGACGGCGACGTGCCGAGGGCGCGCGCGAACTGCCTCAGTGAGAGCCCGCTCGTCGTCAGCGCGCGGTCGAGCCGGTCGATGACCGCTGCGGCGTCCTGGTCGAGCACCCTCCCAGTGTCACTGACCGTTGTCCGAAGTGACAACAGTCAACGACTGGTGGGTGGTCCACCTAGGGTCGAGGTCATGGACTCCTGGCGTGACACGGCCTCCCAGCAGGCACAGGACGACCTCGACGGACTGCTGCCGCTGGTGCTCGACTTCGCCAAGCAGCAGCTCGACAACCGCGGAGCGTTCTACCCGTACGCCGCGGTGGTGGGCACCGACGGCGTGCAGCGGATGACGTCCGCCGACGTTGGCAGCGACAAGCCGGAGTCGGCGGAGCTGCTCAGCCTGCTGACCGAGGGGCTCATCGGAGACCGCGACCAGCTCCGCGCGACGGCGATCGTCACTGACGTCCACGTCGCCGAGCTCAACTCCGACGCCGTCCGCGTCGCGCTCGAGCACCGCGAGGGCGTCGCGCTGACCGTCCTGATGCCGTACCGGATCACGAGGTTCCGCCGCGGGGCCGGGTACGCCGATATGCAGGCGAGCCGGGGCGACACGGTCATCTGGGCCGGCTGAAGTGAGCCAGCGACCCACCCTTGTCTAACTTTGTCTGCACAAAGTTGGATAAGGTGGACGCATGTCCAGCCCTACCGACGAGCCCGGTCCGGCTCCGACCGACGCGGTGGACCCAGGGCTAGCCCTGACCTACGAGACCCACGAGTGGGATCGCTCCGGCGAGGACGACAGCCTGAGGATGTCGCGACGCGCCCGCCTCGCGGCCCGTGGCCCCTATCGAGCGGCGGTCCCGCCGGAGATCGCCGACCACGAGTTCGCCATCGACCCGGCCGCGCTGGCCGAGGCCGAGGACGCCCTGCTGGAGATCGCCCGGTTCGACACCGAGCTCTCCGCGACCCGGTACGCCGAGGAGACCGACGGAGAGACGGACCGATCCGGCGAGTTCGCCCCGCTGGCGGCCATCCTGCTGCGCACCGAGTCCGCCTCCTCCAGCCAGATCGAGAACGTCACGGCAGGGGCCAAGGCGCTCGCCATGGCCGCCATCCACGAGAAGAGCGGTCCCAACGCTCAGATGGTCGCCGCGAACGTCGAGGCCATGGAGCGCGCCGTCGCCGCGTCCGACGACCTGAGCGAGGCCAGCATCCTGGCTGCGCACGCCGCCCTGATGGCCGGTCAGGAGCACGCCCGGCCCGGCCGGTACCGCGAGTCGCAGGTCTGGATCGGCTCCGGCGCGTCGACCCCGCACACCGCGTCCTTCGTCCCGCCGCACGAGGACCGCGTCCAGCCAGCGATGGCCGACCTCATCGTGTTCTGCGAACGCACCGACCTGCCGGTTCTGGCCCACGTCGCCATCGCGCACGCCCAGTTCGAGACGATCCACCCGTTCGCCGACGGCAACGGACGCACCGGCCGAGCGCTGGTCCACGTGATGCTCAAGCGGGCGGGTGTCACCCGGCGCATCACTGTGCCCGTCTCGGCCGGCCTGCTCGGTGACACCGCGGGCTACTTCGGAGCGCTGACCGCCTACCGCGCCGGGGACCCCCGTCCGATCGTCGAGCAGTTCAGCCGGGCAACCTTCACCGCCGTCACCAACGGCCGCACCCTCAAGGCCGACGTCGATGCCATCCACCAGGGCTGGACCGAGACGTTGACGTCGCGCCGAGGCTCGGCAGCCCGGCGGATGCTGCCGCACCTGCTGCGCCAGCCCGCGGTGACGGTCCGGATGGTCGAGCAGCTGCTCTCGGTCTCCAACCCCGCGGCCCTGCGCGCGATCGACACCCTGGTCGCCGACGGCATCCTGACCTCGGCGAGCGAGAACCGCCGCAACCGGGTCTGGATCGCCGAGGAGGTGATTGCCGCCCTCGACGAGTTCGCCGCGCGCGCCGTACGCCGCCCCTGACGGTGTGGCGCCCGTCCTCAGGAGCTGCTGGCCGCGACCTGCACCTGACAACCGACGCCGACCCCGGTCTGTGCCACGGCGTCGAGCGTGAAGTCGGGGCCCGCCACCGTCGCGAGGTGGGCGACTCTCGCGCTGGCGGCCGCGGCGGGGGCGAACTCCACCGCGAGGACACCGCCGGGCACGTTCGCGTTGATCGACGCCGACTGGGCCGTGCTCGAGGCTGGGGACTGAGAGACGGCGGAGGAGACAACACTGAGGGGCGTGCCGGTGTCGTTGCGCACGTAGAGGTTGAGGCCGGTGGAGCCGGCGACCCTGGTGCAGATCGCCAACACCCCGCCGATCCCGGGCACCTCCAGGAGGGTCGCCGCCGGGTTCCCGGCGGGCAGCTCCATCCGGGCCGTGACGCGGTTCCCCCGGACGACGCCACGGACGGTGGCGTTGGGGAAGGTGCCGGCCAGGTCGCCGCCCATCGTGACGGGCGCCAGGTCCTTCAGGGCGATGCTGCCGTTCTTGACCGCCTTGGAGGTGACGGCGTTCTTCTTCAGCTGTGGGGCGCCGACGCTGTGCTTGGGCAGCGAGGCGGCGTACGCGCCTCCGGTGCCGAGCGCGACGACGAGCGCGAGGGTGGACGCGACGTGGGGGTAGGAGATCCGCATGCCCGGAGTCTCGTCCCCCCGGGGCCCGTTGGCGAGGGTCGGCCCGAGCCCCTCACCTCAGGTCGAGCCGCACCCCGTCCAGCTCGACGGTGCCGGCGTCGAGCCGAGCCCCGGCGGACCGTGTGAAGCCGATGCCGCTGATCATCGCCCGCTCCCCCGCCACGAAGGTGACGGGCAGCGAGCCGAGGACGATGGTCGAGTCGGTGACAGGTACGTCGAACAACTCGGCCCAGAGAGCAGACGATGCAGCAGGGTCGGGCGAGGTGATCTCGAGCGAGGCGAACGAGTCCACCTGCGGATCAGCAGGATGCTTCTTCGACAGCGAGTCCCAGAACCACGCGTCGGGGTCCGGCACCTCGTCGAGCTCGAGCAGCAGCCCGACCTTCTTGGGGTGCAGCTGCAGCAGGCGGTAGCCGTAGGCCTCGACGTCGGCGACGACGGCGACGCCGAGCGCCTCCAGCCGAGGCAGGTACGGCGCGAGGGACGACACCTGCACCGACAGCGCATAGCCACCGGGCGCTCCGGCGCCCCGGTCGAGCCAGCGCTGCAGGCCGGCGTCGGGCCGCAGCGGGGCGACGTACTCCAGGAAGCCGTGGCCGTCGCCGAGCACCATGCACTCGTCGGCCATCCCGATCTCCTCCAGGAGCGGGTCGGCGAACCCCGGCGCGAGGCCGAGGGCGTCCTGCGCCCGCCGGGCCGCCGGGGCGACCTCGGGGACGCCGACGACGACCTGGCGGACCTGCGCGAACGACGAAGCAGCAGTCACAGGCCGACCGCCGAGGCCGGGTCCTCCGCGGTGCGCCAGCGGCGCAGCTCGGAGCCGTCGGCCCAGGTGGAGTGGGTGCCGCTGGAGATCCGCTCGGGCAGCTTGATCTTGGCGACGGGACCGTCGCCGACGCGGGCGGCGTCGAAGACCAGGCAGAACGACGCGTCCTGGTTCATGTCGGTGGTCAGCGTGACGAGGTAGCCGTCGTCCTCGCCGCTCGAGCCGACGCGCGGGGCCATGGCGGTCTCGCTGCCGTAGACGCCGTCGCCGAGGGCGTAGCGCTCCTCGAGACCGGTGTGCAGGTCGTGCTTGACCAGGCCGTCGAAGAGGAACCAGCCGGGCTTGCCGGTGGCGGCGTACGCGTAGCGGTGCTTCTGGCCCGCGACCGCGCCGTTGATCATGCCGAACTCGGTGATCGAGTCGCTGAGCTGCTCCTCGCGCACCGTGCCGGTGACGAGGTTGAGCCGCCAGCGGTGCAGCCGCGACTGCATCCGGTCGAGGGCGAGGAAGCGGAACGCGCGCTGCCACTTGTCGCCCTGGCCGTTGTCGGCCGGCTCCGGGTCGCCCTGGAAGAAGCCGTCGAGGACGATCTCGTCGCCGTCCTCGTAGGCGTTGACGAAGTGCAGGACGTAGGTCGACTCGGCCTCGAACCACTTGATGTCCGCGGTGTTGCCGCGCCGCGGGATGACGGCGAAGCGGCTCGGCATGTCGCGGTGCCAGCGGGCGACGTGGGCGTCCATCTTGAGCGCCTCGGGGTCCCAGAAGAGCGGGAAGTCGTTGAGGATCGCGTAGTTCTCGGTGAACGCCATGTCGTGCGGCAGGCGCGGGCCGGGCAGCGGGATGTCGACGTAGTGGACGAGCTCGTTGGCCCCGTCGACGACGCCGTAGTGCATGTACGGCGCCTGCTTGCTGTAGTTGAAGAACAGCATCTCGCCGGTGCGGTCGTCGACCTTGGGGTGCGCGGAGACGCCCCACTCGAACGGGAACGCGCCGCCCCACGACTCCTTGCCCTCGGTCTGGGCGGTGTAGGGGTCGAGGCGGTAGAGGTCTCCGCACTGGTAGAAGCTCGTGAGCGCGGTGCCGCGGTGGACGACGACGTCGGTGCTGGAGGCGTCCTTCATCCGGCGGCGCGCACCCCACCCGTCGTCGCGTACGGCGCTGGACGGGCGCTCGGCGAGTCCCGCCCACAGCGGACCCTGGGCCTCGCTCTCGGCGAGGAAGCCGTCGGTGCGGATGAACCGGTTGCGGTAGAACGCCTTGCCGTCGCGGAACCCGACGACGTGGATCATCCCGTCGCCGTCGAAGGGGTGGTAGTTCTTCAGCGACGGGTGGACCGGGTTCTCGGTGTTGCGCAGGTAGACGCCGTCGAGGTCGGCCGGGATCTCGCCCTCGACGACCTGCAGGTCGTCGGCCTTCCACTCGGTGGTCTGCGGCTGCCAGGGGCCGGTGCGGTAGGGGTGCTCGTCGTCCTCGGGCAGCGTCGACAGGATCCGGCCGACGATCTCCACGTCCGTGGTGGTCACTGTGTTCCTCCGGTGGGGGGTGGTGTGCGTCAGGCCGCGGGGCGGCCGACGACGAAGCTGACGGTGGTGGCGGTGCTGCCGCCGAAGTTGAGCGTCGCGAACGTCTCGGCGCCGTCGACCTGGTAGTCGCCGGCGGTGCCGCTGACCTGCTTGCCGGCGTCGAGCAGCATGCGTACGCCGCTCGCCCCGACCGGGTGGCCGCCGCCGATCAGGCCGCCGCTGGGGTTGATGGGCAGCGTGCCGCCGATCTCGATCTCGCCGTTCTCGATCGCCTTCCAGGAGGCGCCGGGCTCGGTGAGGCCGATGTGGTCGATGGCGAGGTACTCGCTCGGGGTGAAGCAGTCGTGGGTCTCGAGCCCGTCGAGGTCGTCGAGGGTGATCTGCGCGCGGCCGAACGCGTCCTCGATGACGCCGCGCAGGTGCGGCATGACGTAGGGGTTGTCGGCGTCGCGGTCGAGCTTCGCCTGCAGGCCGATGCCGGCGGTGCGGTGGCCCCAGCCGAGCAGGCGGGCCATCGGCCGAACGTCGGGGTGGTCGCGCAGGTAGTCGTCGGTGACGAGCACGACGCCGGCGCCGCCGTCGGTGATCTGGCTGCAGTCGAAGCGGCGGATGCGCCCCTCGACCGGCGGGTTGGCGGCGTCGTCGGAGCCGACGGTGCGCAGGTCCGGGACGTCCCAGCCGCGGGTCTGGGCGTTGGGGTTGCGCTTGGCGTTGGCGAAGTTGGTCGCCGCGATCGCGTGGAGGTGGGCGTCGTCGAGGCCGTAGCGGCGCTCGTACTCGTCGGCGACCCGGGCGAACATCCACGGCCACATGAACGTCGCCTCCTCGCCCTCGTGGCCGATCCAGGCCGCGGCGCCGAGGTTGGCGGCGGCGGCGTCGCCGCTCACCGTCTTCTCGAGCTCGACGCCGACGACGAGCGCGCTCTCGTAGTTGCCGGCGCGCAGGTCGGCGATCGCCCCGAGCAGCGCGATGCTGCCCGACGCGCAGGCCGCCTCGTGGCGCGAGGCCGGCAGGCCCCACAGCTCCTCGCGCACGGTCGCGGGCATCGCGCCGAGGTGGCCCTGCCCGGCGAACATCTCGCCGAACGCGTTGCCGACGTGCACCACGCCGAGGCTGTGCGGGTCGACCCCGGAGGCCTCGAGCGTGCCGTCGACGACTTCGGAGGTGAGGTCGGCGAAGTCCTTGCCCTCGCGGGTGAGGTTGCGGGCGAAGTCGGTCTGGTGGCCGCCCAGGACCCAGACGTTGCGTCCGTTCACGGGGCACCTCCTCGGTGGGTGCGTCGGGTGTGCGCTCACGGGTGAGCTTTCGGTGAGGGACTTGCGGTGAAGCAGAGCCTCGTCTAGAACAGGGCCTGCGTCACTACAAGTATCAGAGTAAGCCTGGCCCCCGACGGAGGACAAGATGGACGAGCACGCCGCTGCCCCCTCCCCGGGCGCCGGCCCCGGGGGCCCGCTCGCGGGTCGCGTGGCCCTCGTGACCGGCGGCGGCAAGGGGCTCGGCCGCGCCTTCGCGCTCCACCTGGCCGCCTCCGGCGTGAGCGTCGTGGTCAACAACCGCAACCGCGAGGTCGACGCCGACGGCCTCGGCCCCGCCGACCACGTGGTGGCTGAGATCGAGGCCGCAGGCGGCGTGGCGGTCGCCGAGCACAGCGACGTCACCGACCCCGACGCGGCGCGCTCGATGGTCGACCTCGCGCTGTCGACGTACGGCCGGCTCGACGTGCTCGTCACCAGCGCCGCGGTCAGCCGCCCGCAGATGGCGCACAAGACCACCGCCGACAACCTCCGCCTCGTGCTCGAGACCAACGTCGTCGGCACCACGCTGGTCGCCGCGGCCGCCGCCGCCGAGATGCGCCGGGCCGGGCACGGGCGCATCGTGCTCGTCGCCTCGACCGCCGGGCTGCACGGCGAGCCCACCGTGTCGGCGTACGCCGCGAGCAAGGGCGCCGTCATCGCGCTCGGGCGCACCCTGGCCGCCGAGGGCGCGGCGAAGGACGTGCTGACCAACGTGCTGCTGCCCTACGCCACCACCCAGATGACCGAGACCGGCATGGACCCGCGCCACGCCGACCGGATGCGCTCGGAGCTGGTGGCGCCCGTCGTCACTGCGCTCGCCGACCCCGCCTCGAGCATCAACGGCCAGGTGGTCGTCGCCGCCGGCGCCGCGCTGCGGGCCACCGACTCCGTCGAGCACGGCACCGTCCTGATGCCCGACGGGCCGCTCGACGCCACCGGGCTCGCCGCGCTGCTCGAGCAGAGCCGCGCCGGCGACCCGCACACCTTCGACCACGCGCAGGCGGCGTTTCAGAGCCTCGCGGCCGACCTCGCCTGACCCCTCCTCTCCTCCCTCTCCCGCTACCGCTAGGACCCACTCGTGAGCGCTGACCTCCCCTGGGGCGACCTCGTCCTCAACCTGTTCGTGGCGGCCGCCGCGGTGATCGTGCTGGTCGGCGGGGTGATGGCCTACTCGGTGGCGACCCGCAACCACTCGGTCATCGACATCTGGTGGGGGCCGGGGTTCGTGGTCGTGGCGGCGGTCTCGTACGTCGTCTCGGCGCTCACCGGCGGCGACGGCGACGACACCCGCCGGCTCGTCGTACTCCTCCTCACCGCGGTCTGGGGCGTCCGGCTGGGGCTGCACATCGGGATCCGCAACCGCGGGCACGGCGAGGACCCGCGCTACACCGCGCTGATGCGGCACCAGAAGGGCAACCTCGTGGTGTTCCTGGTGCGCAAGATCTACGGCCTGCAGGCCTTCCTCCTCTGGTTCGTCTCGCTGCCGGTGCAGGTGGCGATGTACGAGTCGGCCTCGCTCGGCGTCATCGGCGCGATCGCGATCGTGCTGTGGGTGGTCGGCTTCGGGTTCGAGGCGATCGGCGACTGGCAGCTCACCCGCTTCAAAGCCGACCCGGCCAACAAGGGCGCGATCATGGACCGCGGGCTGTGGGCGTGGACGCGGCACCCCAACTACTTCGGCGACACCGTCGTCTGGTTCGCCCTGTGGGGGCTCGCGCTCGGGCACTGGGTGGGGCTGCTGACCGTCGTCGCGCCGCTCGTGATGATGCGCCTGCTCACCTCCTTCAGCGGCAAGGCGCTGACGGAGAAGGGGATGCGCCGCAGCCGCGGTGCGGCGTACGACGACTACGTCGCGCGCACCTCCGGCTTCTTCCCCATGCCCCCGCGCCGGCGGCAGTCGAGCGCCGCGGTCGATGCCTGAGGCGACCCGCTCGCAGGCCGACCTGGGCGCGCTGTTCTCCCTGACCAAGGACGCCGCCGACACCTGGGTCGGCGAGAGCGACCTGATCCCGCTGCCTCAGCTCTTCGGCGGCCAGCTGGTCGCGCAGAGCATCGTGGCCGCCTCCCACGGTCTCAGGTCTGAGCAGCAGGTGCACTCGGTGCACACGGCGTTCCTGCGCGGCGGGACGGTGGGCGAACCGGTCCGGTACGTCGTGACCGAGCTCGTCACCGGCCGCTCCCGCGCCACCCGCCGCGTCGACGCCCTGCAGGGCGACCGTCTCGTCTGCAGCTCGCTGCTGTCGGCCGACGTCGCCCGCACCGGCATCGACCACGCCCGCCCGGCTCCGCCCTTCGACCCGCCGTCCGCGTCCGTCCCATTGACGGAGCTCGCCGACGACGGCGGGCTGGGCGAGTTCTGGGACGGCTTCGAGGCCATCGAGGTCCGGGTCTCACGCCCCCGCGAGGTGTGGAGCGTCCCGCACTCCGGCGTACCGCCCACCCACGTGTGGATGCGCCCCACCCACCCCCTGCCCGACGACCCGGTCCTGCACCGCGCCGCCGTCGCCTACGCCAGCGACCTCATGCTCCTCGGCAGCGTCCTCGCCGGCCACGGCGTCCCCGTCGGCCACGAGCGCACCCTCGCCGAGGAGTGGTGGGGCGTCTCCCTCGACCACTCGCTGTGGTTCGCCCCCGACGTACGCGGCGACGACTGGCTGCTCTTCGAGCACACCTCCCCGCTCGCTCACGGTTCCCGCGCGCTCGTCCAGGCGGCTGTCTTCGACCTGGCCAGTCAGCCGGTCGCTCAGGTCGCCCAGGAAGCGCTCGTACGCCGGGCCCGCTAGGTAGCTCTGACCCTGGACGCTGGAGTCAGTGCTCGGTCCATGACCGAGCGGGCCACCCCGCTCAGACGAGGTGCCCGAACGACGCCTCACCGGGTCTCCAGCACATCCACGCCTCGTCCGAGAAGCCCCGCAACAGCGCGATTTCAGGACCGACCAGACTACCCTGCCGTGGACGGACGATGATGGTGTGGTTCTGCAGCTCGATCCGGAACCCGTCGCTCATCTGCTCCTGCGTCGCGACGACGTAAGAGCCCACGGCCGACCTAAGTCGATCGCTGTAGCCGAGGTCGCCATCGCGCAACTGACTGCCATCGAAGGCGGCGATCTCAGGGAACACGAAACACGACAGGGTCACCTGCTTCGCACCGTCGCCTTCGAATCGCAGCACGAGGTGGTCGAGGACGAACTCCACGGCGATCAGGCGCGACAACACGAGCCGACTGAGGAGCTCATTCGGCAAGTACGACATGAGTCGCAGACTGCCACCCAGACTGGACCTCCGCGACATGCCAGTGGTCTTGCCGGGCGAGACACCTTGGGAGCCAGAGCGGTCACGCAACGGCGAACGCCGCTCCGGACCGTCAGGCTGACTGGGAGGCGTTCTCGCGGAACGCCCTCAGACGGTCAGCGACATCTCGTGCAGCGTGTTTCGTGACCCGCTCACCTTCGACGGTCCGAAGCCACGTCACGAGTTCTCGGCCAGGGATGAACCGGACGCCGTCGACAACCGCATTCTCCGGAACGGCGTGCTGAGCCGCACCCCACACCACCACGACCGGAGTGATGCTCAGAGGCTGCACCCGGGCACGGTGCGCCCCTCGCTCCTTGGTCAACACAGTGAGCGTCAGCCCTTCAGCCCGACGGCGCGCTCTCTGCGCGGACGAGGCCATCGCTGCCGTGTCGGCCCTCGAGATGTTGCTGCGCCATTTCGAGTCAATCGCGACGAGTCCACCCTCTCTGGTGATCACCAGATGGTCGATGTCGCCAGCCTGAAGGCCGATACTGTCCACCCAGTCCCAGATTAATCTCCGCCGTCTGGCCCGCCGCAACTCCTCTCTGGTGTTCTCCTCTCCCCAGGCGCCACGGACATGCCAAATTGCCTCGCGATCCAGCGCGAGGAACGCCGAGTTGAGGAGATGGGAAGCGACGCAGACGACTCCGACGTGGGCTACACCCAACAGGTACCAACGCGAAGGACCCGTGAGCGCGGAAGCAACACCAGCGGTGAGGACCGCAGCGATGACGAGCATCCCGACGGTGACGAAGGCGACCACCCTCGTGTTCTCCCGCAGCCATGCCACACGTCGGTGGCGCAACTCTCGTCGAGAATACGGATCCCACTTGCCCACGCGACCTCCTGTAGGTGCGCAAGAGTCAAGCGCAGGAAGGTTGCACTGTCTGGCGTTCGTGCTATGTCGCAGAGTGGCGTCACACATCGGTCACGCGAACGGGTTCCGGCAAATCCAGACGACTGCTGTCACGTCAGACGCGGCGGAAAGGCGCAGGGCGGCTTGGACGGAGTCTAGCGGGTGCGGAAGCTGGAGTTGCCCGCTGTTCGATCGCTACCCGCTCCTTTAGTCTCCCGAAAGCGGCACGACCCGTGTGCCCAGCTCTTGGTAGAGACGGAGAAGCCAACCTGCGTGAACAAGCAACATGAGGCACCGTACCTAGCGCTCTCCTCGACGCCCTTGCTCGTGGCGGTTGCGTTCTCGGCGGGGCTCGCAATCAGAAGGAGTGACATGGCCGTGGACTGGGGATCAGTAGCGGAGTGGGCCGGCGCAATTGGATCTAGTGCGGCTGTCGTAGTTGCTCTCTGGATCGCGATCAACGACGCGCGCCGCCGCGAGTCTGAGCGCAAGGATGAACAGGCGGCTCAGGCAAGGCTCCTCGTTGTTGAAGCTCATGAGGACGATGCTGGGGGCGTCTTGAATGTCAAGGTGACGAATCACAGTTCGTCGCCTGTGTTCGCAGTCGTAGTTGAAGCAGTCCACGTGACTCCATATCCACTGCGGGTCCGCTTCTTTAGCAAGCGCGAATGGGCGCGGCTCGATCCTGGGGAGAGTAAGCAGGCGGGGTGCTACTTGTTTGCGATGGACGGCATCACAATCGCCACGATCGAGGCACCCAACATCGTATCGGCCGATGTTTCGTTCGTGGACTCAGCAGGCTTTCGATGGAAGCGGTGGGGAAACACCCCACCCCGCGGTGGCGCTCCTATACGACGGAGAGAGCCACCCGAGCGAGTGCCGGAGGTCGCTAGTCCGACCGACGTGCTTCAAAACTAATGGGAGTCTGGGGCCGTGGGCGTGATCGTTTAGGCACGGCTGTCAACGCATCGCCGGTCCAGCTCGCGGCGGTGTGACACGGGTGCAACACAGACGGATCGCGGCAGATCCGTGCGCCTCGGACGCACACGCGCTGACCCGCACTTGCGGGTAATCGCGCACGGATCCACTCAGGGCTCCGTTGTCGGCTGTTGCTCGTCTTACGATCCCGAAGCCGCCAGCCACACTCAGATTGAGGTCGGCCGCTCACGATCAGTCCTCCACATCAAAAAGCTCGGTTGTGGCCTGCGCTTCACGGAGGAGTTGAGGCCAGGCGCTCTCACGAATGACAAAGCAGCGAACTTGCGTCTGCTGGGCAGCCGTACGGACGAGCACTTCAGCGCGGTCAACAGACTCGACCGTGAGGTCGTCACCCGACAGGTATGCCCGCATCAACTCACCCGTCGTCACTACAACGGGAAAGATCAGGAGCGGGGAGTCACCGTTCTCGATCGTCTTTGAGTCGAACTCAGGGCCAAGCCCATGTGCTGCAGACACAGCGGACCGCACCGCGTCCCATGCCGAGTTCCTTTCTTGGCCCTTCTGACGATCCTCCTTGGCCACAATGCCGAACCCAACAAGGGACGGGCCGAGGAGGGTGCCACCGGTGAAGGCTCGCTCCTTCAGGCGCAAATAGAGCCCGTCTCCGTACTCATTCCGTGGTGCGGCGCTCACGGCCCAAGTCATTCGGCGGCGGGCGTCATCGGTCAGCAATCCGCCATCGTCGAAGACGATAAACGGAACCGGCTTCGCTTTGCATTCCGCAACTACGACGACGTTCGCTTGTGTGCTTCTCTCGGGACCAAGCCCTACAACGACATCTGTTTCGCGAACCTTCTCGGTCTCGGGATCGACGAAGCCGCGCGACTGCTCGACCCAATGAGCACGGCTTCGCCGGGCTTCCCGAGCGACACGCAGCTCGAGAGGGAACCCTGTCTTGGTAAGCCAGTCTCGGATGACCGCTTCCTTGTTCTCGTTGGTTTTCATCGTCGCGATGCTAGGTCAACGTGAGGGCGCCACGGCGCGGCGACGCGAGGCAGCGAACAGGCACGCCATGCGGCAGATCCGGGCGCGGCGACTCCCGACCTCGCGTGACCTACTGTTCCTGAATGGCCAGTGTGAGCAACCCAGAGCAGGAGCGCTTCTTCGCGGTGATGGCCTTGCACAACTACTTCCTCAACGCCGACTTCCTTCGCGACCTCTTCATGAAGCGGATCAAGCGCAACCAGTCGCCATCCGATGTCAATCCTGTTACCGCGATGGACGACTTGATCGCCATGAGCCTCTGGTATGCAACGGTCTACGTCGTCATGGAGGGGTGGCGAGAGGCGAAGCTCTCCGATCCTGAGGTTGACGAGCTGCTAGCCGATCGACACGTCGAACGGCTGCGCCGATTCCGCAATCAGGTCTTTCACTACCAACGCGCGTATGACAATCCCAAACTGCTCGAGTTCTTGGGAGCCGACGACGCCGACGCACACGCGGCGACGGACTGGATCAAGCGCACTCACAAAGCACTGGGAAGAGCGATCCAGCAAGCCGCGGAGGACATTCTGAGGAGCGAGCGGGACGCGGACGGGGCGCCAACCTGAAGACCTGGGAGTCTGCCGCCGAACGTTTCGACGAAGGACAACGCCGTCACGCCCCCTCCGCGGAAGGGGCAGACCCTCTGACGATCGGCATCGCGTCGTCAGGTGGCCGGTAGTCCGGGGACAAGAGGTCGATTAGGCCCAACTCTCGATCCATGGTCCGCCGACCTCCAAGCCGCACATTGTGCTTGGCGCCACAAGGGTCGTTGGCGAAGTAGGTGACCTCGACGTCTACGCCCGGCACATCTTGCTTCATCACGTCCACGAGCCGTTCGAGGGCAGCCGCGTGACAGTAGGCGACATCGCTGATGACTACCGACCGGCCGTCACGCAGCGCGTCAGTCGCAGCCCCGCGCCCGCGACTCCACTGAGGGTCCGGCGAGTTTGCGATGGCATTGGCCTGATGGTCGTCGAGCACGAGGACGTCCTGACGTTCGACGTCGAAATGGGTTTGGAGGTAGGTGCTTTTGCCTGACCCAGGTAGTCCGACGGGTGCGAACAGCCGCCCGACATTTGGCTCCATGGCGTGACGCTAGCTTGCCGGGGGAACCTGACTTCAGTTGTTAGCTACGGACGCAGACGATGCCCGTGGCTGCTCAGGAGACCGGAGGTTACGACAAGCGCTGTTCCAAGGTCTCAAGGACGAACTGGCACCACACGTGGGCAGACCCCACCGCGAGCCGCGCGTGACGGGGTGTCACCCAAGTTGGCACCTCGGCCTGCCCGTGGCCAGTTCCTACCTGATTGCGCAACTCCGCCATCCCAACCCCGATCCGAGATACCGCGCCTAGCAAGGTGCGGATACCGACGGCGTTCTCTGCGCTGTCTTCCACCTGTTTGGCGTTGATGCCCAGCGCTGTATGCGCCTTAGCTACGAGGCTGGGGAGGTCGTCGGACTTCCCGTACTCAACCCCGGAACGCTTCAGCACCAGCTTCGCGGTGGACTCCACGAGCTCTTTGGCGGAGCCCACCGCCAATCTCGGGTCGTCGTCTACGCTGCGCTCGATCCGATCCAGATGATCGCGGATCGCGCCAGGGTCGGCCAATGCTGACAGCGCCTCCTCGGTCACCTTCGGTCCGGACCCTCCGGTGACCAGGGCTTCGAGGCGGTCGTGGATCGGATTGAACAGGTCAGCCAGCAGGTCGCGGCGTGCCTGCCATCCGCCGGCCCCGGAAGCACCCTTGCGGATCCAGTAACTGCGGAAACTGTCAAAGTCCCGGAACGCGAACTCGAAGTTGCGCATCCCGACACGCGCCAGAACGGCCTTTAGCGTGGTGAGCAGCTTGCGCGCCTCGGTGTTGTCGAGGTCGCTGCCGTTCGTACCGTACTTCTGATACTCGTCGTGAGTGAGCTCAGTCAGGGCCTTCGCGAGTTCGAGATCTGACCAGGTCGAGGACGGTGCTGCTGCAATCTGGTCGAGCAGTTCAACGTAGAGCCGCGTTGTCTCGCTTGTCCCCCATGGGCTGGTGTCCTTCTCTGTGCGGAAGAACTCGCTGCTGTCCACACCGCGATGGTTTCACCCAGCCTGCGGTCTACGCTGCTTCCCCACACCGCCGCATTCATTGCGGCCTTGCCCGGCAGAGTGATGCACCCACCGGCCCTCTGGATCTCGGCAGTTGCGACTGGCTAGGTGGCCGATGCCATGAACGCGGCGAGGATGTAGTTGGGGTGGCGGTCGAGGTTGTTGCGCGCTCGGTCATACCTCATGGTCGTGCGTGGGTCGGAGTGCCTGGCGGCGATCTGGACGTCTCGCAGGTCGACTCCAGCGTCGAGCATGGTTGTCACGAAGGTGTGCCGCAGCATGTGCGGGTGCATTCGTGCGGTGGAGACGCCGGCGGCGCGCGCGAGCGACCGAAGCCGTCGGGTTGCGGCGTGACGGTCCATGCGGCGACCGACAGTGTTGAGCAGGATCGGTCCGTACTGTCGGTCCTCGATGGCGCGGTCGACGGCTCGAGCGACAGCTGGCGGGAGAGGGACGAGAGCGACCTTGTCGCCCTTGCCGTGCACCCTGAGCACGCGGTGCCCGCGTGCCTCGCTGAGGTCGGTGATGTTCGAGCCGGTCGCCTCGAAGACACGGAGGCCGAGGAGCCCGAGCATGGCGACGAGGGCGTAGTCGTTTAGGTCGGGCGATTCCCGGCCGGCCGCGATCATGGCCTCGAGCTGCAGGTGGCTCAGCCCGAGGGTTGGCGACTCGGGCGGCACGTGCGGGCGTCGGACGTACTCGGCGGGTGAGTGTTCGAGCACGCCGTCGATGACGCAGGTTCGGTAGAACATGGCGAGCACCGAGAGGCGCCGGGAGACCGTTGATGGCTTGAGCTGTCGGACCTCCTGAACCCAGCGCAGGTGGAGCTCGACGTGTGCGCGGCTGGCTTCGAGGGGGTTCAGTGGCCGCTCGAGGCACCACCGCAGGTAGGAGTTGAGGTCTGAGGCAGTGTGGACGCGGGTCTCACCCTTGTACCGGGCAAGATGCGCGGCCACGGCCAGGCGGAGCATCGGATCGTCGTGGTTCGTGACTGCGGGCAGCGTGGTGGACGTCATGCGACCAGCGACAGCCACGGGCTTGCCAGGCGTCAACGCGGCAGATCCGGATGGTTCGCCCGGGCGGGACCGGGCCTAGCATCGCGCCATGCCAGACGTGAAGGAGCTTCTAGCCGAAAGATCGGACCTGAGCACGTTCCTAGTTCATTTCACCCGCGTACAAGACGACGGAACGACGGGCCGCGACGTGTTGCTGAAGATCTTGCATGATCAAACCCTCAAGGCGACTCGGGCTCACGGGATGGCCAAGAGCCGCCTTGACGAGATGGGGCGGAGCCTCCCGGACGGGCAGTCGGTGCCCCGGGAGGTGGCGGATCGGCTGTCGGTCGTTTGCATGTCCGAGGCCCCAATGCAGCACTGGTCGATGCTCTGTGCCGACATTCCGGGCCGGTCGTGCAAGTTTTCGCCGTACGGCCTTGTGTTCTCAAAGACATGGGCGCTGCGCCACTCGTTCAACCCCGTCTGGTACTTGAACACGACACCGGGACAAACCTGGCTGACTACGCCTGTCAACGAACTCGCGGAACTAGCGACTGAAGGCAGAGCGTGTGCGAAGACCGCCGACGGCGGGTGGGAGAAGATTCGGTTCCGCGATTCCCAAATCGCACGGCTGCTTCCGTTCATCGAGACCGCGGGAGTCGGCAAAGACTTCTCCTGGGAGCGTGAATGGCGGCGTGTCGGGAGCGTGGCGTTCCTGATTCGCCAGATTGTGGCGGTGCTGGCGCCAGAGACAGACCATGCCGCGTTCCAAGCAGCGTACGAACGGCAGTGCGAACAGTGGGAGTCGGGAGCAGAGAGCCTCAACCTCGTCGATCCAACCTGGTCCCCGACTCGGATCGAGAGCGCCGTCGAAAGGCACGATCCGTCGTCGGACTGAACCTGCGGCCCAGTGGTGCGCCCGCCCAACGGGCGCGGGAGGTCGCGGTGGCTTGTCGCCGCGCATCAACGCCCGGCTTCCGGGAGTGGTGCTGGCTAGAAGGCGCCATGAATGAGGCCAGGATGTAGTTGGGGTGTGGAGGTTCGGCCCACGGCGACGGACCCCGTCTAGAAGCAGCCTGCCGGGCCCACGCGGTCTCAGTGGCCGTGAACCGCGTCGACCATCCGGTCCGCAAGTTCGCGAGCCTCGGCAGCCAAGTGCTCAAACTCCTCTGCCAACTCGCCGAGCTGAGCGAAATCTAGGAACTGACCGTGCCACCTCCCAGACCGGCGGTCTGGCTTGAAGGTTACGAAAGTGCGTCCTTCAGCAACTCCACGTAGATCTGTCCAATGACCGTGAACCACGCGGTGCCTCGCCCCCAGCGGGTCGACCGAGCGTGCCAAGAGTTCGAGTGCCGGCTGAGTCCACCACTCTTCTGGGTGAGCGGCCGCCGCCGACTCGATTATCGTCTTCAACTGCGAAGTCTGCAGCGCGTGCGTTTTGGAGGTGGCGTCTTCGTCGCCGCCGAGCGCAGCGTAAGCAATGGTTGCCAGTGCAATCTCAAACTGCGCAGCAGGCACCACTACGCGACCCACGTGCTCGTACAGATCCGCGAGATTGGGTTCGGCCATGTATCGGATCCTCCCGCAGTAATCCAAGGGCCGCCTCTGCGGATCGGCAAGCCCGACGTTGAACCGGGCTAGAAGACTGTCGGCTACTTGTCGCCGTAGGCGGTGGAGAGATGGTGAAGCTCGTCGAGCAACTCGAGGGCGTTCTGATGGTCTTGGATAGCAGCGTCTCGGAGACGGCCAACTGGCAGTGGATCGCGCAGCACCCAGCCGGCGCTGTGGCCGGCATTGAAGAGTTCATTTGCGAACTCCTTGGCGACCGCCCGGACGTTGGCGTCCGGGTGACCTGATGCCATGACGTTCATCGCGGCTAGGTGTAGGTCTCGCCGTGAAATCAGTCGCTCATAGAAGGCCTTGGCCTCTTGGTCATCAGCCGGTGCGTTGACGGCAAGCCGCTCGGGGTTGATTAGGATCTCAAGGTACTCGCGGATCGGGCCTAGTACCTCTGCATCACGAAGCAGTTGCTCGCGACGGTGCGTCCTGTCCTGGGTCCGGATGTTGAAGTAGGTCGTCAGGCTCGCGCCAAGAAACGCGCCAACTCCGCCAGATGCAGCGACGAGGGCAGCGGTCGATGTGTCGGTCACCGTGTCATTGTCGTGCGCCGACCTACCCAGCCTGCGCTACAGCGGACTCGTGCGAGCTAGGAACGTGCTTTCTAGCAGGACCACCCCGAGCGTCGCCGAGCGCTCGAGCTCTGACACGCGCACTGCTCAACTCTACGATCGCGCCGCTTGGTCCGCACGGCGTTGAAGCATTCCAGATAACCGGTCCACGTGGTGCGCCAAGATTGATGCCGAGCCTTCTCAGTGACCCGCGACAACCGCCAAGCAGGATCTTTCGATCATGTGTTCGTATGACCGGCGTGTCGCCACAACATGTAGTGGCTCGCGGGACACGATGAACCACATGTGGTGAAGACGGGCCTTCTGTCGAGCTGAGTGCCCGAGGCCCGTTTCTCGGCACCGTCTGAGACCGTCGAACTCGACGGCACCGACAGGGTGTCGCCGGCGTAGAAGGTGTGGTCAGCGTGAGCGAACTTGAACGGCGAACCCTCTGGGTACGCGCCGGCGGACGCTGCACGTTGTGCAAGGCGTACCTGCTCGAAGGGGCCCTGAGCGCTGTCGAGGTGCCTCTCGGCGAACGCGCCCACATCGTCGGGCGGGAAGACTCGGCTAACTCGGCCCGCGGAGAACATCCGATGCCGGTCGAGGACCGCGACGACATCGACAACCTCATGCTCGCCTGCTCGCTGTGCCACACCGAGATCGACAAGAAGCGCGTGGAAGGCATTCTCGACGTTGACCTACTGCGCGACCTCAAGCGCAAGCACGAAACTGATATCAAGACGCAGACCGGGCTGCTGCGCGACAGCCGTACCGCGATCGTGCGGCTCGCCGGCACCATCCGCGGCGACGTCATGCAACTTCCTCGCAAGGCCGCGGCGGAAGCCGTCATCCGCTGCGCCGGCCGGTTCCCATTCTTCGTAGAGGCCTACGACCGGCAGGGTGTGGAGATCGACTTGCTCCAGGTTGACGGCGAGTACCCGCTCGAGGAGACCTACTACCGGA
This sequence comes from Nocardioides flavescens, assembly GCF_009823805.1. Classification (GTDB taxonomy): domain Bacteria; phylum Actinomycetota; class Actinomycetes; order Propionibacteriales; family Nocardioidaceae; genus Nocardioides; species Nocardioides flavescens. The sequence continues at coordinate 53,486 of NZ_WUEK01000017.1, read as the reverse complement.
CCGCCACCCGTCGCATCGACGCGGCGCTGGAGACCCGGGTGATGCCTGGCATCGCCAGCGGCGACATTGACCACGTGAGCGTCTTCGCGATCGCTCGGCTGCCGTTGCTCATCTACCTTGGCTGGAAGCTCAACGACGGCATCCCCGCGGACATCTACCAGCGGCACCGCAGCACCGACGACTGGCAGTGGCCCGACTCGACCGCTGCGACCGACTTCACGGTCACCCACGACCCCGATCCGTCAGCCGGGCAGAATCTGGACGCCGGCCTGTACGAGGACGCGGTCCTGATCACGAACCTGTCGGGAACGACCCCCGTCACCGACCTGCCCGCAGAGCTGCACGACGCTGCTCGGTGGACTATCAGCCCCGACACTGGACCGGCAGAGGACGTCTTCGCCGGCGCCGAGGTCCTCGCCCGGTTCGTCGCCGCACTCCGAGGCTTCTTCACCGATCTCGAGACCACCCACAAGCACATCAAGCGGCTGCACGTCTTGGGTGCGCTACCGCTGGCCGGCGCGATCGAACTGGGCCGGTCCCTGAAGTCCGATGCGCTGCGCCCGACACTCGTCACCTACGACCGCACGCAGCAGGGCTACACCGTAGCGCTGGAGGTTTGAGATGGACTTCGACGCCCACTTCCACGCGTTCCTGGTCTCCACGGTCAACCTGAAGCCGCACAAGCTCAACCTGCTAGACGAACGTGTCGAAAAGATCGTGAAGGCGTTCCAGGACGACGAAGAGGTCGGTCCGCTCTACAAGGAACACCTACCGCAAGGCTCCTGGGCGCACCGAACGATCATCGAGCCGGTTGGCGAGAACGACGAGTTCGACGCCGACTTCCTGCTACACCTGAGCCCGGTGCCTGAGTGGGAGTACGACCCGCGCGAGTACCTGAAGCAGGTTCGCGGTGCCTACCGCCGCAACTCGACCTACACGAATATGCTCATTCGGAAGAACCGATGCATCCGGATCCAGTACGCAAACTTCTGCCACGTCGACGTCGTCCCGTGCGTCACCCTCGACGACGGCACCCAGGTCATCATGGTCTTCGACGAGAACAAGTTCGAGGAAACCAACCCGCTCGGATTTACCGACTGGATGCGGGAGCGCGACGACCTGGCCAACGGCCAGCTGCGTCGGGTGATCCGTCTGTTCAAGTGGCTGCGCGACTTCAAGGACACCTTCGACTGCCCGTCGGTGATCTTGACCGTGCTTTTCGGGGAAAGCGTGTGGACTGACGGCAGCGACGAATACGATGACCTGCCCAATGCCCTGGTCGCGATGCTCGAAGACCTCGACGACCGGCTCTCCGCCCATAACGAGATGCCGCTGATTCACGATCCGTCGTGCCCGGGAACCAGCTTCAACCACAGATGGGAAGAAGCGAAGTACCAGACGTTCAAGCGCAAGGTCCACGACTACGCCGTTTGGGCTCGCGAAGCCCTCGACCTGCAGGCCTCCGACCCGGACGAGGCCGTCGCCACCTGGCAGAAGCTGTTCGGTCCGGAGTTCGCTGCCAGCGTGGTCAACGACCAGCGGGCCTCCATCATCAGCAAGCGGGCACTGACCGCCTCGGGCGGCATGCAGAGCAAGGCGCTCGCGGTCCCTGCACCCGACGAAGACTTCATCGAGGACAAGGCGACGATCAACCGCCGCCACTACGCACGCATTGACGCGTTCATCGTCGGACACCTCCGTGACCGGTCCCTTCGCAAGGCCCGGGTCGTGCGGCCGGGTCACAACCTGAAGTTCCGGCTGACCACCGACGTTCCCGGCGACTACGAGGTGTGGTGGAAGGTCCGCAACCGCGGAGCCGCAGCCGAGAAGGTCGGTCAACTGCGCGGCAGGATCTTTCACCACGGCAGCGTGAACCGAAACGAGCACCGCGAGTCGACGCGGTACCCGGGCGTGCACTACGTCGAGGCGTACGTGGTGAAGAACGGCGTAGTGGTCGCCAGCGACCATCACGAGGTCCGCATCGTCTGAGTCGGAACCCGAAACCAGGAGCCTCAACCGTCCAGCCGTGGTGGGTGCGCCGGCGCGTCACTCTGGGCCGGAGTGACGCGTCTGGCGACATCCGGATCTCGGCAGATCCGTGCGGCCGGCAGGCGGCGGTATGACGCTTCATCCCTCATTCGACCAAAAAACGGCCAATTGCGGGAAGGTGCCCTCGGCTCGCGGCGGTCTGCCATAGTCGTGCACCATGTGGTTTCAGTGGTTTCGCAAGGGCGTCAGCGGACTAACGGATGCTGAAGCTGTGGACCTCTTGCTTGAAAGGGGCCTGATCTGTGAGTGGTGGCGCAACGCGAAGACCATTACTCCTACTCAAGTAGCCGCAAAACTTACCGACCAGGCGCTGGAGGATCATCTGGACAACTACAGTGCTGTCCACAGCACGACGCCGTTCATCTCTCTCACCGCTGGAGTGCGGATGAGAACCGCGCGTGCGCGTGGCTATGGCACCAACCGCGTCGTGTCAGCGCAGCGAACAGCATTGACATATGCGACGCGCAACTACACGACGGATGGACACATCTTCGCCGGTTGGGTACCCGTGCTTCCTCATTCGGACGTCGCGCTACAGAGCTTCGCGGAGGAGGTCAGAGACCTCAACCAGTACGCCCCTTTCCGACGGTTCCACGGGCAGGGCGAGGTGACCGCGAAGATTCAGGTACCGACAACTCAGCTGGCCTGGCTCGAGCGCTGGGACTTGACCGCCCGACCCCCAGGCTCGAAGGCTCGTCGCGCGAGACCCGTTCAGCAGTGGCTCAACCCCCGTTTCGTTGCACCAGATGGGCATGCCGCTATCAGGGAGGTCTTGTGAGCGAAACGCCGACAGACTGGTTCCGTGCGCTGGGTGTCGATGCGCAAGCCGTCGGTCAAGTTGGCTTCAGTCTTGCTGCCTATGCGGACGACTTCGAGTCACCGCGCGCCGAGCGAGCCGACGCGACCGACGAAGACCGATTGATGCTAGCCACGACGCTGACAGATGCTGCAACGCTGCTTGCAGTGGTCGAGCCAACCGCAGCGAGTGAGCGGCTCGCACAAGCCGCGGCTTTCTTTGAGGCGGCAGCAGCACCCGAGGCATGGGTTGTGGGCATGGCGTCGGGCGGCGTTTGGGAACCGCGACAAGTACAGGAGGGCGGTTCGACCATCGGGCCCCCTAGCCCCGCTATGTCGTCGTTGATTCGGGCCTACGCATTACAAGAACTGGTACGCGAGAACTCGCGATCCGGTTGGGATGCCGGATTGCAGTTCAATGACGGACCCAGCGCTGGCTGGACCGCGTTGGGCGCGCCTGCGCGCGCTGTGTCGGCGTTCGCGGTCGCGGCGTCAGAGGGAATGATCGCGGAGGCAGCCGCGGCGTTAGACCGCGTCATTGAACTCTCCGACGAGACCGTCCGCGCGGCGCAGGTGTACGACACCTGGCGGTGGGAGAGATTCGTTTCCTCGGTGCCCTTGATTGACCCGGAGTTGCTGGCCATCGGCGTTGTGGCCGCCCGCACGGATGCCGACTTGGTAACTCGTATGCAAGGGACCGACCCGACGCCCGCGCGGGTGGCTGTCCTTGCTGGCATGCGGCTCGCTGTAGATCAGGAACCTCCGTCCGATGTCGGTGGACGTTCTCAGTAGTGCGAGCGGAGCAGTGACGGTTCACCGATCGCCGCATCTTCGTCGGAGGCCACCTCAGGCTGACAAGCGGCGGATGGACGCGCCGCGCAGCAAGGCCGCAAGGCCTCTAGTTGCTCGGTCGTCGGACTGGCAGGAGCCGCTGCCTGAGGACTTTGGTACGGCCTCAGCGGAGGTCCTCATCTATGACGCTGAGATACGCCGGCGGGACGGCGTCGGTGAGCCAGACACCGTTCGAGCTCGTCCAGAACTCGTGGCCCATAGCGTCCATCGCTGATGCATCGACCCGCAGTACGACGTGCTCGCCGCGACGCGAGCCGACCCGGTGGGCCGTGTCCTCGTCGGCTGACAGGTGGACGTGGTGGCGTCGACGGCGTTCGAGCCCGTCACGCAGGATCGAGTCGACGTTGCGGACCGGCGTGCCGTGGAAGAGGACCGCCGGTGGCACCGCCGGCTCCAGGCCGAGGTCCACGTCGCGCTGTGGCCCTGGCGGGCACGAATGCGATCAGCCTCGACGTCCCACTCGAAGCGCTGCTTGTCGCTCTCCTCGACGACGCGAGCCAGGTCGACGCGGGACAGCGTGGTGCCGTGGGCTGCCAATGCGTCCAGGAGCACGCTGACATCGACCCATCCCTCGCGGTCGAGCTCGACGCCGACCGACCCTGGTTGGTGGCGGAGCGCGAGCGACAGTCGCTTCGAGACGCGGATGTCGTCCACAGTCATCTCCAGCGCTGGATGCGGCCGATCACCAAAGTCAGCCGTGGCTCTCGTCCAACAGTGTGGACCAGGACAGATCAGAGCACGGCCCGGTTGCCCTTGGGCCGGCCGACTGTGGCCCATTCGAACCGGACAGCGCCCACTGCGAGTCGAGAGGCGAAGGTGGTCTCGACGACGCTCGCCAGGGCTCGCTGCTCGGCCAGCGGTGTGGTGTAGCGCGAGCAAGGTTCAGCTGATCGGTTGCGACTGCTCACGTAGCAGCTCGATCAGCCGCGCCCGCTCCTCCGCCGTCTCCTTCGTCGACTCGTCCCGGTGCGTCTCCCGAGCCCGCCGGTCCTGCCACAGGAGCCCGGACGACCTAGCGGGCTCATCAGCAGCAGCGAGCCAAACGATGGTGTCGGCGCCTTGGGCGGGGGTGCGCAGGACGTCCTCGAACTTCGCGGCGAAGTCGGGGATCGAGTCGTAGACGCCGGGGGTGGCCGCCCAGCCGGGGTGCATGGAGTGGAAGACGACGCCGGAGTCGCGGTGCTGCTCGGCGCGCAGCTCGGTGAGGATCACTTGGCCGCGCTTGGTGCGGGAGTAGACCGCGCGGCCGTCGTACTCCTGCTCCAGCGTCTGGTGGTCGACGACGTCGATGCGCTGGGAGTACATCCCGCCCGAGGTCACCTCGATCACCCGCGCCGGGGCGCTCGCGACCAGGCGGTCCATCAGCAGCTCGGTGAGCAGGTAGGGGCCGAGGAGGTTGGTCGCCCAGACCTTCTCGAAGCCGTCCTCGGTCATGAGGTGCTCGTGGATGAGGATGCCGGCGTTGTTGACCAGCACGTGGATCTCGTCGAGGCGCTCGAGCAGCTCGGCCGCGGCGGCGCGCACCGAGGCGAGCGAGCCGAGGTCGCACTGCACCCACGCCTTCACCGGGCGGCCGGTGTGCGACTCGATCTCGGCGGCGACGCGCTCGAGCTTGGCCGCGTCGCGCGAGACGAGGACGACGTGGGCGCCGAGGGTGACGAGGCGTTCGGCGGTGGCCAGGCCGAGGCCGGCGGTCGCTCCGGTGACGACGACGGTGCGGCCGGCGACGTGGACCAGGTCGGCGTTGTCCCAGGTGGGCTCACGCATCTCGTAGCCCAGCCGGCTCCAGCCGACGGTGTCCTTGCGGGCGGCCTCGGCGTCGACCGCGTCGGCGTCGAGGGTGGGGTCCAGGGCGGTCATCGGTGGCTCCTCACCAGGCAGGGGTCACGGCGGGCCGCAGCGCGACCCCCGGGTCGGCGGCGACGACGTGCGGGATCGCGTTGACCACCGAGGCGCCGACGGCGTAGGGCTCCGCCGGCATCCGGGTGGTGTCGTCGGGGTGCTTCTCGAGCTCGAGGTGGACGCGTACGCCGGGGTGGCCGGTCACGTGCACCGTCCACAGCGGCGGCTCGGGATCGTCGAGGTGGCTCGTCTCGACGTACCAGTGGATCGACAGCGTGATGCGGCGCGTGCCCGCGGCGACGCCGTGCCAGCGCCAGTTGAGGTGGCTGACCGTGCCCGCGGCGACCGTGCCCGCGCGCAGCTCGACGTCCTCCGGGGCGGCGTGCAGCAGGTGGTCGGGCTCGATCGCGTCGAGCTCGATGCTCAGCCGCTCGGCGAGCGCCGCGACCACCTCGGAGAACATCCCGTCCAGCGCCGGCGCGGCCGGCGGCGGAGCGCTCGGGTCGGCGCCGAACCCCAGCGCGCCGAAGAGGTACGCCGGGTCGCGGATCGCGCGGCTGTCGGCGTGCTCGACGAGCTCGACGTGGTCGACCCGGTTGGTGAGGCCGCTGACGACGACGGCGAGCTGCTCGCCGAGGAACCCGGGGTTGAGCCCCGCCCCCATCAGCGTCGCGCCGCCGCGCTCCCCCGCGTCGCGCAGCGCGTCGAGGCGTTCGCCGACGTGCCACGCGGGGTCGCTGTAGCCGTTGAGCGAGAGCACGTTGACCCCCGCCTCCAGCAGCCGCAGGATCTCGGGGTCGTGGCTGCCGTAGGGCCCGATCCGCCCGGCGTGCACCACCACGTCGGGGCGCAGCGCCACGATCTCGTCGACGGAGTCGGTCGACAGCACGCCGATCGCCTCGCGCCCGGCGAGCTCGCCGACGTCGCGGCCGGCCTTGGCGGCGCTGTAGACGTAGCAGCCGACCACCTCGACCCCCGGGTGGTCGAGCATGCTGCGCAGGCAGGCGGTGCCCATGGCACCGGTGGCCCACTGGACGGCGCGGAACGCCATGGTCCTCCTCGGTTCGACGTACGACGGAGCTGAGCTCTCAGCCCGGCAGGCCCTCGATCACCACGGCCATCGCGACGCCGAGCGCGGCGGGGATGACGAGCAGCCCCCACCCGCCGCCGTTGCGGCGCAGCAGCTCGGTGGCGTGGGCGAGCAGGATGCCGCCGCTGGCGCCGAGCGGGTGGCCGAGCGCGACGGCGCCGCCCTGGGCGTTGACGATGTCGTCGGGCAGGCCGAGGTCGCGCTGGAGCAGCAGCGGCGAGACGGAGAACGACTCGTTGAGCTCGGCGACCGCGAGGTCCTCGACGCCGATGCCGGCGCGCTGCATGACCGTGCGCGCGGCCTCGAGGGTGCCGTCGAGCCCGGGCGAGCGGACGGCGGTGTGGGCCCACGCGGCGACCCGCGCCAGCGGCGCGCGGCCGAGCAGTTCGCCCGCGGCGAGCGAGCCGATGACCGCCGCCGAGGCGCCGTCGCACATCTGCGGCGCGGTGGCCACGGTGTGCAGCCCCTCGGGCGGGCGGGTCGTGCCGGGGAAGCGCGCCTCGACGCGCGCCCACAGCGGGTCGTCGCCGAAGAGCGTCGGCATCGCGGCCAGCCCCTCGAGCGTGGTGTCGGGGCGCGCGCCCTCGTCGGCCTTGAGCAGCACCTCGCCGTCGACCTCGACCGGCACGACGCAGTCCCACCGCGCCTCGGCGGCCCGGGTGTGCGAGCGCACCGCGAAGGCGTCGAGCTCGGTGCGCGAGAAGCCGTGGCGGTGGGCGGTCAGGTCGGCCGAGACGCCGATCGTGACGAACCCGGTCGCGTCCCCCAGGTCGGCATCGAGCGCGAACGCCGGCTTGTCGCTCAGCATCGGCACCCGCGACATCGACTCGGCGCCACCCACGACGACCATCTCGGCCATCCCCGAGCGCACCTGCGCGGCGCCGCCGGCCAGGGCGTCGAGCCCCGAGCAGCACATCCGCGACACGACCCCGGCGGGCACCTCGTCGGGCCACCCGGCCCGCATGACCGCGACCCGGGCGAGGTCGCCGGCCTGCTCGCCGACGGTGGTGCTGACGCCCATGACGACGTCGTCGACGGCCTCGGCCGGCACGCCGCGCGCCGACAGCTCGCGCAGGAGCCCCGCCAGCAGGTCGTACGCCGGCACCCCGGCGAGCGTGCCGCCGTCGCGGCGTACCCGGGCTCGGGGGGTGCGGATCGCGTCGTAGACGTAGGCCTCAGACATCGGCGGTCTCCTTGTCATCAGTGGTGGAGCGAGACTCTGCGCGCAGCCGCTCCCGCAGCTCGCGCTTGAGCACCTTGCCGACGGGGTTGCGGGGCAGGGCGTCGACGACCTCGAGCCGCTCGGGCAGCTTGTAGGAGGCGATCTTGAGCGAGCGCAGGTGCGCGACCAGCTCGTCGAGGGTGAGCGTCGAGCCCGGGCGGACGACGACGACCGCCGCCACCCGCTCCCCCAGCACCTCGTCGGGCTGGCCGACGACGCTCGCCTCGAGCACCGCCGGGTGCTCGGTGATGAGCGCCTCGAGCTCCGCGGGCGCGATGTTCATGCCGCCGCGGATGACGAGGTCCTTGGCGCGGTCGACGTGGTGGAGGTACTCCCCCCGCTCGCCGGCGATCTCGAAGATGTCGCCGGTGCGCAGGAACCCCTCCGCGTCGAGCGGGTCGCCCAGCTGGTCGCCGTGGACGTAGCCGGCGAACAGCTGCGGGCCCCAGATGTGCAGCTCGCCGGGGCGGCCGGGCTCCTCGATCGTCTCGCCGGTGGCGAGGTCGACGAGCTTGAGGCGGTACCACTCCGAGACCCGCGAGGACCACGTGACGCCGGGGGTGCCGTAGCGCGGGAAGTACTGCGCGCGACGGTCGGGGTCGGGGAAGTCCTCGACGCTCGACATCAGCCCCATGCCCTCGTTGGAGCCGAAGAAGTTGATGATCCCGATGCCGTGGCGCTCCTGCCAGCCGCGCACCATCGCCGGCTGCAGCGGCGCCGAGCCCGACCCCATCCGCGTGATCGTCGACAGGTCGATGCGCGCCAGTGTCGCCTCGTCGTGCAGCAGCCCCCACAGCAGCGCGGGCGGCGCCACCGTGTAGGTCACGCCCTCGCGCGCGATCTGGCCGAAGAACGTCGGACCGTCGAACGGGTGGTGCTGCACCAGCACGCAGCCGACCCGCAGCCACGGCAGGAACATCCCGTTGATGCCCGCCATGTTGATCATCGGGAACGGGTTGAGCATCACGTCGTCGGCCACCAGCCGCGGCGCGTCGATCGTCGACCAGGCGAAGGACAGCCAGTCGTAGTGCGCGCGCTTGACGCCCGTCGGCTTGCTCTCCGTACCCGAGGTCCAGCAGACCGTGACCAGGCCGTTGGGGTCGACCGGGTGCGCGGCCCGGTGGTCCTCGACCGCGCGTACGTCGTCCGCCGTGGCCGGGCCGGGCACGAGGTGCTGCACCAGGTCCGCCCCCAGACCAGACCCGCCCGCCTCCTCGGCCGCGCCGAGGGTGAGGACGCGGCGTACGGACGGCAGGCGGTCGAGCATCTCGACCGCGGCTGCCGCAGGGCTCCGGTCGCCGAAGCGCTGGCAGGTCACGAACACGTCGAAGTCGGCGGTGCCGGCCATGGTCTCGAGCTCGTGCTCGCGGTACTGCATCGCCATCGGCGAGACGCCCGCACCGATCGTCCACGCGGCGAGGTAGAGCTCGGCGAGCTCGATCGTGTTGGGCAGCTGCACGCCGACCAGGTCGCCGGGCCCGACACCGAGCTCGAGCAGCCGCGCGGCGAGGTGGGTGACCTCGGAGTCGACCTCGGTCCAGGTGAGCCGACGCGGCTCGGAGCCGAGCAGGTCGACGCGGTTGGCCGGGTCGACGATCGCGAGAGCGTCGCCGCGCTCGCGGGCCGTCTCGCGGAACACCGCGTCGATCGTCTCGTCGGTCCACCAGCCGCGCTCGAGGAAGTCCTCGACGCGCTCGCGCGGGTGCAGGTCGTGGCGCTCTGCTCGAGCCTCGCTGCTCATCTGCCCTCCAGCCGGTGGGTCTGTGCTGCCGGTGTGCTGCACGTTACTGCAACAAACAGAGCGACCTCAAGGATCCGTGGCATGCTCGCCCCGTGACGGGTCAGCCAGCCGGCCTCGAGGTGGTCGAGACGACGCCTCTGGAGCCCGACGGACCCAACGCGCTCGCCCGCGCGATCGGCCTGCTCGGTGACGAGTGGACGCTGCTGATCCTGCGCCAGGCGATGGCCGGCACGACGCGCTACGTCGACTTCGCAGCCGCCCTGCCGATCTCCAACGCCGTGCTGACCCGGCGCCTCGAGACCCTCGTGGCCGAGCGGCTCGTCGAGCGCAGCGTCTACCAGGAGCGTCCGGTGCGCGCGGAGTACGTGCTCACCCGGCGCGGGCGCGGCGTGTGGCCGGTGCTGGTCGCGATGTGGGGCTGGGAGCGCACCTGGGTGCCCGAGCACGTCTACGCCACGCCGCCGATCCCCCACCGGCAGTGCGGGCGCGAGATGACCCCGCTCTTCTGCTGCGCGGCCTGCGGCGAGCCGGCCCCGGCGACCTCGATGCGCACCGGGTGGGGGCCGAGCGGCGGCTGGCGGCGTTCGGTGCCCGAGGTGAGCACCCGCCGGCGCCCCGGCTCGCGCGCCGGGCGCGCCGAGACCCCGACGCTCTACCCCGACACGATGGCCGTCTTCGGCAACCGCTGGTCGGCGGCGGTCGTGGGCGCGGCGTTCCGCGGCGTGCGCCGGTTCTCGGAGTTCCAGGAGCTCCTCGGCGCCCCGCCGAGCCTGCTCACCGAGCGGCTGGCCTCGCTGACCGAGCGCGGCATCCTGCGCCAGGTCGAGGTCGCGCCGCACCGGGTGGAGTACGCCCTGACCCGCAAGGGCCTCGACTTCTTCCCCGTGGTCGCGCTGGCGCTGCAGTGGGCCGAGCGGTGGTACACCGCCGCCGAGGGCCCGGTCATGGCGTGGACCCACGCCTGCGGGGCGGCGTTCGAGGGCGAGCTGACCTGCGACCACTGCCGGGTGCCGCTGCGGCCCCGCGACATCGTCCTGGAGGAGCCGTGAACACCTCTCGTTTCCTGCAGCTCGGCGGGGGTGACCCCGACCGGCTCGCCGTCGTCGTCTCCGACACCGGGGAGTCACTGACCTACCGCGAGCTCGAGGAGGGCTCAGCCCGCCTCGCCCGCCTCTGGCACGCCGCCGGGCTGCGCCCCGGCGACGACGTGGCGCTGATGATGGGCAACCACGTGCGGTTCATGGAGGTCTACTGGGCCGCGATGCGCTCGGGGCTGCGCTTCACCACGGTCAACACCTTCCTCACCCCGCGCGAGGTCGAGCACGTCCTGCGCGACAGCGGCGCCACGGCCCTCGTCGTCGACGCGGCCGTCGGGACGCGCGCCGAGGAGATCGCCCGCGAGCCGTGGGCGCCCTCCCTGCGTCTCGCCGTGGGCGGCGCGGTGGCCGGGTTCGAGTCCTACGAGGAGGCCGTTGTCGCCCACGAGCCGACGCCGCTCGACACCCAGCCGATGGGCGTGCGGGTGCTCTACAGCTCCGGCAGCACCGGCCTGCCCAAGGCGATCGAGCGCTCCCTGCCCGGCACCGACGTCTCGGTCGGCGCGCAGCGCCAGGCCGACTACCTCGCCCAGAGCTACGGCATGACCGCCTCCTCAGTCGCCGTCAGCCCGGCGCCGCTCCACCACGCGGCGCCGCTGTCGTTCGCCGGCGGCACCCTCGCGCTCGGCGCCACGCTCGTGCTCTCGACCCGCTTCGACGTCGAGCGGCTGCTGGCCGACGTCTCGACGTACGCCGCCACGCACGCGCTGGTCGTGCCCACGATGTTCGTGCGGCTGCTGCGCCTGCCCGCCGAGGTGCGCGAGGCCGCCGACGTGTCGTCGCTGGAGTACGTCGTGCACGGCGCCGCGCCCTGCCCCGTCGGGGTCAAGCGGGCGATGATCGAGTGGTGGGGCCCGGTGATCTGGGAGTACTACGCCGGCACCGAGGACAACGGCTCGACGTACATCTCGTCCACGGAGTGGCTCGCCCACGAGGGCTCGGTCGGCCGCGCCGCGCCGGGGTGCGTCATCCACGTCTGCGACGCCGTCTCAGGTCTCGAGGTGCCCGCCGGGGTCGACGGGGTGGTGTGGTTCGAGCAGGTCGGGGACGGCGTGCTCGAGCCGTTCACCTACCGCGGGGCGCCCGAGAAGACCTCCGGCAGCCGCCACCCGCTGCACCCGCGGTGGACCACGCTCGGCGACGTCGGCCACCTCGACGACGAGGGCTACCTCTACCTCACCGACCGCGTCGACCACCTCGTCATCTCCGGCGGCGTCAACATCTCGCCCCAGGAGACCGAGAACACCCTCGTCGAGCACCCCGACGTGCTCGACGTCGCGGTCTTCGGGGTGCCCGACGAGGAGCTCGGTCAGCGGCTGGTCGCGGTGGTGCAGCCGGCTCCCGGGGTCGCGCCGTCGGACGAGCTGCGGGCGGCGCTGCTGGCGTGGGCCCGGGAGCGGCTCGCGCGCCACAAGGTCCCCCGCACCCTCGACTTCACCGACGAGCTCCCCCGCTCCGCCGCCGGCAAGATCTACAAGAAGCGGCTGCAGGCGGCGTACGGCGGCACGATCACTGCTGGTTGAGGAAGGACGAAGTCCCGTCTCGAAACCACCTTCGGCGGACGTGGTCTGGAGACGATCCTGGCGGACCTCCTCAGCCACAGGACCGGCAGCGGCAAAGCACTACGGAGCGCCAACTGACTACCGCCGCGGTGGATCCGGCGCCACGCTGCATGCGTGGCCGAATCGACCGATCGAGCAGTGGCCGTCGATCTGACGGAGTTGGAACGTTCGATGCTCAGCATCGGTCTGGGCGACTGGGGAGGCCCTGCGTCCTGCGGGGACGCGATGGCCCAGGTGCTGGGCTTCCGGGACGTCGACGACCTGCACAAGCAGGGCGAGCGCATCTCTGAGTCGATCTGGCGTGGTGAGACTCAAACCCGTCGCGACTGGACCCGGGCTTTCGCTTCGCTCGAGGTGATGCTCACCGACTCACTGGGCAGCGGTGAGTGGGGGGCCATTCACGGTTACGTGAAAGAAGATCTCTACGCCGCCCTCGGTCCTCTGCGTCGAAAGCTGCCCATCGACCGGTCCTACCTGCGCACCTGGCGCTAGCGATGCTGTCCCGCGGCGTCGGCCGTGATCCCAGGCAGTCCCCCGCCCATGGTCTGGCGTTGGCGGCAGTCCTTGCGCTGCTGACGGTCGGGCTCGCCTCAGGCGCTTGGTGGGCCCGCTCGGAGGGGTACGTGCCCCCCTCTCCGAACCAGTGGGGGTGCGATGACGTGGGCTTCGAACGAGCCGGTGCGACCTCGCCACCTTCCTTCGACGAGCTCCGGGCTGCCGGCTTCAGTCCCTATTGCGCGCGCGACTTCCTCGGCGAGAACTGGCTCTGACAGCGCTCGCGGACGAGTAGTCACTGTCGGTCTCGCAACGGGATGCGCGTCAGCCCCAGTACGAGAACCAGGCACCCCTGTTGAACTGGTGGAAGGTCACCTTGCGGACGCGGCTCGAATCGCAACGTTTGTACGAGCGGACCTGGAAGCGGAACCCGTCGTAGTCCTTGCTGAGAACCGTCTGCTCGCCCTCCGTGTCGAAGATGTCGTTCACCTGTTGCAGGTTGCCGCCGGTGCCCCCGTCGAAGACGCTGACGCGAGCCCATTCGCCGTCAGTCACGCACGGGCGGCTGTCCTTCGTGGTCGGCACGTCGTAGGACAGGTCGATCGTTCCAGCGATCGTCCATCGTCCTCGGCCGGCGAACGAGATCGCCACGACGACCCTGTTGGCCTTCGGACGGTAGAGCAACACCTCGTGCTGGGCGCTGTTCCCTTCGTCGAGGGCTTCGACCGCCACGGAGGCCGCAGGGTTGATGGACCTGGCCGGGACGGGGATCTCGTACTCCAGAGTGGAGTACTGCTCCCGGCCGCATCGCACCGTCGTCACCTCGGCTCCGGTCGCATCGGTGCTGGTGCTCGTGCGACAACGGGGCCCGAGCTGCTGTTGCGAATAGTCGCTCACGCTGACGGATCGAACCGCGCTGCTGGTGTCCTCGGTGGGGTGGTCGCCCGCGAAAGCCGTTCCGCTCGCCGACGCCGACAGACCGGCCGTCAGTCCGAACACCATCAACGCCCGACGTGCTCTCCCCATCGGGGCATCGTGTCGGAACCCGGTCACCTCAGCAAGCGGCCCACCTGCACGATCGATACCCGCCCGCCGCTCAACGGCGCGCGCGTGGTTTCGAGACGGCCCTAACGGGCCTCCTCAACCACCGGTCCGGTGGTTGAGGAAGGACGAAGTCCTGTCTCGAAACCACCCTCGGCCAGCGTGGTTCCAGCCGGCCGTAGCCGGCCTCATCAACCACCGGGATCGGCGTCCCTAGCGGGCCTCCTCAACCACCGTTGACGCGCGAGGCCAGCCGCTGGGCGGCCTCGACGTACTCCCGCTCCATGCGGTCGACGACGTCGGCGACGGGCTCGACGGCGCGGATGGTCTGCAGGCCCTGGCCGGCGGCCCAGATGTCCTTCCAGCGGCGCTGGGCGGACTCGCCGGAGGCGTACTCGCGCTGGGCGGGGGGCTCGGCGGTGTCGGGGTCGTAGCCGTTGGCGGCGAGGCTGGGGCGCAGCCAGGAGGCGTCGGTGCCGGTGACCGCGGAGCTGACGACGAGGTCGGCGGGGCCGTGGTCGACGACCATCTGCTTGTACGCCGCGTCCGCGGTGCTCTCGGTGGTCGCGAGGAAGCGGGTGCCGACGTAGACGAGGTCGGCACCGGCGGCGACCGCGCCCGCGACGCCGTGGCCGTCGGTGATCGCCCCGCCGATCGTCACGATGCCGCCGAAGGACTCCCGCACCGCGGAGACGAACGCGAACGGCGAGAGGTGGCCGGTGTGCCCGCCCGCGCCGGCCGACACGCAGGCCAGGCCGTCGACGCCGGCGGCCACGGCCTTGTCGGCGAGCGCGAGGGTCGTGACGTCGGCGATGACGAGCCCGCCGTAGCCGTGGACCGTCTCCATCACCGGCTTGGGCGAGCCGAGGGCGGTGATGACCACCGGCGGGCGGTGGGCGGCGACGACCTCGAGGTCGTCGGCGAGACGGGCATTGGTGCGGTGGGTGACGAGGTTGACCGCCCAGGTGCCGCGGGCGCCCTCGACGTCGCGGGCGATGCGCGCCATCCACGCGTCGAGCTCGTCGACCGTGCGGCAGTTGGGCGCCGGGAACGACCCCACGATGCCGGCGCGGGCCGCCGCGACCACGAGCTCGGGGCCCGAGACCAGGAACATCGGCGCGGCCACCACCGGCAGCCGCAGGGCGTCGAGCTGAGGGGTCACAGGATGCCTCCGGGAGTCACTTGCCCACTGGTAGTTTCAGTGGCGTCACCGTAGCATCGCGGCACCCCTCAGCCCTGCGACCGAGCACTGTGATCGGAGCCGCCGTGACCGCCCCTCCCCTCCCCCGGCTGCGCCAGGTCGCGCTGCTCGTGCCCGACCTCGAGAGCGCGCTCGCCGAGGTGCGGGCGACGCTCGGCGCGACCGAGGGCACGCGCGACCCCGAGGAGATGGCGGCGCTCGGGTTCGAGCACGAGATCGTGTCGTTCGCCGACACCTTCCTCGAGCTCTGCAGCCCGCTCCCGTCCGAGACGGCGACGCCGGCGCAGCGACTGCTGGGACGCCGCGGCGCGTGCGGCTACCTGCTCGACGTGCAGGTGCCCGACCTCGACGCGGTCGTCGCCCGGGCCGCCGAGGCCGGCATCGCACCGCTCTTCGGCGAGTCGTTCGGCGCCGGCCGCATCTCGCAGTGGCACCCCCGCGCGATGGGCACCCTCGTCGAGCTCGACGAGGTCGACCCGCCGGCCTCCTGGCACTACGCGCCCCAGATTTTCGAGCGCGCGGCCACCGGGGTCGCCACCGACGTGGTCGGCGCCGAGGTCGCCGTGCCCGACCCCGCGTCGGTCGTCGCGACCTGGGCGCACCTGCTCGACGTACGCCCGGACGGCGACCGGCTGCGTCTCGGACCGACGACCGTGACGTTCGTCGAGGGCGACGAGGGGCTGCGGGCGGTCGACGTGACCGCCGCCGACCCGGAGCGGGTGGGCGACGTCGTGACCCTGAGCGGGGTCGGGTTCCGCTTCGTCGGGAGGCAGGCATGAGGGAGCAGCTGACCGAGCACGTCCATCACGACGTCACCGACGGGATCGCGACGATCACCCTCGACCGTCCCGGACGCCGCAACGCGCTGACCTACGAGATGCTCGACGCCGTCCGCGAGGCGGTGCTGCGCGACGGCGCCGACCCCGAGGTGGAGGCGATCGTCTTCGCCGGCGTGCCGGGCAGCTTCTGCGCCGGCACCGACCTCACCGCGCTCCACGAGGTCGCCGCCGACGCCGACCCGCTCGAGCGCACCAGCCACACCGACGGCACGCAGTGGTTCTGGGCCGACTGCCCCAAGCCGACGATCGCGGCGATCGACGGCCCGGTGGCGGGGTTCGGCGTCGAGATGGCGACGATGTGCGACTTCCGCATCGCGACCCCGCGGGCGCGGTTCTCGTGGGTCTTCGTGCAGCGCGGCCTCGTGCCCGACGCGGGCGCCGGCACCTGGCTGCTGCCGCAGATCGTCGGCTTGCAGCAGGCCAAGCGGCTGCTCTACACCGGTGAGTTCATCGACGCCGCCGAGGCCGAGCGCATCGGCTTCCTGCTCGAGGTCGTGCCGCCCGTCGACCTGACGGGCCGGGCGCGCGAGCTCGCCGCGCAGGTCTCCTCCGGCTCGCCGTACGCCCTGACACGGGTGAAGGCGCTGCTCGACTCGTCGTACACCAAGCCGAGGGCGCAGCACCTCGCCGACAACGTCGTCGCGCTCACCGAGTGCCAGCAGTCCGAGGACCACCGCGAGGGCGTCGCGGCGTTCTTGGAGAAGCGGCCGGCGGTGTTCCGCGGGAGGTAGGTGTCGGAATCCCAGCATCTGCTGGGATCGCCAACGTTCTGGGGCGTTGCAACACCCCAGAACGTCAGGAAGCAGGTGTCTCAGCGCCGCATGGCCTCGCGGTCGAGCCCGGTGAAGAGGACGTCGGCGCGCTCGAGCACCTGGTTGCAGGCGTTGCAGGTGTACGCCGGCACGAGGGTCTGCCCGCAGGCCCGGTGGGTGAAGCGCAGCCCCGACGCGCCGTCGTCGCTCTGCCACTGCTCGGCCCAGCGGTTGACCGCGGCGAAGACCGAGAAGAAGTCCACGGCCTGCGGCGTCGGGGTGTAGACCCGCCGGCGGCCGCCGTCGCGGGCGACGTCGTGGGTGAAGAGGCCGACGTCGACGAACAGCGCCAACCGCCGGGTCAGGGTCACCGGCGCGATGCCGAGGTGCGCCTCGAAGTCGGTGAACCGGCGCGAGCCCATCAGCGCGTCGGCGAGGATCAGCGTCGACCAGCGGTCGCCGAGCACGCCGGTCGAGTCGAGGGGCGCGGCGAGCGCGGGCGAGCGTCGCGAGCGCCGGTCGGTCGCCTCGTGCAGCACCAGGTCGGCGACGTCGACGCGGACGTCGCGGGCGCCGAGACCGATCGCCCCGCAGGCGCGGTCGCCGAAGACGGGCCGGGTCACGCGGTCGCAGGTCAGGTGGGTCAGCTCGGCGCGCGCCAGCGGGTGCGACGGGCCGGCCCACGTGCGGTCCCACGCCCACATCGCGACGAGGACCTGCCACAGGTCGAGGCCGGCGTCGGTGAGGAGGTACTCGCTGCGCGGCGGGTGCGTGGAGTACTGCCGCGTCGTCAGCACGCCGTCGTCGACCAGGCTGCGCAGGCGCCGGGCCAGCACGGGATCGGAGATCGCGAGCTCGTCGCGCAGGTCCTGGAAGCGGCGTACGCCGAGGAACACCGCGCGCACGATGCGCACGGTCCACATGTCGCCGATGAGCACCAGCGCGCGACCGATCGGCGACGACGGCTCGAAGTCACCACTCGGGGTGGCCTCGGTGCTCTCGGTGGCCTCTGCGCGCATCGCCGTCCTGGTGCTGGCTGCTGATCGGACACGCCCCGCGGACCGGGGACGGCGCATCGTACCCCGCGGTGGCCTGGTGACTGTCGCAGTGGAAGTGGTCGGTAGTCCGTGACGTTCTGACCCCTCGACGCCGGTCACAGGGGCCAGAACGTCGCGGACTACCGCCCCCGACCGATCGACTCCGGCCGCTTGTCGACGACCACGACCCAGCGCCGGGCGAGCCGCGCGACACCGCCGGCGACGCCCTCGGGGGCGAGGAAGATGACGGCGATGAGCACCACGGCGAACAGCACCGCCGAGGCCTGCCCCTGGCCGATGCCCGAGGTGTAGTAGGGGATCAGCACGACGGCGAGGCCGCCGATGATCGGTCCGGCGAGCGTCCGCTCACCACCGAGCACGAGGCCGATGAGCAGCGTGATGCCGGCGAGCACGGTGAAGGAGCCCTCGGCGAAGAGGCTGCCGATGTACATCGCGAACAGGCTGCCGGCCAGACCGGTGATCGCGCCGGAGACGCCGAAGCTCACCAGCTTGATCGCAGCGACGTTGATGCCCGAGGCCGAGGCCGCGACCTCGTCCTGGCGCACGGCGTGCATGGCGAGGCCGTAGCGGCTGCTGATCACGTTGCGCACGACCACGAAGGTCACGACGAGCAGCACGATCGTCAGCCAGTAGAGCCAGGCGTCCTTCTCGCCGAGCGTGAACCCCGACCAGTCCGGCGGGCGCAGCAGCGTGCGCCGGATCGTCATGCCCTCGGCGCCGCCGGTGAGCCCGTCGAGCCGGGCGACGACCTCGGGGAACGCCACCCCGAGCGCGAGGGTGACCATCGCGAGGTAGAGCCCGCGGATGCGCAGCGCCGGGATGCCCACGAGCAGCCCGACCAGGAAGCAGACGAGCATCGCCCACGGGATGGTGGAGATGGCGGTCTGGTTGTAGTTCACGACCAGGATGCCGGTCGTGTAGGCGCCGAGGCCGAGGAACGCCGAGTGCCCGACCGACAGCAGCCCGACGTAGCCGGTCGTGAAGTTGAGCCCCATGATCGCCAGCGCGAAGATCGCGGCACGGGTCAGCTGACCCTGGCCGAACGGGTCGAGGCTGCCGCCCCAGATGACCACCGCGGCGAGCAGCACGAGCACGACGGCCTGGGCCGCTCGGTGCGCACCACTGCCGCGTACGACGACCCGCGGGCCGCTGCGGGCGGCCGGTCGGGCCGGGCGCTCGGGGGTCGGGGTGGGGGTCGGGCTCTGCACCGTGGTCATCAGACACGCTCCAGTCGTCGGGAGCCGAAGAGGCCGTTGGGCTTGAGGCCGAGCACGACGACGATGACGACGAGCGCCACGGTCAGCGAGATCGAGCCTCCGAAGAAGGAGCCGTAGCCGTTGATCATGGCGAGGCCGACCCCGAGCGAGAGGCCGCCGACGACGGCGCCCTTGACGCTGTCGAGGCCGCCGAGCAGCGCGGCGACGGTGCCGAAGATCAGCATGTGGAACATGCCCGGCAGGCCGAGCTGCCCGGGCGGCAGCACCGGCACGAGGATGGCCGCGGCGAGCGAGCCGATGACGCCGGCGAGGCCCCAGCTGATCATGAAGATGCGCCCGACCTTGATGCCGCACAGGCTGGCCGACTCGGGGTTGGTCGCCACGGCCCGCATCTGCAGCCCGAGGCCGGTCTTGTTGAGCACCAGCGACAGCGCGCCGACGACCAGCACGAGCGAGAGCACGACGAAGATCGAGTCGTAGTAGAGCCGGGCCCCGCCCAGCGCCAGGAACGAGTCGTCACCGATCGGCACGAGCCGTGGGTAGACCTTGTCGTCGGACCCCCATATCCACCCCGCCAACCCGTTCAACCCGGTGAACAACGCGAGCGCGACGATCAGCACCGCCGTCTCGTCGCGCTTGCGCACGGGCCGAATGAGGAAGCGCTCGGCCACCGCGCACATCACGAAGCCGAGGCCGAGGGCCGGGACGAGCGTCAGCCAGATGTTCCAGCCGTGCTGGGTGAGCCACCAGGAGACGTAGGTGGTGAAGAGGGCGAACTCGCCCTGCGCGAAGTTGATGGTGGCCGAGCTGCGGAAGACCACGACGAGCGCGAGCGCGATCATCGCGTAGACCGAGCCGGCCGTCATGCCCGAGATCAGGCGGGTGAGGAAGATGTCCACGGGAGTTCCGTCCTGGTCCGGGGGTCAGTAGCCGAGGTAGACGCGGCGGATGCTGTCGCTCTGCGCGAAGGACTCGGCGGCGCCCGACTGCACGACGCGCCCGACCTCGAGCAGGTAGACGTAGGAGGCGATGCCCATCGCCAGCGCGGCGTTCTGCTCGACGAGGAGCAGCGCGGTGCCCATCTCCTCGTTGATGCCGCGGATGGTCTCGAAGAGCCCCTGCACGATCACCGGGGCGAGGCCGAGGCTGATCTCGTCGCACAGCAGCAGTCGCGGGCGGCTCATCAGCGCCCGGGCGATGGCGAGCATCTGCTGCTCGCCGCCCGAGAGCGTGCCGGCGACCTGGTGGCGGCGTTCGGCGAGGCGCGGGAACGTCGTGAACCAGCGGTCGATGTCCTCCTGGACGCCGCTCGCGTCGCGTCGTCCGACGGCGCCGGTGCGCAGGTTGTCGGTCACGCTCAGCGCGGTCAGGGTGCCGCGCCCCTGGGGCACGAGGCTGACGCCGCGGGCCACCATCTGGTCGGGGCGCACCGCGCCGACGGTCTCGCCGTCGACGCGCAGCTCGCCGTCGTAGGGCAGCAGCCCGGCGAGCGAGCGCATGAGGGTGGTCTTGCCGGCGCCGTTGGCGCCGAGCACGACGACGACCTGGCCGGGCTCGATCGTGAGGTCGACCCCGTGCAGCACGTGGGCCTGGCCGTAGCCGGCCGAGAGGCCCCGGGCCTCGAGCAGGGCGCTCACGCGGCGGTCCCGAGGTACGCCGCGACGACGGCCGGGTCGCGCTTGACCTCGTCGGGCGTGCCGTCCGCGATCGTGCGGCCGAAGTCCATCGCGACGACGTGGTCGCTCATGCTCATCACCATCCCCATGTGGTGCTCGACGAGGAGCACGCTGAAGCCGAGCTCGGCCTGCAGCCCCTGCACCACCGCGGCGAGCTCGTCGACCTCGGCGTGCGTGAGGCCCCCGGCGGGCTCGTCGAGCAGCAGCAGCGACGGCTCGCTGATCAGCGCCCGGGCCAGCTCGACGCGCTTGAGCGTGCCGAACGGCAGACCGGCCGCCGGGTGGGAGGCCAGGTCGAGCAGGTCGAGCCGCTCGAGCAGCTCCCAGGCCCGCAGGTCGACGCGCTTGCGCGCCGCCCGGGTGGACGGCCACGCCACGGCCGACGGGACCAGCCGTGGCGTGGCCAGACTGTGGGCACCCAGCACGGTGTTCTCGAGCACGGTGAGCTTGGGCCACAGCGCGAGGTTCTGGAAGGTCCGCGCGATGCCGTGGCGCACCACCTGGTGACGGCGCAGGCCGAGCAGGTCGGTGCCGTCGAAGGTGATCGAGCCCGAGTCGGGCTGGTAGATGCGGGTGATGCAGTTGAACAGCGACGTCTTGCCGGCGCCGTTGGGCCCGATCAGCCCGCAGATCTCGCCGTCGCCGACGGTGAACCCGACCGTGTCGAGGGCGCGGATGCCCCCGAAGTCGAGGACCACTTCGGACACCTTCAGCATCGGTCGGCTTCCCATCCGTGAGGGGGCGTGAGCGGGGTCACTACAATTGACGGTGTGACTCTAGGAGGGGTCACCGGACCCGTCAAGGGCGGTTGATGCGCAGCTCCACCCCGTCGAGGTCGACCACGCTCGGGGCCCCGTCGGCGTGCTCGCTCGCGGCGAGCTCGACCGCGCGCATCACCGTCTGCGGGCCCTCGACGAACCGCACCCGGCGGGTGCCGAGCCAGACCCGAGCCGCGCCGTCGTCGTACGCCGACTGGTCG
Organism: Nocardioides flavescens; assembly: GCF_009823805.1. Classification (GTDB taxonomy): domain Bacteria; phylum Actinomycetota; class Actinomycetes; order Propionibacteriales; family Nocardioidaceae; genus Nocardioides; species Nocardioides flavescens. The sequence goes on along the minus strand of NZ_WUEK01000017.1, from coordinate 31,978 downwards.
TCGGCGAGCACCGCGCCGAGCACCTCGGTCCAGCGCTGCGCGAGCGCGGCCGGGTCGGGCGTGGCGATCTCGACACCGAGGACGTCGCCGACGAGCGGGGAAGCGGGCTCGACCGCGTCGACGTCGTCCCAGAACCACACGTCGCGCTCGGGGATCTCGTCGAGCTCGACGATGACGCCCATGTCGCCGGGGTGCAGCTGCACGATGCGGCGGTCGAAGTGGCGCTCGTCGAAGAGCACCCGCACACCGGCCGCGGCAGCGCTGTCGAGGAGGACCTGCACGTCGGGCACCTGGACCGACAGGCAGTAGCCGGCGGTGCCGCCGACCTTGGCCAGCCAGCGGCGCAGCGGGTGGTCGTCGGTCAGCGGCGCGACGACCTCGAGGTGGGACTCGGAGCCGATGCGCAGGGTCTCGTCCCGCAGCCCGATGTCGGCCAGCAGCGGGTCGGCGAAGCCGGGCTCGAGACCGAGTCCCTCGCGCAGCCTGCTGCTCGTCGCGTCGTGGTCGGCGGTGGCGATGACGGCCTGGCGCAGGACCGCCCAGCCTTCGGTCGGGAGGGTCTCGGTCATGACCGATTACTACCGAAGATGAAGTCACTGGTCAACGGGCCCGCGGCATCGGGCCCGGTGGAGCCTTAGAGTGCGCGGGTGTCCACCACGTCCACCACGGGGAGTGAGCGCCGACGCGCGGTGACCGTGCTGCCCGAGGGTGAGGGCGCCAACGCGCTCGGCATCGCCTTCGGGCTGCTCGGCGACGAGTGGACGCTCCTGCTGCTGCGTCACTCGGTCCTCGGCGCGAAGCGCTACTCCGACTTCAGCGCGGCCCTGCCGATCTCCTACGCCGTGCTCACCGCGCGGCTCGACCTGCTGGTGCGCGAGCAGCTGATGGAGAAGGTCGTCTACCAGCAGCACCCGGTGCGCGCGGAGTACGTCCTGACCGAGAAGGGCCGCGGCGTCTGGCCGATCCTGGCCGCCATCTGGGGCTGGGAGCGCCGTTGGGTGCCCGAGCACACCTACGACACGCCCCCGATGCGTCACCGCGTCTGCGGCGCGGAGTTCACCCCGCGCTACAGCTGCCGCGCGTGCGGCGAGGCCGTCACCGCCCACGACCTGGTCGCGACCTGGGGGCCGAGCGGCGGCTGGCAGCGCTCGACGCCCGAGTCGCGCACGCGTCGGCGTTCGCAGTCGCGCGAGCGGGCGGCCAAGGCGTTCTACCCCGACACGATGGCCGTCTTCGGCAACCGCTGGTCCTCCGCGGTGGTCGGCGCGGCGTTCATGGGCGTCAGTCGGTTCACCGACTTCCAGAGCCTGCTGGGCGCCCCGCCGAGCCTGCTCGCCGACCGCCTGGCGTCCCTGTGCGAGCGGGAGATCCTGCACCAGGTCAAGCTCGCCGATCGCCCCGACTGGGCGGAGTACAAGCTGACCCCCAAGGGCATCGACTTCTTCCCGGTGATCGGCGTGACGCTGGAGTGGGCCGAGAGCTGGTACCGCGCCGAGGAGGGGCCGGTGCTGCGCTGGAAGCACCGCGCGTGCCGCCAGGAGTTCCACGGCGTGCTGACCTGCGACCAGTGCACCCAGCCGCTCACCGGCCACGAGATCCAGCTGGAGCCGGCGGCCGACTGAGGTCAGCCCAACCGCTCGCGCAGCTCCCGCTTGAGCACCTTGCCGACCGGGTTGCGCGGCAGGGCGTCGACCACCTCGAGCCGCTCCGGCAGCTTGAACGTCGCGACGTCGTGGGTCCGCAGCCGCTCGATGACGCTCTCCAGCGTGGGCGGGTCCTGCCCCGGCGCTCGTACGACGAACAGGCAGACCCGCTCACCGACCCGCGCATCGGGCTCGGCGACCGCCGCGACCTCGGCGACCCGCGGGTCGGCCGAGACGAGCGCCTCGATCTCGGCCGCGGAGATCTTGTAGCCGCCGCGCACGATGAGGTCCTTGGCCCGGTCGACGTGCACGAGGTGGGACGGCGACTCCGAGGAGATCTCGAAGACGTCGCCGGTGCAGAACCAGCCGTCCTCGTCGAAGCCGTCGCGCCCGCGGCCCCAGTAGCCCGCGAAGATCGTCGGTCCCTTGAGGCGCAGCTCGCCGGGCCGGCCCGGCTCCTCGATCACGCTGCCGTCGTCGAGGTCGACGAGCCGGCCCTGCATGGCGTGGCCGACCCGGTGCCGGAAGGGATGCTCGCCGGCGCCGTAGCGCGGGAACAGCCGGCCGCGCTGGTGCGGGTCGGGCACCGTGTCGGGGTCGGCGAACAGCACGCCGCCCTCGTTGGAGCCGAACAGGTTGAGCACCTCGACGCCGTGCTCCTGCTCCCAGACCGCGATCATCCACCCGGCGAGCGGCGCCGAGCCGGAGCCGACCGCGCGCAGGCTGGACAGGTCGTGGGTCTCCCACAGCCTCGGGTCGCCGGCGATCGTGTCGAGCACGAGCGGCGGCGCGCAGGTGTAGGTCACCTGCTCGTCGGCGATCTGACCGAGGAACACCCCGAGCGAGAACGGGTGGTGCTGCACCAGGGTCGTGCCGAGCAGCAGCCAGGGCATGAACATCCCGCCGAGGCCGCCGGCGTTGACCATCGGGAACAGGTTGAGCATGACGTCGTCGGGCCGCAGCCGCGGGCTCTCGCTCGTCGCGTGCCCGACGACCTCCCAGTCGCCGTAGGCGCGCGGCACGCCCTTCGGCTCGCCCTCGGTGCCGGAGGTCCAGGCGAGCGTGACGGTGTCGTTGGGGTCGCGGTCGACCTCTCCGAGGTGGGCGTCGTACGCCGGGTCGCTCGCGTGCGCCACGCCGATCGCGCCGGCCGGCGGCTCGCCGTACGACACGACGGCGCGGAGCGTCTCGACGGCCCCGACGAGCCCGAGCGCCTCGGCGGCGAGGTCGCGGCCCAGTGCGTGGGCGGTCGTCACGAACGCGACGATCCCGGCGCGCTGGCCCATCCGGGTCAGCTCGTGGCGGCGGTACTGCACCGGGAACGGCGTGACGACCGCGCCGAGGCGGGCCACCGCGAGCAGCGCGATCGGGAGCTCGGCGACGTTGGGCAGCTGCACCCCCACCACGTCGTCCGCGCGCACCCCCTGCGCGAACAGCGTGCGCGCCAGCGCGTCGACGTGGGCGTCGACCTCGGCCCAGGTGAGCCGCTTCGACTCCGCTGCCACCGCGCCGGTGATGCGGGCGAGGTCCGGCGGGTCGACCAGCGCCAGCGCGCCCGGCGTCGCCTCGACGTGCTCGCGCAGCAGGTCGTCCCAGGTCCGCCCGCTCCACCACCCGTCGCGCACGAACTGCTCCGCCTGCTCCACCGGGTAGGTCTGCACGCCGACACGCTAGCCCTCACCCCGCCCGAGACTTCCACAGGGACAGCGACCCCGGCTCCCCGCGCCGCCTGCGCCCCTCCCCCGCCGTACCGCCCGCTTGTAACGCGGAGTTGGTGACGGTCCCGACCCGTTGCAACGGGTCGGAAGGGCCTCCAACTCCGCGTTACAGCTGGCGGGTGGCGGCGGGCTCGGGCGCGGAGCTGGAGGGGGCCGGGCGGGAACGGAGGAGGCGGGCGTCGACGGCGTCGGGGCTGAGGACCTCGTCGAGGGCCATGGCGACGCAGCCGACGACGCCGGCGCGGTCGCCGAACGTCGAGGGCAGGAACTGCAGGTCGCGGGTGGCGAGCGCCGTCGAGCGGGCGTAGACGCTCTCGCGGATGCCGGCGGCGTAGACGTCGAACGCCGCGGCCATGTCGCCGCCGACGACGACGGCCTGGGGGTTGAGCAGGTTGATGGCGACGGCGAGGACCTCGCCGAGGAGGCGGCCGCCCTCGCGCAGCTGGGCCTTGGCCTCGGCGTCACCGGAGGCGGCGAGATCGACGAGGTCGCGGATGTGGCCGACGGGGCGCCCGGCCTCACGGCTGGCGGCGACGAGCGCCCAGCCGCCGGCGATGGTCTCGAGACAGCCGTGGTTGCCGCAGCGGCATGGACGGCCGGCGGCGCCCGCGACGATGGTGTGGCCGATCTCGCCGGCGCCGCCGAGGTGGCCGGAGACGACCCGGCCGTCGGCGACGATGCCGAGCCCGAGACCGGTCGAGGCCTTGAGCACGATCAGGTCGTCGAGGTGGCGGGCGACGCCGAGCCGCTCCGAGCGGGCGAGCACGTCGGCGTCGTTGCCGACGAAGACGGGGGCGGCGGTGACCGAGGCGAGGTGCGGTCGCAGGTCGACACCCTCCCAGGCGGCCATGACCGGTGAGTCGATGCACAGCCCGCGCACCGGGTCGATGGTGCCGGGCAGGCTCAGCCCGACGGCGAACACCTCGGCGCCCGGGGAGCCGGCGGGAGCGCGCTCGGCCAGCAGCAGCGCGAGCTGCTCGGCGACCTGGGGCATCACCACGTCCGGGCCGGAGCCCTCCTCGTGGTCGACCGAGGCCGCACCGAGCTCGCGACCGTCGAGGTCGGCGACCGAGACCTGCGCGCGCGAGCGCCCGATCGCGACGCCGAGGACGACGCCGCGACCGGCGTTGAAGACCAGACCACCCGGCGGGCGGCCGCCGGTCGACTTCAGCTCCTCGCCCTCGAGCAGGAGCCCGGCGTCGGTCAGCGCGGTGACCCGCGCGACGACCGCCGTACGCGACATCCCGGTGAGTCGTCGCAGGTCGGAACGGGTGGCGGCGCGTCCGGAACGCACCAGCTCGAGCACCTCGCCGGCCGATTCACTCACGTGATCGATGGTAGAACGGCAAGTTAAGTTCAGGAAATACCTAAGTGGTGCTTGGCGCATACCCACTTGAGTCCCTACCGTTGCACCTATGACGTTGCCGACCAGTGAGCTCGCCACCGCTTCCTCCGTGTGCGACCTGACCGTCGTGGGCGGCACCGGAGACCTCGCGCTGCGCAAGCTCCTGCCCGCCCTCTACCAGTCCGAGCGCCGGGGCAACCTCGCGCCGGGCACCCGCGTGATCGGTGGATCGCGCCACGACCTCGACGACGCGGGCTACCGCGCGATGGTCCGCGAGGCCGTCCACACCCACGTGCCGGCCCACGAGCTCGACGAGACCGTCATCGAGCGCCTCCTCGACCGCGTGCGCCACGTCGTCGTCGACGCCGACTCCCCCGAGGGGTGGGACGAGCTGCACGGCGTGCTCAAGCAGGCCGAGTCCGACGACGTCGTCCGCGTCTTCTACCTCGCCGTCGCGCCGCGGCTCTTCGGGCCGATCTGCCAGCGCCTCGACGACATCGGCGTCGTGGAGCCCACCTCGCGTGTCGTGCTCGAGAAGCCGCTCGGCACCGACCTCGCCTCCGCGCGCCGCATCAACGACGCCGTCGGCCAGGTCTTCGACGAGCCGCAGATCTTCCGCATCGACCACTACCTCGGCAAGGAGAGCGTCCAGAACCTCCTGGTCACGCGCTTCGCAAACACCTTCCTCGAGCCGCTGTGGAACTCCCGGTGGATCGACCACGTGCAGATCACCGCCGCCGAGACCCTGGGCGTCGGCGAGCGCAGCGGCTACTACGACACCTCCGGCGCGCTGCGCGACATGGTGCAGAACCACCTGCTGCAGCTGCTCTGCCTCGTCGCCATGGAGCCCCCGACCTACGTCGGGCGCGAGACCGTCCGCGACGAGAAGCTCAAGGTCCTCCAGGCGCTCAAGCCGATGAGCCCCGAGGACGTCGACCGCGACACCGTGCGCGGGTCGTACGCCGCGGGCGTGGTGGACGGCGCCGAGGTGCCGGCGTACGCCGACGAGCTGGGCCGCCCGAGCCAGACCGAGACCTTCGTCGCGCTGCGCGCCGAGGTGCAGAACTGGCGCTGGGCCGGCGTGCCGTTCTACCTGCGCACCGGCAAGCGGATGGACCGCCGCACCTCCGAGATCGTCGTCGTGTTCAAGGCGCCGCCGCACGCGATGTTCCCCGGCAGCGAAGGCGCCACCGAGCCCAACCGCCTGCACATCCGGGTCCAGCCCGACGAGGGCATGCACCTGCACATGACGGTCAAGGAGCCCGGCCCCGGCGGCATCCGCCTGCGCCCGGCGACCCTCGACCTCAGCTACGCGACCGCGTTCGACGCGGTCTCCCCGGAGGCCTACGAGCGGCTCCTGCTCGACGTCCTCAAGGGCAACCCCACGCTGTTCATGCGCCGCGACGAGGTCGAGGCCGCGTGGGCGTGGGTGGAGCCCGTGCTGCAGCGCTGGTCGAGCCTCGACGAGCGTCCCGACGAGTACCCGGCCGGCAGCAGCGGGCCGGCAGCCGCCGAGGCGCTCCTCGAGCGCGACGGCCGGACCTGGCAGGAGACCGACCGATGACCCGTCCGCAGAGGCGTCCCCATCCCGTCGTCGCGGCGGTGACCGCGCGCATCGCCGACCGCAGCGCGGCCTCCCGCGCGGCGTACCTCGAGCGCATCCAGCGCGCCGGCGACACCGGCCCCGCCCGCACCAAGCTGGCCTGCGCCAACCTCGCCCACGGCTTCGCGGCCGAGGAGGCGAGCGGCAAGCAGGCCCTGCGCGGGCGGGTCAAGCCCAACCTCGCCATCGTCACCAGCTACAACGACATGCTCTCCGCGCACCAGCCGTTCGGCGACTACCCGCCGGTGCTCAAGAAGGCCGTCGTCCGCGCCGGCGGCATCGCCCAGGTCGCGGGCGGCGTGCCCGCGATGTGCGACGGCGTCACCCAGGGCCGCGACGGCATGCAGCTCTCGCTCTACAGCCGCGACGTCATCGCCATGTCGACGGCGATCGCCCTGTCGCACGACATGTTCGACGGCGCGCTCATGCTCGGCGTCTGCGACAAGATCGTGCCGGGGCTGCTCATCGGCGCCCTGTCCTTCGGCCACCTGCCGACGGTCTTCGTGCCCGCCGGGCCGATGGCCTCGGGGCTGCCCAACGGCGAGAAGGCCCGCATCCGGCAGCTGTACGCCGAGGGCAAGGTCGGGCGCGCCGAGCTGCTCGAGGCCGAGGCCGCGTCGTACCACTCGCGCGGCACGTGCACCTTCTACGGCACCGCCAACTCCAACCAGCTGCTGATGGAGGTGCTGGGCCTGCACCTGCCGGGCTCGTCCTTCGTCAACCCCGACACCCCGACGCGCGCGGCACTCACCGACGCCGCGGCGGCCCGCGCCGTCGCGATCACCCGCCAGGGCGGCGAGCCGACCCCGATCGGCGAGATCGTCGACGAGAAGGCGATCGTCAACGCCTGCGTCGCGCTGCTCGCCAGCGGCGGGTCGACCAACCACACGCTGCACCTGGTCGCCATCGCCCGCGCCGCGGGCATCGCGCTGACCTGGCAGGACCTCTCCGACCTGTCCGCGGTCGTGCCGCTGCTGTGCCGGATCTACCCCAACGGCGCGGCCGACGTGAACCACTTCCACGCCGCCGGCGGGATCGCGTTCCTCGTGCACACCCTGCTGCGGGCGGGCCTCCTCCACGAGGACGTGCGCACGATCATGGGCCACGGCCTGTCGACGTACACGACCGAGCCGCAGCTGCGCGGCGGCGAGATCACCTGGGTCGAGGGCCCCAAGCAGAGCCTCGACCTCGACGTGCTGCGCCCGGCCGACGACCCGTTCGACCGCGACGGCGGGCTCAAGGTGCTCGGCGGCCCGCTCGGCACTGCGGTCATCAAGACCTCGGCGGTCAAGCCCGAGCACCGCGTGGTCACCGCCCCGGCGCTGGTCTTCGACGACCAGGCCGACTTCCTCACGGCGTTCGCGGCCGGCGAGCTCGACGGGCGCGACCTCGTCGCCGTCATCCGCTACCAGGGCCCGGCCGCCAACGGCATGCCCGAGCTGCACAAGCTCAACCCCGCCCTCGGGGTGCTGCAGGACCGCGGCCACCAGGTCGCGATCGTCACCGACGGCCGGATGTCCGGTGCCTCGGGCAAGGTGCCGGCAGCCATCCACGTGACCCCGGAGGCCGCCCTCGGCGGGCCGCTGGCCCGGGTGCGCGACGGCGACCTGGTCACCGTCGACGCCGAGCGCGGGCTGCTGACGCTCGCCGAGGCCGACGAGCTGCAGCACCGCGCGCCCACCGGACGCGCGCTCGAGGGCGAGGAGTTCGCCGGCACCGGCCGCGAGCTGTTCGCGGCGTTCCGCGCCACGGTCGGTCCCGCCGACCAGGGCGCCAGCGTCTTCCCGGCCCTCGCGGGCGTCGTTCCCACCGAAGGGGTCACCCATGTCCAGCACGCCTGAGTCCGCTGCGCCCTCAGTCCCCGCCTCGGTCCTCAGCGTGGTCCCGGTCATGCCGGTCGTCGTCGCCCACCGCGTCGAGGACGCCGTGCAGATCGCCCGCGCGCTCGTCGCCGGGGGCCTGCCGGCCATCGAGCTGACCCTGCGCACCCCGGTCGCGCTCGACGCGATGCGCGCCATCGCCGACGAGGTGCCCGAGATCCTGCTCGGCGCCGGCACCGTGCTCACGCCCGGACACGCCAAGCAGGCGCTCGACGCCGGCGCGCGGTTCCTGGTCTCCCCCGGCGCGACGCCGTCGCTGCTCGCCGGGATGGCCGACACCGGGCTGCCGTTCCTGCCCGGCACCGCCACGGTCTCGGAGGTGCTCATCTGCCTCGAGGCCGGCATCACCGAGATGAAGTTCTTCCCGGCCGAGGTCTCGGGCGGTGCGCCGTACCTGAAGGCCATCGCCTCGCCGGTGCCCGAGGCGCGCTTCTGCCCCACCGGCGGCGTCACGCCGGCCAACGCGCCGACGTACCTCGCGCTGCCCAACGTCGGCTGCGTCGGCGGCACCTGGCTGACCCCGCCCGCCCTGGTCGAGCAGCAGGACTGGGACGGGATCACCGCGCTGGCCCGGGCGGCCGTGTCGCTCGCGGAGGCCTAGGCACGCCGATACCCTCGGGGGCGTGGACTCGCTGAGCCCGGACCTCGCCCCCGCTCTCGCCCCGACCGGCACGCTGCGCGCCGTCATCAACCTCGGCAACCCCGTGCTCGCGCAGGGGACGCCGGAGGCGCCTCGAGGCGTGACCGTCGCGATCGCCGAGCACCTCGCCGAGCGGCTGGGCGTGCCCCTGTCGCTGGTCACCGTCGAGGGCGCCCGCCACTCGCTGGCGGCGCTCGTCGACGGCGAGGTCGACGTCGCCTTCCTGGCCCGCGAGCCCGCCCGCGAGGCCGAGGTCGCCTTCACCGCGGCGTACGTCGTGATCGAGGGCGTGCACGTCGTCGCCGCCGACTCCCCGCTCACGAGCGCCGACGAGGTCGACCGCGAGGGGGTGCGGATCGCGGTCAAGGAGGGGTCGGCCTACGACCTCTACCTCACCCGCACCGTGCAGCGCGCCGAGCTCGTGCGCGGCGACGTCGCCACCGAGGTCTACGAGACCCAGGGGCTCGAGGTGTGCGCCGGGGTGAGGCAGCCGATGGAGTCCTACGCCACCGAGCACGGGCTGCGTGTGCTCGAGCCGGCGTTCCAGCAGATCCAGCAGGCCGTCGCCCTCCCCCGCGACGCCGACCCCGAGACGGTCGCCGTCGTCGCGGCCGAGGTCGAGCGGCTCAAGGCCGACGGCTCGATCGCCCGGGCACTCTCCGAGAGCGGAGTCGCCGCCACCGTCGCGCCCCCGGCCGGCTGAGGAGCCGTCGTGGTCCTGCTCCACACCGGCGCCGAGCCGTGCACGACGTTCGTCCTGCCGCACGCGGCGGAGTCGCTCGTCTCGGCCCGGCGCAGCATGGTCGACGAGCTGCTGGAGTTCGGCGTCGACCGCGACGCCCTCGTCGACGCGGAGATCGTGCTCGGCGAGCTGATGGCCAACGCCGTCGAGCACGGCGCCCCCCTCGCCACGGTGCCGACCGGGCCCCGCGCCGGCGGGCTCTTCGAGGTCGGCTGGTGCGTGCTGGGACCGGTCCTGCGCCTCAGCGTGGTCGACGGCGGCAGCGGCGCCGCGCTGCGACCCGGAGCGTTCGACTCCGAGTCGCTGCGCGGGCGCGGCCTGCAGATCGTCGACACCGTGTGCGAGCGGTGGGAGGCCGACCTCGTGGCCGGCACCCGGATCACCGCCGAGCTGAGGATCTCCTCCGACTAGCGTCAGCAGATCGCCCAGGAGGGCGTCAGGAGAACGCCGGCACCACGTGGTCGACGAACAGCTGCAGCGAGGCCCGCTTCTCCTCGTGGCTGAGGCCGTTGTCGATCCAGAAGCTGAACTCGTCGACGCCCAGCGACTCGTAGTGCTTGATGCGGGTGATGACCTCGTCGGGCGTGCCGATCATCGCGGTGCGGTGCAGCGACTCGGGCGAGAACTCCGGCCGCTCGGCGAACTTCGACTCCGGGCTCGGCTCGAGGAAGCCGTCGACCGGCGTCGTCAAGTTGGCGAACCACGCGTCGAAGGTGCGGTAGAAGCGGTTGACCGCCTCGGCCGCCGGGCGCCAGCCCTCGGGGTCGGACTCGGCGTGCACGTGGGTGTGGCGCAGCACCATGAGCTGGGGGCGCTGCTCGACCTCGGGGTGCGCGGCGATCGCGGTCTCGAACTTCCCGACCAGGTCCTCGACCTCCTCGTCGCCCTTCATCAGCGGCGTCACCATGACGTTGCAGCCCTGCTCGACGGCGAAGTCGTGCGACGCGGGGTCGCGCGCGGCGATCCACATCGGCGGGGTCGGCTGCTGCACCGGCTTCGGCACCGACGTGGAGGTCGGGAACTGCCAGATCTCGCCGTCGTGGGCGTAGTCGCCCTGCCACAGCGCGCGCACCGCCGGCACCAGCTCGCGCAGGTGCTTGCCGCCGTCGGTCGCGGGCAGGCCGCCGGCCATCCGGTCGAACTCGAACTGGTAGGCGCCGCGCGCCAGCCCGACCTCCATGCGGCCGTTGCTGATGACGTCGAGCAGGGCGCACTCGCCGGCCGCGCGGATGGGGTTCCAGAACGGCGCGATGATGGTGCCGGCGCCGAGCCGGATGGTCGTCGTACGCGCGGCGAGGTAGGCCAGGATCGGCATCGGGTTGGGCGAGATCGTGTACTCCATCGAGTGGTGCTCACCCACCCAGACGGTGCTGAAGCCGCCCGACTCGGCGAGCAGCGTGAGCTCGGTGAGGTTCTCGAACAGCTCGCGGTGCGACACCTCCTCGTCCCAGCGCTCCATGTGCACGAACAGCGAGAACTTCACGGTTGCTCCTTCGAGAACAGCTCGGCGACGGTGACGTCGCCGCTGGCGTAGTGGGTGCGGGGCACCTCGCGCACGATGACGCGGACGTGCTCGGGGCGGGCGCCGGCGGTGGTGACGACGGCATCGTGGACGGCGGAGATGAGCGCGCGGACCTGCTCGGGGCTGCGGCCCTCGGTGAGGGTGACGTCGACGAGGGGCACGCTCAGCTCCTCATCACGAACGGGTCGCCCAGCGGCGCGGAGCTGGTGTTGATCCACACGCTCTTGAGCTGGGTGTACTCCTTGATGGTCTCCTGGCCGTGCTCGACGCCGACGCCGCTGGACTTGTAGCCCTGGCGCGGCGACATCGGCGACATCGCGCGGTAGGTGTTGACCCAGATGGTGCCGGCCTGCAGCCGCGAGGCCATCCGGTGCGCGCGGCCGAGGTCGTTGGTCCAGACGCCGGCGGCCAGGCCGTACTCCGTGTCGTTGGCCAGCGCCACGACCTCGTCCTCGGTCTCGAACGGCATGACCGCCACGACCGGGCCGAAGATCTCCTCGCGCACCACGCGCATGTCGTTGTGCACGTCGACCAGCACGGTCGGACGGTAGAAGAAGCCGCCGAGGCCGTCGCCGTCGGTCGCCTCGCCGCCGGTGAGGACGCGCGCGCCCTCGCTGCGGCCGAGGTCGACGTAGCCCGCGACCTTGTCGCGCTGGTCGGCGAAGGCCAAGGGGCCGAGCTCGGTGTCGTCGCGAAGCGGGTCGCCGATGCGGATCGTGCCGGCGCGCTCGGCGACCCGCTCGAGCAGCTCGTCGTAGACGCTGCGGTGCGCGAAGACCCGGCTGCCGGCGATGCAGGTCTGCCCGGCGGCGGCGAAGACGCCCGCGATGACGCCCATCGCAGCGTTGGCGACGTCAGCGTCCCCGAAGACGATGTTGGGCGACTTGCCGCCCAGCTCGAGCGTCGAGCCGAGGAAGCGCCCCGCGACGTTCGCGGCGATCCGCGAGCCGGTCTGGGTGCTGCCCGTGAACGAGACCTTCGCGATGCCGGGGTGGTCGACCAGGGCCTGGCCGGCCTCGGCGCCGAAGCCGGTGACGACGTTGACGCAGCCCGGCGGGAAGCCCGCCTCCTCGACGAGCTCGGCGAGGCGGAGCACCGAGGCGGAGGTGTACTCCGACGGCTTGATGACCATCGTGTTGCCCGAGCAGAGCGCCGGGGCGAGCTTGCTGGTGGTGAGCGTGAGCGGGGAGTTCCAGGGCGTGATCGCGCCGACCACGCCCAGCGGCTCGCGCACCGTGTAGTTGAGCACCGAGCGGTCCGAGGTCGGGATGACGTCGCCCTGGATCTTGTCGGCCAGGCCGGCGTAGTAGTGGTAGTACTCCGGCAGCGTCGCGAGCTGGCCGCGCATCTCGCGCAGCAGCTTGCCGTTGTCGAGGCTCTCGGTGCGGGCGAGCTCCTCGGCGTTCTCCTCGATCAGGTCGGCGAGGCGACGCAGCAGCCGGCCGCGCCTGGTCTGGCTCAGGTCGCGCCAGCGCGGGTCCTCGAACGCCGTGCGCGCGGCGCGCACCGCACGGTCGACGTCGCTCGCGTCGCCGCGGGCGGCGGTGTAGAGCACCTCGCGGGTCGCGGGGTTGTGGCTCTCGAAGAAGTCGCCGCCGGACGGCTCGACCTGCTCGCCGCCGATGTGGTGCAGGCGGCGCGCGGTCGCGGTGGCTGTCGTGGTCTCAGGCATGGACGCCTCCTGCGGTGGTGGGCTCGGTGGGGGCCTGGCTCCGGGTGCGAGTGACGAGGTCGGCGACCAGGCGCGCGAGGACCTCGGGTGACTGGACAGGCAGCATGTGGCGCACGCCCGGCACGACCTCGGCACGGCAGCCGGGGACGGCGTCGGCCAGGCGGCGGGTCATCTCCGGCGTCGAGCCCGGGTCGTCGGCTCCGGTGACGGCCAGCGACGGGACGCCGATGCGGTGCAGGTCGTCCGCGACCTCCGCGTCGCCGGTGGCGAACACGCGGTAGCAGGCCAGGAACTGCGCCGGGTCGTTGGCGGCCAGCACCGCGCGGGTGCGCTCGACGGCCCCGGGCGCGACCTGCGTGCCGTCGTACCACCGGTGGATGGAGGCCTGCGCCGCCGCGTCGACGTCGTCGGTGGCGACGTGGAGGCGGGCGAGCACGGCCTCGCGCTCGGTCGGCGTACGACGGCACACCGAGCTGACGCTGGTGAGCGAGGCGACCAGGTCGGGGCGGTGGATCGCGAGGTGCTGCGCGACCAGCGCGCCGAGGGAGAACCCGACGAGGTGGGAGCCGGGCGGCACGTCGGCCGCGACCCCGTCGGCGAGCCCGGCGAGCGTCACGTCGTCGGCGACCCGGGCGGCGTCTCCGTGACCGGGCAGGTCCGGCGTGCGGACCTCGCAGCCCGGCAGCGCGCGCTCGAGCAGCGGCCGCACGTCGTCCCACACGGTGTGGTCGAGGCCCACCCCGTGCAGCAGCACCAGCGTCGTGGTCACGACCCGGTCACTGCTCCGTCGAGAGGGCGGCCAGGCGCTGCTGGGGGCGACCCTGGGCCGCGGCGGCCAGCGCGATCACGATCTCGCCCGGGTGGGGGGCGTCGGGCAGGCGCACCTCGAAGGACTGGTGGTGCGAGCGGATCGTGGCGTCGGTGACGTGCTTGAGCGGGATGTCGAAGAGCACGCCGGCGGGGCCACGCTTCTCGACCGCGGGCAGCAGCGTGGTCGCCGAGGCCGCGGTGCGGAAGTGGTCGCCGAACTTCAGCGTGTGGATGAGCGCCGAGCCGTGCTCGATCTCGCCGTCGAGGCCGACGACCGCGGCCTTGCCGAAGGCCTCGGGGGCCGCACCGAGGGCCTCCATCACCCGCGGGGCGAGCAGGGCGCCGAGGTCGGAGGCGTGGGCGTCGATGCCTGGAGCGAGGTCCTCGACGAAGCCCTGGCCGGACCAGGGGTTCTCGATGACGGCGGCGACGACAGCGACGCGAGCGGCGGGCTCCACGGGGCGCCCGCCCTCGGTGAGCACCTCGTCGACGACGGTGACGATCTTGCGGACGTTCACGGGCGAGGGTCCTCTCGGTCGGTGCTCGTACGCCGCGCGCTCGCGGCGGTGGCTGCGGTCGCTGCGGTCGCGGCGGTCACGGTGGGGTCGGTGCTGCGGTCGCCGATGCGGGCGTGCGGGCGCGGGCCGGTGGAGCCCGCGACGACGACCACGATCTCGTCCGCACGCGGGCCGTCGGGCACCCGGGCGCTGACGGTCTGGTAGTGGCTGCGGGTCGCGGCGGCGACCTTGTGCCACATCGGCACGACCAGCGACTCCCCCGCGTCGGCGCGGGCGTCGGCGAAGCAGATGATCGACTGGCCGCCGAGGAACTCGCGGACCAGGTTGCCGAACCACGGCGTGTGGATCAGGGCCCCGCCGTGCTCGATCTCGCCGCGGGTGCCGACGACGGCCCCCTTGCCGAACGCCTCGACGGCGTCGACGCCACCGAGGGCGTGCAGCAGCCGGTCGGTGAGCTCGACCGCCAGCCGCGGCGCCATCGCCTCGACCTCGGGGGCCAGGTCGCGGGTGGCGGGGGTGCCGACCCACGGGTTGCGCACGACCGCCGCCACGCTCGCCTGCACGGCGGGCACCGCCGGCGCGCCGCCGTTCTCCAGCAGCACCTCCTCGCGGTGCACCACGATCCGGCGCAGCCACGTGGCCGGGAGCGCGGGCGCGTCCTCGAGCGACGCGAGGGGCCTCTCCAGCTCGACCGTCATCAGCGTTCCTCTCGTTTCATGTATGCAACAGACCGTACGGGCGGCGTTGTATGCATGTCAACCGTCGTGCAGCCTCGATGTCGCCGGGCGAGGTCGCACCGGCGTGATGTGGCCGTTACACGGTGGCAACGGGTTTGCGGACCGTGATCTGGCGGGAGATCCGGGTCACCCCATTGACACGTTCGATGTGACCTACCTAGCATCCCGTTGTATGCAAGACCGTCGCAGTGACGGCCGCGTGGAGGTCCAGGGAGGCCACATGTCATCGAAGTCCATCGAGACGCCAGATCTCGATCGCATGATCGGGGTGCCGTCCGCGACCGGCGACCTCGACACCCCGCCGGCTCCCCCGGTCGAGCCTCCGACCGACGACTCGCAGGGCTCCGGTCGCCTCGGCAGCGTCTTCGCGGCCTCGGTGACGGTCTGCGCGCTGTTCGTCGCGTGGGGCGTGCTCTTCACCGACAACCTCAACGACGTCACGACGTCCTCGCTGAACTGGATCACCGCCAGCTTCGGCTGGAGCTACCTCGTCGTGACGCTGGCGATCCTGATCTTCCTGGTCTTCCTCGCCTTCAGCCCGTACGGCGAGATCCGGCTCGGCCGCGACGAGGACCGCCCGGAGTTCTCGACCATCTCGTGGTTCGCGATGATCCTGAGCGCCGTCATGGGCATCGGCCTGGTGTCGTACGGCGTCGCCGAGCCGATCTCGCACTTCAACACCCCGCCGCACGGCCTGGCCGAGCCGGGCACGCCGGCCGCCGCAGTGCGCGCGATGCAGTACTCCTACTTCGACTGGGGCCTGCACGCCTGGGCGATCTTCGCCGTCTTCGGCCTGGCCATCGCCTACTCCACCCACCGCAAGGGCCGCCCCACCCTGGTGAGCCAGCTCTTCCGCCCGCTGCTCGGCGACCTCGTCGACGGCCCTGTCGGCAAAGCGATCGACGTGCTCGCCGTCTTCGCGACCCTCTTCGGCACGACCACCTCGCTCGGCCTCGGCGCCCTGCAGGTCAACAACGGCCTGGCCACGCTGTTCGGCATCCCGGTCAACGACGTCAGCCAGGTCCTCATCATCGCCTTCGTCACCGCCGTCTTCACGCTGTCCGCGGTCACCGGCGTCAGCAAGGGCATCAAGTTCCTGAGCCAGGGCTCCGCCGGCCTGGCCACCGCGCTGTTCGTCTTCATGCTCGTCGTCGGCCCGACGGCGTTCCTGGCCAACCTCTACATCGAGTCGGTCGGCACCTGGGCCACGGACTTCTTCCGGATGAGCCTGCAGGGCACCGCCTTCGGCGACCTCCAGTGGATGCAGTGGTGGACCTACTTCATGATGGCGTGGTGGGTGTCGTGGGGCGCCTTCGTCGGCGTCTTCCTGGCCCGCATCTCCAAGGGCCGCACCATCCGCGGCTTCATCATGGGCGTGCTGGTCGTGCCGACCGTCGTCTTCTTCACCTGGTTCACCGTCTTCGGCGGCACCGCGATCCACGTCGACATGTTCGACGGCGGCACCATCGGCGCCCAGACCGCGGCCGACATCAACTCGGCGTTCTTCGCCACCCTCGACGCCTTCCCGCTGGCCAGCATCACGTCGTTCGTCGCGATCGTGCTCGTCGTGATGTTCTTCGTCTCCGGTGCCGACGCCAACACCTACGTGCTCGCCATGATGACCTCCGGCGGCTCGCTCACCCCGCGTCGTTCGATCCTCGTGCTGTGGGGCGTGCTGACCGGGATCACCGCGATCGTGCTGATGCTCGCCGGCGGCCTCAACGCCCTGCAGAACACCGTGATCGTGACCTCGGCGCCGTTCCTGGTGATCATCGCCGGGCTCGCCGTGTCGTTCTGGCGCGAGCTGATCAACGACAAGCGCGAGGCCGAGCAGGCGAAGGCCGAGGCCCGCGAGGTCGCCGAGGTGACCCGGTGAGCCAGACCGCCGACGAACGCCGCGCGCTCGTCACCGAGTGCTGGGCCGCGGCCTGGGACGACGGCGACGTCGCCGCCCTCGACCGGCTGCTCGCCCCCGACTACCGCCGGCGCTCGAGCAGCGACGAGCAGGGGCTCACCCTCGAGGAGTTCAAGGCCACGATCGTCACCACCCGGGCGTCGTTCCCCGACCTGAGCACCACGATCGAGGACCTCGCCGTCGACGGCGACCTGGTCGCCGTGCGGTGGCGCAGCAGCGGCACCCACACCCATCCGTTCCTCGGCGTCCCGGCCACCGGCCGGGCCGTCGAGGTCGCGGGGGCCACGTTCGCGAGCTTCGGCCCCGACGGGCTCGTCCACGAGGAGCGGGTCACCTGGGACCCGCGCGGCCTGCTCAGCGCGCTCGGCATCATCACCGTCGGCCAGGACTCCTGAGCCCGCGACCGAGCCCGAGCCCGAGCCCGTGACCACCACCCCCGACCCGCACACCGAGGAGACAACGATGTCCGTCGCCGCCCCCGCAGCCGCCCCCGTCGTACTCGACGCCGACCTGCTCAAGCAGGTCAACCGGCGCTTCGTCACCGGCGTGACCCTGGTGACCACGATGGACGGCGAGACCCCGCGCGGGCTCGCGGTCAACGCGTTCGCCAACATCTCGCTCGACCCGCCGACCGTGATGGTCTGCGTGCAGCGCACGTCGTCGACCCACGACTGCCTGTTCCGCGCCACCCACCTGGCCATCAACATCGCCTCTACCGAGCAGATGGACGTGATGGGCGCCTTCGCCGGCAAGTCGGCCGACAAGTTCGCCGGCGTCGACTGGACGCCCGGCGTGCACGGCAGCCCCGTGCTCGCGCGCAGCAGCGCCCACATGGAGGTCGAGATCCGCGAGCGGCTGCAGGCCAGCACCCACACGGTCTTCATCTGCCGCGTCGTGGACGCGTCGGTGGGCGAGGCCGCACCGGTGGTCTACAGCGCCGGTAGGTTCTACGACTCCGAGGGCCTCGACCCCCTCGCCTGAGCCCGCACCCCGAGCCTGGACCGAGGAGCCGATCCATGGAGCGCCCCGCCGCCAACGGCAGCCGCCAGTCGCGCGTCATCTCCGAGATGCGCCAGCGCATCATCACCGGAGCCGCCGCCTCCGGCGCCCTGCTGTCGGAGGTCGCGCTCGCCGAGGAGTTCGGCGTCAGCCGCACCCCCGTCCGCGAGGCCCTCAAGCAGCTGCAGACCGAGGGCCTCGTCGAGATCCGCCCCCGCGTCGGCACCTTCGTCGCCGCCCCCTCGCGCCGCGACCTCACCGAGCTGTTCGAGATGAAGGAGCTGCTCGAGGGCGCCGCCGCCCGACTGCTCGCCCAGCGCGGCCGCGTCCGCGAGGTCGAGCTGCTCGAGGAGAACGTCCACCAGGGCGACCTCGCCGTCCGCGCCGACGACCGCGCCCGCTACGCCGAGCTCGTCCAGGAGTTCCACGACCTGCTCATCGTCGGCGCCGACAACACCAAGCTCGAGGCGCACTACCGCACCCTGATGAACCAGCTCGCCTACTCCCGCCTCGTCCACACCTCCCTCGGCCAGCCCGGCCGCGCCCTGCAGTCCGAGCGCGAGCACCACGTCGTCCTCGAGCTCGTCCTGGCCAAGGACGGCGACAGCGCCGAGCGCGTCATGCGCGAGCACGTCCGCGCCAGCCGCCGCGCCCTCCTCGCCGGCCTCGAGCCCGGTCTCTGACGCGCACCTTCTCCCCGTCCGGTCGACTGTCGAACTTCCGGGGTCGCCTGGTGACCGGAAAGTTCGACTGTCGACGGCAACCTCCGGTCGGCCGACGTCTGTGCAACTTCCAGGTCATCTGGTGACCAGAAAGTTGCACAGTCGCCCGCACGACGCCTCGCCCGCGTACCGCCGGTCGACAGTCGAACTTTCGGGACACCGGCATGTCCCGAAAGTTCGACTGTCGACGACCCGGGTGCCGACGAGCGGACCACCCGTAGCGCCGCCACCCAGGCGGCTGGCACGGTGGACTCACACGGGGGAAGCGACGACACCAGACCTACGGGAGGACCTGCCATGACCGAGCCGGCGTACCGCGCCATCGACCCGCGCACCGGAGAGGAGCTGGCGACATACGACACGATCGGCAACAGCGACCTCGAGGCGGCGCTCGCGAGCGGTCACGAGGCGTTCGCGAGCTGGCGGGCGCTGTCGGTCGAGGAGCGGGCCGCGGCGGTCACGAAGGTCGCGCGCGAGCTCGAGAAGCAGGCCGACCGGCTCGCCGAGATCGCGGTGCGCGAGATGGGCAAGCCCAAGGGCGAGGCGCTCGAGGAACTCGAGTTCTGCTCAGCCATCTTCGACTACTACGCCGACAACGGACCGGCGTTCGCCGCCGACCAGCCGATCGACGCGAGCGGCGGCGACAAGGCGGTCATCCAGAAGCGACCGATCGGGCTGCTGCTCGGCGTGATGCCGTGGAACTTCCCCTACTACCAGGTCGCCCGGTTCGCCGCGCCCAACCTCGTCGCCGGCAACACGGTGCTGCTCAAGCACGCCGAGTCGGTGCCGGGCTGCGCGCAGGCGCTGCAGGAGGTCTTCGACGCCGCGGGCGTGCCGAGCGGGGTCTACCAGAACGTCTTCGCCTCCCACCCCCAGATCGAGCAGGTCATCGGCGACCGCCGCGTCCAGGGCGTCTCGCTGACCGGCTCCGAGCGGGCGGGCGCGGCCGTGGCCGCGATCGCCGGGCGCAACCTGAAGAAGTGCGTCCTCGAGCTCGGCGGCTCCGACCCCTACGTCGTGCTCGACACCCCCGACGTCGCCGCGGCGGCCGAGCAGGCGTGGCAGACCCGCATCTACAACACCGGCCAGGCCTGCAACTCCAACAAGCGCATGATCGTGCGCGAGGAGCTCTTCGACGAGTTCGTCGCCGAGCTCACGAAGCAGGCCGAGGGCCTCGAGCCAGGCGACCCGATGGACCTCGGCGAGCGCGCCTACTCCCCGCTGTCGTCGCGCGCGGCCGCCGAGGCGCTCGCCGCGCAGGTCGAGGACGCCGTCTCGAAGGGCGCCACGCTCCACGCCGGCGGCCGGCTCGCCGACGCCCCGTCGGCCTACTACTCCCCCGCGGTGCTCTCCGGGATCACCCCCGAGATGCGCGCCTTCCGCGAGGAGCTGTTCGGCCCGGTCGCGGTGGTCTACCGCGTGACCTCCGACGAGGAGGCGCTCGCGCTGGCCAACGACACCGACTACGGCCTCGGTGGCGCCGTCTTCAGCGCCGACGCCGACCGCGCGCTGCAGATCGCCTCCGAGCTCGAGGTCGGGATGGCCAACGTCAACACCCCGGCCGGCGAGGGCGCCGAGATCCCGTTCGGCGGCACCAAGCGCAGCGGCTTCGGCCGCGAGCTCGGCCCGCTCGGCATGGACGAGTTCGTCAACAAGCGGCTGCTCTACGTCAAGGCGTGACCACGACGGTCACGTCGTCCTCGTCCGGCCCCGGCGGCCGGAACACCCGCAGGTAGTGCTCGAGGAGCTCCGCGTCGACGGTGAAGTCGTCGGCGTGGGCTCCTCGGCGCTCCGCGAGCCGCCGGCGTACGACGTCCGGCGGGGTGTCGAGGTGGACCACCTCGACCTCGGCTCCGTGCTCGCGGCCCAGCGCGCGGTAGTCGTCGCGCTGGCGCCGCGACCAGAACGAGTAGTCCACGACGACGTCGCGGCCCGCGTCCAGCGCGTCCGCGATCTGGCCTCGCTGGCGCCGACGCGCCTCGAGCGCGATCACGTCGGTGACCGCCCGGGCGTCGGTCAGCCCCAGCTCCCACGCGGCCCCGTCGATCGTGAACCGCAGCCACCCGGCGTCCTCGAGCCGCCGCGCGTACGTCGACTTGCCCGACCCCGCGACGCCGCACATCAGCACCAGCCTGCTCACGGCTCGACGCTACGTGCCCGGGTACCTCTCCCCCATGACGACGATCCCCGGTGAGCCTCCCGAGCCCGACGCCCCCGAGGAGCCGGGGGTCGACCCCAGCGGCGAGCCGCAGACCGAGCCGCCGGCGGATCCGGTCGAGGATCCGCAGTCCAACGCTGTCGAGCCGTTCTCGCCCGACGACCCCGAGGCCGTCGACGCGTGACGGTCCTCGCCGGGCGGACCCTCGGGTTCGGCTACCTCCTGCACAACCACCCCTGGCTGCTGCTCCTCGTGCTGGTCGTCGTCATCGGCGTGATCGTCTGGATGCGCCGCACCGGCCGCTGAGCCTTCGGCGACGCGACCCGTCAGACTCCCGGCCGCATCGTCACCTCGAACGCCGCTCCCGCCTCCACCACGTCCAGGGCGACCTCGGAGAACAGCTCGCGACGCCACATCAGGTTCACCTGGTGCGTGACTCCCCCGACGGGGACGCCGACCACGGCGTCCTCGCCTGCGAACCGGACCCGCTCCCCCACCCCGAGGCCCACCGTGCGCCCGTCGGCGAACCGCAGCTCGAGCGCCTCGCCCTCCAGCAGCAGCAGTTCGCGGTCGACCCCGGGGAACGACGAGAACTCGGCCGGGCCGGTGCTCGTGGCGATCGACAGCCGCCAGTGCCAGTCGTCTGAGTCGGGGACCCGCGCCAGCTCCCGCGTCGTCCCCAGCCCGTTGCGCCAGGGCACCGTGCGGCCCTGCTCGGCGCGGACGACCGTCACGAGGACCCGCTCAGACGTTGAAGCGGAACTCGACCACGTCGCCGTCCTGCATGACGTAGTCCTTGCCCTCGATGCGGACCTTGCCCTGCTCCTTGGCCTTCTGCATGGAGCCGGCGGCGACGAGGTCGTCGAAGGAGACGATCTCGGCCTTGATGAAGCCCTTCTGGAAGTCGGTGTGGATCACGCCGGCGGCCTCGGGGGCGGTGGCGCCCTTGCGCACGGTCCAGGCGCGCGACTCCTTCGGGCCGGCGGTGAGGTAGGTCTGCAGGCCGAGGGTGTCGAAGCCGACGCGGGCGAGCACCTCGAGGCCGGGCTCGGTGACGCCCATCTCGGCGAGCATCTCGCGGGCCTCGTCCTCGTCGTCGAGCTCGACGAGCTCGGACTCGAACTTCGCGTCGAGGAAGATCGCCTCGGCCGGCGCGACGATCGCCTGCATCTTGGCCTTGAGGTCCTCGTCGGCGAGCTCGTCGGCGTCGCAGTTGAAGACGTAGATGAAGGGCTTGGCCGTGAGCAGCGACAGCTCGCGCAGCAGCGTCACGTCGATCGAGGTGGCGGTCAGCGGGGTGCCGCCCTCGAGCGCGGCCTGCGCCTCCTTGGCGGCGGCGACGGTGGCGCCGAGCTCCTTCTTGCCCTTGGCCTCCTTCTCCAGCCGCGGGATCGCCTTCTCGAGGGTCTGCAGGTCGGCCAGGATCAGCTCGGTCTGGATCGTCGAGATGTCGGAGGCGGGGTTGACCTCGCCGTCCACGTGGGTGACGTCCTCGTCGCGGAAGACACGGGTGACCTGGCAGATCGCGGCGGACTCGCGGATGTGGGAGAGGAAGCGGTTGCCGAGCCCCTCTCCCTCCGAGGCACCGCGGACGATGCCGGCGATGTCGACGAACTCGACGGTCGCGGGCAGCACCCGCTCGGAGCTGAAGACCTCCGCGAGCCGGGGCAGCCGGTCGTCCGGCACCCCCACGACGCCGACGTTGGGCTCGATGGTGGCGAAGGGGTAGTTCGCCGCCAGCACGTCGTTCTTGGTCAGGGCGTTGAAGAGGGTCGACTTGCCCGCGTTGGGGAGTCCGACGATGCCGATCGTGAGAGCCACGAGCGTCGATCCTAGGTCGTACGGCGCGCCGGAGCCGCACCGGCGGAGCGCGGGCAGCCCGGCGTGGCTAGGGTCACCCTCATGCCCGAGCACCCCAGCTACAGCCAGCTCGTCTCCCTGCCGGCGTACGCCGAGCAGCCCGTCCCGGTCGCGTTCGAGGACAACAACGGACAGCTCAACGTCCGTCACTACCTCGGCATCGGCAGCGAGGGCCTCGACGAGTCCCTCGTCAGCGTCGGGATCCCGTCGAACTGGCCGGTCAAGGACGGGCTCGCCTGCCTGTCGGCCGAGCACCACCTCGTCTACTTCCACGAGCTGCGCACCGGCGACCGGATGTCGGTGCGGGTGCGCCTGATCGGGCGCTCCGAGAAGGCCGCGCACGCCCAGATCTTCGTGCTGGACGACACCTCCGAGCGCGTCGTGTGCGCCTTCGAGGAGATCTTCCTGTGCGTGCGCCTCGACCCGCGCGGCACCGTCGCCTGGCCCGAGGACGTCGCGAAGGGCATGGACGAGCGGATCGCCGAGGACGCCGGTCGCGACTGGGGCCGCGAGATCTCCGGGCACCTCGCCCTGCGCTGAGCCGCTCCGCTGAGCTGCTCCACTGAACTGCTCCCTGGGGCGCCTCAGGGGGCGGGCTCGGCCGCCGGCTCCGCGGCGAGGGCGATCGCGTCCTCGCGCTTCTTGACGTTGGGCGGCCAGAAGGTCAGCCACAGGCTGAGCGCGACGTAGTAGGCCGGGTAGGCCAGCGAGGCGAGCACGAGCCACAGCGGCGCGCCCGGCAGCAGCGCCGTGATGACGGCGTACACCCCCAGCCAGGCGGTCGCGAACGTCATGTTGGTGTACCAGAGCACCTCGGTGCGCGAGGGGTAGACGTACTTCACCGGCACGAAGATCAGCACGGTCAGCACCAGCAGCACGACGGTCGTCGTGACGGTGCTCGCCTCGAGCACGATCAGGTAGAACGCCGCGATGTTCCAGTAGCTCGGGAACCCCAGGAAGAAGTGGTCCTCGGTCTTCGCGTCGCTGCGGCAGAACTGGTAGCACGACGCCACGACCGGCAGCGCCGCGACGACGCCGCCCCAGGCCCCTCCCGGCAGGTAGCCGGTGGCCCACAGCAGCACCATCGGGGCGAACGCGTAGGTGATGTAGTCGACGATGTTGTCGAGCAGCGCCCCGTCGAACTCCGGCACGACCTCCTTGACGCGCAGCCGGCGCGCCAGCATCCCGTCGGAGCCGTCGACGATCATGGCGGCCAGGAAGAGCCACAGGACGGTCTCGACCTCACCCTGGTAGGCGAAGTGGACCATGAGCAGCGCCAGCACCACCCCGGAGGTGGTGTAGGCGTGCACCGCCCAGGCGGCCAGCTTCTCCATGTGGGTCCACGCTACGGGGTCGCAGGCCCGTGCGGCGATCCCACGTAGGGTCGTGTCCCGTGCGGATCGCCACCTGGAACGTCAACTCCCTGCGCTCGCGCATCGACCGGGTCGAGCGGTTCCTCGAGCGTCACGACATCGACGTGCTGGCCCTGCAGGAGACGAAGGCGCGCGAGGAGCAGCTGCCGCTGATGGGGCTGCAGTCGGCCGGCTACGAGTTCGCCTACTCCGGCACCAGCCAGTGGAACGGCGTCGCCCTGCTCTCGCGCGTCGGGATCGAGGACGTCGAGGTCGGCTTCCCCGAGATGCCCGGGTACGGCGATCCGGTCGCGCCCGAGGCCCGCGCGATCGGCGCCACCTGCGGCGGGGTGCGGGTGTGGTCGCTCTACGTGCCCAACGGCCGCAAGGTCGACGACCCGCACTACCACTACAAGCTCGAGTGGCTGGCCCGGCTGCGCGAGGCGGCCCGCGGCTGGATCGACACCCCGACCGCACTGGTGGGCGACTGGAACATCGCCCCGCGCGACGAGGACGTCTACGACATCGCGGCGTTCGCCAAGGACACCCACGTCACGCCGCCCGAGCGCGCGGCGTTCCAGGGCTTCCTCGACGACGGGTACGTCGACGTGGTGCGGCCCCACACCCCGGGCCCCGAGGTCTTCACCTACTGGGACTACTACCGCCAGCGCTTCGAGCGCAACCGCGGCATGCGCATCGACTTCGTGCTGGGCTCGCCGTCCTTCGCCGAGCGCGTCGTCCACGGCTTCATCGACCGCGAGGAGCGCGCCGGGCAGGGCGCCTCCGACCACGCCCCGGTGGTCGTCGACCTCGACTGAGGCCACGCGCTCGTCGAGTGGTTTCGAGACGGTCGTTGCACGACCTCCTCGACCAGCGGTGGTGAGGTCACCGGTGGTTGAGGAAGGACGAAGTCCTTCCTCGAAACCACTGACCGACCACGTCGAGCACGACTGTCGGTGGTCGCGTCCATGCTGAGCGCGTGGACACCCTCACCCTCATCGGCGTGCTGCTGCTGGGCCTGCTGGCCGGGCTCTCGCTGGGCGCGCTCATCGGCGCGCTGTGGGCGCGCTCGCGCTCGTCGTACGTCGGCGGCGTGGTCGACCAGGCCGAGGTCATGCAGGGCCTCGACCGGCTCAGCGACCAGCTCGTCGACCTCGACCTGCAGCGCGCGAGCTGGCAGGGCCAGCTCAACGAGCAGGTCGTCGGCATGCGTCATTCCACCGAGACGCTGCGCCGCGAGACCCAGTCGCTGTCGACGGCCCTGCGCCGCCCGCAGGTGCGCGGGCGGTGGGGCGAGCTGCACCTGCGCCGCGCCGTGGAGCTGGCCGGACTCGTCGACCGGTGCGACTTCGACGAGCAGGTCCGCCTCGACGACGGCGCTCAGCGCCCCGACCTCGTCGTCCGGCTCGCCGGCGGCCGACAGGTCGTGGTCGACGCCAAGGTGCCGCTCGACGCCCACCTCGACGCGACCTCGACCGACGACGAGCAGCTGCGCGCGGGCCACCTCGCCCGGCACGCCCGACAGGTGCGCAACCATGTCGACCTGCTCGGCTCCAAGGCCTACTGGCGAGCGCTGCCGGAGACGCCTGAGTTCGTCGTGCTGTTCCTGCCCGCCGAGTCCTTCCTCGGCGCCGCCCTCGAGGCCGACCCGCGGCTGCTCGAGCACGCCGCCACCCGCCAGGTCGTGCTCGCCACCCCCACGACCCTGATCGCGCTGCTGCGCACCGTGGCCCACGGGTGGAGCCACGAGGCGCTCGCCGACCAGGCCCGCGAGATCCACCGTCTCGGCCGCGAGCTCCACGCCCGCCTGGCCACCCTCGACGGACACCTCGACAGCGTCGGCCGCTCGCTCAACGCCGCGGTGGGCCACTACAACGCCGCGATGGGCTCCCTCGACTCCCGGGTGCTGGTGTCAGCCCGCCGCTTCCGCGACCTGGCCGTCACCGACGACGACCTGCCCGCCCCGCGCTCGGTCGAGCTGAGGGCCGTCGAGCGGCGTGGGGACGACGACGATCCCGGTCTCGGCCGTACGGTCGGGCTGTGACGCGCGGCGCGGGCCGGCCCCGCACCCTCTGGGAGGAGGGCCGTCAGCCGGGCCCCCAGGTGGTGGCCCTGGGCCTCGCGCTCGTCCTCACCGCGGTCTCCGCCGACGTCCTGGTGGGCGGTGACGTCGGCGCGGTCTTCGACGTGTCCTTCGTCCTCGTGTGCGCGGCCCTCGCGCTGCTGGTCCGACCGGGCGACTTCTTCACCGTCGGCGTGCTCCCACCGCTGCTCATGCTCGCGGTGGTCGCCCTGGTCGCCACCACCCGCCCGTTGGCGCTCGACCGGGTGGGCCGGGCCGACGACGCCTGGCAGGCCGTCGTCGGGGGCCTGGCCACCCACGGGCTCGCCCTCGCCCTCGGCTACGCCCTCTGCCTGGCGCTGCTCGCCGTGCGCGAGCGCTGGCTGCGCGGGCGGCCCGGGCGGCTCAGCCGAGGAAGCGGCTCGCGTCGCCCGCACCCTCGCGCAGCACCTCGGGTGCTCCCTCCGACCAGTCGATGACCGTGGTCGGCTCGGCGGGCGTCTCGCCCGCCTCGACCACGATGTCGACCTGGTGGTCGAGCTCCTCCTTGACGTCCCAGCCGTTGGTGCGCGGCTCGGTCTCGCCGGGCAGGATCAAGGTGCTGGTCAGGAGCGGCTCACCCAGCAGGTCGAGCAGGGCGTGCACCAGCGTGTGGTCGGGGATGCGCACGCCGACGGTCTTCTTCTTCGGGTGCAGCAGGCGGCGTGGCACCTCGGGCGTCGCCGGCAGGATGAACGTGAAGGGCCCGGGCGTCGCGGCCCGCACCGTGCGGAACGCCGCGTTGTCGACGTGCACGAGGTGCCCGAGCTGGCTGAAGTCGCGGCACACCAGCGTGAAGTGGTGGCGCTCGTCGAGCCCGCGGATGCGCAGGATGCGGTCGCGGCCGTCGCGGTTGCCGATCCGGCAGCCGAGGGCGTAGCCCGAGTCCGTCGGGTAGGCGATCAGCGCGTCGTCGTCGCGCAGCGCGTCGACGACCTGCTGCAGCAGCCGCGGCTGGGGGTTGTCCGGGTGGATGTCGAGGTACCGGGCCACTCGGCCAATGTAGAACGCCGTGACGCGGCGGTCAGTAGGGTGAGGCGACACCGGGGATCCGGAGAGAGTCCAGGAGGGCACGTGCGGGGGACGGGACTGCGGGCGCGACAGCGCCTGCGCGCAGGGACGACACGCGTGGTCGTGGCGACCCTGGCGTCGACGGCCCTGAGCGTCGGTCTGGTCCTCGCGACCCCTGCGGCCTCGCAGGCCGACTCCGCGCTGGTGCCGGGCACGATGTCGAGCGACAACGTCGGCACGAGCACGTTCTCCGTGCCGGTGCCGTCGGGCGTGGTGCCGAGCGCCATCTCGGCGATCCTCACCCAGCCGGCGCTCGTCGAAGGCGGCACCGTCGTGTTCAGCGTCAACGGCCGCCCGGTCCTCTCGGTGGCCTCGACGCTCTACCGCAAGGTCTCGATCCCCGTCACCCCCGCCGACGTCGTCGCCGACGGCACCATCGCGCTCTCGGTCTCGACGGCGGGCGTCGCGGCCGCCGGCGCCACCTGCACCCCGCCGGCCGGCACGGCGGCGCTGCGCCGCATCGCCCTGCAGTACACCGGCGTCGAGACGGCACCGACCTCCCCTGGCACCTTCTTCCCGCCGTCCTCGGCCGGGGTCAACGTGCAGATCCCGCAGGACGCCGACCAGGCCACCATCACCGCGGGGCTGACAGCTGTCGCCGCACTCGCCGTGCAGTACGACGACGACACCCCGATCGCGCTCGTCACCAAGACGCCCGCGTCGACGAAGGTCGTCGCCACCCAGCGCCTCGTGGTGCTCACCCCGGGCCCCGCGGGCGAGGTCAACGCCGAGGTCTCCTCCACCAACGGCGTGCCGACCCTGACGCTGACCGGCTCCGGCGACGCGCTCGTCGCCGCCGCGCGGGCGCTGTCCACCGAGACCCTGGGACTGTCGGGCACCTCGGCCCAGAACCCCTCGCAGCAGGCCAAGCCCCGCAACACCGCCACGACCCGCACGCTCGGCAGCCTCCAGGTCGGTGACCTGACCCTGTCGGGCTACGGCTCGGTGACCCGCGACCTCGAGCTGCGCCAGGACTCCTTCGGCCAGCCCGTGGACTCGATGAAGGTGCACCTCGAAGGCACCCACACGGCGTTCGCCGAGGGCAGCGGCGCTCGCCTCGACATCCGCGCCAACGGTGCGCTCGTCGCCTCGCAGAACCTCGGCCAGGAGTCGGCGTTCTCCGTCGACTTCTCGGTGCCGGCCAACGAGCTGCGCTCGGTCAACGACCTGTCGCTCACGCTCAACGCCCTCGCACCCGACGGCTCGGCCTGCACCCCGGCGTCGGTGCCGGCCGCCGAGGTAGACATCGACACGGCGTCCTCGACGGTGGCGGTGACCCCCGGCACCGGAGAGGCCGAGGGGTTCCAGCTGTTCCCGCAGATCCTGGAGGGCACCCTGCCGGTCGCCCTCAAGGCCGTGCAGGGCGAGGCCACCGCCGCGATCAACGCCGCGGCGATCATCGTCGACATCCAGCGGGCCGCCGGGTCGCTGCTCGACATCCAGCTGATGACGCCGGACCGGTTCCTCGCCGACGACCGCTCCGGGCTCTTCATCGGGGCCGTCGCCTCCGACTCCCAGGCCCTCGACGCGCCGCTCAAGCTGAGCGCGACCCGGCTGCTGGACCGCGAGGACTCCACCGTCGAGGTGACCTCGCAGGACCCGTACGCCGTGCTCGAGTCGATCGACCGCGACGACCGCCTCGTGCTGATGCTCGGCAGCTGGGCCACCGGCGACAAGGCCGCCGACGGCATCCTGGCCCGCAAGGTGGTCGACTTCGTCGGCAGCACCGGGTGGGCCGACCTCGAAGGCGACCTCGTCATCGCCGACGAGGCCAACCCGGCCTTCGCCACCGCCAGCCGCTCGCTCGCTCCGCACCAGGAGGTCGAGGAGGAGACGTCCTACGCCAAGTGGTTCGTCGCCGGCATCGCGTTGCTCCTGCTGCTGCTGGCCCTGCAGGTCTTCCTGGCCATCCGCCGCGACCGGCGCGTCTCGCGGGCCGAGGAGGAGGAGCCGCGCCGCGGACCGGCGTACGTCGAGGACGAGGCCCACGAGGTCGACGACCTCGGTGACGTCGACGACCTCGACGTGCTCGAGGGCACCGACGACCGCGGCACCACCCCGGCGCCGCCGACGGCTCCGCCGGCACAGCCCAAGGCCGCGCCGACCACGAAGCCGCGGCCGAAGAAGAAGCCCTGAGGACTAGCTGCGGCCGGCGGCCTTGAGGTCGCGGCGCAGCTCCTTGGGCAGGGCGAAGACGAGGCTCTCCTCGGCGGTGTGCACCGCGCGGGCGTCGGGGTAGCCCCGCTCGCCGAGGTAGGCCAGCACGTCCTGCACGAGCGACTCGGGCACGCTCGCCCCGGAGGTCACCGAGACGGTGCGCACGCCTTTGAGCCACGCCTCGTCGATCTCGCTCACGTCGTCGATGCGGTGGGAGGCCCGCGCACCGGCCTCCAGGGCGACCTCGACGAGCCGCACGGAGTTGGAGGAGTTGGCCGAGCCAACCACGATCACCAGGTCGGCCTCGCGGGCGATCTCCTTGACCGCGAGCTGGCGGTTCTGCGTGGCGTAGCAGATGTCGTCGCTCGGCGGGTCGAGCAGCAGCGGGAACCGCTCGCGGATCGCCGCGACCGTCTCGAGCGTCTCGTCGACCGACAGCGTGGTC
Organism: Nocardioides flavescens; assembly: GCF_009823805.1. GTDB lineage: Bacteria > Actinomycetota > Actinomycetes > Propionibacteriales > Nocardioidaceae > Nocardioides > Nocardioides flavescens. The sequence goes on along the minus strand of NZ_WUEK01000017.1, from coordinate 2,368 downwards.
TGCGAGAGCCAGGCGACCCGGCTCGGGTCGCGCACGACGATGGAGGCGACGTCGTCGGGCCCCTCGACGAGCTGGATGTGCTCGGGGGCCTCACCCGCGGTGCCCTCGACCTCCTCGTGGCCCGCGTGGCCTACGAGCAGGATGTCGTAGTCGTCGGAGGCGAAGCGGCGGGCCTCGTGGTGGACCTTGGTCACCAGCGGGCAGGTGGCGTCGATCGTCTTGAGCGAGCGCTCCTCGGCCTGCGCGTGCACGGCCGGCGAGACGCCGTGGGCCGAGAACACGACCGTCTGCCCCTCGGGCACCTCGTCGAGCTCGTCGACGAAGATGGCGCCGCGCGCCTCGAGGTCGCTCACGACGTGCTTGTTGTGCACGATCTGCTTGCGGACGTAGACGGGCGAGCCGTAGAGGTCGAGGGCCTTCTCGACGGTCACCACGGCGCGGTCGACGCCGGCGCAGTAGCCGCGCGGCGCGGCCAGCAGCACGGCGCGGTCGGCCTCGTCGGTGGGCAGCACGGGCGGCATCCCGAGGTCGGTCGTCACGCCTCAAGCCTACGGGGGTCGGTGCCATCCCCTAATCTCCACGGACATGGCCCTGGACACCTCGCCGGACTCCCCGGCACCCGTGCGCCAGATCGCCAACCTCGTCGCGCAGTACGTCGACCGCCTCGGCGCCGTGTGGGTCGAGGGCCAGATCGCGCAGATCAGCCGGCGCCCGGGGCTGCAGACGGTGTTCATGACGCTGCGCGACTCGGTCGCCGACATCTCGGTGCCACTGACCGTGCCGCGCAGCACCGTCGACTCACTGGCCACGCCGCTGGTCGAGGGTGCGCAGGTGGTCGTGCAGGCCAAGCCGTCCTACTACGCCAACCGCGGCTCGTTCTCGCTGCAGGTGCGCGAGCTCCGGATGGTCGGCCTGGGCGAGCTGCTGGCTCGGCTCGAGCGGCGCCGGCAGCTGCTGGCGGCGGAGGGCCTGTTCGCCCGTGAGCTGAAGCGGCCGCTGCCCTTCCTGCCGCGCCGGGTCGGACTGGTGACGGCGCCCGGCTCGGCCGCGGAGCGCGACGTCGTCGACAACGCCCGGCGCCGGTGGCCGCAGGTCGCCTTCGAGGTGGCGCACGCGACGGTGCAGGGTCAGCGCGCGGCGGGCGAGGTCATCGAGGCCCTGGGGCGCCTGGAGCGCCACCCCGACGTCGACGTCGTCATCGTGACCCGCGGCGGCGGTTCGGTCGAGGACCTGCTGCCCTTCTCCGACGAGGCGCTGGTGCGCGCCGTCCACGCCATGCGCACACCCGTCGTCTCGGCCATCGGCCACGAGCAGGACTCCCCCCTCCTCGACCTCGCAGCCGACGTGCGCGCCTCCACCCCGACAGATGCGGCCAAGCTCGTCGTGCCCGACGTCGCCGAGGAGCTGCGCCTGGTCGACGCCGCCCGCCGCCGGTTGCGCCACACCCTCGCGGGCTGGCTCGAGCGTGAGCAGTCCGGGCTGGACGCGCTGCGCTCGCGCCCCGTGCTCGCCGACCCGCACACCGTGCTCGACGAGCGGGTCGCCGAGCTCACGAGCCTGCGCGACCGCGCCCGCCGGACGCTGTCGCACCGCCTCGACCGGGCCCACGACGACATCGCGCATCAGCGGGCCCGCGCCCGCGCGCTCTCGCCCCTGGCCACGCTCGAGCGGGGCTACGCCGTCCTGCAGGACGCCGACGGCCACGTCGTGACCTCGGTCGCCGCGGTCCCGCCCGGCGCCGCCGTCACGGTGCGGGTGGCCGACGGGCGCGTCCACGCCACCACGACCGAGACCGAGACCCTGGAGACCACCGATGAGTGACCAGCCCAGCGACCAGCCGAGCGAGCAGCTGAGCTACGAGCAGGCCCGCGAGGAGCTCGTCGAGACCGTCCGCCGCCTCGAGAACGGCGGCACCACGCTCGAGGAGTCGCTCGCCCTCTGGGAGCGCGGCGAGCACCTCGCCGGCGTCTGCCAGCAGTGGCTCGACGGCGTCCGCGAGCGCCTCGACGCGACCTTGGCCGAGGACGACGAGAGCACCGGTGGTTGAGGAAGTCGCGCTAGCGACTGTCTCGAAACCACGCGCCGCGAGAGTGGTTTCGAGACGGGCCTAGCGGCCCTCCTCGACCACCGACGACGCGGACCCGAGCAGCCTCCCGAGCACCGGTGGTTGAGGAAGTCGCGCTAGCGACTGTCACGAAACCACGCGCCGCGAGAGTGGTTTCGAGACGGGCCTAGCGGCCCTCCTCAACCACCGACGACGCGGACCCGAGCAGCCTCCCGAGCACCGGTGGTTGAGGAAGTCGCGCTAGCTGTTCCATCCACGGACGTTAGGTACGGCGTGCCGGCTGGACGATGACGAAGACCTCCG
>NZ_WUEK01000016.1 GCF_009823805.1 Nocardioides flavescens | reverse complement strand
GCCTCGCGGGGCGGCACCCACAGGCCCGGCAGACCAACCGGGGACAGGTGCCCAAGGTCAGGGCCCGCCGAGCGGGGCGGCATACCGAGCCCGGACTCACTCCGCGGTGGTTGAGGAGGTCGCGCTGGCGACCGTCTCGAAACCACCCGACGAGACAGTGGTTTCGAGACAGGACTTCGTCCTTCCTCAACCACCGGGAACGAACCGGACCTCGTCGACCACCGGGAACGACCGGACCTCGTCGACCACCGGGAACGACCGGACTTCGTCCTGCCTCGACCAGCGGAGGACAGCCAGGCCTCAGGACGCGACACGACCCCGGCTCCCCCCAGGAGCCGGGGCCGTGCGGCGGCGTCCGTCGCGATCAGCGACGCGCGGGCTGGCCGTGGCTGCGTTCGTTGCCGAGCTTCTTCTTGGCGAACTTCACGCCGAAGATCGACAGCAGCTTCCAGACCAGCCAGCCGAGCAGCGCGAAGATGTTGCGCTTGGGCTTGGCCACGTCAGCTCTTGAAGGCGTCCTTGACGCCCTCGCCCGCCTTCTTGGTCTCGGCCGCGGCCTGGTCCTTCTTGCCCTCGGCCTCGAGCTTCTCGTTGTTGGTCGCGTCGCCGACGGCCTCCTTGACCTTGCCGGCGGCGTCCTGAGCGGCGTTCTTGGCCTTGTCAGCGAGTCCCATCGTCTTCTCCTTCTTAGAGGTGAGGTGAATCAGGTGACAGTTGTGCTCCCACCGTGTCCGGTGACGCGGTGTGACGGGTACCGCTCCGGTGATGGTTCGGGTTTGAACCTTCTGGAGAACGGCAACTTACAACGTAAGGCTGGTACCCACCGGCTCGCAGGAACTCACCTGCACCGTTCTTCAACGGAACCGTTCTCGAAGGAGAGTTCGACCATGACCCAGACAGAGCCCCAGCGCCCCGCCCACGTGGACACCACCCACGGCACCGCGCCGGTCGACCGCGCGAGCGTCGTTGCCCGTCAGAAGGAGGCCTTCGGCGGCGTCAAGATCGGCTCCGCCTTCTTCGGTTGGCTGACCGCGATGGGCATGGTCGTCGTGCTCACCGCCCTCGTCGCCGCGGCGGGCGCCGGCGTCGGCATCGTCTCGAGCGCACAGGACGTCGTCGACGCGACCGGCGCCAACGCCAACGACATCGGCTGGGCCGGCGCGATCGCCGTCCTCGTCGTCGTGTTCCTCGCCTACTACAGCGGTGGCTACGTCGCCGGCCGCATGGCGCGCTTCAACGGCGCCAAGCAGGGCCTCGCGGTCTTCGGCTGGGCCGTCGTCATCGCGATCGTCGTCGCCATCCTGTCGGCCGTCGCCGGCGCGCAGTACGACGTGCTCGACCAGCTGAACAACTTCCCCCGCATCCCCTCCGAGCTGAGCGGTCTGACCCTGCAGGCCGGCGTCACCCTCATCGGTGTCGTCGCCGCCGCCCTGGTCGGTGCGATCCTCGGTGGCCTCGCCGGGATGAACTTCCACCGCCGCGTGGACAAGGCCGGCCTCGGCCGCTGACGTCCCACCGTCAGACGAAGCAACCGGGGTCCGTAGGGTCAGCGACATGGCAGACCCTACGGACCCCGCTGCCACTCCCCCGGACGACGCCGAGCAGGACGACGCCGAACAGGACGACGTGAACGAGCGCACGGACGACCCGCAGGTCCCGGACGTCGACGCCGAGCTCGTCGCCGGCCGGTCCAAGCCCTCGCAGCGCGTGCCCCTCGACCGTGAGCGCATCGTCCGCGAGGCCCTCGCGTTCCTCGAGGAGGTCGGCCCCGGCGGGCTGACGATGCGTCGGCTCGGGCAACGCCTCGGCGTCGAGGCCATGTCGCTCTACCGCTACGTCCCCGGCAAGGAGGACCTCCTCGACGCTGTCGTCGAGGCCCTCGTCGGCGGGATCTACGCCGACCCCGACGTCCTGGACTCGCCCCGCAACGGCTGGCAGGACTTCCTCCAGCGCCTCGCCCACGGCGTACGCCGCGTAGCTCTGTCGCACGTCAAGGCGTTCCCCCTCGTCGCCTCGCGTCCACCGGAGGCTCCGTGGCTCCGACCGCCGCTGCGCAGCCTCGACTGGGTGGAGATCTTCCTCTCCGGTCTGAAGGAGGAGGGGTTCAGCGACGCGGCCGCCGTGGCGGCGTACCGCTCGTTCACCTCCTTCCTGCTCGGCAGCCTGCTGCTCGAGGTCGCGAGCCACGGCGCCGACATCGGCCCGCTCGACGTCATGGACGACGGATCCGACGAGGACCCCCGCCTGCTCGAGCACCCCACGGTCCGCTCGCTGCGCTCCGACCTCGCCGAGGACCACGCGGCCGAGGAGTTCGAGGAGTCGCTCGAGAGCCTCCTCGAGCGGATCTCGACGATGAAGCTCGAGCTGGCCTGACGCTGTCGGCGCACTCTCCTAGGGTCGGACCCGTGGACCTCCCCGTGATGCCGCCCGTGCGCCCGATGCTGGCCAAGTCGGTCAAGGGCGTGCCCGATCCGGCGAAGCACGCCGGCGGTCTGCTCTTCGAGCCCAAGTGGGACGGCTTCCGCTGCATCGTGTTCCGCGACGGCGACGAGGTCGAGCTGACCAGCCGCAACACCAAGCCGCTCACGCGCTACTTCCCCGAGCTGGTCGAGGCGGTCAAGCGGCAGCTGCCGCGGCGGTGCGTGCTCGACGGCGAGATCTTCGTCGCGATCGGCGAGCGCTTGGAGTTCGAGGTGCTGCAGGAGCGGATCCACCCCGCCAAGAGCCGCATCGACATGCTCGCGGACAAGACGCCCGCCGGCATCGTCCTCTTCGACCTGCTGGCCCTCGACGACACCTCCTACGTCGACCGACCGCTGCGCGAGCGGCGGGCCGCGCTCGAGGAGGCGCTGGGCGGGCTGGACGAGGGCGGCGGCCCGATCCACCTCACCCGCGTCACGCAGGACCCCGCCGAGGCCGAGCGGTGGTTCGAGGCCTTCGAAGGCGCCGGGCTCGACGGCGTCGTGGCCAAGCCGCTCGACGCGGCGTACACCCAGAACGGCCGCACGATGCTCAAGATCAAGCACGCCCGCACCGCCGACGTGGTCGTCGCGGGCTACCGCGAGCACAAGGCCTCCACCCCGGAGCGCCCGCTGCTCGGCAGCCTGCTCCTCGGCCTCTACCGCGACGGCGAGCTGCACCACGTGGGCGTCGCGGCCAGCTTCACCGAGGCCCGCCGGGCCGAGCTGATCGAGGAGCTGCAGGCGCTGGTGTGCCCGATCCAGGAGCACCCGTGGGGGAAGTGGTCGGAGTTCCTCGTCGCCAACCCCGACCGGGTGCCTGGCACGCAGAGCCGGTGGAGCCAGGGCAAGGACCTCTCCTTCACCCCGCTGCGCCCCGAGCGCGTCGTCGAGGTCGGCTACGAGCACATGGAGGGCCACCGCTTCCGCCACACCGCCCAGTTCAAGCGGTGGCGGCCCGACCGCGACCCGGACTCGTGCGGCTACGACCAGCTCGAGGAGGTCGTGTCCTACGACCTCGCCGAGGTGCTCGGCGGTGGGAGCGACGGCCCCACGACGGACGGCGACTAGGGCGTGTCTCCTAAGTCTGCGTGGGAGCAGGCGTGGGGTCGCGCGGAGCTGGCAAGGCGGAGGAGCCCGCCGTGGCGGCGCCACGGCGGGCGACGACAACGCAGTCCAGGTCCGATGCGACGCCGCGCGGGCGACTACGAGGACTTGGGAGACACGCCCTAGTCTCGGGACGTGGCTGACACCGACTACGACGTCGTCCTCCTCGTCGAGCAGGCGCTCACCGACGCCGACGCCCGCCAGGTCCGGTCGCTGCACGAGGGGCTCGACGAGCCCGTGACCTACCACGTGCTGCTCCCGGTCGAGGACGCCGCGGCGCGGATCCAGGCGACGATGGGCACCTTCGCCGGCCACGAGGCCACGCCCGGGACGGCCGTCCCGATGCCGCCGGCCGATCTCGACGAGATCGCCGAGGAGACCCGGGCCCAGGCCGACACCGCCCTCGAGGCCACGCTCGCCGCGCTCACCCGCGCCGGCGCCACCGCGCGTGGCCAGGTCGTCGCCGGCCACCCGGTCGACGCGCTCGAGGCGAAGGTGAAGGAAGTCGACGGCCGGGAGGCGATCATCCTGACCTCGCCGCACGTGGTCGCAGAGTTCTTCCACCTCGACTGGGCCTCGCAGGCGCGCCGCCGCACCGGGGTGCCGGTGCTGCACCTGCTCGAGCACGAGACGTTCGACGAGCAGTCCGGCGGCGGCGAGGGCGCCTCGCTGATCTGAGCGAGGCCCGTGAGACTGCCCGTGAGACTGCTCCGAGGCCCGCGGCGCCGTGACGGCGACCCCGTGGCGACGTACGCCGCCGTGCTCGACGGCGCCCACCTGTGGCTCGAGGTCGACGGCGCCTCCGGCCCGCTCTCGCTGCGCGCCGTCGGCGTGCGCGAGAGCGTCGAGCTCGGCGAGGGGCCGCACGACCTGACCGGTCTGGTCGCCGACGCCTACGACGTGGTCGTCGGGCGGACCCGCATCGGCGTGGCCGCCGACCTCCAGCGGCCGCTCACCCGCAGCCCCCTCGCCCCGGACGGCGTGAGCCGATGGGAGCCGCAGGACGACGGCGGCCGGCTGCGCCTGGTCCGCACCCGGCTCGTGCCCACCGCCGTCCTCGACGACGTCGAGCTGAGGGGCGAGCGCATCCACCTGCGACTGCGCCCACCCGGTCCACCCGAGACCGGGACGCACCTGCTCCTGCTCGACCAGGACGACACGGTCCTCGCAACGCTCGCCGTGACGGCGCACCACGACGCCGACGGCAGCGGACGGGTGGAGGCGCTGGTCGGTGTCGACGACCTGCCGCCCGGCTGGTTCGGCATGCTGCGCGTCGCGCTGGGCGGCTCCGGCGACGACGCCGTCCGCGTGCGCCGCCGCGACGACGACCTCCGCGACGCCAACCACGCCGTCCTGCTGCCCGAGCTCCACGACGACGGCCGGCTGCGCGCCCGCCTGCGGTGGAACCCCGAGGGTCTGCTCGCCCTGCGGTCCCTCGACCCGACGCTGACGCCGGAGGAGCAGGCGTGAGGATCACCTTCCTGGTGCAGTCGGCGCACAAGCTCGGCGGCACCGAGCGCTCGGCGATCACGCAGGCCAACGCCCTCGCCGCCTCCGGTCACGACGCCCGGTTGCTCAGCGTGGTCAAGGCCGCCGCCGAGCCGGCGTTCGACATCGACCCCCGCGTCACCGTCGAGCACCTCGTCGACCTGACCGGAGAGCTGTCCCCGAGCGACCGCGCGCTGCACGAGCGCGCGTCCGTGCTGGTCCCGCCGCGGTGGGACAAGCAGTTCTCGGCGCTGACCGACGTCGCTCTCGAGCGCGGCCTGCGGGCCGTGCAGACCGACGTGCTCGTGACGGTGACGCCGGCACTGCTGGCGTGTGCGGTGCAGCTCTCGCCCGACCCGGTGGTCGTCGTGCACCAGGAGCACCGCTCGAGCTCGCAGCGCACCTCGGGCATGGAGCCGCTGCTCGTGCACGCCCCGCGCGCCGACGTGGTCAGCCTGCTCACCCCGAGCATCGCCGACTGGCTGCGCGGCGAGCTCGGAGCCCTCGCGCCCGAGATCGTCGTCGTGCCCAACCCGCTCCCCCAGGGCCCCACCCCGCGTTCACTGCTCGACAGCCGCACGATCGTCACCGCCGGCCGGCTCGTGATGGAGAAGCAGTTCACCAAGCTCGTCGAGGCGTTCGGCGAGGTCGCCGATCAGCTGCCCGGCTGGCGCCTGCGCATCCTCGGCCAGGGCCACCAGCGCCCCCACCTCGTCCGCGAGACCCGCAAGCGCGGACTGTGGGACCGCGTCGAGCTCCCCGGCAGCACCACCGACATGCCGAGCGAGTGGGCGCGGGCCAGCATCTGCGCGTTGACCTCGCGGGCCGAGGGCTTCCCGCTAGGGCTGCAGGAGGCGATGGCCGCAGGGGTGCCGTGCGTCAGCTTCGACTGCGCGTCCGGGCCGCGCGAGATCATCCACCACGAGGTCGACGGCCTCCTCGTCGCGCCCGAGTCGATCGCCGGCATGGCGGCCGCGCTGCTCCGGCTCGGCTCTGACGACGCGCTCCGCCGCCGGCTCGGCGCCGGCGCCCTCGCCACCTCGCGCCAGTGGGACGCCGACACGATCGCCCAGGACTGGGTCGCGATCTTCGAGCGGGCCCTGGCTGCGCGCGGTGGTCGCCCCCGCCTCGCCGCCCGGGCCGCCGCCGCCTCGGCGCCCATCCCTGTCCTGCCGTCGTACGACGCCACGGGGGTGACGCCCGCCGAGGCCCGTCGGGCCGCGCTCGACCTCGCCACCAGCACGGCGCGACGTGTGAGCGACACCTGGCTGGTGGTGCCGCCGCACGGGGGCGACGTGACGACCGTGGTGCTGCCGATGGCGGCGCGCACGGCGTTCCTCGAGCAGCTGGCCGGGGCCGACGTGCCGTCGTACCTCTCCCTGCGCGACCCGGCGGCCCACGGCTGGCACGAGCGGCGCGGGCCGGTCGCCGAGCTCGCGACCGACCTGCAGCGCGGCCGCACCCCGGTGCTCGCGCTGGAGCCGTGGCCCCGGACCCCGGACGGCAACGCGTCGCTGCTCGGTCAGGGCTGCACGGTCGAGGTGGAGTTCTGGGAGGAGTCGGTGGCCGGCGACCTGGTCGCGCCACGGCGCACCCGGTGGAGCCAGCGGCTGCCCCGGGGTGCGGCCACGGTGACGACCACCGTCCACGGCCTCGACGTGCCGACCCTGCCGCTCCTGGCGGCCCCCACCGTCGGCGAGGTGACCTTCCCCGTCGACGCGGTCGTCACCTGGGTCGACGGCGAGGACCCGGCGTGGGACGCCGCCCGTCGCGACCGGCTCGCCGAGGTGACCGGCACGGCCGTGCGGCGCGAGTCGAGCGGGCGGGCGCGCTTCGTCAGCCGTGACGAGCTGCGCCACTGCCTGCGCAGCATCCACCTCTTCGCGCCCTGGGTGCGACGCATCCACCTGGTCACCGCCGGCCAGGTGCCGGCCTGGCTCGACGTCGAGCACCCGCAGGTGCGCGTCGTCGACCACCGCGAGATCCTCCCGGCCGACGCGCTGCCGACGTTCAACTCCCATGCCATCGAGACGGCGCTGCACCGCGTGCCCGACCTGGCCGAGCACTTCGTCTACCTCAACGACGACTTCCTGCTCGGGCGGCCGCTCGGCCCCGAGCGCTTCTTCAGCGCCGCCGGCCTCACCCAGGTCTGGGTCGCCCCCGGCACCGTCGGGCTCGACGACGACCCCGACGCCCCGCCCTACCGGCAGGCCGCCCGCACCAACCGCCGCCTGCTCGCCGAGGCGTTCGGTGCCGTCGTCACGCACGACCTCGCCCACGCGCCGTACGCTCACCGCCGCTCGGTGCTCGAGGAGATCGAGCAGCGCTTCGCCGACGACGTGCAGCGCACCGCCCGCTCGCCGTTCCGCTCCGAGACCGACGTGTCGATGCTGAGCTCGCTGGCCCAGCACTACGGCCTGCTCACCGGCACGGCCTACGTCGCCGACGCCGAGCGCGCCTACGTCAACATCAGCAACAGCGACCTCGAGTGGCAGCTGCGCAAGGTGCTCCAGCGCGAGCAGGACTTCGTCTGCCTAGCCGACCACCACGACCACGCCCTCGGGGCGGAGCGGCTCGACCGCACGCTCACGGCGTTCATGGGCGAGTACGTCCCCGTCCCGGCGCCCTGGGAGCACTAGGGCCGTCAGGGCGCTAGACCGGACCGGACCAGGCGTCAGGGTGATGTGGACATTCTGTTACCCAACGCTGGAGTCGACGTGGACCGCTCCCGAGAGGCATCTGCCTATGGTTGACGTGTCAACGACAGCCGGTCACCAGATCGGGGTCGGAGACCCGGTGACAGTCAGCAGCGCACTCTGGGGGGAGCGCGGGAGGACCGATCCGGAGCGTGGACTGCACCGTGGCGACGTCGGGGGACGTCGTCGCTGTGGGACTCGTCGGGGGACGGGTCGGACTTCGCGCAGAAGGGCCCAGCCCAGGGGTGCACGTGGGGATGTCCCGGGGCGGGGCCCTTTCGCGCGTCCCGGGATCCCAGGCGCGCGCAGCGCGCTCAGCGCGCCAGCTCGCGACGCTGCCACCAGGCCATGACCGTGAGCACGCCCGCCGTCACGGCCGAGATGGTGGCCGCCGTCAGCGTCGCGGCGTACGTCGCGAAGACGAGGGCCAGCAGCAGGTAGACCACCGTCAGCCCGAGGAAGTACGACGCGGCCGACTGCCACTGCCGACGCGCGTGCTCGCGCGAGAGCAGCCGCACCTCGGCGGCCGTGCGCCCCGCGGCGATCGCGTGCAGGCCGGGGACCCCTCGCCACAGGCGCCACGCGAGCCGGGCCAGCACCATGCCGCCGCCGGCGCAGACGTAGCCGGCGAGCACCAGACCGGTCGCGGTCTCGGCACTCAGCAGACCGACCAGGCCGGCGAGCAGGAAGGCGATCGCGACGAAGGCGACCAGACCTGCGAGGGGCTTCTTCACGCCCCCATCATGACGTCAGCCAGACGTCAGCCGAGACATCAGCCGAGGGGCGGCTGATCGGTGCGGGCCGGCTGCTCGACCGCGATCTCGACCGGCTCGGGGCCGTGGATGCGACCCACGACGTAGACGACCACCGCCATCAGCACCAGTGCGATGAACACGAACCCGAACACCTCAGCCACTCCCCTCGCTCGCCCTCGCTCCCTGTGCCACTACCCCGCGCCGGAGGGGCTCAACCGCCGGGACGACCCGGGACGGAGAGGGACAGACAGAAGGGCCCTCGCGCGGGGGGTTGCGGGAGGGCCCTTCTGGAACTGCACGGCCCACCGTGTCGGGGGGAACACCTGGTGCGCCGGACGGCTCCCATCGTAAGAAGCCGACACCGCAGAGACTAGCCCGTGCCACCGTCAGGAAAACCTGGTCAAGACCAGTCGGAGCCGCGACTTGACGACTGTCCAGGCCCGCGTCCGGCCGCTGCCCTCTGGCGCGACGCGCGCCCGGGCTCACCTGAGGGGGTTGCCCCGAAGGGGTGAGACGTGCCTTGCTGGAGTCGTGGCCTCCCCTACGTCCTCACGTGACGCCCCCACAGTGACCGAGCTCGTCGCGGAAGCCGCTCGGCGCCTGCAGGCGGCGCCGGACGCCGAGTCGACGATGCGGACGGCCGTCGAGCTCGCCCAGCGCGACATCGAGGGCGTCGACGCCGCCGCGCTCTCGGTCATCCGGGCCCGTCGCCGGATCGAGACCCCCGCCGCGACCTCCCGGGCCGCGCGCTCCTGCGACGAGCTGCAGTACGACCTGGGCGAGGGTCCGTGCCTCGACGCGGTCTGGGAGGCCGAGGTCGTCGACGTCCCGGACCTCTCCGACGAGCCGCGGTGGCCGCGGTGGGCACCGCGCGTCGTCGACGAGGCGGGGTTCCGCAGCATGACCTGCTACCGGCTCTTCCTCGCCGACCAGACGGTCGGCGCGCTCAACCTCTACTCCCGCGCACCCGACGGCTTCAGCGCGGTCGAGCGCGACCACGGCATCGCGATCGCCGCTCACATCGCGGTCGCCGTCCGCGACGCCCAGCAGATCGACCAGCTGCAGGCCGCCCTCGACAGCCGCACCGTCATCGGGCAGGCCACCGGCATCATCATGGAGCGCTCCGACCTCGACGCCTTCCAGGCCTTCGTCGTGCTCACCAACGTCGCCTCCGACCTCGACCGCAAGGTGCGATCGGTCGCCGAGGAGTTCGTCGTCACCCGCCGCCTGCCCGGCACCCCCGAGGGCGTCGGCCGACCACCGCGGGCGCCGTACGACGGCTGACGGTCGAGCTCAGCCCTCGACGCGGTTGCCCTCGTCGTCCCAGTGCTCGTGCACCTTCTTGCTCGGCTGCACCCGCGGCGGCTCGCCCGGCATCTTGGGGTAGTCGGGCGGGAACGGCATCTCGCCGCCCGGCAGCTCGTCGTACAACGCCAGCAGCGGCTCGATCGAGTGCGCGACGTCGTCGATGCCGCTCCACGCGTCGGGACGGTCGGCGAGCAGCTCGGGCACGGTGAAGAGGTTGAGCGTGCGCGGGTCGGTGGTCTCGGCCAGCTCGTCCCAGGTCAGCGGGGTCGAGACGGGTGCGCCCGCGATCGGGCGCAGGGAGTACGCCGAGGCGATGGTGCGGTCGCGGCAGTTCTGGTTGAAGTCGACGAAGATCCGGGCGCCGCGCTCCTCCTTCCACCAGTCCACCGTCACGCCGCTGTCGCGCCGGGCGAGCTCGCGGCCGAAGCCGATCGCGGCGTGGCGCACGTCGAGGAACTCCCAGCGCGGCTCGATGCGGGCGAAGACGTGGACGCCGCGATTGCCCGAGGTCTTGCAGTACGCCGTGATGCCCCGCTCGGCGAACAGCTCGCGGGCGACGGCCGCGACACGCACCGCGTCGCGGAAGTCGGTGCCCGGCTGCGGGTCGAGGTCGATGCGGAGCTCGTCGGGCCGGTCGACGTCGGCGCGGCGCACGGGCCACGGGTGGAAGGTCAGCGTGCCCATGTGCGCGCACCACACCGGCACGGCGATCTCGGTCGGGCAGATCTCCTCGGCGGTGCGGCCCGAGGGGAAGGTGATCTCGACGGCCTCGAGGTAGTCGGGCGCACCCTTGGGCACGCGCTTCTGGTAGAACGCGTCGGCGTCCTTGTCGGCGCGGCCGGTGGCCAGCTTCATGCCCGGGCGGACCCCGGAGGTCCACCGCTCGAGTGCGGTGGGACGCTCCCGCAGCGCGCGCATCAGACCGTCCTCGACGGACGCGAAGTACTCCGCGACCATCGCCTTGGTCACCTCGGACGTCGTGTCCGTCGCCTCGTAGATCACCCGGTCGGGGCTCGAGACCCGGACCGCGCGCTCGCCCGCCTGGACCTCGACCGCCGTCGCCTTCGCCACGCGGCCACGGTATCCGCGGGCGCCGACGCGAGGCGTCAGTCGACGAGCGAGTTGGGCTCGAAGCGCGGCTCGGGGTCGGGGTCGTCGCGGTCGGGCCGCACGAACTCGAAGCCGGAGGTGGTGACCAGTCGCCACTCGGGGTCGGCGCCCGGCGTGCGCCGCAGCTCCTCGGCGCAGCCGACGTGCATCGGCGGCAGGTGGAAGGCGTTGCGGTCGACCTCGCGGCCCGTCCCCAGGAAGGCGACGGGCCGCTCGAGCGACATCGCACAGCACCCGCACACCCGGCTCAGCGCGCACTGGGTCACCCAGCGACGCTCGCGGATGCGGGATGCCTGCGACAGGTCGGCCACGATCACGAGGCTCTCACAGCCGGCTCACGAGGCCTTCCGCTCCTGCGACGTCCCCCGTGACCAGGCGCCGAGCTGGCGGATCCGGTCAGGTCGCTCGGAGTCGGAACGCCGGCGCCGCTTCTGCGGCGGGGTCGGCGGCTCGGGCTTGTCGCTGTTCGTCCACGAGTTCGGCACCGACAGCTTGATGATCGTGCGCAGCGCCTGGCCGTACTGCTTGTGGAGCGGACCGATGGTGTACGGGATGTCGTACTTCTCGCACAGCGCCTTCACCTTGACCGAGATCTCGCCGTAGCGGTTGCTCGGCAGGTCCGGGAACAGGTGGTGCTCGATCTGGTAGCCGAGGTTGCCGGACATGATGTGCATCAGCGGCCCGCCCTCGAAGTTGGCCGCGCCGAGGATCTGGCGCAGGTACCACTCCGCGCGGGTCTCGTCCTCGATCTCCTCCTCGGTGAAGTGCATAGCCCCGTCCGGGAAGTGCCCGCAGAAGATGATCACGTAGGACCACAGGTTGCGCGTGAGGTTGGCGCCGACGTTGGCCGCCATCACGGTGCGCCACTGCGGCCCGGCGAGCGCCGGGTAGACGACGTAGTCCTTGAGGATCTGGTTGCGGCCCTTGCGGAAGATCTGCTTGAGCTGGCGCTTCATCTCCTTCGGGTCCTTCTCGCCCTTGCGGATCCGCTCGATGTCGAGGTCGTGGAGGGCGACGCCCCACTGGAACAGCGTGGCGAGCATGGCGTTGTAGACCGGCTGGCCGAGGTTGACCGGGGACCACCGCTGCTCGCGGGCCATGCGGAGGATGCCGTAGCCGATGTCGTTGTCGTAGCCGAGGACGTTGGTGAACTGGTGGTGCACGTAGTTGTGGCTGTGCTTCCACTGCTCGGCCGGCTGCGCGGTGTCCCACTCCCAGTTCGAGGAGTGGATCTCGGGGTCGTTCATCCAGTCCCACTGACCGTGCATCACGTTGTGCCCGATCTCCATGTTCTCCAGGATCTTGTGGAGAGCGAGGAGCGTGGCGCCCGTGACCGCGGCGGGCACGCGGGTGCGCTTGTCGTGGACGCCGACCAGCAGCGTGAGCCGCCCGGCGATGGCGAGGTAGCGCTGGATGCGGATCAGGCGGTTGATGTACGCCGCGTCCTTCGGCCCGCGGGAGTCCTCCACCTCCTTGCGGATCGCGTCGAGCTCGCGCCCGAGCTGCTCGATCTCCTCGTCGGTGAGGTGCATGTACTCCTGGACGTCACTGATGGCCATGCCGTGCCCTTCCCCGTGCTCTCCCGTGGATGATGCCTGTGTGGTGGTGCTCGGTGTGGTGTGACCGGTACCTCAGATGTCGAGCGTGCAGTCGCCCACCGCGGTGGTGACGCAGGTCTGCACCTGCTCGTTGGCCTGGTCGAACTCGTCGCCGTTGCGCAGGTCTCGGACCCGGCCCTTGACCAGGGTCACGGTGCAGGTGTGGCAGATGCCCATCCGGCAGCCGTACGGCATGCCGACCCCGGCCTCCTCCCCCGCCTCGAGGATCGTGGTCGCGCCGTCGAGCTCGACCTTCTTGCCGGAGTTCTGGAAGGTGATCGTGCCGCCCTCGCCGCCGTCGCCGCCGAGCTCGAGCGAGAACCGCTCGAGGTGCAGCCGCTCCTCGAGCCCCGCCTGCTCGAAGTGCTCGGTGATCGCGTCGAGCATCGGCGCCGGACCGCAGGCGTAGGTCTCGCGCTCGCGCCAGTCGGGGCAGAGCCGGTCGAGGTCGCTCAGCTCGAGCATGCCGTCGGTGTCGGTGAACTGCTTGTGGACCTTCAGGGTCTCGTGCGCCTGCTCGAGCCGCTCGATCTCCTCGCGGAAGATCATCCGGTCCTCGGTGGGCGATGAGTAGTGCAGCACCACGTCGGGCACGGTGCCGCGCCGGTCGAGGGTGCGCAGCATCGCCATCACCGGCGTCACCCCGCTGCCGCCGACGAGGAACAGCATCTTCGCCGGGGGCGGCTCCGGCAGCACGAAGTCGCCCTCGGGCGAGGCGAGCCGCACGATGGTGCCGGGGGTCAGCCCGTTGACGAGGTGGTCGGAGACGAACCCCTCCGGCATCGCCCGCACGGTGATCGCGATGTGGCGACCCGAGCGCTTCGGGGGCGAGCTCACGGAGTAGGAGCGCCACACGAACTTGCCGTCGACCTGGATCCCGATGCCGACGTACTGCCCGGCCCTGTGGTCGTGGCGCCAGCCCCACCCCGGTCGGATCACCAGCGTCGCGGCGTCCTCGGTCTCGGGGACGACCTTCTCGATGCGCCCGCGCAGCTCGCGGGTGGTCCACAGCGGGTTGACGAGGCGCAGGTAGTCGTCCGGCAGCAGCGGCGTCGTGAGCTTGGAGCCTGCACGCCGGACCCGCTCCCACGGAATGGTGTTCGCCACATCGTCAGTGAACAGTCGTTGTCTGAGCAGCGTCAACACCCTTGGCGCCAGTTCTAGGCTGGGATCATGTCCTACCCCGTGGAGAAGACCGACGCCGAGTGGCGCGAGCAGCTCTCACCCGACGAGTACGCCGTGCTGCGCCAGGCCGGCACCGAGCGGGCGTTCACCGGCAAGTACACCGACACCGAGACCAAGGGCGTCTACTCCTGCAAGGCCTGCGGGACCGCGCTCTTCGAGTCCGACACGAAGTTCCACTCCGGTTGCGGCTGGCCGAGCTTCTACCAACCGATGACCGACACGATCGAGTACATCGAGGACAACACCCTCGGCATGAAGCGCGTCGAGGTGCGCTGCGCCCACTGCGGCTCGCACCTCGGCCACGTCTTCCCCGACGGCTACGGCACCCCCACCGGCGACCGCTACTGCATCAACTCGATCAGCCTCACCCTCCAGCCCGCCGACGCCGCCGACCCCTCCTGAGCCCGATCGCCCCAGCTGTAACGCGGAGTTGGCGGTGCCTCTGACCCGTAGCAACGGGTCGGGACCACCGCCAACTCCGCGTTACAAGGGGCGGGTCAGGCGGGGAGCAGGGCGCTGGTGACGACGACGACGCCGGGGCCGTACGTCGCGTCGGCCCAGTCCTGGACCGAGCCGTCGTCGTAGGCGACGTCGAGGTGCACCTGGCCGTCCAGGACGGTCACACCCATCGCGTCGGGTACGGCGGTCTGGAGGGCGGCCACGACCTCGTCGGCGCCCTGAATGACGCTGACCGTGGCCTCGGATCCCGGCTCGGACGGCACCGGTGCGGCGTCGTAGAGCGCGGCCGGCACGGCGTCGTCGACGGTGAGCGCGGAGCCGTCCCAGGTGCCGGTGAGCGCGTAGCTCCCCCACCGGATCGAGCCCTGGGTCTCGTGCATCCCCTGGCCGCTGGTGGACCAGTCCCAGCCCTCGACGGCCGGACCGGAGCACTGCGGCGGGAAGGACATCGCGATCGGGCCGAGGCAGACCTCCGGGCCCTCGCCCTCGTCGATCACGGTGACGAGTCCGGCGGTGCGCACGGTGCCGGTCGGGGACGGCGGAGCGGCCGGCGGAGCGGACGGCGAGGACGACAGGCTCGGCTCAGTGGCGAGACCGGTGTCGACCGCGTCGGTCTCGGACCCGCATCCCGAGACGGCGAGGACGAGCAGGGCGGCGGTGGCGGCGAGGAGCGGCTTCACGCCGCTGGGACGCACCGGCACGCTCAGCGGTTCCCGCGCTCCAGGAGGACGTCGAGCGCGGCGTCGACGTCGTCGACGACCACGTCGGGCTCGCCGGCGTAGTCGAAGCTCAGCCAGTCCTCGCGCGGGCGCACCCAGATGGCGCGGGCCCCGACGCCGTGGGCGCCCTGCACGTCGGCGTCGAGGTTGTCGCCGACCATCCAGGCGCCCTCGAGCGAGGCGTCGGCGCGCTCGGCGGCGGTGCGGAAGACCTGCGGGTCGGGCTTGTGGACACCGACCTCGCCGGAGATGACCACCGCGTCGACCAGGTCGGCGAGACCGGTGGCCTCGACCTTGACCGACTGGGTCTCGACGGGGCCGTTGGTCACGACCGCGACCCGCCACCCGGCGGCGCGCAGCGCCTCGAGCCGGGAGCGGACACCCGGGGTGAGGCGGTAGGCCCCGTCGGTCCCGTCGCGGAAGTCGTCGAGCGAGAACGCCGTGCCGACGTGCTCGCTCGCCCGCGCGACGAACTCCTCGCGCGGGCGGTGACCGCCGCCGTCGGCCTCGACCAGCGCCTCGACCAGCGCGGCGGCCCGTTGCTCGTCGTGGCCCTGCTCGGCGACGTACGACGTCAGCCAGGAGCGCACGAGCGGCGCCCGCTGGACGAGGGTGTCGTCCAGGTCGATCATCACGAGTGGCATCAGGCGCGCGTCACGGCAGCGTGTCCACCAGGGTCGCGACCGGCGTCAGCGCGCCGGTGTAGAACGGGATCTCCTCGCGCACGTGGCGACGGGCGCCCGAGGAGCGCAGGTGCCGCATCAGGTCGACGATGCGGTAGAGCTCGTCGGCCTCGAAGGCGAGCAGCCACTCGTAGTCGCCGAGGGCGAAGCTCGCGACCGTGTTGGCCCGCACGTCCTTGTAGTCGCGCGCCATCTGGCCGTGCTCGGAGAGCAGCGCGCGGCGCTCCTCGTCCTCGAGGAGGTACCACTCGTAGGAGCGGACGAAGGGGTAGACGCAGACGTGGGCCTTGGCGTCCTCGTCCGCGAGGAACGCCGGCACGTGGCTGCGGTTGAACTCCGCCGGGCGGTGCAGCGCCATCTGGCTCCAGACCGGCTCGAACCGGCGGCCGAACGCCGTGCGGCGGAAGCGGTGGTAGGCCGACTGCAGCGCCTCGGAGGTGGCGGCGTGCCACCACACCATGACGTCGGCGTCGGCGCGCAGGCCGGCGACGTCGTAGACCCCGCGGACGACGACGTCCTCCTCGGCCAGCGCGGCGAACAGCTTCTCGACCTCGGCGCCCTCGGCGGCCCGGTCGGCGTCCTCGCCGAGCACGTCGGCGAGCCGGAAGACCGACCACATCGTGTAGCGGATCGAGTCGTTGATCTCGCGGATCCGGGAGGCGTTCGTCTGGCCCTCGCTCATGGCTCCATCGTGCCACCCGGACCGAGGCGGGCGGGCCGCGCCCTCAGCTCGCCGCGAACCACCCCGACGGCCCGAGGTCGGAGCCCATCCGCGGGACGTACTGGTCGAAGAACACCCGGGCGATCAGCTCGCGGCGGCTGCGCACGTCGGCCTTGTCGAAGACCGACTTGAGGTGGTCCTGCACGGTGTAGGCCGACAGGTGCAGCGTCGCCGCGATCTCCTTGGTGTCGACGCCCTGCAGCACCAGCTGGGTGACGTCGCGCTCGCGCGGGGTGAGGTCGAACGCCGCCACGACGAGCGAGACGATCTCGGGCGGCCGCGCCTCCTCGATCGTCACGACCACCTCGCCCTGCCGGCCGGTGCCGCCTGCGAGCGCCGAGGCGTGCAGCACGAGCCAGACGCCGTCCACCGTCCGCACCCGGGCCTGCGGCACCGCGTCGGCGTCGCCGCGCGCGAGGCGGCGCGAGGCGCCCACGAGCGAGCTGATCGTGCCGAGCGGGTCGCCGTGGTGCACGGCTGCGCCGAGCGCGGCGAGCCGGGCCTGCGCCGCCGGGGTGCTCTGCACGAGCGCACCCGCGGCGTCGACGACCAGCACGGCGGGACCGCCGACACCGCAGACCCCGTCAGCCGCCGCCGGGTCGGGACGGTCGACGAGTCGGGTGAGCAGCCCGGCGCGCACGCCCCGGCCGAAGGACTCGCTGAGCGCCGCGAGGAACGCGACGTCGGCCTCGCCGAAGGCGCCGTCGTCGGTGCCGCGGAAGAGCGCGAGCGCGCCCCAGAGACGGTCCTGGTCGCGGAACAGCAGCCGCGCCTCGTCGCCGAACCCGAAGCCCGGCACCATCATCTGGCTCATCCGCGCCGAGCGCTCGACGTCGCCCCCGGTCTCGAGGCTCATGCCCACCGCGGAGACCCCGCGCCCGGCGAGCTCGGGGAACGCCGTCTGCTCGGCGGAGTCGTACTCCAGCGCGCCGAGCTGGCGGTCGCGGTCGTTGCGGCCGACCAGGGCGCCGTACTTGCGCGAGCTGGTGAGCATGTGGGTCGCCGGGTCGTGCGTGGCGACGCAGGCCGCGACCCACGGGACCGCACGGCGCAGCGAGTCGACGGCCTCGGACAGGAAGCACTCGAGGTCGAGCCCCGCCCGCGAGAGCACGTCGAGGTCTCCGCGCACCCGCTCGGCGGTCAGGGCTGTGGTCATGCTCGTCAGTCTGCGAGCGCGGGCGTCCCGGGCGCCATCCCACATCTGTGGGGGGTCGGCGCTCCCAGAAGGGCCAGGTCGCAGGGACCCGCGTCCACGGGATGGTGGGACACGGCCCGGCGGCCACAGGCTCCTCGACGTGACCACCACGACCCTCGAGACCGCCTCGCTCGACGAGCGAGGACGCCTCCTCCACGCCGGCGACGTGACCGCGCAGCTCGCGCTGGCCGTCACCCGGCTGGAGGCCGCCCTGGCCGCCCGGGGACACCTCCCGGCGGCCCTGACCGGGCTCACCGTGCACACCACCCGGCGCGCCGCGCTGCTCGACGTCCTCGACGTCCTCACCGAGCGCCTGTCCACCACCGGGGCCGCGCCCCACCTCGACGTCCGCGAGGTCGCCCGGCTGACCCACCCGGGTCAGCTGCTCGCCCTCACGGCCACCCTCACCCCAGGAGAAGACATGACCACGTTCCAGACCGTCCACAGCACGTCCGCCGAAGCCGCGACCCTCGCCCTGCGCACGGCGGCCCCCGGCTGCGTCGTGCTGCCCGGCGAGCCGGCGTACGACGCCGCGCGGCTGCCGTGGAACGTCGCGGTCGACCAGCGGCCCGCCGCGGTCGCCTCGCCGACGACCGTCAACGAGGTGCAGGCGGTCGTCCGCGCCGCCGCCGGCCTCGGGCTGCGGGTCGCCCCGCAGAGCACCGGACACGGCGCCGGCCCGCTCGCCGGGCGGCTCGCGTCGTCGGTGCTGCTGCGCCTGGATCGGCTCACCGGGGTCGAGGTCGACGCGGAGCGCCAGGTCGCGCGGGTCGTCGGCGGCACGCTGTGGAGTGACGTCGTCGAGGCCGCCGCGGCGCACGGTCTGACGGCCCTGCACGGCAGCGCGCCGGACGTCGCCGTGGCGGGCTACGCGCTGAGCGGGGGGCTGTCGTTCTACGCCCGCCAGCACGGCCTGGCCAGCAGCAGTGTCGTCGCCGTCGAGCTCGTCGACGCCCGTGGCGAGCTGGTGCGAGCCAGTGCCGACGAGCACGCGGAGCTGTTCTGGGCGGTGCGCGGTGGCGGCGGTGCCTTCGGTGTCGTCGTCGCGCTGGAGATCGCCCTCCTGCCGGTCGCCGACGTGGTGGCCGGGATGATGCTGTGGCCGCTCGAGCGGGCGCCCGAGGTCGTGCGCGGCTGGCTGGCCTGGACCCGCGAGGTGCCGGAGTCGGTCACGTCGTCCCTGCGGCTGATGAGCTTCCCCCCGCTGCCGCAGCTGCCGCCGTTCCTGAGCGGCCGCCGGCTGGTCGTCGTCGACGGTGCCGTCCTCGAGTCCGACGAGCGGGCCGCGGAGCTGCTCGCCCCACTGCGCGAGCTGGCGCCGGAGATGGACACCTTCGTGCGGATCCCGAGCGCCGGGCTGCTGGCCGTGCACATGGACCCGCCCGGGCCGACGCCCGCGGTCTCGGCCCACGCCGTGCTGGGCGAGCTCGACGACGCCGCGGTCGAGGCCCTGCTGGCCGAGGCCGGTCCGGGCACGACGACGTCACTGATGTTCGCCGAGCTGCGCCAGCTCGGCGGTGCCGTGGCGCGACCGGCCGCCGGAGGCGGAGCGACGAGCCACCTGCCGGGCGAGTACGCGATGTTCTGCGTCGCGGTCGCGCCCGTCCCCGAGGCGGCGGCCGCCGGGCTCGCCGACGCCCGCGCCACCGTCGCGGCGATGACGCCCTGGCACGCCGGACGCCGGGTGCTGACCTTCACCGAGGAGGCGGTGGACACCTCGACGGCGTTCGACGCGGCGACCTGGGACCGGCTGCGGGCCGTCAGGGCCGACGTCGACCCCGCCGGCGTCTTCCAGGCCAACCACGACCTGCTCTGAGCGGCGAGCCGGTCAGGCGATCATGCGTGGACGACCCCGGGCTGCTCATCTGCAGAGCGAATGCCACGACGCAACCCGGTCCGAGCACGGCAGCGGGGCCGTCCACGCACGTCTGGGGGGCCTCAGACGATGAGCCCCGGGGTCTGGGCCGTGGCGCGCTCGAAGCGCTGCTGCACGTCGGCCCAGTTGACGACGTTCCACCACTGGTCGACGAAGGTGGCCTTGTCGTTCCTGTAGTCCAAGTAGTAGGCGTGCTCCCACATGTCGAGCATGAGCAGGGGCGTCATGCAGACCGGGAAGTTGGCCTGCTGGTCGAAGAACTGCACCACGAACGGCCGCTGGGCGATCGAGTCCCACGCGAGCACCGACCAGCCGGAACCCTGGATGGCCAGCGCGTTGGCGCTGAAGTGGGCCCGGAACCTGTCGAAGCCGCCGAAGTGCTCGTCGATCGCCGCGGCGACCTCTCCGGTCGGCTTGTCGCCGCCGTCCGGCGACATGTTGGGCCAGAACACCGAGTGGTTGACGTGCCCGCCGAGGTGGAAGGCGAGGTTCTTCTCGAGGGCGTTGATCGAGCCGTAGGACTCCTGGTCACGCGCCTCGGCCAGCTGCTCGACAGCCGTGTTGACGCCCTTGACGTAGGTCGCGTGGTGCTTGTCGTGGTGCAGCTCCATGATCGTGCCGGAGATGTAGGGCTCGAGCGCGGCGTAGTCGTAGGGCAGGTCGGGCAGCACGTAGTCGGGCACGGGTTCCTCCACGGGGTCTTGTTGCAACTTACTTGCAACAACAGATGGTCCGCAACAGTGGTACCCAGGCCACTGGCCTACGCTCGCCCCGTGTCGACGCCGGCCTCGTGGGACGCTCTCGCGGCCCGCTACGACGAGGCCGACGACCACGGCCTCGGCGATCCCGCGGTGCGGGCGGCGTGGCGCGAGCTGCTGACCGGACTGCTCCCACCCGCACCGGCGCGGGTCGCGGACCTCGGCTGCGGCACCGGAACCCTGACGCTGCTGCTCGCCGAGGCCGGTCACCGCGTGGACGGGGTCGACTTCTCCCCCGCGATGGTGCGCCGGGCGCGAGCCAAGCTGGCCGGGCGCACGGGAGTCACCGTCGAGCGCGGCGACGCGGCCGACCCGCCGCTCGTGCCGTCGTACGACGTGGTGCTGTGCCGCCACGTGCTGTGGGCGCTCCCCGACCCGGCCGCCGCCCTGAGGCGCTGGGTGGGGCTGCTGGCGCCGACCGGTCGGCTCGTCCTCGTCGAGGGCGACTGGCACACCGGCGCCGGGCTGAGGGCGAGCGAGACCGTTGCGCTCGTCGAGCGGGCCGGCTGCACCGCCGAGCTCCACCCGCTCAGCGAGCGGGCGGAGCTGTGGGGTGGACCGGTGCCCGACGAGCGCTATGCCGTGGTGGGTCGGCCGGCTCAGCTGCCGAAGAGCAGGTAGAGCCCGCCGAAGGTGTAGAGCACCATCGCGCCGAGCAGCGGCAGCTGCCCGGTGACCTGGTGGGCCTTCGGCAGCAGCCGCAGCGACATGTCGTGCGCGGCGACCACGCCGAGCACGTGGCCGACGACGATGGCGAGCACCTTGACGGTGGCCAAGAAGCTCGGGTGCGTCGAGAGCCAGTAGTCGACCTGCCAGTCGGCCGTGCCGAACAGGTTCGACCCGTCGACGAGGGGGTCGCTGAGCTGGATGAGCGTCAGCTGGCCGACCTCGACGAAGTAGGTCAGGTAGTGCGCGACCATGTAGCCGACCACGATCGGCACCACCGAGTGCGCCAGCCGCGCGGGCAGCTCGTGGCTCGGCACCCGCCGCTCGTCGACCGACGTGCCACGGGTCGCGAGGGTGAAGGTCGCCCCGACGACCAGCACCGTGAGCAGCAGCGCCCCGGTGCCGAGCCACGACTGCGGCACCGACGCCTCCTGCACGAACCGCACCCACCAGGGCGCCTCGCGGAAGGAGTCGAACGCCGTGCTGCCGAGCAGCACCGCGACCGTCGCGACCAGACCGGGAGCCGGCTCGAGGCGGGCGAGGTTGCGCAGCGGGCTGCGCACCACCAGCCGGCCGTCGTCGTCGCGTCCCCACACCGACAGCCGTGCGGCGAGGTCGGACCACGCCTCGAACGGGTCGGCCCGCGAGAGCCAGCGGTCGCCGTAGACCGCGGCCCCGACGACCGTCACGAGGAAGTAGAGCGCGAACCACAGCTGCAGGGGGCCGAGGTAGGTCGCGTTGGGGTAGACGAGCTCGAGCCACACGAACGCGAACAGCGTGACCGCCGCCGGCCACCAGCCCAGCCACGCCGGCAGCTCACGGATGCCGGTCGCCGGGTCCCCACCCGAGAGCCGGGCGATGACGAGGTGGATCGTGCGGGCCGGGCTGACCGCGCGGTAGAAGCGGCCGAACAGCAGCGACGTCGGCACGATGCCGACCCAGAGCCAGACGTAGACCACCCCGAAGGTCGGGTTGGGCAGGATGTCGGGCCCGGCGATGGAGGCCCACGCGACGAACGCGAACAGGGCGAAGCCGAGCACGCGCAGCACGAGGGCGAACGCCGCCCCGTCGACCACGGCGGCGAGCCCCGCCGGCACGGTCCGGGCCCGCTCGGTGGCGAAGCGCGGGGTGCGCCACGCCAGCAGCAGGACGACGAACGACAGCGTCAGCGCGGCCGTGCCGCCCGCGATGGCGAGCGAGGCCGGGATCGGGAGGTCGGAGCCCCCGCCCAGGCCGTGGGCCTGGATCACCGCGCTGTCGACACGGCCGGTCACGGCTGGACTTCGAGCAGCGCGACGACCGCGCCGGTCTCGTGCTCCTCGATCTCGACCGAGCCCGGGACGTCGATCGTCAGCTCGGCGGTCGTCGTGCCCTCGCCGAACTCGACGTACTGCTCGGGCTTGGCGTGCACGTGCAGCTCACCCGCGCGGTCGGAGGTGAACTCGATGGTGAGCGGCTCGCCGGCCTGGACGGTGAGCTCCTGGGCGTTGGGGGTGACGTCGTCTCCCTGGACCGTCACCACGAGGTCGGCGGCGGGCTGGGCGGGCTCGGTCTCGGTGGGGGTCTCCGTCGGCGTCCCGGTGGGTGTCTCGGTGGGGGTCTCGCTGGGTGTCTCGGTCGGGGTCTCGCTCGCTGCGGTCGGCGTGGCGGAGGCGGTCGTCTGGTCGGCGGTCGCGGTGTCGTCGCTGCCGCAGCCGGCGAGGGCGAGCGTCGCGGCGAGGGCGAGGGTGGGCAGGCTCGTACGTCGGATGGTGCGCATGGTGGTGCTCCTGAGGTCTGTCGGGTGTGGTCGGCGGGTCAGGCGAGGACCCGCGGCGGACCACGCCGCGCCAGCGCACCGAGCAGGGGTGGCGGCAGGGGCCGGGCCAGGCGCGTGAGCGCGGAGGCCGGCAGCAGAGAGCGAGACGGTGCCGCGACCGGCACCGCGAGCCGGACGAGCGCGAGCACGCCGACGGCCAGCAGGCAGACGAGCACCCACAGCGCCGACTCCCCGACGGCGAGCCACGCGGCGACCGCGGAGGCGGCGACGAGGTGGGCCAGCGCCATGAGGGCGTGCGGACCGCTGATGTCGTCGACCACGTGCTGAACCCAGTGCGGGGGGCCGGCCGCGAGCCGTTCGGTGCCCGCGCCGGTGGTGAGGTCGTAGAGCGAGCCCCGCCGCGGTCCGTCGTACGACGGCACGAGGGTCGCCGGCGACACGGGGCGCGCGACGGGGTGGGGGCCGTGCCCGGCGAGCGCGGTCAGCACGAGGTGCACAGCGAACTGCCCGCCCGCGACGAGCGCGACGAGCCCGGGCAGCCGGGCGGGGGCGCCGAGGGCGGCAGCCCCGACCCCGCAGGCGGCCAGGAGCGTGGCGACGAGCCAGCCGGGGCCGGGCAGCAGCCCGCCCGCGGCGACGTGGGCGAGGAGCCCGAGCGTCCAGGCCACCGAGCCCGTCACCGCACCGCGCAGGGCGCGGACGACCGCGTCTGCGCGCAGGGCGGGCAGCGGCTCGGTCACCCCTCCACTGTCCCAGAGGGGGTGCGAGTGACGTCAGTTCGTGCGGCCGTAACCCGCCTCACGCGCCTTGACGATCGCCTCGGCGCGACCGGCGGCGTGGAGCTTGGCGTAGATCGCCGAGACGGCGTTGCGCACGGTCTTGTTGGAGACGAACAGCTCGCCCGCGATCGAGTCGTTGGAGCGACCGGCGGCGAGCATGTGCAGCACGGTGCGCTCGCGCTCGGACAGGTCGGGGAAGGGCTCGGCCGGCGCCTGGCTGGGGGCGGTGAGCGAGGCGAAGTAGGTCGCGACCTTGGAGGCCAGCGACGCGCCGAAGACCATCCCGCCGCCCGCGGCCGCGCGGATGGCGTTGTGCACCTCGTCGGCCCCCGAGCCCTTGAGGAGGTAGCCAGAGGCGCCGGCGCGCATCGCGGAGAGGACGGTGTCGTCGTCCTCGTTCATCGTGAGCATCACGACCCGGATGTCGTCGTGCTTGTCGGTGACGAACCGGGTCGCCTCGATGCCGTCGAGCTCGGGCATCTGGATGTCCATCACGACGACGTCGGGGTGCGCCTCCTCGACGACGTGCAGGGCGTCGCGGCCGTCGGCGGCGGTGCCGACGACCTCCACGCCGTCCAGCGCGGCGAGCAGGGCGACGAGTCCGTCGCGGACGATCTGGTGGTCGTCGACCACGACGACGCGGATGGGGGTCACGAGACCAGCTCCTCGAGGGGTGGGGCAGCGGTAGCGGTGGTGGGTGCGGCCGTCAGGGCCGGGATCGGCAGCCAGGCGCGGACGACGGTGCCGCCCTCGGCGGGACAGGTGATCTCGGTGCGTCCGCCGAGCTCGTCGGCGCGCTCGCGCAGCGACAGCAGGCCGACGCCGGCCTGGCGCTCGAGGGGGATGCCGAGGCCGTCGTCGGCGACCTCGACGAGCAGGGCGGCGACCCCCGCGGCGTCGGTCGCGACCTCGAGCCGGATCGCGCAGCGGGTCGCGGCCGCGTGGCGGGCGACGTTGGTCAGGGCCTCGCCGACGATGCGGTAGGCCGCGACCTCCACGGCCGCCGGCAGCGCGGCGAGCGGTGCGGGGTCGGCGGCCTCCAGGTGCACCTCGACGCCGGGCACGAGCTCGCCCTGCTGGCGCAGCGCGCCGACGAGCCCGAGGGCGTCCAGCGCCGGGGGTCGCAGGTCGCTGACGAGGCGGCGTACGTCGTCCATCACGCCGCGCAGGTGGGACTCGGTCGCGTCGAGCTGGGCCTCGGCGGCGTCCGGATCCCGGTCGACGAGCAGCCGCGCGGAGTCGAGCAAGAACACCGCCCCGCCCAGCGACGGGCCGAGGCCGTCGTGGAGGTCGCGACGGATCCGCCGGCGCTCCTCCTCGCGGGCCAGGACGAGCTCCTCGCGGTTGCTCTGCAGCTCGTCCGCGAGCTGGCTGGTGCGCGCGGCCGCGGCGGCCTGGCGCACCAGGTCACCGAGCAGCCGCTCGTCGCGCCGGTCGAGCTGGGTGCGCAGGCCGCGCGCGGGCAGGACGAGACGCCCCACCGTCGTGCCGCGGTAGCTGATGGGCAGGGCCCGGGTCTCGCGCGGACGGGTGCCGAGCGTGGCCGCGAGGCGCGCGCCCGCGGCGCGGTCGACCTCGACGGCCACGAACGACACCCCGAAGGCCTGGGCGACCGCGCGCGCGACGGCGCTGAGCTGCTCGGGGCCCTCCTCGGCCCGCTCGAGCCCGGCGGCGAGCCCGGCGACCACGTCGTAGGGGTCGTCGCGCTGGCCCAGCAGCCAGCGGCGGGCGACCCGCCAGAGCCCCGCCCGCAGCGGCCCGTAGAACACCGCGGAGCAGACGAGGACGACCAGCACGACGTCGCGCTGCGCGAGCGAGTCACCCAGGACGCTGCTCAGCGCCGACAGGAAGGCCAGGTCGAGCCCGAGCACCAGCACCCCGAGGCCGCCGTAGACGACCGTGTGCGCCAGCACCGCCTCCCCGGAGACGGTGTGCTGGTCGACCAGGGCGACGGCCATCGCCGCCGCCATGACGGCGCACCCCAGGCCGACCAGCCAGCCGTCGAGCGTGCCCTCGCGCACGATGATGTCGACGGTCGAGGTGAGCGCGATCGCGACCGCGGCCCACAGCAGCCAGTAGAGCCGTTCGCGCTCGACCCCGGCGCTCTCGCGGATCCGCAGCAGCGGCACGCTCAGCTGACCCACTACGAGCGCGGCGAAGGACAACGGCACGATCAGCGCCGCCACCGTGTCGATCCAGGGACCGAGGAAGGGCGCGCTCAGCACGTGGGGGGCGACGAGCACGGAGGGGTCGGCGGCGCTGCCCGGCTCGGGGCTGAGACCCAGCGTGGTGGGCCCGAGCGCCGTGACGACGATGCCCGGCAGCGTGACGGCGTACGACGCGAGCGTGACCCGGCGCCAGCGGCCCTCGGGCAGCCGGCCGGTCGGGAACAGCACGACCGCGACGCAGACGAAGGTCAGGGGCAGCAGGTTGCTGATCTTGAGGACCCACAGCAGCGCCTCGAGGCCTCCGTTCGCGCTCGACGGCTCCACGGGAGCGGTCAGGCTCAGGTGGACCCAGCCGCGCAGCAGGCCGGCGGTGAGCGCCGACACCGCGAACCCCCCGGCCACGGCGGCCCAGCCCCACCGCCGACCGGCCAGGAGCACCGAGCAGAGGAGGGCGAAGCACACGGCCATGACGCCGTGGACCCACACCGAGCCGGGGGCGAGCTCGCGGCCCCACGACGCGGCGGGCGCCGCGACGTCGAGCCCGACCGCCACGCCGGAGGTCACCAGGGCGAGCAGCACGGGCAGCGCCGCCGGCAGGCGACGCACGAGCACGACGGGCTCGACGAGGGGCTCGAGGGCGGGCTCGACGGCGGGCCCGACGGCGGGCTCGGTGCCGGTGTGGACGTCGGTGCTCACGACGCCTCCCGGACGGGCAGCCGCACCCGCACCCCGCTGCCGGCCGGCACCGTCGCCTCCGCCCGGCCCCCGAGCTCGAGGGCCCGGGCGTGCATCGGCCCGACCTCGGGTGCCACGTCGGCGTCGAGCTCGACGACGAGCTCGCGCTCCGCGCGGTGGAGGCGTACGACGCAGCGCCGGGCTCCGGCTCCGAGCACGCCGACGAGGGCCTCGCTCACGATGCGGAAGGCCGCGACCTCGACCGCGGCGGGCAGGTCGTCGATGCGCTCGCCCTCGACCGAGACCTCGACGGTGTCACCGCTCGCCAGCTCGGCCTGCTGACGCAGGGCGCCGACCAGGCCGCGGTCGTCGAGCGCGGGCGGGCGCAGGTCGTGCACCACGCGGCGCACGTCGGCGACGACGTCGCGCAGGTGTCGGCTGGTGCGCGCGATGGTCTCCTTGGCCTCCTCCGGGTGCTCGCGCACGAGCAGCCGGGCGGCCTCGACCTGGTGCACGAGTCCGCCGAGAGTGGGGCCGAGGTCCTCGTGGAGGTCGTGGCGGATCCGGCGCCGCTCCTCCTCGCGTGCGACGACGAGGCGCTGGCGGTTGACCTGCAGCTCCTCGGCGAGGCGTCCGGTGCGGGCGGCGACGGCCGCCTGGCGCACGAGGTCGCCGAGCAGGCGCTGGTCGCGGGGGCTCAGCCGGGCGCGGACCCCGCGCAGCGGCAGCACGAGGTGGCCGACCTGCTCGTCGCGGTAGGTGATGGGCAGGCGGCGGACCTCGACCGGTCGGTGGCCCCAGCTGCCGGTGCCGGTCTCACCCTCCCCGCGGTCGACCTGGACCGCGACGTAGCCGATGCCGAAGGCCTGCGCGACCACCCGGGCCACCGCGTCGAGCTGCTGGGCGCCTTCGGCACCCTCGAGCGAGGCGGCGAGGCCGGCGACCACGTCGTAGGGGTCGTCGCGCTCGCCCAGGACGAGTCGGTGCACGCGGTCGGAGATGGCGCTGCGCAGGGGGTTGTAGAGCAGGGCCGAGAGCAGGAGGACGACCAGCACGACGTCACGCTCCCCCAGGCCGCCGAGCCGGTCCTGGAGCACCTCGGTGAGCACGCTGAGCACGGCCAGGTCGAGCACCAGGACGACCACGCCGACCCCGCCGTACACCAGGGTCCGGCTCAGCAGCGTCGAGCCGGAGACGCGTGACTGCGGCGTCAGGGCCGTGGCCATGGCCAGGAGGATCAGCACGGACCACACGAGGGTCAGGGAGGGGCTCACGACACCCCCGTGCAGCACCGCGTCGGCGATCGCGACCAGCGCGGTCACCGCCACGGCCCAGAGCACCCAGGCGTGCGCCTCGCGTTCGGCGAGCCCGGCGCGGGCGTAGCGGACCACGGCCTGCGGCAGCAGGAGCAGCACGAACGACGCCACGGTGACGACGGCGACCGGTGGGGCGATCGGCCCGACGAGCGCGTCGAGGGCCGGCGTCGTCAGGACGTGGTCGCCGCGCAGCACCCCACCCGCCGGGTCACCGGCCACCGGCTGCACCGCCACGGTCGTCGGGCCCAGCACCTGGCACAGGAACGACACCGACGAGGCCACGAGCGCCGCCACGCCGAGCCTTCCCCACCGGCCGGTGACGGGCCGACCGTCGGGGAAGAGCACCAGCAGGTAGGCCACGGCCAGGAACGGCACCAGCGTGGTGGCCTTGGCCGCCCACAGCAGGGCGCTCAGCCCGGGGGTGAGCGACGACGGCAGGTCGACCACCCAGGCGTGGACCCCCGCGCGGGTCGTGGCCGCCACGACGCCGGTGGCGGCGACGAGGGCGAGCAGCCGCGCCCCCCGGCGGCGGTCGGTGCGACGCAGAGCGTCGGCCAGCACGGCCGTGGCAACGGTGAGCAGCACGTGCGCCCAGACCGGTCCCGGCGCGAGGTCGCGTCCCGCCGCGGCGGCCGGGGCCGCGAGCTCCAGGACCACCGCCGGGACCAGGGCCAGCGCGGCGAGCACCGGCAGCCAGGGCACGCGGGACGGCACGGGCAGCACCGGCACATTGTGAGCCCAGCGGTGTCCCCACCGACAGGGACTCGGAGGCAGCCGAGCCAGGACAGGGCCGTGGGGGTGGCTTCGGGACAGTCGTCAGCGCGACTTCCTCAACCACCGGCAGTTGGCACAGTCGCTAGCGCGACTTCCTCGACCACCGGTGGTTGAGGAAGGACGAAGTCCTGTCTCGAAACCACTCGGCCTTCGACCCGGGCCCCGGTGCCGGCGACGCCTGCGCGTCGGAGCGCACGGGGTTGCTCGTGACGATGCTGGGTGCGTCTGCGGGGTCGGGCTGAGGGGCGGCCATGGGACTCATCTCGGGACGGGGGTCGGACGAGCCCAGCGTGGTGGGCCGGTCGTCCCTGGAGCCAGGGACGACCGGCCCGACGTCAGCGACCCACCTGCTCGTACGCCGTGTCGGGGTCGGCCAGCTTGACCGGGTCGACGACGGTGCGTTCGAGGATGAGGGGGCGGATGGCGTCCTGGACGTCCCAGACGTTGACGTTCATCGCCGCGAGCACGTGGTCCTCGGCGTCCAGCCAGAACGCCACGAACTCCCGGCCGTCACGGTCGCCGCGCACGACGACGCGAGCGGTGTCGTCGGGGCTCGCGTGCCCGACGTACTCCATCCCGAGGTCGAACTGGTCGCTGTAGAAGTACGGCAGGCGGTCGTAGGCCTCGCCCCTGCCGAGGATCGAGGCCGCGGCGGCGGCGGGCTGGTTGAGCGCGGTGGCCCAGTGCTCGACGCGGATGCGGCCGTCGAGCCGGGGGTGGTCGTGGCTGGCGATGTCGCCGACCGCCCAGATCGCCGGGTCGCTGGAGCGCAGCTCGGCGTCGACGGCCACGCCGCCGTCGTCGGCGAGGTCGAGTCCGGCCGCTTCGGCGAGCTCGACGCGCGGCTGCACGCCGACACCCACGACGACCGCGTCGGGGCCGACCTCGGTGAGCACCGCGTCGACGTCGTCGACGCCGAGGCGCAGGTCGACGCCGTGCTCGCGGTGCAGGTCGGCGAAGACCTCGGCCATCTCGCGACCCAGGACGCCGAGCAGCGGCAGCTCGCTGCGCTCGACGAGCACGACCTCGGTGTCGGCGCCCCGGGCGGCCGCGGCGACCTCGAGTCCGATCCAGCCACCGCCGACGACGGCGAGCTTCTTCCCCTCACCGAAGGTCGACCTGATCCGGTCGGCGTCCTCGCGGGTGCGCAGCGTCAGGGGCTCGGCTCCGGCGACGTCGAGGTGGCGGGCCTGCGAGCCCGTCGCGAGCACGAGCGCGTCGTAGTCGAGGGTGCTGCCGTCGGCGAGCGTGACCTGCCGCGCCTCGCGGTCGAGGCCGGTGACCTCGGTGCCGAGGCGCAGGTCGACGTCGTGCTCGGCGTACCACTCCTGCGGGTGCACCAGGGCGTCGTCGAACTCCGCCTCGCCGGAGAGGTAGTCCTTCGACAGCGGGGGCCGCTCGTAGGGCGGCTCGGACTCGGCACCGACGAGGGTGAGGGAGCCGTCGAAGCCCTGCTCGCGCAGCGCCTCCACGGTCTTGGCGCCGGCGAGTCCGGCACCGACGACGACGATCTTCTGGACCTCTGGCTGGGGGTTGTCACTCACCCCTGGGTGGTACCCAGCGGCGCCTGCGCCGGCGTCTGGTCCGGCGTCTGGTCCGGCGTCTCGTCCCCCGCGAGAAGCGCCTCGACCGCCGCGTGCGCGGAGGCGATGACGGCCGGGATGCCGACCCCGTCGTACGCCGCGCCCGCGAGGGCCAGCCGCGGCACCTCGGCCACGGCCGCGCGGATGCGGGCGACCCGGTCACGGTGGCCGACGGCGTACTGCGGCAGCCCGCCACCCCAGCGCTGCACGTGGGTGGCGACGGGCGGGGTGTCGAGCCCGACGGCGTCGCGCAGGTCGCGTCGCGACAGCGTCACCAGCTCGGAGTCGTCGCGCTGGAGCGTGGCCTCCTCGCCGTGGCGACCGAGCGAGGTGCGCACGTGGACGAGCCCGGCCTCCGCGCCGGCCTCGCGCGCCCAGTCCCACTTGGCGAACGAGAACGTCGAGGCCTTGATGGCGCGACCGTCGACCGGGGGCACCAGGAACCCCGATGAGCTCTGCAGCCCCTCGACCGCGTGCTGCGGGAGGGCGAGCGTCACGACGACGACCGAGGCGGTCTCGACCTCGGCCAGCTCGGTGGCCGCCACCGGGGCCGTCTCGGCGAGGAGCCGCGCCGTGGGCGCCGCCGGTGTCGCCAGCAGCACGGCGTCGGCCTCGATCCGCTGCTCGTCCGTCGTCGGACCGGTGGTGACCGCGAACCCGGTCGCGGTGCGGACCAGGCTGCGCACCGTCGTCGAGGTGCGGACGTCGAGACCGGCGGCCAGCGCCTCGGGGAGCCGCCCCATGCCGCCGGGCAGCCCCGCGAACACCGGCGCGTCGCTGCGCGGCACGCTCGCCGCCAGCAGCGGCCCGCGGGCCGCGAGCGCGAGCAGCTGCGGCACCGTCGCGAGCGCGGAGAGCTGGCGGGCGTGACCGGCGTAGACCCCGCCGAGCAGCGGCTCGACGAGGCGGTCGACCACCTCGTCGCCGAGTCGGGCCGAGACCAGGTCGCCGACCGAGACGTCGTGGTCGAGGTGGTGGGCGGCGGTGAGGTCCTCGTGGGTCGCGCGGTCGACGCCCTCGTCGCTGAGCACCCCGGCGGCGCGCAGCTCGTCGAGGTCGAGCGGCACGCCCATGAGCGAGCGCGGCAGCGGCCGCAGCGCCCCGCGTGTCCAGACCTTGGAGGTCGCCCGGGTCGGGTGGACGACCTCGAGCCCGAGGTCGGCCGCGAGTGCCGTGCCCTCGGGACGGCGGTGCAGCATCGCCTCCGCGCCGACGTCGACGACGACCCCGCCGACCTCGACCCGGCGCACCTTGCCACCGACCTCCGCGCTCGCCTCGAGCACCGTGACGTCGTGCCCACGTGCGGTGAGCTCGCGGGCCGCGGTCAGCCCCGCGACGCCCGCCCCGACCACCAGCACCCGCATGGCTCCCACCTTGGCACGAGCGCCTCTGCAGGCCCCGGCGAGGCGGGTCGCCGCATCGGCGCGCGGTGGGCCGGGTCACCCGCGAGAACCGCCGGAGATGAGCCTCGCGCCGACCCCGACCGGGTGCTGGTCGGGGCCGACGCGAGAGTTCGGGGCGGGTCAGGCAGGCCGGGAGAGGCCGAACCCGCTGCGGTGGAAGACGAGCGGCAGGGCCGAGCCCGAGTGCTCGACGCGGTGGAGCTCGAGGATCACGATGGTGTGGTCGCCGGCCTCGACCTCGCGGTAGACGGTGCACTCGAAGCGGGCCAGTCCCTCGTCGAGGGTGACGGCGCCGTCCTCGGACGTCGTGACGGGCACGCCGTCGAAGCGCGACCCGACCGGCCCGGCGAGCTGGCGGCACACCTCGGAGTGGTGGTCCGCGAGCACGGTGAGACCGAGGTGGCCGGCGCGGCGCAGGTCGGGCCAGGTCTTGGAGGTGTTGGCGACCGAGAACGACACCAGCGGCGGCTCGAGCGAGACGCTCGTGAACGACGACGCGGCGAGCCCCGTGAGGGTGCCGTCGACCTCGGCGGCGACGGCGACGACGCCGCTCGGGAACACCCCGAAGGCCTCCCGCAACCGCGCCGGGTCGAGGTCCTGGTTGGTGGTGAGCTGGGTGACGGTGCTGGTGAGGGTCATGCGCGTGCTCCTGCCGGGTCGAGGACGGAGGTGACGACGGGACGCACCTGCGCCAGCCAGTCGTCGTAGGCAGCGGGGTCGTCGTGCTGGGCGTCGAGGACGTAGTGGCCGCGCACGGTGGTGAAGCCGAGCTCGGCCAGCACCGGGCGCAGGGTGAGCTCGGGGGCCAGGGCGTGGGCCGGGCCGCCGCCGAGCATCAGCGGCGCCGCCACGGCGCGGCGCGGCTCGGCGGCGAAGCGGTCGAGGAACAGCTTCAGCAGCCCGGTGTACGTCGCCTTGTACGTCGGGCACGCGACCACGACCAGGTCCGCCGAGGACACCTGCGCCACCAGGTCGGGCACGACCGGGTCGTCCCAGGTCAGCAGGCCGGGGCCGACGGTCGCGAGGTCGACCACGACGTCCGGCTCGGAGCCGCCCAGCTCACGGGCGACGTACGTCGCCGCCGCGAGGGTGCGCGAGGCCGGCTTCGGGTTGCCGACGACCACGGCGGTGCGGGTCACGACGCCGCCTTCGAGGCGCCGGTGCCGAACGGCACCGCGGCCCGGGTGGCGACCGGCGCGGGGTGCTCCCACAGCCCGCGGCGGGTCAGCTCGGGCAGCACGCCCTCGCCGAACCAGTAGGACTCCTCGAGATGGGGGTAGCCCGAGAGCACGAACTCCTCGATGCCGACGGCGGCGTACTGCTCGATGAGGTCGGCGATCTCGGTGTGCGAGCCGACCATCGCGGTGCCGGCGCCGCCGCGGACCAGACCCACGCCGGCCCAGAGGTTGGGGTGGATCTCCAGCCCGTCCCTGGTGCCGCCGTTGAGCTCGAGCATCCTCGACTGCCCGACCGACTCGCTGCGCTTGAGGCCCGACTGCACGCGGGCGATGTCCTCGTCGCTGATGCCGGCCAGGAGCCGGTCGGCCTCGGCCCAGGCGGCCTCGGAGGTGTCGCGGGCGATGGTGTGCAGGCGGATGCCGAAGCGCACCTGGCCCTCGCGGCCCTCGTCGGCGGCGAGCTTGCGGATCCACTCGACCTTCTCGCGTACGGCGGCCGGCGGCTCGCCCCAGGTGAGGTAGACGTCGACGTGCTTGGCGGCGACGCGGCCGGCGGCCTCCGAGGAGCCGCCGAAGTAGATCTCGGGCAGCGGGTCGGGGATCTGGCTGAGCACGGCGTCCTCGAGGCGGTAGTGCTCGCCCTCGTAGGTCACCCGCTCGCCGCGCCACAGCGCCCGCACGACGTGCAGGAACTCGTCGCAGCGCTCGTAGCGCTCCTGCTTGTCGAGGAAGTCGCCGAACATCCGCTGCTCGTGCGACTCGCCGCCGGTGACGACGTTGAGCAGCAGCCGGCCGCCGGAGAGGTTCTGGAAGGTGCCCGCCATCTGAGCGGACAGGAACGGCGAGGTCAGCCCGGGGCGGAACGCCACCAGGAACTTCAGCCGCTCCGACAGGCTGCTGATCATCGCGGTCGAGACCCAGGCGTCCTCGCACCACGCCCCGGTCGGCGTCAGCGCCGCCTCGAAGCCGAGCTGCTCGGCGCTGCGCGCGATCTGGCCGAGGTAGGGCACCGACGCGGGCCGGCCGGACGCACCGGCCTCGACGCCGTGGCCGCCCCCCACGACCTGGCGTCCGTCGCCACCGTTGGTCGGCAGGAACCAGTGGAACTTCAGGGTGCTCATCTCACTTCTCTCTGTGCAGGGGGTACGTCGTCACAGTTGGTGTGGTTCCGGACGGCCCTCGCGGGCCTCCTCGACCACCGGCTGCAGTCGGCTGGTTTCGAGACGGCCCTAGCGGGCCTCCTCAACCACCGAGATCGGCGGTTGAGGAAGGACGAAGTCCTGTCTCGAAACCACTGGCCGTGCGCTCACAGCTGGCCATGGTTGGGCGGCAGGGTGCCGTCGAGCGCGAAGTGCCCGAGGTGGCGCACCTTCCAGGCGGCGGGGTCGTGCAGGGTGTGGGTGCGGGCGTTGCGCCAGTGGCGGTGCAGGTTGAGCGAGTCGAGGGCCGAGCGGGTGCCGGAGACCTCGAAGAGCCGGGTGCCGACGTCGAGCGCCGCCTGCGTGGTCGAGGCCCGGGCCGCGGCGACCGCGAGCGAGGCCGCACCGGCGGACTCGGCGCTCAGGTCGGCGTCGGCCGCGTCGACGGCGCGCCCGGCCTCGCGCAGCAGCGCCTCGGCCGCGCGTACGCCGAGCTCGAGCTCGCCGAAGGCCTGCACGACGAGCGGGTCGTCGGCGTGGCGCTCGACTCCGAGCTCGGCGATGGCGTCGGGGTAGGGCCGGCTCTTGGTGGTGACGAACTCCGCGGCCTCGGTGAGCGCGGCCCGGGCGATGCCCGCGTCGATCGCGGCGTGCAGCAGCTGCGCGAACGCGCCGTAGGTCTGCGGGCCGTCGAAGGTGAGGTGCCAGGGCGTGATCCGGTCGGCGGTGACCCGCACGCCCTCGAGGCGCACCGTGCCGCTGGCGGTGGTGCGCTGGCCCATGCCGTCCCAGTCGTCGACGACGGTGACGCCCTCGGCGTGGCGCTCGACCCAGGCCACGTGGAGCGGCCCGGCTCCGGGGTCGGCGAGGGTGTCGAGGTGCGCGAGCACCGGGATCCAGTCGGCCAGCAGGGCGCCGGTGGCGTAGCCCTTGACCCCGTCGAGGCTGTAGGTCCCGTCGCCGAGCGGGGTGAGCGCGGTGCGGATGTCGCGCACGTGGCGGGTGCCGACCTCGGACTGGGCGTTGCCGAAGCGGCGCCCGGCCAGCACCTCGCCGAAGAGGAACGCCTGCTGCTCGGGCGTCGCCTGGTGGCGCAGCGCGTTGACGTAGACGAAGTGGCTGTGCGGGATCTGTCCGAGGCTGGGGTCGCCCGCCGAGAGGAGTCGGAACACCTCGGCGAGCGACCCCGCGCCCAGCCCCGCGCCGCCGTACGACGCGGGGACGGTCACGGCGAGCAGCCCGGACTCGCTGAG
Organism: Nocardioides flavescens; assembly: GCF_009823805.1. Classification (GTDB taxonomy): domain Bacteria; phylum Actinomycetota; class Actinomycetes; order Propionibacteriales; family Nocardioidaceae; genus Nocardioides; species Nocardioides flavescens. The sequence continues at coordinate 85,064 of NZ_WUEK01000016.1, read as the reverse complement.
CTGGTCGAGCTCGGCGACGGGCAGCACGCGGTCGGAGTCACGGGTGGCGGCGTCCTTGGCGAACCGCTCGCCGAGGTCGGCCGCGACCGCGACCGCCTCGTCGGCGGTCAGGACAGGGACGCGGCCGCTCATGCGCGGGCCAGCTCGGCGGCTTCCATCTCCCGCACGATCGGGAGGACCTCGCGGCCGAACCACTGCACGTCCTCGTGGTAGTGCAGGAAGCCGAGGAGGAAGAGGTCGACGCCGAGCCGCTTGTAGGTCAGCATCCGCTCGGCGATCTGCTCGGGCGTGCCGATCAGGCCGGTGCGGAAGCCGTCGTTGTACTGCACGAGGTCGGCGAACTCGGAGTCCTGCCACATGCCCTTGCCGTCGCCGGTCGACTGGCCGGCCTGCTTCACCGCGCCGCCGAACCCCTCGACCGCCTCGCGGTCGGCCTTGTCGATGATCTCGCGCAGCACGTCGCGGGCCTCGGCCTCGGTGTCGCGGCCGATGAAGAAGCCGTTGAGGCCGAACCGCACCGCGCCGGCGCGGCCGTTGACCGCGGCGACGTCGGTGACGTCGCGGATCTGCTCGGCGACGCCCTCGGGCGTGTTGCCGTTCATGAAGTACCAGTCCGCGACGCGACCCCCCATGCCGCGCGCGTCGGTGGAGTTGCCGCCCATGAAGATCTCGGGGTGCCGGCGCCCGGCCACGTCGACCGGCTTCGGCTTCAGGTCGAAGTCGTGCAGGCGGTAGAAGTCGCCGTTGAGCTCGGCGTGGTCGGAGGTCCAGATCTCACGCAGGTAGCGGACGAACTCCTCCGAGCGGCGGTAGCGCTCGCCGTGCTCGAGCCAGGGCTCGCCCAGCTTGGTGAACTCGTCCTTGAACCAGCCGCTCACGACGTTGACGGCCATCCGGCCGCCGGTGATGACGTCGGCGCTGGCGACGAGCTTGGCCAGCACGCCCGGCTGCCAGAGCCCGGGGTGCACGGCGGCGATGACCTTGAGCCGCTCGGTGGCCAGCGCGATCGCGAGGCTGATGCTCGTGGACTCGTGCTGGTACGCCGCGCCGTAGGAGGCGATGTAGCGCACCTGCGAGAGCGCGTACTCGAAGCCGTTGGCCTCGGCGAGGCGGCCGAGCTCGGCGTTGTACTCGTAGCCCCAGTCGGTGCGCTGCTCGATCTTGCTGACGACGAGACCGCCGCTGACGTTGGGCACCCAGTAGGCGAACTTCAGCGGTTGCGGTGCGGTGGGTGTCGACACGACGGCTCCTCTGGACTGTGTCAATAAATCGGACTGACTTGCTGTACTTTAACCACGCGTGCCAGCCGACACCCAGCACCACGGCGCGCGGACGAGACGATCGGGTGCAAGGTTCTGCCTCTCACCCCAGGCCCAGGAGGACCGAGGACGGTGCGCATCGAGCAGTTGGAGTACATCGCCGCGGTGACGCAGCACGGATCACTGCGCCGGGCCAGCGAGCAGCTGCACGTCTCGCAGCCGGCGCTCAGCGAGGCGGTCAGCAAGCTCGAGCGCGAGCTCGGCGTCACGCTGCTCGACCGGCGCCGCTCGGGAGCCCGGATCAGCCGTCAGGGCCGCGACCTGCTGCAGAACATGGTGGAGGTCCTCGAGGCCGTCGACCGGCTCAAGGTCGCGGCGGGCGACCAGCACACGAGCAGTCGGGTCGTGCGGATCGGCACCGTCAACGCCGCCACCGCGACCGTGCTGGTGCCGGCCGTGCGCGCCTTCCAGGCCGCGGTGCCCGGCGGCACCGTGGAGATCCTCAACATCCAGCAGGCCGACATCCACCAGAGCCTGCTCGAAGGCTCCCTCGACCTGGGCCTGGTCAACGTGCTCGCCGGCGACGACCGCTCGCCCGAGCTCGCGAGCTCCGACCTGCTGCACGGGCGACCGGTCGTGGTGCTGCCGGCCGGTCACCCGCTCGCAGAGCACGACGAGGTCACCCCGAAGCAGCTGAGCGGGGAGCGGTTCGTCGCGATGCGCTCGGGCTACCTCATGCACCGCTTCGTGCACCGCCTCCTCGGCTCCGAGATGCCGACCGTCTGCCACACGACCGACGGCGCCGAGATGGGCAAGCTGATGGTGGCCGAGGGGCTCGGGCTCACCGTGCTCCCCGACTACAGCGTGCTCGGCGACCCCCTCGAGCGCAGCGGCCTCATCACCACCCGCCCGATCGCCGGCGACCGCACCTCCGTCACCCTCGTCCTGCAGCACCGCCGTGCGGGCCACGTGCCCGCCGCGGTCCGCGAGCTGCAGCTCGCGCTCGTCTCGCAGGCACGGCGCGCCGCCGCCTGAGCGCGCTGCCCGCCCGGAACCCTCGCGGCGCGGGCCGCGTCGGAGGGGCCATGACGGCTTCCCGCACCCCCTCAGCCCGGGCGGCCGCGGCCGCCGCCCTCGCCCTCCTCGCCCTCCTCGCCCTCACGGGGTGCTCCTCCGGCGGCGACGACAGCGGCGGCGCCTCCTCGGACTCCGCGGCGTCGTCGGCCCTCGAGGACGCCTCCGGCCTCGCCGCGGACACCGGCGGCTCGCGCGCCGCCCCGGCCCGCGACCAGGCGACGACGCTCGCCCCGCAGGTCGTCGCGACCGGGAGCGTCACCCTGCGCAGCGACGACGTGGGGGACGCGGTCGCCGACGTCCGCACCCTCGTGGCGTCGTACGACGGCACCGTGGCGCAGGACAGCGCCCGCACCGACGACGACGGCGAGGCCCGCACCGCGACGCTGGTGCTGCGGGTGCCGACGGCGTCGTTCGACGAGGCGATGGCCGACCTGAAGGGCGTCGCCACGCTGGTGGCGGCCGACTCCGGCACCGAGGACGTCACCTCCCAGGTCGTCGACACCGACGTGCGGGTCGAGGCGCAGCGGCGCAGCATCGAGCGGATCCAGGTGCTCTTCGACCGGGCCACGACGATCAAGGACGTCGTGGGCATCGAGCGCGAGCTGTCGCAGCGTCAGGCCGACCTCGAGTCGCTCGAGCAGCAGCAGGCCTCGCTCGCCGACCGCACCGCGCTGGCCACGATCACCGTGACCGTCGACCGCACCGACCAGCCGGGTGCGACCGAGGACGCGTCCGGGTTCGTGGCCGGCCTCGGCGCCGGATGGGACGCCCTGACGGCGTTCGCCGCCGGGCTCGCCACCGTCGCCGGGGTGCTCCTGCCGTGGGCGGTCCTGCTGCTCGTGCTCGCGCTCGTCCTGCGCCCGCTCGTGCGCCGGGCCCGCCGCCGCGCCGTGGCGGGAGCGGGGGCGGGGGCGGGGGCTCAGCCCAACGGATAGGCGTGCACGTGGTCGGTGAGCCGCGCGAGCTGGTCGGGGTCGGTCGATGGCAGCACGCCGTGACCGAGGTTGAAGACGTGGCCGCGGGCGCGGCGACCGGCCTCGACCACCTCGCTCGCCCGGGCGAGCAGCACCTCGGTGGGCGCGAAGACGAGCGTCGGGTCGAGGTTGCCCTGCACCGCGCGGTCACCGACCACGTCGATGGCGCGCTCGAGCGGCGTGCGCCAGTCGACCCCGACGACGTCGGCCCCGACCTCGCCCATCTGGTCGAGCAGGTTGGTCGTGCCGACGCCGAAGTGGATGCGCGGGACGCCGAGGGCGCCGACGTGGCTGAGCACCTCGCGCGAGTGCGGGGCGACGGAGGCGGCGTAGTCGCCCGGGGTGAGCGCGCCGGCCCAGGAGTCGAACAGCTGCACGGCCGACGCGCCGGCCTCGACCTGCACGGTGAGGTAGGCCGCGGCGATGCCGCCGATCTTGCGCATCAGCGCGTCCCAGACCTCGGGCGCGCCGAACATCATCGCCTTGGTGAGCGCGTGGTCGCGCGAGGGACCGCCCTCGACGAGGTAGGACGCCACGGTGAACGGCGCGCCGGCGAAGCCGATGAGCGGCGTGGGCCCGAGCTCGGCGACCAGGCGGCGCACCGCCTCGGTGATGAACGGGACGTGCTCGGGCGTGAGGTCGGGGATGGCCTCGACGTCGGTGAGGGTGCGCACGGGGTGCGCGACGACCGGGCCGACGCCCGGCTTGATGTCGAGGTCCACCCCGACGGCCTTGAGCGGCAGCACGATGTCGGAGAAGAAGATCGCCGCGTCGACGCCGTAGCGGCGCACCGGCTGCAGCGTGATCTCGGTGACCAGGTCGGGGTCCGTGCAGGAGTCGAGCATCGCGACGCCCTCACGGACCTTGCGGTACTCCGGCAGCGAGCGGCCCGCCTGGCGCATGAACCACACCGGCGTGTGCGGCACCGGCTCACCCCGCACGGCCTTGAGGAAGGCGCTGTCGGCGAGGCCCGGGTGCGGGGAAGGCGTGCTCACGCCGACCAGCCTCCCACGCGCCCCGAGCGGCCCCACGGCGTGTTCGTCGGGCCGGGGAGGAGGGTCACACCTACTGTGGGCGCATGGTCGTGCGTCAGGAGAAGCGCGCGGGCGCCGGGGCCGGTGAGCCGCCGGCGTTCGTGGCCGCTGTGGCGACGATGCGTGCCGCCCGGCTGCGCCCCGAGATCCACTGCGAGCACATGCCCGCGCCCCAGCGGATCGCGCCCTACGCCGCCGCCCTGTCGGCCGACGTCGACGTCGACGGCGAGGAGCTCGGCACGGGGCGGATCATCCTGCTCCACGACCCGGCCGGCAACGACGCCTGGGAGGGCGAGTTCCGCTGCGTGGCCTACGCCCGCGCCGAGATCGACGTCGAGCTGATCACCGACCCCATGCTCGCCGCCGTCGGCTGGAGCTGGTTGACCGACGCCCTCGCCGCCCACGGCGCGGCGTACGTCGCCGCCTCGGGCACGGTGACCCGCGTGGCGACCGAGAGCTTCGGCTCGATGGCCGACGACGAGGGCTCCGCCCAGGTCGAGCTGCGTGCGTCGTGGACCCCGGTGCTGCCCGACGACGTCGCGGAGGGCAGCGACCTCGACGTCTCGGCCCACGTCGAGGCGTGGGGCGAGCTGCTCTGCACCGCCGTCGGGCTGCCGCCGGTGCCCGAGGGCGTCGCGGTCATCTCCAGCCGCCGGGGTCAGCGCGGCCCCGTCTGATGAGCGACCACACCTCACCCGACGAGCCGGATCGCGAGCCGACCACCGAGCCGACACCGGTCGAGCCCGAGCCGCAGCTGCCGCTGCTGACCTTGCGCGACGGTCTGCCGCCGGTGACCGACACCGCCGAGCGCCTGGCCGAGGCGTGCGCGGCGATCGCCGCCGGCACCGGCCCCGTGGCCCTCGACGCCGAGCGCGCCTCCGGCTACCGCTACTCCAACCGCGCCTACCTCATCCAGCTGCGTCGCGAGGGGTCCGGCACCTGGCTCGTCGACCCCGTCGCCTTCGACTCCCTCGCCCCGCTCGCCGACGCCCTCGCGGGCACCGAGTGGATCCTGCACGCCGCGACCCAGGACCTGCCGTGCCTCGCCGACGTCGGCCTGCGCCCGAGCGAGCTGTTCGACACCGAGCTCGCCGGCCGCCTGCTGGGCTACCCGCGCGTGGGTCTCGCCACCCTCGTCGAGACCGTGCTGGGGCGTCGGCTCAAGAAGGAGCACTCCGCCGTCGACTGGTCGCGCCGCCCGCTCCCCGCGCCCTGGCTGGAGTACGCCGCCCTCGACGTCGAGGTCCTCGTCGAGCTGCGCGACGCGCTCGCGGCGCAGCTCGAGGAGCAGGGCAAGGCCGAGTGGGCCCGCCAGGAGTTCGAGCACCTGCTGGACTTCGCCCCGACCCCCCGCGCCGACGCGTGGCGGCGCACGTCCGGCATGCACCGCATCCGCGGCCGCCGCGGTCTCGGCGCCGTCAAGGCGCTGTGGGAGGCGCGCGACGCGCTCGCCGAACGGCGCGACGTCACCCCGGGCCGGATCATCCCCGACGCCGCCATCGTCGCGGCGGCGCAGGAGATGCCGACCGACCGCGACAGCCTGCTGTCGACCAAGGGCTTCCACGGTCGTGGCGCCGAGCGCTACGCCTCGCGCTGGGTGGCCGCGCTGCGCGAGGTCCTCGGCCTCGACGAGGACGCGCTGCCCAGCCGGGCCCCGCGCCACGACGGTCCGCCGCTCCCACGCGCCTGGGCCGAGCGCGACCCCGTCGCCGCCCGCCGGCTCACCCTCGCCCGCGAGGCGATGGCCCAGCTCGCCGAGGAGCACGACCTCCCGGTCGAGAACCTGCTGACCCCCGACTACCTGCGCCGGGTGCTGTGGTCGCCGCCCCCGGTGCGCGACCCGCAGTCATTGGCCGCCGCCGTCGACGCCGCCTTGGCCCAGCTCGGCGCCCGCGCGTGGCAGATCGAGCTCACCGGCCACGTCATCACGCGGGCGATCCTCGACGCCGACGCCGCAGACGGCACCACCGAGGCCAGCACCGAGGCCAGCACCGAGGGCACCAGCGACGCCTGACGCGCCACGGGCCGTCACGCGCCGGGGCCGGCGCACCGCCGCCGACCCCGTCACGCCCGTCGGTGCGGCGAACGTCGCGACCGCGGCTCTGCACTGACCGCGGTCGGTGGACGCCTGCACACCGACGCAGCGAGGCCGATGCTGTCCCCGTGACAGCGCCGTCCGTCGCCCGGACCACTCTCTCCCGTGCACACGTGTGCACGCATCCCTCACCTGACCCATCTGCAGATGGTCAGGTCGGGTCAGCCCGGGTCAGGACCGGGGCAGGTCCAGCGCTGCCGCGATGGTCCGGGCTACTCCGAGTCGTCCTCGGACGGGCTCGGCTCCTCGCTCGCGTCGTCGGGCGCCAGGACCGACTGGGACGCCGCGTCGATCTCGTCGGTGAGGGCGTCGAGGTCGGGCAGCTCGACGGTGAGGAGCTGCTCGATCGGGCCGTCGACCGCTGCCTCGAGCTCGGAGTAGCTGCCGAGCAGCGGCGGGATGCGCATGCTGCGCACGGCGCTGTTGAACACGATCGAGTGCGCGGGCATGGTGCCCGGCTGCAGGAACGCCTCGGAGAGCGCGACCGGGATGTTGGCCGGGGCGAGGTAGCCCGCCTCGGCAACGGTGCTGACCGACTCGGTCGAGATCAGGTCGACCAGCAGGTCGGCGGCCGCGGCCGTCTCCTTGGTGTCCTCGGCCAGGCAGACCCCCGTCAGTTCGCCGACGGTGGCCGCGTCGTCGACGATCGGCATCGGCATCACGTCGAAGTCGAGGCCCGGGGTGGCGCGCAGCTCGGGCACCATCGAGCGGAACCCGGCGATCATGCCGAGCTTGCCCTCCTTGAACCAGTCGATCGCCGACTTCTGCGCGAGCTGCTCGGGCGTCAGGTCGACCTTGGGGTCGCGCAGCAGCGGCAGCACCTGCTCGAGGGCGCTGCGGGTGTCGTCGGAGGAGAAGGCCAGTGAGGTCGGGGCCTCGTCGTCGTCGAAGATCTGCCCGCCGGCGGAGTAGACGAACGGCGCCAGCCCGCGCAGCGTGGGCTGCACGTGGAAGCCGGCGATCCCGCGGCGCGGACGGCTGGAGAAGTTGGCCGCCGCCTCGAACATCGCGTAGTTCCACGCCGGCTTCTTGCTGAGGTCCTCCTCGTCGAGGTTCGGCACCGGCAGGTCGCGCTCGGCCATCTTCGTGAAGTCGACCAGGGCGCGGTTGTAGTAGATGACCATCGGCGAGACGCCGTACGGCATGCACTGCAGCTCACGGTCGCTGGCGAAGGCCTCGAGGGCCGGGCGGGAGTAGCCGTCGCCGAAGTCGACGTTGCGCTCGTCGAGCAGGTCGCTCACCGGCTGGTTGACGCCGTTGTCGATGAGGTCCTGCAGGTCGCTGCGGCTGGCCAGGAAGACGTCGGGGACCTCGCCCGCGTCGAGGGCCTGCTTGAGCGCGTCGTGGTCGGCGAAGGGCTGGATCTTGACCTTCACCTCGGGGTGCGCGGCGTTGTAGGTGTCGACGACACCCTGGTAGGCCGCGATCTCCGCGTCACCGCCCCACACGCCGAGCTGCAGCTTGACCGGCTTGACCGGTGCGGTCGCGCTGGGCTGGGTCGACTGGCTCGCGCCCGGCTCGTCACCGTCGTCGGTGCACCCCGCCACGGCCAGGCTCAGCACGACGGCGAGCCCCACGACCACCCGCTTCGACCGCACCGCTGCCTCCCTCGTCCGTGCGCGCGGGTACCCGCGGCGCGGCCACCCTACCCAGCGAGGTTCAGCGCAGGGCGTGATGGCGTCGCGCCTCGGCGACGACCTCGTCGAACACCGCGCGGTCGAGCGCCGCGCCCTCCCGTCGTACGTCGGGGGTGCGGAGCAGGATCAGCCGGTCGAGCCGCACCTCGCTGGGCCGGCGCTCCCGGTCCCAGTCGCCGGTGCCGACGTCCATCCAGTAGCGGCCGTAGCGCGCCTCGTCCTCGGCGTCGCGGTCGTGGTCCTGGCTGGTCAGCATCAGCCCGGCCCAGACCTCCTCGTCGCCGTCCAGCGCCCGCCCGACGATCAGCACGGGCCGGTCCTTGCCCTGGGAGGCGTCCTCCTCGTAGGGCACCCAGGCCCACACGACCTCCCCGACGTCCGGCTCCCCGTCGAGCTCCGGGGCGTAGTCGCTCATGCTCGCGAACCTATCGCTGTGGAGACGGAATGCGATCCGGCCGGGGCTCGTTACACTGGTCGTGCATGCCGGGCCGCGGCAGCCCCGGGTCCCAAAGTAAGCCGCTACGAGCGGCCACGCGCCGTGAGGCGCTCCCGGTCCGGCATGCACCACTCCCGCTGGCGGAATCCCAGCATCTGCTGGGAAGAGCAACGTTCTGGGGCGTTGCAACACCCCAGAACGTTGGCGATCCCAGCAGATGCTGGGATTCCGACACCCTCAGCCGAGCGTGCCGGCGAGCTCCTGGTGCCCGGCGGCCTCGAGCTGCTCGGAGAGCAGGAGCATCCGCTGGACCTCGGGGTCGCTGACCTCCTCGCGGGAGGCGCGGCCCGAGGCGACGACCCGGGCGAACGCCGCCGCTCGGAACAGGACGTCGGCGAAGTCGCTGCCGGCGATGCCGCGCAGCACCTCGTCGACCATCGCCTTGAGCTCGGCCGGTCCGGGCGGGTCGGCGACGCCGGCCACGACCTGGGCGACCTGGGCGCTGCGGCGCCCGGCGTCGTACTCCCGCGCGGCGAGGCCCGGGTCGGCGTAGACCCACTGGCGCAGCACGAAGAGCCGCCACAGGCAGCCGGCGAGCGAGTCGGCGGGCGCGCCGGAGAAGACCTCGGCGATCGTCTCGATGCCCTCGGTCTCGGCCAGGCGCAGCACCCGGTCGGCCACGACGGGGTCCTCGGTGCGTCGCGCGCCGCGCACGAGCAGGTGGGCGGCGCGGTCGGCGGCCTCGCTCACCAGGGCCGGGTCCTGCCCGCCCTCGATCTCCTCGAAGAAGGCCGCCTCGAGCCGCATCGGCCGGTGGTGCTGGCGCTGGGAGTGGTCGGGCACCCGCCCCACGCTACGCGCGGGTCCCACGTCGGCTCAGCCGGCCAGCACCTTGCGGACCCGCTCGTCGCTGACGGGGAAGGCGGTGCCGAGCTGCTGGGCCCACAGCGAGACCCGCAGCTCCTCGAGCATCCAGCGCGCGCGGCGCAGCCGCTCGCCGGGCGGACGGCCGGGCGGCAGCGCCTCGACCTGGTGGAGGTAGCCGTCCTGGAGGTCGGCGATGCGGTCCATCAGCTGCCGGTCGCGGTTGACCGCCCCGCCGCCCGCGTCGAGGGCGGCGCGGCGCTGCTGCAGGGCGGTGAGGTACGTCGGGTAGCGGCGCAGCTGGGCGGGCCCGGCCTCGGCGAGGAAGCCGGGGTGCACCAGCCGGGCGAGCTGGGCCTTCATGTCCGCGAGGGCCGGCAGCTGGGTCATGTCGGCACGCCCGCTGAGCGCCTTGTCGGCGGTGCGCCACGCCTCCAGCACCCGCAGCAGGTCGCCGAGCAGCGCGCGCAGCCGCGGCTCGAGCTCGGTGCGCACCTGCCCCAGCAGCTCGTCGTACGCCGCCTGCGTACGCACCGCGGGCACGGCGTCGACGAGGTCCTGCACGACCGCCGCGCGGGCGTCGGCGAGCAGCTCGGCGACCGAGGCGTACGGCGAGCCGGCGAGGCCGAGCTTCTCGGCGGTGCCGAGGGTGCCGAGCAGGTCGGAGTCGGAGGGGCCGCGGGCACCGAGCAGCAGCAGCCGGCGCACCCCCTCGCGGTGGCGGGCCTCGGCCTCGTCCTCGGTGCCGAAGACCCCGAGACCGACGCTGCGTCCCTCGTCGGTGAGCCCCGGGAAGACGGTCACGCGATGGCCGGCGCGGGTCAGCGTCTCGGAGGCCGGCAGGTCGCCGAAGACCCAGCTGGTCTCGCCGGTGGCGGCGAGGCCGGAGTCGGTGGCGACCTCGCTGATCGCCTGCTCGAACTGCGGGCGCAGCGGCGCCTTCAGCGCCTCGAGGTCCTTGCCGCGCGCCTGCTCGGCGCCGTCGGTGTCGACGACGCGGTAGGTCGGCTGCAGGTGGGGTGCGACCTTGCTCCAGTCCCACGCCTCGCGGGGCACGACGACGCCGGTGGTCGAGCGCATCCACCGCTCGAGCGCGTCGAGCAGCGGCTCCTCCCCCGGCGGCACGGCCGCGAGGAACTCCCGGGCCTTGTCGGGGGCGGGCACGAAGGAGACCCGGAGGTTCTTCGGAAGCGAGCGGATCAGCGAGGTGACGAGCTCGTGGCGCAGACCGGGGACGTTCCAGGAGAAGTCGGCCGCCTCGACCCGGTTGAGGGTCTCGACCGGCACGTCGATGGTCAGCCCGTCGTCGGCGGCACCCGGCTCGAAGTGGTAGCTGATCGAGAAGGTCAGCCCGTCCTCGGCGCTGTCCCAGCGCTGGGGGTAGTCGGCCTCGCGGACCTCGTCGGCGCGGTCGTGGGTGAGCATCGCCGGGTCGAAGGTGAGCAGGTCCGGGCGGGTGCGGCGCTCGACCTTCCACCACTGGTCGAAGTGCGCCCCGCTCACGACCTCGGCGCCGACGCGGGCGTCGTAGAAGTCGAAGAGGGTGTGCTCGTCGACCACCAGGTCGCGGCGCCGGGCGCGGTGCTCGAGCTCCTCGGCCTCGGCGAGCAGCCGGCGGTTGGTCTCGAGGAACCGGTGCCTGCTGTGCCACTCCCCGTAGACCAGCGCGTGGCGGATGAAGATCTCGCGGGCCAGCTCGCGGTCGACGCGACCGAAGGAGACGAGCCGGTCGGCGACCAGCGGCACGCCGTACAACGTGACGCGCTCGTGGGCCATGACCGCAGCACGCCGCTTGGACCAGTGCGGCTCGGAGTGGGTGCGCTTGACCAGGTGCGCGCCGACCTCCTCGGCCCACTCGGGCTTGATCGCGGCGTTCTGCCGGGCCCACAGGCGCGAGGTCTCGACGAGCTCGCCCGCCATGAGGAACGCCGGGGGCTTGCGCGCGAGCCCGCTGCCCGGGAAGACCGCGAACTTCGCGCCGCGGGCACCGAGGTACTCCCGCATCGGGCGACGGCCCTTGGCCGCGCCGGGCTTCTCCTTCTCGCGCTCCTCGAGCAGGCCGATGTGGGAGAGCAGCCCGGCGAGCAGCGACTGGTGGATGCCGTCGGCGTCGGGGGCGTCGGCCGGCTGGCCGAGCTGGATGTCCATCTCCTTGCAGACCTGGCGCAGCTGCGACTCGAACTCCTGCCACTCGCGCACGCGCAGCCAGTTGAGGAACTCGCGCTTGCACAGGCGGCGGAACGCCGAGGACGACAGTTCGCGCTGCTGCTCCTTGACGTAGCGCCAGAGGTTGAGCCAGGTGAGGAAGTCCGAGCCCTCGGCCTTGAACCGCGCGTGCAGCTGGTCGGCCTGCGCCTGCTGCTCGGCGGGCCGCTCGCGCGGGTCCTGCAGCGACAGCGCGGCGGCGATGACGATGACCTCGCGCACGCAGCCGCGCCGCTCCGCCTCGAGCACCATGCGCGCCAGGCGCGGGTCGATCGGGAGCCTCGCGAGCCGCCGCCCGAGCTTGGTGAGCCGGGCGTCGCGGCCGCTGCCGCGCAGGGCACCGAGCTCCTCGAGCAGCTGCACACCGGCGGTGACGTTGCGCCGGTCGGGCGGCTCGACGAACGGGAACCGGGCGATGTCGCCGAGGCCGAGCGAGGTCATCTGGAGGATGACGCTGGCGAGGTTGGTGCGCAGGATCTCGGGGTCGGTGAACTCCGGGCGCGCCTCGAAGTCCTCCTCGGAGTAGAGGCGCACGGCGATGCCGGGGCCGAGGCGTCCGCAGCGACCCGCGCGCTGGTTGGCCGAGGCCTGGCTCACCGGCTCGATCGGGAGCCGCTGCACCTTGGTGCGCACGGAGTAGCGCGAGATGCGCGCAACACCGGTGTCGACGACGTACCTGATGCCGGGCACGGTCAGCGAGGTCTCGGCGACGTTGGTCGCGAGCACGATGCGGCGCCCGGTGTGGGGCGAGAAGACGCGGTGCTGCTCGGCCGCCGAGAGCCGGCTGTAGAGCGGCACGACCTCGGTGCGCTGGTCGCGCGAGGCCTTGATCGCCTCGCCCAGCGCGTCGGCCGTGTCGCGGATCTCGCGCTCGCCGGGCAGGAAGACCAGCACGTCGCCGGGGCCCTCCGCGGCCAGCTCCCGGCACGCCTCGACCACGGCCTCGGTCTGGTCGCGCACGATCGGCTCGCCGTCGTCGTCGTTCTCGGACAGCTCGAGGAGCGGGCGGTAGCGGACCTCGACCGGGTAGGTGCGGCCGGTGACCTCGACGACCGGGGCGTCGAAGTGGGCGGCGAACCGGTCGACGTCGATCGTCGCGCTCGTGATGACCAGCTTGAGGTCGGGGCGGCGCGGCAGCAGTCGCTTGAGGTAGCCCAGCAGGAAGTCGATGTTGAGCGAGCGCTCGTGGGCCTCGTCGATGATGATCGTGTCGTAGCGGCGCAGGTCGCGGTCGCGCTGCAGCTCGGCGAGCAGGATGCCGTCGGTCATCAGCTTGACCCGGCTGCGGCGCGAGGTCTTGTCGGTGAACCGCACCTGGTAGCCCACGAGGTCGCCGAGCTCGGTGCCGAGCTCGGAGGCGATCCGCTCGGCGACCGAGCGTGCCGCGATCCGCCGGGGCTGCGTGTGACCGATCATCCCGCCGGTCTGACCCCCGCGGCCGTCGGGCCGGCGCTGCCCGCGGCCGAGCTCGAGGCAGATCTTGGGCAGCTGGGTCGTCTTGCCGGAGCCGGTCTCGCCGGCCACGATCACGACCTGGTGGTCGCGGATCGCCTCGGCGATCTCCTCACGCCGTTCGCTGACCGGCAACTCGGGCGGGTAGACGATCCGCAGCGAGGTCTCGGTCTCCGTCATGGCCCACCCATCCTCGCGCACGGGTGGGGAACGGCCCCAGTCAGCGGGTCGGCTGCCAGGCGGGGTCGGTGACGAAGGCGATGGCGCGCTTGCGGGCCAGGGTGCGGTCGGCGGAGTAGACGCTCACGACGTACGACGGGCCCTCGTGCACGACGACCCAGCCACCGCCGGCGCGGGACCGCACGCTCGCCACGTGGACGACCTCGGCGTCGGCGCCGGAGCCCACCTGCACGTCGGTGCAGGTGCGGTAGGACGTCAGGCAGGTCCACCCGCCGCCGCTGTAGGTGGGCGTCGCCCACCATGCGAGGGTCCCGCGGACGGTGCCGTCGACCGAGCGCTGGCCGCTCACCCGCGGGGCGCGGTCGGCCCGGGTGCGCAGCCACTGCTCCCCCGCGGTCGCGTCGACCAGCGCGGTCTCCCCGGCGTCCTCGAACGCGGAGGGGTCGATGGTCGGCGGCGCGACCGGCGCGTCGCCGGGCAGGCTCAGCCGGACGTCGGCGGCCGCGGCGAGCAGGTCGTCGACATCGGCGTCGATGCCACCGGTGCGAGCGGTCGAGGGGGTCGCGGTGAGCACCACGACCTGACCGTCGGCGTGCTCGACGGCCACCTGGCGCACGCCGTCGTGGACGGCGACCTCGGAACGCAGCGTGTCAGTGTCGCCCGGGTCGTCCGAGCTGTCCGGGTCGCCCGGCGTGCAGCTCCACGCCGACGGGATCGACCCGCACGACCACGGGACCTGGTCCCAGCCGGTGGCGACGCGGACCTGCAGCGGCACGGTCGTCCCGGGCGCCTTCGCGCTGGGGCCCGGGAGGGTCCAGGCGTACGTCGAGCCGAGGGCGAACAGCTTCCCGTCGCGCACCGTGGTCTGCCGGACGCCCGTCTTGCGGGAGTACGCCGCGAGGTGGTCGCGGGTGGGGTCGAGGTGGGTGGCGAGCACCTCGTTCCAGTAGCGCAGGGTGGCGTGCACCCGCACCGTGCCGTCGGACGGCGGCGGCACCGGCACGACCGGGCCGCTCGGCTGACCGGACGGGGGCGCGGTGGGCCCGCTGGTCGGGCCTGTCGGCGCCGTGGTCGGGCCCGTGGTCGGGGCGGTGGGGCCCGTCGTCGGGCTGGTCGGGTCGGTCGTCGGCGCGGTCGGCAGACCGGTCGACGAGGACGTCGGGGTCGGCGAGGTGGTCGGGCCCGAGGCCGAGGGACCGGTGCTCTGCGGCGAGGCGGGGTCCTGCGAGGCGGGTGCGTCGGGCGCGTCCGAGCCGGGCTGGGCGCTGGTCTGGCCGCTGGTCTGGTGGTGGGACTGGTCCGAGCCGCCGCGGCCCTGGTCGGTCCCGCGCACGTCACCGCCGCCCGTGCCGTCGGCCGCCGAGCCCGTGGCGGCGGGACCGCGCTGCTCGCCAGCCGCAGCCTCACCGGAGCCGGACGGGCTCGCGGGTCCGGCGCCCTCGGGCTCGGCGGAGGCCGACGGGGTCGGCGCGGAGGTCTGCGACGTCGCCGGCAGCTGGCTGGCGGGGGCGATCTCGGTCGCGGTCGGGTCGCCGGCCGTCAGCCCCGCGAGACCCACGACGGCGACGACGGCCGCTCCCGTGGCACCGGCCATCGCGGCGCGGACCCGGCGCAGCCGGCGGCGTCCGCGTCGGACGTCGTCGGAGGGGGGCACCACGGGCGGCATCAGCCCGCCGGCGAGGTCGTGCAGCCGCTCCTCGAGCCGCCGCTCGGCGTCGTCGTTCACCGTCGGGCTCCTCGCAGGCCCGAGCCGGCCGGCTCGGTCGGGGTGAGCAGGTGGCGCAGCTTCTCCAGCGCGGCCGAGGTCTGGCTCTTGATGGTGCCGGGGCTGACCCCGAGGTCGGCGGCGGCCTCCTCGACTGAGAGGCCCCAGTAGTGCCGCAGCACGACGACGCGGCGCTGCTTGGGCCCGAGCGAGCGCAGGGCGCGCCACAGCGCGTCGGAGTCCTCCGGGCTCACGCCGGTCGGGGCGGCGCGGTCGAGGCGGTCGTCCTCGGTCGGGGACTCGCGGCGCCACGGGCGGCGGTGCTCGTCGAGGTGGCTGTTGACGATGATGCGGCGCACGTAGGCGTCGACGGAGTCGGCCTTGGAGGCTCGCGGCCACGCGACGTACAGCTTGGCGAGCGCGGTCTGCACGATGTCCTCCGCCCTGTGCGGGTCTCCGCACAGCAGGTACGCAGCACGGAACAGCTGGGCGCGACGGCTCGAGACGTAGGCCGTGAAGGCGTCGTCCCGAGTGCTCGCCACCGTGTCTCCCGCGTCCTGTGGTGCGTGAGGTGCCCAGCCTTTGTACCTCTCATGACGGAGCGCGGGCCAATCCGGTTGGGTGCCGGATGACATCCGGCGGTCAGGATCTTCACAGGCGGACCACAGACTCCGGGAGCAGGATGGCGTCCATGACGACCGCACCCGTGTCGAGCACCGGCGACGCCGACCTCACCCGCCCCGACGGCTCCCCGCTGCGGGTCCTGGTGGTCGACGACGAGCTCAACATCGCCGAGCTGGTCGCGATGGCGCTGCGCTACGAGGGCTGGCAGGTGCAGACCGCGCTCAGCGGCACCGCTGCCGTGCGCGCCGCTGTCGACCTCACCCCGGACGCGGTCGTCCTCGACCTCATGCTCCCCGACATCGACGGCCTCGAGGTGCTGCGCCGCCTGCGCACCACGCAGCCCGACGTACCCGTCGTCTTCCTCACCGCCAAGGACGCCGTCGAGGACCGCGTCGTCGGCCTGACGGCGGGCGGCGACGACTACGTCACCAAGCCGTTCTCGCTCGAGGAGCTCGTCGCCCGGCTGCGCGGGCTGATGCGGCGCGCCGGTGCGCAGCGCGCCCAGGACCGCTCGGTGCTGGTCGTCGGCGACCTCGAGCTCGACGAGGACAGCCACGAGGTCTCGCGCGGCGGCGAGGAGGTCGTGCTGACCGCGACGGAGTTCGAGCTGCTGCGCTTCCTGATGCGCAACCCGCGCCGGGTGCTCAGCAAGGCGCAGATCCTCGACCGGGTCTGGAACTACGACTTCGGAGGCCAGGCCAACGTCGTCGAGCTCTACATCTCCTACCTGCGCAAGAAGATCGACGCCGGCCGCACCCCGATGATCCACACCATGCGCGGCGCCGGCTACGTGCTGAAGCCAGCCCCGACCCAGTGATGACCCAGGGAACGACGACCCAGGGAACGACCCGGGGAACGACCCACGGAACGACCCAGGGATGAGGCGGCTCTCGACCCGGCTCGTCGTCGTCGCGGTCGCGCTGGTCGTCGCCGTCTCGGTCCTCATCGGGGTGGCGGCGTCGCTCGCGATGCACAACCGGCTCACCGAGCAGGTCGACGAGCAGCTGCGCGACAGCGTTCGCGGCCTGGCCCGGATCTCCGACGACGCCGGCGACCTCGGTCCCGGCGACGGCACGCGCCCCCCGCCCGGAGGCGGGGGCGGCCGCCAGCCCGGCGCGCTCACGGTGGTCGTGAGCGACGGCACCGTCGTGGTGGCCCAGCGCGCGGGCTTCGGGCCGTACGCCGAGACGCTCGACGACGACGAGATCGCCGCGCTGCAGCAGGTCGAGGCCGACGGCGGCCCGAGCGACGTCGACGTCCCCGGGCTGGGCAGCTACCGCGCGGAGGCGTTGAGCGACGACGGCACGACGTACGTCGTCGCGCTGCCGACCAAGGCCGTCGACGAGGCGGTCGACTCGCTGGTCACCTACGAGCTCGTGCTCATCGCCGTCGGGGCGGTGCTGGCGGCGGGCGTCGGGCTGCTGCTGGTGCGACGCGAGCTGCGACCGCTGCGCCAGGTGGCCGGCACGGCCCACCGGGTCGCCGAGCTGCCGCTGGCCGAGGGCGACATCGAGCTGGCCGAGCGGGTGCCGGCGCGCCTCACCGACGAGCGGACCGAGGTCGGCCAGGTCGGGGCGGCCCTCAACACCCTGCTCGACCACGTCGAGACGGCCTTGGCCGCGCGCCACCGCAGCGAGACCCAGGTGCGCCAGTTCGTCGCCGACGCGAGCCACGAGCTGCGCACCCCGCTGGCGACGATCGCGGGCTACACCGAGCTGGCGCGCCGCCGCCCCGACGAGTCGACGGTGCGCACCGCGCTCGACAAGGTCGAGGAGGAGTCGGGACGGATGACCGCCCTCGTCGAGGACCTGCTGCTCCTCGCCCGCCTCGACGCGGGCCGGCCCCTGGCCGCGGAGCCGGTCGACCTGACCCACCTGCTGCTCGAAGCGGTCTCGGACGCCCGGGTGCTCGGCACCGAGCACCACTGGCGCCTGCACCTGCCCGACACCCCGCTCGAGGTGGTCGGCGACGAGCAGCGGCTGCACCAGGTGGTGACCAACCTGCTCACCAACGCCCGCAAGCACACCCCGCCCGGCACGACCGTCACCGTGACGGGACACCCCGACGGCTTCGACGTGCACGACGACGGACCGGGCTTCCCCGCGGAGTTCGTCGACCACGCCTTCGAGCGCTTCGCTCGGGTCGACGAGGCCCGGCAGCGCACCGGCGGGGCCGGGCTGGGGCTGTCGCTGGTCGACGCCATCGTGCGCTCGCACGGGGGTCACGTGAGCCTCACGAGCGCTCCGGGTGGCACGACCATCCGCGTCCGGCTACGCTGACGACGTACGCAGATTGTCAGACAATCTGACACCTGGAGCCCACCCCTACTGGCAGAGCCGCCCGGAGGACGCATGACCGCCGTCGACCACGCCCGCACGCACACCGAGTTCGAGCGCGCCGAGGCCCGCACCGCGCACAACTACCACCCCCTCCCGGTCGTGCTCGCCCACGCCGAGGGCGCCTGGATGACCGACGTCGACGGCCGCCGCTTCCTCGACCTGCTCGCGGGCTACTCCGCTCTCAACTTCGGCCACGGCCACCCCGGCCTGCTCGCCGCGGCCCACGCCCAGCTCGACCAGCTGACGCTGACCAGCCGCGCCTTCGTGCACGACACCTTCGCCGACTTCACCGCCGCGCTCGGCGACCTGTGCGGCAAGGACCTCGTGCTGCCGATGAACACCGGCGCCGAGGCCGTCGAGACCGCCATCAAGGTCTGCCGCAAGTGGGGCTACGAGGTCAAGGGCGTCCCCGACGGGATGGCCAGGATCGTCGTCGCCTCCGGCAACTTCCACGGTCGCACCACCACCATCGTCGGCTTCTCCGACGACCCCGACGCCCGTGACGGCTTCGGCCCCTTCGCCCCCGGCTTCGTCACCGTGCCGTACGGCGACCTGGCGGCCCTCGCGGCCGCGATCGACGAGCACACCGTCGCCGTGCTGATCGAGCCCATCCAGGGCGAGGGCGGCGTCGTGATCCCGCCGGAGGGCTACCTGCGCGGCGTGCGCGAGGTCTGCACCGCCCGCAACGTGCTCTTCGCGGCCGACGAGATCCAGGCCGGCCTCGGCCGCACCGGGCGCACCTTCGCGTGCGACCACGAGGGCGTCGTCCCCGACCTCTACGTGCTCGGCAAGGCCCTCGGCGGCGGCATCGTGCCCGTCTCGGCCGTGGTCGCCGACCGCGACGTGCTCGGCGTCCTCAAGCCCGGCCAGCACGGCTCGACGTTCGGCGGCAACCCGCTGGCCTGCGCCGTCGGCTCCGAGGTCGTGCGGATGCTGCAGACCGGCGAGTTCCAGCAGCGCGCCACCGACCTCGGCGAGCTGCTGCGCGAGCGCCTCGAGTCGATGATCGGCCGCGGCCTCCTCGCGGTCCGCGTGCGCGGACTGTGGGCCGGGCTCGACATCGACCCCGCGATCGGCACCGGCCGCGAGGTCTGCGAGGCCCTCATGGCCCGCGGCGTCCTCGCCAAGGACACCCACGGCTCGACCATCCGCCTCGCTCCCCCGCTCGTCGTCTCCCCCGAGGACCTCTCCTGGGGTCTCGACCAGCTCGCCGAGGTCATCGGCGCCGCCTGAGGTTTCACGCCCGCGACCCGCGTCAAGGCTGAGAAGGTGGACATCCACCTGGAGCACCAGGCCCTCCGCAAGGCGGTGAGCGACGTGCAGCACGCCCGGGAGCAGCTGCAACAGGCGCGAGCGAACGCCGACAACACGATGTCCGGCTTCCTCGGCACCGGCTGGACCGGCAGCGCTGCGACGGCGTTCTCCGAGGCCTGGGAGGAGTGGCGGGCCGGCGCGACCCAGGTCGAGGGGGGCCTGGAGGCGATGGCCGCCCTCCTCGACGCCGTGCACCGAGACATGACCGAGCAGGACGCCGCCTCCCAGGCGAGCCTCGACCAGGTCTCGGCGCGCATCGTGGACAGGCTCGGCTGATGGGCTCCGACGCACCGGACGCCTTCCACGTCGACACGGGCGAGCTCGAGGCCGTCATCGGTGACCTCGCGACCTGCCACCAACGGCTGCAGGCGGCCACCGACGACCTCGAGCAGCAGGTGGCCCGACTCCACGACCACTGGACCGGACTGACGGCCACCGCGCAGCGCGAGGCGCACGAGGAGTGGTCGGCAGGCATGGCCGACATGCAGGAAGCGCTCGAGGCGATGCGCGCCGCCGCCCGGGTCGCCCACACCAACTACACACAGGCGGTCCGGGGCAACGTCGCGATGTGGCAGGGGCTCGACTGATGGTGACGGTCGACCCGGCCGCGTTCGACCGCGCGGCGGAGTCCTTCGCCCTGGCCAACAAGGTGGCCGCTCAGCTCTGCACCGGAATGGAGGGCGCTCTCGCCGGCTACGGCCAGATGGCCGGCGACGACAAGACCTCCGACGACTTCGCCGCGGGCTACGACGGCGCGGCGGCCGACACGATGGCGGCCGCGGCCGACCTCGTCGGCGCCCTCGCCGCCCTGGCCCTCATCACCTCGGCCAGCGGCGCCAATCACCGCGGAGCCAACAACGCCTCGCGCTACAGCAAGACCCCGCCGGAGTACACCGGCGGCCAGTTCGACCCGTTGCCCGACACCACCGTCACGGTCGGCGCCTTCACCCCGCCCAGCGCCGTGGGAGGCGACGACCCCGGCACCCCGAAGTTCTGGGACATGCTCACCGACTACCTCGAGGGGTGGACCTGGCCGGGTGCGGACGTCGCGCGGCTGCGCCGGGCCGGCGAGACGTGGCGCCACTTCGGGCGGATGCTGCAGACCTCGGTCTCGCCGTACCTCGACGTCGCCGTGTCGGAGCTCGAGGGCCAGGAGTCGCCCGAGGTCGGCACCGCGACGTCGGTGACCCGTGGGCTGCTGCTCGAGATCGAGCAGTTCAAGGTGCACTGCGAGGACCTCGGCAACGCGTGCGACGACTACGCGACCCAGGTCGAGGCGGTCCGCGAGACCGTCCGCGGCATCCTGGAGGACCTCGCCGTCGAGATCGGCATCACGGCGGTGATCGCCGGGGTGGGCTCCCTCTTCACCGCCGGTGGAGCTGGGGCCGCCGGTGGTGTCGTGGCGGGGTGGCGCCTCGCAGCCGCGGCCCGCAAGGTCATCGGCGCCTTCACCGCGATGAAGGCCGTGGTCCGCGCCGCTGCGGTGGTGCGCCTGACCAGGGTCGCCGGCAAGGTGCCGATCCTGGCCAGGCGGTTCCGCCGCATCAGCGACGCGGCCAACCGGGCCAAGCACGAGAAGTTCCTCGTCGAGCTGCGCCGGGAGATGGGCAGACCCAGCACCAAGGACCCCGACCTCACGAAGCTGATGCGGGAGAACTACCGCGACAACGCCCAGGTGGGCAGCGGCTCGACGGCCGCCGCGGTGCGTCACGAGCTGGCCACCGGACAGCCGGTGGGTGGAGCGTTCCACTCCCAGAAGGCCCAGGAGATGATCGGGCGCCTGGAGAAGTGGCTGCGCAACCACCCGGACGCCTCGCCGGGCGACCGGGCCGCGGCCGAGAACGTCATCAAGGACCTGCAGGACGCGCTGTCCGGGAAGTGAGTGCCATGACCGAGCTCGACGACCTCGCCCGGGAGCTGTTCGCCGCCGTCCCCGAGCTGCGCGAGGCGATGACCGAGGCCGGGGACGATCCCGTCCCCGACCCCGACGCCCCCACGCTCTGGCTGGGGGAGGTGGGCGGTGCGCTCGCGCGACGCGCCGAGCGTCTCGCCCCGGACCGGTTCGGCGAGGCGCTGGCCGTCGTCGAGCGCCACCTGGCTGGCTCGGACCAGCGGATGCGCAACGCCATCTGCACCGGCTTCCTGGAGGCCCTGGCGAGCGCGGTGTCCGGCCATCGCCTGCACCCGTCGCTGCTGGCCGAGCACCTCGGCCCGCAGTCGCGCGCGTACGTCGACGCCTGGGACCAGCACACCCTCGGACGCTCGAGCCTGGATCCGTCGTGAGCCCGTCGCAAGGCTCGTCGGACGGCTCGCCCGACAGCATCGCGGAGTTCGTCGACGGGGACCCGCGCGCCGCGGCCCTGCTCCGCAGCTCGCTGGGCGACCTGCGCCGCCGTCTGGCGGACGAGCCCGGGAACGCCGCTCTCCGTGAAGGGATCGGCAGGGTCCTGGAAGGACGGCTCAGCCTGCGCGAGCTCGCCGCCGACCCGGAGCTCCGCCTCCTCGCCGACCGTGGCATGACCGAGGTCCAGCACGCCTGGCACGCCCTGCGACCCGAAGAGCGCGCTCGCCTCGTCGCGGAGGGTCGGGCGGCCGACCACGCGTCAGGGGGCAGCGGCGAGGAGCGCCGGTAGCGCTCCGACGACGAGCCCGTCGAGCTCGGCGCGGGTGAGCCGGGCGCGGCCGGCGCGCTCGTCGGCGGCCCAGGCGAGCACGAGCTCCTCGACCATCGCCGTCCAGCCGCGCACGAGCAGGCGGTGGGCGGGGGTGTCGGTGACGAGGAGCCCGTCGGGGTCCTCGTCGAAGATCCGGTCGGACAGCGCTGCGCGCACCTCCTCGTAGATCTCACGCAGCTCGGCGTTGCCGCCGGCGGCGCCGCGCACGAGCGAGACGTAGCCGTCGTAGGAGGCGAGCACGTAGTCGACGTAGGCGACGGTGCCGGTGTGCAGGCGCTCGAGCGGATCACCGTGCGCCGGGGGCGCGGTGCGGGCGATCAGGTCGTCTGCCGCCCGGCGCACGACGGCCAGGTGGAAGGCCTGCTTCGAGCCGAAGTAGTGGTAGAGCAGCCCGCGCGAGATGCCGCCCTGCTCGGCGAGCAGGTCGATGGTCAGCGCCTCCAGCGGCCGGTCGGCCAGCAGGGAGACACCGAGCTCGAGCAGCTGGTCGCGCCGCTCGTCGGGCGCGAGCCGGGACCGTGTGGGGGCGCTCACGCGACCATCTTATTGACGCTCGTTCAACAACGCCACTACCGTCGTGCCATGGCACCCTCCCCAGGCGTCACCGCACCGACGCGCACCGCAGCGACCGTGACCGTCAAGACGCTGATCGTCGGCGCCGGCTTCTCCGGCCTGTGCGCGGCGATCCGGCTGCAGGAGGACGGCGAGCGCGACTTCGTCGTGGTCGAGCGCGGCTCCGACGTCGGCGGCACCTGGCGCGACAACACCTACCCCGGCGCCGCCTGCGACGTCCCGAGCCAGCTCTACTCCTTCTCCTTCGCGCCCAATCCCGAGTGGTCGAGCTCCTACTCACCGCAGCCGGAGATCCAGGACTACATCCAGTCCGTCGCGGAGCGCTCCGGCACGCTCGACCGGTTCGTCTTCGACACCACCGTCGAGGACCTCGCCTGGGACGACGCCGCGCAGCGCTGGCGGGTGACGACCTCCGGCGCGACGTACGACGCGCAGTTCGTCGTGGTCGCCGCCGGCGCGCTCTCCGCGCCGAGGCTCCCCGCCATCGAGGGGATCGAGGGGTTCCAGGGCGAGCTGTTCCACTCCGCCCAGTGGGACCACTCAGTCGACCTCACCGGCAAGCGGGTCGCGGTCATCGGCACCGGCGCCTCGTCCATCCAGCTCGTCCCCGAGGTCGCGAAGCAGGCCGCCCACCTCGACGTCTACCAGCGCACCGCGCCGTGGATCCTGCCGCGCGTGGCGCGTCGCTACACCAAGGCCGAGCGGCTCGCGATGCGTCACGTCCCCGGGGTCCAGAAGGCCTACCGGGTCGCCGACTACTGGATCCGCGAGTCCAACGTGCCGTCCTACGTCCGCTACCCGGCGCTCACGGCGGCCCCGCGCGCGCTGGGCCTGCTCAACATCCGCCGCGGCATCAAGGACCCGGAGCTGCGCCGCAAGGTGACGCCCGACTTCACGCCGTTCTGCAAGCGGATCCTGCTCTCCAACGACTGGTACCCCGCGCTCGACCAGCCCCACGTCGACCTCGTCACCGACGGCATCGCCGAGGTCACCGGCAACGCGGTCGTCACCGCCGACGGCACCGAGCGCGAGATCGACGTGCTGATCGTGGCGACCGGCTTCTACACCACCGACCTGCCCATCGCCGAGCACGTCGTCGGCCGTGATGGCCGCACGCTGCGCGCCCGCTGGGACGAGGTCGGGATGAGCGCCTACAAGGGCGCGACGGTGCCGGAGTTCCCCAACCTGTTCTTCATCGTGGGCCCCAACACCGGCCTCGGGCACTCCTCCATGGTGTTCATGATCGAGTCGCAGGTCGCCTACCTCACCGACGCCGTGCGCACCGCGCGCGAGCACGGCCTCGCCACGCTCGAGGTCACCGAGGAGGCCGCCGCGAGCTACAACGAGGACCTGCAGGAGCGGATGCGCCCCACGGTCTGGAACGTCGGCGGCTGCTCGAGCTGGTACCTCGACGAGCACGGGCGCAACACCACGCTCTGGCCCCGCTCGACGTTCGCCTTCCGCGCCGAGACCCGCCGCTTCGACCGCTCGGCGTACGCCGTCACCCCCGCCACCGCCCACCCCCTCCAGGAGGTTGTCTCCGCATGAAGACGCTCGACGACAAGGTGGTCGTGATCACCGGCGCCGGCTCCGGCATCGGCCGCGCCCTCGCCCTCGACCTGGCCCGCCGCGGCTCGCTGCTCGCCCTCTCCGACGTCGACGAGGCCGGACTCGCCGAGACCGTCTCGCTGGTCGAGCGGGCTGGCGTGCGCCGCGTGCGCTCGGACCGCCTCGACGTGAGCGACCGCGGGGCGATGCAGCGCTACGCCCTCGACGTCGTGCAGGACCTCGGCCGGGTCAACGTCGTGATCAACAACGCCGGCGTCGCACTGTCGGGGGACCTCGACGACCTCGACTACTCCGACATCGACTGGATCATCGGGGTCAACTTCTGGGGCGTCGTGCACGGCACCAAGGAGTTCCTGCCCCACCTCATCGCCTCCGGCGACGGCCACGTCGTCAACCTGTCCTCGCTCTTCGGGCTGGTCTCGATGCCGGGACAGTCGATGTACAACGCCACCAAGTACGCCGTGCGCGGCATGACCGAGGCGCTGCGCGAGGAGATGCTCATCGCCGGTCACCCGGTCGGCGTCACCTCGGTGCACCCCGGCGGCATCAAGACCGCGATCGCCCGCAACGCCCGCGTCTCGGCGAAGGAGTCGCAGGAGAAGACGGCCAAGTTCTTCGACGAGAAGCTCGCCAAGATGACCCCCGAGCGGGCCGCCGAGGTCATCATCGCCGGCATCCTCAAGAACAAGGCACGCGTGCTGGTCGGCATCGACGCCCACGCGCTGCACACGATGGGCAAGCTGCTCGGCTCGCGCTACCAGGACGTCGTCGCCATCGCCTCCAAGCGGGTGCTGCCGCCGAAGACGCAGATCGTCTGATCCCGCGAGGTGCTCCGCCTGGGGTAGGAAGGACGGGTGCCCGTCGACCTGCCCCTCGGAGCCCCGGTCCGCCTCGCCACCACCAAGTGGGGCGAGCGGCCGCACTGGGAGATGCCGGCGCTGCACCTCGGCTCCGACGAGCACGGTGACTGGATCGGCTTCCCCACCGGCACGCTCATGGCGCGGCCGGGGGCGTCGTTCGTGTCCACCAACGACCAGGTGACCCTGCTGCCCGACGCACCGTGCGTCGCGACCTTCCACGGCCCCGGCGGCATCGTGTGGACCTACGTCGACATGACGACCGTGCCGCGGTGGGACGGGTCCGTCGTGCGGGCCGTCGACCTCGACCTCGACGTGATCGAGCGGCTCGACCGCACGGTCTTCGTCGACGACGAGGACGAGTTCGAGGAGCACCAGGTGGCCTTCGGCTACCCGCCCGAGGTCGTCGACCTCGCCCGGCGCTCGTGCGACGAGGTGCTGTCCGCGGTGACGAGCCGCGTGCCGCCGTACGACGGGACGACGGCGCAGCGCTGGCTCGACGTGCTCGCCGCTGTGACACGCTGATCCGGTGCGGATCGACTTCCACGGCTCCCCCGAGCCCACCCTCGGCGTGGAGTGGGAGCTGGCGCTGGTCGACCGGCGCACCCGCGACCTGCGCAACGACGCCGCGCACCTGTTCGCGCGGGCCAAGGCGCGCCTCGACGACCCGGGCCGGGTGCACAAGGAGCTGCTCAAGAACACCGTCGAGGTCGTCACCGGCAAGTGCCACACCGTGGCCGAGGCGATGGACGACCTCAGCCGCACCCTCGAGGGCGTCGTGCCCGCGGCCGACGACCTCGGCCTCGACCTCTACGGCGGCGGCACCCACCCGTTCGCATCGTGGACCGGGCAGCAGCTGACCGAGGGCCACCGCTACGAGGAGCTCATCAACCGCACCCAGTGGTGGGGGCGGCAGATGCTCATCTGGGGCGTGCACGTGCACGTCGGGCTGCCCGAGCAGGCGCGGGTGATGCCGGTGCTGTCGTCGCTGCTCAACTACCACCCCCACCTGCAGGCCCTCTCGGCGTCCTCGCCGATCTGGGCCGGGGTCGACACCGGCTACGCCTCCAACCGCGCGCTGATGTTCCAGCAGCTGCCGACCGCGGGGCTGCCGTTCCAGTTCTCGCAGTGGTCGGAGTTCGAGTCCTTCGTCGGCGACCAGGTCACCACCGGGGTCATCGACGAGCTCAACGAGGTGCGCTGGGACGTGCGGCCCGCCCCGCACCTCGGCACCCTCGAGAACCGGATCTGCGACGGCGTCTCGACCCTCGGCGAGCTGGGCGCCCTCGTCGCCCTGATGCACTGCCTGGTCGTCGACCTCGACACCCGCCTCGCCGCGGGCGAGCCCCTGCCCGTGCTGCCACCGTGGCACGTGCAGGAGAACAAGTGGCGCGCCGCGCGCTACGGCCTCGAGGCCATCGTCATCCTCGACGCCGACTCCTCCGAGCGGCTCGTCCTCGACGACCTCGCCGACCTCGTCGCGCGCCTCGAGCCGGTCGCCGAGCGCCTCGGCTGCTCCGCCGAGCTCGCCTCGGTCCTCGAGATCGCGACCCGCGGGGCGTCGTACCAGCGCCAGCGGGCGGTCGCGGCCGCCACCGACGGCGACCTCGTCGCCGTCGTCGACTCCGTCGTGCGGGAGCTGCGGGACTCGCTCGGCCGCTGAGCCCTGACCGGCGGTGCTCAGTAGCCGCCGGGCGGGGGCACCATCTCCAGGCGCACCCCGAGCAGCCGCACCGCCCGGTCCTGCTCGACGCGCTCGAGCAGGCTGACCGCTGCGGTCTGCAGCGTCGCGAGGTCGGTCGTCGGCTCCGGCAGCGTGAGGCTGCGGGTGACGGTGGAGAACGGGCGGTAGCGCAGCTTGAGCCCGACCCGCGCCGCCGACCGGCCCTCCGCGTCGATGTCGGCCTTGACCCGCTCGGTCAGCGCCCTCACCTCGGCGGCGACCTCGACCCAGTCCTCGAGGTCGGTCTGGAAGGTCGTCTCCCGCCCGTGCGCCCGCGGCACGTAGGGCTCGCCGCTCACCACGCTGTCGCCGGCCCCGCGCCCGAGCCGGTGGTACCACGGCCCCATCGTCGGGCCCAGCTCCGCCGCCAGCACCCGCACGTCACTGCGGGCCAGCTGGTCGACGGTCTCGATGCCCAGCGCGGCCAGCTTCCTCGCGGTCTTCGACCCCACTCCCCACAGCGCCCGCGTCGGGCGCTCTCCTATGACCTCCGACCAGTTCTGCGCCGTCAGCACGAAACTGCCCCGCGGCTTGCCGAACTCCGTCGCGATCTTCGCCCGCAGCTTGTTGTCGCCGATCCCCACCGAGCAGTGGAGCTGCGTCGCCTCCAGCACCCGCTCCCGGATCAGCGCCGCGAAGACCCGCGGGTCGGTGGGCGAGCCGGGGCCCGGACGAGACCCTCCCAGGGCCCCCTTCCCCTCGGGGATCACGGGTGGGAGGCTCCCCTGCCCCGCCTCCACCACCGGTGTCAGTCCGTGTGCGTCGTCGGCACCGGCCCACGGGCGGCCGCGACCGATGTACGACGCGCCGCGGGTCGCGGCACCCGTCGTTGCGTCGGCGGGTCGCGCGGCCGCGGCGACGAACGCCTCGTCCCACCCCAGGACCTCGACGACGACGGGGTGCCCGTCCCACTCGAGCGCGCGCAGCGTCGCCATCACCTCGGCTGACGCGGCGTCGTAGGCCGGCCGGTCGACCGGCAGGAACACCGCCTCGGGGCACTTGCGTGCCGCGATCCGCAGCGGCATGCCGGAGCCGACGCCGTGGGCCCGTGCCTCGTAGGACGCGGTCGAGACGACGCCACGCTTGGTCGGGTCGCCGTCGCCGCCGACGACCACCGGGAGACCGGCGAGCTCGGGGCGCCGCAGCACCTCGACCGCGGCCAGGAACTGGTCGAGGTCGACGTGCAGCACCCAGTGCCCGACGCCTTGCCCGACGTCCGGCGGCCCGGCGGGCTCGACGGCGTCAGCCATCCGACTCCCGGGGGCCGTCCCAGTCCGGCGGTGGCGGCAACGCCTCGGTGGACTCGATCTGCGTCATGCCGGTGAGCAGCAGCAGGTCGACGGTGACCGAGCGCAGCTGCACGAGCAGCGTCTCGGCCGTCATCGCCGAGGCCCGCTCGACGAGCCCGGAGGCCTCCCCCACCGCCAGCAGCGCCTCGCGCGCGCCGACCGCCATCCGGTTGGCCTCGAGCTCGTCGGCGACCTGGTCGGCGGCGTCGGCGAGGTCGATCGCCAGCAGGCTGTAGGACTTCGGCACCTCGCGTCCGTGGTAGGCCGCGACCGCGGTCTGGCGCACGAGCACACGGGTGCTGCGCAGCGCCCGGTCCAGCGGCTCGACGAGGTCGGCCATCCGCCGGATGCCCGGCCGGTGCCGGATCCGGAACGGTGAGGACTCGACGACGGCCATGCCCTCGTCGGCGGCGTCCTGGAGCTCACGGATCAGGCTGTCGGTCGCGCGGGCGTCGGCCAGCAGCGCCATCCCGCGGCGCGCCTCGCCGTCGACCATCACCTCGCCGGCGGCGCGCAGCAGCTCGGCGATCTTGCGCACGACCTTCGCTGCCTGCTCGCGAGGACGCCGCAGCGGGGCGGCCGGCACCAGGGTCGCGGCCACGAGGGCGACCAGCCCTCCGACCACGGCGTCGCTCCACCGCACGAAGGCCTGGGAGGGCGCCGGCACGAGCGAGGCGATCACGATCGACTGCACCGCCGCCTGCGTCACGAACAGCTGGCCCCCGTCGAGGACGAAGGCGATCGACATCGACAGGGCGACGATGAGGCTCAGCTGCCACCACCCCGAGCCGATGCCGGCGACGAGCAGGTCGGCCAGGAACACCCCGACCGCGACCCCCAGGGTCACCTCCACGACCCGCCGCAACCGCTGGCCGTACGACGTGCCGAGGCTGACGACCGCCGCGACCGGAGCGAAGAACGGCTTGGGGTGCCCGAGGAGGTCGGCGGCGATCAGCCAGGCGACACCCGCAGCGATGGCGCACTGCAGGATCTGCCACCGCTTGTCGCCGAACCGTCCCAGGCCGGTGCGCAGGGCGGTGCGTGCCGAGGTGCGCCCGCGCGACCAGAGCCGGTCGAACTGCTCCGGGTCGAGCAGGCCGCGCTCCATGGTCTGGATCGTGCCAGACCGGCGAGGCCCGCGCAGGGGCGCTCACCGACCGACCCCCAGCAGTGGCCCCCCGGGGGCGGGATCGACCGGCGGCGGCGCCCACGTCGCCGTCGCGGGTGGTGCGGCCGCGCCCCAGAGCACGAGGGCGGTCAGGACGAGCGACGGGACGAGCAGCACGGGTCGGTTCACGGCTCTGACGCTAGGTCTGGGGCGGACGGTCCGGGCCGCCTCGGGCGCCGCCTGTGGAGGGACCGGCGGCAGCGCGCACCTGTGGACGGTTCGTGGACGTGACCTGCGCGACGCGGCACCGGCCGAGACGTCTGCCGGTCCGGATCGTTGGGCACTGACAGGGTTGTGGCGCGGGTCACTCGGGCAGGAGGATCGGGTGGTCGCGCCGCGACCGAGGACGTTGCACGCGGACCCCTTCACCGGACCGCACCACCACGAGGGGGAAGTGTGGTCACTCCGATCGACCCGACGGCGACGGCGTTCCTGCTGGCGGAGAACCGCAGCATGCCGATGCACGTCGGGGGCCTGCAGCTGTTCGAGAAGCCCGAGGGCGCAGGCCGCAACTACGTGCGCGAGATGTACGAGCAGATGCGTGACGTCGAGGAGATCGCCCCGCTGTTCCTCAAGCACCCCCACCGCTCGGCGCGCACGGCCGGCCAGCTGGTGTGGAAGGAGGACGAGCAGTTCGACATCGAGCACCACGTGCGCCACAGCGCGCTGCCCAAGCCGGGCCGCATCCGTGAGCTGCTCGAGCTGTGCGGGCGCCTGCACAGCACCCGCCTCGCCTGGGAGCGCCCGCTGTGGGAGGCCCACGTGATCGAGGGACTGCGCGACGGCCGGGTCGCGATGTACACCAAGACCCACCACGCCCTCGTCGACGGTGTCTCCGCGATGCGCCTGCTCCAGAGCGTGCTGACGACCGACCCGGACAAGCGCGGGATGGGCGCGCCCTGGGCCGCGCGGAGCCCGCGGCGACGCAAGCCGGCCCCCGAGATCTCGCTCTCCGACGTCTCTGCGACCGCGCTGCGCGCGGCGCTCGGCATCACCGCGGAGGCCGCCGGGCTGCCGGGCGCCCTGGTCAAGACCCTGACCAAGGGGCTGCGCAACGAGACCTCGGCCGTGTCCCTCTACGCCCCGCGCACGATGTTCAACCAGCGCATCACGGGCTCACGGCGCTTCGCCGCCCAGGACTGGCCGATCGAGCGGCTGCGCGCCATCGGCAAGGCCACCGACACCACCCTCAACGACGTCGTCCTCGCGATGTGCAGCGGCGCGGTGCGCCGCTACCTCGAGGAGCTCGACGCCCTGCCCGACGCACCGCTCGTCGCGATGGTCCCGGTGGGCCTCAACGCCAAGAAGTCGGGGCTCGCCTCGGCCGAGGGCGGCAACGCCGTCGGCGCGGTGATGTGCCAGCTCGCCACCGACCGCAGCGACCCGGCCAGCCGCCTCACCGCGATCCACCACTCGATGAAGGACGGCAAGGAGGCACTGTCGTCGATGACGCCGGTGCAGATCGTCGCGATGAGCGCGATCGGCCAGACCCCGGCGATCCTCGGCCCGCTGCTGCGGATGCAGGGCATCGTCCGCCCGCCCTACAACCTCATCATCAGCAACGTCCCCGGCCCCCGCACCACCCACTACTGGAACGGCGCGCGCCTGGTCGGCACCTACCCGCTGTCGATCCCCATCAACGGGATGGGCCTCAACATCACCTGCACGTCCTACGACGGCCGGCTCGCCTTCGGTCTCACAGGCTGCCGCCGCACAGTGCCGCGCCTGCAGCGCTTCATCGCCCACCTCGACGGGGAGATCGACGCCCTCGAGAAGGCAGCCGGGGTGGCCTAGGAGACTCCTAGGGGGTCCCGACGACCCGCTCCACCAACCCGCCGCCGCACGCCGCCGCGACGGCGCGCAGGCGGGCGCGGGTCACGTCGGCGACGGTGAGCAGCCCCGCAGCGTGGGCGTTGGAACCGAGCCGGGTGGGTGCGGGCACGTCGACGCTGACGCACTGCCGGGTGCCACCATCCGCGGCGTTGAGCTGCGCGACGGCGTGCCCGGTGGTGCCGCTGCCCGCGAAGAAGTCGAGCACGACCGCGTCGTCGGGCATCGTCGCGACGATGCGCCGCAGCAGCCCCGTCGGCTTGGGTGTCTCGAAGACGTGTCCCACGAGCGCCTTCAGCTCCGCGACCGCGGTGTCGGTGGAGCCGATCTCCTCGGCCAGCCAGATCGTGCGCAGCTTCTTGCGGCGCGCGCCGCGCGCGTCGCGGTGCAGCCAGTCCTTCTGCAGCACGTCGACACGTGCTCCGCTCCGGCCGCGGACCGGGCGGCAGACCAGGTCGGCGGAGCGTTGCTCCACCATCGGCCGGCTCCACCGCCACACCGCCGGCCGGCCGTCGCCGAAGACGGGGACGATCTCGACGCCGCCCTCGAACGGCTCGGCGCTCACCCGACCCGAGCCCGGGTCGCCGTACAACGGGTAGTGCAGCGTCGGGGAGGTGACCGGGTTGAACCGCTTGTTGGTGTTGCGCAGCGGCAGGTGCCGGTAGCGCAGACCGTCGTCTCCGACGAGGGGGAAGTCCGCCTCGTCGACCGTCTCCGCGCTGCGGGCGTCGAGCACACAGCTCCGCGCGTCGCGGGCGTAGACGAGGACGTACTCGTGGCTGGTGGCGAAGCCACCGCCGAGCTGACGGCCCTTCGGGTTGAGGTTGACGACGACCTGCGCGAGGAAGTTCTGCTCGCCGAACACCTCGTCCATCAGCAGCCGCAGGTGCGCCACCTCGTGGTCGTCGATGCTGACGAAGACCGCCCCCGACTCGGCCATCAGCTCGCGGCCGGCGACCAGCCGCGGCCGCATGAACCCCACCCACGCGTCGTGGCGGCTCTGCCCGGCCGCGCCGCGGAGGTCGTCGCGGTAGGCGAAGGCGTGGCCGGTGTTGTACGGCGGGTCGAGGTAGACCAGGTCGGCGCAGAACCCCTCCGCAGCCAGCTGCGGCAGCACGTCGAGGTTGTCACCCTCGATGAAGGTGTTCCACACCGGCACGCCGTGACCCTAGATGGTGACCCTCGATGGTGTCGCCGGGTCGCCCCACCGCTCAGCGCACAGTCAGAGCACAGTCAGAGCACGGTCAGAGCACCTGCGCCGGCACCTCGACGAGCGCGACGGTGGTCATCGGGGCGAAGCACTCCTGCTGCGGTGCGGCCACCGGGACCGCCTCGACGTCGAGCCCGTCCGGGCCGGCGGCGACGGTGACCTCGGTCGGCGCGTCGCACCCCACCGAGACGACCGCGGCGTAGAGCACCGACCCGGTCGGCACCTCGGCCGCGTCGTACGCCGCGCGCAGGCGCTCGCCCATCACCGGGCTCGTGAACCCGTCCGCGTACGCCGTCACAGCGGCCTCGTCGCTCAGCACGGCCCCGCGCCCGACCTCACCGCCGACGGAGGTCTCGGTCAGCATCGCCACGAGCCGGTGCTCGACGGGACCGTCGGTGGCCGTGGGGGACGCGGTGGGACTAGGCGTGGACGTGGCAGGGGACGAGGCAGCAGACCGTGACGCGGGCTCGGACGAGGACGAGCCCACGTCACCGCACGCGGCGAGGAGGACCGAGCAGACGGCGAGCGCGCAGCCGAGGACCAGACGTCGCATGCCGGGTGAGACGCGAGCCGCGACGGCTGGGTTCCGCCCGGCGCGGTCGGGCAGGCTGGCGGGGTGCCCAGGTTCTCCAAGGCCGAGCTCCAGGCCTTCCGCGACGCCGTCGTCCCCGACCTGCTGCCGCCACCCGGGCCGAACGGCGACTCGCCCCTGCGGCTGCTGTTCGTCGGGATCAACCCGGGGCTGTGGACCGCCGCGACGCAGACCCACTTCGCGCACCCGGTCAACCGGTTCTACCCCGCCCTGCTGCGGGCCGGGATCATCGAGCGCCGCATCGACCCGGCGGCCGGGATGGACGACGACGACCGCCGCCACCTGCTCGAGCGCGGACTGGGCATCACCAACCTGGCGCGGCGCGCGACCGCGCGGGCCGACGAGCTCAGCGACGCGGAGCTGCGCGAGGGCGGCGAGGCCCTGGTCGCCCTGGTCGAGCGCACCCGGCCCCGGGTGGTGGCGGTCGCCGGCATCACGGCCTTCCGCACGGCGTTCGGGCGACGCCGCGCCGTGCTGGGCCGCCAGGACGAGACCCTCGGCGGCGCCGAGCTCTGGGTCGTGCCCAACCCCAGCGGACTCAACGCCCACGAGACCGTCGACTCCCTCGCCACGGCGTACGCCGCCCCCGCCCGCGCGGCGGGGGTCCTGCCCGGCTGACACCTGGCTGGGACTCAGTCCGAGGGTGTGTTGATCAATACCCCGTAGGAGCAGGCGTGAGGTCGCGCGGAGCTGGCAAGGCGGAGGAGCCCGCCGTGGCGGCGCCACGGCGGGCGACGACAACGCAGTCCAGGTCCGATGCGACGCCGCGCGGGCGACTGCGTGGGATTCATCAACGCGCCCTAGGGGAAGACCTGGTCCTTGCCGAGCACGGTCAGCCCGTCCTCGACGAAGAAGCCCCGGGCGGCGTCGGCCGCCGGGTCGACTCCGACCTGGGCGCCGGGCGGGATGACGACGTTCTTGTCGAGGATGGCGTTGCGGACGACGGCGCCGGCTCCGATCTGCACGCCGTTCATGAGCACCGCGCCCTCGACGTGCGCGCCGGCCTGCACGCGCACCGCCGGGGAGAGGACCGAGCGGACCACCGTGCCGCCGCTGACGACCACCCCGGGCGAGAGCACGGCCTGGTCGACGACGGCACCGTGCTCACCGTCGGAGACGAGCTTGGCGGGCGGCTGAGGGCCGTAGGAGGTGTAGATCGGCCAGTCGAAGTTGTAGAGGTTGAAGATCGGCAGCGGCGAGACGACGTCCATGTGGGCGGCCATGTAGGAGCTCATCGTCCCGACGTCGCGCCAGTAGCCCTTGTCGCGGTCCGTCGCGCCCGGCACGACGTTGTCCTTGTAGTCGTAGACGCCGGCCTGGGCCCGTCGCACGAACGACGGCACGATGTCGCCACCCATGTCGTGCTTGGAGCCGTCGGTGGTCGCGTCGCGGGTCACCGCCTCGACCAGGGCGTCGGCGTCGAAGACGTAGTTGCCCATCGAGGCCAGCACCTCGTCGGGGTTGTCGGGGAGCCCGACCGGGTCGGTCGGCTTCTCGAGGAACTCCCGGATGCGCGAGGGCTGCTCCGGCTCGACGTCGATGACGCCGAACTGGTCGGCGAGCGAGATCGGCTGCCGGATCGCGGCGACGGTGCACGCCGCGCCGCTCTCGACGTGCTGCTCGACCATCTGGGAGAAGTCCATCCGGTAGACGTGGTCGGCGCCGACGACCACCACGATGTCGGGCTTGGCGTCGCGGATGAGGTTGAGCGACTGGAAGATCGCGTCGGCGCTGCCGAGGTACCAGTGCTTGCCGACCCGCTGCTGCGCGGGCACCGGGGTGACGTAGTTGCCGAGCAGCGTCGACATCCGCCAGGTCTGGGTCACGTGCCGGTCGAGGCTGTGGGACTTGTACTGCGTGAGCACGACGACCTGCAGGTAGCCCGAGTTCACGACGTTGGAGAGCGCGAAGTCGATCAGCCGGTAGATGCCCGCGAACGGCACGGCCGGCTTGGCCCGGTCGGCGGTCAGCGGCATCAGCCGCTTGCCCTCCCCACCGGCGAGGACGATCGCGAGCACCCGTGGTCGCTTGACGGTCATGGCGCCAACCTAGTCGGCGCGTCCACCCAGGTCAGCCCTTGATCGGGACTCTTCTCGTGCGTGTCCTCGACCGGCTCGCGACGCGAGGGGACGCGGTAGGTTCGGCCCGTGCGCGTCGACGTCCTCAGCAAGGAGTACCCGCCCGAGATCTACGGCGGAGCGGGGGTCCACGTCGCCGAGCTGGTGCGGGCACTGCGGGCCCGCGACGACCTCACCACGCGGGTCCACGCCTTCGGGGCCCCGCGCGCGGAGGAGGGCACGGCGTCGTACGCCGACCTCGCCGAGCTGAGCGCCGCCAACGGGGCGCTGAAGACGCTCGGCGTCGACCTCGCCATCGCCGACGGCTGCGCCGGCACCGACCTGGTGCACTCCCACACGTGGTACGCCAACATGGCCGGCCACCTCGCCTCCTTGCTGCACGGGGTGCCGCACGTCGTCACCGCCCACTCCCTCGAGCCGATGCGTCCGTGGAAGGCCGAGCAGCTCGGCGGAGGGTACGCCGTCTCGTCGTGGGTCGAGCGCACCGCCTACGAGGCCGCCGCCGCCGTCATTGCCGTCTCGGCCGCCATGCGCGACGACGTGCTGCGCTCCTACCCCGCCGTCGACCCCGCCCGCGTCCACACCGTGCACAACGGCATCGACACCGAGCTGTGGTCGCCGGTCCACGACGCCGACCGGGTCCGGGCCCTCGGCGTCGACCCGGACCGCCCCTCGGTCGTGTTCGTCGGTCGCATCACGCGCCAGAAGGGACTGCCGCTCTTCCTGCGTGCCGTCGCCGAGCTGCCCGACGACGTTCAGGTCGTGCTGTGCGCCGGTGCCCCCGACACCCCCGAGATCGAGGCCGAGGTCGTCGCGCTCGTCGACGGCCTGCGCGCCACCCGCCAGGGCGTCGTCTGGATCCGCGACATGCTCCCCCGCGCCGACGTCGTCGCGCTGCTGACCGCGGCCACCGTCTTCGCCTGCCCCTCGATCTACGAGCCACTGGGCATCGTCAACCTCGAGGCGATGGCCTGCGAGACGGCGGTCGTCGCCACAGCCACCGGCGGCATCCCGGAGGTCGTGGTGGACCCGCACACCGGCCTCGGTGCCGACGGCCCGGCCGCCACCGGGCGGCTCGTGCCGATCGAGCAGGCGACCGACGGCACCGGCACCCCGCTCGACCCGGAGCGCTACGTCGCCGACTTCGCGCGCACCCTCACCGAGGTCGTCACCGATCCGGCGCTCGCCGAGTCGCTGGGCAGGGCGGGCCGGCAGCGGGCCATCGACTCGTTCAGCTGGGCGGCGATCGCCGAGCGGACCGTCGAGGTCTACCGCTCGGTCTCCTGACCCGGGACCCGGGTCTCACGCGGGCGGGTCGTCGTCCCTGCTCCTCACCTCCGCTCGCCTCGTGGTCGACCGCGCCGCCGAGGCTGCCGCCCCGGGGACCTCGTGGACCCGGTTGGCCCGTACGACCAGTCGCGCCCCGGTGCCGGCGGCCAGCGGGATCTCGCCACCGACCGCGTGACCGCCCGCGAGCCCGAGACGGCCTGCCCGTCGCAGCGCGGGTGCCGCTCGGGGGTCCAGCACCTCCCGGACGAGCCAGCGCAGCCACGCCGCAGGCTCCTCACGGTGCCGCCGCGCCAGCCGCAGGCAGCACCCGTCGCGGCACGGCACCCATGGCGAGCGCGGGGTCGGCTGCGGCGGCAGGACGCGGCGTACGGCGCCGCGCCAGCCTGCCAGGCCGGCCAGCAGCTCGATCTCGGTGGCGGTCAGCGGCGGGTCGACCCGGAGCGCCGGGACGGGTGCGTCGTGGTCGTGCATGAGGCCCTCCTGCGGAAGCGGACGACCTCAGTCTCGTCGCGGGATGCGGCCCCTGGCTCCCGTCGGCCCCGGGGTGTGGAGAACCCTCGGGACGGGCGCGCCTGTGGAGACTCCCGGGACGTCCTGGCGTGGTTTCGAGACAGGACTTCGTCCTTCCTCAACCACCGGCGGGCCTCGGGCGTGCCTAGACGACCAGCGACAGCAGCAGCA
Source organism: Nocardioides flavescens (assembly GCF_009823805.1). Taxonomy (GTDB): domain Bacteria; phylum Actinomycetota; class Actinomycetes; order Propionibacteriales; family Nocardioidaceae; genus Nocardioides; species Nocardioides flavescens. The sequence goes on along the minus strand of NZ_WUEK01000016.1, from coordinate 48,334 downwards.
CGAAGACGAGACCGGACACCGACAGCACCGTCTCCATGAGCGACCAGGTCTTGATGGTCTGGCCGACGGTGAGGCGGAAGTACTGGTTCACGAGCCAGAACCCCGCGTCGTTGACGTGCGAGAAGAAGACCGACCCGGCGCCGACCGCGAGCACCACGAGCGACACCTCGGCGGTCGGCAGGTCGGCGACCAGGTCGAGCACGAGCGAGGACGCGGTGATGGTCGCGATCGTCGCCGAGCCCGTGGCCAGGCGAATCAGAACGGCGAGCGACCAGGAGAGCAGCAGCACCGAGATGTCGGCCTCGCGGGCCCAGTCGGCGAGCAGGGTGCCGACCCCGCTGTCGACGAGCACCTGCTTGAACCCGCCACCCGCCGACACGATCAGCAGGATGCCGGCGATCGGCGGCAGCGAGGAGGTGATGGTGTCGGACAGCTTCGAGCGGTCCATGCCGACGCCGATCCCGAAGGTCCACATGGCCACCAGGACACCGATGAGCAGGGCCACGAACGGCTCGCCGACGACGTCGAAGGTCTGCTGCACGACGCTGCCGTCGTCGTCGATGACGATGTCGGCGACCGACTTGGCCAGCATCAGGACGACCGGCAGCAGGATCGTGCCGATCGTCGCGCCGAACGACGGACGCTGGTCGACGGGTCGCTCCTCGCGCCCCTCGTCGAACGTGTCAGGGGCGGGCACGTGGACCCACCGGCCCGCGATCGCGCCGTACAGCGGACCGGCGACGACGACGGTCGGCACCGCGACGAGGAGACCGAGCCCGAGCGTGACCCCGAGGTCGGCGCCGACGAGGTCGATCGCGGTGACGGGGCCGGGGTGGGGCGGCACGAAACCGTGCATCGCGGAGAGGCCGGCCAGCGCCGGCAGCCCGACCGTGATCAGCGAGACCTGGGCGCGGCGCGCGACGAGGTAGATCACCGGCATCAGGAGCACGACGCCGATCTCGAAGAACATCGGCAGCCCGATGATCGCGCCGACGGCCGCCATGGCCCACGGCAGCCCGCGCCCGGAGGCCCGGCCGACGATCGTGTCGACTACCTGGTCCGCACCTCCGGAGTCGGCCAGCAGCTTGGCGAACATCGCACCCAGCGCGATCAGCACGCCGACGCCCGCGGCGGTGTCGCCGAAGCCTGCGCTGAAGGAGTCGAGGACGGTCAGCAGGTTCTCGCCGGCGATGATGCCGACCGTCAGCGCACCCAGGATCAGCGCGAGGAACGGGTTGAGCTTGAGCACGGTGATGAGCAGGACCAGCAGCGCGATCGCCACCAGGGTGCCGGTCAGCAGCTGCCAGCCGGGGGCGACCGGCTCGGGCAGCTCCTCGGCGGCGGTGACGACGGCCGGCAGGACCGCGGACACGGACTGGGCGATGCTCACGAGTCCTCCTCCAGTCGGGCCTGGCGCACGTACTCCTCGACGATCTGGTCGACGCTGCTGCCGACGTCGACGACGACGCCGCGCTCGTCGGGGGCGAGCGGTTCCAGGGTCGAGAACTGCGAGGTCAGCAGCGAGCTCGGCATGAAGTGCCCGGGCCGGCTGGCCTGACGCCTCTCGATGAGGTCACGGCCGCCCTCGAGGTGCAGGAAGACCACCTCGGAGCAGTGGTGGCGCAACTGGTCGCGGTAGCGGCGCTTGAGCGCCGAGCAGGCGATGACCCCGCCGTCGGCGTGGGCCACCAGCCACTCGCCGATCTTCTCGAGCCACGGGAAGCGGTCGGAGTCGTCGAGCGGCTCACCGCGGCTCATCTTGTCGATGTTGGCCTGGGGGTGCAGGTCGTCGGCGTCCTCGAACGGGACGCGCATCCGACCGGCCAGCGCAGCGCCGACCGTGGACTTGCCCGAGCCGGAGACGCCCATGACGACGACAGGGTGGTCGAGTCCGCTCACGCGCGGGCAGTACCCGCGAGGTGACCGACGCAACGTCGTACCTGACAGCGGTCAGGCTCAAGGGGAACGACGACGGTGTCCCCGACGGAGGACCCGGGGCCGTGGCCAGCGCCTCGACCTCTCCCGGGACGAGGTCGGCGACGCCTGGTCCGGCCCTCCCCGATGGCGGGCTCACCGCCGAGGACACCGTGCCGTTGACCTGGACAACGAGCCTCCTCGGCGGAGGTCACGGCCGGGACGACAGGAAAGTCATGGCACCGGCTCGACCCAGGCGAACGGCACGCGCAGCACGACCCGCCCCGCCTCGAGGTGGTACGACGTGCGACCGCGCTTGGCGACGCGTCCGACGGTGCCGTGGTGCTCCCCCTCGACGACGACGCGGGCACGTGCCCCGACGGGCAGCAGCACGACCCGGCGACCCTCGCGCAGGCGCGCGAGCTCGGCCTCGTAATTGGGGTGGAGGACCGCGGGGCGGCCGTGGTGGGTCCAGGAGTAGACGTGGCGAAGGTCGAAGCCGCGTGAGCAGCGCCCGCACGTCATCACCCGCTCGGGTCGGCGGTGCCGCTCCACGGTGTGGCCGCCCGGGCAGACCCCCAGCCAGGCCGCCGGGGCGGTGGGGGCGTCGGGCGAGACGCAGCGCTGACCGGAGCAGCCGATCGAGACCGCGATGGCGCGCCAGTGGGCGTCGTGCCCGTGGCGCGGGCCGGCCAGGGCGTGCGCGATCTCGTGCAGGACGGTGTCGCGGACCTCGTCGACGGTGTGGACCACCGTGAGCGGAGCGCTCAGCCCGATCACACGCTCGGCGTAGCGGCAGATGCCGGCACGCCGCTTGGCGCCGTCGAAGAAGACGCTCCACTCCCCCAGCCCGTGCACCTCCAGCAGGTGCTCCGCCATCGCGCAGGCGTCGCTCAGCTCCATGTCGGGGACGCTACGAGGGACCACCGACACCGGCGGCCCGGACCCGCTCGTGCAGGCGCTCTCGCACCTCGTCGGGGCTCAGCTGGGTGCGTCGGCGCTGGTCGCGGGCGACGACGACCCCGGTGGCCGCGACCCCGGCGAGTCCGGCCAGTCCCAGCCACTTCCACAGGCGCACGCCATGATCGTGCCATGACTGCCTCCCGTCTGACGCTGGACGAGGCGTGCGAGCTGACCCGCACCGGTGACCTGTGGCTGTTCCGGGGGCGCTCGGTCGCCGACCACGCGATCCGCACCCTCACCAACGCCCCGGTCAACCACGTCGGCATGGCGGTCGTCATCGACGACCTGCCGCCGCTGATGTGGCACGCCGAGCTCGGCAAGGGGCTTCCTGACGTGTGGGCCGGCAAGCACCAGCGCGGGGTGCAGCTGCACGACCTGCGCCAGGCGGTGGGGCAGTGGACGGGCCGCTACGAGCAGCGCGGCTGGCTGCGCCAGCTCTCGGTCGACGTCACCCCGGCGATGGAGGACGCGCTGCTGCAGACCGTGGCGCGCATGGACGGGCTGCCGTTCCCCTCGACGCTGGGCCTCGTCGGTCGCGTGGCGCGGGGCCGCCTGCGGCGCCAGGCACCGACCGAGCTGGCCTACTGCGCCGAGGTGGTCGCGTCGGCGTACGTCGCCATGGGGCTGCTCGACGCCGACCGCCCGACCAACGCCTACGACCCCGGGAGCTTCTGGTCGGGTGACGACCTCGACCTGCGGCTCGGCGCGCAGCTGGGCGCGGAGATCGAGGTCTACGAACCCGGCCGCGGCAGGCTGTGGTGAGGCCCGCTCAGTAGTCGACCGACTGCCCGGCGGACGTCAGCTCCCACACGCCCCGGCCCTCGACCATGAGCCCGGCGTCGATCATCGCCTTGCGCTCCTTGCGGGCCGTGGTGTGCCAGCGCACCTCTCCGGTGGGCGAGGTCTGGCGGTCGCGCTCGCGCAGCTCGTCCTCCATGGCCATCTCGAGCTCGAGGAGCATGTCCTCGGTCTCGAGGCTGCCCTCGGCCTTCAGGATCCGCACGATGTGAGGGCGGAACGCCGCCTGGTCGGTGACCTTGCTCGGCGGTCGCGCAGGCGCGGCCGGGGTGCGGGTGGAGGTCGTGCGCGCCGACGTCGTCGAGGAGTCCCCGCCGACCGTGCTGGTGCGGACCGTGGCGCGCGGGGTGCGCTGCGTGCGGGGCGTGGGCGGCGGCTCGGGCGGTGCCTTCGGCATGCCGTGCACACAGGTGCTCAGCGGGAGGTCACACAGCTCGCAGTACTCCTCGGCCACTCACCCAAGGTTACGAGCCCTCCGTCGCGCTCGCGAGGGCGGCATCGTAGGCAGCCCGCACGGCCGCCGGCACGCGTCCCTTCGCGGACACCTCGAACCCGTGGGCCGCCGCCCAGACACGCAGCTCGGCCGCGCTCGGCCCCGTCGCCGGCGACACGGGCGCCAGCGGGCCGGCCGCGACCAGCTCCTCGACGCGGGCGGCCCCGCCCTCGTCGTCGAGGTGGGCGCGCAGAGCCGCCCCGAGGAAGCGGAAGGCCCACTCCTGGGCGAGCTTGCGGGTCTCGCAGAACACGATCGGCACGCTCGGCCAGCGGACCTGGCACTCGGCCAGACCGTCGGCGAAGACCGAGGCGCGCACGTGCTCGTGGCGGAAGACCTCGGCGTACCTCTCCTCGACCACGACGGCCGCTCGCGGCACGCTGGCGAGCTCGCCGAGCTGGTAGCGCAGCTTGCCCGAGCTCAGTGAGGAGGCGAGGTCGGCGAGGCTCTTGCGCTCGACCACGGCGAGGAGCCGGTCGTCGCGGACCACGCCGTAGTCGCCGCACGCGAGCGCCCCGCGGCGCACGGTCGCCTGCCGGTCGGAGAAGGTCCACGGGTAGCGCTCGTGGGTGTCGACGGTGACCTCGAGGTCGACGATCCCCGAGGGCCGCGCAGTGGGTACGGCGACCGCGGGGCGGGCCTGGCGCGTCGTGCGGGCGCTCTGCCAGAAGATGACCGGACGGCCCTTCGCCTGGGCGAAGACGAGCTGCGAGCGGTTCTCCCGACCGCGGTCGAGCACGAGGTCGATGGAGGCCCCGCGGCGCGTGCAGCTGCGCACCCCGACCCGCTCGACGACCTCGGCGTCGGCCGGCCACTCCTCGGCGCGGTGGCAGTAGACCTTGCTGGTCCGCGGCCAGGTGTCACGCGCCTTCAGCACCACCGCGCCGCTCGCGAGGGGGATGCGGAGCAGGTAGGGCAGCGTGGAGTCCGGGTCCGGGTTCCGTGCGATGACGAAGTCGTCGGGCACGTCGCGAGTGTGCCACGGGTGGTGCTCAGGGGGCCGCTGCCCCGCGCGCGGCCCGGGCCCGGGCGTACGACGGCTCGCGGAGGCGGCGCACGACGTCGTACTGCTCGAGGCCCGGCGGGGGGTGGAGCACGGCGTCGAAGACCAGCTCGGGGTCGTCGGGCTCGCGCTCGCCCAGCTCGAGCTCGGCGAAGGGCTGCCAGTCCTCCCGCGGGCCGGCGTACACCAGCTCCACGGTGGCGGGTCCGTGGTAGCGCCCCGCGACGACGACAGCTCCGGAGGGAGAGCGGAAGGGGACGAGGGTGCCGAGCAGCCCGTGCTCCTGAGCCCGGGTCGCGGTGAGGAGGTAGCGGGTGAGGCGGCCGGCCCCGGTGGTCGAGAGCAGTAGGTCGGCGTGACCGGCCGCGCCGAGCGGCACCTTCACGGCGAGGCCGTGGACGTCGGGCCAGCCGCTGGGGAGGCCGACGGCCCGCGACTCCCGGACCACGATCTCGTCGACGCCGGGCTGGTCGAGGAACGACGCGCCGGTCGACCGCGGACCGCCGCGGCGGTGCAGCCGCCCCCGGCGGACGGCACCGTGGGGGTGCATCGGCTTCGGCGGGTGCCGGACGATGGCGAGGCCGCGGACCAGGACGGCCAGGGTGACGCCGCCGGTGTTCGCGGCCGTGCGGGCGAGCGGGGCTGCGAGGGAGGGCACGCGCGCCGGGTAACCGGCGCAGGCGCGGTCAGACGGGTCGTCCCTCCGCGCGCCTCACACGACGACGGCGAGGACCTTGCGGGTGAGCCGCTCCGGGCGAGGCACCCAGTCGTCGGTCTCCGGCTCGGCCCCCTCGACCGAGGAGCGGACCGCGACCGAGAACGAGCGCGGGTCGCCGACGCAGTCCGGCGCCAGCCGCACCCGCGACGTCCGGCCCTGCATCGAGAGCCGCACGCAGCCGCGGGAGGTGACGTCGCGGCCGTCGTCGTCTAAGGCGTCGGACTCGAAGGCGCGGTACTCCGAGAAGGCGCTCCCGCTCACGTGCAGGTCGGGGGCGCGGTCACCGTCGAGGTCGAACCACACGTCGAGGGTGTCGCCCGGCGCCACCGCACGTGGGTGCCGCACGACCACGACCGCCGACCGTCCCGCCGCCGGAGCGGCGCGCATGACGACCTCGGTGACGTCGAAGGCGGCCGTCGCGTCGACCGGGTCGGTCACCGTGCGGGAGATCGGTGGTGCCGCCTGCGCCGGGACCGCCGTCACCCACAGGGCAGTGGGCACGGCGGCCACGAGCGCGACGGCGGCGATCAGGCGGTGCGGTCTCATGGCGGTCACCCTAGGCGGCGCAACAGACACACGTGCGGGCCGTCGGCCGCGCCTCGAGGCGCTCCTCGGGGATCTCGGCCCCGCACACGTCGCAGACGCCGTAGCCACCCTCGTCCAGCAGCACCAGGGCCGCCTCGACCTCGGCCAGGCGGCGCTGCGCCTGCCGGGTGAGCGTCTCGACCTGCGATCGCTCGAAGGCGATGGTGGCGCCCTCCGGGTCGTGCTCGTCGTCGGCGTTGGAGTCGCGCGAGGCCTCCACGAAGCCGTCGTGGTCCTCGCGCAGTCGTGCCAACCGGTCCGTCGTACGCCGGCGCTCGGCCTCGAGCCGACCGCGGTGGTCGGGCGTGCTCACGGGGAGGTCGAGGCGCTGGGCGAGGGGTTGCTGCTCGGGGCGGAGGAGCTCGGCGCACTGGACGGGGTGGCCGAGGGGGCGCTCGACGGGGTCGAGCTCGGCGTGCTCGTCGGCGTGCTCGTGGGCGTCGGCGTCGAGGACGCCTCCGTGGGCTCGCTCGTCGGCGAGGAGGTCTCGGTCGGCTCGTCGTCGGACGAGGCGCCGTCGCTGGGTGCTTCGGTGAAGCCCTCCTGCTCGCCCTTCCCGCCGTTGCCGCCGTCGTCCTGCTGGTCGTCGCTCTGGCCGCCGCCGGTGACGCCACCGAACGTCGTGCTGTGGGTGCCGCTGCTGCCACCTGTGAGCTGGGACACCGGCTCGCCGACGATCTTCTCGAAGACGGTGATCGCGCCCATGACGACGACGAAGGTGGCGGCGGCCAGCAGCGCGATGCGCTTCCACGCCAACCCGTGCCACCAGCGGGCGACCGGCTCCGTTCCGTCTGCGGGCCCGGCCGTCTCGACGAGCTCCTCCTTGGCCTCGGCGAGGCGCTCGTCGGCGGCCTCGAGGTGGGCGTCGGCCAGCGTGTCCTGACCCTCGTCGCGGCGGCGCGCGGCGCGGCGTACCTCCGCCTGGGCGACGCCGACCTTCGCCATCGCGGCCTCCTGGGCCTTGAGCACCGCGTCCTTGCTGCGGGCCAGGCCCTGGGCGTAGAGCGCACTGCCGACGGTGGCCGCGACGCTGCCGAGCGCGGCACCGAGCAGGGTGCCGACGGCGCCGAGGGTCGAGAGCAGGACCGCGGTCGTCACCGCCGCCAGGGCGCCGGCGAGAGTCTTGACCCAGTCGATGTCGAGCTTCGACCCGGTCGCTGCCGCGCCGTCGGGGGTCGACGGGGTGCTGGGGGTGTCGGGGGTTCCGGTGCTGCGCTGTGCCATGACCCGTCCACCATGCCAGCCACCACCGACGCACCCAACGCCTCGCAGCGTGGAGCGGGTGTGAGGTCGCGCTCAGGCGGAGCGGCCCGGGTGCTCGCTCTCCTCCAGCACGTCGGGCAGCTCGGCGGGGATCAGCGGCGGATCGAGGTAGCGCACCGCGAACTCGTCGGCCCACGCCGGGCCGGGGTCGATCCCCTCCCGCAGGCCGGCCACGAGGGACTCGAACGACACGACCCGGCAGCGCTCGGGCTGGCGCAGCGCGGCGCTCAGCCCCGCGAGGGCGATCGCGGCCCCAGGGTCCGCGGCCAGGCACAGCACCACGACGCTCGCCGACGAGACGCCCTCGACCCGCTCGCGCACGCAGCCCGCGGCGAGCAGGGTGCGGCGCCAGAGCTGGTTGGTCGACGGACCGACCAGCTCGGCGACCGTCTCGGGGTGGAACCACCCCGAGCTCTCGTGCACGTCGCGGTAGGTCTCGCTGTTGTAGATGGTCGCGTTGAACGGCTCGGTGAACTTCGTCTCGACGGCGATCAGGTGCCGCGAGCCGTCGGCCCGCTCGGTGACGATGACCGCGTCGAACGACGAGGCGTCACCCAGCACGTCGACGGGCGGTCGCCACTCGCACTCCAGCAGCCGCACCGAGACGGCCTCGGGGTCGAAGAACGCCTTCACGGCGTTGATCCCGCGACCCGGCTGGCTCCTCAGCTCGCCGAACACCGAGAAGGTCATCGGCAGGCTCGAGAGCATGTTGCGCTGCAGCCGCGAGCGGTCGAGGTGGCCGCCCTCGGCGAGCACCTCCTCGGCCCGCGTGCCGGCGTACTCCCCGGCCGCGGGGCTGACGAAGTTCAGGCCCGGCCGGTCGGCGACGTCATCGGCGTGGAGCAGGCTGCTCAGCGGTCGCGTGCCACCACTGACGCGGTACTCGCCGTACTTCGCGTGCAGGATCTGCTCGCGGTACCACGACTGCTGGAGCCGGTGCCGCGCCGTACGTCTCGAGTCGGTGGCGATCCCGAGGCGTGGGTCGTCCCACGAGAGCTGCATGACGTCGGTCCCCCTCTTGCTCATCCGACCTGGTCACTCTGCCCCTGGGGTGGCGGGAGGGAAACCCTCGGTCCAGACCAAGCGACCGGCGTTTTTGGCGCGAGGGGTGGCGTGTGCGGGTTCTCCACAGATCGCTAGGCGGCGCCCCACGCGGGCCTGATCCGGGGCAGGGTCGGGCCATGACGTTCCGCATCGAGCACCCCGAGTTCCACGCCTCGGTCGCCGACCTGCGCGGCGCCTGCGACCTGATCGCGACCGTGCGGGGTCGCGCCGGCGGCCACGTCGGCACCCTGCTCGGCGACGGGTGGTCGGGTCAGGCCGCCGACGCGTTCGCCGAGGCCTGGGCCGACTGGCTGACCGCCTCCGAGACCGTCGTGCACGAGCTCGGCTCGCTGGCTGAGACCCTGGCCGCGGTGCACGCCGCGGCCCAGGAGGTCGACGCCCACGCCACCGACTCGCTCGCCTGGGTGGCCGGGAGGCTGGGGTGAGCGGCTCCTACCGCGCCGACCTGCGCCAGGCCGGCGACGTGGTGCGGGCGCTGTCCGCGGTGGAGCGCGAGCTCGACGAGGTCGCGGTCGACCTGCGCTGGCGCGTCACCCACCTGCACACCGGCTTCACCGGCCTCTCGGCCGACGCTCACCTCGTGGCCCACCGCCGCTGGGTCGCGGCGTACGCCGACATGCGACGCGCGCTCGGCGAGATGCGCGAGGCACTGCACGTCGCGCAGGGCAACTACCGCGGCGCCGCCGAGGCCAACCTGGCCATCTGGCGGGAGGTTCAGTGAGGATCGCTGTCGACGCGCCGTCGCTGGGCAGCACGGCCGTCGTCTTCGAGCGCGCCAACCAGTCGGCAGCGACCTTCCACCGCGGGCTGGCGCGACGACTCGCGCGCGGCGACGGCATGGCGGGCGACAGCTCGATCGCGGCCGACTTCGCCGAGGCCTACGACGACGCCGCCCAGCTCGCCCTCGACGCGGTCGCCGACCTGGTCGACGCGTTCGCCACGTGCGCTCGCCTGACCCGGGTCACCGCGGGCAACCACGCCCGCGCCGAGGCGCGATCAGTGCTCTCGGGCCGCACGGTCTACGAGGGCCACACCCCCCTCCAGGGCTTCGTCTCGGTGCTGCCGACCACGGTGCCGTCCGCCCTCGGTGGCGACTGGACCGCGCTGCCGGGCTGGGTCGGCTGGGTGCTCGACCAGGTCGAGGGCTTCGTCTGGCCCGACGCCGACGTCGACCGGCTGCGCGACGTCGCCGCCGGGTGGCGCGCCGCTTCCGCGCAGTGCGTCGGCCTGGTCAGCTCGTGCGAGAGCGCCGCCGACTCGCTGTCGCTCACCCTCTCCCCCGAGATCCCCGTCGCGCTCGACGTCACCGGCCGCCTCGCCCGACGCTGCCAGCTGCTCTCCGACCAGTGCGCCAGCATCGCCCGCTCCTGCGAGGGCTACGCCGACCAGGTCGAGGCCGCCCGCGCCGAGATCCTCGACCTCGTCCACGACCTGCTGCGCGACGCGGTGATCATCCAGGGCATCGGCCTCGTGCTCGGAGCGGTCACCGGCGGGATGACCGCCGCCGGCGCCGCCGCGCTCAACGCCACCAAGATCGCCGCCGCCACCCCGCGGATCCTGCGCATCGTCAGCACCCTGCGCTCGCTCGCCACGGTCTGCGCCGCCCCCGTCCGCGCCGCCGCCACCGCCCTGCGCGACGTGCGCCGCGACCTCGCGGTCTTCCGCCGGGCCCGCCTGACCCTCGCCTCGACGTACGACGCCGAGAGGGTGGCGCGCGTCGCGCGCTTGCAGACGATCGTGCGTCACCCGCGCCTGACCGATCCGGCTGCCTTTCGTGGGCTCAGCCGAGAACAGGTGCGAGAGATCGTCCCGAACTGGCCGGTCTCCCCCGCCAGGAGAGGCGAGGGAGTCGTCTACCGCGACCCCGCGAACCGTGATCGGGTGATCAGGGTGATGGACGGCTACTCACCTGAGGAGCGTGCAGACCCGCTCACACACGGTCCCTACGTCGTCATCTCCCAGTTCGGCGACGTGGTCAAGCTCCCACTCGAAGGGAACCCCGTCCTGTGACACCGCTCGAACAGCTGCTGGATGATCTCGGCGAACAGCTGGACGCGATGGGCGCGCTTCCCGTCTACCTCTTCTCGTGGTGGCTGCGCGGGCAAGGTCGAGACCTGAGCGAGGACGAGATCGGCGCGTTGTGCCGGACCGCGTACGACGAACTGCGACGCAGACCCGACCTGGAGCTCGTGTGGCTGGAGTCGCCGCAGGACGCCCCCGAGACCGGCACCCCCGCCGACCCGAGGACCGAGCCCGACTTCGACCTGCACACCACGGGCGAGACCACTGGGCGGGTCCTCACCCTCGTGCCGCGCCCGTGACCGGCGGTCACCGCGGTGGTGACGAAGAACCACCGAAGGAACCACCGACCCCGTCCCGACGAGCGACGCTGAGGCGGGTCGCGAAGAAGGACACCGCTCCGGAACTCGCGCTCCGACGCGAACTGCACAGACGAGGCCTGCGCTACAGGCTGCACGTCCCGGTGCCGGGCCTGCCGCGTCGCTCCATCGACATCTCCCTGAGCCGAGCCCGCATCGCGGTCCTCGTCGACGGCTGCTTCTGGCACGGGTGTCCGGCGCACTTACACCTGCCGGTGCACAACCGGGACTGGTGGCGGTGGAAGTTGCTGAGCGTGCAGAGCCGCGACGCCAACACGACGGCCACTCTGACCGCCGCGGGATGGAGGGTCGAACGGGTCTGGGAGCACGAAGACATGTCCCTGGCAGCGGCGCGCATCCACGCCCTGTGGAAGGACGGCTCGCCGCGAGCCGGCCAATCCATCGGGGCCGGCCCCGCCGCGGGGTCAGGCGCGGTGCTTGCCGCCGGCCCGCAACGAGCGCCGGACGGCAGCGGCCGCGGCGTTCATCTCTTCGCGGGTGAGCCGGTCCCGGCGTTGGGTGAGGGTGTCGAGGAGGTTGACCGGGGCGCAGACGACCACCCCGCGCTCGAAGCCGTCGATGGCGGTGTCCTCACCGACGCACAGGACGGGGTGCACCTCGTCGCGGCGCACCTGTGCGAGCTGGGCGACGGCGTCGGCGGCGGCGAGCAGACCGAGGGCGAGCTTGGCGCGGGTGCGGGGGCGCTCGTTCGCGCGGGCACCGGCGATGACGAAGACCCCCGGCTCGCCCACGGCGACGAAGTCGGCGCGCAGCCCCTTGGGGCCGACGTGCCGGAGGTCGAGGACCCGCCAGTCCCGTGACGGGAGCTCCCCGAGAGCGCGCTCGAGCATCGCGTCGGCCTCGGCGGGTGCCAGCTGCGCCGCCATTCGTCGGACCTCCTCCGGCGTGTCGGGTTGCGCACCAGGGCGCACTCGTGGTCGAACCTACGGTGAGCGGCCAACCCCGCGCAGCCGAACTCCACAGGCCGGACACCGGTCCGAGGCCCGCAACGCCGTCTCCCCGGCCCTCCTTCACCTGTCGGACACCCGGCTGCCCTAGCGTTCCCGGCGTCATGACCCACCCCGGCCCGCTCCCCGACCAGCGCCGCGACGTCGTCCCCCTGCGCGAGGCGGCGAAGGCGTGGTTCCTCATCTCCCTGCAGACCTTCGGCGGGCCCGCGGGCCAGATCGCCGTCATGCAGCGCACCCTGGTCGACGAACGGCGCTGGATCGGCCAGCGGCGGTTCCTCTTCGCGCTGTCCTACTGCACTCTGCTGCCCGGGCCCGAGGCGCAGCAGCTCGCGACGTACGTCGGCTGGCTGCTCAACGGCATCCGCGGAGCGCTCGTCGCCGGCATCCTGTTCATCCTGCCGGGCGTGGTCGCGCTGCTGGCGTTGTCGTCGATCTACGTCGCCGCGGGCGACACCACCGTGGTCGAGTCGCTGTTCCTCGGCCTCGCCCCCGCCGTCATCGCCATCGTGGCGCAGGCCGTGATAAGGGTCGCGGTCAAGGGCCTCACCCACCCGTCGCTCGTGGTCCTCGCGGTCGCGGCGTTCGTCGCCCTGGCCCTGTTCTCGGTGCCGTTCCCGGCGGTGGTCGCGGCTGCGGCACTCGTGGGCTGGCTGGTCGGGCGCAGGGTGCCCAGCCTCACGACGCCGTCCGCACCGCGGGCCGACGACGGCCCGCAGCCCCTCATCAGCGACGACGCCCTGCACGCCGAGCGCCCCTCGGGTGCCCGGGCCGCCCGCATCCTCGCGGTCGGCCTCCTGCTGTGGGCCGCTCCTGTCGCCCTGGCCGCCGTGCTCTTCGGGCGCAGCAGCGTGTTCGTCGACCAGGGTCTGTTCTTCTCCGGCACCGCGCTCGTGACCTTCGGCGGCGCCTACGCCGTGCTCGCCTTCGTCGCACAGCAGGCGGTCGGCGTCTACGGCTGGCTCGCCCCCGGCGAGATGGTCCGCGGCCTCGCCCTGGCCGAGACGACGCCCGGTCCGCTCGTGATGGTCGTGCAGTTCGTGGCCTTCCTCGGCGCCTACCGCGACCCGGGCTCGCTCGACCCCTGGGTCGCCGCGGTGCTGGCCTCACTGCTCGTCACGTGGGTGACCTTCGTGCCGTGCTTCCTCTTCATCCTCCTGGGCGCGCCGTACGTCGAGCGGCTGCGCGGCAACCATGCCCTCGCGAGCGCCCTGACCGGCATCACCGCGGCGGTCGTCGGCGTCATCGCGAGCCTGGGGGTCTACTTCGCCGTGCACACGCTCTTCGCCGACACGCTGACCGTGACCTCCGGCCCGCTCGACCTCGAGGTGCCGGTGCTGAGCTCGCTGCAGTGGACCCCACTGGCCATCACCGCGCTCGGCTGCGCGCTGATCTTCTGGCGCCGCTGGTCGGTGCTCGCCACCCTGGGCGTCTGCGCCGCGACGGGTGTCGTCGTGGGCCTGCTCCAGGCCGCCTAGTCGTCAGGCGGCCAGCGCCACCAGCAGGCCGCCCGCCATGAACGCGACGAGCGCGGTCGCGAGCGTCGAGGTCGCGATCGCGGGGATGAAGCGTCGAGCGCCGGTCGGCGCGTCGCCACCGTGGTGGTACTCGTGGGTCAGCGCGTGCCCCTTGCCCCGCCTGAGCAGAGCACGGTTGACCGGGAACGCCGCCGCGAAGGCCGCGGTCAGCGCGACCGCCATCGAGAGCCAGAACACCGCGTCGACCAGTCCGGCGTCCATCGCCCCCGGGACCAGCGCGACGACGACGTTGTCCGCCACCTCCATCGTCGCGATCGACAGCGTGTCCGCCGCGACGACCACGCTGAGCGCGGCGCCCAGACCGAGCCCCGCCCGCAGCAGCGGTAGCGAGGAGAGGGAGAACCCGAAGACGAAGGCGAGCGCGATCGACACGACGATCGTCCAGCCGTTGCCGAGGCCGGCGGCGGCTCCGATCACCAGTCCGGCGATCTCACCGATCGCGCACCCGGTCAGACAGTGGAGCGTGGCCGACGCCGCCATCGAGCCGAGCCCGTCGCCCGTGCCGTGCATGCCGTACATGCCGCTGGCGTCGTGCGCGTGGCTCGTCATGTCGCTCCTCCTCAGGTTGTCGCCGTACCCCACGGGGGTACCCGGTCAGGCGGTCCCGAGGACGGCGGAAGGGCCGGAGACCGTGTGGTCTCCGGCCCTTCCTGGGTCAGTCGGCGCTCAGCTGCAGCCGGAGGTGCTGCCGCAGCCCTCGCAGACGTAGCAGGAGCCAGCGGGGCGCATCTTGGTGCCGCAGGTCATGCACAGCGGGGAGTCGACCGCGGTGCCGGTGATCAGCTCGAGGAGCTCGGCGGAGGTGCGGGCGGTCGAGGAGGCCTCGGCCGGGACGGCGCGCTGGCCAGCACCGCTGGTGTCCTTGGTCTCCACCACGTCGGCCTCGACCACGTCGACCGCGGCGGGGGCCGGGGTCTCGGTCGGGGCAGACAGGTCGCCGACGACCTCGTCGGGCGAACCGAGCTCGGCGATCGGCTCGTAGGAGCCGGTCTCGAGGTAGCGCTGGCGCTCGTCGGCCGAGAAGACACCGAGGCCCTGGCGGGTCTCGAAGTCGAGGTAGTCGAGCGCGAGGCGGCGGAAGATGTAGTCCATGATCGACTTCGCCATCCGCACGTCGGCGTCGTCGGTGAGACCGGCCGGCTCGAAGCTCAGGTTGGTGAACTTCGAGACGTAGGTCTCGAGCGGGACGCCGTACTGCAGGCCGATGGAGACCGCGATCGAGAAGGCGTCCATCACGCCGGCCAGGGTCGAGCCCTGCTTGCCGAGCTTGAGGAAGACCTCGCCGAGCTCGCCGTCGTCGTGCGCACCCGAGGTCATGTAGCCCTCGGCGCCACCCACGGTGAAGCTGGTGGTGCGCGAGACGCGCGACTTCGGCAGGCGCTTGCGGAACGGCTTGTGCACCTCGACGACCCGCGGCTCGGGCTCGGTCGCGGCGGGCGCCTCGGTGGCGAGGCCCTGGTCCTTCTTCGCCGAGTCCGACTTGCCGTCGGAGAGCGGCTGGCCGACCTTGCAGTTGTCGCGGTAGATCGCGGTCGCCTTGAGACCGAGCTTCCACGACTGGAGGTAGACCTCCTCGATCTCCTCGACCGTGGCCGTCTCCGGGAGGTTGACGGTCTTGGAGATCGCACCCGACAGGAACGGCTGGGCCGCCGCCATCATCCGGACGTGGCCCATCGGCTTGAGCGAGCGGGCGCCCATCGCGGTGTCGAAGACCTCGTAGTGCTCCAGGCGCAGGCCCGGGGCGTCGATGACGTGGCCGTGCTCGCCGATGTAGGCGACGATCGCCTCGACCTGCTCGGGCTGGTAGCCGAGCTTGCGCAGCGCGCGCGGGATGGTCTGGTTGACGATCTGCATCGAGCCGCCGCCGACGAGCTTCTTGAACTTCACCAGGGAGAAGTCGGGCTCGATGCCGGTGGTGTCGCAGTCCATCATGAAGCCGATGGTGCCGGTGGGGGCGAGCACCGAGGCCTGGGCGTTGCGGAAGCCGTTGGCCTTGCCGAGCTCGATGACCTGCGCCCACTCGGCGGTGGCCAGCTTGTGCACCTGGGCGTCGGCGATGCCCAGGGTGCGCACGGTGTCGTTGGCGGCCTGGTGCTTGCGCATGACGCGCTGGTGCGCCTCGGCGTTGCGGGCGTAGCCGGCGTAGGGGCCGACGACGGCGGCGAGCTGCGCCGAGCGGCGGTAGGAGGTGCCGGTCATCAGCGAGGTGATCGAGGCGGCCATCGCGCGCCCGCCCTCGGAGTCGTAGCCGAGACCCATCGCCATCAGCAGGGCGCCGAGGTTGGCGTAGCCGATGCCGAGCTGGCGGTAGTCGCGGGTGGTCTCACCGATCGACTCGGTCGGGAAGTCGGCGAAGCAGATCGAGATGTCCATCGCGGTGATGATCAGCTCGACGGCCTGCGCGAAGCGCTGGGCGTCGAAGGTGTCGTCGTCCTTGAGGAACTTCAGCAGGTTCAGCGAGGCCAGGTTGCACGAGGAGTTGTCGAGCGACATGTACTCCGAGCACGGGTTGGACGCGGTGATGCGGCCGGTCTCGGGGTTGGTGTGCCAGTCGTTGATGGTGTCGTCGTACTGCAGGCCCGGGTCGGCGCACTCCCACGCGGCGGTGGCGATCTTGCGGAACAGGTCGCGGGCGTCGACGCGCTCGATGACCTCGCCGGTCTTGCGGGCGCGCAGCCCGAAGTCGGTGCCGTCCTCGACCGCGCGCATGAACTCGTCGCTGACGCGCACGGAGTTGTTGGCGTTCTGGTACTGCACGCTGGTGATGTCGGCGCCGCCGAGGTCCATGTCGAACCCGGCGTCGCGCAGCGCGCGGATCTTGTCCTCCTCGCGCGCCTTGGTGGAGACGAACTCCTCGATGTCGGGGTGGTCGACGTCGAGGACGACCATCTTGGCCGCGCGGCGCGTCGCGCCACCGGACTTGATGGTGCCTGCGGAGGCGTCGGCACCGCGCATGAAGGAGACGGGGCCGCTCGCCGTGCCGCCGGAGGAGAGTAGCTCCTTGGAGGAGCGGATGCGCGAGAGGTTGAGACCGGCGCCGGAGCCGCCCTTGAAGATGAAGCCCTCCTCCTTGTACCAGTTCAGGATCGAGTCCATCGAGTCGTCGACCGACAGGATGAAGCAGGCCGAGACCTGCTGCGGCGACTGGGTGCCGACGTTGAACCAGACGGGGCTGTTGAAGGAGAAGTACTGGTGGGCGAGCAGCCAGGTCAGCTCGTGCTCGAAGACCTCGGCGTCGGCGTCGGTCTTGAAGTAGCCGTGGTCGACGCCGGCCTGCTTGTACGTCGAGACGACGCGGTCGATGAGCTGCTTGAGGCCGGTCTCGCGCGCCTCGGTGCCGACGGCGCCGCGGAAGTACTTGGTGGTGACGATGGTGGAGGCGTTGACCGACCAGAAGTCGGGGAACTCGACGCCGCGCTGCTCGAAGACGGTCTCGCCGGTCTTCCAGTTGGTCTGGACGACGTCGCGGCGCTCCCAGGTGATCTCGTCGTAGGGGTGGACGCCCTCGGTGCTGAAGACCCGCTGGATGCTGAGCGCACCCGCGCGCTCCGAGCTCCGGGCCTCGCCGGCCTGCTTGCCTGCGGCCGCGCCGCTCACCGTCTCCGTCATGCCTGACTCCTGCTCGCTTCGTGATCTGTTGGGGGTGGGGTGCTGCTCGTGGTGCGGGGGAAGTCCCGAGGCCGATCGTGCACGGGCCCACCGACAGCCGGGTGGCGACGCCGGTGGCGGTGGTGCGCCCGGCGCGCAGCTTCCCCACTGCGCGCCGGGCGGTCTCTGGTCAGCCGGTGGCGGCTGAGGGGGTGGACACGGGCTCCTCGATCGAGCCCTGGAGCATCGATCGCAGCTGGCCCGTGCGGTGGGTGCGCAGGCTCTCGATCTCGCGCTCGAAGTCCTCGGCGGACTCGAACTGCTTGTAGACCGAGGCGAAGCGCAGGAAGGCGACGTCGTCGAGCTCGCGCAGCGGGTCCAGGATCGCCAGCCCCACCTCGTGGGCGGCGAACTCGGCCTTGCCCGAGGCCCGCAGCGCCTCCTCGACCTTCTGCCCGAGGCAGGCCAGGTCGTCCTCGGAGACGGGACGGCCGCCGCACGCCTTGCGGACGCCGGCGATCGCCTTGTCACGGCTGAACGCCTCGCTCGCGCCCGAGCGCTTGAGGACGGTCAGCTGCATCAGCTCCAGCGTGGTGAACCGCTGCCCGCAGCTCTGGCAGCTGCGCCTACGACGGATGGACGAGCCGTCCTCGGCGACCCGGGAGTCGAGGACCTTGGTGTCGGTGTTGCGGCAGAACGGGCAGTGCACCGGAGGTCTCCTCTCGGGGGTGCTGTGGGGTGGTCGTGAGGAGTGGGAGGGCGCGCCGCAGACACCCCGCGGGGGGTGTGTACAAGTCGCCTCACACTGTGGAGAACACCCGTGTGGTTGTGGGTCTTCCACACCCGACCTGGGGACTAGATGTGGATAACTACACCGGTGTAAGTACTAGATGTAGTGGTGACAGTACGCGGCCGACCCCAGGTGTGCAACCCCGCCCCGAGGCGTGTCGCGAGACGCTCCGACGGGCCCGTGCGACACGCCGCGCGGGCGCGGGACAGGCGGGCGGGAGAGGCGTTCGGGAGAGGCGGGCGGGAGGCGGTCGGGCGCGACCTCAGCGACGGGAGCCGAGCTCCGGGGCCGCGATCTCCGCGAGGTCGCGCCACCAGGAGAGCCGGTTCGGACGTCCGTCGTAGTCCTTGCGCTGGTTGGCACCGCTCGTGCCCGGCAGGACGTAGACCTCGGCCCCGGCGAGGTCCCAGCCGGCGAGGCCGAGCGAAGGCCGGCGGCGGCCGAGCCCCCGGGCGACCCAGGCGGCGGTGCCCTTGGCCGTGAACGCGACGTACGCCGGCGCCCAGCGCTCGACCTTGCCCACCAGGTCCTCGAGGTCGACCCAGCCGCGCCCGGTCTCGTGGTCCCAGTGGCCGACCAGGTCGGTGAGGCCGAGACCGAGGTCGGGCAGGCGCTGCTCGTCCGCCGGGCCGAGGCGCTCGTGCACCATCCCGGAGCGGTGGAGGTGGTCCCAGAAGCAGTTGCCGGGCGTGGCGTAGTAGTGGTCGCGGGTCTTCGTGCTCTCCGCCCCCGCCATCCCGCAGAACACGACGACCGGGTCGGGGCCGATGACGTCGGGCAGGACCTCCACGGGATGCGGGTACCCGCGCGGGTACCGCGCGCGCATGGCAGAGCTGCGCGGGGTGCTCGGACTGGCCTTCGTCGTGCTGGTGGCGGTGGCGCTGAGCCGTCACCGCCGCGGCATCTCGTGGCGCACCGTCGGCACCGCGCTGGCGCTGCAGGTCGGGTTCGCGGTGCTGGTGCTGCAGTGGGGCCCGGGCGAGGCCGCACTGAGGTGGGCCTCGGCCCGGGTCGAGTCGCTCATCGGCTACACCGAGGACGGCACGTCGTTCCTGTTCGGCCCCCTCGCGGAGGTCGGCGGCGAGGGGTCGACGATCTTCGCCCTCAAGGTGCTGCCGGTCATCGTCTTCCTCGGCGCTCTGATCGGGCTGCTGTTCTACCTGAGGGTCATCCAGTGGTTCACCTACGTCGTGGGCGGCGCCATCTCGCGACTGCTCGGGATCAGCCGGATCGAGTCGACCTTCGCGGCTACGGTCATCTTCCTCGGCCAGAGCGAGGCACCGCTGATGATCGCGCCGTGGTTGAAGAGCCTGCGCAAGGGTCAGGTCTTCACCGTGATGGTCGGTGGCTTCACCGCGGCTGCCGGCTCGACGCTCGTGGGCTACTCCCTGCTCGGCGCACCGCTGGAGTACCTCCTCGCCGCCACCGTCATGAACGCACCCGCCTCGCTGCTGATGGCGAAGATCATGTGGCCCGACTCGACCCCGCCCGACCCCGAGGACCCCGGCGCCGAGAACACAGCGGGCTCGGACCCGACCGGGGCCGCCGCCGACCCCGCCGCGGAGGTCGACGTGCGCCGCGTGCGCGACGAGGAGTCGCGCAACCTCATCGACGCGGTGGGCCGCGGCGCCCTCGCCGGCGGCCGGATCGCCGTCACCGTCGGCGCGCTGCTCATCGCGTTCATCGCCCTGATCTCGCTCGCCAACGGCGTCCTCGGTGGGATCGGGGGCTGGTTCGGCGCCGGCGACCTCACCTTCCAGCAGCTCCTCGGATGGCTGCTGGCGCCCTTGGCCTGGCTCCTGGGCGTGCCGTGGTCGGAGGCCGCGCAGGCGGGGTCGTGGATCGGGCAGAAGACGGTGCTCAACGAGTTCGTCGCCTACGCCGACTTCGGCCCGGCCGTCGACGGGCTGTCCCCGGTCACGGTCGCGGTGGTCACCTTCGCGCTGGCGGGGTTCGCCAACCTCGGCTCGATCGCCATCATGATCGGCACCATCGGCTCTCTGGCCCCCGAACGTCGTTCGTGGGTCGCCGAGCTCGGCCTGCGGGCCCTGCTCGCGGGCAGCCTGGCCAACCTGGCGAACGCAGCCATCGCGGGGGTCGTGGTCGGCCTGTAGTCCTCAGCCCGCCGCGACGCCGACGTCGAGGATGAACCAGACCGTCGTGCCGCTCGGGTCGCGCCGCGACCCCCACGAGGAGGCGAGCACCTCGACGAGCTGCAGACCCCGTCCGTGCACCCGCAGCGGGTCCTCGTCGGCGTCCGGAGCCGTCGGACCGGACTGCGGGCCGCCCTGGTCGCGGACCGACACCGTGAGCTCGTCGCTCAGAGCCACGCGCACCTCGGTGTGCCCTCCGCCGTGGAGGATCGCATTGGTCACGAGCTCCGAGAGGCACAGCTCGGCGGTGTCGACGGTGTCGTCGTCGATCCCGGCGACCCGGAGCCGGTCACGCAGGAAGCGACGAGCCAGCCCGGCCGAGCGCGGGTCGTCGTCGATCACGAGCCGACCAGGATCGTCGGTGTGCTCGTGCGCGTCGCCCCTCCGGACGGGCGTGGGGACGGCGTCCGGCTCTCCGCGCGCACGCACGCGTCGTACGGCGCTCGCGGCCTGCGCGGCGATGACCGGAAGGCGGTCGCGGCGATCGGCGTCGAGCCGCGACGCGTCGTCGAGGTAGACGATCACCCCGCCGACCGGCGAGCTCTCGCCCGGGAGCGGGACCACCGCCATCGCACGCACGTGCTCGGGTTGGCGCGAGACGAACTCCGGCCACCGTGGCTCGAACTCCTCACGCCCGCCCATCAGCACCTCGCCCGTGCGGACGACGGTCGTGAAGGGCACGTCGTCGAAGGCGTCGATGTGACACCACTCCAGGGCGGCGTCGAGACGGCGGTCGCTGGAGGTGAACCGCAACCGACGACCGCCACCCTCGGTGAGCGCGAACCCCACGCGCGACACACCCGGCCAGGACGCGAGCTCGCACAGCAGACCGCGCGCGACGTCGTCGTAGGTCAGGCCAGCGCTCGGTGGCCCGGCCGGCGGCGGGTGGGCCACCGTCGGGCGCGCCTCGACCGGGGCGTCGACACCCGGAGAAGACGCGGCCACACCACCAGGCTACGGGCTGCGTGGCGTCCCAGTGGCCGTTGTCGGCGCACGACACAATGACCGCGTGGGCGGCCAGGAGGGGAAGTCGAGGGCGGGCGCTCGGCGTGCCGCCCGGCCCCGGCCCCGCCTGCGCATGGACGTCGTGGGTCTCGCCGCGGGTTCATTGCTGGCCTTAACGGCGTGGGGCTTCCTTGTCTGGGCCGCCATCGACTTCGGTCGTACGGCGCGCGGCGGCGACTCCGGCGCCTGGGCCTACCTGGTCGTGGCCTCGATCGGGGCTGTCGCCTGCCTGTTCCTCTGCCTGCTCCTGGTGACGATGGTCCTGCGTCGCATCGGCGTCCTGAGCGACCCTCGACGGCACTGATCGGATCGACACGGGAACTGACGAGGAAGACCGCAGGGGCGGGGCCGCAGCCCCGCCCCCGTCTTCCCCGGCCCGTCAGCCGGGGTCGAAGCGGCTGACGAAGTCTGGTGCGCGAGTCGTGCTCGGCGGGCCTCAGCTCGCCGGGACGACGAGGCGCTGGCCGGTCTGGAGGGCAGTGGACTCGAGCGCGTTGAGGCGCTCGATGCGGTGCATCATGTCGCGCACCCGACCGTCCTCGGCGAGCTCGGAGGCGATGCCCCACAGCGTGTCGCCCGAACCGACCTGCACGATCTCGGTCGCTTCCGGGGCGCCCGGCTCGAGGGTCGCCACCGAGCTGGCGGCGGTCACGAACACGCCGACGGCGAAGGCGAGCACCAGGGCCACGAGCAGGACGACGACCCGACCGCGCCGGGTGAGGCGCACCGTGCCGGCAGCCGCGGGAGCGCGGCCACGAGCAGGGGCGGGGGCGAAGCGGGTGTCGAGGCTCATCGTCGTCATCGGGACTCCTGGGGAAGTGGAGGTGGGTCGTGCTGCGGGACCGTTCGTGCGAAGTTCTAGAGGCGACCACCGACAACGGCCCGGGGACCGTCACCGGACCGGCGAGCGGTCCGAGGTGGTGCGACTGCTTCGATCACACGTTCGATCGAACACGTGTACGAACATAGAACACGTGTTCGACACGCACAAGCACCAGACGAACGCGTGTTCGAGCCTGTCGCGACGACACGCCGTTCGAACAGGTGTTTGAACTCCCGGGGTCGCGCCGATAGCGTGCGGCCATGGCGAGCGACACCCCCAGCGACACCCCTGGCGACACCTCCGGCGACAGCCCCAGCACCGGCGCTGCCGCGCCCCGTCGCCGCGGCAGCGTCTCGGAGCTGCCGGACGGGCCGACCGACGCGACCGGGCTGACGACGCGTCAGCAGCGGATCCTGGAGCACCTGCGCGACTTCATGGAGGCGCGCGGCTACCCGCCGAGCATGCGTGAGATCGGTGAGGCCGTCGGCCTGACCAGCTCCTCGAGCGTGGCTCACCAGCTGAAGGTCCTGGAGGAGAAGGGCTTCGTCCGACGCGACCCCCACCGGCCCCGAGCCCTGGAGGTCTTCCTGCCCGACGCGATGGCGTCGCGGCGCGCCGTCGGCTCCGCGACCGAGTCGGACGTCGACGAGACCGGGATCGGCGACCTGCTCCCCGCCGCGACCTACGTCCCGGTCGTCGGACGCATCGCCGCCGGCGGGCCGATCCTCGCCGAGGAGAGCGTCGAGGACGTCTTCCCGCTGCCGCGCCAGCTCGTCGGTGACGGACAGCTCTTCCTGCTCGAGGTGCGCGGTGAGTCGATGATCGAGGCCGCGATCTGCGACGGCGACTACGTCGTCATCAAGCAGGCGCAGACCGCGGAGAACGGCGAGATCGTCGCCGCCATGATCGACGGCGAGGCCACGGTCAAGACCTTCCAGCGCAAGAACGGACAGGTGTGGCTGCTCCCCCACAACCCGGCGTTCGAGCCCATCGACGGCACGCACGCCTCGATCCTGGGCAAGGTCACCGCCGTCCTGCGCAAGGTCTGAGCCACCCCACGACCCCCAGGTCGCCGCGACCCCGAGCGGGTCCCCACCTCGAGTCCAGGAACGCGTGCGGCACCGGGCCCAACCGAACACCGGGTGCTGTCCGTCTCACACGGTAAGGTCAGCCCGACCTCGTCGACCCTCCACAGACTCGGAGAACTCATGCTCAAGCCCACCAGGGCGCGCCGCTCGGCGCTGCTGCTGGGCGCGGTCGCGACGAGCGCGACCGCGCTCGTGGCCACCACGCTCGGACTGCCGGCCCAGGCCGCGGCCCCGGCTGCGCAGGCCCCGGCTGCGACCGCGACCGCCAAGGCGGGCCCGCTGGTCAAGGTCAAGGACCGCGGCGACCGCGCCGAGCGCGCCCTCGCCAACGCCACCGCGGCGATGACCCCCGCCAAGACCGGCTCGCACCGCGACGCGACCCTGGCGCTGCGCCGGCTCTGGAAGCTGCGCGACGCGCTCTCCCCCGCCGACCAGGCGGCCGCCGACAAGCTGGTCGCGCGGCCCGACGAGCCCAACGTCATCGAGACCGCGACCCTGAGCATCCACTACAACGCGGCCGAGCTCGGCTACTCGATCAACGACGCCGTCAACGTCCTCAACACGGTCTCCGAGACCTACGCCGACTCCGGCTACAAGCGCCCGCTGCCCGACGGCAACCTCGGCGGGAACTCCAAGACCGACATCTACCTGACGAACCTGCAGCCGGGCCTCTACGGCTACTGCACCACCGACCAGAAGCGGTTCAAGGGCCGCAGCCGCGGCGTGTGGTCCTACTGCGCGATCGACGCCGACTTCGCCGGCTTCCCCCGCACCCCGCTGGAGAACCTCCAGGTGACCGCGGCGCACGAGTACTTCCACGCCACGCAGTTCGCCTACAGCTTCTACATGGACGACTGGTTCCTCGAGGCCTCGGCGGCCTGGGTCGAGGACGAGGTCTACCCGAGCATCAACGACAACCTCCAGTACCTCGCCGACAGCCCGATCACGAAGCCGCGCCGCTCCATCGACAAGTTCGGCGGCGTCTTCCAGTACGGCGTGTGGAACTACCTGCGCTACCTCACCGAGCACTACCCGGCCCGCACCGGTGCGCTCCCCGACCTGATCCTCAAGGCGATCAAGGCCCAGGACACCACCAAGGGCGCCAACCGCGCGGTGAACTCGCTGCAGGCGATCAACAAGGCGCTGAAGAAGGCCGGCAAGACCACCATGGCCGAGCAGTTCGCCCTCTACTCCGCTGCGACCCGCTCGCCTGCGCAGACCTTCGCCGAGGGCGCCGCCCTGGGCTACCCGGCCAAGCCGCTGCGCGGTGGCATCGCGCTCGGCCCGGCCAAGAAGAAGAAGGCCTTCAGCACCAAGCTCGACCACCTCACCAGCGACACCTACCAGTTCGTGCCCTCGGGCACCGCGGCGGACTCGACGCTGAAGGTGAAGATCAAGATGGGCCGCAAGCCGACCGGCTCGCGCGCCGTCGCGGTCATCTACAACCCCGCCGGCCTGATCATCGACGTGAAGGCCCTGAAGGTGAACGGCAAGGGTGTCGCGAAGAAGAAGCTCGCCTTCGGTGCCGGCGCGGTCGGCGCGGTGGAGATCACCCTGGTCAACGCCAGCCTGCGCATGAAGGGCTGCAACCCGCTGAGCAAGTCGCCCTACACCTGCGGTGGCCGTCCGGTCGACCAGAACGTCAAGGCCGTGCTCCGGGCCAAGGCCTCCTGACGCAGCACCGCTACCCGCAGCACCCCGCTCGATCCCGGACCCCGGTGGACTCCTCCACCGGGGTCCGGCGCGTCTGACCCCCGACGCGCAGACAGCGGACGTCGTTCACCCGGACGTGAGAGCCTCCGGTCCATGCGCCCGCGCCGCCTGCTCCGCCTCGCCGTCACCTCGGTGGCCCTGACCCTGGCCGCCAGTGGGTGCGCCGCCGCGCCGGCCTCGACCTCGCTGGCCCGCTCGCAGGCCCACACGCGGGTGCAGCCGGCCGTGGGCGAGGTCGGCCCCACCGACGGACCTGCGGCCCGAGCCGCCGCCGTTCCCGCGCCGACCTCCGGCCGGGTGGTGCGCAGCGGCTGCAACGTCGACGCTGCGCTCGAGGTGTGCTTCTCCTCCCCCAGCACCCGCGGCGGCAGTGACGCAGCCGTCGTGCGGCGCTTCATCGAGATCTTCGGCGAGGCCGGAGCCGGTGACAGCCTGCGGGTGGCGATGTTCCGCTGGGACATCCCCGCGACGACCACGGCCCTGGTCGGTGCGCTCGAGCGCGGGGCGCACGTCGAGCTGGTCGCCGACGCCGACGTCGCGACGAAGCCCGCCGGGCGCCAGCTTCTAGCCCGGCTGCGGGCGGCCGGGGCGACGGCGGTCGTCTGCCGGGGCGCGTGCCTGCCGTGGCGCGGCAGCGGGCCCGCCCCGCCCTCGCAGGACGTCAACCACCTCAAGCTGCTGCTCGCCGACATCGGCGGGAGACGCTCGGTGGTCACGTCCTCGACCAACTTCGAGGGACGGCAGTACTCCCAGTACAACTCCCTCGCCCGGGTCTACGACGACGGGCTCTACGCCTTCGCCCTCGGCTACTTCGACCGGCTGCGGGCGCAGAGCTGGACGGTCGACGGCATGACCTGGAAGGACCGTCAGAAGGGGTACGCCGGTCCGCCGGCCGCCGCGGTCTACCCCCGGCGCAGCGACCTGGTGCTGTCCACGCTGAAGCAGGTCCGGTGCGTGCCCGGTGCACGCACGGTCGACATCATGGTCGCGGTCATCCAGCGCTACGACGTCCGCGCGCAGATCGGTCGCCTCGCGCAGGACGGCTGCCGGATCCGGATCGTGACGACCCGCGACCTCATCGAGAACTGGCTGCAGAAGCCGTTCCGGCTCCCGGACGGCTCGACCGTCGACCTGCCCGACGCCAACGTGCGCACGATCGTCACCCACGACAAGGTCTACGCGATCCACGCGAAGGTGGCCGGGACCGTGCGGTACGTCGTGCTGACCGGCACGAGCAACACCACCTGCGGCGGCCTGCTCTACAACGACGAGATGATGCTGCGCCTCGACGGCGCCTGGGCGTTCAAGGCCTACTCCGCCCACGTCGGCGACGCGTTCAAGCACGCCCACCAGGCCCGGACCGGCGTCGTCCCGACCCAGGCCCGCTGCCGCTGAGCCGCGTCGCGGCACGGTCTCGTGCAACGGTCAGGTGAACGTCAGGTGAGATCTGGGCGCGAGGCGTGACGTCTGCCGGTCCCAGGGGTTCTTCACGGGTGTGGACGAGCCTCGTGACCTCACCCTGCACCGTCGTTCCGTGCTGGCCACCGGCGCGGCCGGCGTCGGCCTGTCGACGCTGAGCCCCGCCGCGCACGCGGCGGAGCGCCCCCGTGGATCCGGACGGACCTTCCAGCACGGGGTGGCCTCGGGTGACCCGCTGCCCCGGTCGGTCGTGCTCTGGACCCGGGTGACGCCCACGGCGGCGGCGGCCCCCGGCTCGGGCCGGGGCCCCTCCGTCGTCGTCGAGTGGGAGGTCGCCACCGACCGGCGCTTCCGCCGCATCGTGCGCCGCGGTCGGGTGCGGACCGGCCCGCACCGCGACCACACCGTCAAGGTCGACGCGGACGGTCTGCGACCCGACACGTGGTACCACTACCGGTTCCGGCTCGGGCGGCGCGTGAGCCCGGTCGGGCGCACCCGCACGGCCCCGCCCGCCGCCAGCACTCCCGACCGGGTCCGGCTCGGCGTCGTCTCGTGCGCCAACCTGCAGGCCGGGTGGTTCTCGGCCTACCGCGCCCTCGCGGGGCGGGAGGACCTCGACGCCGTCGTCCACCTCGGGGACTACCTCTACGAGTACGGCCCCGGGGAGTACGGCTACGGCCACGACGACGTCGACATCCGCCCGCACCAGCCGCCGCACGAGACGCTGGTGCTGGCCGACTACCGGCAGCGGCACGCGCAGTACAAGCAGGACCCCGACCTGCAGGCGCTCCACGCCCGCTACCCGTGGATCGTCACGTGGGACGACCACGAGGTGACCAACGACCAGTGGTCCGGCGGCGCCGAGAACCACCAGCCGGGCGAGGGCGACTACGCCGCCCGCCGGGCCCAGGCGCACCGCGCGTACGACGAGTGGATGCCGGTGCGGATGGAGGGCACGGCTCGGCTGGGCGACGGCGACCGGCTGTTCCGGCGGATCCGCTTCGGACGACTCGCCGAGCTGAGCATGCTCGACCTGCGCACCTACCGCAGCCAGCAGGTTGCAGGAGCGCTGCCGCTGCCCGGCCTCGACCCCGCCGTGAGCGACCCGGCGCGCACCATCACCGGCGAGGAGCAGATGGCGTGGCTCAAGGAGTCGCTGGCCGACGACCGGGCCCAGTGGAAGGTGATCGGCAACCCGGTGATGATCGCCCCGGTCGACTTCGGCGCGGTCCCCCGCCAGCTGATCGACCCGGTCAACGACGTCACCGGACTCCTGCCCGCCGACGGTGTCGCCTACAACGTCGACCAGTGGGACGGCTACACGGCCGACCGGCGCGAGGTCCTCACCCACATCCGTGACCGGGGCGTGAGCGGCGCGCTCTTCATCACCGGCGACATCCACTCGGCGTGGGCGGCCGAGCTGCCCTACGACGCGGCGACGTACCCGCTCGGCGACTCGGCCGGCGTGGAGTTCGTCTGCTCCTCGGTCACGTCCAACAACCTCAAGGACGTCCTGGGCGCGCCCCCGCGCACCGCGAGCCTGGCCGTCGAGGCGGCGATCGTCGCCAACAACCGGCACGTGCGGTTCCTCGACTTCGACAACCACGGCTTCTGCGTCCTCGACCTGACGCCCCAGCGCGCGCAGATGGACTGGTACGTCATCGGCGACCGCGCCGACCGGGCCACCCCGGTCACCTGGTCGCGCTCCCTGCAGACCCGTGCGGGCAGCTCCCGCATCACCGAGGCGAACGGACCCGTGCAGTGACCGAGCACCCGACCCCCTTCGAGCGGGGCCTGACCGAGGTCGCGACCGGCCGCCGCACGCTGCTGCGCGCCGGCGCGACGGGTCTCGCCTTCTCCGTGGCCGGCGGCGGCGGCTTCGTGGCCCAGTCGGCCGCCGCGGCGGCGGCCCGGCCGCGGACCCGGCTGCGGCGCCGACGCCGCGCCTACGTGCTCGTGATCGACGGCTGTCGGCCCGACGAGCTCGACCAGGGGCTGACGCCGCGGCTGGCCGCGCTGCGCGACGGCGGACTGGCGTTCCCGCGGGCGGCGTCCCTGCCGGTCATGGAGACGATCCCCAACCACGTCATGATGATGAGCGGGGTGCGACCCGACCGCACTGGCGTGCCGGCCAACTCTGTCTACGACCGGGCCGAGGGCGACGTGCGGACCCTCGACCGGCCCACCGACCTGCGTGGCGCCACGCTCCTCGACCGGCTCGCCGCGAACGGGTTGCGGACCGGCTCGGTGCTGAGCAAGGAGTACCTCTACGGCATCTTCGGCACCCGCGCGACCTACCGCTGGGAGCCGCAGCCGACCCTGCCGGTCACCGAGCACGCCCCCGACGCCTTCACCGTCCAAGCCGCCATCGACATGGTCGACACCTTCGACCCGCACCTCGTCTTCGTCAACCTCGGCGACATCGACCGCTTCGGTCACTCCGATCTCACCGGTCCCCTCGGGCTGAAGGCACTGCGCCGCACGGCGCTCGCCGACACCGACCTGCTGGTCGGCCGCTTCGTCGACCACCTGAGGCGCACGGGACGCTGGGACCGGTCGATGCTGCTGGTGCTCGCCGACCACTCGATGGACTGGTCGACCCCCGACCGCGTGGTCAGCCTGGCCCGCCCCTTCGCCGCCGACCCGCTGCTGGCCGGTCAGGTGCAGATCGCCGACAACGGCGGCGCCGACCTCCTCTACTGGACCGGCGACCCTGCCCGCCGGGCCGAGGCGGTGGCCCGGATGCAGGCCGTGGCGTCGACCGTGCCGGGCGTGCTGGCGACGTACGCCACGACCGAGCCGTCGCTGCGCCTCGGCCCGGAGGCCGGTGACGTGATCGCCTACTGCCAGGCCGGGTGGCGCTTCAGCGACCCGACGCTGCTGGCCAACCCGATCCCCGGCAACCACGGGCACCCTGCGACCGAGCCGATCCCGTTCTTCGTCACGGGCGGGCACCCATCGCTGCCGCGCGGCACGGTGTCGTCGCGACGAGCGCGGACGGTGGACGTCGCGCCGACGGTCGGGGAGTTCCTCGGGCTGCGCGCCCCGAGCGGCGGGTACGACGGGCGCTCGCGGCTGCGTCGTCGCTGACGTCCGGTCCGGTCCCGCCTCAGGCGTCGCACACGCGCCCGGCGGGCATGTCCTGGACATGGGGACCGAGGTGAGGGTGGGCGTCGGCGAGCGGCTGCGGCTGGTGTCGCGCGACGCCCGTCTCGCCGTGGGCGCGGCCCTGGGCGTCGTGATGGTCCTCATCGGCATCGGCCTGGCGCTGGTGCTGGCGGTCGCCGGGACGTCGGAGCCCGTCGGGCTGGTGCTGCTGGCGGTCCTGGTCCTGATGGGCGGCTACGTCGTCGCCGACGCGCTGGGTCAGGCGACCCGGGTCGAGCTCCCCCCGGGCCGCCTCGTGCGCGACTCGTCCGGGCTCTACGGGCAGTGGGTGCGGGAGCCGGAGCCGAACGGGCCGCGTCCGCGACCGCTGCGCGCGGTCGTCGTGGTGCTGCTGATGGTGCTTGTCGGGCCGTTCGTCATCGCCGTCCCGCTGGCCTGGTTGGGCGACCAGCACGACGACCACCCGGGGCTGGTCGGCGTCGCCGTCCCCGTGCTCCTGGTGCTGCTCGGCCTCGTGGTGCGCCTCGTCGTCGGCCGGCTCGTCGGACGCCGGCGGGACTGACAGGCCCTGGGGCCGACCTCAGCGGGCGTCGGAGTCGGCGGTTGCGGCGAGCCGCGACAGCGCCTTGCGCACGAGGCCCGGGTCGGTGGTGGTCCACATCGGCGGCAGGCTCGAGGTGAGGAACCCGCCGTAGCGCGCCGTCGCGAGCCGCGGGTCGAGCACCGCGACCACGCCGCGGTCGGTGGTGGTGCGGACCAGGCGTCCGGCGCCCTGGGCCATCAGCAGCGCCGCGTGGGTCGCGGCCACCTGCATGAAGCCGTTGCCGCCGGCCCGGTCCGCGGCGCGCTGACGGGCGCTCATCAACGGGTCGTCGGGGCGCGGGAAGGGGATCCGGTCGATCATCACCAGCTGGCAGGTGTCACCCGGCACGTCGAGCCCCTGCCACAGCGAGAGCGTGCCGAACAGGCACGTGTGCGGGTCCTCGACGAACTGGCGGGCCAGCTCGGGCAGCTGCGCGTCGCCCTGGGCGAGCGTGGTGAGGTGGGGCAGCCGCTCGCGGACCGCCTCGGCCGCGGCCTCCGCGGCTCGCCGGGAGGAGAAGAGGCCGAGCGCCCGGCCCTCGCTGGCGTCGACCAGCTCGACGATCTCGTCGAGCTGGGCCGGGCCGAGGCCGTCGCGCCCGGGCGGCGGGAGGTGGCGCGCGACGTAGAGGATCGCCTGCTGGCCGTAGTCGAAGGGACTCCCGACGTCGAGGCCCTTCCACGGCAGCACGTCCTCGGTGCGCTCGCGGGGCGCCTCGTCGGGCCGGACCTGCTCGCTGGCCTTGAGCCCGAACGACGACGCGACGGCGCCGAAGTCACCGCCGAGCCGCAGCGTCGCGCTGGTGAAGACCGCGACCTTGTCCGACAGCAGCCGGTCGCGCATCGGGCCCCACACCTGCAGCGGCGCGACCGCCAGGTGCGGCGGTCGCCCGCTCTGGCCCGGCCCGGCCTCGGTGACCCACAGGACGTCGTGCTCGGAGCCGGTCGCCATCCGCTCCGCGGTCGCGAAGACCTCCTGCACCGACCCCTTGGCCTGGGTGAGCCCGGGGTCGGCCTCACCGGGGGCCGACGGCCCGCTCTTGGGGTACGCCGAGAGGCAGGCGCGCGCGGCGTCGCGCACCCCTGCGAGCGCGTCGGCGAGGGCGTCGGGCAGCGCGTCGATGCGCCCGGCCGGGAGGTCGGCGATGACCTCGCGCAGCCGGTCGCCGGCGTCGGCGAGGTCGTCGGCCTCGCTGCCGTCGACGTGGCGCTGGGACCGGCTCGCCGCGCGGTCGACGTCGGCGGCGAACAGCTCGTCGGTGGCGGCCTGGGTGACCCGGCTGACCAGCTCGTGGGCTTCGTCGACGACGACGGCGTCGTACTCCGGGATCATCGGGACGCCCTCGATGGCGTCGATCGCGAGCAGCGAGTGGTTGGTGACGACGAGGTGGGAGCGCTGCGCCTTCTCCCGCGCGCGCTCGGCGAAGCACTCCTCGCCGAAGGGGCACTTGGCGGCGCCGAGGCACTCGCGGTGGTTGACCGAGACCTGGCGCCACTCGCGCTCGGTGTGGCGCGGCGCGTGGTCGCGCTCCCCCGTCTCGCCGTCCTCCGCCGCCTGCTCCGCCCAGGCCCGCAGCTCGAGCACCTTGGTGGCCATCGAGCCCTGCGGCACCTCGATCAGCGCGCCCTGCTCGTCGGGCACCCCGGCCCGGATCCGGTGCAGGCAGGCGTAGTTGGAGCGCCCCTTCAGCACGGCGTACGACGCGTCGACGCCCGGCTGGTCCTTGACCGCCTCGACCAGGCGTGGCAGGTCGCGCTCGACGAGCTGGTGCTGCAGCGCCAGGGTCGCCGTGGCGACGACGACCCGCGAGTCGTGCAGCAGCGCCGGCACGAGGTAGGCCAGCGACTTGCCGGTGCCGGTGCCGGCCTGCACGAGCAGGTGCTCGCCCTCGCTCAGCGCCTCGGCCACGGCCTCGGCCATCTGGACCTGCCCCGCACGCTCGGTGCCCCCGAGGGAGGCCACCGCGGCCGCCAGCACGTCCGCGACCGGCGTCGTGGTCGAGGCACTCGCTGCGGCAGTCACCCGCAAACCCTAGGCGCTCGCCGCCGTCGCGCGCTGCGCCCGTCCCCAGGCCAGACCGGCTCGGGTCGGAGGACGAGAAATGAGGCGGAGGGCTGCGCCGCAGCGCTACGGTTCGGCGCGTGGACCAGGACGCTCCGTGGCGGCAGCCCGGTCCTGCGGCCTGGGCCGAGTCGTCAGCGCGGGCCGTCCTGCAGCTGATGGTCGAGTCGATCGCGGAGATCGTCGGCTACGAGGTCGCGGCCCTCTCGGTCGTCGAGGGCGACCAGCTCGTGACCCTGGCCTACACCGGCCCCGAGGAGCACCGCGCGTACCTCGAGCAGCCCGATCCGGTCGCGATCATCGAACCCGTGCTGGCGCGCGCCACCCACCTCGGCGAGCGGCTGCGCTTCTTCGAGTCGACCCCGCTCGAGGAGCTCGAGGGGCACTGGGTGCGCATCGAGCAGGTGCCGACCGACCACCCCGACGCCTGGCAGCCCGACGACGGGCTGCTCGCCGTGCTCACCGGCGACGACGGGGCCGTCGCCGGCATCCTCTCCGTCGACCGGCCCAGCTCCGGACGACGGCCCGACGCCCACCAGTGCAGCCTCCTCGAGCGGTACGCCGCGCAGGCCGAACGCGCCGTCCTCACCCTCTTCGACACCCGTGAGCTCCTGGAGCAGGCCGCGCACGCCGCGTCGGCGCGCCAGCTGGTGCGCTCCGCCTCCCGGCCGACGCTGGGCTCACTGGTCGACGTCCTGCGCCACACGCACGGGCAGCTCGTGGCCAGCTTCGACGCGTGCGGCTCCTGGCTGCACGTCTTCGAGCCCGAGGGCCCGGGCACGAGCGTCGCGCGCACCGACGAGGGCCAGCACGTCGAGGTGCCGCTGACCCTGCTCGACGAGGTCGCCATCGCCGCACCGGAGCTCTGGGAGCGACAGGAGCCGCTGCTGTCCGCGTCCGGCCGGCCGGGCGACCCGTGGGGGCTGGGCGCGTCCGTCCGCGGCCAGCTGCTCGGCGGCGGGGACCACGCCGTGCTCGGCGTGGCGCTCGGGGTCGGTGACGAGTGCGTGGGCTTCATGGCGCTCTCGCGGCTGCCCGGCCAGCGCGACTGGTCGCCGGTCGAGATCGACTCCGCGCTGCAGGTCGGTCACGACCTCGGCGCCGCGCTGATGACCGCACGGGCGCTGGAGCGCGAGCGCCGGCTGGTCGCCGACCTGCAACGCGTCGAGGACTACCGCTCCCAGCTCGTGGCGATGCTCTCCCACGAGCTGCGCACGCCCCTGACGGTCATCTCGGGCAACCTCGAACTCCTGGGCGAGGCCGACCTCGATCCCGCCGCTCGGCGCCACCACGAGGCGATGCGCCGCGGCACCGACCGCATGGGCACCGTGGTCGACGACCTGCTGCTGCTCGCCCGGGTCAGCAACCCCGACCACCCGCTCGTCGCGCTGCCCCTCGACGTGCGCAGGGTCGGTCGTGAGGTGGTCGCCCTCGTCGACTCGACGGCCCGGGCCAAGGGCGTGGAGCTGTCCCTGGACGAGCCCGACACCCCCCTGGTCGTGCTGGGCGACGCGGTCGAGCTCGACCGGCTGGTCGGCAACCTCGCGAGCAACGCGGTGAAGTACACCGGGTCGGGCGGTCGCGTCGCCGTACGCTTCCGGCGCGCCGCGGACGAGGTGGTGCTGACGGTGAGCGACACCGGCATCGGCATCTCGGAGGAGGACCAGCGCGAGCTGTTCCGCGCCTTCTTCCGCAGCACCAACCCGGCCGCGCTGCGCGAGTCCGGCACCGGGCTCGGACTGACGACGGTCGCCACCATCGCAGCACGCCACGGCGGCCGCATCCAGGTCGCCTCGCGGCTCGGCGAGGGGAGCACCTTCACGGTCTCACTGCCCGCGTCGTCGCCGGTCCCGACCTCCGTCGCGCCGTCGACCGAGGAGTCGGTCCAGGCGTCCTAGGCCGTCCTAGGCTGGGTGCCGTGACGGGCTACCAGCAGGTCGAGACGGCAGACGGGCGATCGCTGGAGGTGCTGACCGGGGGCGACCCCGACGGCTTCCCCCTGCTCTTCCACGGCGGGTCGCCGTCCGCAGCCGTCCCCTTCTCGGTCATCGACGACGCCGCCCGCGACGCCGGTCTGCGGCTGATCACCTGGTCGCGTCCCGGCTACGGCGCCTCCACCGCCCGCCCGCGACCCGAGCCCCGGATGGCCGACGACGTCGCCGACGCGGTGCAGATCCTGGACGCGCTCGGCGTCGGGGAGTTCGTGACCGCCGGGTGGTCCGGCGGCGGCCCGCGCGCCCTGGGCTGCGCCGCGCTGCTCCCCGACCGGTGCCGCGCCGCGGTCTCGATCGCCGGGGTCGCGCCGTACGACGCCGAGGGGCTGGACTGGATGAGCGGCATGGCCGAGGAGAACGTCGCGGAGTACACCGCCGCTGCCGCCGGACGCGAGGAGTACGCCGCCTACCTCGAGACCGAGTTCCTCCCGATCCTGCTGGCCGACGCCGACGACATCGCCGACGCGATGGGCGGGCTGCTGCCGCCGGCCGACCGGGAGGTGCTGGACCGCGGGTTCGTGGAGTGGATGACCGCGACCTTCCACCACGCGGGCGCCCAGCGCATCGCCGGCGTGCTCGACGACGGCCAGGCGGCCGTGCGGCCCTGGGGCTTCGACGTCGCCGCCATCAGGGTGCCGGTCGTGGTCCACCAGGGCCGGCAGGACGCGATGGTCCCCTACGCCCACGGCGCCTGGCTCGCCGAGCACGTGCCCGGCGCGGTCGCGCACCTGACCGAGGACGACGGTCACCTGACCCCGGTCGTGCGGATGCCCGCGGTGCTGGCGGAGCTGAAGGAGCTGGCCGGACTCTGAGCTCAGAGCCCCAGCGCGGCGATCCGCTGGGCGACGGCGTCGCCGAAGGCGCGGTGGCCGGCCGGCGTGAGGTGCAGCTGGTCGGGCAGGTAGGTCAGCTGCAGGTCAGCGGTCGAGACGTAGTCGACACCCGCCTCGGCGGACAGTCGCGCGAGCAGCGCGTCGACACGGGGCACCCAGCGGGCCCGCGACGGGGCGGACGCGGGGCCGACGACCACGACCGGGTGGGGCGCGGCCTCCGCGACGGCGCGGCGGAAGCCGGTGGCGATCGCCGCACTCGGCTGGTCGACGTCGTTGAGACCCCCCTCGAGCACCACGAGGTCGGCGCCGCCGCGCAGCGCCTGCGGCTCGCGGGCCGCGAACGACGCCCGACGCCCGCACTCGGAGGCCCCCGCGCTGAACCCCGAGCCGGAGAAGCCTGCGACGTGCACCTCGCCGGCCAGACGGGAGGGCCACGACTGGCCGGGGCGGGCCAGTCCGAGACCGGCCGACCAGGAGTCGCCGATCACCACGACGCGCTCACCGGTGCCGGTGACGACCTTCGCCCGCTGGGCCGAGCCGGTGGCGAACCGCTCGCACTTCGTCGCGCCCGAGGCGCGCGCCGTGAGGACTCCCGAGACCACGACGGTCGCGACCAGCGCGAACGCCAGCAGCACGATCAGACGGCGTCGTGAGCGCACGACGACGAGACCCCGAGAGAGCACGGGACAAGTCTGCGCCGCCGCGGCTGACATCCGAATAGTTCAACCGGGTGGTTCGCAGAGCGGCGAGCGAGCGCCGACGCTCTCAGACGGCGTAGGCCGCGAGCTCGCCCGCGAGGTCGGCGTTGGCGCGGCCGGCGACGACCGTGCCCTCGCCGGTGTGCTCGAGCGAGTCGATCTCGCCGTGCTGGTGCAGCTTGTTGAGCAGGTCGCCGCGCTCGTAGGGCAGCAGTGCCGTGAACTCCACCGCCGGTCGCGGCAGCTCGCTCTCGACCAGGGCGAGCGCTTCGCGGATGCCCTCGCCCGTCTTGGCGCTGACCACGACCGCGTGCGGCTCCTCGCGCTGCAGGCGGCCGAGCACGAGCGGATCGGCCTGGTCGGCCTTGTTGATGACGATCAGCTCGGGCACCTCGGTGGCGCCGATCTCGGCGAACACCTCGCGCACCGCCGAGATCTGGCCCTCGGGGTCGGGGTGGGACCCGTCAACGACGTGCAGCACGAGGTCGGCCTCGGCGACCTCCTCGAGCGTCGACCGGAACGCCTCGACCAGCTGGTGCGGCAGGTGGCGCACGAACCCGACGGTGTCGCTCATCGTGTAGACGCGGCC
Organism: Nocardioides flavescens; assembly: GCF_009823805.1. Taxonomy (GTDB): domain Bacteria; phylum Actinomycetota; class Actinomycetes; order Propionibacteriales; family Nocardioidaceae; genus Nocardioides; species Nocardioides flavescens. Next base: position 12,203 of record NZ_WUEK01000016.1, on the reverse strand, counting down.
GTCGGCGGTCGTCGTACGACGCGTGGTCGGGTCGAGCGTCGCGAACAGTGCGTCCTCGACGAGCACGCCCGCGTCGGTGAGCCGGTTGAGCAGCGAGGACTTGCCGGCGTTGGTGTAGCCGGCGATGACCACCGCGGGGATCTGGTGGCGCTCGCGCTGCTGGCGCTTGGTGTCGCGGGTCCCCTTCATCTCCTTGAGGTCGCGACGCAGCTTGGCGATCTTGGTGTTGATGCGGCGGCGGTCGGTCTCGATCTTGGTCTCACCGGGGCCGCGGCCACCGATGCCGGCGCCGGCGGCGACCCGGCCACCGGCCTGGCGCGACAGGTTGCCACCCCAGCCGCGCAGGCGCTGCTTCATGTAGTTGAGCTGGGCGAGCTCGACCTGCGCCTGGCCCTCGCGCGACTTCGCGTGCTGGGCGAAGATGTCGAGGATCAGCGCGGTGCGGTCGACGACCTTGACCTTGAGCCGGTCCTCGAGGTTGCGCAGCTGGCCGGGCGCGAGCTCACCGTCGCAGATCACCGTGTCGGCGCCGGTGGCCTGGACGATCTCCTTGATCGCCTCGACCTTGCCGCGGCCGACGTAGGTCGCCGGGTCGGGCGACTGGCGACGCTGGAAGATCGCCTCCAGCACCTCCGAGCCCGCGGTCTCGGCGAGCAACGCGAGCTCGGCGAGCGAGTTCTCGGCGTCCTGGACGCTGCCCTCGGTCCAGACGCCGACCAGCACGACCCGCTCGAGGCGGAGCTTGCGGTACTCGACCTCGGTGATGTCCTCGAGCTCGGTCGACAGGCTCGCGACGCGGCGCAGGGCGTGGCGCTCGGCCAGCTCCATCGCGCCGACCGTCGGCTCGTCCTCGGGGTCGGGCTCGTCGAGGCTGGGGAGGTCGACCGACTCGTCGAGGTCGTCGTCGGCGAGGTCTGCGTCGTCAGCGGGCTCGTCGACCCAGTCGCGGGTCGCCTCGAGCTCGTCGTGGAGGGAGAAGTCGTGTGCGTTGCTCATGTGCTGTCCAGCGTAGGCGCTGAGCCCAGCAGGCGACGAGCCCTTTCCACAGGCGTCACCTGGGCGCGTTGATCGAGTCCCCGTGGGAGCAGGCGTGGGGTCGCGCGGAGCTGGCAAGGCGGAGGAGCCCGCCGTGGCGGAGTCACGGCGGGCGACGACAACGCCGTCCAGGTCCGATGCGACGCCGCGCGGGCGACCGCGAGGACTCGATCAACGCGCCTTGGGGGGTCGCCTCCGGGTGGCCTTCTCTGTTAGGACAGAGGCTCACCTCGTTCACTCCTCCCCAGGGACCTCCATGCGCCAGCGCCTCGTCGCGTCCGTGTCCAGCCTGCTGCTCACCCTCGGCGTGCTCGCCGTCCTCGGGGTGGCCGCCGCCCCGTCCGCGAGCGCCGCGACCCAGGTCATCCCGATCCCGACGAGCGCCTCGGGCGCCGAGAGCATCGTGGCCTCGCCCGACGGCACCCTGTGGTTCGTCGAGCGCGAGGCCAACAAAGTCGGCCGGGTCAACGCCGACGGCTCGATCAGCGAGTTCGCCCTTCCTGCCGCCTCGCCAGGAATCTCGCAGACCGAGGACCTCGACGTCGCGCCCGATGGGAGCGTGTGGATCCTCTATGACTCTGGTGAGTACGCACGCCACCTCGCACCTGATGGTCGCGTCATTCGGGACCTGCACATCGGCGCCACGCAGGGCGCGCCGGGCGGCGGGTACCCGTACGGCAAGGAAGTCCGTGTGGCCGGGGACGGCACGGCGTGGATCACCATGAACTTCAACGAGCAGTTCGTGACGCTGGCCAACGACGCCGGCTACCGCGACGTGCCCAACGCGCCCGAGTGCAACGACGCTCTGGGGCGCGGGACGGACGGGGCGTTCTGGTGCCGCACCGACTCTGGACTCACCCGCATCAACGCATCCGGCGGCGGCACGACGTACCCGGTCAACGACTACGCCGCCTACCCGTTCGCCATCGCGCCGGGCCCGGTCGGCTCGATCTGGTTCGGCCGCTACCAGCGCGGCAGCTTCGCCTTCTCCCCCAGCGAGGGCTCCGTCGGCTACCTCGACGCCGGCAGCGGCGCGGTCACGTCGTACGACACCGGCGACCGCACCGCGATCAACTCCCTCATCCAGGGCCCCGACGGCAACATGTGGTTCACCTCGATCGGTGCCGCCAAGGGCATCGGCCACATCGCGCCCAACGGCTCGGGCGGTGCGCTGACCGCGATCGGCAACTACGCGCCCAACTCGATCGCCTTCGGCCGCGACGGCGCGGTCTACGCCACCGACGCCACCAACAACGTCGTCATCAAGACGTCCATCGCCGACCTGCAGGTCACCAATGTCGACCCGGGCGAGGGCTCGGTGCTCTACGGCGCGGTGCCCGGCACGATCAAGGCCGGCAAGGCCCCGATCCGGGTCAAGGGCAACAAGGTCGCGCTGCGCGTGGCCTGCCCCAAGGACGCCACCCGCGGCTGCGCCGGCCAGGCGCGACTCGTGACGACGTCGAAGAAGAAGCCCAAGGCCGTCACCGGGTTGAAGTCCTACTCGGTCAAGGCGGGCAAGAAGGGCGCCGTCCGGCTCAAGCTCTCCAAGAAGGGCCTGAAGGCGGTCAAGCGCGGCAAGGTCACCGTGCTCCGACTCGAGATCTACGCGCCCGGCGGCAGCACCCCGGTCGCCGTGAAGAAGGTCAAGGTGCGGCGCTGAGCCCACTCGACGATGACCTGCGGGCCAGGGCCGACGACCTCCTCCGCGCCGCGGCCCCGTCCGAGCGGGTGCTGCTCGGTCTCGCGGGGGCGCCCGGGGCGGGCAAGTCGACGCTGGGCGCGGGGCTCGCGGCGGCGTACGGCTGCCCGGTGGTGCCGATGGACGGCTTCCACCTCGCCGACGTCGAGCTGATCCGCCGTGGGCTGCTCGAGCGCAAGGGTGCGCCCGAGACGTTCGACGCCGAGGGCTACGCCGCCCTGCTGACCCGGCTGCGCGCGCGACCTGGCCACACCGTGATGGCGCCGGCGTTCGAGCGCGACCTCGAGCAGCCCGTCGCCGGCGCGATCCCCGTCCCGCCCGAGGCGCGCCTCGTCGTCACCGAGGGCAACTACCTGCTGCTCGACGAGCCGCGCTGGCGCGCCGTCCGCGAGTGCCTCGACTCCGTGTGGCACCTGCGCCTCGACGACGCCGTGCGGCGCGACCGGCTCGTCGCCCGCCACGTCGCCTCCGGCAAGTCGCCCGACGCCGCCCGCGCCTGGGTCGAGACCGTCGACGAGCCCAACGCCCGCCTCGTCGACTCCGCTGCCTCACGCGCCGACTTCGTCGTCGAGGTCGACTGAGGCTGCGGCCCCCGACAGTCGAGGGTTGCAGTCACCCAGGGGGCTGCAAACCCTCGACTGTCGAACATCCGGGACGTAGGCATGTCCCGAAAGTTCGACTGTCGACGACAGCGCCGTCAGCCGGTGGCGGAGAGGGCGCCGTAGCGCTCGCGGGTGCGCAGGGCCCAGGCGGAGACGGGGACGAGGAGGAGGCCGGAGGCGAGGACGAGGGCGCCGATGACGAGCCAGCCCTCCCAGCCCCACTCGATGCAGAGCCAGACGATGAGGGTGGGCGCGACGACGTTCGACAGGGAGAAGCCGGTGCCGGCGAAACCTTGGTACTGCCCCTGGCGCTCGGTCGGGGCCAGACCCATCGTGAGCCCCCACTGGCCGGCACTCGAGACCATCTCGCCGACGACGTGCGTGCCCGCACCGACCAGCAGGACGGCCACGGCGACCCAGCGGGTCACGCCCGCGGAGACGGCGATGACGGCGAAGCCGGCGGCGATCCACGCGCAGCCGAGCACCATCGTGCGCGCCGAGCTGGTGACGTCGTCGGCGCCGCGACTGAGCCGCACCTGGAAGAGCGCCACGACCACGGTGTTGAGCACCAGCAGCACCGAGACCATCCAGGTCGGCGCGTCGGTGTGCTCGGCGATCCACAGCGGGATGCCGACCTCCATGACCGCGAAGTGCATCGCGACGATGCCGGTCAGCAGGGTGACGAGCACGTACGGCCGGTCGCGCAGTACGGCGAGCCGCGGCTCCCCGGCCAGCCGGGCCGGCGACGGCGTCAGGTGCGGGAGCCGGGCGACGACCAGGCCGGCGGCGATGGTGCACAGGCCGTCGAGGGCGAACACCGCGAGGTAGACCCACGTGCGGTCGACGAGCAGGGCGAGCCCGCCGAGGGCGGCGCCGAAGCTCATCGCGACGTTCGTGACCGCGCGCAGGTAGGCCTTGAACGCGACCCCGCGCCCACCGGTCGCGATCCGGGCGATCATGCCGTTGCGCACGGCGCCCGAGCCGGAGCTGAGCAGGGTCGCGAGGCCGAGGACCACCCCGAGCGCCCACGGCGAGCGGGCGACGAGGAGACCGAGGAGCACCACGCCCGAGGCGATCGTCAGGGTGCGGAGCAGCTCCCGCGGACCCGTCACGTCGCCGAGGTGTCCGAGCGGCACCTGTCCGAGCAGCCCCACCAGCGCCGCGATCGACAGCAGCAGACCGACGGTGGTCGGCGCGATGCCGACGTCGCGGGTGAAGAAGATGGCGAACGTCGTCGTCGAGGCGCCCGAGCCGGCGCGGTTGACCAGGGTCGCGAGGGCGAGCACCCGCAGGTCGGGGTCGGTCGGGACGCCCCGTCGGGTGAGCGGCGTGCTCGCCGCGGCCGGTGGCTGGGCGATGGTCTCCTGGGGGTCCGGTGAGCTCACTTGGGGGGCATGCGGATGCCGCCGTCGACGCGGACGACCTCACCGTTCATGTAGCTGTTCGTCAGGCACTCGACGACCATGCTCGCGAGCTCCTCGGGCACGCCGAGTCGCTTAGGGAACAGCACGCTCTCGCCGAGCTTGGCCTTGAACGCCTCGGCGTCCTCGCCCTCGCCGTAGATCGGGGTGTCGATGAGGCCGGGGGCCACGGTGTTGAGCCGGATGCCCGAGGCGGACAGGTCGCGCGCGACCGGGAGGGTCATGCCGACGACTCCGCCCTTCGACGCGGAGTACGACGCCTGGCCGATCTGCCCGTCGAACGCCGCCACGCTGGCGAGGTTGACGATCGCGCCGCGCTGGCCGTCGGCGTCGGGCTCGTTGCGGCTCATGACGCTCGCGGCCTGACGCACGACGTCGAAGGTGCCGATGAGGTTGATCGCGATGACGCGGGTGAAGGCGTCGAGGTCGTGGGCCGAGTCGATCTGACCGTCGCGACCGATCGTGCGCTGCGCCCAGCCGATGCCGGCGGAGTTGACCACGGCGCGCAGCGGCGCGATCTCACCGGCGGCCTCGACGGCGGCGGTGATCTGGGCGGTGTCGGTGACGTCGACGCGCGCGAACACGCCTCCGATCTCGGCCGCGAGCGCCTCGCCCTTGTCGGCCTGCAGGTCGGCGACGACGACGGTCGCGCCGCGCTGGGCGAGCTGACGGGCGACGGCCGCGCCGATGCCCGAGGCAGCACCCGTGACCAGAGCGGAGGATCCGTTGATGTCCATGTTTCGGACTATAGGCCCGACGCGGCCCGGGCTCAGAGGTCGGTCGTGCCTCTCGCGACGAGTACCGCGGGACCGGTCAACAGCACGCGCTCGTCGGCGGTCCAGGTGACGTGGAGGGTGCCGCCGGGTACGTCGACGCGGTAGGTCACGTCGTCGCCCTCGGGTCGGGCGCCGTCAGCCAGCGCGGCGGCGACCATGACCGCGCAGGCGCCGGTGCCGCACGAGCGGGTCTCGCCGGAGCCGCGCTCGTGCACCCGCATCGCGACGTGCCGCTCGCCGCGGCGCACCACGAACTCGACGTTGACCCCGTCGGGGTAGACCCCCCGGTCGCGTGCAGGCGGGTCGACCAGGGTGCCGACGACCTGCAGCGAGCTCACGAACGCCACGGCGTGCGGGTTGCCCATGTCGACGTGCTGCGCGGGCCAGGTGACGCCGTTCGCCCCGACCGTGGTCTGGCCGAGGACCTTGGCCGGCCCCATGTCGACGGTGTACGTCGCGCCGCCGTCGGCGACGGTGTCGACGGTGATGGTCTTGACGCCGTCGCGGGTGTCGACGACGACCGGCACAGCGGCGTCGACGAGCCCCTCGGTGACGAGGTGGTGGGCGAAGACCCGCACGCCGTTGCCGCACATCTCGGACACCGAGCCGTCGGAGTTGCGGTAGTCCATGAACCACGTCGCCACCGACAGCGGCCGGCCCACGGCCGCGCTGCGCACGACCCGCATCACCCCGTCGCCGCCGATGCCGGCGCGGCGGTCGCACAGCGCCCGGACCCGCTCGGCCGACAGGTCGCCGTGGATCGTGCCGTCGTGGTCGGGCAGGAGGACGAAGTCGTTCTCGGTCCCGTGACCCTTGACGAAGGGGTAGGTCTGTCGTGCGCGGTCGATGCTCGACTCAGGCATAGAGACCGCGCTCGTAGTTGGACTCGTCGTAGTAGTCGTCGAGCTGGGCGATGTCCATGCCGGCGGGCTCGACCTGGCTGGCGATGACGGCGCGCCGGGGCACGCGCCCCTCGGGGTCCCAGGTCTCGGGCTTCCACAGCCCCGAGCGCAGGAACGCCTTCGCGCAGTGGAAGAACACCTCCTCGATGTCCACCACCATCGCCAGCACGGGCCGGTGGCCCTTGACGACCATGTCGTCGAAGAACGGCGCATCGGCGACCAGCCGGGCGCGACCCTGGATGCGCAGCGTGTCGCCGCGGCCGGGGATGAGGAAGAGCAGTCCGACGTGGGGGTTGCTCAGCACGTTGCGGTAGCCGTCGGCGCGCCGGTTGCCGGGCCGCTCGGCGATGGCGACGGTGGTGTCGTCGAGCACCTGCACCAGCCGGCCGACCGGGTCGCCCTTCGGCGAGGCGTCGCAGGTGCCGTCGGCGGCCGACGTCGCCAGCACGCAGAACGGCGAGGACGCGAGCCAGTCGCGGTCCACCGGCAGCAGCGCGGGCCGGCCCTTCGTGGCGGCCCGCTCGCCCGGCGTACCGAGCAGGTCGGTCAGCTCGTCGAGCGAGCCGATCGTCGGCCAGGAGGCACGGTCCTCCGACAGCGTCGTCACCGGTCCAGCGTAGGGCGTGCGGAGGTGGCGCGCCTGAGCGTGCACGAAGAGACGGGTCGGCGCCCTCACACGTGCACGACGAGACGGGTCGGCGTCAGCGGCGCACGACCCCGGCGGCGCCGCCGCCGCGGCGGTCGGGCTCGGCGACCGCGGTGAGCTGGCCGCGGGGGCCGAACTCGATCGCGGTGGCCGCGCCGATCTCGGCGAGGCTGTCACCGACGGGCGCGATCGGCCGGATCCGGTGGCCGAGCGTGGCGAGCGGACCGCGCCAGCGCTCGACGTACGCCGGCTCGGCGAGCACGGGGTTCGTGTTGTTGGGCGCGGCCCGCGGGGCGGCGAGGGCCCGCTCGATGCTCATGCCGAGCTCGAAGCGGTTGAGCAGGATCTGCAGGACGGTCGTGATGATGGTCGAGCCACCGGGCGAGCCGAGCGCGAGCACGGGCCGGTCGCGACGGTCGAGCACGATCGTCGGCGACATCGAGCTGCGCGGGCGCTTGCCGGGGGCGAGCCGGTTGGGGTCGTCGGCGTCGTAGACGGTCGTGAAGTCGGTCAGCTCGTTGTTGAGCAGGAAGCCGCGTCCGGGCACGACGATGCCGGAGCCGCCGGTCTGCTCGATGGTGAGGGTGTACTCGACGACGTTGCCCCGCCTGTCGGCGACGGTGAGGTTGGTGGTCGAGACGTTCTCGGTGTCCGTGGCCTCGCGCGACGGGGCCCTGGTGCCGCCGCCGCAGCGGCCGTCGTACGACGACACGCTGCCGGGGTCGGTCGGCAGCGCGAGGGCCTTGCGCGGGTCGATGCGGCAGGCCCGCTCGTCCGCGTAGCGCTGGCTGAGCAGGTCCTTCAGCGGCACGTCGACGAAGGCGGGGTCGCCGATGTACTCGCCGCGGTCGGCGAAGGCGAGGTGCGTCGCGTCGAGGAAGCGGTGCTGCGCCTGGACCGGCGAGACCCGCCCGAGCCGCTGGGTCTCCAGGATGTTGAGGGCCTCGCCGACGGTCGGCCCACCGCTGGACGACGGCGCCATGCCGAAGACCTTCATCCCCCGGAAGCGGGTCTTCGCCGGCGCCTGGTTGCGCACCTGGTAGCCCGCGAGGTCGGCGGTGGTCATCGTGCCGACGGGCACGGGCAGGTCGGTGGCGCCGCTCTTCGGCGGCGCCTGCACGGTCTGCGCGATCTCGGCGGCGAGCGGGCCACCGTAGAACGCCGCGGTGCCCTGCTGACCGAGCAGGTCGTACGTCGCCGCGAGGTCGGGGTTGGCCAGGCGCGAGCCGACCTTCGGCGCCTTGCCGCCGGGCAGGAAGAGCGCGCTGGTCGAGGTGAAGGTGCGGAACCGCTCGGCGTTGTCGCGGGTCTGCTTGCGGAACGTCTTGTCGACCACGAACCCCTTGCGCGCCAGAGCCGCCGCCGGAGCCAGCGTCTCGCCGAGGCTCATCGAGCCCCACTGGTCGAGCGCGGAGGCCCAGGTCGCCGGGGTGCCCGGCACGCCGACCGCCACGCCGCTGGTGACCAGCTCGGGCGTGAACGGGTAGGGCTTGCCCGTCGCGGGGTCGACGAACGACGTGGGCGTGACCCCGGCAGGTGCGGTCTCGCGGCCGTCGATGGTGTGGACCCTGCGCGTCTTCGCGTCGTAGTAGACGAAGTAGCCGCCGCCGCCCACGCCGGCGGAGTAGGGCTCGGTGACGCCGAGCGCCGCGGCGGTGGCGACCGCCGCGTCGACGGCGTTGCCGCCCTGGCGCAGCACCTTCAGCCCGATGCGGGAGGCGTAGGGGTCGACCGAGGTGACGGCGCCGCCCCTGCCCTTCACCGTCGCGCGCTTGGCGGGGCCGGTCGACTGCGGCTTCGCCTCAGCGGCGCGCTGGAGCTGCGGCTGCGCCGATCGGGACGGCGCCGACGTCGCTGGACCCACCGGGGCGACCAGGGCGGTGACGACCAGAGCCGTCGTGGCGAGCGAGGGCAGGGCGAGGCGCGGCAGGACGCGGCGAGGAGCCATGCCGGGGAGTACCCCGCTCCCCGCCGCGTGATGCGCGCTGGCCGAGGAGCACGCCGCCCACCACCAGCACCACGCCGAGCCACTGGCGCGCACCGAGCACCTCGCCGAAGACCAGGCACCCGAGGGCCACACCCGTCAGCGGGTTGAGCAGCCCGACCAGGCCCACCGTGCTCGTGGGCAGGTGCCGCAGACCGGCGTACCAGCAGACGAGGGCGAGCGCCGTCGCCACGACGGTGACGTAGCCGAAGCCGAGGGCGGTCGGGACGTCGAGGGGCGGCCAGCCGTCGCCTGACACCGCGGCGGCCACGGCGAGCCCCGCCCCACCGGCGAGCAGCTGCCACGAGGTGGTGGCCAGCAGGTCGGCGCCGCCGCTCCAGCGGCGGGCGAGGACGAAGCCGAGGGAGGAGCAGAGCATCGCGGCGACGGCGCAGACCACGCCGACCGGGTCGATCCGCTCCGCCCCGCTGCCGGCGCCGCCGAGGAGCAGCAGCGCGACCCCGCCGACACCGACGACCCCTCCGACGAGGTGCGCCACCGCGGGTCGCTGGCCGAGCAGCAGCCACGCGAGCAGGGCGAGCACCACCGAGGAGGTCGCCATCACCGTCGCGGCGACCGCGGACGGCAGCAGCTGGGCGGAGAGGTAGACGAGCCAGAAGAAGAGGCCGACGTTGAGCACGCCCAGCACCGCCGAGCGCCACCACCACGCGCCGCGAGGTCGACGGCGCGCCAGCGCGAGCAGCAGCAGCCCGGCCGGCAGCGCCCGCAGCGCCGCGCCCGTCAACGGCTGGTCCGGCGGCAGCAGCTGGTGCGTGACGACGTACGTCGAGCCCCAGGCGACGGGGGCGACCGCGGTCACCAGCGACCACCTCAACCTCTTGTCTTCCACGGAAGAGATAATGCCTTCCGTGGAAGGTATCGTCCAGTCCCGTGGACCGCGTCGACCTCATCCAGGCCGCCTGGGCGCGCGAGCGCCCCGATCTCGACGTCTCCCCGCTCGGCGTGATCGGCCGGCTGCACCGCCTCGGCGTGCTGCTGACCGAGGAGCTGCTCACGGTCTACCGACGCCACGGTCTGGGCGAGGGCGAGTTCGACGTCCTCGCGACCCTGCGACGCAGCGGACCCGACCACGCCCTCGCCCCCGGCGAGCTCGCCGCCCACACGATGGTGACCAGCGGTGCCGTCAGCAAGCGCCTCGACCGGCTCGAGCGCGACGGCCTCGTGAGCCGCACCCGCGACGACGGCGACGGCCGCGGCCGGGTCGTCCGCCTGACCGAGGCCGGTCGCCGCGTCATCGACGCGGCCTTCGCCGAGCACCTGGCCAACGAGGAGCGGCTGCTGACCGAGCTCGATCCCGGCGACCGCGAGCTGCTCGCCGAGCTGCTCGGTCGCTGGCTCTCCCGCGTCGAGCCGGTCACGGACTGACGGGTCAGCCGCGCACGGCGTACCTGGCGCAGGCGAAGGCCCGGTTGCGCGCCACCTCGAGCAGCTCGAGGTCGTGACGTCCGGGCAGGAGCGGCCGCCCGGCCCCGAGGGTCACCGGCGCGACCGCGACGACGATCTCGTCGAGCAGGCCCGCGGTCGCGAACGCCGAGGCGAGCGCTCCGCCGCCCACGACCCACAGGTCGCGGTCACCGGCCGCGGCGACCATGGCGGCGTGGACGGGACGGATGTCGCCGCGAGCGAAGCGGACGTCAGCTCCGTCGCCGGCTGACAGGTCGCGCGTCGTCATCACCCACGACGGCACGTCGTACGGCCACGACCCGCCCAGTCCGTCCGGGTGGACGCCGAGGTGGTCGCAGATCCACCCGTAGGTGGTCGACCCCATCACCAGGGCACCCACTCGCTCGATGAACGATGCGTAGCCGAGGGGCCCGGTGTCGTCGACGTCCTGCGAGAGCAGCCAGTCGAGGCCGTCGTGCTCGTCGGCGACGAAGCCGTCCAGGCTGCTCGCGACGTAGTAGATGGTGCTCATCCCCGCCTGTTCCTCATCCAGCTGATCGGGTCCCCGCTCGCCGCGGCCGACTCCAGTCCCTCGCTCGGCCACTGTCCGTCCTCGCGCAGCAGTTGGCGCGCCAGGCCGCGGCGTACGGCCGCGAAGGTCAGGACGTGCGCGACGACCCCCGCGGGGGTGAACGACTCTGGCGGCACGCACAGCGCGTCGACGAAGCGGTCGTCCCAGGCGTCTCGACGGTCCAGCTCGCGCAGCAGGCTCACCCACGCCTCGGCCGAGGCGTCGTGCCGCGCCGCCAGCGAGGTGGGGTCGTCAGCCGCCCCGACCGGTGGCTCCGCGCCGACGAGCGCCGCCACCCAGACCTCCCGGGCCGTGACCAGGCCCGCGAGGAGCGCGGCCAGCGACGGCTCCGGCTCGCCGTGGAGCACCACGCGCAGCCCCGGCAGCCGCGCGGCGCGGTAGCGGTCCTCGGAGACGTCGGCTGCGGCCTCGAGGAGCAGGGCCGTGTCCTCGAGGTCGTGGTGGAGCATCAGCCAGATGGTCGCGTCAGGGCCGGCGCGTTCCCCGCCGCTGTGCGCTTCCAGCCACAGCGAGGTCGGCGGGTGGAAGTGGATGCCGTTGGGGGCCGGGAGCCAGTGGTCGGTCGCCGAGACGCGACTCCCACCGGGAGCGGGAGCACTGGGCAGATGGCCGAAGTGCCGGGAGTACGCGCGCGAGAACCCGTCGACCGAGTCGAACCCAGCGCCGAGCGCCGCCTCCGTCACCGTCGCGCCCCTGCCCAGTCGCCAGGCGGCCCGCTCGAGCTCGACGCGGCGCCTCATCGCGACCGGCGACTCCCCTGTCGCGCGCGAGAGCTGCCGGGTGAAGTGGAACGGCGAGGAGAAGGCCCCAGCCGCCATCCTGCCGAGGTCGGTGCGGTCCTCGTCGAGCACCGCGTCGAGAAGCTCGCGCAGCCGGTCACGCGGGACGTCGCCTGTTCTGCGACTCGTCATGGGAGCAGTCTGTCCGGCTCGGGCGCCTCTGCACCCGACCGTTCTTGCTCATCTCTCCGACGCACGGTCCCCTCATCGGTGGTTGAGCCTGCAGGGCCCTGTCCCGGCCGCCCGTTCTGGGCGGAGAGTTCAGCGGCACCTGACCACCGCTGGTTGAGGAGGCGCGCTAGCTGTTGTGTCCGGGGAGGTTGGGCACGAGGTCGATGGGTGACTTGCCTTTGAGGGCGGTGT
>NZ_WUEK01000015.1 GCF_009823805.1 Nocardioides flavescens | reverse complement strand
CACCGCCCTCAAAGGCAAGTCACCCATCGACCTCGTGCCCAACCTCCCCGGACACAACAGCTAGCGACCCTCTCGAGACCACCCCTCAGATGTCGAGGTGCGCGGAGACCCGGGTGCCGTCGGAACGGTCGACGGACCACCGGGTGCTGAGAGCGTCGACGATCGCGAGCCCGCGGCCGTTGGGCGCGTCCTGGCTGGGGGGCCGGACGACCACCTGACCGGTCTCACCGGAGTCGTGGACGCTGATGACCAGCTCGCCCGACTCGACCCAGGTGGCGAACTCGATCTGCTCGTCGTCGTCGGGACGACCGTGGAGCACGGCGTTGACGACGAGCTCGTGCACGATCAGCGCGGCGTCCTGGCGCAGCTCGTCGCTGACCCCGTGGTGGTCGAGGAGCCGGTTCAGGAGGTCGCGGGCAGCGCGTGCCGCCCCGCTCGCGAACGGGAGCCGCACGACGTGATCACCGCTGCGCGGCGCACCTGTCGTCATCAGCCACCTTCAAGAAGTCCCGCGCAGACTGTAGCCGTCCAGGCCCACCTTCATGCGCGGGGTGACCGCGCGGTCAGACCGGTGCTGACTCCCGCCCGGCCGCGGGCTCGCCGACCTTGACCGCGACCACACCCGCCAGGATGAGCAGTCCGCCCACCAGCTGCACCGGGCCGGGCAGCTCGGCGAGCAGCAGCCACGCCCAGGCCACGCTGAAGACGACCTCCAGCAGGCCGACGAACGACGCGAGCCGGGAGCCGATGCGCCGCCCGGCCGCGATGCCGGAGACGTAGGCCACGGCGGCGGTGACAGCGCCGAGCAGCAGCAGCGGCACCCACCACGCGACCTGGTGGCCGGCGTACGCCGCGGGGTCGGTGCCGGCCCGCAGCGGGAGGAGGCCGACGAGGCTGAGCAGTCCGAGCAGGACGGCTCCGACGACGAGCCCGCCTGCGGCCAGCGCCAGCGGCGGGAGCCCGTTGTCGACGTCGCCGGCGACGAGGAAGTGGGTCGCGCAACCGACCATGGCGCCGAGCGCGAACAGCACCCCGACCAGCGACAGCGAGGCTCCCGAGAGCAGGTCGAGCACCAGCACCAGACCGAGGGCGGCGACCGCAGCGCCTGCGACGGTCATCCGGCCGGGCCGCTGCCCCTGGCGCAGCCAGAGCCACACGACGACCGCAGCGGGAGCGGTGTACTCGATGAGGATCGCCGGCCCGACCGGCATGTGCGCGATCGCCGAGAAGTAGCAGAACTGCGCGCCGGCGACCGCGAGGCAGCCGTAGGTCAGCAGGAGCCGGGCGTTGCGACGCAGCAGAGACCAGCGACCGCGCAGGGCGACGAGCCCGAGGGGCAGCACCAGCACCGCGGCCAGGCCGATCCGCACGAGGGTCACGGCCACCGGGGTCCACCCGGTGTCGAGCAGACCGCGGGCGAGCGCGCCCGCCATCCCGAACGACGCCGCCGACACCACGGCGAGCGCGAGCCCGCCCGCGAGACGCGCGGGCGCCTCCACGGACACGGCGGGGGCCCCGACCGGGGTGTCATCAGCCATCGTCGTCATGACACATGACACTAGAGGCGGACCGTGTAACCTGTCAACGTGCCTTTTGCTCATGACACCGAGATGGCGCTGCAAGCGGCGGCACTCGTCGCCAACAGCGCCCTCGAGCCCGACACCCTCACCGAGGTCGCCGACCTCGACGCCCTGTGGGACGAGTGGGGCTACACCGGGCGCCACGACGGGACGAGGGCCGAGCTCGAGGAGGTCCGGGGTGTCCGCGCGGAGCTGCGCGAGCTGCTCACCGCCGATCGCGACGGTGCCGTCGACCTGGTCAACACGCTCCTGCGCGACAACCACGCCCTGCCCCAGCTGGCCCGCCACGGCGACTACGACTGGCACATCCACGCCATCGACGACCAGGCGCCGCTGGCCGCACGCCTGCTCGTCGAGACCGCGATGGCGATGGTCGACGTCATCCGGGCCGACGACATGTCCCGGCTCGCGGTCTGCGCCGACGACACCTGCGAGGGCGTCGTGGTCGACCTCTCACGCAACCGGTCGAAGAAGTTCTGCTCGACGACGTGCGGCAACCGCAACGCCGTCGCGGCCTACCGCGCGCGTCAGCGCTGATCGCGGCTGACGACGCTGCGTCAGTCGACCGGCCAGCCGTGGTGGCTGACCAGACGGGCCTCGACCCGGGCGACGTCCTCGGGTGCCGGCAGCGCGTCGGTCAGCTTGGTGATCTGCACCCCGATGTCTCCCGCTGCGTCTCCCGCTGCGTCGTCGTCGGCGCCGGCGACCTCCTGGGCGACCTCGCGCACCTCGGCCTCGGTCAGCCGGGTGCGCAGCAGGGCCAGCAGCGGGATGTAGTCCTTGGGCGGGACGCCGGCGGGGTAGCCCTCGCGGAGCCACTCGAGCACCCCGGTGAGCCTGGAGTTGAGCGTCATGCGATCCCTCCCGCGGCGAGGATGACGTAGAGCCCGGCGCCGATGCCGACCACCACGACCAGGAAGCAGAGCCCGGCCAGCGCCCGCCCGGCCGGGTGGGGCCGGGCGTCGGCTGCGACCTCCGCCGCTCCCCCGGTGCCCCAGGCGAGCGAGCGGATGCCGAGGGCGAAGACCGCCGGCAGCCCCGCACCGAGCAGCAGCCCGGCCGCGAGCACCTGCCAGGCGCCTTCGAGAGCGAAGCCCAGGTTGTCCCTCATGCCGTCACCTCCTGGCGTCGAGCGGTCGACGGTGTGCCGTCCCACTCGTCGTTGACGTTGCCGGGGTGCACCGGCTGGGCCTGCGAGCGCCGGAACATGTACGCCGCCAGCGCGGCGAGCACCGCGAAGACGACCAGAGGTCCGGCGTACCCGCCGAGCAGGTGGCCGAGCCACCACATCGCCGCACCGACGACGCCCGCGGCGGGCAGCGTGATGAGCCAGGCCGCGACCATCCGGCCGGCGATGCCCCAGCGGACCTGCGCCCCGGGCTTGCCGACCCCCGAGCCCAGGATCGAGCCCGTGGCCACGTGGGTCGTCGAGAGCGCGAAGCCGAGGTGGCTGGAGGCCAGGATCACCGCGGCCGACGACGCCTCGGCGGCCATGCCCTGGGGTGAGGAGATCTCGACCAGGCCCTTGCCGAGGGTGCGGATGATCCGCCAGCCGCCGAGGTAGGTGCCGAGCGCGATCGCCAGCGCGCAGGACAGCTTGACCCAGAACGGCACCGCGCCGGTGTCGCTCCAGTGGCCGCCCGCGATGAGGGCCAGCGTGATGACGCCCATGGTCTTCTGCGCGTCGTTGGTGCCGTGGGCCAGCGAGACGAGCGACGCCGAGCCGATCTGGCCCCAGCGGAAGCCGTTCTCGGTGAACCGCTCGGCGACCCCCGCGGTGATTCGAAAGACCAGCCAGGTGCCGACCGCGGCCACCGCACCCGCGATGACCGGCGACATCAGCGCCGGGAGGATCACCTTGCCGACGACGCCGTCGAGCTTGGAGCCGTCGCCGTTCCAGTTGACGCCCGCGGTGCCGAGGCCCGCGATGGTGGCCCCGATGAGGCCGCCGAACAGCGCGTGGGAGGAGGAGGACGGGAGCCCGATCAGCCAGGTGAGCAGGTTCCACAGCACCCCGCCGACGAGGCCGGCGAGGATGATCAGCAGGAGCGCGTAGCCGTGGTCGGCCGTGAGCTCGGGTCGCGGAGCGCCGGAAGAGTCCTGCACCTTCACCACGGCGTTGGTGACGGTCAGCGCGACCTCCACCGAGAGGAACGCACCGACCAGGTTGAGCGCCGCGGAGAGCGCCACCGCGACCTTGGGTCGCAGGGCGCCGGTGGCGATCGAGGTCGCCATCGCGTTGCCGGTGTCGTGGAAGCCGTTGGTGAAGTCGAAGGCCAGCGCGGTCCCGATCACCAGGACCAGGATGAGGGTCGCCTCGGTCACGCTTCGAGCCTGCTCCTGCGCCGGGGCCCCGAAAAGCCCCGGCGGCGGTGTTCAGCGACTGTTCACCTCAGCGCAGGAACCGTCGCAGGACCTCCGCGAACACCGCCGGCTGCTCGCTGTGCACCCAGTGGCCGGCGTTCTTGACGGTCACCCGCCGGTTCTGCGGGAACCAGTGGTCCATCGCCTCGACGTATTCCGGGCGCACGTAGTGCGACTCCGCGCCGCCGACCCACAGCACCGGACCGTCGTACGGCGCGACGTCGGCGAGCGCGTCCTGCGGCCAGCCGGTGATGAGGTCGAGGTCGCGACCGAGCAGCTCGAGGTTGAGCAGCCACCGCCAGCGGGGGCCGTCGGGCGTCTCGTCGCGGCGCAGGCTCTGGAGCAGGAAGCCGCGCACCATCGGGCTGGGCACGGCCTCGCGCAGTGCGGCCTCGGCATCGCCGCGCCGCTCCAGTGCGTCGAGGTCGATGGCCCGCATCGCCTCGATGTAGCCCGCGAACTCCGTCGCGTGCTCGTAGGGCACCGGCGAGACGTCGACGACGACGAGCCGCTCGACGCGCTCGGGGTGGCGCAGCGCCGTCAGCATGACCGTCTTGCCGCCCATCGAGTGCCCCACGACCGCGGCCGGGTCGTCGGGGTCGAGCAGGTCACCGACGGCGTCGGCCATCGCGAGGTAGTCGAAGCGCTCGGAGCGGGGCGAGGTGCCGTGGTCGGGCAGGTCCACCAGCTCGACGCGGTGCTCGTCGGCCAGCGCCTTGGCGATGCCGGTCCAGTTGCGGCCCTGACCGAACAGACCGTGGCAGAAGAGCACCCGCGACCCGGCCGCACCGATGCTCGTCGTGGTCAGCACCATGCGTGCACCCCGTCCGGGGTCAGGTCGCGGTCGCGCAGCACGACGGCGTGGGTGGAGCCGTACGCCGCGCAGGTGGCGTCGAAGTCGGCGCGGCGGTACTCCACCATGACCACCTGGTCGCCGTAGTGGGCGACGTAGCGAACGCACTCGTCGTAGCGGCCGCATTCCTCGGAGACCGCGAAGTCGAAGCCCACCCGGGTGCCGTCGAGCCCGGCGAGGTTCTTCTGCCCCGCGGCCAGGCCGTGGGCGTGGGCCACCCGGGTCAGTGCGCGCGCGAAGGCGAGCGTCTGCGCTCGCCGCACGAGCCCGTCACTGCGGGTGAAGGAGTCGAGGTTGTCGTACTCCACGGCCTGGTAGCCGTCGGCGGCGCAGCCCGCGACCCAGGCGTCGACGATGCGGGCCAGGGCGCGGCGCTTGGCGGGGGTGCGGACGTCGAGCAGCGCCTCGCCCCACGCCTCGTCGACCACGGGCCGACCGCGGTCGTCGCGCAGGACGAGGTCGGGGTGGCGCCGCCACAGCCGTCGCTCCCCCGGCTGGGTCTGGAAGGCGTTGACGTAGCAGACGTCGTACAGCCCCGCGGCGGGTGGCTCGGTGCGGTCACGCACCACGATGCCGACGTTGCTCGCGGGCGTGGTGGCCCCACCGAGCTGGTAGTCGACGTCGGTGCCGGTCGGCAGCAGCGCGAACGCGACGGCCACGACGGCGGAGAGAGCGGTCAGCACACCGAGGAGTGTGCCGGATCAGAAGTCGAAGCCGCCGAAGTCCCCGAAGTCGCCGCCACCGCCGCCGTCGCTGCCGATGCCGCCCCAGAAGCCACCGTCGCCCCCACCGTCGCCCCCGCCGAGATCACCGGCTCCCAGGTCACCGCCGTCGCCCCAGCCGCCGAAGCCGCCCATCATCCCGCCGAGCAGCAGGCCGGTGAAGAGCATGTGGGTGCCGGCGAAGGCGCCGAAGTAGCCCTGGGCGTACGGCGCGTACTGCGGCCCGCCCTGGTAGTACGGCATCCGCTGCGAGCCGACCATCACCTGGCGCACGTCGGGGTCGGCGCCGACCTGGACCCGCTCGAGGTCGAGGGCGCACGCGGGGACGTCGCGCGTGGTGCCGCCCGGCGGCGTCCAGGCGACCTCGCCCACGCTGAGGCCGTGCCGGGGGTCGAAGAAGCACGGCGGGCGCCGGGTGGGCAGCGGCTCCCCTGCGACCCGGGCCCGCACGCACGCGATCGCGTAGCGCCCGTCCTCGATGATCTCGGTGACGTGGCGGACGTCCTCGGGCTGGGCGAGCCGGTCGGCCGCGGTCTTGGCCGACTCGTAGGCGTCGAGGGCCCGCTGGTAGTCGGCGCGTGCGCCCGCGTCGAGCTCGGTGCCGAGGAGCTCGGCGTCGAGGTCCTGCAGGTCGGTGCCGAGGGCGGTGACGTCCTCGAAGGCGAGCTTCTGGACCGGTTCGAGCTCGGCCCGCTTCGTCTCGAGCTGCTTCTCGGTGTGGCGCCGGCCGGAGACCACTGCCACCGCCAGCGCGCCGAGGACCACGATGAGGACGACGACCAGACCCGTCATGGTGAGACCCTACAGACGGACTCCGAACCCGCCGGTCAGACGGGGACGGGCTCCTTCTGCGAGCCTCCTCCGCCCGGTCCGGACCCGTCGGCGTCCTCGGCCGTGAGCGGCTGGGCGATGCTCTCGAGCGACTTGCCCTCGGCGTCGACGCCGAGGAAGGCCTGCACGATGCCGCCGCCGATCATCAGCGCGGCGCCGATGAAGTAGCCCACCGCGATCGCGGTGATGTCGCCGCTCGACGCGCCGCGGTCGACCAGCCAGCCGAACAGCAGCGGACCGGAGATGCCGCCGGCCGCCGTACCGATGGCGTAGAAGAAGGCGATGCAGAGCGCGCGGGTCTCCATCGGGAACACCTCGCTCGCGGTGAGGTACGCCGCGCTCGCCCCGGCGGAGGCCAGGAAGAAGATGATCGCGCCCATGAGCGTGAGCGTGGTCGCGCTGAGGTCGCCGAGGATGATCCCGGTGAAGGCCAGCAGCAGGCCGGACACGATGTAGGTGCCGGCGATCATCTTGCGCCGACCCAGCGAGTCGAAGAGCGGGCTCAGCACGAGCGCGCCGATGAAGTTGCTGGCGGCGAAGATCGCGAGGTACCACCCCGTCTGCTTCACGTCGAGGAACGTCGACAGGGTGTCGCCGTAGGTGAAGAAGAAGGCGTTGTAGAGGAACGCCTGGCCCACGAAGAGCGAGAAGCAGACGATCGTGCGCCGTGGGTAGAGCGTGAACACGGTCTTCGCGATGAGCACGATCCCGATCGATCGCCGCTGACGCACCGTGATCGTGTCGTGGGTCTGCGACAGCTCCTCGTGCGACTCGTCGGCGACGGTGCGCTCGATGTCGCGCACGATCTGCTCGGCCTCGTCCTCTCGGCCGTGGATGAACAGCCACCGCGGCGACTCCGGGACGTGGCGGCGCACGATCAGGATGCCCAGCGCGAGCACCGCGCCGAGACCGAAGGCGAGCCGCCAGCCCCACGCCTGGTCGATGACGGTCGGGTCGAGCAGCGGGATGGTGAGCAGCGACCCGGCGACCGCGCCCAGCCAGAACGAGCCGTTGATGGCGACGTCGACGCGGCCGCGGTACTTCGCGGGGATGAGCTCGTCGATCGCCGAGTTGATCGCGGCGTACTCACCGCCGATGCCGGTGCCGGTGAGGAAGCGGGCGGCGAAGTACCACGCCGGGTTCATCGAGAACGCCGTGAGCACGGTCGCCACGGTGTAGACGCCGAGGCTCACCATGAACAGCTTCTTGCGACCGAGCCGGTCGGTGAGCTGGCCGAAGAACAGCGCCCCGATGCACGCGCCCGCGACGTACGCCGCCCCGGCGAAGCCGACCTGGAAGCTGCTCATGCCGAGCCCGGTGTCGTCGGGCTTGAGCGCCTCTGACATCGAGCCGACGATCGTGACCTCGAGCCCGTCGAGGATCCAGACGGTCCCGAGCCCGATCACGACCAGCCAGTGCCACCGGGCCCAAGGCAGCCGGTCGAGCCGGGCCGGGATGTCGGTGGTGATGCGTCCGATCTCTGCTGCTGCCACGTCCCGGCCGGTACCCCCACCCGATGTCGCCATGTGTGCCCTGTCACAGGGCGTCCACTCGGGTCAGCGCAGCGTGTAGTCGCGGAACCCGCGCTTGGTCTTGCGACCGAGGTAGCCGGCGGTGACGAGGTGCTCGAGCAGCGGGGCGGGCGCGAAGCCCGGCTCGCGGAACTCGAGGTAGAGCTCGCGCTGGATGGCCAGGGAGACGTCGTTGCCGACCACGTCGAGCAGCTCGAAGGGCCCCATCGGCAGCGCGCAGCCCTGCTTCATCGCGGTGTCGATGTCGTCGGCGGTGGCGTAGTGCGCCTCGAGCATCTTCACCGCGTCGTTGAGGTAGGGGAACAGCAGGGCGTTGACGATGAACCCGGCCCGGTCGCCGCACGAGACCGCGACCTTGCCGACCTTCTCGCACAGCGCGCGCGTGGTCTCGGTGACGTCGTCGGCGGTGACCACCGTCGAGACGACCTCGACCAGCTTCATGATCGGCGCCGGGTTGAAGAAGTGCATGCCGATGACGTCCTCGGGGCGCCGCGTGGCGCGCGCGAGCTGGATGACCGGCAGGGAGGAGGTGGTGGTCGCGAGGATCGCGCCGGGCTTGCAGATGTCGTCGAGGTTGCCGAAGAGCGTGGTCTTGACGGCGAGGTCCTCGGCGATCGCCTCGACGACGATGTCGACGTCCTTCAGGTCGTCGAGGGCGGTCGTGCCGGTGAGCCGGCCGAGCAGCGCCGTCTTGTCGTCCTCGGTCGCGCGGCCGCGGCCGATCTGCTTGTCGAGGTTGCGGGTGATGAGGGCGACGACGCCGTCGACCTTGTCCTGGCTGCGGCCCACGAAGACGACGTCGAAGCCGGCCTTGGCGAAGACCTCGACGATGCCCGCCGCCATCGTGCCGGTGCCGACCACGCCGACCTGGCGCAGCGGGTGGCGCAGCTGCGGGCGGTCGTCGGCGGACGGGGTGAGCTCGTCGGCCACGGTGGCCGGGCTGTCGGGACCGTCGTAGGTGTAGAAGCCGCGCCCGGTCTTGCGGCCGAGCATGCCGGCGGTGACCATCTGCTTGAGGATCGGCGCCGGGGCGTGGAGCCGGTCGCGGCCCTGGCGGTACATCGTCTCGAGGATCTCGTACGCCGTGTCGAGGCCGATGAGGTCGAGCAGCGCGAGCGGGCCCATCGGGTAACCGCAGCCGAAGCGCATGGCGGCGTCGATGTCCTCCCGGCTGGCGTACCTCGCCTCGAACATCGACACGGCGTGGTTGAGGTAGCCGAAGAGCAGCGTGTTGGCGATGAAGCCCGCCTTGTCGCCGCAGACGACCGGCTGCTTGCCGATCCGGGCGAGCAGCTCGGTCACGTCGTCGAGGACGACCGGGTCGGTCACCACGGTGCGCACGACCTCGACGAGGTCCTGGACGGGCGCCGGGTTGAAGAAGTGGACCCCGACGACGCGGCCGGGGCTGGTGTTGGCGGTGGAGATCTCGGTGACGCTGAGGCTCGAGGTGTTGGTCGCGAGGATCGTCTCGGTCCGCACGATGGCGTCGAGGTCGCGGAAGATCTGCTTCTTGACCTCGACCGACTCGACGACCGCCTCGACGACCAGGTCGGCCTCCGCGAGGTCGGTGAGGTCGGTGGTGAGCGAGATCCGGCCGAGCAGCTCGGCCTGCTCCTCCTCGCTCAGCTTGCTGCGGCGTACGGCGCGCGCGGTGGAGTTCTCGAGGTGCTGGCGCCCGCGGGCGAGCGCCTCGTCGTTCTGCTCGACGCCGACCACGGAGAACCCGTGCCGGGCGAAGACCTCGGCGATCCCGGCGCCCATGGTGCCCAGCCCGACGACGCCGACGGTGGTGAAGGTGCGACCGCTGTCACTCATGCTCAGGGACCGTAGTTCACCCGTCGGTAACTTGGCGACGGACTGCGACCTGCATCACGACGCGCGTCCCGTGGCGGTCGAGACCGATCGCCCGCTCGTGGTCGCGGATGCGCTGCAGGTGCGGCGCGGGGCGCTCCACCTCGACGAAGCCGAGGCGCCGGTAGAACGGCCCGTTCCACGCCAGGTCGCGGTACGTCGTGAGCGAGAGCGTGTCGAACCCCTCCCACCACACCTCGCGCACCGCTGCCCGCACGAGCGCGGTGCCGAGCCCGCGGCGTCCGACCTCGGGGCGCACCGACAGCTGGGCCAGCAGGGGTGAACCGTCGACGACCTCGACGTGGGCGAACCCGACCGGCTCCCCCACCGGCCCGACCACGAGCAGGAAGCCCGGTCGGTCGAGCCGCTCGCCCCCGCTCGGCGGCTCGGCGAGCAGCGGGTCGCCGGTGAGGTCGCCGTACGCCTCCTCGAACAGCACGCCGCCCGAGGCCTCCACGTCCGCGATCCGGCGCAGGTCGGCCGCCCGCGCGTGCCGGACGGGTGCGGGCTCGCTCATCACGGGCTCACTGTAGATTCGCCGCTCGTGAGGTTGGTCGTCGCGCGCTGCCAGGTCGACTACGCAGGGCGGCTGACCGCCCACCTGCCGATGGCCAACCGGGTGCTGATGGTCAAGGCCGACGGCTCGGTGCTCGTGCACTCCGACGGGGGCTCCTACAAGCCGCTCAACTGGATGTCGCCGCCGTGCTCGGTGCGCGAGGGCACCACCGACGACGGCCAGGTCGAGTGGACCGTCACCGGCAAGGACGGCGACACGCTGCGCATCCTGCTCGAGGACGTCCAGCACGACTCCTCCCACGAGCTCGGCGTCGACCCCGGACTGCAGAAGGACGGCGTCGAGAAGCACCTGCAAGAGCTCCTCGCCGAGCACCCCGCGACCATCGCCGAGGGCCTGACCCTGGTGCGCCGTGAGTACCCCACAGCCATCGGACCCGTCGACCTCATGTGCCGCGACACCGCCGGGCTCAGCGTCGCCGTCGAGATCAAGCGCCGCGGCGAGATCGACGGCGTCGAGCAGCTCACCCGCTACCTCGAGCTCCTCAACCGCGAGCCGCTGCTGACCACCAAGGGCCCCGTCCGCGGCGTCTTCGCCGCCCAGCTCATCAAGCCCCAGGCCCGCGTCCTCGCCGAGGACCGCGGCATCTCCTGCGTCACCGTCGACTACGACGCCCTGCGCGGGCTCGACGACCCGAGCCACCGGCTGTTCTGAGGGCCCGGTGCGCATCTTCCACGTCGCGACGGCTGCCGACTGGGCGGCGGCACAGGCCAGCGGGACCTACACGACCTCGACGTACGGCGTCAGCCTGACGCAGGAGGGGTTCATCCACGCGAGCCGGGAAGACCAGTGGCGTGGGGTCCTGGAGCGCTTCTACGCCGACGTCACCGAGCCGCTGGTGCTGCTCGAGATCGACACCGACCTGCTGGCGAGCGAGGTGGTCGAGGAGCCGCCGGCGCCGGGTGTCGAGGAGACCTTCCCCCACGTCTACGGGCCGATCGAGACGGCTGCCGTGGTCGCGGGGACCCCCCTGCGCTGAGCGCCGGGAGCGGGCTCAGCGGCAGGTGTCTCCCGCGCAGGTCGTGAGCCGGTCGAGCGCGCGCCGCAGCCCGTCGACGATGCCGCGGCCCTGGTCGGTCATCGCGTCGTACGACGCCTGGTCGTCGCGCAGCAGGTTGTCGAGCTCGTAGGGGTCGTTGGCGAGGTCGTAGAGCTCCTCGTGCGGGATGTGGGTGTAGCGCACGAGCTTGAACCGGCCGTTGGTGACGCCGGTGAAGTCGTTGAGCAGCGCGGAGCGGTCGGTCTCGACGTAGTCCTCGGTGGGCTCCTCGAGCCCCGTCGCCGACTGCGCCTGCGTGGGGGTGAGCGCACGGCCGAGCAGGAAGAAGCGCCGGTCGAGGGGTGGGCCGCCGTGCAGCCGGTCGAGCAGCGAGACCCCGTCGACCTCGGGCGCCTCGGCCCCGGCGATGTCGGCGATGGTCGGCGCGATGTCGATGTTGCCCGCGAGGTCGTCGATCTCCGTGCCGGGCTCGATGCCGGGGCCGCGGACGAAGAAGGGGACGTTGACCGTGCCCTGGAACTGGTTGTACTTGCCGATGTCGCGACGGTGGTTGCCCATGAGGTAGCCGTTGTCGCTGGTGAACATGATGTAGGTGTCGTCGAGGTCGCCCTGCGCGTCGAGCTGCGCGACGAGCCGGGCGACGTTGTCGTCGAGCACCTGCAAGGAGCGGATCCGCTTGCGGAAGACCTCGTCGATCTCGGCGGTCTTGGCCGCGGTGAGCGGCGGGCGGGTCGCGGTGAGCCCGAACTTGTCGCTCACGTCGGCCTCGTCGAAGTCCGGCGTGCGCGGGTAGGTCTCGTCGGTGAACGTGTCCGCGAACCGCGGCGGGTAGGCGTACGGCGTGTGCGGGGAGTAGGACGCGTAGTAGACGAACTGCCCGCCCTTGTCGAAGTCGAAGCCGTCGGCGCCCCCGACCAGCGAGAGCATCCGCTCCCCGAGCCAGGTGTCGAGGTAGGTCTCGCGGAAGTCGGTGTCGACGACGCCGTCGTTGTTGAGCTTGTAGTGGTCCTGCGCGTAGGCGTTGCCCTGGACGACGGCCGACCAGGCCTGCCACCCGTCGGGCACGTGCGCCTTGCGGGCGTCCTTCTCCTCGCGGGTCAGGTCGATGCCGGGGTGGAAGGGGTACTCGTTGAGGTACTTGCCGAGCATCGCGCTGCGCCAGCCGGCCTGCTCGAGCCAGACCGGCAGGTCCTTGCCCTCGCGGGTCTCGCGCCAGCGGTCGTAGCCGCCCTCGGGCCACACGTTGCCGATGACGCCGTGGTTGTGGGCGTACTCCCCCGACAGGATCGAGGCGCGCGAGGGGCAGCACGACGACTGCTCGGTGTAGAAGTTCGGGAACGACGCGCCCTGGTCGCGGATCAGCTCGTTGACGTGCGGCAGGTACGGCATCAGCGACCAGTCGAGGTCGTCGACCAGGATCATGACGACGTTGGGCTCGCGCGGCTCGGACGCGCCGGCGACCGGCTGCGCTCCGCCGTCCGCCTGGGGTGCCCGGGGGCCCGAGGAGGCCAGCGACCCGCTGGTGCCGAGCGCGGCGGCGCCCAGGGTGAGGCAGACCAGCAGCACCACGAGGAACCGGCTGCTCCGAGACACGGCCCCGAGGCTACCGGCGGGTCCGAACCCCTCAGAATCCTCAGGAGAGGTCAGCCGACCAGCGAGACGACCTCGTCCGCGCAGCCCCAGCTGACCGTCACACCGGCCCCACCGTGGCCGTAGCAGTGCACGACGTCGCCGCTCCGCTCGAGCCGCACCTCGGCCCGGCCGGGAGCGGTTCCCACCTTGTGGGCGAGCACCTGCGCGCCCGCGAGCTCGGGCACCAGTCGCAGCGCGCGGCGCAGCACGGCCCGGGAGACCTCGGGGTCGGCGGAGCGGTTCCACTCCCCCTCGACCCAGGTGCCGCCGACGACGACGTCGTCCTCGCGCGGCACGACGTACGTCGGCCCGTCGGCGTCGTAGGCCCACCGGTCGAGCCCGACCTGCTCGACGAGCACCACCTGCCCCTGCAGGGGGTGGACGCCGGGGTCGGCGGCGAGGAACTTCGCGCCGATCCCGGAGCAGTTGACCACCAGGTCCGCCCCGTCCTCACCCGTGCGCGGCAGGCCCTGGAGGTTGAGCCGGGTGACGGTGCCGCCGAGCGCCTCGATGCGGGCGACCAGCCACGGCAGGTGGCGGCGCAGGTCGACCACCGGCGCGGTGTGGCTCCAGCCGCCGTCGTGGCCGGCGGGCACGTCGACGGTCTCGCGCAGCTCGGGGACGGCCGGCGCCCACCACGGCCGCTCGGCCCGGCTCGCCACGACCTCGGTGCCGTCGAGCATCCGCACGCCGCTGTCCGGCTCGGAGGCCGCGAGGTCGGCGTACGCCGCGCGCGCGGTGCCCGCCCAGGCGAGCACGCGGTCCTGCGGCCAGATCCGGGCCGGGCGCCACAGCCCCGCTGCGACCCCGGAGACCGTCTCGCGCGGTAGGTCACGCGCCAGGACGTCGACGCGGTGACCCGCCTCGAGCAGCCGTACGGCGCACGTCAGTCCCACGACGCCGGCGCCCACCACCACGATCCTGCTCACAGGGCCGAGTCTGGCCTACGGGCGGGTGGAGCGGGAGGTGTTCACCCCTCGGCGGCGCCCGCAGCGCGCGGCGCCGTCGGGTCGGCCCCCTCGGCTGCGGCCTCGCGCTCGACGTAGCCCTCGATGTCCTCGAGGTCGCCGGCGTTGCGGGTGACGATCGCGAGCAGGTCGGTCATGGTCGCGACCTCCTCGACCTGCTCCTTGATGAACCACTGCATGAACTGCTCGGAGGCGAAGTCGAACTCCTCGCGCGCGATGCGCAGCAGGCCGTTGATCTGCTCGGTGACGCGCTTCTCCTGGTCCAGCGCGAGCTGGACGGGCGCGACCACGTCGGGGAAACGGCACACGGGCGCCTCGACGCCGGGGATGTCGACCTGCGAGTCGGTGTCGAGGAGGTACTGCACCATCATCATGGCGTGGTCGCGCTCCTCGAGCGCCTGGCGGTAGAAGAAGCCCGCCATCTGCGGCATGGTCAGGTCGTCGAAGTGGACCGCGCAGGCGACGTACTGGTGGTGCGCGGAGAACTCGTTGCCGATCTGGGCGTTGAGCGCCTCCACGAAGCGGGGCGAGACCATCAGGCGGCCTTCGAGAGCTGCTTCTTGGTGACCTTCTTGCCGTCGAGGGTCACGAGCTTGCGGCGCTTGACGGTGAGCCCGTCGGGCAGCGTGCCCTCCTTGAGCATGCGCAGCGGGCAGCGGTCGCACTTCTTGCGCGACTCGCAGCACTCCGTCTTCGGCAGCTTCACCTTCTTGCCCACGACCACACCGTAGCAGCGAAGTCAGGTGAGCCTCACCTAGGTGAGGGCTACCTCACCTGGCGTCCTCCGAGGCGGGCTCAGTCGAGCTCGTTGGCCCGGCGGATGACGTCGACGATGCCCCCCATGATCTCGGTCAGGCCGAAGTCCTTGGGCGTGAAGACGGCGGCGACACCGAGCTCGACCAGCCGGCGCCCGTCGGACTCGGGGATGATCCCGCCGACGATCACCGGGACGTCGGCGCCGGCCGCACGCAGCCCGTCGAGGACCGCCGGCACCAGCTCCATGTGGGAGCCGGAGAGGATCGAGAGCCCGACGCAGTGCACGTCCTCGGCGACGGCGGCCGCGACGATCTGCTCGGGCGTGAGCCGGATGCCCTGGTAGATCACCTCGAAGCCCGCGTCGCGCGCTCGTACGGCGACCTGCTCGGCGCCGTTGGAGTGACCGTCGAGCCCGGGCTTGCCGACCAGGAGCCGCAGCCGGGTGCCGAGCTCCTCACCGGTCGCGCGGACCCGCTCGCGCACGGCCGTGAGCTCCGCCCCGGCCGCGCCGGCGGCCTGGGTCATCCCGACCGCTCCGCTGACGCCGGTGGGGGCGCGGAACTCGCCGAACACCTCGCGCAGCGTGCCGGCCCACTCCCCCGTGGTCGCCCCGGCGCGGGCGGCGGCGAGCGTCGCGGTCATGAGGTTCTCGTCGGTCTTCGCGGCGGCGGCGAGCCGCTCGAGCGCAGCGCGGACCTCGGCCTCGTCGCGCTGGGCCTTCCACGCCTCGACGCTGGCCAGCGCGGCCTGCTCGGCTTGCGGGTCCGCGGTCTGGATGGCGCCGTCGAGGTCGGCGGTCAGCGGCGAGGGCTCCGTGGTCTCGTAGACGTTGACCCCGACGATCTTCTCCTCGCCGGCCTCGATCCGGGCCCGACGGGCGGCGTGGCTCGAGACCAGCGCCTCCTTCATGTAGCCGGACTCGACCGCGGCGATCGCGCCGCCCATCGCCTGCACCCGGTCGATCTCCTCGGTGGCCCCGCCGACCAGCTCGGCGACCTTCGCCTCGACGACGTGCGAGCCGTCGAACAGGTCGTCGTACTCGAGCAGGTCGGACTCGTAGGCGAGCACCTGCTGCAGGCGCAGCGACCACTGCTGGTCCCACGGCCGGGGCAGACCCAGGGCCTCGTTCCACGCCGGGAGCTGCACGGCGCGCGCCCGCGCGTTCTTGGACAGCGTGACGCCGAGCATCTCCAGCACGATGCGCTGTACGTTGTTCTCCGGCTGCGCCTCGGTCAGGCCGAGGGAGTTGACCTGCACGCCGTAGCGGAACCGGCGCATCTTGGGGTCCTCGACGCCGTAGCGCTCGAGGGTGATGCGGTCCCACAGCTCGACGAAGGCGCGCATCTTGCACATCTCCTCGACGAAGCGGACCCCGGCGTTCACGAAGAAGGAGATGCGCCCGACGACCTTGCCGAAGTCCTCCTCCGAGACCTGGCCCGACGCCTTGACCTGGTCGAGGACGGCGATGGCGGTGCACAGCGCGTAGGCGAGCTCCTGGGTCGGCGTCGCTCCGGCCTCCTGCAGGTGGTAGCTGCAGATGTTGATCGGGTTCCACTTCGGGATCCGGTGGACCGTGTAGGCGATGACGTCGCTGATCAGGCGCAGCGAGTGCTCGGGCCCGAAGACGTAGGTCCCGCGGGAGAGGTACTCCTTGATGATGTCGTTCTGGGTGGTGCCGGCGAGCTTCGCCGCGACCTCCTCCGGCGAGAGGTCGGGGTGCTGCTCCTCGGCGACGACCTGGTAGAGCGCCAGCAGCCACATGGCCGGCGCGTTGATCGTCATCGAGGTGTTCATCTCGGTGAGCGGGATGTCGGCGAAGAGCTTGCGCATCTCGCCCAGGTGGGGCACCGGCACGCCCACCTTGCCGACCTCGCCGCGCGCCAGCGGCGAGTCGGGGTCGTAGCCGGTCTGCGTCGGCAGGTCGAAGGCGACGGAGAGTCCCGTCTGCCCCTTGGCCAGGTTGCCGCGGTAGAGGGCGTTGGACGCCTCCGCGGTCGAGTGGCCGGCATAGGTCCGCATCACCCAGGGACGGTCCTTCTCAGGCATCCTCCGAGGGTAGGGGCGAAGTTAACGCGTGGTAACCGCTCTCGGTGTTACCTATCCGACACCACGGTCGACCTCGACGACCCGGATCAGGTGGGACAGGTGCAGGAGTCGGGTGACCGCCGGCGAGGGGTGCCGCAACCGCAGGTGGTGGCCGTCGCGCACGCTCTGCAGGGTCGCCGCCGCGAGCACGCGCAGGGCGGTGACGTCGACGGAGTCGACGCCGCTGAGGTCGATGACGACCTCGGGGTGGGAGGCGAGGTGCTCCTGGATCGCCGAGCGGACCCGCATCGTGCTGCGCACGTCGAGATCACCGCTGAGGACCAGGACGGGCCCGTCGCTCATGATCTCCATCGGTCGCTCCAGCGTGTCGAGGCTCACACGTATTAGACGTCCGGGGCGCCCGTTCGGTTGCCGTGACGCGCCGTCGAGGAGGTGCTGATCACCCTGGGGTGGATGTCAGCGTCGTCCCGGTGCGTGCCCGAGTGGTGCCGACGAGGGAGCCGTGCCGGAGGCACGGCGACCGAGGAGAAGTCGCTCGGGTGCGTGCTGGGGCGGGGCTGACGCCGCCTCAGCTGATCAGCTCCTCCTCATGGCCGCCCCGGCGGTCCCGAGCCCGATCAGGGCCATCCCGGCGACCCCCTCCGGCGCGAAGATGTGGCCGATGTGCACCAGCACGGCCCCCGGCACCAGCAGCACGACCGGCCAGGCGCGGTGACGGCGCAGCTGGTCGTAGACGAGCAGCGCGGCCGCGGCGATGAGCGCTGCGCTGCCGACCTCGCCGAGCGGCGTACCGATGCCGAACATCAGGCTGACCGCCCGCGGTCGTGGTACGTCGGGACCGAGCTCGTGGGTGACCCAGCCGGCACCGATGCCGCTCACGACGTCGAGCGCGGTGTAGAAGGTCGCGTAGACGTAGGCCGCCAGGCGGATCAGCCAGGCGACGGCGTCACGACGTCCGTGCACGAGCTCGGCCAGCGCCAACCCGACCAGGGGGAAGACCAGCAGCCCCGGCACGTGCAGCGCGTACCACCGGTAGGAGGTGTCGTAGCTGAGGTGGTGGGGGTGGAAGAGGCCCGCCACCGCGAGCGCGAACCCGGGGACGGCCAGGAGCCAGACGCGACGAGGCATGGCCCTACTGTGGCTCCCATGGTCAACCTGACGCGGATCTACACGCGCACCGGCGACGCCGGCGAGACCCGGCTCGGCGACAACTCGGTCACGACCAAGAACGACTCGCGCCTGCACGCCTACGCCGACGTCGACGAGGCCAACGCCCACCTCGGCGTCGCGGTCTCCGTCGGGGGGCTCGACCCCGACGTCGTCGACGTGCTCGTCCACGTGCAGAACGACCTCTTCGACGTCGGCGCCGACCTGTGCACGCCGGTGGTTCCGGACCCGGAGTACCCGCCGCTGCGCGTCGAGCAGGACTACGTCGACCGCCTCGAGGCCTGGTGCGACCACTACAACGACACCCTCGAGCCGCTGCGCTCCTTCATCCTGTCCGGCGGGAGCCCGGCGGCCGCCCAGCTGCACGTCTGTCGCACCGTCGTACGCCGCGCCGAGCGGTCGGGCTGGGCGGCACTGTCCGAGCACGGCGACTCGATGAACCGACTCGCGGTGACCTACCTCAACCGTCTCTCCGACCTGCTCTTCATCCTCGCCCGCCACGCCAACCGCGAGCAGGGCGACGTGCTCTGGGTCCCCGGCGGCGAGCGCTCGAAGGGCTGAGGCCGCCCGCCGGGGTGGTAGTCCGTGACGTCCTGGCCCCCAGGACGCGGCGCAAAGGGCCAGAACGTCACGGACTACCGATCAACGTCAGAGCAGCAGGAGCACACCCAGGGCGAAGACGGCAGCGAGGCCGAGGAGCCCGAGGCCGACAACGCTGTAGGTCCGGGACCGCTGCTCGTAGGCGCCCGCGGAAGGCCGCAGCTCGCTCGCCTCGACCTCGGGCATCACCAGCGTCTCGACGCGGGTCCGGGCGGCGAGCAGCCGCCGGTCCACCTGGGCCGCGACGCTGCCCTGCTCGGCGGTCGGCGTCACCTCGAGCTGGCGTCCGGCCCGGACGAGCCGCACTCCCGTCCACGTCATCGCCACGCACACCACGAGCCCGAGAACACCGAAGACGACCACGGTCCCATGGTGCCCATGAGCCCCAACCGTCACGCGGTCCGGGGCCTAGCCGACCAGCTGAGGTGTGGCCGTCAGCACGTCGAGCTGCGCTGGCGCCCCCGCGATCGTCACCGTGCCGTCGACCGGCTGCCAGGCTCCCTGCCCCTGCAGGCGCCACTGCGCGGCGTACGTCGTGTCCAGGCTCGGAGCCACCTGACCCTTGCGCCGGTACTCGTGGGTCACGCCCATCGTCGGGTACGGCGCACCCCGCTCCGACGTCGTCACCGACCGGCCGTCACCGAAGTGCCACGTGAACGACTCCGGCCACACCCGCAGTTCGACGACCTGGTCCAGTAGAGGCACGGCGATGATCGGGAGCACTTCGGGTGCGTCGGTGTAGAAGTTCGTCTCGAAGTTCACCAGCGTCCGCCCGTTCGGCGGCTGAACGATCAGGTTCTGCGGCGGCAACGGCGTGAACTGGAAGGCCTGCGTCACCAGAGCTGTCGTCACGACGGCTTGCTCCTGCGGTGCTTCTTGCGGGACGCAACTCGGCGTCCAGTTGAGACCGTCGCAGAAACCATCCACGAGTTCCGTTCCGAGATCTATGGTCACCGAGGTCTGATCCGCATCGCTCGGGGTGTTTTGCGACGAGTTTCCGGTGAGGTTCTGGTTGGTTACATGGCCCCATAGTCCCCCGGTGCCAGCGGTCGCTCCGGCAGATCCGTCATCACCGTCTGCGCTAGCCGCCGGCCCGCTCAGGACGATGATGACGAGCGCCGCGGCGATACGGGCCTTCATGACGTCCGAAGATCTAGCTCACGAACTTTGAGCTCACCGGCATCGGTAATTGCGAGTCCGACCACGTCGGTCCGTGGTGGGAATTCACGTACTACTTCACCCGTGCTGGACAGCCAGGTCTGTGAAGTCTGTTCGACGCGGACGTTCCAAACTTGACCCAAGTTTCCTGTGGTCTTAAACCGCGAGCTCAGCGCACGCCAACTGCCTCCGTCGATCCTGCCCCCGTTCGCGAAGCCATCGGCGAGTCCCTGAGCGAGACTCTTGCAGTTTTTGCACTCCGGCGACGACATCGCCAACCACTCGCTCGGATCACCGGTGGACAGCGATCGCGAGATCGCGTCGACGTAGGACTCGATGAAGTCGCGGTAGGCCTGCTGGGTGTCAGCCGTCTCCGACGCGGTGGGCGAGGCGGACGCGGTTGGCGCCGACGTCGAGGCGCTCGGCGCCGGGTCGGCGACCTTGGGCTCGGGGTCTCCCCCGCACCCGGCGAGGGCCAAGGCACCGGCCAGTGCGAGAGCAGCAAGCGTGCGTGACGTCATGTGAGTCCTCCCCCGGAAGCGGACGGCCTCACCCTAACGAGGGAGCACCGCCCGGAGGAACCGCTCGATCGCCGCCTGTGGACAGACGGCACTGGTGTGACCAGAGGGTCTCAGGGGGCTCGGACGGTCTGGGGTCGAGCCGCGGTGACGCTCAGCGCGGCGGGCGCCATCAGGACCGCGACGGCGAGGAGTGCCTCGAGGGTGCCGACGTGGTCGCCGAGGTAGCCGAGCAGCGGCGGCCCGGCGAGGAACGCGGTGTAGCCGATGGTGGAGACCACCGCGACCCGGCCGGCGGAGTGGCGGGGGTCGTCGGCAGCCGCCGACATCCCGACGGGGAAGCCGAGCGAGGCGCCGAGGCCCCAGATCAGGATCCCGAGCACGACCACGGGCGCCACCGTGCCGAAGACGGTGAGCACGATCCCGAGGGCCGCGCAGAATGCTGTCGCCCACAGCACGCGCACGCGCCCCCAGCGGTCGAGCACGTTGGGGCCGAGCAGGCGGCCGGTGGTCATGGCGGAGACGAAGACCGCGAACCCCGCGACGCCGACCCAGTGGTCGACCTCGTAGCCGTCGATGAGGGCGAGGCTGAGCCAGTCGTTGGCCGACCCCTCGACGACGGCGAAGCCGAGCACCATCACGCCGATGGCGAGGGTGCGGGGCTCGAGCCAGGCGGAGCCGGCCGAGGCTGGGGCCGACTCCCCCGGCTCCGGCTCGACGACGGGCAGGAACGAGCGGGTCCAGCGGAACACCGCGGCAGCGCTGACGACCCCGACCGCGGCGAAGTGCAGCGGGATCGGCACGTGGAGTGCCGCCATCGGTACGCCGATCGCGGCCCCGGCGATCGAGCCGAAGGACCACGCGGCGTGGAAGCGCGGCATGATCGAGCGGCCGAGGTGTCGCTCGACCTCGGCACCCTCGACGTTCATCGCGACGTCCCAGACCCCGGTGCCGATGCCGTAGCAGAAGAGCCCGACGGCGGTCAGCGGCACGATGCCGAGCACGGCACCGCTCGCCGCGCAGAGCAGACCACCCGCGTCGAGACAGACCGCCGTGCGCACCACCAGAGCCGCGGAGTGGCGCTGGATGAAGAACCCCGCCGAGGGCAGGGCCAGCACCGAGCCCGCCGCGATGGCGAGCAGCAGCAGGCCGAGGGCACCGTTGTCGAGGTCGAGCCCCGAACGCACGTCGGGGATGCGCGAGACGAAGGAGCTGAACAGGACGCCGTTGAAGGCGAAGACCGCGAAGACGGCGTTGCGAGCGGCAGCGTGGGGAGAGCTCAGTGCGACCAGTCCGTCCCGGGCGGGCGGGACTCCAGCCACGCCTGGAAGCCGGTCAACGACTCGCGCCCCATCGCCAGGTCGACCGGGCCGGACGCGGTCTCGCACT
The DNA here is from genome assembly GCF_009823805.1 of Nocardioides flavescens. Classification (GTDB taxonomy): domain Bacteria; phylum Actinomycetota; class Actinomycetes; order Propionibacteriales; family Nocardioidaceae; genus Nocardioides; species Nocardioides flavescens. Next base: position 98,958 of record NZ_WUEK01000015.1, on the reverse strand, counting down.
CGACGACGACGTGGTCGGGGTAGAGCACGTTGCGCTCCAGCCCCTCGGGCTCACGGGACCGCTCGTAGGCCAGCGACCCGCGGGTCCAGGCCCGTTTGGGACGCGGCGAGAGCGTGAAGATCCGGAACCACTCGAGCTGCTCGCCGGAGTAGCGACCCAGGCCCAGGAGCCAGCCGCGCCCCGGCTCGTCGCCGGGGCGCATGCGGTGGCTCAGCTCGAAGGTGCCGCCGTGGCGTGACAGCACGCGACGGCGTACGACGAGCGCGAGCCCGTAGAGGATCACGAGGGCGACCAGGGCGCCGGCGACGTCCAGCAGCGTCAACCAGACGGGCACCCTGGCATCCTCCCATTCGCGACCGGGGCCCACAGCGGGGCCCCGGTCGAAGGCGTTACCTCGAGGTGTCGCGCTCGACGACGCGCAGGCGCGCCTCGGCCATGCGGATGCGGCGCTGGGTCTCGTCGCCGGTGGGCAGCGAGCCCGAGCGGGCCTCCTCGAGCGCGGCGCGGGCCGCGTCGACGTCGACCTCGGCCGACAGCTCAGCGTGCTCCGACAGGATGGAGACACGGTCGCCGGCCACCGACAGGAAGCCGCCGTCGGCCACCGCGAAGACGACGGAGCCGTCCTCGCTGGTGATCTCGACGACCGCCTCCGTCAGGACCGACAGGACGGGCGCGTGGCCGCGGAGGACGCCGATGTCGCCCTCCACGGTCCGCGCGATGACCATCGTGGCCGCACCGGACCAGACGACGCGGTCGGCCGCGACCAGCTCGACAGTGAGTGAGTCAGCCATGGGTCACAGGCTCTTCTGGATCTCGTCCCACTTGCGCTCCACGTCGTCGAGACCGCCGCACATGAAGAACGCCTGCTCGGCCACGTGGTCGTAGTCGCCGTCGGCGATCTTGTTGAACGCCTCGATCGTCTCCGACACCGGGACCGTGGAGCCCTCGATGCCGGTGAACTGCTTGGCGACGTAGGTGTTCTGCGAGAGGAACCGCTGGATGCGGCGGGCCCGCGAGACGATGATCTTGTCCTCCTCGGAGAGCTCGTCGACACCGAGGATCGCGATGATGTCCTGGAGCTCCTTGTTGCGCTGGAGGATCTGCTTGATGCGGATCGCGCAGTCGTAGTGCGCCTGGCCGATGTACTCGGCCGAGAGGATCCGCGACGTCGAGGTCAGCGGGTCCACGGCCGGGTAGATGCCGAGCGAGGCGATCTCGCGCGACAGCTCGGTGGTGGCGTCGAGGTGCGCGAACGTCGTCGCGGGCGCCGGGTCGGTGTAGTCGTCGGCCGGCACGTAGATCGCCTGCATCGAGGTGATCGAGTGACCACGCGTCGAGGTGATGCGCTCTTGGAGCACACCCATCTCGTCGGCGAGGTTGGGCTGGTAGCCCACCGCGGACGGCATGCGGCCCAGCAGGGTCGACACCTCGGAACCGGCCTGGGTGAACCGGAAGATGTTGTCGATGAAGAGCAGCACGTCCTGGTTCTGCACGTCGCGGAAGTACTCCGCCATCGTCAGCGCAGACAGCGCGACCCGCAGGCGGGTGCCCGGCGGCTCGTCCATCTGGCCGAACACGAGGGCGGTCTGGCCGATGACGCCGGCCTCCTCCATCTCGACGATGAGGTCGTTGCCCTCGCGGGTGCGCTCACCGACACCGGCGAACACCGACACACCACCGTGGTCCTTGGCGACGCGGGCGATCATCTCCTGGATCAGCACGGTCTTGCCGACGCCGGCACCACCGAACAGACCGATCTTGCCGCCCTGGACGTACGGCGTGAGCAGGTCGATGACCTTGATGCCGGTCTCGAACATCTGGGTCTTCGACTCGAGCTGGTCGAACGCCGGCGCCTTGCGGTGGATGCTCCACCGCTCCGGGGCGTCGAGGGTCTCGCCCTCCTTGAGGTTCAGCGGCTCGCCGAGCATGTTGAACACCTTGCCGAGCGTGGCGTCGCCGACGGGCACGGTGATCGGGGCACCGGTGTCGCGCACCTGGGCGCCGCGGACCAGGCCGTCGGTCGGCTGCAGCGAGATCGCGCGGACCATGCCGTCGCCGATGTGCTGGGCCACCTCGAGGGAGAGGACCCGCGACTCGCCGCCGATCTCGAGGTCGCTCTCGAGCTTGTTGTAGATGTCGGGCATCGCGTCGACGGGGTACTCCACGTCGACGACCGGCCCGATCACGCGTGCGATGCGCCCGACGGCGCCGGCACCCGTCTCCTTGGTCTCCTCGACCACTGCGGTCATGTCTCTACTCCCTACTTACGCTTCGGCCTGGGCGTCGGCCAGCGCGTTGACGCCACCGACGATCTCGCTGATCTCCTGGGTGATGCCGGCCTGACGCGCCTGGTTGGCCACCCGGGTGTACTTCTTGATGAGCTCGTCCGCGTTGTCCGTCGCCGACTTCATCGCCTTCTGACGTGCGGCCAGCTCGGAGGCGGCCGCCTGCAGCAGGGCGAAGAAGATGCGGCTCTGGACGTACTGCGGCAGCAGCGCGTCGAGCACGCGCTCCGGCGAGGGCTCGAACTCGTAGAGCGGCAGCAGCTCGGTCTTCTGAGGTGCCTCGCTGGACCCACCCTCTTCGGCCTCCACGACCTCGAGCGGCAGCAGCCGCACGGCCGTCGGCTCCTGCGTCAGCATCGAGCGGAACCGGGTGTAGACGACGTGGACCTCGTCGACGTCGCCCTCCTCGCCCTGCTCCTTGACGAAGGAGGCGATGAGCGTGCGCCCGATCTCCGCCGCCACCTCGTAGGACGGCTGGTCGGAGAAGCCGGTCCAGGCCTGCACGACCGGGCGACCGCGGAAGCGGTAGTAGGCCTCCGCCTTGCGACCGGTGACGTAGAGGTCGATCTCCTTGCCCTCCGAGCGCAGCCGCTCGGCGAGGCGCTCGGCCTCCTTGAGCACGCTCGCCGAGTAGGCCCCGGCCAGACCGCGGTCACTCGTGACGACGAGGACGGCCGCCCGCTTGGGGTCGGTCTCCTCCTTGGTGAGCGGGTGGTCGACGTTGGAGTACGTCGCCACGGCGGAGACCGCCCGGGTCAGCTCGCGTGCGTACGGCGCGGCCGCCTGGGCCCGCTGCTGCGCCTTGATGATGCGCGAGGCAGCGATGAGCTCCATGGCGCGCGTGATCTTCTTCATCGACTCGGTCGACTTGATCCGCGCGCGGTACTCCCGCAGCGATACAGCCATCGGTGGGTCAGCCTCGCTTCTGCTTGACGATCTGCTCCTGCTCGAGCTCGTCGTCCTCGAGCGCCTCCTCCTTGGCCGAGCCGGCCTTGACCGAGCCGCCGTCGGAGGTCTCGAACTGGTCGAGGAAGGAGGTGTAGGCGTCACCGAGCGCGTTGTCGGTGTCGTCGTCGAACTTGAGCGTCTCGCGGATCGTCGACAGCACGCCGTCGTGCGAGCGGCGCAGGTAGTCGAGGAACTCGCGCTCGAAGCGGAGGACGTCCTCGACCGGCACGCGGTCGAGGCGGCCGGTGGTGCCGAGCCACAGCGAGACGGTCATCTCCTCGAGCGGGTACGGCGAGTAGGCCGGCTGCTTGAGCAGCGCCATCAGGCGCTGACCGCGGTCGAGCTGCTGACGCGAGGCGGCGTCGAGGTCGGAGGCGAACATCGCGAACGCCTCCATCGCGCGGAACTGCGCGAGGTCGACCTTGAGCGAGCCGGTGACGGCCTTCATCGCCTTGGTCATCGCCGAGCCACCCACGCGGGAGACCGAGACGCCGACGTCGATCGCCGGGCGCTGGTTGGCCGCGAACAGGTCCGACTGCAGGAAGATCTGGCCATCGGTGATCGAGATGACGTTGGTCGGGATGTAGGCCGAGACGTCGTTGGCCTTGGTCTCGATGATCGGCAGGCCGGTCATCGAGCCCGCACCGAGCTCGTCCGACAGCTTCGCGCAGCGCTCGAGCAGGCGGCTGTGCAGGTAGAACACGTCACCGGGGTAGGCCTCGCGGCCCGGCGGGCGGCGCAGCAGCAGCGACACCGCGCGGTAGGCCTCGGCCTGCTTGGTGAGGTCGTCGAAGATGATCAGGACGTGCTTGCCGTCGTACATCCAGTGCTGGCCGATGGCCGAGCCGGTGTAGGGGGCGAGGTACTTGAACCCGGCCGAGTCCGAAGCGGGCGAGGCGACGATGGTGGTGTACTCCAGCGCGCCGGCCTCCTCGAGGGCGCCACGCACCGAGGCGATGGTCGAGCCCTTCTGACCGATGGCGACGTAGATGCAGCGGACCTGCTTGTCCGGGTCGCCCGACTCCCAGTTCTGCTTCTGGTTGATGATCGTGTCGATCGCGATCGTCGTCTTGCCGGTGGAACGGTCGCCGATGATGAGCTGGCGCTGACCGCGGCCGATCGGGGTCATCGAGTCGATGGCCTTGATGCCGGTGGCGAGCGGCTCGTGCACCGACTTGCGGGCCATCACGCCGGGTGCCTGCAGCTCGAGCGCGCGGCGCTCGCTGGACTCGATGGCGCCGAGGCCGTCGATCGGGGTGCCGAGCGGGTCGACCACGCGACCGAGGAAGGCGTCGCCGACGGGGACCGAGAGGATCTCGCCGGTGCGGCGCACCGTCTGACCCTCCTCGATGCCCTCGAAGTCACCGAGGATGACGACACCGATCTCGCGGGTGTCGAGGTTCAGCGCGAGACCGAGCGTGCCGTCCTCGAACTCGAGGAGCTCGTTGGCCATGCACGAGGGCAGGCCCGAGACGCGGGCGATGCCGTCGCCGGCGGTGGCGACGGTGCCGACCTCCTCCTTGGCCGCGGCCGAGGGCTGGTAGTCGGACACGAACTTCTGCAGTGCGTCACGGATCTCGTCCGGGCGGATCGAAAGCTCCGTCATTGGTCTGTCCCTACTCTCTTGAGCTTCGCTTCGGGTGCTCTGGGTGTGGTGCGGGGTGCGGGTCAGCCGGCGAGGCGGCGACGCGCCTCGTCGAGGCGGGCGAGCACCGTGCCGTCGATGACGTCGTCACCGATCTCGACGCGCAGACCGCCCAGCAGCGAGCGGTCGACCTCGAGGTTGAGGTGGATGGGGCGGTCGTACTGTGCGGAGAGCGCCCGGGCGAGACGCTCCTGCTCCGCGTCGGTGAGCTCACGCGCTGCCGTGACGAGGGCGACGCCCTCGCCGTAGGTGGCCGCCGCGACCTTCTGGTACTCGCCGATGGCGGCACCGAAGGAGCGGTGGGAGCCCGAGAGCGCCTGCTCGGCCAGCGTCATCGTCGCGGGCAGCACCCTCGAGGCGAGCAGCGCGCGCAGGAGCCCGGCCTTGTCGCTCGCGGAGCGCTGTGGGTCCGACAGGGCGGTCCCCAGCTCGGGGTTGGCCTCCACCGTCTGACCGACGACGAACAGCTCGTCGGACAGCCGGCCGGCCGCCTCGCGACCCGCCGAGCGGACGACCGCGACAGCCCCGAGGTGCTCCAGGGTGTCGGCCAGGTCGCGGGCGGCGACCCAGCGCTTGGCGACGGCGTCGGCGACCAGGTCGACGGCGGGGCCGGAGACCTTGCCGTCGAGCAGCTGGCGCGCCAGTGACGACTTCGCCTCGGCGGCGGTGGAGACGTCGGTGACGGTGCGCCGCAGCGCCGGCTCGCTGCGCAGGAGCGCGGCCACGCCGAACAGGTCGCTCCCGAGGGTGGCGTACTGCTCCTCGGTGAGCGAGCCGGAGTCCAGCCGGTCACCGAGGTCGTGCAGCGCCTCCGCGGACGAACCGCGCAGCGAGCTCAGCGGGTGGACCATCAGACGCCCCTGGAGCCGGCGGCCTCGGAGGCCTCGATGGTCTCGAGGTCGGCCAGGAAGCGGTCGACGACGCGCGAGGAGCGCTCGTCGTCCTCCAGGCTCTCGCCGACGACGCGACCGGCGAGGCTCGTCGCCAGGGCACCGACCTCGGCCCGCAGAGCCGTGACGGCCTGCTGGCGCTCGGCCTCGATCTGAGCCTTGCCGCTCTCGACGATGCGGGTGGCGTCGGCCTGGGCCTGCTGCCGCATCTCGGCGATGATCGCCGCACCCTGCTCACGGGCCTCCTCGCGGATGCGCGAGGCCTCGTGACGGGCATCGGCCAGCTGAGCCTCCAGCTGGGCGAGCTTGGCGTCGGCCTCGGCCTGCTTGGTCTCGGCCGCGGCCAGGCCACCCTCGATCGCGGTGGTGCGCTCGGCGTAGGCCTGCTCGAAGCGGGGCACGACGAACTTCGTGACCGCGAACAGCACGATCGCGAACACGATGAGGGCCAACACGATCTCCGAGAAGATCGGGACGAGGGGGCTGTGCTCCTCCCCCTCGGCCGCGGCCAGCACGATGTAGCTCTGCATGGGTCAGTTCTCCCTGGTGGGAACGCTGGCTAGAGGACGAAGGCCAGCGCGACGGTGATGATGAACAGCGCCTCGGCGAGGACGAAGCCCAGGATCGCGATGGACTGCAGGTTGCCGCGCGCCTCGGGCTGGCGAGCGACGCCGCTGATGAAGGCGGCGAAGATCAGACCGATGCCGACACCCGGGCCGATCGCGGCGAGACCGAGACCGACGAGGTTGAGCGAGCCATCCACGGTGTTTCCTTTCGTTGTCCGGGGCCTCTGTGGTCCCGGGCTGGTGTCTTGCGGTGGAGCGAGGAGGTGGGCCTCAGTGCTCGTCGGCGAGGGCCTCGCCGATGTACATCGAGGCGAGCAGGGTGAAGACGTAGGCCTGCAGGAACATGACCAGCATCTCGAGGAAGCTGACCGCGATGCCGAGGCCGAAGGACAGCACGCCGACGACGCCGTAGCCGATGTTGCCGGAGGTGAGCAGGGCCGCACCGCCGGTGGCGAACAGGATCAGCAGCAGGTGGCCGGCGAACATGTTGCCGAACAGACGCAGCGTGAGCGTGAAGGGGCGGACCAGGATGTTGGAGATGAACTCCAGCGGCACCAGGAGCAGCAGGATCGGGCCGCTCACGCCGCCCGGGACGGTGGCGTGCTTGAGGTAGCCGAACGGGCCGTGGGCGTAGATGCCGGCGCCGATGTAGAGCAGCCAGGTGATGATCGCGAGCGGGACGATGAAGCCGATGCGCGAGAAGCTGGGGAACTGCAGGAACGGCAGGATGCCGTAGTAGTTGTTCACCAGGATGAACAGGAAGAGCGAGAACAGGTAGGGCACGAACTTCATGAAGTGCTCGCCGCCGATGGACTCGCGGGCCATGGAGTTGCGCACGAAGCCGTAGACGGCCTCGCCGGCGAACTGCAGGCGACCGGGCACGACCTCGGCCTTGCGCGAGGCGAGCACGGTGAAGCCGATGACGATGACGGCCGAGAGCACGACCAGGCCCATCGGCTTGGTGATCTCGAAGCCGCCGAGGTTGGCGAACGGCGGCAGGTCGAAGCTGGAGGGCCCCGGCGGGACGAACTCACCGTCGCCGCCCTCGGCGGCGGAGATGATGGCGGGGATCAGGGTCGCGCTCACTGCAGCGGCTCCTTCGGCTCGTCCGGGGCGGGGTCGTCAGGGTGGTGCGGAGCGGTCGTGGTTCGGGTACCACCGAAACGACCGAAGCTCATGTAGATGCCCAGCCCGGCGCCGAACAGGATCCCCACCACCACGAGGAAGCGGGTGTCCAGCCAACGGTCGAGCAGGTAGCCGAGAGCGCCGTAGAAGAGGACGCCGGCCACGAGGTAGCCGAAGGCCTGCCACGGGTCGCCGTACGACTCTCGTCGCGTCGCGCCCTGGGGGTCGCCCGACTCCGGAGAGGTCGGTGATCCGGGGCGCGCCATCGCGCTCGGAACACTAACAGTCCGCGCCCTCACCGCTGACCACCGGCCTCGTGCTCGACGGCGGGGTCGGAGGGGGCGTCGAAGTAGGGCTGGCGCGAGCGCAGGGTGAGCACCAGCTGGGCCGTCATCCAGGCCAGGGTCGCGGCGACGAGGCCGAGGGCGAGCCAGCTGCGCCCCGGGCCGTCGGCGAAGACGTCGATCTCGGAGATGCGCACGAAGACCAGGAGCAGCACGGCGGCCTGCGCGAGGTAGGTCACCAGCGCCACGAGCAGGGTCGCGGAGGGGAGGATCCGGGCGACGAGGGCCAGGGTCGTGCAGCCGAAGGTCAGCACCAGCAGCACCGTGAGCGCACCGACCGCGGCTCCCAGCAGGGCGTCGGAGCCCGATGCGAGCAGGCCCAGGAGCGAGGCGACCGCGCCTGCGGCGGCCGTGACGGCGATGGTCCCGAGCAGGACCCGCGGTTCGGTGCTCGCCACGCCGGCAGAGCCGGCGCGAGCCTCGCTGCGCGTCTCGGTCGTCATCATCGGCGGCCGTCCTGGGTTGGCGTGTGCTGCGCCGTCTGCGGGCGCTTGTGAAAGTTAGCACAAAGTCCGGAGGGCACGGAAAATCAGGGCGCTGCCACCCTCTCAGGCATCCTCGGTGCCGGGCAAACGCGGCTTGGTGAGCACCGGGAGCACGAAGGTCGCGGCGATCGTCACCGCGGTCATGCCGCCCACGGCCAGCAGCACCCAGGTGCCGCTGTAGAGGCTGGCCAGGACGGTGCCGAACGCCACCAGGGCGGCCCAGAGCCACATGATCAGCACCGCACGGCGCTGGCTGTGGCCGATCTCGAGCAGCCGGTGGTGCAGGTGCTGCTTGTCGGGGGCGAACGGCGAGCGCCCGGCCCGCGTGCGGCGTACGACCGCCAGCACCAGGTCGGCGATCGGCACCAGCAGCAGCGAGATCGGCAGCAGCACGGGCAGCAGGGTGGGCAGCAGGCTCGCCCGCGCTCCCCCGGCACCCGCGGCGAGCTGCTCGGGCGAGAACTGTCCCGACAGGGTGACGGCGCTGGCCGAGAGGACGAGCCCGAGCAGCATCGAGCCGCTGTCGCCCATGAACAGCCGCGCCGGGTGGAAGTTGTGCACCAGGAAGCCGATGCAGACCCCGGCGAGCGCGATCGAGAGGAACGCCGAGGTGGTCGCCCGCTCGGCGCCGTTGAGCCGGGTGAGCGCGTAGCAGAAGGTGAAGAACGCCAGCGAGCCCACGCCGACCACCCCCGCGGCGAGCCCGTCGAGGCCGTCGACGAAGTTGACGGCGTTGATCGTCGCGACGACCAGGAAGCCGGTCAGGAGTGCGCCCTGGCTGCCGTCGAGCGCGAAGACGTTGCCGCGGGCATCGGTGAAGAAGAAGAACTGGATGCCGAAGGCGACCAGGAAGCCCGAGGCGAGCACCTGTCCCCCGAGCTTGGTGAGCGCGTCGAGCTCGAAGAGGTCGTCGAGCACCCCGACCGCGCAGATCAGCGCGCCGGCGATGAGCACGATGCCGGCGTCGCGGAAGACCACCGGCGAGGTCGAGGAGAGGAACGGCAGCTCGCGGGCCACGAGGTAGGCCGCCACCAGGCCGCCGAGCATCGCCAGCCCGCCGAGGTAGGGGATCGGCTCGTCGTGGACGTCGCGGTCGCGGACCCGCGCCACCGCCCCCGAGCGCAGCGCGATCTCCCGCGCGACGACGGTCAGCAGGTAGGTGGACGAGGCCGCGACGAGGAAGACGAGGAGGTACTCCCTCACCCGGCGCTCACTCCTCGGTCCCCGGATCGGCCTCCGGCGGCGCGGCGGGGTCGGCGATCACGGCGTCGTGGGTGGCCAGCACCTCGTTGAGCCGCTCGAGGCTGATGGCCCCGGCCCGCAGCAGGCGGCCCGGCGTGCACGTGACGTCGACGATGGTCGAGGCCTCACCGCCGGGCGAGACGCCGTCGTCGACCACGACCTCGACGTCGTCGCCCAGCATCTCCTCGGCCCGGTCGGCGTCGAGGGCTGCGGGCTCACCGGTCAGGTTGGCCGAGCTGACGGCCAGCGGGCCGGTGCGCTCGAGGATCTCGAGGGCGACCGGGTGGTCGGGCATCCGCACGGCGACCGTGCCGCGGGTGTCGCCGAGGTCCCACTGCAGGGAGGTGTGGGCGTGGCAGACCAGCGTGAGCGCACCGGGCCAGAACTCCTGGACGAGGGCGCGCGCCCAGGTCGGCACCTTGACGGCCAGCGCGTCGAGCGTGGTCGCCGACGAGACGAGGACCGGGGGCGGCATCTCGCGGCCGCGGCCCTTGGCGTCGAGGAGCTCCTGGACCGCGTCGGCGTCGAAGGCGTCGGCCGCGATGCCGTAGACGGTGTCGGTCGGCATCACGACGAGGTCGCCGCGCTGGAGGGCGTGGCTGGCGGCCTCGACGGCCACCTCTCGCTCCTCGGGGGTGCTGGTCGGGTAGCGCGTGCTCACGCGCTCATCGTGCCAGCCGTGCGGTCGTGAAGCGCGGACGGCCCGCGAGGTCGCGGTGGTCGCGGACCTCGCCCCACAGCCCGGTCGCGGCGAGCACGGCGGGCACGGCCGCTCCCTGGACGTCGGCGTGCTCGACACCCAGCTCTCCGCCCGGTCGCAGCAGCCGGGCGGCGCGGCGGGCGAGCAGCCGGATGGCGTCGAGGCCGTCGGCCCCGGAGAACAGCGCGAGGTGCGGATCGTGGTCGCGAGCCTCGGGGGCCACCGACTCCCAGGCCTCGAGCGGGACGTACGGCGGGTTGCACACGACCACGTCGACGGTGCCGAGGAGGTCGTCGAAGGCCGTGAACGCGTCGCCCTGGCGCAGGTCGACGCCGGTGCCGGCGAGGTTGCGCACGGCCCAGCGGTGGGCGTCGGGGTCGAGCTCGACCGCGTGCACCCGGGCGTGCGGCGCCTCGTCGGCCAGTGCCTTGGCGATCGCCCCCGAACCGGTGCAGAGGTCGACCACGACCGGGTGCTCCAGTGCACCGAGGCGCTCGAGGGCCCACCCGGCCAGCAGCTCGGTCTCCGGGCGCGGGGTGAAGACGCCGGGCCCCACCTCCAGCCGCACGTGGCGGAACCACGTGTGGCCGACCAGGTGCTGGAGCGGCTCGCGGTCGCAGCGACGCGCCAGCAGCCGCTCGTACGCCGCGAGGTCGGCCTCGCCGACCTCGTCGAGCAGCACGAGCCGGCTCCGGTCGATGCCGACGACGTGGGCGAGGAGCACCTCGGCGTCGTGGCCGGGGCTCGCGACGCCGGCCGCCTCGAGCCGGGCGCTGGCTGCCGCGAGGAGCTGACGACGCCTCACCTGTCGAGGCTCACGAGTCCAGCGCGGCGAGCCGCTCGGCGAGGTCGAGCTGGACGCACGAGTCGAGCACCGGGCCGAGGTCGCCGTCGAGGACCTGGTCGAGGTTGTAGGCCTTGTAGCCGCTGCGGTGGTCGGAGATCCGGTTCTCCGGGAAGTTGTAGGTGCGGATGCGCTCGGACCGGTCGACGGTGCGCACCTGGCTGCGCCGGGCGTCGCTGGCGGCCGCGTCGGCCTCCTCCTGGGCAGCGGCGAGCAGCCGCGCCCGCAGGATGCGCAGCGCCTGCTCCTTGTTCTGCAGCTGCGACTTCTCGTTCTGGCAGCTCACCACGATGCCCGAGGGCAGGTGGGTGATGCGCACGGCCGAGTCGGTGGTGTTGACGCTCTGGCCGCCGGGCCCGCTGGAGCGGAAGACGTCGATGCGCAGGTCGTTGTCGTCGATGCTCACGTCGACCTGCTCGGCCTCGGGGAGCACGAGGACGCCCGCGGCGCTCGTGTGCACGCGTCCCTGGCTCTCGGTCACGGGCACGCGCTGCACGCGGTGGACGCCGCCCTCGAACTTCAGCAGGCCGTACGGCGCCTCGCCGGGCTCGACGGCCCCCTTGGCCTTCACGGCCACGGTGACCGACTTGTAGCCGCCGAGGTCGGACTCGGTGGCGTCGAGCAGCTCGACGCGCCAGCCGTGCTGCTCGGCGAAGCGGGTGTACATCCGCAGCAGGTCACCGGCGAAGAGCGCCGACTCTTCGCCGCCCTCCCCCGACTTCAGCTCGAGGATCGCGTCCTTGTCGTCGGCCGGGTCGCGCGGCACCAGCAGTCGGCGCAGCAGCTCCTCCGCCTCGTGCTGGCGCTTCTCGAGCCCCTCTGCCTCCTCGGCGAACGCCGGGTCCTCGGAGGCCAGCTCGCGCGCAGCCTGCAGGTCGTCGACGACCGCGTCGAGGTCGCGCTTGGCGGCCAGCACCCGGCTCAGCTCGGCGTAGCGCTGGTTGAGCTGCTTGGCCAGGCGTGGGTCGGCGTGGGTCTCGGGCGCGCCGAGGCGCTCCTCGAGCCCTCGGCGCTCCGCCTCGAGCTGCTCGACCGCCTCGAACACGCGCGTCCCCTCTCCTCGTCGTCGCTGGTCGTCCTGCGTCACAGCCGCACATGACACGAGCGCCGGCCCCCGTCCGGTGGACGGGGGCCGGCGCTCGGTGTCGGCTACTTGCTGTCGCTCTTGGCCTTGGCCTTGGCGTAGCGAGCCTCGAACCGGGCCACGCGGCCACCGGTGTCGAGGATCTTCTGCTTGCCCGTGTAGAACGGGTGGCACTGGGAGCAGACGTCGGAGCGGATCTGGCCGCTGGCGACGGTGCTGCGCGTGGTGAACGTCGCGCCGCAGGTGCAGCTGACCTGGGTCTCGACGTAGTCGGGGTGGATGTCGGCCTTCATGGTTTCCTCTCTCGTGCTCCGGGTCGCCCGGCAGGAGTGCGGGACGTGAACCGGAGCCAGTCGGACACCCTAGTCAACGCGGGCCGACCCCTACCAATTCCCGTCAGGCGGGCTCGGCCGTGCGCGCGAGCAGGGCCTCGACGCGGCTCGCCAGGTCCTTGGGAGAGAAGGGCTTGGTGATGTAGTCGTCGGCGCCGGAGTCGTAACCGGTCTGGACGTCCGACTGCTGCGCGCGGGCGGTCAGCAGGATGACGGGGATGTCGCGCAGGTCGCTGTCGCCGCGCATCGCGCGCACGGCCTCCAGCCCGGTGAGCCCCGGCATCATGACGTCGAGGACAGCGAGGTCGGGGCGGTGGTCACGACAGGCCGCGACGGCGGCGCTCCCGTCGGCGACGCTGACGATGTCGTGTCCCAGCGTCGAGAGCTTGAACTCGACGAGGTCGCGGATGTCCACGTCGTCGTCCGCCACCACGATCAGCGCCACAGTGCCGCTCTCCTCCCGAGTCTCCCCGTCCGACCTTGAGTATCGACACTTCCGTGGGCTCCCTGCGGAATAACGCGGAAAGAGCACGAAACCCACCCATGCGTCATGTTCGACCTTACAGCGCGGAGGCTCAGAGCGGGTCGCGTTGCAGAGCGGTGAGGAGCTCGATGTTGGTCGAGGTCGAGCCCACGCGGCGCAGCAGCTCGTTCAGCGCCTCGGCGGGGGGACGCTCGGCCAGCGCCCGCCGCATCGGCGTCAGGATCGCGAGCTCCTCGGCGCTCACGAGCACGTCCTCACGCCGGGTGCCGCACCGGGTGACGTCGACCGGGGGGTCGAGGCGCAGCTCGGCGAGCTCGCCGGACAGGCGGACCTGCCAGTTGTCGGTGCCGGCCAGCTCCTCGAGGACCACCTCGTCGGTGACCGAGCCGCTCTCGACCTGGACCGTGGCCAGGATGGTGAGCGAGCCGCCCTCCTCGAGGCGGCGGGCCGCACCGAGGAACCGTTTGGGCGGGAACAGCGCGGCCGGCTCGATCCCCCCGGGCAGCGAGCGCCCGGTGCTCGGCGCCGCGAGGTTGAAGGCCCGCGCGAGCCGCGTCATCCCGTCGACCAGCATCACCACGTCGTGCCCGAGCTCGACGAGCCGCTTGGCCCGCTCGACGGCCAGCTCGGCGACCGTCGTGTGGTCGGCCGGTGCCCGGTCGAACGTCGAGGCGATGACCTCGCCCTTGATCGAGCGCTCGAAGTCGGTGACCTCCTCCGGGCGCTCGTCGATCAGCACCACCATGAGGTGGCACGCGGGGTCGTTGCGGGTGATGGAGGCCGCGATCGCCTGCAGCAGCGAGGTCTTGCCCGCTCCCGCCGGCGAGACGATGAGCCCGCGCTGACCCTTGCCGAGCGGAGCCACGAGGTCGAGCACGCGACCGACGACGTCGTCGGGGCCGGTCTCCAGCCGCAGCCGCTGCGTCGGGTGGGTGGGCTTGGCGACCGTGATGTCCTCGCGGTGCTTGGCGACCTCGGGCTCGGCGCCGTTGACGCTGTCGATGCGCACCATCGGGTTGAACTTCTCGCGGCGCTCGCCCTCGCGCGGCTGACGCACCTGTCCCACCACCGCGTCGCCGCGACGCAGCGCGTACTTCCGGACCATCGACAGCGACAGGTAGACGTCGTCGGGACCGGGCAGGTAGCCGCTGGTGCGGACGAAGGCGTAGTTGTCGAGCACGTCGAGGATGCCGGCCGCCGGGACGAGCACGTCGTCCTCGAGGATCGTGGTGTCGGGCTCGTTGCGCTGACCGCCGCCCGCGCGGGTGCGGTCGCGGTCGCGGCCCCGACGGCGCCGGTTGCGTCGGCTGCCCTCGCCGTCGCCGTCCTCGTCGTCGCCCGGGACGTCCTGGCCGCGCTCCTGCTGCTGGTTGCGGTCCTGCTGCTGGTTGCGGTCCTGCTGCTGGTTGCGGTCCTGCTGCTGGTTCCGGTCCTGCTGCTGGTTGCGGTCCTGCTGCTGGTTGCGGTCGCGCTGCTGGTTGCGGTCCTGCTTCTCGGGCTGCTGCTTCTCAGGCTGCTGGGCGCGGTCCTGCTGACGGTCCTGCTGACGTTCCTGCTGGCGCTCCTGCTGGCGCTCCTGGCTGCGGTCCTGCTGGCCGCGGCGCTCCTGCCGCTCCTGCCGCTCCTGCCGGTCCTGGCGCTCGCGACGTTCGGTCGGGGCGGCCTCGGGCTCGGACTTCGCCTCGGACCTCGCCTCGGACTGCGACTCAGGAGCGGGGGCCGAGGACTGCTGGCGCTCCTGCCGCTCGCGCTGGAGCCGCTCGCGCCGCTCCTGGCGCGACTCGGTCTGGGCGCGGGGCTCGGTCTCGCGGGCGGGCTCACGCGTGGCCTCGAGGTCGAGCTCGGGCTGCGACGGGGCCGGCTCGGTCGCCTTGGCACGGGAGCGCGCCGGCTTCTCCTGGGGTGCCCGGTCCGGAGAGGTCTGGGGTCCGGCCTGGTGCTCCTTGATCGCGTCGAGGAGCTGGGCCTTCTTCATCGAGCTGACGCCCTTGATGCCGAGCTGGCCGGCGAGCTCCTTGAGCTGGGGCAGCAGCATGCCGCCGAGCCCGCCGGCGCCGCGGCGCCTGGCGGTCGGGGTCGACTCGGCCGGGGCGGCGTCGGGGGTGTTCGTGTCTGTCACGGGGGTGCTTCCTTCACTGGTGCGCGGTGACACAGCCTGCTCAGCAGGGGTCAGCGCGGATGGCACGGGGTCTGCACGGGTGCGCCGGAGCTGTGTCCACGGCGAGGTCGACAGCGAGGTCCACGGCGCGCGGTCACCCTAGCACCGTGGCGCGGGCTCCCTCGGGGTCGATCGCGAGGATGTGGTGCTGCCACCCCGGGGGGCAGAGCGGGGCCAGGTCGTCGTCGCCGTCGAGCACGAAGGCGAGCACCGTGGGGCCCGCGCCGGAGACCACGGCGGGCACGCCGTCGGCGCGCAGCCGCTCGACGAGGTCGAGGGAGTCCGGCATGGCCGGCCGACGGTAGTGCTGGTGGAGGGTGTCGCGGGTGCCGCGCCACAGCTGGTCGACGTCTCCGGCCAGCGCGGCGACGAGGAGCGCCGCAGCTCCGGCGGCCGCGGCGGCGTCGGCGTGCGGCACCGTCGGGGGCAGCAGGCCGCGGGCGAGCTCGGTCGAGACCGGCTCGGCCGGCACGAACACGACGGTGCCCACGCGGGCGTCGACGGCCGAGCGGACGGCGTACGACGAGCCGTCGCGCGGGTCGGTGCCCGAGATGACGAAGCCGCCGAGCAGCGCCGGGGCGACGTTGTCGGGGTGGCCCTCCATGCCGACCGCGAGGTCGAGGACGGCGCGGTCGTCGAGCCGCTCCGCTCCCCCGTCGACGAGGGCCCGGGCGAGCACGAGGCCACCGACGATCGCCGCCGACGAGGAGCCGAGCCCGCGGGCGTGGGGCACGACGTTGGCGCAGCGCAGCCGCAGCCCGGCCGGTGCCTCGCCGAGCGCGTCGAAGGCGACCCGCATCGCGCGCACGACCAGGTGCGACTCGTCGAGCGGCACCTCACCGGCGCCCGCGCCGGTGACCTCGACGACCACGCCGGAGCCGGTGAGCTCGCCCTCGAGCTCGTCGCGCATCGCGAGCGCGAGGCCGAGGGAGTCGAAACCGGGGCCGAGGTTGGCCGAGGTCGCGGGGACCGAGACCCGGGCGGTGGTCACCGCGGTCAGAGGAGGCCGGCGGCCTCGGCCGCGGCGTTCACGTCGGCGTCGACGACGGACTCGACCATCGGACCGAACCCCTCGAGGGCGGTCACAGTGTCCTTGAGCCCGTGGCCGGTGACGGTGATGACGACCGTGCTGCCGGCGTAGGACTCCCCGCCGGCCACGTCGGCCAGCAGCCCCGCGACGCCCGCCGCCGAGGCCGGCTCGACGAAGACGCCGTCGCGGCTCGCGAGCTCGCGCTGGGCGCTCAGGATCTGCTCGTCCGACAGCGCACGGAAGCGGCCCTCGGACTCCTGCGCGGCCGCCTCGGCGAGCTTCCAGGAGGCGGGGTTGCCGACCCGGATGGCCGTCGCCTTGGTCTCGGGGTCGGGGAACGG
This sequence comes from Nocardioides flavescens, assembly GCF_009823805.1. Lineage (GTDB taxonomy): Bacteria > Actinomycetota > Actinomycetes > Propionibacteriales > Nocardioidaceae > Nocardioides > Nocardioides flavescens. The sequence goes on along the minus strand of NZ_WUEK01000015.1, from coordinate 82,455 downwards.
CTCGCCGGTGACCAGCGGGGCCGCACCCTCGGCCTGGAAGCCCCGCATGCGCGGCTTGCGGGTGGAGACGCCGAGGTCGAAGTACTCCTGGTAGCCCAGCCAGTACGCCGAGACGTTGCCGGCGTTGCCGACGGGCAGCAGGTGGAAGTCGGGGGCGTCGCCGAGGAAGTCGACCACCTCGAAGGAGGCGGTCTTCTGGCCCTGCAGGCGCACCGGGTTGACCGAGTTGACCAGGGCCACCGGGTGGTCCCAAGCGAGGCCGCGGGCCAGCTGGAGGCAGGCGTCGAAGTTGCCGCGCACCATGATGACCTTCGCGCCGTGCAGGATCGCCTGCGCCATCTTGCCGGCGGCGATCTTGCCCTCGGGCACGAGCACGATCGGGGTGATGCCGGCCTTGGCGGCGTAGGCCGCCATCGAGGCCGAGGTGTTGCCGGTGCTGGCGCAGACGACGGCCTTGGCGCCCTCGTGGACGGCGACGGAGATCGCCGCGGTCATCCCGCGGTCCTTGAAGGAGCCGGTCGGGTTGTCGCCCTCGACCTTGAGCCAGACCTCCGCGCCCGTGTGGCCCGAGAGCCACTCGGAGTGCACCAGCGGGGTGCCGCCCTCGCGCAGGGTGACCGCGGGGGTGCCCTCGGGGATCTCCAGCAGGTCGCGGTACTCCTCCACCACGCCGCGCCACTGGTGGGTGCGGGCGCGGGGGTTGGCCTGCTGCTGGGTGGTCATTCGTCTCCGCCTTCCACGCGCATCACCGAGGTGACCTCGCGCACGATGTCGAGCTCGCGCAGGTGCTCGACCGTGGCGGCGAGCTGCGCGTCGGTGGCCGCGTGGGAGACGACGACGAGCTGGGCGTCGTCGTCGCGTCCCTCCTGGTGCACCGTCTGGATCGAGACGCCGTGCTCGCTGAAGGCGAGGGCGACCTGGGCGAGGACGCCCGCCTTGTCGTCGACGTCGATGGCGACGTGGTAGCGGGTGACGGTCTCGCCCATCGGCAGCACCACGCGGTCGGCGTACGCTGACTCGCCGGCGCCGGTCTTGCCGGCCAGTGCGTTGCGGGCGACCGTCACCAGGTCGCCGAGCACGGCGGAGGCGGTGGGGGCCCCGCCGGCGCCGGGGCCGTAGAACATCAGCTGACCCGCGGAGACCGACTCGACGAAGACCGCGTTGTAGGCCTCGCGCACCGAGGCGAGCGGGTGGCTGCGCGGGATCATCGCCGGGTGCACGCGCACCGCGACGGCGCCGTCCTTGAGCTCGCAGATGGCGAGCAGCTTCACCACGGCGTCCATGTCGCGCGCCGACTGCACGTCGGCGGCGGTGACCTCGGTGATGCCCTCGCGGTGCACGTCGGCGGCGGTGACGCGGGTGTGGAAGGCGAGCGAGGCGAGGATCGCGGCCTTGGCCGCGGCGTCGAACCCCTCGACGTCCGCCGTCGGGTCGGCCTCGGCATAGCCGAGCTGCTGGGCCTCCTCGAGCGCCTCGGTGAACCCCGCACCGGAGGAGTCCATCTTGTCGAGGATGAAGTTGGTGGTGCCGTTGACGATGCCGAGCACCCGGGTCACCGTGTCGCCGGCGAGCGACTCGCGCAGCGGGCGCAGGATCGGGATCGCGCCGGCCACCGCGGCCTCGTAGTAGAGGTCGCGCCCGGCCTTGGCGGCGGCCTCGAAGAGCGTGGGACCGTCCTCGGCGAGCAGCGCCTTGTTGGCGGTCACGACGCTCGCGCCGTGCTCGAGCGCGGAGAGGATGAGCCCGCGGGCGGGCTCGATGCCACCGATCACCTCGACGACGAGGTCGACGTCGTCGCGGGCGACGAGGCCCTCGGCGTCGGTGGTGAGCAGCCCCGCGGGCACCTCCACCTCGCGCGGGGCGTCGAGGCGGCGCACGGCCACGCCGACGAGCTCGACGGGGGCGCCGACCCGGGCGGCGAGGTCGCGCGACTGCTCATCGAGCAGCCGCACCACCTGCGAGCCGACGGAGCCGCACCCGAGTACGGCGACCCTGAGCGGGCGCTGGTCAGTCAGGTCCATCACGCGTCTCCCACATCGGTGGCGAGCAGGTCGTCCACCGTCTCGCGGCGTACGACGACCCGGGACTCGCCGTCTCGCACCGCGACCACCGGCGGTCGCAGCACGTGGTTGTAGTTGCTCGCCATCGAGCGGCAGTAGGCCCCGGTGCCGGGGACGGCGAGCAGGTCGCCGGGGGCCACGTCGCCGGGCAGGAACTCGTCCTTGACCACGATGTCGCCCGCCTCGCAGTGCTTGCCGACCACGCGCGCCAGCACCGGCTCCGCGCCGGAGCGACGCCCGGCCAGGGTGCAGGAGTAGTCGGCGTCGTAGAGCGCGGTGCGGATGTTGTCGCTCATCCCGCCGTCGACCGAGACGTAGGTGCGCTGCGCGCCGCCGTCGAGGGCGACCTGCTTGACGGTGCCGACCTCGTAGAGGGTGCACATCGACGGCCCGACGATCGCGCGGCCCGGCTCGATGGACAGGTGCGGCTGCGCGATGCCGAGGGCGCGGCACTCGTGCTCGACGATCGCGCTCATCTCGGTGGCCAGCCGGGCGGGCGAGGCCGGGGCGTCCTGGGTGGTGTAGGCGATGCCGAAGCCGCCGCCGAGGTCCATCTCGGGCAGCTCGACGCCCAGCTCCGCGGCGATCCGGGCGTGCAGGGCGAGCACGCGGCGCGTCGCGACCTCGAAGCCCGCGGAGGCGAAGATCTGGCTGCCGATGTGGGAGTGCAGGCCGCGCAGCTCGAGGCTCGGCGCGGCGAGCACGCGCTGCACGGCGTCGTACGCCGCTCCGTTGGTGATCGAGAAGCCGAACTTCTGGTCCTCGTGGGCGGTGGCGATGTACTCGTGGGTGTGGGCCTCGACGCCGGCGGTGACCCGCACCATGACCCGCTGGCTGCGACCGAGGGACTCGGCGACCCGCGCCAGCCGCTCGATCTCGTGGAAGGAGTCCACGACGACGCGGCCCACCCCGAGCTCGACGGCCCGCTCGAGCTCGGCGGCGGACTTGTTGTTGCCGTGGAACTCCACGCGGGCCATGTCGAAGCCCGCGCGCTCGGCGACGGCGAGCTCGCCGGCGGTGCACACGTCGAGGTGCAGCCCCTCCTCGGCGACCCAGCGCACGACCGCGGTGCTGATGAACGCCTTGGCGGCGTAGTAGACGTCGTAACCGGCGAAGGCGTCGCGGAAGGCGCCGGCGCGCGCCCGGAAGTCGGCCTCGTCGAGGACGTAGGCCGGGGTGCCGTGCGTACGGGCGAGCTCGGTCAGCGCCACTCCCCCGACGCTCAGCACGCCGGCGTCGTCCTTGTGCGCCGAGGTCGACCACAGCTGGCCGACGAGGTCATTGACGTCCTGCGGCTGGCGCAGCCACGCGGGCGCGCGCAGGGCGCCGGGCGCGTGCGCCCAGCCGGCTTCGTGGGTCACATCCGCTCCGGGGCCGAGACGCCGAGCAGGCCGAGCCCGTTGGCGAGCACCGTGCGGGTGGCGTCGACGAGCACGAGCCGGGCGCGGTGGAGGTCGGTGGGCTCCTCGTCGCCCATCGGCAGCACCCGGCAGTTGTCGTAGAAGCGGTGGTACGCGCCGGCGGTGTCCTCGAGGTAGCGCGCGACGCGGTGCGGCTCGCGCAGGGTCGCCGCGCTGGCCACGACGCCCGGGAAGTCGGCGAGCGCGCGCAGCAGCTCGCCCTCCTTCTCGTGGACGAGCAGCTCGGGGTGGTCGGCCGGGGCGAGGCCGAGGTCGGCGGCGTTGCGCAGCAGTGAGCTGACCCGGGCGTGGGCGTACTGGACGTAGTAGACGGGGTTCTCGCTGCCCGCCTTGGCCCACAGGTCGAGGTCGAGGTCGATCGAGGAGTCGCTGCTGTAGCGCGCGAGGGCGTAGCGGGCGGCGTCGACGCCGATCGCGCTCACCAGGTCGTCGATGGTGACGACCGTGCCGGCGCGCTTGGACATCCGCAGCGGCTCGCCGTCCTTGAGCAGGTTGACCATCTGGCCGATGAGGATCTCGAGGTTGGTGCCCGGGGTGTCGCCGAACGCCGCGCACATCGCCATCATCCGCGCGACGTAGCCGTGGTGGTCGGCGCCGAGCATGATGAGGCACCGGTCGAAGCCGCGCTCGCGCTTGTCGAGGTAGTAGGCGAGGTCGCCGGACAGGTAAGCGCCCTGACCGTCGGACTTCACGACCACGCGGTCCTTGTCGTCACCGAACTGCTCGGTGCGCAGCCAGACGGCGCCGTCCTGCTCGTAGGTGTTACCGAGCTCGGTCAGCCGCTCGATCGCCCGGTCGACTGCGCCGGACTTGTGGAGGTCGTCCTCGTGGAAGTAGACGTCGAAGTCGACCCCGAAGTCGTGCAGGCTGCGCTTGATCTCGTCGAACATCATCTCGACGCCCTCGGAGCGCAGGATCTCCTGCGCCGCGGCGTCGTCCTTCTCCACGAGCTCGGGGCGGCGTGCGACGACGGCCTGGGCGATCTCGTGGACGTAGGCCCCGCCGTAGCCGTCCTCGGGGGCCTCGAGGCCGCGCACGCTGTGCAGCAGCGAGCGGCTGAACCGGTCGATCTGCGCACCGTGGTCGTTGAAGTAGTACTCCCGCGTCACCGCGGCGCCGACGGCCTCGAAGATCCGGCCGAGCGCGTCGCCGACGGCGGCCCAGCGCACGCCGCCGATGTGGAGCGGGCCGGTGGGGTTGGCGCTGACGAACTCGAGGTTCACGCGCTCGCCGGCCATCAGCTCGCTGGAGCCGTACGCCGCACCGGCGGCCACGATCTGCCCGGCCACCTCGCCCTGGGCGGCAGCCGCGACGGTGATGTTGAGGAAGCCAGGTCCCGCGATGTCGACCGCGGCGACGCCGTCGTGCTGCCCGAGCCGGTCGGCGACGAGCTGGGCGAGCGCACGGGGGTTGGTGCCGGCCTTCTTGGCCAGCTGCAGCGCGACGTTGGTCGCGTAGTCGCCGTGCTCGCGCTGGCGGGGTCGCTCCACCGTCACCGCACTCGGCGGGCCGTCCGGCAGGGTGAGCTCACCCTCCGCGGACAGCGTCGCCAGGACCTCGACGATCGCGGCCGACAGCTGCTCAGGAGTCACCCGCGAAGCCTATCGGCGCTGCGCCGCGGGGCTTGCATCCGTTTCCACGGTGGGACCCGGGTGGGACCTGAACGGGCCCGGTTCGGCTCCAGCGTCCGGTGCGAGTAGGGTCTGCACGTCCCTGGCCCCCGTAGCTCAGGGGATAGAGCGCCGCCCTCCGGAGGCGGAAGCGTAGGTTCGAATCCTACCGGGGGTACCACCGCTTCCCTCCTCGGCCTCGCGCCTCGACCCGCCCCTTCGCGCGGCACACCGTGCGTTCGCGATCAGCACCACGACCGGTGATCACGACAGCCTGGATCCGGGTCCCGACGAGGTCTGGTGTCAGGCGGAGGCGACGTCGGTCGGCCCCGTCGATGCGACGTCGGTCCGCGAACCAGCGGTACCTCACCGGCCCCTCCAGGCCCCGCGGGACCCGCACCGACAGCGTCCGTCCCACCTGGGCCTTCCCGCTCAACCGGACCTGGAGCCCCGCACCCTCGGTCATGGAGACGGGCCGAGACGTCACCACCCCGCGCAGGCGACCCCGCTTCTCGGCAGCCACCTCGACCCAGACACGGGTGGCTCCCGGTGGCACCCGGGTCGCGTCGCCCGGGCCGCTCGGAGAAGCGGAGGTCAAGGGGTGGCTCCCGGTCGCGTCCTCGACGTACCAGGTGTAGCGCAGCGGGCCGTCCGGGTCCGGCGAGAACCGACCGGTGAGCTCGGCCCGCACCCACCGGCCGTTGAGGTGCTCGACCCCCACACGGGGGAGGCGGTCGAACGGCGGCAGCGGCGCCACACGTACGGCCACCAGGGCGCCTCCGTCGCCGTCGGCGCCGAGAACGGTCGCCGAGGCGTAGGCCCCGATCTGGATCGTCTCCCCCGCAACGGCGGCACCGGTCGAGCCGTTCGGTCCGTCCCGTCGGAGCAGCAGGGTGCCGCGACCCCGGATCCTCGTGGCGGTGACACCCGTCGGGCAGAAGGACACACCGAGGTACTCGGCGTCGGCGTCGAGGCCCGTGCCGGAGCGGTAGTCGAGGTAGGTCACCTCGCCGCTGCTCGGGTCGGTGACGGCGATGCCCCGCAGCCCCGACGGCGCGCTGCGCGGCGCGAGCCGGATCTGGGCCTCGAAGGCGCCGCCACCGGCGTCGACGGTCTGCACCTCGCCGGGCTGCACGGCACCTAGGATCACCCGTTCGGCGGTGGAGAAGACCGAACCGAAGTTCCCACCCACCGGCGCGTAGCAGTCGGCGTACTCGATGACACCGCACGAGGCGCCCTGGTAGACGCAGGTCGCGTCGGCGTGCAGGAGCGAGAAGTTGTGGCCGAGCTCGTGGACCAGCACGCCGCGCAGGCCCGCCGCCCACCCGGCGGACACCACCACGAACCCGCCGGCGTGCACGTCGGCGCCCAGCATCGCGAACCCGATCGCGTTGGCAGCACAGCGCGGTGGCAGCACGTAGACGACGTGGGCGCCGGGCGACCGAGGCGGCAGACCGAAGAGGGCGCGTCCCTCCGCCTCCATGGCCTCCTCCGTCCCCGGCGGGGCGGTCTCGGTGATCAAGGCGTCGGGGGCCCACAGCCCGCACATGGCGCCGCCGGTCGGGGTGGCGGGAGAGTCGACGTAGCGCGTCTCCACCCGGGTGAACGAGGAGAACACGTTCGGCAGGTCCTCGGCGACGTCCTGGAGTGCGGCGTCGATGGCCAGGTCCATCTCGCCCGCGCTCATGGGAAACTCACCGTGGTCGGTGATCACCGCGACGTATACACGATGGGCAGTGGCGCCCGGATCCGCCGTCGCGACCGGCGTGAGGATCTGTGCGGTCAGCACGACCGTGAGCGTCGCGACCCACGACCGCACGAGCCGCCCCATGGTCGGACGATAGCGACTCCCGCTGCCCGCGTCTCCCGATCTCGGCCAGGTGCTGCGGCGTCGTCACCTGCGCGGCAGGTGCAGCTCGAACGCCGCTCCCTCGTGCGACTGCACGAGGACGATCTCGCCACCGCACGAGCGGGCGACCCGCTGGGCGATGCCGAGCCCGAGTCCCGCGCCGCCCGAGCCGTGGGTGACCCCGGGCTCGAACAGCGTGTCCCGCACCTGTGCGGCGACCCCGGGTCCGTCGTCGGCGACGGTGAGGACCACCTCGGCGGGCCGGTCGGTCGCGCTCACCCGGACCGAGGTGGCCGCGTGCCGCACGGCGTTGGCCAGCAGGGGCGACAGCGCCCGGACGACGAGGTCGGCGGGCGCGGCGACGCGGGCGGTCGAGGTCTCGACGCTCGTCTCCACGGTGGCGCCGGGAGGCAGGTCGCGGGTCGCGCGGGCGACCACGTCGGCGACGAGGCAGGTGCCGTCGCCCGTCCGCGCGGAGCCCGACCGCGCGAGGTCGAGGAGGGTCGAGACGACCTCGGACATCTCGCGAGACGACACGTGGATCTGCTCCACGTCGGCGCGCAGCTCGGGGTCGTCGATGCCGCGCAGCAGGGCCAGCTCCGCGGAGCCCCGCACCGAGGTCAGCGGGGTCCGCAGCTCGTGGGCCAGCTCGGCCGTGAGCCGCTGCTCGGACCGGATCGCCGAGGCGACCCGGTCGAGGAGGTGGTCGAGCGTCTCCCCCAGCGCCGCGAGCTCGTTGTCGGGGGGTCCCAGCGCGAACCGGTGGGAGAGGTCGTGCTCGCTCCAGTCGGCGGCCCGCTCGGCCATCTGGCGGACGGGGGCCAGGGCCTGGCGGGTGACCCGCAGCGACACGACGGCCGCGCCGACGACGACGATCAGCCCGAGGGCGACGGTGGCGAGCAGCGCGTAGAACTCCGAGCGCTCGTAGGGCGCGGAGTCCTGGCTGACCACGAGCACCCCGCGCTCGCCGCTCGCCGTGGCGAACGGCGTCGCGAGCAGCTGGACCTCGTCGCTGGGACCGCTGCGCTGCTGGGCCCGCGTGACCGTCGACAGGTCCGCGGCCGCCGCGCGGAGCTCGGGCTCGACGGACCCGGCGACCGGGGTGCCGTCGGCGGCGAACACCTCCATGCCCCGGTCCAGGGTGTCGGGCGGCACCGTGAGCCGGCGCGACGAGGCCTGCTGGATCGCCTGCACCGTGGTCGCCGACCTCTCGTCGAGCACGGTGCGGATGTCGCGCTGCGCGGTCCAGCCGAGGACCACCTGCAGCCCGACCCCGGCCAGGAGCATCACGACCAGGACCAGCGCGACGGTGGAGGTCACGATCTGGCGGCGGAACGACCCGCTGGCCCTCCTCACCTCGACGTCACCTCGACCTCACCTCAGCGCGTACCCGACGCCGCGCACGGTGACGAGCTCCAGCGGCGAGCCGACCTCGGCCAGCTTGACCCGGATGCGGCGGACGTAGGAGTCCACGGTGTTGTCGCTGACGATGCCGCCGTGCGGCCAGGCGGCCGCGACGACCGCGCGGCGGCGTACGACCTCACCGGGGCGCGAGGTGATGGCGGCGAGCATCCGGAACTCCGTCGGCGTCAGCAGCACCTCCGCGCCGCCGCAGGTCAACGCGTGCCGGGCCGGGTCGAGGGCGAGCTCGGTCGGCGCCGGGGCCGTCGCCACCCGACTGCGCCTGGCCAGCGCCTCGACCCGGGCCACGAGCTCGAGGACGTCGAACGGCTTCGGCAGGTAGTCGTCGCCGCCGGCGCTGAAGCCCGAGAGCCGATCGGGCACCGTGCCCAGGGCGGTCAGGAAGAGCACCGGCGCCGACTGACCTCCGGAGCGCAGCGCCTGGCAGACGTCGCGACCGTCGGCGTCGGGCAGGCCGATGTCGAGGATGATCACGTCGAGCGTCTCGTCGGCGCCGAAGAGACGCACCGCCTCGCCGCCGTCGTGGGCGGGCACCACCTCGTGCCCGGCGTAGCGCATCGCGCCGGTCACGACCCGCCGGATCGCGGGGTCGTCCTCGCACAGACCCACCCGGGTCATCGCCCACCTCCTGCTCGCCCCACGGCCGCTCACGACGAGCGTGCCACGGCTCGGGGCCGAGCGCCCGCAACCAGTCAGGTCGCGTGCAGGTAGCGCTCCCTACGGTCCGGGTCGTGCGCAACCGAGACTTCCCCGTGCCCAAGGTCCCCGCCGTCTTCGCCCTGTTCTGGGTGGTGAAGACCCTCACCACCGGCATCGGCGAGACCGGTGCCGACTTCCTCGGGACGCTGAGCATCCCGCTCGCCGCCCTGGTCGGGGTCGGGGGCTTCGCCCTCGCCCTGTGGCTGCAGCTGCGCTCCGAGGCCTACCACCCGGTGCGGTACTGGCTGACCGTGCTGAGCGTGGCGCTGTTCGGCACGATGATCGCCGACGGCCCGCACGTGGCCCTCGGGACGCCGTACTGGGTCGACTCGATCGTCTACCTCGTGCTGCTCGTCGCGGTGCTCGCCTGGTGGAAGCGCAGCGAGGGCACGATCTCGGTGCACTCGATCACCACCGGGCGGCGCGAGCGCTTCTACTGGGGCGTCGTGCTGCTCACCTTCGGGCTGGGTACGGCGCTCGGCGACGCGACCGCGATCAACGCCGGTCTCGGGTTCGCCTGGTCGATCGCGCTGTTCGGCGTGCTGATCCTGGTGCCGCTGGGGCTGTGGCGCCTCGGGCTGGACGCCACCGTCGCGTTCTGGTCGGCCTACGTGCTGACCCGGCCACTGGGCGCCTCGGTCGCCGACTACCTCGGCTCGAGCCACGCCCACGGCGGCATCGGCTGTGGCACCGGTCCCGTCACCGCACTCGGCCTCGTGCTCTTCGCGAGCCTCGTGGGCTACCTGTGGTGGACCCACGCCGACGAGGACGCCGCCGGACGCACGGTCACGGCGCGCCATCAGGAGCTCGATCCCGCCGAGGTCTGAGCCACCACCGGCAGGGTGAGACGGACCTCCACCCCGCCGCCGTCCGGCTCCTCGATCCAGATCTGTCCGCCGTGCAGCTCGACGATGCGACGGCACGCGGTGAGGCCGATGCCGAAGCCGGCGACGCCGTCGTGGCGCCCGCCCCGCGCGAGGAACTCGAAGACGCGCTCGCGCTCCTCGTCGGGGATGGAGGGTCCGTCGTTGCGGACCCGGACCTCCAAGGTCTGCGGCTCTCCCTCGCGGGGCGCGGTGTCGATCTCGACGTGGAGACGGCGGTCGGGGTCGCGGAACTTGACCGCATTGGTCAGCAGGTTGACCAGCAGCGTCCGCAGCAGGTCGGCGGACCCCACCACCCGGGGAGCGTGGTCGAGCCCTGCCGTGGTGCGGACCGAGGCCCCGGCTCGTGCGATGAGGGCTCCGAGGTCGGCGACGGCGGCGTCCACGACGGCGCGCAGCGACACCACCTCCGGCTCCGGAGCGGCCGCCGAGGCGACGGCGAGCAGGGCGTCGACCAGCGCACCCATCCGCTGGGCCGATGCCTCGGCCTGCTCGGCGAGCAACCGGGCCGAGGCGAGGTCGGGCTGGGGTCCGCCCACCAGCTCGCCCAGCAGCTCGAGGGAGGCCCGCACCGCGGTCAGCGGAGTCTTGAGGTCGTGGCTCACCAGGGCCGCGAAGCGCTCCAGTCGCTCCTGGACTGCGCGGTGCTCGGAGACGTCGAGGACCTGCGAGACGAAGTAGAGCGGGTCGCCGGCGTCGTCGCGGACCAGGGCGACGGACAGATCGCCCCACACGACGTGGCCCTCGCGGTGGAGGTAGCGCTTGGTCATCCGGTAGCCGTGGCGCCGCCCGTCGAGGCACTCCTGCAGCAGCTCGAGGTCCGCCGCCAGGTCGTCGGGGTGGGTGATGTCCTGGAAGGTCAGGTCGAGCAGCTCGCTGGCGGAGCGGCCGAGCATCGTGCACATCGAGTCGTTGACCCGCGCCCAGGTGCCGTCGAGGTGCACGATCGCCATCCCCACGGGCGAGTGCTGGAAGGTCAGGGCCCACTCCCGCCGCCCGAGGACGCGGCGGGTGACCGACGCACCGCGCTTCCAGTCGAGGACGAGGGCCCCACTCTCGTCCTCGACCTCGGGCTCCCAGGAGACGACGTCGTCATCGCACGGTTCCACCACCGCACGCTGCCGCGCGCGGGCACCGCGCCGCCAGGGCCGGAGGTCCTGCAGGTCGCGCAGCCCCTCCGACGCAGCCACTCAGGCGGGGTCGTAGGCGTCGAGCAGCTCGAGGACCGGCCCGAGCCGCGAGGCGAGGAGCGACAGCATGTCCTCGTCGTCCGCCGAGAAGTCGCGCGCGACCCCGAAGCGCACGAGCGCGGCCCCACCGATCACCCGTTCACCGGAGACCACCGGCATGCCGACCACTGCCTGGACCGACCACGCGTCGATGAACGCCGTCTGGCGGCTCGACGGCGCCGTCGGGGTCCGCTGCGCCGACCAGCGGACCGTCTCGCCGCGACGCACCACGGGCGCCCACAGCCCTTCGGAGGAGTCCTCGGTGCGCGCCATCACGGCGCGCATCGAGGCCGTCCGACCGGAGTCGGGGTGGTGGGCCGCGAGCGGCACCAACCCGCCGTTCGAGTCGAGGCGCCGCACCGCGACCGCATCGCCCACCGCGGTCGCGAGGAGCCGGCTGAGGGCGTCGACGAGCTCGCGCAGCGCGGCACTGCCCGCCCCGTCGACGCGGGACTCCAACCACTGCCGGGCTGCGCCCCCCTCGCTCACGTCCGCAGCCTAGGTGCCGTCAGAGAGGCACCGTCCAGCGCACAGTGGTCCCCTGGCCCGGCGCCGACGTGACGGTGCTCTCGCCCCCGAGCCGCGCGGCCCGCGAGGCGAGGTGGTCCAGTCCACTGCGGCGTCCGGACGCCACGTCGAACCCTCGCCCGCGGTCGCTGACGACGATGCGGAGCGTGCGCCCGGGCAGGTCCGCCGCCACCTCGACGGAGATCTCCTGCGTCGCACCGTGGCGACCGGCGTTGCTCAGCGCCTCGCCGACGACGGCCAGGACGTCGGGCAGCAGAGCGGCTGGCACGGCCGTCCGCACCGGGCCCGAGAAGCGCAGCTCAGGGCGGAGGCCGAAGGACCCGCCCGCGCGCTCGACGAGCCGGGCGACCTCACTCTGCAGGTCGCCGGCGCCAGTGGGCGCCCCGAGAGCGAAGATGCTGCGGCGGATCTCGTCGATGGTCTCGTCGAGCTCCTCGGCCGCCTGACGCAACCGGTCGCGCACCCCCGGCCCCGCGTCGCGTCCGACGCGCTCGATCCCCAGCCCCGCCGCGAAGAGCCGCTGGATCACGAGGTCGTGCAGGTCGCGTGCGATCCGGTCGCGGTCCTCCAGGAGCACGAGACGCCGCTCGTCGTGGGCGGACCTGGCCATCTCCAGGGCCAGCGCCGCCTGCTCGGCGAAGGTGGTCAGCGCCTCCGCGGGGAGCCCGGCGGCGGCTCCGGCGCGCGCGACGGTCCAGGCGAGGGCGACCGCACCGTGGGTCCGGTCGGAGGAGCGCAGCGGGACGACGACGGTCGCACCGAGCCGGGGCCAACCGAAGTGCGCCGACGGGTCGACGGCCCGCGGATCGGCGGCGAGATCGTCGACGAAGACCGGCTCTCCTGTGCGCACGACCCACGCAGCGAGCGAGCTCTTCATGCCCATCCGGGCCAGGACCGCAGGGTCGACCTCGGCGCCCGAGACGACCCGCAGGGTCAGAGCGTCACCGTCGTCACCCGCCACCACCCAGGCGATGTCCGCCCCGGCCAGCTCGCGCGCGCGGTCGGCGACCAGCTGGAGCGCCTCGTCGCCCGGTCCGCGCTCGAGCAGTCTCGCGGTGATCTCGGCCGTCGCGTCCAGCCATCGACTCCGGAGCCGGGCCTCCTCGCGCGCCCGTTCACGGTCGAGCACGAGCCCCACCAGGGCCGCCAGCCCGGTCAGCACGACCTCGTCGTCGGCGCCGAAGTCACCTCCGTCGTACCTCTCGGCGACGTGTACGACGGCGAGGAGCCGGCCCTCGCAGCGCACCGGCAGCGCGAGGAGCGCCGTGTGCGACCCACCGGTCGCCGGCGCACCGGGACCGACCACCACGAGCGTCCGAGCCGAGCTCGCGTGGAGCGTCCTGAGCGTGGCCCGCCGGGCGCCGACGAGCCGCGCACCGGTCCGGAGCAGACCCCGCAGCGCGTCGTCCGGATCCTCACCGGCACCGACGGGATCGGCGAGCGTGGACAGTCCACGGAGGATCTCGCACCCGGCGCCGTGGGTCGGGTCGTCGTTCATCTGCCCGCGTGCCTCGTGCGGAGGACGGCCGCCTGGGTGCGGCTGGTGAGGCCGAGCTTGGCGAGCAGCGAGGAGATGTAGTTCTTCACCGTCTTCTCCGCCAGCGAGAGGCGCTCCCCGATCTGGCGGTTGGTCAGCCCCTCGGCGATGAGGTCCAGGATGCGTGCCTCCTGCGGCGTGAGCGCCGCCCAGGGGTCGGGCGCCGCGTCGTGACGCAGCCGGTCGACGACCCGGGCCTGGAGCGCCGCGTCGAGGAGGGTCTCCCCCGCCGCGACCCGACGGACCTGGTCGACCAGGTCGCAGCCGCGCACGCGCTTGAGCACGTACCCGGCCGCACCGGCCACGACCGCCGCGGCCAGCGCGTCGTCGTCGTCGTACGACGTGAGCACCAGGACCCGGATGGCCGGGGCCGTCGAGCGCACGTCGCGACACACGTCGATGCCCGAGCCGTCCGGCAGCCGACCGTCGAGGATCGCGACGTCGGGCCGCAGCACCGGCAGCTCTCGGAGCGCGACCTGGGCGGACCCGGACTCACCCACCACCACCACGTCGCCGTCCGCCTCGAGCAGGTCGCGCAGTCCGCGCCGGACGACCTCGTGGTCGTCGAGCAGGTAGACCCGGACGGGCCGGGGAGGAACGGTCCCGCTCGTCATGTCAGCACGCTAGCCCGACGAGGGGCTCGGACCGCGGCGTACGGACCGGCTCGGGCACAGCCTGGACGAAGACGGGACCTTGGTCCCTGGTGCCGTCAAGGTCCCCACGGCACTCTCACTGGTCAGAGGACCGGTGATCCGACCGGTCGCTCGGCTTCCGGGCCGGCCGTCGAGCATCCCCGTCTCCAGGCGGCCGGCCCGGGGACAGGGTGACCCGGCCCGGCCCTCTCAGCTGAGGTGGTACGGCGCGACGTAGCGCTGCGGATCGTGGCCCTGGTCGGGCGACGCGTCGACCACGCGCCCCTCGGGACGCGACGGTCCGGGGGCGTCGGGCACGGACGCGACGAGCCGCACCACGATCGACTTGTACGCCGGCTGGTTGCTCCCCTCGGCCTTCGAGTCCAGGGCGACCAGGGCGTTGGTCTCCGGGTAGTACGCCGCCGCGCAGCCGCGCGGGGTGTCGTAGGCGACGGTGCGGAACCGCTCGACGGAGCGTCTCGAACCGTCCTCCCACTCGCTGACGATGTCGACGTGCTGCCCGTCGCGCAGGCCGAGGTGCTCGAGGTCGAGCGGGTTGACCATCACGACCTGCCGGCCGTCCTTGATGCCGCGGTAGCGGTCGTCGAGGCCGTAGATCACGGTGTTGAACTGGTCGTGCGAGCGCAGCGTCTGCAGGAGCAGGCGGCCCTCGGGCACGTGCAGCACGTCGGTCGGGCTGACGGTGAACACCGCTCGCTGGACGTCGGTGTCGAAGGTGCGGGTGTCGCGCGGCGGGTGCGGCAGCACGAAGCCGCCGGGCTGGTCGACCTTCTCCTCGTAGCCGGCGCAGCCAGGCACCATGCGGCCGATGCGTCGGCGCAGCAGGCCGTAGTCGTCGCGGAACGCCGCCCACTCGATGCCGTGGCGGTCACCGAGGGTGGCCATGGCCGTGGAGCAGACGATGTCGACCTCGGAGCGCAGGTGGGGCGAGGCGGGCTCGAGCGGGCCCTGGGAGGTGTGCACGGAGCACACCGAGTCCTCGACGGTGACCCGCTGCCGGCGCCCGCCGGTCATGTCCTTCTCGCTGCGGCCCAGGGGCGGCAGGATCAGGGCGACCTTGCCGTGGACGACGTGCGAGCGGTTGGGCTTGGTCGAGACCTGCACGGTGAGGTCGGCGTTGCGCAGGGCGTCCTCGGTGACGCGCGTGTCCGACATCGCCGTGACGAAGTTGCCGCCGAGGCCGAAGAAGACCTTGGCCTTCCCGTCGCGGAACGCCTTGACCGCACCCACGGAGTCGTAGCCGTGCTCGCGCGGTGGCTCGAAGCCGAACTCGTCGCGCAGCGCGTCGAGGAAGTGGGCGGGCGGACGCTCCCAGATGCCCATGGTGCGGTCGCCCTGCACGTTGGAGTGGCCGCGGACCGGGAAGACGCCCGCACCGGGCTTGCCGATGTTGCCCTGCAGGAAGGCGAGGTTGCAGATCTCCTTGACGTTGGCGACGCCGTTGCGGTGCTGCACGATGCCCATCGCCCAGCAGTAGACGGTCTTGCGCGACCCCGCGATCATCCGGGCGGCCTCCTCGATCTCGGCGCGCGTCAGACCGGTGGAGCGCAGGACGAGGTCCCAGTCGAGGGCGCGCAGGTGCGCGACGTACTCCTCGAAGCCGTGGGTGTGCTGCTGGATGAAGTCGTGGTCGAGCTGGTCCCACTCGAGCAGCAGCGACGCGATGGCCTGGAACAGCGCGAGGTCGCCGTTGATCCGCACCGGCAGGTGCAGGTCGGCCATCGCGGTGCCGGGCCCGACCATGCCGCGCGGGGTCTGGGGGTTCTTGAACCGGACCAGCCCCGCCTCCTTGAGCGGGTTGATCGCGATGATCTTCGCGCCGTTCTTCTTGGCGATCTCGAGCGCGGAGAGCATGCGAGGGTGGTTGGTGCCGGGGTTCTGCCCGGCGATCACGATGACCTCCGCGCCGTGGACGTCGTCGAGGGTGACCGACGCCTTGCCGATCCCGATCACCTCGGCGAGCCCGACCGACGTCGACTCGTGGCACATGTTCGAGCAGTCGGGCAGGTTGTTGGTGCCGTAGGCCCGCACGAAGAGCTGGAAGGCGAACGCCGCCTCGTTGGTGACCTTGCCCGAGGTGTAGAACACCGCCTCGTCCGGGGAGTCGAGCCCGTTGAGGTGCTCGGCGACGAGGTTGAACGCCGCGTCCCACGAGATCGGCTCGTAGTGGGTCGCCCCCTCGCGCAGCACCATCGGCTCGGTGATCCGGCCCTGCTGGCCCAGCCAGTAGTCGCTGCGCTGCTCGAGCTCGGCGATCGGGTGGGCCGCGAAGAACTCGCGACCGACCCGGCGCAGGTTGACCTCGTCGGTGACCGCCTTGACACCGTTCTCGCAGAACTCCGCGGTGTGGCGGTGCTCGGGCGCCGGGTCGGGCCACGCGCACCCCTGGCAGTCGAACCCGTCGACCTGGTTGAGCTTCAGCAGGGTGGCCGCCGTGCGGCGCACCCCCATGCCCTGAAGGGCGCGGTTCATGCTGACGGCGACCGCGGTGGGCCCGGCCGCGTGGTCCTCCGGGCCGCTGACCGACAGCTCGGACTCGTCGATGTCTCGTTCGGGCGCGTGACGGCTCATGGTCCCGGGTGACCGCAGCCCACCGTTCCCAATCCCGCCCCGGAGGGTGGCCGCGACCGTGGTCCGGGACCCGCCTCAGCCCAGCTGGAAGGGATCGCGGGTGCCACCGGTGAGCTCCACGAGGACCGACTTGGTCTCGAGGTACTCCTCGACGGCGTCGCTGCCGTTCTCCCGGCCGATGCCGGACAGACCGAACCCGCCGAACGGCATGTTCGGGGCGACGACGCGGTAGGCGTTGATCCACACCGTCCCGGCCCGCAGCCGCGACGCGACGCGGTGGGCGCGGTGCACGTCCTTGGTCCACACCGCCCCGGCCAGGCCGTACGGCGTGTCGTTGGCCAGTCGGACCGCCTCGTCCTCGTCGCGGAAGGTGTAGGCCGCGAGCACCGGTCCGAAGACCTCCTCCCGCACGATCGTGGCGCCCGGGTCGGCCACGACGACGGTGGGCTTGACGAAGAGTCCGCCCAGCTCGGCGTTGGGCTCGCCGCCGCACGCGATGGTCTGGCCCTCGGCCCTGGCGCCCTCGAGGTAGCCGAGCACCTTCTCGTACTGCGGGCGGTTGGCGACCGGACCCATCTCGGTCTCCGGCTCGGTCGGGTCGCCCTGTTTGATGGCGTCGGCCCGCTCGACCACCTTCTCGACGAGCGCGTCCTTGACCGACTCGTGGACGATCAGGCGCGAGCCGGCCATGCAGGTCTGGCCGGTGGCGGCGAACACACCCGCGACCAGGCCGTTGGCGGCGGCGTCGAGGTCCGCGTCGGCGAAGACGACCTGGGGCGACTTGCCGCCGAGCTCGAGGGTCACCTTGTTGACGTTCTGCAGGGCGGACTGGGCGACCTTGATGCCGGTCGCGGTCGAGCCCGTGAACGCCACCTTGTCGACCCCGGGGTGCGAGGCGAGAGCCTCACCGGTCGAGCGGTCCCAGCCGGTGACGACGTTGAGGACGCCCGCAGGCAGCCCCGCCTCGTGCAGCACCTGGGCGAACGCGATCGTCGAGGCCGGCGCGTGCTCGGAGGGCTTGACCACGCACGTGCACCCGGCGGCCAGGAGCGGCGCCAGCTTGAAGGTGAGCAGCAGCAGCGGGCTGTTCCACGGGGTGATCGCCCCCACGACCCCCACCGGCTGCTTGAGGGTGTAGCCGAAGTAGGAATTCGGGTTGAGCGCCGGGACCGTCTTCCCCTCCAGCTTGTCGGCGAGGCCGGAGAAGTAGAGGTACCAGTTGCCGAGCCCGTTCAGCTGCCCGCGCATCTCGCGCATCAGCTTGCCGGAGTCGCGCACCTCGAGCAGCGCGAGGCGCTCGGCGTTCTCGGAGATGGCCGCCGCGACCTGCCGCAGGACGGCCGCGCGCTCGAAGCCCGAGCGGGCACCCCACTCCCCCTCGAACGCCGCACGCGACGAGGCGACCGCACGGTCGACGTCCTCGGGCCCGCCGTCGGCGACGACGGCCCAGGGCCGGCCGGTGTAGGGGTTCTGCGACTCGAAAGTCCTGCCCGAGGCGGCGTCGACCACCTGTCCGTCGATGAAGAGGCCGAAGGTCTCCAGCTCGTTGCTCACCCCGACGACGCTAGGCACCCGGCCGGGGCGCCGCTATCCCCTCCGTGCCCGCCGCAGGCCGCTCAGTGCAGAGCACCGGCGGTCAGCTCTGCAGCGTGACGCTGGGCAGCTCGCCGAACTCGTCGCGGTACTGCTGGGCGAAGCGCGACTGGTGGTAGAAGCCCCACGCGGTCGCGACGTCGGTCACCCGGGTCCGGCCGGGGTCGCTGCGCAGGAGCTCGGCCCGCACCTTGCCGAGGCGGACCTTGCGGACGTAGGCCATGGGCGAGGAACCCAGTCGCTCCTGGAACGCCGCGTGCAGGGTGCGGACACTGACGCACCCGACGCGGGCGAGGACCTCGGGCGTGAGCTCGGCGTCGGCGTGGGCCTCGATGTGGGCGACGACGGGCGCGAGCCGGCCGAGGCGGTCGCGCTCCCCCTCACCCGCCAGCGCGTCGGAGTACTGGTGGCGGCCGGCCATGAGCAGCTGGGTGAGCACGAAGGACTCCAGCTGGGCCCGGGCCAGCGGGGAGCCGGCGAGGCCGTCGACGCGGTCGAGCTCGGTCGCGAGGAAGGACACGGCGCGCAGGAGCGACGCACCGGCGGGACCGGCGAGGTCGAGCTGCAGGTCGAAGTCGACGATGTCGGCGACCGGGCGGCCGAGGAGGTCGGCGAGGTGCGACTCGAGGCTGGCCCGGGTGACCTTGAGGATGAGCTGCTCGGCGTCCGGGGCCCAGTGCACGGTGGTCTGCTCGTCGGGCAGCAGGACGGTGCCGGCGCGCTGCGCCGAGGTGTGTGCGCTGGCGCCGTCGCTGCGGCTCGCCGCGGTGGTGCCGGCGGTGGTGAGGTTGACGTGGTAGCAGGTGTCCGTCGGCGGCATGTGCAGCGCCGTCTCGGCGCCGTAGGTCAGGTAGCCCAGGGTCAGCTGCCGGTCGGTGACGGCATTGAGGCGCATGTCCATCCGGTCGTGACGGCCCTCGAGGTGGTGCGGGAGGTAGACTCGGGCCACCGCCTCACGAGCCTCCTCGAGGCTCGTCGTGCTGGCGACGGGAGAACTGCTGAGGTACTCCTGGACCACGTCTCCTCCTCCGTGGCCGCCCGGGACGCAGGTGTGGCGCCGGTCACGGCCTCGGTCCCGAGTCTAGGCAGACGATCGGCGGGTCACCGGCCGAGCAGGTCGAGGGCGGCGCCGACGATGGCGGCGCGGTCGATGCCGTGGCGACGGTAGGCGTCCGGCAGGCTCGAGGACTCCCCGAACTCGCTGACCCCGAGGCAGCGGATCCGGTCGCCGCGTGCGGCCGCGAGGAAGGCCAGCGTGTGCGGGTGGCCGTCGAGCACGGTGACCAGGGGCGCGGGGTGCGCCGCCGGCAGCAGCACGTCGAGGACGTCCGAGGCGTCGGCGCCGTCACGGCGTCCGCGGGCCTGGAGCGAGCGGAAGACCAGGTCGGGACTGGTCAGGCACAGCACCCCGGCGCGGACCCCCGCAGCCTCCAGCGCGTCCGCCGCGTCGAGGACCTCCGGCATGATCGCCCCGACGCCCACGAGCGTCACCTCGTCGCGCTCGGCCCCGTGGGCGGACAGCCGGTAGCCGCCCGCGACGGCCAGCCGGCGGCGGCGCTCGCGCAGGTCCGCCGTCTCTGGCACCTGCGCCCGCGCCGGGTCCACTGGGCGCGTCGAGAGCCGGAAGTACGCCGAGGTCCCGCCGGGCACCCCCACCTGGGCCATCGCGTGCAGGAAGCACCATTCGAGGTCCTGGGCGAACGCCGGCTCCCAGGCTGTGCAGCCCGGCTGCTCCAGCCCGATCGACGGTGTCGACACGGACTGGTGGGCGCCACCCTCCGAGGAGAGCGTGACCCCGGACGGCGTGCCGACGAGGATCGACTGCCCGCCGGCGTACAGGCCGAAGGACCAGGGCTCAAGTGCCCGACCGACGAACGGGTCGTAGAGCGTCGCGATCGGGATCAGCCGCTCGCCCCAGCGCGACCACGTCGCGCCCAGCTCACCGAGGAGACCGACCAGGTTGACCTCGGCGATGCCGAGCTCGAGGTGCTGGCCCGACTGCGACTCCGACCAGCGCAGCAGCCGCTCGGCGTCGTCGACGAACCAGTCCCGGCGCTCGGCCACCGACCAGACGCCGGTCTTGTTGATCCAACCGCCGAGGTTGGTCGAGGAGGCCACGTCGGGGCTGCACGTCACGACGCGCGACGCGGCCGCCGGGGCGTCGCGGACCAGGTCGGCGAGGAGCCGGCCGAGCGTGGCCTGCGTGGACGCCGCCTTGCGGTGCGGGTGACCCAGCTCGGTCGGGACGGCGAGCGGGGCGGGTGCCGGCACGTCCGGGCGGCTGAGCTCGCGAGCCCGCCGGGCGCAGAGCAGCCCCGCCGGGGAGTCGGGGTCGAACGGCGCGAACGGGTCGTCGAGCGAGGTGCCGGAGCTCTCGGCGAGGGTCTGCATCTGCGCGCCGGTCAGCAAGGCCGAGTGGTTCTGGGGGTGGCCCTCGGTGGGCAGCCCCCGACCCTTCACGGTGTAGGCGAACACGACCGTCGGGCGGTGGTCGTCGACCGTCTCGAACGTGTCCACCAGCAGCCCGAGGTCGTGACCGCCGAGGTCGCGCAGGGCCTCGGCGAGATGCCCCGGGCTCACCGACACGAGAAGGGCGCGCAGCCTCGGCGAGCCGGAGTCGCCGGCGATCCGCTCGGCCAGCTCGTCGGGTGCGACCCGCAGCGCGCGCTGGTACTCCTCGTTGGGCATCGACTCGAGCCGCTCGCGCAGCTCCTCGCCGCCGTCGCGCTCGAACAGCTCGGACACGACCGAGCCCCACTTCAAGGTGACGACCTGCCAGCCGCCGGCCTCGAACATCGCCTGGAGCCGCTGGATCTGGATGTCGGGGACCACCCGGTCGAGAGACTGGCGGTTGAGGTCGACCACCCACAGCAGCTCGCCGAGGCTGGCGACCTGCGGGTCGGCGACGGCCTCCCAGATGGCCCCCTCGTCGAGCTCCGCGTCGCCGAGGAGGCTGATGAAGCGGCCCGCCTCGGGTGTCGTCGGGAACTGCGAGCGGGCGTAGCGGTGGGCGATGGCCGCCCACAGGGTCGCGGTCGCACCGATGCCGACCGAGCCGGTGCTGAAATCGACCGGGTCGGGGTCCTTGCGGCGCGAGGGGTAGGCCTGGATGCCGCCCTGGGCGCGCAGGGTCGTGAGGTACGCCGGGTCGAGGGTGCCGAGCAGGTGGTTGACCGCGTGCAGCACCGGCGAGGCGTGCGGCTTGACCGAGACCCGGTCCAGGCTGGTCAGCTCGTGGAACCACAACGCGACCACGATGTCGACCATCGAGGCCGAGGAGGCCTGGTGGCCGCCGACCTTGACCCCGGTGTCGTTGGGACGACCGCGGTTGGCGGCGTCGACGATGGCCGTGGCCTCCCAGCGCACCCGGCGGGAGATCGCACGCAGGGTGTCGAGGTCGGGACGGTCGCTCACGCGGTCTCCTCCGGGGTGCTGGTCGGGGTGCTGGTCGAGGTGCCGGGGACGTCGGTGCGACACGCTGCACAGTCGCACTCGCGTCCCAGGATGCGGGTCAGCACCTCGTGGGTGTGGGCCCCGAGGTCCGGGCCGGCGCCGGTGAGCGGCAGCGAGCGCTCCCCCAGCACCGGCACCACACCCGGGAACAGGACCTCCTGCACCGTGCCGTCGACGTCGACCGGCAGCGGCTGGACCATCGCGCGGGCGACGTACTGCGGGTCGTCCACGATGTCGGAGGCGACGTAGATCGGCCCGGCGGGCACGCCGGCCTCGTCCAGGCGGGCCAGCACGTCGGCCCGCGGCAGGGTGCGGGTCCAGGCCTCGATCGCCCGGTCGAGCTCGTCGCGCCGGGCCCAGCGCTGCGCGTTGGTGGCCAGGCCCGGGTCCGAGGCGAGGTCCTCACGGTCGATGGCCCGCATGCAGCGGCCGAAGATGGAGTCGGCGTTGCCGGCCACGACCACCGAGTGCCCGTCGGCGCAGACGTAGGCGTTTGACGGTGCGATCCCCTCCATCCGTCCCCCGGTCCGCTCGCGCAGCACGTGGTGGGCGGAGTAGTCGGGCACCAGCGACTCCATCATCGAGAAGACGGCCTCGTGCAGGGCGACGTCGACGTGGCGCTGCCCGGGCCCGACCGGGCCCTCGCCCAGGCGGCGGCGCTGCTCGCGGTCGAACAGCGACATCAGCACCCCGAAGGCGGCGTACAGCCCGGCGATCGAGTCGCCGATCGACACCCCCACCCGGGCGGGCGGTCGGTCGGCCTCGCCGACCAGGTCCCTCATGCCGCCGAACGCCTCGGCCACGGCCGCGAAGCCTGGTCGCGCAGCCATCGGCCCGGTCTGACCGAACGCCGAGACCCGGGCGACGACCAGCTCGGGGTTGGCCTCCGTCAGCGTCGCGGCGTCGAGACCCCACCGGTCGAGCGTGCCCGGGCGGAAGTTCTCGATGAGCGCGTCGGAGCGCCGCAGGAGGTCGAGGACGACCTCGCGGCCCTCCTCGGTGCGCAGGTCGAGCTCGATCGAGAGCTTGCCCCGGTTGATGGTGCGGTAGAGCATCGAGGTGTCCCCCGCGTAGAGGCGCCAGTTGCGCAGCTCGTCGCCCGTGCCGGGACGCTCGACCTTGATCACCTCGGCGCCGAAGTCCGCCAGCAGGCGACCCGCCGTCGGTGCGGCGATGAAGTTGCCCAGCTCGACGACCCGCAGGCCGGCCAGGGGTCGGTCGGCGTCGAGCCTCATGCGCGCACCCGCGCGTCGCCGGCCCTGCCGAGCTGGGCGGTGACCGGACTGTCGAGCTGCTCGGAGAGCCAGGTGGAGACCTCGGCTGCAGCGCCGAGGTCGAGGTCGGCCGGACCGGTGGTCGGCACGCCGCTCTCGCGCAGGAGGTAGAAGAGGTCCTCGGTGGCGATGTTGCCGGTCGCCGCCGGGGCGAACGGGCACCCGCCGAAGCCGCCGATGGAGGCGTCCAGGGCGATCGGGACGTCGAGTGCGAGGTCGGCAGCCGCCGCGGCGTTGGCGTAGCCCGTGTTGCGCGTGTTGTGGAAGTGGAACCGCAGGCGGCGCAGCCGCTCGTCACCCTGCACCAGGGCTGTGAGCCCGCGGACCTGGGCGGGCACGCCGACGCCGATGGTGTCGGCCAGGGCGAGCTCGTCGATGCCGAGCGCGAGCGCCGCCTCGGCGACATCCGCGACCCGCTCGGGTGCGACCGGCCCGCTGAAGGGGCAGCCGAAGGCGACGGCCAGCGTCACCGACACCGACCTTCCCGCCCCGCGCGCCACCTCGACCGCGCCGGCGGCCTCGTCGAGCAGGGCCGCGACCGGTGCGCCCTGGTTGCGCTCGGCGAAGGCGTCGGTCACCGGGACCACGACGTTGATCTCGTCGCACGCCGTCTCGACCGCCCGCACCGCGCCGCGCCGGTTCAGGACGAGCCCGACGTACGTCACGTCGTCGCGCTGCGGCAGAGCCGCCATCACCTCCTCGGCGCCCACCATCTGCGGCACGCGGTCGGGTCGGACGAAGCTCACCGCCTCCAGGCGACGCACGCCGAGGTCGAGGAGACGGCCGATCAGCTCGACTCGGGTCCCGACGGGCAGCGGCCGGTTCTCGTTCTGCAGTCCGTCGCGCGGCCCGACCTCGACGAGCTCGACCGGGGCGACGCGGGCAGGGAGGTCCACCGTCCCAGTCTCGACCGGGCTCGGAGCCGCCTCTATCCCGCTGCTGCGACCGCTCATCCGATCCCTGCACACCTGCTCCGCCGCTCTGGTGGAGAGGACCCGCGGCCGTCCATGCTCGCGGCCATGGACTACACCGAGGCCCAGGCCGCCTTCTTCGGCCCCCGCGAGGGGGAGACCCGCGAGCTCGACTGGTCGAGCCCCGCCCGCGCCCTGCGCGACGCCATCGAGCCGCTCGCCACGATCTGCTTCTGGAGCGAGCCGGCCTACGACGCCTACGCCGCACGGGGACTCGACTTCCTCCAGGGCTACGTCTGGGGACGGGCCAGCGCCCTCGGCGAGCCGGAGCCGGCGGTCGCCGCCGCGGCCTTCGGCGTCTTCGAGCCGGGACTGATCGCAGACGTCTACGCCTCGGGTCGGGCGACGTGCGGCCTCGAGGACGTCCGGGCCGCGAAGCTCGAGGGCTCGAGCGCGGCGCTGAGCGCCGTCCTGGGCGAGGCCGCGGAGCTCGACGGGCTCGAGCAGACGGTCTCGGCGCTGCGCGCCGCGGCCGAGTCGGCACCGGCCCACGGCCGCGCCCTGTTCGCCGGTCTCGCCGCCCAGCCGTGGCCCGAGGACCCGTACGCCGCGCTGTGGCACGCCTGCACGCTGCTGCGCGAGCACCGCGGCGACGCCCACCTGGCCGCGACCGTGCTCGCCGGTCTCGACGGCGTCCAGGCCAACGCCCTCACCGAGCTCTGGATCGGCTGGGAGCCCACGACCTACACCGCCTCGCGCGGGTGGTCGCCCGAGGCGATGGCCGCCGGCACGGCCGCCCTCGAGGAGCGCGGCCTGGTGTCCGGCGACGCCCTCACCGCCGCCGGCACCACGCTGCGCGAGCGCATCGAGACCTCGACCGACGCGGCGGAGCAGTCGGTGGTCGACTCCCTGGGCGACGCCCTCGCCACGCTGGTCGCCCGGCTGGACGGCTGGGCGACCCGCGTGGTCGAGCGCGGCTGGTTCCCGCCGGACCCCTACAAGCGGGCGGCCGGCTGAGCTCCGGCGCGGGTCAGGGGTTGACGACGACCTTGATGGAGCCGTCGGTCTTCGAGGCCGCGGTCGCGAAGGCCTCCTCGACGTCGTCGAGGGAGAACCGGTGGGTCACCATCGGGTCGAGGTCGATGCGACCGGAGCGGACCAGCTCGAGCGCCCGCTCGTACTGACCCCGGCCGCCGTTGCCGCCCACGCCGAAGACGGTGAGCGTCTTGGCCATGATCGGGATGACCGGCAGCGGCGGCAGGTCGTTGGCCCACCCGATGTGGGCGACCTTGCCCTCCTTGCGCACCGCGTCGAGCACCATCGCCGACGACGCCGGGAAGCCGCTCGTCTCGATCACGATGTCGGCCCCGATCCCGTCGGTCAGGTCGAGGACGGCCTGCGTCGCGTCGGTCTCGAGGACGTTGATGCAGTCGCTCGCGCCGTAGGCCCGGGAGACCGCGAACGGCGCCTCGCGGGCGTCGGTCACGATCAGGCGCCCCGCACCGGAGAGCGAGCAGAGCCGGGTCAGGGCCAGGCCGATCGGGCCCTGGCCCAGCACGACGACGCTCTCGCCCAGGATGATGCGCAGCCGGTCCACGGTGTTGAGGCCCACCGCCAGCGGCTCGAGCAGCGAGGCCTGCCACGGCTCGACGCCGTCGGGGCGCGGGATCAGGTTGACCACCGGCACCGCGATCTTCTCGGTCAGGCACCCGTCGGACCACAGCCCGATCAGCTTCTTGCGCTTGCAGTCGAACGGCTTGTCGGTGTGGCACTCGGGGCAGTCGCCGCACGGCAGCGACGGCTTCACCGCCACCGGCTTGCCGATCCACGACTCGTCGACGCCCTCGCCGACGCTCTCGACCCGGCCGGAGAAGTCGTGGCCCGGGACCCGCGGGAACGGCGTGTCGATGCGACCGTCGTACTGGTGGACGTCGGTGCCGCAGAGCGAGGCGGCCTCGACGGTGAGCACGACCCAGCCGGGTCGCGCGGTCGGCTCGGGACGTTCCTGGAGCTCGACGGTCTCGAGCGCGGTGAGCACCGCTGCGCGCACGGTCAGACCCCCTCGGGCGCGAACTCGCGGTCGCGCATGATCTCGAAGGCCTGCTCGGTGTGGCTGGAGGCGTGGCCGATGATCAGCGGGCTCCACTCCTCGACCGTCATGGTGCCGAGGTCGGGGATCTCGATGGTGCGGGCGAGCACGTCGGCGCTGACGACCGGTCCGGCGGTGGCCAGGGTCCGGCGGGTGCTGGCGAGCTGCTGGCGCGCGAGCTCGATGGTCGGCGGCGGGTAGCCCGTCAGGTCGTGCCCGACCTCCTCGCGGAAGACGAAGCGCAGCTCGGGGTCGCACTCGATCCGCTTGAGGTCGCCGAGCCAGAGCAGGGCGCACATGTTGATGTGGGAGACGACCTGAGCCACGGTCCAGCCACCGTCGCGGTGCGCCCGGTGGAGGTCACCGTCACCGAGCTGGGCCAGCGCGGCGCCGAGGCGGCCCAGCGCGGCGTCGGCCTCGGCCAGCGCGTCGGCGATGGGGCCCGGGATGTCGGGGTGTGACTCGGTCACGGTCTCAGCACTCCTCTGCGTTCGGGTCAGGTGCCTCGATCCTCACGACGGGCGGCGGCACCCCACAAGGCCGCAGAGTGCGACGTCGCACCACCTGGCGGCAGTCAGGCCGCCGGTGCAGGGACCGGCGCGGGTATCGGCGCGGCCGTGGGCAGCGAGAACCGGAACGTCGTGCCGCTCGCTTCCACCCGGTCGTGGGCGCTGATGGTGCCGCCGTGGCGGGCGACGATGCGCCGGCAGATGGCGAGGCCGAGTCCGTGGCCGCGGTGGCTCGCCCCGTGAGCGCGGCGGAACTCCGAGAAGACCTCGTCGTGCAGCCCGTTCGGGATGCCCGTGCCGTTGTCGGTGACCTCGACCTCCGTCAGGCCGTCGCGGGCCGGGCCGAGCGCGGCCCGCACGATCACGTGGGGCTCGACCCCGGGCGCGGTGAACTTCAGGGCGTTGCCGATGAGGTTGTCGAGGAGCTGGTAGACGAGCGTCGGGTCGGCGCACACGGTCGGCAGCGGGCCGCTCACGACCTGGCCGACCCGGCCCCGCTCGTGGGCGATCTGCGTGACGACCTCGGAGAGGTCGACGTCCTGCGGGTCCAGCTGCTTGTCCTTCACCGTCGCGTAGGCGAGCAGCTCCCCGATCAGCGCCCGCATCCGGGCGCTCGAGGTCCGGATGCGCGCCAGGAACGCGGCTGTCGTGGGGTCGCCACCGTCGGCGCCGGACGGTGGCGAGAGGTGGTCGGCCAGCAGGTCGACCCACCCGTCGATCGCGGCCAAGGGGTTCTGCAGGTCGTGGGCGACCACGCCCGCGAAGGTCTCGAGGGCCTCGCGCTGGGTGTGCTCGGTCGTCACGTCGCGCAGGCTCAGGACCGCGCGCACCTCGCGGCCCGGGGTGCGCAGCTGCCGGGCTCCGAAGGAGAGCACGCGCGGCGGGTCCTCGCCCACCCAGGCCTCGGCGTCCTGCACGTCCTCGCCGCGCAGCGCCCGCGCGAGCGGACGGTCCTCGGGCGGCACCTGCTCACCGTCGACGACGAACGACGTGAACGGCGCCAGCCACGCCAGCTCCGCCGTCGGGTCGACGCCGAGCAGGCGGCCGGCGGCGGGGTTGGCGAAGGTGACCGTGCGCTGCTCGTCGATGACGAGGATGCCCTCGTGCACGGCCGCCATGGTGGCGTCGAGGAACGCCGCGCGCTCCGCGGCGTCGGCCGCGGCGTCGGCGAGCGCCACCTGCAGCCGCGCGGTCTCGGCGCGGCCCGTGGCCAGCGCGAGGCAGATGCCGAACACCGCCACGACGAACAGCTGCGAGAGCAGACTGCCCACCTCGCTGCTGGCCGCCGCGAAGGTCCCCGCGTCGAAGAGGGTCGCGGCCACGACCGCGGCACCGGTCGTCGCGGCGAACCACACGTTGACGACGACACCGCAGCGGGTGCCGACCCAGACCGCCACACCCAGGACCAGGAAGCCGACCGGGGCCTGCGTCGCCACCGTGTCGAGCCACAGCAGCGCCGCCGCGAGCACGAACGCGCCCGCGCCCTCGGCCGCCGCGCGGGTGTCGGGGCGGTGGGGACGGCGCCGGGTCAGGACCGGAGCGAGCAGGACGAGCGTCAGCGTGCTGACCACGAGGCCACCGCACAGGTTGCGACCGACCAGCATCGGTCCGAGGACGGGCGAGGTGGGCAGCCCCAGCAGCACGAGACCCACGACACCGACGACGGCAGCCAGGACGACCGGCACGAGCACCGCACCGAAGAAACGTGCGAGCGCCTGCGCGGAGTCGAGTCCGCGCACTCCGGTCAGCGGGTCGAGACCCGGCAGCCATCGGCGCAGCAGGGCGACGGCCGCGGGAGCCTGGAGCCCGTTGGTGACGGCGCCGATCACGGCGACGCCGAGCGGGCTCCCCGACAGCAGGAGGGTCGCGAACGCCGCCGTCGCCAGGACGACCGTGTCGAGGCTGCGGAACCCCACCCGGCGCACGAGGAACCACGTGATCGACAACCCCAGCGCCGGCCAGACGAGGGCGGCCTGGTCGACGACGAGCAGTCGACCGAGCACGGCGAGCACGACCCAGGAGGCGGCGAAGCCGACGAGCCACGCGTACGACGTCCCCGGAACTGCGGCGCGCGCCGTCGACATGGACCCCCCCTCGCCCGCCGGCGGCGGTCCGGACCAGCCTAGGGTCGTCCGCCCTGGGTCCGCTGGCGTTCCGTCAGACCGACCCGGTCACGAAGGAGCGGTTGCCTCGTCCAGCGTCGCGAAGACCGGGAGCGCCTGGTCCATCGCGGTGACCCGCAGCAGCCGGCGCACCGGGCCGTCGGTGGCGACCAGGGCGAGGGAGCCGTTGCGGGCACCGACGACCTTGCGCCCCGTGGCGAGGGCACCGATGCCGGCCGAGTCGATGAAGGGCACGGCGGTCAGGTCGACGACCACCGCACGGGCGGCCGCGACCTGATCGTCGTCGTAGAACGCCCGGCGCAGCTGCGAGTGGGTGGTGAGGTCGAGGGGGCCGTCGAGGCGCACGACGACCTCGCCGGGGTTGCCCGAGTCGGCCACGTCGATGGCCAGCGGGGCACGCCGACCGAGCCGCCAGCCCTGGGCTCCGTCCTCGAAGTTGCCGCCGATCACGGCCCCATCATCCACGGTGGCCGCAAGGGGCGCTCAGCGTGCCGCGACCTGATCGCCCCAGACGGCCTTCGCGCCGGAGTCGCCGACCCGGTAGACCTGCACCGAGGCGGCGATGGCGGCGACGAGCGCGAGCACCGCGACCGCCCGCGTCAGCACCGGCGTACGCCGCTCGCCGGTGGGCTCGACCGACCGCCGCTGACGCCTGTCGAGGACGACGAGCGCGAGGGAGAGGACCAGCAGCGGGACGGCGAACCAGATCAGCTGGTCGCCCAGCTCGGCGTGCCGGCCCGGGTCACCGACCCGCTTCTCGAGCGCCTCGCCGCTCGAGGTCGCGACCGGGATGAGGACGGTCGCGACGGCGGCACAGGCCACGACCAGCACGCCGTAGCGCTCGCGCCACGCGGGTCGCAGCGCGATGGCGAGGGTCCCGAGGCAGGCGAGGGGCAGCAGCACGACGACGGCGTGCACGACGAGCGGGTGGACGGGCAGTCCGTTGACGAGATCGAACACCGTTGTTTCTCCTGAGGTGAGGTGGGGCGAAGGGACTGGCGGGACTGGCGGAGGGAGTGGTCAGGCGTGGGGACGGGTGCGCTCGACGCGCAGGGCGAGCACGGGGCAGGCCGCGGCCGCGGCCCGGGCGGGGCGCAGGAGCTCGGCGTCGGCGACGGGGTCGAGCCGCGCGTCGCCGATCACCGGGAACCCGTCGGGGTCCAGGGAGATGCGCTCGGGCAGCAGCCGGGCGCACAGCCCGTGGCCGTCGCAGCGGGTCCAGTCGATCTCGAGCCTCATCGCGCCACCACCGGCAGGGTGTACCGCAGGGGCCGGCCGCACTGCCCCTGCCGGCGGTGGACCTCGAGCTCACCGGTCGCCGCGAGCACCTCGAGGGCCGAGGCGACGAACCGCGCCGCGCCGTCGGGGTGGGCGCAGGCACCGCGACCCGGCAGCGGTGCGGCGCGCGAGCGCAGGCACGCGACGGCGTCGCCTCCACGGGCGAGGTCGTCGAGACCGGCCGCGAGCGCGGGCAGCCCGAACACGCAGGGGCCGCACTGCCCGGCCGACTCCGAGGCCAGCCAGTGGGCCACGGCGCTGGCCTCGCCGAGCGCGCAGGTGTCGTGCGGCAGACGAGCCAGCACAGCCGCACCCAGTGAGACGCCGGCGGCCCGCAGGGCGGGCCGGCTCAGGACCAGGTCGCTCGGGTCGGCGAGCCAGGTGCCGTGGTAGCCGCCGACCAGGACCGGCCCGGTGCCCTCCCCGAGCAGCGCGCGCAGGGGCAGCCCGGTCGGCACCTCCACGACCCCCGCGTGCGGGACGTCGCCGAGCAGGGTGACCAGGGTGGTGCCGGGCTCCTCGGCGCAGCCGACCGAGGCGTACGCCGCCGGCCCGAGCTCGGCGAGCAGCGCGAGCTGCGCGAAGGTCTCGGCGTTGGACGCGAACGTCGGGTCGCCGTCGACGCCCTGCACCGTGGGCAGCACGCGCCGACCGGGGGGCAGGGCGGGGCCGCCCGAGACAGCCCGCGCGAGGGCCCGCACCTCTCCGCCGACGAAGCCGTGGTCGTGGCGCTGGAGGCGGAACGACCCGCGGTCGGGCCGTTCGTGCAGCGCCGCGTCGAGCGAGGCGTGCGCCTCGGCGTCGGAGACGGCGACCGTCACGCGTCCCGTGCCCAGCGCGCGGGCCACCAGGACGGCGCCGTCGAGGACCAGGTGGGGCACGAGCCGCAGCAGAGCGCGGTCCTTGCCGCTGGCGGGCTCGCCCTCGGAGCCGTTGACCAGGACCTGCGCCCGCGGCCCCGGGGCCACCGACCGGAGCTTGACCGCGACCGGGAACGCCGCTCCTCCGCGGCCCAGCAGACGCACCGCCTCGGCGGCCTCGGCCAGCCCGGCGGCGTCGTAGGAGCGCAGTGGGGCGTGCACGCTGCGGTGGCGGGCGAGGTCGACGCGCCGCCTTGATCCGGTGCCGGCGAGCAGGCGGGCCGTGCCCCAGGCCCGCACGGTGCCGGTCGTGCCGCCGGGTGCGGTCCCGGACGCAGCCAGGGCGCTCATCGGGCCGCTCCGACCAGGGCCCGGGTGCGGGTCCGGTGCAGCGGGGCCCGCCGGGCCCGGGCCAGGGCGCCGAGCCGGACGGCGACAGCCGCACCGACCCCGGCCGCGCAGACGGCGTACAGGGCGAGGGCCCAGCCGGCGCCGGTGTCGGTGCCGGCGAGGATCCCGTGGCCCATGGCCAGCACCCAGGCGACGTACGCCGAGAGGTGGACGCCGCGCCAGGCCCGGGCGGCGCCGGCGCTCGCGGCCAACCGGCCCCGCAGCGCGCCGGTGAGGGACACGACTCCGAAGCCGTAGGCCGCGAGGGTCCCGAGGCCGAGCGCCACCGGCTGCCAGCCGGCGGTGAACGGCACCAGCGCGCCGAGCGCGCTGAGGTCGACGTGGCTGTCGGTGACCAGCAGCACCACGTGCAGCGCGAGGAACGCCAGGGTGAGCACCGCGGCCGAGCGGTGCGCGAGCTGCGTGAGGACCCGACGCGACGCGACGGGCGAGGAGGAGCCGAGGGCGCCGAGGCCGACGGCGAACGACGCCGCGACGACCGCCGTGAAGCCGGCGGCACGGGCCAGGAACCACAGCGTCATGCGACCCACCCCACGGTGACCTCGACGTGACCGTCGGTGGTGACGTACCGCGCCGCCGTCCCCTCCGGCACGCGGCCGGTGACGAGCGCGGCGGTGCTGAGCGCGTTGGCCTCGACACAGCTCGCGCCGCGCACCGAGACCGTGCGGCAGCGCCCCTCGGCAGGGCGGCCGGTGCGCGGGTCGAGGAGGTGGTGACGGGGGCCGTCGGCGGTGGTCCACCGGCGGCCGGCCGTCGACGACGTGGCGAGCCCACCGTGGTGGAGGGTCAGGATCGGGCCGGGGCCGCCCTCGTGCTCGCTCACCGACACCGGCCAGGGGTGCTCCCCCGCCACCGCGAGGTCGCCGCCCACGGCGACGAGGGCCGGGCGGCCCAGCAGGTCGTGGACCCGGGCGGCGGCCTCGTCGGCCGTCCACGCCTTGGCGGTGGCGCCCAGGTCGAGGGCGAGACCCTCCGGCACCCGCAGGCGACCGCCGGCGTGGTCGACCTCGACGAGGCGCCAGTCGGGCAGGACCGCGGGCGCGGCGGCGAGCGGCGCGGCCGTGCGGCGGCGTACGACCTCGAGGTCGTCGTCGTAGCCGGCGGCCGCGAGGTGTCGACCCACGGTGGGGTCGCAGGCGCCGTCGGTCAGTCGCGCCGCGTCGAGTGCGACGTCCACGAGGTGGAGGGTGAGCGACCCGACCGGCGTCCAGCGGCCGGCCGCGGCGTTGGCCCGGCTGAGCTCGCTGTCGTCGCGGAACCGGCTCACCGCCCGCTCGACGTCGCCCATGAGCGCGCGCACCGCGCTCTCGGCGCGGTCCAGCTCGGCGGGCTCGCCGTCGACGACCAGGCGCACCGTGCACGACCAGTCGTGCCACTGCCGGGCGTTCACGACGAGTGGCTCCCCGCGACCGGCTGCTGCGACTGGCTGGCGGACGTCGAGCCCGTGGTCGAGCTCGTGTCGGACGACGTCGACGTGGAGCTGGTGGTCGAGCTGCCGGTGGTGCCGTCGGCCTCGGTGGAGGCGGCGTGGGCAGCACTGAGGGCGAGGGCTCCGGTGCCGCCACCGGCGGCCACGACGAGGCCCGCGGTGACGACCCGGGCCCGCATCAGGAGACGGGTGGTGGGGTGGCTCATGCAGTGAGGTTCGCCCGGCGCGGCTCAACAGCACCGTCCTGCGACCTCAAATCCAGGTCAAATCGCGCTGTGGGCAGCCCCCAGCTCGAGGCGTACGACGCTCCACGGCCCGTCGCGGTCGACCACGAGCCGACCGCCCGAGGCGGCCGCGCACCGGCGGGCGATGTCGAGGCCGAGCCCCGTCGAGCCACGGTCGCTGCGGCCGCGGCGCACGGCGTCGGGGTCGAAGCCGGCTCCCTGGTCGCGCACCTCGACGGTGACCCCGCCCGACGGGTCTGCGACGGCTCGCACCGCGAGCGGGGTGAGGTCGGGGGTGTGCGCGACGGCGTTCTCGACGAGGGCGTCGAGCGCGTCGCGCAGGTCCTGCTCGGAGCAGCGGACCGCGGGCAGTCCGTCGGCGACGTCGACGGCCAGATCGCGGCCCTGGTCCTCGATGAGGGGCTGCCAGTACGCCGCGCACGCGGCGGCGACCGGTCCCGGGTCGCAGCGGGCGACGACGCCCTCGCGCTGGGTGCGGCGGGCCTCGTGGATGACGGCGGTCAACGTCCGCTCGAGGCTGGTGACGTGCTGCTCGAGCTCGGTGCGGGCGCGTCCCTGCTCGAGAGCGTCGACGTCGAGGCGCAGGGCCATCAGCGGGGTCCGCAGCCGGTGGGACAGGTCGGCCGCGGTCTCGCGCTCCGCGGCGAGCAGCTCCTCGATGCGCTCCGAGAGGCCGTTGAGCGCGTGCGCCACCCGGCGCACCTCGGGCGGTCCGCTCTCCGGCACGCGGCCGGCCGGCGCGCCCACGGCGATGGCGTCGGCCAGCTCCGCGGTCCGGTCGAGGTCGCGCACCAGGCGGCGCGAGACCAGCTCGGCCGCGACGGCGACCAGGACCAGCAGGAGCGCCGCGGCCGCGCCGAGCGGGAACAGGCGCTCGGCCAGCGTGCTGCGCACGCGTGCCTCGCTCGCGAAGGCCACGACCGACGTCGGCCCGCCCTGCGTGCCCACCACGAGGTGCACCAGGCGACCGCCGTCGACGTCGTCGACGTCGACGCCGCTCTGGGTCAGGAACGGGCCGTCCCGGTCCCCGTCCCCGTCACCCGGGCCGGATCCGCGCTGCTCGGAGGCACCCGGCAGGTCCGGTCCGTACGTCGTCCCGTCGGGAGCCAGCACCGCGACCGGGGTCGCGTCGTCGCGGTCGTTGACCCGGTCGACGTAGGCCTCCAGGTCGTCCGACCCGGCACCGGCCGAGACGTAGTCGGCCACCGAGCGCGCGGTCTGCACCGCCTGCTGCTCGACGTCGGAGGAGGCGGTGCGCGCCTCGAGGAGCCACACCGGCACCGCGAACAGCACCAGCACCGCGACCGTCGCGCCGACGGCCAGCGAGACGATGCGTCCGCGCAGGCTCACGCCGGGCCTTGCCCTGGTCCCGAGCCCAGCCCCGGGGCGACGAGCTTGACGCCCACCCCGCGCACGCTGTGGAGGTAGCGCGGCGCCGCGGCGGTCTCGCCGAGCTTGCGCCGCAGCCACGAGAGGTGGACGTCGACGGTGCGGTCCGCGCCGCCCCAAGGCTGCTGCCAGACCTCGGCGAGGAGCTGACGCTTCGACACGACCTGACCCGGACGCGACGCGAGCGCGAGGAGCAGGTCGAACTCCTTGCGGTTGAGGTCGAGCTCGACGCCGTCGACCGTCGCGGTCCGCGACACGGCGTCGACGCTGAGCCCGCCGACGACGACGCGCTGCTCCTCGGCCGGGGCGGACGTCGTACGCCGCAGGACGGCGCGGACCCGCGCCATCGCCTGGGCGGCCGAGAACGGCTTCACGAGGTAGTCGTCGGCGCCCGCGTCGAGCAGGCGCACCACCTCGCGCTCGTCGTCGCGGGCGGTCGCCACGACGACGGGCAGGTCGCCCTGGGCGCGGATCAGGGCGAGCACGTCGGCGCCGTCGAGGTCGGGCAGACCGAGGTCGAGCAGCACCGCGTCGGGCCGCTCGACCGGCAGCGCCCTGATCGCCTCGACCGCGGTGCCGGCGGTGGTGACCGTCGCCCCCAGGTCGACCAGCGCGCGCGACAACGACCGCCGGATGGGCTCGTCGTCCTCGACCAGGAGGAGGTGGACCACCGCTCAGCGCTCGCCGCGGAGGGACTCGAGGCTCGCGGCGATCGCGCGAACGTCGTCGGGTCCGGTCTGGCAGCAGCCGCCGACCAGCCGGGCGCCCGCGGCCAGCCAGGCCTCGACGTCGGTGGGGTCGAAGCCGGGCTCGCCGACCCACACGCGCGCCTCGGCGTCCCAGGTCTGGCCGCTGTTGGGGTAGACGACGCCCGGGAGCCGGCCGGGCCCGTCCAGCGAGGCGAGGACGCCGGACGGGGGCACGCAGTTGACCCCGACCGCGACCACCTCGGCGACATCGGCCGCCATGGCGAACGCCTCGGCCACCGGCTCGCCCGCACGGGTGCGGCCACCGTCGGCGGTCAGCGCCAGCCACGCCGGGTGCCCGGAGCCGTCCAGCTCGGCGAGCACCGCCTCCACCTCGGCGAGGCTCGGCAGGGTCTCGACGGCGAGCACGTCGGCGCCGGCCTCGCGCAGCACGTCGAGGCGGGGGCGGTGGAACGCCCGCAGCCCGGCGACGTCGAGGTCGTAGCGGCCGGTGTACTCCGAGCCGTCGGCGAGCGCGGCGCCGTACGGCCCGACGGACGCCGCGACCCAGCCGTGCGGGGCGACCTCGTCGCGGGCGCGCCGGGCCAGCTGCACGCTGTCGCGCAGCAGCCCGTCCGCCTCGGCGCCGAAGCCGATCTCGGACACCTGGTAGGACGCCGAGATCGCCACCTCGGCGCCGGCGCGGTAGTACTCCGCGTGGGCCGCCTGGACCGCGCCGGGGTCGTCCTGCAGCAGCCTCGCCGACCAGGTGCTGCTCGAGAGGTCGTGTCCGTGCGCCTCGAGCAGGGTGGCGAGGCCGCCGTCGAGGACGACCGGTCGGCGGCTCAGCGTCTCGGCGAGCGACTCCACGCGGGCAGCGTACGCACGGTCACGCGTGACCCGCCTGAGGGCCGTCCACCTCCAGCGCGTCGTCGTCGGGCTCGACGGCCCGCTCCTTGTCCTCCTCGCTGATCTCCGCGCCGGCGACCGGGTCGCCGGCCGCGGTGCCGGGGACGTCGTCGGTGCTGGTGTCGTCGTCGATGCGCTGCTCGGGGGTCGTCTGCTCGTCTGCCATGTCGTACCGCTACCCAGCCCGCGGCATGACACGCGCGCCGCCGGTCACCGGGACGCGTGACCGACCTCGCCCTGCGCCTGCTCCGCGACGGCTACCGCGCCCTCGACCACCTGCCCACCCGCACCCGGGCCCGCGCGGCCGCCGAGGCGCGGCTGCTGGGGCGCCGGGCGGTGGTCGTGGCCGGCGAGGCCGGGGCCCGGGTGTTCTACGACGAGTCAGTGGTCCGACGCGCCGGCGCGATCCCGCCGCCGCTGGCCTGGCTGCTGTTCGGCCGGGGTGCCGTCCACGGCCTCGACGGGACAGCTCACCGCGAGCGCAAGGCGGGGTTCGTCCACCGGCTCGGTCCCGAGCAGGTCGCGGGGTGCGCCGCGCTCGCCGCGGAGCACCTGCGGGAGAGCCTCGCGACGTGGCCCCCGGAGGGCCGGGCTCTGCACGGCGCCCTCGTCGAGGCCTACGGTCGGGCGGTCCTCGAGTGGTCCGGTGTCGACCTCGCGCCCGCCCACGCCGGCAGGCTCGCGCACCGCTACGCGCGCACCGTCGACGGGTTCGGCTTCGCCGGCTCCGCCTACGCGCGCGCCTGGCGCGACCGGGTGTCCACCGACCGCTGGGCCGCCCGGCTCGTGGCCGACGTGCGGGCCGGCCGCGTCACCGCGCGTCCCGGCACCCACCTGGCTGCGGTAGCCGACCTCGACGCCGGTGTGCACGTCGCGGGGGTCGAGCTCGGCAACGTTGTCCGCCCGGCGATCGCGGTGTCGTGGCTCGGCACCT
Organism: Nocardioides flavescens; assembly: GCF_009823805.1. Taxonomy (GTDB): domain Bacteria; phylum Actinomycetota; class Actinomycetes; order Propionibacteriales; family Nocardioidaceae; genus Nocardioides; species Nocardioides flavescens. Next base: position 45,899 of record NZ_WUEK01000015.1, on the reverse strand, counting down.
TCGCCGCGGCCGCGCTGGCCGCCTCCCCCTCCTGGGCGCCGCTGCTCCTCGGTCCCGACGGTGCCGCCCGGCGCTGGTCCTTCGCCCAGGAGGTGCGCCGCACCGCGCCGTTCGTCCCGGCCCTCGCCGGCCGGGTCCGGCGACCCGTCACCCTCGACGGGGTCGTGCTGCACGAGGGCGACCGGATCGTGCTGGACGTCGTCGGCATCGACCACGACCCGGCCTACCACCCGCTGCCCGAGGTCTTCGACCCCGAGCGGTGGCTCGGCCGTCAGCCCGACGCCTGGACCCTGGTGCCGCAGGGCGGTGGGCCGATCACGGGTCACCGATGCCCGGGTGAGGACCTGACGCTCCAGCTGCTCGCCACGACCCTCGAGGTCCTCGCCGAGCATCACCTCTCCCCCACCGCCCCGCTGCAGGTCGACCTGGCGCGCATCCCGACCCTGCCCGTCGACGGGCTGCCGCTGAGGCTGGGAGCCCAGGGCACGAACGACGCCCGCACGCACCCGTCCGACTCCTCCTCGGACATCTCGTAGCCCCACTCGCCCTCCTCGAGCGGCACGACGTGGGTGGCGAGCACGGCGGCGCGCAGCTCACCGGACGCTCCACGCTCGCTGGTGCACGGCGATGCCGAGCAGGACGACGGCGCTGAGGACCAGCAGGTCGGCTCGACCCGGGATCAGCAGGCAGACGGCGAGCACGATGCAGAGTCGGACGGGCAGCGTCACGGCAGCCTCCTCGTCACTCGTCGGGGGTGAGGGCGTCCTTGGCCTTGGACAGCAGGTTCTTGCCGCCCTGGGCGTACGCACCTCCCGCCGTCCCCGGCTCCGGCGTGCCCAGGCTGCCGTCGTACGTCGAGTAGAGGAGCGGGTCGGGGGCCGGGACCTGGTTGACGTCGTCCGCCAGCGGCAGCCCCTGCTCGAACGCGATCTCGCCCTCGCCGACGAGCGTCGCGCCCTGGGCCCAGCGGCCCTCACCGGCTGTGCTGCCCTCGTGGAAGCTGTAGAACGTCCTCGCCGCGAAGTCCTTCTCCTCCTCCGAGAGCGAGTCCTCGATGCCGCTGTCGACCAGCCCGTCCTCGATGAGCTGCTCGATGCCGAGCAGCCACTGCTGCTGGTGGAACGTGTCGCGCGCGAGGTTGAACTGGAGCATGTCCTTGACCCCGGGGTCGTCGGTCATGCCGTAGACCCGGGCGGTCTGCAGCCGGCTCTGCGCCTCGGCCGCGACGTTGCTGCGGAAGTCGGTGAGCAGGCTGCCGCTCGCGACGATGTAGCCGGCGTTCCAGGGCACGCCCTGGCTGTTGGTGGGGGTGGCCGCACCACCGGTCACGATGGCGTGCTGGACGTTCTGCCCGCCGAGGACGGCGGCGAGCGCCGGGTTGGCCGCGGCGGCCTCCGCCTGCGTCTCGGACGGGGCACCCTCGAGGAGGCGGGCCATCATGGTCACGAGCATCTCGACGTGACCGATCTCCTCGGTCCCGATGTCCATGATCATGTCCTTGTACTTGCCGGGGACGCGGCAGTTCCAGCCCTGCCAGAGGTACTGCATCATCACGGTCATCTCGCCGAACTGGCCGCCCACGAGCTCCTGCAGCTTGGCGGCGAAGAGGGCGTCGGGACGCTCGGGCTTGGCGTGGAACTGCAGCTCTGAGCTGTGTCGGAACACGGTGTTCTCCCTGCTGTGTCTGGTGTGAGGTCGTCTGCACCCACGACGGTGCCGGGCCCCGGTGACGGATCCGTCGCTCCCACCGTCACGCCTGCCGTCACACCTGCCGTCACACCCGCGTCACGTCCCGCACCAGGTCTCCCCCTAGGGGTGGCATGGGGCGCGGGGAGCCGGACACCAGAGGCGAGGACACGGGAGGCGCGGAACGCGGGAGGTCGCGATGGACGGCGGAGGAGCTGCAGTGCAGCTGCGCCTGCTGGGCGGGTTCGCGGCGACCCAGCGCGGCGACGAGGTGCGACTCTCGGTGGCCGCCCAACGGGTGCTCGCCCTGCTCGCCGTGGCCGAGCGCGGACGCACGGTCCCCCGAACGACCGTGGCGGAGCGGTTGTGGCCGGACTCGCGCGGCGACCGGGCGGCCTCCAACCTGCGCACCGTCCTGTGGCGCATGCAGCGCCCGTCCGGACGCGCGCTGGCGATCGGCACCTCGCACGACGTGCACCTCGCGCCCGAGGTGGAGGTCGACCTCTGGCGGGCCCACGCCCTGGTCGAGCAGCTCGGGTCGCGCGAGGGTCTGCCCGACCCCCTCGACGCCGCCTGCCTCCACGAGGACCTGCTCCCCCGCTGGGACGAGGACTGGCTCGTGGTCGAGCGCGAGGACCACCGCCAGCGCCGACTGCACGCCCTCGAGGCGCTCTCGTTGCGACTGCAGGAGCAGGGGCGCTACGCCGAGGCGCTCACCGTCGCCCTCGGTGCCGTCGGCGGGGAGCCGTTGCGCGAGACCGCGCACCGGCGGGTCATCGAGGTGCACCTGCTCGAGGGCAACCGCTCCGAGGCGGTGCGTCACTACCACCGCTACTGCAGGCTGCTCGCCGCCGAGCTCGGGCTCGGCCCGTCGGCTTCCCTCGACGCGCTCGTCGGGCCGCTGCTGCGCCGTCCTGCGCACCGCGAGCGGGCCCTGGCCCGCCCCGTGGCACGCCGGTGGTGAACGCGTCCGAAGCTGCGCGCCACGTGGAGGTCTGAGGCCGAAACCCCTTGTGCCGCGGGGGTTTCGCGCTCTCGGACCACCTCCGGAGGTGAGGTGAGGGGTTGCCGGCACCACTACTTTGGGGTGAGCGCGGACGGCTGCAGCCACCGGCGGTCCGCCACTCGGAAGAGAGACGCCGCCATGACGCCGTCCGCCCCCACCCCCTCCCCCACCCGCACTCCCGGTGAGGCCCGCCTCGCCGCCCGCGCCGAGCGCGGCGAGCAGACCCGCCGACTGCTCGAACGGGCCTACGCCCACCCACCCGGCCCAACCCGCAGCGATCTCCTCGACGAGGTCGTGCTCCTCAACCGAGGAGTCGCCGACGCCGTCGCCAGCCGCTACCGCGGCCGCGGGGTGGCCGAGGAGGACCTCCGGCAGGCGGCGTACGAGGGCCTCGTCAAGGCGGTCCGCAAGTTCGACCCCGCCGTGCGTCCGGACCTGCTGACGTACGCCGTGCCGACCATGCGCGGCGAGGTGCAGCGCTGGTTCCGCGACCAGTCCTGGATGGTGCGTCCGCCGCGCCGCATCCAGGAGCTGCAGTGGCGGGTCAGCCGCAGCATCGAGCGATTGTCGCAGGACCTCGGTCGCGAGCCCACCGACGGAGAGATCGGTGACGACCTCGGCTGCCAGCCGGGAGAGGTCGAGGAGGCCGTGCAGGGGTTCGGCTGCTTCCAACCCCCGTCGCTCGACCGACCGGCCGGTGAGCCAGGGACGAGCGCGCCACTGGGGGAGCTGCTTCCTGCGGGGGACGACCACGCCGAGTCGTCCGCCGAAGCGCGCGTCGTGCTGGGCCCCGTCGTTCGAGAGTTGTCGGAACGCGACCGGCGCATCCTCTACCTCCGCTTCTTCGAGGGGCTCAGCCAGCACGAGATCGGCGCCGAGCTCGGCGTGACGCAGATGCAGGTCTCCCGGCTCCTGCAGCGCATCCTCGGCACGCTCCGCGCCGAGCTCGCGGGTCCGGACGGCCGCTCCCTGGCGTCGTGACGGCGGGTCCGGGTGGATCCGCGCCGCCGAGGTGTGAGGCAGCCAGATGGGGACCCGTCGCCCCAGGAGGTGGCATGATCGGGGGGCTGCTCGGGTAGCGGGAGCGAGCACGACGCCGGCTGGTCACCGGCCCGACGAGCACGAGGTGACGATGAGCGAGGCGTACGGCTTCGCCGACGACGCTCTCGAGCGCTACGCCCGGATGGTCCGTCGCAGCCTCGGTGTGCCCACGGCCCTGGTGACCCTGGTCGAGGACGACCGGCAGGTCTTCCCGGGCGCGATCGGGCTCCCGAGCCCCTACCAGCAGAGCCGTCAGACGCCCCTGTCGCACTCGTTCTGCCAGTACGTCGTCAAGGACGAGCAGCCGCTCGTCGTCACCGACGCGCGCCTCGACGACCGGCTCGCCGACAACCTCGCCATCCCCGACCTCGGGGTGGTGGCCTACGCCGGCTGGCCGATCGTCGACCACACCGGGCGCACGGTGGGCTCGCTCTGCGCGATCGACTCCCAGCCGCACGAGTGGCGTGCCGACGAGCTCGACGCCCTCGCCGACATCGCGGCCGCCTGCTCGACCGAGCTCTCCGAGCGCGGGCAGCGCGAGGCCGCCCAGAACGCCCTGCGCGTCTCGGAGGAGCTCGGCGAACGCAGCCGGGTGCTGCTCGCGATCGGCGACCGCCTCGCCGCCTCCCACACCCTCGCCGAGATCGCCGCCGGCATCGACGAGGTGACCCGGCTCGAGCTCGGGTGCAGCCACACGGGGCTGTGGCTGCGCACCGCCGAGCTCGAGGGGCGCAGCTCGCGCACCGACGCCGGCGAGACGATCCGCGCCGTCTCCTACAGCGGGCAGGACCGCGCCGGGATGGACGACCACCAGACGGTCGAGACGGCCGGCCGCTCCCCGCTCGGCGACTGCCTGGCCGAGGCGCGGGCCCGCTACCTGGTCGACCGGGGCGACCTGCGACGGCGCTACCCCGACCTCGCCGACGACGGCACGCCCGCCGGCTCGGCCCGCGCGTACCTCCCCCTCGAGCACACGGGTGACGCCTACGGCGCGCTCGCGCTCAGCTGGCCGGTGCCACGGCGCTTCACCCTCGCCGAGCGCCGCACGCTCGCCGCCCTCGCCTCGGCGACCGCGCAGGCGGTCAAGACCGCGCTGCTGCTGCAGGACCGGGTGCACGTCGCGGAGACCCTGCAGCGGGCGATGCTGACCGACCTGCCCAGCGTGCCGGGCCTCGAGCTCGACGCGCGCTACCGCCCGGCCGCCGAGCGCGACCAGGTCGGCGGGGACTGGTACGACGCCGTCCACCTCCCGACCGGCGAGACCAGCCTGGTCATCGGCGACGTCGGTGGTCACGACATCGGAGCCGCGGCGTCCATGGGTCAGCTGCGCAGCACCCTGCGCACCCTCGACTGGGCCGAGGCCCGCACCCCGGCCGAGACGATCCGCCGGCTCGACTACGCGACGGCCGACCTCGGCACCCGGTCGGTGGCGAGCGTCCTCTTCGTCCGCGCTGCGCCCTCGGGCGACGGGTGGTCCCTGACCTGGACGAGCGCCGGTCACCCTCCGGCGGTGCTGGTCTCCCCCGAGGGCTGCGCGACCCTGCTCGGCGGCACCGACGGCAACGACCTGCTCGTCGGCATCGCGCCCGAGACCAGGCGCCGCGACCACCGGCTCGACGTCGAGCCCGGCTCGACCCTGGTGCTCTACACCGACGGCCTGGTCGAGCGGCGCGGCGAACCTCTGACCACCGGCTTCGACCGGCTCTGCGGCGCCGCCCGCCGTCACCACGGCCGCGAGCTCTCGTCGTTCCTCGACGCGCTCATCGGCGAGCTGGTCAGTGACGAGCACGAGGACGACGTGGCGGTGCTGGCGGTCCGCTTCGCCGGCTGAGCTCGGCCGCCACCCGTGGACTGACCTGCGGCTCGAAGCCGTGGCGGTAGCCCCAGACGATCGCCTCGGCCCGCGTCGTGGCGCCCACCTTGCGGTAGGCGGAGCGGATGTAGGTCTTGACCGAGTTGATGCTGAGGAAGAGGCGCCGCGCGATCTGCTCGTTGCGCAGTCCCCGCACGACCAGGGCCAGCACCTCGGACTCGCGCTCGCTGAGCCCCTCGCTCCGGCCGGGCCACCCGTCCGGGCCTCCGGCACGCGTTCCCCACCGGTCGTGCGCTCCCGGGGCCGGGGAGACGACCGTGCGCCCGGCGACGATGTCCTCCAGGCAGCCGACGAGGACCTCGGGCTCGAGCGCCTTCGACAGGTATCCGGCGGCTCCCTCGGCGAGGGCCTGCTCCACGAGGACCGGGTCGAGGTTCCAGCTGTAGGCGACGACCTTGGTCGTGGTCCCGCACCGACGCTCGGCCGCGCCGGCGGGCTGCAGCGCGGCGAAGGTGTCGACCAGCACGACGTCGACCGGCTCTTCGCCCGGTCCCACCACCTCGACGCGGTCGCGGAACGGGTGCAACATCGCCGAGACGCCGGCGACGACCAACGTGTGGTCGTCGCGCACCTGCACGCGCAACGGGCGCGGAACCGGGTCCATGGAGCCGGGTGTCCGGTTCTCCGCCGTTCAACCCCGGCGTTCAACCCCTAGGGGTGGCCGGTCCGCACCTCGACGGGGTTACCCGGGGCCATGACCACTGACAGCAGCACGAGCGCCACCGAGCGCGCTCAGCACGCGGCATCGACCGCAGGAGAGCAGGGCCAGCACGTGGCCGGGGTCGCCGCCGACGAGGCGCGCAGCGTGGTCGGCGACGCCGCCGAGCAGGTGCGCGGCCTCGCCGACCAGGCCCGCGGCCAGGTGCGCGACCAGCTCGACGAGCAGAGCCGCACTCAACGTGACCGCCTCGTCGGCACCCTCGGGACCCTGGGCGACGACCTCCACCGGATGGCGGACGGCGCCGACTCCGGCCTGGCCACCGACCTTGCCCGCGAGGTCGCCGACCGGGTGCAGGGCGCCGCCCGCCACCTCGACGGCCGCGAGCCGAGCGACCTGCTCGACGACGTCCGGCGCTTCGCCCGACAGCGTCCTGGCACGTTCCTGCTCGGCGCCCTCGCCGCCGGGGTCCTCGTCGGACGGGTGGCCCGAGGTGCGCGCGATGGCGCCGTCGCCGCGAGCGCGGAGCCGACCACCGATCTCTCTCCGACGAGCCCGCCCGTGACGCCGACGCCGCCGACGACGGGCACGGCCGCCGGCGAGCCGATCGACCCGGTCGACCCGCTGTGAACGACGACCGCAGCCTGGGCGAGGTCGTCAGCGACCTCGGCGAGAACCTCTCCACCCTGCTCAAGCAGGAGGTGGAGCTGGCCAAGACCGAGCTGAGGAGCGAGGTCACCAAGGCGGGCAAGGGCGCCGGGATGCTCGGTGGCGCGGGACTGGGAGCGTGGTTCGCCCTCGTCTTCCTCAGCCTCGCGCTGATGTTCCTGCTCGACAACTGGCTGCCGATCGAGGCAGCCGCACTCATCACCGCCGCGGTGTGGGCCGTGGTGGCCGCCGTGCTGGCCGTCCTCGGGCGCGCCCGGCTGAAGAAAGCACACCCCGAGCTCCCGCACACGCAGCAGAGCCTGAAGGAGGACGCGTCATGGGCCAGAGCCCAGAAGAGCTGAACACCGAGATCGAGCAGACCCGGGCCCGGATGGCCGCCGACATCGACACCCTGCAGGACCGGGTGAGCCCGTCGGCGATCGTCGAGCGCCGCAAGCGCGCCGCACGCGACCGCGTCGGCTCGGTCCGCGACCGGGTCATGGGTACGGCGCACGACGTGGGCGGCAGCGTCTCGAGCGGAGCCGGCGGGGTGAGCGAGAGCGCCCAGCAGCGCTTCGAGGGCAACCCGATCGGCGCCGGCCTGGTGGCTTTCGGGGCCGGCATGGTGCTGGCCTCGCTGCTGCCCGCCACGCGCGCCGAGGCCGAGGCCGCGCACCGGGTCGTCGAGACCGCGCGCGAGCAGGGCCAGCCGCTCGTCGACCAGGCCCGCGAGGCCGGTCAGCAGGTGGCGAGCGACCTCAAGGACGCGGCGACCGACGCGGCCCAGCAGGTCAAGCAGAGCGCCCAGGAGTCGGCGACGACGGTGCAGGACGAGGGCCGCTCCGCGGCCCAGAGCGTGCGCGACGAGACCACCACCTCGTGAGTCCGGTGCCACCGGTCCTGACGCGAGGTCAGGGCCGGTGGCGCCACGGCCGCGGCACGAAGTCGTGGTCGAGCCCCCAGATCACGGCCTGCGAGCGACTCTCCGCCCCGATCTTGCGGTAGAGCGAGCGGATGTAGGTCTTGATCGAGTTGATGCTCAGGAAGAGGGTCTGGGCGACCTCCTGGTTGCTGAGCCCACGGCAGATCAGGGCGAGGATCTCCGACTCCCGCTCGGTCAGCCCCTCGGCCCGGCCGGGCCAGTCACCCGCGCCGCCGTCGAAGGCGTCCTGACCCACCTCTTGGTCGACCTCCACGACCTGCTCCCCGGCGTGCACGCGCTCCAGGGCGGCGACCAGCCGCTCCTCCGAGACGCCCTTGAAGACGTAGCCTGCGGCACCCGCGTCGAGCGCGGCCTGGACCGCGGCCTTCTCCGCGGTGAAGGCGAAGACCACCACCGGGGCCCGGGAGCTGCGGACGAAGTCCCGCAGGTCGTCGATGAGCCCGAACGCGTCCTTGAGCACCACGTCGACGTCCTCGGCCGGGTCGCGCAGCGAGTCGAGCTCGACGACGTGCACGCGGTCGCCGTGCTCGGTCAGCATCGCGGCGAGCCCCCTCACCACGATGGGATGGTCGTCGACCAGGGCGAGTCGGAGCGGACGCGAGAGCTCGGGTGCGGGCACGGTTCCAGGTATCCCTCACCATGCACCCGGCTGCGCATGAGTGCCCGGGTCGCGGGGACCGGTCGCCCATGAGCCCAGCGCAGACGACGGACACTCCCCGCGTCGTGGTCGTCACCGGCGCCTCGAGCGGCATCGGCCGGGCCGCAGCCGTGCAGGCCGCGGGCCGCGGCGACCACCTCGTGCTCGTCGCCCGCGGCGCCGCGGCCCTCGCGCAGGCGGCGGCCGAGTGCACCGCGGCCGGGGCCACCTCGGTCACGGTCCTGCCGACCGACGTCGGCGACGACGAGGAGGTGCAGGCGTGCGTCGAGCAGGTGCTCGACGAGCACGGCCGCATCGACGTCGTCGTGCACAGCGCCGGGGTGGTGTCGTACGGACGCGTCGAGGAGGTGCCGGCCGAGGTCGCCGAGCAGGTGGTGCGGACCGACCTGCTCGGCTCTCTCAACGTCGCCCGCCACGTCGTCCCGGTCCTGCGGCGCCAGCACGAGGGCACCCTGGTGCTCCTCGGCTCGGTGATCGGCCACCTCGGCGTGCCGACCATGACGCCGTACGTGCTCAGCAAGTGGGGCGTGCGGGCGCTGGCGCACCAGCTGCGGCTCGAGAACCGCGACCGGCCCGGCGTGCACGTCCGCTACGTCGCGCCCGGCGGGGTCGACACCCCGATCTACACGCAGGCCGCCAACTACGCCGGCTTCGTCGGGCGCCCCCCGCCGCCGGTCTCGAGCGCCGAGCGAGCGGCGGCCCAGATCTGGCGACGCGTCGACCACGGGTGGCTCCCCGACCAGCTGAGCGCGCTGAACTACCCGATGGCCTGGGGCCGCGCGTACCTGCCGTGGTTGTACGACCGGCTCGTCGGGCCGCTGTTCCCCGTCGGAGCGACCGACCTGACGCGTCCCGTGGCGCCCACCGACGGCAACGTGCTCGCGCCCCGCACCCAGGGCGAGAGCACGGATGGTGACGCCGGCAGCTCGCTGGCCGGCATCGCCCGCAACCTCGCGGCGACGCTCCGCCCCGGACGCTCCCCGGGCAGCCCTCCGGGGTGAGGCGAGCCACCGCGCGTGCGCTTGGTGCGTCTGGATACCGTCTCCGCGTGCCCGCTGCGGAGGACGACCCGTTCCAGGACCTGCTCGGGGCGCGGACGCTCGGCCAGTGCGGCACCGAGGGCGTGGCGCTGCACGCCGCGCTGCGGCACGCGGTCGTCGGCGGCAAGCGGTTCCGCCCGTGGCTGGTCGGGCTGACCCACGACAGCTGTGCGGGCACCCGACCCGAGGCCGTGGCGGCCGTCGGCGCCGGGGTCGAGCTGCTCCACACCGCCTTCGTCGTCCACGACGACGTCATCGACGGCGACCGCACCCGGCGCGGTCGGCCCAGCGTGCCCGAGGGCTTCCGTGTGGCGGCCCTCGGCCGCGACGTACCGGACGAGCGAGCGGAGCTCTACGGCCTCGCCGGCGCCGTGCTCACCGGTGACCTGGCGCTCGCCGCGGCGGTCCGCGCCGTCGCCACGGCGCCCGTGCCCCCGGCGGTCACGCACCGGCTGCTCGACCTGGTGGACCAGGCTCTCGCGGTCACCGCGGCCGGCGAGCTCGCCGACGTGCGCCTGGCGACCCACCCGGGCCACCCGACCCTCGCCGACGTCCTGTCCATGGAGGAGCGCAAGACCGCGGTCTACTCCTTCGCCCTGCCGATGCAGCTGGGCGCGGTGCTCGCCGACGCCCCTGACGAGGTCGTCCACGCCCTGGGCGAGGTGGGCCGCCACCTGGGGCTCGCCTTCCAGCTCCAGGACGACCTGCTCGGGGTCTTCGGCGACTCGGCCAGCACGGGCAAGAGCACCGTCAACGACCTGCGCGAGGGCAAGTGCACCGCGCTCATCACCCACGCCCGCAGCACGGCCGGCTGGCTCGAGATCGAACCCCACTGGGGTGCCGTCGACCTCGACGACGCGCGCGCCGCGCTGGTGCGCGACGCGCTCGAGCGTTGCGGCTCGCGCGGTTTCGTCGAGGACCTCGTCACCGACTACGTCGCCACCGCGACCGACGCCGGTGCCGCCGTCGGCCTGCCCGCAGCGCTGCTGAGCGACCTGGCCGGCCTGTGCACCGTGCCGGTGCGGGGCGCGGCGTGACCGCGCTGATGCGACCCGCGGCTCCCGGACCCGAGGACCCGGCTGCCTTCTACGACGAGGTCGCCCGGCGCAGCGCCGGCCTGGTGCTGCAGTCCTACTCCTCCTCCTTCGGCATGGCCTCGCGGCTGCTCGCCGAGCCCGTGCGCACCCACGTGCGCACGCTCTACGCCCTCGTGCGTCTGGCCGACGAGGTCGTCGACGCTCCGCGAGCCGGCCTCGACGTCGAGCGCCAGCGCGCCGTGCTCGACGAGCTCGAGACGGAGACGCTGCGCGCTCTGCGCACCGGGCACAGCGCCAACCTCGTCGTGCACGCCTTCGCCGGCACCGCCCGCACCTGCGGCATCGAGCCGCAGCTCATCACGCCGTTCTTCGCCTCCATGCGCACCGACCTCGACGTGCGCGAGCACGACCAGGACAGCTTCGAGCGCTACGTCTACGGCTCGGCCGAGGTCGTCGGGCTGATGTGCCTGCGCGCCTTCCTGCTCGAGACGCCCGACCCCGACGCGGCGTACGCCGAGCTCGAGCCGGGCGCCCGGGCCCTCGGGGCGGCGTTCCAGAAGGTCAACTTCCTGCGCGACCTCGCCGAGGACTCCCAGCTCCTCGGACGCCGCTACTTCCCCGGCGTCGACCCGGCCGCGCTGGACGAGCCCACCAAGCACCGCCTGCTCGACGACATCGACACCGACCTGAGGGTCTCGGCCGCGGCCGTGACGGCGCTGCCGGCCAGCAGCCGACGGGCCGTGGCCGCGGCCCACGCGCTCTTCGCCGAGCTCTCGCTGCGGCTGCGCAGCACCCCGGCCGCCCAGGTGCGCACGCAGCGCGTGCGGGTGCCGGGACCGCGCAAGGCCGTGGTCGTCGCCCGGTCCTTGGCCACGTCCGCCCGCCCGGCACGCAAGGAGTCCCGATGAGCACCCCGTCCGAGCACCGTCGCGTCGTCGTGATCGGCGGCGGGGTCGCCGGCCTGGCGACCGCCGCCCTGCTGGCCGCGGACGGTCACGAGGTCGACCTGCTCGAGCGTTCCTCGGCCCTCGGTGGCCGCGCCGGGTCGTGGGAGCGCGACGGGTTCCGCTTCGACACGGGGCCGTCGTGGTACCTCATGCCCGAGGTCTTCGACCACCTCTTCCGCCTCCTCGGCACGACCGCCGAGGCCGAGCTCGACCTGGTCCACCTCGACCCCGGCTACCGCGTGTGGTTCGAGGGTCACCCCGACGCCGTCGACATCGCGGCCGACCGGGCGGGCAACGTCGCGCTCTTCGAGTCGCTCGAGCCCGGGGCCGGCGCGGCGCTGGAGAGCTACCTCGACTCGGCTGAGCTCACCTACGACCTCGCCCTGCGGCACTTCCTCTACACCTCGTTCCAGTCCCCCGCCTCGCTCCTGGCGCCACCGATCGCCCGCCACGCACCCAAGCTCGCCGGGCTGCTCACCCGCTCGCTCGAGTCCTACGTCGGCGCGCGCTTCGAGGACAACCGGTTGCGCCAGGTGCTCGGCTACCCGGCGGTCTTCCTCGGCACCGCGCCCGACAAGGCGCCGAGCATGTACCACCTGATGAGCCACCTCGACCTCGCGGACGGGGTCTACCACCCTCGCGGCGGGTTCCACCGCGTCGTGGAGGTGCTCACCTCGCTCGCCGAGCGCGCCGGGGCGTGCCTGCACACCGGCGTCGAGGTGACGGGCGTGCGCACCGCGCCCGGCGGCTCGGGGCGTCGTCAGCGTGTCCACGTGACCGGCGTCGACGCCGTTCGGGACGGCGCGCCCGCGTCGTACGACGCCGACCTCGTGGTCGGTGCCGGCGACCTGCACCACCTCGAGACCCGCCTGCTCCCCCGCGAGCTGCAGACCTTCCCCGAGTCGTGGTGGTCCAAGCGCGACCCGGGCCCGGGTGCCGTGCTCGCGATGCTCGGCGTCGAGGGCGAGCTGCCGGAGCTGGCCCACCACTCGCTGTTCTTCACCCGCGACTGGCAGCAGAACTTCGGCGACGTCTTCGACGCACGCCGCGTGCCTGAGCCGGCCTCGGCCTACGTCTGCAAGCCGTCGGCCACCGACGACGACGTGGCGCCCCCCGGTCACGAGAACCTCTTCGTGCTCGTGCCCGTCCCCGCCGAGACCAGCATCGGCCGCGGTGGCGAGGACGGCGCCGGCGACCCGCAGGTCGAGAAGGCCGCCGACGCCGCCATCGCCCAGGTCGCCTCCTGGGCCGGGGTCCCCGACCTCGCCGAGCGGATCGTCGTACGCCGCACTGTCGGGCCCGGCGACTTCGCCCACGACATCCTGGCCTGGCGCGGCGGTGCCCTCGGCCCCGCGCACGTGCTGTCGCAGAGCGCGATGTTCCGCGCCGGTAACGCGTCGAAACGCGTCGACGGGCTGCTCTACGCCGGGTCCAGCACCCTGCCGGGCATCGGTGTCCCGATGTGCCTGATCAGCGCCGAGCTGGTGCTGAAGCGGGTCCGTGGGGACCGGTCGGCCGGGCCGGTGGACGTGCCGCGAGACCTCTAGGCTCGGCGGACGCATCCGCCAGCAGGAAGAGGCTCCATGGACAGCAGCGTCGGCACCATCACCGCCTGGACCCTGATCGAAGAGATCCCCGTCCCACCGGACGTGACCCCTCTGCTCACAGAGGGCGAGCAGGCTGTCGCGGCGTTCAAGACCTTCCGCGACAGCGCTGTCTTCACCACGAAGCGACTGATCGTGCGGGACGCGCAGGGGTTCACGGGCAAGAAGGTCGAGATCTACTCGCTGCCCTACAGCTCGATCAACATGTGGTCGTCGGAGAACGCCGGCGGCATGCTCGACCGCGACGCCGAACTCGAACTGTGGACTCGGGCCGGCCACATCAAGGTGAAGCTCCACAAGACGATCGACGTCCGCCGGCTCGACCAGCTGATCGCCTGGGCCGTGTTGAAGTAGGTGTGCGCCACCTGGTCGCGGCTGGCGCTCGACATTCGGTCGGAGTCGACGACGGCGGACGGGTGGTGCACGCGGGAGCCGCGAGCTCGGGTGAGGGGCTCGTCGACGGCTTGACGGGCATCGTGTCGGTCGCGGCTGGCTCCGTGCATCTGGAAGCCAACACCGGACGCTCCCACACGGTCGCACTCCGTGTGGACGGGACGGCGGTGGCCACGGGCTGGGACGCGCACGGACAGTGCGACGTGAATTCTTGGACCCGGCTCGTCGCGGTCGCGGCCGGGTGGCGCCGCACGGTCGGCGTACGCGCCGACGGTCGTGCGGTGGCGTCGGGCCGGCGCACCGATGGCGCTTGTGACGTGGAGATCTGGCGTGACGTCGCCGACGCGGCCCGCGGCGACTGGCACACCGTGGGACTCCGCGACGACGGCACGGTGCTGGCCGTCGGCAACGACAGCCGGGGGCAGTGCGAGGTAGCGGAGTGGCAAGGCATCGTCTCGGTCTCGGCGGGGTCGCTGCACACGGTCGGTCTGACGGCCGCCGGCCGCATCGTGTTCGCCGGCGCGTGCTGTGGGGCTGAGGAGGAGATGGCTGCGCAGGGCGACGTCGTCAGCGTCGCGGCGGGGAGCCACCACACCGTCGCTCTGCGCTCTGCTCTCCTCCGGCAGAGTCCTCGCCGCTGGCGCCGACGACGACGTTCAGTGCGCCGTCGACGGATGGACCGACGTGGTGGCCATCGCCGCGGGCGGCGCACACACCCTCGGAGTCGGCGCTGACGGATGCGTCCTGGCGGCTGGGCGCAACGACCACGGGCAGTGCGACGTGGGTCAGTGGAGCCTGAGGTCGATCTCGACGCCGGGGTAGATGTCGAGGCCGGCGGGGGCGTCGATGATCATCCGGGCGTGCTCGGGTGGGATGGGGCGGGTGCCTTGGTGGTCGACGAGGTAGCCGAGTCCGTGGGGTGTGAGCCAGGCGTACCTTCCCGCGCCTGATTGTCGGGCTGTGTAGCCGGCGTGGGTCTTCCAGCGGTGGTGGCGTCGGCCCAGTGGGCCGGAGTTGTGGGTGCCGGTCTGGCCGGGCGGGCCCTGAGCGGTGTACGGCGTGGGATGGTCGTAGTCGACCCTGCGTGACGTGTTGACGGCGTAGGGCCAGTAGTCGCCACCAGTGGTGAGGTGGACTCGTTCCTTCAACGCCTCGGGGTGTTCGTAGGCCGTGGTCCGGATCCGGTCGGCGAGGTCGATGACCGGTTTGACGGTCACCTTGCAGCCGGCGAGGAGGCCGGTGACCCCGGTGAGCGTGCTCGGTCCGAGCCCTTCGATGCGGGCGACGGCGGGGGTGCCGTGGAGCGCGGCTTCGTGGAGGTGGACGTAGAGCACGGTGCGGGGGCGCAGCGGCTCGAGGTCGAGGTCGCGCAGGGCGTCGAGGAGGTCGGCGGGCATCGCGGTCGCCCGCGAGGGCTCTGCCTCGTCCGTCTCGCTGTCGAACAGCGCAGGTTGCTGGTGCTCGACCAAGAGCTCGAACAGTTCGGCGGGGCGGGCGAGCCACCCGAACGCGATCGACCTGAGCTCCTGGGCGCCGGCGTCGGGGTGACGTGGGCCGATGAGCTCGACGACGCGGGTCAGGGTGGCGTCGATCCAGTGGGCGTCACCGGCTTCGACGCGGGCGATGATCGTGCGCAGGCCGTGCTCGTCGGTGCGGGACATCCCGACGTACGTGCGTCGACGTTCGGCCTCGGCGCGTTCTTCGTGGAGGGCGGGGTCGGCCTCGATGATCGTCGCTTCGGCGACGGCGAGGACCCGGCCGCCGGCCTCGCGGGCGATGACCCGGGCGACCGCAGCGTCGACGGTCCCGACACAGTCCAAGGGCAGGTGGCGTGACAGCCTCGCGACCCGTCGGGCGACGCTCACCTCCGCCTCACCTCGGCGTACGACCGCCCAGGTGAGCGGGAGGCGGTGGCGCAGGTCGAGGACGTCGGCGAGGGCGTTGCTGGTGGCGACGACACCGGTGCCGCGGGCGATCGCGATCTCACCGAGGCAGTGGTCCCGCACCTTCGGCGTCCCCTGGCCTCCCAGGGCGACCGTCGCGTCCCACTTCCCCACGGACGGTCCGGAGTGCAGGTCCGCCCAGGCGGCGAGGGTCTCGAGGTCCTCGACCTCGACGAGACGGCGAGCACGCACGACCCGAGTCGCGGAGGCCAGCACGGCCTGCGCGAGCTCGTGATCGAGGTGCTCCGTCATGGGTCAAACGCTAGAGGTCACCACCGACAGTCAGACCTCGCCGAGGCCCTGGTTGACCACGATCCGAGACGGCCGGGAAACAATCTCCTGGAACGCCTGGCGGGTGGTTTCGAGACAGGACTTCGTCCTTCCTCAACCACCGATCTGTCGGCTCCCAGCTCAGCTTCAGGGGTCTCGACAACTCTCGCCAGGGCTCGCTGCTCGATCAGCGGGGGGGCACTCAGTGATCGGCGGCGTGGGGCCTGTCCCACTCGCTGCGCAGCACGGCGTACTGGTAGCCGTCGATCCAGCCGAGGTCGGCGTGCCAGGAGTCCTGCACGCCGTGCTGCTCTCGGCGCATGCCGAGCCCCTCGAGGATCCGCACGGACGCCGGGTTGTCGGCATTGCAGCTGGCGGTGACACGGCGGAGCCCGAGAGGACCGAACGCCGCGTCGAGCAGTCCGCGAGCGAGCGCCGAACCGATACCTCGGCCCCAGTGCTTCGGGTCGACGATGTAGCCCAACACGCCCTCGGTGCGCGGGGGCATGCCCGGCTGGCCCATACCGTCGACCACGTCGAGGAAACCCATTGCGACGAGCGCCCCATCGAGCTCGGCCACGCATGAGAAGTCCGTGTCACTGCCGGGCACCTCGAGCCACTCACGGCGGAACTCTGGGGCGTCGACCGACGTCCGCAGCATGAACCGGTTGGCCGCCGGGTCGTTGCGCAGCGCGTGCAGGTCGTCGAGCTCTCCCGGCCCCGGATGACGCAGCAGGAGGGGACCCGAGCGCGCAGGCCACGGGTCGGTGATCACGCGCTCATTGTCGCCGATCCGTCATCATCTGCAGGTGCTCGGAGAACCTCCCGTCGTCACCGCCTGCGAGACCGCCGAGACGCTGGCGGCGGCGAGCAAGGTCTTCGATGCCTACCGCTGCCACTACGGGCAGCCCGCGGACGCGGCGCAGACCCTGCGGTGGCTGACGCGGATGACGGAGGCCGGGCTGCTGACGGTCTTCACTGCCGCACTGGAGGACGGGACCGAGCCCGTCGGCCTCGCCACCGCCCACCCCGTCCCTGCGTCTCTCGGCGCCGGGCTGACCTGGCAGCTGCGCGACCTGTACGTCGACCCGAGAGCACGGCGCCGGGGCGTGGCGCGCGCGCTCGTGACCGCCGTACGGCGCGCGGGCGAGGCCGCAGGCGCGAGCCGGCTGTCGCTCGTGACGGAGGTGGACAACGCCGGGGCGCTGGGCCTCTACGAATGCCTCGGGTTCCGGCCGGTCACCGGCTTCACGACCCTCAGCCTCGACCTCGCCGCCGCCGCCGCCGCCGAGCGATGACGACACGTCGCACTCGCGCTGCCGCGGTGGGCGTCGTCGTGCTGGCACTGCTGCTCGGCTGCGCGTGGTGGGTCGAGGCGGGCCGGAGCGCAGCACAGGTGGCTGTCACCTGGACACCCACGTGCACGGGCACGGAGCTCACCCGGCTCCCGCGGTCCCTCGTCGACCCGGACGATCCACGTGCGGGCGATCTCGCCATCGACGTGAGGCCGGGGTTCGCCTGCTCGGTGAGGCTGAGGATCACCAACACCTCGCGGTGGACCGCCCACCTCGAGGCGGTGCGCGTGCCGTTCGCCGGTCGCAGCGGTGGCGGCGAGATGCGAGCGGAGCCGAGTCCCGCGCCGCCCGCACTGCAGCCGTCGCCGTTCGACGACATCGACGCGACGCTCCCCGTCGTCCGCGAGCTCGCGCCGGGCGAGTCGACCACGGTGGAGTTCAGGATCGGCTGGCGTGAGGACGGCTGCAACGCCGGCGGAGCCATGTGGGTCGACCAGTGGCCGGCCGTCGAGCTCCGGATCCTCGCCCGCGACCTCGAAGCGCGCTCCCCGCAGCGCCTGGTCCTGCGCACCCACGACGGAGACCACCAGCCCCCTGCGCGGGAGGGCTGCTGACCTCAGCGCGGGGGCAGGTTGGCCGCGGCCCAGGCGACGGCCTCGCTGCGCAGCGTGATGTCCAGGCGACGGTAGGCGCTGCGGACGTAGGTCTTGACCGTGTTGATGCTCAGCCCGGTCGAGGCGGCGATCTGGGCGTTGGTGAGCCCGTCGCCGATCAGGCGCAGTGTCTGCACCTCGCGTGGGGTGAGGCCGTCGGGACGGGCGGTGCCCGGACGCGGGGCCTGGTCGATCGACATGCGGAGTTCTCCTCGGGACGGGCGGGCTCAGTCAGAGCCCTGCGAGCGGCGCGACACGGCGCGGAAGACGGGCCCTGCGAGGCGGTCCCACAGGGCGGGGGCGTAGCTGAACGCCCAGATGAGCGGGTAGTTGGCCCAGGCGGTCTGCACCTCGTTGCGCGGGTGGTCGATCTGGGCGTAGACCTGACGGGCGACGCGCTCGGGGCTGATCACCGGCGGCGGCGGGGTGTTGACGGTGCCGGCGGAGTCGAGGGCGTTGTCGTAGATCGGGGTGTCGACGCTGCCGGGCGAGACGTGGACGACGTGGACGTCGGGCAGGTCGGCGTTCTCCATGACGAGCTGGCGGGCGAGCGCGCGCACCCCCCACTTGGAGACGACGTACGGCGTCATCTCGGGGACGCCGATGTGGCCGAGCAGGGAGCCGACGAGGACGAGGACGCCCTGGCGCTGCTCTCGCAGGACGGGTACGACGTGGCGCGCGAGCGAGGCGGTGCCGAGCAGGTTGGTCGAGACGACCTGCTCGAAGTCCTCGCGGCTGACCTCCTCGGTGCGGCCGTAGGTGACGATGCCGGCGCAGTGCAGGACCGCGTCGAGGCGGCCGTGCTGGTCGAGGATCCCCGCCAGGACCTCGGCGAGCCGGTCGTCGTCGGAGACGTCCGCGGCGGCGGGCTCGGCCGAGGCGGCCCCGGCCTCGCGACACTCCCCGGCGAGCTCGACGAGGTCGTCCTCGTGGCGGGCGAGGAGGACGACGTGGTCGCCCTTCTCGGCGGCGCGGAGCGCGGTCGCGCGTCCGATGCCGCTGCTGGCACCGGTCACGAGGACCACGCGCGGGGGCTTCTGGCTCATCGCTCGCCTCTCTTCCAGCGGGCACGTCCCGCGGGGCGGCGGAGGCGGCCCAGGGGGGTCCAGCCGCCACTCACGCCCTCGCCGTCGGGACGCGCCCGCAGCACGTTGCCGCCGTGGTCGGGCAGGGCCGGTCCGCGCAGCACGACGAGACGGACGAGCAGCGGCGCAATGCGGTCGTAGACCGCGGGGGCGAGCCGGTGGGCGAGCACGCCCGGTCCGTTGGCGGGCCCGACCCGGACCAGGCGTCGCGGGTGCTCGAGGCAGTCGACGACCGCGGCGGCGACGCGGTCGGCGCTCACGACCGGCGGGGGCGCGGACCCCGCGCTGCCGGCGTACGACGCGGCCTGGGCGTAGATCGGGGTGTCGACCGCGCCGGGCGAGACGAGACTGACGTGCACGTGCGGTGCGTCGGCGACCTCGAGCTGCAGGGAGCGCACGAGGCCCATCTGGCCCCACTTGGCCGTGACGTAGCTCGACATCCACGGCACGGGGATCTCGCCGAGCTGCGAGCCGACGACGACCAGGGAGCCGTGCCCCTGCGAGCGGAAGAGCGGGAGCAGCGTGCGGGCGAGGTTGGCCGTGCCGTGCACAGCGGTGGCCACGACGTGCTCGAACACCTCGCGCGGCACCTGCTCGACCGCGCCGTAGGCCATCACCTGGGCGCTCGTCACGACGGCGTCCAGACGGCCGTGGCTGTCGAGCACCCGCTCCACCGCGCGCTCGACCTGGGCGGCGTCGGTGACGTCGAGCTCCACCTGCTGCTCGGGACCCACCTCGAACGGCAGCGAGGCAGCGGCGCGGGCGAGCGAGACGCGGTCGCGCGAGGCGAGCACGACGTGGGGCGCGTCGGCCCCGTCGCGGGCGCCGAGGCGCTGCGCGACCGCGAGTCCGATGCCCGAGGTGCCGCCGACGACGAGAACGACGGGCCGAGTGGATACCGAGTGCACGTGCCTCCTGCCGTCGCTGCCGAGCCAGACCTGGCGCTGTGCGGTTGGACTGCGCAGGTTCGCGAACCCGACTTGCACACCGTGTTCAAGTCCTATCATGGCGGACCAGCAGAACCCACCGCGATACCCACAGCGACACCCACAGCGATACACACAGCGATCCCGCGCCGCGCCGTGACCCACGACCTGGACGAGGACTGCCGACCGTGACCGTGCCCATGAACGACCTGCTGACCATCGGGGACCTCGAGACCCGCACCGGCGTCCCGAGCTCGACCCTGCGCGCCTGGGAGCGCCGCCTGGGCTTCCCCACCCCGGTCCGTTCCGTCGGCGGTCAGCGCCGCTACCGCGAGTCCGACGCCGTCCTGGTCGAGCGCGTGCAGGCCGAGCGCGCCCGGGGTCTGAGCCTGGCGGCCGCCGTCGCGGCCGTCCGCCGCAGCGAGAGCGTGGGCTCGGACTCCCTGTACGCCACGCTGCGGGCCCGCCACCCCGAGCTCGACGTGCTGCCGGTCAGCTTCAACGTGATGCGCGCGCTCACCTCGGCCATCGAGGACGAGTGCCTGGCCCACGCCTCTTCCCCCGTCGTGTTCGGCGGGTTCCAGGACGTGCAGAGCTTCGAGGTCGCGGCCGACCGCTGGCGCGAGCTGGCACGCACGGCACGCACCGCGGTCGCGTTCAGCGCCTTCCCCGAGACGCTCGGCGAGGCCGAGCCGGCCCGGGTGGCCCTGCCCCGCCACTCGCCGATGCTCAACGAGTGGACCCTCATCTGTGACGACCCGCAGCTCAGCGTCGTCCTGGTCGCCTGGGAGCTGCCGCGCCGCCGCACCGACCACGGTCCGCGCCGGTTCGAGGCGCTGCTGGTCATGGATCCGCAGATCGTGCGCGAGGCGGCGCTGTTCTGCAGCGGCATCGCCCGGCAGGCCGGACTGCCCGACCTCGACCACGTCACCGCCGAGGTCGCCGTCGGCAGCGCCGAGGACCCGCGCCGCACCGCGTCGCTGCTGCGCCGCTTCGCGACGTACGCCGACGACTAGTCGCGCTCGGCGGGCTCGTCGCTCTCGGCCTGCTCGCGCAGCTCCCGGCCACGGCGCACGTCCTCGCGCTCCTTCTGCTCGGCCTTCTCGATGCCCCGGGTGTCCCGCGCCGGCAGCTGGATCTCCTCCTCGGCGGGCAGCCCGGAGACCAGCTCGCGGCCCCGCTCCAGCTCGGCGTCGAGCTCGGCGCCGAAGAGCAGCGCGAGGTTGGTCAGCCACAACCAGAGCAGGAAGACGATGACGCCGGCGAGGGCGCCGTAGGTCTTGTCGTAGGAGGAGAAGTTCGCGACGTAGAAGCCGAACGCCGCGGAGGCGACCGCCCAGGTGGCGATCGCCAGCACCGCGCCGACGCTGACCCAGCGGAACCTCGGCTGCCGGACGTTGGGCGTCGCGTAGTAGAGCAGGGCGACGACGAGCACGACGATCGCGAGCAGCACCGGCCACTTCACGATCGTGAAGACGAGCACGGTGGTGTCGCCCAGGCCCAGCGCGGAGCCGACGGCGTCGGCGACCGGGCCCGACAGGACGAGCCCCGCCAGCGCGAGCGCGACCAGCACGACGAGGACGGCGGTGAGCCCGAGCATCGCCGGGCGCAGCTTCCACACCGGCCGGCCCTCGCCGACCTCGTAGACGCGGTTCATCGCGCGGCCGAACGCCCCGACGTACCCGCTCGCCGACCACAGCGCGCCCGCCACCCCGACGACCAGGCCGAGTCCCACACCCTGCGAGGAGCTGAGGTCGCGCCGGGTCGGACCGATGCTGTCGACGACCCCGCCCGCCCCGACCGTGCGCAGGATGTCGAGCACCTGGTCGACGGCCTCCGTGCCCTGGCCGACCAGGCCGAGGAGCGAGGTCAGCGCGACAGCCGCGGGGAACAGCGCGAGCACGGCGTAGTAGGTCAGCGCCGCCGCGAGGTCGGTGCACTGGTCGGAGCTGAACTCGCGGGCCGTCTTGCGGAGCACGTAGGCCCACGAGTGCCCGTCGAGGTCGGTGGGTGAGTCGACCTTCTCGTCGGCCTCCGGGTCCTCGGTCGTCCGGTCGCTCATGGCGCTGCCCTCCTGTGCACGGGTCCGTCGTGGAGTGCGGCGCGCACGGTGCCGAGCACCGTGCGAGGACGCAGCACGGGTGAGCCGCCGCTCGCGGCGGTCACGAGTCCCTCGACCACCTCGTCGAGCACCGCGTGGCCCTGGTGGCGCGGGTGCCACCCGAGCTCGTCGGTGGCGCGGGCGCTGCTCAGCAGTGGCACCGACCAGGCGAGGTCGATCCACCCGGGGTCGAGCTGCTCGACGCGCGCCTTCCACGCCCCGGAGACGACGGCGCGCAGGGCGGCGGCCGGCACGTGCACCGGGGTCGCGTCGAGCGCCGCGGCCACGTCGGCGGCGGTGATCGGTGGCGCGGTGACCAGGTTGAACGCGCCGCCGGCCCCGGTCTCGACGACGCGGCGCACGGCGTCCGCCACGTCCTCGGCGTGCACGAGCTGCACCTCGAGGCGGCGGTCGATCGGCAGCACCGGCACGAACCCGAGGACCCAGGCGGGGACCAGCCCCGGGACGGCGTACCTCAGCAGCGCACTGCCGGCGACCCGCTGGCCCACGATGCCCGGGCGCAGCCGGGTGATCGTCGTCGCTCCCCCGGCGACCTGCTCGAGACCGTCGAGCAGCCGCTCGGCGGCCGCCTTGTGACGGCTGTAGGGCGAGGTCGGCACACCCTCGCGCGGGTAGCTCTCGTCGACGGGCTCGTCGCTCGTGCGAGGTGAGTAGACCCCGACCGACGACATGTGCACCAGGTGCGGTACGCCGGCCTCCAGCGCGGTCTGCGCGACCCGGCGGGTGCCGCCGACGCCGAGCTCCTCGAGCAGGTCGAGGCGGTGCGAGGGCTGGAAGCCCCACGCCAGGTGCACCACCGCGTCGGTCTCGGCGAACGTCGAGCGCAGCACGGGCAGTGCTCCGTCGTCGGTCAGGTCGACGGCGCGCCATGCGACCCGGTCGGCGCCCGGGTCCCCGCCCGGGACGGGGCCCGGCGGCCGTCGGCACAGCCCCGTCACCCGGTGCCCGGCCGCGGTCAGCTCGGCGACGACGGACCGGCCGACGTTGCCGCTGGCCCCGGTGACGACGACGTGCCGCCGACGGTCGGGTCCGTCCTCCCAGGGATTCATGCCGGGCCGGTGTCCGGGCCCGACGGGGGCACTCCCACCCCCGCGGGTGGAGAGCACCCCCAGGGGTGACGGTGTTGTGGGTCGTTCGCACCGGGTCTTAGAACGTCAGCGTGAGGCCCGATCAGCCGGTGCGAGTCGCCGTCGTCAGCAGCCGCCCCCTGGTGCGGGCGGGGCTCGTCCACCTCTTGACGAGCGACCCCCGAGAGGTGCTCCTCGACGACGTCGCGGCGCACGACGGACACCTCGGGCACGAGCACGTCGTCGTGTTCGACCTCGCCGCGATGGCGGTCGACACCCAGGACCTCGTGCACCTCGTGCGCTCCGGAGTCGCCGTCGTCGGCCTCGAGCCGATGGGGCGTTCGGATCTCACCGAGGACGCGCTCGCCGCCGGAGTCGCGGACGTCGTCACCACCGAGGTCACCGCGCAGGAGCTCCTCGCGACGGTGCGACGGGTCCACGGCGGCCACCGCGTCGACCTCCGCGCCCGTCAGGAGGTGACGGTCGCCGTGCTGTCCGGCCAGACCGGCCTGACCGTGCGTGAGGCCGAGGTACTGCGACTCATCGTGGCGGGGCTCTCCAACCACGAGATCGCGGCCGCGATGTTCGTCAGCATCAACACCGTCAAGACCTACATCCGCTCGCTCTACCGCCGCATCGGCGTGCGTCGCCGGTCGGACGCCGTGCTGTGGGCGGTCCAGCGCGGCGTCTCCAGCCACGGTCGACGCTGAGCCCGGACCGGGACCGGGCTCAGCGCTTCCCGCGACGGGCGCGCGCCTTCTCGACCGCGGCCTTGATCCGGCGCTGGTTCTCGGGCTTGCGGGCCTCGTCGTAGATCTTCTTGGCGATCCCGGCGTACGCGGCGGCCTTGGCGATCTTCATGGCAGGCAGGTACCCAGCCACCACTACGCTCTGACTCGTGCCACCCTCCGGGACCCCGCGCCTCGCCCTGGCCGTCGTCAACGACTTCCCCGTCGTGACGGCCGGCGTCGCTCGCCTCCTCGAGCCCCTGCGCGAGCGCGTGCTGCTCACGGAGTACGCCGAGGAGTTGCCGCCGCCCGGCGCGGCCGACGTCGTCCTCTTCGACCCCTTCGGCCACCCCGGACGCGAGGCGCGGCTGCGCGAGATCGTCGAGGCCACCCGGGCCCGGGTGATCGTCTACAGCTGGGTCGACGACCCCCAGCAGGTCGACGCGATGCTCGTGCACGGTGCGGTGGGCTACCTCCCCAAGACCGTCGACGGCGAGGCCATCGTCGTCGCCGCCGAGACCGTCCAGCGCGGCGGCAGCCTCCCGCTGCCTCGGCGCGAGCGGGACACCCCCGCCGAGGAGATGGTCGCGTGGCCCGGCGAGGCCGAGGGCCTGACCTCGCGCGAGTCCGAGATGGTCTGTCTCATCACCAGCGGGCTGAGCAACGCCGAGATCGCCCGGACGCTGTTCCTCAGCATCAACTCGGTCAAGACCTACATCCGCACGGCCTACCGCAAGATGGGCGTCGCGAGCCGCTCCGAGGCGATCCTGTGGGGCATCGACCACGGGTTCCGGCCCTGAGCCAGGTCCTAGACGTCGATCCCCTTCACCCACCGCTCGCCCGCGTCGCCGCCCCAGGCGTCCCAGGCCACGCGACCCGGTGACGGGAAGCCGTCACCGCCCTGCGTGAAGCCCTCGGCGTCCTTGTCGACGCTGTGGCGGGCGAAGTAGGCCTTCATCTTCTTCACGTCCTCGTCGCTGAGCTCCTCGCCGTCGGCGAGCTGGTGCGCCCGGTGCTCGCCGACGTCGGTGAAGTTGCGACCCGCCTTGCCGTCCTCGATCCACCGCACCGCGCGCTGACCGGTCTCCTGCACGCCCTTCGGGGGCTTGTGTCCGCTCATGAGGAGCGGGTACCCGCCCCGGTCCGCGCCCAGCCCGTCGGGGTGCGCTCGACCAGCCCGCGCTCCTCGAACGCCGTCAGCCAGCCCTCCATCGGCCACCGGCCCCACCGGGCGGCGAACGTCGCGCCGTTGCGCAGCACGTCGTCGAGGTGCTCGACCGGCGGCGCGGAGACGGGGTGCCACTGGTGGTAGGCCCGGGCGTCGCCGGTGACGGCGTGGCGCAGCCCCCGCTGCACCACCGTCTCGCCGAAGTCGGTGTCCTCCCCGCCGTAGCCGACGTAGTCCTCGCAGAAGCCGCCCGACCGCTCCCACGCCTCGGCGGTGAGCGCGAAGGACAGCGACCAGAAGAGCCGTGGGTCGGTGTCGAGCAGAGTGCCACCCGGACCGGGGTCGGGTCGGGCCGCGTGGGGGGCGTCGAGCGACGCGAGCCCGTCGAGGTCGTAGCCCTCCGGGGGCGGTGGGGGCAGGTAGGTCACCGGCCCGCTCCACACCGCGTCGGGCACCCTGCGGGCCGCCTCGGCGTACGCCGCCACGAGGCCGGGTCCGGCGACGCAGTCGACGTCGAGGAGCACCACGACGTCGGCACCGGCGGCGAGCGCGCGGCGCACTCCGGCGTTGCGGGCGCGGGCCAGCGGCAGCCCGAGCGGCTCGGCGGCAAGGTGGACGACGTGTCGGCGCAGTCCGTCGAGCTCCACGGCCGCCAGGTCGGGGTCGTCCATGGCGACCAGCACGTAGTGGTCGGGACGCGCGGTGCCTGCAGCGAGCGAGGCGTGCTGGGCGCGCAGGTGCGCGTGGCGGCCGTGGGCGATCGTCACCACCGCGACGCTCACCGGCCCGCCTCCAGCGCCGCTCCCAGGACCAGGTCGGCGAACCTCTCCGCCGCACGTCCGTCGCACCAGCCCGTCCAGCCGGCGCCGTCGAGCGCCGCGGCCCGCTCGAGCAGGCGGGCCCAGTCGCGGCCGGGCCAGGCGTCGGCGACGACCGCCGGCCACGGGCCGCGGGCCAGCACGTCGGCGGTGACCTCCTGCTCGCGGTGGGGGCGGTCCTGGGCGACGACCACGGCGGGCGTGCGGGAGGCGGCGACCTCGGCGAGGGCGTTCTGCCCGGCGTGGGTGATCACGACGTCGGCGTCGCACAGCGCAGCCCGCGGGTCGTCGACCCACGCGCCGAGTCGGGCGTCGAGCACCGTCCACTCCCACCCCGGGGTCTCGGCGCGGGCGGCGGCGAGACCGGTCGCGTCGAGCGCGCTGCCGCCCGAGCCGGAGAGGAGCACGACCCGGCGGCCGGGTGCCCGACCGGAGGTCTCCCTCACCGGGAAGCGCGAGAGCGCCCCGACCGGCTGCACGCGGGCGACGACGGCCGGTGCGAGCCCGCGCAGCATGCCTGCCCCCGTCCCGCCGGCCTCGGGCGGCCAGCAGCCGACGAGGGCGTCGGCGACGTCGTAGCCGAGCCGGTGCGCCGCGTCACCGCGCTCCCCCGGCTGCACCAGCGTCACCACCGGCACCCCGTGCAGACGCACGAGCAGCGCCATCTCGACCGAGACGTCGACGACGACCGCCGACGGGGCGGTGCCGTCGATCCAGGCCGAGACCGTGGCCGAGCGCGAGCGCAGGCCCGCGTGGCCGAGCGGCACCCAGTGCAGCCGCCCGCCCGCGGTGGGTGCGAGCGGCTCCCGGTCGCCGGTCTCCGCGTCGGGGGCCAGCTGGACCCACGGGCCCGGCCACCCGTCCGGTGCCGGGAGGGAGGAGAGGCCGGTGACCGTCTCGCCCCGCTCGGTCAGCACCCGGGCGACCTCCAGCGCCCGGTGGCGGTGGCCGTGGCCGTGGTGGTGGACGTAGTAGCCGATCATCCGACGCTCACGCGACGCGGCGGTCCGTGAGCGAGGTGTAGAGCGCCTCGTACTCGTCGACCATGCGGCTGAGCGAGCAGTGCTGCAGGGCGTGCTCGCGCACGGCCCGGCGGTCGCACCCCCGCGCCTCGACGATCGCGGCCGCGAGCCCCTCGACGTCGCCGGGGGCGGCGAGCCGGCCGGCGGTGGGCGGCACGAGCTCGGGCAGGGCTCCGCGCGCGTACGCCGCCACGGGGGTGCCGCACGCCATCGCCTCGGCGGCGACCAGGCCGTAGGGCTCCTCCCAGGCCGGCGTGGTGACCGCGACCGAGGCGCTGCCGAGCAGGGAGACGAGCTCGGCGCGGCGCAGGTGGCCGGCGTAGCGGACGTCGGGACCGAGCAGGGGGCGCACCTCGCGCTCGACGTAGGCCTCGTCGGCGACCGGGCCTGCGAGCACCAGCTCCACCCCGGCGAGCCGCGCCGCCCGGATCGCCTCGTGCGGCGCCTTCTCGGCGGTCAGGCGACCGGTCCACACGGCCGGGCCGCCACCGAACCCGGGCGTGAAGCGGCGCACGTCGACGCCGTTGTGGACGTAGCGCGCCGGGACGACGTGCTGCCACTCCTCGGCGGTGCGCCGGCTGACCGCCACGAACACCCCGGCGTCGCGGCGCAGCGCGAGCGCCGACTCCAGCCACGGCAGCGGAGGGGTGTGCAGCGTCGTCACCATCGGCGCGTCGAGCAGGTGGGCCATCGCCACCGGCAGGTGGTGGAGGCTGGAGTTGTGCACGACGTCGATGTCGCTGCGCTGCGAGAGCTCGAGCATGAGCGAGAGGTAGGCGTGGTGCTCGTGCATCCAGGTGCGCGAGGGCGAGTTCACGTCGGCGAGCGCCACCTCGCTGGGCTCCCACGCCGGCACGTCGAGCGTCCGCACCGGGAGGTCGGGGTCGGAGCCGGGTGCGGCGAACAGCGTCAGCTCGTGGCCGCGCGCGTGCAGCTCGGTGACGAGCATGTGGGTCCACGCCTCGAGGCCGCCGGCGAACGGCTCCGCCACGGGGAACCGGCTCGAGGCGATGACGGCGATCCGCATCAGCGAGCCGCCCGCGCTGCGTCGAGAGCCGCGGCGTAGACCCGGTCGTGGGCCGCGGCGACCTCGGCGCGCTGCACGCGCCGCTCGGCCGCGCTGGCGCCCCACCGCGGGCGCTCGTCGTACGCCGTCACGAGGGCGCGGGCGAGCGACTCGGGGTCGAAGCCAGCCTCGTCGAGGCGGAAGTCGAGCACCGGTCCCTGCTCGGCGTAGTAGCCGCACGTGGGCGCCACGACGGTCGTGCCGACGTCGCGGCACGCCTCGAGCCAGCCCGAGTGGGTGCCGAAGCGGTAGGGCAGCACGGAGACGTCGAGGGAGTGCAGGTAGCTGTGGAACGCGTCGTCGTCGAACCAGTCGTGCACGCGCAGGTCGACGTGGCGGAGCCGGGCGAGACCGGCCAGCTGCTCGTCGAGGCCGGAGTCGCGGTGGGCGTCGACCTGCAGCACCGCGCCGGGCAGCTCGGCGAGCACCTCGGCCAGCACGGGCAGCACGGTGAGCGGGTCGGAGTTGGCCCGCACGCTCTTGACGTGAACGCCCACGCGGAACTGCCCGGTCCGCCGGCGGGCCCGAGCCTGGGCGGCCCGCTCGATGTCGGCGAGGGGGACGACGTGGGGGTGCGGGACCACGCTCGCCGCACGGCCCCACCGGCGGCGGATCTCCGCCGCCGCGCCGGGGGTGAGGGTGACCAGTGCGTCGGCGGCGGGCACGAGCACGTCGAGCTGCGCGTCGTGCCGGGCCCGGTCGGGGTGGTGGGGGTTGCGCAGGTCGTGGACGGTGAAGACCAGGGCCGCCCCGGCCGCGTGGACCTCGTCGACCCACGAGGCGAGCTGGGCCGGGGTGCGGGAGTCGAAGCCGAAGTGCAGGTGGACCACGTCGACCCCGCGGGCCCGCGCGTGCGTGCGCACCCACGCCGGCTCGAGCATCGCCGGCGGCCACCAGCGGCCCTGGGCGGCCTGCGCCCAGTCGTCGGGATCGGGGTCGGCGAGCCGCGTCACGCTGTGAGCACCGGGGGCAGCCCCGCCGAGGGGGCTCAGGTGACGCACGTAGACGTGTCCGGCGGGCACGGACGCCACGACGAGACCGGGCCCGGGGTCGGGTGTGGGGACCGGCGCCCGGAGGGGGGCGGAGGGGCTGAGGGTCGACACGAGGTGGGGGTGTCCACCACCCGCCGGGGTGACCCTCACCCCAGAGGGTGTTTCCTCCCCAGAGGGGTGTGTGGGGCCCGGGGGCTCGGATACCCGCGCCGGATGAGCAGCAACCACCGAGTCGTGGACGCCACCCCCGAGCAGGTCTGGGAGGTGCTGTCGGACGGCTGGCTCTACCCCCTCTGGGTCGTGGGGGCCTCGCGGATGCGCGAGGTCGACGCGACCTGGCCGGCCGCGGGCAGCCACCTGCACCACTCCGTCGGGTCCTGGCCGTTCCTGCTCGACGACAGCACCGAGGTGCTGGAGTCGGAGCCCGGCGCGAAGATCGTGCTGAAGGCCCGCGGCTGGCCCGCCGGTGAGGCGAAGGTGACCGTGGTCCTGACCCCGCACCGCCCGACGGGTACCGGTGCCGGCGTGGAGACGGTGCAGACCGACGTGCAGACCGACGTGGAAATCCGTGAGCAGGCGGTGAGCGGTCCGGGCGTCCTCGTGCCCAAGCCGCTGCAGGACCCGGTCCTGGCGTGGCGCAACACCGAGGCGCTCCGCCGCCTCGCCTACCTCGCCGAACGACGTCAGCAGCGGCCACGGTGACGACCCGCGGCTCGTCGTACGACGCGGTGGTGGTCGGCGCCGGACCCAACGGTCTGGTCGCCGCCAACCTGCTGATCGACCGCGGCTGGTCGGTGCTGCTGCTCGAGGCCCAGCCCGAGGTGGGCGGCGCGGTCGCGAGCTCCGGGGAGGTGCACGACGGGTTCGTGCACGACACGTTCAGCGCGTTCTACCCCCTGGCGGCCGCCTCGCCGACGATCCGAGGGCTCGGCCTCGAGCGCCACGGGCTGCGCTGGAGCCACGCGCCGGCCGTCCTGGGCCACCCCACCCCCGACGGCGCCTGGGCGCTGATGCACCGCGACCGCGAGATCACCGCCCGGCTCGCCGACGAGGCGCACCCCGGCGACGGCGAGGCGTGGCTCGAGCTCTGCCGGCAGTGGGACACCGTCGGCGACCAGCTGGTGCAGGCGATCCTGGCGCCGTTCCCGCCGGTGCGCGCCGGGCTCGGGCTCCTCGCCCGGCTGCCGAGGGCCGGCGGGCTCGGGCTCGTGCAGGACCTCCTGACCCCCGCGCTGCAGCTCGGCCAGAGCCGGTTCGGCGGCCCGGCCCCACGACTGCTCATCGCCGGCAACGCCGGGCACGCCGACATCCCGCTCGAGGCGCCCGGGTCGGGGCTGCTCGGGCTGCTGCTCGCCCTGCTCGGCCAGACCGTCGGCTTCCCGGTGCCCGTCGGCGGCGCGGGTCAGCTCTCCGGCGCGATGGCACGCCGCTTCGTCGCCCTGGGCGGCGAGCTGCGCTGCGACGCGGAGGTCACCGCGATCGACGTCGAGGGTGGTCGCGCGAGCGGGGTCCGCGTCGGCGCCGAGCGCTTCCACGCCCGGCGCGCGGTCGTCGCCGACGTGGCGGCGCCGCACCTGTTCGGCCGCCTACTCGCACCCGAGCACGTGCCCCGCACCGTCGCTCGCGGGATGCGCCGCTTCGCCATGGACGCCGCCACGGTGAAGGTCGACTGGGCCCTCGACGGGCCGGTGCCGTGGGCCAGCACCCCGGCGTACGCCCCCGGGACGGTGCACGTCGCCGACTCCGTCGAGCAGATGGCCGAGGCCTGGGGCCAGGTCACCCGCGGCGAGGTGCCCGCGGCGCCGTTCATGCTGGCCGGCCAGATGACCACCAGCGACCCCACCCGCTCCCCCGCCGGCACCGAGTCGCTGTGGGCCTACACGCACGTGCCGCAGCACAGCCGACGCGACGCCGGCGAGGACGGGCCCACGGGGGGCGTCAAGGGCACCTGGGACCACGACGACCTCGAGCGGTTCGGCGACCGCATGCAGGCGCGGTTCGAGCAGCTCGCGCCCGGCTTCGGCTCCCGCGTGCTGAGCCGGCGGGTGCTGGGTCCGAAGGAGCTCGAGGCACGCAACGCCAACCTCATCGGAGGGGCCGTCGGCGGGGGGACCCAGCAGCTGCACCAGCAGCTGATCTTCCGCCCCGTGCCCGGCCGCGGCCGCGCCGAGACCGGCGTGCCCGGCCTCTACCTCGGCTCCGCCTCGGCTCACCCCGGCGGCGGGGTGCACGGCGCGGCCGGGTCCAACGCCGCCCGCGCGGCCCTGTTCCACGCGCGGCTGCCCTGGCGGCGGTAGGCGCCACCACCACCGGTTACCGGGCAGTCGTGAACAGACGACTCCTGGTCTTCCTCATCGTGCTGTTGTTCATCGTGGTGGTGGGCGGCGTCTTCGTGCTCATCGGCGTGATCCAGGGCGACAAGACCTCCGTCGACCGCAACGGCGGCGTCAGCGCTCCCGCCCTGAGCCGGACCTCGGGCGGGTACTGACGACCGTGACCACCTCCCGTCTCTCGACGCTCACCCGCGGCCTCGTGGCCGGCGCCCTCGGCACGACGGCGCTCGACACCGCCGGCTACCTCGACATGGCGCTCACCGGGCGCCCGGCCAGCGACTCCCCCGGTCGCACCGTGCTCGCCCTCGCCAGACGCGCCGGTGCCGAGCTGCCGGACGACGAGAGCCGCCGCTCGGCGTACGGCCAGCTCGGCGGGCTCGCGGCCGGGCTCGCCGTCGGTGTCGGCGCGAGCGTGCTGCGCCGCCTGGGACTGAAGCTGCCCGCACCCGTGGCGATCGCCGCCACCGGGGCCGCGGCCATGGCGGCCACCGACGGACCGATGGCGCTCGCCGGCGTCGCCGACCCCCGCGGCTGGACGGCGAGCGACTGGGCCCGCGACGCCTGGCCCCACCTCGCCTTCGGCGCCGGCGTGCACTGGACGCTCACCCGCTTCGAGGACGAGCGCGAGGCCGAGCGCCGCCCCGTGACGATCGGCTCGCTGCTGCGCAGCACCGCCCTCGGCGCCGCGACCGGGTCGCGCGCCTCGATGGGCGTGCTCGCCCCGGCCCTGGCCAGCGGCGGCACCGCGCGGGCCGTGCTGACGACGGGGCTCGCCGGCGCCGAGCTCGTCGGCGACAAGCTCCCCGCCACCCCGAGCCGGCTCGAGGTGCCCGGCCAGCTGAGCCGCCTCGGTGCCGGCGCCATCGGCGGGGCCGCGCTGGCCGCCCGCGAGGACCGCTCGCCGTGGCTGCCGGCCCTGGCCGGCGTGCTCGGCGCGAGCGCCGGCGCCGTCCTCGGCGCCGCCTGGCGCGAGGCCGCCGAGGACCGCGGCTGGACCTGGCAGGGCGCCGTCGTCGAGGACGCCGTCGCCCTCGGGCTGGTCGGGCTCGCGGTCCGCGGGAGCGACTGAGCGGCCCCTAGAGGAAGCGGTCGGCCGTCACCGGGATCGACCGCACGCGCGTCCCGGTGGCGTGGAACGCCGCGTTGGCGATCGAGGCCGCGGTGCCGACGACGCCGATCTCGCCGATGCCGCGCCCGCCGACCGGCGAGGCCAGCGGGTCCTCCTCGTCGAGCCACTCGACTTGGAGGTCGCGCACATCGGCGTGCGAGGCCACGTGGTAGGTCGCCAGGTCCTGGGTGACGACGTGTCCGGTGCGCGGGTCGCGGTAGGACTCCTCGAACAGCCCGACCGACATCCCCATGACCAGCCCGCCGATCAGCTGGGAGCGGGCGGTGACGGGGTTGATGACCCGACCCACGGAGTAGACCCCGAGCAGGCGCGGCACCCGCACCTCGCCGGTCCACCGGTGCACCCGCACCTCGGCGAAGGACGCACCGAAGGAGTGCAGCGCGTGGTCCTCGCTCTGCGCGTCGGTCGCCTCCGCCTGGGTCCACACGCCCGGGTCGGGGGCGTCGCCGTGGTCGGCGCGGAAGCGCTGGGCGGTGGCGACGATCGCCGCGCCCCACGACGCCGTGCCCGAGGAGCCGCCCGCCACCGTGGCCGGCGGCAGGTCGGTGTCGGCGATGCGCAGACGGATGCAGGAGGCGTCGACGCCGAGCGCGTCGGCGGCGATCTGCTGCAGCACGGTGCGCGCACCGGTGCCGATGTCGACGGCGCCGATCGCCACGTCGTAGTGACCGCCGTCCGCGGCGCTGATGCGGGCCTCGTTGCCCGGGTTCAGCATCGCGGGGTACGTCGCGGCCGCGACGCCGGTGCCGACCCACCAGTCCCCCTCGAGCGTGGCGCGGGCCTCGGCCGGCCGCTCGGACCAGCCGAACCGCTCCGCCCCGCGGCGCAGGCAGTCGACGAGCCCGCGGCGGCTGAACGGCTTGCCCGTCTCGGGGTCGACGTCGGGCTCGTTGCGGACGCGCAGCTCGATCGGGTCGAGCCCGCAGGCGACAGCCAGCTCGTCCATCGCGACCTCGTGGGCGAACATCCCCGGCATCTCCCCCGGCGCCCGCATCCAGGACGGCACGGCGACGTCCAGGGGCACCAGGCGGTGGCCGGTGCGGCGGTTGCGCGCGGCGTACATCATCCGGGTGGGCGCGGCGGTCTGCTCGCCGAACTCCTTCCACCGCGACGTGGGCTCGAGCACCTCGTGCTCGATCGCGACGAGACGGCCGTCGGCGTCGGCACCGAGGCGGAAGTGCGAGCGCGTCGGCGTGCGGTGGCCGGTCAGCGCGAACATCTGCTGCCGCGTCACCGCCAGCCGGACCGCGCGGCCGGGCTGCGTCATCGCGGCGAGCACGACCGCCATCTCCGGGGCGTGCGGCACGCCCTTGCTGCCGAAGCCTCCGCCGACGTACGGCGCGACGACGTGCAGCTGCGCCTGCTCGAGGCCCAGCAGCGGGGCCAGCGTCTGCGCGACCGGGTGCACGCCCTGGGTCGAGTCGGCGAGGGTCAGCACCTCACCGTCCCAGTGCGCGATCGCGGCGTGCGGCTCGAGCGGGTTGTTGTGCTCGACCGGCGTCTCGTAGGTCGCGTCCACGACCACCGCGGCCCCGGCGAGCGCGCCGTCGACGTCGCCCTCCTCGGTGCGCGCCGGCATCTCGGGGTTGACCGTCTCGGGCTCGTAGGTGTCCTCGGTCTCCTCGAACGCCGCCTGGTGCGACTGCTCGTCGTAGGCCACCTCGACCAGCCCGGCCGCCTCGCGGGCCGCCTCGGAGGTCTCGGCCAGGACCACCGCCACGATCTGGCCGCGGAAGTCGACGCGGTCGTCCTGGAGGACCTCCAGCTCGCGATCCTCGCCCTCCTGGAGCCGCGGGGCGCTGGTGTGGTCGAGCACGGAGACGACGCCGGGGTGCGCCACCGCCCGGGCGGCGTCGACCGCGAGCACCCGGCCGCGGGCGACGGTCGACTGCACGAGCCAGGCGTGCAGCGGCCGCGCGTCGTACGGCGCCTCCCGGTGCTCCACGGCGTACGCCGCGCGCCCGGCGACCTTGAGGGGGCCGTCGACGCGCGGGTGCGCGGTGCCGACCGAGCGGATCGCGTCGCGCTCGAGAGGGGTGACGGGCTGCTCCACGGCGCTCATCGCCGTCCTCCCTGCAGGCTCTGCAGCACGTGCTGCGTGGCGGCGGTGACCATCGGCACCTTGAAGGCGTTGCCCTCGCTCGTGCGGGCGTCCGCCAGCTCGTCGGCGCAGGCCGCGGCGACCCGCTCCTCGGTGGGCTCGGCGCCGAGCAGGGCCTGCTCGGCGACACGGGCGCGCCAGGGCTTGTGGGCGATGCCGCCCCAGGCGATGCGCACGTCGGCGACCCGGCCGGCCTCGTCGAGCTCGAGCGCCGCGGCGACCGAGACGAGGGCGAAAGCGTAGGACGCCCGGTCGCGCGCCTTGTGGTAGGTCGAGGTGGCGGCGGCCGCGCTCGCGGGCAGCTCCACCGCGGTGATCAGCTCGCCGTGGGCGAGGGTGGTGTCGCGCTCGGGGGCGTCGCCGGGGAGCCGGTGCAGCTCCTCGAACGGCACGCGCCGCTCCCCGTCGGGGCCGAGCACCACGACGACCGCGTCGACCGCGGCCAGGGCGACGGCGAGGTCGGAGGGGTGCACGGTCACGCAGTGCTCGCTGGCCCCGAGCACGGCGTTGTAGCGCGCGTAGCCGCCGATGGCGGAGCAGCCCGAGCCGGGCTCGCGCTTGTTGCACGCCGTGGTGACGTCCTGGAAGTAGACGCACCGGGTTCGCTGCATCAGGTTGCCACCCGTCGTGGCCTGGTGGCGCAGCTGCCCCGACGCACCGGCGAGCAGCGCCCGGGACACGACCGGCCAGCCGGAGCGCACGGCCGGGTGGGCGGCGAGGTCGCTGTTGCGGACGTTGGCGCCGACGCGCAGCCCGGGCCCGCCGCCGCTGTCACCGGGGAGCTCGACCTCCTCCACCTGGTCCAGGGGCAACCGGCTGATGTCGACGAGCACCCGCGGCCGGGCCACCCCGAGCTTGAGGTGGTCGACGAGGTTGGTGCCGCCGCCGAGGAAGCTCGCCTCGGGGTCGCCGCTCACCAGCGCCACCGCGCCGGCCGCGTCGTCGGCGCGGTGGTAGTCCAGCTCCCTCATGCGATCCCACCCGCCGGCTGACCCGCGACCTCGCGCACCGCGGCGAGGATGCCGGGGTAGGCACCGCAGCGGCAGAGGTTGCCGCTCATCCGCTCCCGCAGCTCGTCGTCGTCGGCGGCCACCGGGCCGGTGAGGTCCTCGGTCACGTGGCTGGGGTGGCCCTCCCCGAGCTCGCGCAGCACGCCGACCGCCGAGCAGACCTGGCCCGGCGTGCAGTAGCCGCACTGGTAGCCGTCGTGGTCGAGGAAGGCCTGCTGCACCGGGTGCAGGGTCTCGTCGTCCCCCTCGGAGCCGGTCAGGCCCGCGGCGGTCACGACCTCCGAGCCGTCGTACGCCACGGCGAGCGCGAGGCAGGTGAGGTGGCGGCGCCCGTCGAGCAGGACCGTGCAGCTGCCGCACTGACCGTGGTCGCAGCCCTTCTTGGGCGAGGTGACGTCGAGGCGCTCGCGCAGCAGGTCGAGCAGCGTGGTCCGCGTGTCGACGCTCGTCTCACGCTGGCGCCCGTCGACTGTGAGCCGGATCCTGGTCTCCATGACGTGGGCGGTGCCCCCGACGTCACCGCGGATGCGCCCCAGAGGGGTGAGGTCTCAGCTCGAGCGGCGCAGCGTTGCCGACGGGAGCTCGCCGTAGGTCCGCTGGTACGCCGCCGCGAAGCGACCCGCGTGCAGGAAGCCGTGCCGGGCGGCGACCTCGCGCACGGAGGTCGTGCCGGGGTCGGAGGACAGCAGCGCCACTTGGGCGGCGTGCATCCGCACGATGCGCAGGTAGCCCATCGGCGAGGTGTTCAGGTCACGCTTGAACCCCTCTTGCAGCGCCCGGACCCCGAGGTGGACCTCCGTGGCCAGCCGGGCGGTGGTCCAGGCCTCGGCCGGACGGTCGCGCAGGAGCTGCACGGCCCGGGCGACCGTGCCGGCCGACCCGGGTCGGTCCTCCTCGCGGAGCAGCAGCCCCGTCAGGTTGTGCGGCTGGGCCTGCAGGAGCCCCTCGAGCACGACGGCCTCGACGTGGCGCACCACTCCTGGACGCTCCACGAGGCCGGAGGGCCGCGTGATCTCGTCCAGGACGAGACGCAGCACCGACCACCACCCCCGACCCGGGCCGGTGCGCAGGTCGAGGTCGAAGTGGAACGACAGGGGCGTCGGCAACGACCGGCCGAGCACCCACTCGAGCTCTCGCTCCACGACGCTGCGGGGCATCATCAGGCAGAGTTGCTTGCTGTCCGCGGACCAGTCGAGCGAGGCGGGCGCCCCGGGGTCGAAGACGCCGGCGTGACCGGGGGTGGCGACGGTCCGGGAGCCCCGGCCGTCGTCGAGCACCACCGTGCCGCGCAGCGGGAGGTCGACGTGGAAGTCGACGAGCGGTTCAGTCGTCATCCCGACGGCCCTGCCGTAGCCGAGGACCCCCGCGGTGACCTGCCCGAAGTGCGCGGCGGACAGCTCGAGCTGCACGTCGTTCACGCCGGGGGGCAGGTGCAGCCGGTGAGGGAGGTAGAGGTCGCCGACGATCTGCTCGGCCTCGGTGGGATCGTGGGTGGGCCGGTAGGTCGACGGCACGGGCATCGGTGGCAGCTCCCCTCGCGACTCGGACGACTGGTGACCCCGGCGGCCCGGCCTCGTCAGCCGGTGTCCGTCCTAC
This sequence comes from Nocardioides flavescens, assembly GCF_009823805.1. Lineage (GTDB taxonomy): Bacteria > Actinomycetota > Actinomycetes > Propionibacteriales > Nocardioidaceae > Nocardioides > Nocardioides flavescens. The sequence continues at coordinate 9,041 of NZ_WUEK01000015.1, read as the reverse complement.
GGGTTCGCAGACGGGTCCGGGGCGCAACGACGCTAGGGCGTCGGGGAGGCCACACCCGGGTGCTCACCCTTTCGGGCGATCTCGAACGGAGGACCCGAGGCTGCCGGCAGCCGTGAACAGCCGTCGAACGCGGGCGGGCCGTCCGCTCAGCGCGGTCGAGGTCCCGGGGTGCAGCGCCGACCTGCCGCGACGTGGCCTTCTTGGGTCCATGCCGGGCCCACTGCGAGTCGGGGTCGTCTCGCCGCACCCGCTGGTCACGACCGGAGTGGCCCGCATGCTCGTGCGGGGCAACGCCGTCCCCGTGCTCGACGTCGACCCCGACCGCCCGGCGGACGACGTCGACCTGGCCGTCGTGGACCTCGCCTCGCTGACGGACGAGGACCTGCGTCCTTGGCTGCGCCGGCTGGTGGTCGACGGTGTCCCGGTGGTCGGGTTGACGGGCAGGAGCCACCAGGCGCTCGCCCGCGGTGCTCTCGTCCTCGGCGCGAGGGCGGTGGTCCCCGAGCACGTGCGGGCCGCCGAGCTGGCCGGGGTCCTGCGCGACGTCTCACGCCGGGTGCACCCACGGCCGCCCGCGGTCTCCGAGCGCCTGACTCCGCTCACCGGGCGCGAGCTCGGCGTGCTGCGGCGGGTTGCCGCAGGAGAGACCAACGACATGATCGCCGAGGCGGAGCACCTCAGCGTCAACTCCGTCAAGACCTACATCCGGATCGCGTACCGCAAGATCCGGGTCGCCCGGCGCTCCGAGGCGGTGGTCTGGGCGATCGAGCACGGACAGGGGGTCGATGCGCCTCCGGACCGCCGCGCCGAGGACCTCAGCCGGTGAGCGGGCGCACGGACGCGAGCGACCACTGCGGGGCGGCGTCGCGCACGTTGGCGAGGAACCACGCGCGGGGGCTGATGCGCGCGTGCGGCAGGTCGGCGAGCAGCTCGCGCTCGAGCCAGGCCTGGCGGTAGCAGTGCCGCACCAGGTGCTCGGCCTCCACGACGTCTCCGAGCAGGAGGGTCGCCAGCTCGAGCGCCTTGGGCGCCGTGAGATCGACGAATACGGCGAACTCAGTGGTCTCGCGGTCGGGCAAGGACATCGTCGTCGTTCTCCCAGGGTGGATCGCGATCAGGCCACCCCCGCTGACCGCACCAGCATGAGGCACCCGCCAGGTAACCGGTGACGAACGGTCGCACACCTGCCTCCATCACCCCTGCGGGTGAGCCTAGGAGGGTGGTTGCCGGCGACGTCGCGCCCGCGCCAGGGTCGCCACGACGACCGCCACCAGGACGACCGCGGCGAGCACCAGCCAGCCGGCCGTGTAGTCGCGGTCGAGCAGCGACGGGTTGTCGGAGCGCTCGCCGAACCTCCCCAGCACCGGTACGGCGAGCAGGGTCACGCTCCCGAGGACGATCGCCCCGGCCGCGATCGGCGCCCGCGCCACCGGAGGCACGACGCGGGAGACGAGGAGGCCGAGCACCACGACGACCGGGGCGAGCACCACGTCGTGCAGCACGACGCCGGCGACGAGCCAGACGGCCGCGCTGCGCAGCTGTTCGGCGTCCTGGCGACTGAGCAGCAGCCACGCGCCGTACGCCGCGACGAGGACGCCGACGGCGCCGAGGGCGATCCTCGGAGCGAGCCCGGTCCTCACGCCTGCACCTCCAGCCGGGTGACCCACTTCGTCTGCAGCACCCCGGGCCGGTTGGGCGCGATGATGCGAGCCGGGTAGCCGTGGTCGAGGTTCAGCGTCTCGCCGTTGATGGCCAAGGCGAGCGTGGTGCGCTCGTCGTCGACGAAGCCGCCCTGGAGGACCGAGCGGCTGAACGCCCCGCGCTGCTGCAGCGAGGTGACCTGGACGTCGGAGCCGAGCGGCGCCTCGACCAGGTCGATGAGGTCCCGCAGCCGCACCCCCGTCCAGTCGGCCGTGCCCGACCAGCCCTCGACGCAGGCGATCGGCAGCGTGCGCGTCTGCTGCTCCATCGCGAGCAGGTCCTCGCGGCTCAGGGTGACCGTCCGCTCGCCGCGCACGACCTCCAGGACGTACGCCGCCCCGACGGCCTCGGGTTCGATGCCGGCCGCCTTGGCGGACCGGGTGATCGGCAGCCCCTGCGGCCCGTCGCCGGTGTGCGTGGCGAGCACCGACACCTTCCGCAGCCACGGGACGGTGTTGCCGGCCGTGGCGACGACGGCGACCGCCGCGGCGGCCCAGGTCGCCCCGAGCAGCCCGCGCCGCGACAGGGCCCCGGGCGGGCCCTCCTGCTCGAGCCCCTCGTCGACGTCGGCGCCCAGCGCGCTGCGGATGAGCGGCAGCTTCACCGCGACGTGCACGACGAGGCTGCCGATCGCCACCCAGGCCAGGGCGTAGTGGGTCGGGCGGAACGAGAAGGCCCAGGGGTACCACCCGGTGACGTTGGCCAGGCCCGAGGCCAGCTGGAAGATCGCCGAGGCGACGAGCACGGCGATCGACAGCCGCTCCGCGACCTCGACCGCGAGGCGCCGCAGGCCCCGGGGCGGGCGGCGGAACAGCTGCGGGTAGACCGTCCAGAGCTTGACGAGCAGCAGCGGCACGCACGCCGTGCCGGTGATCACGTGCAGACCCTGGGTCACGCGGTAGCCCCACGCCGGGCTGGTCGGGAAGCCCAGCGGCTGGGCGACGTCCTGCGCGTAGTGGCTCACCAGGCCCGTCACGAAGCAGATCGCGAAGCAGACGCCGAGCACGAGCCCGACCCGGGCGGCGACGGCGGTGCTGCGCAGCCGGGTGCTGAACCCGGCGGTGCGGGCGGTGGCGGTGCTCACCTGGACAGTCTTCGCACCCGGTCAAGTGCCCGGCGCCGACGACACGCCCACCGCTCTGCGACCATCGGCTGGCGACACGGTGTCCGGCCGGACAACTCATTCCCCGGGGTGAGGTGACCGGCAGCGGAGAATTGGGCACCTGTCACCCATCGGTCTGGACCCAGGCCGGTGCTGTTCGTCGAGGAGGGTGCCCGAGACGTGATCGACTCACTCAGGCAGGTGCAGGTCGTCGGGGCGCTCGCGCGCCTCGCGGGACACGGCGGGTGGGCCCGTGTGCTCGCCGGCCAGCCGTTGGAGACCGAGCTCGACCGCGCTGACGCGCGACTGCTCGTCGCCGCCGGCGTCCTGCGCGAACGCGACGGTGGCCGGCTCGAGCCGGTCGACCTGCACCCGTGGTACGACGACCCCCAGACCCTCGCGTGCGGCATCGTCGCGGAGCTGCGCAGGGCGCTGATGCACGCGACCGACTGCGACGACCTCATCCCGGCCGATCCCGACGAGATCGTGGCCATGGGCATCGCCAGCCGATCGGTCGCCTCGATCCTCGCCGACGCCGTCCTGCCGATGCTGCCGGTCACCCGCGACCGCCTCGACGACGGCACGGCACGGTTCCTCGACGTGGGCGTGGGCACCGGCGCGATCGCGCAGGTGCTGTGCGAGGAGTTCCCCGGCATCGAGGCCGTGGGGCTCGACGTGTCCGTCGACGCGCTCGCCATCGCCAAGGAGCGCCTCGCCGGGTCCCGGGTCGGCGAGCGGATCGAGCTGCGCCAGCAGTCGGTGACCGAGCTGCACGAGGAGTGCGCCTACGACCTCGCCTGGATGCCGCAGATCTTCCTGTGCCGCACCGACCTCGAGCAGGGCCTGGACCGGGTCCACACGGCGTTGAAGCCCGGCTGCTGGCTCGTCATGCCGGTCGCCACCGGGGCCAGTGACTGCACCGAGCTCGAGCGCGCCGCGGTCGAGCACGAGGCGCTCGTGCGCGGCGGCGGACCGATGTCGGTCGAGCTCGCCGGCGACCTGCTGCGCCAGGCCGGCTTCACCGAGGTCCGCGACATGCTCGGCGTCGCCCAGTCGCTCGTGATGGCCCGCAAGTCGCCGGTGTCGGCCGTCTCGGCCGCCTGAGACCGGCGATCACCGGGGCCTGAGCTCCTCCCACACCCGGGCGAACCGACTGCCGGGCGCGGCCTCGGCGGCCGCGTCCGCGTCGGGCACGGTGTCGATGTCGCGCAGGGTGGCGGTGGTGCCCACGCTGATGCCGCGCGCCTCGAGCGCTGCTCGGGTGTCGGCGCCGGTGGTGTCGGTCGACATCGGCACACCGACCAGCGCGGCGGCGTACGCCGGATCCCGCAGCGCCAGCACCCACCAGCCACCGTCCTCGGCGGGACCGAGCACCGCATCGTGGTCGGCCAGCCCCGCGGCGGCGTCCGCGAGCTGTGCGGGGGTGGCGTGCGGGGTGTCCATGCCGACCTGGACGACCGGCCCGCTCAGGCGGGCGTGGGCGTCGGCCAGCCGGTCGGCGAAGTCGTCGCCGACCTGCGGGTGCACCGTCCACCCGTCGAGCGCCTCGCGCAGCTCCTCGGCGCAGACGGCCGCGTCGAGGTCGCCGTCGAGCGAGATGTGGCACCGCGTGATCGGCCCGAGATCGACGGCCGCACGGCAGGCGACGAGGGTGTCCAGCAGCGCCGCCGCCGCGATCCGGGCGGCGGACTCCATGCCGATGTCGCGACCGAGCCGGGTCTTGACCTTGCCGGGCTCCGGCGCCTTGGCGACGACCAGCGCGGCCACCCCGGTCGGCGCGCTCACGACAGCACCTTGGCGAAGTCGCGGGCCGTGCGCAGCGTGCCGCGCACCGACCCCGAGACCTTGGACTTCGTGCCTTCGGCCCGCGGGCGGTAGGACACGTCGTGCTCGGTGAAGCGCCAGCCCGCCTGGGTCGCCTTCTGCAGCATCTCGACCGGGTAGCCGAAGCGGCGGTCCTGCACGTCGAGGGCCAGCAGGTCCGCGCGCCGGCAGACCCGCATCGGCGCGATGTCGTGGGCGGGCAGCCCGATCCGGCGGCGCAGCCAGGCCACGATCAGCGCGTTGCCCGCGCGGGCGTGCCAGGGCCAGGTGCCCCGCTTCGTGGGCCGACGCCGGCCGACCGCGATGTCGGCGCGGCCCGAGCGCACGTCGTCGACCAGCGGCAGCAGCTCGACGGGGTCGAAGGAGCCGTCGCCGTCCATGAACGCCACCAGCTCGGCCTTGGCCATCAGCAACCCCGCGTGCACGGCGGCGCCGTACCCGGGACGGTCCTCGAGCACGACCGTCGCCCCGAGGCGGCGGGCCACGTCGGCCGTGGCGTCGCGGGAGCCGTTGTCGGCGACGATCACCCGGAACCCCTCGGGCACCTCGGGCAGCAGCCCCTCCAGCGCCGGCGCCTCGTCGCGGCACGGCAGGACGAGGTCGCAGACCACGCCCCCGGCTGCTCCTCCGGTCACCTCTCCGGCTGTGCTCACGGGTGCTCTCCTAGTCTCCAGATGTGCCAGATGTGCGAACTGTGGACGCCGGTGCGGCGACCGACCCACGCGCAGTACCCCGCGCGCTCCCCTGGCTCGGCCTCGCCGTCGCCGTGGTGCTGCTCAGTCTGGCCTTCAGCCTCCCGCACCTGATCGGGTGGGAGGTCGCCAGCCGCGCACCGCGCAACGCCTCGCCCGACGAGGTGCCGCCCCTCCACGGTCTGTGGCGGCCCAAGCTGTTCGGCCCCGGGACCGTCCCCGCCGTGCTCATCGCGGTGCTGGGCTGGCGCTACGGCGCCGACCTCGCCCAGCGGCTGAGCTGGCCCCGGCTCCTCGCGGCGGCGTACGCCGGCTCGCTGGGCTGGTTGCTCTCGCTGGCCTTCGTCGACGGCACGAGCGGGATCTCCCGGGTGCTGGGCAACCCCTACGAGTACCTCCGCACCGCCCGCGACGTCGGCAGCGTGCACCAGCTGCTCGAGACCTACGTCAGCCGCGTCCCCATCGACTCCCCCGACAACTGGCCCACCCACGTCGCGGGCCACCCGCCGGCGGCCCTGCTGTTCTTCGTGGGCCTGGTGCGCGTCGGTCTCGGCGGCGACTTCGCCGCGGGGATGGTGGTGACGGTGCTGGCCGCGACCACCGTGGTCGCGGTCCTGGTGACGCTGCGCGCCCTCGGCGCGGAGGACGCCGCCCGCCGCGCGGCGCCGTTCCTGGTGCTGACACCGGCCGCGGTCTTCATGGCCGTCTCGGCCGACGCGCTGTTCGGTGCGGTCATGGCGTGGGGGCTGGCCTGCCTGGCGCTGTCGACCCGCAGCGGACGGCTGTGGTGGGCCGTGCCCGCCGGCCTGCTGCTCGGCACCGGCGTGATGATGTCCTACGGCATGCCGCTGATGGGGCTCGTCGCCGTGGCGGTGCTCGTCGCCGGTCGCGCCTGGCGCCCCCTGCCGGTGGCCGCGGTCGCGGCGCTGGCCGTGGTGCTCGGCTTCGCGGCGTTCGGCTTCTCCTGGTGGGAGGCCTACCCGGTCCTGCACGACCGCTACTGGGCCGGCATCGCCAAGGACCGCCCGCTGGCGTACTGGGCGTGGGGCAACATCGCGCTGTTCACGATCATCGCGGGGCCGCTGCTCTTCTCCGGCGTGCTGAGTGCGGCCGCGACGGCGCGCGACGCCGCCCGGCGCAGCACCTCGCGCGTCGTGCTGCTGCTGGCCGCCGCCGGCGTGCTCGTGGTCGTGGCCGCCGACGCGTCGGGCATGAGCAAGGCCGAGGTGGAGCGGATCTGGGTGCCGTTCGTGCCCTGGGTGACGCTGGCCTACGTCTTCCTGCCCCCGCGCTGGCAGCGGGTCGGACTCGGGCTCCAGGTGCTGACCGCGGTGGTCGTCCAGCACCTCTTCTACACGGCCTGGTAGGCCACGTCCGCCCGCGAGCGCATGATGCTGCGGGTCATCTCGCCCTGCTCGTCGAGCGCGCCGCCGATGAGGTCCTGGGTGCGGGTGACCTGCTCGACGGTCTCGCTGATGGAGGCCAGCGCCGCGACGACGGCCTCCACCTCGCCCTGGATGGTCGAGATCCGACGGGCGATGTCGTCGGTGGCGCGCGAGGTCTCGGCCGCGAGCTCCTTGACCTCCCCGGCGACGACCGCGAAGCCGCGCCCGGCGGTGCCGGCCCGCGCCGCCTCGATGGTGGCGTTGAGCGCGAGCAGGTTGGTCTGCGTCGCGACCGCCGCGATCGTGCGGACGATGGTGCCGATCGCGGTGCTCGAGTCGGCGAGCCGGCCTGCGGCCGCGTCGGCCTCCTGGGTCATCCGCAGCGCGTCCGCCGCCACCGCGGTCGCCTGCTCGACGTTGGCGCCCACGTCGGTGATCGAGCTCATCATGCTCGACCCGGCGCGGTTGACCAGCTCGGTCGCGTCGAACCGGTCGAACGCCGACGACACCAGCGCCGCGGTGTTGCGCAGCGCGTCGCGGCGCCCGTCGCTCAGCGTCAGCGTCTCGAGGGCGAAGAAGTCCATCGTGCCGACCACCCGGCCCGCGACGAAGATCGGCAGGCACACGCCCGACCTCACCCCGGCCCGGCGCGCGGCGGGTGCGCGGACGCAGTCGGTCATCTCGGCGAGGTCGCGCACGAAGTAGAGGTCGCGCGAGCGCCACGCCCGTCCCGAGAGGCCCACGCCCTCCGCGAACGACGCCTGCAGGGTCACCTCGCGGAACTCCGGGCCCGCCGTACCCGACTCCTGCGCGAAGCGGAGCACGCCGGCCTCCTCGTCGAGCGCCCAGTAGGAGCCGTAGGCCCAGCCGAACTCCCGGCGGATCGTGTCGAGCGCGGCACCGACGGCCTGCTCGCGGTCTTGCGCCTGGGTGAGCTGCTGCAGCACGACCGTCACCGCGGCGAGGTCGCGCACCGTCGCGCGCTGCTCCTCGGCGTCGACGAGCCGGTCCAGCGTCTGGCTCACCATCGACCCGACGGCCCTCAGCGCGCCGAGCCGCTCCTCGGTGGGCTCGATCGTCTCGGTGACGAAGAAGTCCATGGTGCCCACGACCTGGCCACCGCGCAGGATCGGGAAGCACACCCCGCTGCGCACGCCCGCGCGTCCCGCGGCGGGCGCTCGCACGCAGTCGGTCAGCTCGGACAGGTCACGCACGAACACCAGCTCGCGCTGGCGCCAGGCCCGACCCGACAGGCCGACGCCCTCCGCGAACGACGCCTCCTCGGTGACCCGGCGGAACTCCTCTCCGGCCGACCCCGACTCGACCGCGAACCGCAGCACCCCGGCCTCGGGGTCGATGGTCCAGAACGACCCGTAGGCCATCCCGAACGCCTCGCGCACCGCGTCGAGCGCGACCCGCGCCGCCTCGTCGACGGACTCGACACGACCGAGCGCGGCGAGCACCTCCACGACCGCCCGGACCTCGCGCTGCGACTCGCTGAGCCGTGCCGCGATCTCCTCGACCGTCACTGATTGACGCCAGCGCCTGTTCATGTGCCCCCCTCGAAGCCGTCTCCGTCGACGCCATCCCCATCGGCGGCGGGTCGCGGTGGTGTAGAGGTATGCGCAGGTATTACCCCCGGGGGTGTAAGAGACGTCAAGGTCTTCCGCGCAGCCCCCTTGACGCAGCGCGGTTCTCCACACCGCCCTCTCCGTGCCAGGTCCAGACCAGCCCGGACGGAGTCCGCTGGTCGAGCAGCCAGCCCCTGGCGAGCGTCGTCGAGACCCCTCGGAGGTGGGCTGGGACCCGACCGTCCGGTGGTTGAGGAAGGACGAAGTCATGTCTCGAGACCACACTCGGGTACGTCGACCCGGTGGCCGACCCCTCCGGTGGTTGAGGAAGGACGAAGTCCTGTCTCGAAACCACTCTCGGGGGTACGCCGACCCGGTGGTCGAGCAGCGAGCCCTGGCACCCCTGACAGTGGGGCCGGGAGCCGACAGACCGGTGGTTGAGGAAGGACGGAGTCCTGTCTGGAACCACACTCGGGGTACGACGACCCGGTGGTCGAGCAGCGAGCCCCGGCGAGCGTCGTCGAGACCCCGCACAGTGGGGCCGGGAGCCGACCGACCGGTGGTTGAGGAAGGACGAAGTCCTGTCTCGAAACCACACTCGGGGTACGACGACCCGGTGGTCGAGCAGCGAGCCCCGGCGGGCGTCGTCGAGACCCCGCACGGTGGGGTCGAGAGCCGACCGTCCGGTGGTTGAGGAAGGACGAAGTCCTGACGCTCCTATGTCTGGTCAAGGGCTGGGTGTTGCAGGTGTCGGTAGAGGTCTCTG
>NZ_WUEK01000014.1:45471-140131 GCF_009823805.1 Nocardioides flavescens | reverse complement strand
CCCACCCCCGCCAGCCACAGCCCATCACCAACAGGGCTGCAGCAACAGACTCACAGTCTCGAAACCACTCTCGTGGAACGCCGATCCGGTGGTCGAGCAGCGACCCCCGGCGAGCGTCGCCGAGACCCATCCAAGGCGGTCCGGGAGCCGACCAACCGGTGGTTGAGGAAGGACGAAGTCCTGTCTCGAAACCACTGCCAGCCGCCCCTCGGAAATTGTTCTGCCTACCGTCTCGGATCGTGGTCAACCATGGCCTCGACGGGGTCTGACTGTCGGTGGTGACCTCTAGCGTTTCACTCATGACGGAGCACCTCGACCACGACCTCGCGCAGGCCGTGCTGGCCTCCGCGACCCGGGTCGTGCGCGTCCGTCGTCTGGTCGAGGTCGAAGACCTCGAGACCCTCGCCGCGTGGGCCGACCTGCACACCGGACCCGCCACCGGTAAGTGGGACGCCCTGGTCCAGCTCGGCGGGCAGGGGACGCCCAGGGTGCGGGACCACTGCCTCGGCGAGATCGCCATGGCCCGCGGCACCGGAGTGGTGGCCACCTCAAACGCGTTGGCTGATGTGCTCGATCTGCGCCACCGGCTCCCGCTGACCTGGGCCGTCGTCCGCCGCGGCGAGGCGGAGGTGAACATCGCACGCCGGGTCGCGAAGTTGTCACGGCACCTGCCGCTCGATTGTGTCGGGACCGTCGATGCTGCGGTCGCCCGGGTCATCGCCCGCGAGGCCGGCGGCCGGGTCCTCGCGGTCGCCGAAGCCAAGATCATCGAGGCCGACCCCGCCCTCCACGAAGAACGAGCCGAAGCCGAACGCCGACGCCGCTACGTCGGGATGTCCCGCACCGACGAACACGGCCTCCGCACCATCATCGCGAGGGTCGAAGGCGGCGACGCGCACTGGATCGACGCCACCCTCACCCGGGTCGTCGAGCTCATCGCACCCAGGCACCCCGACGCCTGCGCCCAGGAGCTGAGGTCGATCGCGTTCGGGTGGCTCGCCCGACCCGCCGAGCTCTTCACACTCCTCGTCGAGCACCAGCAGCCCGCCCGGTTCGACCACGACGCCGAGGAAGCCGAGCCGTCCCGAGCGACCGCGATGCCCGCCGACCTCCTCGACGCCCTGCGCGACCTCGACCTCGAGCCGCTGCGCCCGCGCACCGTGCTCTACGTCCACCTCCACGAGGCCGCGCTCCACGGCACCCCCGCCGCCGCCCGCATCGAAGGGCTCGGCCCCAGCACGATCACCGGTATCACCAGCCTCCTCGCCGGCTGCAAGGTCACGATCAAGCCGGTCATCGACCTCGCCGACCGCGTCCGCACCACCGCCTACGAACACCCCGAGGCCCTCAAGGAACGGGTGCACCTCACCACCGGCGGCGACTACTGGCCCTACGCCGTCAACGTCAGCAGACGCGTCGACTACGACCACCCCACCCCGTACACAGCCCAAGGACCACCCGGGCAGACCGGCACCCACAACTCCGGCCCCCTCGGCCGCCGACACCACCGGTGGAAGACCCACGCCGGCTACCAAGCACGACAATCAGGCCAAGGCCGCTACGCCTGGCTCACACCCCACGGCCTCGGCTACCTCGTCGACCACACCGGCACCCGACCCATCCCCGCACACCACGCCCGGATGATCATCGACGCCCCACCAGGTCTCGACCTCTACCCCGGCACCGAGATCGACCTCGACTAGCGCTGACTGTGCGGCAAGATCGTCCGGTGAGCGGGGACGAACGTCAGCACCTGATCGACCGGCTCGAGATCCTCGAGGGCCTGTCCACCGCATCGCAGCGGTTGCCCGAGGTCGTCGACCTCGTGATGCGCACGGCCGACGGAGAGACGGTGGCGGCGCTGCAAGAGCTGCTGGGATGCAGCGAGAACGCGGACCGGGCGCTCCTCGACACGCAGCTGAGGCGTTGGTCTCCCGCTGCGGTCGCTGAGCTCCATGAGTGGACGAGGGAAGTCCGCGCCCAATTGGCCGAGTGCGACCAGGGGTGACCCTGTCCTGTCCGGGTCTGGCCTACCGTCGGTCCTGTGGTGCGAGCAACCGTGCGCGAGTGGCACGACGACCTCGGGTGGGGTGTGCTGGACAGCGAGGAGACCCCGGGCGGCTGCTGGGCGCACTTCTCGGCCATCGACACCGGTGACCTGAACGTCTTCCGGAGGCTGCGTCCGGGCCAGGTCGTCGACCTCGACGTCGAGCATCCCGGCCAGGACGGCTTCGACCATCGGGCGCGCAGGATCCGCGCCTAGGAACCGGGCATCTCGGGAACCGGTGATCGGGTTGATGAGCGCTGCGAGCCTCACAACCTCCTACCTCGGCGACGAGATCACGCTCGCGCTGTGCCGAGAGCGGCCGGAACCGACGCACGCCAAGACGCGTCGGACCGCCGTGCGAGCTCACCTGATCGCCGCTGCGGCGTTCGCATTCCTGGCGCCGTCAGCATGCGACGCGACATGCCTCTCGTCCGCGACGTCCTCCGCGTCCTGCGTCGGCCCGTACGTCGACGACCAACCGCCGCGCGGCACCTTCGGCGCCGAACCGCCCGTCGTCACGACTGGCGAGACAGTGACCCTCTACGGGCACTTCTTCCGCAGTGGCTGCAACGACACCGGCAACTGCGTCGACGAGGAGCGGCCCCTGCCCCCGGTGACGCTGCTCGTCACCTACCCCGGCGGCGGCACCGAGGAACTCGGCCCCCTCACGCCAGCAGGGTGGGACTCGGGCTTCCGCACCGAGCTGACGATCCCGGCCGGCACCCCGCCCGGCCGGATCCGGGTCCGCTACGACGGTCAACCGCGCCCACAGCGGCCGTTCGTCCTGGTCGTAGGCGCGGCCTAGACCCGCAGCGGAGCGGTGGCGAACGCCGCGAGCCCGGCGTCGGGCAGGATCTCGGCGCGGAAGCCGAGCTCGGCGGCGGCGCGGGCGGGCGAGGCGACGACGTGGCGCACGTCGCCGAGCCGGAAGCCGCCGGTGACCTCGGGCTCCGGGGTCGAGTCGGGCAGGCCGTCGGCGACGCGGCGGGCGACGTCGAGGATGGTCACCGGGTGCCCGGAGGCGACGTTGTAGGCGGCGTAGCGGCCGGCGGGCTCGTCGACCACGGCGCGGAGGGCGGCGAGGTTGGCGCGGGCGACGTCGTGGACGTGCACGAAGTCGCGCATCTGCCCGCCGTCCTCGTAGACCTGCGGCGCCTGGCCGCGCTCGAGCGAGGAGCGGAACATCGCCGCGACCCCGGAGTACGGCGTGTCGCGGGGCATCCCCGGCCCGTAGACGTTGTGGTAGCGCAGCGCCACTGCCGAGGCGCCCGCCTGGCGCACCCAGGCCGAGGTGTAGTGCTCCTGGGCGAGCTTGCTCGCGGCGTACGACGAGCGCGGGTCGAGCCGCGCGTCCTCGTCGACGAGCTCCCAGCCGAGGGGTCCGTCGCAGACGGGGCAGTGGTTCTCGAAGTCGCCTGACTCGAGCGCCTCGACCGCGCGGGGCGGCGGGGCCTGGTCGCCGTGCTCGGGGCAGGCGTAGCGGCCCTCGCCGTAGACGACCATCGAGGAGGCGAGCACCAGCCGGTCGACGCCCGCCTCGTGCATCGCGGCGAGGAGCACCGCGGTGCCGAGGTCGTTGTGACCGGCGTAGTCGGGCAGGTCGGCGACCTTGACGCCGGCGCCGACGACGGCGGCCTGGTGGCAGACCGCGTCGACGCCCTCGAGCAGGTCGGTCCACTGCGCGGCGTCGCGCACGTCGAGGCGGTGGGTGCCCGGCGGCGGGGTGGCCGAGCCGTGGGCCATCGGCAGCATCATGTCGACGCGCACGACCTCGTGCCCGTCGGCCTCGAGGACCTCGCCGATCGCCGTACCGATGAACCCGGCCGAGCCGGTGAGCAGCACCTTCACACCCGCCACCCTGCCTGAGGCGTGGGAGAGACTGGGGAGGTGCCCCCGCTGCGCTCGCTGTCACCGGCCCGTCGACGCTTCGTCCTCGGCTCGCTCGGACTCGCGATCGGCGTCGTCGTGGCCGCGCTGGTCGGCGTGGTGCTGAGCGGGGACGACGCGGTCGAGCCGGTCGCCCAGGACGATCCGGGGCCGGTCCTGCTGGTGCCGGGGTACGGCGGCTCGACGGCCGCGCTGCAGGTGCTCACCGACCAGCTGAGCGCCGAGGGGCGCGACGCCCGGATCGTGCGGCCCGAGGGCGACGGCACCGGCGACCTGCGGCAGCAGGCGGCCGACCTGGCCGACGCGGCGGAGCGAGTCCAGGACAGCACGGGGGCGGCCTCGGTCGACCTCGTCGGCTACTCCGCCGGCGGCGTCGTCGTGCGGTGGTACGTCGCCGAGCTCGGCGGCGGCTCCCACGTCCGCCGCGCGGTCACGCTGGTCTCGCCGCAGCACGGCACCGACCTCGCCGCCCTCGCCGGCACCCTCGGCTCCCGGGCCTGTCCGGAGGCCTGCCAGCAGCTGGCGCCCGACTCCGACCTGCTGCGCACGCTCAACGCCGGCGACGAGACCCCGGCGGGTCCTCGGTGGGTCTCGATCTGGACCACCGACGACGCCACCGTGGTGCCGCCGGACTCGGGTGCGCTGGACGGGGCGCTCGACTTCTCGGTGCAGGACGTCTGCCCCGGCCTCGCGGTCTCGCACCCCGACGCCCCGCGCACCCCGGCGGTGATCGCGATGGTCGCCTCCGTGCTCGGCACCGGCGGCCCCGACGTGCCGAGCAGCAGCACGTGCGCGGACGAGATCAGCCGGTGATCAGTCGGTGACGTCCTTGGTCGTGAAGTTGGCCCAGCCGGCCCCGAGGAACACCACGACGTAGACGCCCTGCAGCACGACCCCGCGCACCACGTCGCGCCACAGGATCGGGTCGCGGAACAGGTCGACGAAGGCCAGCCAGTAGCGGGTCGGCAGGTAGGGCTGCACCGCGTTGGCGGCGTCGAGCGTGATCAGCAGCGTCGAGGCGACGAGGATCGCGAGGGTGCCGAGCGCGGCCCCGAGCGGTGAGTCGGCGACCGTGGAGAAGAACAGCGCGATCGCGGCGACGCAGAGCATGCACAGCATCGCGTAGCCGAGCGCGAGCCCGGTGCGCCCGAGCAGCTCGGCGGTCGACATCGACGAGCCGGACACGCTCGTGGCGGGACCGGTGGCGGTGACCGTCTCGTTGCCGAGGAGCAGCACGCCGAGCACGTACGCCGTCACGGCGACGACGAGGACGGTCAGCACCACGAACGCCATCACCGCGACCAGCTTGGCCACGAGCAGCCGGGTGCGGCCCACGGGTCGCACGAGCAGGTAGCGCAGCGTCCCCTGCTGGGCCTCCCCCGCGATCGCCTCGCCCGCGGTGATCGCCACTGCGATGGGCAGGAACAGCGGCAGCACGATCGCCAGCGCGGCGAGCGGGAAGAGCGTGCCGTCGGTCAGCACGGCCGAGAGGAACGCCGGCCCGGTGCCCGGGCGCGGGCCGAGGTCGGTCCAGGCCAGGAGGAGGGCGACGAGGGTGGGCAGCGCGTCGATGAGCGCGATCGTCACCCAGGTGCGGCGGCTGCGCACGAGCTTGCTGAGCTCGACGCGGATCAGGGCCCCGGTCACGGCTGGCTCGCCTCCAGCACGACGTCCTCGAGGTGGCGGCGTTCGGGCACGAGCGCGGTGACGCGGACACCCGCGGCGACGAGCCGGGCGTTGAGCGCGGCGGGGTCGGGCTCGCGCACGAGAAGGCGCGGGCCGTCGTCGTCGTGCACGACCTCCTCCAGCGTGCCGTCGAGCAGCGAGCGGCCGAGCTCGACGTCGGGGGTGTGCACCGCGACCCGCCCGGTCGGCCCGCGCAGCTCGGCCAGGGGCGCCTGCACGACGAGACGGCCGCGCGCCAGCACCCCCACCCGGGTGCACAGCTGCTCGATCTCGGCGAGCAGGTGGCTGGACAGGAACACCGTCGTGCCCTCCCGGTTGAGCTCGAGCAGCAGCTCGCGGATCTCGTGGATGCCCTGCGGGTCCAGGCCGTTGGTCGGCTCGTCGAGCACCAGCAGCCGCGGACGGCGGAGCAGTGCGCTCGCCAGCCCGAGCCGCTGGCGCATGCCGAGGGAGTAGGCGCCCACGGGACGGTCGTCGACGTGGCCGAGCCCGACCCGTTCGAGGGTCTCGGCGATCCGGGCCTTGCGGCTCGACCGCGCACCGCCGGGGCCCGAGGCGTCGACGAGGGCGAGGTTGCGGCGCCCCGACAGGTGGTCGTACGCCGCCGGCCCCTCGACCATCGCGCCCACCTGCGGCAGCACGTGGCGCGCCGCCTTCGGCATCTCCTCGCCGAGCACCTCGGCGGTGCCGGAGGTCGCGAGCACCAGCCCGAGCAGCATCCGCACGGTCGTGGTCTTGCCCGAGCCGTTGGCGCCGAGGAAGCCGTAGACGTCGCCCTCGCGCACGTCGAGGTCGAGCCCGTCGACGGCCGTGATGGCGCCGTAGGCCTTGGTCAGCCCGTGGGTGCGGATCACCGTCAGCCCCGCCCGACGTAGCGGAAGCCGCGCACGACGTCGTCGGCGGCGCGCACCAGTCCGTCGCGGTTCAGCGTGCCGGCCAGCAGCCAGCCGCCCTCGCCCTCGGTGCCGGTCAGCACGACGCCGAGCGGGCCGACGGTCACCAGGGTGCGGCCGGGGCCGTCCTCGGTGCCGTCGGTGCGCTCGACCCCGGGGGTCACCGCGAGCTGGTCGCGCAGCGCGTCGGCCTCGCGGTCGCGCAGCGGGATGGCGATCACCTGGGTCAGCCCCTCTCCGTAGACCCCGACCGCGCGGTCGGAGGACTCGCTCTTCGCCAGCCCGGCGACGGTGCGCGGCGGGCGCACCGGGGCATACTGGTTGGCCGCGTCGGCGATGTCGAGCACGTCGTCGTACTCCACGTCGCTGCTCGGCGTTGCCGTGAAGTCCACGTCGGCGGCGGGGGGCCGCGCGCCGTCGAACTCCTCGAACGTGCTCGTGAACGCCGGCTTGCCGCTGCCGGCGTAGACCTCGACGCGCAGCGGCACCCCGGTGTCCGGGTCGGCCCACAGGTCGACGTGGTCGATGCTGGAGAGCTCCGAGGACGGCACGATCCGCAGCCCGGGCGCGCTGACCCCGGCGACGCGACGCGCGTCGAGCCGGCTGACGTCGCCGTCGCCGACCCCGTCGAGGAAGCGGCGGGCCAGCTCGGGCGGCACCAGGTCGGCGCTGCGCGGCAGCCGGATGTCGGGGTCGCGGCTCACCGTCGCCTCGGCGCGCTCGTAGTCCCAGGCGGTCGTGCGCCCACCGTCGTGGATCAGGTCGCGCTCACCGGTGAGCAGCAGCTGGTCGACGCGCCAGTGGTCGGCGTCGCGCCACCACGCGCGCAGCACCGTGCCCTCCCCGAACAGCGCACCGACGTCGCTGAACTGGTCGGCGTCAGGGAGCTGCAGGGTGCCCTCGGTCTCGACGTAGCCCGACCACCCGGCGTCCTGCGACGCGCGCACGCGCTCCAGCAGCGCGGAGGCGCTGACGTCGCTCTCGGCCGCGGGCAGGGCGCGCAGCCCGATCGGCACGCCGATTAGCAGCAGGGTGCCGAGGGCGACCACGCACCAGCGGCGGAACGGCGTCACCTCGAAGACGCTACAGAGCGGCGGGTCGCCCACCAGGCCACGACGAACCCCGCCAACAGCGACCCGAGGGTGCCGAGGGTCTCGTCGCCGAGGGTGTCGCGGTAGGCACCACCCGCCTCCTTGCCGGTGCGGATGAACAGGGCGTACTCCCCCAGCTCCCACGCCAGCGCGAGCACCGACCCGGTGCCCGCGACCAGCGGCACGAGGACCCACCGCGGGCGGACCGACGGCGCGACGAGCAGCCCGAGCCCCGCGCTGAGCAGCGCCCAGTGGGCGAAGTGGCTCGCGTCGTCCCACCAGCCGACCGAGCGGAACAGGTCGAGCCAGTTCGCCGCGGTGTCGGAGAGGAACGGCAGCATGATCAGCCCGAACGCGGCGTACGGCGGCGGCCCGGACCGGCGCGCGAGCGCCCAGACCAGTGGGGCGACGAGCATCAGCGCCGGGTAGGCGACGAGTCGGACGCCCCACCCCTTGTCGTCGAACTGCGGCCCGCCGACCACGACCGCGGCCACCAGCAGCGCGAGCGTCGCGAGCAGGACCAGCCCCGGGAACCAGACCCCACGGTGTCGCGCCATCCCTCCATGATGCTCGCTAGGGTGGACACCGGTGCGCCGGGAAGTCTGGTCGGCAGTCTGCTGCCGACCCCACGACTCCTGAGGAGCCCCGTGCCCGACACCACCCTCCGCCACCGCCTCTTCGGCCGCGGCAGCTTCCCCGAGGCCACCCGCATCGCCGAGGTGCTGCGCGCCGAGACCACCGGCGGCGTGCTGCTCATGATCGGCGCCGCGGTCGCGCTGGTCTGGGCCAACTCGCCCTGGGCCTCGTCGTACGCCGGGCTGCGCGACACCGTCGTCGGCCCGAGCTCACTGCCCCTCGGCCTCCACCTCGACCTGAGCCTCGGCACCTGGGCCGCCGACGGCCTGCTGGCGATCTTCTTCTTCGTCGCCGGCCTCGAGCTCAAGCGCGAGTTCGTCGCCGGCGACCTGCGCGACCCCCGCCGGGCCGCGCTGCCGGTGGCGGCCGCGGTCGGCGGCATGGCGGTGCCCGCCCTCGTCTTCGTCGCGTGGAACGCCGGCAGCCGGGCCGACCTCGCGGGCTGGGCGATCCCCACGGCCACCGACATCGCCTTCGCCGTAGCCGTGCTCGCGGTGATCAGCACCCACCTGCCGACGGGGCTGCGCACCTTCCTGCTGACGCTCGCGATCGTCGACGACCTGCTCGCGATCACCGTGATCGCGTTCTTCTACACCGACACGCTCCAGCTGTCCTACCTGGCGCTCGCCCTCGTGCCGCTCGCGGCGTTCACGGTCCTGGTGCAGCGCCGCGTCCGCTCGTGGTGGCTCCTGCTCCCCCTCGCCGCCCTGACCTGGGTGCTCGTGCACGAGTCCGGCGTCCACGCCACGGTCGCGGGCGTCCTGCTCGGCTTCGCCGTACCCGTCGTACGCCGCGCGCCCGGGGACGGCCCCGGCCTCGCCGAGCACTTCGAGCACGTCTTCCGTCCGCTCTCGGCGGGCTTCGCCGTCCCGGTCTTCGCCTTCTTCGCGGCCGGGGTCACCGTCGGCGGGCTCAGCGGGTTCCTCGACGCGCTGCGCGACCCGATCGCGATCGGCATCGTCTGCGGCCTCGTCGTCGGCAAGGCGGTCGGCATCAGCGGCTCGACGTACCTCCTCGCGCGCTTCACCCGCGCCGACCTCGACGACGACCTGTCGTGGGTCGACGTCATCGGCCTGTCCCTGCTGGGCGGGATCGGCTTCACCGTCTCGCTGCTGATCGGCGAGCTCGCCTTCGGCGCCGGCACGCCGCAGGACGACCACGTCAAGGTCGGCGTCCTGTGCGGCTCGATCGTCGCGGCGCTGCTGGCCACGGTCGTGCTGCGCGGGCGCAACCGCGTCTACCGCCGACTGTGCGAGGAGGAGGCCCGCGACGACGACGGCGACGGCGTGCCCGACGTCTACCAGCGCGAGCGCGGCTAGCGAGTGCGCTCGGCGTACGTCGTCGCGGCCGAGTGCACGGCGAGCACGTAGGCGTCGCTGTGGTTGTAGGCCCGCACCGCCGCCGTCCACCCGGCAGCGGTGGTCAGGTCGTAGCCGGTGCCGCACAGGTACGCCGCCGCAGCGGCCGCCGCGTCGTCGAGGTCCTGCGGGTCGGCGACCCCGTCGCCGTCCCCGTCGCGGCCCCACTGCTGCCAGGTCGAGGTGATGAACTGCATCGGACCCGTGGCGCGGTCCCACGCCCCGTCGACGGGGATCGCCGCCACCGGGCCCGTGCCGTCGAGCGCGGGCCCGACGATGGGCGTCGAGGGTCGGCCGTCGGCGCCCACCGTCCGCCCGTCGATGGTGGCGTGGTGCGACTCGACCCAGCCGATGCCGGCCAGCGTCGTCCAGCCGAGGTCGCAGCCCTCGGGCGCACCGAGCGTCGCCCGGGCGTACGCCGCCACGGCGGGCTCAGGGATGCCCGCCGCGAGCGCCGTACGGCGGACCCAGGCGGGGTCGGCTGCCGCCGGCGCCACCGGAGTGCGCGAGGCCGAGCGCGACGTCGGACCGGGCTCGGGAGCGGCCGCGGGGGCGACGTCGGCCGGCGGACCCGAGGTCAGCAGCACGGGGTCGGAGGTCACCGTGCGCTGCTGACCGAGCCAGGCGACGGCGCTGAGCACGGCCAGGCCGACCGCGACGAGCAGGACGGAGCGGAACCTCACCCGCTCAGCCGAAGCGGCCGTTGACGTAGTCCGACGTGCGCTCGTCCTGAGGGCTGCCGAACATCGCGTCGGTGCGGCCGTGCTCGACGATCACGCCGGGTGTGCCGTGGGCGGCGAGGAAGAACGCACAGGTGTCGGAGACGCGCGCCGCCTGCTGCATGTTGTGGGTGACGATGACGATGGTGACCTCGCGGGCCAGCTCGACCATCGTCTCCTCGATCACGCGGGTCGAGGTCGGGTCGAGCGCCGAGCAGGGCTCGTCCATGAGCAGCACGCGCGGCTTGACCGCGAGCGAGCGGGCGATGCACAGACGCTGCTGCTGACCGCCGGAGAGACCGCCACCGGGCGCGTCGAGGCGGTCGCGCACCTCGGTCCACAGACCGGCGCGGGTCAGGCAGGACTCGACGAGCGCGTCGCGCTCGGACCGGGAGGCCTTGGTGCCGGTGAGCTTGAGCCCGGCGAGGACGTTCTCGCGGATGGACATCGCGGGGAACGGGTTGGGCTTCTGGAACACCATGCCGATCGCGCGGCGCGCGTCGATGAGTCGGCGCTCGGGGTCGTAGATGTCCTCGCCGTCGAGCAGCACCTCGCCGGCCAGCGCGGCCGAGGGCACGAGCTCGTGCATCCGGTTGAGGATGCGCAGGAAGGTCGACTTGCCGCAGCCGGACGGGCCGATCAGGGCGGTGATGCCGCCGGCGGGCATGGTCAGCGAGACCCGGTCGAGCACCTTGCGCTGACCGAACCACGCGGTCACGCCGACGGCCTCGAGCTGGGCCAGGGCGGGCGCGTCGGCGGGTACGGCGGGCAGCAGGTCGGTGGCGGTCTCGTCCTGCGTCGGGGTGCTGGTCACGGTGTCTCCGGTGCTCGTCTCTGGATCTGGACCGCCCGGGCCCGGGCGAGCACGTCGGCTCGCCCGGGCCGGGCAGGGTGGTGCTGGGGTGGAGCGGGTGCTACTTCTTCTTGACGACCTTGACGACCTTGATGGTCGCCTTCGCCGTGCTGGCGTTGCCGTTGTTGTCGCCCGCCCAGGTGATCGTCAGCTTGTTCTTGCCGGGCTTGAGCTTCTTCAGCGTCACCTTGGCGACGCCGTTCGACAGCGTTCCCTTGCCGACGGTCTTCTTGCCGAGGGTCACGGTGACCACGCCGGAGGCCTTGGCGCTGGAGCCGGCCAGCGTGACGGTGACCGTGCCCTTGACCTTCTTGCCGGCCTTGGCCTTCTTCGGGAACTTCGCCGAGATGCTCGAGGCGACCTTCGTGGCGGTCGCGGAGACGACGCCGGCGCCGGTGCCCTCGGAGGTGGTGAACGCGGTGTTGGCGGCCGGGGTGAAGACGGCGCGGTAGGTGTGCGTACCCGGGGTCGTCGGCTGCACGCGGACGGCCTGGCCGGAGCTCAGCGGGACGCCCGAGGCGAGCAGGGTGGAACCCTCGTAGAAGGCGACGGTGCCGCTGGGGGCGGTCGAGCCGGTCACGGTCGCGACGATGCGAGCCGAGGAGGGAGCCACGCTGGTGACGGTCACGCCGGTCTTCGTAGCGACCTGGGCGACGGTGAAGTTCGTGGTCTGCGCCTGGGTCGCGGCGCCGCACACCCCGCCCTGGGTCGGGCGGAAGAGCTGCTTGAAGCCGGCCTGCTCGATGAGCGGCTTCGCGGCCGCCGAGCAGAAGTACCCGTTGCTGCCGAACGCGGCGGTGAACTCGGGCTTGGCGACGTCGGCCTGACGCACGACG
The DNA here is from genome assembly GCF_009823805.1 of Nocardioides flavescens. Classification (GTDB taxonomy): domain Bacteria; phylum Actinomycetota; class Actinomycetes; order Propionibacteriales; family Nocardioidaceae; genus Nocardioides; species Nocardioides flavescens. The sequence continues at coordinate 128,125 of NZ_WUEK01000014.1, read as the reverse complement.
TTGTAGACCGCACGGTTGGCAGCGAAGCCGCCCTCGACGCGGACGGTGCCGGCGAGGTTGGCGCGGCCCTCGGAGAACGGTGCAATGGCGTTGGGGTCGTTCTGGATGTCAGCCGGGTTGTGCTCCTGGGTCGGGGTGACCGACCCGGCGAGGCTCACCGGCACGCCGTTGTTGGCGACTGCGAGCTGAGCGGTGAAGAAGTCCCGGGTGCCGGAGTTGGTCTGCGGGATGTAGGGCTTGATGACACCCGGCGTGCCGCCGAGCTGGCTCCAGTTGGTGATGTCGCCCTCGTAGATGTCCACGATCTGAGCGGGCGTCAGGGAAGCCGGCGCGTTGGAGGCGACGCTCTTCGACGTGACCATGACCAGGGTGTCGAGAGCGTAGGGGAACGCCTGCAGCTGCCCGGCGATCTCAGTGTCGTTCAGCGGAGAGGAGGAGCGCGCGAAGTCGATCTGTACGTTGTTGTTCGCGCCGTAGAGCAGGCGCTTGCCGCCTCCCGAGCCGTTCGGCCGGGTGATCTTGGTCCCGTCGGGCAGGGTCACCTGGCCACAGGTCGTCGGGGTCGCGCACGCCGCGTAGGTGAAGATCGAGGCGCTGGGGTTGGTGGCGTTGTAGGCGTCCGAGACAAGCTTGACCGCGTGCTGGGTGGTGTCCGACCCGGCGCCGAGCAGCTGAGCGGCCGTGGGGACTGCCGTGCTGGTGTCGTCGGGCTGCGGGTCGGTGGCCTCGGCGAAGGCCGCGGTGCCGGTGAGCGTCAGGACCGACGCGGTCACCGCGGTGGCGGCGATGCCACCGAGGAAGGAGCGAATGCGCATCTGGAGTCTCTCCAAGGACGAGGCCGAGAGCGGCCGGGTGGGTGGTGCGGTGGTTTCTGGTGCGGGATGGTGCGGGATGGTGCGGGTGGTGCGTGCGGGCAGGCGGCTCAGACCACGTTGGGCAGGAGCCGCATGACCACGTCGGTGGTCGACCAGGCCAGGGCCAGGGCGACGGGGGTCGCGACGATCCACACCAGGGGTGCGGACCAGCGCTGACGGGCGGCGACGATCCCGAGCGTCACCGCCAGGAGCAGCGCGAGGTGCAGTGCGAGCAAGGGGTAGACCCCCGGGTCGTTCTGCATCAGCTGCTCGGACTCGGGCACCGCGGTCGGCAGGCCCGACGGCGGGTTGAACCCCTTCGGGGCGTCGGCGTCGACGTAGAGCACGTCGCCGGGGGTGAGCGCCGCCAGCGGGCCGGAGCCCGTCGCGGTGGCGAGCACCAGACGGCTCTGGCCGGCCGGCAGCGGCTGGGGCAGCGGGTCGCCAGCACGTCGTACGTCGACGACCTCGTAGGTCACGCTCCCCTGCGCCATCGTCACGTCGATGGTGTCGCCGGGGCGCAGCTCGCCGATCTCGGCGAACGGCGCGCCGTACGTCGCGGCCCGGCCCATCACGACGGAGGTGCCGGTCTGGCCGGGCAGGACCGTGCGGCGCAGGTGGCCGGGGCCGGCGAGCGTGTCGGCGGACGACGTGCCCTCGACGACGACCTGGGAGACGCCGAGGCGCGGGATCGACAGCAGAGCCACCGGGTCGCCGACCGGCACCGTCGGCCCGACCGGGGCGACGATGTTGGGGTCGCCGGCGATGCTCGTGCGCAGCTCGCTGTAGAGCAGGTCCTGCGAGCGGGCCTGGGACAGGCCGCTGAGGAACAGCACCTGCGCGAGCACCCAGAGGCACACCAGCGCGACCATGGCGCCGCCGGCCGAGACCACGGTCCACAGGTCGTCGCCGGGGCGGGGCGGGCGGGCGAGGGACGGGGCCGGCGTCGGGGTCGCCCGACGGCGGCGCGCCGGCGTGGGGGCCGGAGCCTGCGGCGCGGTGACCGAAGCCTCGGTGCCCTCGCGGTCGGGGATGGTCGCAGTCATGACAGCGGACCCCTCGGACGGACGAACAGGCGGACGGCCGTGGTGAGGGCCATGCCGAGCAGACCGAGCACGAGCAGGACCGGCACGGCGCGGTTGCCGAGCTCGGAGCTCACCGCCTGCGTGGGTGGCATCGCGACCGGCTCGGCCACGACGGTCGGCGCCGCCGAGGTCGGCACGGCCTCGACCGGCTGGTCCGTCGGCACGTCGCCGCTGGGGACCTCGGTGACCGACCCGGTGTCGACACCGGTCGAGGTGTCGACCGGCGGGGTGCTCGCCTGCTCCGTCGGCGACGGCTCCTCGCTCGGGGCCGGGACCTGGGCCTCGACGGCGTCGGCGACGTCCTGCGCGGTGCGGTAGAGCTTGCCGGTGGCGCCGGTCCTGCGCACCGGCAGGAAGCCGGCCGGCAGCTCGCCGTTGCCCGCCCCCTCCTGCTGCCCCTCGGTCGTCGCCGTCCGGATGAACAACGCCACCTTGGCGGCGTCGGCCTTCTCGAGCTCACGCAGCTTGGCCGCGGTGTAGACGACCATCGTGCCGGGGTAGGCCTTCTTCGACCGGCGTACGTCGGCCTGGTCGAGCGTGTAGGCGCGCGTCAGTGCGTCGAGCACGGCACCCGTCGGGGGCTTCGGGTCCGCGGTGGGCGCGAGGCGCGCTGCCGGATCGGACTGGCTGGCCTCCGACCCGTTGCCACCCTTGCCGCCCTTGCCGCCTGTCGCCGGCGCCTCCTGCTGCATCAGGTCGACGGCAGCGGCCAGCGAACCCTTGTTCGGCGTGACGAAGGTTCCCTCCTTTGCCTGCAGCGCCGCGGTCTTGATCCCGTAGCGCGCCGCGTCCCCGAGGCTGATGACGCCGAGCATGAACCGGGACCCGTAGGTCTGCCGGTCGACCCTGCTCTGTTTGAAGGTGTTCGTGGTGGGGTCGAACTCGCACTTGGTCTGCACGTTGGGCCAGCCGTCGAGCAGGGCGTCCGAGACCTTGCGCAGGGCGGTCACCGGCGCCGCCAGCTGGGTGAAGTAGACGGTGGCGGTGTTCTGCTTGCACGTGTCAGAGGTCTGCGGCACGAAGGTGTCCAGCAGCGGCCACTCCTCACGCGGCAGCTTGATCTTCTTGTACGCCGGGTTGACGACCATGCCCCACGGGTCGGGCTTGCCGTCGACGAAGTCCATCGCCTTGCGGTCCTGCGCGATCCAGTCTGTGAGCTGATCGACGATGTCTGACTCGTTCGACAGTGACAGCAGAGCTGCTCCGGCCTCCTGAGTTGTCTGGCTGAGACCGGGGTTCAGCTGCTGGAACTCGGGGTCATTCATCATGGCCAGCGGGTTCGCCGCCATTCCGGGGTGTCCCCGGCCCAGGTCGGAACCCAGGTAGGACTGCGTCAGCAGCTTGGCGACCAGGCGCGGGGTCAACTTCAGGTCGCCGTACTCCCCGGCGTTGTCGGGGCGGTCGATGTTGTAGCCGATCGCGAAACCAGTGACGGCGGTCGGCGCCATGCCGACCGGCTCGGACCCGGTCCGCTTGTGCGCCGAGGACACGAAGGCCGCGACGCCGCCGCCGCTCTCCATGAGGTTCCAGCCGGCCGCGTCCGACATCTGGTTGAGCTGGAACTTGAAACGCTTCTTGTCCAGGCAGTACGCCGGCGACCACTGCAGGCCCGCCTGCGCCATCAGCTCTGAGCCGTAGAAGCCCGTCGGCGGACGGGGGTCGAGCACGTCGCAGGTGTCGGGCGGCAGGCCCATGGTGATCGGGATGCTCAACCGGTTCGCCCAGTTGGAAGCCGACCACCACAGGGCCGGCGACACGGCCTGGTCGACGCCCTGGTTGGCGAAGTTGCTGGTGCCCGGAGCGAACTGACCGCCCTTCCGGCACGCAGAGTCGGAGACCGAGGCCGGGATGGCGGGGGCGTCGCAGGAGATCCCGTTGATCGGGATGACGACGATGGAGCAGGCTGTCTTGTCGTTGCAGCCCAGCGACTCGTTCTCGACGTCGCTGCGCACCTCGAACTGCACCGAGCCGGCGCCGCTCTCGTCGGTGAAGGCCGCGATCTCGGCGGGGGGGAAGGCTGCGCCGACCGCTGCCTCGGGCGGCATGTGCGCGCTGTCGCACGCTGCATAGACCTTGCCAGAAGCGGCGACGAACGGCGTCAGGTGTGTGTAGAGCTCGGCCGCGTCCGCAGTCGGGCACTGGTCACTCGGGAACGGGTCCATCCCGGAGATGCGTGCCTTCTGCGAGGGGTCGGCGGCGGCGTCGTGGATCCACGACGCCTCGCCGTCGGACCTCGCGATCTGCGAGCGCTGAGCGACCGAGCCGGTCCAGCAGGTCTCCGGGCGCACCTGCTGGTCGAGGGGCAGGCTGGTGTCGTCGGTACCGCGGCACTGCAGGATGACGACGGGGTACTCCTGCTGGAGTCCCTTCTCGCCGTAAGGGTTGGAGGCGCGGCCGCCGCTGGGCTGCGCGCCGGTCCAGCTGATCTGGATCCGCTGACGTCCGCGCAGCTCCTTGGTCTGCGACGCCTCCACCGTGACGGTGTTGGCCGGGAACTCGTAGGTGCTGCCGTCGTCGTTGACGAAGGTGCGCGTCAGCGTCTTCGTCGTGGTGAACGATGAGTCCGAGGCGCGCTGGACCGGGTCTGCCTGCGCAGGCAGGACCGCGAGCCCGAGCCCCGTCAGGGTGGTGACGGTGCTGACGATGAACGCGAGGGTCAGGGCGAGGCGGCGGTCCATCACTGCCCCCGTCGCACAGGCCGGCGGCGCAGCTTGGTGGCCATCACGCCGGGCATCAGGACGAGCGCGACGAGGAGCAGCGCCGCGACCCAGCTGAACGTCTTGGTGTCCGCGGGGCGCGCGGCGGCGAGCTCGGTCGGCACCGGGAAGTCCGCGGCGGCGGCCTGCGGCTGAGTCGCGGTCGTGCCGGTCGTGTCCGTCGTCGTGGTGCCGGTGTCGGCCGCCGGAGCAGCCGGGTCGACCGGTGCGGCCTGGACGACTTCGCCTGTCGTCGAGTCGACCACGGGAGCGGTGTCCGTCGGTGGTGACGTCCCGTCGGCCGCCGGCGCCTGTGAGGTGCCGTCGGTGGGCTGCTGCCCGTCGGTCGAGGGCTGGTTGGTGCCGGTGTCGTAGCCGCACGGGCCCGCGCCGGTCTTGTCGCACGCCGCGGGCTGCGGGGCGATCTGCGCCAGCTTGTTCTTCGACAGGTTCTTGCCGTCGAAGGTCGGGTTGTTGCAGGACTTCACGTCGCGCGAGGTCAGGTCGACCGCCGGATCAGCCGTCTTGAGCTTGGCGATCTGGTCGAAGCCGGCCTGCACCAGGTTGAGCGGCAGCGGGCTGTAGCCGTAGGGACCGGCCTTGGTCTGCCCGGCGCACAGCGAGTAGTACATGAAGTCGGCGAGCGTCTGCCGCTTGGCCGTCGTCATGCGCGGGTCGGTCGAGCCCGTCGGGATGATCATGTAGCTGTAGCTGGAGATCGGGTAGGCCCGCGGGTCGGCGTTCGTGTAGACGTTGTCGAGGATCTGCGTCAGGTAGAGCGGGCTGTTGGGGTCCTGGTTGATCTGGGCCTTGGTGAGCGCGACCGCGGTGTTGTACTGCGTCGGCTCGACGTAGTAGCCCGCCTTGTTGAGCACCTTGACGACCGGGTAGTCCTTGTTGAGCGGGTAGGAGTACTCGACGTAGCCGATCGTCCCGTTGCCGGCGAACCCGGCGATGGTGTTCATGACCTGGTCGGAGCCGGCCTGGCCGATCGCGCGGCCCTGACGGGGGTAGTACGACGTGAGCCCGGACTTGCCGTAGAACGGCCGCCAGATGCTCGGGTACGACTTGTCCATCCAGAGCGTGAACTGCGCCGTGGTGCCCGAGCCGTCGGAGCGGACGACGGGCGTGATCGGCAGCGACGGGAAGGCGCGGCCGTTGTTGTCCGCGGCGATCGCCGGGTCGTTCCAGTTGGTGATCTGGTTGGTGAAGATCTTGGCGATCGTCTCGCCGGACAGGCGCAGGTTCTTGACCTGCTGGCCGCCGATCTTGAGCTGGTAGGTGAAGGCCGTGCCACCCGCGACGATCGGCAGGTAGGCGAACTGCCGGCCGTTGCTCGTGTCGGCGTTCCCCTGCTCGTCGGTGCCCTGGTAGGGGATCTCGGAGATCGCGAAGTCGGTGCTGCCCTGCGCGAAGTCCTTGCGGCCCTTCGACGAGCCGCCGCCGGTGTAGACGACCTTCATGCCGTTGGCGTCGACGTCGGCGATCCACTGCTGGACGATCAGCTCCGACCAGGTCGAGCCGGTGCCCTCGATCTGGGCGTACGTCGTGCGCAGGGCTGGGGTGGCGGGCCCCACCGTGCTCGCGGCGGCGAACCCCACGGGGGCGATCAGGCAGGCGGCCGCGACGAGCAGGCTGAGCAGGGCGCGGATGCGGGTGCGGCGGGTCACCGGGACTCCAGGTCGGACGGGCGGCGGCGGGCCAGACGGCTGCGCAGCGGTGGGCGGTTGCCGCGCGGGCGGGCGAGCACGCGGGCGAGGGTGAAGAGGATCAGCACGAGGATCAAGAGGGCGGTGGCGGCGGCGAAGGCGCGCTCGATGGCGACCGGCTCCCCGCTGCGCACGTTGGAGTAGATGAAGAGCGGCAGCGAGTTCATGACGCCGTCGGTGGGGTTGGTGACCAGGAACGCCGCGGCGCCCGAGGTCAGCAGCACCGGGCTGGTCTCCCCCACGCCGCGGGCGACGCCGAGGATCACCGCGGTCGCGAGGCCGGGGCGCGCGGTCGGCAGCACGACGTGCCACACGGTGCGCCAGCGGCTGGCGCCGAGCGCGAGGCTCGCCTCGCGCAGGCCGCCCGGCACGACCCGCAGCACCACGTCGGAGGCGCGGGCGATGATCGGCAGGATCATCACCGAGATCGCCAGGCCGGCGGCCAGGCCGGAGCGCGGCTGGCCCAGGGCGATGATGAAGACGGTGTAGACGAACAGGCCGGCCACGATCGAGGGCAGCGCGGTCATCGCCTCGACGACGGTGCGCACGATGCGGGCGAACTTCCCGCCGACCTCGGTCATGAAGACGGCGGTGCCGATGCCGAGCGGCAGCGTGATGAGCAGCGCGATGCCGAGCTCGATCGCCGACCCGGTGATGGCGTGCACGACGCCGCCGGTGTCGAAGCCGTCCTTGGGCCCGACCCCGCTCATGTCGTCGGTCCAGAAGTTCAGGTGCAGCAGCGGGCGCCAGCCCCGCAGGGCCACGAAGACCACCGTGCTGACCACCGCGGCGCCGACCAGCAGCGCCGCACCGGTCACCAGGGACTCGGCGACCCGGTCCTTGACCTCGATGCGCCCGCCGGTCATCCCTGCGGTGACGGCACTGACGGCGACCCCGAGGACGAACCACGCGATGAGCAGCCACGGCAGCCCGTCGAGCGGCAGCAGCCGCTGCGTGACGACCCAGGCGAGGCCGAGCCCGGCCACCCAGGAGCCGACCTTGGCGAAGCGCTCGTCGGGGCTGGCCTTGCCGAGGCCCAGGCGCGGGACGACCGGCGCCGCGTCCTCGTCGTACGACGGGAGGATCGTGGCGGGCGGCGGCGCGACGTCGTACGTCGGGGGCTGGGTGGTGGAGGGGGTCGTGGAGGGCGTGACGGTCATCAGTCGACCCCCGCCCCGGAGCGGCTGCGGTTGACGACGACGGCGGCGCCGGTGTTGACCACGAGCGTGATGAGGAAGAGCACGAAGCCGGCGGCGAGCAGCGCGGACAGCTGGGAGGTGCTGGCCTCGCCGAAGCGGCCCGCGATGAGGGAGCTGACCGTCGAGGTGCCGACCTCGAGGATGCGGGGCTTGACCTCGAAGGCCGGCGACACGATCAGGACGACCGCGATGGTCTCGCCGAGCGCGCGGCCCAGGCCGAGCATCGTGCCGCCGATGATCCCGCCGCGACCGAACGGCAGCACGACGGAGGTGACCATCCCCCACTTGGTGGCGCCGAGGGCCAGCGCCGCCTCCTTCTCGCCGGGCGGGGTCTGCGAGAACACCTGGCGCATGACCGCGCACGCCATCGGCATCACCATCATCGAGACCGCGATGCCGGCGCAGAAGGCGCTGGAGACGTAGCGCGTGGCGTCCCAGGTGGCGGCGTTCGGGTCGGTGTCGGCGACCTGGAAGATCGGGATCCAGCCGAGGTGGCGCTGCAGCCACAGGGCGAGCTCGGCGGCGTGCGGCATGATCAGGAAGAAGCCCCAGAGCCCGTACACGATCGAGGGCACCGCGGCCATCAGGTCGATCAGCGCGACCAGCGTCGACTTGATCCGGGCGGGGGCGTACTCGCTGATGTAGAGCGCGGTGAGCAGCGCGAGCGGGAACGCGAAGAACATCGCGACGAGCGCGACCGAGACCGTGCCGCACAGCACGGCGGCGATGCCGATGACGTCCTGGTCGGGCTGCCACTGGCTCTCGGTGAAGAAGCTCCAGCCGTAGCGGCGCAGCGTCGGGTAGGCCTGCCAGGCCAGGAAGGCGCCCACGCCACCGGTGATCACCAGCACCGAGGCGCCGATGGTGCGCGCGCTCGCGGTGAAGACCGCGTCCGCGCCGGTGGAGGCGCGCGACAGGCGTCGCGGGCTCACCTGGGCCAGCTCGGCCTCAGGCGTCGGGATGGTGGTCACGTGTTCTCTCAGCGGGTGTCCGGGCGCGCGGACGGGTGCCGCGCGGGTCGTCCCGAACTGTGAGGAGGGCGCCGGAACGAAACCTGCGGCGGTGGTGAACGCGGAGCGAACAACCGTTTCCCGCGCGACCAACGGGTCAGGGGAACGACCGGCGGCATGGCCCGAACGGGTCACCCCGGGTGACCCGCGCCGTGACGCCGACTCCGGGCGGTCGCTCGCCGTTCACCGACGGCGCCACCACCGGCCCCCGACACGTCGCCCGGTCGTCGCCCGTCGTTCCCCGCCGCTGCCTAGTTTCGCGCCGTGAGCAGCAGGTCGATGCGGGCCGACGGCAGCCGGCGCCGCGGACTGCCCGACGCCCACGCGTGGGCGCACGACGCCTGCCGGCGCTGCGGCATCCGCCGCCGTGAGGAGTGGGTCCTCGACCGGAGCGGCCAGGCCGTGCTGGCCCTGGTGTGGACGGGACGCTCGGGCGACTTCCGGGTGCAGCCCTTCCCGCCCATGCGCGGGCTCGTGCCCGAGCAGGTCCCCGACCAGACGCTCGAGCAGGCGTTCCCCGGTGTGCCCGTCGGCGGCGAGCCGCCCTGCCGCGCACGCTGAGGCGCAACCCCGTCCGCTGACAAGCCCGACCGGACTTTCACCCCCAGAGGTGGACGTAGGCCTCCACCGCCCTGGCTAACGGTGTGACAGACGGCCCCGGTCCGGGAGGGGCCCCACCGCGGAGGTACGCCGATGACCGTCACCCCGATCCGCACGGCTCGTCAGACGAGCAGCCGGGCGGAGCGCAGCCGCCTGACCCACGACCTGCTCCTCGCCGCCCACGCGTCCGACGACGAGGTCGAGCGCAACCGGCTGCTCGACGAGGTGATCCTCCTCAACCGCGGCGTCGCCGAGGCGGTCGCCGCCCGCTACCGCAACCGCGGCCTCTCGTCCGACGACCTCGAGCAGACGGCGTACGAGGGACTGATCAAGGCGGTCCGCAAGTTCGACCCGACGGTGCGCCCGGACCTGCTGACGTACGCCGTGCCGACGATCCGCGGCGAGATCCAGCGCCACTTCCGCGACCACGGCTGGACGGTGCGACCGCCCCGCCGCATCCAGGAGATGCAGTGGCGCATCAACCGCGGCGTCGAGACCCTGGCCCAGGAGCTCGGCCGCGAGCCGTCGGACGACGAGCTGTGCAGCCACGTCGGCTGCACCCCGGCGCAGCTGCGCGAGGCCGTGGCGGCGTTCGGCACCTTCACCCCCGCCTCGCTCGACCGCCCGCTCGCGGGCCAGGACACCTTGACCGTCGGCGACACGCTCTCCATCACCGACGAGACCGAGATCGACCAGGTCGACGCCGTCGCCCTGTTGCAGGAGGCGCTGCCGCACCTGTCCGAGCGCGACCGCGAGATCGTGCGGATGCGGTTCTTCGAGGACCGCACCCAGGCCGAGATCGGCGAGGCGCTCGGCATCACCCAGATGCAGGTCTCGCGGCTGCAGTCGCGGATCCTGCGCGACCTGCGCCGTCACCTGGAGGGCTGACGTTCCCGCCATCGAGCGCACCGTCACGGTCGACACCCCGGTCGACACGGTATTCGCCTTCATGGCCGACTCCACGAGCACCGAGCGGTGGGACCCGCCCACCGTCTCCACCACCCGCACCGCGGGCGACGGCGGCGTCGGCACGACCTACCACACCGTCACGAAGATGCTCGGGAGCACGCAGGAGATCGACTACACCGTCCTCCAGCGGGAGGAGGACGCCCTCCTCCAGCTCGAGGGCGACGCCGGCTCCGTGAAGCTCCTCGACACCATCCGGTTCGAGCGGACCCCGGAGGGCGGCACGGCCGTGCACTACCGCGCGGAGTTCCACCCCGTCGGCCTCGCCAAACTGGCCACTCCCCTGCTGCCGCCCGGGCTGAAGATCCTGGGTGACCAGGTCGCCAGCACGCTGGAGGACGAGCTCCGGGGACTCGGGCGAGGCTGAGCCGGCCGGGTCAGGACCGCGCCGGTCGTCCCCAGTCGGGGTGCGACCGCAGCAGGGCCGCGTGCGCGGCCTCGACCTCGGCAGGCACGTCGACGTGCGCCAGGAACCCGGCTCCGCGCGGGCCGTAGCCGCCGGCGTCGTCGCGCAGGCGGGGCACCTCGCCCACGACGAGCTGCACCCAGCGCTCGCGCGGCCAGGTGTCGCGGCCGTCCGGGCCCGGACGGTTGACCGCCCGGGCCTCGGGCCACACGAGCCTGAACACCGCATCCATCCGCCGCTGCATCGTGGGGTCCTGGACGAGCCCGACCGTCCGCGGTGACAGACCGTGCTCCTCGGCCACCGCCTTGGCCCGCGCGACGTTCTCCCCGCAGTTGGTCGACTCCCGCTCGAGGAGGACGTCGGTGACACCTCGGCGCGCGAGGTGGCGCGCCACCATGTCGGCCTCGGCCTCGTCGTCACGGCCCCCGACGATGGACTGCAGCACGTCCGTGGTGTGGCCGCGGCCTCCCACGACCATCAACCGGCCCACGCTCCCCCGGCCGACCGCCTCGACCACGCCGTCCCACGCCGTGGGCAAGGACCCGCCGAACAGCAGCAGCAGGTCGACGTGGTCGGGTTCGGGATCCTCCAGCGCCAGCCACGCCGCGATCGTGTCGAGGTGGTGTTCGTCGGACGTCACGGCTCAGTGTCCACCGGGAGGCCGACCGCGGACGCACGACGCCGCCGGACCCGCGGCGGGTCCGGCGGCGTCGTGAGCAGAGGACGTCAGGGTCGGAACACGACCTTGACCATCCCGTCCTCCTTGGCCTGGAACTTCGCGTAGGCCTCGGGGGCCTCGTCTAGCGAGAGGTGGTGGGTGGCGAAGGACTCGACGCCGAGGACGTCCTCGTCCTGGTCGAGGAGGGCGAGGATGTCGTCGGACCAGCGACGCACGTTGGCCTGTCCCATCTTGACCGTGACCTGCTTGTCGAACATCGAGAACAGCGGCATCGGGTCGGTCGCGCCGCCGTACACGCCGCTGATCGAGACGGTGCCGCCGCGGCGCGCGGCGTCGAACGCCGAGTTCAGCGCAGCGAGGCGGTCGATGCCGGCCTTGAGCATGAGCGGCTCGGCCACCGCGTCGGGCAGCAGGCCGACGAGCTTGTGCAGCGTCTTGGCGCCGCCCGAGCCGTGCGCCTCCATCCCGACGGCGTCGATCACGGAGTCGGCCCCACGGCCCTGGGTGAGCTCGCGGACGCGGTCGCCGAGGTCGCCGGTGTCCATGTCGGCGATGTCGATCGTCTCCGCACCGCGGGCAGCGACGCGGGCGAGCCGCTCGGGCACCAGGTCGACCGCGATCACGCGGTGGCCGCGGTGCAGCGCGATCCGGGCCGCCATGTCGCCGATCGGACCGGCGCCGAGCACGACGAGCGTGCCCCCGTCGGGCACGTTCGCGTACTCCAGCGCCTGCCACGCCGTCGGCAGCACGTCGCTGAGGAAGAGGTAGCGGTCGTCCGGCGGGCCGTTGCGGACCTTGATCGGACCGTAGTCGCCGTGCGGCACGCGGAGGTACTCCGCCTGGCCGCCCGGCACCTGGCCGTAGAGCTTGCTGTAGCCGAGCAGGCTGGCGCCGGTGCCCTGCTCGGTGTTCTGGGTGGTCTCGCACTGGCTCTGCAGGTCGTGGGTGCACATGAAGCAGTGCCCGCAGCTGACGTTGAACGGGACCACGACGCGATCGCCCACGTCGAGGTGGGAGACCCCGGAGCCGACGGCCTCGACGACGCCCATCGGCTCGTGCCCGACGATGTCGCCGGGGGTCATGAACGGACCGAGCACCTCGTACAGGTGCAGGTCGGAGCCGCACAGTCCGCTCGAGGTGACGCGGATGACGATGTCGGTCGGCTCCTGGATCGTCGGGTCGGGGACCTGGTCGACGCGGATGTCCTTGGGACCTTGCCAGGTGACTGCACGCATGCCGGGCCGGTGTCCGTCACCTGCGGGCTGACGCCCACCCCGCAGGGTGAAGCCGTCCGGTCAGCCCTCGGGCGGAGGCTCGGGTGCACCCGGGTCGCCGTCCCCGCGCGTGAAGAACGAGATGCGGCCGTCGGCCTCGAGCACGGCTTACTCGATGTGGTCGACGTGCCGGATGCCCTGCTCGCGTGCCGCGACGAGCAGGTCGCCGATGGACAGGCGCTGGCGCGCCATGGCGGCCTCGTCGAGGTGCCCGTCGTGGGCGACCAGGACCGGGCGCCCGGTCACGACGTCGCGGGCGCGCGGGAAGCGCCACTGCACCCACGACAGCCCGACCGTCAGCAGCGCGAAGGTGCCGACGGCCAGCACCGCTGCGGTCACGGAGTAGTCCTGCTGGGTCACCGCCTGCTGCACCAGGTCGCCCATGGTGACGTAGAGGAGCAGCTCGAAGGTGCTGAGCTCCCCCAGGGTCGAGCGCCCCACCGCCCGCGTGACGGCCCACAGGAAGACGAAGACCACGACGGTCCGCAGCACGATCTCCATCAGCACGACCCCCTCAGCACGACCCCATCAGGGCAGCAGCCGGGTGCGGAACGTCACCGGCGCGTAGCGGCGGCCGCCGCTGAGCACGGCGAGGGTGGCGAATCGGCCCCGCTGAGCGGCAGGCTGGACGTAGGCGTCGAAGCCCACCACCAGCTCGTCGCCGGAGGGCGGCGCGTCGAAGGCGAGGTAGAGCGTGTCACCGTCGCGCCGCGACGACGCCGGCTCCGGACGGAAGCCCTGGGACTCGTAGAGGTCGAGGTAGTCGCCGGTGATCACCAGGGTCACCGGGGTGTCCGCCGGGAAGCCGCCCTCGTGCCGCACGGTCGCGGTCCACGGTACGTCGAGACCCGCACGGGCGACCGCGGCGTACTCCAGGTGCAGCGACCACTCCCCCTCTCGCGCGGAGGCGTCGGCCGAGCGGACGCCGAGCAGCCCGGCGGGGCCTGCGAGGACGACCGCCAGCAGCAGGGTCACGAAGCCACGCCGTCCCCACAGCCCCACGACGTCCGCGCGGGAGCCTTCGAGGCCTTCGAGGACGCTCACCGGGGCAGCCACTCCTCCAGGTGCTCGCGCAGGTCGTCCAGGTCGACGTAGACCCCGGCCGCGCCCGCCTCGAGCAGCTCGGCCCGCGAGGTCCCGCCCGTCAGCACGGCGTACGCCGGGAGCCCGGCACGCTGCGCGGCACGCACGTCGTGGACCGAGTCGCCGACGACGCACGCGGCGCCGGTCTCGAGGTCCTGACCGAGCCGGTCGAGCGCGGCCTGCACCAGCTCGGGATCGGGCTTGGACTCCCCGGCGTCCTCGGCGCTGGTGGCGGTGTCGACGAGACCGTCGTCCTCGGCGCCCTCGTCGACCCCCAGCAGCGCGAACGCGTGGTGCGCGTGCTCAGGGTTCGCCGAGCTCGCCAGCGCCACGGCCACCCCGCGGTCCTTCAGCGCAGCGAGCAGCTCGCGGGCGCCGACCAGCGGGCGCACCTCGTCGATGACCGCGTCGAACTCGTCCTTCCACCGGGCCCGCACCTCGTCGCCGAGGCGCTCCTCGACGTCGTCACCCGCGACCTCGCCGACCAGACGGTCCCCTCCCATCCCGATCGCGCGGTGCACGCGCCACAGCGGCACGGTGACGTCGTGGGCCGCGAAGGCCCGGGACCACGCGAGGACGTGGTGGTAGTTGGTGTCGACGAGCGTGCCGTCGACGTCGAGGACCACGGTGGGGTCGGCGCTCATGGCGCGCGGGTACCCACCTCGACCAACCCCACCGCGAGCGGTTACCTGCCCCCCATGAGCCCCGGAATGCACTCCGTCCCCCACCCCCACGACCCGCCGGCCGAGCGCCGCGACGAGATCCCCGACCTGCCGGCCGACGAGCACGTCGACGCCGGTCGCGTCGCCGAGGACCTCGCCCTCGAGCCCGAGGAGAAGCAGAACGCCACCGACGGCCAGGACGGCCCCGACTCGGGTACCAGCCCGGCATGACCCGCTTCGGCTACACCCTCATGACCGAGCAGTCCGACCCCCGTGACCTGGTGACCTACGCCGTGGCCGCCGAGCGGGCGGGCTTCGACTTCGAGGTCTCGAGCGACCACTACTCCCCCTGGCTCACCGAGCAGGGCCACGCGCCGTACGCCTGGAGCGTGCTGGGCGCGATCGCGCACGCCACCGAGTCGGTCGAGCTGATGACCTACGTGACCTGCCCGACGATGCGCTACCACCCCGCCGTCGTGGCGCAGAAGGCCGCGACGATGGCGCTGCTCTCGGACAACCGGTTCACGCTCGGCCTGGGCAGCGGCGAGAACCTCAACGAGCACGTCGTCGGGGCCGGCTGGCCGGCGGTCGAGACCCGCCAGGAGATGCTGGAGGAAGCCGTCGAGATCATCTCCTCGCTGTTCGCGGGAGACCTCGTGACCTACCGCGGCGACCACTTCGACGTCGACGCCGCCCGGCTGTGGGACCTGCCCGACGAGGCGATCCGCATCGCGATCGCGGTCTCGGGCGAGCGCAGCGTGGAGCGGTTCGGCCCGCTCGCCGACGACCTGGTCGCGGTCGAGCCGGACGAGGAGCTCATCACGCGGTGGAACGCCGTCGAGGGCGCGGACCGCATCGGCGACGGCGCCCGGGCCATCGGCCAGATCCCGATCTGCTGGGACCCCGACGAGGACGCCGCCGTCGAGCGCGCGCACGCGCAGTTCCGCTGGTTCGCGGGCGGGTGGGGCGTCAACTCCGACCTCCCGACCACGGCGGGGTTCTCCGCGGCGACGCAGTTCGTGACACCCGACGACGTCGCCGACAACATCCCCTGCGGCCCCGACCTCGACGCGATCGTCGACGCCGTCTCGGAGTTCTGGGAGGCCGGCTTCACCGACGTCGCGCTCGTGCAGGTGGGCGACGAGGGCCAGGACCGGTTCCTCGTCGAGGCGGCCGAGCCGCTCCTGGAGAAGCTGCGCGCCGCCGCTCCCTGAGCCTCGAGACCAGTCGTCGGGACCGGCCCTCAGGACTCGGGCTCGTCGCCCCCGAGGGAAGCGGTCATGTGGTGCTGCACGCCCCACAGGACCGCCTGGGGGCGACGGGTCACGCCCATCTTGCGGTAGGCCGTGCGGATGTAGGTCTTGACCGAGTTGATGCTGAGGAAGGTCTGCTCGGCGATCTCCTCGTTGGTGAGACCGCGGGTGATGAGGGCGACGATCTCCGCCTCGCGCACGCTGAGGCCCTGGGCGCGGCCGGGCCAGTCGGCGCCCGAGGGGGCCTTGGTCCGCGATGACGGCTGCGGGGAGACCTGGGTGCCGGCGCTCACGCGCTCGAGGGCCTCGACGAGCTGCTCGGCCGGCAGGCCCTTGAACAGGTAGCCGGACGCCCCCGCCTCGAAGGACGCCCGCACCAAAGGCTCGCTGAGGTTCCAGCTGTAGACGGCCAGGTGCCGGCTGCGGGTGCGGGTCAGCAGCTCGCCCACCCGCATGGTCGGGCCCTGGGCCCGACCGAAGGTGTCGTAGAGGACGACGTCGGGTCGCTGGCGCGGCCCCGCGGTCAGCGCGACGCGCTCGCCGAAGGGCTGGAGCAGGTGCTGGACCCCCGCCACCACCAACGGGTAGTCGTTGACGACGCTGACGAGCACCGGTCGTCGACCGGTTCCGCCCTTAGAGGCTGTGTGGCTCGTCACCGCCCGCCGGTGTCCTGAACTCCCGATCCCATGCGCCCCACGAGTACGCCACCCCCAGGGGTGAGCAGACTGTGCTGAGACCCATCTCTAATGGAAGGGTCGGCAGTCGTGCCGACGCACGACGCGGCGTCCGCACCAACCGGCGCTGCGACACCCCCTTCTGGGAAGGGGGTTCAGAGATGAACTCCACACGCACGCGTTCCACCACCCCCACTCTCACCCGCGCCGAGCGCAGCCAGCGCACCGACGAGCTGCTCCGCGAGGCGCACGACAACCCCGACGACGTACGCCGCGAGCAGCTGCTCGACGAGGCCGTCGTCATCAACCTCGGCGTCGCCGAGGCCGTCGCCAACCGCTACCGCAACCGCGGCGTGCCCGACGAGGACCTGCGCCAGGCGGCGTACGAGGGGCTGGTCAAAGCCGTCCAGCGCTTCGACCCCACCGTGCGCCCCGACCTGCTGACCTACGCGGTCCCGACCATCCGCGGCGAGGTGCAGCGGTGGTTCCGCGACCAGAGCTGGATGGTCCGCCCGCCGCGTCGCCTGCAGGAGCGCCAGTGGCAGGTCAACCGGAGCATCGAGCGACTGACCCAGGACCTCGGCCGCCTGCCGACGGGCGACGAGGTGAGCAGCGACGTCGGGTGCACCGCCGCGGAGCTGGCCGAGGCCGAGGCGGCGTACGGCTGCTTCGCCCCCGCCTCCCTCGACCGCTCGCTGACCGACGAGGCCGGACCGACGCTCGGCGACGCGCTCGCGGCGGACGACGACGGCGGAGCCCAGGCGGCCGAGGCCCGCGCCACCCTCGCCCCCGTCGTGGCGCACCTCAGCGACCGGGACCGGCGCATCCTCTACCTCCGGTTCTTCGAGGACCAGAGCCAGAAGGACATCGGCGCCGAGCTCGGCGTCACGCAGATGCAGGTGTCCCGGCTGATCCAGCGCATCCTCGACGACCTGCGCGACGAGATCGGCCCCGTCGCGGTGCCCGCCTGACGTGACGACCGAGACCGTCGACTTCCGCGGGCTGCGGATCTCCTACGACGACCGCGTGCTCGCCCCGCGCATCTGGACCGCTGCGCAGTCGGAATGGGCCGCCGAGCTCATCCGCACCGCTCCCCCCGGTCCGGTGCTGGAGCTGTGCTCCGGGGCCGGCCACATCGGGCTGCTCGCGGTGCACCTGGCGCCCCGCTCGCTCGTCTGCGTCGACGCCGACCCGGTGGCCTGCGACTACCTGCGGCAGAACGCCGCCGCGGCCGGCGTACCCGTCGACGTCCGGGAGGGCCGGATGGACGCCGTCCTCGGTGCCGACGAGCGGTTCGCCGTGGTCATCGCCGACCCGCCGTGGGTGCCGACGAGCGGTGTTGCGGAGTTCCCGGAGGACCCGGTCCTCGCGATCGACGGAGGCGACGACGGGCTCGACCTCGTCCGCTCCTGCCTCGCCGTGGTCGCGGGCCACCTGCTGCCCCAAGGCTCCGCGGTGCTCCAGGCCGGTCCCGACCAGGCCGACGCCGTGACCGCGCTCGTCGAGGACCACCCCGACCTGAGGGTGGCCGAGACCCGGGCCTTCCCGCGCGGCTCGCTGATCCGGATCGACCGCGCCTCTGGTGGTTGAGGAAGGACGGAGTCGTGTCTCGAAGCCACTGCCGACGGGCGTGGTCTCGAGACGGTCCTAGCGGACCTCCTCAACCACCGGCACGGTGGTTGAGGAAGGACGAGGTCCTGTCTCGAAGCCACGCCCCAGGTGGCGCTACGGCCGCAGCTTGGGCGGCAGCACCTTGTGGGTGCCGTCGCACCAGGGCTTCGAGGCCGACTTGCCGCAGCGGCACACGGCGCTGACCGGTCGCGTGGTGGCGTGGCTGACGCCGTCGTCGTCGACCACCACGTGGTCACCGCGCAGCAGCATCGGACCACCCGGGCACATCACGACGTCGGGGCGGGTCGCGGGGCGGGTCACGCGGCCACGCCCCATCCGGAGAGCAGCCGGCGTGCCGTGCGGTCCTCGAGGTCCAGGCACGCCCAGGCGCCGAACCACACGTCGGCCTCGAGGACGGGCTCCTCGGCGACCAGCGCGACGCAGATGTCGCGCAGCGCGGTCTGCTCGTGCACCGCGTCGGCCTCGACGTGCTCGGTGTAGTACGCCGCCATCTCCGCGGGGAACCCCAGCCGGTCGAGCCCCTGCGCCATGCGACGCGAGGGCATCGAGCTGGTCGCCTCGAACGCCGCCAGGTGACCCAGCGCCGAGGCCCGCAGCCGGCGCTGGAGCCCGAACATCGACAGCGCGTTGTTCTGCTCGAGGATCTCGGCCGGAGCCTCGTCGACGTACGCCGCGTAGTCCGCGCGCAGCCCGCTGGCCTCCATTCCCTGGGCGAACAGCACGGCGTGCAGCCGGGCCGGGTCGCCGACGCCGTACTCGTCGAACTGCAGCTCGACGAGCGCCGCCTTGGGGCCGACCGGCAGGCGCGGTACGACCCAGGTCGTCGGGTCCGCCTCCTTGAGGTGGTAGACCGAGCGCACCCGCAGCAGGTCGAGCACCTGGTCCCGCGTCGCCGCGGTGTGCACGTGGCGGGCGATGGACGGCCCGTCGTGGTCGGCGACCCAGTCGAAGAAGTCGCGCTGGAGGTCGAGACCGTCCGGCACCCCCGGCCAGCGCTCGCGCAGCGCCGCCTCGAGGCGCTCCTCCAGCCGGCGACGCACCCGGAGCAGCTCGGGCTCCCACTCGGCGCGGTCGTCGACCTCGTCGAACCCGCGGTAGTGCAGCTCGTGCAGCGTCCAGAGGGTGATCGCGGCGTCGTCGTCGGACTCGGGTTCGGCGTCGATCCGCTCGACCGGCTGCTCGGGGAGCTCGCGCAGGGCGAGCAGCACGGCGTCGCTGAGGCGGCCTCGGGGCTTCGGGAGGGACGTCACCGCGTCCAGGTATCCGCGCCTCCGCGCCTCACCCCACCCACGGGGGTGAAGGTGAGGTGGCCCGGTCAGACGAGCTGGACGAGCAGCACGCCGTTGAGGGCGATGATCAGCGCCGCCACGACAGCGGCCGCCAGCGTGGTCACCTGCCGGTTCACCAGCCCGCCCATGAGGTCCCGCCGGCGCGTGAACAGCACGAGCGGCACCAGGGCGAACGGGATGCCGAACGACAGCACCACCTGTGAGACCACCAGTGCCCGCGTGGGGTCGATGCCGAGGGCGAGCACGGCCAGGGCGGGAGCGAGGGTGATGCCCCGACGCAGCACCAGCGGGATGCGGCGCTGGATGAACCCCTCCATCACGATCTGGCCCGAGAGCGTGCCGACCGAGGAGGCGGCGAAGCCGGAGGCCAGGAGCGAGAGCGCGAACAGCAGCGCCGCTCCCGCGCCGAGCTGGGCGCCGAACGCCGCGTGCGCGCCCTCGATGGTGTCGACGGGCGGGCCGTCCCCTCGCAGCGCGGCGGCGCCGATGACCAGCAGCAGCAGGTTCATGACGCCCGCGATCGACATGGCGCTCACGACGTCGATGCGCTGGCTGCGCACCAGGGCCCGTCGCTGCTCCTCCGTGCGCCGCACGTAGCGACCGTTGGTGAGCGCGCTGTGCAGGTAGATCGCGTGTGGCATCACCGTCGCGCCGAGCATGCCGGCGGCCAGCATGAGCGAGTCGGGGCCGTCGAAGCGCGGGACCGTGCCCTGGACGATCGCGAGCGGCTCCAGACCGCTGTGCGCCACGTCGTAGAGGAAGCCGATCAGGATGACGGCGAGCAGCCCGGTGATCGCGACCTCGAACGGACGGTGCCCCCGGCCGTGCAGGACCAGCAGCCCGAAGGCCACGAGGGCGGTGATGAGCCCGCCGACGACGAGCGGGAGGTCGAAGAGGATCTTCAGCGCGAGCGCCCCGCCCACGACCTCGGCCAGGTCGGTCGCGATCGCCACGCCCTCGGCCTGCAGCCACAGGCCCTTGTTGGTGCGCCGCGAGAACTCGTCGCGGCACAGCGCGGGCAGCGTCTTGCCGGTGGCGATGCCGACCTTGGCGGAGAGGTACTGGATGAGCATCGCCATCAGGTTGCTGACCACGACCACCCACACGAGCAGGTAGCCGTACGTCGAGCCGGCGGTCAGGTTGGTCGCGAAGTTGCCCGGGTCGACGTACGCGATGGCCGTGACGAACGCGGGGCCCAGCAGCGGCAGCGGTCCCCGGACCAGCGCTCGGGGGACGGTCCGACTGCGGTCCTGGAACATGAGGGCATCGTCTCCTGTCGACCGGCTGCCGGCGAGTGGTTCGGTGCCCCCGGGTGTCCGGATTGGACGACCGTCGAGCCAACTTCTCGAAAAATTTCCCACCAGGACCAATCCGACGGGCCGGGGGTACCGAACCCACCGCGAGGACGGCAGTGCACGCCTGTCCGGGATGCAAGCCCACGACGTGGGTCCTCGTCCAGATCCCTTTCTTGATCGGAGAGCACATTGTTCGGCAAGGCAGTAGTCACCGACATGATCAACCGCAGCGCGGAGAACGAGGCGGACCGCCGCTCGTTCCTCAAGGCTGCCGGTGTCGCCGGCCTCGGGACCGTCGGCGGCGCGACCGCCCTCGGCGCGATGACCGACGGCGCGATGGCCGCCCCCAAGATCACCGACGGCGCGATCCTCAACTTCGCGCTCAACCTCGAGTACCTCGAGGCGGAGTTCTACAACATCGCTGCGTTCGGCACCGGGCTGAAGAACAACCTCACCGGCGGCAAGGGCAAGAAGGGCGGTGTCGTCGGCGGCTCGGCGGTGCCGTTCAAGACCCCGGCCATCGCCAACTACGCCCGTGAGATCGCGATCGACGAGCTCGACCACGTGAAGTTCCTGCGCAAGGCCCTCGGCGGCGCCAAGGTCGCCCGCCCGGCCATCGACCTGCAGAGCAGCTTCACCGCCGCCGCCACGGCTGCCGGCCTGATCCAGCCGGGTCAGACCTTCAACCCGTTCCTCGACGAGGACAGCTTCCTGCTGGCCGCCTTCATCTTCGAGGACGTCGGGGTCACGGCCTACAAGGGCGCCGCTCCCCTGATCCAGAACAAGACCTACCTCGAGGCCGCCGCCGGCATCCTCGCGGTCGAGGCCTACCACGCGGGCATCGTGCGCACCGCGCTTTACCAGAAGGGCCTCTACGCCCAGGCGCAGGCGATCAGCGACGCCCGCGACAGCCTCGACGGCCGCAAGAACGACGACCAGGGCATCGGCACCGCCCAGGTGGCCAACCTGGTGCCGACGGACAAGAACGGCATCGCCTACTCGCGCGACCCGTTCCAGGTGCACAACATCGCGTACCTGACCGACAAGAAGGCCCGCAAGGGTGGGTTCTTCCCCAAGGGCACCAACGGCGTGCTCACCACCAGCGCCAACCAGCGCCGCAAGAAGGGCTGATCGTCGTGGTCGTCGTCTCCGCACTGGCCCTCGTGGCCTGGCTCACCGTCCTGCTGCGCGGCATCTGGATGGTCTCCCACCCCGTGCGACGTCCGGCCACGGCCCTCGCGCACAGCTGATCCGACCCGTCCGCGGAGTCGCCCGGCACCGGGCGACTCCGCGGACGTCGTCATTTCCGACCCGATGGTTGAGGAAGGACGAAGTCCTGTCTCGAAACCACTGTCGGTGAGGGTGGTTTCGAGACGGGCCCAGCGGCCCTCCTCCACCACCGGTGGGCTATTGCAGACCCAGAGCTCGTTCGAGCTCACCCGCCAGCGACCCGGCGTACACCGTGGTGAGGTGGCCGCGGTCGCGGTAGGGCAGGACGTCGCCGATGACCGCAGGGCACTCGCCCTGCCAGCAGACCCACTTCGTCGGGTCGACGACCTCGGTGCCGGTCGCCTCCGCGGCGTCCACCGAGATGTCGGCGTCCTGGGTCGAGGCCGCGAGCGGCTTCCACAGGCAGTCGCCGAGGGTGTTGCTCTGCTCGGTCAGGCACTCGTCGGGCAGGTTCTCGTTCTTCGGTACGTCGCGCAGCAGGACGGTGCGCTGGGCGGTGGAGTCGAGCCGGGTGAAGAGGTCGACGTAGCCCTGCCGCGCGGCGGCGTCGAGCCCGTCCTTGGGGATGCGGTTGCCGTCGGCGTCGTAGAGCACCGGGTTGGGGCCGCTCGTCGAGACGACGACCAGGTCGGGGTCGAGCTGCGCGATCTGGTCGAGGGCGAAGGCCCGGAAGTCGTCGCACTCCTGCCACAGCGGTGAGCCCGGCTCGAGCTGACCGACCGTGACGAGCGTGGCCGCGCAGTTGGGCTTGACGAAGTAGTAGGTGGTGTAGCCGAGCTCCTCGCCGATCTTGTCGAACGCCGGGATCCACATCCGGCCGTGGGAGTTGCCGAAGACCACGATCGAGCGGTCGGCGTCGACGTCGCCGCGGGGGCAGACCTCGCGCGAGTCCTTCTCGTAGTCGCACGCCCCGACGTCCGGCTCGTCGTCGCGCACCGACAGCAGGTCCGGCCGCAGCTTGCTCGGGATCGCCATGTCGTTGCGGGCTGCGATCACCGAGGCCTGCACGAGCGCGACGGTCTTGTCCTTGGCCAGGTCGACCGAGGACGGGTCGGCGCCGAAGTTCGTCAGCGTGATGGCGGGGTTGTCGCCGAGCGCCCCGGAGGAGTACTCGCTGTACCACTGCCCGCCGAACGCGCTCGCCGCCACGAGGGCCACCGCCCCCGGGTAGAGCGCGATCGCCCGTCGCGTGGGGAACCGCACCGGGCTGCGGAACGGCTGCTCGACGAAGCGGTAGGTCAGCGCCGAGAGGACGAAGGTGAGCGCCACGCACGCGGTGGCGCGCACGACGCCGAGCGGCGCGTCGACGTACCGCTCGGCGATGATGAGCACCGGCCAGTGCCACAGGTAGAGCGAGTAGGACCAGTCCCCCACGACCTGCATCGGGCGCACACCGAGCAGCCGCCCGGCCGCACCCGCGGGCCCGGCCGCCCCGGCCAGCAGCACGAGCGCGGAGCCGACGACCGGCACCGCCGCGGCCGAGCCGGGGAACGGCGTCGCCTCC
Organism: Nocardioides flavescens; assembly: GCF_009823805.1. Taxonomy (GTDB): domain Bacteria; phylum Actinomycetota; class Actinomycetes; order Propionibacteriales; family Nocardioidaceae; genus Nocardioides; species Nocardioides flavescens. The sequence continues at coordinate 105,025 of NZ_WUEK01000014.1, read as the reverse complement.
GAGAACGCCACGCACGCCAGCAAGATGAGCCCGAGCCCGGCCAGGCAGAGCGCCGAGCGGGCGGCGGTGCTCAGCCGGCCCGCGACGGCGGGCGCGACCAGCGCCGTGAGCGCGCCGAGACCGAGCTCCCAGGCTCGCGCAGGGGTCGAGAAGTACGCCGAGAGCGGGGTCGAGGCGGTCGAGGCGGCCGACCACGCGAACGACGCCAGCGTCGCCACGACCAGCACCGCGGCGACCGGGCCGCGAGGCAGCCCGGTGCGCCGACCGCGCCGCGCGGCGAGGAGCACGAGGACCAGCAGCACGATCGGCCAGACGAGGTAGAACTGCTCCTCGACCGACAGTGACCAGTAGTGCTGCAGCGGCGAGGGCGGCTCCTCCTGGGCGAAGTAGTCGGTGCCGACCGCCGCGAAGTGCACGTTGGCCAGGAAGAACGTCGACCACAGCGCGTCGCGCACGATCGTCTGCAGGTCGACCGCGGAGAGCCAGATCGCCGAGGCGGCCAGGGTCGCGAGGGTGACCAGGGTGGCCGCCGGCAGGATGCGCCGGGCCCGGCGAGCGTAGAAGCCCGACAGCGAGACGCGCCCGGTCCGCTCGACCTCGCGGAACAGCAGCTGGGTGATGAGGAAGCCCGAGATCACGAAGAACACGTCGACGCCGACGAAGCCGCCCGGGAGGAACGGCACCCCGGCGTGCGCGCAGATCACCGTCACGACCGCGATGGCGCGCAGGCCCTGGATGTCGTCGCGGTGCACGACGGCGGGCGCGGTCGCGGGCGCGGTCACCGGGGCGGTCACCGGGCGGCTGCCGGGTCGAGGAGGATCTGCCCCTCGAGCTCGTCGGTGAGGTAGCGCGCGTAGCTCTGGCTGATGTGGGTGCGGTCGCGGTGGGCGATGTAGTCACCGACGACGGCGGGGCACAGCCCGTCCGCGCAGAACCACGAGCCGGTCTCGACGAACTGCACGCCGCGCGAGGCCGCCGCCTGGCGCAGGGCGTCGATGAAGGTCAGCGAGGCCTGCTCCTCCCCCGACAAGCACGACTTCAGCGTCGCGTCACGCTCGGACAGGCAGCGGCCCGGGTGGATCACGACCGCCGGCGGGTCGCCGATGACGATGACCCGGTCGGTGTCCGGCGAGATCTCGTCGATCTGCTTCTGCATCCCGTCGTGGTACATCGTCGCCATCGTCGGTACGTCGTCCACGAGGTTGCCGTCGTCGTCGGCGAAGCCGCGGCGGTTGGCCTCCGAACCCATCAGCACGACGTCGGGCTGCAGCTCGGCGACCTGCTCGCGCGCCCAGTCCTGGAAGTCCTCGCAGTCGGTGCTGGGGCCACCCTTGATCAGCCACGGCGTGACGTCGGAGGAAGGGCAGCCCTCGCGGATCAGGTAGTAGGCGACGTAGCCGTAGCGCTTGGCCAGCTCGTCGAGAGCCGGCACCCACTGGCGCGCGTGCGAGTCGCCGATCAGCACCAGCGTCTTGTCGCCCTCGGTGTCACCGCGCGGGCAGAGCGGGCGGTCGGAGTTGATCTCGAAGTACTGGCACTCGCCGAGGTCGGGGATGTCCTGGTCGAGGTCCAGCAGCGACGGCTTGAGGTCGGCCGGGATCTCGTAGCCGTTCTGTGCGGCCTCGATCGAGGCCTGCACGAGCGCCACGACGGGGTCGGTGCTGAAGCCGGGCTGACCCTCGCCGGTCGACTGGCCGAACGCCGAGGTCGTGATCGGCGGGCCACCGCCGGAGATCTCGTCCGCGACGACGGTGTTGGCCGCCGCGAGCATCGGCAGGGTCAGCACGATGACCGCGGGGTAGAGCAGCACCCCGCGCAGCCGGCGGCCCTGGAGCAGCTTGGCGCGGCGCACGGGGTTCTCCACGAAGTGGTAGCTCAGCGCCGAGAGCGGCACGACCCCCGCGACCACCAGCGCCCCGACCCAGCCCGAGGCGTCGCGCCAGGCCGCCGAGACGATGATCAGCGCGGGCCAGTGCCACAGGTACAGCGAGTAGGACCAGTCCCCCAGGGCCCGCACCGGCGCGACGGTCAGCAGCCGCTGGGGCCCCCACGCCGCCGGGGCGAGCCCGCCGACGAGCAGCGCCGCGGTGCCGAGGACGGGCAGCGCCGCGGCGTACCCGGGGAACGTCGTGCTGCCGTCGAAGGCCAGCGAGGCCACCACGACCGCGGCCAGCCCCGCCCACGACAGCGCGGCCTGGACCGCGGGCTTCACGGTCGCCAGCCGGGCGACGAGGCACGCGGCGAGGGCGCCGACGGCGAGCTCCCAGGCGCGGGTGAACGGCGAGAAGTACGCCGCGACCGGGTCGGTGGTGCTGTAGGTGACCGAGAAGGCCAGCGAGACGCCGATGATCACCACGAGCGGCGAGACGGCCAGGTCGCGCAGCCGGGGGCCGGTGCTGCGGCTGCCGACGCTGCGGCGCGCCCGCCAGGCGGAGTAGAGGCACAGCAGCAGCACGAGCAGCGGCCAGACGACGTAGAACTGCTCCTCCACCGCGAGCGACCAGTAGTGCTGCAGCGGCGACGGGGCGTTCTCGGCCTGGAAGTAGTCGGTGCCGTCGTGGGCGAACTTGAAGTTGGCCGCGAAGAAGGTGGCCCACAGCGCGTCCTCGATCGCTCCGCTCGCCTCGACCGCGCTCAGCAGGAACAGCCCCGCCACGATGGTCACGACCAGCACCAGCGTGGCCGCCGGCAGGATGCGCCCGGCGCGCCGGGCGTAGAAGCTGAGGAGCGAGACGCGCCCGGTCCGCTCGGCCTCGGCCACCAGGAGTCCGGTGATGAGGAAGCCCGAGATCACGAAGAAGACGTCGACGCCGACGAACCCGCCGTGGAAGGGACCGATCTGCGCGTGGTCGAGCACCACGAGCACGACGGCCAGGGCGCGGAGTCCCTGGATGTCGCGCCGGAAGCCCTGCTGCACGGTCGAGATGATAGGTCGGGTGCCCGGGCTGGCCCGCTTCGCCGAGCCCGCGGACGTGTCCTACCGCGCGGCCTCGTAGACCGCGAGGTCGGCGGCGAAGTGCTCCTCGAGCCGGGCGCGCGTGGTGACGTCCACCTCGCCCGGGCGGTCGGGGCTGACGTTGGTGGGCTCGAGCACCGGCGGCTCGATGCCGAGCTGCTCCGACATCCACGCGGTCGCCGCGCCGAGGTGCTCGTAGCGGTAGAGCCGGTCGACGATGACGCGTCCCTCGGCGTCGGTCACGAAGTTGGCGGCCGTCCCGAGGCCGATCTCACCGCTGATCAGCCCGTCGGCGAACTCCGCGAACCCCATCTCGGCGCTCGAGTGCCGTGCGCCCGGCCGGGACCGGTACTTCCACCACGACACCGCCCGGTCGATCGGGTGGCGCACCAGACAGGTCGTCTCGTACGACGAGCGCGGGTGGCCGTAGCGCTCCAGCCACGGCGCCATCACCGACTCGTAGGTCGAGGCCGACATGTGCTTCATCCCCGGCGGCTGCCGCACCAGGATCATCGCGTGGCGCGCGAAGTGCCGCTGCAGCACCGTCGAGCCCGCCTTGGGCATCGACAGGAAGACGAACCCGCGGTCCGCGAACGCCATCACGTGCAGGACTCCAGGGTGGCGTCGTCGCGAGCGCGGTCGCCCAGCCGCTTCGCCTGGTCGGTGTAGGGCAGCACCACGCTGGCGCCGCCCACGTCACCGATGTCGCCCTGCAGCACGCAGGAGGTGATCTTCCCGGGGCGGATCGTCGCGGCGGCGCGGGCGAGGCGGTAGACCTCGGTGGGCGAGGCGGTGACGGCCATGTTCTCCAGCGCGGTCGTGGCGCCGTCCTCGATGAAGCCGGGGCGGTCGGCGCGGGCGCGGATCTTGGCGGCGATGCCGCGCAGGACCCGCTGCTGGTTGGCGGAGCGGTCGAAGTCGCCGCGCAGCAGGTCCTTGCGGACCCGGGCGAAGGTGAGGGCGAGGTAGCCGTTGAGGTGCTGCTCCCCCACCGCGAACCCCTTCGGCTTCAAGTAGGGGTCGCTGAACGCCACCGGGTTGTCGACGTCGATGCCGCCGATGGAGTCGACCATCGCCTTGAACTTCTCGAAGCGGGTCACGAACACGAAGTCGGGCTCGATGCCGACGAGGTCGCCGACGGTGTCGGCCAGCAGCTGCGGCCCGCCGTAGTAGAGCGAGGCGTTGATCCGGTCGCTGCCGTAGCCCGGGATCGAGACGTAGGAGTCGCGCGGGATGCCGATCGCGGTCGCCGCTCCCGTACGTGCGTCGAGTCCGATCAGCTGCAGCGCGTCGCCGCGGGTGCGGGTCATGTCCTCGCCCGGGCGCGCGTCCGAGCCGACGGCCATGATCCACACGACGTCGCTGTCGCCGTCACCGCCGACGTCGACGCTGCTGGCCTTCTGCACCTGCACCAGCGCCATGTCGGTGGGCTTCACCGTCGACGTCGGGGCGACCCCGATCCCCACGGCGAGCACGGTCGCCAGCGCGGCCAGCCGCAGCCCCCTCGTCCTGCCGATCGTCCGCGCCCTCACTGCGCCACCGCCTCGTCCACGTCGTAGCCGAAGACCTGCCACTGTCCCTCGGACCGCGTGACGTACAGCCTCCCCGTGACACGCCGGCTCTCGGCGAGCGTGCCGGTGGTGTCGAAGTCGAGCAGGAACTGGACGGTGCCGCCGCGCGGGTGCCCGTCGTGGGAGAACACGTCGAGCCGCACCTTGCGGCGGGTGGCGGTGGCGGTGTCGATCCGGTCGGAGATCGCCTGGTTGCTCAGCAGCGCGAGGTCGCGCTGGGCGTCGCGGGCCGCCCCCGGTGTGAACGCAGCGAACGCCGGCGCGTAGTCGCTGCGCGGGAACTCTCCCAGCCACGCCCCGTCGAACCACGGGTCGAGCGCCGCGACCAGGCTCGTCTTGATCCGCTCCCGCTTGGCGTCGCCGACCCCCTTGCCGAGGTTGCCGAGGGTCACGACGGTCTCGACCGGGGCGGTGGTGTCCGACCCGCTGGCGGCACCGGTCGAGGCGTCGCCACCACCAGGGCGGTCCGGCTCGTCGTCGCCGCTGCAGCCCGTGGCCACGACGGTCAGCAGGACGGCGCCCGTGACGACCGCGCGCCGCAAGGTGAGCCACATCATGGGGACACCCTCACACGCACCCCGACCTCACCCCTGCATTTGCTGGAGGGGAGGACTAACGTGGAGTCCGTCTCCGGACGACCCGTCCACCACCTCGAATCGACCTGCGGAAGAGGCGATCCACGCCGTGCCCGACCCTTCAACGTCCTCCCCCTCCTCCTCGGTGACCATCCCTGAGGAGTTTGGGGCCAACGAGTGGCTCGTCGAGGAGATGTACGACCGGTTCCAGGCGGACCCGTCGAGCGTCGACGCGACCTGGGTCGCCTACTTCGAGGCGCACGGCAAGGACGTCGGCGGGAGCACCAGCAACGGGGCGAAGAACGGTTCCGCCAGCGGGTCGAACGGCGCCAGCAACGGGTCCAGCGCCCCGGCGGAGCCCGCCCCGGCGAAGCCCGCTCCGGCGAAGGCGGAGAAGCCGGCTGGCAAGGCCGAGCCCGCGAAGCCCGCCGCCAAGGCCGAGCCCGCGAAGCCCGCGGCCAAGCCTGCTGCGAAGCCGGCGCCGAAGCCCGCGGCGCAGGCCGAGCCGGCCGCGAAGCCGGCCGACGCCGAGCCGACCTACACCGTGCTGCGCGGCGCGCCCGCCCGCACGGCGAGCAACATGGACGCCTCCCTCACCGTGCCGACCGCGACATCGGTCCGCTCGGTGCCGGTCAAGCTTCTGTGGGACAACCGCACGGTCATCAACAACCACCTCGCCCGCGCCCGCGGCGGCAAGGTGTCGTTCACCCACCTGATCGGCTACGCGCTGGTCAAGGCGGTCGCCTCGATGCCGGAGATGAACGTCGGCTTCGACGTCGTGGACGGCAAGCCCAACCTCATCCAGCCGGCCCACGTCAACCTCGGCCTCGCGATCGACGTCCCCAAGCCCGACGGGTCGCGCCAGCTGCTGGTGCCCTCGATCAAGGCCACCGAGGAGATGGACTTCGCGGCGTTCTGGACCGCCTACGAGGAGGTCGTGCGCAAGGCCCGCGACAACGCCCTCACCGTCGCCGACTTCCAGGGCACCTCGATCTCGCTGACCAACCCCGGCGGCATCGGCACCAGCCACTCCGTCCCGCGCCTGATGAAGGGCCAGGGCGCCATCATCGGCGTCGGCGCGATGGAGTACCCGCCCGAGTGGCAGGGGGCCTCGGACGACGCGATCGCCCGCAACGCGATCAGCAAGGTCATGACGCTGACCTCGACCTACGACCACCGCGTCATCCAGGGCGCGCAGTCGGGCGAGTTCCTCAAGCGGATGCACCAGCTGCTGCTCGGCCAGGACGGCTTCTACGACGAGATCTTCCGCTCGCTGCGCATCCCCTACGAGCCGATCCGCTGGAGCAGCGACATCTCGACGTCGCACGACGACGAGATCAGCAAGCAGGCGCGCATCCTCGAGCTCATCCACGCCTACCGCGTGCGCGGCCACCTGATGGCCGACACCGACCCGCTGGAGTACCGCCAGCGCAGCCACCCCGACCTCGAGGTCGAGTCGCACGGCCTGACCCTGTGGGACCTCGACCGCGAGTTCGCCACCGGGTCGTTCGGCGGCGAGGGTCGCCGCTTCATGAAGCTGCGCCAGATCCTCGGGATCCTGCGCGACTCCTACTGCCGCACCACCGGCATCGAGTACATGCACATCATGGATCCCGAGCAGCGCCGGTGGATCCAGGAGCGGGTCGAGCAGCCGCACTCCAAGCCCCCGCGCGAGGAGCAGCTGCGCATCCTGCTCAAGCTCAACCAGGCCGAGGCCTTCGAGACCTTCCTGCAGACCAAGTTCGTCGGCCAGAAGCGGTTCAGCCTCGAGGGCGGCGAGACCACGGTCCCGGTGCTCGACGAGATCTGCGAGGCCGCGGCCGAGGCCCACCTCGACGAGGTCGCCATCGGCATGGCCCACCGCGGCCGGCTGAACGTGCTGGCCAACATCGTCGGCAAGAAGTACAGCCAGATCTTCCGCGAGTTCGAGGGCAACATCGACCCGCGCACGGTCCAGGGCTCCGGCGACGTGAAGTACCACCTCGGCGCCGAGGGCGAGTTCGAGGCCGGCTCCGGCGACACCATCAAGGTGTCGGTGGCGGCCAACCCCTCGCACCTCGAGGCCGTCGACCCGGTCCTCGAGGGCATCGCCCGCGCCAAGCAGGACGTGCTCGACCAGGGCGCGGCCTACCCCGTCCTGCCGCTGCTCGTCCACGGCGACGCGGCGTTCGCAGGCCAGGGCGTGGTCGCCGAGACGCTCAACCTCTCCCAGCTGCGCGGCTACCGCACCGGCGGCACGATCCACGTCGTCGTCAACAACCAGGTCGGGTTCACCACCTCGCCGGGCAGCTCGCGCTCCTCGCTCTACTGCACCGACGTGGCGCGGATGGTCCAGGCGCCGATCTTCCACGTGAACGGCGACGACCCCGAGGCGTGCATCCGCGTGGCGCGGCTCGCCTTCGAGTACCGCCAGGCGTTCAACAAGGACGTCGTCATCGACCTCGTCTGCTACCGCCGCCGCGGCCACAACGAGGGCGACGACCCGTCGTACACCCAGCCGCTGATGTACGACCTCATCGAGCAGAAGCGCTCCGTGCGCAAGCTCTACACCGAGTCGCTGATCGGTCGCGGCGACATCACGATCGACGAGGCCGAGCAGGTGCTGCGCGACTACCAGCAGCAGCTCGAGCGGGTCTTCACCGAGGTGCGCGAGGCGACCAGCCAGCCCTCGGAGTGGACCACCGTCCCCGACTACCCCGACAAGCCCGCCGGCGAGACCGCCACCGCGGTCGTGCCCGAGGTGCTCAAGCGGATCTCGGACGCCTACGTCACCCCGCCCGAGGGCTTCACCGTCCACCCGAAGGTGATGCCGCAGCTGCAGCGCCGCGCGACCGCGATCACGGAGGGCCCGATCGACTGGGGCACCGGCGAGATCCTCGCCTTCGGTGCGCTGCTCATGGACGGGCGTCCCGTGCGCCTCGCCGGTCAGGACTCGCGCCGCGGCACGTTCGTGTCCCGCTTCGCCACGATCATCGACCGCGTCAACGCCGACGAGTGGACACCGCTGGCCAACCTCACCGAGGACCAGGCCAAGTTCCACGTCTACGACTCGCTGCTGTCCGAGTACGCCGCCCTCGGCTTCGAGTACGGCTACTCCGTGGCCCGGCCCGAGGCGCTGGTGCTGTGGGAGGCGCAGTTCGGCGACTTCGTCAACGGCGCGCAGACGGTGATCGACGAGTTCATCACCTCCGGCAAGACCAAGTGGCGCCAGGAGTCCGGCGTCGTGCTGCTGCTGCCGCACGGCTACGAGGGCCAGGGCCCTGACCACTCCTCGGCCCGCATCGAGCGGTTCATGCTCATGTGCGCCGACGAGGCGTTCGTGGTCGCCCAGCCGTCCACGCCGGCGTCGTACTTCCACCTGCTGCGCAAGCACGCCCTCGGTGAGCAGCACCGCCCGCTGGTGGTGTTCACGCCCAAGTCGATGCTCAAGCGCAAGGAGGCCGCCTCGCAGCCCGCCGACTTCACGAGCGGCACGTTCCGCCCGTTCATCGGTGACGAGCAGGCCGACGCGCAGAAGGTCGACACGCTGCTGCTGTGCTCGGGCCGGATCACCTGGGACCTCGTGGTCGAGCGCGCCAAGCGCGAGGCCGAGGGCGAGCGGTTCGCGATCGGGCGGGTGGAGCAGCTCTACCCCCGTCCGCTCGACGACATCGAGCACGAGATCGCGCGCTACCCCAACCTCAAGACGGTCCGCTGGGTGCAGGACGAGCCGATGAACAACGGCCCGTGGCCGCACTACGCCCTCAACGCGTGGCCCCACGTGGACGCCACCGTCGAGCCGATCACGCGCCTCGAGTCCTCCTCCCCATCGGTCGGCACCGCCAAGCGGCACGCCGAGGAGCAGAAGGACCTCATCGCGCGGGCCTTCGCCTGACGGCCCGGGACCGACGCAGGGGCTGAGCGGTGTACTTCACCGACCGCGGCATCGAGGAGCTGGCGGCGCGCCGGGGCGAGGAGGAGGTCTCCCTCGCCTGGCTCGCCGACCGGCTCTCCGAGTTCACCGACGTGCACCCGGAGTTCGAGACGGCCACCGAGCGTTTCGCCACCTGGCTCGCCCGCCTCGACGATCCCGAGGACTGAGCGACTCCCGAGAGTGGTTTCGAGACGGTCCTAGCGGACCTCCTCAACCACCGGCGACGACACCGGTGGTTGAGGAAGGACGAAGTCCTGTCTCGAAACCACTGACGTTCGAGTGGTTTCGAGACCGTCCTAGCGGACCTCCTCAACCACCGGTGGCGACACATCGGTGGTTGAGGAAGGACGAAGTCCTGTCTCGAAACCACCCTCGCTGCGCGCTACTGCCCGCTGAGCTCGTCCCAGACCTCGGCGGTGGTGACGCCGGTGACGGACAGCCCGCGCTTGCGCTGGAGCTTGGTCACCCGCCGGGCGGTGTCGACGCTGTAGACGCCGTCGATGACGACCTTGCGGCCCAGGGCCGCGGTCAGCGCCCGCTGCAGGCGCAGCACCGGCTCACCGGTCGACCCGACCTTGAGGTCGGGGTGCTTGCCCTTGGCGAGCAGCGCGGCCCACGTGGGCGCGGTGAGGCGTCCGGTCGGCTTGAGGCCGAACTTCCGCTGCGCCTTCTTCACCGCCGCCACGGTGCGGGCGTCGTACCGCCCGGTGATGGGGGCGTTGGTGATGCGCTGCTTGCGCAGCACGCACTGCGCGGCGCTGACCACCGGACCCCGCTTGCCGGCACGCAGGGTCGGGTAGCGGCGCAGGTCGACCTCGACGCCGCGGCACAACCGCTTCGCCGGCTTCGCGACCGAGCCCTCCCCCACGTCGGCCCAGTTGGCGTCGACGGTCAGGGGGTAGCCGCCGAAGCTCTGCGGGGTGTCGAGGAGGTACTGGTGGATCCGCGCGTGGTCGTCCCAGCGCGAGCTCAGCACGCGCTCGTCGGTCACGGTGTCGGCCTGGTTGTTGTTCCAGGCGAACCAGATCTCGTCCGGCATCGTGTAGGTGCCGTACGACGCCCGGTCGGCGTAGTCGAGGGCCGCAATCCCGGCCGCGATGTTGGAGTAGACGCCCGAGGTGTAGCCCGCGGCGTGAAGCCCCTTGCTCCAGCCACTGAGGAACCACAGCGACGACTGACGGCACGGGGTCGAGGTGATGTCGTAGTCCTCGAGGTCGTAGTAGAGCGTGGACCCGCCACCGATGCCGAGCGACTGGGCCACGGTCACCGCCGCGGCTGCCTGGGCCTGGCCCTGGGCCTCGGCGGTCGGGAAGTCGAACGACATCTTGTCGGCGTACGTCGAGCACGCGGCCTGCGGGCCGACCCACAGCGACAGCAGCCGCCAGCCCTGGGCGCGCTGGGCGCCCACCCAGCCGGGCGTGAGCTGCGGCTGGTCGCACAGGCGGTTGCTGCCACCGAGGTAGATACCGACCGCGGCGTACGGCGACTCGTCCCACCAGGCGTCCATGACCTCCTGGGCCGGCGCGGAGCAGGTGTCGAAGGCGTAGCCGGTGAACGAGCCCGGCGCGGAGCCGCCGGCCTTGCGGGCCGCGGGGTCGGGCGCCGCCGTCGACGGGGCGGCCGTGCCGACGAGCAGCGTCGCGGCGAGCGCAGCCACGGAGGTGAGGAGGGCGGTCCAGCGGGTGGCGGAGCGGGGTCCCGAGAAGGTCATGCAGCGTCCTTGGCCTGGTGGGGTCGTGGTCGTGTGCCCCACGACCCTAAGCGACGCAGCGTCCTAGGGTGAGGTCATGACGGTCGAGTGGTTGCAGTCGTCCGAGTCCGAGGTGAGCTACCCGGCCGCGCCCTGGCCGCTGGCGGGGTCGATGTGGGTCACGCTGTTCCGCGTCCGGCGCCCGGTCGACCCCTCGCGTCCCGCCGGCCTCTACGCCGCAGCGTTCGTCTCCTACGACGAGCCGAGTCCACTGACCTACTCCGAGCTGCTCGTGGCTCGGCCGGTGAGGGCGGCGGGCACCCGTCGGCCCCACGTCACCATCACCGACATCTGGGTCGACTCCCCCGAGTCGATGGCGGGTGGCCGCGAGCTGTGGGCGATCCCCAAGGGCCTCGCCGACTTCGAGCTCGACACGGCGCACCGCGGCCCGCTCGCGACGACGGAGTGGACGGCCCGGGACGGCCGGGTGCCCATCGCGCGGGCATCCTTCACCGATGTCTCCCGGGCCGTGCCGCGTACGCCGTTCGCCGGCGCGACCTCGCAGACCGGCCTCCCCGACACCGGGGACGAGCCGCGCGCGGCTCCGATCCGCGGCTCGGCCCACACCTTCGCTGCCCGCGCCCGCTGGGACGTCAACCCGGACGGGCCGCTCGGCTGGATGGCCGGAGCCCGCCAGCTCGGCTCGGTGCGGCTGGCGGGCTTCCGGATGGCGTTCGGGGAGACTGGCTAGTCCTCGGACGCCTTGCGCGCCGAGTCCCGGATCTCGAACACCTCGGTGGCGAACCCACCGAGCGCGGTCGCGATGTCGCGCACCGCGTTGGTGACGATGACGGCCACCTCCCCGACGGTGGTGGCCGCCGCCTCGACGGTGGACTGCAGGGCGTCCTTGCCGATCTCGGGGCCGGAGAGGTGGTCGTCCCCGCTCATGTCACCGCTCGTGTCACCGGTCATGCCACCAGTGTGCCGCGTCAGGCTGCGACGGGCTCGGCGACCGGCGCGCTCGTCCTCTCCTCGACCTTGCGGTCGGGCAGCGCCATCCGGCAGATCTTCTTGGCCACCGAGCCGAGCTGCTTGCCGAGCCGACCGGTGTTGTACTGCAGGCCGTAGCGCTCGCAGATCTCACGCACCTCGACCGCGATCTCCGGGTAGCGGCGCGCCGGGAGGTCGGGGAACAGGTGGTGCTCGATCTGGTGGCTGAGGTTGCCGGTCATCACGTGGAAGAGCTTGCCGCCGGTGATGTTGGCCGAGCCGAGCAGCTGGCGGTAGTACCAGTGGCCGCGGCTCTCGTCCTCGCACTCCTCCTGCGAGAACGTCGCCACGCCGGCCGGGAAGTGACCGCAGAAGATGATGTTGAACGCCCACACGTTGCGCACGAGGTTGGCGATCGCGTTGCCGGTGAAGGTCAACGGGAACAGCGGCCCGGTGAGCGCGGGGAACAGCAGGTAGTCTTTGAGCGCCTGACGCTTGACCTTGCGCATGATGCCGGCGTGCAGGGCGGCGTTCTCCGACACCTTGCGCTTGCCCGCGACGATGTTCTCGACCTCGAGGTCGTGCAGCGCGACGCCCCACTCGAAGAACACCATCAGCGCGAACGCGTAGAGCGGGTTGCCGAGGTAGTAGGGGTGCCACTTCTGGTCCTCGTCCATGCGCAGGATGCCGTAGCCGATGTCACGGTCCTTGCCGAGGATGTTGGTGTAGGTGTGGTGAATGTAGTTGTGGCTGTTCTTCCACTGCTCCGAGGGGCACACGTTGTCCCACTCGTACATCCGCGAGTTCAGGCCGGGGTCGCCCATCCAGTCGTACTGCCCGTGCATGACGTTGTGGCCGATCTCCATGTTGTCCAGGATCTTGGAGATGCTGAGCGAGGCCACGGCCAGCGGCCACGCCGGCGGGAGGTACATCAGCGCACGGCCCGCGACCTCGAACTGGCGCTGGGTCTTGACGACCTTGCGGATGTACGCCGCGTCCTCCTCGCCGAGGTCGGCGATGATCCGCTGACGGATGGCGTCCATCTCCTCGCCGAACTTCTCGAGCTGCTCGTCGCTGAGGGTGGTCTTGTTGGTCTTCACGGTTCGTCCCTTCGGTTCGTTCTCGAGGGTGGAGGGGTGTGGATCAGAGGTCGACGGAGCAGTCGCCCACGGGCGCGCTCACGCAGATGCGGACGTCCTCGTCGGGCAGCGAGGACTCCTCGCCGGTCAGCACGTTGCGCACGGTGCCGTCGGTCTTCTTCGACACGCAGGAGAAGCAGATGCCCATCCGGCAGCCGAACTCAGGCTTGAGCCCGAGGGCCTCGGCCTGCTCGAGCAGCGAGGCGCCGGTGTTGTCGGCGCTCTTGCCCGAGCGCTCGAAGCTCACGGTGCCGCCGGCCTCGCCGGTCGCCGCGCGGGGCGGCTTGAAGTACTCGACGCGCAACGCGTCGGAGTCGGCGTACGCCGCCTGGACGCCCTCGATCATCGGCGCCGGGCCGCAGGCCCAGGTCGCGACGTCTCGGTAGCCCGGGACCAGCCGCTCGAGGTAGGCCGGCGAGAGGTTGGGGTCGCCGAGCTCCGGGTGCAGCAGGTGCACGTCGATGCCGTGACCGGAGCGTCGGATCTCGTCGAGCTCGTCGGCGAAGATCTGGTGCTCGGGGCTCTGCGCGTAGTGCAGGAACGTCACGTGGCCGCGGTGGGTGCGGCGCTGCAGGGAGCGCAGCATCGACATGACGGGAGTGATCCCGGAGCCGCCGGAGATGAACAGGATGCGTTCGGGCACGCGGTCGGGCAGGACGAACTCGCCCTGCGCCTGCGAGAGGTGGACCATCGTGCCCGGCCGGGCCCGCTCGACGAGGTAGCGCGACACGACGCCGTCGGGGTTGGCCCGCATCGTCACCGTGAACCGGTCACCGGCGTGCGAGTCGGGGCTGGAGATCGTGAAGACCCGCGTCGTACGACGCGCGCCGTCGACCTCGACGCCGAGCTGGACGTGCTGGCCGGCACGGTGTCCTCGCCAGGTCGAGGTGGGCTGCAGCGTGATCGTGGCGACCGGCGGGTGACCGGGCACGTCGACCTCGCGGTGGATGTCCACGATGCGCGCGCGGACCTCGTGGGCGGCCCACATCGGGTTGACCTGCTCCAGGTAGCGGTCGACGCCGTGCGGCGAGGTCAGCGCAGCGAGCGCCTTCGAGCGGAGCACGGTGGTCGCGAGTCCCATGTGGTGCCTCCTCGGAGTGGAAGATCGGGTCGGACGATCAGTGCACGTCCGTACACTCAAACTCTCTCGAACCACCCCAGGGGAGGTCAAGGCGCTCCTGAGGTGATAGGGGACACGTGTGCACGAATAGGATGGGGGAATGGCCGAGTCCCGAGGAGAGCGCAAGGAGCGCACCCGACGCGCCATCCTCGACGCCGCACTGCGACTGTGCGAGGAGTCGTCGCTCGTCGCCCTGTCGCTCCGTCAGGTCGCGAAGGAGGTCGGCATCGTGCCGACCGCCTTCTACCGCCACTTCGACTCCATCGAGGACCTCGGCATGGCCCTGGTCGACGAGTCGTTCGTCAGCCTGCGCGCGATGCTGCGCGACATCCGGCAGGGCGACCCGTCGTACGCCACCATCGTCGACAGCTCGGTCGAGGTGCTCGTCGACCACGTCCACCGCCAGCGCCAGCACTTCCTGTTCATCGCGCGCGAGCGCGCCGCCGGTCCGCCGTCGGTCCGCGAGGCCATCCGCCACGAGATCGAGCTGTGCGAGCGCGAGCTCGCCGCCGACCTCACCCGACTGCCCGGCACCGGCGGCTGGTCGCCCGAGGACCTGCGCGTGCTCGCCAACCTCATGGTGACCTCGATGGTCGGCACCGCCGAGCAGATCATGGAGGCCGCCGGTCGCCCCGGGGTCGAGAAGCAGATCGTCGAGACCGCCCGCACGCAGCTGCGGATGGTGCTCGTCGGCGCCCTCAACTGGGAGTCACGCGGCTGACTACCGGGGCTTCACCGTCAGGTCCGTGATGGTGGCGTCACCGGGCAGGTCGAGCACGTGCAGGACGGCGTCGACGACGGTGGCAGGGTCGATCCAGGCCGCCGGGTCGTAGTCCTTGCCCTCCTGCTCGTGCACCTTCGCCTGCATCGGCGTGGCGGTGCGGCCGGGGAACAGCGAGGTGACCCGCACCCCGTGCTCCTGCTCCTCGGCGCGCAGCGAGTCGGCGAGCGCCTTGAGCCCGTGCTTGGAGGCGGCGTACGCCGACCAGCCGGGGTGGGCGAACAGCCCGGCGCCCGAGTTCACGAGCACGACCGTGCCGCGCGCCGCCCGCAGGGCGGGCAGCGCGCGCCGGGTGAGCACGGCGGGGGCGACGAGGTTGACCGTCACCTGCTGCTGCCACGCCTGCGTGCTGAGGTCGGCGACGGGACCGAGGTCGACCATGCCGGCCGCGTGGACCAGCGAGTCGAGCGCGTCCGGCAGATCGAGGGCCTCGAGGCCCGCCGGGTCGGCGAGGTCGGCGACCACCACGGTGGCGCCGGGCAGCTCCTCGCGCAGGTCGTGGGCCCTCTCGGTGGAGCGGGCGAGGAGCACGAGGTCGTCGCCGCGCTCGAGCAGCCGCTCCGCGAGCAGCGCGCCGATGCCCGAGCCGGCGCCGGTGAGCAGGTGGGTGGCCATCGGTGGTCCTCTCAGGCCGTGAAGACGATCTTGCCGAACACGTCGCCGTCGAGCATCGCCGCGAACCCGTCGCGGGCCTGCTCGAACGGCAGCTCGCGGTCGATCAGCGGTCGTGCGCCGGAGGCGTCGAGGAGCGCCACGAGGGAGGCGAGCTCGTCGCGGGTGCCCATCGTCGAGCCGATGACGCTCAGCTGGAGGAAGAAGATGCGGGTGAGCTCGGCGTCGTCGAGGTCGGGGCCGGAGGTGGTGCCGGAGGTGATGAGGCGCCCGCCCGGGCGCAGCGAGCGGATGGAGTGCGACCAGGTCGCCTTGCCGACGGTCTCGATGACGGCGTCGACCTTCTCGGGCAGCCGTGCGCCGGACTCGAACGCCTCGTGGGCGCCCAGCTCGATCGCCTTCTGCCCCTTGGCCTCGTCGCGGCTGGTGACCAGCACCCGCAGTCCGGCGGCGCGCGCCAGGGTGATCGCGGCGGTCGCCACCCCTCCCCCGGCACCCTGCACGAGCACGGTCTCGCCGGCGGTGAGCCCGCCCCGGGTGAAGAGCATCCGGTACGCCGTGAGCCAGGCGGTGGGCAGGCAGGCCGCCTCGGCGAACGAGAGCGAGTCCGGCTTGGGCACGACGTTGCGGCGCGGCACCGCGACCCGGGCAGCCATCGTGCCCTGGTGCCGCTCGGAGAGGAGCGAGCGCTTCGGGTCGAGGGTCTCGTCGCCCGTCCAGTCAGGACTGCTGACGACCGCGTGCACGACGACCTCGTTGCCGTCCTCGTCGAGCCCCGCGGCGTCGCAGCCGAGGATCATCGGCAGCGCCTCCTCGCGCAGCCCGACCCCGCGCAGCGAGAACAGGTCGTGGTGGTTGAGCGAGGCGGCCTTGACGGTCACCGTGGTCCACCCGTCGGGCACCTCGGGGTCGGGGCGCTCCCCCACCACCAGTCCGCTCAGCGGGTCCTGCTTCGAGAACGACTCTGCGTAGACGGCGAACATGTCCTCGAACCTAGCGGGAGGCCCGAGGACGCGTCAGCAGCCCTCAGGCGCGGGCGACCCCGTCTCGACGAGCGGCCTCGGCAACCGCGGCGGAGACGGCAGGGCCCACGCGCGGGTCGAACGGCGAGGGCACGATGAGGTCCTCGGCGAGGTCGTCGCCGACCAGGTCCGCCAGCGCCGTCGCGGCCGCGAGCTTCATCCCCTCGGTGATCGCCGTCGCGTGGGCGTCGAAGGCGCCCCGGAAGATCCCCGGGAAGGCCAGCACGTTGTTGATCTGGTTGGGGAAGTCGGAGCGACCGGTGGCAACGATCCGCGCGTACTTGTGCGCCACGTCGGGGTGGACCTCGGGCGTGGGGTTCGCCAGGCCGAAGATGATCGACTCGGGCGCCATCCGGGCGACGTCCTCCTCGGGCACGGTGCCGCCCGACAGGCCGATGTAGACGTCGGCGCCGTCGAGCACGTCGGCCAGGCTCCCGGTGCGGCCGGTCTGGTCGGCCGTCAGCGCGGCCAGCGCCTTCTTGACGGGCGTGAGGTCGCTGCGCGAGGAGTGCAGGACGCCCTTGCGGTCGGTGACGGCGAGGTCGGTGATGCCGGCGTTGAGCAGGATCTTGGCCACGGCGACTCCCGCGGCGCCCGCTCCGGAGATGACGACACGGGTGGTGCCGGGGTCGCGGCCGGTGAGCTTGAGGGCGTTCTGCAGGGCCGCGAGGGCCACCACGGCGGTGCCGTGCTGGTCGTCGTGGAAGACGGGGATGTCGAGGCGCTCCTTGAGGCGGTCCTCGATCTCGAAGCACCGCGGCGCCGAGATGTCCTCGAGGTTGATGCCGCCGAAGCTCGGCGCGAGCCGCGCCACCGTCTCGATGATCTCCTCGGTGTCGGTCGTGTCGAGGCAGATCGGCACGGCGTCGACGCCGCCGAACGACTTGAACAGCACCGCCTTGCCCTCCATCACGGGCATGGCCGCCGCCGGGCCGATGTCCCCGAGGCCCAGCACCGCGGTGCCGTCGCTGACGACGGCGACGACGTTGGGCACCCACGTGTAGTGGCGCGTCATCTCCGGGTCGTCGGCGATGGCCTCGCAGACCCGGGCCACGCCGGGGGTGTAGGCCAGCGAGAGGTCGTCGCGGGTGGCGAGGCCGACCGTGCTGGCGACCTCCATCTTGCCGCCGACATGGAGGTCGAAGACCGGGTCACCAGCGTGCGGATGTCCGCTCACGGAGCTCGATTCAGGCACCGCAGGAGTCTGGCACAGCCCTGCGGCGCCCCGGCGGCCAGATCCGCATGACGACCACGCCGTGCACGTCCGCGTCGCGCACGGGGCCTCGGTGACGCGAGTCGACACCGCGCCGGGGGTCGTCGCTCAGCAGCCACCACGCCGGCTCGCCGGTGCGCGTCGTACGCCGCTCGACGGCGCGCTTGGTGACGAGGGTGCCGTCGGCCAGCGTCGCGACCACGACGTCGCCCTCCCGCGGTCGGCGGTCGTACCTCACGAGCAGGCGGTCACCGGGGCGCAGGGCGGGCCGCATGGAGTCGCCCGTGACGGTGGCCAAGCCCCAGTGGGGTACCAGGGGAGGGCGTGTCGACACCGGAGTAGTGTCGCAAGTCCACGACGCACCACCCCTGTCCGAGCCCGTCAGCGGCCCGCACCGCGGGCCAGAGCAAGGAGTCTGCATGTTCCGCCGACTGTTCGCCCCGACCGTCGAGGTCTCCGCCCACTGCGACCTGCCCTGCGGCGTCTACGACCCCGCCCAGGCCCGCATCGAGGCCGAGTCGATCAAGGCCGTCATCGCCAAGGTCGCCGACAACGACGACCCCGACTTCCGCACCCGCGCCATCCTCATCAAGGAGCAGCGCGCCGAGCTGGTCAAGCACCACCTGTGGGTGCTGTGGACCGACTACTTCAAGCCGCCGCACTTCGAGAAGTACCCCCAGCTGCACCAGCTCGTGAACGAGGCCACCAAGCTCGCCGGCGCCAGCGGCGCCAAGGGCAGCCTCGACGCCGACGTCGCCGACCAGCTGCTCGCCAAGATCGACGAGATCGCCGAGATCTTCTGGGAGACCAAGAAGGCCTGAGCGCCTGCGCGCACCCGCTCCACCCGACGCCCCGATCCGCTCCCGCGGATCGGGGCGTCGCCGCGTCCGGTCCAGACCGGACACCCTCAGGCGCGGTCGAGGTCCAGCACAGGTGTTTCTCAGCCTGCTCCGAGGGGTAAGCGCCTTCTCAGCTCCCCGTTTGAGGGAGCTGACTGACGCTGTCCTCATCCATAGGGGTGAAGTTCAGTTTTCAAGGTTTCGACGGCTCTGCGCTCTGGGAAGGTCACCACCATGACGATCTCCATGATGGACGAGGCCCCATCACGTGCAGTACGCCGTGAGGAGACCGCCCGTCTCCTGCAGGAGGCGTCCGAGCTCACCGGCTCCGCCCGCGACCAGGTCATCGACCAGGTCATCGTGCTCAACATCGGCGTCGCCCACGCGATCGCCCACCGCTACCGCAACCGCTCGGTCCCGGTCGAGGACCTCGAGCAGGTCGCCTGCATGGCGCTCGTGCGTGCCGCGCACAAGTTCGACGTCGCTCAGGAGCGCGACTTCCTGACCTACGCCGTGCCGACCATCTCCGGAGAGATCAAGCGTCACTTCCGCGACCAGGGGTGGACGATCCGTCCTCCGCGCCGCGTCCAGGAGATCCAGTCCAAGGTCATCCACGCCTACCACCGCGGCGAGGAGCACGGCGCTCCCCCCTCTGCAGCGCGGATCGCCGAGCAGCTCGGCCTGCCCGAGTCCGACGTGGCCGAGGCACTCCAGGCCGAGGGCTGCTTCCGCCCGGTCTCCCTCGACGTCCCCGTCACCGAGGACGGCCGGCCCGCGATCGACCAGCTGACCGCCGACGAGGACGCCGACGAGCGTGCCCTCGAGGCCCGCCTCATGCTCGGCCCGGCCATGCGCAACCTCTCCGAGCGCGACAAGCGCATCCTGCACCTCCGCTTCGTCGAGGACCGCACCCAGCAGGAGATCGGCGACGAGCTCGGCGTGACGCAGATGCAGGCCTCGCGCCTGCTCAAGCGCATCCTCGACCAGCTGCGCGCCGAGCTCGGCCCCGACGCTGTGCCCGCCCGCGCCAGCTGACGACGCACCTTGACAACACCGACCCGATCGCGCATGCAGCGCGGTCGGGTCGGGCACTGAGGGGACAGGGTCCCGGGTTCCGGTCGGGGGGATCCTGAGCGTCACGCCCGCGCCGACCGGAGACGGCCCGTCGGCCCATCGATCAGGAGTGGTTGCGTTGTCGCAGCGTGGTGAGCTCGGAGAGCTGATCGACCGTCTCGGGGTCCGCCAGCACATCGACCCGGACGAGAACGTCCGGGGCGCCGTGGTCCTCCTGACGGTCGAGGAGCCGGACGGGCACCTCTCGCTGCGGGCCGCCTGGTCGGAGGGGATGAGCTGGATCGAGCGCATCGGCGTCCTCCGCGCCGCGGAGCGGGCTGAGCTGCCCGCCGACGGCGCACACGACTGGCGGGTCTGAACCCACCCAGGGCCCGGCACCGCTACCCTCGGTCCACCCTCTCGTGCGAGTCCGTACGAGCAGCCACTCGCACGAAGGACGGACCCGCATGTCTCCGAGCGGCACCGGCGACGACCCACGCCCCGACGTCGAGCTCCGCCTGCCTGCGGACAGCGTCTACGTCGCGGTGCTGCGCACCACGTCCGCGGGCCTCGCGGCGCGACTCGACTTCACCCTCGACGACATCGAGGACCTGCGGATCGCGGTCGGCGAGGCGAGCGCGCTCGTCCTGGCCGAGGCCGACGACGGCAGCGACCTGCACTGCGCCTTCCACCTCGGCAGCGGAGAGCTCACCGTGAGCGTCACGGTCGACAGCGCCGCGCCGGCGACCCCCGACGAGGACAGCTTCGCCTGGCAGGTCCTCACCACGCTGGCCAACGAGGCCTCGTCGTCCGCCGAGGACGGACACTTCAGCGTGTCGCTGACGATGCGCTCGGCCCTGCAGCCTCCCGCCTGACATGGCCTCCTCCGAGGAGCTCGCACCGCGACCGGACGGACCGGTCAGCGGCGTCGAGCAGACCCGACGGCGCAGTGCCGAGCTCTTCGCCTCGCTGCGCGAGGACGACGCCTCCCAGGCCCAGCGCGAGACCGCCCGCGAGGGCCTGGTGCACCTGCACCTGCCGCTGGTCGAGCACTGCGCACGGCGCTTCCGCAACCGCGGGGAGCCGTTCGAGGACCTCGTCCAGGTCGGCACCATCGGGCTGCTGAAGTCGATCGACCGCTTCGACGTTGGGCGCGGCGTCGAGTTCTCGACGTACGCCACCCCCACGATCATCGGCGAGATCAAGCGCTACTTCCGTGACAAGGGCTGGGCGATCCGCGTCCCGCGGCGCCTGCAGGAGCTGCGCATGCAGATCGGCGCGGCCGGCGCCGAGCTGACCCAGACCCTGGGTCGCTCCCCCACCCCGCGCGAGCTCGCCGAGAAGATCGGCTGCACCGTCGAGGACGTGCTCGAGGGCATCGAGTCCAGCAACGCCTACTCCACGCTCTCGCTCGACGCCGGCGACAACGACGAGGACGGCTCGGCCTCGATGCTCGACGCGATCGGCATCGACGACGAGAACCTCGAGCACGTCGAGATCCGCGAGTCGATCAAGCCACTGCTCGACAAGCTCGACGCCCGCGAGAAGAAGATCCTCCTGCTGCGGTTCTTCAAGAACATGACGCAGTCGCAGATCGCCGAGGAGATCGGCGTGTCCCAGATGCACGTCTCCCGGCTCCTCTCGCGCACGCTCGACCAGCTGCGCCGCTCCCTGGAGGAGAGCCCCGACTAGGGACGGCGATCAGCGCAGGTCGGCCGGGTCCTCCTCGGCGGCGAGAGCCGCCGTCGAGGCGGGGTGCAGCACGCCGACCAGGGCGACACCGGCGGCCGCCAGCATGCCGAGGGCCCACTGCCTCGACCCGCCCCAGGTGCTGAACGCCGTGAGCACGAGGATGAGCTCGGCCGCGACGACCGGACCCCGCGCCCAGCTCGAGAGCCGGGTGAGCGCGACGGCGCAAGCGCCCAGACCCGCTCCGACCAGCCAGAAGAAGGCCGTGGTCGTCACGGCCAGCGTGACGCGGCCTCCGCTGAGGTGCACGAGCTCGAGCACGCCGAGCACGACCAGGGCGGCCGCCTCCAGCGCCACGACGGCGGCCGCGGCCAGGAGGGGCGGGGGCGCCGAGGTGCGGTTCACGACGGCCAGGATAGGCGGGGGGACCAGACCGCCCGGCTTCGCGAACCTGACGCGCACCTGAGAGGATGCTGCGGATTTCGTCGTCGCGCGCCCTGTGATCCACGAGACGGGCGCAAACGCTTGTGCACCACCCCCTCGACCGGGCAGGCTGGTGTCACACGCGCCGGCGTCCGAATCGTCGCGCCTGTGTCGATGCCCGCGTGACACCTCCAGACCGGAGCCGCCCGCGGGAGACCCGATGGGCGCGGAAACCCCCTCGCGCCCTCCCCTGTTGTGAAAGAAGGACCCCAGCCATGGATTGGCGTCACCGTTCCGCGTGCCTCGACGAGGACCCGGAGCTGTTCTTCCCGATCGGCAACACCGGTCCGGCCATCCTCCAGATCGAGGAGGCCAAGCAGGTGTGCCGTCGCTGCGACGTGCGCGAGCAGTGCCTGGCGTGGGCGCTCGAGGCGGGACAGGACCACGGTGTCTGGGGTGGCCTCAGCGAGGACGAGCGGCGCGCGCTGAAGCGCCGCAACGCACGGGCGCGGGTCCGCACCGCCTGACCGGCGCCGCCTGACCCGCCCCGTCCGGCCCCAGGGGAGGGATCAGACCGGCACGTCGATGCCGGCACGGGTGCCGCGGCCCGAGGGGGCGGGCCCCAGCGACAGACGGCCACCCAGTTCGCTCTCGACGAGCGTCGTCGCGATGGAGAGTCCCAGCGAGGACTGTCCGGCCACGTCGAACCCGGGCGGCAGCCCGCGGCCGTCGTCGTCCACCGTGAAGCGCAGCCGGTCCTCGGTGCGCTCGGCCGACAGCACGATCCGGCCCGTGACCGGCCCGCTCGAGGCGTCCGCCTCGGGGTGCCCGGCGTAGCCGTGCTCCGCGGCGTTCTGCAGCAGCTCGGTGATGACCATCGCGATCGTGGTGGCCGTCTCCGAGGGCAGGACCCCGAACGACCCCTCGCGCCGCACCTGCAGGCGCACGTCGACCGAGCCGACGTCGGTCACCATCAGGGCGAGCCGGTCCGCGACGTCGTCGAAGGCGACGCTCTCCTCGACCGCCTGGCTCAGGGTCTCGTGCACGATCGCGATCGACCCGACCCGTCGCACGGCCTCCTCGAGCGCGGCCTTCGCGTCGGGGTTGCCCATCCGGCGCGCCTGGAGGCGCAGCAGCGCGGCCACGGTCTGCAGGTTGTTCTTCACCCGGTGGTGGATCTCGCGGATCGTGGCGTCCTTCGTGACCAGCTCGCGGTCGCGGCGGCGCAGCTCGGTCACGTCGCGGACCAGCACGATCGAGCCGATCAGGCGGCCCTGCGGGCGCAGCGGGATGGCCCGCACGATCAGCGAGACGGAGTGGGTGCCGATCTCGGCGTCCCGGTTGGCCCGCCCGCCCAGCACCGCGCTGAGGGTCTCCTCGTCGGGGCGCAGCCGCGGTGGGACGAGCTGGCGGGTGACCTCGCTGAGCCGCAGACCGTCCAGGTCTCCGGAGTGGCCCAGCCGGCGGTAGACCGAGAGTGCGTTGGGGCTGGCGTAGACGACCCGCCCCTCGTCGTCCACGCGGATGAAGCCGTCGCCGACGCGAGGGGTGTCGGCGTGGTCGCTGCGCTGCCCCGGCACCGGGAAGTGCCCGGCGGCGATCATCTGGGTCAGGTCGGCCGCGGTCTGGAGGTAGGACAGCTCGAGGCGGCTCGGGGTGCGCACGCCGAGCAGGTTGGTGTGGCGTCCCACCACGGCGATGACGCGCTCGCCGCTGCGCACCGGGATCGTCTCGGAGCGCACCGGCACGTCGTCTCGCCACTCCGGGTCGCCCTCGCGCACGAGCCGGCCCTCGGCGTACGCCGCGTCGAGGTGGGGGCGCCGTCCCGCCGGCACGAAGGTGCCGACGATGTCGTCGACGTAGGCGGTGGGTCCGGTGGTGGGGCGCATCTGGCTGCCCGCCCAGAACCCCTTGCCCTCGCGGTCGGGGAGCCAGAGGACCAGGTCGGCGAAGCTCAGGTCGGCGATGATCTGCCAGTCCGCCTGGAGCAGCTGCAGCCACAGCACGTCGTCGGCGTCGAGGTCGGTGTGGGCGCGCACGAGATCGGTCAGGGACGCCACGCCCCCCAGGCTAAGCCCCTGGTGGGTCCCGGTTGAGGCCGGTCGCGGAGGCCAGCGACAGCACGATCCGGGCGCGAACACAAGACTCCCCTCGGGCGCGTCGGGCGGGCAGACTTTGGCAGGATGGGCAGCGTGCAGAGGTCGTACTGGGAGCAGGTCGCAGCCTCCGGGCTCGCCGTCCCGCAGGACCGACCGCTGGGTGACCTGACCGCTGAGCTGACCCGGATGCTGGGCGACACCGACCCCGATCAGCGCGACGGCACGGCCTACCCGACGCTAGCGACCTGGGTCGAGCGGGGTGTCTACGACGACCTGCTCCCCGGGCTCGGCGACGGCATGGCCGCGGGGCTCGGAGTGGGCCTCGGCGAGCGCGACACGGACTCGGTCTTCCGCCGCAGCTTCTCGGCGCTGATCCTCGGGGAGTGCATCGCGCGCGACAACCAGCGGCCGCTGGTCGCCGGCAACAAGGTGCTCGAGTGGGGCGACCGGCTCGCCACCTGGCTGCTGCGCGAGCGCGACCTGCGCGGCTTCGTGCCGGGCAAGGGCTGGGCCCA
The DNA here is from genome assembly GCF_009823805.1 of Nocardioides flavescens. Classification (GTDB taxonomy): domain Bacteria; phylum Actinomycetota; class Actinomycetes; order Propionibacteriales; family Nocardioidaceae; genus Nocardioides; species Nocardioides flavescens. The sequence goes on along the minus strand of NZ_WUEK01000014.1, from coordinate 80,825 downwards.
CGCCGTCGCCCACGGCGCCGACGGCCTCGCGGTGCTGGCCCGCTCGCCGCACGTCGCCGCCAACGAGCTGACCGTCGTCCTCGACGTCATCGCCGACCGGGTGCTGCTCCCGGTCGACGCCGTCTTCGGCACCGACGAGCACGACCGCCTCGCAGCCGCGACGATGGCGGTGCTGCGGCGCGGGATCGTCTCGCTGCGGGTCCTCGAGCCGTGGATCGCGCGGCTCGCCGCAGCCGGACGCCCGACCGAGGACCGTGACGGCGCCGCGGACCACCGGCGCGACCCCCGCCTCGACACCGGCAACGCCCAGGCCTTCCTGCGCTCGCTCTACCTCCAGCTCGCGCTCGGTCCGCGGCCGCCCGAGGTCCGCTCCGACCTGCTGCTGGTCGTCGTCGACGCGCTGCGCTCCACCAACCCGGCGTACCTCCAGGCAGCCCAGCCGCGGTAGGACTGGTCTCATGACTTCCGAGGAGACCATCTCCGGCCACAGCGGCGAGCTGGCCGTGGCCGTGGCTCGCGCGCACGGCGTCGAGACGATGTTCACGCTGTCCGGCGCCCACGTCTTCCCGATGTACGACGGCGCCGTGAAGGCCGACCCGCCGATGCGGCTGCTGGACGTGCGCCACGAGCAGACCGCCGCCTTCGCGGCCGAGGCCACCGGCAAGCTGACCCGCGTGCCCGGCCTGGCGGTGCTGACCGCCGGCCCGGGCGTCACCAACGGCGTGAGCGCGATCGCCCAGGCACAGTTCGCCGGCTCCCCCATGGTGGTCGTCGGCGGGCGTGCGCCGCAGAACCGCTGGGGGAGCGGCTCGCTGCAGGAGCTCGACCAGCCGCCGATCCTGGCGCCGGTCTCGAAGTCGGCGACCACGCTGATGACGGCGGGCGACGTGCTGGGCGGGATGGACGCGGCGTTCACGGCCGCCGGCAGCTCCCACCGCGGCCCGACCTTCGTCGACGTGCCGATGGACGAGTTCTTCGCCCAGGCCTCCGGGCCTGCGCCGGTGACGCCCCGCCCCGCCCCGATCGAGCCCGACGGCGACGCGATCGCTCGGATCGCCCGACTCCTCGCCGAGGCCCGTCGGCCGCTGATGATCCTGGGCACTGACGTGTGGGCCGACCGCGCCGAGGAGGCCGCGCTGCGCTTCGTCGAGGCCCTCGGCGTGCCGACCATCACCAACGGCATGGGGCGCGGCCTGGTCCCGGGCGGCCACCCGCTGCTCGTCACCAAGGCGCGCGGGGCCGCGATCAGCGGCGCCGACCTCGTCGTCGTGGTCGGCACCCCCCTGGACTTCCGCCTGGGCTACGGCGTCTTCGGCGGCAAGGAGGAGGGCTCGAGCCCGGCCCGCGTCGTGCACGTCGCCGACTCCCCCGGCCAGGTCTCCCACCACGCCGACCTCGCCGCGTCGGTGTCCGGCGACCTCACGAGCGTCTTCGACGGCCTGCAGAGCGCCGTCGAGCGTGGCGCCCGGCCCGACTGGTCCTCCTGGGTCGAGACGCTCCAGGACACCGTGCGCGCCACCGTCGAGAAGGACCGCGCGCTGCTCGAGGCCGAGGCCGACCCGATCCACCCGGCCCGCATCTACGGCGAGCTGGTGCCGCGGCTGGCCGACGACGCCGTCGTCATCGGCGACGGCGGCGACTTCGTGTCGTTCGCCGGCAAGTTCGTCGAGCCGAAGCGCCCCGGCGGTTGGCTCGACCCCGGCCCCTACGGCTGCCTGGGGGCCGGTCTCGGCGCGGCGATCGCCGCCCGCCTCGCGCGGCCCTCGGCGCAGGTCACGCTGCTGCTGGGCGACGGCGCGGCTGGCTTCTCGCTGATGGACGTGGACACGCTGGTCCGTCACGACCTCCCGGTCGTGATGGTCATGGGCAACAACTCCGCCTGGGCGCTGGAGAAGGGCCCCATGCAGATGCTCTACGGCTACGACGTGATCGCCGACCTCGGCCAGCGCACGCCCTACGACCAGGTCGTGACCGCGCTCGGCGGCGCTGGAGAGACGGTGACCGACCCGAAGCAGATCGGGCCCGCGCTCGACCGCGCCTACGCCGCGGGCGTGCCCTACCTCGTCAACGTCATCACCGACGTCGAGGCGGCCTACCCGCGCGCGACGTTCGGCATCTGAGGGCGCCGGTGACCGTCGAGCTGCGCCGGGCGACCCCGGCGGACCACGACGCGGTCTCGCGCGTCGTCGTGGCGGCGTACGCGCCGTTCACCCGCGGTCGCCACGACGACTACGTCGAGTCGCTCGCCGACTCCGCGCGACGCGACCTCGAGGCCGAGCTGTGGGTCGCCACCGACGACGGGGACGGCGAGGTCCTCGGCTCGGTGACCGTGTGCCCGCCCGGCTCGGCGTGGCGCGAGATCGCGACCGAGGGCGAGGCGGAGTTCCGCACGCTCGCGGTCCACCCCGCGGCGCAGGGGCGTGGCGTCGGGGCCGCCCTGCTCGACCTGGTCGAACGGCGGGCGCGCGTCGAGGGCGACACCGCGATCGTCCTGTCGAGCCTGCCGACCATGACCGCGGCGCACCGGCTCTACGAGCGGGGCGGCTACCGGCGCGCACCGGAGCGGGACTGGCAGCCCCGCCCGGGCGTCGACCTGGTGGCGTTCGTGAAGGAGCTGGCGTGAGCGTCCTGCGCTTCACCGTCGGCGACGAGGACACGGCCCTCGCCCTGGGCTCCGGCAGCCTGCCGGTGCTCGCGACGCCGAGACTGCTCGCGTGGTGCGAGGCCGCGACCTGCGCGGCGCTCGAGCTGCCGGACGGCCAGACCTCCGTCGGCACCCGGGTCGCCCTCGAGCACGTCGCGGCCTCGTCCGTCGGCGCCACCATCGAGGTGAGCGCGGACGTCGCCTACGAGGACGGACGACTGCGCCGCTTCACGGTGGCGGCCCGCGACGTCGAGCGCGGCAAGGTCGTCGGCACCGGAGAGGTCACCCGCGTCGTCGTGGACGTCGAGCGGTTCCTGGGCCGCCTGGGCTGACCAGACTGACAGGGCTGGGCCGGGAAGCGACGAGCCCCCGGCACCTCAGGGGCACCGGGGGCTCGAACCACGTCAGGCGTTGGGACGCTTGCCGTGGTTGGCGGCCTTCTTCTTGCGGCCGCGACGCTTGCGTCCGGTCTTGCCCATGGTGACCTCCTGGTCGACAGAATCGCCGACCAGTCTCCCAGGGACCGGCGTCAGCGCGAAATCTCAGACGACTGCGACCGTGGTGGTCAGGCGTCGGTGATGCGGACCTGCACCTGCCGGATCCGCAGCAGCACCTTGGCCCGCAGCTCCGAGGGCGCGGGCTCCGAGCACGAGCGCGCCACGATCGACTTCACCGTGCGCTGGAGGTCGTACTTCTCCAGGCACGGGTTGCACGAGTCGAGGTGGGCGCGGACCACCGTGCAGTCGGCCTCGTCGAGCTCGTTGTCGATGAAGTAGACGATCTGGTCGAGGTAGTCGGCGCACTCGCTGGCCGACGGCGCCTCGTGGTCGTGCGCACTCACGACGCACCGCCCTTCGCAGCGGTCGCAGCGGCCGGCAGCAGGTCGTGGGCCCGCACGTAGTCCGACAGCATGTCGCGCAGCTGACGGCGGCCACGGTGCAACCGCGACATCACGGTGCCGATCGGGGTCTCCATGATCTCGGCGATCTCCTTGTAGGCGAACCCCTCGACGTCGGCGAGGTAGACCGCCATCCGGAACTCCTCGGGCAGGCGCTGCAGCGCGTCCTTCACCTCGGAGTCGGGCAGGTGCTCGAGCGCCTCGGCCTCGGCCGACTTGAGGCCGGAGGAGGAGTGCGACTCGGCCCGCGCGAGCTGCCAGTCCTCGACGTCCTCGGACATCGACTGCTGCGGCTGGCGCTGCTTCTTGCGGTAGTTGTTGATGAACGTGTTGGTGAGGATGCGGTAGAGCCAGGCCTTGAGGTTGGTGCCCGGGCGGAACTGGTGGAAGGAGGAGAACGCCTTGGCGAACGTCTCCTGGACCAGGTCCTCGGCGTCCGCGGGGTTGCGGGTCATCCTCATGGCGGCGGAGTAGAGCTGGTCGAGGAAGGGCAGCGCGTCGCGCTCGAAGCGGGCGGCGCGGTCCTCCTCGCTCTCGGTGGCGACGTCGACCGGCTGCTCCGGCTGCTCGGTCCCCGGAGCGGAGTCCTCGAGAGCCGACAGGTCGTCGGGAGTGGAGTGGGTCATCGCCTCCCAGCCTACGCGCGTGGCGGGAGGCTCCATCAGCGCGATCACAGAGGGTGAACGCCGATCCTCAGCCGGTCATTCCCCGTCCCCTGTCGCCGCGACCTGTCGCCGGAGCCAGGACAGCGTCGCCCCGACCACGACGTCGGCCACGTCGTCGGCAGCGACCCCGGAGGACTTCGCCGTCCGGAGCCCGTGGTCCGCGGCGGGCACCACCGCGAGGTCGACGTGCGGCAGGTCGTCGAGGGGGAACTCCTCGGGCCGCCCCATCGCGTCGCGCTCGCCCTGGACGACGAGGGTCGGCACGCCGGTCCCGGCGAGCTCGCCGAGGCGGCTGCGCTCGGGTCGCCCCGGAGGGTGCAGCGGGAACGACAGCGCGACGCAGCCGGACGCGCCGATCGCGGTGGCGCAGCGGGCCGCCGAGCGCGCTCCGGCCGAGCGCCCACCGACGACGAGCGTCGGGGTGTCCCCCAGCGACTCCGCGGCCGCGACCAGCGCGACGTCCAGCGTGGCCGGAGCCGTCGCGATCCTGCGTCCGGCGCGTCGCCACGGCTGCTCGAGCAGGGCCACGCTCACGCCGGACGCCGGCAGGCGGGTCGCCAGCGCCTGCAGGTCCAGCGCCTCGATGCCGCCGCCCGCACCGTGGCTGAGCAGCAGCGTCGCCGTCGGACGCTCGGCCGGGTGCAGCACGAGCCGCGCCTCGCCGTACGCCGTCGCGAGCAGTCGCTCCGACGACGCGCTCACGAGAGCGCCAGCGGCTCGAGCAGCTCCGGGCCGTTCTTGCGCACGGCGTTGACCGCGGTGGAGACCGGGTAGGCCTCGAGGCGTCCTGGCGCAGCCGGCGTCAGCAGTCCGAGGACGGTCTCGGCGTCGCTGCGGGGGTCGAGCCACGGGCCCCAGCGCTCCGGCTCGACCATCAGCGGCATCCGGTCGTGGATGCGCCCCAGGTCGTCGGGCGCGTCGGTGGTGATGACCGTGCAGGTCCAGCGGAACCGGTCCTCGGCGTCGTCGTCCTTCGTCGGGTCGCGCCAGATCTCGTAGAGACCCGCCATCGCGAGGGTCCCGCCGTCCTGCGGCCGGATGAAGTAGGGCTGCTTCTTCGGCTTCCCCGCCTCGGTCAGCTCCTCGGTGGCGTACCACTCGAAGTAGCCGTCGGCCGGCAGCAGGCAGCGGCGGGCCGCGAGCGCGCGGCGGAACGCCGGCTTCTCGGCCACGGTCTCCATCCGGGCGTTGATCATCCGGCTGCCGATCGAGGGGTCCTTGGCCCACGACGGGACGAGTCCCCAGCGCAGGACCCGCAGCTGGCGCTGGGGCGGCTCGGTCGACTCCCTCGACGGCGGCCGGTCGACGACGGCGTAGACCTCCTTGGTCGGCGCGACGTTGTAGTCCGGCTCGAGCGGCTGGGCGACGTGGCTCTCGAGCACCTCGAACTCCTCGACGAGGTCCTCGGGGCTGCGACTGGAGGCGTAGCGACCGCACACGTCCCTCACCCTAGGTCGTGGCACCGACCGCTGGACCGACCGCTGGACCAGACCGCCTCGGGGCCACCCGTGTCTTGATCACCTTGACGCAGTTGTCCTTCACGTGATCCCCGTCACCGTCCGGTCCCCCGCCCCGGTCCCGCCCCGCGTCGACGCCTACGCCCGGCTCTGCGAGGAGCACGCAGGCCCCGCTCGGCGTCTCGCCCACGTCCTCCTGGAGCACCAGCGGGGCGAGGTCGACCCGAGCCCGACGGACGCGGACGTGGACGGGCTGGTCGCCGCGGCGGCAGCCGACCTCTGGCCGGCCGTGGAGTCGGGTGAGGTCGAGGAGAGCGTGGTCGGCCTGCACCTGCTCGCCGCCGTGCGCAGGGTCGCGACACCCGGAGCGGAGCCCTCCCCCGTCGTGCGGGCGGTGGCGAGCCTGCCCGCGGACGTCCAGTGGGAGCTGTGGCACGTCGAGGTGGAGCACCGGCCGACGGTCTCGCCGGCGCTGCTGCAGGAGGCGCACACCGCATTGCCTGCGGCCCTGGTCGCGGCGCACGCCGGCACCACGCAACGTGCCCGGTGCCTCGTCGCGCGCACCCAGCTGCCGGCGTACGCGCGGACCGAGCTGGACGCCGCCGTGGCCACCCGCGTCGGGGCGCACCTCAGCGTCTGCCGCCCCTGCGCGGCCCTGGCCCTCGACCTCATCGAGGCGCGCACCGTCCCCGGCGAGCTGCTCGCCCGAGTCTTCCTGGGCGCCGGGGCCGCCGCCCACCTCGACGGAGGGTCACCGGCCGCGCGCGAGGCCGGCGAGCCGGCGCGCGCCGTACGCCGCGTCGTGGGCGGCGGGGCCGCCGTCGTACTGCTCGCCATGGCACTCACCCTGGGCGCGGGCGCCCTCGACGGCACCGGGCCCGACCGCGACGCGCCGGTCGCCGAGGCCCGCGTCGTCACCCGGCCGTCGACCGGGCCGGTGCTCACGCCGGTCCGGGACTCCGTGGCCGGTGTCGACCCCGCCGTCGCGGCGGTCCCCTCCACCACTGTCACCCCCGCGGCGGTCCAGCCGACCAGCGCCGCTCCCGACGTGCCGGTCCCCGTGACGCAGGAGCCGACGCTGGCCCCAACGCAGGGCCCGAGCCACCAGCCGAGCCAGCAGCCGAGCCAGCAGCCGAGCCAGCAGCCGAGCCAGTCGCAGACCCCGAGCGACCCGCCCAGCCAGCAGACGACTCAGCAGACCAGCCCGCCGCTCGACCCGCCGACGGTGGCACGCGACCCGGGCGCGGTCGACGTGGCCGTGCGTGCGGCGGTCTCGGGCATCGGCCCGGCGTCGGTCCTGACCGTCGGGGCGGACCGTCTCGGCGACGACCAGAGCGCGACGGTGACCGTCGAGGGCGACGGGCTGCTCGCCTCGCTGCAGCTGGGACCCGGCTGCCAGCTGCTGGGTCTCGGCAGGGCGACCTGCGAGGTCACGGGCTCGCGGACCGTCACGCTGGTCGGCGCGTCGCTGGGTCCGCAGCTGCTCGGCAGCCTCACCGGCGGCACCCCGACGACCCCGCCCACGACACTGCGCGTGAGCGTCGTCCCGAGCGGCGGACTGCACGACACGTCCATGGCCGACAACTCCACGAGCGTGACGCTCGGTGGTCGTGTATGACTGGGGCATGCCCCTCAGCAGACTGATCGCGCGCCCCCTGCTCGCCGCCGGATTCGTCGTCGGGGGCGTCAGCGCCCTCCGCAGCGCTCCCCAGCACGCCGAGAAGGCGGCTCCGGTCGCCGACCGCGTCGTCCCCGCCGCCAAGCAGGCCGGGATCCCGCTGCCCGAGGACCCGCTCGCGCTGGTGCGCCTCAACGCCGGCGTGCAGATCGCCGCCGGGCTGGCCCTCGCCACCGGCCGCGCTCCGCGCATCTCCTCGCTGGTGCTCGCCGCGTCGCTCGTCCCGACGACCATCGCCGGCCACCCGTTCTGGGCCGCCAGCGACCCGAGCGAGCGGGGCGCCCACCTGCTGCACTTCGCCAAGAACTCATCGATGCTCGGCGGTCTGCTCATCGCGGCCGGTGACACCGAGGGCAAGCCGGGCGTCGCCTGGCGTGCGCGCCGCGCGGCCAAGGACACCCGCCGCGAGGCCAAGCACCTCGCCCGCGACGCCCGCCGCGAGGCCAAGCACCTCGCCAGCGCCGCCAAGCGCGAGGCCCGCCTCGCCAAGGCCCGCGCGACCTGATCGGGCGGTGACGACCACGACCGACCTCGACCCCTGGCCCGCACCTCGCGCCACCGGGCCGGTCGAGGCCACCGTGACCCTGCCCGGGAGCAAGTCGCTCACCAACCGGGCCCTGGTGCTCGCTGCCCTGGCCGAGGGGCCGTCCGTCGTACGCCGGGCGCTCCGCTCGCGCGACACGACGCTGATGGCGAGGGCCCTGACGGCGCTCGGCTCCCACGTCGACACGACCGCCGAGGACTGGACGGTCACGCCGGGCGCCTTCGACCGCGCGGCCGACGTCGACTGCGGCCTGGCCGGCACCGTGATGCGGTTCGTCCCGCCGGCCGCGGGGCTCTCGACGGCCACCGTCGCCTTCGACGGCGACCCGCACATGCGCACCCGCCCGATCGGCGAGGTGCTCACCGCCCTGCGCGGCCTCGGGGTGCAGGTCGAGGACGACGGCCGGGGCTCGCTCCCCTTCACCGTCCACGGCACCGGCTCGGTGCCCGGTGGCCGGGTCGTGATCGACGCGTCGGCGTCGTCGCAGTTCGTCTCCGCGCTGCTGCTGGCCGGGGCGCGCTACGACCGCGGCGTCGACATCGTGCACGAGGGGAAGCCGGTGCCGTCGCTCCCCCACATCGACATGACCGTGGCCGTCCTGCGCGAGCACGGGGTGGAGGTCGACGACTCCGACGCGGACCGGTGGACGGTCGCGCCGGGACCTGTCGCACCGGTCGACCACGTCATCGAGCCCGACCTGTCCAACGCCGCGCCCTTCCTCGCCCTGGCCGCGGTCAGCGGCGGCACGGTGACCGTGCGCGACTGGCCCGCCCGCACCACCCAGGCCGGCGACGCGCTGCGCGACATCCTGACCCAGCTCGGCTGCTCCGTCTCGCTCGGCGACGAGGGGCTCACCGTCGCCGGTCCCGAGCGGCTCTCGGGGATCGACGTCGACCTCCACGACCACGGTGAGCTCACCCCGGCGATCGCCGCCCTCTGCGCCCTCGCCGGCTCCCCCTCGCACCTGCGGGGTGTCGCCCACATCCGGGGTCACGAGACCGACCGGCTGGCCGCGCTCGCCACCGAGCTCGACGCGCTCGGCGCCGACGTGGTCGAGCACCCGGACGGCCTGTCGTTCACCCCGGCCGCGCTGCACGGAGGCGTGTTCCACACCTACGCCGACCACCGGATGGCCCACGCCGGCGTGATCGTCGGCGCCGCGGTCGACGGGGTCGAGGTCGAGAACGTCGCCACGACGTCCAAGACCTTCCCCGACTTCGCCGGCTTCTGGTCCGGGCTGTTCTGATGCCGACCGGGCGGTACTCCGACCACGACGTCGAGCACTACGACCGCCCCCGTCGACGCACCCGGCCCCGCACCAAGGAGCGGCCGTCCTACGACGACGCGCCGCAGGGCGTGGTCGTGACGGTCGACCGCGGGCGGTTCACCCTGCTGGTGGGGGGCGCCGACGGGACCACGGTGACCGCGATGAAGGCCCGCCCCCTGGGCCGACGCGGCGTCGTCGTGGGCGACCGGGTGCGGCTCGACGGCGACGTCTCCGGCGACGAGGGCACGCTGGCGCGCATCGTCGAGGTGCTGCCGCGCAGCACCACCCTGCGCCGCACCGCCGAGGACGACGACCCCGTGGAGCGCGTCATCGTCGCCAACGCCGAGCAGCTCGTCGTCGTCACCGCGCTCGCCGACCCCGACCCGCAGCCGCGGCTCATCGACCGCGCCCTCGTGGCGGCGTACGACGCGGGACTGGCACCGCTGCTGTGCCTCACCAAGGCCGACCTCGCCGACCCCGCCCCGCTGCTCGAGACCTACCGCGCGCTCGACGTCCCCCACGTCGTGACGCAGCGCGGCGGTGACCTGGGCGCCCTGCGCGAGCGCCTCGACGGCCGGGTCAGCGTGCTCCTCGGCTCCAGCGGCGTCGGCAAGTCGACGCTGGTCAACGCCCTCGTGCCCGACGCAGGACGCGAGGTCGGCGTCGTCAACGCCGTCACCGGGCGGGGCCGGCACACCTCGACCTCGGCCTACCTGCTGCCGCTGCCCGCACCGCTGGCGGGCTGGATCGTCGACACCCCGGGCATCCGCTCGTTCGGGCTCGCGCACGTCGAGCCGGCACGGCTCATCGGCTTCTTCCCCGATCTCGAGCAGCTCACCGAGGACTGCCCGCGCGGGTGCACCCACGGCACCGAGGAGCCGGAGTGCGCGCTCGACGGGGCCGTCGCCGAGGGACGGGCCGACCCGGCGCGCGTCGCGTCGTTCCGGCGGCTCCTGGCCGCGCGGTCCGAGCCGGTGTGGTGAGTCGTCGCAGCGGCGTCAGCCGTTGACGCCGTACCACGCGATCTTGGCGCCGGCGTCGCCCGTCAGCACGGTGTAGACGAGGGTCAGCACGCCGAGACCGGCCACCACCCCCGCGGCCACGGCGCCGCCGCGGCCTGGCCGGCTGTGCAGCCACGCGGCGACGTACGTCGCGACGGCGAACGCTGTCACCGAGATGCGCAGGATCCCGGCCCGCTCCTCGTGCGTCTCGAGCAGCTCGCCCAGCGGGCCGCCGTAGGTGTTGGCCTCCTCCAGCTGCTCGCCGGAGAAGTAGGCGACCCAGATCGACACCAGCGCGATGGTCACGCTCGCGACGAGGGGCCAGCGCATCCGCGCGCGCCAGCGAGGCACGGCGTACGCGAGGCCCGCCAGGGCCGAGAGGGGTCCGAACACGACCGCTGCGTGCACGACCAGGGCGTGCAGGGGCAGACCGTTGATCTCCACGGCTCACACACGGACGGGCGCCCGGTTCGGTTCAGGTCCCTCTAGGGTGGCCTCGTGGCTGACTGGACCGACGACCTGCGGCTGGCCCACGTGCTCGCCGACGACGCCGACTCCCTGACGACGGCGCGGTTCAAGGCCCTCGACCTGCACGTGATGTCGAAGCCGGACCTCACCCCCGTCACCGACGCCGACCAGGCCGTCGAGGAGGCGATCCGCCGCACCCTCGGGCGGGTCCGCTCGCGCGACGCGATCACGGGCGAGGAGCAGGGCACCAGCGGCCACAGCCAGCGACGGTGGATCGTCGACCCGATCGACGGCACCAAGAACTTCGTGCGCGGGGTGCCGGTGTGGGCGACCCTCATCGCTCTCGCGGTCGACGACGAGGTCGTGCTCGGGGTCGTGTCCGCCCCGATGCTCCAGCGCCGCTGGTGGGCCTCGGCCGGCAACGGCGCCTGGACCGGGCGCTCGCTGCTCAAGGCGACCCCGTGCCACGTGTCCGACGTACGCCGCCTCGAGGACGCCTCGCTGTCCTACGCCTCCCTCCACGGCTGGGAGGAGCGCGGGATGATGGACGACTTCGTCTCGCTGATGCGTCGCTGCTGGCGCACCCGTGCCTACGGCGACTTCTGGTCCTACATGCTGCTCGCCGAGGGCGCCGTCGACGTCGCCGCCGAGCCGGAGCTCGAGGTCTACGACATGGCCGCGCTCGACGTCATCGTGCGCGAGGCCGGCGGCAGCTTCACCTCGCTCGACGGGCGGGACGGTCCCTGGGGCGGCAACGTCGTCGCCACCAACGGCCACCTGCACGACGCGGTGCTGTCGTTCCTCGGCTCCGTCGACGACGACGACCCCGACACCGGCTCGCGCTCCACCGGCCCGGGCTCGGTCTCCGCACTGCGACCGCGCGGCACCCAGACCGAGGACTGACGGCCCCGCGACCCTGGTCAGCGGCGCCGGGACTCGTTAACGTCGGCGGATGCGGATCGCCGACGTGCTCCAGGCCAAGTCGTCCCACGACGTGGTGAGCATCGCGCCCGACGCCGGGGTGCGCGAGCTCGTCGCCCGTCTCGCCGAGCACAACGTCGGGGCCCTGGTCGTGAGCTCCGACGGCGTGACCCTCGAGGGCATCGTCAGCGAGCGCGACGTCGTGCGTCACCTGCACAGCGACGGCACGGTCGTCCACAACACCGTGCGCGCGATCATGACCGAGACCGTCGAGACCTGCTCCCCCGACGCCGGGCTCGACGAGCTGATGGAGACCATGACGCGCCGGCGCATCCGCCACGTGCCCGTCGTCGAGGACGGCCGCGTCGTCGGCGTCGTCTCGATCGGCGACGTGGTCAAGCACAGGATCAGCCACCTGGAGTACGAGCGCGAGCAGCTCGAGAGCTACGTGCACTCGACGTGACCGGCCCCCGCAAGCGCGTCCTGGTCACCGGCGGCACCCGCGGCATCGGGGCCGCGGTGGCGACCCGACTGGCCCGCGACGGTCACGACCTCGTCCTCGGCTGGGCCCGCGACGACGCCGCCGCCGAGCTCACCCGGGCGGCGGTGGAGGACGCCGGCGCCGCCTGCACGCTGGTGCAGGCGGACCTCCTCGCCGAGGACGGCGTCGAGCGGCTCTTCGCCGCGGCCGGGCCGCTCACGGGCGTCGTCAACAACGCCGGCGCGACGTTCCACACCGGCACCCTCGCCGAGACCCCGCCCGACGTCGTGCGCCGCACGGTGGAGCTCAACCTCACCGGCGCGATCCTGGTGGCCCGGGCCGCCGTGCGCGCCCTCTCCACGGCGTACGACGGTCGCGGCGGGGTGCTGGTCAACGTCAGCAGCGCGGCCGCGACCCGGGGATCACCCGGCGAGTACGTCCACTACGCCGCCGCCAAGGCGGGCGTCGACGCGCTCACGCTGGGCCTGGCCGAGGAGGTCGCCGAGCAGGGCGTGCGCGTCGTCGGGGTCGCGCCCGGCATCATCCGCACCTCCATCCACGCCGACGCGGGCGAGCCCGGCCGCGTCGAGCGCGTCGCCCCGACGGTGCCGATGCGTCGTGCCGGCGAGCCGGAGGAGGTCGCCGACGCCGTGGCCTGGCTGATGGGCGAGGAGGCGTCGTACGTCACCGGCACCACGCTGCGGGTGGCCGGCGGGCGCTGACCCGGCCGCAGCGGCGCCTGGTTAGGGTCGGAGCCATGGACAAGCCCGAGATCGACTTCGTCGACCCCACCCCGCCCACCGACCTCGTCGTCACCGACCTGCGCGAGGGTGACGGTCCCGAGGCTGCCGCCGGCCAGACCGTCGAGGTGCACTACGTCGGCGTCGCCCACTCGACCGGGGAGGAGTTCGACGCCTCCTACAACCGCGGTGAGCCGCTGCGCTTCCGCCTCGGCGTGGGCCAGGTCATCTCCGGCTGGGACACCGGCGTGCAGGGCATGAAGGTCGGCGGTCGCCGCCAGCTCGTCATCCCGCCGCACCTCGGCTACGGCGACCGCGGCGCCGGAGGCGTCATCAAGCCGGGCGAGACCCTGGTGTTCGTCGTGGACCTGCTCGGCGTCAGCTGAGCCGCCGGGTCACTCCCAGACGCGCTCGCCGCCGACACGCGCCGACTTCGCAGCCACGCTGACGACGTCGCCGCGCTCGAGCTGGCGGCCGCGTCGGGTCTCGACCTCGCCGTTGACGCGGACGATGCCGCCCGAGAGGACCTGCTTGGCCTCGCCACCGGACTCGATGAGGTTCGCGAGCTTCAGGAACTGGCCGAGCTTGATCGCGTCGTCGTCGACCGGCACGTCGTTGTAGTCACTCACGCCCCCAGTCTCTCCCCGGGCGTGTCGCGGCCCAAATCAGCCCGGACCGCGCCAGCTCAGGAGATGAGCACGCTGACCGCGTGGATGAGCAGGCCGACGAGCCCGCCCACGACGGTGCCGTTGATGCGGATGAACTGCAGGTCGCGACCGACGTGCAGCTCGATGCGCTCGGAGGCCTCCTGGCCGTCCCACTGCTCGATCGTGTGGGTGATGACGGCGGTCAGGTCGTCGCCGTAGCGCTCGACGACGAAGACGGCCGCGTCGGCGGCGTGCCCGTCGACGCGGGCCTGCAGCGCCTCGTCGGTCGAGAGCCGGGCGGCCAGCGCGTCGACCTCGGTGCCGAGGCGGCGGCGTACGGCGCCCTGCGGGTCCGCGAGCGAGGCGGTGAGCGCGCGGCGCAGGGCGTCCCACAGCGAGATCGCCGAGCGGATCACCGCCGGGTTGTCGAGCAGGCGGTCCTTGAGCCGCTCGGCGCGCGCCTGGGTCTCGGGCTCGTGCAGCAGGTCCTGGGCCAGCTGCACGAGGACGGAGTCGAGCGCGAGCCGGGCGCGGTGGCGCGGGTCGTCGCGGATGTCGGCGACCCAGCGCACCAGCTCGACGTGGAGCCGGGTGATGACGGCCTCGTTGACGCGGGTGGGCGCCCACCACGGCGCGCGCTCGCCCAGCACGTCGGCGACGGTGTCGGGGTTGTCGAGGAGCCAGCCGTGCATCTCGTCGAGGGCCAGGTCGACCAGCCCCTTGTGCAGGTCGTCGCGCAGAGCCTCCTCGAGCAGGCTGCCGAGCAGCGGCGAGATCGGCTCCTCGTGGAAGCGTGGGCGCAGCGCCTCGCGCACGAGCGACTCGACGTGGTCGTCGCGCACCTTCGTCAGCGCGATCGCGGCGACCTCGGCCACCTCGTCGACGACCCGCTGGGCGTGGGCCGGCTCGCTGAGCCAGACGCCGAAGCGTCTCGCGACGTGGGCGGCGTCGAGGCGCTCGCGGATGATCGCCTCCTGCAGGAAGTTCTCCCCCACGAACTCCTGCAGCCCGCGGCCGAGCTCGTCCTTCTTGCGCGGGATCAGCGCGGTGTGCGGCACCGGCAGCCCGAGCGGGTGGCGGAACAACGCCGTCACCGCGAACCAGTCGGCGATCGCGCCCACCATCGACGCCTCGGCCGCGGCGTTGACGAAGCCCAGCGCTCCCCCGCGGTCGAGGGTGAGCACGTAGACGACGGCCGCGAGCACCAGCAGCCCGGTCGCCACCGTCCGCATCCGGCGCAGCGCGCTGCGCCGCTGCTCGTCGGCGGCGAGGTCGCCGCCGACGACGGGGACGCTGGCCGGAGAGCTGGCTCGGCTGGACACGGTCGAAGACTAGGCGGAGGGGTGAGCAGCAGGCGGAACCTGCCACGCGCTGCTCCGGGTTGCTCCCCGCGGCACGCCGGGTGGGAGACTGCCCGCCATGCCCCGCACCGTCTTGACCTTCGGCACGTTCGACGTCTTCCACGTCGGTCACCTGCGGGTCATCGAGCGCGCCGCGACGTACGGCGACCGGCTGGTCGTCGGTGTCTCCTCCGATGCGCTCAACCAGAGCAAGAAGGGCCGCCAGCCGGTCTTCAGCCAGGCCGAGCGGCTCGCGATCGTCGGGGCGCTCAAGCCCGTCTCCGAGGTCTTCGTCGAGGAGAGCCTCGAGCTCAAGCGGCACTACATCGAACAGTTCGGCGCCGACGTGCTCGTCATGGGCGACGACTGGGAGGGCCGCTTCGACGAGTTCCGTGACGTCTGCGAGGTCGTCTACCTCCCCCGCACCCCGGCGATCTCGACCACCGCGCTGATCGAGAAGATCTCCGACCTGGCCTGACGGTAGGTTCTCGGGGTGCTCATCTCCGACTCGCACCGGTTCCTCTTCGTGCACGTCCAGAAGACCGGCGGGTCGACGATCGACAACGGGCTGACGGCGGCGCTCGGCGACGTGCGCCGCATCCCGGCTGCCAACCGCCACGCACCCCTCGACCGCCTGCTGCAGCTCGAGCCCGGGCTGGCGGACTACTGGACCGCCGGGTTCGTCCGCAACCCGTGGGCGCGGATGCTGTCGTGGTGGCGGATGATGGAGCGCTTCCGCGACGGTGCGGCGCAGGGCGTCGAGCGCTACGTCGACCACCTGCAGCGCAACCGGTTCGCCGCCTCCATCGTCGAGACCTACCCCGACTTCGAGTCCTTCGTGCTCGGTGCTCCCGACGAGCACCCGCGGCTGCGCAAGCCGCAGATCCGCTTCCTCGACGTGCCGGCCGGACGGGCCGACTTCATCGGCCGCCAGGAGAGCCTCGAGGCCGACCTGCACACGATCTACGACCACCTCGGCCTCGAGTGGACCGAGTTGCAGTCGGTCAACATCGACCCCGGTCGCCCCGACTACCGCGACGTCTACACCCTGCGGGCGCGCCAGCGGGTGGCCGAGCTCTTCGAGCCGGACCTGCGGGCCTTCGACTACGAGTTCTGAAGGTCACACCTGCGGCAGGGACGGTTCACAGGCGTGTCGGCGGGGCATGCTCCCGCCATGTCCGCCGCCGCCTCCTCACCTCGCGCCATGTCGCACCCCAGCTCGTTCGTACGCCAGCCGCTCGCGACCGCCCTCGCCGCCGCGCTGCTGGCCCTCGGTGTCACAGGCGCAGCCTGGGCCACCTCCTCCGCCACCCCTGACCGCGCCCCGCAGACCCAGTCCGCGCGCTGACCCCTCACCGAGCTCCGACCGGTCTGGTCCGCTCCTCCTCCGTTCGGCCCCATCTGGGCCGACCGGGCAGCACAGCCGCCCGTCGGGAGTTGCCATGGATGCGTAGCCAGCGCGCAGACCACGGAAGGAGCGCCCCGGTGATTCGGGTCATGTCGGAGGACGAGTACACCGCCTGGAGCGCCCTGACGGCGCCCCCGACCGGCGAGGGTCGCCGCGAGGTCGCACCCGACGCCTCGGAGCTCCCTGACTAGACGCCCTGCGACTAGAGCCCCTGCGCGAGGCGGTGGTACGCCGCGCTCCAGCGCAGCTCGCGCTGGACGGAGCGGGGCGTGGAGTTCGCGTCGATGAGCACCAGCTCGGTGCGGGTCATCTCGGCGAAGTCGTCCAGCACCTCGGAGTCGAGCGCGGTGCTCAGCACCGTGTGGTGCGGCGCGCCGGCCATCAGCCACGACTCGGCCGAGGTCGACAGCGACGGACGCGGCTCCCAGACCGCGCACGCCACGGGCAGCTGCGGGAGCGCCTCGTCGGGCTCGACGAGGTCGACCTCGTTGACGGTCAGGCGGAAGCGGTCGCCCAGGTCGGACAGGCCCGCGACCAGGCCCTCGCCCGGGTCGGCGGTGAACCGCAGCCGGACCGGGTCCTCGCGCCCACCGATGCCGAGCGGGTGGATCTCCAGGCTCGGACGGGCGGTCGTGATGGTCGGGCAGACCTCGAGCATGTGCGCGCCGAGGATCTTCTCCTGGCCCGGGACGAGGTGGTAGGTGTAGTCCTCCATGAACGACGTCCCGCCGGGCAGACCGGCGGCCATGACCTTCATGCCGCGCAGCAGCACCGAGGTCTTCCAGTCGCCCTCGCCGCCGAAGCCGTAGCCGTCGGCCATCAGCCGCTGGACCGCGAGGCCGGGCAGCTGGCGCAGCCCGCCGAGGTCCTCGAAGTTCGTCGTGAACGCCGTGAAGCCGCCGTCCTCGAGGAAGGTGCGCATCCCGAGCTCGATGCGTGCTCCGTAGCGCAGCGACTCGTGGCGCTCGCCGCCCGGCAGCAGCTCGGGGGCGACGTCGTAGGAGTCGGCGTACTCGACGCACAGCTTGTCGACGTCGGCGTCGGTGACCCGCGTCGTGTCGTCGACGACGGCGACGAGGTCGTTGACGCCGTAGGTGTTGACCGAGACCCCGAAGCGCAGCTGCGCCTCGACCTTGTCACCCTCGGTGACGGCGACGTCGCGCATGTTGTCACCGAACCGCGCCAGCCGGGTGCGGCGCAGCGCGTCACGACCCACCGCGGCCCTCGCCCACCCGGCGATGCGGGCGACGACCGTGGGGTTCTCGACGTGGCCGGCGACGGTCTTGCGCGCCACCCCGAGCCGAGACTGGATGTAGCCGAACTCCCGGTCGCCGTGGGCGGCCTGGTTGAGGTTCATGAAGTCCATGTCGATGGTCGACCACGGCAGCGCCATGCCCGCCTGCGTGTGCAGGTGTAGCAGCGGCTTCTGCAGGGAGTCGAGCCCGGTGATCCACATCTTCGCCGGGGAGAAGGTGTGCATCCACGCGATGACCCCGACGCACTCGGGGGCGCTGTTGGCCTCGAGCAGGCGGCGGTGGATGGAGACGGCGTCGAGCAGCACCGGCTTCCAGACGATCCGCACCGGCAGGTCGGCGGAGCCGGCCAGCCGCTCGGCGATGGCGCGGGACTGGTCGGCGACCTGGTCGAGCGTCTCGGGGCCGTAGAGCGACTGGCTGCCGGTCAGGAACCAGACCTCGGGGACGGCCTCGGGGACGGGCTGGTGGGTCATGCGGGGTGTCCTTCCTGGACGGGTGGTGCGAGCGGGGCGGTGCGGGAGCGGAGCCGGGCTGGACTAGGCGAGGACCTCCCGGCGGATCGCCTTGAGCCGGCGCATGACGTCGCTGTCGCGGCCGAGGTGGTCGTGGAGCTCGAGGTAGACCGAGAAGAGCCGGTCGTAGGCCTCGGCGCGCTGCTCGTCGGGCACGTAGACGGCCTTGCGCACCTTGCCCATCGACTTCGCCGCGGTGGGCACGTCGGGGTAGGCACCCGCCGCGACGGCGGCGTGGATCGCCGAGCCGAGGGCCGGTCCCTGCTCGGAGTCGATGATCGACAGAGGCAGGCGGGTCACGTCGGAGTAGATCTGCATGAGCAGGGCGTTCTTGGCCAGCCCGCCCGCGACGATGAACTCCTCGACCGGGACCCCGGCCTCGCGGAAGGTCTCCACGATGACGCGGGTGCCGAACGCCGTCGCCTCGAGCAGCGCGCGGTAGACGTCCTCGGGCCGGGTGGCCAGCGTCAGGCCGACGACGAGGCCCGAGAGCTCGTGGTCGACGAGCACGGAGCGGTTGCCGCTGTGCCAGTCGAGCGCGACCAGGCCGTGCTCGCCGACGACCTGCTGCTCGGCGAGGCGGGTGAGGTGCTGGTGCACCGACTCCCCCGCTGCGTCCGCGGCCTCGACGTACGACGGGGGCACGCAGGTGCGGGTGAACCAGCCGAAGATGTCGCCGACCCCGGACTGGCCGGCCTCGTAGCCCCAGCTGCCCGCGACGATGCCGCCGTCGACGACGCCGCACATGCCGGGGACCTCGCGGAGCACGTCGGCGTTCATGACGTGGCAGGTCGAGGTGCCCATGATCGCGACCATCTGACCGGCCCCGGTCGCCTGGGCGGCGGGGGCGGTGACGTGGGCGTCGACGTTGCCGACCGCCACCGCGATGCCCTCGGGCAGCCCGGTCCAGGCCGCCGCCTCCGCGGTCAGCGTGCCGGCGCGGTCGCCGAGCTCGCCCATCTCGTGCTCGAGCTTGTCGGGCACGAACGCCGAGAAGCCGGGTGCGAGCTCCTCGAGGAACTCCGCCATCGGGTAGCGGCCGTTCTGGCGGATCCCCTTGTAGCCGGCCGTGCAGGCGTTGCGGACGTAGCGACCGCACAGCTGCCACACGATCCAGTCGGCCGCCTCGACCCAGTGGTCCATGGCGTCGTAGAGCTCGCGGTCCTCCTCGAACAGCTGCAGCCCCTTGGCGAACTCCCACTCCGAGGAGATCAGCCCGCCGTAGCGCGGCAGCCACGCCTCGCCGCGCTCCTCGGCGAGCCGGTTGATCCGGTCGGCCTGGCCCTGCGCGGCGTGGTGCTTCCAGAGCTTGACGTAGGCATGCGGTCGGTCGGCGTACGCCGGCACCTCGTTGAGCGGGGTGCCGTCGGCCAGCGTCGGCACCATCGTGCAGGCGGTGAAGTCGGTCGCGATGCCGATGACGTCGGCGGGGTCGATGCCGGCCGCCTCGACCGCGGCGGGCACCGCGACGCGCAGCACCTCGCGGTAGTCCTCGGGCACCTGCAGCGCCCACTCCGGAGGCAGCCGGCGCGCGTCCGGGCCGACGCCGGGGAGCCGGTCCTCGACGACGGCGTGGGGGTACTCGTGCACGCCGGTGCCGAGCTCGGCGCCGTCGGAGACGCGGACGACGACGGCGCGTCCCGACAGGGTGCCGTAGTCGACGCCGATGACGTACTGCTCAGACATGCTGCTCACTTCCGGACGGGTGGGACGACCGAGCTCGTCCGGACGACGAGCTCGGGGCTGATCAGGCTCTCGGGGGGCGTCTGGCCCTCGATGACGGCGCGCAGGATCTCGATCGCGCGGCGCCCGACCGCGCCGAAGTCCTGACGCACCGAGGTCAGCGGCGGGATGAGGAACGCCGCCTCGGGGATGTCGTCGAAGCCGACGACGCTGACGTCCTCGGGCACCCGGCGACCGCTCTCGTGCAGGGCCCGCAGCAGCCCGAGGGCCATCTGGTCGTTGGCGCAGAACACCGCCGTGACGTCGTGGCGGGCGACGATGTCGTCGCACCCGAGCGCAAAGCCGCTGCGCGCGGACCAGTCGCCGATCAGGGGCGGCGCGGGGCGCAGCCCGGCGGAGTACATCGCCTCCTGGTAGCCCGCCAGACGGGCCCGGGCCTCGGTCCACGACTGCGGTCCGGCGATGTGCACGATCTCGGTGTGGCCGAGGCCGAGCAGGTGCTCGGTCGCCATCGCGGCGCCGCGGACCTGGTCGACGCCCACGGTCCAGCGCGCCTTGGTCTCGTCGCCCTCGACCACCACGACCGGCAGGCCGGCCGCCTGGTGCGAGCGCGCGACGTCGAGCGCCTCGTCGGTGGCGGCGATGAGCACGACCCCCTCCACGCCCTGCGAGCGCAGGTGGTCGATGGCGTCGACGACCTCGGTGCGCGTGAGCGCGGGCAGGTTGACCGAGCTGACGAAGAACCCCGCGGCGCGGGCGGCCGCCTGCACCGTGCGGTGGACCGTGCTCGGCCCCCAGTAGCCGCTCTTGGAGCCGATGACCCCGATGGTGCCGGAGCGGCGCGTGACCAGCGCCCGGGCCGCCGTGTTGGGGCGGTAGCCGAGCTGCTCGATGGCGCGCTGCACCCGCTCGCGGGTCTCGGGGCGCAGGTTGGGGTGGTCGTTGACGACCCGGGAGACCGTCTGGTGCGACACCCCGGCGAGCCGGGCCACGTCGGCCATGACCGGGGTGCGCTCCACCGCGGGCTTCGGGACGAGGTCGGTCATGACTGGCGCCGGGTGGCCACTCGCTGGATCACGACGAAGACCAGCACGAGCAGGCCGATGACGATGCGGGTCCACCAGGAGCTCAGGGTGCCGTCGAAGGAGATGAAGGTCTGGATGATGCCGAGGACCAGCACCCCGACCAGGGAGCCGATCACCAGTCCGCGGCCACCGGTGAGGAGCGTGCCGCCGATGACGACGGCGGCGATGGCGTCGAGCTCCATGCCGACGGCGTTGAGGCTGTAGCCGGAGAGCGTGTAGAGCGCGAAGAGCAGACCGCCCAGGGCGGCGCAGAAGCCGCTGATGACGTAGACGCCGACCTTGGTGGAGGCGACCTTGAGCCCCATGAGCAGCGCCGAGCTCTCGCTGCCGCCGATGGCGTAGACGGTGCGCCCGAAGCGGGTGCGGGCGAGCACCCACACCGCGACCGCGACCGTGAGCAGCGCGATGACCGAGGTGTAGCCGATGTAGTAGCCGCCCGGCAGGTTCACCGTCTTGAAGGCCCAGTCCGAGAACGTCTGGTCGCGGATCGGGATCGCCTCGATGCTGATGATGTAGCAGAGCCCGCGGGCCAGGAACATGCCGGCGAGCGTGGCGATGAACGGCTGGATGTCGAAGTAGTGGATCAGCAGCCCCATGAGCAGCCCGAGCAGGGTGCCGGCGGCGAGCACCGCGACGATCGCGAGGTACGGCGACCAGCCCATCTCGAGCGTCTTGGCCGCGATCATCGTCGAGAGCGCCACCACCGAGCCGACCGAGAGGTCGATGCCCCCGGTGAGGATCACGAAGGTCATGCCGACGGCGAGCACGATGAGGAAGGAGTTGTCGAGCAGCAGGCTGAGGAAGACCTGCGGGTCGCCGAACCCCTCGAAGCGCAGGCTGCCGATGCCGAACATGCCGATGAACAGCGCCGTCGTCGCGAGGACGGGGTAGTACTTCGACGACGGGGTGTAGCTGCGGACCCGGTCCCACGCCGACGGGCCGGTGGTGGGGAGCGTCGCGGTGCTCATGCGAGACCAGCCTTCGAGGTGGGGGCGGACGTCGGCGCGGCCGGGCGGACCCGTCGCACGCGGAACGCGGCGCGGGCGCGCGGCGACTGCAGCAGGCAGACCGCGACGACGACGAGCGCCTTGAACAGGTAGTTGGCCTCGGACGGGATGCCGACGTTGACGACCGTGCGGGTCAGGGTCGTGATGAACACCGCACCGACGACCGTGCCGAGGATCGAGAACCGGCCGCCGGCGAGCGACGTACCGCCGATGACGACCGCGAGGATCGCGTCGAGCTCGATGAACAGACCGAGGCTGTTGGCGTTCACCGACCGGGTGTTGGCGGCGATGATCAGACCGGCCAGTCCGGCGCAGAGGCCGGAGAAGACGTAGACGGTCCAGATGATCGTGCGCGAGCGCACCCCGGCCAGCCGGCTGGCCTCGGGGTTGATGCCGACCGACTCGACGAGCATGCCGAGCGCCGTACGACGGACGACGAGCGCGGTGAGCGCGACGACGGCGACCGCGACGACGGTCGCGAGCGGCACGGCCAGGACGAACCCGGAGGCGAGGTTGCTGAAGGAGTCGTTGTTGACCGTCGTGATCTGCCCGTCGGTGATCAGCTGGGCCAGGCCGCGCCCGGCGACCATCAGCACCAGGGTCGCGATGATCGGCTGGATCCCGACGACGGAGACGAGGAAGCCGTTCCACAGGCCGAGCACGAGACAGACCGCGAGTGCCGTGAAGCAGCCGACCGCCGCGGTGGCGAAGGCGCCCTCGGCGCTGCTGCCGGCCATGTGGACGCAGGCGACCGCGCCGGCGATGGCGGCGATGGCGCCGACCGAGAGGTCGATGCCGCGGGTCGCGATCACCAGCGTCATGCCGAGCGCGACGAGCATCACCGGAGCGCTGTTGCGGGCGATGTCGACCAGCGGCCCGAACAGGTGGCCGTCCTGCAGCCGGATGTCGAAGAACGACGGCGTCGCGACGACGTTGACCACGAGCAGCACCACGAGGGCGAGCACCGGCCACAGCAGGGCCTTGGTCGACGACGAGGCACGCAGGCGGCGCTGCGGCGCGGGCGAGGGCCCGGGTGAGCCCGACGGCGTCGGGCGGGTCAGGGTGTCAGTCACGGGGGTGGGCCTCCTGGTCCTGGCGGGCCTCGCCCGCGATGATCTCGAGGACGTCGCTCACGCTCAGGCCGTCGTTGCGGCGCTCGGCGATCTTGCGGCGGTCGCGCATGACGACCAGCCGGTCGCTCAGGCGCAGCACCTCTTCGAGCTCGGCGGAGATGAAGACCACCGAGAGGCCCTGGCGGGCCAGGTCCGCGACGGTGGCCTGGATCTGCGCCTTGGCACCGATGTCGATGCCCCGGGTCGGCTCGTCGAGGATCAGCACCTCGGGCTGGGTGATGAGCCAGCGGGCGAGCAGGACCTTCTGCTGGTTGCCGCCGGACAGGTTGCGCATGAGCGCCTGCGGGTCGGCGGGACGGATGTCGAGCTTCTCGATGTACTCCTGCACCAGGGTGGTGCGGGTCGACTGCGGGATCGGGCGCAGCCACCCGCGCGAGGCCTGCAGCGCGAGGAGCATGTTGTCGGCGACGGTGAGGTCGCCGATGACGCCCTCGGCCTTGCGGTCCTCGCTCGAGAAGGCGACCTTGCGGTCGATGGCGTGCCGCGGGCTGCGCAGCCGGCGCCGCTCGGAGCGGAACTGCACCTCGCCGGTGTCGGCGGTGTCGGCTCCGAAGAGCAGGCGCGCGAGCTCGGTGCGGCCCGAGCCCAGGAGACCGGCGAGCCCGACGACCTCGCCCTCGTGGAGCTCGAGGTCGGTCGTCTCGAGGGAGCCCTTGCGGCTCAGTCCGAGCACCTTCATGACGGGCGCACCCGTGTCGGCGCTGTCGGTGGCGGCGACCTCGCGGTCGATCTGCTCGAGGGCCTCGAGCTCGCGGCCGATCATCAGCTTCACGAGCTCGAGCTGGCTGGTCTCGGAGACCATGCGCTCCTCGACGAGACGGCCGTTGCGCAGGATCGTCATGCGGTCGGAGATCTCGTAGATCTGGTCGAGGAAGTGCGAGACGAAGACGATGGCCACGCCGTCGTCGCGCAGCGTGCGCATCACCTCGAACAGCTTGGCCACCTCGTCGGCGTCCAGGCTGGAGGTGGGCTCGTCGAGGATCAGCACGCGCGCCTCGACGTCGACCGCGCGGGCGATGGCGACCAGCTGCTGGACGGCGATCGGGTGGTCGCCGAGGACCGAGGCCGGGTCGACGTCGAGTCCGAGCCGCTGCAGGGTCTCCCCCGCCTTGCGGTTCATCGCGCGGGTGTTGATGCCGCCGAAGCGCCGGGGCTCGCGCCCGAGCATCATGTTCTCGGCGACGGTGAGGTTCGTGACCAGGTTGACCTCCTGGTACACCGTGCTGATCCCGGCGGCCTGCGAGGCGGCCGGGGTGCCGAACTCGACCTGCTCGCCGCCGACCACGATCCGGCCGGAGTCGATCGTGTAGACGCCGGTGAGCGCCTTGATCATGGTCGACTTGCCGGCGCCGTTCTCGCCCATGAGCGCGTGGACCTCACCGGGGAAGAGCCGCAGGCTCACCTGGTCGAGGGCGCGCACGGCACCGAAGGTGATCGAGATGCCCTGCATCTCGACGACGGGCACGCCGGCGCTCGGCGCGGTGTCGGGGGCGGGCCGCGGGGCGGCTGCCCCGTCGGTCTGCGGGTCGGTGTCCGTGGTCGTCATGTCTCTCCTCGTCCTGCGGCCCTCGTGGTGACGCCGGCCCGGCCGGTCGAGGGGACCGGCCGGGCCAGCGCGTCAGGGTGCGGGTGCTGGCCAGCGGGGGTGGTGCTGGGCTCAGTACTCGCGGGTGGGCAGGGCCTCGGCGGCCTGCTCCTGGTCGAACGTGGTCTCCTCGGTGACGACGCGCTCGGGGACGTCCTCACCGGCCACGACCTTCTCGGCGAGGTCCATCAGCTGGGGACCGAGGAGCGGGTTGCACTCCACGATGTAGTTGATCTCGCCGGCGGCCAGGGCGGTCATGCCGTCCTTCACCGCGTCGACGGTGATGATCTTGATGTCCTTGCCCGGGGTGAGGCCGGCGGCCTTGATCGCCTCGATGGCGCCGAGGCCCATGTCGTCGTTGTGGGCGAAGACGACGTCGATGCCCTTCTCCGACTGCAGGAACGACTCCATGACCTGCTTGCCGCCGTCGCGGGTGAAGTCACCGGTCTGCGACGCGATCACCGAGATCTTCGGGTCGGCCGAGATGGCGTCGGCGAAGCCCTCGCCCCGGTCGATGGCCGGAGCGGCACCGGTGGTGCCCTCGAGCTGGACGACGTCGATGTCGCCGTCGCCGTCGACGTCGGAGTCGGCCGCGTTGTCGACCAGCCACTGGCCGGCCTTCTGGCCCTCCTCGACGAAGTCGGAGCCGAGGAACGTCTTGTAGAGCGAGGTGTCCTCGGAGTCGACCGCGCGGTCGGTGAGGATCACGGGGATGTTGGCCCGCTTGGCCTCCTGCAGGACGGTGTCCCACCCGGTCTCGACGACCGGGCTGAAGGCGATGACGTCGACCTTCTGCTGGATGTAGGAGCGGATCGCCTTGATCTGGTTCTCCTGCTTCTGCTGGGCGTCGGAGAACTTCAGGTCGATGCCCGCCTCCTTCGCCGAGTCCTCGATGGACTTGGTGTTGGCCGAGCGCCAGCCCGACTCGGCGCCGACCTGGGCGAAGCCCATCGTGATCGAGCCGTTGCCGGAGTCGCCGTCGGCGCCTGCACTGCTGTCCGAGTCCGAGCCACAGGCCGTCAGCGCCATCGCGCTGAGGGAGATCGCGGTGGCCGCGATCAGGGTCTTCTTCACCACTTGAAATCCTCCAGATCAGTGGGCTCTCGCCCTTGTGACCGGCGTCACTGGGAAGGAGTGTGAACGCTCACACGAGGTGGCGTCAACCCCCACGACGAGAATTTGTGAACGTTCACTCGAGAGGGGTCGAGGCGGTCACGTGCCAGGCGATCGCAGAGGTGTAGCGCTCCCCCGGTCGCAGCACGCTGCTGGGCCAGGTGGGCTGGTTCGGCGAGTCGGGGGCGAGCTGGGGCTCCAGGGCGATGCCGTCACCCTGGCGGTAGGCGACCCCCGCCGGCGAGCGCAGCGACCCGTCGAGGAAGTTGCCCGTGTAGACCTGCAGCCCCGGCTGGTCGGTGTGCAGCTCGAGACGCAGGCCGGAGGCGGGCGAGGTGAGGGTTGCGGCCCGGCGTACGACGCCGGGCGTGCCGTCGCGCAGGACGAGGTTGTGGTCGATGCCCCGCGCCGCGGCGACCTGGGGGTGGTCCGAGCGCACACGCGGCCCCAGGCGGCTCGGCGTGCGCAGGTCGAAGGGAGTGCCGTCGACGGGTGAGTGCTCGGGACCGAGCGGGATGCCCGTGTCGTCGACGAGCGTGTAGTGGTCGGCCTCGACGCTGAGCACGTGATCGTCCACAGCACCGGATCCGGCGCCTTCGAGGTTGACGTAGGCGTGGTTCGTGAGGTTGACGACCGTCGGAGCGTCGGTCTCGGCCTCGTGCCGCACCGTGAGCCGGACCCCGCTGTCGTCCTCGACGAGCTCGTAGTGCACCCGCACGGTCAGCTCGCCCGGGAAGCCCATGTCCCCGTCCGGGCTGACCAGCTCGAGACTCGCGCTGGACCCGGAGTGGGACAGGACGGTCCACACCCGGCGGTCGAAGCCGTCGGGGCCGCCGTGCAGGGAGTTGCCGCGGTCGTGCGTGCGCACCTCGACGGTGCGCCCGTCGAGCTCGAAGCGGCCGGCGGCGATCCGGTTGGCGTAGCGCCCGATGGTCCCGCCGAGGTAGTCGCCCGAGGCGAGCCGCTCCTCGACGCTCCCCTGCGAGAGCACCACGTCACGGCGGCGCCCGTCGCCCCCTGCCACCTCGAAGCGGTGGACCGTCGCCCCCAGGGTCAGCAGCTCGACCACCGCACCGGGCTCGGCGCCCAGCGTGAGCACGTGCACGTCGCTGCCGTCGGGCATCGACCCGAACACTCGTCGCGTCATGTGTGAACGTTAACAACGCGACGCCCTGCACGCACTCCCCCAGCCCCGTCCGAGGCGTCGGTCAGGCGGGCGGTGCGGTCGACCCGCGGACCTTGAGCTCGGGGGCGAGCAGCGGCGCCGTGGGCGCCTCGTCGCCGGCGAGCGCCCGCAGGGTGAGGTCGACGACCTGGCGGCCCAGGACGTCGAAGGACTGGCGCACGGTGGTCAGCGAGGGCAGGAGGAACGCCGACTCCGGCGTGTCGTCGTAGCCGCAGACGCTGACGTCGTCGGGCACCCGGCGCCCGCTCTCGACCAGCGCCTTGAGCACCCCGACCGCCATCGCGTCGTTGGCGACGAACACCGCCGACACCGAGGCGTCCTCGGCCAGGCGCAGACCGGCGCGGTAGCCGCTCTCGGGGGTCCAGTCGCCCTCGATCTCCGGACCGGGCTCGAGGCCACGGGCGGTGTGCGCCTCCTGCCACCCCACGCGACGCTGGTCGGCCTCGGCCCACCCGAGGGGACCGGTCACGTGGGCCACCCGGGTGTGGCCGAGCCCGAGGAGGTGGTCCGTGGCCGTGCGGCCGCCCGCGGTCTGGTCGATGCCGACGGCGAGGGGCTGGCCGCTCGTGACCCCCTGCGCCAGCACGACGGGGACGGGGGCGTCGATGGTGTGCGCCTCGGTGAGCAAGGCGGTGTGCGCCACGGCGACGACGATGGCCTCGACCGCCTCGCCGAGCAGTCGCTCGATCGCGTCGCGCAGCGTGTCCGCGTCGAGGTGCTCGACGGCGATGAGGGAGACGTCGTACCCGGACTCGTGCCCGGCGGCCTGCACCGCGGTGGCCAGCGTGCTGGGGCCGTAGTAGCCCAGGTGGGCGGCGACCATCCCGATCCGGCGCGACCGGTGGCTCGCGAGGGCGCGCGCCGCGTTGTTGCGCCGGTAGCCCAGCTCCGCGATCGCCGCGAGCACGCGCTCCCGGGTGTCCGGGCGCACCAGCGAGGAGTCGTTGAGGACCCGCGAGACCGTCTGGTGGGAGACGCCCACGGCGGCAGCGACGTCGGCCATGCTCGGGGCCCGGCCGGAGCGCTGCGCTGTCATGGGATGGATCCTAGGGCTGACGGAGCCGGGTGGGCCTGACGCGTCGACCGACGCGCCGCCACCGCGCCGCCGGTGGGGAGCCGTGCCCTACGGTGGGCGGACCCGACCGAGGAGGCCAGGCCCGTGGAGGTCGTCCACACCGTCATCGCCATCGTGCTCGTCGTGGGCCTGATCATCGGGGCCAAGATCGACCCCGTCATCTCGCTCGTGCTCGCCTCGCTCTACCTCGGCCTCGCCGCCGGGGTCGGCTTCGCCGACACCGTCGCCGCGATCACCGGGGGCTTCGGGTCGATCATGGCCGAGGTGGGCCTGCTGATCGGGTTCGGCGTGCTGATCGGCGCGTTGCTGCACTCCCTCGGCACCTTCCGCAAGCTGGTGACAGCCCTGCTGGGCGTGGTCGGCGCCCGGCGGCTGCCGTACGCCCTCACCGGGGCCCTGTCGCTGGTCTTCCCCTCGATCTACGTCGACGTGCAGGTCGTGCTCGCCGCGCCGATCGCCCGCTCCTCGGCGCCGCACATCGGTCCGCGCGGGCTCGCCCACCTCGCCGGCGCCATCGGCACTGGCATCTTCGCCGGCTACGTCTTCGTCATCCCGGGGCTGGCCGCCGTCTCGATCGCGGGCCTCCTCGACGTGTCCCTGGGCACCTGGCTGCTCTACGGCGTGGTGCTCGGCCCGGTGACCGCGCTGGTGACGACGTTCCTGTTCGGTCTCATGCTGCGCGCCGGGTGGTGGAAGCCCGCCACCGACGAGGCCGAGGACGACGCCCCCGACGACGGGCGCGCCGGGGTCGAGACCGGCACGGCCGGGACCGGCCCCGACGAGCGAGCCCAGTTGCACGACGTGGACCTGCCGCTCGCGGTCTCGCTGCTGCCGATCCTGGTGCCGCTGGCGATGATCGCCTTCGGTGCGTTCGCGGACCTGCTCGACTTCTCCAACTCCTTCATCGCCTTCGTCGGCGACGCCAACGTCGCGCTCTTCGTCGGGCTCCTCGGCGCCTACGCCCTGGCCCGCGCCGCCACCGGGACCGAGCGGACCGAGGAGGCGGTGAAGACCGGCTTCCACACCACCGGGGAGATCCTGCTCATCACGGGCATCGGCGGCTCGCTCGGTGCGGTGATCGAGGCGACCGGCCTCGACGCCACCCTGGCCGGCCTCTTCTCCGCCAGCGAGGGCGCCGCCGTCGTCACGAGCATCCTGCTCGCCTGGGTGATCGCGGCGGTCCTGCACCTCGCGATCGGGTCCGTCTCCGTCGCCGCCATCACCGCGGCCGGGATCATCGCCCCGGTGCTCGGCTCGATCGACGTCGCACCGATCGCGGTCGGTCTCGCGATCGCGTCCGGGTCGATGTTCGCCCTGACGGTCAACTCCAACTTCTTCTGGATGTTCAAGTCACTGCTCGGGGTGACCACGAAGGGCGCGCTGAAGTCGATGACGACGGTGACGAGCATGGCCTCGCTCGTCTCGCTGCCGCCGGT
Organism: Nocardioides flavescens; assembly: GCF_009823805.1. Lineage (GTDB taxonomy): Bacteria > Actinomycetota > Actinomycetes > Propionibacteriales > Nocardioidaceae > Nocardioides > Nocardioides flavescens. The sequence goes on along the minus strand of NZ_WUEK01000014.1, from coordinate 51,595 downwards.
GCTGCTGGTGGCCCTGCTGGCCTGAGCCCGCAGGCACCGCAGGCACCGCAGGCACCGCAGGGAGGTCGCAAGGGCTCGCAAGCCGGGGACAACCCCGCGGCAAGCGGGCGTCGAGAGCGTGGGGGCACACCACCACCCCAGCGACTCGAGGAGTCACCGTGACCGCCCCTGCTCTGCCCAGCACCACCCCCACCCGGCACCGGCCCGCACGGCGCCGCCGCCTGACCCGGGTCGCGGTGAGCGTCGCCGGGCTGTTCGCCGCCATGACGGCCCTCGCCCCGAGCGCCGGCGCGGCCGCCGGCGACTGGAACCCCGGCAAGCACGACGAGGACGTGCTCATCAACTGCTTCACCGGCAACCCGGGCCCCGGCATGAGCGCCGACGTCGGCTGGCGCTCGCCGAGCGGCCAGGTGCCGCGGGTCGGGGAGATCTTCTACGTCCGCGGCTACATCGGCCTGGTCGGCCTCGCGTGCGCCGACGCCGTGCCCGTGCTGCCCGAGCTGATGCTGCCCGCGGGCGTCGTACCCGCCGATGAGCAGGCCCCGATCCTGTGGGACCTCACCAAGTCGGGCTCATCGCAGCAGCTCAAGACCAAGGAGCTCACCTTCGCCAAGGGACTCAACGGCGGCTACCTCATCGGCAGCCCCGAAGGTCTGAAGTGGGAGCTCTCCCGCGGTGACGTGCTCGAGATCCAGGTCCCGGTCATCGCCACCCGCACCCTCATCGGCTCCGGCACCCAGGCGCCCGAGTGCCAGTCGCGTCGAGACGGCACCGCCCCCTGCCCGATCGCCCAGTCCGGCGACCACTTCCAGATGGCGTTCACCGTCGCCGGCTACGGCGGCAGCAAGAAGTACGTCACGCCGTACGTCGGCCTCTTCGCGCAGGCCGCCGGCACCGGTGGCGGCACCGGCACCGGCACCGGCACCGGCACCGGGACCGGGACCGGTACGGGCACCGGGACCGGCACCGGCGCTGCGGCGGCCTCGTCCGCGACCTCGATGCAGCTGAAGGCGAGCCGACGTGCGGTGAAGGCCGTCGTCACGATCGCCTCCTCGGCCGCCCCGACCGGCACCCTGACCATCACCGACAAAGGCCGCACCATCGCCACCGCGGCGGTCAGCGGCCGCACCGTCAGCCTCAAGCTGCCCCGGCTCAAGCGCGGCAAGCACGTCCTCGTCGCCACCTTCAGCGGCGGCAGCGGCATCAGCGGCTCCGCCAGCGCTCCGCAGAAGGTCCGCGTGCGCTGACACCACGCCCCGCACGTGCGACGATCCTCGCCGTGTGGGGCGTGACGGACCTCGGGTCCTACCTGGTCGGACTGGTGCTCATCATCCTGCTGCCCGGTCCCAACTCGCTCTACGTCCTCTCCGTCGCCGCGCGGCGCGGTGTCCCGACCGGATACCGCGCCGCGTGCGGCGTCTTCACCGGCGACGCCGTCCTGATGACCCTCTCGGCCTTGGGCGTCGTCTCGGTGCTCAGCACCCACGAGACGGCCTTCGCCGTCGTGAAGTACCTCGGGGCGGGCTACCTCGGCTGGCTCGCCATCGGCATGCTCCGCGCGGCGTGGGCCGCCTGGCGGCGTCGGGCGCTGCCGCTCGCCACGGCATCCGCCGTCGCGGGGACCCCGTCCACGGCAGCGTCGACGGCGACGTCGACCGAGCGCGTCTTCCGCCGGGCCCTCGTGGTGAGCCTGCTCAACCCCAAGGCGATCTTGTTCTTCGTCGCCTTCTTCGTGCAGTTCGTCGACCCGGCCTACGACCGGCCGGCGCTGTCGTTCCTGCTGCTCGGCGGTCTGCTCGAGCTCGGCAGCTTCGTCTACCTCAGCGTGCTGATCCTCGCCGGCGCCCGTCTCGCCGAGGTCGCACGGCGTCGTCGCCGTCTCACGGCGGGCGCGACCTCGGCGGTCGGCGTGGTCTTCCTCGGCTTCGCGGTCAAGCTCGCGACCGCGAGCGCCTGAACCCAGTCGCCTGACCTGGACGCCTGACCCGGACGCCGGGCCTCAGCCGACGGGCGTCGCGACCACCACGAGGTTCTTCGTGTAGTGGAAGCGCCCGTCGGGGTAGACGACCTTGCCCGTGCACGTCACCAGCACGAGCCGGTGCGAGCCCGTGGTCGACACGGCCGCCCCGGACAGCCCACGGCTGCGCGGCTGGGCCGTGACGGTCGCGATCCGGTAGCGCGTCGTGCGGCCGGCGGCGTCGCGGACCAGGACGAGCTGGCCCTTCGCTGCGCGGCGCAGCCGGTCGAAGGCGCCGGGGCGGTCGCTGCGGTCGGACACGTGGCCCGCGATCACGGTGGAGCCGATCGCCTCACCGGGCGCGGCGGAACGGGCGAGCCAGCCCCCGCGCCGGATGTCGTGCGGGATGACCATGCGGCCCTTCGCCAGCCCGACCGCGGAGAGACGGGCGCTCATCCCGAGCGCCGGCACCCGCACCGACGTCGCGGCCACGGAGGCACGCCCACCGGCCCGGCTCAGCAGGTCGCCGAGCACCCCGGAGAAGCCGGTCTGCACCTCGATCGGGCCGTACGGCGCCCGGTGGACGCGCGTGATCGCCGCCTTGAGCCCGCAGTCGTGGGTCGCCCCGACTTGCTGGGCGTCGGCGTCGACCTTCGCCACCCACACGTAGTAGCCGGGCTGGCGCACCGTCACCGACCCGGTGCGCACCACGCCGTTGCCGCCGCTGAACGACACCGTGCCGACCGCCTTCCCCGGCGTGCAGGTCAGAGCCGACGCCTTCGCCACCGGTCCGTAGAGGGTCGCCTCGCCCGCGCGGGGCACCGCCCGGCTCGCGACCGATCCGGCCACGCGGCCGACCAGACCGCTCAGGGTCACGTCGTCGTGGATCTGCACCGGCTGCGGCTGTCCGGCGCCGTCGACCTCGAGCACCACGTCGCGCACCGAGGTCCTCGACGTGATCGCCGGCGGCCCCACCGGCGCGCTCGGGGTCGTGGGCTGGGTCGGCTGGGTCGGTAGGGCCGGCTGCGTCGGCTGCGGGTCGCGCGGCAGCACGAGCGGCACCCGGGCGCTGGCCTCGTCGGAGGCGACGTAGCCCTCCGGCGGCACGAAGCCCTCCGCGATGGCGGTGTTGACGATCGGGCCGCCGGACGCGACGTCGGCCGCGGTCACGACGTACGTCGCGGTGAAGGTCGCCGTGCCGCCCTTCGGCAGCTTCCGCACCGACTCCGGCGAGACCGCGGAGAGCCCCTCCTTGAGGTCCTCGATGCGCACGCCGTTGACGGCCATGCCGCCGGTGTTGGTGACCGTGAAGGTGTAGGTCAGCACGTCGCCAGCGTCGAGGGTCCCGATCGTGCCGCGGTCGGTCGTGAGCGCGGCGGTCTTGACGAGGGCGATGGCGGGCTCGGCCCGCGCGATCGGCGTGGGGGTGCCTGCGGGCGAGGACGCCACCGGCACCCTCTTCGGGGTCGTGCCCCGGGCGGTGGCGTAGTTCCAGATGTCGCTCGCCTGGTCGATGTCGTCCTGGACGACGGTGTAGGTCGCGCTGAACGTGCCCTTCTGCCCCGGCGTCAGCGTCGGGATCGACAGCGGCGATGTCGCGGAGAGTCCCTCCATCTCGTCCGAGACGGTGGTGCCGAGCACGGTGACGTTGCCGGTGTTCTCCACCTCGAAGGTGTAGGTGATGACGTCGCCGACGTCCGCCTTGCCCGGTGTCACCTCGTCGGTCGTGATCGCGCTCGTCTTGGTCAGCGCCAGCTTGGGCGCAGCGTCGACGACGGGGGTCCGCGTGCTCGACGGCGGCGAGACCACCGGGGTGCCGCCCTCGCTCGTCGTGCCCGTCGCCGTCGCGGTGTTGACGATCGGGTCGGGCGAGCCGTCGACGTCGTCCTGGGTCACGGTGTAGTCGCCGTAGAAGGTCTGCTTCTGGCCGGGCTCGAGGTGGACCGAGTACAGCGGGAGCTCGAAGGCCGCCAGCCGCGCCGGGAGGAACGGCGGGTCGACCTCGACCTGGTCGTCGTCGATGTCGACGTCGTCGAGCGGCACGTCACCGGTGTTCTCGACGTCGAAGCGGTAGCGGATGACGTCACCCTTGTCCGCCTTGCCCGGCGTGCCCCCGTCCGTCAGCAGCGACGACGTCTTCACCAGGGTCAGCGCGGGACCGGCGGCGGCAGCCGGCACGGCTGTGACGACCCCGGCAACCACCACCGACGAGGCGACGAGCGCCCCTCCGACCACGACACCTGCGATGCGCTCGAGCGCGCGTGTGGACATGAGAAGACCCCCCGTCGTGCCCGGTCCCCCTCGACCGGGTCGGCACACCGTAGGCGCCGTCGTCCGACGGCACCTAGCGGGCCCCCGGGCAATGGCCCGTTCCGACCATTCCGGAGCCGTGGACCGCTCCCCGACGCGGTCGTAGGGTGACGAGGTGCCCGCGCTGCTGGGCGGCGTGACCGTCCTCGCCTCGGACCCCGACGCCCAGGCGTCGTTCTGGCAACGCCTCCTCGGTCTCGAGCGGCGCGGCACGACCCTGCTGCCCGGCCCCGCCTTCCCCTTCCCCATCACCTTCGAGGCCACCGCCGAGCCGCTGGTGCTCCCGAGCCAGACCCACCTCCACCTGACGAGCAACGCCTCCACCCAGGAGGAGACGGTCGCGCGCGCGGTCGGTCTCGGTGCGTCGTACGTCGATGTCGGCCAGCAGCCGGACGAGGACCACGTCGTGCTGGCCGACCCCGAGGGCAACGCGTTCTGCGTCATCGAGGAGGGGAACCAGTGGCTCGCCGGTACGCCGTTGCTCGGCGAGCTCGCCTGCGACGGGACCCGAGAGGTCGGGGTGTTCTGGTCGGCCGCCCTGGGCTGGCCGATGGTCCACGACCAGGACGGCGAGACGGCGATCCAGCAGGACCCCGCGGGGCCGAAGATCGCGTGGGGCGGCCCGCCCCTCGACGAGCGCCTCGGCCGCAACCGGGTGCACCTCCACCTGGTGGCTGACGACCCCGACGACCTGGACGCCGAGGTCGAGCGGCTGGTGGCCCTGGGGGCGACGCTCCGCACGCGCGGGACCGACGTGGAGCTGGCGGACCCCGACGGCAACGAGTTCCACCTGCGTGGAAGCCCCTGAGAAGCAGATCAGCCCCCGACCCGTGAGAGTCGAGGGCTGATCATCTGTGTAGCGGGGGCAGTGTGCTGGCTCACGACATCGGCGACAGGTGTCTCGCGACATCGGCGACACGAGTCTCAGGTGATGGGCGACAGCTGTGAGCGGCGTCAGGCTCGGCCATGTCGAAGGCGCGTCTGGTCATCACCGCCCTGTTCGTCGAGGGTCTGAGCCCTTCCGAGGTCGCTGGCCGCTACGGCGTGCACCGCGCCTGGGTCTACAGGCTCAAAGCCCGCTACGAGGCCGAGGGTGACGCCGCGCTCGAACCCCGGTCACGAGCACCAAAGAGCAACCCCAACGCCACACCGACGGCCACGGTCGACCTCATCCTGCGTCTGCGCAGCCACCTGCGCGACAGCGGACTCGACGCCGGCGCGGACACCATCGACTGGCACCCGCGCCACCGCCACGACCTCGTCGTCTCACGCGCCACGATCAACCGGATCCTCGTGCGTGCCGGCACTGTCACCCCCGACCCGTCCAAGCGGCCCAAGGCCTCCTACATCCGTTTCCAAGCCGACCAGCCCAACGAGACCTGGCAGTCCGACTTCACCCACTACCGGCTCGCTCGCCCCGACGGCAGCCCAGGACAAGACGTCGAGGTCATCACCTGGCTCGACGACTGCTCGCGCTACGTCCTGCATCTCAGTGCCCACCCGCGCATCACCGCACCGATCGTGCTGGCCACCTTCCGCCACGCCGCTGACCTGCACGGATACCCGGCATCCACACTGACCGACAACGGCATGGTCTACACCGTGCGATTCGCTGGCGGGAAGGGCGGACGCAGCCAACTCGAGCACGAGCTGCGCCGCCTGGGCATCGTGCAGAAGAACTCCCGACCCAACCACCCCACCACCTGCGGCAAGGTCGAACGGTTTCAGCAGACGATGAAGAAGTGGCTGCGCGCCCAGCCCGTCCAGCCCACCACGATCGCCGACCTCGACACGATGCTGACCGCCTTCGCGCAGGAGTACAACCACCGCCGGCCCCACCGCTCGCTACCCCACCAG
>NZ_WUEK01000014.1:0-45405 GCF_009823805.1 Nocardioides flavescens | reverse complement strand
GCCGCCCCCGGCGCCGACCGCAGCTCAGACACCCACGCCCGGGTACGCCACGACACCATCGACGCATCTGGCTGCGTCACCCTGCGCCACAACGGCCGGCTCCACCACATCGGCATCGGCCGGACCCACGCCCGAACCCGCGTCATCCTGCTCGTCGCCGACCTAGAGATCAGAGTCGTCAACGCCGCCACCGGCGAACTCCTCCGCGAGCTCACCCTCGACCCCACACGCGACTACCAACCCACCGGAGCACCCAAAGGACCCACCCGAACAACCCCGAAATGAACAACACCCGGACCTGCAACCGCAGGTCCAGGTGTCGCCGATGTCCTGAGACATCACATGTGTAGCGGGGGCAGGATTTGAACCTGCGACCTCTGGGTTATGAGCCCAGCGAGCTACCGAGCTGCTCCACCCCGCGTCGGTGAACAGAACGTTACCGGTGGGGCGGCCCGAACCCAAATCGGGCCTGCCCCACCGGCGTCACGTCACTGCCTCACGTCACTGGGCGGGCGTCGGCGACGGCGCCGGCGAGGCCGACCCGGCACCAGAACCCGAGCCGGATCCCGAGCCCGTCCCGGAGGCGCTGTCGTCCTCCAGGGCGATGGCCTGCGAGATCAGGTCGCGGGCCTGGTCGTTGCGGCTCTGGTACTCCGCGAGGTCGCCGGACTCGAGTGCCTGCTGGGCGAGCTGGAACTGCTGCTCGGCCTGCGAGAGCAGCTCGGCCACCGTGCTGCCGGGCGTGACCGTCGGCTCGTCCGAGGGGGTCGGCTCGTCGCTGGGGCTCGGCTCCGCCGACGGCGTCGGGGTCTCGCTGCCGGTGTCGCCGCCGGTGCTGACGCCGTTCGTCGGCGCGTTGTTCTGGGCCCGCTGCAGCGCACCACTCAACGTCGTGTCGATCCCGACGCCCCCGCGGTAGGAGACGAGGACGTAGCGCAGGATCGGGAAGTTGGCGTCGCTCGTCGTGTCGCGTGCAGCGTAGACCGGCTCGACGTACATCAGCTCGTCGCCGACGGGCAGCGTGAGCAGGTTGCCGTAGATCGGCGCGCTGCCGGAGCGGTTGAACTGCGCGAGCTCGTCCGCGACGGTCGGGTCGGAGCGCAGGTTGTTGGACACCTGACCCGGGCCCTGCTGCTGCTCGTCGATGACGTCGATGACCCGGATCTGACCGTAGGTGTCGGAGGTCGCGTCGGAGTCGACCGAGACGAACGCCGCGAGGTTGTTGCGCTTGTAGGGCACGAACGTCGAGGTCATCGACCAGGTCTGCCCGTCCGGCACCTCGGCCTCCTCAGCCGTCGCATTGTCCGGAACCAGCCCGGACGGCTGCGTCACGAACATCCGGTACGGCGGCTGCAGGGTGTTGGCGCCGTTCGGGTCGTCCGGGACCTCCCACCGGTTGTTGTCCTGGAACCACGCGTTGGGATCGGTGACGTGGTAGCGCGCGAACTGGTAGCGCTGCACCTTGAACATGTCCTCGGGGTAGCGCAGGTGGTCGAGCAGCGACTCGGGGATGTCAGACTTCGGCTTCACGGTGCCGGGGAACGCCGCTGCCCAGGCGCGCAGGATCGGGTCCTGCTCGTCCCAGCCGTAGAGCGTGACCGTGCCGTCGTAGGCGTCGACCGTCGCCTTGACCGAGTTGCGCATGTAGTTGATCTCGTCGGTCGGGAGCGTGCGCAGCCCGGTCTGGTCCTGCAGCGTGTCGTCGGTCATCCGCTCGAAGGACTCGCGCTCCGAGCCGGGGAACCGGTCGGTGGTCGTGTAGCCGTCGACGATCCACTGGATGCGGTTGTCGATGATTGCCGGGTAGATGTCGTCGTCCAGCGTCAGCCAGGGCGCGACCTTGCGGACGCGGTCGGCCGGGTTGCGCTCGTAGATGACCTCGGAGTTGGCGTTGACGCGCTGGGAGAGCAGGAAGTTCGTGCTGCCGAACTTGATCGCGTAGAGCAGCTGCCGGAACGTCGAGCCGACCGGCACTCCGCCCGCCCCGTCGTAGGTCGTCTCTGCCTCGTTGGTCGCATCCGAATCGTCCGTCGAACCGTCGTTCGGGCCGGTTGCGCGCTGCAGGTCCAGCTCGACGCTCGGCGCGTCCTCGGAGGCCTTCCCGACCACGGAGTAGTTCGGGCTGTTCTCGCCGAAGTACACCCGGTCCTCGTAGCCACCGAGGGCCTGCGCCAGGTCGTCCTGTCCGACCTGGTTGCCCTGCGCCCACTGGGTGTTGTCGATGTTCCCGTCACCACTGGCCTCGAGCTGAGCGTTCTCGGCGTCACGCTGGTTGGCGTACGCCGCGATCACGTCGTTGCCGTGGGTGTAGACGGTGTGCAGGTTGAGCCAGTTGCGCACCTCGCTGCTGAGCGCGTCCTGGTCCAGTTCGCGCACGCCGAGCACGAGCGCCCGGTCGACGCCGTTGATCTCGTAGTGGTCGACGTCGAGGACGTCGGCCACGGAGTAGTAGCCGCGCACCTGCTGGTTCTGCTCGAAGGCGCGGCGCACCAGCTGCGGGTCGACCAGCGGCACCGAGGCGACGCTCGGGTCGGTGGCCGCGTCGACGGCGGTCGCGGGAGTGCCGGCGGCGGGTAGCTCGTACTCCTCCACCGTGTCGATGTCGTACGCCGCGCGCGTGGCCGCGATGTGCTTCTCGATGTAGGGCGCCTCCTTGTCCGCCTCGCTCGGGCGGACCTGGAACTGCTGCACGATGCCGGGCCACACCAGGCCCAGCAGGATCGCGGAGACGACGAGCAGCGCGAGCCCCATCGACGGCAGCAGCCAGGTGCGGCGCCAGACGTTGACGAAGAACAGCACGGCGCAGATGAGCGCGATGCCCATGAGGATCGCCTTGGCCGGGAGGATCGCGTTGTCGGCGGTGTAGGTGATGCCCGTCAGCCGCGAGCCGGAGCGGCTCGCGAGGTCGTAGCGGTCGAGCCAGTAGTCGACGGCCTTGGCGAGCACGAAGACGCCGAGGAGCAGCGAGAGCTGCGCCTGCGCCGCGCCGGACAGGCGGTCGGTCGGCTGCTGCAGCCGGATCCCGCCGTAGAGGTAGTGCACGACCGCGGCGGCGAGCAGCGCGACGACCGCGGCGGCCATCACGAAGTCGACGAGGTAGTGGTACCAGGGCAGGTCGAAGACGAAGAAGCCGATGTCCTTGCCGAAGTAGGCGTCGTCGCGCTCGAAGGGCACGCCGTTGCGCCACAGCATGTACGTGCGCCACTCCCCCGCCCCGGAGGTGCCGGCGAAGATGCCGAACAGCCCGGCGAGGCCCACGACCAGCCAGGTGCGGATCGGCGTCACGGCCTGGCGGTAGCGGTCGAGGCCGCTCTGGTCCTGCGAGGGCGGGTGGAACAGCGGCCGCGTGCGGAAGGCCACCACCATGCTCACGGCCACCACGACGGCCATGAGCAGCCCGAAGACCGCGAAGAGCCCGATGCGCGTCCAGAGCAGCCGGCTGTAGACGCCGGAGAAGCCGATGTCGCGGTACCACAGCACGTTCGTCCAGAAGTTGGCGAACGTCGTGAGGCCGAAGAAGGCCAGCACCAGGACGATGGCGGTGATGACCAGCGCCCGTGAGCGCCGCGAGGGCCCCGGGTCGGCGGGCCCGGTGGCCCGCGGGTCGTCGTCGAACAGCTCGCTCATCGGTCGTCCTCGTCCTCGGGGTCCTCAAGGGTGGCGCCGAGCAGCTCGATGAGCTCGGGCACCAGGTCGGCTCCGCCGACGACCGAGTGGTCGTCGTCGTGGGCACGCAGCCGCATCGCGCAGTACGACGAGCCGTCGCGCATCACGCCGACGACCATCCGCACCTCCTGGCGGTCGGGGTGCTGCGCGGCGTACGCCGCGGCTGCGGTGGGGTCGTCGGGGATGTCGTCGTCGGCGTCGGGCGGCAGCACGAGGCGCTCGACGACGGCGGCGCAGCCGGCCACCTCGGGCCCCCAGGTGATCGTCGCCAGCGTCGACTCGAAGCGGTCCTGCGGCAGCTGCTCCTGCTCGACCGGGGTCAGCGACCCGTCGGCGGAGGCGTCGTCGAGGCCCATCGCGCTGGCGAGGGCGGGCTCGCGGCGCACGAGCTCGGCGGTGTCGACGAGCGCGTAGAGCCGCCCGGCCTGGTCCCAGCCGAGCCCGGCGGCGTGCTTCTCGATCTCGAGCACCGCGACCGCGAGCGCGGGGTCGGTGTCGAGGTCGGCGAGCTCCTCGGACAGGTCGTCGTTCACGCGTCAGCTCCCACAGCTCGGAAGTGTGGCACCGTGGTCTGCCGCCCACGCCTCGATCGCCTCACGAGCGTCGTCGAACGTCGCGACCTTCGCGAGCCGCATGTCCTGGTTGTCGGCCCCGCGGGCGTCGTCGCAGTTGTCGGCGGGCACCAGGAAGAGCTGGGCCCCGGCCTGGCGGGCTCCGACGATCTTCTGCTGGATGCCGCCGATCGGTCCGACGCTGCCGTCGGCCTCGATCTCGCCGGTGCCGGCCACCTCTCCGCCGCCGGTCAACGAGCCGGGCGTGAGGGTGTCGTAGATCGCGAGGGAGAACATCAGCCCCGCGCTCGGCCCGCCGATGCGCGGGTCGATGTCGACGTTGACGGAGAAGGGCAGGTCGTAGCCCTGGCCCATGATGATCCCGATGCGCGGCTTGCCGTCGTCACCCGCCTCCGGCACGACCGGCACGGTGACCTCCTTGCCGTCGCGCAGCACCGTGAGCTGCACGGGCTGGCCCGCCGGGGCCGCGGCGATCGCGTCGGTGATGGCGGTCGAGGCGGCCTGCAGGTCGTCCTGGGCCAGCCGGGTGCCGTTGACGGCGACGAACAGGTCGCGCAGGTCGAGCGCGCCGTCGGCCGGCGCACCGCTGTCGATGCCCTGCACCTCGACGTAGGACGGCACGTCGTAGCCGAGCGCCCGCAGCGCGATGGCCGAGGCGGTGTCCTGCGAGGACAGCATCTGCACCTGCCCCTCGGTCTCGTCCTGCTCCGCGGTGCGGTCGTCGGGGTAGACCGCGTCGCGCGGGTAGACCGCGTCGCTCGAGCTCAGCCAGGACTGCATGACCTCGAACAGGTTGACCTGGGCCGTGCGCGGGGTGACGGACACCGTCGTCATCCGCAGCTGCCCGCTGTCGCGGTAGGTCTTCTCACCGCCGCCGACCTGGATGATCTCCTTGCCGTCGGGTGCGGCCAGGACGTCGACCGTCGGTCCGGGCGAGTAGGTCGTGTAGGGCAGCGGGGCCAGCAGGGCGACGAGCACGAGCGCGGCTGCCAACGGCGTCGCCAGCAGGGCGGCGATCACGCGCTGGTTCATGGCGGAAGCCTCTCAAACGCGTGGTTGCCCGCCAGGACGCACCTGGGCAACCTGTGGACGCGCTGTGGGCCGTGGGACCGCGAGGGTCAGGACGCGCGGCGCTCGCGCCGCTCGCGGCGGTTCTCGTCGACCGGCGTCGCCGGTGCGGCCGGCGGCGCGTCGGGGTTGCGGGGCAGCCCCCGCGGTCGGGGCGGCGTACGCCGGACCGCGACGCCGCTCGACCGGGCCGGCGTCGACCGGTCGCGGGCGCCGGGTCGGGTGCGGGCGCGTCTCAGGCGCGGCTCCTTGTCCAGAGCGGCGCCGAGACGGCGCACGGCCTCGTCCTGGTCGAGCTCGGCGCGCTCGCGGCCGACCCACGAGACCCAGAGCATGGCGACGACGGTGACGACGACCGGCGGCGCGAGCCAGAGCAGGATCTCCACCTCCCCCACGCTAGGTACTAACGTCGTCCGCATGTCGGAGCCCACGCCGGACGAGCAGCACAGCCCAGTGCGGCTCGTCGCCCTGCGCGAGACGCCGCTCGACGTCGACGAGGTCGTCGCCGCCCTCGACGACGACGCCTCCGGCGGCCTCACGCTCTTCGTCGGCCGGGTGCGCGACCACGACGGCGGCAAGGGCGTGCTCGGACTCGACTACTCGGCCCACCCGACCGCGCTCGGCATCCTGCGCGAGGTGTGCGAGGAGGTCGCCGCCGCCCACGAGGTCCACGGCGTCGCCGCGGTCCACCGGGTCGGCTCCCTCGACATCGGCGACGTCGCGGTCGTGATCGCGACGACCTCGGCCCACCGCGGGACGTCGTTCGACGCCTCCCGCGCGCTCATCGACACGCTCAAGGACCGGGTGCCGATCTGGAAGCACCAGCGCTTCGGCGACGGCACCGAGGAGTGGGTCGGTTCGCCGTAGGGGGTGACCGGCACCGGCGTAGTCTCGGGGCATGGCAGACGACCGCTCCGGCTCGGGCGAGGATCCGCAGAACCCCTTCAAGGGCACGCCCTTCGAGCAGCTCTTCGGCCAGATGATGGGCGGGATGATGGGCGGGCCGGGCGGGGCCGGTGGCCCCGGCGGGCAGATGCCCGACCTGGGCCAGCTCTTCGGCCAGCTCCAGTCGCTGCTGCAGCCGCACGACGGCCCGCTCAACTGGGAGGTCGCCACCGACCTCGCGCGCAAGACCGTCGCCCGCGAGCCCGACCCGACGCCGACCGGGACCCAGCAGGACCGCGTCAAGGACGCGCTCGTCCTCGCCGACCACTGGCTCGACGCCACCACGTCTTTCCCCTCGGGGGTCACGACCGCGCAGGCCTGGAGCCGCGCCGAGTGGGTCGTGCAGACCCTCGAGGTGTGGAAGGTGCTCGTCGAGCCGATCGCGCGGCAGTCCGTCGACGCGCTCGGCACGGCGATGCCGCCGGAGGCCCGCGCCCAGGCCGGCCCGATCCTCGGCTTCCTCGGCCGCGCCATCGGCGCCGTGCTCGCCAACCAGGTCGGGTCCGGGCTCGGCACCCTCGCCACCGAGGTCCTCTCGGTCTCCGACGTCGGGGTGCCCCTCGCGCCGGCCGGACGCGCCGCGATCGTGCCGGCCAACGTCGCGGCGTTCGCCGAGGGCCTCGACGTCCCCGACGACGACGTGCTGCTCTTCCTCGCCCTGCGCGAGGCCGCCCACCAGCGGCTCTTCGCCGGCGTGCCATGGCTGCGCGAGCACCTCGTCGGCGCGGTCACGGCCTACGCCGAGGGCGTGGAGCTCAACATCGAGGGCATCCAGCAGCGCGTGGAGGAGCAGATGCGCGGGCTCGACCCCAGCGCGCTCGGCAACCCCGAGGCGATGCAGGAGCTGCTCGACGGCGGCATGTTCGACCTGCCCGAGTCGCCGGCGCAGAAGGCCGCCCTGGCGCGCCTCGAGACCACTCTGGCCCTGGTCGAGGGCTGGGTCGACGAGGTCGTCGGGCAGGCGGCCGAGGGCCGGATGCCGACGTTCGCCAAGCTGCAGGAGGCGATCCGGCGCCGCCGCGCGACCGGCGGTCCGGCCGAGCAGACCTTCGCCACCCTGGTCGGCCTCGAGCTGCGTCCGCGCCGCCTGCGCGACGCCTCGACGCTGTGGGGCTCGCTGCGCACCCGCCAGGGCACCGAGGCCCGCGACGGTGTGTGGATGCACCCCGACCTGCTCCCGACGGCCGAGGACCTCGACGACCCGCTGGGCTTCCGCGAGGACGCCGCCAAGCCGGAGGAGCTCAGCGAGGCCGACTTCGACGCGGAGCTCCGCAAGCTGCTCGACGGTGAGTGAGCCCCACCCGGACGCGCTGCGCGCTGACGCTCTGGAGGTGCTGCGGGCCTGGGAGCCGCCCTCGCCCGAGCAGGCCGAGCTGCGCCAGCGCTACGTCGCGCACCTCGAGGCCCACCCCGACGGCCTCGCCCGCTCCTGCTCGCCCGCCCACGTCACGGCGAGCCTGCTGGTGCTCGACCCGACGCTCCGCCACGTGCTGCTCACGCTGCACGCCAAGTCGGGTCGCTGGTTCCAGTTCGGCGGTCACACCGAACCGGTCGACCGCACGCTCGCGGGCGCGGCGCTGCGCGAGGGGGTCGAGGAGTCCGGGATGGATCGCGACGACCTCGACCAGGACCCGGTGCCGCTCGTGCTCGACGCCCACGAGGTGCCGTTCTGCGGCTCACCCGTCGACGGCGGCGTCACCGTGCACCTCGACGTGATGTTCTGGGCCACCGCCCGAGAGGGCGCGTCCACCGAGGTCAGCGAGGAGTCGCTCGACGTGCGCTGGTGGCCGGTCGACGAGCTCCCCGACCCGGAGCTGTCGGCGTTCGTCGGCGCCGCGGTGCGACGGGCGGGTCGACCGGCGGGTCGGCCGGCGGGTCAGTCGACCTCGCCCTCCTGACCCGGGGGCGGACCGAGCCGCGCGGCGGCCGACCAGCCGAGCAGGTAGCCCTGGGCCCGCTGGCTCTGCGGGTAGCGGTCGACCCAGCCCCAGAACGCCGCGTCGTGGCCCGGCTCGAGCAGGTGGGCCAGCTCGTGGACCAGGACGTAGTCGACCACCCAGCCGGGCATGGCCTGCAGCCGTGCCGAGAGCCGGATGCTGCGGTCGCCCGGGGTGCACGAGCCCCAGCGGTGCTTCTGGTTCTCGACCCAGCGCACCGACGAGGGCGGGGCGAGGCCCCCGAGGTAGCGGTCGCTCAGGGTGAGGGCCCGCTCCATCAGCTCGGCGTCGGAGGCGGGCGGTCGCTCCTCGGAGCGGCGGACCCGGGCGACCATCCGCTCGACCCAGGTCGCCTCCTCGTCGCGGCTCAGCGATGCCGGGAGCAGCACGACGATGCGGTCGCCGTCGCGGTACGCCGACACCGTGCGCCGGCGCCGCTTGCTGCGACGGACCTCGACGAGCGGCTCGGCGCTGCCGTCACCACCGTCCGCCCCGTCCTCGCCCCCGCGGTCCGTCATGGCCGGAGGTTAGCCCTTCGGGTGAGCCCACTCCAGGAGCCGCTCCAGGGGCCAGGTGTTGACGATCCGCTCGGGCTCGATGCCGGCGGCCTCGGCGCGCTCGGCCCCGTAGGCGATGAAGTCGAGCTGGCCCGGGGCGTGGGCGTCGGAGTCGATGGAGAACAGACAGCCGAGGTCGCGGGCGAGGGCGAGCAGGTCGCTGGGCGGGTCGCGCCGCTCGGGGCGGGAGTTGATCTCGACGGCCGTGCCGGTCTCGGCGCACGCCCGGAACACCGCGGCGGCGTCGAACTGCGACTGCTGACGGGTGCCCCGTGACCCCGTGACCATCCGGCCGGTGCAGTGGCCCAGCACGTTGGTCAGCGGGTTGCGCACGGCGGCGACCATGCGCCGGGTCATCGCGCGCTCCTCCATCGCGAGCTTGGAGTGCACGCTGGCGACCCGGACGTCGAGTCGCTCGAGGAGCTCGTCGTGCTGGTCGAGGCTGCCGTCGTCGAGGATGTCGACCTCGATGCCCTTGAGCAGGGTGAACCCGCTCCCGGCGAGGTGCTCGTTGACCGCGTCCACGACCCCGAGCTGGCGCCGCAGCCGGTCGGCACTGAGGCCGTTGGCGATCCGCAGCCGGGGCGAGTGGTCGGTGAGCACCTGGTAGTCGTGGCCGAGCTCGATCGCGGTGAAGGCCATCTCCTCGATCGGCGAGCCGCCGTCGGACCAGTCGGAGTGGGAGTGCAGGTCGCCCCGCATCGCCGCCCGGACGCTCGCCCCGCCCTCGGTGAGCGGGCCGCCGTGCTCGGCCTCGAGGTCGGCGAGGCGCTGCGGCAGCTCGCCGCGCAGCGCGGACACGATCACCTTCGCCGAGCTGGAGCCCACCCCGGGCAGGTCGGTCAGCGTGCCCTCGTCGGCCCGGGCCCGCAGCTCGTCCTCGGGCAGCGGGAGGATGGCCGCGGCCGCGCCTCGGAACGCCTTGACCTTGAAGGTGTCCTCGCGTCCGCGCTCCAGGAGGAAGCCGATGCGTCGCAGCGCTGCGACCGGCCCCCCGTCGTACCCCCCGTCGTCCCCCCCGTCGTGCATCGCCTCGCTCATCTCGCCACCCTACGAGCAGTCGGGCCGCCCGCGCGACGGCTGTGCACAGCCCTCCACACGCTGTCCACACCTGCGTCCACAGTTTTGTCCACAGGCTGGGGAGAACCGTTTGTGGAGGAGCGGCTCAGCGGCCCTCGAACACCGGGGCCCGCTTCTCGCGGCTGGCCCGCACCCCTTCCTGGAGGTCGGCCGTCGCCAGCGTCACGGGCTGGGCGAGCGCCTCCCACTGCAGCGCGGTCTCGAGGTCGCTATGGCCGCCGTCGAGCAGCGCCAGCTTGGTGAGCCGGCTCGCGATCGGCGCCGTCGCGGCCACGTCGCGGGCGATCGACAGCACCTCGTCGCCGAACCCCTCGCCGGACCCGTCGCGCCCGAGCACCCGGGAGACCATCCCCATGCGCAGCGCCTCGTCGGCGTCCACCACCCGACCCGTCAGCAGCAGGTCGCGGGCGTGCGCCTGCCCGACCACCTCCGGCAGCAGGTGGGTGCCGCCCATGCCGGCGTGCATGCCGAGCTTGACGAAGGGCACGCCGAGCTTCGCGCCCGCGGCGGCGTAGCGCAGGTCGCAGGCGAGCGCGAGGCAGAGCCCGGCTCCGATGGCCGCTCCGTTGACGGCGGCGATCGTCGGCACCTCGAGGGTGCGGATCGACAGCCACGAGCGGTAGAAGGGCAGCATCCGCTCGCGCAGGTCGTCGACGGTCGCGTCGGGCTCGCTCGCGATCCACGAGGTGTTGCCGCCCGAGCAGAACGCCGAGCCCTCCCCCGTGACCACGACGACCCGCACGGTGCGATCGGCGCGCAGGGCCGCGATCGCCTCGGTCCACGAGGCCGTCATCTCGTCGGACATCGCGTTGCGCAGGTCGGGGTTGTCGAGGGTGAGGCGGGCGACGCCGTCGGCGGGCCGGTCGAGACGCAGGTGGGTGAGCGTGGGAGCGGACATGCAGCGCAGGCTATAGAGCCGCGACCGGGCGCGCCGTGAGCGATCCCACGCCTCGCTGTGCAGTAGCGTCGCAGCGATCCACCACCCCCGATCACCACCCGATCACCACCCCGATCACCATCAGCGAGGAGTCCGACATGGCCGAGACCTGGAGCGGCGAGTTCTACTGCGTCAAGTGCAAGGAGAAGCGCGAGGCGGAGGGCGAGGTCAAGGTCAGCGAGAAGGGGACCCGCATGGCCAAGGGCGTCTGCCCGGTCTGCGGCACCAACCTCAACCGGATCCTCGGCAAGGCCTGACGCTCTCCCCCTCTCCCGGGGCCGGGCCCTGCAGAGGCCCTGTGGAGAGGGGCCGACGCTCCGCGGTGATCCGTGTGAGCGTGGCTCGGTGACCTGGCTCCTCGTCCCCGGCCTCCGGCTCCTGCGGCGCGACGAGCGCCACCTGCAGGTCGGCCTCGACGCACCGCACGCCGCGGTCCTGCCCGACTCCCCCGGCGTACGACGCCTCCTCGGCGACCTCGCAGCCGGCGCCCCGCTGTCGACCCTCGACGACCAGACCGGCCGCGCCCTCGCCAGCCTCGTGCGCGCCGGCCTGCTCGTCGGCGCGGACGCGGAGGCGGCGCAGACCGCCGCCCGCGCCCGGTGCGCGGTGCACCTCGACGTGCCGCCCGACCTCGAGGCGACGGCCCGCGACCTGACCGAGCGCAGCGGCCTCGGTGCCCCCGTCGCCGGCGAGGCGTCGGTCGCCCTGGTCTGGACGTGCGGCGAGCCCGACCGCGAGCGGCTCGACGCCTGGATGCGCTCCGCGACCCCGCACCTGCCGGTGGCCGAGCTGCCCGGGGGCGAGGTGCGACTCGGGCCCTACGTCGACCCCGGGCGCACCGCGTGTCTGCGCTGCGTCGACGCGCACCTGCGCGAGCGCGACCCGCGTCGGGACCTGCTGGTCGCCCAGCACGCCGACGGTGACCCGCTGCGACCGCTCGCGCCCGACCCGGCCCTGCGCACCCTCGCCCTCGGTTGGGCGGTGCGCGACCTGGCGCTGGCCGCCGTCGGCGACGAGCCTTCCACCTGGTCCGCGGTCGTCACCCTCGGTGAGACCGAGCCGGAGCGGACGGCGTACCGCAGGCACGTGCACTGCGGGTGCAGTTGGGACGAGGAGGTCGCGCAGCGAGCCGCCAGCGCCTGAGCTGCGGGTGCCGGGCTACCAGTGCTCGCTGTCGAGCTTGCCCTCCATCGAGCGCAGGTGCTCGCGCGAGCAGCGGTCGCAGAACCTCAGCTGCCGACCGCGTTCGACCGCCGTGCTCCAGGTCAGCGTGCGCGCCTCGTCGCTCTCCTGGCGTCCGCAGAAGTCGCAGGTGATCACGCGAGCACGCTACTGCGGACGCCGTCGCTCGGACATGACAGAACCGGGCACGACCAGTGGTCGTGCCCGGTTCCGGTGTTCCACCCGCGATCAGGGTGACCCCCGCGGGATCCGCGAGGCTCTACAGGGCGCGGGCCAGGGCGAGACGCGCCTGCAGAGCAGCCCGCTCCGCCTTGCGGCTGAGCCGGCGGGCGCGGGCCAGCTGGTGGCCACGCCGCATCTGGTGCGCCTCTCCCAGGCGCGCGGACATCTGTGCGCGCGCCAGGTTCTCGTTCATCAAGTTCATCTCGGTGCTCCTGCTTCGGTGGTCGGTCATGAGAGGTGAGGTGGTTCCTTCTGGGACTGGACGGGCGTCGGTCAGGCGGCTGACTCGCTCTTGCGAGGGCGACCGCGCGGACGCTTGCGGGCGACGACGACGCCAGCGATGAACAGCTGGCCTCCCCAGACGCCCCACGGCTCGCGGCGCTCGAGAGCGCCGTCGAGGCACAGGGCGCGGACGGGGCAGTCGACGCACAGGGCCTTGGCGTACTCCACGTCGCTGGGCGACTCGGCGAACCAGAGCTCCGGGTCCTTCACCCGGCACGGGAGGTCCGCCGCGTCCACCCCCGAGGCGGCATCGTGCAGGCCGCCCAGTGAGGCCCCGGTGGCCGGCTGGTCGACGGGCCGGTCGAGAACGCTGATGGTCATGTCTTTCACCTCCTCTGCTTCACCTTGATCGCGGATGGTCGTGGTCAGTGGTGCTGGCATCAATCGGTCCTGCTCTCGGACGGTGGTCCGCGCCCGAGAAACAGAAAGGCCGCGGAACCCTGTCGTGGGTTCCGCGGCCTGGAGGCTGCCGATCAGCTGATGTCTCAACTGAGGGGCGGACTCCAGGCAAGGGTCCCCGGGACGTAGGCGACGGTGCGACCCAGGAAGCCCTGGGTGGTCTGGATGGCCTGGGTGCGATCGCGCTCGATGGTCGTGAGGGAGGCGTGGGCGCACGCGGGCATGGCGAAGCCGGACGGGTCGATCACCGTCCACAGGTTCGTGTTGAGCGTCATCGGTTCCACACCTCCGTCTCTCTTCTCGTGCGCCGGGTCGTCAGCCCGTGTGTGCGCGTTCGGCTTGGAGCAGCAAGGTATCGCTCCGCGCGAGTAAGGGGCAAACGATTTAATGGGTATTTCTCGGAAATTGTTCGACCGTGGTGTCCCTCGACCACGGGACACGGGTCCGGGGCCGCTCACTCCACGAGTGCGAGCAGCTCCTCGCCGTACTTCTGCAGCTTCTCCGGCCCGACGCCGCTGACCGCGAGCAGCGCTTTGGGCGACTGCGGACGGCGCGTCGCGATCTCCTCGAGGGTGGCGTTGCTGAAGACCATGAACGGCGCGATCTCCTCCTCGCGGGCACGCTCGGTGCGCCACTCCCGCAGCCGGTCGAAGAGCGCCTCGTCGTAGGGCGCCGGGCAGGTCGCGCAGCGACGTCGGGCCTTGTCGGCGGCGCTCTGCAGGGGCTTGCCGCACTCCAGGCACATCCGGGCGCCCTTGGCCGATCGCTTCGACGGCGCCGGCGCCGCGTCGGCGGGCAGCAGGGGGGTGAGGAAGCGGGAGGGCTTGCGCGAGGCGCGACCGCCGGGGTTGCGGGCCATCGCCCAGGACAGGGCGAGGTCGCGACGGGCGCGGGTCATGCCGACGTAGAGCAACCGCCGCTCCTCCTCGACCTGGGCGGGCGTCTCAGCGTAGGTGATGGGCAGGGTGCCGTCCTGCAGGCCGACCAGGAAGACCGAGTCCCACTCGAGTCCCTTGGCCGCGTGGAACGTCGCCAGCGTGACGCCGTCGGCGACCGGGGCGTGCTGCTCGGCGGCACGCCGGTCGAGCTCGTCGACGAAGGCGTCGAGGTCGCCCTCACCGTCGGCGGCCTCGGCGGCCTGGTCCACCAGCGCCTGCCACGACTCCCAGCGGTCACGGGTCTGCCCGCGGGCGGTCGGCGCCTCGGCCGTCCAGCCCATGCCCGCGAGCACGGCGCGGACCGCCTCGAGCAGCTCGGGCCCGCTGGCCCCGCCCTGGCCGCCGCGGGCGGCCCCGCGGATGCGGGTCACGGCCTCGCGGACCTCGGGGCGCTCGAAGAAGCGGGCGGCGCCACGGATGACGTAGGGGATGCCCCGGGCGGCCAGCGCCTCCTCGTAGGCCTCGGACTGGGCGTTGATGCGGAACAGCACGGCGATCTCGCCGACCTCGCGACCCGAGCGCCGCAGCGCCAGGACCTGGGCGGCGACGTGCTCGGCCTCGTCGACCTCGTCGGGGCGTCCCTCGTAGGACACCTCCGGCCCGGACTGCTGCTGGGAGCGCAGCTGCACGCCCGCACTGGGGGTGCCCTCGAGCAGGGTGTTGGAGGCCTCGACGACCTGGGGCGTGGAGCGGTAGTTGCGCACCAGCTCGACCGAGGTGGTGCCGGGGTGCTTGCGGGCGAAGTCGCGCAGGTAGTCGGCGTTGGCCCCGGCGAAGGAGTAGATGGTCTGAGCCGGGTCGCCGACCACGCAGATCTCGTGGCGACCGCCGAGCCAGAGGTCGAGCAGCGCCGACTGGAGCGGCGAGACGTCCTGGAACTCGTCGACGACGAACCACTTGTACTGCCGGCGCACCTGGGCGGCGACGCGCTCGTCGTCGGCGAGCATGCCGGCGTTGAGGAGGAGCACGTCCTCCATGTCCATGCGGCCCTGCTCGCGCTTGATCGTCTCGTAGGCCGCGAAGACGCGGGCCACGACCTCGGGCCCGTGGTGGGCCACCGTGCGGCCGCGGCGGGTGGCGACCTCGGCGTAGGTGTCGGGCGAGACGTTGCTGACCTTGGCCCACTCGACCTCGGAGGCGAGGTCGCGCAGCAGCGCCTGGTCGACGTTCATCCGCAGCGAGCGGGCCGCGCCGGCCAGCAGGCCGATCTTGGACGCCGTCAGCTCGGGCAGCTCGGTGCCGTGCACGTGCGGCCAGAAGTAGCGCAGCTGGCGCAGCGCGGCGGAGTGGAAGGTGCGGGCCTGCACTCCCCCGGCACCGAGCTGGCGCAGGCGGGTGCGCATCTCGCCGGCCGCGCGCGTGGTGAAGGTGACCGCCAGCACCTCGGTGGGGGCGTAGACGCCCGTCGCCACACCGTGGGCGATGCGGTGGGTGATCGCCCGGGTCTTGCCGGTGCCGGCCCCGGCGAGCACCCGCACGGGTCCGCGCAGGGCCTCGGCCACCTGTCGCTGCTCGGGGTCGAGCGCGTCGAGCAGGTCAGGCACGGAACAACCCCCGGGTCACCATGGTTCACTCGACGGCAGATGCAGTCGAGTCGGTCGATGGACCGAGCCTAGAGGTCGGAGGGGACAACCCGAGATGAGCCAGAGCTTCACGATGTACACCACCCCGTGGTGCGGCTACTGCCACCGCCTGAAGAGCCAGCTGGACCGCGAGGGGATCACCTACGACGTCGTCGACATCGAGCAGGACCCGGCGGCCGCGAAGGTCGTGGAGACGGCGAACGGCGGCAACCAGACCGTGCCGACCCTGGTCTACAGCGACGGCTCCGCGCAGACCAACCCCTCGCTGGCCCAGGTCAAGGAGAAGATCGCCTCGCTGGCCTGAGGCTGCTCACCAGCCCCCGGGCAGCGGAGCGCCGTACCAGTCCTCGACGAGCGAGTGGCTGATGGAGACGCCGCCCGGGAGCACCAGCGTCCCGGCCTCGGCCTCGGCGCGCATCTCGGCGCGGGTGAACCACCGCGCCGCCTCGATCTCGTGCTCGTCGACGGTGATCCGCTCGCTGGTCGCGCGCCCGGTGAAGCCGACCATCAGGCTGGCGGGCAGCGGCCACGGCTGGTTGCCGAAGTAGGTCACCTCCCCGACGTGGACGCCCACCTCCTCGAGGACCTCGCGACGCACGGCGTCCTCGAGGGTCTCGCCGGGCTCGCAGAAGCCGGCGAGCGTCGAGAACCGGCCCGCCGGCCAGACCGCTTGGCGCCCGAGCAGGCACCGCTCGTCGTCGGACCCGGGCTCGCCGTCGGCGATCAGCATGATCACCGCGGGGTCCGTGCGCGGGAACTGCGCCCGACCGCACCGGGTGCACCTCAGCTCGTGACCGGCCGCCTCGGGGCGCAGGTCACCGCCGCAGCGTGGGCAGAACCGCGTCACGTGCAGCCACTCGGCGATGCCGAGGGCGTGCAGGACGAGCGGTGAGGCCACGGCGTCCTCGCGCACCCCGCCCGGGACGTCGCTGGCGTCCTCGGCGAGCAGGGGCAGCACCGACCGCAGGGGCACCCACTCCTCACGGTCCGACCCGTCCGACGCGTGCTCCGGCAGGGCGACGACGGCGAACCAGGTGCGCCCCTCGCGCTCGCCGAGGAGCACCCGCAGCCCCTCGGGAGCCTGAGCCGGCGTCGTCCACGGGACGACCCCGTCGACCGGGCGCACGCGGGTGCCGGCGACGACCAGCACCCTCGTCGCGGGGTCGGACCACTGCTGGTCGAGCCAGGCCTCGTCGCGCCGGTGCAGCGCCGCGCGGTCGTGTGCTCCGGACGAGATGCGTTCGTGCGGGAAGGCCACGTCGTCGAGGCTAGGGCGTGGCCCCAGCGTGTCCCGGCCGACCCAGCCTTTTTGACAATGGTTCTCACTAGTGTTGAGAATCGCTCTCATGAAGCTCCGGCGCACCCGCCTCCCCGTCCTGCTCGCCCTGTCCATCTCCTGGCTCGCCGCCGGGTGCGGTTCCGACTCCTCGCAGCCCGCAGCCGAGCCCGGGACCGACCCCAGCGCCGAGGTGACCGTCCCGACGGTGACCTCCGTCGACGACGCCGTCGCCCGCCTCGCCGTCACCTACGACGGCGGCGTGCTCGTGGTCGGCGCCGACGACGGCGAGGTCCTGGCCGACCTGCCCGCCGAGGGCTACCTGCGGGTCAGCCCGGCCGGGGACGACCGTCACGTCTTCCTGGCGAGCCCCGGCTCGTTCCGCGCGGTCGACCTCGGCGTCTGGACGATCGACCACGGCGACCACGCCCACCACTACGCCGACGACCCCGAGCTCACCGACTTCACCGTGGCCGCGGAGGAGCCGGGTCACGTCGTCCCGCACGACGGCACGACCACGCTCTTCGACGACGCGACGGGCGAGATGACCGCCCTGCCGACCTTCCAGCTCGGCGAGCTCGACCGCGGCGAGCCGGACCTCGAGACCCTCCGGGCCGAGCACGCCCACCACGGCGTCGCCGTACGCCTCGAGGACGGGTGGGTCCACACCGTCGGCACCACGGAGGAGCGCACGGGCGTGCAGCGCCTCGACGAGGACGGAGCGGTCGTCGCCAGCAGCGAGGAGTGCCCCGGCGTGCACGGCGAGACGTTCGCGACCCGCGGCGAGGAGGAGATCACGGTCTTCGGCTGCGAGGACGGGGTGCTGCTGGTCGACGACGCGGGCGTCACCAAGGTGAGCGCGCCCGACGACTACGCCCGGATCGGCAACCTGGCGGGCGCCGAGGACTCGGCGTACGTCCTGGGTGACTACAAGGTCGACGAGGACGCCGAGCTGGAGCGACCGACGCGGGTCAGCCTCGTCGACACCCGCGACGGCTCGCTGCGCCTCGTCGAGCTCGGCACGAGCTACACGTTCCGCTCGCTGGGCCGCACGCCGGAGGGCGACGGTCTCGTCCTCGGCACCGACGGGGCGCTCCACCTCGTCGACGCCGAGCGTGGCAAGGTCGCCTCGTCGCTGCCGGTCGTGGCGGCGTGGGAGGAGCCGCTGGACTGGCAGGAGCCGCGTCCGGCGCTCGAGGTCGTCGGCGACCGCGCCTTCGTCACCGAGCCCGCCACCCGCACCCTGCACGTCGTCGACCTGACGTCCATGAGCGTGGTCGCCTCGCACGAGCTGCCGCAGGTGCCCGACGAGCTCGCGGGCGTCGCCGGCTGAGCTCCGAGGTCCTAGTCTCGCCGGGTGAGCACGCACATCGGCGCCGCGCCCGGCGAGATCGCCCCCCTGGTGCTGATGCCCGGTGACCCCCTGCGGGCCCGGTGGATCGCCGAGACGTTCCTGGACGACGCCCGGTGCGTGACCGAGGTGCGCGGGATGCTCGGCTACACCGGCACGTGGCGGGGCCACCGGGTCTCGGTCCAGGGCTCCGGCATGGGTCAGCCGTCGCTCGCGATCTACGCCACCGAGCTGTTCCGCGACTACGACGTCCAGAACATCGTGCGGGTCGGCTCGGCCGGCGCGCTGAGCGAGCGGGTGGCCGTGCGCGACGTGGTCATCGCGACCGGGGCGTGCACCGACTCGAGGATGAACGTCATCCGCTTCGAGGGCCTCGACTACGCCCCGGTCGCCGACTTCGCGCTGCTGCGCGCGGCCGTCGAGGCGGCGGAGGCGGCCGAGCTGTCGGTGGGCCTGCACGTCGGGCTCGTCCACAGCAGCGACTCGTTCTACCCCGCTCGGCCCGAGCTGGTCGCCCGGCTGGCGGAGTACGGCGCGCTCGCCGTGGAGATGGAGGCGAGCGCGCTCTACACGATCGCGGCCGGGCTCGGGCGCCGCGCGCTCGCGGTCTGCACCGTCTCCGACCACGTGCTGACCGGCGAGGAGACCAGCGCCGAGGAGCGTGAGCGCACCTTCTCCGACATGGTCGGGATCGCACTGAGCGCCGGCACCCGGGTGACCGACGACCTCGCCTGAGCGGGACCGTCCCGGGACTGTCTGAGGCCGCGTCGGCGTTGACCCGGCGTGGACATCCTCGACTCGGTGGTCGTCGGTGCCGGTCAGGCCGGGCTGTCGGCGTCGTACCACCTGGTGCGACGGGGCGTCGAGCACGTGGTGCTCGACGCCGACGAGGCACCGGGCGGGGCCTGGCAGCACCGGTGGGACTCGCTGTCGATGGACGACGTGCACGGCATCGCCGAGCTTCCCGACGCCACCCGCCCGACCGACCACGGGCGGGCCAACACGGTCGTGCCGGCGTACTTCGGTGACTACGAGGCCGCGCACGGGCTGCCCGTGCTCCGTCCGGTCCGCGTCGACGAGGTCCGCGACGCCGGGGACGGGCTGCTCGAGGTCGTCAGCGGCGCGAGGTCGTGGACGACGCGCACGCTGGTCAACGCCACCGGCACCTGGACCCAGCCGTTCGTGCCGCACTACCCCGGTGTCGAGACCTTCGCCGGGACCCAGCTGCACACCCACGACTACGGCGGCCCCGCAGCGTTCGCCGGACGACGGGTGGTCGTGGTCGGTGGCGGCGCCTCGGCCGTGCAGCTGCTGGGCGAGATCGCACCGGTCGCCGCGGACACGCTCTGGGTGACCCGCCGCCCGCCGGTGTGGCGCACCGACGAGTTCACCCCCGAGGTCGGCCGCGCGGCGGTGGCCCTCGTCGAGGACCGGGTGCGCCGCGGGCTTCCGCCGGCGAGCGTCGTGAGCGTCACCGGTCTCGCGCTGCGCGAGCAGGAGCGCGAGGCCGAGCGGCTGGGGGCCTACACGCGCCGGCCGATGTTCGTCGCCGTCGAGCCGGACGGTGTGCGGATGCCCGACGGCAGCCTGTGGCGCTCCGACGTCATCCTGTGGGCCACCGGCTTCCGGCCCGCGGTCGCCCACCTGGCGCCGCTGCACCTGCGTTCACCGCACGGCGGCATCCAGCTCGACGGGACGACGGCCGTCGCGGACCCGCGCGTCCAGCTCGTCGGCTACGGCCCGAGCGCCAGCACCATCGGCGCCAACCGCGCCGGCCGCGTGGCCGCACGCTCTGTCGCGCGGACCCTCGCGGGTCAGCTGAGCAGCGTCTCCAGCGCCTGACGGTCCGGCAGCTCGGGCTCCACCGTCCGCCCGGTGCGGACGTAGTGGAACGCCGCGCGCACCCGCTCGAGCGGCACGCCGCGCAGCTCGGCCCAGGCCACGCGGTAGAGCGCGAGCTGCAGCGGGTCGGCGTCGGCGGAGCGGCTGGTCTTCCAGTCGACCAGCAGGAAGCCCGGACCGTCCGCGGTGGGCTCGTCGTAGACGGCGTCGATGCGACCGCGCACCACCTGCCCGGCCAGCACCAGCGCGAACGGCGCCTCGACGGCGAGCGGCACGCGGTCGGCGAAGGGGCCGGCCTCGAAGGCCGAGACCACGGCGTCGAGGTCGGCGTCGTCGTCGATGCCGTGGTCGGAGCGGCCCGGCAGGTCGTCGGGGTCGAGCAGCGGCTGCTGGTCGAAGCGAGCCTCCACCCAGGCGTGGAACAGCGTGCCGAAGCGGGCGGCCCGGCTCGGCGGCCGCGGCATCGGCCGGGCGAGCTCGCGGGCGAAGGCGTCGGGGTCCTCGCGCAGGCGCACCAGCGCCGTCGCCGAGAGGCTCGAGGGAAGGACCACCTCGACGTGGGGGCTGCGGTCGGCGCGCGCCTCGGTCAGCAGCCGCTCGACCTCGTCGTCCCACTCGGCCGCCCGCGCCGCCTCGATGACGTCGAGCTCCGAATCCTCCGCACCGGGGTCGACGGAGCCGACCAGCTCGGCCGCGGCCAGGCGCCGCGCCGCCTCCTCGCCGTACGGCGTGGGCCAGGGGCGCGACGGGTCCTCGTCGTCGTAGGGGTTGGGGGTGCCCTTGACCGGCTTGTCGAGCCACGCCGGCGCTGGCTCGCCCCACTCGGCGAGCAGGTCGCGCACGACCTGCTGGTAGGGCGAGGGACCGTAGGGCGTGGTGCGCGGCGTCCAGCAGTACGACGTCACGCTGAGCGCGTGGGCGGCGCGGGTGAAGGCGACGTAGCCCAGCCGCAGCTCCTCGAGGGCGTCGTGGTCGCGGGTCGCGGCGCGGTAGGCGTCGAGGGCGGCCTTGTCGTAGCCGTCGAGCTGCGGCAGGTCGACGGCGTCTCCGCGCAGGGGCGCGGGCAGCGTCGCGGGTGAGGTGGTCCACAGCGTGCGCGAGCGGTTGGACGGGAAGCGGGTCTCGCAGACGCCGACGAGGAAGACCGTGGCCCACTCGAGCCCCTTGGACCGGTGGACCGTCAGCAGCTTGACCGAGTCGGCCGCGGTCGGGGTCGCGATGTCGAGGCCGTTGCCCTGGTCGTCCTCGGCGGTGAGGTAGGCCAGCAGCGCGGCCAGCGACACGTCGCCGTCGACCGCCTGGAAGTCGGCGACCGCCTTGACGAACAGGTCGAGGTTGTCACGGCGGGCGGCCGCCGCCGGGCTGACCGCCGACGCCAGCTCGACGTCGACCCCGGTCGTGTCGATGATGCGGCGCACCACGTCGAGCAGCGGCTCGCCGACGTGGCTGCGCAGCATCCGCAGCTCACCGGCGAGCAACGCGAAGCGCTCGCGCGCCTCGGGTGAGTAGGCGTGGTCGGGGCCCTCGCCGGGGTCGACGAGCGCGTCGTCGAGGCAGGTGATCTCGGCAGGATCGACCCCGTCGGCGATCTGCACCAGGTGGGCGTCGAGGTCGGCGGGCTCCGCACTCCTCCCCCGCGCTCCGGCGAGCTCCTCAGCCCTCCGGCTGAGCAGTCGCAGGTCGCGCGGTCCGACGGACCAGCGAGGGCCGGCGAGCAGCGACAGCAGCGCGGCGTTGGCGGTGACGTCGTGCATGAGGTGGAGCACGGCGACGATCTCGGCGACCTCGGGCAGCCGCAGCAGACCGGAGAGACCGACGATCTCGACCGGCACCCCGGCGTGGGTGAGGGCGTCGAAGACCTCCGCTGCGTGGGCGTTGTCGCGGACGAGCACCCCGATGTCGGACCACGCGTCGCCGGCCTCGTGGGAGGTGTGCACCCCCCGGACCAGGGCGGCGAGCTCCTCGCGGTGCGTCTCGAACACCGTGGTCGTGACCCGGCCCGGGGCAGCACCTGGCGCGGCCTGCAGCTCGGCGACCGAGGCGTGCTCCTCGTAGAGCGGGCGGGCCAGGCGGTTGGCGACCTCGAGAATGCGCCGGTCGGAGCGCCGGTTGACCGTGAGGGGGTACGTCGGCACGCCGGCCCGTCCGCCGTCGGCGTCGCGTGCCGGGAAGGTGTCGGCGAAGTTGAGGATGTTGGAGACAGAGGCGCCTCGCCAGCCGTAGATCGCCTGGTTGGGGTCGCCGACCGCCGTGACGGCGTGGCCGCCGCCGAAGAGGCGCGAGAGCATCACGGCCTGGGCGACCGAGGTGTCCTGGTACTCGTCGAGCAGCACGACCGCGAACTTGTCGCGCTCGAGCGCGCCGACCTCGGGCTCCTCGCGGGCCAGCCGCGCGCCGAGCTCGATCTGGTCGGAGAAGTCCATGAGCCCCAGGTCGGCCTTGAGCCGGCGGTAGGCCGCGACCAGCCCGAGCAGCTCGCCACGCCGGTCGACGGCGCTCAGCGCCTTGTCGATCTCGCCGAGGTAGGTCTTGCGGGCCTTGCCGGCCGCCTCCTCCTCCCGCGCCGCGACGAACCCGGCGCGGGCGCGGGCGTCGAAGGCGCGCACGTCGTCGGGGGTGACGAGGTGCTCGCTCATCGCCGAGTCGAGGGCCAGGAGGTTCTGGATGACCGTCTCGGGGTGGTCGCTCAGCAGCGCGACGACACCGTCGTAGCGGTCGACGACCCGGGCGCCGAGCTGGTAGCGGGCGGCGTCGGTGATGACGCGCGTGTCGGGCTCGTGGCCGATCCGCAGGCCGTGGTCGGTGAGCAGGCCGGCGGCGTAGGCGTTGTAGGTCAGCACCGTCGGCTCGAGGACGTCGTCGGTGTCGTTCCCGTCGACACCGTCCTCGCCGGGCCGGACCGGCACCGCGTCGAGCGCGCCGGCGTCGAGCAGGGCCGTGCGGATGCGCGAGCGCAGCTCGCTGGCGGCCTTGGTGGTGAAGGTGAGGCCGAGCACCTGGTCGGGGCGCACCTGCCCGGTCAGCACCAAGTGGACCACCCGGGCCGCCATCAGCGTGGTCTTGCCGGACCCGGCCCCGGCGATGACGACCGCCGGCGTCAGCGGTGCGGAGATCGCGGCCCACTGCTGGTCGCTGGCCTCCCACCCCACCTTCATCGCGGCGGCGAGGTCGCGCGGGGTCTCGATGCGCACCCCGTCTCCGACGGCGGCCACTGAGTCGATCACCGGGTCCATCACTGGGCCACCACCGGCCCGGCGCTCCTGATCGGGCACAGCGGGACGAAGGCGCAGTCGCGGCAGTGCTCGCCCGCGATGGCGGGGAACTCCTCGGCCCGCAGCTTCGACGCGGCCCAGGACAGCCGGGCGCGCAGCTCGTCGCGGGCGGAGCCGTCCTCGTCCTGCACGGACTGGGCCTGCACGTCGGCGGTCGGCCCGCCGTCGGTGAGCCCGAGCTGCACGAGCTCGGCGCCGCCGGCCACGGCCGGCCGCTGGGGCAGCGTCTCGAGGTCGTCCACCGCACCGTGGTCCACGGCGAGCTGGTAGAGCCCGAGCTGGACGTGGCGCTGCACGGCCGGTCCGCTCGGCTTGGTGCGCCCGGTCTTGAGGTCGACCACGACCACCCGGCCGTCGGCGTCGAGCTCGAGGCGGTCGGCGTAGCCCGTCAGTCGCACCTGCTCGCCCGGTCCGCCCTCGGTGCCGGGCAGGTCGATGAGCGCCTTGAACGGCTGCTCGATGCCGAGCAGCGTGCGCGGGTTGTCGTGGTGCCAGCGCAGGAACCGGGTGAGGGCGGCCTGGACCCGCTCGAGCTCGCGCGCCTTGGCCCACGGCGTGCGGAACTCCATGCGGTCCCAGACCGCCTCGACGTGCGCCATCAGGGTCGGGACGTCGTCGATGCCGGCGGCCAGCTCGCCGGCGGCCACGCGCTGGGCCAGCGCGTGGACGATGAGGCCCATGTTGGCCGACTGGTGCTGTCGCACCACGCCCCCGGCCTCGCGGCTGAGGAACCAGCGGGTCGGGCAGACGCTGAAGGCGTCGAGCAGGCTCGGTGAGATCGGGACGGGTCGGTCGGGCTCGCGCACCGGGACCGCCGAGCGCGAGGCGGCACGGGTGCCCCACCAGGTGGCGGGGTCGGCGATCGACACCCCCTCGGCGGCCAGCCGGGCGAGCCGGCGCGCAGCCGCGTGCCGCAGCCCAGGGCTGCCGGCCGGGTCGGCGACGGTGCGGCGCAGCTCGCTCACCAGGCCGCCCATCGACAGGGTGCGCGCGGGGCGCCCGGTCACCGCCTCGACGGTGACCCCGAGCTCGTCGAGGAAGCGGGAGGGCTGCTCGCCCTCGTCCTCGGGTGAGCGGACGGCGGTCACGACCAGCCGCTCGCGGGCGCGGGTGCAGGCGACGTAGAAGAGCCGGCGCTCCTCCATCAGCGCCGCTCGCGCGGTGGTCGGCGGGACCAGCCCGTCGGGACCGATCCGGTCGGCGCCGAGGATGGTCGAGCGGCGGCGCAGGTCGGGCCAGCCGTCCTGCTGCACGTGGGCCACGACCACCAGGCGCCACTCCAGGCCCTTGCTGCGGTGGGCGGTCAGCAGCCGCACGGCCGCGCCGCGGGCGCCGCGCTCGGCGAGCGTGTCGGCCGGGATCTGCTGGGCGACCAGGGTGGCGAGGAACTCGCGCACGCCCACGTGGTCGCGGGTCTCCTCGGCCCGGGCGGCCGCCTCGAAGAGCGCGCAGATCGAGTCGAGGTCGCGGTGGGCGCGACGCGCCGTGCCGCCCCCGCGCTCGACCGAGCGCCGCAGCCGGGTCGGCCAGGCCGTCCCGGACCACAGTGACCAGAGCAGCTCCTCGGCGCTCGCTCCCTCCTCCAGCTGGGCCCGGGTGCGGGCGACGAGCTCGCCCACCGCACGGGCGCGGGCGACCTCCGGTGCGTCGCGACCGTCGTGCCCGTCGAGCAGCCCGTCGAGCAGCCCCGGGTCGAGCACCGCCCGGCGCACCAGCTCGCGCGAGGGCACGGGCAGTCGCCCCTCGGCGGCCGCCGCCTCCTTCTCGCGGACCCGGAGCCGCCGCGCGAGGCGGCGCACGTCGCCCGCGTCGAGGCCCCCGAGCGGACCGGTCAGCAGCGACTCGGCCCGCGACGCGTCGACGTGGTCGACGTGGTCGGGGTCGTCGTTGTCGAGGTTGAGCACGATCCGCAGGGCGTCGACGAGCGGCAGCGCGGCCGGGTCGCGCACGAGCGGCACCTCGTCGCTGGCCACCTCGACGGGCACCCCGGCGGCACCCAGGGCGCGGCGCAGGGGCGGGATCGAGGCGCGTCCGGAGCGGACCAGCACGGCCATCTCGTCCCAGGCGACGCCGTCCTCGAGGTGCGCACGGCGCAGCAGGTCGGCGAGGTGCTCGGCCTCACCGCGGTCGCTGTCGAAGGTGCGCACGGTGACCCGGCCCTCGCCGTGCGGGCCGGGCACGGCCCGAGGGCTGAGGAACGCCGCACGCGCGTCGTCGTCGATGCTGCCGGGCAGACCGATGCGGCCGGCGACCCGCTGGGCGGCGGTGAGGATGCGGGCGCCGAAGCGCCGGGTCGTGGCCAGCGCCACGACCTCCGCGGGGCGTCCGGAGACCTGGGGGAACTCGGTCGGGAAGTCGAGGATGCCGCGCACCTCGGCGCCGCGGAAGGCGTAGATCGACTGGTGCGGGTCGCCGACGGCGACCAGGTTGCGACCGTCGCCGGCCAGGGCCCGCAGCAGTGCGACCTGACCGGGGTCGGTGTCCTGGTACTCGTCGACGAAGACGTGCTGGTAGGTCGCGCGCAGCTCGTCGCGGTGGTCCCAGGCCTCGATCGTGGCGCGGCGGATGAGGTCGGAGTAGTCGACGGCGCCGCGGCTGTCGAGGACGGTGAGGTACTGCTCGAGGAAGGCCCCGGCGGCCACGAACTCCGGGAGGTCGTGCTCGCGCCCGAGCCGGGCCAGGTCGTCACCGTCGAGGCCCTTCTCGCGGGCCCGCGAGAGGACCCCGTGCACCTCGCGGGCGAAGCCGCGGGTGCCGAGCGCGCGGCGCAGGCCGTCGGGCCAGCGCACGGACTCGGGGTGGTCGGTCAGCAGCTCGCGGAGCACGACGTCCTGCTCGGGCGCCGAGAGCAGCCGCAGCGGGCCGACGTAGAGCTCGGCGGGCGCGTAGCGCCGGATCAGGCCGTAGGCGAAGGAGTGGAACGTCGAGCCCAGGCCCGCGCTCATGGTGCGGCCGACCCGGGCGGCGACCCGGTCGCGCAGCTGCTCGGCGGCCTTGCGGGAGAAGGTGAGAGCGAGGACGGAGTCGGGGTGGGCGCCGTCGTCGATGCGGCGCACGATCGCCTCGACCAGCGTCGTGGTCTTGCCGGTGCCGGGGCCGGCGAGCACGAGCAGCGGCCCCGCTGCGTGGTCGACGACGCGCTGCTGCTGCTCGTCGAGGCGCGGCGGCGGGGCCCCGGCCTCGGGTCGCACCAGCACGTACTCGGTCACGGCTCCACCCTGCACCCCGCCACCGACAGTGGACTGCTGGGGTCAGGCGTCGACGGGTCGCTCGTTGTAGACGCCCGCCTCGACCTGCCCGGTCAGCCGCTGGACCGCGGCCATCACCTCGTCGGTGACCTCGCGGCGGGCGCGGCCGGACGGCACGCCCTCGAAGCGACCGGCGACGTGGATCGGCTCGCCGAAGCGCACGGTGATGGGCACGAGGTGCGGCACGCTGGAGCCGACCGGCTGCACGCGCTCGGTGCCCGTGAGCCCGACGGGCACGATCGGCACCCCCGCGGTGAGGGCGAGGTGCGCGACGCCGGTGCGGCCGCGGTAGAGCCGCCCGTCGCGCGAGCGGGTGCCCTCGGGGTAGATGCCGAACGCCTCCCCGCGCCCCAGCACCTCCAGGGCGACGTCGAGGCTCTTGATCGCGGCCCGGGTGTCGTCACGGTCGACCGGCAGCATGCCGAGCCCCTCGAACCACGCACGGGACGCGGCGCCCTTGAGCCCGGTGCCGGTGAAGTAGTCGGACTTGGCGAGGAAGACGACCTGGCGCGGCGCGACCACGGGGATGACCACCGAGTCGACGAAGCTGAGGTGGTTGCTGGCGAGGATGACCCCACCGTGGCGGGGCACGTGCTCGAGGCCGTGGACCGTGGGCCTCCAGACCGCGCGCAGGACCGGCGGGACCAGTCGGTGCATCACGTCGTAGAGCACGGGCCGAGTCTCGCGGCTACCTGCAGGTACGGCGAATCCGTCTCACTCCCGCGTCTCGGGGTCCCAGAACGCCGCCGGCATGTCGACCGCCCCGGTGGAGCGCAGCGGGGTGCCCTCGTCGAGGTAGTGCGGGCGCGCGTTCTCCTCGTGGCTCGGCGGCAGGGAGCCGTCGGCCCGCACGACCCGCCACCACGGCACCGGCGCGCCGTGTCGGGCCAGGACGTTGCCGACCCGGCGCGGTCCGCTGCCGACGACGCCCGCGATCGCGCCGTACGACGTCACGCGGCCCGGTGGGACCTGCTCGACGACGGTGAGCACGGACTCGACGTACCGCTCGCGCGCGTCCTCGGCAGACAGGTCGGGGCCGGTCACCATGCGTGGCACGGTACCGGCCCCGACGGGGTCGTCTCGGTGGAGAGGCAGGTCAGAGGATCGGGTCGAACGGCTCGGTGCCGTTGACCAGCTCGAGCCCGTCGATGCCCGAGTGGGCCTGGGCGAACGCGAGCTCGCGACCGAGGTCGCCGATGTTGTTGGACAGCGGCAGCGGGGCGAGACCCAGCGTCGAGAGGGTGCCGACGGCCTTGCCGTCCTGCGACACGAACGCCGAGCCCGAGTCACCCGGGACGCCCGGGGTCACGGTGTAGAGCGGGTGCGTCCAGCCGCCGGTGGCGGCGTCGTCGCCGAGGCTGGTGCCGGTCTTGGGCGAGAGGGCGGTGATGCCGCCGCGCAGGCTGGAGTTGCCGTACGACCAGACCCGGTCGCCGGCCGCGGTGCCGTCGGTGTCGATGCCGGTCGGGCCGCCCCAGAACGGGATCGACGGGTTGACCTTGCCGGTGTCGGCGGCGTCGACCTCTACCAGGGCGAAGTCGTTGTAGGCGCAGGTGTTGGCGTCGGTGGTGCCGAGGCGGTCCATGGTCAGCCAGGAGGAGTAGACGAGCGTCCCGGCGCCGACCTGGGTGCCCTCGCTGAGGAGGCTGCCGCCCTCGTTGAAGGTGACCCGCGTGCCGAGCGGCAGGGAGTCGGCTAGGCAGCCATCGGTGTCGGTGGCCTCACCGAGGCCCGCGCAGTGGGCCGCGTAGCCCACGTAGACGTTGCTCGCGGCGTCGGTGAAGACGAAGTTGCCCGTGCACTGCGCACCGTCGGTGTACATCTGCGTGCCCGGGGTGATGGTGGCGCTCGCGGCCGGTGCCCACTGCGGTGCGGCGGAGGCCGGCGCGGCGTTGACGGCGGCGGCGCCGAGTGCGACGACGGAGAGGCTGGCGGCCGCGGCGGCCGTGCGACGAAGACGTGTGCTCATCGGGTTCCTTCGGTCGGTCGGGTGCCCGGTCCCGAGACCGGGCGTGACACGACCTCAACGACGCTCACCCGTTCGGGTCACGCCTCATGGCCCGGTCGGGCCATCCGACCCTGGGGTCGCCTCAGGCCTGCTGCCGCTCCCACAGCGCCCGGTGGAGGCTGCGCACGTCGTCCTCGAGCTCGGGCGCGGGGCCGTCGACGGGGAGTCCGGGCGCGACGTCCTGGATCGCCAGGGGCCGGACCGGAGCCGGCCCGGCGCCCCACTGCGCGTGCCAGGCAGTCAGCTGGGCGGCCGAGGCGGCGTAGACGATGCGCCCCAGCCCCATCCAGGCGTGCGCGGCCGAGCACATCGGGCAGTGCTCGCCGGAGGTGTAGACCGTCGCGACGGCCCGTTCCGCCGGCGCCAGCCGGAGGGACCAGCGGGCCAGCTCGATCTCGGGGTGGCGGGTCTGGTCGCCGTCGCCGACCCGGTTGCGGTCCTCGGCGAGCACCTCGCCGCCGGCCGAGACGAGCACCGAGCCGAACGGCTCGTCGCCCGCCTCCAGCGCCTCCCGCGCCAGGTCGACGGCGCGGCGCAGGTGGACGAGGTCGGCGTCGGTGGTGCTCACGTCCCGACGCTAGCCAGCCGCGCCGCCCCGCGTGTCAGCGCGGCCGGTAGCGCAGGAACACCACGCCGTTGCCGAACGCTCGGTGCTCGACGAGCGCGAGTCTGAGCCGGACGTCCACCGGCCAGAACTGCGCACCGCCGGCACCGGCGTCGGGCGTCAGGAAGAGGTGGTACTCGTCGACGAGCCCGGCGCGGACCGCCTCGGCGGCCAGCGTGGGGCCGTTGACGGTGAGGTCGTGGTCGGCCTCGGCCTTGAGCCGCTCGACCGCCACGGGATCGAAGCTGCGCTCGAGGCTCGTGCGCTCGCTCACGACGTCCTCGAGTGTGGTCGAGAAGACGAGCTTGCGGGCCGACTGCCAGCCGCGGGCGAAGTCGACCATCGCCTGCGGCGCGTCCGGCAGCGCATGGGCGGTCTCCCAGAACGCCATCGTCTCGTAGGTGCGCCGGCCGTACAGGTAGGTGCCGACCCCGCGGTAGTGCTCGTCGATGAAGGCGTGCAGCTCCTCGTCGGCGTTGCCGTCGCCGTCCCCGGGCTCGCCCTCGCCCACGACAGCGACCCGCCCGTCCAGCGCCGTGAGCATCGAGTAGATCAGCTGTCCCACGCGCTCACTCCCGCCAGAACAGGTGGTGCACCATCTCGTGCGGACCGGGCACGACGTCGTGCCGGAAGCGGTCCTCCAGCTCGTCGGGCGACTCCCACAGCCGCGAGCCCGCCCCCAGCTCGAGGGGCGCGACGGCGACGTGGAGGGTGTCGACGAGCCCCGCGTCGAGGAACTGCCGCAGCGTCTGCGCGCCGCCCCCGATCCGCACGTCCTTGCCGTCGGCCGCGGCGAGCGCCTGCTCGAGCACCTCCGCGGGTTCGCCGGAGACGAAGTGGAACGTCGTGTCCGAGAGCGTGAACGACGGCCGCGGGTGGTGCGTCATCACGAACACCGGCGTGCGGAACGGCGGCTCGTCACCCCACCAACCCTGCCACTCCTCGTCGGTCCACGGCCCGCGCTGCGGCCCGAACTTGTTGCGACCCATGATCTCGGCGCCCACGTTGCGGTGGAACTCGCGCACCAGGAGGTCGGCGAAGCCGCGGCTGCCGCCCGGCTCGTCCCGCCCGGGGAAGCTCTCCGCCTCGAACGCCCACGACATGAGCTGCCTCGGGTCGGCGTGACCGAACGGCCGCTCGAGGCTCTGTCCCTCGCCCGCGGCGTACCCGTCGCGCGACACCGCGATGTTGTGGGCCCTGACCTGCTGTGCCACTGCTGCTCCTCCTCGATCGTGTCCTGCTCCGACCAGCGCTGCCGTACGGAATCATCGCGTTGTGCGCGAGCGATCGGCGGCAGTCATCGAGCGAGACGGCCGGCTGCTCATGGTGCGCCACCGGAGCCGCGGGCCGACGGGCCGCCACGACGGCGACACCTACCTCACGCTGCCTGGCGGTGGTGTCGAGGACGGAGAGTCGCCGGAGGCCGCCGCTGTCCGCGAAGTCGCTGAGGAGGTGGGACTCCGGGTGACTGCGGCGACCCGTTTGGCCTGGATCGAGCACGGCGCCGGAGCGACAACCGTGTTCCGGGTCGAGGTGGATCCGGGCGATCCCGTGCTCGGCACTGACCCCGAGCTCGCCTGCGACTGCCCTCGCCTCGTCGGGTTGACCTGGGTGGACGCGCCCGCGGCCGCGGTGTGGGACGGCCCCCACGCGAGGGCATGGCTCAAGTTGTCCGACGAGGGAGACCGACACTGAGACGTCCGTGGTTCCAGACAGGACTTCGTCCTTCCTCAACCACCGGGCGCTGGGCTCCCAGCGTCGCCCTGCGAGGTCTCGACGACGCTCGCCAGGGCTCGCTGCTCGACCAGCGGGATCGCCGCCACCGCTGGTCGAGGAAGTCGCGCTGGCGACTGTCTCGAAACCAGTCGGCCAGCACCACCGCGACAGCGTTCCCGGCGAGTGGTTTCGAGACAGGACTCCGTCCTTCCTCAACCACCGGGCGCTCGGCTCCCAGCGTCGCCCTGCGAGGTCTCGACGACGCTCGCCAGGGCTCGCTGCTCGACCAGCGGTGGGCGGCGCCACCTCCGTCAGCGATGGGGAGGAGGGGCCCGGTGGCCGGTAGATTCGAGCGGTGCACGACACCCGCCCACGCCGTACCTTCGCCGTCATCAGCCACCCTGACGCCGGGAAGTCGACGCTGACGGAGGCGCTGGCGCTGCACGCGCGGGCGATCAACGAGGCGGGCGCGGTGCACGGCAAGGGCGACCGCAAGGCCACGGTCTCGGACTGGATGGCGATGGAGAAGGCGCGAGGCATCTCCATCACCTCGGCCGCGCTGCAGTTCGTCTACCGCGACCACGTGATCAACCTCGTCGACACCCCCGGTCACAGCGACTTCTCCGAGGACACCTACCGCGTGCTGTCGGCGGTCGACTCGGCCGTGATGCTGGTCGACGCGGGCAAGGGGCTCGAGCCCCAGACGCTGAAGCTGTTCCGGGTCTGCGCGCTGCGCGGCATCCCGGTCATCACGGTCATCAACAAGTGGGACCGGCCCGGGCTCGCGGCGCTCGAGCTGATGGACCTGATCCAGGAGAAGATCAACCTGCGCCCCACTCCCCTGACCTGGCCGGTGGGCGAGGCGGGCGACTTCCGGGGGGTGCTGGACCGGCGCACGGGCGAGTTCGTGAAGTACACCCGCACCGCCGGCGGCGCGACCCGCGCGCCCGAGACCCGGATGGCGGCGAGCGAGGTCGGCGAGGACGACGCCCAGGTGTGGGCGGCGGCGGTCGAGGAGCACGAGCTGCTCGAGCTCGACGAGGCCGACCACGACCAGGGGCGGTTCCTGGCCGGGGAGACGACGCCGGTCATGTTCGCCTCCGCCCTGCAGAACTTCGGCGTCGCGCAGCTGCTCGACCTCCTGCTCGACCTGGCCCCCGCCCCGGCGGCCACCGAGGGCGTCGACGGCACGGTGCGCAGCCCGGACGACGAGTTCAGCGCGTTCGTCTTCAAGGTGCAGTCGGGCATGAACGCCGCGCACCGCGACCGTCTCGCCTACGCGCGCGTCGTCTCCGGCACCTTCGAGCGCGGGATGGTCGTGACCCACGCGGGCACCGGGCGGCCGTTCGCGACGAAGTTCGCCCAGGCCGTCTTCGGCCGCGAGACCACCTCGGTCGAGAACGCCGAGCCGGGCGACATCATCGGCCTCGTCAACGCCAACGCCCTGCGCGTCGGCGACACGGTGTACGTCGGCGACCCGGTGGAGTACCCGCCCGTGCCGACGTTCGCCCCAGAGCACTTCGTCACCGCGAGCGCCGGCGACATCGGGCGCTACAAGCAGTTCCGCCGCGGCATCGAGCAGCTCGACCAGGAGGGCGTGGTGCAGGTGCTCCGCTCCGACCTGCGCGGCGACCAGAACCCCGTCCTCGCCGCCGTCGGACCCATGCAGTTCGAGGTCGTCGAGGACCGGATGACCCATGAGTTCAACTCGCCGATCCGCTTCCACCGCCTCGACTACCAGCTCGCGCGGCGCACCGACGCGGCCGGCGCGGTCGCCCTGTCGGGCATCCGCGGCGTCGAGGTGCTGCAGCGCAGCGACGGCACCCACCTCGCGCTCTTCGTCGACCAGTGGCGCGCCAAGGTCGTCGCCCGCGACCACCCCGACGTCATGCTCGAGGCGCTGCCGGCCGGCGGCGACGTGGTCGCAGCGAAGTGATGACGGGAGTGAGGGTCAGGTGACGGCGACCCTCGTCGCCAAGGACCTTGCCGGCGGCCACGCCCACCGCACGCTCTTCGAGGCCCTCGACGTCACCGTCGCCCCGGGCGACGTGGTCGGCGTGGTGGGCGCCAACGGCGCCGGCAAGACCACGCTGCTGCGGATCCTCGCCGGCGACCTCGAGCCGCTCGGCGGCACCGTGACCACGGCCCCGGGCGACGCCTTCGTCGGCTGGCTGCCGCAGGAGCACGAGCGGGTGCCCGGCGAGACGGTCGCGGCGTACGTCGCCCGGCGCACGGGCGCCACGGCCGCGACGACGGCGATGGAGGAGGCCGCGGCCGCGCTCGAGGCCGAGGTGAAGGGCGCCGACGACGCCTACGCCGCCGCCCTCGACCACTGGCTCGCCACCGGCGCACCCGACCTCGACGAGCGGCTGCCCGCGACACTGGCCGACCTCGGCCTCGACGTGGGCCCGGACGCGCTGATGACCTCGCTGTCCGGCGGCCAGGCCGCGCGCGCGGCGCTGGCGGCGCTGCTGCTGAGCCGCTTCGACGTCGTCCTGCTCGACGAGCCGACCAACGATCTCGACCTGGCCGGGCTGGAGCGGCTCGAGACGTTCGTGCGCGGGCTGCGCGCGGGCGTCGTGCTGGTCTCGCACGACCGCGAGTTCCTGGCACGCGTGGTGACGCGCATCGTCGAGCTCGACCTCGCCCAGCACCAGGTCGCGGTCTACGACGGCGGCTACGACGCCTACCTCGAGGAGCGCGCGGTGGCCCGCCGGCACGCGCGTGAGGCCTACGAGGAGTTCGCCGAGAAGAAGGCCGACCTCGTCGCCCGGGCGCGCACCCAGCGCGAGTGGAGCTCGCAGGGCGTGCGCAACGCGATGCGCAAGTCGCCCGACAACGACAAGATCCGGCGCAAGGCAAAGGCCGAGTCCTCGGAGAAGCAGGCGCAGAAGGTGCGCCAGATGGAGTCGCGGATCGCCCGCCTCGAGGAGGTCGAGGAGCCGCGCAAGGAGTGGACGCTGCAGTTCACCATCGGCAGCGCGCCGCGCTCCAGCTCGGTGGTGGCGACCCTCGACGAGGTGACGGCCACCCTGGGCGAGTTCACCTTCGGTCCGGCGTCGCTGCAGCTCAGCGCGCGCGAGCGGGTCGGCCTGACCGGGCCGAACGGCGCCGGCAAGACCACGCTGCTGCGCCTGCTGCTCGGGCGCCTCGAGCCCACGACCGGACGGGCCAGCCTCGGCGCCTCGGTCGCGGTCGGCGAGATCGACCAGGCCCGCACCGGCCTGGCCGAGGACCAGCCCCTCGGGGCGGCGTTCGAGGCGGTCATGCCGGACATGACCCCGGCCGACCTGCGCACGCTGCTGGCCAAGTTCGGGCTCAAGGCCGACCAGGTGACCAGCCTCGTCGGGCGCCTCTCCCCCGGCGAGCGCACCCGCGCCGCGATGGCGCTGCTCCAGGCCCGCGGGGTCAACCTGCTGGTGCTCGACGAGCCCACCAACCACCTCGACCTGCCGGCCATCGAGCAGCTCGAGGAGGCGCTGGAGTCCTACGACGGCGCGCTGCTGCTCGTCTCGCACGACCGGCGCCTGCTCGACAACGTCCGCCTCGACCAGCTCTGGCAGGTCGAGGAGGGGCGGGTCACCGTCGTAGTTTGAGGCCGTGGTCCCCACCCCCACCCTGCGCTCCGACCGGCTCCTGCTGCGCCCCTTCGAGGAGCGCGACCGCGAGGACCTCGTGAGGCTGCAGAGCGACGCCGAGGTGCTGCGCTACTGGGACTCGCCCCCGTGGACCGACCCGGCCCGCGCGACGGCGTTCCTCCAGCGCTGCCGCGAGCTCGAGGCCGAGGGCACCGGCGCCCGCGTGGTGGTGGAGCGGGTCGAGGACGGGGCGTTCGTGGGCTGGTGCTCGTTCGTGGGGTACGACGACACGCACCGCAGCGCCACCGTCGGCTACTGCCTGACGCAGGCCGCGTGGGGCCACGGCTACGCCACGGAGGCGACGCGGGCGCTGCTGGACTGGGCGTTCGGGGCCTTCGCGCGGCTGCACCGGGTGCAGGCCGAGATCGACACGCGCAACGCCCCCTCGGGCCGGGTGCTGGAGAAGCTCGGCTTCCGGCGCGAGGGGACGCTGCGGGAGGACTGCTGGGTCGCCGGCGAGGTCAGCGACACCCACGTCTACGGGTTGCTGAGGGGCGAGCTCTCCTCGGTCGAGCGCGAGTCGGAGAGCGTCAGCGCGCCGTAGCCTGCGACCAGCCCGACCACCACCGCCAGGAGGGCGAAGGTCACCCGCTCGCCGTGGAAGTACGTCGCGACGAGGTCGGGGCTCCAGACCCCGGCGGGCAGCCGGGTGGTGACGAGCGCGGCGATCAGCGTGCCGACCACGGCGGTGCCGACGCTGGTGCCGACCTCCTGGGCGGTGTCGTTGAGCGCCGTGCCGATCGAGGTGCGGTTGGCCGGGACGGCGTCGACGAGGGCGACGGCGCAGATCGTCATGACGGTGCGCAGGCCGACGGTCATCACGACCATCGAGACCGCGATGGCGGCGTACCCGTGCTCGACGCCCCAGGCCATCCCGGCCAGCGAGGTGGCGAGCAGCCCGGCCCCGACGAGGCAGGCGAGGCGGTGGCCGAGGCGCTGGGCGAGCGTCTCGGAGACGGGCGTGGCCAGCAGCATCGTGGCGATCATCGGGAGGTTGGCGAGACCGGCCTTCACGGGGCTCCAGCCGTAGGCGTACTGGAAGTGCAGGATCAGCCCGAACATCACCGCGGCCATCGCGATCGAGGTGCCGATCTGCGCGATGGCGGCGCCGCGCACGGTGCCGTTGCGGAACAGGCCGAGGTCGAGCATCGGCTCGGCCGTGCGCCGCTCGTGGCTCACGAACAGCACCGCTCCGGCCAGGGCTCCGGCGATCGCGACGAGGGTGACCGGCGAGAGCCAACCGTGCTCGACACCGCTGGTGAGCGACCAGCAGGCGGTGCCGATGGTCAGCACGCTGAGCAGCGCGCCGGGCAGGTCGAGGGAGTCGTGGGTGAGGCCGGCCGGGTCGTCGGCGGCCACGCCGAGGCGGACGCCGAGCGCCGCGACCAGCGCGATGGGGGCGTTGACGACGAGCAGCCACTCCCAGCCGACGTGGGCGAGCGCCGTACCGCCCAGCAGCGGGCCGAGGACGAAGCCGGACATGCCGACGACGATCATCACGGTCATGGCGCGCATCCGCAGCGCCTTGTCGTCGAAGAGCCGGAAGACCAGCGAGTTG
This sequence comes from Nocardioides flavescens, assembly GCF_009823805.1. Lineage (GTDB taxonomy): Bacteria > Actinomycetota > Actinomycetes > Propionibacteriales > Nocardioidaceae > Nocardioides > Nocardioides flavescens. Next base: position 9,524 of record NZ_WUEK01000014.1, on the reverse strand, counting down.
GTGATCGGCGCCATCGCGGCGGCGGCGACGCCCAGAGCGGCGCGCAGGCCGATCAGCTCGCCCGCGGTGTGGACGGCCAGGGCGCCGAGGCTGACGGTGCCGAAGACCGCGAGGCCGACGAGCAGGACGCGGCGGCGGCCGAACCGGTCGGCGACCGCTCCAGCGGTGAGGAGCAGGCCGCCGAAGGTGAGGGAGTAGGCGCCCGTCACCCACTGCAGCGCGGTGGTGCTCGCGCCGAGGTCTCGGCCGATGGTGGGCAGGGCGATCGAGAGCAGCGTGTTGTCGACCATCTCGACGAAGAAGGCCAGGCAGAGCGCGGCCATGGGGATCCAGGCCGCCCGCAGCGAGGGGTAGGTGCGGGCCGGCGGTGGTGCGGTGGTGGTGAGCGTGGTCATGGCGTGACCTCCTGTCGTACGGCGCCCGGGTCACGGGCGGTGATGACAGGGACGCTAGGCAGCGCCGCCTTCAGCGTGCCTTCAGCGTGCCTTCACCGCGGTTTCACCGTGGTCTCACCGGCCCTCGCGGCCCACCAGAGCACCGGCAGCAGCACCAGTGCGAGGAGTCCCCCGCCCAGCGACAGGGCCGCGAAGCTGCTGGCCGCCACGACGACGCCCGACAGCACGCCACCGCCCGCTCCGGCGAGCGCGACGAGGACGTCGATGCTGCCCTGCACCCGCGGGCGGGTGACCGGGTCGGTGGCGTCGACGACGAGGGCGGTGCCGGAGATCAGGCCGAGGTTCCACCCGAGGCCGAGCAGCACGAGCGCCACGACGGTGAGCGTCAGCGAGTCGCCGGGCACCACGGCCGCCGTCAGTCCCGCCGCCAGCAGCACCACCGCCGCGGCCACGGCGACCGCCGTGCGCCCGACCCGGTCGACGAGCGAGCCGGTGACCAGCGACGGGAGGTACATCGCCGCGATGTGCAGGCTGATCACCAGTCCCACCGCGCCGAGCTCGTGGTGGTGGTGACGCATGTGCACCGGCGTCATCGTCATGATCGCGACCATCGTGACCTGCGTCAGCACCATGATCGTCGCGCCGACCCAGGCCCCGGTGCCGACCGGGCCCCCGCCCGCCACCGGCGCGGCCCCCGCGCCCTCCCGTGCGTCCAGCTCGCGCGCCAGCAGCAGCGGGTCGGGGCGCAGCAGCGCCCACAGCACGGCGCCGGCGCTCGAGTAGGCCACCGCGCCCAGCAGGAACGGCCCCGAGAGCGCGGGCAGCCCCAGCGAGGTCGCGAGCCCGCCCAGCGGGTCGACCAGGTTGGGCCCCGCCACCGCGCCGACCGTCGTCGACACGAGCGCGACGCTCACCGCGCGCCCGCGCGTGGCCGGGGTCGCGAGGTCGGCGCCGGCGTACCTCGCCTGCAGGTTGGTCGCCGTGCCCGCGCCGTACACCAGGAAGGAGGCGAACAGCAGCGGCACGCTGTCCACCGCCGCCGCCACGACGACCCCGACGGCGCCGAGCCCACCGGCCGCGAACCCCGCCGCCAGCCCCGTCCGGCGCCCCGCGCGCTGGCTGACCCGGCCCACGACGTACGCCGTCACGGCGGAGCCGAGCGTGAACAGTGCCGTCGGCAGTCCGGCGAGCCCCTCCGAGCCCAGCATCTGCTGGGCCAGCAGCGCCCCCACCGTCACCCCCGCCGCGAGGCCGGCCCCGCCCAGCACCTGGGCCGCCACCACCACGCGCAGTGTGCGGCGCTGCGCTGCCGCGCGTTCCTGCTCGATCACCCGCGGATCATCGCGCACGCCCGGTGGTCGACGAAGGACGGAGTCGTGTCTCGAAACCACTCATGGGTCGACGAGCGTCTCCATGTCGAGGTAGCGCAGATTCGCCTCGTCACCGTTGGCGCCGAGCGACCAGACCATGGTCGGACGGCACGCGCCTGGGAGGTGGACGACGGCCTCGCCACCGACGTGGAAGTGACCGTGGACGAGCAAGCGCGGTGCGACTCCAGTCACCGCCCTGGTGATGCGATCGATCCCGGTCTGCGCGTAGGCGAGTGTCGAGTCGGGCCGACCCCACGGATTGCCCGTGATGATCTCGCCGACCGGCGCCGTGCAGTACGGCGGTCCGGGGCTGTCGTGGGTCAGCATCACGTCCGCCGAACCTCCTGCGACGGTCGCGTCGACGTGGCGCTCCTCGACCACCTCGCTCGGCCACCAGTCGACGCCCTCGGTCAGTTGCGTGACGTTGACCGAAGGGGCACCCCCGAGCGCGACGAACGAGCGCGCGCCGAGCTCCCACCGGTGACCGCGGGGGAGCATCAGGACCCGCTCGCGAAGCCTCAACGGTGCCAGCGAGCCGTCCGGCAGCTGCCACTCGGGCAGTGACCACAGTTCGTCGAGACGCGCCCAGTGCTCGTGGTTGCCACCGATCGACCACATCTCCAGCCCATGGTCGGCGCACGCGGAGTCGATCGCGTCGAGGTAGCCGTCGGGGTCCGGCCCCATGCCGAAGCGCAGGTCACCGAGCTGCAGGACCATCCGGACGTCACCGCGCTCACCGATGACCCGCAGCCGGTCCACCGCCCAGTCGCGGTCACCCTCGAGGTCACCGAGCAGAGCGACGATCACCCGGTCATCATCCCCTCGTGGTTTCGAGACGGCGCTGGCGCGCCTCCTCAACCAGCGGGGGTGGCGACCGCCACCGGGAGGTACGGCGCGACGTTGCGCCAGGCACGCTCTACGTACGACGCCTTCTCCCCCACCGGCGCGACGTAGTGCAGGGCGTCCTCGGCGGCCTCCCGGCCGACGAGGCGGGCGAGGACCCAGGCGGCGAGGTAGGCCGAGGAGAGGCAGCCGCCGGCGGTGGCGAGGTCGCCGCGGGCGAAGAACGGCTGGTCGAGCACCTCGACGCCGGCGGCGACGACCCACGGCTTGGTGGTGAGGTCGGTGCAGGCGGGCACGTCGTCGAGGAGGCCGAGCCGGGCCAGCACGAGCGCGCCGGAGCACTGGGCGCCGACGAGCTGCCGGCCCGGCTCCAGGCCGCTCAGCACGCCCATGACCGCGGGGTCCTCGACGAGCTCGCGGGTGGCGATGCCGCTGCCCACGAGCACCGCGTCGGCGGTGACCGCCTCCTGCAGCGTCGACATCTGCTCGACGACGACGCCGTTCATGGAGGTGACCCGCGGTGCCGGGGTCGCCAGGGTGACGCGCCAGCCGGGCGCGCGGTAGCGGTTGAGGACGCCCAGGGCGATGAGGGAGTCGAGCTCGTTGAAGCCTTCGGCGGTGATGATCGCGATGTGCACGTCCCGACCGTAGGACCGACGGGTCATGACAGTCGAAGAATTGTCCTGCCTACACTCCCACCGTGGCCACGCCCCGCTCGCGCCTCCTGGTCGAGGAGTACGCCGACGCGATCCGCTCCGGTCGCCTGACCAGCGGCAGCCGCCTGCCGACCCACCGGGCGCTGGCCGCGCGGGAGGGCATCGCGGTGGTCACCGCGACCCGGGTCTACGCCGAGCTGGAGGCGCTCGGCCTGGTCTCGCGCGAGCAGGGTCGGGGGACGTTCGTGCGCGACGCGGCGGTGCCGCCCGGGCACGGGGTCGACCAGGTCGACGTGGCGGCGGGCACCGTCGACCTGACCTTCAACCACCCGGCGCTGCCAGGGCAGGCCGACCTGCTGCGCCAGGCGCTGCGCGAGCTGTCGACGGCGGGCGACCTCGACGCGCTGCTGCGCTACCAGCCGCACGAGGGCCGACCCGCCGAGCGGGCCACGGTCGCCCGCCACCTCCTGCGCCACGGCGTCGACGTCGCCCCGGACCGGGTCGTGCTCACCAGCGGCGCCCAGCACGGGCTGGCCGTCACCGTCATGGCGACGCTGCGCCCCGGCGACGTGGTCGCGGTCGACGCACTGACCTACCCCGGCTTCAAGGTGCTGGCGCCGGCCTTCGGCCTCGACCTCGCTCCCCTGCCGGTGACCCCGGACGGCCCGGACCTCGACGAGCTCGACCGGCTCTGCGCCACCCGTCCCGTGCGGGCCGTCTACGCGATGCCGACCGTGCACAACCCGCTCGGTTGGGTCGTCGGCGAGGCGCACCGCCGCCGCCTCGTCGCCGCCGCGCGGCGCCACGACCTGCTGCTCGTGGAGGACGCGTCGTACGCCTATCTCGGCGGGAGCGGCGCGACCCCGCTCGCCGCGCTGGCCCCCGAGCGCACGGTCCACGTGACGGCACTGTCCAAGAACGTCGCGACGGGGCTGCGCGTCGGCTTCCTGGCCGCGCCGGGTGACCTGGTGCCCGCGCTCGCCCGGGCCGTGCGCGCCACCACCTGGAACACCCCGGCCCTGCTCACCGCCCTGGCCTGCCGCTGGATCGAGGACGGCACCGTCGCCCGGCTCGAGGAGGAGAAGCGCGCCGACGCCCGCACCCGTCAGGCCCTCGCCCGGGCCGCGCTCGACGACCTCGGTGCGGTCGCCCACCCGACGTCGTACGTCACCTGGCTGCCCCTGCCACCCGACGGCCGGGCCGACCGGGTCGCCGGCGCCCTCGGCCGCGCCGGGGTCTCGGTGAGCACCGCGGAGCCGTTCGCCACGACGAGCGCGGTGCCGCAGGCGATCCGCCTCGCCCTCGGCTCGGTCGACCTCGAGACGCTGCGCGACAGCCTGGCCGTCGTGCGCCGCGCCGTGCTGGACGACGCGGCCAGCTAGGGCGCGATGGTGAGGTCCACCGCGAGGTCGAAGGTGGCGAGGTCGAAGGTGTTCTTGGCGAGGTAGACCGGCCGGTCGCCGTCGGCGAGGACGACCGTGAGCGAGGCCGGGATGCCGTGCAGCGGCAGCTCCATCCACGAGAGCCGCTCGGTGTTGCGGGAGACCGGCGCGAGCCGCCAGACCTGCGGAGTGAGCCGGGCGCGCACGTCGGCGCCGAGCGTCTCGAGCAGGCTGGGGCGCTCGGACACGACGTGGACGCTGGCGTCGAGGTCGTCGAGGAGCTCCGCGGGGGCGGCACTGGTCAGCAGGAGCTCGAGGCTCGCCGCGAGCAGCACGCCCTCGCGCTCGAAGACCGTCTCCCACACCAGGCACGGCTCGTCGGCCCCGAGCAGGTCACGGGTCCAGGCGCTCGGTCGCTCCACCTCGGCCAGCAGCCGGCGGGCGGGGTGCACCTCGGGGCCGAGCATCCGGTGGAAGCTGGCGGCGAAGCCGACCGGTGCCGTACGCCGCGGCGCGACCCGCCAGCGTCGCCCGCGGTCGCGCACGAGGCGACCGTCCTCCTCCAGGAGCAGCAGCGCCTCGGCGACCGCGACCCGGTCGGCGTAGAGGTCCGCGGCGAGCGTGACCTCGCCCGGGACGAGGTCGCCCGGGCGCAGGCCGGTGCGGGCGATGAGCTCGGAGATCTTGTCGTAGGCCTCGACGTACGCCGGCACCCCGGCGCGGAACGTCTGCTCCTCGCTCACGCGGTCACCCCCCTGCTGGACACTCGTGCACCAGGACCGTAGCGGACGCTCTCAGCCGAGCCGCTCGTAGCGCGCCAGACGCCGTTCGAGCCGGTCGGCGGGGTCGGTGCGGACCAGATGGGCGATCTCGTAGCGCAGCACGTGGGCGAGGCGCGCGCAGAACTCCTCGGGCGCCGTGGCGGGGTCCACGGGCTCGGAGACGATCCGGTCGACGATGCCCGCGGCCAGCAGCTCACGGGCCGAGACGCCCTGCGCCTGGGCGACCTCCGGGGCCCGCGACGGGTCGCGGTGCAGGATCGCGGCGGCACCCTCGGGCGGCAGCGGCGAGAGCCAGGAGTGCTCGGCGCACACGACCGTGTCGGCGGGCAGCAGCGCGAGGGCGCCGCCGCCGGTGCCCTCCCCCATCATCAGGCAGACCGTGGGCGCCTCGAGCATGACGAGGTCGGAGAGGCAGCGCGCGATCTCCGCGGCCAGTCCACCCTCCTCGGCGTCGCGGCTCAGCTCGGCGCCGGCGGTGTCGATGACGCTGACGAGCGGCAGCCCGAGCTCTTGGGCCAGCCGCATCCCGCGCCGGGCCTCACGCAGGCCGGCGGGGCCGAGCGAGGACCCCTCACGGTTGTGACGGCGGTCGTGGCCGAGCACCAGGCACGACGTCGAGCCGAACCGCGCCAGGCAGAGCAGCAGGTGGTCGTCGATCTCACCCTCGGCGGTGCCGCTCAGCGGGATGACGACGTCGGCGGTGTGGCGCAGCAGCTCACGCAGGCCGGGCCGGTCGGGGCGCCGCGAGCGGGTGATGGACTCCCAGGCCGGCACCTCCTCGAGCTCGTCGCGGGGCAGCTCGAGCAGCTCGGGCGGCTCCTCGCGCGCCGACATGAGCACGTCGAGCACGAGCGTGGCGACCGAGGCGAGGTCGTCGACGCCGATGACGGCGTCGATGAGGCCTTTGCTGTGGAGGTTCTCCGAGACCTGCACGCCCTCGGGGAACGGCGCGTCGTAGAGCGCCTCGTAGACCCGCGGCCCGAGGAACCCGACGAGCGCGCCCGGCTCGGCGGCGGTGAAGTGGCCGAGCGAGCCCCACGAGGCGAAGACCCCGCCGGTCGTGGGGTGGCGCAGGTAGACGACGTAGGGCAGGCCGGCGCGCTTGTGGGCCGTGACCGCGGCGGCGACCTTGACCATGCCGAGGAACGCCGGCGTGCCCTCCTGCATCCGGGTGCCGCCGGAGGTGGGGGCGGCGAAGAGCGGGAGACCCTCGCGCGTCGCCCGGCGTACGGCGGCCACGAGGCGCAGCGACGCGGCGTGGCCGATCGAGCCCGCGAGGAAGCGGAACTCGCTGGCGATCACCGCCACCGGACGACCGGAGATCGTGCCCTGGCCGGTGATCACCGACTCGTCGGTGCCGGCCTTGTCCCGCGCAGCGTCGAGCTCGGCGGCGTAGCGGCTGCCGGGAGCGGCGGAGGCGGGCTCCTGCGCCTCGGCGTCCCAGGAGACCCACGACCCGGGGTCGAGGACCCGGTCGAGGAGCTCCCGGGCGCCGAGGCGCTCGCTCACGGAGCGGGGTAGCCCGTGGGCTGGTCGCCGAGGTCGACGATCGCGGCGACCGGGCCGCCGCCGTCGGGACCCTGGTGGGCGGCCGAGACCGACACGAAGCAGGCCGGGTCGCCGGTGACCGAGGCGGTCACGCCGCCGACGGCCGACTTGATCTGGCGGTGCCAGTGCACGTCCGAGTCGTCGAGCATCGCGTTGCGACGACCGCGGACGTGACCGTCCTGGGAGGCCTCGCACTTGAGGAAGACGTTGACCAGGCGGCCCTGCAGGTCGGAGCTGTGCGGGCGCTCGGGCAGCTCGAGACCGGCGCTGCGGATGGCCTCCCAGATGCCGTCGGCGTCGAGCGCGTCGTTCATCACGGAGTGGCCGATGCGGTAGCGACCGCCGACACCGGTGGCGTTGCCGACCACGACGACCTGCGCGCGGTCGAGCTCGACGCCCGAGGAGCAGGAGGCGACCGAGGAGAAGAGCGTGCGGTCCTTGAGGACCTGCTCGTCGGAGGGCATCTCGATCTCGCCGAGTGCGACGGCGATGCCGAGGGCGGTGCCGCCGTTGGAGACGTCCATCGAGTAGAGCGTGTCCTCGGTGAAGACGTCCTTGCCGCGCGACTTGGCGTCCTCGATGGTCGAGAGGGTCAGCAGCGGGGTCTTGGTCTGCACGTAGTGCACGTCGGAGGCGTCGGTGATGCCGGCCCGCTCCATGGCGACCTTCACGGCGTCGGCGACCTTGGTGACCATGCCGGAGCGGCCGATGTCCTCGGGCTGCAGCACCTCGGACATCGCGAAACCGACGGTGAGGCGCGGCTCGTCGCTCGGCTCGGCGTCGGTGGTCGCGAAGATGGTGGCGTGGGGGCTGATGACGCCGTCGGTGCCGCCGGACCAGACGATCGGCACCTCCTTGACCTGGGCCTCGGGGGCGCCCTTGGCGATCAGGACCTCGCGGAACGCGCGGTCGGCGAGGATGCGGGTGTAGTCGTTGACGCCGCCGTTGCCCTCGGTCTTGCCGATGATCGCGATGACGCGGTCGGCCTGCAGGACGCCGTCGTCGATGAGCTTCTCGAGCCCGCTGGCGTCGGTGACGGAGAGGATCGGGACCTTGCGTACTTCGATGGCGCTGGGCATGGGTTCTTCTTTCGTCGGGTCCGACCATCCTGCCGACGTACGTCGCGGGGAGGTACGTCGCAACTGTGGCGGGCTGGGCGGCGGGGTTTGTCAGGTTGTGCCAATCCTCAGCGGGTCAGTCCTCGTCGAGCCACGCGCGGATGGCTGCGTCGTGCTGGCCCAGGGTGGGCGGGGCGACGTGGGTGCTGCGCCCGCCGCTGAAGGGGTTGTCGTCGAAGCGCAGCGGTGAGCCCGGGATGTCGATCTCGCCGAGGGTGGGGTGGTCGACCTGCAGGAGGAGTCCCTGCGAGCGCACCTGGTCCCAGGCGTAGACGTCGTCCATCGAGCGCACCTTGCCCGAGGGGACGCCCGCGTCGGAGAGCAGCGCCAACCAGTGCTCGGCCGGCTGGTCGGCGAAGAGCGCCTCGAGGCGGGTGACCAGCAGGTCGCGGTGGGCGACGCGCTCGGGGTTGGTGGCGAGGCCCTCCTCGGCGGCGTCCCAGCCGAGCGCCCCGCACAGTGCGCGCCAGAGCCCCTCGGAGCCGCAGGCGATCTGGATCGGCGCGGTCTGCGTGGCGAACATGCCGTACGGCGCGATCGAGGGGTGGTGGTCGCCCGCCAGCCCCGGCACCTCGCCGGCCACGGTCCACTTCGTGCCCTGGAAGGCGTGCACGCCGACCATGCCGGCCAGCAGGCTGGTGCGCACGACCCGGCCGGCCCCGGTGCGCTCGCGCTCGTGGAGGGCGGCGAGCACGCCGTAGGCGCCGTTCATGCCGGCGATGAGGTCGGCGATCGGCACGCCCACCTTGGTGGGCTGGGTGGTGCCGGTGATCGACATCAGCCCGCCCTCGCCCTGCGCGATCTGGTCGTAGCCGGCGCGCTTCGCCTCGGGCCCGTCGTGGCCGAAGCCGGTGATCGACAGCACGACCAGACGCGGGTTGAGCTCGTGGAGCCGCTCGACGCTGAACCCGAGCCGGTCGAGCACCCCGACGCGGTAGTTCTCCATCAGCACGTCGGCCCGCTCCACCAGGCGCGCCAGCACGTCGCGGTCGGCCTCGGCCTTGAGGTCGAGGACCAGCGACTCCTTGTTGCGGTTGGCCGAGAGGAAGTACGTCGACTGGCGGTCGTCCTCCGGGCCCACGAACGGCGGCCCCCACGAGCGGGTGTCGTCACCGGTCGGCGGCTCCACCTTGATGACCCGCGCGCCCATGTCGCCGAGCATCATCGCGGCGTGCGGGCCGGCGAGGGCCCGGGTCAGGTCGAGGACCAGCAGGTCGGACAGGGGGCCGGAGGCTTCAGTCACCCCGTGAGGCTACTGACGGCCCGCGCCGGGTCCTATGGCGCAGGTTGCCAAGGTGCGCTCACACGGCTGGTTGAGGAGGCGCGCTAGCGCCGTCTCGAGACCACTGCACCTCCGAGACGTGGTTTCGAGACTGTGAGTCTCTGGTCATCGCCCCGGTGGGGGTGATCGGATCGGGGCTGGTGGCCGC
>NZ_WUEK01000013.1 GCF_009823805.1 Nocardioides flavescens | reverse complement strand
GGCGGAGGCGACGCCGTCGGCGGAGGCGGTGACGGAGGTCATGAGCTGGCGCAGGGAGGTGTTGGCGGCGTCGAGGCTGGTGGCCATGGTGCCGACCTCGTCGCGGGTGGTGATGCCGGCGGTCTTCGACAGGTCACCGGCGGCCATGGCGTCGGCGACGTCCTTGACCTTGGCCACGGAGCGGGCCAGCGCCCGGGCGATCAGCCAGCCGAGCAGCAGCGCCAGCGCCGTACCGAGGACCAGCACCCCGATGACCAGGTTGCGGCTGCTCCCGAAGCTCGCCGCGACGGCCTTCGCGTCCTTCTCCGCGTCGGCGTTCTCCAGCTCGATGATCGTGCCGATCGTGTCGTTCTGGACGGTGGCGTACTGGTTCACGTCACGGTCGAACGCCGTGGTCCAGCCCGCCACGTCGTTGACCTTGGCGAACTCGGGGAGCACCTCCTGAGCCACGTCGTGGTAGCTCGCGGCCGCGCTGTTCAGCGCCTCGAGCTCGGAGCGCTGCTGGGACGAGAGGTCCTGCTCGCCGTACTCGGCCGCGGCCGCCTGGTAGTCGGTGTAGCCCTGGTCGACAGCCGCGATCGCGGCGTCGTACTCGTCGCCCTGACGGATCAGGGCCTCACGGACCTGGATCCGCATCGTGCTGATGCCGTCCTGCATCGCCGAGGTCATCTGCAGTCGACGCACGTTGCCCTCGTAGAGGTCGTTCGCCGCGTCGTTGGCCCCGCCGAGGGCGCGCAGCCCCACGACCCCGACGATGACGGCGACGGCCGCAGCGGCGCCGACGGCCATCAGGATCTTGACGGCCAGGCGGAGGTCGCCGAAGCGGCTCAGGGCCGATCGGGCGGCGGGGGTCTGCGTACTGTCCATGGTGTCCATGGGGCTCTGCCTCTCGGGGTCGTCGTGCTCCTGCGGCGCCCGATCGCCTCGTCGCTCGGGCTCATCGGACGTCGGCGCGGAGAGTTGAGCGGTGTGGCCGGTTGCGGTCAGCCGGAGGGGGACCGGTCCAGTCCAAAGTCAGGCGTCGCGTGACGCCTGGGCGATCTGCTGAGCCGCTGCCGCGAGGTCGTCCACGCCGAGGCTGAGCGCCTCGCTCCGGTCGGTCGTCAGGTCGAGGTGGAACCCGTAGAGAGCGGAGTCCACGAGCGTCACGACGCGCGCCACCCGCTCGCGGGGGGCGCCGCAGGCCACGAGGTAGTCCTGCATCGCACGGGCCCACCGCTCGTTGCCCGCCCGTGCGGTCGAGAGGTGGGGCTCGCGTCCGATCAGCCCGGTCGCCGCCGCCTGGCAGTAGACGTCGAGGCACGCGCGCAGCGGCTGCTCCTGGTAGGCCGCCCACAGCGCGCTCACGCCGCGGCGTACGTCGGGGGCCGGGGGCAGCGCGGCGACGACCGCGATCGCGCGCTCGTTGCTGCGCTCGACGACGGCCGAGACCAGCGCGTCGCGGCTCTCGAAGTGGTAGACGAGCATCCGGTCGCTCGTGCCCACAGCGGCAGCGACGGGGCGCAGCGTCAGGCCGATCAGCCCGTGCGCGAGGACGTGGTCGGTGACCCGGTCGAGCAGCTCCTCGCGACGGTCCACGCCGTCGACTGTAGCCCGCCTGTAGCGAGTGCTACATTCGTAGCGACCGCTACATCCAGGAGAACCCGTGCTCACCGCTGTCCTGCTCGCCCTCGCCATCGTCCTCGAGGTCGCCTCGAGCGCCCTGCTCCCGCGAGCGCAGGGGTTCACCCACCTCGGCTGGACGACCGTCGTGCTGGCGGGCTACGCCGCGGCGATCTGGTTGCTGACCGTCGTGGTCAAGACGATGCCGGTCTCGGTCGCCTACGCGATCTGGGCCGGCGCGGGCACGGCACTGGTCGCCGTGGTCGGCTGGGCGGTGCTCGACGAGCCGCTCGGCGTCGTCAAGGTCGTCTCGCTCGCGCTGATCGTCGCCGGTGTCGTGGGTCTCAACCTCTCGGGCGCGCACTGAGCCGCTCCCGTTTGGGCGACCAGCTCCCGCAGGTAGCCGGCGTACCCGCCGGGGGTGCGGCCCTCTCGCCTCGCTGACGTGGTGACGTCGGGGCCCAGCCGGGCGGGTGTGCCCCGGGCGGCCAGCGCCTCGACCAGCACGTGGTCCTCGTGCTCGCGCAGCGCGGGCCAGCCCCCGGCCGAGGTCAGGGCGTCGAGGCGGACGCCGAGGTTGGCGCCGTGGACGTAGCGGTGCGGGTCGTCGACGACCACGGGGTGCAGCTGGTGCCAGCGGACGGCGGCGGCCGGGTCGAGGCCGGCGGGATCGGGAACGGCACGGCCGAGCACCAGCTGCGCGCCCTCCTCGGCGAGGGCGACGTGGCGCTGGAGCCAGGTGATCGGGACGACGGTGTCGGCGTCGGTGCTGGCCAGCCAGGTGCGCCGCGGGTCGGGCGAGCCCAGCAGCCGCACCCCGGCCCCGACCCCGGCTCGGCGCGCGGCGCCGACCCCGCCGGCGGAGGTCTCGACGACGTGCGCACCCGCGGCCCGAGCGAGCGACGCGGTGCCGTCGGTGCACCGGTCGGCCACGACGACGACCGTGACGCGCACGTCCGGCCGGGAGGACCGCAGCCGGTGGGCTGCCGCCCTGACGGAGTCGAGGCAGCTCTCGATGAGCGCCGCCTCGTCGCGCGCCGGGACGACCACCAGGACGTCCGACAGCCTCGGCTCAGCCACGGTCGACTCAGCCACGGTCGGACCCGGGTGTCGGGAGCAGGTCGGGCGCACCGAGCACGAGCAGTTCGACGTCGGCGTCGCGGTAGGTCGCGATCACGGGGCGGAGGTCGGCGGCCACGACGATGCGATGCACGTCGGCGCCGTCGAGGGGCCAGCCCCGGACCGGGTGGCGCCAGTGGCACAGCACGACGACCCCGTCGGCCGCGAGGTCGGACCGCAGCTCCTCGACGAGCCGCTCCAGGGCGGCCGGGCTGAGGAAGTAGCCCACCTCCGAGAGGACGACCAGGTCGAACCCGCCGTCGGCCGCGTCCTCCGTCGGCCACTCCTCGGGCAGACGGCGCTGCTCGACGCGCACCCCGGGCAGGTCGGCGCACCTGGCGCGGGCCGCCGCGACCGCGTGGGCCGAGGCGTCCACGACGAGCAGCTCGGCGCAGCGGGTGGCGAGGTCGGCGGCGAGGGCACCCGTCGAGGAGCCGACCTCGAGACCACGGCGGAACGACGCGCGGGGGAGGGCCGCCAGCAGCAGGTCGCGCTTGCGGCGCTCGTACTCGCTCGAGTCCGCCAGCCACGGGTCGGCCTCGGAGGCGTGGAGGTCCTCGAGCGCGCCGTCGTGCGGTGGCTGTAGCACGTAGACCTCCCGCGGGCCGGCGAAGTGCGAGAGGAGGCCGGGCCCGAGCAGCGCCTCGTCACCGGGCTGGTCCGACAGCGGCTCCACCTGCGAGCGGTGCGCGGCCTGAGCGGCGGCCTTGGCCAGGCGCTCGTCGGGGTCGAGGTCGAGCACCCGGAGGTCGTCCCACGGCGCCTGGTCGGGCCGCCCCCAGTGCCAGAACCAGACGGGGTACTCCCACAGGTCGGCCTCGGTGCGCGCCGCGGCGGTGGCCGCCGCGGTCCCCGCGGCCTCGTGGTCGGCGTGGCCGTCGCGACGCCACGGTGCGACCAGCAGGCACCCGCGGCCGTCGCCGACCGTCTCCACGAGGGCGGCCGTGAGCGCGTCGCGGTGCTCGCCGAGCGCCCCGTCGGGCAGGCCGAGGTGGTGCACCCGGGCCCGCGGAGCGAGGCGGTGCACGGCCTCGCGCAGCTCCTCGCGCCGCACCCGCGCCAGGTCGGCCGGTGTGCGGGTCGGCGAGTGCGGGTGGCTCGCCTCGCCGTCGGTCGCCACGACGACGACCACCTCGACGCCGAGCGCGTGCGCCCGGTGCACCAGTCCGCCGGCGCCGAGCGACTCGTCGTCGGGGTGGGCGGCGACCACCACGACCCGGCGTACGTCGCCCCCGCGGGTCAGCGCCGGCGACGGAGCACCGGGTGCCGCCTCGTCGAGCGCACGGCTCCAGACCTCGGCGCCGGTGCCGGGACCGTCGTGGCGGAAGCTCACCACGACGGACCGCCCTCGTCCAGGACCAGACTGCCGAGCCCCGCTGCGTCGCGTTCGGCGTGGTGCTGGCGGACGTAGAGGCCGAGGTCGGCGACCCGCGCGACGTGGGCGGGGTCCGAGCTGAGCGGGCCGGGCCCGACCGCCCGGGCGACCCGCTGGGCGACCCGCTCGACCGCGCTCGCGACGACGTGACGGGTGCGGGCGCCGAGGAGCAGCGCGTCCCGGCCGGTGCACCGGTCGCCGTCGACGGCCTCGGCGGCGAGGGCGAGCGCGGCCCGCGCCGCGGTCAGGTCGGCGTCCACCTCGCCGAGGTGCACGAGCGCCACCTGGTCGGGGGTGCGGGTGCGGGTGTGGGCCAGCAGGGTGCGGGCCAGGCCGACCGCGCCGCCGTACCAGACCGCGGCCACGCCGATGCCGCCCCACCAGAAGCCGTCGCGCTCGAGGTACCAGCCCGCCTCGCCCACCGGCGCGGCCTCGGCGTCCTCGACGAGCACGGAGGTGGTGACCACGCGCCGCAGTCCGGCCGGGACCCAGTGGGAGGGCTCCACCGTCACCCCCGGCGCGTCCAGCCGCACCCGGAACAGCCGCCGCTCGTCCTGGCCCACCCAGGCCGTCACGAGGGCGTCACTGACTTCCCCGGCCAGCGAGCACCAGTGCTTGCGTCCGCGCAGCACCCAGGACCCGTCGACCTCCCGGGCCTCCAGCCGCGGCGGCGGTCCCTCCGCTGCCCAGACGCCCCAGGTCGAACCGTCCTGCGGGTGCTCGCCCGCCTCGGCGAGGATCGCCGCCGCGTCGAGGTGCGGCTCGAGCACCCGCGCGACGGTGAGGCTCTGAGCGCCCACCGTGGCCAGCAGCTCCCACCGGGCCAGCGTCCGGCCCTCGCCGGGCAGCGGGACCGTCGGCCCGACCTCGACGGCCCACCGCAGCACCGCCTCGACCGCTGCGTCGCCGAGCTCCGCGGCCTCCAGCGCCCGCACGGCCAGGGCGGTCCCCGGTCCGCCGGCGTACGACGGGCGGAGCAGCACCGGGAGGGGCGCGGGAGGCGGCACGGGCCGGGGGTACCCACCCGCATGTGCCGGCGCGGGTCAGCCGCCGGGTCGGGGCTCCTAGGGTGTGCGACGTGCTGCGCCTGCTGGTCCTGATGCTGCCGCTGGGGATGGCCGCGGCGGTCAGCCCGATGATGCTCGCCCAGCAGCTCGTCGTCATGGCGGGCCCGCGCGGTCGACGAGCTGGGTCGGCGTACGCCGCCGGCGCGGCGAGCGTCGCGGCAGCGGTCGTGCTGGTGGTCGTGGCCGTGGGCCGCTCGCTCGAGCTGCCCACCGCGCCCCACCTGGACGCGTCGCTCGACCTGGTGCTCGGGGTGGCGCTCTCCGTCGGGGCCGCCGTGGTGCACTCACGGGGCCGGACCGCGCACCGCTCCCGCCCCGCGCGGCCTCCGCGCACGATGCGGCCCTCGGCGACCTACGGGTACGGCCTGTTCTCGATGGCCACCAACCTCACGACCCTGTCGCTCCTGGTGCCCGCCGCCAAGGAGGTCGCCGCGGCCGACGCCGATGTCCTCGCGAAGGTGGTGGCCGCCGTCGTCCTCGTCGCGTTCGCGTGCGTGCCGACGTGGCTGCCCCTCGCCGTGATGAGCGCCGCGCCCCGTTCCGGCGAGCGCCTCCTCGCCGCCCTCCAGGGCGCCATCGAGCGCCACGGCCGCGCGGCCCTGGTGCTCGTCCTCGCGGCTGCCGGGGTCTACCTGCTGCTGCGGGGGATCGTGCGGCTCGTCTGAGCCGGAATCCTCAGGTCGCCGGGCTGGTGCCGTCGCGGGTGCGCGTTGCGCTCGCTGCTCGACCACCGGGGCCAGTGGTCGTTCCGGTGCCCCAGGCAGGAGTCGAACCTGCGACCTTTCGCTTAGGAGGCGGCTGCTCTATCCGCTGAGCTACTGGGGCGACGCGCTCCGCATCCTAGGGCGCGGCGCTCGTGGGTCCGACCTCGGCGGGGTCGCGGTGCGACACGCGAGGAATCATCACAATTTGGCCACTCGCCGTAATCTTGCGCGGACGAGCGCACGCCGACGTGGCTCGTCCCTCCCCAGCACCACCTCGTCAAGACCGACCGAAGCACTACCGCCTGCCCGAGGGACGTGAGCATGACGGACGCCGAGAAGCCCGCCGAGACGGACCTCCCCGCGCCGTACCAGCCGCAGGGGGCCGGCTACACCCGCGGCAAGCGCCGCGGTCGTGCGCGCCGGTCGCACACCGTCGCGAAGGTGCTGATGGCGACCGTGCTGACCCTCGGCATGGTGAGCGGACTGTCGGTCGCGTTCCTCTACCGCCACCTCAACAACAACCTCAACGTCGTCGACCTCTCCGAGCAGGTCACCAACACCCCGGAGAAGCCCGAGGTCGAGGGTCCGCGCGAGCCGCTCAACATCCTGGTGATGGGTGACGACTCGCGTCAGTGCAAGGGGTGCGGCATCGACGACGAGGGCGGCGGTGGCTCCGACACCACGATCCTCATGCACCTCTCGGCCGACCGGCAGTCGGCGTACGGCATCTCGATTCCGCGCGACACGCTCGTCGACCGGCCCGACTGCACCGCCGAGGACGGCAGCACCATCCCCGGTGCCTCGAGCAGCATCTGGAACGCCGCCTACGCGCTCGGCGGGCCGGCGTGCACGATCACCCAGTTCCAGGACCTCACCGGCATCGCGGTCGACGACTACATCGTCGTCGACTTCGCCTCCTTCCAGGAGATGGTCGACGCGATCGGTGGCGTGCAGGTCTGCGTGCCCGAGGACATCGACTCCTCGGAGTACGGCATCACGATCAAGGCCGGCACCCGCACCATCGACGGCAAGGAGGCGCTCGCCTACGTCCGCGTGCGCCACGGCGTCGGCGACGGCAGCGACATCGGCCGCATCGCCCGTCAGCAGGCGTTCATCGCCGCGATGGTCGAGAAGGTCGTCTCCGGCGGCGTGCTCGCCCGCCCCGACCGCCTGGTCCGCTTCCTCAACGCCGCGACCGGCTCGCTCACCACCGACATCAAGAACATCAAGCAGATCGCCGACATCGGACTGCAGTTCCAGAGCATCGGCCTGAGCCGGATCCGGTTCATCACCGCACCGTTCGTCTACAGCACCGCGCAGCCCGGTCGGGTCGAGCTGACCTCCGACGCCGACCTGCTGTGGAAGAAGATCCTCAACGACCAGCCGCTCGGCAAGCTGCGCAACGGCTCCATCGGCGCCAACCAGGTGCCGACCGCCAGTGCCGGCCAGTCGCCGTCGAGCGACGCGTCACCCTCCGACGACGCCTCGCCGTCGGACGACGCGAGCCCGAGTGACGAGCCCAGCGACGAGCCCAGCGCCACCGACAGCTCGAGCCCGAGCGAGGACCCGAGCGCCTCGCCGTCCGACTCCGTCGACGCCTCGGCCGACCAGCTCGAGTCCGTCGGGCTCTGCGCCTGAGCGAGCGGCCGTGAGCGAGACCGACTGGGAGCGCAAGCGGCGCCTCGCCGAGGTGTTCGGCGACGCCGTCCCCGACACCACAGCAGACGAGCGCGAGCCCGGGGAGGGCTCGCGCTCGGAGGCGGATCGCGGCGACACCTGGCTCCGTGAGCAGGTGCCGCCGCACCACGGAACGCCCTGAGCTGACGTCAGACAGTCGGCGGGCGCTGGCCCCCCTGCTGCGACGCGAGCAGGTCGCGGATCTCCTGGAGCAGCTTGATGTCCTCGGGCGTGCCGGGAGGGGCGCTCGGGAAGTAGCGCTCCTTCGCCTTCGTGTAGGGCAGCACGATCAGGAAGTAGACGACCGCGGCCAGGATCACGAACGAGATCACGGCGTTCAGGAAGAAGCCGAAGTCGCCGGACTCGACGTTGCCGAAGAGGTCCTGGGTGCCCGGCAGCTTACCGGTCAGCCAGGCGGTGAACGCCGTGACCACCGCGCCGAAGGCGGTGCCGATGATGACCGCGACAGCCAGGTCGATCAGGTTGCCGCGCAGGATGAAGTTCTTGAATCCACCGAGCATGTGGGTCTCCCTCGAGAAGTGGTCGATGACCTCAGCACGCTAGCGGGACCACGCGACGGTCAGGAAGTGCGTCAACGACGCGGACGACACGGCGTCGACCTGGGTCTCGGGCACGCCGAGGACGACGAGCCGCCCGGGCAGGCCGTCGGCAGCCGCGCCCGCGGTGGGTGGGGGGATCGCGAGGACGAGCGCGTCGCGCACGACGGTCGAGGCGGGTCCGCCCTGCGGGTCGGCGGCGACGAGGTCGACCCGGTCGCCGAGGTGCAGCAGCGCCACCATCGCGCTGTCGGGCAACCGCACGGGCAGCGCGACGGTGCCCGGTTGCTCGGCGACCAGCGCGGCGCCGACCAGCGCGGTGTCGGTGACCGGGGTGCCGCGGCGCACCGCACCGGCCAGGGTGCGCCCGACCGGGTCGCGCACCCGGCCGTCGGGGACGGCGTCGGGCGGAAGCCGTGCCGTCGTGACGTCGCCCGCGGCGACGACCGCACCAGCGGCGAGGTCGCGGGCGGCGACGGTCACGGCGACCGTGGCCGGTGGGGCGGGCGCGGCGGCCTGCACGCCCGAGACGACGGCGACGAGCGCACAGACGGCGGCGAGCGGTCGGCGGCGCCGCAGCACGGAGCGGCGTACGGCGCGCGCCGGGCGGGTCAGGCGGGAGGGCAGACGCATGCCGCGAGGCTACGAGCGCCGCGGCTCCGGCTCAGGCCGCGCGAGGCGACCTGTGGAGAACCGTCAGGAGGACGTGGCCTGGGGAGACTTCGTGGACGAGCTGGAGCTCGACGAACTCGAGGAGGAGGACGACGACGAGGAGTCGCTCTTCGTCGACGACGAGTCCGTGGTGGTCGAGGACGACGGCTCGCTCTTGGTGCTCGAGCCGGTCTCCGACGCGCTCTGCGAGCCCCGGCTGTCGGTGCGGTAGAAGCCGGAGCCCTTGAAGACGACGCCGACCGCGTTGAAGACCTTGCGCAGCTTGCCCTGGCACTGCGGGCAGGTGGTGAGCGAGGCATCGGAGAAGGACTGGACCTGCTCGAAGGCGTGGCCGCACTCGGTGCAGGCGTACTGGTAGGTCGGCAACGTGACTCCTGGGTTGTTCTGGCACTCGCGAGGCGCGACTGCCAATGCTACGCCGCTCAGAACGTCGCGGCGAACCGCGTGATTCCCCCGGGGGAGGCCGCCGCGGTGACGGGCCGGTCGTGCGGCTCGGTCGGCACCTCGAGGCCCACCTCCTCGTCGTGGAGCAGCACGCAGGTGAACGTGTCGACCGGCACCCGACCCAGCGCCCGGTCGTAGGAGCCGCCGCCGCGGCCCAGCCGCTCCCCGCGCAGGGAGACGGCGAGCCCGGGCACCAGGACGACGTCGGCGGTGGCGACGGCGTCCGGGCCGAGCGGCGTGGTGACGGGCTCGAGCAGGCCGAGCCGGGCGGGGGCGAGGTCCTGGTCGCCGGCGTACGCCGCCCAGTCGAGGTCGCGGTCGGGCAGCGTGAGCGGCAGGATGACCCGCTTGCCGGCCGCCAGGAGGGCCGAGAGCAGGGGAGCGGTGCCGGGCTCCGAGCCGACCGCGACGTACGCCGCCACGGTGGCGGCGCGCCGCACCTCGGGCGCTGCGGTGAGCGCCCGGGCGATGGCGCGGGCGTCCTCGGAGCGCTCCACGAGCGGCCGGCGGCGGCGCGCCGTGAGCAGCTGGTCGCGCAGTGCTGTCTTGGCCGGGTGCGTCGACGGTTGCGGTCTCCCCACCCGACGAGCCTACGATCGCGAGCATGGGTAGCCCAGGGCTGCAGAAGGCCCGCGAGAAGATGGCGGCCGCCGGAGTCGACGAGGTCGCGATCGAGACCTTCGCTCACTACTACCGGCTGCTGGAGCACGGCGAGACCGGGATGATCCCGGAGGCGTCGATCGAGCCGGTCGACATGCCGTCGCTCGACGACGTCGACGTCAGCGACGACGCCGCGGCCGACGCGATCCGCACGACGGCGGTGATCAAGCTCAACGGCGGGCTCGGCACCTCAATGGGGCTGCCGCGGGCCAAGTCGCTGCTGTGCGTGCGCCGCGGGCTGTCGTTCCTCGACATCATCGCGCGCCAGGTGCTGCACCTGCGCCAGGAGCACGGCGTCGCGCTGCCGCTGATCTTCATGAACTCCTTCCGCACGAGCGCCGACACGATGGCGGCGCTGGCGCGCTACGAGGACCTGGCGGTCGACGGGCTGCCGCTGGAGTTCCTGCAGAACAAGGAGCCCAAGCTCCTGGTCAAGGACCTCTCCCCGGTCTCGTGGCCCGACGACCCCGACCTCGAGTGGTGTCCGCCCGGCCACGGCGACCTCTACACCGCGCTGCGCGGCAGCGGGCTGCTGACCCAGCTGCTCGACGCCGGCTACGAGCGCGTCTTCGTCTCCAACTCCGACAACCTCGGCGCGGTCCCCGACCCGCGCGTCGCGGGCTGGTTCGCGGCCTCCGGTGCACCGTTCGCCATCGAGGCGGTGCGGCGTACGCCGAGCGACCGCAAGGGCGGTCACTTCGCGCGCCGGGTCTCCGACGGCCGGATCATCCTGCGCGAGACCGCGCAGACGCTGCCGGAGGACCGCGAGGCGCTCGCCGACCTCGAGCGCCACCGGTTCTGCTCGACCAACAACCTGTGGTTCGACCTGCGCGCGATGCAGCAGAAGCTCGACGAGCGCGACGGCATCCTCGGCCTGCCGCTGATCCGCAACGAGAAGACGGTCGACCCCAGCGACAAGTCGACCCCGAAGGTGGTCCAGGTCGAGACCGCGATGGGTGCAGCCGTCGAGGTCTTCCAGGACTCCGCGCTGATCGAGGTCGGCCGCGACCGCTTCGTGCCGGTGAAGACGACCAACGACCTGTTGGTGCTGCGCTCCGACGTCTACGACATCGGCCAGGACTTCGTGCTCGACCAGGTCGCCGACGAGGTGCCGTTCGTCGACCTCGACAGCGACTTCTACACACTGGTCGGCGAGTTCGACAAGCGCTTCCCGGAGGGGGCGCCGTCGCTGCGGGAAGCGTCGTCGCTGAGCGTGAGCGGCGACCACACCTTCGGCGCCAAGGTGCGCGTCGTCGGCGACGTCGAGCTCGAGGCCGAGTCCGCCCAGCGCATCCCGGCCGACACGGTGCTGTCGGGCGACGCGTGACCGACACCGTCGAGGAGCACCAGGCCCGGGTGCTCGCCGCGGTGCGCCCGGCCGACCCGGTCGACGTACCCCTGCTCGACGCGCTCGGCCTCGCCCTCGCCGAGGACGTGCACGCAGGCATCGACCTGCCGGGCTTCGACAACTCGGCGATGGACGGGTACGCCGTGCGCCGCGCCGACGTGGCCGACGCGAGCGAGGCGAGCCCGGTCGTGCTGCCGGTCGTGGGCCAGATCGGGGCCGGCCAGGCCGACGTCCGCACCCTCGAGGCGGGTGCCGCCGTCAAGATCATGACCGGCGCGCCGGTGCCCGAGGGCGCCGACGCCGTCGTGCCCTACGAGTGGACCGACCGCGGCGCGGAGACGGTCACGATCAGACAGGCTCCGAAGCCCTCGCAGCACGTGCGCCCGCGCGGCGACGACGTCACGACCGGCCAGCTCCTGCTGGAGGCCGGCGCCGTCGTCGGCCCGCGTCAGGTGGGGCTGCTCGCCCAGATCGGGCTCGCCACGGTGCGCGCCCGGCCCCGCCCCCGCGTGGTCGTGCTGTCCACCGGCTCCGAGCTGCGCGAGCCCGGCGCCGAGCTCGGCCACGACTCGATCTACGACGGCAACTCCTTCATGCTCGCCGCCGCCGTGCAGCGCGCCGGTGCCGTGCCGGTGCGCGTCGGCATCGTCGGCGACGAGCCGGGCGCGTTCCTGACCACGCTGCGCGCACACCTCGCCGACGCCGACCTCGTCGTCACCTCCGGCGGGGTCTCGCAGGGCGACTACGACGTGGTCAAGGAGGCGCTGCGCGCCGAGGGCGTGTGGTTCGGCCCCGTCGCGATGCAGCCCGGCAAGCCGCAGGGCTTCGGCCTCGTCGACGGCGTGCCCGTCGTGACGCTGCCCGGCAACCCCGTGTCGTCGTACATCTCCTTCGAGGTGTTCGTGCTGCCCGCGATCCGCACGCTCATGGGCCTCGCGCCCGCGGCGCGGCCCATGGTGACCGCCCGGCTGACCCACGGGCTGACCTCGCCCGACGGGCGGCGCCAGTTCATGCGCGGCGACGTCGGCTTCGACGCCCAGGGGCGCTTCGTGACGCCCGTCGGCGGCCCGGCCTCCCACCTCGTCGGCGCGCTCGCCCACAGCAACGCGCTGATCGTCGTGCCCGAGGAGGTCACCGCGCTCGGCCAGGGCGACCGGGTGCAGGTGCTCCAGCTGGACAGCGTCTTCTGATGAGCGTCTCCTGATGGCCGACCGTCTCACCCACGTCGACGAGGCCGGCGCGGCCCGCATGGTCGACGTCTCCGGCAAGGGCGTCACCGACCGTACGGCGACCGCCAGCGGTCGCGTGCTCGTCTCGCCCGAGGTCGTCGCGCTCCTGCGCGGCGAGGGCGTGCCCAAGGGCGACGCGCTCGCGGTGGCCCGCATCGCGGGCATCATGGGCGCCAAGCAGACGCCGGCGCTGATCCCGCTGTGCCACCCGCTCTCGATCTCCGGCGTGACCGTCGACCTCGTCGTGACCGACGACTCCGTCGACCTCACCGCGACGGTGCGCACCACCGACCGCACCGGCGTCGAGATGGAGGCGCTGACCGCCGTCTCGGTCGCCGCGCTCACCGTCGTCGACATGGTCAAGGCCGTCGACAAGGGTGCCGTCATCACGGACGTGCGCGTCGAGGCCAAGACGGGCGGCAAGTCCGGGGACTGGCACCGGTGACCACCGATCCGTCCAGGCCGCTGCTCGGCGCCGTCGTCGTCGCCTCCAACCGCGCCGCGGCCGGGGTCTACGACGACACGACGGGCCCGCTGATCGTGGAGTTCCTCGCGCGGCTCGGGTTCGCGGTCGACCCTCCGGCCGTCGTACCGGACGGGGAGCCGGTGGGCGCCGCCATCGCCGAGGCGATCGCCCGCGGGGCCCGGGTGGTGCTCACGACCGGCGGCACCGGGCTCACGCCGACCGACCGCACGCCCGAGGCGACCCGGCCGCTGCTCGACCGCGAGGTGCCCGGTCTCGCCGAGGCGATCCGCGCCGCCGGCGTCGCGAAGGGCGTCCCCACCGCGGTGCTCTCGCGTGGGCTGGCGGGCGTGGCGGGTACCACCCTCGTCGTGAACCTCCCCGGCTCCCGCGGCGGCGTCAAGGACGCCCTCGGCGTGCTCGAGCCCGTGCTGTTGCACGCGGTCGAGCAGGTGGTCGGCAGTGACCACTGACTGGCCGGTCATCCTGGTCGACGGCGAGCTCACGGTGCGCCCGTTGGCCACGTCCGACTCCGACGCGTGGCGGCGCACCCGCCAGCGCAACGCCGCGTGGCTGGTGCCGTGGGACGCGACGGTGCCGCCCGGCGGCGACGCCCGGCCGACCAGCTTCCGCCAGCTCGCGCGACGGCTCGGCAAGCAGGCGCGCAAGGGCACGACGTACCCCTTCGCCATCGACGTGGACGGGCGCTTCGCAGGCCAGATCACGGTCAACAACGTCGTGCGCGGCTCGGCGATGTTCGCCTCCGTCGGCTACTGGATCGACCGCGACGTGGCCGGGCGCGGGCTGATGCCGAGGGCGGTCGCGCTGGTGATCGACCACTGCTTCGTCAACGTCGGCCTGCACCGCATCGAGATCGCGATCCGTCCCGAGAACTCCAACTCCCTGCGCGTCGTCGAGAAGCTCGGCATCCGCGAGGTCGGCTACGCCCCCCGCTACCTCCACATCGACGGCGACTGGCGCGACCACCGGCTGTACGCCGTGACGCGCGAGGAGGCGCCGTACGGGCTGCTGCGGCGGCTGCGCGAGGGCGCACCGTAGTCGAGACCACACGCGCACCACAGGCAATTCGCGACACACGGGCGCTCCTGCGCCTCACGGTGCGCTGCGACCTCTAGTTTTTCACCGTGGACCCCAGCGCGCTCATCTTCGTGGCCCTCGCCGTCGCCTGGGCCGTCTACCTCATCCCCAAGGCCCTCGAGCACCACGGCGAGGGCGAGCGCACCCGCACCATCGACCGGTTCTCCTCCGGCCTGCGCGTCCTCGCGCGCCGCGAGGCGGTCAGCCGCCGCGAGGCCGTCCTGGTCGTCGGCGACGGCCCGGTGGTCGGGGCCGAGCCCGAGCCGGTCGCCCCGCTCACCCCGGCCCAGCTGCGCGCCCGGCGTCGCGCTGCGGCGCTCGCCGCCAAGCGCCGCCTGCGCGTCGTCACGATCGTCCTCCTCGCCAACGTCGTCGTCGCCGCGCTCGCGGCGTTCTCGGTGATCGGCTGGGTCTGGTGCGCGGTCCCCGCGGGCCTGCTCGTCGCCTGGCTCGTCGCCTGCCGGCTCATGGTCAAGCGCGAGCGTGCCGCCCGCCGCCCCGTCGGGCGTCCCACGGCTCGTCCGGCCGAGCGCCGTCCCGCCCCGGCGCCCGAGCCCGACTCGGCCCGCATCCCCGTCGTCGGCGGCGACGAGACCGGCGTCGTGCCCGTGGTGAGCGAGGCCCCGGCCGAGGCACCCGCCGACGCGCCCGCCCCGGCCGAGGAGCCCGCCACGGCCGAGCGCAGCTGGGACCCCGTGCCCGTCACCCTGCCGACGTACGTCACCAAGGCGGTCGCGCCGCGCACCGTCTCCACCATCGACCTCGACTCCACCGGCGTGTGGAGCTCGGGTCGCAAGGCCGCCGACAGTGCCCTGGCCCGCGAGGCCGCCGAGGCCGAGGCGGAGGCCAAGAAGGCCGCCCGCCAGCCGCGGAAGAAGGCCTCGGGGTCCTGATTGCTCGTCGGCCGGTGGCGGCTGATAACGTTTCTCCTCGCGTCCCTCGGACGCACTGGGGCTGTGGCGCAGTTGGTAGCGCGTCTCGTTCGCAATGAGAAGGCCAGGGGTTCGAATCCCCTCAGCTCCACCGCTACGTGGAAGGGCCCGCAGGTCGACGTGACCCGCGGGCCCTTCGTCGTCCCGGGCGCGGATATCGTCGCCAGGGTGAGCGTCATCCTGCAGCTGCCGGCCGTCGGCGACGCAGGCACGCCCCGCAGCTGGGAGCTCGCGCCCGGCCAGAGGGTGCTCGTGGGCCGGGAGGCCGGCGTCGAGGTCAGGATCGACGATCCGCACGTCCCCCGCTGGGCAGCTGAGATCCGAGCGGTCTCCGACTTCTGGACCCTCACCAACCTCGGCGGCGAGCTGCCCCTGGTGGTGGAGAACCCCGAGGGCGGCGGCGAGTTCGTGAAGGTGGCGCCGGGACGGTCCGGAGCCCCGGTCCCGTTCGAGTTCGCTCGGATCCGCTTCCCGACGGCCCGCTCGACGACCGACCTGCTGGTGTTCGCACCCGAGCACCAGCACGAGGCCAGCGTCGAACGGCTGCGAGGTGAGTCGACCCGGGTGCCGTTCCGCCTGGACCGCTCCGCGAAGTACTTCCTCGTCCTGCTCGCGTTGTGCGAGCCGCGGTTGATCGACCCGGCGAGCCTGGTCGTGCCGACCGATCGCGACGTCCTGGACCGGCTCCGCGGCGTCCCCGGGTGCGATGGGCTCAGCCCCTCGGCCATCGGCTTCCACGTCGACTACCTGGCCGACCACAAGCTGCGGGTGAAGGAGCGTGAGGCGGTCGGAGCCGAGTCACGAGCCGATCACCGCCGCCAGGCGATCGTCTCGCTCGCGCTGCGCTACGACCTGGTCCGCCTCGACGACATGCGCCGGTTGGACGCCACGGCGTGAGCCCTGTCCACGGGTCGCCCGAGGGGCCCGTCCCGGCTCCGTCGGGCACGCGGATCGGGCCGTGGACGATCGGCGAGCTGCTCGGGTCGGGCGCCTGGGGCAGCGTCTACGAGGCCCGCGACGACGACGACGGCTGCGCGGTCGCTCTCAAGCTCCTGCCCGACCCAGTGCTCGCCGAGCGCCGCATCGAGCTGGCCGAGGTCGTGCACCGCGAGCTGGACCTCGCAGCGAGACCCACGCTGCCGGGGTGCGTCGAGGTGCGGGCGGTGCTGCGCGCCGACGCCGACGAGCCTCCACTGCGCGGGGCCTACGCCCTCGTGATGGAGCGCGCCCGCGCCAGCGTGGCCGACCTGCTCGCGACGGCCGAGCCCGGTCATCCGGTCGACGGAGCCGCCGAGCTGCTCGCATCCCTGTGGGACGGGTTGCGGGCCCTGCACGCATCCGGATGGGTGCACGGCGACCTCAAGCCCGGCAACGTGCTCGTCTTCGACGACGGTCGGGTGCTGATGGCCGACCTCGGGCTCGCCGGCGAGCTGAAGGGCACGCACGCTTACGCCCCGGCACCGGTGTCGCTCGACTACGTCGGTCCCGAGTGGTGGTCGGAACGGGTCGGGGTCGAGGGGGTGGTCCTTCGGCCGGCGCGCGACCTCTGGGCGTTCGGGGTGCTGGCCCACCAGGTGCTCAGCGGCGGGCGGTTCTGCTTCGACGGACAGGACGCGACGGCGAGGTCGCGCGCGGCCCAGGAGTGCGCCGCGGGGGCGGCGCCGCTCCGGCTCGACCCGGCGGTGCCCGCGGGGTGGGCCGAGGTCCTGCAGCGGCTGCTGACGCCGTCGGAGGACGACCGGCTCCGCGCTCGCGACGAGGTGGACCGCTCGATCGCTGCGCTGCGGCGCCGTGAGGTGCCAGGGCCCACGCGTCGGCGCGGCGTCGCGGCTGTGGCCGCCGGCCTCGCTGTCGTTGTCGCAGGGGGCGCGGCCGCGCTCACGCTGAGTGACGCCGGCGGCAGCGGTCCTGGCGCGGCGTCGGCGCCCCCGGCGGCCGCGGTCCTGGCGGGCGACCTGCGCGCCGGCACCGCGGTGCCGCACGACCTCCGAGGCGACATCACCGCGGCCGCCCGCGGATGTGAGGACGCCGCCGTGACGCCGGCCCTCCTGGCCGCGATCCTCGAGGTGCAGTCGGGCTTCGACGCCGCAGCGAGCGACGAGAGGCGGGGCGAGTACGGCGTGGCGCTGTGGACCCCTTCGATCTTCGACCAGTGGGCGGTCGACCACGACGGTGGCGGGGCGTCGGTGTTCTCGCCCTCCGACTCCATCTACGCCCTCGTGCAGTACCTCTGCGCCAAGGCCACGGTGGTCAGTGACGTGCCGGGGGACCGCGGGCTGCTGCTCGCAGCGGCCTTCCTCACGAGCGCCGACCGGGTCGTCGCCGCCGGCGGCGTCCCGCCCGACGCGCGGGCACGCGTCGAGCGGATCGCCGCAGCCCGGGACCAGCTCGGGGTCAGCCGGCGACCTGGTGGCACTGCTGAGCGATGACGGCGCTGCCGACCTTGAGGATGGCGCACGCGCGGCCGGGCACGGTCGTCTTGTTCCACACGACACCGGGCGCGTTGACATTGGTGTCGCAGCGCGACCCGGGGTCGCGGGTCACCGAGCTCTTGACGTTGCCCTCGAGGTCGCGCAGCTCGTAGGTCATCGTCCAGTTGCACAGCGCCGGCACGGTGGTGAACCCTGCCGCCTGGCTCTCCACGAACAGACCCTCGCCGGTGACGCCGTGGTCGAGCTCGCCCGGCGGGACCGTCACGTCGCCGTACTTGGTGGTGACGGTGTAGCCGCCCGGGAACGGCTCGACACCGGTCGCGCTGGCGTCGGCCGCCGACGTGGTCATCGTGGTGAGCGCGCCCGCCGCCAGGATCGAGGCGGCTGCGGTGGTCAGGACGGTGCGTGCGGACATGGTGCGGCTCCTTCTCTCGTGGTGTGACTGGATCGTTCTTTCAGCACGCTAGGCAGTCTCGGGACCGATCGGTGGATGTCTCCGGTGGCCACCAGGGAGGGCCTGGCCAGGGCACGCACGACGTGGTAGGCACTGGTCGGCCAGCCCAGGCCGGGCTCCACCGGGGTCGTCACCTCGGGGGAATCAGCCGCCGGCGGTGTCCGTTGTGCTGGCATGAGCCAACGCGAGGTCCTGATCCCCGACGCCAGCCACCCGATCACCGTGACGGCCACCGAGGGTCGCGTGACCGTGTTCCGCGGTGAACGCAAGATCGCCGACACGACGCAGGCGCTGACGCTGGCGGAGGCGTCGTACCCGCCGGTGCAGTACGTCCCCCTCGCCGACGTCGACTCCGCGGTGCTGCAGCCGAGCGACCACGCGTCGTACTGCCCGTTCAAAGGCGAGGCGAGCTACTACTCGCTCGACGTGGACGGCGACCGCGCCGACGACGCCGTGTGGACCTACGAGGCGCCGTACGACGCGGTCGCTGACATCGCCGGACACGTCGCGTTCTACCCCGACCAGGTCCGCATCGAGGTCGGCTGACCGCTCGTCACGGGCCTCGTCAGGGGGTCGGCATCCCGCCGTTCACGTTGAGGGTCGCGCCGACGACGAAGCTGGACTCGGCGGAGGTCAAGAAGACGTAGGCCGGGGCCTGCTCGACCGGCTGGGCGGCGCGGCCCATCGGCGACTCGCTCGCGCCGAAGTCGGGCAGGGTCTCGGGGTCGACGCCCCGGGAGACCTGCAGGGCGGTCCACGTGGGGCCGGGAGCCACCACGTTGACGCGGATGCCGCGCTCGACGAGCTGCTGGGCGATGCCCTTCGACAGGTTGTTGACCGCGCCCTTCGTGCTGGCGTAGTCGATGCGGTCCGGCGCCGGCTGGTAGGCCTCGAGCGAGGCGGTGTTGACGATCGTCGAGCCCGGCGGCAGGTGGGGGAGCGCCGCCTTGATGATCCAGAACGCCGCGAAGACGTTGGTGCGGTACGTCGCCTCGAACTGCTCGTCGTCGAGGTCCTCCAGGCGCGGCTGCCAGACCTGCTTGCCGGCGACGTTGACGACGGCGTCGAGGCCGCCCATCCCGTCGACGGCGGCCTGGACGAGCGCCCGGCAGCTCGTGGCGTCCCGCAGGTCGCCGGGCACGGCCACGGCTGTGCGGCCCTCGGCCTCGATCAGCCCGATGACGTGGTCGGCGTCCTCCTGCTCCTCGGGCAGGTAGGCGAGCGTCACGTCGGCGCCCTCGCGCGCGAAGGCGATCGCGACGGCGGCGCCGATGCCCGAGTCGGCGCCGGTGACCAGGGCCTTGCGCCCCGTGAGTCGCCCGGTGCCGCGGTAGCTCTCCTCGCCGAGGTCGGGCTTCGGGGTCATCCGCGACTGCAGTCCCGGCTCGGGCTGCTGCTGGACCGGCGGGGAGATGCGCGGGAAGCGGGTGCGGGGGTCGTCGAAGGTGTACTGGTCGCTCATGGTCGTGGGGTACCCGCCAGGAAACGGTCCGCGGTGCGCAGGGCCAGCGCCATGATGGTCAGCGCCGGGTTGGCCGCCAGCGAGCTGGGGAAGACCGAGCTGTCGCAGATCCAGAGGTTGTCGACGTCGAAGGCTCGGCAGTCGGCGTCCACCACCGCGGAGTCGGCGTCGGGTCCCATGCGGCAGGTTCCGAGGGTGTGGGCCGAGCGCGGGATGGTGAACACGTCCCGGGCGCCGGCGGCCTCCCAGACCTCGCGCATGGTCGCCTCGGCGTGCGCGTCGATCGCGTCCTCGTTGTCGCCGCGACCGAAGTCGACCCGTGCCCGGCGCAGGCCGTGGGCGTCGACCTCGTCGGTGAGGACGAGGCGGTTGGACTCGTGGGGCAGGCACTCGCCGTTGATGCCGATGCCGGCCAGGTGCGTGTAGTCCTCCAGGAGGTCGACGAGCCGGTCGCCCCACAGCTCACCGCCGCGGGCGAGGCTGGTCGCCAGCGTCACCGGCTGGACCCCGAGGCTCTGGACCAGGTAGCCGCCGGCGAAGTCGGCGCCGTCGGGTCGCAGCAGGTCCTCGGTGATGAGCGAGGACGGGTAGCCGCGGTTCATCCGCATCTCGTCCTCGAAGCGGCCCCAGACCTGGGTGGCGACGTGCGCCATGTAGTTGCGACCGACCTGACCGCTGGAGTTGGCGAGGCCGAGGTTGAGCAGCAGCCGGGGGGTCTCGACCCCGCCGCCGCACAGGAAGACCGCGCGGCACCGCTGCCGGTGCTCGACGCCGTCACGGCGGTAGACCACGGCCGTGATGCGGCCGTGCTCGTCGCGCTCCATCCCGGTGACCATCGAGTCGGGGCGGATCTCGGCACCCCAGGCGACCGCGAGGGGGAGGTAGGTGGCGTCCATCGAGGCCTTCGAGCCGTTGCGGCACCCCTGGTGGCACGACCCGCAGTTGACGCACGCCTGGCGCAGGCCCCAGTGCTCCTGGTGGACGTCGCGCGTGACGAGCCCGACCGGGGCGTCGGTGGCGGTGAGGCCCACCGCCTCGCACCCCCGCGCCATCGCCTGCGCGGGAGCGTTGCGGGCGACGGGCGGCAGGGCGTACGAGCGGGTGTCGTCCCACGGGTACGTCGCCGGCCCCGACACCGAGAGGAACCGCTCGACCTCGGCGAGGTAGGGG
This sequence comes from Nocardioides flavescens, assembly GCF_009823805.1. Classification (GTDB taxonomy): domain Bacteria; phylum Actinomycetota; class Actinomycetes; order Propionibacteriales; family Nocardioidaceae; genus Nocardioides; species Nocardioides flavescens. The sequence continues at coordinate 124,349 of NZ_WUEK01000013.1, read as the reverse complement.
ACCAGCTCGGCGTGGGCCAGCGGCCAGTCGACGCCCGCTCCCGTAGTGCTGCGGAGCGCGAGGTCGCGCGCGTCGGGGCGTGGGCAGAAGGCGCCCCAGTGCAGCATCGCGCCGCCCACGCCGCGCCCGGAGTTGTTGGAGCCGAACACCTCGGGCATCTCGCCAGCACTGAGCCGGTCGTCCATCCAGTAGATGTCGGCGGCCTCGAGCTCGTCGGCCGTGTGGTCGCCCGGCTCGCTGTTGCTGCCGGCCTCGAGGGCGACGACGCTGAGCCCGGCCGCGGCCAGGCGCGCCAGGATCGGCGCCCCGCCGGCGCCGGTCCCGATGACGACCGCGTCCACGACCTCCGAGGTCGCGTGGGTGCGCATCTCGTCGAGCCTCATGCGAGGACCTCCAGCGGGAGGGTCTGCCACGGCTCGCGCTCCCCGGCCCCCACGCGCAGGTAGCCCTGCTTGCGCGCGCCGTCCCCGCCGTTGGCGAAGCCGTCGTAGCCGATGCGGGCCATCGCCGCCGGGTGGGAGACCCAGGTGCGGACGACCGCGGCGCGGACGTCCTCGAACCACAGCGTCATCTGCTCGGTGCTCAGGTGACCGGCGTTGGCCGAGCCGACCTGCCCGGCCACGACGTCCGCGAGCACGGCGTCCTGCGCGTCGTCGTCGAGCTCGGCGAACCCGCCCGGCCGCCCGGCCAGCGTGTCGAGCCCGGCGCGCCAGGCCGCCACGTCGTCGGGCAGGTCGGCGAAGCGCCACCCGTCGCCGACGCCGGCGGCGAGGTCGGCCTCGATCCGATCCGCCAGGTCGACGTCGGTCGCACGCTGGGGGAGCACCCGGGCCACCACGGCGACCAGCGTCGCCCGCTGGGCGTCGGAGAGGACCTGCTCGTGCGGGCGCGGCGGCGCCAGGCGGCGCAGCAGCACCCGGCGGGTGCGCGCGCTGACCCGGTCGGAGGCCAGGAGCGCCGCCAGCCCCGGCGGCAGGTCGGGGGGCGGGAGCGTCCAGTGCAGGTGGTCGCGGACCAGCTCGGCCAGGGCAGCCGGCTGCTCGAGCATCCCGAGGTGCGCGGCGCCGGGCACCTCCACGACCTCGGTGGCGGCCACCGCGGGCAGCACGAGCCGGCGCTGCGCATCGGCGCCGAGGTCGCCGTCGGCCCCGCCGGCGACCACGAGGGTCGAGGTGCGCACGGGCCCGGTGCCGCTCCAGTCTTCGAGGCTGCCCCGCTCGAGCCAGGCGAGCCACGCGGTGCGGCTGACCCGGCGTACGTCGGCCACGGCCTCGGCCCGGTCGTCGGCAGGCAGCGCGTCGGCGGTGTTGGCGTCGACGAACTCCGCGGCGTCCTGCTCCGACAGCTCGCCGTCCGCGCGCCAGCCGATCATCTGCGCGCGCTTCGACTCCTCCATCGGCTCGACGCCGAGCGGGGAGCTCGCGACCAGCACGAGGGCGGCCGGCGGCGTGAGGCCCGGCCGACCGGCCTCGGCGGCGGCAGCGACGAGCGTGGCGACCTTGCCGCCCATGCTGTGACCGGCGAGCACCCAGGCGCGCGGGCGACGTACGCGCAGCAGCTCCGCCACCTGCTCGAGGACGGTCTCGACCATCTGGGCCACGGTCAGCGCGTCCGACCCCGACTCCTCCCCGTGACCGGGGAGGTCGAGCGCGACGCAGTCCAGCTCGTCGTCCAGCTCGTGGACCAGGTGGCGCCAGGTCCGAGCGCTGCACCCCAGTCCGTGGAGCAGGACCATCAGTGGTCGGTCGAGGTCAGCGGGGTCAGGGCCCTGGGGTCGCACCGCGTCCAGGTACCCAGGACAGGCTCAGCGCAGGTGATCGGGGAGCCACTCCAGCTGCAGCGCCTCCTGGTGGAACTGACCGCCCTCGTGGTTGTTGAAGGGGTAGCTGCGCAGCTGCTTGGGCCCGCCGTAGGCGTTGAACGCGGCGTGGACGGTCGAGGGCGGGCACACGGTGTCCATCAGCGCCACCGACAGCAGCAGCGGCGCGGTGGCCCGGGTCGCCAGCACGGCGTTGTCGACGTAGGCGAGGGTCTCGAGGACCTGGCCGACCTCGTCGCGGTGGCTGGAGAGGTAGCCCGCGAGCTCGAGGTAGGGCCCGTCGGTCGCGAGGACCATGCCGCGGGGGAAGTCGCACAGGAACGGCACGTCGGCCATCACGGCGCTGAGGTCGTCGCGCAGCGCGGCGACCGCCAGCGCGAGGCCGCCGCCCTGGCTGATGCCGTGCACGGCGATCCGCTCGGCGTCCACGCCCGGGAGCTGCTTGACCGCGTCGACGGCCAGCACGGCGTCGGTGTAGAGCCGGCGGTAGTAGTAGTCCTCCTTGCGCAGCACCCCGCGGGTCATGAAGCCGCCGAGGTACGACGGTCCGTGGCCGTGCGCGTCGGGGGTGTCGCCGACGTTGCCGCCGCCGGAGCCCTGGCCGCGGCTGTCGACCTCGAGGGTCGCGTAGCCGGCGGTCGGGAGGAAGCCGATCTGGTGGGGGAGACCGCGACCGCCGGTGTAGCCCTGGTAGCGCACGACGGTCGGGACCTCGGCGCCGGCGCCCACGGGCCGGCGGTACCACGCGCGGATCCGCTCGCCGCCGAACCCGCTGAAGGACACGTCGTGGACCTCGACGCCGACGAGCGGGGTCTTGACCTGCTCGACCGTCGGAGGGGTCGCGAGCGCGCGCGCCTCGGCCAGGGTGTCGGCCCAGAAGGCGTCGAGGTCGTCGGGAGCCTGCGCCGTGGTGCGGTAGGTGGCGAGCTCGCTCTCGGGCAGGTCGTACTGAGGCATGAGGGTTCCTTGCAGAGGGGCGAGAGGGGGCGAGAGTGGCGGCGAGGGGCGAACGGGCTGCGTCAGCCCTTGACCGCGCCCTGGAGCAGGGCCCGGGAGAACTGGCGCTGGAAGACCACGAACACGAGGATCGTCGGCGCCATGATCAGCAGCGCGCCGGCCGAGAGCAGCACGATGTCGGTGCCGTACTGGCCCTGGAAGGCGCCGAGCGCGCCCGCCATCGTGCGCTTGGTGGGGTCGTCGACCATCACGATCGCCAGCACGAACTGGTTCCAGGTCCACAGGAACAGCAGGATCGCGAGCGACGACAGCGCGGGCACCGCCAGCGGCAGGTGGACGTGGCGGAACGCGCGCCAGGGACCGGCTCCGTCGATGGTCGCGGCCTCGGTGAGCTCGGCGGGCACGGTCAGGAAGTGCGCCCGCATCCAGAACACGCCGAACGGCATGTAGAGCGCGATCAGCGGGAGGATCAGCGCCCACCGGGTGTTGAGCAGGCCCAGGGCCTGCACCTGGTAGTAGAGCGGCGTGATGAGCGACTCGAACGGGATCGTCAGCCCCAGCACGAAGAGCAGGAAGATCGCGTTGGCGAACGGCACCCGCAGCGTGGCCAGGCCGTAGCCGGCCAGGGCGGCGAGCAGGAGCGAGGCGGGCACGACGCCGAGCACGATCAGCAGGCTGCTCCTCGTCAGCGTCGAGAGGTTGGCGAGGTCCCAGGCCTCGGCGAAGTTGCCCCACTGCGGGTCGGAGGGCCAGCTCACGCCGGTCGGGATGCTGCCGGCCGGCTGCAGCGCGGTCGAGAACAGCGTGACGAACGGGACGAGCGTCAGCACCATGAACACGACGAGCAGCGCTCGTCCGGCGAGCTGGCCGCGGAGGGCGGAGGTCATGCGTCGCTCCTCTGGGTGTAGCGCTGGATGGGTACGACGGTCGCCAGCACCACGACCATCAAGATGACGGCCATGGCGGAGGCCTGGCCGATCTCGCGCTGGGTGAAGGCGAGCCGGTAGATCTCCACGCCGGGCACCATCGTGGAGCGGCCGGGGCCGCCCTGGGTGGAGATGTAGATGATGTCGAAGCTGGCCAGCGCCGCGATCATGGTGACCGTCAGGCAGACCCCGATCTCGCGGCGCAGGCCCGGCAGGGTGACGTGGCGGAACTCCCCGAGCCGGCTGGCCCCGTCGATGCGGGCCGCCTCGTAGAGCGAGGGGTCGATGCGGGTGATGCCGGTCAGCAGCAGCAGGGTGCAGAGCCCGAGCATCACCCAGGAGCCGATGAGCCCGACGGCGGGCAGCGCGGTGCTGAAGTCGGCGAGCCAGGGGCGGGTGATGCCACCGAGGCCGATCGCGGAGAGCAGCTGGTTGGCGATGCCGTCACTGGAGTAGACCCAGTCCCACACGATGCCGGCGGCGACGAGCGGGATGACCTGGGGGATGAACAGCACCGTGCGCGCCACGGTCGAGAACGACCCGCGCGGTAGGCCGTGCATGAGCGCCGCGGCGACCAGGCCGAGCGCCACCGGCACCACGGTGAAGAACAGCATCAGCTCGAACGCGTGCGCCACGATGCTGAGCTGGCCGGAGTCGGTGAGGATCCGCCGGTAGTTGTCGAGCCCGACCCACGTCGCCGGCCCGATGCCGTTCCAGTCGTAGAAGGAGTACTGGACCGAGGTGACGAGCGGGCGGATCACGAAGAAGGCGTACGTCGCCAGCGCGGGCGCGACGTAGACGAGGTGCCACCAGGACCGCCCGCTGCTCGAGCGTCGGCGCGCGGTGCGGCGGGGGCGCGCGTCGACCGCGGCCCGCTCCTCGGAGGAGCGGACCGCGGGGTCGACGGCCTGGGTCACGACGAGAGGTCGCTCTCGTACTGGCTCTGGATCCCGGCGACGGCCTCCTCGGGCGAGATGCGCCCGTCGAGGAGCGACTGCAGCTCGGGGCGGATGCCGTTGGCGTAGACGCCCGAGGTGGCGTTGGCGACGAAGTCGACGAGGACGCCGGACTCGCCGATGGTCGCCGCGGCGTTCAGCGTCTGCTCGGTGAGCGAACCCGCGGGGACCTCGGGGACCGGGAGCGAGGACGGGCCGCCGGGGGCGGCGCCGCTGTCCTCGACGACGATCTGGCGCGCCGTCTCGTCGGTGTGGATCCAGTTCAGGAAGTAGGCGATCTCGTCGGGGTGCTCGGACTTGGCCGGCACGACGTAGGTGTTGGGGGCGCCCATCGCGACCGGGGTGCCGCCGGCCTCCGCGGGCGGCATGAGGAAGAAGCCGACGTCCTCGCCCATGGTCTTGTCGAGGTTGGCCGACTCCCAGTCACCGTCGAACATGAAGAGGCCGTCGCCCTTGGAGAAGCGGCCGACCATGGTCGTGTAGTCGACGCTGTTGACGTCGTCGGCGAAGTAGCCCTTGTCGGCCCAGTCGGCGAGGTCGGTCGCGGCCTCGACGGCGGCCGGGGTGTCGATGGTGGCGCCGTCCTTCTGGAAGATCCAGTCCGAGACCTCCGACGGGTCGGCGTACTGGTTGAGCAGCGCCTGGAACGGGAACGCCGCGCCGCCGATGTCGTTGAACTGCTGGATGGGCAGCTGGCCGGCGGCCTTGGCGGTGGCCATGTCGGCCTCGAGCTCCTCGACGGTCGCGGGCGGGCCGTCGATGCCGACCTGCTCGGCGATCGCCTTGTTGTAGTAGACGCCGGTCACGGAGTAGCCGACACCGAGGGCGTAGAGGGCGCCGGAGCCGCGGGTGCCGTCGTCGTCGACGCGCATCTGCTCGAGCTGCGAGGCCGGGAAGGAGTCCCAGCCGAAGGCCTCGGCGTAGGGGTCGAGGTCGAGGAGCAGGCCGTCCGCGGCCGAGTCGGAGATGGTGGGCAGCCGGATGAGGTCGGGGGCGTTGTCGCCGGCCATCACGCGGGGAGCGTTCTCGGTCAGCGTGGCGAACTGGTCGCTGCGGATGTCGAAGGTGATGTTCGGGTGCTGCTTGGTGAACTCCTTCGACAGCTCCTCGACGATCGGGAAACCCGTCTCGAGGTAGAGGTCGAGGGTCACGTCCTCGTCCGTCAGCTCCGTGCTCACGTCGGCGGAGCTCGAGGCGTTCGACTCGGCGGCGGGGTCCGACCCGGGGGCGCTGCACGCGGTGAGTGCCAGCGAGGTGGTGACCGCGATCGCCGCCAGGCTGCGGGGGACGGTGATGGTTCTGGACGTCACACAGGACTCCTTGGTCGGGGCCGAGCGGCCTTCCGGCGAGTGGTGTGGCCGACCGTACGTAACGGCCGTCACAAGAGTCAAGCGCTTTTTGTGAAGCACTTTACAAGAGTGACTCGCACGTCGGGTGCCGCACGGTCGAGGACCGGCGCAGCGTCGTCAGGAACGGTGCAGCACGGGCGCGGCCACGGTCGTGGTCGCACGGCTCACCACCTGGCACTCGAGCACGGTCGAGCGCCGCTCCGAGGGGCGCTCGATGGCGTCGAGCAGGAGCCGGGCCGCCAGGGCTCCCGACTCCTCGAACGGCTGGCGCACCGTGGACAGGTCCGCCGCCTCGGCGAGGGGACCGTCGTCGAACCCGAGCACCGACAGCTGGCTCGGCACGTCGATCCCGAGGTCGTGGGCCGCGCGGATGACACCGAGGGCCAGGTCGTCGAAGTGCGCCATGACCGAGGTGAGGTGGGGGTGCTCGGTGAGCAGCCGACGACCGGCCTCGCGCGCCGCCGCGAGCGATCCGGAGCTCTGGGTGACCACGAGCTCGAGGTCCGGGTGCTGCGACACCTCGGCGCGGAACCCGCCGAGGCGACGCAGCGCCTGCGACTCGTAGTCCGCGACCTGGCCCTCGAGGACGTAGCCCAGTCGGCGGTGGCCGAGGTCGATGAGGTGCCGGGCGGCCATCCGGCCGGCGTTGTAGTCGTCGATGCGCACGACCTGGAAGACGTCGCTGTCGGCGTCGACGATGACGACGGGCATGCCGCGCGAGGCGAGTCGCTGCTCGACGGCCGGCTCGAGCGGCTCGCCCATCACGATGAGGCCGTCGATGTAGCCGCGGATCGGGATCGACTCCACCACCGGCGAGGTGGCGGTCGCGGCCGACTCCATGTCGAAGACCGAGACGTCGACGCCGCGGCCGGAGGTCTCGGTCAGCACGCCGCTGAGGCGGCGCATGAAGCTGGCGTAGGAGGTGAACGGCGCCACGACGCCGATCCGGCCGACGTGCTTGCGGGCGAGGCTGGCGGCGTCCGCCTTGGGCACGTAGCCCAGCCGGTCGGCCGCCTCGAGGACCCGGCGGCGGGTGCGCTCGCCGACCCGCTCGGGCTTGTTCATGACATTGGAGACCGACGAGATGCTGACCCCGGCCTCGCGGGCCACGTCGTAGATCGTGGCGTCGCCCTGCCCGCCCCTCGCCTTCACCCGCGGCAATCTACTCGTACGACGGTCCGCGGGTGTGTGGCTCGGGTGGCTACCGTCGAGGGCAGATGGTCTCCTCGCCCGCTCCGGACCGGGCCCGACGGCGGGCTCTCATCGTCGAGCGCGACGGCGACACCTGCGTGTGGTGCGGGCGGGCCTTCGGCCGGCTCGTGCGACCGACGACCGAGCACGTCGTGCCCCGGGTCAAGGGCGGGCCGTCGTGGCTGGAGAACGAGGTGCTCGCCTGCGGTCGGTGCAACGGCGAGCGCGGCCACCAGGCGCCGGTCGCGTGGCTCGAGGAGTGCGGTCGCCGCGGCTGGGAGCCCGACCGGACCCGGCTCGGCCGGGTGCTCGGCGACCTCGAGCGGGCGATCGGCGAGCGCGGCGGGCAGCGGCGCGCGCGGACCTACCTCGCGCGTGAGCTGCGGCGGTTGCGGCGGCTGGGCTGACGCGCCCGCTCCCCGATGTCGACAATGGAGGCGTGGACGAGGCGAAGCGGCTGCTGACCGGGATCGACCCGGCCGAGCTCGGCGCTCGGATCAAGCGAGCGCGGCTGGCCGCCGGCCTGACCCAGAGCCAGCTCGGCGGTGAGGACGCCAGCACCGGCTACGTCTCCCGCATCGAGTCGGGCCAGCGGCGCCCGGACCTGGCCCTGCTCACCGTGCTGGCCGCCCGCCTCGGGGTCGAGGTGCGGTCGCTGCTGAGCGTTGGGCTCGTCGACGGCCCCGACCCGGACGCCCGCTGGGACGACGTGCGCGTCGCGCTGGACCACGCCGAGCTGTCCCTGCGCGGCGGGTCGCCGGAAGAGGCGGGCCGGCTCCTGGACGGCGTCGAGGACCGACTGGCCGCGGCGCCGGCGGAGCTCGTCGAGCGCGCGGCGCACCTGCGGGCGCTGCTCGCCGAGGCGGCCGGCGACCTCGACGGCGCCATCGAGGCGCTGGAGGACCTGCTCGAGCTCGGGCGCGACCGCCCCGGGGCGGCGGCGTACGCGATCGCGCTGAGCCGGTGCTACCGCGAGAGCGGCGACTTCACGAGAGCGGCGACGGTCGGCGAGGCCTGCCTGGATGCCCTGCGCAGCCGTGGGCTCGACGGCACCGACGACGCGCTGCAGCTGGCGGTCACGGTCGCCGGGGCACACATCCTGCTGGGCGACCTCGCCCACGCCGCCCGGCTCTGCCGGCGCATCATCGCGCGGGCCGAGGAGGTCGGCTCGCGGATCGCCCTCGCCTCGGCGTACTGGAACGCCAGCGTGGTGGAGTCGCAGCGCGGGGCGCCGGAGGCGGCCGCGCCGCTGGCCCGCCGGGCCTTGCACCTGTGGGCCGACGCGGAGGGCAGCCGCAACCTCGCCCGGCTGCGCAGCGAGCTGGGCATGATCCAGCTCGACCTGGACCCGCCCGAGCTCGACGACGCCCGGGCCAACCTCGCGGCCGCGGCACGCGAGCTCGACGCGTCGAGTGCCAGTCCGGTCGACAAGTCTCGCAACGCGCTCGCCTCGGCGCGCGCCGACCTGCTCTCGGGCGAGCCCGAGCGGGCGCGGGCGGCCGCGCTGCCGATCGAGGAGGCGATGCGCTCCACGGCGCCCGTGCTCGCCGCGAGCGCGGCCGTGCTGGCCGGCCAGGCCGCCTGGGAGCTGGGGGAGCGCGACGAGGCGGTGGCCCGCTACCGCGCCGCCATCGCGCTGCTCACGGGTGTCGGCTCGGACCGGAGGGCGGCCGAGCTGTGGTTCGAGCTCGGGGCGCGCTTCGACGAGGCGGGCCTGCGCGACGACGCCCACGCGGCCTACCGCAGCGCCGCGGCGGCGACCGGGCTGCGGTCGGCGTACGACGTGGGCCGGCGCTCGCAGGTCTGACCTCCCCCCGGTCCTGCTGTTTGCCAGATCCGGCAAATATCCGTCACGATGCGTGCCCCGGGGCGTGCCGGCCGCGGGTGGACGGGGGACGGGGACGTGCGGTGGGCGAGAGCCACGGCGATCGGGCTGCTGGTCGCGGTCGCCGTGCTGCTGATCGAGCAGCAGGCGGGTGACCTGGGGCCCGACGAGGTCGTCGCCGCCGGCATCCTCGGTGGGCTCGCGGCCGGCATCTGCGTCCGGGGGCCGGGCGGCACCTGATCGTGGTCCGCCCCCAGTTCCGAACGGGTGGTCTGAAGATGGGTCTCACGGGCCAGGCGGGGCCGCCGTTCGGCGGACTACAGTGCGGTGGCCCCTCGCTGGTGAGGCGCCACGGCGCCTCGGGCGCCTCGAGTCGTGGGGGAATGTCGTGGGGGCTCTGTCTCGTCGTGCTGTCCGGACGGCGGTGGCGCTGGCCACCGCGCTGGGAGCGGTCTCGCTCCCGTTCCTGGCCGCCTCACCCGGGTCCGCCGCGACCCCGTCGGTCGTGGCGATGCGGGGCATCACGCCGTTGCCGGAGGTCGCCACCACGGTGGGCAAGAGTTTCTGGCTGTCCTACGGCACGTTCAACGTCAACGGCGACCCGATCCAGCGGAGGCTCTTCGTCACCTCGGACGAGGCCGGCACGGTGTCGCTGATGAACCGCGCCGGGACCGTGCTCGCCAGCGCGTCGCTGGCTCCCGGCGCCGTCGCGACCCTCGACGTGCCTGCCGGGAGCGCTGCGCCTGCCGGTGACGGCAAGAGCAACTCAGGCCTCAGGGTGGTGTCGACGGTCCCGGCCTCGGTCTACCCGGCCGCGCTCGTCGACTACGCCTCGAGCGGGTTCCAGGCTCTGCCCGACACCTCGCTCGGCACCAGCTACCGCGTGCTCGGCTACCCCCAGCCCGCCATCGGGCAGCAGGGGCTCGAGTCCCGGTTGCTCGTGACGGCGAGCGTCGACGCCACCACGGTCACGATCACCCCCAAGACCGTGGTGGGGGACCACCCGGCCGGAGTCCCGTTCGTCGTGTCGCTCGACGCCGGCCAGACCTACCAGTTCCAGAGCACCCTCAAGGGGCAGGACGTGACCGGCACGACGGTCAGCGCGACCCAGCCGGTCGCGGTCGTGGGTGGCAACGCGTGCGCGCAGGTCCCGGCGACCTACGTCGCCTGCAACCCGCTCACCGCCCAGCTGCCGCCGACCCGGGCCTGGGGCACGACCTTCGTCTCCGGGCGGTTCGCGACCCGCACCAAGGGCGACACCTACCGTGTGCTGGCCGACCAGGACGAGACCCAGGTGCGCGTCGGAGGCACCCTCGTCGCCACGCTGGCGGCCGGGGACTTCTACGAGGCGGTCCTGCCGGCGGACCGCGCCACCAGCGCCAACGAGGCGGTGGTCATCACGACGAGCAAGCCCGCCCTCGTAGCGCAGTACGGCAACGGCAGGGGCTACGACGGCACGACGAGCGACCCGATCATGACGCTCGTGACGCCGATCGGCCAGCACCTCACCTCATACACGGTCGGAGCCCCGTCCGCGGTGACCAACGATGTCCCCATGCAGCCCTATCTCTCCCTGGTCGTGCAGACGCGCGACGTCGGGGCCGTGCTGCTCGACGGGGTCGCGGTCCCGGCGGCTGCGTTCGTGACTGCCCCCGGCACCGCCTACTCGGTCGCTCAGATCAAGACGACGACCGGCCAGCACGTACTCCGCTCGCCCCACCAGTTCGGGGTGACGGTCTACGAGTGGGGAGACGCCGACGGGCTGGCCTTCCCGGGTGGCTCGGCTTTGGCCCCCATCGCCGACGCTCCCGCCCCGCCCGCCCCGGAGAACCTCACCTCGACGGGGGTCGCCACGGCGCAGCAGCAGGTCACGGTCCCGGTCGGTGACCAGCAGGAGGTGCACCTGTTCGACGGCACCAAGACCGTCGACACGCTCACCGTCGCCGGGCAGGGGACCTACACCCTCGACCCGACCACCGGGGTCATCACGTTCGCTCCCGTCCTGGGGTACGCCGGCACGGCGACCCCGGTCACCTTCCGCGTCCGCGACGCCTGGAACCAGCAGGCCGACGCGACGTACACCCCGACCGTGACCAAGCCGGCGGCCCCGACCGCCTCGCCGCTGACCAGCCGCGCACGCGGCGCCCAGTCGGTGTCGGTGACCCTGCCGACGGGTGGGTCGCTGGCGCTGGTCGGTGACCCGGTGGTGGCCGGTCAGGGCACCTACTCGGTGAACGGCGCGACGGTCACGTTCACGCCGCTGGACTCCTACGACGGCACGGCCACCCCGGCGACGTACGAGGTGACGGACGCGTACGGCCAGAAGGCCTCGAGCACCTACACCCCGACGGCGCTGCCGGCGGTGCCCGCGCCGACGCCGCTGACGAGCCGTGCCCGCGGTGTGCAGTCGGTGACGGTGACGCTTCCGAAGGGCGGATCGCTGGCGCTGGTGGGTGACCCGCTGGTGCCCGGTCAGGGCACGTACTCGGTGAAGGACGCGACGATCACGTTCACGCCGCTGGACTCCTACGACGGCACCGCGACGCCGGTGACCTACGAGGTGACCGACGGCTACGGCCAGACCGGGACGAGCACGTACACGCCGACCGCGTTGCCGGCGGTGCCGGCGCCGACGCCGCTGACGAGCCGTGCCCGCGGTGTGCAGTCGGTGACGGTCGCCCTGCCGAAGGGCGGGTCGCTGGCGCTGGTGGGTGACCCGCTGGTGCCCGGTCAGGGCACGTACTCGGTGAAGGACGCGACGATCACCTTCACCCCGCTCGAGACGTACGCCGGCACGGCGACCCCGGTGACCTACGAGGTCACCGACGGCTACGGCCAGAAGGCGACCAGCACCTACACGCCGACGGCCCTGCCCGTCGCCCCGACGGCCTCGCCGCTGACCTCGGTCGGCGAGGGCACCCAGTCGGTGCAGCTCACCGTGCCGAAGGGCGGCACCAGCGTGCTGGTCGACGGCACCGGCAAGGAGACCACCCAGGTCGGCGTGGCGCAGGGGACCTACCTCCTCGACGTCGCGACGGCGACGGTGTCCTTCGTCCCGAGCCCCGGCGTGAGCGGCACGGCGACGCCGGTGACCTACCGCGTCGTCGACTCCTTCGATCAGACGGCCGACTCGACGTACACCCCGACGGTGGTCGCGCCGGTCGCCGCGCTGCCGGCGCTGCCCGCTCCGGTCGTCGACCCGCGGGCCACGCTGCGGCTGCCCGAGCTCACGCGCACCGCGCCGGGGGCGAAGGCATCCGTGCGGACGACCTGCTCCACCGACGTCGCCGCGATCGGCTCCTGCCGGGTGCGGCTCTGGGCGTCGGTCAAGGGCCAGCGCACCGAGATCGGCTCGGCCACGACCATCGCCGGCGGCGGGTCGAGCCAAGTCGTCAAGGTGCGCCTCAACGCCGTGGGCCGAGCCCTCGCCGCCACCCCCGGCGGCGTGCCGGTCACCGGTGAGCTCACGCTGACGACCGCCGCCGGTGCGACGCGTACGGCGACCGCCGTGGGTCGCGTCGTGATGCGGCGGTTCACCCTGGCGCGGGCCGCGCACTTCGCCCACGCCTCGGCGACGCTGTCGAAGGCCGACGCGAGGTACGCCCGCGTCGTCTCGCGCCGTGCCGGCGCGGTCCGCGTGGTCACCTGCACCGGCTACACCGACAGCTCGGGCGGCGCGGAGCTCAACCAACGGCTCGGACGGCAGCGCGCGCTGGCGCTGTGCTCGGCACTCGACCTGCCTGCCTCGGTGCGGGTCGTGATCCGCACCCGCGGCGAGCGGAGCCCCGAGGCCAGCAACGCCACCGCAGGCGGCCGGGAGCGCAACCGGAGGGCCACGATCACGCTGCGCTACTGAGGGCCGACTACGGTGCTGGGGTGACCCGGTCGACGCGCATGTGCCCGGCGAGCCCGGGCACCGGCGGGGCGTGGTGAGCACGTGAGCCTGGTCCACTGGTCCTACGTCGCGATGCTGGCCTTCTGCCTGGTCGGCACGCTGCCGCTGGTCTGGCTGTTCCGTCTCGACGTGCTGCGCCAGCCGGGGCGGCTGGTGCTGACGGTGCTCGCCGCGGGCACGCCGTACCTCGTCTGGGACCTGTGGGCCACCCACGTGGGGCACTGGAGCTTCGACGCCGGCCAGACGCTGCCGTGGCGCATCGCGGGGCTCCCGCTCGAGGAGATCTCGTTCTTCGTCGTGATCCCGCTCGTCGGGGTGCTGACCTACGAGGCGGTCGCGGCGGTGCGGGCCGGGCGCGGTCGGTGGGTGCTGCGGCGATGACCTACACGATGCTCGCCGTGGTCTCCGTCGTGGCGGGGCTCGCGGTGGACCGCTGGCTGCTGCGCACGCGGCTGACCAGCACCGCGACCTGGTGGCTGGCCTACGCCATCATCGTGTTCTTCCAGCTGCTCACCAACGGCTGGCTGACGGGTCGCGAGATCGTGCGCTACCGCGCCGACGCGATCATCGGCGACTCCCAGCCGCAGCTGATCGGCGACGGGCGGCTGTTCTACGCCCCCGTCGAGGACCTCGGGTTCGGCTTCGGGCTGGTCCTCATCGCCTGCGCGGTCTGGGTGCGCCTGGGTCGCGGCGGAGCAGCGGCGGAGGCGTCGTGAGCCTGCGCGACTGGGCCGCCGACCCGATCGACCTCGGCCTGCCCGGGCCGAGGTCGCAGGACATGGCCAAGGTGCTCCCGGCCATCCGCTCCGACCCGCTGAGCTACCTCCAGCGCGTGCGCGAGGAGTACGGCGACCTCGCGGCGTTCCCCGTGCCGGGCGCGGCGGTGCTGCTCGTCAACGAGCCCGACGGGGTGCGCCACGTCCTCCAGGGCAACGCCCGCAACTGGGGCAAGGAGACCATCCAGTACGCCGCCCTGGCGCGCGTCACCGGACCGGGGCTGCTGGCCTCGGCCGAGTCGAGCTGGATCACGCACCGCCGGGCCGCGGCGCCGGCGTTCCACCACGAGCGGCTGGACCGGATCGGCGAGCAGGTGCTCGACGCCGCCGACGAGGCGGTGAGCGAGTGGTCGGCGCACGCCGGCGGGACGGTCGACCTGGCCCCGGCCGTGCTGCGGGTCGCCCTCGACGCGGTGGGGCGCGCGCTGTTCTCCGCCGACCTGTCCGGCAGCGCCCACGAGCTCGTCGACGCCTCCGACGACGCCGCCCGGCTGGTCGTGCGGCTCGGGCGTGCGCTGCTGCCGATCCCGCCGTGGGTGCCCACGCCGCTCAACCTCCGTCTGCGCACCGCGCGCCGCCGGCTCACCACCGTCTCGGGCCAGCTGATCGCCGAGCGCCGCGCCCGCGGCGCGAGCGGCGGTGACGATCTGCTCGGACTCCTCATCGACAGCGGCCTCGACGACGGTGCGATCCGCGACGAGCTGATCACGATGATCATCGCCGGCCACGAGACGGTGGCCGCGAGCCTCGCGTGGACCCTCATGCTGCTGGCCGAGCACCCCGAGGCGCAGGAGCGCGTGCACGCCGAGCTGGCCGCCCACCCCGGCCGGGTCTCGATGCTGTCGCACCGCAGCGACCTGCCCTGGACCCGCGCGGTGGTCGACGAGGCGCTGCGGCTCTTCCCGCCGGCTTGGGTCGTCTCGCGCCGCTCGCACAGGCCCGACACCGTCAGCGGCGTCGACGTGCCGGCGGGCACCACGGTGATCGTCAGCCCCTGGCTGCTGCACCGCCGCGAGGAGTCGTGGCCCGACCCGCTCGCCTTCGACCCGGAGCGCTTCCTCGTCGAGGGCGCCGGCCGCACGGCCTACGCGCCGTTCGGCCTGGGCCCGCGGCTGTGCATCGGTCGCGAGTTCGCCATCGGGGAGATGGTGCTGGTGCTGAGCCGCGTGCTCGCGGCCTACCGACTCGACCTGCCGGCGGGCTGGACCCGCCCCCGCCACCAGGCCCGGGTGGCGGTGCACCCGCAGGGCGGGATGCCGCTGGTGCTGACGCGTCGCGCGGGCCGCGCCGGGCGGGCGGCGTGAACGCCCTGACCTCCCTGCTGCTCCTGCTCGCCACGGCCGCGGGCGTGCACTGGCTCCGCGGCAGCCTCCACTCGCTGCGCGAGACCCGGGCTCCGGGACTCGCGCGGACGGTCTCGGTCGTCGTGCCGGCGCGCGACGAGGAGGCGAGGCTGCCGGTGCTGCTCGCCTCCCTCGCCCGCCTCGACCCCGCACCCGCGGAGGTCGTGGTCGTCGACGACGGCTCGCGCGACGCCACCGCCCGGATCGCCCGGGAGGCCGGAGCGACGGTGCTGACCCTTCACGGCCCGCCGTCCGGCTGGACCGGCAAGGCGTGGGCCTGCCACCAGGGCGCGAGTGCCGCCCGCGGCGACCTGCTGCTCTTCCTCGACGCCGACACCGAGCTCGAGCCCGGTGCGCTCGGCGGCCTGCTCACGACGTACGCCGCCCGCCCGCAGGGCCTGCTGTCCGTGCAGCCGTTCCACGTCGTACGCCGTGGCTACGAGCAGCTCTCCGCCTACTTCAACGCGGTCTCGCTCCTGGCCAGCGGAGGGTTCGGGGCGCGGCCGCCGCGGCGCCCGATGGCCTTCGGTCCGGTGCTGCTCACCTCCAAGGCCGACTGGGTGGCCGCCGGCACCCACGCCGCCGTGCGCGCGGAGGTGCTCGACGACGTCGCGCTGGCCCGGGCCTACGACCGCGTCGGGCTGCCGGTGCGCTGCCTCGTGGGCGGTCGCGCCGCCCGGATGCGGATGTACCCCGCCGGGCCGCGCCAGCTGATCGAGGGCTGGACCAAGAACTTCGCCTCCGGTGCCGCCGCCACCTCGCCGCTGCCGGCCGCGGCGGTGACCGGCTGGGTCGCGGCCCACCACGCCGTCGCCGTCGGCGCCCTGACCTGGCTGGTGGGGCTGCTGAGCGGCGCCCCCGCCGACCCCGATGTGCCGACCTCGGTCGTCGCGACGGCCTGGGTGCTCGCCTGGGCGGGGGTGGCCGCGCAGCTGCGCTCGGTGCTGCGGCGCATCGGCTCCTTCGCGTGGTGGACCTGGCTGCTCTTCCCCGTGACGCTCCTGGCCTTCGACCTCGTCTTCGCGCGCTCGGTGCTGCTCACCGGTGTGCGCGGCTCCGTGCGCTGGCGCGGGCGCGCCGTGCCGACCGGTCTGGGACGGCTGCGCACCGAGGACCACTGAGATGGACCACTGAGATGGGCCACTAGGGATGGGGCTGGTCCTGCCCCAGGCCTGGACGGTGGTGCTCGACGTCGCCCTGTGGGCCCTGTGCCACGCCCTCACGGGCTACGCCGCACACCGGCTCGGCGACGCGCGGCTGAGCCGGGAGGGCTGGCTCCTGCGACTGCGACGATTCGAGCAGGGCGGAGGGTGGTACCGGCGGCACGTGCGCATCCACCGCTGGAAGGACCGCGTGCCCGAGGCGGGGGACCTCTTCCGCGGGGGCATGACCAAACGGGCGCTGCCCGCGCTCGACGACGTCGGGCTCGCGCGCTTCGTGCGCGAGACGCGCCGCGCCGAGCTCGCCCACTGGTGGGCGATGGCGTGCGGGCCGTTGTTCGTGCTGTTCAACCCGCCGGTGGCCGCCGGGGTGCTGGTGGGCTACGGCGTCGCGGTCAACGCGCCGTTCATCGCGATCCAGCGCTACAACCGCGCCCGCATCGTCTCGGTGCAGGCGCGACGCGCGCGGCGTGCGGGCCCGACCGCGTGACGGTCGTCCGCTCGACCGGCCCCCTCGATCTCGACCTCGCGCCCCCGCAGGGTCACCGGACATCGAGACGCGCGACCCGTCACGGCCCGATCGCCCAGCTGCTCATCGCCTGGTCGCCGCTCAGCCTGCTGCTGCTCGCCTACGCCGTCGCGGGGTGGGTGAGCGCACCGCTGCACGCCGACGGGGTCGCCGCCGGATCACGCAACCGGATCGGCGCCGCGTTGCACACCACGGCCCCCGCCGACGCCGACCGCTGGCTCTTCGGCACCCTGCCGTCGTCCTGGCTCCAGGAGCGTCTGCACGACGGCGGTGCGCACTGGTACGACGCCGTCGGGGCGCTGGTCTACGCGACCCACTTCGTCGCCATCCCGGTGCTCACCGCTGTCGTGTGGTTCGCGCTGCGCGCCTGCTTCACCCGGTGGCTGGTGACGCTGCTGGCCTTCACGCTCGTCGGCATCGGCGGCTACGTCGTCTACCCCGCGTCCCCGCCGTGGATGACGTACGGCGACGGGCCGCACGGGGTGCAGCGACTCTCCGCGCTCGGCTGGGAGCAGCTGCACCTGCAGCCGGTCGCCGACCTGCTGGGGCTGGCGCAGGGCATCAGCAACCCGGTCGCCGCGATGCCGTCGCTCCACGCGGGCAGCGCCCTGCTGGTCACGCTGTTCCTGTGGCCGGTCGTCGGGCGCGCGGCCCGCGCCGCGCTGGCGGCGTACGTGCTGCTGATGGGCCTGACGCTCGTCTACACCGGCGAGCACTACGTGGTCGACGTGCTCGCCGGCTGGGCGACCGCGGTGGTCGCCGTGCTGACGGGAGCGCTGGTCGCGCGGGCAGTCAGTCGGCGTCGAGCGCCGACAGCTCCTCGGACGTGAGCTCGAGGTCCGCGGCCTGCGCGGAGTCGCGGACCGACTGAGGTCGCTTGGCACCCGGGATCGGGATGACGACGGGCGACTGCGCGAGCTCCCAGGCCAGCGCGACCTGCTGGGGGCTGACCCCGCGGTCCTCCGCGACGCGGGCGAACGCCGGGTGCTTGTCGGCGAGCTCCTTGGCGTCGCCGAGCCCGCCGAGCGGGCTCCACGGCAGGAACGCCAGACCGAGCTCCGCGCACACGTCGATCTCGGAGCGGCTGCTGCGGAACGCGGGGGAGAACTGGTTCTGCACGCTCACCAGTGCGTCGCCCAGCACCTCCTTGGCCGCCCGGATCTGCTGCTCGTCGGCGTTGGAGAGCCCGATCATCCGCACCTTGCCGGTGCCGGCGATCTCGGCGAGGGTCTCGATCACCTCGTCGTAGGCCACGTCCGGGTCGGGGCGGTGGTGCTGCCACAGGGCGATCTGGTCGACGCCGAGCCGCTGCAGCGAGTGGTCGACGGCCGCGCGCAGGTGCGCGGCGCTGCTGTCGGTGTCCCAGCCCCCGCCGTCGGTGCGCACGTGGCCGCCCTTGGTGGCGAGCAGCACCTGGTCGCGCACGCCGAGCTCGTCGAGCAGGGAGGCGATGAGGCGCTCGTTCTCGCCCTGGGCGTCGATGCCCTTCGCGTCACCGGGGCCGTAGGCGTCGGCGGTGTCGAAGAGCGTCACGCCGGCCTCGAGCGCCGCCGAGACGGTGTCGAGCAGCTGCTGGCGGGGCTGGGTGCCGGTCTGGTCGAAGGTCATGAGTCCGAGCCCGATCGCTCCGACCTCGACGGTGCCGGTGGTCGCGTTGCCGAGTGTGCGTGTCTTCATGTGCGTTCTGTACCCGCGCCCTGGCGCACGGCACAGCACGCCCCGGCCGGGAGGCCGGGGCGTGCTGGTGGATGGCGGAGGAGCGGTCAGCGGCGCACGCGCAGCTTCCCGGCCCGCTGCTCCGCGAGCGGCTCGTACGCCGAGGACCCGGCGTAGCTGAGCGTCAGCTTCCAGGTGCCCCGGGCGAGCCGGTGCACCTTGAGCCGCACGACGCCGTCCTCGACGGTGCCGACGCGCTCGACGGTACGACCGCGGTGGGTCAGCTCGACGGTGACCGTGCCGGACGGTGCCGTGCCCGCGCCGGCCGCGGAGCCGGTCGGGCTGGTGAGCGTCCGCAGTCGCACCTGGAGCCGGCCGGGCGCGGTGGTCCGCGGTGCGCGGACGACCTTCACCTTCGCCGCCACGGTGCCCTTGGCCCCGGTGGGGGCCGGGGTCGTGGGCGTGGTGGGCGTGGTGGGGGTGGTGGGCGTGGTCGTCGGCGGGACGGTCGTGCCCTGGCGCGGCACCAGCGCGAGCCGGGCCTCGGTGAGCGCGGTGGTCGCCGAGGTCACGTCGTTCACGGCGTCGATGGTGTAGATCCGCACCCCGACCAGCGACTGCGCGCGCTGCCGTGCGGCGGCGTACGTCGACCAGCTGTCGGGCGTCCACCGCGCGGCGTCCCCGGCGTCGACCGCGATGGCGGCGCGCATCTTCTTGCGCGCCGGGGCGCCGAGGACGGAGAAGAAGGAGTACTTCTCGTGCCGGTCGGCCGCGCCCGACCACAGGTGGGCGCCGTCGAAGCGGTTGAAGGTGCTCGTGTCGGACAACCCGTCGAACTGGTAGGCCTTGATCTTGTCGCCGAACGACAGCAGCAGGTCCATCCAGTCGGCGGCGTAGTCGGCCTGGCGGGTCATGATCGCCGGGGAGTCGGCGAGCGGGGTGTTGGTTCCGGTGCCCCAGTCGGGGATGCGGCGCACCGGCGAGTTGCAGGTGTCGAAGGTGTTGCCGTTGGCCGCGGTGCGGTTGGCCCACGAGCAGGAGCCGAACGCCGGCCACTGGCCGCGCGGGTCGTCGGCGTCGGCGGCCGTCACCGGGCGGGTGGGCTGGGTGGCGTCGTAGTCCGGGTTCAGCTCGAAGTCGCTGCGGATGTCGGACTCGCTGATCGAGACCTCGTTCGCCACGGTCAGCCCGGCGGTCACCTGGGCGCGCAGCTGGTTGATGCTCGGGTAGACCGAGGACAGGCGACCCTGCATGCCGTAGCCGTCGATGTTGCCGGCGGCGTAGATCGGTCGGAGCATCTTGATGGTCTGGCTCAGCTTGGGCTCGTAGAGCTTGTTCGAGTCCTGGTAGTCGTTGTAGTAGAGCTTCCAGGTCTCGCCGTTGGCCGCCGACCACTTCCGCGCCGAAGCGAAGGCCTGACGCACCCACGCCGACTCGACGCGCAGCCGCTCGTCGGGGGTGGCGTCGAGCGAGGGGGTGCGGAAGATCCGGCCCCACTGGCCGACCTGCGGGTCCTGGGCGTTGCGGATCTGCCCGGAGTAGTCGTCGATGGCCTCGTTGACGACGTCCCAGGAGTAGATGACGTCCTGGTAGGGCTTGTACTTCGCCATCATCTGGCGGATGTAGTCGTCGAGCCGCTTGAGCATCGTCTGCTTGCTCGCCCAGTCGGGGTTGGCGGCGTCGTAGGTGAAGCCGTTGGTGAAGAAGTAGTTGGGCTGCTGGCCGCCGTGCCAGGCCAGCACGTGGGCGCGCACCACCTTGCGCTGCGCGGGCGGCAGCGCGTTGGCCGCGTTGTAGGCCTGGACCGCCTTCAGGACGGCCTCGGACTGGCCGTTGCCCGTGGTGGGCTGCAGGACGACGTGCTCGTTGGCGTCCTGGATCGCGTCGGCCTTCTCCGCCTCGGAGAGGCTCGTGTCGGCATCGATGCGTGCCACCGCGGCGACGTAGGTCTGCCGCGACAGGCTGTTGGTCGGGTTGTTGCCGATCTGGGCATCGAGCTTGAGCGAGTTGGCCGGGCTGTTGGTGCGGTAGTGGTACCGCGCCTGCTCGCTGCTCCAGTCACCGAAGGTGCCGAAGATGAAGTCGTCCTGGTAGGCCTGCCACAGCGAGGGCAGGGTGAGGTCGACGGCCTGAGCGGGTGGTGCGGTCGTGAGGACCGGGGCGGCGGCACCGAGGCTCAGCGCGAGCGCCAGCCCCGTCCACCTGGTGATGCTGCGCAACGACATGCGGGAGCTCCTGGGGTGCCGAGAGGTCGCCGACGGGGCCGAGGCCGCGGCGGCGATCGAGGGAGGAGTCCGTCCGGTCGGCGACGCTGACCTGTGACGACGGACACAAGCATCGTTGTCGTCGTCAACGACTCAGGTCAAGGGGTCCGGACGAATTAGTTCGCCTGTCGTCCAAATGGGTGAGAACGCTCTCAGGCCGTGCGGAGGCTCCCCTGAGCAACGGCGCGGTGCAGCCACGGCGCGGTCAGGCGCGCCGTGCAGCGGACCGCGAACCGGAGCCCGATCGCGACGACTGCGGCTCCGACGAGTCCGCCCACCAGGGCTGACGGAGACGCGGTCAGGGCGGTGATGGCCAGCGCTCCGCACAGGGCGGCACCCGTGGTGACCGGCATCGTCACGATCCGGCACTCTGCCTCCACGGCCCGCTCCAGTGTGGAGAGCGGGACCCCGGTCGCGACGAGCGCCGCCACCTCGCGACCGCGGGTCAGGGTGGCCTCGATCGAGTGGAGGGCGAGCGACGAGGTGATGACCCCGAGGACGAGTGCGGCGAGGGAGCCCACCAGGAGCAGCGGGACCACGATGTAGAGGTCGACGTACTGCTCCGTCAGGGCG
This sequence comes from Nocardioides flavescens, assembly GCF_009823805.1. Lineage (GTDB taxonomy): Bacteria > Actinomycetota > Actinomycetes > Propionibacteriales > Nocardioidaceae > Nocardioides > Nocardioides flavescens. Next base: position 103,130 of record NZ_WUEK01000013.1, on the reverse strand, counting down.
CGCACCAGCAGGGCGCCGGCGACCCCGGACGTCGCCCCTACTGCTCCGACTGCGGCCGCCGCCCGGCCCGCTGCCCCGTGGTCGGCGCGGATCCGAGCCGTGGCGAGGAGTTCGGCAGGGTCGTCTGTCCGCCCGTGGAGCCGCGAGGCCATGACGTGGGCGAGCCACGGTGTCGTCAGCGCCAGGCCCACGGTGACGAGCGCTACCGCAGCGAGCCCCGGCAGCTCGGACTCTGTGTTCATCCACGGTGCCAGGAGCGCGACCGCGGCACCCAGCACGAGCAGACCCCAGGGACGCGGCGGCTTCTTCGGCGCCCGGGGCGGCCGACTCGCGCGCGCCGCTGCGCGCTGCCCGACCAGCACGCCGTACGCCGCGACCAGGACGATCACGAGCAGCGTCCACCACCCCGGGCCGGTCGCCGTCGGCACCAGGGCGCGGACGGGGGAGGTGGCCAGGCCGTAGCCGAGGACCTGCCGCATCACGATCCAGACGCCGACCCCGAGCGCGGCACCGGCCACGGCGGGCACCCCGGTCTCGATCGCCCCCCAGCGGCGCAGGTCGCGGCGGCTGGCCCCCGCGACGGCGAGGGCCTCGTAGCGTCGCCGCTGCGCGGCGGACCCGAGCCGCACGCACTGGTCGAGCAGGAGCACGACCGGCAGGCAGAGCAGCACCACCCCGAGGATGGCGCCGCCCCGCGTGCCCGGGTCGGCCACCGGACCGAACAGCGGCGCACCGCCGTCGTAGGTGCTCTGGTAGCCGCCCCAGCCGCCGAGTCGTGCGTACGAGACTGCGACGAGGAGCAGTCCCGACACGAGGGCGGTGGTGAGGAGGACGAGGATGCCGCGCAGCTGTCCGGCTCCGGCGACCACCGCGACCCACAGCGGCCTCACGCGCCGGGCTCCCGCACCAGCTCGACGCGGCCGTCGCGCAGCGCGATGCCGCGCTCCATGTGGGCCGCGACCCGGTGGTCGTGGGTGACGACGACGAGGGCCGCGCCGGTCTCGCGGGTCGCCTCGACGAGCACCTGCAGAGCCTGCTCGCCGGTGACGGTGTCGAGGGCGCCGGTGGGCTCGTCGGCCAGCACCACGTCGGGCGAGGTGACCAGCCCGCGGGCGATGGCGACGCGCTGCTGCTCGCCGCCCGACAGTTCGAGGGGGCGTACGTCGGCCCGGTCGCCGACCCCGAGCCGCTCGAGCCAGCCCCGGGCGGCCTGCTCGGCGTCCGGGCGCCGGCGGCCCTCGAGGAGGAGAGGGAGGGCGACGTTCTCGACAGCGGTGAGGTCGGGCACGAGCTGACCGAACTGCAGCACGAGGCCGATCCGGACCCTTCTCACCCGGGTGCGCTGGTGCTCGCTCAGCGAGTCCAGTCGGTGGCCCGCCAGGCTGACGAAGCCCGAGTCGGGCGAGGTCACGCCGGCCAGACAGTGCAGGAGGGTCGACTTGCCGCTGCCGCTCGGCCCGGTGACCGCGACCTGCTCGCCCGGCGCGATCGCGACGTCGACCCCGCGCAGGGCGGGTGTCGCGCCGAAGGACTTGTGCAGGGCGGTCCCCGTCAGGACCGCTCCGTCGTGCTCCGTCATCGCTGCTCCCCGTCTGTCGTGGTCGTCGTGTCGCCTACGCGGGCCCGGGTCTCCTCGAGCCAGCGCAGGTCTGCGTCGAGGTGCAGGAGACGGTGGTCGAGGGCGAGTCGCGCCCCCGGCTCGGTGGTCGTCTCGCGCTCGCGGGTCAGGCGTCGCATCAGGGCGAGGTGCGCCTCGCCCTGGCGGGCCAGGAACCCGGCCTGGTCGACGCCGAGCCGCAGCGCCGTCACCGTCTTGCGGACCAGCTCGTCGGCGGCGTGCTCGGCCGGGCCCTCGGCCTGGCCCAGCCACGCGTCGAGAGCGGCGCGACCGCCGGTCGTGATGGCGTAGACGGTGCGCTCGGGGCCGGAGCCGGTCTGCACCTCGACGGTCTCGACCAGGGCGTCACGCTCCAGGCGGCCGAGGGTCGCGTAGACCTGCCCGAAGGCCAGGGGCTTGGCCGAGGGGAACCACGCGTCGTGGTCGGCCTTCAGCTCGTAGCCGTGCGCGGGGCCCCGGGCGAGCAGGCCGAGCAGCACCTCGCTCGCTCCCATGCCACGGACAGTACACCCGATGTATACACCGAGTGAATAGGGAGCGGGGAGATATCCTCAGGCGGGCGGCGCTGCCGGCAGGTCGACGATCGCCGAGGCCCACTGGCCGGGGGCGTAGATGGCGACGATCGCGTGCTCGAGGCCGTTCTCGCTCGAGCGCACCTGCAGGTGGCCATCCTCGACGATGACGCTGGTGCCCAGCTCGTGGCGGGTCTCGGTGCTCGCGCTGCCGAGCTGGGGGTGGTTGACGGTGACGGCCATGTCGAGGTGGTACCCCGCCCGAGGTGTGACGAGGGTCACCACCGGGTAGTGATCGGTGACCGCGAGGCAACGGTGCCCGCGAACGACGGACGGAGTTGCACCATGCTGTGGACCATCCTTGTCATCCTCGCCATCGTCGCCCTGGCGATCTACGTCGCCAACCACCTGCGCGGTCGCAGCCGTCTCTGACGGCTGCAGCAGACAGCACCCGGACCGGCGCGCCCCTCGGGGCGCGCCGCTCCTATGCTTCGCTCGTGACGGACCAGACCGACCCGGTCGGCGTCGCGGTGGAGGTCGTGGCCTACTACCCCGACGACCCGACCCGGGTCTACCAGTTACTGCAGTGGCTCCCGGTGCTCGAGCTCCTCGACACCGTGCACAAGGTCGCCGTCGTCACCCGAGATCCCCGCACCGCGGCCGTCGCGCGACGCCGCACACGGCTGCCGGTCCTGCTGGCGCCCGAGTTCGCCGAGCTGGCGGAGCTCTACGACGCCCTCGCGCCCAAGGTCGCGCTCTACGTCAACAACTCCATGCTCAACTTCCACTCGCTGCTGGACTCGCGCTTCCTGCACGTCCACATCGGCCACGGCGAGAGCGACAAGCAGAGCATGGCCAGCAACAACGCCAAGGCCTACGACCGCGTCCTCGTCGCGGGCGAGGCCGCCGTGCAGCGTCACGTCACCGGGCTGCTGGAGTACGACGGCAGCCGGCTCGTGCGCGTCGGGCGCCCCCAGCTCGACCTCGACCGCGCCCCGATCGTCGCGGAGAGCCCGCGGCGCACCGTGCTCTACGCCCCCACGTGGGAGGGCGACGCCGACTACAACGACTACACCAGCGTCGACCTGTTCGCCGACCAGATCGCCGGGTCGGTGCTGGCGCTGCCCGACGTGCGCCTCGTCTACAAGCCCCACCCCAAGGTCGTGACGAGCCCGACGCCGGCGATCCGGGCCGGCCACCAGGCCGTGCTCGACCGCCTCGCGGAGGCCGACCGGCTCGACCCGGGGGCCGGCCACGTGGCGGTGCTGGACGGCGACATCCTCGCCGTCATGGGCCGCTGCGACGCGATGGTCACCGACGTCTCCTCCGTCGGTCTGGACTGGCTGTTCCTGCGCACCGACAAGCCGATCGTCCTGACCGACCGCCACGGTGACGCCGAGCGGCTGCGCAGCGAGGTGCCGGTCAGTCGCTGCGCCGACGTCGTCGACGCCGACTCGATGGACACCCTCACGGCCCTGCTCGCCGCACGACTCGACCACGACGAGCACCACCTCGCCCGGGTCGCGATGCGCCGCCACTACTTCGACGACCTGGCGCCGGGGGAGAGCACCGAGCGGTTCCTCACCACGGTCTCGGGGCTCGTCGTACGTCGCGACCAGCTGGCCGGCGTGCCCCACCGGGGGAGTGCCGAGACCGCCTGAGGGGCCGTCAAGGTCGGGCAAACGTTTGCATCGGCCACTGTGGCCGCGTAGCGTGCAGCGTGAGGACCGCTGCCGCTCGGGTGCGCCCGCGGGACTCACACCCCCTCCCTCGCAGAACCCGGTGCTCCCCCGTGCCACTCACCCCCACTGCCCGACCCGTCGACGAGGCCCACGAGGCCGCGCTCGAGCGGCTCCTGCTGCGCGCCTGCGTGCTGGAGCTCGGTGCCACCCAGCGCCAGGTCGTCGAGCTGCGCCTGTTCCACGACTGGTCCGCCGACGAGATCGCGCAGCACGTCGGGCTCGGCGTCGACCACGTCCAGCGGGTGATCGTCGAGGCGGTCTCGCGCGCCCGTCACCGCCGCGGTGACGTGCACCCCTGGGAGGTGCCGGCGCTGCCGGTCCAGACCGTGGCGGCCGTGCTGGGAGCGTGACCGGGGGCGTGACCCGGTCCCGTCGTGACCGTTGACCGGTCATCGGCGATGATGGGGGCATGCCAGTGACGGGGGTGGTGGGGAGCGGTCGCGCCCGCTCGTTCCTCGGTGCGTTCTTCCGCATCCGTCCGCTCGCCCTGGTCCTCGCCGCGCTGTTCGTGCTGGCCACCGCGACCGCCACCGCCGACGCTCCCGTCGGCTCGGTGGTCTACGGCCGGGTGAAGGGTCAGGACGTGCGGCTCTCGATGCCGCCGACCGACTCGCCCGTCGGCATCGCCGTCTTCTTCCACGGCCAGAACGGCGGCGTCGACAACCGCATGGACGAGCCGTGGTTGCAGTCGCTGGTGCAGGCGGGCTGGATCGTCGCGGCCTCCGACTTCCACACCGACTCCTGGGGCAACGAGGCGTCCACCGCCGACACCGAGAACCTCCTGGCCTGGGCCGAGCAGGAGACCGGCGGCGTCCCCGTGCGCCTGTGGGTCTCGGGCTCCATGGGCGGCGCGGTGTCGGTCAACGCCATGGTCCACGGCAACGTCGCCGAGCCGCCGTGCTGGTACGGCGTGAAGCCGGCGCTCGACCTGACCAAGATGCAGAACGTCCCCGGTGGGCCGCGGATCATCCGCGAGGCCTACGGCGGCGACGTGCCCTTCGACCGCAACCCGGTCAACGTGGTCGACGACCTCCCGACCCAGACCCGCTACCGGATGGTGACCTCGCCCGACGACACCTGGGTGCGCGAGTCGGAGAACACCGGCCGCGTCGCCGCCGCGCTGCAGCAGCGCGGCGCGGACGTCAGCGTGCTCACGGTCAGCGGCACCCACGACGACCCGTCGCACTTCGACATCGACGACCTGCTCAGCTTCGCCGCGTCCTGCGCGAACGCCGAGCCCCAAGCCGACCCCGCCTGACTCAGAGCAGCGAGCCGCTGCAGAGCACGCGGGAGACCTCGATGCGCAGCGCGACCCGGGTGGGGTTCTCGCGCGGCTGGCGGTAGCGCGCGGCGTACCGCTCGCAGGCGCGCGCGACCGACTCCTGGTCGCTGCGCGCGACCGCGGTGCCCTCGATCGTCGCCCAGTGACGCCCCTCGACGGACGCGACCGCCACGGGTGCGGGCTCTGCGAGGTGGCGGGCCTTGGCCGAGCCGCCGTCGGTGATGACCCACGCGCACTCCTGCTCGTGGTCGAGCACGACGCCGACCGGCACCACGTGCGGGGTGCCGTCGCGGCGCAGCGTGGTGAGCGTGGCGAGGTGCCGCTCGGTCAGGAAGTCGAGCAGCGCGGGCGGCCACGCGCCCCAGCCGGGAGTGAAGGAGCTCATCAGATCCACCTCTGGAACCACACGCGGTCGAGCCACTCGCCGCGGGTCAGGAGCTGGTCGGTGAAGATCGGCCAGAACCACGCGAAGTTGAGCACGGTCAGCACCACGAAGGAGCCGGCGACGACCACTCCGACCGTGCGCCGGCGCGAGGGGGTGCGCGACGGCCCGATCATCGTGCCGAAGGCCAGCGTCAGCGCGAGCACCACGAACGGCAGGTAGGCGACGGCGTAGAAGCTGAAGATCGGCCGGGAGTCGTAGAGCAGCCACGGCAGCCACGTCGACGCGGCGCCGACGACCGCGACGCCGAAGCGCCAGTCGCGTGCCCCCACCCACATCAGCAGCGCGAAGAGCAGTGCGACCACGCCGCCCCACCAGATCGTCGGCGTCCCGATGAGCAGCACCTGCTTGAGGCACGTGCTGCCGGCCGCGGCGTCGCAGCCGCGGGTGCCCGGCTGGATGTCGGTGTCGGCGGCGACCCCGACCGGCCGGTTGAGGACGGGCCAGCCCGAGGGCGCCGAGGCGTAGGGGTGGCTGGAGCAGTTCAGGTAGTGGGTGTGGAAGGTGTAGACGTCGTGGTGGTAGCTGGCCAGCGAGCGCAGCGACTGCCACACCTCGCCGAGACCGCTGGCGTCGGGCTCGGTGGCGGTGGGCCAGCGCTTGCCGCTGTCGTCGAGGTTGTTCTCCTGGCGCTCGTCGCCGGTGCCGGTGCAGGGCCGCTCCTTGACGAACTGGGTGTACTGCGTCGACGACAGCGCCCGCTCGTACTCACCCGCGTGCATCAGCCAGCCGGTCCAGCTCACGGTGTAGACGAGCGCCGCCACGACGACGAGGTGCACGAACGCCGGCAGGCCGTCGGTGAGCACCGAGCGCAGCGTCGCCCAGCGCACGCCGAACGAGCGGCGCGCGCCCGCGCTCCACAGCCAGGTGAGCACGCCGAACGCCGCGAGCGGGTAGAGCGCGGTCCACTTCGTGCCGATCGCGAGACCCCAGGCGACCCCGCTGGCCAGCAGCCAGGGGCGGAACAGCAGTCCGCGCACGGGCCCCCACGACGAGCCGTCGAGCTGCGTGGTCACCCGCTCGGCCATGCGGCGGCGCAGCCACTGCCGGTCGGCGACGAGGCAGTGCACGGCCAGCAGGATGAAGAAGGCCAGGAAGATGTCGAGCAGCGCGAGGCGGGAGAGCACGAACTGCAGGCCGTCCAGGCTCAGCAGCAGCCCCGCGACCAGGCCGAGCATGGTCGAGCCCGTCATCCGGCGCACCAGGCGGCACATCAGCAGGATCATCAGCGCGCCGACGACGGCCGAGGCGACGCGCCAGCCGAACGGGTCCATCCCGAAGGCCTTCTCGCCCAGCGCGATCAGCCACTTGCCGACCTCGGGGTGCACCACCATCGACGGGTCGCCCGTCCACTGGCCGTCGACGTTGCCGGCGAGGATCTGGTCGTTGGCGCCGTCGACGTAGGACTGGGCGTAGCCGAAGTGCAGCAGCGACCACGCGTCCTTGGCGTAGTAGGTCTCGTCGAACTCGAACTCGTGCGGCGTCCCGAGCTTCCACAGCCGCAGGAAGAGCGCGAACAGTGTGAGGCCGAGCGCGGCCGCCCAGCCGACGACGGGGTCCTCGAGGTCGACCCGGCGCCGCGCGCGCTCCCAGGCGGTCGGGCCGCCGAGCGACTCGAGCTCCTCCTGCGGGGGGAGCGTCGGGGCCGTGGTCACGTCCGGAAGCGTACGGGCTGCCATGATCGGGGCATGGGAGCAGACGCCGGAGGCGCCGCCGGCCTGCTGGTCCTGGCGGCGACGCCGATCGGTCGCGTCGAGGACGCCCCGCCGCGCCTCGCCGCCGAGCTCGCCGGAGCCGACGTCGTGGCCGCCGAGGACACCCGCCGGCTGCGCCGGCTCACCACCGACCTCGGCGTCGAGGTGGGCGGCCGCGTCGTGTCGTACTTCGAGGGCAACGAGTCCGCCCGCACCCCGGCCCTGCTCGAGGAGCTGCTCGGCGGTGCTCGCGTGCTGCTCGTGACCGACGCCGGGATGCCCAGCGTCAGCGACCCCGGGTACCGCCTGGTGGCCGCCTGCGTCGAGGCGGGCGTCGCGGTCACCGCGGTGCCCGGCCCCTCCGCGGTGCTCACCGCGCTCGCGGTCTCCGGCCTGCCGGTCGACCGGTTCTGCTTCGAGGGGTTCCTGCCGCGCAAGGCGGGCGAGCGGTCGCGGCGGCTCGCGGGGCTGGCCGCGGAGGAGCGCACGATGGTCTTCTTCGAGGCCCCCCACCGCACGCAGGCCGCCCTCGAGGCGATGGCCGAGGCGCTGGGCGCCGACCGGCCGGGCGCCGTGTGCCGCGAGCTCACCAAGACCCACGAGGAGGTCCGGCGCGGCCCGCTGGCCGAGCTGGCTGCCTGGGCGGGTGACGGGGTACGGGGCGAGGTGACGATCGTGGTCGCCGGCGCGCAGCCGCCGGCACCGGAGACCGACCCCGACGCCCTGCGCGCCCGGGTCGCCGAACGGGAGGAGTCCGGGATGTCCCGCAAGGACGCCATCGCCGAGGTCGCACGCGCGGCCGGGGTGCCCAAGCGCGAGGTCTACGACCTGGTGCACCGGTCATGAGCGAGACCCGCATCACGTCGTACGAGCGCGACGGGCTGGTCTTCGACGTCCGCGACCGCGGACCCGTGGACGGCGACCCGGTGGTGCTGCTCCACGGCTTCCCCGAGCGGGCCGAGACCTGGCGCAAGGTCGAGCCGCTGCTGCACGCGGCCGGGCTGCGCACCTACGCGCCCGACCAGCGCGGCTACTCGCCCGGCGCCCGGCCGCGGCGCCGCCGCGACTACGTCGCCGCCGAGCTGGTCGCCGACGTCGCCGCCCTGATCGAGCGGATCGGACGGCCCGTGCACCTCGTCGGCCACGACTGGGGCTCGGCGGTGGGCTGGGGCGTCGCCGCGCGACACGGCGACGTCGTGCGCACCTGGACCGCCGTCTCGGTGCCGCACGCCGTGGCGTTCGCGCAGGCGGTGAAGGGCTCTCGTCAGCTGCTCGACTCGTGGTACATCGGGGCCTTCCAGCTGCCCTTCCTGCCCGAGAAGGTGCTCTCGAGCCCCCGCGGCGTCACGTGGCTGCGGCGTGCGGGGATGAGCGCCGAGGACGCCGAGCACTACCGCCGGGGGATCGTCGAGGCGGGCGCGCTGCCCGGTGGGCTGGGGTGGTACCGCGCGCTGGCGTTCGGTGGTCTGCGCGGTGCCGGCGGTCGGGTGCGGGTGCCCACCACGATGGTGTGGAGCGACCGCGACGCCGCCATCTCCCGGTCCGGCGTCGACCGCACCGCGGACTTCGTGCTGGCCGACTACCGGCTCGTCGTGCTCGAGGGCGTCACCCACTGGATCCCCACCCAGGCGCCCGAGGCGCTCGCCGAGGCCGTGCTCGAGCGGATCGGGTCCGTGTGAGCGGGACCGGGATCCCGCCGTCCCCCGGACCGCTGCCGCACCCCGTCGTCGACAACCACTGCCACCTCGACATCGCGCGCGGTGAGGAGCCGGCCGTCCCCGTCGAGGAGGCGCTGGCCGCGGCGGCCGCCGTCGGCGTCCCGCGCATCGTGCAGATCGGCTGCGACCTGCCCGGGGCGCGCTGGGCCGTCGAGGCCGCGGCCACCCACGACGCCCTGGTCGCGGGGGTCGCGCTGCACCCCAACGAGGCGCCGCGGCTGGCCGACCTCGACGCGGCGATGGCCGAGATCGAGGCGCTCGCCGGGGCCCACGACAAGGTGAGGGCGGTGGGGGAGACCGGGCTCGACACCTTCCGCACCGGCCCCGAGGGGATGGCGGTGCAGGTCGAGTCGTTCCGCCGCCACGTCGACCTCGCCAAGCGGCTCGACAAGACGCTGGTCATCCACGACCGCGACGCGCACGAGCAGGTCCTCGAGGTGCTGCGCGACGAGGGCGCGCCCGAGCGCTGGGTGATGCACTGCTTCTCCGGCGACGCGGCGTTCGCCCGGGCCTGTCTCGACCTCGGCGCCCACCTCTCCTTCGCCGGCACCGTGACGTTCAAGAACGCCGACCCGGTGCGGGCCGCGCTCGCCGCGACGCCGCTGGACCGGGTCCTGGTCGAGACGGACGCGCCGTACCTCACCCCGTCGCCGCACCGCGGACGCACCAATGCCTCGACGATGGTCCCCATCACCGTTCGGGCCATGGCCGAGGTGCGCGGCGACGACCTCGAGACGCTGTGCGAGGCCCTCGACGCCAACACCGAGAGGGCCTTCGGGGGGGCGTGGTAGGGAGCCCTGCTCACCGCCGAGGGTTTGACCTCGCCCGGCTCGTCACGAACAGTGGTCGACCGTGGCTGAACGTTCAACCGGGTTCCTGCGCCGCGCCGCGGCCCGTCCCGCGGTCGTCGGGGGCCTGGCGACGGTCGTCGTGGCGGCCGTCGCGACCAGCGTCGTGGGCTACCGCGGCCTGACGTCCGAGGTCCGCCTCGACGTCGACGGGCGGTCCACCGAGGTGGTCGCGAGCGGCGACACGGTCGCCGACGTGCTGCGCGACGAGGGGATCACGCTCGGGCCCCACGACGTCGTCGCCCCCGGCCTCGACAGCCGCGTCGAGGACGGCAGCCACGTCACGGTCCGCACCGGCCGCGAGGTGCGGCTGACGGTCGACGGCCAGGAGAGCGTGCACTGGACGACCGAGACCGACGTCTCGGCGGCCCTCAAGTCCCTCGGGACGCCGTACGGCCGCGCGGCGCTGTCGATGAGCCGCAGCTCGTCCATCCCGCGCGACGGCGTGAGCCTGTCGGTGGTGACCCCCAAGCGCCTGATGGTGCGCCTGGCGGGGGCCGAGCCGACCAAGGAGGTGCTCACCGCCCTCACCCCGCGCGAGGCGCTCGCCCAGCTCGGCGTCGAGGTCGACGAGCACGACCGCACCGTGCCGGGGCTCGACGAGCCGCTGGCCGACGGCGACCGCTTCGCCTTCACCGACATCGACGTGGCCTACGAGCGGGTCCGCCGCGAGGCCGTGCCCTTCGCCACCGTCGAGGAGCCCGACGACTCGACGTACGTCGGCGACACGAGCGTCGTCACGCCGGGCCGCGACGGCGTGCGCAGCGTGCGGTACGAGGTGACGACCAAGAACGGCGTCGAGGTCAAGCGGTCCGTCGTGGGCCAGAAGGTGCTGAGCGAGCCCGTCGACGAGGTGGTCAGCGTCGGCACGCAGACCCTCGACTACGGCGTCTGGGACCGGCTCGCGCAGTGCGAGTCGGGCGGCAACTGGGCCATCAACACCGGCAACGGCTACTACGGCGGTCTGCAGTTCAACCTCTCCACCTGGCAGCACTGGGGCGGCACCGGGCTGCCCTCGAACGCCAGCCGCGAGACCCAGATCGCCATCGCGACGAAGCTGCGCGACGCCGCCGGCGGGTACGGCGCGTGGCCCGGCTGCGCCGCCAAGCTCGGCCTGCCGCGCTGACGATCTCCGCGTCGTCAAATTTGCGTCTCTATCGACTTACTGGTCTTGTCGATGCCCATGTTCTCTCGAACAGCCTCCAGAACAGCCACCCTGCTCGCCGCCGCCGCGCTCGGCTCCACGCTCGTCGTGGGTGCCCCGGGTGCCGCCTCGGCGCGGCCCAGTGACGGCCCCGACGGCACCGCCGGCAACGTCCTCGGCAAGGTCCACAAGGTCAAGAAGCACCACCCGCGCGACCGGTTCCGCCTCCCGCCCGTCGAGCGCGAGAACCCCAAGATGAAGGCCGGCACCACCAAGGTCATCAGCAAGGGCCGCCCCGGCATCCGCGAGGCCGTCTACGTCTTCCGCATCCGCAACGGCCAGATCCTCAGCCGCAAGATCCGCACCCTCGACGTCATCCAGCGCTCGAAGCCGCGCGTCGTCATGGTCGGCACCGCCGTGCCCGCCGGCCCGTGGGACGCCCTCGCCAACTGCGAGTCGGGCGGCAACTGGTCGATCAACACCGGCAACGGCTACTACGGCGGCCTGCAGTTCAGCCTCGGCACGTGGCGCGCGTACGGCGGCACCGGCCTGCCGAGCCAGCACAGCCGCGAGGAGCAGATCCGCATCGCGACCAAGCTGCGCAACGCTCAGGGCGGCTACGGCGCCTGGCCGGCCTGCGCGGCCAAGCTCGGCCTGCCCACCTGAGCACCACCCACCCACCACTAGCCTGGCCAGCATGGTCGAGGCGGGGGTGAGGCTGCTCGGCGCGACCGACGTGCGTCGTCTCGCGGCCGAGCTCGACCTGCGCCCGACCAAGCAGCGCGGTCAGAACTTCGTCATCGACGCCAACACCGTGCGTCGCATCGTCCGTGAGTCCGGGGTCGGCCCCGACGACGTCGTCGTCGAGGTCGGCCCCGGACTCGGTTCGCTCACGCTCGCCCTGCTCGAGGTGGCGCGCCGGGTGGTGGCCATCGAGGTCGACGACGTGCTGTCGGCGCGGCTGGCCGAGACCGTCGCAGAGTTCGCGCCCGAGGCCGCCGCCGCCCTCGAGGTGGTCGCGGCCGACGCGCTGCGCGTCGACGGCGTGCCCGGTCCGGCGCCGACCGCGCTGGTCGCCAACCTGCCCTACAACGTGTCCGTGCCCGTCCTGCTGCACCTGCTCCAGGTGCTCCCGAGCCTCGAGAGGGGGCTGGTGATGGTCCAGGCCGAGGTCGCCGACCGACTCGCCGCCGGCCCCGGTTCCCGCACGTACGGCGTCCCGAGCGTCAAGGCGGCGTGGTACGCCGACGTGCGCCGCGCCGGTGCCGTCGGTCGCAACGTCTTCTGGCCCGCGCCCAACGTCGACAGCGGGCTGGTCGCCTGGACCCGCCGCGAGCCGCCGGCCACCACCGCCGCCCGCGAGCAGGTCTTCGCGGTCGTCGACGCGGCGTTCGCGCAGCGCCGCAAGCAGCTGCGTGCCGCGCTGCGTCCGCTCGCCGGCTCGGGGGAGGCTGCCGGCGCCGCCCTCGAGGCCGCGGGCGTCGACCCGACGGCGCGCGGCGAGGTGCTCGACGTGGCGGCGTTCGCCCGGATCGCCGAGGCGCTCGCGGAGGCCCCGCAGGCATGAGCATCACCGTGCGCGCCGCCGCCAAGATCAACCTCCACCTCGGCGTGGGGGCGCCCCGTCCCGACGGGTTCCACCCCCTCGTGACCGTCTACCAGGCCGTGGGCCTGTGCGACGACGTCACCGTGTCGTCGTCCCCGGGCTGGACGCTCGGCGTGACCGTGCCCGACTGGATCGACGCCGACGCCGTGCCGGTCACCGGCGACAACATCGTCGACCGGGCGGCGGCCCTGCTCGCCGCCCACCACGGCCTGCCCCAGCACGCCGCGATCAGCGTCGAGAAGTCGATCCCGGTCGCCGGCGGGATGGCCGGTGGCTCCGCCGACGCTGCCGCGGCCCTGGTCGCGCTCGACCGGCTCTGGGACGCGCACACCTCCGACGACGACCTGCTCGCGCTGGCCGCCGAGCTCGGCAGCGACGTGCCGTTCGCCCTCATCGGGGGCACCGCCCTCGGCACGGGCCGCGGCGAGCTGGTCGAGCCGGTCCCCGACACCGGCACCTGGTGGTGGGTGGTGGTCCCGTCGGCGACCGGGGGGCTCTCGACCCCGACGGTCTACTGCCGCTTCGACGAGCTGCGCCCCGACGCCCCCGCCGAGCCCGCCGGCGCCGGCGACCTGCTCGCCGCGGTCGAGTCGGGCGACCCGGAGCGGCTCGCGGAGACCCTGCACAACGACCTGCAGGAGGCCGCGCTGGACCTGCGTCCCGACCTCGCGACGCTGATCGACCTCGGCGAGAGCCACGGCGCCCTGCGCGGGATGGTCTCGGGCTCGGGGCCGACCTGCGTCTTCCTGGCGCGCGACGCCGACGACGCCCGTCGGGTCGCCGGTGGGCTGGGGGCCGAGGGGCACCCCGTCGTGCTCGTCGCCAACGGGCCGGTGGCCGGGGCGCACGTGGTGACCCGTGCCTAGTCCCGGCCTCAACCTGCTCAACCTCGAGCGGGTCTCCAAGTCCTTCGGCATCCGTCCGCTGCTCACCGACGTCAGCCTCGGCATCGGCGCGGGGGAGCGCATCGGCATCGTCGGGCGCAACGGCGACGGCAAGACCACGCTGCTCAACGTCATGACCGGGGTCGAGGAGCCCGACACCGGCCGGGTATCCCAGCAGCGCGGCCTGCTCGTCGGCTACCTGCGCCAGGACGACGACCTCCACGACTCCCACACCGTGCGCGAGGCCGTGCTCGGCGGGCTCGCCGACCACGAGTGGGCGGCCGACTCCCGCACCCGCGAGATCGTCGAGGTGCTGCTGGCCGGCGTACCCCTCGACCGGGTCGTCGAGGGCCTGTCCGGCGGCGAACGGCGGCGCTGCTCGCTGGCGGCGCTGCTGCTCGGCGAGCACGACCTCGTCGTCCTCGACGAGCCGACCAACCACCTCGACGTCGAGGCCGTCGCCTGGTTGGCCGACCATCTCGTCAAGCGCAGCTCGGCGATGGTGGTCGTGACCCACGACCGGTGGTTCCTCGACGCGGTGTGCCAGTGGACCTGGGAGGTCCACGACGGCGTCGTCGACGTCTACGAGGGCGGGTACGCCGCCTACGTGCTCGCCCAGGCCGAGCGCCAGCGCCAGGCCGCGGCGAGCGAGCTGCGCCGGCGCAACCTGATGCGCAAGGAGCTCGCCTGGCTGCGCCGCGGTCCGCCGGCGCGGACCTCGAAGCCGAAGTTCCGCATCGACGCCGCCAACGCCCTCATCGACGACGTCCCCGAGCCGCGCGACCGGCTCGAGCTGCAGCGCTTCGCCACCCAGCGCCTCGGCAAGGACGTCATCGACCTCGAGGACGTCGACCTGCGCCGCGGCACGCCGCCGGCGGAGAAGGTGCTGCTCGACCACGCGACCTGGCGCCTCGGCCCGGGCGACCGCGTCGGGCTGGTCGGCGTCAACGGCGCGGGCAAGACCTCCGTGCTCAACCTCATCGGCGGCGAGCTCGCGCCCTCGCACGGCAAGGTGCGCCAGGGCCGCACGGTCGCGCTGCAGCACCTCTCGCAGCACATCGACGAGGTCGACCCGGCCGCGCGCGTGCTCGAGACGGTCGAGTCGATCCGTCGCGTCACCAAGACGGCGGACGGCGAGATCACCGCGACCTCGATGCTCGAGCGGTTCGGGTTCACCGGCGACCGGCTGACCGCACGGCTCGGTGACCTGTCGGGCGGCGAGCGGCGCCGCTTCCAGCTGCTCAAGCTGCTGCTCAGCGAGCCCAACGTGCTGCTGCTCGACGAGCCCACCAACGACCTCGACATCGAGACGCTCACCGTCCTCGAGGACTTCCTCGACGGCTGGCCCGGCACCCTCGTCGTCGTCTCCCACGACCGCTACTTCCTCGAGCGCACCGTCGACACCGTCTGGGCGCTGCTCGGCGACGGGCAGTTCTCGATGCTGCCGCGCGGGGTCGAGGAGTACCTCGAGCGCCGGCAGGCCTCGCTGCGCGCGGCCGAGGCGGCGGCCGCCGTACCCGCCGTACCCGCTGATCCCGCCGCGGCGGCGCCGCGGGCGAGCAAGGGATCGGCGGCCGAGCGGGAGGGCCGCAAGGCGCTCGCGCGCATCGACCGCCAGCTCGAGCGGGTCTCCGCCCGCGAGGCCGAGCTCAACGAGGCCGTGGTCGCGGCGGGCACCGACTACGCGCGGCTGGCCACGATCAGCGCCGAGCTCACCGAGGTGCTGGCGGAGAAGGAGACGCTCGAGCTCGAGTGGCTCGAGGTGGCCGAGTCGCTGGAGTGAGGCTCAGTCCTGGCTGAACGGCACGAGCAGGCGGCGCAGCAGCCGCGCCAGCTCCTGCTGCTCGCCGGCGGGCAGGTCGGAGAGGAACGACCGCTCCGCGTCGACCAGGGCCGTGAACGCCGCGTCGACGGCGGTGCGGCCCTCGCCGGTCAGGCGCACCAGCACGCCGCGACGGTCGGCCGGGTCGGGATGGCGCTCGACGAACCCGCGCTCGGCCAGCCGGTCGACCCGGTTGGTCATGGTCCCGCTGGTCACCAGAGTCGCGCGCAGCAGCCGGCCGGGAGAGAGCTCGTACGGCGCCCCCGCGCGGCGCAGCGCGGCCAGCACGTCGAACTCCCACGGCTCGACCCCGCTCGCGGTGAAGGCCTCGCGACGCGCGAGGTCGAGGTGCCGGCCGAGCCGCGAGATGCGGCTGAACACCTCGACGGGCGCCAGGTCGAGGTCGGGGCGCTCACGGGCCCACGCCTCGGTGAGCTCGTCGACCTCGTCCCTCATGGCCCCATCTTACCTCCCGTCGAGATTCTTGACATCAAGACACCTGCGGCGCAGGCTCGAAGAGTGAGCTTCAGCTGGGATCCCGAGCGCTACCTGTCCTTCGCCGACGAGCGCGGTCGGCCCTTCGTCGACCTCCTCGCCCGGGTGGGCGCCGAATCCCCGGACGCGGTGGTCGACCTCGGTTGCGGACCGGGCAACCTCACTGCGCTGCTCGCGCAGCGCTGGCCCGGGGCCCGCGTCGCCGGGGTCGACTCGAGCCCGGCGATGATCGACCGCGCGCGGTCCGAGCAGGCCGGCTCGTCGGTCACCTTCTCGGTCGGCGACCTGCGCGACTGGGCGCCCGCGGGCCCGGTCGACGTGCTCGTCTCCAACGCGACGCTGCAGTGGGTGCCCGGCCACCTCGACCTGCTGCCCCGGCTGCTCGATGCCGTGGCGCCGGGCGGCTGGCTCGCCTTCCAGGTGCCGGGCAACTTCGACGAGCCCAGCCACACACTGCGCGCCGAGCTC
Organism: Nocardioides flavescens; assembly: GCF_009823805.1. Classification (GTDB taxonomy): domain Bacteria; phylum Actinomycetota; class Actinomycetes; order Propionibacteriales; family Nocardioidaceae; genus Nocardioides; species Nocardioides flavescens. Next base: position 86,855 of record NZ_WUEK01000013.1, on the reverse strand, counting down.
GCCGCCGAGCCGGCGTACGCCGAGACGACGGTCGGCATCGAGGCCCCGGCCTCCCACGACCCGGTCGACTACTACGACGCGCTGACCGTCGCCGGCGCGTCGGACGTCGACGTCTGGGAGACGACCTACACGCACGTGCTGCGCGGCTCCGACCCCGTCTTCACCTGGGTCTCGGCCACCGGCGCCCGGCCGACGCTCGAGGCGCTGGGGGAGGGTCCGCTGCGCGCGGCGTTCGAGGAGGAGTTCAAGCGCCGCCTCGCCGCGGCGTACCCGACCCGCGAGGGGGGCACCGTGCTCTTGCCGTTCCGGCGCGTGTTCGCGGTCGCACGGCACTGATCCCGTCGCCCGCTCCCACGCTGACCAGCGAAAACGTGTCCGGTGAGTAACTTTCCAGGTTGACAACGGGTGGGCCCTGGGAGACGGTTCGGCTGGAGTTCTACGGGGGGAAGTGACGGGCCATGACTCAGGCCACCACGCCGACGCAGGCCGCCACGACGCAGGTCGTGAACCGGATCAAGCGGGCGCAAGGGCAGCTCTCGGGCGTCTTGAGGATGCTCGAGGAGGAGCGCGACCTCCAGGAGGTCGTCAACCAGCTGAAGGCGGTCTCGCGGGCCCTCGACCGGGCCGGGTTCGCCATCATCGCGGGCGAGCTGCGCGAGAGCGTGCGCAGCGGCAACGCCTCCGACGAGGAGCTCGAACGTCTCGAGCGGTTCTTCCTCAGCCTCGCCTGACGCTGTCTACTGCTCGGTAACTTCCGGGGCTAGCCTGTCGGCATGGATCTCCTGGCCCTGTGGCGCACGGCGTCGTCCGTCCCCGTCGTCGGCGCGCGCGCCTTCTCCTTCGCGTTCAGCCAGAAGGCGCCGTACTTCGCCACCATCCGACCGCGCTTCACCGTCGTCGAGCCCGACCGCGCCGAGCTCGTCATCCGCGACCGTCGCGGCGTCCACAACCACATCGGCACCGTGCACGCCATCGCGCTGTGCAACGGCCTCGAGGCCGCGATGGGCGCGCTCGCCGAGGTGAGCATCCCCGCCGACAAGCGGTGGATCCCCAAGGGCATGGAGGTCGCCTACACCGCCAAGGCCACCGGCGACATCACCTGCATCGCCGAGACCGACCGCTCCCAGTGGCTCGGTGACGACCCCGACCTGCCCGTGCGGGTCCGCGGCGTGCGTGAGGACGGCACCGTCGTCGTCGAGGGCGAGATCCGGCTCTGGGTGACCCCGCGCAAGGGCGCCGCACGGATGCCCGCGACGACGGGCTGACGACCTACCCTGGACCCGTCATGCGCAGCTACGAGGTGCGCACCTACGGGTGCCAGATGATGCGACCTTCGGTCGCCCCCTGAGGGTCGTGCACAGACCCGAGCAAGCGGTGTGACGTGACGTGTCGATTCCTGTCGCGATGACCCTACGCCGCTGCGTTCTCAACGGCCCCGCCGGGCGCAGTCGAACCGGCCCCCGTGGGAGGTTAGGGAGGTTCGTGAGCGCTCTGGGACTGCTGCGACTCGGCCCGCCCGCGTCGCGTGTTCACCTACCTGTCCATCGGGCGTGAGTCGCTCATACTTTCGATATGGGACCCACCGTGCACCGCTGGAACTGCGTGGTCGAAAAGTGCCCGCAGCCCGTTTACGCGAGGGCCGACCGCCTCTGCCATCACCACTGGCACGCGAAGCGAGCGGGTCTGCCCCTGGTGGCCCTGAACTTGGCCCCGGACGCGACGTGCTGTGCCCCAAGATGCGAGGACCTGGTCTACAACGTCATTCGCCAACTCTGTCGGCGTCACTACAGCCAGTGGACAAGGGGTGCCCAGATTGGCGACATCCCCGTTCGCTCGAGGGAGTAGTGACACCACTGCTTGGGGTGGTCTAGACATCTGAGTGCATGCTTATGCGCTGTCGTGCAAGTTACTTGCGAGTCAGGGGGAGGGGGTAAAACCCGTTCTTGCACGCCGCGTATGCATCAATATTCAGGCGGCCTTCGGGCTATCGTCGCAGGTCAGAGCGCTGCGAGGGTTCTTCGTGTCAGGCCAACACCGGCCCCCAGAACCGACGCGAAGGATTCACGATGACCCGGACAATGATTGCTGACCTTGACACCAACACCCGGGAGGATGGGGAAGTCGAGCCGGACCTGTTGTCCGTGCTCCCGACCGAGACCCTGGCGACGACGCTTAACCGTCTGGTGGAGTTCAACAAGCGGTTCGTTCGCCACCCTCACGACTCCACCTACGACCTGACGGTGCTCTGGGCCGCACACACGCACAGCATGCAGACGTGGCGGGCCTCGCCTCGCCTGTTCATCGTGGCCCCGGAGCCCGGTTGCGGGAAGTCGACCCAAGCCGAGGTCATCAAGTTCGCGTCGCACGCAGGAATCCGAGCGGGCTCAAGTAGCGCGGCAGGACTGTTCACCATCGTGACCACTCGCACGGTGTTTCTTGACGAGACGCAGAATCTGTTCACGTCCCACCCCGAGCGCGGTGTCCTGACGGCTGTCATCAACGACGGCTATCTGCCCGATGGCTTCGTGTTGCGCAAGGCTGGTCCCGTCCCCTGCTACGGCGCTCTGGCGTTCGCCGGCATCGAAAACGGCACCATGCCGAAGGACACTCGCTCGCGCTGCATCCCCATCCGCATGCGCCCTGGTGTGCCCGCCGAGTCTTTCGACCCGTACGACCACATCGCCTACGGGGATGAGGTCAGGGCGCGCCTCAAGCGCTTCTCGGAATCGTGGACGTGGCACAAGCCAGTGCCTGGGCGGTTCAACCAGATTTGGGCCGCGCTGCACTCGGTTGCTGCTGCCGCGGGGGAGGACTGGCCCGAGCGGCTTAGGACGGCTCAGGAGGTCCATCAGTGGCCGACAGAGGACAACGACCAGAAGGGCATCCTCCGTGCCACCCGGGAGTGCTTCGCTGCCACGAAGGCGGACCGTGTGTCTTCGACCCACCTGGCGGACTACATCAGCAGGGACGACCGGTTGCCCAACGTTACGCCGAAGAATTTGGCCGGACGGCTGCGAGGCTACGGCGTAGAGCCCCGCAAGATTTCCAGCATGTACTACTTCAAGGCTGACCTCGCGCCCGTCTGGGAGGAGTGGCTCTGAGCCCCGGAACCCGCAGGACCCCTACCGCAGATGCGCGGTAGGGGTCCTGTTTGTCGTAGGGCCGGACGCTTCGGACGGCGATATTGGCGCTGTTGGCGCCCGCGCTGAACCGGGTCCGTCGAGAGAGGACTAGCGAATGCAGCCGATGACCTTGCCTGTGGCCTTGTACTTCTTGGTGGCAGGGACGATGGCCTTGAAGCAGGTGCCCTTCGGTCCAGTGACGCCAATCTTGACGGCGCCGGTGGGGTTCTTGGCGGTGGCTCGCTTGAACAACTTGAAGTTCTGACCCTTCAACTTGCGCTGAATCTGGAACTTGCCCCTGTAAGTCGGGACCTTGCCGATGACGACGCTGTTCCCGCTGCGCTTCACCTCGGCGACTCGGAGATTGATGGCGTGGAACTTCTTCGACGGCGCTGCCGGGGGGTTGTTGTTGCCGCCCGAGTTTGACGACGTGTTGCAGGGGCAGGGATTGGACTCGCAGGCGACGCCGTCGCCGTCTGTGTCGAGGCCGTTCGGGTCGCTCGGGTTGTTGTTCAAGTTCGCCTGAGCGGCAGCCTGCGAACTGAAGTCATCGCAGTTCAGGTCTTTCGCCTGCGCCGAGGTCGTTGACCCGGCGAGAGCGACGAAGGTCAAGCCGGTGGCGGCGAGCATCAGGGTCAGTAGCCGGACAAGGTTACGCATGTGGAGCACTCCCCGTGGGTCGTTGGTTGGAACGGACTTGGCAGGGTATCCCTGTCGCCGGGTCGCCTGAGTACCGGTCGGCCCCGCTCGGCGGGACACAAGTCGTCGGGTGGACGATTTGCGGCCTTACCCGGCAGCCATGCCTGGCCGGTCGTGCGGCACCGTTGGCCAACCCTTGGAACATGAACAGGCGGGACTCACAAGCCTCTCGCAGGCAGCGTCGGACAGCCCGCCGAGGTGTCAGTCCAGCAGTGCAAACGCACCCGGCGTCTTCGGAGGCTCTCGATGCAGCACGAATTGAGGGTTGCCCTGGGTGTCATTAACCGCGCCAACAAGTGACCAGCCGTCAACCTCGGCGTCGTTCAGGTACTTTGTGAGGGCCTCCGCCTCTGTGGCGTTGGTCGAAGTCTCAGGGTCCGCCGCCCATGCAGCCTTGCCCTGCTCCTGAGCCAGGAATACCGTCACAACACGATATGGCATAGTTAATTCTCTTCCTCTTCGTACGTGAAAATACAGGCAGCCTCATCTGAGGATGACTCTTGGAGCACCTGCAGTAGCACATAACCCTCATCAGCCAGGCGGTTTAGGCCCATCTCGAGTGCCTTTGCGCCTCGACGAACGCCACCATCCGCGCCGACCTCCTCGACAGCAGACCGAAGTCGAACTGCGTAACGCATCCGGGTCACTTGGCCGCCTCGAAGGCTTTAATGACCTCGCCCTTGATGCGACCGCGCTCCGAAACCTCGTGGCCGTTGTCCTTGGCCCAAGCACGAATGTCGGCTAATTCCTTTTTTGTGCGACCGGATGCGGTGCTTGCCGCATGCCGAGTGGCACCGGGGGTCGTGGTGTCTGCGTCCTTTATGAACGGGTCCAACGCCTTGAGCAGAGCCTGATGGCTCTTCTCGGACAGGTACAGGCTGTATGTCGTTCGGCCCATCGACAGGTTGATGGGCTTGGTGTCCTCTGGCAGTTCTTTGCCATCGAAGTCGTCGAGCACGACTGTCTTACGCATGGCTGGCATGTGATGGTCCTAACGTCAAGCAGTGGGGTTGCCTCAGGTCGGCATGGCAAACATTTCAGACCAGTTATGCATGAAATCCAAGGAGATGCATGATACGACGCTCATAGTAACGTGCAACTGTCAAGATAGTGCGCCCATGCCGTGCAGGCCGTCTCGTGGCTCCGGGCAATCACCGCTGTCACGCAGACTTGGTGCCACTGGGCGAGGGCCTATCAGCGTTAGCATTGCGTCGTGCAAGAACCCGACCCGTCCATCGCCGACTACCTCGCTTCGTTGATGCACGCGGCCGTCACGAAGAGGGCCAAGCGTACGGGCCTGCGCCACTTCGATGACTGGTTGACCGCCCACCGTGGCCGCGCCATTCAGTCCGCCACGACACGCGATATCGCAAACTATCTCGCTGAGTGGGACGAGGCTGGCAAGTCAGTCGCGAGCCAAAGAAACCGTTTCCATGTTCTGCGGGGATATTTCCGATGGTTAGAATTAGAGGGCGAGATTGCCCGCTCGCCTATGACCGGCATGCAACCTCGACAGGAGGTGCGAAAGCTCCCGCAGTCGGTTTCTGTAGACGAACTTCGCTTGATGCTGGACAATACTGTCTCGGACCAAGGCTGGCTCATTATAGCCGTGCTGGCAGTCAACAGCCTTCGAGTTTCGGAACTGCTGGGGTGCGATGTTTCGAATGTGGAGCGTCGCAATGGTTTCACCCATCTACGGTTCGACTCTAACCTCGGTCAGCAGCGTCCCCCGCTCATTGTTTTGGCACCCGAGGTAGAAGTCGTTTTGTCTCGCTATCTCAAAGGACGCCGTTCGGGACCCCTCATCCTGAACGTCAACGGTGGCCGACTGAATCGTTCGTCTGCTGCTTCAATGGTCCGACTTACAGCCCAGCGGGCGGGCATCCCCTACACCGTGACGCCCCAGATGCTCTCCTACACACTTCAGGCGACAGCACTGGAGAACGGGTTCAGTCTCACGAGCGTCCTGCGCGCGATGGGAGTGCCACAGCCTCGGCATTCCATGCGGTGGATGACAGCAGACCGTCCGCTCTCGCAAGACAACGCCTCCCTGCGGTTGGCGAGAATGGTTTTTCACCCGACAGAATCCACTCAGAACGCCTTGAGCAATGTGGAGTCGCTTCTCAGTGATGCATCAACTCCGGACGCCTTTGCGCTCATGGCTGCGGGGGCGGTCCTCGAGCGGCACCTGCGGCTGCTCTGCATGGAGAGCGGTGTTCAAGCCCCCGAACCGCAGGACCTTGGGTCTATCAACCGTTGGGCTGGCGAGTTGCAGCGGCTTCGAGTGCTAGAAACGGCTGACCGGCACCTGGTCGATTCCATCGGCAACCGACGCAACTGGGCTGCGCATGGCTTCTTCGAACGTCTCGAAGTGGGCATGGCGGAGCAAACATACAGAAGTGTTCTCGACATTGTGACGAGATACCCCCTCCGCGACGCTGCAGCAACTGTGCGTTGACGCCCGAACAACGGCCAACGTCATCTGTTGTGCCACGAAGCCGGCTCGTCTCCTCAACTCCTCGCTGCCTGGGCTTCTGCGAAACTCTTCGCCGTGCGAACGTTCGGGAAGTGGCTCTTGGTGGGCTGCGGTCTAGTTTCCGCCTCATGCGTTGCTCTTCTGATAGTCAACCCGTCACGTCCGGGCCCGTGGTTCACCCTCGCTGGCGTGCTGCTCAGCGGCGTGTCCGTGGCCCTCTCGCTTCGCAAGAGCCAGACCAAGTGACGAGCCAAGTGCCTCAAGCCTTTGGCGCGGGCGATAGAGCGTTGTACAGAGTCTGACGACTGACGCCTAGTCGACGGGCAACCTCTGCCTTTGGCACCCCACCGGCGACCCATGCTTGCGCTTGACCGAGGGTTTCTGGTGTGAGGCGGGGCTTCCGCCCCGCGTAGACGCCCTTGGTCTTAGCGATGGCGATGCCCTCTGCCTGACGTTCTCGGATGAGCGAGCGCTCGAACTCCGCGAACGCTCCCATAACTGAGAGCAGCAACTTGCTCATGGCCGACTCATCGTCGGTGAACGACAGCCCCTCTTTCACGAACTCCACGCGCACGCCCTTGCCGACCAAGGCGTCAACCAGTCGGCGGAGGTCATCGAGATTGCGCGCCAGTCGGTCGAGGCTCGCAACCCGCACCGTGTCTCCCTCCCGGACATAGGTCAGCATCTCGGAAAGGGCCGGACGTTCAGCGGACTTCCCACTCATCTTGTCCATGAAGACCCGGTCGGCACCGGCTAGCGCCTCAACCTGACGGGCTTCGTTCTGCTCAGCGCTACTGACCCGCACGTAGGCCACAATCTGTCCAGACACTTCTAAGACCCTTCGACACATATGTCCAGGAACGCCAATCGCGACCCTAGATGGACACTAGAGCAGGAACTGTCGAGTGTCTAGTTAGGGTGTACCTCAAATGGACAGTCCAAGGCATCCAAGCCGTTGGTCAGTCAGTGATACGTGAAGCCCTGGGCCCTGCTCGACTGGGCGTGCTACGCGGCTGGAGGGCTCACCAGAAGAGCGACATCGCGCCCAGCGTCGCTGAGAGCCTCGCCAGCATCGAGTCGAACCGTCGCCCGAACCGTCCAGCCATCTAGAACCGTCGACTCCGACAGCGTTACACGGAGATTTACATGGCCGTCGTGAGTTGCCTCGATGCGCAGGTCACCCTCGACGGACTCAAAAACTAGGACACCCGTCCACCCACGCCACTGGTCAGCGAGGCCAGTAAAGAAGGTCGCCAGGTGTGCGAATCCGTCGACCCAGCCTGCATAGACCTGGCGACTGGCGTGCAGGTCAGGCCCAGTAAGGGTGACCGAAAGCAAGTCCGCTGAGTCGGCGCCCAAAGACTGCGGGTCTGCGAACACCATCGTAGTGCCCTCGCTGCCTATGACCACGGGGTCCATACCGACATCATCAGCGACTCGCCCGCACAAATGGTTCAACGACTCGGCGTCGTCGGCCCGCTGCTGGGCCACCCCCACCAGATGTCGAGCGGTACCACGACGCTCCCGGGGTTCGGGGATGCTCTGAACAGATATCGCCGACGCATACGAGCGCCGCAGTTCCGGCATCTGATTTGCAGTGCCTTGCGCCCCTACCGGTGCCATCATGCAACGGTGGATGTGTGGGAGCACGACGGCAGGCTGTTCGAGGTCGTGATGGCCTCTGATTTGAACCGCGACAGTATGGTTCTGGAACTCGGCGACCTTGCGGACGACTCAGGACGCGGGCCAGTCATTGAGGCGGTATGGCATGACGCTGACCCCGGCTTCGACTTCGTCGTTCACCAGGCGACTGTGCTTCCGATGGCGGTCATCGTCAGGTTTGTCGAGGAGGCGCAGCAGAGGCTCCCGCCGCGCCAACAGAGTGACGATTAGCGTCACCTGACACCGACATCACGGGGGTAACTACCGGTGCGAGCCGTACAGATGACCGCCCTCGCGGTCACCTCTGCCCTGATGACATCTTGCAGTTGGGGCGAGCCACCATCAACAACTCCGTCTGACGGCTCGGCTTCGGTAGAGGCGACTTACGAGTTAGCGACTGTCGCAACGTGTGTCTTGAAGGGGTCGAGGAATACTCGTGTCACCCTTGTTGAGAGCAACACCGGACTGCTCATGGAGTTCCGGGGTGAGCCGGTCCCTGCCATCGGGACCGCTCTCTATTCCGTGACGGCCTACGACTCCACCGAGAATTACGGCGGGCAGATGGGCGTGAAGTTTCAGGACGGTCAGCAGGTCGAGTCTTTCTACTTCGACGAGACCGCCCAGCAACAAAGCCTGGACGCCTCTGCGACGGTCGACGGTCGGGTCATTTCGGCCCTGTTCCCAACAGACGTGCTCGGCGAGTTGGGTAAGCGGGGGGTCTCCTCGTGGTCGGCGGCACTGAGTCTCAACGGGCAAGACGTCGGCCTGTGCCCCCGGGCCTACGGGTATCTGCCGTTCCCCGGAGCCACGAATTAGCACCACTGGGTGTCGGCACGACGCGACACCATCTCCGGCCCTTCAAGGTGGGTCGTAGACATCGGTGCTCTATGACTGAGACGGGCAAGTCGAGCCCCTGGCAATACTTGCGACGGACAGTGGCGCCCCCTTTAGTGCTCTCTATGACAAGGTCGTCAGGGCAGTGACCAGGAGATGTTTTTATCGCCCCTCGCGCTATGGTCAATCTGAGCCGGCTGGTCACCGTGAGGACTTCACGGTGACCAGCCTTCGCCGTCATTCGTTCACGACTCGACGCTCTACTACGACGTAGTCCTCGACCTGGCGCTCATCCGAGTCCTCGTCAATGACCGCGAGTACCTCGCCACCGCGCAGAGCCGTGTACACGAGGCTGTCTGCGACCCAGTCGCCGTCGTGCGACTGGTAGCCATTCACTAGCGTCTGAACAACAAGTGTCTTGCCGTTCTGCTCTTTGACCTCGGCCCACCTTAAGTAGGTCTGCTCATTCATCTCCTCGGCTTCCCAAGGCTGCGGCACCGCCACTGCGTCGGTCATGCGGCCCCCTTTGGCAACCTGATTGGGTGGAATACGCTGAATCGGCCCGGTCCAACCTCTAGGAAGGGCAGGCCCTTCTCAGAAATGACGCGGCGTGCGCTAGCGCCTGGTGCTTGCTGCCAATCCGAATCGTCGGCGAACAGTTTGCAGACATCGCTCGCGCTCAGAAACCCCCCGACGACCGTACGACAAGACTCTTCGTACTCTGCGGCCTGTCTATTTGCCGCGTTGCTCTCCTGCGTCAGCCGCAGGAGGTTTAGTTCATGCTCTTGCATGGTTTTTGTATCTCCTTCATCTTAATTGGAGGGGGTCCTTCCCCTCGCTAATGCCGCGTCCCCGTAGGGTCCACGGCGGTCTGTGGAAGCAACTCGCCCTTGGCTCGTTGCCATTATTAGCAGGGATTGGGTTCCAAGAGAATGAAGAAGACTGGGCAAGTCTTCCTAATTCCTCTTTCCTTCTCTGACTACTAAGGGCGCGACTGCGTCGCGCTGTCTTGATAGTTTGCTTTGAATGATTCTTTGAGTGATTGTTTGATAGATTACTCATCCCGCGAGGAATACGGCGCCTACCCACGGGGACCACGGTTGTGCCCTCAGGGAACAGGGTTTGGTCCTGAAGGAACACGGTCAACTTCACCGTCCCAGTCCAAGTTCAAGGTGTAGGTGTAGTTTGCCCACTGGCCGTGATGGTGCTTTTTGTCCCCGGTCATTGCCCCTGATGCAAAAAGGGCACGCCTATGTGCGCCAAACTTAGAGCGATTTAAGTTGGTTGCTTCTTCTAACTGTTCAGTCGTAGGAAAAGACCACAACTTATCACCATACATGCGGTCGAAGACCGCGTAAGCAAAAACCTTTTGTGCGTTGGTCAAGTTCGACCGCATTACAAGGCCAAGCCACTTTTGCTTTCTCTCAAATATCGTCATGTTTTATCTTTCTCAATATGAAAAGGTCCCCTCTCGCTACCAGACGAGAGGGGACCTTCGGCATCTTTCACATTGAGGAGAAAGTTTCTGAGGAATGCTTCATTTCTGGTAGCGGAGGCCTTTGATTGCCTACTCTAATTATACCACAGAATGCCATTCTTTGCGTCACGCTAGAACGATTGCTCTGTGCATCTAGTCTACCATCTAGATTTTATTCTGAACAGACCTGCGTGCATTCCGGAATTGTTTTCTCAGCGCCGTCGAATTTGACCCGGTCGTCCTGTCCGAGCCGAATTCGCTGGGCTGTCAGGAGCCCCTCAGGGGCGTCGGGTGGCCCTATCCGAACGTGTCGTGAATGGTCCGGCTGGTGTTCGCCTGGCTGTAGGTGCGGAGAGTGACCGCGATGTCCGAGTGACGCATCTGTTCGGAGACAACGGAGAGGGGCACGCCGCGGGCCAACATGGTCGACGCGTACCAGTGGCGCAACATGTGCGGGTTGAGCCGGATGCCAACCTTGAGTCCAGCGCGTCGGATGGACTCTCTGACCACGTCGGGCTTGGTCGTCTTGTCCAGCGACAGGACGACCCCCGTCAGGAAGTGGGGTATGACCACCTCGGCTACGCCCGACTTCGTCGGGCCGACCTTGGTCGTTGTCGGCTTGCCGGTTTCGTGCAGTTGCTGCACCTGTTTGTCGACGCGAAGACGGTCGCCCGTGACGTCCGACGACGTGATGGCGCACGCCTCCCCGATGCGAAGGCCCGCGTACATCATGAGAAGCCCTCTGGGCTCGTGTGGAGTCGTCATGAGCGCCAGACGAAGCGTGTCCTCGTCTGGGAGGTCGTAGCGCCTTGGGATGCCGCGAGGAATCTTCATGGGCCACCCGAAGACCGACCGAAGGCAGATGACGGCTGCCCGTCTCGTGTTGGGGCTGTCGATGCTCCATAGGGACTCGACCACGTCCCCCTGTGCAACCTCCCCAACCTCCCTGTCGAGCAGGTCGAGGCGGGTCAGAAGGCGCTGGTAGTGGAGGTAGGTCGAGCGTCGGAGTCCACGTGCTAACGCCACTTCTCTGAGCAGGTCATGGACCGTCTGGCCGTTGGTCGTCATGGGTGGGTTCCTCACGTATCCGCTGTTCGCGATGAATCTCCACGCCGTTCCCCGCCGTAAACTGCCGTGGTCATGCGCAGCTACGAGGTGCGCACCTACGGGTGCCAGATGAACGTGCACGACTCCGAGCGGCTCGCGGGGCTGCTGGAGGACGCCGGCTACGTCGCCGCCGCCGAGGGCCAGGACGCCGACGTCGTCGTGTTCAACACCTGCGCGGTGCGCGAGAACGCCGACAACAAGCTCTACGGCAACCTCGGCCACCTCGCGCCGCGCAAGGCGGCCGACCCGGGCATGCAGATCGCCGTCGGCGGCTGCCTCGCCCAGAAGGACCGCGACACCATCACCGAGCGGGCCCCGTGGGTCGACGTCGTCTTCGGCACCCACAACATCGGCTCGCTGCCCGCCCTGCTCGACCGCGCCCGCGTCCAGCAGGAGGCGCAGGTCGAGATCCTCGAGTCGCTCGACGTCTTCCCCTCGACGCTCCCGACCCGCCGCGAGTCGGCGTACGCCGCGTGGGTGTCGGTGAGCGTCGGGTGCAACAACACCTGCACGTTCTGCATCGTCCCGGCGCTGCGCGGCAAGGAGCGTGACCGGCGCCCGGGCGAGATCCTTGCCGAGATCGAGGCGCTCGTCGCCGAGGGCGTCAGCGAGATCACCCTGCTCGGTCAGAACGTCAACGCCTACGGCGTGGAGTTCGGCGACCGCCAGGCCTTCTCCAAGCTGCTGCGGGCCTGCGGGAGCATCGAGGGGCTCGAGCGGGTGCGGTTCACCAGCCCGCACCCGGCGGAGTTCACGGACGACGTCATCGAGGCGATGGCCGAGACGCCCAACGTCATGCCGAGCCTCCACATGCCACTGCAGTCGGGCTCCGACCAGGTGCTGCGTGCGATGCGGCGGTCGTACCGGCGCTCGCGCTACCTCGGCATCATCGAGCGGGTCCGCGCCGCGATCCCCGATGCCGCCATCACCACCGACATCATCGTGGGCTTCCCCGGCGAGACCGAGGAGGACCTCGAGCAGACCCTCGAGGTCGTGCGCGAGGCGCGGTTCGCCAGCGCCTTCACCTTCCAGTACTCCAAGCGTCCCGGCACCCCCGCCGCCACGCTGCCCGACCAGATCGAGCCCGCCGTCGTGCGCCAGCGCTACGAGCGGCTCGCCGCGCTGGTGTCCGAGGTCGCCTGGGCCGAGGGCAAGCGCCAGGTCGGCCGCACGATCGACGTCATGGTCGCCGAGGGCGAGGGCCGCAAGGACGCCGAGACGCTGCGTCTCTCCGGCCGCGCCCCCGACAACCGGCTGGTCCACTTCGCCGCTCCGGACACCGCCGTGCGCCCCGGCGACGTCGTCACGGTCGAGGTCACCTACGCCGCACCCCACCACCTCGTCGCCGACCGCGTCCTCGGCGTGCGCCGTACCCGGTCCGGCGACGCCTGGGAGGCCCGCACCGCCGCCCCCGTGCCCGCCGGAGTCTCCCTCGGCATGCCGAGCCTCGGCGTACCGGCCCCGCTGCCGGACGCGCCCGCCTGCCGCTGACGGGTCAGCGCCAGTCGAGGTCGATCTCGGTGCCGGGGTAGAGGTCGAGGCCGGGTGGGGCGTCGATGATCATTCGGGCGTGGTGTGCGGGGATGGGTCGGGTGCCGGTGTGGTCGACGAGGTAGCCGAGGCCGTGGGGTGTGAGCCAGGCGTAGCGGCCTGCGCCTGATTGTCGTGCTTGGTAGCCGGCGTGGGTCTTCCACCTGTGGTGTCGGCGGCCGAGGGGGCCGGAGTTGTGGGTGCCGGTCTGCCCGGGCGGACCTTGCGCTGTGCACGGCGTGGGATGGTCGTAGTCGACGCGTCTGCTGACGTTGACCGCGTAGGGCCAGTAGTCGCCGCCGGTGGTGAGGTGCACCCGTTCCTTCAACGCCTCGGGATGCTCGTAGGCCGTGGTCCGGACGCGGTCGGCGAGGTCGATGACCGGCTTCACGGTGACCTTGCAGCCGGCGAGGAGGCCGGTGACCCCGGTGAGCGTGCTCGGTCCGAGGCCTTCGATGCGGGCGACGGCGGGGGTGCCGTGGAGCGCGGCTCGGTGGAGGTGGACGTACAGCACTGTCCGGGGGCGCAGGGGTTCGAGGTTCAGGTCGCGCAGGGCGTTGAGGAGGTCGGCGGGTATCGCGGTCGCCCGGGACGGCTCGGCCTCTTCATCGAAGAGGCCGGGTTGCTCGTGCTCGACGAGGAGCTTGAAGAGCTCGGCGGGGCGGGCGAGCCACCCGAACGCGATCGACCTGAGCTCTTGGGCGCCGGTGTCGGGGTGGCGGGGTGCGATGAGCTCGACGACGCGGGTGAGGGTGGCGTCGATCCAGTGCGCGTCGCCGGCTTCGACCCTGGCGATGATGGTGCGCAGGCCGTGCTCGTCGGTGCGGACATCCCGACGTACCGACGTCACCGCTCGGCCTCGACGCGTTCTTCGTGGAGGGCGGGGTCGGCCTCGACGATTTTGCCTCTGCGACCGCCAAGACCCGTCCGCCGGCCTCGCGGGCGATGACCCGGGCGACCGCTAGATCGACGGTCCCGACACAGTCGAGCGGCAGGTGCCGTGACAGCTTCGCGACCCGACGGGCGACGCTCACCTCCGCCTCGCCGCGGCGTACGACGGCCCAGGTCAGCGGGAGCCGGTGCCGTAGGTCGAGGACGTCGGCCAGAGCGTTCGACGTGGCCACGACGCCGGTGCCGCGGGCGATCGCGATCTCGCCGAGGCAGTGGTCGCGGACCTTCGGGGTGCCCTGGCCACCGAGCTGCGCCAGTGTGTCCCAGCGTCCGGCGGCGGGTCCGGTGTGCAGGTCGGCCCACGCGGCGAGGGTCTCGAGGTCTTCGACCTCGACCAGACGACGGGCACGCACGACCCGGGTCGCGGAGGCCAGCACGGCCTGCGCGAGCTCGTGGTCGAGATGCTCCGTCATGAGTCAAACGCTAGAGGTCACCACCGACATTCAGGCCCCGTCGAGGCCGTCGTCGATCAGCATCCGAGACGACCCTTAGAACAATCCTTCCGGGGCCGGCGAAGGTGGTTTCGAGACAGGACTTCGTCCTTCCTCAACCACCGGTCGGTCGGCTCCCGGGCCGGCGTACCCCGAGAGTGGATTCGAGACAGGACTTCGTCCTTCCTCAACCACCGACTGCTCGCGTCCCGCCCACCGCCGGTAGTTCGCCTCACCAGTTGCCGGGGGAGGCGGGGAGGGGGTGGGCGGCGTCGTGGACGACGTAGGCGGTGCCGCCGGAGCCGCCGAGCCAGGCGGCCTCGAACTGGGCGCGGGAGTAGGTGCGGCGGACGGCGGCGTTGGTGGCGCCGGCCGGGTCGTTGACGACGACGTCGCCGGAGGGGGTGAAGCCGACGACGACGAGGAGGTGGCCGTTGGTGGAGGAGATGGGGGCGCCGGTGAGTGCGCCGCGGGCGAACGAGACCGACGTGATCACGGGGATGCCGGCGGCGACGAGCTGCTCGGCCTCGGTGAGCGAGCGCAGCCGGGTCACGAAGGCGTCGAGGCCGCGGGAGGCGGCGTAGGCGGTGTTGAACGGCCAGTTCCCGGTGCCGCCGTACGCCGTGTCGTAGGTGCGGCGGGCGGCCTCGGCGACGAACGGGTCGGTGCGGGCGCCGACCCAGCCGAGCGAGGTCGGGAGCTTGCCGTAGTAGCCGAGCACCATCGACAGCGAGGTCGGGGAGCACCACGCCTCGCCGCCGCCGCCGTACTGCGGGAACTGGCCGGCGTGGATCATCTGCGAGTACGTCGGCACGGGGATCACGGTGCCGGCGGCCGAGGCCGGGCCGGGCGCCGAGACCGCGGGCACGCCGGCGGGGATGGCGGAGGCCGCGGCGCCGACGTAGGCGACCGTCGGGGCGGCGCTGGTGGCGCCGGCGCGCCGCATCAGGCGCACCTGCAGCTGGTAGCCGGTGGCGCCGGTCGCGGAAGCGGACTTCCAGGTGTCGACGTCGACGCGGCCGAGGGCGTCGGACTGGCCGGGCACCGACGTGCGGCGCACGTGCTTGTCGCCGGAGGTCCAGCGGCCGAGCACCTGCCAGCGGCCGGTCGTGGTGCCGTCGGTGACCCGCACCCGGGTCTCGACCCACGAGTTGCGCGGGGTGGTGGCCGACCAGGACGCGATGAGCTGGGTGATGCCGTGGCCGGGGGAGGTCCACGGCGAGGTCCACGTGCCGACGTCGTAGGACGTCGAGCGGTAGGTGCGGCGGGCGGTCGCGCCCTCGAGCACCAGCGAGCCCTGACGCACCTTCAGCCCCGACCGGGCGCCGGGGCGCAGCTCCTTGCCGGCGTCCCACCGGGTCCAGGTCACGGCCCGGTCGCCCGCCCGTTCGGGAGCGGGGGCAGCGGAGGCCGACGGCGCCGCCCACGGCAGCAGGGCGAGGGTGAGGACGGCGAGCGAGAGGCGCAGCGGGTTCCGAGACACGCTGACACGGTAGGTCACTTCCGCCACATTCGTCACAGAACGTCAGGCCTGCCCCTAGGCTGCCGATGGTCTGGAGGTCCGTACGGCATCGGGGGAGGAGCGGCATGACGCAGGTCGGTGCGCAGGTGCTGCTCGTCGAGGACGACGAGGGCGATGCGCTGCTCGTGCGCGAGTGCCTGCGCGAGGTCGGCTACGGCGAGGCGGACGTCGCCTGGCGCCGCTCGGTCGCCGAGGGCATCGAGGCGCTGACGCTCGACCCCGACTGCGTGCTGCTCGACCTCGGCCTGCCCGACGCCCACGGGCTGGAGGCCCTGACCCGCTTCGTCGCCCAGCAGGTCACCACGCCGGTCATCGTGCTCACCGGGCGCCACGACCGGACGGGGGTCGAGGCGGTCGCCGCCGGCGCGCAGGACTACCTGGTCAAGGACGACATCACCCCCGAGCTGCTCGACCGCACCATCAAGTACGCCGTGCAGCGGCGGATGGCGCAGCTGACCGAGTTCCAGCTGCGCGAGGAGCGGATGCTCGCCGCGGAGAACTCCCGTCTCGAGCGCGGCCTGCTGCCCAAGCCGCTGCTGCTCTCCGACTTCGTCGCCTGCCGCAGCCACTACCGGCCCGGCCGCGCGGGGGCGGTGCTCGGCGGCGACTTCTTCGACGTCGTCGAGACCACCGACGGCCGGGTGCGCGCGATCATCGGCGACGTGATGGGCCACGGCCCCGACGAGGCCGCGCTCGGGGTGCACCTGCGGGTGGCCTGGCGGGCGATGGTGCTGGCCGGGGTGCCGGCCGAGCAGATCCTCACCGCCCTGTCTCGGCTGCTGTTCGCCGAGAGTGGCGGGGGCGTCTTCACGACCGCGTGCGACCTGACCATCGAGCGCGACCGCAGCGTCACGACCCGGGTCGCGGGTCACCCGCCGCCGCTGCTGTGCGCGGGCACGACGGCGTCGTTCCTCGACGTCGAGGTCGGCCCGCCGCTGGGCATCGAGGACCTCCACCCGGGCGAGCGTGCCGAGGAGGACTGGCCGGTGAGCCGGGCGGTGCTGCCCGACTCCAGTGCTGTCGTGCTCTACACCGACGGCCTGCTCGACGCCTACCGTCAGCCCGAGAGCCGCACGAGCGTCGGGCTCGAGGAGCTGGCCGAGGTGGCCGCCGACGCGCTCAGCACCGGCGACTCCATCGAGACGCTGCTCCCGGTCGCACTGCCGCGCGACTCGATGAAGGAGGCCGACGACACGGCCCTCGTCGTGCTCAGTCTCGCCGGTTCGGCGGCGTGAGGGCCGGCGTGGAGGAAGGGCAGCGGTGAAGAGCGACAGCTGGAGCCTCGAACGCCGGGTCAACCGGGCGATCGTCCTCGTCCTGGCCCTGATCCTCGTGCTCGTCGTGGTCGTCACCGCCGCGCTGGTGCGGGCCAAGGAGGCCGGTGACAGCGTGATCGACCGCTGGGACCCGGCGCTGCTCTCGCGGGCGCGCTCGACCAACGGGATGATCAGCCAGGAGACCGGGGTCCGGGGGTTCGCCGCGGGCAAGAAGGAGAACTTCCTCGACGCCTACGACGTCGCCGTCCCGGTGATCGCCGAGGAGCTCGACAACCTCCAGCGCTACGTCGACGGCGAGCCCGAGCTCGAGCGCCTCCTCGCGGCGTACGTCGACGCCTACGAGACCTGGAACACCGAGGTCGCCGAGCCGATCATCGCGCGTACCCGGGCCGGTGACGCCGGGGTCGGCGCCGACGCGGTGTCGGAGGCCAACAAGGCGAAGTTCGACGACATCCGCACCGCCCTGCAGGAGCTGAACGACGGGCTGCTGACGAAGTCCGCGGACGCCGAGCATCTGCGCGAGCGGGCCTTCACCTGGGTGTGGGTCGCCATCGGCGTCGGGGTGGCCCTGCTGCTCGCCGTCGGGTTCCTGCTCGCGCGGGGGCTGCGGCGCTCCGTGCTGCAGCCGATCCGCGGGCTCGTCCTGCAGACCCGTGCGGTGGCCGACGGCGACCTGTCGACCGAGATCCACCAGCAGGGCCCGGCGGAGATCGAGACGCTGGCCATCGACGTCGAGACGATGCGCGCCGAGCTGCTCCACCACCTCGAGCGGGTCGAGCGCGCGCGGCTGCGCCTGCAGGAGCGCAGCGCCGAGCTGGCCCGCTCCAACGACGACCTCGAGCAGTTCGCCTACGTCGCCTCCCACGACCTGTCCGAGCCGCTGCGCAAGGTCACCAACTTCTGCCAGCTCCTCGAGCGGCAGTACTCCGACCAGCTCGACGACAAAGCCCGCACCTACATCGGGTTCATGGTCGACGGTGCGAAGCGCATGCAGGTCCTCATCAACGACCTGCTGTCGTTCAGCCGGGTCGGGCGCACCACCGAGCACTTCGCCGAGGTCGACCTCGGGGTCGCCCTGGACCGTGCGCTGAGCACGCTCGACGACCAGATCTCCGCCGGTGGGGTCAAGGTCATCCGCGGTCCGCTGCCGACCGTGCCCGGCGATCCGACGCTGCTCACCGCCCTGCTGCAGAACCTCGTCGGCAACGCCGTGAAGTACCGCAGCGACGAGCGTCCCTCGTGGGTCGAGGTGACCGCGGCCCCGGGCACGGACCTCGACGAGCCGCCGCACTGGGTGGTCACGGTCGCCGACAACGGCATCGGCATCGACGCGCAGTACGCCGAGCGGATCTTCACGATCTTCCAGCGCCTCCACCTGCGCGACGCCTACGGTGGGACCGGCATCGGACTCGCCCTCTGCCGCAAGATCGTGGACTTCCACCGGGGGCGCATCTGGCTCGCCGAACCCGAAGGACCGGGTGCTAGGTTCCAGTTCACGCTCCCTCTGGTCCAGTCCCCCCTCGGAACGGTCGACGACGATGAACCCTCGCCACGCGCTCACGCCTGACGCGCCCCTGTCGGTGCTGCTGGTCGAGGACGACCCGGGCGACGTGATGATCGCCCGCGAGGCGCTGGCCGCCGGACGTCTCTCGACCGAGCTGCACGTCGTGACCGACGGCGTCGAGGCGATGCAGTACCTCCACCAGGACGCGCCGTACGCCGACGCCGTGCGCCCCGACCTGATCCTGCTCGACCTCAACCTCCCGAAGAAGTCGGGCCACGAGGTGCTCGAGGAGGTCAAGGCCGACCCCGAGCTGCGCCGCATCCCCGTCGTCGTGCTGACGACCTCGCAGGCCCAGGAGGACGTCGCGAAGAGCTACGACCTGCACGCCAACGTGCACGTCTCCAAGCCCGTCGACTTCGACCAGTTCACCGATGTCGTCCGTCAGATCGACGACTTCTTCGGCAACATCGCCGAGCTGCCCGAGCAGTAGGGCCAGCAGCGAATCGTGACCCCGGCCGGGTCTCTCTAGACTCGGACGGTGCTCAGGCTCTACGACACCCAGACCCGCGAGGTCCGTGACTTCGTGCCCCTCGTCGAGGGCAAGGCTGGGCTGTACGTCTGCGGGCTGACCGTGCAGTCGGAGCCGCACGTGGGTCACGTGCGCTCGGCGGTGAACTTCGACGTCCTGCAGCGCTGGCTGCGCCACGAGGGCTACGACGTCTCCTTCATCCGCAACACCACCGACATCGACGACAAGATCCTCGCCAAGGCCGAGGAGCAGGGCCGCCCCTGGTACAACCTCGCCTACGACATGAAGCGCGAGCTCGACCGCGCCTACGCCTCGCTCAACGTCATGCCGCCGACCTACGAGCCGGCCGCGACCGGGCACGTGCCCGAGATGCTCGAGCTGATCACCCGCCTCATCGAGGCCGGGCACGCCTACCCGGCCGAGGACGGCTCGGGCGACGTCTACTTCGACGTGCAGTCGTGGCCGGCGTACGGCGAGCTGACGCACCAGCGCATCGACGACATGGAGGCCGCCGGCGACGCCGACCCGCGCGGCAAGCGCGACCCGCGCGACTTCGCGCTGTGGAAGGGCAAGAAGGCCTCCGAGCCGGAGACCGCGTCGTGGCCGAGCCCGTGGGGCCGCGGGCGTCCGGGGTGGCACATCGAGTGCTCCGCGATGGCCGGCAAGTACCTCGGCTCGGCGTTCGACATCCACGGCGGCGGCGTCGACCTGCGCTTCCCGCACCACGAGAACGAGGTCGCCCAGTCACGGGCCGCGGGCCAGCGGTTCGCGTCGTACTGGATGCACAACGCCTGGATCACCACCGCCGGCGAGAAGATGAGCAAGTCGCTGGGCAACAGCCTGCTCATCCCCGAGGTGCTGAAGCGGGTGCGCGGCATCGAGCTGCGCTTCTACCTCGTCGCCGCGCACTACCGCAGCCACGTCGAGTTCAGTTTCGAGGCGCTCGACGAGGCCGCCCAGGGCTTCCGCCGGATCGAGGGGTTCCTCGAGCGCGCGGGCGAGGAGGAGGCCGGTGAGGTGCCCCAGGCGTTCGCCGACGCGATGGACGACGACCTCGGCACTCCGGCCGCCGTGGCCGTGCTCTTCGACACCGTGCGCGAGGGCAACCGCTCCGGCGACCCCGCGCCGTACGCCGCCCAGGTGCGGGCCATGCTCGACGTGCTCGGCCTCGACCCCGCCGACCCGGCCTGGCCCGACGCGCAGAAGACCGACGCCGGGCTGAGCGACGTGGTCGACGCCCTGCTCTCCGGCCTGCTCGCGCAGCGCTCGGAGGCCCGTGCCGCCAAGGACTTCGCCACCGCCGACGCGATCCGCGACCAGATCGCGGCCGCCGGCATCGAGGTCGAGGACACCCCCGACGGACCCGTGTGGTCCCTCTCCCAGAAGGACGCCTGATGCCAGGGAACAGCCAGCGCAAGGGCTCGATCCGCAAGACGACCAAGAAGCCGACCGCGGGCTCGGGCGGACGGGTGCGCCGCGGCCTCGAGGGCAAGGGCCCCACGCCCAAGGCCAAGGACCGCCCCAACCACAAGGCCTACAAGCTCGCCCAGAAGGCGGAACGCTCCGGGCCGAGCCGGCCCAAGCGGCGCACCTCCGGCGACGCCGAGTGGATCGCCGGGCGCAACCCCGTCGTCGAGGCGCTGCGCGAGGGCGTGCCGGTCAACGGGCTCTACGTCGCCGAGGGCGCCGAGCGTGACGGTCGGCTGCGCGAGGCGTTCCGGCTGGCGGCCGAGGGCGGCATCAGCCTGCTCGAGGTCAGCAAGGGCGAGCTCGACCGGATGACGAGCGGGGCGGTCCACCAGGGCCTCGCCGCGCGGATCCCGGCCTACGAGTACGCCCACCCCGACGACCTGCTCGACCGCGCTCGCGAGATGGGCGAGCCGCCGCTGGTGGTCGTCCTCGACCAGGTGACCGACCCCCGCAACCTCGGCGCGGCGATCCGCAGCGCGGCGGCGTTCGGCGCCCACGGGGTCGTCATCCCCGAGCGCCGCGCCGCTGGCATGACCGCGGCCGCCTGGAAGACCAGCGCCGGTGCCGCCGCGCGCATCCCCGTCGCCCAGACGGTCAACCTGGTGCGCCAGCTCAAGGCCTACCAGGACGCCGGCCTGATGGTCGTCGGCCTGGCCGCCGACGGCGACGTCACCCTGCCCGGGCTGGAGCTGTCCGACGGCCCGCTCGTCGTCGTGGTCGGCTCCGAGGGCGACGGCCTGTCGCGCCTGGTCGCCGAGACCTGCGACCAGCTCGTCTCGATCCCGATGGCCAACCAGGTCGAGTCCCTCAACGCGGGGGTCGCCGCGTCGGTGGCGTTGTACGCCATCTCCCAGGCCCGCGCTTGAGGCATCTCGCTCGCTTCTCGGCGTACGCCGGCGTCTGGCTCGTCCTGACCGCCGTCGCGGGCTCGGTGCTGTTCCTCTCCAGCAGCCGGGAGACGACGCTGGCGAGCCACGACGCGGTCGTGCACCCGACGCTGAGCGGCCACCTGGTCGTCGACGCCGGCCCGGTGCTGCCCGACGTCCGCATCGTGACCGGGCAGCGGATCGGGGTCGACGTCGAGCTCGGCAAGACCACGGCGGGCAGCTTCGAGGAGCTCGTCCAGCGCTACGCCTTCATCGCCAGCCAGCCCGAGGGCGTCGAATCACGGGTGCGCGAGGTCCTCGGCGACCTCGCGCTCAGCGCGGCGCTGCGCGGGGGCGCACTCGCCGCCGTGCCGCTGCTGGCGTGGGCAGCCGTCGGGGCGACCCGCCGCCGCGAGCTGCTCCGCGCGGCCCGGAGCCCCCGGGCCGTGCCCGTGGTGGTCGTGGCCGCCCTGGTCGTGGTCGGCGTGACCCAGCCGTGGAGCGGCGGCGGGCTCGACGACGACGAGAGCGTCAGCCAGGGCCGGTCGTGGCAGAGCCTCTCGGAGTTCCTCGGCCCCGAGGTCCCGGTGCCCGCCGAGCTCGACGGCGTCGAGGTGCGCGGCGACGTCACCACCAGCCAGACGCGTCGACTGATCGAGAGCGCGGTCAGCACCTACCAGAAGGGGCTCGACTTCTACAGCGACGCCGCCGCGGCGGCGGCCGAGCTCGAGCTGCGCACGCCAGAGGAGGGCGAGAACGTCGTCGTGATGGTCACCGACCGCCACGACAACATCGGCATGGACCAGGTCGCCCGCGCGATCGGCGACCGGGCCGGCGCGACCGCGGTCTTCGACGCCGGCGACGACACCTCGACGGGCAGCACCTGGGAGGCCTTCTCCCTCGACTCGCTCGACGCGGCGTTCGGCGCCGGGCCCTACGCCGACGCCCGCTGGGCCGTGACCGGCAACCACGACAACGGCGACTTCGTCGGCTCCTACCTCGACAGCCACGGCTGGACGCTGCTGGACGGCGAGGTCGTCGACGGTCCTGACGGGGTGCGGCTGCTCGGGGTCGGCGACCCGCGCTCCAGTGGCCTCGGCAACTGGCGCGACGAGAGCGGGCTGTCGTTCTCCGACGTCGAGACCCGCGTCGCCGACGCCGCCTGCGCCGCCGACGAGGGAGGCGATCGCATCGGGACGATCCTGGTGCACGACGCCAACCTCGGGCGCGAGGCGCTCGCCCGCGGCTGCGCCGACCTCGTGCTCGGCGGCCACACCCACGTGCGCTCGGGCCCCAACCGGGTCGACGGCGAGAACGGCCAGGTCGGGTGGAGCTACACCTCCGGCACCACCGGGGGAGCGGCGTACGCCATCGCGGTCGGCTCCTCGATCCGGCGCCCCGCTGACGTCGCGCTGATCACCTACGCCGACGGGCGCCCGGTCGGCGTGCAGGGCGTGATGCTGCAGACCAACGGCACCTTCGAGGTCGGAGAGTTCGTGCCGACCGAGCTCGCCCCGGCGGACGACGGCGAGTCCTAGGACTCGGCCGTCTCGTCGGCCGCGGCGCTCGTGAGCGCCTCCTCCGGCTTGTGGGCCAGGACGTTGTCGATGTAGTCGCGGGCCGCGTCGAAGGTGTCGATGTCGTGCCCGGCCTGCTCGGCGAGGAACCACCGGTGCTGCAGCACCTCGTGGAAGACCTCGGCCGGCTCGAGCTTGCCGCGCGCCTCGGGCGGCACCATCGCGGTGATGGGCGTGTAGACGTCGTCGAGCCAGCGGGCGGCGACGAGCGAGCGGTCCTCGCGGCCGAGGTTGAAGTGGGCGGTGAACGCCGCGAGGTCGTTGAGCAGGCGGCGGGCCTGGGCGTCCTCGACGTGGAGGCCGGTCAGTCCCTGGAGCTCGCGCTGGTGGTGGCCGGCCTCGACGACCTTCGGCTGGATGAGCACCCGGTCGCCGTCGAAGTCGGTGACGATGTCGAGCTCGTCGACGTCGAAGCCGAGGTCGTTGAGCCGCTCGACGCGCTGCTCGATGCGCCACAGCTCGTCGGCGGAGAACTCCTCCTCCTGGGTCAGCTCGGTCCACAGGGCGGTGTAGCGCTCCTCGAGCAGCTGCACGATGTCGTGGGCCTCGACCTCGTAGCTCAGCGACTCGCTGGCCTGCAGGTCGAGCAGCTCGGCGAAGACGTTCTCGGTGGCGATGGTGACGTCGTACTCGCGCATCTGACGGCTGAGCGAGGGCCGCAGCTCGCCGGTCTCGGCGTCGACGAGGTACGCCGCGAAGCCGCCCGCGCTGCGGCGGAAGAGCACGTTGGACAGCGACACGTCGCCCCAGAAGAAGTCGGTGAGGTGCAGGCGCACGAGCAGCACGACCATCGCGTCGACGAGGCTCGGCAGGCTGTCGTGGGTCAGGCCGTGGCTGAAGAGGCTGCGGTAGGGCAGCGAGAAGCGCAGGTGCTCGGTGAGCAGCGCGCTCGGCAGCGGCTCGCCGTCGGCGTCGACCCGCCCGGTCACCACGCCCTGCGGCACGACGGCCGGCAGGCCGAGGCGGTGCAGGTCGCGCAGCAGGCGGTACTCGCGGAACGCGATGTCCTCGACCGTCTCCTTGACCGCGTAGACCCGGTCGCGCAGCCGCACGATCCGCACGACGTGGCGCGACAGCCCCCGGGGGAGCGGTACGACGTGAGGCTCGCCCCACTCCTCCAGCGGCAGCGACCAGGGCAGGGTCACGATCGCCGGGTCCGGCCGGCTCGCCACGATGCGCAGGGCCACAGGCCGAGGCTAGCGCCGACGGCGCTCCTGGGTAGGTTGACCACTCGGGACGGTCGACCGTCCCGTGCCGCCTTGGCGCAACTGGCAGCGCAGCGCCCTTGTAATGCGAAGGTTGGGGGTTCGAGTCCCCCAGGCGGCTCCAGGACGCCGCGCCTCGACCGCCGTTGTCGGTGCCCCAGCCTAGGTTCGACCGCATGCGGGAGTGTCGAGGCTGTGGGGCCGAGCTGGTCAAGCGGCATCAGCAGGTCTACTGCAGCGTCCGGTGTCAGCGAGAACTCGAGAGGCGGGCCAACGTGGCACGCTGGCTCGAGACGGGAACGTGCAACCCGGCGACCTCTCGCGGGCACTACGTACGGACTTACATCAACGACGAGCAGGGCGGTCGCTGCGCCATCTGCCTGGCCCCCGCGACCTGGAACGGGCTTCCCCTGGCCTTCGTGCTCGACCACGTCGACGGCGACTCCGGCAACAACCATCGTGACAACCTGCGGCTGGTCTGCCCCAACTGCGACTCGCAACTGCCGACGTTCAAGATGCGCAACAAGGGCAAGGGCCGCCACAGTCGTCGGGAGCGGTACGCCGACGGGCGGTCGTACTGAACGTCGACCGTGGGAGAGTCCTCCCGTGACTGCGCCGAGCGACGCACTGACCCGGCTGGCCGAGGCGTACGGCGTGGCGACGGAGTTCACCGACTGGCGCGGCCGCACGGTCGTGGTCTCCGCCGAGACCATCGAGGCGGTGCTGACCGCGATGGGCGTGGCGACCGCGGACCCGGAGGCGGCGCGCGCCACGCGGGAGGACGAGCCGTGGCGTCGCACGCTCCCGCCGTGCGTGGTGTGCGTCCAGGGCGAGCCCACGACGGTGCCGGTGCACGTGCCGCACGGCGACGGCGTCGCGGTCAGCGTGGTGACCGAGGCGGGGCAGACCCGCCCGCTCGCGCAGGTCGACCGCTGGGTCGACCCGCGGCCGGTGGACGGCGCGCTGGTCGGCGAGGCGACGTTCGCCGTGCCCGACGACCTGCCGCTGGGCTACCACCACCTCTTGGCGACCACCCCGCACGGCACGACCCGGGCCGAGCTCGTCGTCACCCCGGCCTGGCTGGGCGTGCCGCACGAGGGGCGCAGCTGGGGGTTCGCGACCCAGCTCTACAGCGTTCGCTCGGCCGGCAGCTGGGGGCTCGGGGACCTCACCGACCTCACCGACCTCGCCGTCTGGTCGGGCAGCCGTCTCGGCGCCGACTACGTGCTCGTCAACCCGCTCCACGCGGCCGAGCCGCTCGCCCCGCTCGAGCCCTCGCCCTACCTCCCCAGCACGCGGCGCTTCCCCAGCCCGCTCTACCTGCGCGTCGAGCGGATCCCGGAGTACGCCGAGCTGCCGGCCTCCGAGCGCGCGGCCGTCGACCAGCTGCACGCCGACCTCGCGCCCTGGCTCGCGCCCGAGGACGCCGTCGACCGTGACAGCGCCTGGACCGCGAAGCGGGCGGCGCTGCGGCTCGTGCACGCCGCGCCGCGCAGCGTCGGTCGAGAGCTCGACCTGGCGTCGTACGTCGAGCGCGAGGGGGAGGCGCTGCGGCTGTTCGCGGTGTGGAACGTCCTCGCCGAGGAGTTCGGCAACGACGCCCGCACCTGGCCCGAGGAGTTCCACGACGCCGACGGCCCCGCTGTGGCGGCGTACGCCGAGGAGCACGCCGAGCAGGTGGCGTTCGTCTGCTGGCTGCAGTGGGTGCTCGACGAGCAGCTGCAGCTCGCCCAGGCCAAGGCGACCGGCGCCGGCATGCGGCTCGGGGTCTTCCACGACCTCGCCGTCGGCGTGCACCCCGGCGGCGCCGACGCGTGGCGGATGCGTGACGTCTACGCCCAGGGCGTGCAGGTCGGCGCACCGCCCGACCCCTACAACCAGCTCGGTCAGGACTGGAGCCAGCCGCCGTGGCGGCCCGACCGGCTCGCCGAGCTCGGCTACGCGCCGCTGCGCGACCTGATCCGCTCCGTGCTCCGGCACGCCGGCGGGGTGCGCGTCGACCACGTGCTCGGGATGTTCCGGCTGTGGTGGATCCCGGTCGGGGCGTCGGCCGACCAGGGCACCTACGTCCGCTACGACCACGAGGCGCTCATCGGCGTGCTCGCCCTCGAGGCGCACCGCGCCGGCGCCGTCGTGGTGGGGGAGGACCTCGGCGTCGTGCCGCCGGAGGCGCGCTCCTACCTCGCGCGCCGCGGGCTGCTCGGCACCTCGATCCTGTGGTTCGAGCAGGGCACCGACGGCCCGCTGCCCGCCGAGCAGTGGCGCGAGTGGTGCATGGCGTCCGTGACCACCCACGACCTGCCGCCGACCGCGGGCTACCTCGCCGGCGACCAGGTGCGCCTGCAGCACCGCCTCGGCCTGCTCGACGGTGACCTCGACGCCGACCTCGCCGCCGCCCGCACCGAGGTCGACGCCTGGCTCGACGAGCTGCGCCGCCGCGGCCTGCTCGAGCCCGGCGACGTCGACGAGGAGCGCGTCGTCGCAGCCCTCCACCGCTACCTCGCGCTCACGCCGGCCCGGCTGCTCAACGTCGCCCTCGTCGACGCGGTCGGCGACCGCCGTGCGCAGAACCAGCCCGGCACCGTCGACGAGTACCCCAACTGGCGCGTGCCGCTGGCCGGCCCCGACGGTCGACCGGTCCCGCTGGAGGACGTGCTGACCTCCGCGCGCGCCGCCGCGCTCGTGGCAGGCTTCCGCTCGTGACGCAGGAACCCGCGCCCGGCGACCGCCTCCCGCCCGCCGGCTGGTATCCCCAGGGCGACCAGGAGCGCTGGTGGAACGGCAGCTCGTGGAGCGACTCCTTCCGCCCGCTGGCCCCCGGCGCGCCCGGCGTGCCGTCGTACGGTCAGCCCGGCTACGGCCAGCCCTACTACGCCGCCCCGCAGCAGAAGAGCAACGTCGGGCGCAACGTGCTGCTCGGCTGCGCGCTCGTCCTGGTGCTGATGATCGCCGGCTGCGGCGTCGGCATCGCGGTGCTCGCCAGCCGCGTCGACGACACCGTGAACGACGACACCCCCGGCGGGCCCGACAACCCGCTGAGCATCACCGAGGGCGAGGCGTTCTCGGTCGCGGGGTTCGACTACGGCGACGGCTGGGAGGTCACTGCCGACGAGCTCGGCGACGCCGACGTCACCGGCCTGCGGGTCACCAACGACCGCAGCGACTCCGACTCGGCCTTCGTCGAGATCCGGCTGCTGCTCGGCACCGCGGTGAACGCCACCCTCACCTGCACCAGCGGCACCGTCGAGGTCGGCGCGACCGCCGTGCTCGACTGCACCAGCTTCGACGACCTCCCGGTGAGCTGGGACCGGATCACGATCCAGGACTCGTTCTGACCCTTCCGGTGGTCGAGGAAGGACGAAGTCCTGTCATGCCGGTGGTTGAGGAAGGACGAAGTCCTGTCTCGAAACCACTGTCGGCGGGGAGTGGTTTCGAGACGGGCCCAGCGGCCCTCCTCAACCACCGGGGTGCCGCGCGGGGCGCGGTGACCAGCCGCGGCGCAGGGCGAGGACGCGCCAGCCGAAGCAGACGGCGATGCCGGGGGCGACGACGAAGGGGGCGCTGAGGTCGAGCCCGTGAGCCGTGGCGGCCCACAGCGCACCGGTCAGGGCGGGCACGGCGTACCACCCGCCCTCGAGCACCACCGGCACGCGGTTGGCGAGGACGTCGCGGATGATCCCGCCGCCGATGCCGGTGATCATGCCGAGCAGCGCCGCGGGCACCACGTCGAGGCCGGCGTCGGAGGCCTTCAGCGCGCCGTTGACGCAGAACAGCGCGAGCCCGGCCGCGTCGAGCAGCAGGATGAGCGGCTCCCACCGCGAGAACGCCGGGTGCCACCAGAACGTCGTCGCCCCGGCCACCACGGCCGCCGCCAGCAGCGGCCACTCGGTGAGCCCGACCGGCGGGACGTCGCCGAGCAGCACGTCGCGCACGAGCCCGCCGCCGAGGCCGGTGGCGAAGCCGAGCACGAGGGTGCCGAACAGGTCGAGGCGCGCGCGCACCGCGACGAGCGCGCCCGAGACGGCGAAGACGAAGGTGCCGAGGACGTCGAGCAGCGGAACGCCGTTCAACGGGTGACGCCGTTCAACGCAGCTGGCGGGCCGCGAAGGCGTGCGGGGGCTCGGCGATCGCGTCCTGGGCGGCGACGAGCTGGATCTCGCGGGTGCCGGCGTCGAGGGTCTGCTCGAGGATCGCGAAGACGGTGGCGGTGGTGCGCTCGAGGGCCAGCGCGGGGGAGCCGGTGGTGCGCAGGTGGGCGAGGTAGAGGGCCGCGGTCACGTCACCGCAGCCGTTGGGGGCGATGGGGAGCAGCGGGGTGGTGACCACCCACGCACCCGTGTCGGAGACGGCGACGACGTCGAGGGAGTCGGCCTCCGACCCCTCGTGGAGCACCGAGGTGACCAGGACGTCGCGGGGTCCGCGGTCGCGCACCTCGTCGATGGCGTCGAGGACCTCGTCGAGGGTCGAGGTCGAGCCGCCGGCCAGGAAGTCGAGCTCGAAGTGGTTGGGCGTCAGCACGTCGGCCTGCGGCACGACGGTGTCGCGCATGAACTCCGGGATGCCGGGCTTCACGAACATCCCGCGTCCGACGTCACCCATCACCGGGTCGCAGCAGTACGTCGCACCCGGGTTGACCGCGCGCACGGCGGCGACCGCCTCGAGGATGACCGCGCCGACGGCGGGGTCGCCCTGGTAGCCGGAGAGCACCGCGTCGACGCCCGCGAGCGCGCCGCGCTCGCCGATGCCGGTGATGACCTCGCGCACGTCGGCGGGGTCGAGCAGCGGCCCGCGCCAGGCGCCGTACCCGGTGTGGTTCGAGAAGTGGACCGTGTTGACCGGCCACACCTCGTGGCCCAGCCGCTGCAGCGGGAACACCGCGGCCGAGTTGCCCACGTGACCGAAGGCCACCGACGACTGGATCGACAGGATCTGCACGGGTCCATCGTCCCAGCCGACAGGCCCCGCGGCGAGCAGGGCCCGCACGACCCTGGTGGAATGAAGTTGAAGCTGCAACAATTGAACCCACCATGGAGACGACCGCCCCCGACCGGATGCCCGCCCTCTACATCGGGCACGGCGCGCCGCCGCTGCTCGACGACCCGCTGTGGTCCTCGCAGCTCGCCGCGTGGGCGGGCGACCTGCCGCGCCCGACCGCGGTGCTCATCGTGAGCGCCCACTGGGAGTCGGCGCCCGTGATGCTGTCCGCGGACGGCGCCCCGCTGGTCTACGACTTCGGCGGGTTCGACCCGAAGTACTCGCAGATGACCTACCGCACCCCGCCCGCCGCCGCGCTGGCCCGCCGGGTCGCGGCGATGATGCCGGACAGCGAGCCCGTCCACCAGCACGCCAGCCGCGGTCTCGACCACGGCGCCTGGGTGCCGCTGTCGATCATGTACCCCGCCGGCGACGTGCCGGTGCTGCAGCTCTCGCTCCCCACCCACGACCCCGTGCGGCTCATGGAGCTCGGTCGACGGCTGCGCCCGCTGCGCGACGAGGGGGTCTTGATCATCGGCTCCGGCTTCCTCACCCACGGCCTCCCGTTCCTCACCGACTGGTCGCTGGACGCCAAGGCTCCGGGCTGGTCCTCGGAGTTCGACGCCTGGGCTGGCGAGGCGCTCGCCCGCGGCGACGTCGACGAGCTGGCGGCGTACGGCACGCGCGCTCCGGGCATGCCCTACGCCCACCCGACGGTCGAGCACTTCACCCCGCTCTTCGTGACCCTCGGCGCGGCGAGCGATCCGGAGGTCCCGGGCGACCAGGTGATCGACGGTTTCTGGCTGGGCCTCTCGAAGCGCAGTCTGCAGGTGGCCTGACCCACCCCGACGTCCTGGGCCGTTCCACCTCCGCGGGTGAGCCTGCGGTCCTAGGGTGTCGGACGTGACCGGGACCGCCCCTGCCCGCCTGATCGACCAGGTGGTCGACTACGCGATCATCGCGCTGGACGGCAGCGGCACGATCGAGTCCTGGAACGCCGGTGCGCAGCGGCTCAAGGGTTACACCCCCGAGGAGGCGCTCGGTCGCAGCTTCGCGATGTTCTACACCCCGGAGGACCGGCGCGCCGGGCTCCCGCTCCGACTGCTCGACGAGGCCCGGGTGCACGGTCGCACCCAGAGCGTGGGGTGGAGGGTCCGCAAGGACGGCTCCCGCTTCTGGGCCGACGTCACCATCACGGCTCTCCACGACGACGACGGGCAGCTCGTGGGGTTCGGCAAGGTCACCCGTGAC
The DNA here is from genome assembly GCF_009823805.1 of Nocardioides flavescens. GTDB lineage: Bacteria > Actinomycetota > Actinomycetes > Propionibacteriales > Nocardioidaceae > Nocardioides > Nocardioides flavescens. Next base: position 56,391 of record NZ_WUEK01000013.1, on the reverse strand, counting down.
CTGACCGAGGCCCACCGCCTCGAGGAGGAGCTGCGGCGCAGCGAGGAGCGGTTCCGGCTGCTGGTGAGCCAGGTGGTCGACTACGCGATCATCGCGCTCGACGCCAGCGGCACCATCGAGTCCTGGAACGCCGGCGCGGAGTGGCACAAGGGCTACACCGCCGAGGAGGCCATCGGCCGCAGCTTCGCGATGTTCTACACCGAGGAGGACCGGCGCGCCGGGCTCCCGCTCGAGCTGCTCGACCTCGCCCGTCGCGAGGGCTCGGTCGAGCACAGCGGCTGGCGCGTGCGCAAGGACGGCACCCGCTTCTGGGGCGAGGTGGTCATCACCGCGCTCCACGACGACCACGGCGAGCTGACCGGGTTCGCGAAGGTGACGCGCGACCTCACCGAGCGCAAGCGCCTCGAGGAGGCGCAGGCGTCGTTCCTCGGCACCATCGCCCACGACTTCCGCACCCCGATCGCCGCGATGAAGGGGTTCACCGAGCTGGTGCGCGACGCGCCGGACGACAAGCGCGACGACTTCCTGGGCCGCATCGACGCGAACGCGGACCGGCTGATGCAGATGATGAGCGACCTCGTCGGCTACGCCACCCACCACTCCATCAGCACCACCCTCCGACCGGAGCCCCTCGACCTCGCCAAGCTGGCCCGCGACACGGTCGCCACGATGGGCAGCGCCTCCGAGCTGGCTCGCATCGACCTGCCCGACGCACCCGTCATGGTCCTCGTCGACCGGGCCGCGATGGAGCGGGTCGTGACCAACCTCGTCGGCAACGCGATGAAGTACTCCGCGAGCGACCCGATCGCCGTCGACGTGCACAGCACCGAGCAGTCGGTGCGGCTCACGGTCTCGGACCAGGGCCGGGGCATCCCCGAGGAGGACCTCGACACGATCTTCGACGAGTTCCAGCGCGGTGGGCTGGCCACGGACGACGGCGGCACCGGACTCGGGCTCTCGAGCGTCCGTCGGCTCGCCGAGGAGCACGGCGGCCGGGTGTCGATCCACTCCGTCGTCGGTCAGGGCACGATCGTCAGCGTCGAGCTGCCGGCAAGGGTCCGATCCGTCGCCTGAGCGATGAGTCCGCGGGTCGATCGCGGTCTGCTCCGGTGGACCCGTCCCCGACACCCAGGAGCCCCGATGATCGACCTCACGCCGTACCTGCTCTTCGACGGCGACGCCCGCGCCGCCATGACCTTCTACCGCGACGTGTTCGGCGGCGAGCTCGACATCGTCACCTTCGACCACTACGGCCTCCCCGACAGCAGCGAGGAGGGCTCGGGGGTCCCGCCGGACGGCGTCATGCACGCACGGCTCGTCACCGACGCCGGGCTGCGCCTGATGGGGTCCGACCTGCCTCCGGGCGAGACCGGCTCGACGCCCAACGGCCACCTGTGCATCAGCGGCGACGCGGTCGAGACGGTGACCGGGTGGTTCGAGGCGCTCGCCGAGGGCGGGAACGTCGACGTCCCGCTCGAGCGGCAGGTGTGGGGCGACCACTACGGTCAGGTGAAGGACCGCTTCGGCGTGAACTGGATGTTCAACGTCGCAGATCAGGACACGTCGCCGTCGACGTAGACCCACCGCCCGCGGCGGTGCTCGAAGCGGCTGCGCTCGCGCAGCCGGCCCGCGCGTCCGTCGCGTCGCCAGTGCGCGACGAACTCCACCTCGTCACCGCTCGCGTCGACGACCTCGAGGCCCGTCCACTCCAGCCCCGGGTCGGGCTCGAGGGTCGCCGGCCGGGTGCGCGGGTGCCAGGTGCGGAACACGTGGTCGAGGGCGCCCACGGCGTACGCCGCGTAGCGCGAGCGCATCAGCTCCTCGGGCGAGGCGGCCTTCGAGGCTCCGCGGTGGAGCCGGCCGCAGCAGGTGTCGTAGCGCAGTCCCGTGCCGCAGGGGCAGTCCTCGGCCAGCACCCTGGTGACGATAGCCGTGACGACAGCCGCGGATCGGTACCGACGGACCAGGCGTGAAGCCCCGGCGCCGGGGATACCGGCGATCTCCGAGAGCCGCCCCGCACCGAGAGGACCCTCGTGACCCACGCACCCCAGGACCGGACCGACGCCCAGGCCGAGGCCGAGGCGGTGCTCATCCGCCTCGCCGTCGGCACCGCGCTGCTGCCGCAGGAGCTGCCCGACGACGTCGAGGCGCCACCCGAGGGTGCGCTGGCGCTGCCGGTGGTCGAGCAGGACGGTGTGCACTACGTGCCCGTCTTCACGACCGCGGAGACCCTCTCCAACGCCGGCGTCGACCGGGCGAGTGCCGTCGAGGTCTCGCTCGCCCAGCTGGCGGGGGGCTGGCCGGACCAGGACCTGTGGATGGCGGTCGACCCGGCGAGCCCGGACGGCGTGACCCTCCCGCCGGACGTCGTACGCCTCCTGCCGCACCTGGCGGAGGCAGCCTCCGGTTCGGAGTCGTCGTCCTAGGGGACCGGCGTAGCGTGAAGGAGTGACCTCTGCGACGTCCGCTCCCTCCCTCTCCACCGTCGGCCAGCTCCGCGAGTCCGGCCACGTCCACAAGACCCTCCGAGCCGAGCTGCGCGACAACCTCCTCGCCGCGCTGCGCGACGGCCGCGACCCCTGGCCCGGCCTGCACGGCTTCGAGGACACCGTCATCCCGCAGGTCGAACGCGCTCTGATCGCCGGCCACGACATCGTGCTGCTCGGCGAGCGCGGCCAGGGCAAGACCCGGCTGCTGCGCACCCTGGTCGGCCTCCTCGACGAGTGGACGCCGGTCATCGCCGGCTCCGAGCTGGGCGAGCACCCCTTCGAGCCGATCGTCCACGCCTCGGTGCGTCGCGCCGCCGAGCTCGGCGACGACCTGCCGATCGAGTGGCGCCACCGCGACGAGCGCTACGCCGAGAAGCTCGCGACCCCCGACACCAGCGTCGCCGACCTCATCGGCGACGTCGACCCGATGAAGGTCGCCGAGGGCCGCTCGCTCGGCGACCCGGAGACGATCCACTTCGGGCTGATCCCGCGCTCGCACCGCGGCATCGTGGCGATCAACGAGCTGCCCGACCTCGCCGAGCGCATCCAGGTCGCGATGCTCAACGTGATGGAGGAGCGCGACATCCAGATCCGCGGCTACGTGCTGCGCCTGCCGCTCGACGTCTTGGTCGTGGCCAGCGCCAACCCCGAGGACTACACCAACCGCGGGCGCATCATCACCCCGCTCAAGGACCGGTTCGGGGCCGAGATCCGCACCCACTACCCGACCGAGCTCGAGGACGAGGTCGCGGTCATCCGCCAGGAGGCGGAGCTGACCGCCGAGGTCCCCGACCACCTGATCGAGATCCTGGCCCGGTTCACCCGCAACCTGCGCGAGTCGTCCTCGGTCGACCAGCGCTCGGGCGTCTCGGCGCGCTTCGCGATCGCGGGCGCCGAGACCATCGCCGCGGCCGCGATCCACCGCGCGACCGTGCAGGGCGAGGACCACGCCGTGGCGCGCATCGTCGACCTCGAGACCGCCGTCGACGTGCTCGGCGGCAAGATCGAGTTCGAGTCGGGCGAGGAGGGCCGCGAGCTCGACGTGCTCAACCACCTGCTGCGCACCGCGACCGCCGAGACCGTGCGCGGCACCTTCCGCGGCCTCGACTTCTCGCTGCTCGTCGAGGCGATCGAGAACGGCACGATGGTCACCACCGGTGAGCAGGTCACCGCGCGCGACTTCCTCACCGGACTGCCACCGCTGGGCGAGTCGGAGCTCTACGACGACATCTGCGCCCGGGTCGGAGCCACCAACGACGGCCAGCGCGCCGGCGCGATCGAGCTGGCGCTCGAGGGCCTCTACCTCGCGCGCAAGATCTCCAAGGAGTCCGGACGGGGCGAGACCATCTATGGCTAACCTCCACACCTCGCGCCGCAGCGCGCAGAGCTACGGCCGCTACGCCGGCGGCGACCCGCTCGCCGCGCCGGTCGACCTCTCCGAGGCGCTCGACGCGATCGGCGAGGACGTCATGGCCGGCTACTCGCCCGAGCGCGCGATGCGCGAGTTCCTGCGCCGCGGCGGTCGCGACCAGCAGGGGCTCGACGACCTCGCCCGCCGGGTCGCCGAGCGCCGTCGCGAGCTCACCGCCCGTCACAACCTCGACGGCACCCTCGAGGAGGTGCGCCGCCTGCTCGACGAGGCGGTGCTCGAGGAGCGCAAGCAGCTCGCCCGCGACGTGCAGATGGACGACGGCGACCGCGCGCTGCGCGAGATGCAGCTCGAAGGGCTGCCGGCCAACACAGCGGCCGCGGTGAGCGAGCTGTCGTCGTACGACTGGCAGAGCCGCGAGGCCCGTGAGAAGTACGACGAGATCAAGGACCTGCTCGGCCGCGAGATGCTCGACCAGCGCTTCGCCGGCATGAAGCAGGCCCTCGAGAACGCCACCGACGAGGACCGCCAGGCCATCGACGAGATGCTCGGCGACCTCAACGAGCTGCTCGAGAAGCGCCAGCGCGGCGAGGACACCCCCGAGGACTTCGCGGAGTTCATGGCGAAGCACGGCGAGTTCTTCCCGGAGAACCCCGGCAACCTCGACGAGCTCATGGACGCGATGGCGGCGCGCGCCGCTGCGGCCCAGCGGATGATGAACTCGATGTCGCCCGAGCAGCGCCAGCAGCTGATGGAGCTCTCGCAGCAGGCCTTCGGCTCGGCCTCGCTGATGGAGTCGCTCGCCCGCCTCGACTCCAACCTGCAGTCGCTGCGCCCCGGCGAGGACTGGAGCGGCTCGGAGCGGATGGAGGGCGGCGAGGGGCTCGGCCTCGGCGACGGCACCGGGGTCTTCCAGGACCTCGCCGAGCTCGACGCGCTCAGCGAGCAGCTCTCACAGTCCTACGGCGGCGCCCGGATGGACGACCTCGACCTCGACGCGCTCTCGCGCCAGCTCGGCGACGAGGCGGCCGTCGACGCCCGGACCCTGCAGGAGCTCGAGCGGGCGCTGCGCGAGGGCGGCACGCTGCGGCGCGGCTCCGACGGCACGCTGCAGCTGACCCCGAAGGCGATGCGCCAGCTCGGCAAGGCGCTGCTGCGCGACGTCGCCGACAAGATGTCGGGGCGCCAGGGGCAGCGCGAGCTGCGCCGGGCCGGCGCCGCCGGCGACCTGTCCGGCTCCACCCGGGCCTGGGAGTACGGCGACACCGAGCCCTGGCACGTCCCGCGCACCATCACCAACGCGGTCGGACGCACGATCGCCGAGGGTGGCGACCCGCGGGCCGGCGTACGCCTCACGATCGACGACATCGAGGTGCAGGAGACCGAGGCGCGCACCCAGGCGTGCGTCGCGCTGCTCGTCGACACGTCGTTCTCGATGGCGATGGACGGGCGCTGGGTGCCGATGAAGCGCACCGCGCTCGCGCTGCACACCCTCATCCGCTCGCGCTTCCGCGGTGACGCGCTGCAGCTGATCGGCTTCGGTCGGCACGCCGAGGTGATGGAGATCGAGCACCTCACCGGGCTCGACGCCAAGTGGGACAAGGGCACCAACCTGCACCACGCCCTGCTGCTCGCCAACCGTCACTTCCGCAAGCACCCCAACGCCCAGCCGGTGCTGCTGGTGGTGACCGACGGCGAGCCGACCTCGCACCTCGAGCCCAACGGCGAGGTGTACTTCTCCTACCCGCCGCACCCGCTGACGGTCGCCTACGCTGTCCGCGAGCTCGACAACTCCCGCCGCCTCGGCGCGCAGACGACGTTCTTCCGCCTCGGCGAGGACCCGGGTCTCGCGCGCTTCATCGAGCAGATGGCCCAGCGGGTCGAGGGCCGCGTCGTGGCCCCCGAGCTCGACGACCTCGGCGCCGCCGTCGTGGGGTCCTACCTCGGCTCGCGCGGTCCGGCCGGCGGTGGCTACGGCGGTGCCTTCGACGGCTGGGGCGGCTGGGGCCGCGGCGACTGGGTGGAGTGATGCTCAGGAGTTGATGGTCGAGGAGGGCCGCTAGGCCCGTCTCGAAACCACTGTCGGATCGGTTGGGTGGTTTCGAGACAGGACTTCGTCCTTCCTCAACCACCGACACGGTGGTTGAGGAGGGCCGCGAGGCCCGTCTCGAAACCACTGACGTCGCCGGGTTGGCCGCTCAGCGGCGCGGGAGCGCCTTGAGCGCGGCGGCGAGCTGCTCGGCGCCGTCGACGAGCCGCGGCCCGGGGCGGGCCCAGAGCCCATCGGCGTCGACGGCGACCACGTGCACGTCGTCGGGCAGGTGCCCGGCGGCGACGAGGGCGTCGGCCTGGGCCTGGGCGCCCGCCTGGTCGTAGCCGCAGGGCGCGACCACCACGACGTCGGGCCGGGCGGCGGCCAGGTCGTCCCAGGTGGTGCGCGTCGACCGCTCGCCGGCCGTGCCGAGGACGTTGTCCCCACCGGCCAGCTCGACCATCTCGGGGATCCAGTGGCCGGGGGCGTACGGCGGGTCGGTCCACTCGAGCACGGCGACCCGCGGCCGGTCGTGGCCCATCGTGCTCCGCCAGATCGCGGCCATCCGCTGGCGCAGGTCGGCGACGAGCGTGGCGGCCTCCGCCTGGCGGCCGACCGCGGCCCCGATCGCGGTGATCGAGGCGAGCACGTCCTGCAGCGTGTGCGGGTCGGTCGTCAGGACCTCGGCGGTGCAGCCGAGGTGGGCCAGGGCCGCGTCGACGGTCGAGACGTCGAGGGCACAGACCGCGCAGAGGTCCTGGGTGACCACGAGGTCGGGGTCGAGCTCGCGCAGCGCGTCGGCCTGCAGTCGGTACAGGTCCTCGCCGCGTGCGAGCGCCGCGACGACGTAGCCGTCGATCTCGGCCGGGGAGAGCCCCTCGGGCAGGGCGGTCGTCGAGACGACCCGGCGTTCGCGCGCCGCCGGCGGGAAGTCGCACTCGAAGGTCACGCCGACGACGTCGTCGCCGGCGCCGAGAGCGAAGAGGATCTCGGTCGCGGACGGCAGCAGGGAGACCACGCGCACCGGCCCAGCCTCGCATGCGTACGCTCGTGCGGTGACGCAGGCGGACGTGTCCTTCCGGCGCGGGCTGCGCCTGGGGGCGGGGTTCGCGAGCGTCCCGCTGCTGCTCTCGCTGTCCTTCGGCGTCGTCGCCGTCGACGCCGGCCTGTCGCCGCTCCAGGCGGTGGTGATGTCGGCCCTCGTGCACGCCGGCTCCGGTCAGTTCGCCGCGATCGCCGTCTTCGGCGCCGGCGGCGGGGTCCTGCCCGCCGTCCTGGCCAGCGGGCTCACCAACTCGCGGTTCCTCGCGATGGGCATCGCCGTCGCGCCGTCCCTGCCGGGCCGGCCGTGGTCGCGGGCGCTGCAGGGCCAGACCGTCGTCGACCCGTCGTTCGTCATGGCCAACCGCCACGACGGCACCTTCGACCGGTGGCTGATCTTCGGGGCCTTCGCGCCGCAGTACGCCGGGTGGTTCACCGGCACGGTGCTCGGCGCCTTCGGCGGCGACCTGCTCGGCGACACCGACCGGCTCGGGGTCGACGCCATCTTCCCGGCGTTCTTCCTGGCCCTCCTCGTCGCGGAGCTGCGCCGCCCCGAGACCCGGTGGGTCGCACTCGCGGGCGCGGTCATCGCGCTCGCCCTCGTGCCCTTCGCGCCCCCCGGCGTACCGATCCTCGCGGCCGCGCTGGCCGCGCTCGTGGCGCTGCGGTGAACGCCTGGCTGCTCATCGCCGGGGTCGCGCTGCTCACGGCCGCGATCAAGGCGGCCGGGCCGCTGGTGCTCGGTGCGCGGGAGCTGCCGGCGCGGTTCACCCGGGTCGTCGGGCTGCTGGCGGGACCGCTGATGGCCGCGCTCGTGGTGACCTCCGCGCTCGCCGACGGCCGCCACCTGCAGGTGGACGCCGCCACTGCGGGCGTGGCCGTCGCGGGGGTCCTTTTCTGGCGCGGCGCGCCGGTCATCGTCGGCGTGCTGACCGCGGTCGTCCTGACCGCCGCGCTGCGCGCCCTGGGCGCGCCGTGAGTGCGCCGTGAGCGACGTCTCGACGACGACGCTCGCCCTGCTCGGCCTGGCGGCGGTGGCGGCCGGGTTCGTCGACGCCGTGGTCGGAGGCGGCGGGCTCATCCAGCTGCCCGCGCTCCTGCTGGGCCTGCCGGGCGCCAGCCCGGTGCAGGTGCTGGCGACCAACAAGCTCGCCTCGATCTGCGGCACGACGGCCAGCTCGCTCACCTACTACCGCCGCGTCCGTCCAGACCCGCGCACCTTCCTGCCGATGATGCTCGTCGCCTTCGCCGGGTCGTTCTGCGGCGCGCTCGTCGCGAGCCAGGTGCCGCGCTCGGCGTTCGAGCCGATCGTGCTCGTCGCGCTGGTCGTCGTCGGCGCCTACGTGCTGTTCAAGCCGTCGCTCGGCGAGGCGACGGTCCTGCGTCACGCCGGCCGGCGTCACCTCGCGACCGCCCTGACGGTCGGCTTCGTCATCGGGTTCTACGACGGCGCGCTCGGTCCGGGCACGGGCAGCTTCCTCGTCTTCGCGCTGGTGGGGCTGCTCGGCTACTCCTTCCTCGAGGCCTCCGCCAAGGCCCGGCTGGCCAACTGGGCCACCAACCTCGGCGCCCTCGCGCTCTTCGTGCCGCAGGGCGCGGTGCTGTGGCACGTGGGCCTCGTGATGGGGGTCTGCCAGCTCCTCGGGTCGTACGCCGGGGCGCGGGTCGCGGTCTCGCGCGGCGCGCGGTTCGTGCGCGTGTTCTTCATCGTCGTGGTCTCGGCGTTCGTCGTCCGGCTCGGCGGCGGCGTGCTGGGGGTGTGGTGACCTCGTGGTGACCGGCTCCTACCTCGTCCCGGGTCGGGACGCGGAGACCGAGCTCGAGGTGAAGCGCTCGCGCTTCCTCTGCACGCTCGTGCGCGCCGACGACGAGGGCGCCGCCCGGGAGGTGCTCGACCGGCTCCGGCGCGCGCACCACGACGCGCGGCACCACTGCTCGGCCCTGCGGATCGGCGTACCACCGGCCGTCGTGGAGCGGGCGGCCGACGACGGTGAGCCCGCCGGCACCGCCGGCGCCCCGATGCTCGAGGTGCTGCGCGGACGCGAGGTCAGTGACGTCGTCGTGGTCGTGACGCGGTGGTTCGGCGGCACGCTCCTCGGCGCGGGCGGCCTCGCCCGCGCCTACGCCGAGGCCGTGCGACTCGGCCTCGACGCGGCCGGCACCCGCACCCGGCGCCTGCTGGTCGAGCACCTGGTCCGCCTCGACCACGCCACCGCCGGCGTCTTCGAGAGCGCGCTCCACGGGCTGGACGTGGTCGTGCTCGACCGGGAGTTCGGCGCCGACGTCGCGCTGCGCATCGCCACCTCTCCCGAGCGCACCGCCCGACTCGCCTCCCTCGTCGCAGCGGTCAGCTCGGGCCGGGGCCAGGTCGAGACCGTCGGCGAGCGCTGGACCTGAGGAGTGGTTTCGAGACGGCGCTGGCGCGCCTCCTCAACCAGCGGTGGTGGGCTCCGTCCCCGGTGGTCGAGGAAGGACGAAGTCCTGTCGCCACGGTGGTTGAAGAAGGACGAAGTCCTGTCGCCACGGTGGTTGAGGAAGGACGAAGTCCTGTCGCGAAACCACATTCGCCGATGGAGTGGTTTCGAGAGGGTGCTGGCGCGCCTCCTCAACCAGCGGCGGCGGGCTCCGTCTCTGGTGGTTGAGGAAGGACGAAGTCCTGTCTGGAAACCACGTCAGTCCGGGGTAGCGGTTTCGAGACGGCGCTGGCGCGCCTCCTCAACCAGCGGTGATGGGCGACCGCTGGCGACGTTCTCCTCCTCAGCCGCTGGGTTGAGGTCCTAGCCTTCGACCATGAGCATCCCGGTCGACCTGGCCGACCTCGAGCGTGCCCTGGGCGCCTTCGGGTCGGGACACCTCGCCACCGTCTCGGAGGGGGGCAGCGTGAAGATCGTGACCGTCGACCCGGTGGTCGAGGGTGAGGGGCTGCTGGTGCGCGGGCCGGGCGGCGGCACGCTGCGCAACCTCGCGGGCAACCCCGCCCTCACCGTGCTGTTCCCGCCCACCGAGCGGCACGGGTTCGCGCTGCTCGTCGACGGCACCGGTGCGGTCGACGGCGAGGACGTGCGCATCGCGCCGACCGGCGCGGTGCTGCACCGGCCGCGCGCCCACGCCGACGGGCCGCCACCGCCGTTCGAGGCGCCGGCCCCCGCGGCCGCCGGGGACAGCGCGTGCGGGCACGAGTGCGGACCCGTCGCGTGAGCGTGCACCCCACCTGGCTGACGGCGTTCCTCGACCTGCCGGCCGACGTCCACGGTGTCGGCACGGCGTTCTGGGCCGAGGTGACGGGGTGGACGCCGTCCGCACCGCGCGGAGCCGCGGGCGAGTTCGCGACGCTGGAGCCCGACGCCGCTGAGGCGGTGCTGAAGGTGCAGCGCACCGGCGCGGCCGAGCCTGCGGTGCACCTCGACCTCCACGTCGCCGACCCCGACGCGGCCGCGCAGACCGCGGTCCGGCTCGGCGCGACCGTCAGTGCCGACCAGGGCGACTACTGGGTGCTCGCCTCGCCGGCGGGGCTGGCCTTCTGCCTGGTCGCGCACGCGGCGGGGGACCGGCCGGCCCCGCGGACCTGGCCGGGCGGGCGGACGTCGCTCGTCGACCAGGTCAGCATCGACGTGGCGCCGAGCCGCTACGTCGAGGAGTTCGAGTTCTGGGCCGGCCTCACCGGGTGGACGCGCCGCGACCCGGTGCCCGAGACCGAGTTCGCCCGGCTGACTCCCGATGCGTCGTTCGGCCTGCAGCTGCTCGTGCAGCGCCTCGACGACGAGCAGCCGGTCGCGAGCGCCCACCTCGACCTCTCGACCGACGACCGCGACGCGGAGGTCGCAGACCACGCGGCCGCCGGCGCCGAGGTCCTCGCCCGCCACGACGAGTGGACCGTGCTGCGGGACCCCGCCGGCCTGCGCTACTGCGTCACCGACCGCTCACCCCGGCGGGCGGGCGTCGAGCGGTAGGAGGCGGGTACCCGTCGCCCGTGACGGGACCCCGCTGGACCAGCGCCGTGGTCGATGGTCGGTCGGGAGTGCTGCTCGAGCTGCACGTCGACGACGTCGGGCGGGCGATCGTGCACGCGACCGAGGCCGGCGCAGTGCTGCTCGACCGCGGCGAGCGCGCCGTCCTCCGCTCGCCGGCGGGGGTGACGTTCCACCTCGTGGCCGCCGCCCCGGACGAGCCGCGGGCGACCTCGGCGGTCGCGGCGCGCATCAGCGTGCCCTCGCGATCGGCCAACGCCGAGCTGTCGTTCTGGGACCGCGTCAAGCCATCCGAGATCCGCGGCCTCGACCTGGTGGTCGAGCGGGACCCCGACGCCACCGAGGCCCGCGTCGAGCTCGTGTGACGATGCTGGGGTGAGGCTGACCCTGCTGCACACCTCGCCGGCGCACGTCGCGACCTTCGAGGCGCTGCGCGACGAGCTCGCACCCGACCTCGCGCTCGGCCTGGAGCTCGAGCACGTCGTGCGCGAGGACCTGCTCGCCGACGCCCGCGCCGACGGCCCCGAGGCGGTCGCCGAGCGGGTCGCGACCCTCGTGGCGGCGTACGACGTCGTGCTCTGCACCTGCTCCACGATCGGTGGGGTCGCCGAGCGCGCCGGAGCGCTGCGCATCGACCGGCCTCTGGCGGTCGCCGCCGCGGCGCACCACGCCCCGGTGGTGGCGCTCGCCGCCCTCGAGAGCACGCTGGCGCCGACCCTGGCGCTGCTGGCCGAGGAGGGTGTCGACGACGCGCGGGCGGTCGTGGTCGACGGGGCGTGGGAGCGGTGGGAGGCGGGCGACCTCGACGGCTACCACCGCCTCGTCGCCGACGAGGCCGAGCGTCACCCCGACGCCGTGGTCGTGCTGGCGCAGACCTCGATGGCACCCGCCGCCGCCCTGTCGGCCCACCCGCGGGTGCTCGCCTCGCCGCGCCTCGGGCTCGAGGACGCGCTCAGGCGTCTGCGTAGCCCGGGAGGTAGTCGGTGAGCAGCTGGTCGAACGACACCTCGGCCCCGAGCTGGCTGAGGATGCCGAGCGCGCCGAGCCAGGTGCGGTGGATGAGCAGGTACGACGGCGGCAGGTTGAGCTTCATCGCCACCGTGTAGGCGGGCTCGCGGGGGTTGTTGATGCGCTGGAACTGGGTGCGCATCCACTCCCGGCTGAACCGGAACGACTCGACCTGGGTGGGCTCGATGAACGGGCTGAGGTAGTCGAGCAGGAGCTCGGCGTCCACCTTGACGCGGTCCTTGATGAACCCCTCGTCGCGCAGCCCCTGCTCGAGCCCCGCCTCGTCGGAGCGCGACGCCACCTTGATCAGGCGCCCCATCGCCTCGGGTAGCCCGCCCTCCTCCAGGCGCGCGACCGCGCCGAAGTCGAGCACGCCGAGGGCGTCGTCGTCGGGCAGCACGCGGAAGTTCCCGGGGTGCGGGTCGGCGTGCAGCATGCCCGTGCGGGCCGCGCCGTCGAAGAGGAAGCGGACGAAGAGCTGGCCGTAGCGGTCGCGCTCGGCCTGCGTGCCCTCGGCGATGATCCGCGCCAGCGAGTAGGGGCTGTCGAGCCACTCCGTGACCAGCACGGCGTCGCCGGCCTCGACCACGTCGGGCACGACCAGGTCGGGGTCGTCGCGGAACGCCGCGGCGTACGCCGACTGGGCCTCGGCCTCCAGGCCGTAGTCGAGCTCCTCGACCGTGCGCTCCTGCATCTCCTCGATCAGGGGCTTGAGGTCGATGCCCGGCACGATCGGCGCGATGGTGCGTCCGAGCCGGGCGATCTGGCGCAGGTCGGCGGCCAGGGCGTCGCCGGCGCCGGGGTACTGCACCTTGACCGCGACCCGGCGTCCGTCGTGCCAGCGGCCCTCGTGGACCTGCCCGATCGAGGCCGACGCGGTCGGGCCGCCGTCGAGGTAGACCAGCCGCTCCTTCCAGTCCCTGCCGAGGCCGGCGGTGAGCTGGGCGCGCACCGTCGAGGTCGGCATCGGCGGGGCGGCGTCCTGCAGCTTGGTGAGCTGCTCGCGGTAGGGCCCGGCGACCTCCTCGGGCAGCGCCGCCTCGAGCACGCTCAGGGCCTGGCCGAACTTCATGGCCCCGCCCTTGAGCTCACCGAGGGTGCGGAACAGCTGCTCGGCGGTCTTCTGCTGGATGTCGGTCAGCACCGCCTCGGCGGGCGCGCCGCCGAGCCGCTTGCCGAACCCCCAGGCCGTGCGGCCGGCGTACCCGAGGGGGAGGGCGGCCAGCCGGGCGGTGCGCGCGGCGGCCTTGCGGGGCAGGTCTCGCGGCGAGTCCCGGTCGGGCATGGCTCCAGTCTGTCCCACGGGCCAAGGCAGGCGGGGACGAACGGGCGCTCAGTCGCAGGAGAGCACGGCGCAGCGGGGGTACGCCGCCCGGCTGGGTCGGTAGGCCGTCTCGAAGTGCTGGGTGTCGCTGAGGCCGTAGGCCCACCGCAGCCCGTGGCGCACCATGATCCGCACGACCGGGTGGCTGCGCGAGCGCCAGGCGACCCGCGGGTGCGAGCGCGGCTGCCACCAGGCGTTGGGCACGATGCCCCGGGCCGAGCGGAACGGGTTCTCCCAGGTGTTGACATCGAGGGAGCCGCCCCAGGAGTGCGGCGAGCGCACGCCGGGGCGACCGGTCACGTCGCGGCAGTTGAACGCCGAGGTGTTGCCCGCGGCCATCGAGGCGTAGTCGTCGCCACCGCGCGAGCGGCCCGAGAAGCCGAAGCGGTCGACGCGCCACATCGAGCGGATCGGAAGCCGGGCGCGGTACATGTCGGCGAGCGCACCACGCATCCGCTCCATCGCGCCGGTGGCGGCGACCAGCTCGCCGCGGCGGCGGTAGCCGTCGTAGTCCCAGTAGTTGATGCGCAGCAGCCGCAGCCCCTCGCGCCCGACCGGGCACCCCGGGTGCCAGCTCACGCCGGTCATCTCGTCCCACACGTCGTCGGGGATCGTGGTGACGACCGGGTTGGGCCCCTCGCCCACGGCGTGGGGCTGGTCGGGCAGCGAGATGCGCGGGCGCGGGGCGCCGGCGGGCAGGCGCACCCGCTCCCCGGGCGGGAGGTTGTCGATGCTGTGGGGCCGGCTGGTGGCGCCGTCGACCCACTCGAGCGCCTCGGCCCGGGCGCGCCAACGGCTGTCGGTGCGCGGCTCGACCTCGAGGCGGGCGCGGCCGGACGCATCGGTGGTGACGACCTCGACGACCTGCCACCGCTTCCCGACCCGCTGCTCGAGCCGCACCTCGCCGCTCACCGGCCCGCCGTCGTTCGTCGTCCAGCGCACCCGCAGCGTCGCGGTGCGCTCGTCGACCACCGTCCTCGGAGCCCGCAGCCGCAGCCGGCTGGCGACGCGTTCCAGCGGGGCCACGACCACCGGACTCGCGGCCGGTGCCAGCGACGCGTCGCCGGCGTACGACGCGCGGAAGGCGTTGTCGGCGCTCGCCTGCGCCAGCGGCGCCGACGTGACCGCGCGGCCGCTCGCGTCGGTGGTGAGGGTCGCGACGGCGACCCACGTGCCGGCGTGCGACCGCTCGAGGAGGACGGGGGCGCCGGCCACGCCGGAGCCGTCGGCACGCACCAGCTGCGCCGTGACGGTCGAGGCGGCGCCCGCGGTGCCGCCGGTCGCGGTCAGGGTGAGGCTGGTCGGCTCGGCCGCTGACGCGGCGGGCGAGAACAGGCCGGTCGCGACCGACGCGAGGACCGTGGTCACGAGGACCAGCAGAGCCGTGGGGGAGGGGCGCACTCCCGGAGTCTGACGACCCGACCTGTGAGCGGGGCCTCGACACTCTCACCCGACTGGTCGGTTTCGCCGCTCGGGGGACCGGGCACCAGACCTGTGGCCCGCAGGGTCTTCGTCGGGGGACGGAACTGCTGCGAAGGGACTGTCTCGTGAGTGAGGGAATCGTCGTGTCTGGATGGGAGCGGATGTCGTGAAGCTGCTGCGCGCCGACAACTTCGCCTTCGTGCTGCTCTGGGCGGTGCCGACGATCTCGTTCGTCCTCGCCATGCTCTTCGGGGGCGGCACTCCCTAGCTCTCGTCGCCGACGTCGGGGCTTGGGAGGCCTCGGACATCGACGTGTGTCAATATCGACGCATGTCGATGTCCGATGCCGGTGAGCCCCTCGCGTGCTGCACGTCGCTGGCGCGTGAGCCGATGAGCTCCGAGCGGGCCGGCCAGGTGGCCGGGCTGCTCAAGGCGCTCGCCGACCCGGTCCGGCTGCGGCTGGTCTCGCTCGTGCTGTCC
The DNA here is from genome assembly GCF_009823805.1 of Nocardioides flavescens. GTDB lineage: Bacteria > Actinomycetota > Actinomycetes > Propionibacteriales > Nocardioidaceae > Nocardioides > Nocardioides flavescens. The sequence goes on along the minus strand of NZ_WUEK01000013.1, from coordinate 41,258 downwards.
TACGAGGGCGGTGAGGCGTGCGTCTGCGACCTGCTGCCGGCGTTCGACCTTTCGCAGCCGACGATCAGCCACCACCTGAAGGTGCTGCACGAGTCCGGGCTGCTCGAGCGTGAGAAGCGCGGGGTGTGGGTCTACTACCGGGCCCGACCCGAGACGCTCGAGGCCCTGGCGCGGCTGTTCACGGCGGAGGGTCTCGCGCCCGCGACGCCCGCGGTGGTCGGGGCGCCGGCGTGAGCGACACCGTCCGCGACGCGCCCGTGTCCGCGGACGACGCGGCCGTGCTGCAGCGGCTCTCGACGCTCGACCGGTTCCTGCCGGTGTGGATCGTGCTCGCGATGGTGGCCGGGCTCCTGCTCGGCCGGCTCGTGCCCGGTCTCGACGAGGCCCTCGCCGCCGTGGAGATGGGCTCGGTCTCGCTGCCGATCGCCGTCGGGCTGCTCGTGATGATGTACCCGGTGCTGGCCAAGGTCCGCTACGACGAGCTCGGCCACGTCACCGCCGACCGTCGGCTGCTCGCGACGTCGATCGTCCTGAACTGGCTCGTGGGGCCCGCGCTCATGTTCGCCCTGGCGTGGTTGCTGCTGCCCGACCTCCCGGCGTACCGCACCGGGCTGATCGTCGTCGGTCTGGCCCGCTGCATCGCGATGGTGCTGATCTGGAACGACCTCGCCTGCGGCGACCGCGAGGCCGCCGCGGTCCTCGTCGCGGTCAACGCGGTCTTCCAGATCCTGGCCTTCGCCGCCCTGGGGTGGTTCTACCTCGAGGTCCTGCCCGGGTGGCTCGGGCTCGGCGACGGGTCCGCCGACGGGGGCCTCGACGTCTCGGTGTGGCACATCGCCGGCTCGGTGCTGGTCTTCCTCGGCATCCCGCTCGTCGCCGGCTTCCTCACCCGCACGCTCGGCGAGCGCGCCCGCGGCCGGGAGTGGTACGAGACGCGGCTGCTGCCGCGGATCGGCCCCGCCGCCCTGTGGGGGCTGCTGTTCACGATCGTGGTGCTCTTCGCCCTGCAGGGCGACACGATCACCAGCCGGCCCCTCGACGTCGCCCGCATCGCGCTGCCGCTGCTGGCCTACTTCGCCCTCATGTGGGGCGGCTCCATGCTGCTCACCCGGGCTCTCGGCTTCGACTACGAGCGCGCGACGGCGGTGTCCTTCACCGCGGCCGGCAACAACTTCGAGCTCGCCATCGCGGTCGCGATCGGCGTCTTCGGCGTCACCAGCGGCCAGGCCCTCGCCGGCGTCGTCGGCCCGCTCATCGAGGTCCCCGTCCTGGTGGGGCTCGTCTACGTCAGCCTGTGGGCGCGACGCTTCTTCACGACCGCTCCCGGGAGGACCGCATGAGCTCCGACGTCCCCGATCTCGTGCCCCAGGTGGTGTTCGTCTGCCGGGCGAACGGCGGCCGCTCCGTCGCCTCCCGGCTGCTCACCGAGCACTACGCCCAGGGCCGCGTGCGCGCGCTCTCCGGCGGCACCGAGCCCGGCGAGCACATCCACCCCGAGGTCGCGGCCGTCCTCGAGCAGCTCGGCCTCGACACCAGCCGCGAGACCCCCCAGCTCATCACCGTCGAGACCGTCGCCGCCAGCGACGTCGCCATCACGATGGGCTGCGGCGACGCGTGCCCCTGGTCGCCGAGCACCCGGATGCTCGACTGGCCCCTCGACGACCCCAAGGGTCAGGACGACGCCACGGTGCGTCGCATCGTCGCCGACATCGACGCCCGCGTGCGGGCCCTGGTTGCCGAGCTCGTGCCCGGTCACGAGCTGCCGCCGTCGGTGATCGAGCCACGGTCGGCCTGAGCGTCGAGCCTGCCCGGGCAGAAAGAGGCGGCGAGGTCGCGTCCGGTTCGGGCACGATGGCGCCGTGGACGCAGATGCGCGCGAGCTGGCCCTGTCGGTACGTCGCTTCCTCGACGAGGTCGTGCACTCCTCGGCGGTCGACGCCGAGTCGGCGGGACCGAGTCTGTCCGACCTGGTGGACGCCCACCTCGGCGCCGCGAGCTCACAGCTCCCCGTCGTGCGCGAGGAGGTGCCCGAGCACCAGTTCGTCGACCTGGACCTGGTGCTCTCGATGCTCGCCGAGGACGGCGGCGGGGAGGAGGTCATCGGGGTCAGTGGCGGCGAGCAGCGCGGTCACCACGGGTTCGGTGAGCTGCTGAGCGGCACCTACGGCAGGTTCGGCGTGGGAGCGGTCGACCGGGTCAACTGCGCGACCGGGCCCGACACCAGCCGTCGAGCCGTGGGCTTCGGCGTCCGGCTGCTGCGGTGGGAGGACCGGCCCGTCGCGCTGCTGCAGCGCGCGAGCATGCGCCACAGTGGCTACCCGGCAGGCATCGAGGTCGTGTGCACCGACGAGGAGCTGGTCGCCCGTTTCATCGCCGAGGTCCGGCGGCTGATGGTCGAGCACAGCGTCCTGCGTGGGCAGGTGCTGTCCTTCTCCGGCTCGCCGTACGAGCAGCAGAACGCCGGGGTCACCTTCCTCCACCGGCCCCGGGTCGCGGCCACGGACGTCGTCCTCCCGGACGGTGCCCTGGACCGGATCGCCCGCCACGTCCTGGGGGTCGGTGCGCACGCGGGACGCCTGACGAGCTCGGGCCAGCACCTCAAGCGCGGAGTGCTGCTGTACGGCCCGCCTGGCACCGGGAAGACCCACACGGTGCGTCACCTCGTCGCCCGGGCCGAGGGCAGCACTGTCGTCCTGCTGGCGGGCCAGTCCCTGGCGTTCGTGTCGATGGCGGCCCACCTCGCGCGAGCGATGCAGCCCGCGATCGTGGTCCTCGAGGACTGCGACCTGGTCGCCGAGGACCGAGGCATGGACCCCGGCCAGCGGCCTCTGTTGTTCCAGTTGCTGGATGCGATGGACGGCCTCGACGGCGACGCCGACGTGGTGTTCCTGCTGACCACCAACCGCGCCGACCTGCTCGAGCGGGCCCTGGCCCAGCGGCCCGGGCGTGTCGACCTGGCGGTGGAGGTGCCGTTGCCGGACGAGGCCGCCCGCCGCGCGCTCTACCGCCTCTACGCCAGCGGTCTGTCCGTCTCGGACGAGGTGCTGGACGAGGCGGCGTCGCGGACCCCGGGTGTCACGGCCAGCTTCGCCAAGGAGTTCCTGCGCCGCGCCGTCCTCCTCGGCGCGGACGCCGGACGCGAGGTCACCGACGCCGACGTCCGCGATGCCTTGGACGAGCTGCTCTCGGACTCAGAGCAGCTGACCCGGAGCCTGCTGGGGTCGGCTCCCGGCGACCAGAGCCGGGGCTAGGTCGCCGTCTCGTCACCGACTGCGCTGAGGCGACCGGTGCGCGGTCACGAGGGCGGCCGCGAGGAGCGCGACCGCGACCGCTCGCACCCAGTCCAGCTGTCCCAACCAGGGCGAGGAAAGTGCGTCGAGGACAGGTGAGCTCGAGGTCCACCGGAACTGCGCCCAGCCGATCGCGAAGGTGCCCGAGGAGAGGGTGCCGAGCACTCCCCCCGCCAGGCCGAGACGACCCGAGACTCCACGCGGTGCTCGTCGTGCGCCGAGCACCGCGGCACTGAGGAACGCCACCGCCTCGAGGCCGAACATGAGAGTGAACTTCAGGGCCGGGTAGGAGATCTGCACGACGTCCACCGCGCGGACACCAACCACGGGCGTTCACCTCAGGAGAGGAGCCGACCCACGGCCACGACCACCGTGCAGACGGCCAGGAGGTAGAAGGGCCAGGCGGGTTCTCGGCGCGCCCGTGCCCGGCGGGCGAAGTGGAGCGCGGCGACCAGGACCACGACGGCCAGCCCGAGCACCAGCACGTCGACGACGTCGTACAGCACCAGCGACCCCGACCCACCTGCGCTCCCGGCCGTCACGGAACAGAACCCTAGGGCGCGGAGCGGAGGACCGTCAGGAGTCCCGCGCTCACCGTCGAGGTCGCGTCGAGGTCGCGCTCATCGGCTCGGGGGCACCACACGATGGTCGGGTGGACCTCGACCTCAGGTGTGCCTACGGGCCGACACAGCACAGCTGGGGATCGTGCACGGGCGGTGCGCTGCCCCGCGGTGGGGTCCTGCACCACCAGCTCGTGGTGTTCCCTCCAGGGGTCACCGACCGCGAGCGCGCCGCGCTCCGCCGGCTGTTCGCCTGGCCGGTGACCGGCACGGCGCTGGCGGTCGCGATCACTCTGACGCTGGCGTCCGTCGTACCGCTCGTCACGGCGCTGGTGGCGGCGGCCGAGAGGGCCCACGCCGCGGGGACCCTCTCGGCCGTCGACCTCGAGCTGCTGTGGGGGCGTTCCACCGCTCGGCGGCAGCGGTCGGCACGGGCCGCGCCGGGGCGCCGGCCCCGTGAGCCCATGCTCGGTCAGGCCACGAGCTCGCGGCGCTCCTCGGTGCGGTCGACGCGGGTGATGGTGAGGTAGGCGACGGTGGCGGCGATGGTGACGAGGAAGACCACGCTGGTGATGAGCGTGCCGAGTCCGAGGCCGCCGTCCCCGCGGGGCGAGGCCAGGAAGTCGCCGATGTTGGCACCCAGCGGCCGCGTCAGGACGTAGGCCAGCCAGAAGGAGAGGACCGGCCCGGCGCCGGCCCTCCAGGCGACGACGACGGCCAGGATCAGGCCGGCGGGGAGCAGGATCGAGGCACCCGGCGACCAGCCGGTGAGCTCGAGGGTCCAGTCGCCGACCGCGGTGCCGAGGGCGAAGGTCACGAGGACCACCAGCCAGTACCACCCCTCGCGCTGGGTGGTGTTGATGGAGTGGATCGACAGGGTGTGCTCGCGGGCGTACCAGACCGCGAAGACCGCGGCGAGGAGCACGGCGAAGACGGTGCTGCTGAGCGCCAGGGGGACGTTGTGGGCGTCGGTGAGGTTGTCGGTCAGCAGGGTGCCGACGACGCTGATCAGCACGACCGCCAGCCAGTAGACCCCGGGCACGTAGCGACGCAGCCGGAACTGCACCACGAGCACGGCGACCAGGGCGACGGAGAACAGGACCGTGGTGTTGGTGAGGCCGAAGCCGAGGGTCTCGTTGATGTAGTCGGCGAAGCTCTCGCCGACCGTCGTGCAGAGGATCTTGATGACCCAGAAGAAGACGGTGACCTCGGGGACCTTGTTGAGCATCTGCCGCCCGGTCCAGGGCGCTGTGGTGGTCGTCATGGAGCGAGGGTGGGGGCCGCAGCCTGCACACGACCTGACTACGTCCCCGACGGTCTCGAGACCCCCGGGCCGACGTACGGAGTGCGCCCGAGCAGCCGGGTGACGAGGATGCCGCAGGTCGTCATGGCCAGGGCGATCGCGGCGAGCACGACCAGCTGGAACTGCGCGGCCTGCGCAGGGCTCGCCCCGCCGAAGAGGGCGCCGACGAACGCACCGGGCAGGGTGACCAGGCCGGTGGAGCGGGTCTGGTCGAGGTTGGGCAGCAGCGACTCGCGCACGGCCTCCTGGCCGACCTCGAGGTGGGCCCGGGCCGGCGTGGCGCCGAGCGAGAGCCAGGCCTCGATCTCGTCGCGGCGGTGGTGCGCGCCGCGCAGGAAGTTGCGACCCGCGAGCGTCGCGGCGCTCATGGCGCTGCCGATGACGATGCCGGCGACAGCGACGACGTAGCGGGTCTGCAGGTCGACGAGGTGCAGCGCGAAGACCAGCGCGGTGCTCGTCGTGGCGCCGACGCAGACGCCGAGGACGGCGATCCGTCGCCCGTGCCACAGCTCGCGCAGGCGGCCGGCCGACGTCCACGACGCGGTGGCGAGCATCAGGAGGACGAAGGCCACCACCGTGCCCTCGACGGTGAGGATGCCGCGCAGCAGCAGCGCCACGACGCTCAGCTGCACCACGGCGCGCAGCAGCGACGTCAGCGGCGCCCACCCCAGCCCGACACCGGCGACCCGGCCGAGCGCGACGGTGGTGCCGACGACGACGAGGAGCCCGGCGCCGAACCCGCCGAGGTCGGTCAGCGACGGCACCCGGGCAACCTAATGGCTCCCGGCCCCGACCAGCTCCCGCGCCTCGCCGTCGTGCGCGGCGTCGTCGGCCGCATCACGACCCGTGAGGCGGCGTACGGCGAGCGAGACCGCCACCGGCACCAGGGAGAGGGCGACGACGCCCACGACGACGAGCTCCACGTGGTGCGCGACGAAGGGCACCCCGCCGAGGAAGAAGCCAGCGAGCACGACGCCCGCGGCCCACAGGACCCCGCCGACCGCGTTGCGGGTGGTGAACCGGCCGCGCGGCATCGCGGCGGTGCCGGCCAGGAACGGCACGAGGGTCCGCACCACCGGGACGAAGCGGGCCAGGACGACCGCGCGGGAGCCGTGCCGCTCGAAGAAGCGCTCGGCCCGGGCCAGGTGGGCGGGGGAGAGGAACCGGGAGGCGCGCCCGCTGAAGACCCGGGGACCGAGACGTCGCCCGAGGGTGTAGCCGAGCTGGTCGCCGAGCACGGCCGCGACCGCCACGACCGCGATGACCACCGCGACGGGCAGGTGGATCACCCCCGAGGCGACGAGCAGCCCACCGGTGAAGAGCAGGGAGTCGCCGGGCAGGAAGAACCCGAGCAGCACCCCGGACTCGACGAACACCACCGCGGCGAGCAGCGCGACGGCGCCGGTGCCCAGCGCCAGCATGAGGGGGGTGAGCAGCACGGTCATGACGCCACGCTAGGGACGCCCACCTGCACGCCACCTGACTGCGAGGCTCAGCCCGAGAACCGGCTCGCGAGGCAGTCAGGTGCCGTGCAGGTACGCCGGGCGACGGTGGGGTCATGGTGTCGTCCGTCCTCGCGCCGCAGCGCCCGGCGCAGGTCCGGGTCCGCGACCTCGGGAGGTACGCCGTGCCGGCCGCGACCGTCGCCGCCGTCGCGGCGCGGCTGCCGTTCCTCACGCTGCCGCCGGGTGCGGACGAGGCGGGCTTCCTCCAGGTGGGCGCGCAGTGGTCGGGTCCCGGGTCGTCGCTCTACGGCGACTACTGGGTCGACCGGCCACCGCTGCTCATCGCGCTCTTCCGGGCGGCCGCGGCCGCTGGCGGGGTCGTCCCGCTGCGGCTGCTGGGCTGCCTCGCGGCCGCGGTCGTCGTAATGCTGGTGGCGTGGACGGCACGCCAGGTCGGGGGACCGCGGGCCGGGAGGTGGGCCGCCCTGGTCGCCGCCGCGCTGGTGGTCTCGCCGCTGACGGGCGCGCTGGAGGTCAACGGCGAGCTGCTCGCCGCGCCGTTCGTGGCGGCCGGCGTGGGTGCGAGCGTCGCCGCCGTCCGGACCGGCCGCGTCCGGTGGGCGTGGGCCGCCGGGGCGTCCGGCGTCGCGGCCCTGCTGGTGAAGCAGAACTTCGTCGACGTCGCCGTCTTCGGCGCCGCCCTCCTCGCGGCCTGCGTGCTCGGCCACCACCTCACCCGCCGCGCGGCCGGGCGGCTCCTCGTGCACGCCGGTCTCGGAGCCTCGGCCGCGGCGCTGGTCGCGGTGGCCGGGACCGTGTCGCTCGGGACGTCGCCCTACGCCGTCTTCGAGGCGACCTACCCCTTCCGCCTGGCCGCGGCCCGCGTCGTCGCCGCCGGGGGCAGCGAGTACGCCGCGCACCGCCTCGGCGGCTTCGTCGAGGCCTGGCTGGGCAGCGGCCTCGCGCTGCTGACCGCGTGCCTCGTCGTCGCCCTGGTCCGCTCCCGCGGCCGCGACCCCGTCCTGGCCGCGCTCGGCGCCGCCGCAGCCTTCGACGCCGTCTCGATCGGACTCGGCGGCGGCTACTGGCTGCACTACCTGCTCCAGCTCGTCGTGCCGCTCTCGGTGGCCGCGGGCCTGGTCGCCACGAGCGGCGGCCGGTTCGTGCGGCTGCTGCCCCGCGCCGCGCTGGCGACCGCCTCGATCGCCACGGTCGGCTCGCTGGCCGTGACCGCGGTGCACCCGCCGTCCTCCGACGGCGTCGACATCGGCCGAGCCATCGCCGCGAGCGCGGCGCCGGGCGACACGCTCACCACGCTGTACGGCGAGCCGCAGGTCGACCTCGCCGCCGGCCAGCGCTCGCCGTACGAGCACCTGTGGAGCCTGCCGGTCAAGACGCTCGACCCCGACCTGCGCGAGCTCGACCACGTCCTCGACGGCCCCGACGCGCCCACCTGGCTCGTCGTCACGCACCACGTCTCGTCGTGGGGGCTCGACGCGCGCGCCGCCGAGGCCGTCGTGAGCGCCCGCTACCACCCCGTCGCCACCCTGCACGGCCAGACCGTCTACCTGCTCGACGGAGTCCGCCGGGCCACCCCCACCCTGTCCCACCCGCCGACCCAGGAGTCGCCGTGAACACCCTCGTCATCGTCCCGACCTACCAGGAGGCCGGCGGCGTGGTCCGCGTCCTCGACGCCGTGCTCGCCGCGGCACCCGAGGTCGACGTCCTCGTCGTCGACGACGCCAGCCCCGACGGCACCGGCGACCTCGTCGCGGCGCACCCGGCGTACGGCGACCGGGTGCGGCTGCTACGTCGGCCGGGACGGTCCGGCCTCGGCTCGGCCTACCGCGACGGCTTCGCCTGGGCGCTGGCGCGCAGCTACGAGGCGGTGGTGGAGATGGACGCCGACCTGTCGCACCCGCCCGACGAACTGCCCCGGCTCGTGGCCGCACTGGCCGACGCCGACCTGGTCATCGGCTCGCGCTACGTGCCCGGCGGGAGGACCGAGGGCTGGCCGTGGCGCCGGGCCGTCCTCTCGCGGCTGGGCAACGCCTACGTCCGCGGTGTCCTCGGCCTCGACGTGCACGACGCGACCGGCGGCTACCGCGCGTTCCGGGCCACCACCCTGCGCGCCATCCGGGTGCTCAGCGCGGAGTCCGACGGCTACGCCTTCCAGGTCGAGACCACGTGGCGGGCGGACCGCCACGACCTGCGGATCGTCGAGGTCCCCATCACCTTCACCGACCGCACCGTGGGCCGGTCGAAGATGACGGCCGGCATCGCTGCCGAGGCTCTGGTCCGGGTGGCCCGCTGGCGTCTCGGCGAGCTCACCGGACGAGGCCCTCGCGCCTCGGCGCGGTCGCTGGTCGGCGGCTGAGGCGACCGTGGCGAGGCGGACGCCATCGCGCTGCGACTCAGCAGCCCGGCGGAGCCAGAGTCCACGAGCGCCACAGTGTGTGGAGACCGACGACCAGCCCACCGATGGAGGCCGAGGGGGTGTCAACCGAGCAGGCGCACCTGCTCGGCGTGGTGGCGACCCTGAGCAGCCAGCCCGCCGCGCCAGGAGAACGTCACACGCTGGCCTTCCTCCAGGAACCGGTAGCCCTCGGCCTGGATGTCTGAGAAGTGGACGAAGAGCACTTCGCCGTCGTCAGCGGTGATCCGGCCGTAGCCCTTGTCCGGCTTGAACCAGCGCACGGTCCCGGCACGCTCCACTCCACGTAGGTCGACGCGGCGGATGTCCAGATCGCTCTCCACAGCCTCGAACCTAGGCAACAGGTCTGCTGCCAGCGTGCCCCAGGTCGCTGACCGCCGAACGCATGAACGATCACGCACGACGGCCCAGTGGCACGCCTGATCAGACGTACGGCCGGGCCGTTCGTTCATGTGTTCGGTGAGGCCTCAGGCGGTCTCGGGGAATTCCAGAGCGGCGCCGACGACGGGACCCGCACCATCGGCCTGCTGCTGCGGCTCCCGCGCTGGCTGTCGCGCCGTGTGCTCGGGACCGAGTGGTTCCGCGAGGTCGGCCGTGATCCGGGCGGCGTGGTGCTCGACGACGTCTTCGCCAGCCTGCGGTAGCGCCAGGTCGACCCGGTGACGCGGGAGTGGTGGCCCGCCGGGATGGGCACTCCACAGGGGTGGACGCAGGTGCGAGCAGGGCCCGACGGTGGACCAGGAACGTCGTGGGCTTCGTCGTGGGGTGCCTGGTCTGGTGGGCCCTCATGACGTTCGTCCCGACCGACGGCTGGGGACTGCCGGTGCGTGTGCTGATGGCGGCTCTGGTGGTCGCGGGCGTCGTCGTGCTCGTCTGGGAGGCCGTGGTGGAGTTCCGTCGCGGTCTGTCCGGGGAGGACGAGGACGCGCGGACGAGCTGAGTGTGCCCCGGCCGGGTCCCTGCGGCGCCCGTCCGGTCCGGTCACGGATCCCGTGGCTCCAGCGCCCGCGGTTGAGTCCGCCGCTCGCGCGTCGACGTGTGGGTCGAGACGAGACCGAACGCCCCTGACGCGACCAGCAGCCCGGCGAAGCCGAAGCCCACGATGACGAACCAGTTCGTGAGAGGCAGGCTGCCCCTTGAGAGGTCGAAGACCAGGTACAGACCGACGACCACCTCGCCGATGGAGCCCGCGCGCCCGAACGGCTGATAGCGCAGTGCCGTGCGACGACGCTTGCAGTACAGGGTGAACACGAGGTGCCCGGCTCCCTGGGCGCTCCGACGGGGCCCGCGGCTGCCCTCGAGTTGTCCACGTGCGGTCACACTTCGTTCACTTCCCCCGCCTGGATTTCGCCCTAGATTCCCCCCGTGGCCGAACCGGCGGGACGTGGCAACAACAGGGACCTGTCGGAGTTCGGTGGATCGACGCGGTACGTCGTCGACGGGGCTGTGTACGCCCCCACCTGCTGGCCACGTTTCACTCCGGGTTTCCTCGACGACCTGTGGGGCGTCGTGATCGTCATCGTCGTCGCCCTCGCGCTCCGCAACTCGCGCTTCGGGTGGACCGTTCGAGTGACCCGGTGCAAGTTCCTGCGATGGCGCAACGTCCTGCTGGAGCGTTATCCGAACGAAGCCGAGGCCACCGCGCGCTACGAGGAGATCGTGCATGAGCTGTCGCGTGGTCGGCTCCCCGCCGGCGCGAGCAGCGGTCAGTCCAGGCTCTTCGCTGGGCGTGAGAGGACGTCAGCAGGTTTCAAGCCGCAGGCGTAACGTCGAAAGGGTCGACACTGACTCCTGAGGGACGCCTGCGTGTGGAGATCGTGATGAAGGGAACAGCGGTCGTTGCCGCGCTCCTCGTCTCCGTGGCCGCTTGCGCTGGGCACGCGAATGAATCGGGCCGCCATGATCCGACAGCAGACCGCGCAGGATCGCTCCTCGGTGGTTCGGAACCCTCGTGCGTCGAGTCCTACGGCCCGCAACGTGTATCTCGCCGTGCGTTTGCTTTCGATGGCGAGGTGGTCGAGATCGGGCCGTCCGTCACGGCCCGTGGGCAGGGCACGGACCTCGACCTCGTGGGCGTGACCTTCGAGGTGCGTGAGTGGTTTTCCGGGGGCGCGGGTGGCATCGTCACCGTCGACCTGCAGGGGGCAGCGGGCTCCTCCTCGAACGCGGAAGTCGCAGATGGATTCGACATCGGCTCTCGCCTCTTGGTGAGCGGCGAGCCCCGGTGGGGAGGCTCTGCGCTGGAGCAACCCATCGCCTGGTCCTGCGGTTTCACCCGCTACTACGACGCCGAGACAGCAATGGCTTGGCGAGAGGCGACTCAATCCTGACCCCGTTGCGGCCCCGAGCCAGGGGAGCGGCACGGTCGGCCGCGTGGGGTGTGGCTGTCGACCGATCGCCTCGCCCTCACATGGCTCGGCTGCGAGGGCGGCGCTCAGCGCTGTCATCCAAGGGGCGGCGGTCGGTCTCGTCATGGGACCGGTGCTGCGGCGAATCAATCGGTGCAGCATCGCGGCCATGGGCGACCTCCCGCCTGCTCGGCAGCGAGTGGTCCGTCGGGCGGCGATGCGTGGCCCGGTGCCCGACGACCCGGAGGTGCGGGCAGCGTCGCAAGCCTTCGTCGAGCACCAGATCTCGGCGATCGGGAGGCTGTGGTGGGCCGTCCCGATGTGGGTGGTCTTCATCGGGCTCAGCTGTTGGCTGGCCGTGGTCGAGACTGCCTGGTGGAGCCTGGCAGGGCTCCCCTTCGCGGGGTTGTTGGTCCTCCACCTGGGGACGACCCGGCGGCTCCGACGCCGTCGAGAGCTGCTCGCCGCGTGAGGGACGTCGACCCGGGTCGGAATGAGCGTGACGGCCAGCCGAGCGGAGACGCTGAGCACTCCACGTCACCCACGGCGGATGCCCTCATCTGCTGACCCCCTCCGTAGTCCGCGATCGGGCTGTCGCTGCTGAGCGCATGAAGGATCACGCGCAACGGCCCGGCCGTTCGTTCATGCGTTCGGCAGGGCCTCAGGCGGTCTCGGGGAACTCCACTCCGGTGTTGGCGTGGCAGCGGTAGCCGAAGGGGTTCTTGGCGAGGTACTGCTGGTGCGGCGCCTCGGCGTAGAAGTACGGCGTCTCGCTGGCCGGGCGGAGCTCGGTGGTGATGGTGCCGAGCCGACGACGGGTGAGCTCCTCGCCGTAGACCCTCGTGAGCTCGCGGGCGGTCTGCTCCTGCTCGGGGGTGGTGTAGTAGATCGCCGAGCGGTACTGCGTGCCGACGTCGTTGCCCTGGCGGAAGCCCTGGGTCGGGTCGTGGATCTCGAAGAAGCGCTTGACCAGATCGGCGTAGCTCACGACCGAGGGGTCGAAGACGATGCGCACGGCCTCGGTGTGGTTGGTGCGACCGGTGCACACCTCCTCGTAGGTCGGGTGCGGGGTGGTGCCGCCGGCGTACCCGACAGAGGTCGACCAGACGCCGGGCAGGCCCCAGTAGGCCTCCTCGGCGCCCCAGAAGCAGCCGAGGCCGAAGACGGCGACCTCGTGGCCCTCGGGGACCTCGTCGGTGATGATCGGGGTGCCGAGGACCGCGTGCCGCTCACCCACCGGGAACGGCCGGTCGCCGCGGCCGGGCAGGGTCTGCGACGGCTCGAGCAGCTCGGACTTGGCGCGGGAGAAGATGGACACGCTGACCTCCAGTCGTTGGTGGTGACGAGTCAACAACACCGTTGGTGAGCGGAACCTTCCCTGCTGGCAGGTCTCATCGAGCCGGCCCCCGTGGGAGCAGACCTGGTGTCGCGCGGATCTGGCAAGGCGGAGGAGCCCGCCGTGGCGGGCCACGGCGGGCGACGACAACGCCGCCCAGATCCGATGCGACACCGGGTGGGCGACCGCGCGGGACGGATCGATGGGGCCTAACCTCGGGAGGTGACCCAGGACAGCAACGTGGAGAAGTCCGGTTTCGAGACGCGTGCGATCCACGCGGGCTGGGAGCCCGACCCGACGACCGGCGCGGTGATCCCGCCCATCTTCGCCACCTCGACCTACAAGCAGGACGGCGTCGGCGGCCTGCGCGGCGGCTACGAGTACAGCCGCTCCGCCAACCCCACCCGCACCGCCCTCGAGGAGACGATGGCGGCCCTGGAGGAGGGGGAGCGCGGCTTCGCGTTCGCCTCGGGCCTGGCCGCCGAGGACACCGTGGTGCGCGGCCTGCTCGACCCGGGCGACCACGTCGTGCTGCCCAACGACGCGTACGGCGGCACGCACCGGCTCTTCGACAAGGTCGAGCAGCGCTGGGGCGTGGCCCACACCCCGGTCGCGCTCTCCGACCTCGCCGCCGTCGAGGCCGCGATCCGCCCCGAGACCAAGATGGTCTGGGTCGAGACGCCCACCAACCCGCTGCTCGGCGTCGCCGACATCGAGGCGATCGCGCAGCTGGCCCACGCCGCAGGCGCGCTGCTCGTCGTCGACAACACCTTCGCCTCGCCGTACCTCCAGCAGCCGCTGACGCTCGGCGCCGACGTGGTCGTGCACTCGACGACCAAGTACGTCGGCGGGCACTCCGACGTCGTCGGCGGGGCCGTGGTCGTGCGTGACCTCGAGCTCGCCGAGCGCGTCGGCTACCACCAGAACGCCATGGGTGCTGTCGCCGGCGCCTTCGAGTCGTGGCTGACCCTGCGGGGTCTCAAGACGCTGGCCGTGCGCATGGAGCGCCACTGCGACAACGCCGAGCGGATCGTGGAGTTCCTCGAGGCCGACTCCCGCGTCGTCGAGGTGCTCTACCCCGGCCTGGCCGGCCACCGCGGCCACGAGGTCGCGAGCCGGCAGATGAAGAGGTACGGCGGGATGGTGTCGTTCCGCGTCGCCGGCGGCGAGGAGCAGGCGCTGGCGGTGTGCGGCGGTGCCGAGGTCTTCACGCTGGCTGAGTCGCTGGGCGGCATCGAGTCGCTCATCGAGCACCCCGGCCGGATGACCCACGCCAGCGTCGCCGGCACCGAGCTCGAGGTGCCCGCCGACCTCGTGCGCCTCAGCGTCGGCATCGAGACCGTCGAGGACCTCGTCGCGGATCTCGACCGTGCCCTCGGCTGACCCGCCCCCGCTCGCGGTCTGCGTCGACTTCGGCTCGACGTTCACCAAGGCGCTGCTCGTCGACGTCTCGGACGGAGCCTCGGACGGCGACGAGCGAGGCACCGTGGTGGCCTCTGCCGAGCACCCCACGACGATCGGCACCGACGTCCTCGACGGCTTCGACGCCTGCCTGACCGCGCTGGTGGCCGCCGACCCGCGGGCCGCGGACGCCCCGGTGCTCGCCTGCTCGAGCGCCGGCGGCGGGCTGCGGATCGCGGTCGTCGGCAACGAGGAGCTCGTGACCGCCGAGGCCGGGCGCCGCGTGGCGCTCTCGAGCGGCGGCAAGGTGGTCGAGGTGGTCGCGGTCGCGGGTCGTGTGCCCGACGCCGACCTCTTCCTCGCTCTGGAGCACACGAGTCGACCCGACGTCGTGCTGCTCACCGGCGGCACCGACGGCGGCAACGGCGAGGCGCTCCTCGCCGCGGCCCGGGGCCTGGCCGGCGCCCGCTGGGCCGGACCGGTCGTGGTGGCCGGCAACGCCGACGTCGCCGACGAGGTCGCCGCCCTGCTGGCCGCGGCGGACGTGCCGCACGTCGTCGCCGACAACGTCGTGCCGCGCATCGGCGTGCTCGCCCCGACGGCGGCGCGCGCCGCGATCCGCGAGGTGTTCCTGGCCCACGTCATCGGCGGCAAGCACCTCTCGCGCCGCGACGGGGGAGCGGCGTTCACGGCGATGGTCCGCGGCGCGACCCCCGACGTCGTGCTCACCGGTGTCGAGCTGCTCGCCGAGGAGGTGGGCGAGGTCGTCGTCGTCGACGTCGGCGGCGCCACCACCGACGTGCACTCGGTCGTCGAGCTCGACCCCGAGACCGGCGAGCTCGCCCGCGACGTCGTGGCCCCGACCCCGGTCACCCGGACCGTCGAGGGCGACCTCGGCATGCGCTGGTCGGCCGTCTCGACCGTCGCCGAGGCCGGGCTGCCCGAGCTCGAGCCGGCGGCCGTCGTACGCCGCGACGAGCCGGGGTGGCTGCCCGCCACCGACACCGACCTCGACGACGACGAGGCCATCGCCCGCGCCGCGGTCGGCCTCGCGCTGCGCCGCCACGCCGGCCGGTCCAAGGTGGTCGTGAGCCCCGAGGGGCGGGTCGTCGAGCGCACCGGCGTCGACCTGCGCGAGGTCGACCTGCTGGTCGGCTCCGGGGGCGTCCTGCGCCACGGCCGCGCCGGGGTCGCCGACCGCGTGCTCGCCACCTCGGTCGGCCACCACGGCGACTGGCAGCTGCCCGAGCGGGCCCGCGTCGTCGTCGACAACGCCTACGTGCTCGCCGCCGTCGGGCTGCTGGCCGGCGAGCACCCGGCCGCGGCTCGCGCCCTCGTGAGGTCGCTGCTGCCCCACGACGCCAGGGCTAGGGTGACGACGTGAGCGAGCCGGACGACTCCGCCCGAAGGACCCGCTCACCCGAGGCGGGCGTGGCCGGGCGCCTCGCCCAGCAGTGGGCGGCCATGCGCCGCGCCGAGCGGGCCCCCGAGCCGCCCCCGGTCGTGGTCGCGGGCGGCACGTCCAACTTCAGCCGCGCCGAGGTGCCGTACGGCGTCGACCTGGCCGCGGCCTGGTCGTGGCGGCTGCTCGTCATCGCCGCCGGCATGGCGCTGGTCGGCTACCTCGTCTCGTTCTTCGCCGTCGTCGTCATCCCGGTCGTCGTCGCGCTGCTGATCACCGCGCTGGTCTCGCCGCTGGTCGAGCGGCTGACCCGGATCGGGCTGCGCCGGGGCCTGGCGTCGTTCCTCGTCGTGGTGCTGACGATCGGCGCCGTCTCGCTGCTGCTGACCTTCGCCGGCCAGCAGGTCGCCAAGGGCGCCAGCGACCTCGCGGACTCCACCGTCGCGGGCCTGCAGGAGATCAAGGACTGGCTGCGCGACGGCCCGCTGGCGGCCAGCGACTCGCAGATCAACGACGTCATCAAGCGGGCGCAGGAGACCATCACCGAGCAGTCGCGCGAGGGCGGCGTGGTGACCCGGGTGACCGAGCTCGGCACCGCCGTGGGGCACGTGTTCGCCGGCTTCTTCATCGTGCTGTTCTCGACGTTCTTCTTCCTCTCCGACGGCCGGCGCATCTGGGCCTGGCTGGTCCGGCTCTCCCCGCGCGCCGCGCGCGAGCGGGTCGACAGCTCGGGCCGCGTCGCCTGGATCTCGCTGACGCAGTTCGTGCGCGCCACGGTCATCGTCGCCGCCGTCGACGGGGTGCTCATCGGTCTCGGCGCGGCGTTGCTGTCGGTGCCGTTCTCGCTGGCGATCGGCGTGCTGGTCTTCCTCGGCGCCTTCGTGCCGATCATCGGCGCGACCGTCGCCGGCACCGTCGCGGTGCTCGTCGCGCTGGTCGACCACGGCCCGGTGCGGGCGCTGCTGATGCTCGGCGTGGTCATCCTCGTCCAGCAGCTCGAGGGCCACGTGCTGCAGCCGTTCCTCATGGGCCGCTGGGTCTCCGTGCACCCGCTCGGCGTCATCCTCGCGATCGCCGCCGGTGTGCTCACCGCCGGCGTCGCCGGCGCCCTCGTCGCCGTGCCGCTCGCCGCCGCGGTCAACGCCGTCGTGCAGCACCTGGCGTCGTTCTCGAGACCGGGTGAGGACCCGGTCGAGGGGCTCGCCGAGGACCTCGACCGACCACCCGACGAGCTCGACCGGCCGGTGGACGAGTGAGCGACCCGAGCGCGCAGGTCTCCCTCGCCGACGTCGAGGCGGCCCGCGAGGTGCTGCGCGGCACGTCGGTCCTCACGCCGATGGAGGAGTCGCGCTGGCTGACCGCGCTGTGCGGCGACCCGGTGTGGCTCAAGTGCGAGAACCTCCAGCGCTGCGGCTCCTTCAAGATCCGCGGCGCCTACGTGCGCATCTCGCGGCTCACCGCCGACGAGCGCGCTCGCGGGGTGGTCGCCGCCTCTGCCGGCAACCACGCCCAGGGCGTCGCGCTCGCGGCGTCGCTGATCGGCATCCGCTCGACCGTCTTCATGCCCGAGGGCGCGCCGATCCCGAAGGAGAAGGCGACCCGGGGGTACGGCGCCGAGGTGGTCTTCCACGGCCGCTACCTCGAGGAGACGCTCACCGCGGCCCGCGCGTACGCCGAGGAGACGGGCGCGGTGCTGATCCACCCCTTCGACCACGTCGACATCGTCGCGGGCCAGGGCACCCTCGGCCTCGAGGTGCTCGAGCAGGTGCCGGACGTGCGCACGGTCGTCATCCCGGCGGGTGGGGGCGGGCTGCTGGCCGGCTGCGCGATCGCCATCAAGGAGGCCCGGCCCGACGTGCGCGTCGTCGGGGTGCAGGCGGCCGGGGCCGCGGCGTACCCGGACTCGCTCGAGGCGGGCCGCCCGGTGCAGCTGACGAGCATGAAGACGATGGCCGACGGTATCGCGGTCGGGCTGCCCGGCGACGTGCCTTTCGCCGCGGTGCGCGACCACGTCGACGAGATCGTCACCGTCTCCGAGGAGTCGCTCTCGAGGGCCCTGCTCGCGCTCGTCGAGCGGGCCAAGCAGGTCGTCGAGCCCGCCGGCGCCGCGGCCGTCGCCGCGCTGCTCGACCACCCCGAGCGGTGGGAGGGGCCGACCGTCGCGGTGCTCTCGGGCGGCAACATCGACCCGCTGCTGCTCGGCAAGGTCATCGGCCACGGCATGGCCGCGGCCGGGCGCTACCTCAACCTGCACGTGACCATCCCGGACTCGCCGGGCGGGCTCGCGACCCTGCTGGGCGAGCTCGCCGAGCTCGGGACCAACGTCCTCGAGGTGGCCCACGAGCGCATCAGCCCGCAGCTCCACCTCGACGAGGTCGAGGTGCACGTGCAGCTCGAGACGCGCGGAGCCCCGCACGCGGAGAGGGTGCTGGACCGTCTCCGCGAGCGGGGCTACCGGGTGGTGGGCTGAGGCTCAGCCGGTGAACGGCGTCGCGTCGACGATGACGACCTCGAGGGTCTTGCCGTTGGGCGCCTCGTAGCCGACGGTGTCGCCGACGCTCGCGCCGATGATGGCCGAGCCGAGGGGCGACTGCGGGGAGTAGACCTTGAGGCCGCCGGCGGTGTCCTCCATCTCGCGGGCGCCGAGCAGGAAGGTCTCGGCCTCGTCGTCGGCGTCGCCGACGAACTTGTAGGTCACCTTCATGCCGGGGGAGACGGTGCCGTCGTCGGCCGGGGCCTCGCCGACCTGGGCCTTCTCGAGCATGGCCTCGAGCTGACGGATCTTGCCCTCGAGCTTGCCCTGCTCCTCGCGGGCGGCGTGGTAGCCGCCGTTCTCCTTGAGGTCACCCTCGTCGCGCGCGGCGCTGATGCGGGCGATGATCTCCTGGCGGACGGGGCCCTTGAGGTCCTCCAGCTCGGCGCGCAGCTTGTCGTAGGCGTCCTGGGTCAGCCACACGGCGTCCTGCTCGGTCTGCTGGCTCATCGGTCACTCCTGCTTCGTGTCTGCGTGCGTCCGGTGGTGCTGCTCGGTGGTGCTGCGGATGCACGGGGGTGGTGTGCGAGGGGGTCTCGCGAGAGTGGTCGTCGGGGCGTGGCCACGGCGTCGCCCGCAGGATGCGGGGCGTCCGGTCGGCCGCGCGGGACGATCAGATCGTCCAGTCTAACCAGATCGGGCCGACGAGCGCAGGCTCAGCGGGGCCGGTCCTGGCCCTGTGCGGTGCAGCCGATGCTCTCGACCGACGTGGCCCGCCGTTCGGTGCGGATCTCCACGGTCTGGCGTCGGCCGCGGCCCGGCTCGGGCGTGAAGCTCTTCTGCCCGACCGTGGTGTGGTCCTCGGCGAACGCCCGGACCGTGCACTCGGGACGCACCGCGTCGTCGGCGAGCGTGGTGACCACGACGGCGTTCGCCGTGTGGGTGTCGACCACCTCGAAGGTCTCGAGCTCGGAGGTCACGACCGGGTTGGCGTGGAACCAGATCGTCCAGGCCAGCCACCCGCCGAAGACCACCGCGAGCACGACACCCGCGATGAGGAGCGGGCGGCGCCGACGCGCCGCGGACGCGCCGTACCGCTGGGAGAGCCGGTCGTCGGTGGGTCGCTCGGGACGGGTGGTGCTCACCCCGCAAGACTGACATCCGCGCTGCAATAGTCTGGAACCCGTGACCGCAGCACCCCGCGCCGGACTCCGGCTCATGCACGTGCACGCCCACCCCGACGACGAGTCGAGCAAGGGCGCCGCGTCCACCGCGATGTACGTCGCCCAGGGCGTCGACGTCCACGTCGTGACCTGCACCGGCGGGGAGCGGGGCTCGATCCTCAACCCGAAGATGGAGCGGCCCGACATCCTCGCCAACATGACCGAGGTGCGCCGCCAGGAGATGGAGCGGGCGCGCGACATCCTCGGCATCACCCAGCACTGGCTGGGCTTCGTCGACTCCGGCTGGCCCGAGGGCGACCCGAAGCCGCCGCTGCCGGAGGGGTGCTTCGGCCTGGTGCCGCTCGAGGAGGCGGTGGCGCCGCTGGTGCGCCTGATCCGCGAGGTCCGCCCCCACGTGCTGACGACCTACGACGAGCGCGGCGGCTACCCCCACCCCGACCACGTCAAGTGCCACGAGATCTCGGTGGCGGCGTTCGAGGCCGCGGCCGACCCGGAGCGCTACCCCGACCTGGGCGAGCCGTGGCGGGTCTCGAAGCTCTACTACCACCACTCGTTCAACCGGCCCCGCATGGAGGCGCTGCACGAGGCGATGCTGGCCCACGGGCTGGAGTCGCCCTGGGAGGAGCGGCTGCGAGAGTGGAAGCACGAGCCCGAGTGGGACGCCCGGATCACCACGCGGGTGCCGTGCAGCGACTTCTTCGGTGTGCGCGACCAGGCGCTGCTCGCCCACGCCACCCAGATCGACCCCGACGGCATGTGGTTCGCCATCCCGCGCGAGCTCCAGGCCGAGGTGTGGCCGACCGAGGACTTCGAGCTCGTGACGTCGTACGTCGACAGCCCGACCCCGGAGGACGACCTGTTCGCCGGCATCTCCGCGGACTCCGCCGACTCGGCCGAGTCTGGTGCGGCCTGAGAGGATGGACGCATGATCGCCCCGCAGGCCGTCCTCTCCCAGCTGAGCACCCTGGTGCTGAGTGCTGCCGACCAGGCGCCGCAGCCGGAGGACGTGAAGGCCGGCTGGATGGCGTTCGTCATCTTCATCGCCCTGATCGTCGCGGTGGGCCTGCTCGGGTGGAGCCTGAGCCGGCACCTGCGCAAGGCCCAGGACAACCGCGACGAGGGGCTGTTCGGCGACGAGCCGGCCGAGCAGGAGCAGACGCCCACCTCCGCCGCCGGACCCGCGGCCTGACGAGCCACCCGGACCGGGTACCTCACCGTCTGTGCAGGCCTCCCCGCGACTCGTCGCCGTCCACGAGCCCGCCACGGCCGACGCCGTGGTCGTCGTGCTCCACGGGGGCGCTTCGCGTGGCGACCAGGTCGTCGTCAGCCCGACCCAGCTGTCCGTCGTCCGCATGGTCCCGACGGCGCGTGCGGTCGCCGCGGTGTCGAGGCGTCTCGCGGTCTACCGCCTCCTCAACACCTACCGCGGCTGGGACGCCACGCACACCCCGGTCGACGACGCCGACCGGGCGGTCGACCGGGTGCGCGAGCGGTACGCCGACGCGCCGGTCGGTCTCGTCGGTCACTCACTCGGCGGCCGCGCGGCACTCGAGGCGGGCGACCACCCGGCGGTGCGCAGTGTGGTCGCGCTCAACCCGTGGGTCTACGCCACCGACGACGCCGACCTGAGCGGGCGGCGCGTGCTCTTCGTACACGGCCAGCGCGACCGCGTGGCGTCCCCCCAGCGCGCCGAGCAGGTCGCGCGCCGCATCGGTGCGAGGGCCGATGTCGGCTTCGTGCGGGTGCCCGAGGGCAAGCACGCGATGCTCGCCCACGGCCGGTTCTTCGACCGCGCGGCCGCCCAGTTCAGCGCCGCGGTGCTCCTCGACGACCCCTCGCTCGCGCGCGGCCCGGTGGCCGAGGTGCTGGCCGGCGAGGCGTGGGTGACCGCCTGACGGTCCTGACCCGCTCGACGCGGGGTACCGCTCGCCCATGAGCGATCAGGAGTTCAAGAAGGGCGACCGCGTCGAGTGGGACAGCCACGGCGGCGAGGCGATCGGCAAGGTCGAGAAGAAGATCACCGAGGAGACCGAGGCGGGCGGCCGCAAGGTCAAGGCCTCCGAGGACGACCCGCAGTACCTCGTCAAGAGCGAGAAGTCCGGCGGCGAGGCCGTGCACAAGCCCGACGCACTGAGCAAGACGAACAAGAAGGCCGACTAGCGCGCCGCTGCGCTGGCCGACCGGCCCAGGTGGGTCAGCGCAGCGCGTAGGTCGCCATCGACACGCCCACGTAGTGCGCGGCGAAGGCGAGCACGGTGAACGAGTGGAAGACCTCGTGGAAGCCGAACCAGCGCGGCGACGGGTTCGGCCGCTTGACGCCGTACACGACGCCGCCGGCGGTGTAGAGCGCACCGCCGACGATGATCATCACGAACACCGCGATCCCGATGCCGAGACCGAGGGCGGTGGCGCCCTCGAAGAACGCCGGGATGAAGAAGATCGCTGCCCAGCCGAGAGCGATGTAGATCGGGACGTAGAGCCAGCGCGGGGCGTCGGTCCAGAAGATCCGGAACAGCACCCCCAGGATCGCGCCCGTCCACACGGTGGTCAGCAGCGCGACCTCGGCGGTGCCGTGCAGCAGCAGCAGGCTGAACGGCGTGTAGGAGCCGGCGATCAGCAGGAAGATGTTGGAGTGGTCGAAGCGGCGCAGGAACGCCCACGTCCTCGGTGACCAGGTGCCGGTGTGGTAGATCGCCGACACCGTGAACAGCACCAGCGCGGAGGCGATGAAGACTGCCGAGCCGATCTTCGTGACGGTGGTCGGGGACAGCGCGATGAGGACGATGCCGGCCGCGAGGGTCAGCGGCGCGCTGGCCAGGTGGAGGTAGCCGCGGAGCTTGGGCTTCAGCTCGCGCAGGTCGTCACGCAGGTCGTCGAGCCGCTCGCCGACGGACTCGACGCCTGCGCGCACGGCGTCCGAGATGGGCTGACTCATGGGCGCCAATGTACCGGCGCGGCCTGAGAGGGTCGTTAGGATCGGCGGGTGGCGGACTGGAAGGGCGGACTCCGGAAGGTCGTCTACCCCCTCTACGAGGCGCGGCTGCTGCGCCGCCTGCCGGCCGACCTGCCCAAGCACGTCGGCGTGATGCTCGACGGCAACCGCCGCTGGGCCCGCACCGTCGGCCGCGACACCGCCCACGGCTACCGCGCCGGCGCCGCCAACATCGAGCCCCTCCTCGGCTGGTGCGACGAGGTCGGCATCGAGGTGGTCACGCTCTGGCTGCTCTCGACCGACAACCTCAACCGACCGCCAGAGCAGCTCGGCGGGCTGCTCGGGATCATCGAGGAGGCCGTCGAGTCGCTCGCCCGTCGGCGCCGCTGGCGGCTGCACCCCGTCGGCGCCCTCGACCTGCTGCCGGCGTCGACCTCGGAGCGGCTCAAGGCCGCCGAGGAGGCCACCCGCGACGTGGACGGCATGCTCGTCAACATCGCCGTGGGGTACGGCGGGCGCCGCGAGATCACCGACGCCGTCCGCTCGCTGCTCTCCGAGCACGCCGCCAAGGGCACCTCGCTCGAGGAGCTCGCCCAGATCCTCGACGTCGAGCACATCGCCGAGCACCTCTACACCAAGGGCCAGCCCGACCCCGACCTCGTCATCCGCACCTCCGGCGAGCAGCGGCTCGGCGGCTTCCTGCTGTGGCAGAGCGCGAAGTCGGAGTTCTACTTCTGCGAGGCCTACTGGCCCGACTTCCGCCGCGTCGACTTCCTGCGTGCGATCCGGGCCTACGGGCTCCGCGAACGACGGTACGGCTCTTAAGGAAGCGCTGATCAATGGCAGGGGGCGGTGTCAGCCCCGCCCCAGCACGCACACGAGCGGCTTCTCCTCGGTCGCCGTGCCTCCGGCACGGCTCCCTCGTCGGCACCACTCGTGCACGCACCGGGACGACCCTGACATCCACCCCCATTGATCAGCACTTCCTTAACAGGCCGTTCACCCCACGGTCGGGCGTGTCGGTCCTGGACACCCAGCGTCGCGGCGTACCGTCGCAGACAACGACGGGTGGGGAAGCCCGTCGCGCTGGGAGGCCCGGGCGTGTTGATCCACGACTGCAGTGCGAGGAGCGGTGCGCCGCGTCTCGCCCGCGGAGGCCGGCACTCCGGCCTCCGGGTGCTCTCCCGGTCCGTGCAGGAGAGCTAGGGCCGGGGCGAGGAGTGCGCGCGCCGGTTCGCGGAGGGTGACCCCGTGGCAGCGAACGACAGCCAGGCGCAGCAGCAGGTCCGCACGTACGTCCTCGACACCAGCGTCCTGCTGGCCGACCCCGGGGCGCTGCGGCGCTTCGAGGAGCACGAGGTCGTCCTCCCGGTGGTGGTCATCACCGAACTGGAGGGCAAGCGTCACCACCCCGAGCTGGGCTACTTCGCCCGCAGCTCGCTCCGGATGCTCGACGAGCTCCGGGTCACCTTCGGACGCCTCGACGAGCCCGTGCCCGTCGGTGACCTCGGCGGCACGCTGCGCGTCGAGCTCAACCACACGAGCCCCGACGCGCTCCCGAGCGGCTTCCGCCTCGGCGACAACGACACCCGCATCCTGGCCGTCGCCAAGAACCTCGCCGACGAGGGTCGCGCCGTCACGCTGGTCAGCAAGGACCTGCCGCTGCGCATCAAGGCGTCCGCGGTGGGCCTCGACGCCCAGGAGTACCGCGGCGAGACCATCTCCGAGTCCGACCCGGGCTACTCCGGCATGGCCGAGCTCGAGGTCCTCGCGAGCGACCTCGACGAGCTCTACGACGACGGCGTGCTCGACCTCGACGCCGCCCGCGAGCTGCCCTGCCACTCCGGTCTCGTGCTGCTCTCCGACCGGGGTACGGCGCTCGGCCGGGTCGGCAGCGACAAGCGCGTGCACCTGGTGCGCGGCGACCGCGAGGCGTTCGGCATCCACGGCCGCTCGGCCGAGCAGCGCATCGCGCTCGAGACGCTGCTGGACCCCGAGGTCGGCATCGTCTCGCTCGGCGGCCGCGCCGGCACCGGCAAGTCAGCGCTCGCCCTGTGCGCCGGTCTCGAGGCGGTGCTGGAGCGCAACGAGCACAAGAAGGTCGTGGTGTTCCGCCCGCTCTTCGCGGTCGGCGGTCAGGAGCTCGGCTACCTGCCCGGCTCGGAGGCCGAGAAGATGGGTCCCTGGGCCCAGGCGGTCTTCGACACCCTCGGCGCCGTCACCTCGCGCGAGGTCATCGAGGAGATCCTCGCCCGCGGGATGCTCGAGGTGCTCCCGCTGACCCACATCCGCGGTCGCTCGCTGCACGACGCCTACGTCATCGTCGACGAGGCGCAGTCGCTCGAGCGCAACGTGCTGCTCACCGTCCTCTCGCGCATCGGCGCCAACTCCAAGGTCGTGCTCACCCACGACGTCGCCCAGCGCGACAACCTGCGCGTGGGACGTCACGACGGCATCGTCGCGGTCGTCGAGAAGCTCAAGGGCCACCCGCTCTTCGCCCATGTCACCCTCACCCGCTCCGAGCGCTCGCCGATCGCCGCGCTCGTCACGGAGATGCTGGAGAGCGTCTCGCTCTGAGGCTGTCACCTGCCGCCACGCGGGCCCTGCGGGGCCCGTGTGGCGGCTGTGACGCGTGAGTCATCCGTTCGTCCACAGCGTGGGTGGTTGGGTTTGCAACCACCCAGGGCCTCATGCATGGTGGACGGGGCCCGAGGCCGGGCCTCCCTCGTCTGAACCTCGTCCCAGCCCCGTCAGATTGGTTTCGCCACCTCGTGTCGTCGTACGTCAAGCACGCGCCGAAGCACCGCGCGAAGCACCGGGCGCCCCGCGCCCGCCGCGCACCCAAGGTGGCCCTCAAGACCTCGCTGACGCTCTCCTCGATGGCCGTCGTCGCGACCGGTCTGGCGGTCGGCTCCGGCTCGAGCCTGCTCGGCGGGCCCGACGCGACCGTCGCCGCGTCGGCGAGTGCCCGCACCGCGGTCGCCGGCACCACCGACGTCAACGGCTCCGGTGCGTCGAGCGGCCAGGCAAGCGGCACCTCCGCGACGTCTCAGGACGCGCCGGCCGCCGACGCGGCTCAGGACGCCCCCGACGCCGAGGCGAGCGAGACGACCACGCTGACCGCGCGCGCTCCCGAGGTCACCCGCAGCGAGTCCCGCGTGCCGGCGGCCGACCCGCTCAAGCGCGAGACCCTCGACCTCGGTGACAGCAACGCGCTGACCCGCACCGAGGACCTGTCCGACGAGGACCCCCGCACGATCGCGCAAGCTCTGCTGCCCGAGTTCGGCTTCGACCAGGACCAGTTCGGCTGCCTCGACTCGCTGTGGACCCGCGAGTCCGGCTGGAACCCCTCGGCCGACAACCCGTCCAGCTCCGCCTACGGCATCCCCCAGGCGCTCCCCGGCTCCAAGATGTCCAGCGCCGGCGCCGACTGGGCCACCAACCCGGTCACCCAGATCCGGTGGGGCCTCGGCTACATCCGCGACCGCTACGGCTCGCCCTGCGCGGCCTGGGGCCACAGCGAGGCGCAGGGCTTCTACTGAGCCCTGCGGTCTGACCCCGCGCCCGACAGCGGGCTCACGCGTGGGTCGCGTGCTCGTGCTCGCCGTGCCGGGCGGACTCGAACTGGATCGTCGAGTGCTCGATGTCGAAGTCGTCGTGGATGCACGCCTGCAGCTCGTCGAGCATCGCCCCGAGGTGGCCGTCGTGGAAGCACGAGTCGTCGACCACGACGTGGGCGGTGAGCACAGGGAGCCCGGTGGCGACCTGGGTGGCGTGCAGGTCGTGGACCTCGGTCACGTGGGGCAGGCGCAGGATGCGCTCGCGCACGTCGCCGAGGTCGAGGCCCCGCGGGACCGACTCGAGCAGCACGTCGACGCTGTCGCGCAGCAGCCGCAGCGTGCGCGGGATGATCAGCACCCCGATCAGCAGTGAGGCGAGGGCGTCGGCGCGGAGGAAGCCGGTGGTGGCGACCAGGACGGCCGCGACGATGACGGCGACCGAGCCGAGCGCGTCGTTCGCGACCTCGAGGAACGCCGCCCGCATGTTCATGTTGTCGGCGCGACCGGAGGCGAGGACCAGAAGTCCGACAGCGTTGCCGGCCAGGCCGACGACGCCGAAGACGAGCATCGCGGTCGAGCCGACCTCGTCGGGCGAGATGAGCCGTCGCACGGCTTCCACCAGGACGTAGCCACCGACGGCGAGCAGGACCGCGGCCTGGGCGGCCGCGCCGAGCACCTCGGCGCGCTGGTAGCCGTAGGTGCGCTGGCTGTTGGCCGGGCGGCGCATCAGGACGGCCGCGATGAGCCCGAGGGTGAGGCCGGCGACGTCGGTGAGCATGTGGGCGGCGTCGGCGAGCAGTGCGAGGCTGCCCGAGACGACGGCGCCGACCACCTCGACGACGAAGACCGTGAGGGTGATGGCGAGGACGACGGCGAGCCGCCCGCGGTGGTCGGCGAGCTCGGGCCCACCGTGCCCGTGCCCGTGCCCGTGCCCGGACGCGTGGGATGCGGTCATCGTGCGCTCCCGAGGGTGTCGATCGAGAGGGGCGCCGCGCCGCAGTCGCAGTCGCACCCACCGGTGGTCGTCGGCTCTGATGTGGCGCCGAGCGGTCCGCAGCACGCGTCGCCGCGCCACGCGCCGAGGCCCTCGCGCACCGCGACGGCCGCGATCACGAGCCCGGCGAGCGGGTCGGCCCACGCCCACCCGAGCGTCGCGTTGAGCAGGAGGCCGACCAGCAGGACGGCCGACAGGTAGGTGCACAGCAGGGTCTGGGTGGCGTCGGCCACCACCGCGCCCGAGCCGAGCGCCCGTCCGGTGCGGCGCTGCGCCCAGGACAGGAACGGCATCACGACCAGCGACGCCGCGGCGAGCACGATGCCCACCGTGGACGACTCCGGCTCGTGGCCGGTGACGAGCGCTCGGCCCGACTCGACGGCGACGTACGCCGCGAGGGCGAAGAACGAGACGGCCATCAGCCGCAGCGCCCGGCGTTCGCGGGACTCAGGCACGGGGTGGCGGAACTGCCACAGGACGATCAGGCCCGACGACACCTCGACGACGGAGTCGAGGCCGAAGCCGACGAGCGCGACCGACCCGGCGACCAGGCCGGCGGAGACGGCGATGACGGCCTCGACGACGTTGTAGGCGACCGAGGCGCCGGCGAGCAGCTGTGCGCGACGCCCGAGTCGGGTGCGCTCGGCCGCGCTGGGAGCGGGGGCGCCTGTCACGACGGTCATCGGCGGGCCTCGGTGCCGTGGGTGGAGCACAGGGTGACGGCCTCCCCGGTCAGGTCGAGCAGGTGCTCGGCCGCCCGGAACAGCACATCGAGGGCCTCGGGGTGGCTCAGCGAGTAGACCGACGCCCGGCCGACCGGTCGCACCTGCACGAGCCCGCAGTCGCGCAGGCACGCGAGGTGCTTCGACACCGTCGACTGGGCGAGCCCGAGGTGGGCGGTCAGGTCGGTCACTCGGTGCTCGCCGAGCGCGAGGTGGCGCAGGATGACGAGCCGGGACGGGTCGGAGAACCCGTGGAACAGGCAGGCAGCCGCGTCCAGGTGGGCCGCGTGCGTCTCAACGCTCTCGGGTGCTTTCATCGCCACACGGCGATGATGGCCTGCCTGGCGGCCGAAGCGCAACCCGCCCGCCGGTGGTCGAGCCAGGGCGGAGCCGCGTTGCCGGTGGTTGAAGCAGGGCGGCGCCGCGTTGCCGGTGGTTGAAGCAGGGCGGAGCCGCGCTGCCGGTGGTTGAGGAAGGACGGAGTCCTGTCTCGAAACCACCCGCTGCGGAGAAGGGTTTCGAGACGGTCGCCAGAGCGACCTCCTCAACCACCGGGCGGTGGAGACGGGTCGGCGTCAGGAGGCGGTGAGGACACGTAGGTCCCCGGTGCGCGTGACCGCGGCGAAGTGGCGGCGCAGCGCAGACTCGAGCCGGTCTTCGGTGCGGTCGTCGTCAGGTCCCTCGACCACCGCGACGAGCCGACCTCCGGGTCGCAGGACGCGACGCAGTTCGCCGAGGCCGCGGTCGAGGTCTGCGAGGTGGTCCAGCACCCGCACCGCCACGGCCACGTCGTACGACGCCTCGCCGGCGAGCAGGGTGCCCACGTCCATGAGCTGGGCGGGCACCCCGCGGGCGCGGGTGAGCTCGACGGCCGCGGGCGAGGCGTCGGTGGCGAGGTAGGCGACGTGCGGGTGCGCGGTTGTGAACCGCTCTGCGAACGCCCCGTCGCCGCACCCGACCTCGAGCACGTCGGGCATGGCCCGGCCCGTGGGCAGGCCGTCGAGGACGAGCCGGAGGACCACCTCGTCGTGCTCGCCGGCGTCGCTCACGGGTGCGTCATCGACTCCACGTCGAGCGCCTCGTCGAGCTGCGCCTCGGTGAGCTCGCCGCGCTCGACGTAGCCGAGCCGGATCACGGTCTCGCGGATGGTGGCGCCGTCGGCGAGGGCCTGCTTGGCGACCTTTGCGGCGGCCTCGTAGCCGATGTGCTTGTTGAGCGGAGTGACGACCGAGGGGGAGGACTCGGCATAGGCACGCATCCGCTCGGCGTTCGCGGTGATGCCGTCGACGCAGCGCTCGGCCAGGACGCGGGAGGTGGCGGCGAGGAGGCGGGTCGACTCCAGGACGTTGCGCGCGATCACCGGCATGGCGACGTTGAGCTCGAAGGAGCCGCTGGCGCCGGCGGCGGTGACGGCGGCGTCGTTGCCGACGACCTGGAAGCAGACCATGAGCGTCGCCTCCGGGAGGACCGGGTTGACCTTGCCGGGCATGATGCTCGATCCCGGCTGCAGGTCGGGCAGGTGGATCTCGGCCAGGCCGGTGGTGGGGCCCGACGACATCCAGCGCAGGTCGTTGCAGATCTTGGTGAGGCCGACGGCGTACGTGCGCAGCGCCCCGCTGAGCTCGACGAGCGAGTCGCGGGTCCCCTGGGCCTCGAAGTGGTTGCGGGCCTCGGTGAACTCCTCACCCGTTGCCCGGGAGAGCTCGGCGATCACCTGCTCGGGGAAGCCGGCCGGGGTGTTGATGCCCGTGCCGACCGCGGTGCCGCCCAGCGGCAGCTCGCGCACCCGGGGCAGGACCGAGCCGAGCCGCTCGGCGGCGTAGCGCACGGTCGCGGCGTACCCGCCGAACTCCTGGCCGAGCATCACGGGCGTGGCGTCCATGAGGTGGGTGCGACCGGACTTCACGAGCCCGGCGAACTCCACGGCCTTCGCCTCGAGCGAGGAGGCCAGCGTGTCGAGGGCCGGGAGCAGGTCACCGGTCACCGCCAAGGCGGCGGCGACGTGGATGGCGGTGGGGAAGGTGTCGTTGCTCGACTGCGAGGCGTTGACGTGGTCGTTGGGGTGGACCTCGGTGCCGGCCCGCGCGGCGAGGGAGGCGATGACCTCGTTGGCGTTCATGTTGGAGCTCGTGCCCGAGCCCGTCTGGAAGACGTCGATGGGGAACGCCTCGTCGTGCTGGCCCGCCGCCACCTCGCGCGCGGCGGCGGCGATGGCGTCGGCCTGCTCGCCGGGCAGCACGCCGAGCGCACCGTTGACGACCGCGGCGGCCGCCTTGACCTGACCGATGGCGTGGACCAGGGCGGGCTCGATCGGGGTGCCGCTGATGGGGAAGTTCTCGACCGCGCGCTGGGTCTGGGCCCGCCACAGGGCGTCGCGAGGCACCTGCACCTCGCCCATCGAGTCGTGCTCGGTCCGAAATGCGTCGTCTGCAGCCACGCCTCGAAACTACCCTCGCCCGGTGGAACCGATCGCCGACGACCTCGTCCGTGCCTGGCCACCGTTCGGGGTCCGCATCACCTGCGGACCCCTCGAGATGAGGGCACTGCGCGACGGCGACTTCTCCGAGGTCTTCGCGGTGCTGCGCGAGGGGGTGCACGCGCCCGAGCGGCGTGTGTTCTACGTGCCGTGGACCGACTCGACGGGCGTGCAGCTCGAGCGCGAGTTCGCCCAGTTCCACTGGCGGCAGCGGGCCGAGATGAGTCCCGAGCGGTGGGCTCTGGAGCTCGGGGTGTGGCACGAGGGGAGTTTCGTGGGCATGCAGGGCGTGAGCACGAGCGACTTCCCCGTCACCCGCACCGGTGAGACCGGCTCGTGGCTGGGGCGGCGCTTCCACGGTCGGGGGATCGGCACCCTGATGCGCCAGGCCCTCTGCGTCGCCTGCTTCGACCACCTCGGCTTCGAGGAGGTCACCTCGGGAGCCTTCTCCGACAACCCCGAGTCGCTCGGCGTCTCGCGCAAGGTGGGCTACGTCCGCGACGGCGAGTCTCGCCTGGTCCGCGACGGCGCCGTGGCGACCAACGTGCGCCTCGTGCTCACCCCCGACGCGCTCGTGCGGCCGTCGTACGCCGTGGAGGTGGAGGGCGCGGCGGCGTTCCTGGACCTCGTCGGCGCGGGTCAGGCGCGCGCGACGTAGAGCCAGTAGGCCTCGTCGCGCTCCTGCAGGCGGACCTGCTGGGGCAGCTCCTCGGCCGCGCCGAAGACCGCGCGCAGGGCGTCGAGCAGGTCGGGGGCCTCGGCGGCCGACCAGACGACCAGGGCACCGCCGGGGCGCAGCACCGCGCGCGCCGACGCCAGGGCGGGGGCCTGGTAGAGCGTCGCGTTGGCCTCGTGGACGAGGTAGCCCGGGCCGTTGTCGACGTCGAGCAGCACCAGGTCGTACGACGCGGGGCGGGCCTCCGCCAACGCGACGGCCACGTCGGCCACGACGACGCCGACCCGGTCGTCCGCGAGCAGGGCCGGCCCGTGGGGCACGAGCCCCGAGCGCATCCACTCGACCAGCGCCGGCTCGATCTCGACGACGGCGCACCGCTCCACCCGCGAGTCGGCGAGGACCTCGTGCATCGTGTAGCCGAGCCCGAGGCCGCCGACCACGACCGCGCGGGGCTCCTCGACGAGCGCGAGGGCGGCCGTGGCCATGGCGCGCTCGCTGCTCACCTCGAGGGTGTCCATCACGAAGACGCCGTTGGCGCGCAGCTCCAGCGAGGCCGGGCCCGAGGCGGGCCGGCGCTCGCGCAGCACCAGCTCGCCGCGCTCGGACTCGGCTCGGGCGAGCTCCACGATCTCCACCCTGTCGTCCACGCCGTCGTTCACCCAGCCATCTTCGCGGGTGGGTGTGCCTCCCGCGGGCGTCGGGCACCGGACGTGCATGAGTGACGAGCAGGGTCAGGTGTCCGAGGCCGAGAACCTGAGGGGTCCGGCGGCGCCGGTCGCCGACAGCCAGGCGATCGCCGGCGACCCGGCCAACGACGACGACGGTCGCAACGAGGGCGCCGCCGGTCCCAACGCCAACACCAACCAGGGTGACGGCACCGGTGAGCCCGAGGACGGGAGCGACGCCGCCACCGCCGGCGGCTGAGGCTTCGGCTGGTCGAGGAGGTCGCGCCAGCGACCGTCTGGAACCACCGCCGATGATGACGTGGTTTCGAGACAGGACTCCGTCCTTCCTCGACCACCACCGAGGCGGTCAGGCAGTCGGCTCGGCGCTCCTGACCCGGATTCCGCTGATCGGCACGGTGACGGCACCGCCCGGGTCGGTGAAGAAGTCGTTGCCCTTGTCGTCGACGACGATGAAGGCGGGGAAGTCCTCGACCTCGATCTTCCAGACCGCCTCCATGCCGAGCTCCTCGTACTCCAGCACGGAGACGGACTTGATGCAGTCCTGGGCGAGCCGGGCGGCGGGGCCGCCGATGGAGCCGAGGTAGAACCCGCCGTGGGCGGCGCACGCGTCGGTCACGGCCTTCGACCGGTTGCCCTTGGCGAGCATCACCTTGGACCCGCCGGCCGCCTGGAACTGCTCGACGTAGGAGTCCATGCGCCCGGCGGTGGTGGGGCCGAAGGAGCCGGAGGCGTAGCCCTCGGGGGTCTTGGCCGGGCCGGCGTAGTAGACGGCGTGGTCGCGCAGGTAGTCGGGCATCTCCTCGCCGGCGTCGAGCCGCTCCTTGATCTTGGCGTGGGCGATGTCGCGGGCCACGACCAGCGGGCCGGTGAGCGAGAGCCGGGTCTTGACCGGGTGACGGCTCAGCTCGGCGAGGATGTCGGTCATCGGACGGTTCAGGTCGATGCGGACGACGTCCTGCTCCTCGCCGGGGCCGGCCTCGGTGGGCTGGGTGGCGCCGGTGGCGGGGAGGTACTGCGCCGGGTCGGTCTCGAGCTGCTCGAGGAAGACGCCTTCGGCGGTGATCTTGCCGAGCGCCTGGCGGTCGGCCGAGCACGAGACCGCGATCGCCACCGGGCAGGAGGCGCCGTGGCGGGGCAGGCGCACGACGCGCACGTCGTGGCAGAAGTACTTGCCGCCGAACTGCGCGCCGATGCCGAACGACTGCGTGAGCTCGAAGACCTCCTGCTCGAGCTCGAGGTCACGGAACCCGTGGGCGCTCATCGAGCCCTCGGTCGGCAGCGCGTCGAGGTAGTGCGCCGAGGCGTACTTCGCGGTCTTGAGCGCGAACTCCGCCGAGGTGCCGCCGATCACGATGGCGAGGTGGTACGGCGGGCACGCGGCGGTGCCGAGCGAGCGGATCTTCTCGTCGAGGAAGGAGCGCATCCGGGCCGGGTTGAGCACGGCCTTGGTCTCCTGGAACAGGAACGACTTGTTGGCCGAGCCGCCACCCTTGGCCATGAACAGGAACTTGTACTCCGGACGCCCGGCGTGGTCCGGCGTGGCGTAGAGCTCGATCTGGGCCGGCAGGTTGGAGCCGGTGTTCTTCTCCTCCCAGGTCGTCAGCGGCGCGAGCTGGGAGTAGCGCAGGTTGAGCCGGGTGTAGGCGTCGAAGACGCCGCGCGAGATGGCCTCGCCGTCGTCGGCGCCGGTGAGCACGCCCTCGGACTTCTTGCCCATGACGATCGCGGTGCCGGTGTCCTGGCACATCGGGAGGACGCCGCCGGCGGAGATGTTGACGTTCTTGAGCAGGTCGAGGGCAACGAACCGGTCGTTGCCCGAGGCCTCCGGGTCGTCGATGATCCGGCGCAGCTGCGCGAGGTGCGCGGGGCGCAGGAAGTGGGCGATGTCGTGCATCGCCTCCTCGGTCAGCCTCCGGATCGCCTCCGGCTCGACCTGCAGGAACGTGCGCCCGCCGGCCTCGACCGTCGAGACGCCCTCGGTGGTGACGAGCCGGTAGGGCGTCTCGTCGGCCCCGATGGGCAGCAGGTCGGAGTAGCGGAACTCGGGTTCGGCAGCCACGAGCGACGAGTATCGCTCACCGTCGTAGGTTGAGGGCATGTCGGGTGAGCTGAGCCCGCGCGAGGGCCCGGACCCCGCGCTCCTGCGGATCTCCGACGCCGAGCGCCACCAGGTCGCCGAGCTGCTGCGCGAGGCCGCCGGCGAGGGGCGTCTCGACCTCGACGAGCTCGACGAGCGCCTCGCCGCGACGTACGCCGCCCGCACCTACGCCGACCTCGTCCCGATCACCGCCGACCTCCCGACCCAGGCGCCGACCCAGGCGCCGACCCAGGCGAGCGGCCGGACGGCGCCGGCGCAGGTCGACGGCCCCGAGCGCGAGAGCCACGTCGCCGTGATGAGCGGCCTGAAGCGCTCGGGGACCTGGACCGTGCCGCGGCAGATGACGGTCTTCGCGATGATGGGCGGCGCCGAGCTCGACCTGCGGCACGCGACGTTCACCGCCGACGAGGTCACCCTCACCATCAACGTGTTCATGGGCGGCGCCACCGTCGTCGTCGGGCCGCGCACCCGGGTCGTCATGGAGGGCGTCGGCATCATGGGCGGCTACTCCGGCCCCTCGGGCCTCGTCGACGCCGACCTCGACCCCTCCTCGCCCGTCGTCCGCGTCCGCGGCGTCGCCATCTGGGGCGGCGTCAGCGTCGAGCGCAAGCAGGGCTGACCTGGCTGACGGAACCCCAGCATCTGCTGGGATCGCCAACGTTCTGGGGTGTTGCAACGCCCCAGAACGTTGCGGACCCCAGCAGATGCTGGGATTCCTCGGGGGCCTAGTGAGCCGGGGGAGCGGTGGTGTCGCGGACGACGAGGGTGGCGGGCACCTCGACGTCGGCGACCGTCCCACCAGCGAGGAGGCCGACCACGAGCTCGGCGGCGAGGCGCCCCTGGTCGGTGACGTGCTGGTCGACGGTCGTCGTGCCCAGGGTCTCGCCCAGCGGGTGGCCGTCGACGCCGATGACCGAGAGGTCCTCCGGCACCCGCAGCCCGACCCGGCGGGCGTGGGCGATCGCGGAGAAGGCCAGCTCGTCGGAGTAGGCGAAGACCGCGGTCGGCGGCTCGGGCAGGGCGAGCAGCCGGGCGAGTCCGCGCGCGCCCGCGTCGACGCCGTACGACTCCGAGGCGAGCAGCTCGTCGGAGGCGTCGAGGCCCGCGTCGCGCAGGGTGGTGCGCCAGGCCTCGGTGCGCTGGACGTCGGCGGACCACACGGCCCCGTCGGTGTCGTTGGTGCGCAGCATCGCCACGCGGCGGTGGCCGAGGTCCAGCAGGTGGCGTACGGCAGTCCGGCCGGCGGCCAGGTCGTCGACGGCGACGTGGGGGAAGTCGCGCACGGTGCCGCCGGCGACCACGACGTGGGCACCCATCAGGTCGAGGCGTGCGACCTCGGTCTGCGAGAGCGGCAGCGCCGTGAGCAGCACGGCGTCGGCCTTGCGCCGCGCCGGCAGCTCGCGCAGGAAGCGCGTGCGCTCCTGCTCGCCCTCGGTCTCGTAGACGAGCATGTCGAGGTCGGCCGCGCGCAGCACTGGCGCCATCGCGCCCAGCATCGCGCCGTAGAACCACGCCTCGAGCCGGGGGACGACGACGGCGACCCGTCCGGTGTGGCCGCGCGACAGCGCTGAGGCCTCGGGGGAGATGACGTAGGAGAGCTCGCGGGCGATGTCGCGCACGCGGTCGCGGGTCGGCTGGCTGACGCCCGGCACGTCGCGCAGAGCGCGCGAGACCGTGGCGATGGAGACCCCGGCCAGGCGAGCGACATCAGCCATGTTCACCGAGGGGTTCACAGAGGGGTTGACCGCCCCCGGCTCTGGTGCACCCCCGTCCACGTCAAGGCACCCTACCGGTCCTGCAAACGTTTGCCACCGGCCCTTGACGACGCGATGTGATCTGGACCACCCTGACAGTGGCCCATGCAAACGTTTTCATGGTTCGTCACGATCGCGGAACGGCCCCGCGCCGGTCCTGTACAAACGCGTGGTCCGCAGTTAGACAGGGGTACAACTCTGTGACCGCAGTCACGCAGCAGTCGACAGTGCGGCCCGCCCGGGCGGACCGCCACCACGGTGAGGGAGATCAGATGGGTGCCAGGACCAGGCGGCGGCTCGCGACGATCGGGGTGGTGGCGCTGAGCGCCGTGGCCCTCTCGGGCTGCCTGCAGGACCCCGACGCCGGCGGCGGGGGAGCAGGCGGCGGGGCCGGCCAGCTCGCCGACAACGCCTCCACCGACGGTGACAAGAAGGTCACCATCCTCGGCGCGTACGGCGGTGACGAGCAGGCCAACTTCGAGAAGGCGCTCGCGCCGTTCGAGGAGCAGACCGGCATCCAGATCGAGTACACCAGCGACACCGACTTCACGACCACGATCAAGACCCGCGTCGCCGCCGGCGACGCCCCCGACATCGCGTTCTTCCCCCAGCCCGGCGGCCTCCTCGAGCTCGCGCGCTCGGGCGACGTGCAGCCGATCGACACGTTCCTCGACGTGGGGTCGCTCGAGAAGACGCTGGTCCCCGGCCTGCTCGACTCCGCGCGACTCACCGGCGACCCGACGGGCGACAACGCCGTGACCGGCGCCGGCCGCATCTACGGCGCCCCGATGCGCCTGGCCAACAAGAGCCTGGTCTGGTACCCGAAGAAGGCCTGGGACGCCGCCGGCTACCAGGTGCCGAAGACGCTGGAGGAGCTCACCGCGCTCTCCGCCCAGATCAAGCAGACCGGCATCACGCCGTGGTGCATGGCCTGGAACGCCGACCAGGCGACCGGCTGGGTCGGCACCGACTGGATCGAGCAGTACGTCCTCTCGCTCTACGGCCCCGACGTCTACAACGAGTGGACCTCGCACCAGATCCCGTTCAACGACCCGCAGATCACCAAGGCCTTCGACGACTTCGGAGCGATCGCCAAGACCCAGGGCGAGGTCTACGGCGGCGTGCAGACCGTGATCAACACCCAGGTCGCCGAGTCGATGGTGCCGGCGTTCCGCCAGCCCGCCGAGTGCATGCTCGAGCGCCAGGGCTCCTTCGAGATCTCGTTCCTGCCCGCCGCGATCCAGGCCGACCTCGACAACGAGGTGGGGGTCTTCCCGTTCCCCGCCGCCGAGGAGTCCGCCGAGGCGCCGCCGATCCTCGGTGGCGGTGACCTCGCCGCGCTGTTCAACGGCAACGACGAGGACGCGATCAAGGTCATGCAGTTCCTGACCTCCGACCAGTTCGGCGCCGAGTGGGCGCAGGCCGGTGGCTGGCTCTCGCCGCACCGCACGTTCGACGCCTCGAACTACCCCAACCAGACCACCAAGGACATCGCCGAGGCCGCCACCAGCGCCTCCGAGGTCGTCTTCGACGGCTCCGACGTGATGCCGAAGGAGGTCGGCTCCGGGACGTTCTGGACCGGGATGGTCAACTGGATCCAGGGGCAGTCGTCGCAGGAGACCACCGACGCGATCGAAGCGAGCTGGCCGCAGTGAGCGCCCGCACGCAGGACCCGGAGCTGACCGGGACCGAGCCGGAGCCAGTGGGCCCGGGCATCGGCGCCCGCGAGACCGAGGCCGCCGTCCCGGCCAAGATCCTCCTCGGCCTGGTGGGCATGGTGGTGGTCGGCTGGTTCGTCGCCAACGCCTCGCTGGCCTTCGCCTACTACCCCGGCTGGTTCGCCAACAGCAAGGTGCTCATCGGCCTGCTGGCGCTGGTCGTGGGGGTGGGTGGCGCGTACTTCTTCTTCTACTTCCTCAACACCTTCGTCGAGGGGCTGCCGGGCCGGATCTCCCGGGGGCTGATGCCCTACGCGTTCCTCGCACCGGGCTACGCGCTGATCGCGCTGATGCTGCTCTACCCGACCATCCAGACGATCAACTACTCCTTCGCCAACTCCGACGCGACGGCGTACGTCGGGCTGGAGAACTACCGCACGGTGCTCGGCTCGCAGGAGTTCCGCTCCGCGATCCTCAACAACGTGCTGTGGCTGATCATCGTGCCGGCCGTGACGGTGTTCTTCGGCGTGATCATCGCCGTGCTCGCCGACAAGCTCTCCACCCGTGGCGAGAAGGTCTCCAAGAGCGTCATCTTCCTGCCGATGGCGATCTCGTTCGTCGGTGCCTCGACGATCTGGCTGCTCGTCTACCAGTACGACCCGGCCAACGAGGACGCCACCGGCCTGCTCAACGCCGTGTGGCGCGCGGTCGGCGGGGAGCCGCAGAGCTGGCTGCAGAACTCCGGCCTGCGGCTCAACTCGCTGCTGATGATGGTCATCTTGGTGTGGCTGCAGGTCGGCTTCGCGATGATCTTGCTCAGCTCGGCCATCAAGGGAGTCCCCGAGGACACCCTCGAGGCCGCGCGCATCGACGGCGCCTCGGAGCTGCAGATCTTCTTCCGGGTCGTGATCCCGCAGATCAAGGGCACGATCATCACGGTCTTCATCACCGTCGTGATCCTGGTCCTCAAGGTCTTCGACATCGTCTACGTGCTCACCGACGGTCGCGACAAGACCCAGGTGATCGCCAACCTGTTCTTCGCCAAGCTGTTCCGCGACAGCCAGTCCGGGCAGGCCTCCGCCATCGTCGTGATCCTGCTGCTCGCGGTCACGCCGGTCCTGATCTACCAGGTCCGCCACTTCCGCCGAGAGGAGCTGGGTCGATGACCGTCGACGTCACCAAGACGCCCAGCGAGGTCGCCGAGGCCTCGCGCACCGAGCCGCGCCGGGTGCGCACGCGCGGCATCATGGCCGACGGCCGTCCGCGCAGCACCACCTCGATCATCACCATGGTCGTCCTGTGCGTGCTGTGGACGCTGCCGACCGTCGGTCTGCTCGTCACCTCGCTGCGCGACCGCGACGCCCAGGCCGAGACCGGCTGGTGGACGGCGCTGTGGAACGGCGGCTGGACCTTCGACAACTACCGCGGGGTCTTCGGCAGCGCCGACATCGGCACCTCGCTGCTCAACAGCGTGATCGTCGCGGTCCCGGCCACGATCATCCCGATCATGTTCGCCGCGTTCGCGGCGTACGCCTTCTCGTTCATGGACTTCCGCGGCAAGGACGTGCTGTTCATCGCGATCGTCGCGGTGATGGTGGTGCCGATCCAGGTGGCCTTCCAGCCGCTGCTCAACCTGTTCGGTCCCAACGGGCTCGGCATCTCCGGGCAGTTCATCGGCGTGTGGATCCTGCACACCGGCTTCGGCATGCCGCTGGCCATCTACACGCTGCGCAACTACATGGCGACGCTGCCGAAGACGGTCATCGAGTCGGCCAAGATCGACGGGGCCACCCACTTCCAGACGTTCTGGCGGCTCATCGTGCCGATGTCGGTGCCGGTCATCGCGGCGTTCGCGATCCTGCAGTTCCTGTGGGTGTGGAACGACCTCCTGATCGCCAAGCTGTTCCTCACCACCGACAACGCCACCGTCATCGTCAAGCTGCAGGGGCTGCTGGGCGCCCAGGGTCAGGGCACGGAGTTCCTGCCCGCCGGGGCGTTCATCTCGATGGTGATCCCGATGATCGTCTTCTTCACCCTCCAGCGCTTCTTCGTCCGGGGCCTGACCTCGGGGGCCGTGAAGGGCTAGGAGGCTGTTGGTCAATGGGGGTGGATGTCAGCGTCGTCGCGGTGCGTGCACGAGTGGTGCCGACGAGGGAGCCGTGCCGGAGGCACGGCGACTGAGGAGAAGCCGCTCGGGTGCGTGCTGGGGCGGGGCTGACGCCGCCCCTTGCCATTGATCAGCAGTCTCCTAGCAGAATCCACCGGGTGAACGACCCCGTCGCCGGCGCGACCACCGACCCCGTCGTCCACCTGACCCGCGAGGGCGTGAGCATCCTGCTCACGCCCTCGCTGTCGGGTGTGCCCGTCGTGCTCCACTGGGGCGCCGCGCTCGGCGAGCTCGACCCCGCCGCCCTCGACGGCGCGGCGGCCGCGCTGGTGCCCGGCACGTCGCACTCGGCCCTCGACGCGCCGCGCCAGCGTGGGGTCGTCGGCGAGAACGTCACCGGCTTCACCGGCCTGCCCGGCCTCGAGGGGTTCCGGCCCGCGGGCGGGTCCGCCTGGGCGCCGCGGCTGCGGTCGTGGGCGTGGGACGTCGACGACTCGGGCGAGCCCGACACCGATGCGCTCGTCACGCTCACCTCGAGCGACGACGAGGCGGGCTGGGGCGTGCGCGTCGAGCTGCAGCTCACCCGCGAGGGCCTCGT
Source organism: Nocardioides flavescens (assembly GCF_009823805.1). Taxonomy (GTDB): domain Bacteria; phylum Actinomycetota; class Actinomycetes; order Propionibacteriales; family Nocardioidaceae; genus Nocardioides; species Nocardioides flavescens. Next base: position 1,821 of record NZ_WUEK01000013.1, on the reverse strand, counting down.
GCGGATGCGCACCTCGGTCACCAACACCGGCGACTCGCCGCTGGTCCTCGCCGCCGTGCGCACCGCGCTGCCCGTGCCGGGGCGCGCGAGCGAGCTGCTCGACATGACGGGGCGCTGGTGCCGCGAGCGCACCCCCGTGCGCCGGTCCTGGACCGCGGGCACCCACCTGCGCGAGGGCCGCCACGGCCGCACCGGCCACGACGCCACGCTGCTGCTGGCCGCCGGCACCCCCGGCTTCGGGTTCGGCCAAGGCGAGGTGTGGGCCACGCACGTCGCGTGGAGCGGCGACCACCAGGCCTACGCCGAGCGCACCCCCGAGGGCGAGTGCCTGCTCGGCGGCGGCGAGCTCCTCGGCCCCGGCGAGGTCGTGCTCGACCCCGGTGCGTCGTACGCCGGACCGTGGCTGGTCGGCAGCTTCTCGCCCACCGGGCTCGACGCCGCCTCGGCGCGGCTGCACGGCTGGCTGCGCCGGCACTCCCCGCGCACCCGGCGTACTCGCCCGGTGGTGGTCAACACCTGGGAGGCGGTCTACATGCAGCACGACCTGCCGACGCTGAGCTCCCTGGCCGAGGCGGCCGCGGCCGTCGGGGTCGAGCGGTTCGTGCTCGACGACGGGTGGTTCACCGGTCGCCGCACCGACCACGCGGGGCTCGGCGACTGGCAGGTCGACGCCGACGTCTGGCCCGACGGGCTGCACCCGCTCATCGCCCGGGTCCACGCCCTGGGCATGGACTTCGGGCTGTGGGTCGAGCCGGAGATGGTCAACGAGGACTCCGACCTCGTGCGCGCCCACCCCGACTGGGTGCTGCGCGGGCGCGAGGCGCTGCCCGACCCGTGGCGCCACCAGCAGGTGCTCGACCTCCAGCACCCCGACGCCTACGCCCACGTGCGCGACGCGCTCGTCGCGCTGCTCGACGAGTACGACATCGCCTTCCTCAAGTGGGACCACAACCGCGACCTCGTCGACGTCTCCCACGGTGGCCGGCCGGCCGTGCACGGCCAGACGCTGGCCTTCTACCGGCTGCTCGACGAGCTGCGCGAGCACTCACCGGGTCTCGAGATCGAGTCGTGCGCCTCCGGCGGCGGCCGGATCGACCTCGGGGTGCTCACCCGCACCGACCGGGTCTGGCCGAGCGACACGATCGACGCCGTCGAGCGGCAGCGCATCAACCGCTGGACCTCGCTCCTGGTGCCGCCGGAGATGCTCGGCGCCCACCTCGGCGGGCCGGTGGCGCACACGACCGGGCGCACGCTGCCGACCGGCTTCCGTGCCGCCACCGCGCTGCTCGGCCACTTCGGCATCGAGTGGGACCTGCGCACCCTCACCGACGCCGAGCGCGACGAGGTCGCCGCCTGGGTCGCGCTGCACCGCGAGCTGCGCCCGCTCCTGCTCGACGGCACGCTCGTGCGCGGCGACCACCACGACCCCGCGGTCGTGGTCAGCGGCGTCGTCTCCGCCGACCGCCGCGAGGGGTGGTACGTCGTGGCGACCGTCGACACCCCCGTCACCCAGTCCGTCGGCCCCGTCCGCCTCCCCGGGCTCGACCGCGGCGCGTCGTACGACGTCGTCGACCGCACCCCCGCCGGCCCCGGCCACCGGGCCTCGATGGGCACCACCTGGCTCGACGGCGACGGGGTCGTCCTCGGCGGGGCCGCTCTCGCCGAGCTCGGCGTCGGCTTCCCCGCCATGGCCCCCGAGGCGGCGCGGGTGCTGCACGTGACGGCGCGCTAGCCGCACCGGTGGTTGAGGTGAGGACGAAGTCCTGACGCTCCTATGTCTGGTCAAGGGCTGGGTGTTGCAGGTGTCGGTAGAGGTCTCTG
>NZ_WUEK01000012.1 GCF_009823805.1 Nocardioides flavescens | reverse complement strand
CGCCCTCAAAGGCAAGTCACCCATCGACCTCGTGCCCAACCTCCCCGGACACAACAGCTAGCGACCGTCGGCCCCGGTGGTTGAGGAGGTCGCGCTAGCGACCGTCTCGAAACCCCTCGGCGCCGAGCACCGGCACCACCTCGCTGACCCCGACCTCGGCGGCGACGTCCACGTCGCCGCCGAAGCCGGCGTCGAGGAGCTCGCGCCCGCTCGGGCAGGCGTGCACGTCACCCGGCCGCATCGCGTCGTACGCCGCCACCGCGGCTCGGGCGTCGGGGCTCAGGGCGTGGCCGGCCGCGGCGAGCCCGGCCAGCACGGCGCCGGCTCCCCACAGGTCCTCGACAGCCGGGCGCAGCGTGCCGTCGGGCCAGCGCTCGCCGCAGGCGACCACGGCCACGTCACGACCGGCCAGGGCCAGGGCCACCGCCGCGGCGTTGCGCAGGCAGGCCGCGACGACGGTGCGCCCGCGCGCGGCGACGAGGGCGCTGATGGTGGAGCCGTTGGGACTCGGCAGCACCACCCGCGTCCCCGCCTCGGCCACGACCGAGGCCATCGCGGCCGGGCTGAGCGACGGCAGTCCCGGTCGCTCCCGGGCCTCGAGCCGGCCGACCGCCAGCACGGCGCGCCGCTCCTCGGCGTACGCCGCCGCGCGGTCGTCGTGCCAACCGAACGGCAGCACGTGCAGCCCCCGCTCGACCGCCACCGTCGTGGTGGTCGTGAACGACAACACGTCGACGACCACGACGGTCTCAGCGTCGAGCCCGGCGGCGCCGGTCGGGCCCCAGGCGAGGTCGAGCACCTCAGCGCACGAGGACGGCGAGCTTGCCGAGCGCCTTGCGCGCGTCGAGGTCGAGCAGCGCCTGACCGAACTCCTCGAAGGCGTATGTCGCGCCGACCGGCGGCTTGATGGTGCCCGCCTCGATCATCGGCACCAGCTCGGCCCACTGCTGCTGCATGAAGCCCGGGCGCACCATCGCGTAGGCGCCCCAGCCGACGCCGCGCACGTCGACGTTGTTGAGGAGCAGGCGGTTGACCTTGACCTCGGGGATGCCCTGGCCGGCCGCGAACCCGACCACCATCAGCCGGCCCTGCGGGGCCAGGGAGCGCAGCGAGTCGGTGAAGACGTCGCCGCCGACGACGTCGACGACGACGTCGACCCCGCGACCGCCGGTCAGCTCCTTGACGGCGTCCTTGAACCCGTCGAGCAGCACGACCTCGTCGGCGCCCGCACTGCGGGCGAGCTCGCCCTTCTCCTCGTTGCTGACGACCGCGATCGTGCGCGCGCCGTAGCCCTTCGCGACCTGGATGGTCGCGGTGCCCACGCCGCCCGCGGCTCCGTGCACGAGCACCGTCTCGCCCTCGCGCAGCCCGGCGCGCTCCGCGAGAGTGAACTGGGCGGTGAGGTAGTTCATCGGCAGCGCCGTGCCCTCGGCGTACGACAGCGCGTCGGGGAGCGCGAACACCGAGTCGCGGTGGATCGCCACGCGTTCCTGTGCCCCGCCCCAGCCGCCGACCGCCGCGACCCGGTCACCCGGCGCGAACCCCGGACCGCTGACCACCGTGCCCGCCACGTCGACCCCGAGCGAGAACGGCGGCTCCGGCTTCATCTGGTACTCACCGCGGCTCAGCAGGAGGTCGGGGAACGACACCCCCACCGCGTGCACCTCGATGAGCACGTCGTCCTCACCCGGCACCGGCTCGGGGACGTCGCGCACCTCGAGGTGCTCGGGACCGGACAGGGACGTGACCTGGACCGCGCGCATGCCCAGCACGCTATCGGCAGTGGTTCCAGACGGTCGTTGCACGACCTCCTCGACCACCGTGGCGGTGATCAGTCGGAGCGGGCGGCGGCGCCGCCGGGGGTGACGATCTGGGCCATCTCGAAGTGCATGGGGTCGGTGTAGCTCCAGTCGCCACCCCAGTCGAAGCCCCAGTCCTTGAAGATCTGGACGACGTCGCGGTTGATCGCGCCGACAGTGCCGCGGCCGTTGCCGGGGACGTTGATGTCGAAGGCGAGGCCGAAGGAGTGGTTGGAGAGCGTGGTGGAGCCGGCGATGAAGCGGGGGTAGTAGCAGCCGGCGTACTCGTCGGGGTGGATCTCGGAGGCCAGGCCGCGGTCGACGATCTCCTGCAGGGCCGCCTTGAGCTGCGGGAACATCAGGGTGTTGCAGGTCATCGAGCCGAGGATCGGGACGGCCTCGGTGGAGATGTGCGAGGAGACCCAGGCGGGCTCCGGGGCGATCCGCCCGCCGCCGATGACGGTGTAGCGGAACACGCCGACCGCGTCGGCCACCGTGCCGGTGACGACGGCGACCTGGGCCGTGTTGGGGTCGAGCCCGATGCGCGACGCCTTGTCGACCGGTGTCACGGCAGCGTCCTTGCCGAGTACGTCGGTCAGGCGGTCCTGCACCCGGTCCGGGGCAGTGCCACCGGTGCGCACGAGCATCGCGTTGTCGCGCTTCATGCCGAGCGTGTCGATCCACGTCTCGTTGACGACGGCGTCGATGAGCGGCTGCTGGTCGACGTAGGCCCCGACGTGCACGCGTGGCGCGTCATCAGCGGAACCGAGGCGCAGGAAGTCGTCGGAGTCCAGCGGCAGTCGGCCCTGGAGCCTCTTCTTCAGAGCCACCTCGCCACCGGCCACGCGGTCCCAGGCCACCTGAAAGTCGGCACCTGAGTCCGTAGCCGGGGTGAAACTCCGGTAGGTCGCCGGGTCGACAGCGGCGACCGTCAACGCGCGGTTCTCGATGACCGATTCAGACAGAGAGATGACGGTCACTCCGCTGACGCCCTTGACGCCCTCGACGGCTGCGACCGTCTCGTCCGAGGCCGTGTCCGGGAGGACGACCAGGAAGTCGGCGGGAGCGACGAGCCCAGCGGTACGAGGTCCGGGTGCAGGCACGGAGTGGTCCACCTGCGCGGTCGCCTCGCCCGTCGTCGCAGCTCGAGGCGATGCGCTGGTGGTGCTCGAGTCCGGCGACTCCTGCGAACCCGGCCCGCCGGACGAGCAAGCGACGGGCAGCACGAGCACAGCAGCCGCCACCGCGCAGGCCAGCGCACGCTTCGCCATTGAAGCCCTCCCCAGGACCGGTCCCGAAGGCCCCAGCCTACGGCCCCTCGGAGTAGCGCTGGGCGTGTTCGACCGCTCGGCGCACGCGCGGGGGCAGGGTCGACTCGAACTGCTCCTGGCGCAGAGCCTCGAGCAGCGAGACGCACATGCCGATCAGCACGAGCATGAACGGCGCCGCCACGAGGATGACGAGCGTCTGCAGAGCGTCGAGACCGCCGGCCCACAGCAGCACCGCGGCGACGGCGCCGGTGGCGACACCCCAGAAGACCAGCAGCCAGCGGCGCGGCTCCTCGGTGCCGCCTTGGCTGAGCTGACCCATCACGATCGAGGCCGAGTCGGCGCCGGTGATGAAGAAGATCGCCACCAGGAACACCGCCAGCGCGACGGTGAAGCCGCCCCAGGGGTACTCGCGGAGCAGGTCGAAGAACGACGACTCGAGCGCGATCGACCCGTCGTCGAGCGTCGGCGGGGACCAGCCCTGGTTGAGCTGCTCGTCGATCGCGGAGCCGCCGAGGATCGAGAACCACACGAAGGACACCAGGCTCGGCACCAGGATCACGTAGACGACGAACTGGCGGATCGTGCGCCCCTTGGAGATCCGCGCGATGAACATCCCGACGAAGGGCGTCCAGCTGATCCACCACGCCCAGTAGAAGATCGTCCAGTCCCCGAGCCACGAGCTGGCCGCGGAGTCGTAGACGCCGGTGTTGAACGACATCGCCGGCAGGTGGGTGAGGTAGTCGCCCAGCGAGGTCGTGAAGGTGCCCATGATGAAGACGGTCGGGCCGACCACGAAGAGGAAGAAGACCAGCAGCACGGCGGCGATCGCGTTGGCGTTGGAGAGCCACTTGATGCCGCGCTCGACGCCCGAGACGGCGGAGAGCACGAAGCAGGCGGTCAGCACGGCGATGACGGCGACCGCGAGCACCTTGCTGCCGCTGCCGCGGCCGAAGACGTCGTCGATGCCGCCGGTGATCTGCAGCGCGCCCAGCCCCAGCGAGGTCGCCGATCCGAACAGCGTCGCGAAGATCGCGATCACGTCGATCGCCTTGCCGGGCGCCTGCCCGGCGCGCTCGCCGAGCAGCGGGCGGAACGTCGCGGAGATGAGGTTGCCGTAGCCCTTGCGGTAGGCGAAGTAGCCGATCGCCAGCCCGGTCACGGCGTACGTCGCCCAGGGGTGGAAGCCCCAGTGGAAGAAGGCGTACTGCATCGCCGACTCGGCGGCCTGCGGCGTCCCGCCCTCGCCGCGGCCCAGCGGCGGGGAGTTGAAGTGCGTCAGCGGCTCGGCGACGCCCCAGAACATCAGCCCGATGCCCATGCCGGTCGCGAACATCATCGACACCCAGGAGAACGTCGAGAACTCCGGCTCGGAGTCGTCGGGCCCGAGCTTGATGTTGCCGTAGCGGGTGAGCGCCAGGTAGGCCGCGAACACCACGAACCCCGCGCTGGTCAGCACGAACAGCCAGCCGAAGTTGCCCGTCACCCAACCGAGGGCCTCGTTGCTGCCCGTGGCGAACCGCTCGGGCCACACCGCACCCGCCGCGACGACCGCGACCGCGAGTGCCGCGGCGACGCCGAAGACCACCCGGTCCACCGGCGTGGCCTCGGCGTCGGCCCCGGCCGTGGGTTCCGCCTGGCGCTCTGTCAGGTCAGTCATGCCCCGCCCGTTACCCGATTTGGGTCAGCGGAGTCGACACGTGGTTTCGAGACAGGACTTCGTCCTTCCTCAACCACCGGGGCCCCGGTGGTTGAGGAGGTCGCGCTGGCGACCGTCTCGAAACCACTCAGCCGGCGTACCTCAGCTCTGGGTCCAGGCGTCGACCTTGTCCTGGTTGTCCTCGACCCACTTCGCGGCGGCCTCCTCGGGCGACATGCCGTCCTCGGAGATGTACTTCGCCACGAGGTTCTGGTCGTCGTTGGTCCAGGAGAAGTTCTGCAGCAGCTTCTGGGCCGGGCCGTCCTCCTCCATCCACGAGGTCGACGCGATCTTGTTGAGGTCGGTCTCGGGGTAGTCGCAGGCGACCTTGGCGGGGTCGTCCTGGCAGCCGTCGGTGTACTCCGGGAGCGCGACGCGCTGGAGGTCGATGTCGGCGAAGAGCCACTGCGGCTCGTAGAAGTAGCCGATGAGGAACTCCTTGTTCTCCTCGGCCTTCTGGAACGCCGTGATGCTGGCGGCCTCCGAGCCGGAGAAGACGACCTTGAAGTCGAGGCCGAGGTTGCTCACGATCGCCTCGTCGAACTGCACGTACGACGGGTCGGCGCCGAGGAACTGCCCCTTGCCGCCGGACTCCGAGGTGGCGAAGTCCTGGGCATACTTGTTGAGGTTGTTCCAGTCGAGGATGTCGGGGTGCTCCTTGGCGAGCCACGGCGGCACGAACCAGCCGATGACGCCGACGTTGCCGATCGGGCCGACCTCCATCGCGGAGCCGTCGCCCTTCTCGGCGAAGAACTTGTCCTCCAGGTCGGGGTGACCCCAGTCCTCCATGACGATGTCGACCTCACCGGTGCCGAAGCCCTGCCAGGAGACGTCCTCCTTGAGGTCCTTGTAGTTCATCGTGCAGCCGAGCGACTCGGCGACGGCGCCGTAGACGTAGGCGTCGGCCTCGTAGCCGACCCACGGGTTGACGGCCATGTTGACCTCACCGCACTCGCCACCGGCGGCGGCCTTCTCCTCGTTGGCTGCGGTCTCCTCGCTGATGGAGCCGCCGCTCCCGCACGCGGCGAGCGTGAGCACGGCGACCGCCGAGACGGACGCGAGCCGGGCCCCGCGCTTCCTGTGGTTCGTCATGGGTTCTCCTCGAGGTTGGGACGACGGGCTTGGGGAGGTCAGATGAGGCCGCTCTTCGGCGAGCCGGCGACGGGCACCTTCGAGCGCAGCAGGGTGCGGGTGCGGGCACCCGTGGTGTCCTTCGGTACGTCGGCCGCGGCGCGGCAGACCCGGTCGATGAGCACGCCGAGCAGCACGATGGTGAGCCCGGCGGCGGCGCCCTTGCCCCACTCCTCGGAGCGGGAGAAGCCGAGCACGACGTCGTAGCCCAGCGCACCGGCCCCGACGAGGCCACCGATGACGACCATGGAGAGCACGTAGAGCAGTCCCTGGTTGGTCGCGAGGACGAGCGAGTTGCGCGCCATCGGCAGCTGGACCTTGAAGATCTCCTGCCAGGTCGTGCACCCGGTCGAGCGCGAGGCCTCCAGCGTGCTCGGCGAGACCGCCGAGATGCCGTCGGCGACCAGCTTGATCGCGACCGGCGCGGCGTAGACGACGGAGGCGACGATGGCGGTGAACCGGGTCGGGTCGAAGAGCGCGAGCACCGGGATGAGGTAGACGAACGGCGGGATGGTCTGGCCGGCGTCGAGCACGGGTCGCAGCACCAGGTCGACGGCGCGGCTGCGCGCCATCCAGACCCCGAAGACCAGCGCCAGGACCATCACGAGCAGGGTCGCTACCAGCACCATCGTCAGCGTCAGCATCGCGCTGTGCCACAGGTCGAGCAGCACGATCAGGGTCAGGCAGATCGCCGCGCTGACGAGGCCGCGGCGCCGGCCGACGACGTAGGCGATGGCGAGCAGCGCGAGCCCGGTGACGTACCACGGCGAGTCCGCCAGCAGCGACTGCAGCGGGTTGAGCAGCACCGTCGAGACGGTGTCCTTGACCGCCCCGGTGAGGCCGTCGAACGTCGAGGTGATCCACCCGAAGGCGCTGTCGACCCCGTCGGCGATCCGGCCGCCGAGGTCGCTCTCGGGGAACTCCGCGGCCCACAGCTGCTGACGCGAGAGCCACACCGCGACGAGCACCCCGACGAGGCCGCCGCCGAGCAGGATGCGCCGCAGCCGGGGGTCGTCCCCGCCGCGCGCCGCGATCTCGGCGCGCCGGCTCGCGGCGGTGGTGGTGCGGTCGAGCATCACCGCCATGAGCACGATGAGCATGCCGGGCACGAACGCCCCGCCGACGTCGTTGCGGGTGAGCGCCCGCAGGACCGGCTTGCCGAGCCCGGGCCCGTCGACGTACGCCGCCAGCGTGGCCATCGACAGCGCGGCCATGATCGTCTGGTTGAGCCCGACCACGATGGTCGCCCGCGCCATCGGCAGCTGCACCTTGAGGAGCCGCTGCCGGGCGGTCTGGCCCGAGGAGTCGGTCGCCTCGATGGTGGTCGGCGAGACGTTGCGGATGCCGTGGCCGGCGATGCGGATGATCGGCGGCAGCGCGTAGGCCAGCGTGCAGACGACGGCGGCCGACGAGCCGATGCCGAAGAACAGCACGATCGGGCCGAGGTAGACGAAGGTCGGCATCGTCTGCAGCAGGTCGAGCAGCGAGGTCATCAGCCCGACGCCGACCCGGCCTCCGGTGCCGTAGTAGACCGCCAGCGGCAGGCCGATCAGCACCGCCAGCAGGACGGCGACGAAGGTGATGACGAGCAGGTCCATCGCGTCCGACCAGTAGCCGAGGACGCCGAAGGTCGCGAAAGACGCCGCGACGAGCACCGCGATGCGCAGGTTGGCCACGGCGTAGCCGATCCAGGTCGCGGCGGCGAGCACGCCGAGCCAGCCGACCTGGGGCACCGGGCGCGGGAAGTCGGGCACCGAGACCATCCGCGAGAGCCAGTCGGTGGCGTCGACGCACCACTGCCCGACGGCGTACGTCGCCTGCACGACGGGGTTGGTGTCGCGGCTGGCCAGCACGGCGTCGCGGAAGTCGCTGAGCCGGTCGAAGAGCGGGGTGCTCTCGCGCACCGGTCGGGCGAGGGTGTCGACGCCGTCGGTGAAGCGCCACACGACGACCCACGCCGCGAGCACGACCACGGCCCAGGCCCACCTGCTCGCCCAGACGCCGCTGCGGTCCTCCTCGACCTCGCGGACCGGGGGCCGCTCCGCGAGCGTGGTCACGCCGGGGCCTCCTCGGCCACCACCACGCGCAGGATGTCCTCGTCGTCGACCATGCCCACGGTGCGGTCGCCGTCGACCACCCGGCAGCAGCACGGCGCGGCCAGCACCGCCTTGGCGGCGTCGCGCACGACCTGGTCCTGGCGCACGACGTGGCAGGAGTCGGTGAGACCGGTGGTGTCGTGGCGCATCACCCACTTGAGCGTGAGCACGTGCGAGCGGGGCACGTCGGAGACGAAGTCGCGGACGTAGTCGTCGGCCGGGGCGCCGACGACCTCGTCGGGGGTGCCGATCTGCACGATCTCGCCGTCGCGCAGGATCATGATGCGGTCGCCGAGCTTGAGCGCCTCCTGCAGGTCGTGGGTGATGAAGACCATCGTCTTCTCCAGCTCGTGGTGGAGCCGGATCACCTCGGTCTGCATGTCGCGGCGGATCAGCGGGTCGAGCGCGGAGAACGGCTCGTCGAAGAGCAGCATCTTCGGGTCGCCGGCCAAGGCGCGGGCCAGCCCGACCCGCTGCTGCATGCCGCCCGAGAGCTGGTCGGGGTAGGACCTCTCGAACCCCTTGAGCCCGACGAGCTCGACGATCTCGCTCGCCTTCGCGCGGCGTTCCTTCTTCGAGACCCCGCGGATCTCGAGGCCGTAGGCGACGTTGTCGAGCACCTGGCGGTGCGGCAGCAGCCCGAAGTGCTGGAAGACCATCGAGGTGTGGGTGCGGCGCAGCTCGCGCAGCTCGCTCTCGCCGGCCTTCACGATGTCGTGGCCGTCGATGACGATCTCGCCCGCGGTCGGCTCGATCAGCCGGGTCAGGCAGCGCACCAGCGTGGACTTGCCGGAGCCCGAGAGCCCCATGACCACGAAGACCTCACCGGGCGCGACGTCGAAGGACACGTCCTTGACGCCGACGACGCAGCCGGTGCGCTCCTTCAGCTCGGCCCGCGAGAGCTCCGCGTCGGGCGTGCCGACGATCCGGTCGGCGCCCTTGCCGAAGATCTTCCAGACGTGGCGCACGGACAGCGCCGCGTCGGCGCTCGGGGCGGCGGCCGGAGCCGCCGTCTCGGTGGTCGCTGTCGACATCAGGACTCCTCGGTGGACTCGTTGCGTGGGTCTCCGGGCGGGTAGAGGGGGCTGCCGTCGCGGTAGCGGTAGAACGGCGCCTCGGACGGCGGCAGCGGGGTGTTGCCGGCGATCAGGTCGGCGGCCTTCTCGGCGACCATCATCACGGGGGCGTAGATGTTGCCGTTGGTGACGAACGGGAAGACCGAGGCGTCGACGACCCGCAGCCCCTCGGTGCCGTGGACCCGCATCGAGCCGGGGTCGACGACCGACATCTCCTCGACCCCCATCGCCGCCGTGCACGAGGGGTGCAGCGCGGTCTCGGCGTCGTCGCGGACCCAGTCGAGGATCTGCTCGTCGGTCTCGACCTGGCGACCCGGCGAGAGCTCGCCGTCGTTGTACGGCGCGAACGCCGGCTGGTTGAGGATGTCGCGGGCCACCCGGATCGCCTCGACCCACTCGCGGCGGTCGGTCTCGGTGGAGAGGTAGTTGAACTGCAGGCTGGGGTGGACCTTGGGGTCGGTGCTCCGGATCCGCACGTGGCCGCGCGTGTCGGCGTACATCGGGCCGATGTGGACCTGGTAGCCGTGGCCCTCGGTGGGGCTGCTGCCGTCGTAGCGGATCGCGACGGGCAGGAAGTGGAACATCAGGTTGGGGTAGTCGACGAGGTCGTTGCTGCGCGCGAAGCCGCCGCCCTCGAAGTGGTTGGTCGCGCCGAGCCCGCGGCGGTGGAAGAGCCACTGGTAGGCGATGCCCGGGCGCTTGTGCCACTTCAGCCCGTCGGCGATCGAGACCGGCTGCTTGCTGGCGTACTGCACGTAGACCTCGAGGTGGTCTTGGAGGTTCTCGCCGACGCCGGGGCTGTGGTGCACGACGTCGATGCCGTGCTGGCGCAGCAGCGACTCGGGCCCGACGCCGGACAGCTGCAGCAGCTGCGGGGTGTTGATCGCCCCGCCGCACAGGATCACCTCGCCGGCGTCCACGCTGCGCTGCAGCCGCCCGCCGCGCAGGTAGTCGACACCCACCGCGCGCTTGCCCTCGAACCGCACCTTGGTGGCCATCGCGAGGGTCTCGACCGTGAGGTTGGTGCGCTTGCGCACCGGGTGGAGGTACGCGCGGGCGGCCGAGAGCCGGCGACCGCGGTAGACGTTGCGGTCGAAGCGCGCGAACCCCTCCTGGCGGTAGCCGTTGACGTCGTCGGTGAGGTGGTAGCCCGCCTCCTGGGTCGCGGCGAAGAACGCCGAGAAGAGCGGGTTCTCTGCCGGGCCGCGCTCGAGCTTGAGCGGGCCGTCGCCGCCGCGCCACTGGTCGGCGCCGGCGAGACAGTTCTCCATCTTCTTGAAGTAGGGCAGGCAGTGGGCGTAGTCCCACTCCTTCATCCCCGGCTCGGCGGCCCAGCGCTCGTAGTCGAGCGGGTTGCCGCGCTGGAAGATCATCCCGTTGATGCTCGAGCTGCCGCCGAGCACCTTGCCGCGGGCGTGGAAGATGCGCCGGCCGTTCATGTGCGGCTCGGGGTCGGTCTCGTAGCGCCAGTCGTAGAGCCGGCTGCCGATCGGGAACGGCAGCGCCGCCGGCATGTGCACGAACGGGTCGATGCGCCAGTCGCTGTGCCCCGCCTCCAGCACCAGCACGCTGGTGCCCGGGTCGGCCGAGAGCCGGTTGGCGAGCGCCGAGCCGGCCGAGCCGCCCCCGACGATGACGTAGTCGTAACGCTTGCTCATGCTCCCGCCCCTCCCTGGAACCACCGTTGCTCGCTCGGGCGGATGTTGTGCCACACGTGCTTGGTCTCGCGGTACTCCTCCAGCCCGGCGAGCCCGAGCTCGCGGCCGGTGCCGGACTGCTTGTAGCCGCCCCACTCGGCCTGGGCGACGTAGGGGTGGTAGTCGTTGATCCACACCGTGCCCATGCGCAGCCGCGCCGCGACCCGCTGCGCCTTGCCGGCGTCCTGGGTCCACACGGCGCCGGCCAGGCCGTAGACCGAGTCGTTGGCGATGCGCACCGCGTCGTCCTCGCCAGCGAACGTCTCGACGGTCAGCACCGGCCCGAACGACTCCTCCTGGGTCACGCTCATCGAGGTGTCGCAGCCGTCGAGCACGGTCGGGGAGAAGTAGAAGCCGTCGGCCAGTGCCGGGTCGTCGGGCGCGTTGCCGCCCAGGCGCAGCACGGCGCCCTCGCGGACCCCCTGCTCGACGTACGCCGTCACCTTGTCGCGGTGGGCGGCGCTGATGAGCGGCCCGGTCTCGGCCTGCTCGTCGTGCGGTCCGCCGAGGCGGATCGTCGCGGCCCGCTCGACCAGGCGGTCGACGAACTCGTCGTGGATGCTCTCCTCGACCACGAGCCGGGCGCCGGCGCTGCAGACCTGGCCCGAGTGCAGGAAGACAGCGGTGAGCGCGTAGTCGAGCGCGACGTCGAGGTCGGCGTCGGCGAAGACGACGTTGGGGTTCTTGCCGCCGAGCTCGAGGGCGACCTTCTTGACCGTGCCGGCGGCCGCGGCCATCAGCCGGCGTCCCACGGCGAGGCTGCCGGTGAAGCTGACCAGGTCGACGCGGGGGTCCTCGGCGAGCGGCGCCCCGACCTCGGGGCCCGGGCCGAGCACGAGGTTGCCGACGCCGGCGGGCAGCCCGGCCTCGGCCAGCAGCCGCATCATCAGGATGCTCGTGTGCGGGGTGAGCTCGCTCGGCTTGAGGACGAGGGTGCTGCCCGCGGCCAGGCACGGCGCGACCTTCCAGCTGGCCTGCAGCAGCGGGTAGTTCCACGGGGCGATCAGCCCGCAGACGCCGACCGGCTCGTGGACGATGCGGCTCACCACGTCGGGGTTGCCGGTGTCGACCATGCGCCCGGCCTCCTCGGCCGCGATCCGCCCGTAGTGGCGGAAGACGCTCACGACGTCGGCGACGTCGTACTGGCTCTCGACGAAGCGCTTGCCGGTGTCCTGGCTCTCGGCCTCGGCGATCTCGTCGGCGTGGCGCTCCATCAGCTCCGCGGTCGCGAGCAGCAGGTCGCCGCGCTCGCGCGCGCTCGTGCCCGACCACGCGCCGTCGTCGAACGCCCGGCGCGCGGCGGCGATCGCCGCGTCGGTGTCCTCGGCGCCGGCCTCGTCGACCTCGGCCACCAGGCTGCCGTCGGCCGGGCACCGGATCTCGCGGCGCCCTCCGGCACGCGCGGCGACCCACGACCCGTCGATGAACAGCTCCGGCACCCGCTGCCTCCGTTGTTGCGTCTGCTGCAACCTGTTGCGGATCGCAAAGGTCTTGCCGGGAGACTCTTCCTTCCGGCGTGCGGCGTCAAGAGGTCACGGAGTAGTTGACCACATGTTGACGTCGCCGTGACCTGGCCGACTCGGGATCGTCACGGGGTCACCTCGATGTCACCGTGGGGACAGGAGGTACTCCCCCGTCGGCTTGAGCGTGATGGCCGCGTGGACGGGCAGGGGCCCGGCCTCGGCGGTCGTGTCGGTGGTGAGCTCGACGTGCTGGAGGATCGTCGCGAGCACCAGCACCGTCTCGATGGTGGTCAGGTTGGCGCCCACGCACGAGTGGGGTCCCGAGCCGAGGACCATCCAGGCCGCTCGCTGGCGGCGTACGACGTCGGGGTCGGTGACGTCGAAGCGCGACGGGTCGAAGGTGTCGGGGTCCTCCCACACGTCGGCCTCGCGGTGCAGGGCGTAGGAGAAGACGATGACGCTGCTGCCGGCCGGGATGCGGTAGCCGCCCAGCACCTCGTCCTCGACCGGCGCGCGACCCAGGCTGTGCGAGGCCGGCCAGAGCCGCATCGCCTCGCGCACGAACCGGCCCGTGACGGCGAGCCGCGGCAGGTCCTCGGCCGTGGCGCGCCGGCCGCCGAGCTCGCGGTCGAGCTCGTCGCGCACGTCCTGCTGCAGCTCGGGGTGGCGGGCCAGCTCGGCCAGCGCGCAGGCGAGCGTGGTGGCCGTGGTGTCGTGACCGGCGGTGAGGAAGACCAGCGCCTGGTCGGTGACCTCCTCGTCGCTGAGCCGGGTGCCGTCTTTGTCGCGCGCGCCGAGGATCAGGTCGAGCATGTCGTCGGTGGCGGCCGAGCCCTGGGCACGGCGCTGCGCGACCACGCCGTCGACCACCGCACGCATCTCGCGCAGCCCGCGGCGGAAGCGGCGGTTGGCCGGGGTCGGGATCCACAGCGGCAGCGGGTGCGGCGAGACGGTGCGGCGCATCATCTCGTCGTTGACGTCGGTCCAGCGCATGATCTGCGGCACCGCCGGGTCCATCTGCGCGCCGAAGAGGATGCGCCCGATCGTGCGCGAGGTCAGCTCGAGCATCTCCGCGCTCGCGTCGACCCGCTCCCCGGCCTCCGCGGCCTGACGCCACCGGGCCCCGACCCGCTCGGCCTCCTCGACGATCACCGGCACGTAGCTCGCCCCGATCCGCCTCGGCGTCAGCAGCGGCGCGAGCATCCGCCGCTGCCGCCGCCACCGGAGGCCCTCGCTGGTGAGCAGGCCGTCGCCCATCCGCTTCAGCTCGCGGTAGCCCGGCTCGTCCTTGGTCCACCGCTCCGGCGCCGCGAGCAGCTCGCTCGCGAGCTCCGGCGAGGACACGCTGTAGATCGTCTCGCGCCACCCGGGCGGCCCGACGTCGACGCGTACGACGGGACCCAGGTCGCGGTGCGCCTGCAGCATCGCCCCGAGGAAGTCCGCCTGCACCGCCGCCATCGACCCCAGCAGCCAGTGCCCGCGCAGCCGGGGTACCGGGCGCCCGGGCGCCGTCGCAGAAGCCATGCGGGCACGCTATCGGCGACGCGGGCTGGCCATGCCGGTGGTTGAGGAAGGACGAAGTCCTGTCCGACCTCGGTGGTTGAGGAAGGACGAAGTCCTGTCTCGAAACCACCTGTCGCGGTGACGTGGTTTCGAGACGGTCGCCAGCGCGACCTCCTCAACCACCGAGACGACGGCGCCAGCGCGCCTCCTCGACCACCGGGAGGCGTCAGCGGCGGGCGCGGACGACCCGGATGACGGTGACGCGGACGCCGGTGCGGTCGACGTAGGAGATGCGGACCTTGCGGACCTTCGGGTCGCGCAGCCGCAGGACGGCGCGGACGACACCGCGGTCCTTGCCGCGCACCTTCACCTTCGCCAGCCGGGCGCGCCCAGGCAGCCCGCGGACGACGACCTTCCCGCGCGGGCGGGTGCCGTCGCTGAGCCGCACCTTGACGCGCAGCCGGACGCGGTCGCCGCGCTCCGGGCGACCGGCGAGCCGCCGGGGGGTGAGCCGGACCTTGAGCTTCGCCGTGACCGCGGTCGTCCCCGCGGCCGAGCCGGGGGTCGCCCCGAAGGCACCGCGCGCGGCGAGCAGACCGGCGTACGCCGTCTGACCGAAGCGGTTGGGGTGGTACCAGAACGACGTGTTGGTGCCGTCGCCCACCTGCAGGACCCACCGGTCGGGGTTCCCCACGGGAGTGGTGGCGTCGGGCTCGTGACCGCTGAAGGCCTGCGGCACCCCGTCGAGGAAGCTCATCTGGCCGGGGTGGCCGGCGTTGGCCGTCGGCACGACCGCCGCGATGGCGGCGTTGCCCTGGGTGACGAGGCTGCGCACCTCGTCGCCGGCGGCGTAGGTGCCGGTGGGGTCGTTCAGCTCGAAGCCGTTGTCGAGCTGCAGCCAGGGGTAGCCGAGCTGCACGATCTTCGCGTCCTCGCGCAGGCCGCGGGCCCGGATGGCCGCAATGTCGGCGAGCAGCCGCTGCTGCAGCGTGGGGAGCAGCGCCCGGGCCGACTCGACGGCGGTGCGGCACGACGCGGCGGTGCGCACCACCGGCACGAAGCAGCTGGTGACGATGGTGGTGAAGCCGGCGTCGTTGCCGCCGAGCGTGAAGAGCACCAGGTCGGTCTCGGGCGAGACGAAGTCGGCCTGGGGCAGCAGCGTGCGCGTGCAGTCGTACGTCGTGAGCGCGCCGGGCACCACGAGCGTGGCGCGGTAGGTCCAGAACTCCTCGGTCGGGAACTGCCGGGTGTTGCAGGGGTCGGTGCGGGCCAGCGCGGCGTCGGCCTGGGCGTTGGTGGTCACGCCGGCGGGCGTGGCGACCACCCGGGTGCTGGTGTCCATGGCCCGCGGCGTGGTCACGTCGGCGGTGACGCCTCCGCTGCAGGCGTGGTTGGCGAGGTCGACGGGCTGACCGGCGGCGCGCAGCGACGCGGCGTACTTCTCGCCCCACGCGACCCGGCTGCGGAAGCAGTCGGTCGGCCCGAACGTCTGCGGGTCGCCCTGCTCGTCGGTGGCGCCGTTGCCCGCCGAGTAGGAGTCGCCGAGGACCAGTACGTCGAGCGCTCCGCCCACGCGGGCCGGGGCCGGAGCGGCGCCCGCGGGCGGCACCAGCAGTCCGACGCCGAGCAGGGCCAGCGCCGCGACGACCGCGACAGGACGACGTGTGAGGGCGGTCACTCCGTGACCGTACGCCCGGTGCTGGGGACGCGCTAGCGGAAGACCACCGTCCGTCCGTCGTGCTCGAGCACCCGGGTCTGGGAGTGCCAGCGCACGGCTCGCGACAGCACGGCCGCCTCGACGTCGCGACCGGCCACGACGAGCTGCTCGGCGGTGTAGGTGTGGTCGGCGCGGGTGACGTCCTGCTCGATGATCGGGCCCTCGTCGAGGTCGGCGGTGACGTAGTGTGCCGTGGCGCCGACCAGCTTGACCCCCCGGTCGAACGCCGCGTGGTAGGGCTTGGCGCCCTTGAACGACGGCAGGAACGAGTGGTGGATGTTGATGGCGCGACCGGACAGCTGGCGGCACAGCGGGTCGGAGAGGATCTGCATGTAGCGCGCCAGCACGACGAGGTGGATGCCGAGGTCGTCGACCAGCCCCATCAGGGTGCGCTCGGCGTCCTCCTTGGTGTCGGGCGTGACCGGCACGTGCTGGAAGTCGATGCCGTAGGAGCGCACCAGCGGCTCGGCGTCGCGGTGGTTGGAGACCACGACCGGCACGTCGATCTGGAGCTCGCCGGTGGACTTGCGGAACAGCAGGTCGTTGAGGCAGTGCAGCTGCTTGCTGACCATGATCAGCGTGCGGTACGGCGCCGCGGCGTCCCACAGCTCGAACTGCATGTCGAAGTCGCGGGCCACGGCACCGGCGAAGTCGGCGCGCAGGTCCTCGGCGTCGACCGGCTCGTGGACCTCGAAGTCGATGCGCATGAAGAACTTGCCGGCTCGGGCGTCGTCGAACTGCTGGCTCTCCAGGATGTTGCCGTGGTGCTGGAGCAGCCAGCCGGTGACGGCGTGGACGATGCCGGGACGGTCCGGGCAGACGATCGTCAGGACGAAGTCACCGCGCACCTCGGAGGCGGCGGCCACGGTGGTGGTGGGCATCAGTCGCCCAGCTCCGTGCGGCGGCGGTTCACGTAGGCCTCCAGCTCCTCGCGCACAGCGGGGTCGAGCTCGGGCTCGACGTACTCCTCGAGCCTCTTCTTCCAGATCTCCGACGCGCGAGCCGCCGTGTCCTTGGCTCCGTTGCGCATCCAGCGCTCGTAGTTCTCCGAGGAGGAGAGCAGCGGTCGGTAGAAGCAGGTCCGGAAACGTTCCATCGTGTGCATCGCACCGAGGAAGTGTCCCCCGTGACCCACCTCCTCGTGCGCACCGAAGGCCATCGAGTCCTCGTCGATCTCCAGCGGGGTGAACTCGTGCTGCAGCATCTGGACGAGCTCGATGTCGATGATGAACTTCTCGAAGCCCGCCACGAGGCCGCCCTCGAGCCAGCCCGCGGCGTGCATCACCCAGTTGGCGCCGGCGAGGAACGTCGGCATGAGGGTCATCAGCGCCTCGTAGCCCGCCTGCGCGTCGGGCACCTGCGAGGAGGTGAGGCCGCCACCGGTGCGGAACGGCAGGTCGAAGTGGCGGGCGATCTGGCCGGTGCACAGCAGGCCGAGCCCGCTCTCCGGGGTGCCGAACGTCGGCGAGCCGGACTGCATGTCGATGTTGGACAGGAACGAGCCGAAGACGACGGGCGCACCCGGGCGGATCAGCTGCGAGAGCGCGATGCCCGAGAGCGCCTCGGTGATCTGCTGCACGAGCGCCGCGGGGATCGTCACCGGCGACATCGCGCCCATGAGGATGAACGGCGTCAGCACGACGGGCTGGTTGGCGGAGGTGTACTCGAACTGCGCCTCGAGCATCCGGTCGTCCCAGCGCAGCGGGCTGTTGCAGTTGATGAGCGAGATGGTCGCCGGGGTCTGCTCGATCGCCTCAAGGGAGCCGAAGAGGATCTCGGTCATCGCGATGGTGTCGGCGGCGTTGACCCCGGAGACGACGTTGCCCATGTAGATCTTGTCGGTCAGCGTCTGCAGCGCCAGCGTCATGTCGAGGTGGCGACTGTCGAGCGGGGTGTCGTTGGGCTCGTTGACCACGCCGCCGGCGGAGTCGAGGGCGCCGAAGCTCTGCGCGAGGCGCGCGAAGTTCTTGAAGTCCTCCATCGTGCCGTCGCGACGCACGTCGCCCTCGCGCACGAACGGCGGGCCGTAGACGGCGCCGAAGGCCATCGAGTCGCCGCCGATGTGCACGGAGTTGGCAGGGTTGCGCGCTTGGATGTCGAACTCCGAGGGTGCCTTGGCGACCTGCTCGAGGACGAAGTCGGGATCGAGGAAGACCTTGTTGTCCTCGACCTTCTGCCCCGCCTCGCGGAACAGCGCGAGGGCCCGGTCGTCCATGAACTCGACGCCGATCTCCGTCATCAGCCGGCGCCAGCCGGTGTCGAGCGTGGCCATCGCGTCCTCGGAGAGGACTTCGTAGCGTGGCATCTGGTTGCGGAACATCGGCTCTCCTGCCTAACCTCACGACGGTGGAACCACAGTTCCACATCATGGAACTCCGACGGAAGACCTCCCGGTCTTCCCGGGCCGAGGAGTGGCTGTGCCCCAGGCGAGCAGCGGCAGCGGCACCCAGGCGCTGGACCGCGCCGCCGCGCTGGTGGGCGCCGTGGTGGCCGCCGACGCGCCGCTCACCTTCGGCGACCTGCAGGAGGCCTCCGGGCTCGCGAAGTCGACGACCAGCCGGATGCTCGCGGCCCTCGAGCGCGGCGGCCTGCTCGAGCGCGACGCCGACGGGTCCTACGTCGCCGGCTCGCTCTTCTGGCTGTACGCCGCGCGGCACGACCCGTGGGAGGAGCTCGTGCGCCTGGCCGGGCCGGTCATGGCCGCGGTCGGCGAGGAGACCGGCGAGACCGTCCACCTCGCCGTGGTCCGCAACGGCACGACCGTGCAGGTCGCCCAGGTCGACTCCCGCTACCTGCTCGGCAGCCGCGACTGGAGCGAGGTGGTCGTGCCCGACCACTCCTCCGCGCTCGGCAAGGTGTTCCACGCCTGGGGCGCGCTGCCGGTGCCGGACACCCTGGAGCGGCTCACCGACGCCACGATCACCGACCCCGCCGAGCTGCGCCGCGACGGCGCGCGAGCCCGCCGCCGGGGCTACGCCCGCACCGTCGACGAGCTCGAGGACGGCCTGACCGGTCTCGCCGTACCCGTCCGCGACGCCCGGGGAGACGTGGTCGCCGCCCTCGGCATCTCGGGCCCCACCAGCCGGCTCGAGGGCCGGCTCACCCAGCTCGGCCGGCACCTCGCCGGCCAGGCGGCGCAGCTCTCCGGGCTGCTGCGCGGCCACGCAGCACCTGCCCACGAGCACAGCACCCACAGCGCCGAGGAGGGCGTGGCATGAGCGATCCGAACGAGATCCTGAAGGGCCTGTACGACGAGACGCTGGTCGGCAACGCCCCCCGCGTCCTCGAGCTCACCGAGGAGGGGCTGGCGGCGGGCATGGAGCCGCAGTCGCTGCTCTTCGAGGCGCTCATCCCCTCGCTCGAGGAGGTCGGCGCGCGCTTCGAGCGCGGTGACTTCTTCGTGCCCGAGATGCTGATCGCCGGGCGCGCGATGGCCGGCGCGATGGAGCGGCTGCGCCCGCTGCTGGCCGAGACCGGCGTCGAGACCGTCGGCACGTTCCTCATGGGCACGGTCAAGGGCGACGTGCACGACATCGGCAAGAACCTCGTCAACATCATGCTCGAGGGCGCGGGCTTCGAGGTGATCGACCTCGGTGTGCAGGTCGCGCCGGAGAAGTTCATCGCCGCCATCGAGGAGCACAAGCCCGACATCGTCGGCTTCTCGGCGTTCCTCACCACCACGATGCCGATGTTCAAGGCCAACATGAACGCCCTCGAGAAGGCCGGCCTGCGCGACCAGGTGATCGTCATGGTCGGCGGCGCGCCGGTGACCCAGGAGTACGCCGACGCGGTCGGTGCCGACGGCTACGCCGCCGACGCCTCGGCCTGCGTCAAGCGCGCCAAGGACCTCATCGAGCAGAAGCGCGCCAAGGTGCCCGCGTGAGCGCGGCGTACGACGGCGAGCCGCTCCACACCGTC
Organism: Nocardioides flavescens; assembly: GCF_009823805.1. Classification (GTDB taxonomy): domain Bacteria; phylum Actinomycetota; class Actinomycetes; order Propionibacteriales; family Nocardioidaceae; genus Nocardioides; species Nocardioides flavescens. The sequence goes on along the minus strand of NZ_WUEK01000012.1, from coordinate 158,154 downwards.
CTGCGCTCGCCCTCCAAGGAGGTGACGATCGGCCACGACCAGCGCTTCTGCCTCATCGGCGAGCGGATCAACCCGACCGGGCGCCGCATCTTCCAGGAGCAGCTGCGCGCGGGCGACATGTCGGCGATCGAGCGCGACGTGAAGGCCCAGGTCGAGGGCGGCGCCGACGTCCTCGACGTCAACATGGGCGTCCCGCTGACCGACGAGCCCGACCTGCTCGCCAAGGCGATCCAGCTCGTGCAGTCGCTGACCGACCTGCCGATCTGCATCGACTCCTCCGTGGTCGAGGCGCTCGAGGCCGGGCTGTCGGTCTACCAGGGCCGCGCCCTGGTCAACTCGATCACCGCCGAGGACGACCGGATGGAGGCGATCCTCCCCCTCGTCAAGAAGTACGACGCCGCGGTGATCGCGCTGCCCAACGACGCCGACGAGATCCCGATGGAGGCCGACAAGCGCCTCGCGCTCACCGAGAAGATCGTGCGGGTGGCGACCGAGGAGTACGGCATCGCCAAGGCCGACATCGTCATCGACCCGCTGGCCATGCCGATCGGCGCCGACACCTCCACCGCGCTGGTGACGATGGAGACGATGCGCCGCATCCGCGACGAGCACGGCCTCAACATGACCTGCGGCGCCTCCAACACCTCCTTCGGCATGCCCGACCGCCACACCCTCGGTGCGGCGTGGCTGCCGATGGCGATGACCCAGGGGCTGACCTGCGCGATCATGGACGCCCGCAGCCCGCAGATCGTCGAGGCGGTCAAGGCCGCCGACGTGTTCATGAACCACGACGAGTGGGGCATGGCGTGGATCTCGGCGCACCGGGCGAAGGCGGCCGCCACGGCATGACCCCGCCCGAGGAGCTGCCGGACGCGCTGCCCGACGTGGACCCCGACGACCTGCGTCGCGAGGGGCTCGTCGTACCCCCGGCCAGCCCGACCGCCGACCCGGTGCCCCACGACGGCACCGGGCGGGTGGAGCTCGCCTTCACGGTGCTGGACCGGAGCCCCGGAGCGGCGCCGGGACAGGAGTCGAGCACCGAGCGGCGGGTGCGGGTGCCTCCGGGCGTCACCGTCTTCGACTCGGCGTCGTGGAACGGCATCGCCATCGACTCGACCTGCGGCGGCCACGGCACCTGCCACAAGTGCAAGGTGCAGGTGAGCGGGTCGAGCCCGATCACCCGGCACGACGCGCGCACCTTCAGCGCGAGCGAGCTCGAGTCGGGGTGGCGCCTGGCCTGCCTGGTGCAGGCGACCCGCGACCTCGAGGTGCTCGTCCCGCCGCTGACGACCCGCCCGAAGGCCGCGACGGTCGGCGTCGGGCGTCAGGTGATCCTGCGCCCGGCGGTGCAGAAGCGCTACGTCGAGCTCGAGGAGCCGACGCTCGAGGACCAGGCGACCGACCTCGACCGGCTCCTCGCCGCGATCACCGACCTCGAGCCGCGCCCCGACCTGCACGCGCTGCGCCGGCTGCCCAAGGTGCTCCGCGAGGGCGACTTCAAGGTGACCGCGGTGATCGTCGACGAGGAGCTCGTCGACGTCGAGCCCGGCGACACCACGGCCACCCGCTGCGCGATCGCCTTCGACCTCGGCACCACCACCGTCGTCGCCACGCTGCTGGACCTCGTGACCGGCACCCCGGTCGCGGTGGCCTCGATGCTCAACCGCCAGCAGCCGTTCGGTGGCGACGTCATCAGCCGGATCAGCGCCACGATGATGGACCCCGACGCCCTCGGACGCCTGCAGACCGCGGCCTGCGAGACCCTCGCCGAGCTCGCCGCCCAGGTGTGCGCCGAGGCCGGCGTCGACCCGCACGCGGTCTACGAGGTGGCGATCGCCGGCAACGCCACGATGACCGCGCTCGTGCTCGGCATCGACCCCGAGCCGCTCGGCGTCGCGCCGTTCGTCATGACGACCGCGCTGCCGCCGTCCGTGCTGGCCGAGGACCTGCACCTCGGCGTGCACCCGCGAGCTCGTGCCGTCTTCTTCCCCGCGCTCGGCGCCTATGTCGGCGGCGACATCGTCGCGGGGATGCTCGCCTCCGGCATGGACCGCGACAAGCGGACGCGGCTGTTCATCGACGTCGGCACCAACTGCGAGATCGTGCTCAGCGACGGCGACCGCATCGTCTCCACCGCCGCACCCGCCGGGCCGGCGTTCGAGGGCGGTGCCATCCGCTGCGGCATGCGCGCCGCCGACGGCGCCATCGAGACGATCAGGCTCGGGGACACCGTCGAGCTCGGCGTCATCGGCGACGTCGAGCCCCGCGGCCTGTGCGGCTCCGGCCTCGTCGACGCGGTTGCCGAGCTGGTCAAGGTGGGGCTGCTCGACGCGAGCGGCCGGTTCGTGCCCGAGGCCGACGCGAAGGAGATCGCACCGGCGCTGCACGACCGGCTCACGATGATCGGCCAGGAGCGCGTCTTCGTGCTCCATCGCCCGACGCCCGGCGCCGACCCCGCCGAGTGCGTGGTGCTCTCGCAGCGCGACGTGCGCGAGCTGCAGTTCGCCAAGGCCGCCATCTCCACCGGCTGGACCCTGCTGCTCGAGGAGCTCGGGCTCGAGCACGGTGACATCGCCCAGGTGCTGCTGGCGGGCTCGTTCGGCAGCTACCTCTCGGCCGCCTCCGCCGTCCGCATCGGTCTGGTGCCGAAGCTGCCCGTGCTGCGCATCGTCGCCGCCGGCAACGTCGCCGGCGAGGGCGCCAAGATGGCGCTGCTGTCGGTCCGCGAGCGCGCCGGCGCCCAGGCGCTCCTCGAGGAGGTGACCTATGTCGAGCTCTCCGACCGCCCCGAGTTCAACGACCGCTTCGTCGAGCAGCTGTCGTTCAACGGCGGTTGAGGAGGTTGCGCAGCAACCGTCTCGAAACCCGCTCGCCCTCGTCGCCTGCGGCGCCCTCGCCCAGCCCGCGGCCGACGTGGTGGCGCGCCGCGGCTGGCCCGTCGTGGTCCACCCGCTCCCGCCGCTGCTGCACAACCAGCCCCACCTGATCGCCGACGAGGTCCGCGGGCTGGCCACCGCCCTGCTGCTGACCCACGAGCGCGTCGCCGTGGCCTACGCCGACTGCGGCACCTACGGCGCGCTCGACGCGGTCTGCGCCGAGCTGGGGATCCGGATGCTGCCCGGGTTGCACTGCTACGACCTGTTCGCGGGCGAGTCCCGGCTCGCGGCGTACCTCGACGACGAGCCGGGGACCTACCTGTTCACCGACTTCCTGGTCCGCTCCTTCGAGCGGACCGTCGTCCGCGAGCTCGGGCTCGACCGCTGGCCCGAGCTCGCGGAGGACTACTTCCGCCACTACACCCGCGTGGTGTGGCTCGCCCAGGAGCCGACCGACGACCTCCGCGCCCGCGCCGAGGCCGCGGCCGCCCGGATGGCGCTGCCGCTCACCGTCGTCGAGACCGGCGACGGTCGCCTCGAGCGGGCGCTGGAGGCCCTGCTGGCCTGAGGGTCGGCCGGCCGTGGTTTCGAGACAGGACGTCGTCCTTCCTCAACCACCGTTCCCGCTGGTTGAGGAGGCCGGCTACGGCCGTCTCGAAACCACTCCGTCGTCAGCCCACCCGCACCCGCCGTACGGCGCGGTTGCCGGCGCGGTCGACCGCCTTCGCGACCAGCACCACGCCCCGAGCCGTGGTGATCGTGCGCAGCGTGCACGACGCCACGCCCGAGCGCCGGTCGGTGGCCCGGCAGACCGGCGCACGCCCGCCACGCTGGACGATGCTGACCTTCGGCGCGACCCGGTCGACGTTGAGCGGACCGACCGTGACCGTGGCCTTGCCGCCGTCGAGGGCGGTGACGGTCCGGGTGAGCACCCGAGCCGTGCTGGCCCGACCGATTCGGACCGGCTCCGGGCAGGCTGCCTCCAGGGCAGCCGACCCCGTGGTGCAGGCGAAGGTCACCGTGACCGCGCTGCGGTACCACCCCGAGGCGCTCACCGGCGTCCGGCTCGTCACCGTCGCGGTGATCGTCGGGTCCCGCACCGCCGGTGCCGCAGCGACCGGGGCCGCCGAGACCGCGACCGTACGCCGGACCGAGGGCGCCGCGGTGAAGTCGCCGTCGCCGGCCTGGGTCGCGGTCACCACGCAGTCGCCCGCGCGGGTCAGCGAGAGCGACGTCCCGGAGACCGAGCACCCACCCTCGGCGGCATACGCCACGGGCAGCCCCGAGCTGCTGCTCGCGCTGAGGGCGACGACGTCACCCACCCCACCGCTCGTGGGAGCCCCGGCCCAGGTGATCGTCTGCGCGGCCTTGCCGACGGTGAAGGAGATGGGCCCGGCGGTGCTGGCGTTCCAGTCAGCCGACGGGGCGTAGTCGACCCGGACCACGCACCGGCCCGCGTGGCGCATCACCACCGTGCCAGCGGCGGTCGGCGAGACGACGCAGGCGCCGTCGGACGCCTTGGAGTCGACGACGACGGTCGGCGCGCCCGCACCGGCGGGCACGCCGATGACCTGCGGCACCCAGCTGTCACCGACGACGAGGCCGTTCGGGACCGTCCAGTCGGGGCTGAAGGAGCCCTTGGCAACCGTGAAGCTCTGCACCGGGCTCGTCGCCTGCTCGTAGCGGGCCGAGCCCGCCGCCACGGCCTGCAGCGCACAGGTGCCGGCGTGCTGGAAGGTCACCGTGCGACTGCTCACCGAGCACGCGGCGTTGGTCGTCGAGGGGTCCACCACGACGCTCACGGGGTTCTCGGTCGACGTCTTGATCGACACGGTGTACGACGCACCGGCGACCTGAGCAGTGGTCGGTGCTGCAGAGTCGATGCTCACCGTCTGCAGCGCCTTGCCGACCGTGAAGGTCTGGGTGGCGGTCGGGGCCGCGTCGTAGTCGTCGCTGCCCGCCTGGTCGGCACTCACCGTGCAGGTGCCGGTCGACGTCATCTCGACGTCACCCAGCTGCTTCGCACAGGCCCCCGAGGCCGTGAACGACACCGTGCCGGCGGGGCTGGTCGCCGTCGGCGTGTAGGAGCCGCCGATCCGGGCCGCGGACGGCGGCGTCGAGGTGAAGGTGATCGTCTGCGCGCCCTTGGCGACCGAGAAGATTTGCTCGGCCGCTGCACTGGTCGTGTCCGGCCCCTCGGGCTGGAACGCCCTCACCGTGCAGACGCCGACCTTTGCGAGCACGACGGCCTGCTGCGCGTCGTTCCACGAGCAGCCCGAGCCGGTGGTCGAGAGGATGATCCGGCTCGTCGACGCCATCGAGGAAGTCACGGCCGGGGTGTAGGAACCCCCGACCTTCGCCGGGTCGGGCGGCGTCGAGGTGAAGCTGAGCGCCGGCTTCGCCTTGTCGACGACGAGCTGAAGGTAGGAGGTGGCGGTGGACACGCCTTGGGCGTCGACGGCCTTCACCGAGACGGTCTGACCAGTCGTCGCCGAGGTCGGCACTCCGCTGAGCTCGCCGTCGCTCGACAGCGAGAGCCACGAGGGTCCGCTCACCAGCGACCAGGTGTTCGGCGCCGTACCGCCGCTCGCGGCCAGCTGGGCGGAGTACGTCGAGCCGTAGGTCGCGTTCGGGAGCGTCGACGTCGTCACGGCCGGACCGGCCGTCCAGGTGAGCGTCACGGAGCCGTCGCTGGAGTTGAACCCGGCCGTCGACTCGATCAGCGTCGCACCCGCCAGGTGACCCGAGCCGCCACCGCCGGCTCCGGACTCGGTCGTTGCCCCGCCGCCGAACCAGCCGTCACCGCCGGAGCCGTAGTCACTCCACTCCCCCGCACCCGGGACGATGCCGCCGGCGGTCCGGCGAGCCGGGCCGGAGCCGCGGCCACCGGGAGCGTCCGCGGAAGCTGCGGCTCCGCCGGGGCCGTCGACGCCGCCACCGTCGGTAGCGCCCTTCCCGGCACCGACGCCGCCCCCGGCCCCGCCGGTGTAGCCCGTGTCGGACTCGGTCCTGCGGTAGGCGCCGCCACCCCCGCCGGCCGCGATCTCGGTGCCCTCGCCGTAGAACACGAAGGACCCCCCGCCGCCCGTCGTGCTCCGCCCGGAGGTGCGGTCAGGGCCTCGCAGGCCGGGCAGGACGTAGACCGTCTCGCCGGGGACGACGCCGAACGACGCCTTGACCCGGCCGCCGTACCCGCCCCGCACGTTGAAGGCGCCGTCCTTGATCCAGGACCCCCCAGCACCCCAGACGTCCGCGGTCAGGGACGTGACGCCTGTCGGCACCACGAAGGTCCGGGTGGAGTCGCCGCTCGGCCTGAGGACGACGACGCAGTCACCGGCGGCGTTCTTGGTGCAGGGCGCGTCCGCGGCAGCGGCCGGCGCCGCACCACCCACGAACGCGATGGAGGCCGCGGCGAGCGCGGCCGAGAGCAGGCCCGCGAGGGCCCGAGGACGACGTGATGGCATGGCGAGTTCGATCCCCCGTGGAGCGTGGTGACGCGCGGGCCAGAGCGGCACCGGCCGCGGAAACGTACGCCGCGGGCAGCGTGCCGTGACCGTCCCGCGGCGGTGATTTCGCGGGTGCTGGAGCGACTCCGGGGAGGGGCGTGCCGCAAGGCGCGGCGTACCGCCACGCGTGCTGATCGATCGATCAGCTGAGATCGGACGTTGACCAGGTGTCCCTCACCAGCTTCACTCCTCGCATGTTGCGTCTCCGAGCCATCGCCGCAGTGTCCGTCGCTCTCGCAGGCATCAGCGCTGCCACCTCGCCGGTCGCGGACGCCGTGCCCGCATCGAGGTCGTCCAAGATCAACGTCACCATCAAAGTCGCCGACTGCGAGGGATGCCTGCTGGGCCCGCGATACGTCCGCGAGTCGGGCTACTGGGCGGGCCCAGACCTGACGGTGGTCGGCGGCAAGGTCACGTTCCAGGTCCCCCGGAAGTACGCCCGTGGGCTGTCCATCGTCGTCAACGACCTCGACGAGGTGCAGCAGAACGCCGAGATCTACGCAGTGATCCGGTACGCCGGGAAGAGACCGGGTTCGAAGGTCTCCGCGGGTGATGCGGCCGGAGCCGAAGCGGGCTACCCGTGCTGGGGCGGCACGTCGAAGAAGAAGGTCACCCTCCGCATGCAGGTAGACCGATTCCCTTACACGGATGAGTTCAGCGGCGAATCTGGCATGACCATTAGGCCGTACTTCACCCGCACCCTCCCTAGCTTCGGAACGCCTCTGGACGCATTCAGCGGCACCGTCGGATCTCAGGACGCCTTCGTGTGCCCGTAGACCACGACCTGGGGGCGATGAGGCCGGCGTCGTCAGTTCAGCTGGTCCAGCAGGTCCCGGCGCCAGGCGGTGGTGGCCTCGACCTGGTTGAACGTGAAGACGTGGAGGCCCTCGACCTGCATCTCGGGGGCCGCGAGGCGGGGCGCGACCTTCTCGAGGAACCGCTCGCCGGTGAACCCGCCGGGTGCGGCGAGGCGGGCGAAGAGGCCCTTGTTCTTGGCCAGGAACTTCGTCGACTCCCCGACGCCGATCTTGGTGGCCATCGAGAGCAGCTTGGTGCGCTCGACGGGGCCGGGGATGCCGAGCAGCAGCGGCAGCCGCACGCCGCGCCCGCGCATCCGGGCGACCCACGCGACGAGGACGTCGGGGTCGAAGGTGAGGTTGCTGACGACGTGGGTGGCGTAGCGGCGCTTGTCCCACATCGACTGCACCGTGAGATCGTCGCTGATGGTGGGGTGCGACTCGGGGTAACCCGCGATGCCGACGTGGCTGAACGGCGAGCCGAGGGCGGCGATCTCCTCGAGCAGCGAGAGCGCGTCGGGGTAGTCGCCGGGCGGGTCGGCGTCGCCACCGGGCACGAAGACCGCCTCGATGCCCTGGGCGGTCAGCCGCTGCGCGATGTCGCTCAGCTCGGCGCGGTCGCGCACCATCCTGGCCGCGAGGTGGGGCACGGCGGTGTAGCCGTGCACGGTCAGCCGCTCGGTGAGCTCGAGCGTCGCCTCGAGCCCCTTGCCGGGTGAGGCGGTGACGGTGAGCGGCACGTCCTTGCCGACGTGCGCGAGCACCTTCTCCTCGATCGAGGGGGTCGGCAGCACCTCGTAGCGCGCGTGCTCGAGCAGCCGGACGACCGTGGCGACGGATGAGGTCTTGTAGCGCATGGTGCATCTCGTTTCGTGATGCGCACCGGACGGCGTCAGCCTAGTGAGGCTCGGGGCCCCCGTCGAGGACCGAGTTGCGGATGCTCAGCCACGACACCGCACCGCCCACCGCGAGCAGCACCGCGCACGCCACCATCGCGGTGCCGAACGCCGCGTCGAAGGACCGCGGGTCGGCGTACTCCTCGCCTGAGAGGCCCACCGCCACGGGCAGCGCGGCGACCGCGAGCAGCGACCCCGCGCGGGCGACGGCGTTGTTGACGCCGCTCGCGATGCCCGCGTGCTCGTCGGGGGCCGCGGCGAGCACCGTCGCCGTGAGCGGCGCGACCATGAGCACCAGGCCGACGCCGAAGACCGTCACCCCGGGCAGCACGTCGAGCAGGTAGTCGCGCTGGTCGTCGATGCGCAGCAGGAGCAGGACCCCGCCGGCCATGATCAAGGGGCCGACCGTCATCGGGATGCGCGGGCCGATGCGCTGGCCGAGCCGACCGCCGGCCGCGGCGAAGCACAGCATCAGCACCGTCATCGGCACGAAGGCCGCCCCCGCCGCGAGCGCGCCGTACCCCGTCACCGTCTGGAGCTGGAGGGTGACGAAGAAGCTGATTGCGCCGAGGGCGCCGTAGACCAGCAGCGTCATGACGTTGGAGGCGCTGAAGGTGCGGTCGCGGAAGACGCCGAGCGCCAGCATCGGCTCGCGCGTGCGCGACTCCACGACGACGAACCCGAACCCCGCGACCACACCGAGCCCGGCGGCGAGCCAGCTCGCCTCGATGAGGGCGTACGTCGTCGCGCCGAGCGCCAGCGCCGCGAGCGCGGCCCCCGGCACGTCGAAGTGGCTCGACGCGCGCGGGTCGCGGGTCTCGGGGACGGCGCGGACGGCGATCAGCACCGTGACGACGGCGAGGGGCGCGTTGATGAGGAAGATCCAGCGCCAGCTCGCGTAGTCGATCAGCGCCCCGCCGACGAACGGCCCGATCGCCGCGGCGATGCTGCCGAGCCCCGACCAGGCGCCGATCGCCGGCGCGCGGTCCTCCTGCACGAATGCGCCCTGGATCATCGCCAGGCTGCCCGGGGTGAGCAGCGCGCCCCCGATGCCCTGGAGCACCCGGGCGAGGATCAGCACCTCCGGGTCGGGCGCGAGGCCGCAGAGCACGCTCGCCGCCGCGAACCACACCGTGCCGACGACGAAGACGCGGCGGCGCCCGAACCGGTCGCCCAGCGACCCCCCGAGCAGGATCAGGCTGGCGAGCGAGAGCAGGTAGCCGTTGGTGATCCACTGCAGCTGGGCCAGGCTCGCGTCGAGCTCCTCGCCGATCGTGCGCAGCGCGACGTTGACGACGGTGCCGTCGAGCAGCGCCATCCCTGAGCCCAGCGTCGCCGCGGCGACGACCGCGCGACCTGTCGGTGTGCCCATCCGCACACCCGGCGGCGCCGAATGAGAGGTGTCCTCACAGTCCACGCACAGAACGGTACGGTCATCGGGTGCCTGACTCAGCCTTGTCATCGCGCACGCGCCGTCTCGTCGAGTACGTCGACCAGATGGGTCACGACCACCCGCCGATCCCCCTCGACTCCGTCGACTTCACGGTGCACCGGCCCCGGGAGTTCGAGCGCCGCTTCGGCCACGTCCTCGACTACATGGCGCGTGTCGAGCTCGAGGTCGACCGCAACGTCCTCGAGATCACCACGATGCTGCCGGACCCGCCCGAGGTCGACCGGCACTTCTACGCCGACGTCTGGCAGCCGCAGGAGATCCAGCACGGCTTGATCCTCGACAAGCTCCAGGTCGAGCTCGGCCGCTCCCCCGCCGCACCCGACACCGACTCGATCGGCGCCAAGCTCCGCATCCTGGGCACCATGGCCCACCTGCCGTCGTTCCAGGACGTCTGCCGGATGCTCTACTACCTCACCGGCATGGCCACCGAGCGCTCCGCGGTCGTCGCCTACAACCTGCTGCACCAGGGCACGACCGAGATGGGCGAGGACGCCGTCGCCACCACCATCATCGGCCAGATCAAGCGCCAGGAGCCCGGCCACTACGCCTTCTACCAGCTCTCCGCGCGCGCCCTGTGGGACGAGCTCACCGGGTGGCAGCGGTGGATGGTGCGGCTGATGCGCCGCATCAGCTTCTCGCCCGTCGGCGCCAACGACGCTGCTCAGAAGGCCGACTTCGGCGACGTCATGGCCACCCTCGGCATCGCCGACGCCGCCTCCGACTTCGCCGAGCAGATCTCCCGCGTCGAGCGCGAGCTCCTCTGGGCCCGCCGCCGCGGCCTCCGCGTCCCCGACTACGTCACCACCGCCCTCCGCGAGGCCGTCGACCTCGCCAAGGCCCGCGCCCACCTCCCGCACCTCCACCGCTGAACCTCCCCGCTGACCGGGCTCACGCTGGTTGAGGAGGTTGCGCAGCAACCGTCTCGAAACCACTCGCGTGTCGGTGGTTGAGGAGGGACGAAGTCCCGTCTCGAAACCACTCGCCATCTGTGGATCCGCACTGTTGTTCGAACATGTGTTCGAATACACTTGGGTCATGACCACCGCCCCGCTCGCCCCCGCCCCCACGGCGGTGCTGCTGCAGCGCATGCGGGCCGCGACCGCGAAGCGGACAGCGGCCGAGGTGGAGCTGGTCGAGCTGGCCTCGGCCTGGGCCCACGCCCACACCATCGCCCCGGCCTCGAGCAGGCTGGAGGGCTACGACCCGCTCGCGCCGCTCGGGATGGACGAGGTGACCGCGTCCGCGGAGGAGGTGGAGTGGTACGCCCTGCCCGAGCTGCGCTGGGACGCCGCCGCCTCCTTCGCCGCCGCCCAAGGCCTCACCACCGCAGCCGGGGCGGACCTGCTGCGCGACGTGCTCACCCTCGAGCTCCGCCTCCCGCTGACCTGGGCCCGGATCCGGTCCGGGCAGGTCGCCGTGTGGCGAGGACGCCGGATCGCGCAACGCGTCCTCGGCCTCGCCGACGACGTCGTCGCCCTCGTCGACTACAACATCGCACCCAAGGCGCACTCGGTCGGCGTCACCGGCATTGACCACCTCATCGACACCGTGATGCTGCAACGGCACGCCGAACAGGTCGAACTGGAGGCGATGGAGGCCGCCGAGGAGCGCTACGCCCGCGCTGCCTCACCGGTCGATGCGATGGGCTGTCGGAGTACGTCGTGCGGGCCGACCACGCCGACCTGACAGCGTTCGACACCACCATCGGTCGCCTCGCCGCCGCCCTGAAGCGCGACGGGTCGATTGAGTCGCTCGACGTACGCCGCTCCATGGCCGTCGGGATCATCGCCGACCCAGCCCGCGCCCAGGCGCTCCTCGAGGCCACCGACGCGAAGGTGCCCGCGGCCCGTGAGGTGTTCGCCTACCTCCACCTCACCGAGGCCAACCTTCTCGGCCTCGACCCCGTCACCCTCGACCACACCGGTCGACCGCACCTGACCCAGACGGTCGCGACCTGGGCCGGCCGCGACGACCTGCGTCTCACCATAACGCCGGTGCACCACTGCACTGGCTGCGCACGGTGCGAGAGCGCCCGCGGCGCCCACACGCACGACGCCCGGGCGACGACGCAGCACGACCCGCGCCCGCACCAGCGCGTGCAGGTCGAGCTGCAGGACCCCACGTGCGTGTTCCCCTACTGCACCCGCCCCACCCGGTCCTGCGACCTCGACCACCGCGTGCCCTTCCCAGAAGGCGCGACCTGCCCCTGCAACCTGACCCCGCTGTGCCGACACCACCACCGCCTCAAGACCCACGCCGGCTGGCACTACCAGCCCCGCGGGCCCGCCGGAGCAGGCGAGTACGACTGGACCGACCGCTACGGCCAGCGCTTTACCCGCACCCGCGAAGGGACCCAGCCCGCCCATCACCTGTGATGAAGCGCGGAGATACTCGAGTGCGAAACCGAAGTTCGATTGAACTGGTTGGGGGCCGCGTTGTAGAGACCGTTCCCATTACGGTTGCCCGATTAGGTTGGCTTTCGGTCCATCTTTTCCACGTCTGGTCGACTACGCTCGCTCGGAACCGCTTCCGCAAACTTGGATGCGGGAGGTCCTTGATGCCCCTCAACCCACACGACGGGAGGTCACGTCTCGTGGCCCGTCTCATGAAGTCGCGGAATCAGTTGTTCGCAATTGCGATCGCCTCCCTCATCGGAGTTGGCGTCTTCACGCCAACCGGCGCCGGTGCCGCCCGGTTGATTACGGGGAAAGACATCAAGAACAACAGCATCACGTCAGCGGACATCAGAGACGGTTCGCTACTAGTCGGGGACTTTCGAGCTGGCGAATTGCAAGTCGCTGGCGTCGGTCCACAAGGAGCGCAAGGACCCCAGGGACCTCAAGGCGTACCCGGCCCTTCCGGCCCTCCCGGGCCTGTGTCGCAGACACCACGACCGGTCGTAGCCCAGTTCGACTTCTCAGGGGGCGGTTCGGCCGCGTTGTCTGGCACCAGCTCGGACACTATCCCCGCAGGCAGTCTGGTCCGGGCCCTTGACTTTCAAGCCTCGGCGAATTTTGCAAGCACATGTACTGGCTATTCCTACATTGCGGTCGCAGTTGCCGGCGCGGACGACCTTGCACAAAAGGGCCTCTCAGGTGGGTTCCGCGATGACTTAGGAGTCATCAACAGAACAGTCTCACCGTCTCCTATCGAGTGGCGCGTACTGTGTTTCAACTCGTCGGGACAAGCGGTACCAGCGCCAGCATTCACGGCCACGTTGATCTTTGACTACACGCCTGTCTCGACAACACCGGACGTCTCGTTCGACTGAGTCGGCGTGGCAGCCGTAGCTCGGCTCGGACGGCGCCTGCCTTTGCAACCTGGTACTTCGACGCGCGGAGCGGATCACTCGTCGCCGTGCTCGGCCGTCCACGTCCGGAACGGCACCGTCGGGTCGTCGACCTCGCCGCGCACCGCGGGCAGCGACCGCTCCTCGACCGGCTTGGCGTACTCGTCGTAGAAGGTCAGCAGCCGCATGTAGCGTCCGCCGTCCTCGTAGTGCTCGCCCTCCTCCTCGCGCGACGCGGCGTAGACGACGAGGTCGGGTTCGGCGTAGTAGAGGGCGCCCAGACACATCGGGCAGGGGTACGCCGTCACGTAGGCGATGCAGCCCGAGAGGTCCTCGCGCCCTCGACTCGCCAGTTCCCGGATCGCCACGATCTCCGCGTGCGCGGACTTGTCGCCGCTCTGCGCGACCTGGTTGGTCGCCTCGACGAGCACGTCGCCGTCCTCGGCACTGACGACGATGCAGGCGAACGGCTTGCCCCCCTGGGCGACGTTGTCGAGCGCGAGCTCGATGGTGCGGGCGGACAGGGCGGGATCAGGGGTGGTCACCTCCACCCGGTGCCCCACGTGGCGCTCGGCCGACGATGAGTCCGGGCGACTTCGCAGGTCGTCACGAGGGCAGACCGACGACAGGAGCACCCCGATGACGCAGTACCTCATCTTCTTCAACCAGCAGTGGGTCGGCGACCACGAGGAGGAGTGGTACGCCGGCCGCGTCGAGCCGTCGACGGCGGTGGTGCGCGACATGCAGGCGCAGGGCGTCCTGGTGTTCGCCGGCGGACTCGTCGAGGAGCTCGACGAGGCGGCGCACGCCGACGCCACCGGTGGCGAGCTGGTCGTCGCCGACGGGCCGTACGGGCGCAGCCGGGAGTGGCTGGGCGGCATGACGATCGTCGACGTGCCCGACGACGAGACCGCGCGCTACTGGGCCGGGCGGGTGGCCGAGGGGTGCGGATGGCCGCAGGAGGTGCGCCGGTTCAAGGGCGGCACGCTGCGCGGCTGACCGCTCCCGAAGGAGGTCAGCCCTCGGTCAGCGCCGCCGCAGGCAGCCAGTCCGCGCCGAGCAGCGCGGCGACGTCGACCAGCCCCGCGGTGTCGCTGCCGACGGTGTCGGAGGCTGCGGCGATCCGCTCGACCATGACCCGGCCGACCTGCTCCTCGACCGTGCCCTCGGCGTAGGCGATGTGCCACGGCGAGACCTGGTGGTCGCGGTGGGTGCGACCGGTGACCTGGCGACCGGCGATGCCGGAGAACCGCGCCTGGTGGAAGACACCGACCCGCGGCTCCGTGCTCGCCTGACGCCCGTCGGCGAGGGTCTCGCCGGCGTGCAGGCTGATCGAGGCGACGGTGGTGAAGACGCACACCGGCGCCTCGCCGGTCTGGAACCGCAGCCGCTCGGCCTCGACGTCGAACCGGTCGCGCCCGTAGATCGTCGCCACCCCCAGTCCCGCGTCGCGCAGCCGGTCGACGATCGGGTCGGCGGCCGTGGTCACGAACTCCACCGAGCAGGCGACCTGGCGCTCGGCCTGCACCTGCTGCGCGATCCACGCGACGGTCGAGTCGACCCGGATCAGCCCGGCCTTCTGCCGGAACCGCAGCAGTGCCGCCCGTCCCTTCGCCACGCTGCGTCCGCGCCGCGCGATCTCCATCTCGCGGCAGAACTCGCCCCACTCCGCGTCGTACGCCGCCCGCTCGGCCGGGCTCAGAGTCACCGGCATCCCCGAGATCGGCACTGGTCCCCATGGCGCCGCCCGGTGCAGCATCGCGGGCGGCTCGGAGTCCGCGAGCCAGCCGCGCACCGCCGCGAGGTCCTCGGCCCGGCGCTCCGGATCGGTGGTCCACGTCGCCCCGTAGCGACCGCGCTCGACGCCGACGCCGTGCCGTTCGAGCGCGGAGGCGAACGACGCCCCAGCGTCCTTCGTCGACGTCCACTCGCGGACCGGCTCGCCGAGCACCTGCGCGTACGCCGGCGCGAGGTAGGGCAGCTCCAACGGGGTGTGACCGGGCGTGGCGGTCGTCGCGATGACGAACGGCGCCGCGTCGTGGGGCCGGGCGTGGCCCGAGACCTCGACCCACTGCTTCCAGCGCTTGGTGGAGGTGCGGCGCAGCGCGTGCGCCTCGTCGGCGATCACCACGCCCCAGGTGTGGTCGGCGACCTTGTCGAGCCGGTCCCAGGTGATGACGACCCACTCGAGTCCGTCGTCACCCAGAGCGGTGATCGTGCGGCACCAGTGCCCGATCGTGATGGCCGCCGGCCGATCGGCCACCACGAGCACCCGCCGCGCCCCGCGCAGGTCGGCGACCGCGCTCGCGCCGAGCACCGCACTGATCGTCTTGCCCACCCCCGGCTCGTCGGCCAGCAGGAACATCCGCGCGCCCGCCGCCGCCCGCTCCGCGATCGCGTCCGCCGCCTCGAACTGCAGCCGCCGCGGTTCGAGCTCCTCGCCCATCACCGGCGCCGGTGGTGGCTCGTCGGGATTGAGCTGCCGTTCGACGAACCGACCCAGCGTGTGCGGCCCCGGCGCGTACGGCGCGAGGTGCGCCGGCAGCGACCGGCCGACGTGCAGGTGCGTCCGCACCGCCGGGTGCCAGCTCGCGCCGTCCACCTGCACGCCGTACGGCACGTCGAGGACCCACAGCCGCTCGCCCGGCCCGGCCTCCGGCAGCGGCCGCGCCGAGGCCCCCGAGCCGCGACGGCGGGCGGGTGCTGAACGTCGGCGGGCCACCGCCAGACCCTAGGCATGCCCGCACGCGGCCTGGGCACCCGGCCGCGTGAGCGACATCAGGGTAGGACTCGTGGCGGACCCGCACGCGCCGACGGAGGTCGCGCGGCACCTCGCCGACCTGCACGCCGACGACGAGGGCTCTTGGGACGTCGACGTCGTCAGCGAGCCGTTCACCACCGGCTCCGAGGACGTGCGCACCGCAGTGGAGCGGCTCGAGGACCGGCGGCGCGACGAGGGGTGGGACCTCGTCGTGGGCCTGACCGAGCTGCCACTGCACGACGAGGAGGGCGGTCACCTGCTCGTCGACACCGACACGGCGCGGCGCGTCGCGGTGGTGTCGCTCCCCGCCCTCGGCGGCGTGCGCCGGCACGCGCGCGCCCGGCGTGCCGTGGGCTCGGTGGTCCGGTCGATGACCGACGAGGACTCGCCCGACGACGGGCGGGTGAGCGTGGCGGGGGCCCGGGGCAGGGCGCGGGTGCTGACCGGCATGGTGCTGGCGAACCGTCCCTGGCTGCTGGTCCCCGGGTTGAAGTCCGCCCTGGTCGCCGCGCTGGCCACCGGTGCGGTGGCGACGGTGAACTCGACCGTCTGGGTGCTCGCCGACTCGCTGTCGTGGTGGCGCCTGGTCGTCGCCAGCGTGGTCTCGGTCGGACTCGTGGTGGGGTGGCTCGTGGTCGACGCCGAACTGTGGGACCGCCCGGACGACGACACCGCGGCGGCCCGGCACCGCTCGCGCCTCTACAACGCCTCGACGCTGGCAACCCTCCTGGTGGGGGTGCTCATCTGCTACCTGGTGCTCTACCTGATCAACCTGCTGTGGGCGCTCTTCGTGCTGGACCCGTCGGTGGTGGGCAGCACGGCCGGGTCGTCCTACGGGTACGGCGACCTGGCGGTGCTCGCGTGGTTCGTGGCCTCGGCCGCCACGGTCGGAGGCGGCCTCGGGTCAGGACTGGAGTCCGACGAGGCGGTCCGCGCGGCGGCGTACTCCAAGCGCGAGGAGGAGCGCCGCAACCGGCTCGAACCCGACGCGGACGACGACGACCGCTGATGCGTCAGCGGGTGCGCGCACGCACGGGCGGGACGTAGCAACCCTCACGCTCGGCCAGCACGGCCGCCTGCGTCCGCGTCGGTGTCCCCAGCTTGTGCAGGATGTGCTCGACGTGGGTCGCGACGGTACGCGGGCCGATCGCGAGCCGGCTCGAGATCTGCTGGTTGGACCGGCCGGTCACGACGAGACCGAGCACCTCGAGCTCACGGGGGGTGAGGCCGTGGCACTCCGCGTCCGGCGTCACCATCGCGATGCCCAGCACCGCCGGGGGCAGGTCGCTCGCCGCGATCACCGTGACTCGCGCGTGGCGCGTCTCGCCCGACCCGACGCCGGTCGGCCAGAGGAAGGTGCGGTAGACCTGCCCGCCTTGCAGCGTCGCGCGGGCGAGCTGGACGACCACCCCTCCCGGGACCAGCAGCGGGTGGTCGTGGAGGCCGGGCAGGAGGTGCAGGTCGCCGTTCTCGAACAGGACGGCACCGGCCGCAGCATCGGGGACCAGCCGGGCCGTGGCCAGCACCGACCACGTCGGGGACACACCACGAGCGATCACGGGGGCCACCCGCGAGAGCTGTTTGCGCAGCAGCTCGGAGGCGGGAGCGGCCCGGGGCAGGAGCAGGCCCAGCGTGCCGACCCTCGACCCCTCGGGATCGACGAGCGGGAGCGCGAGACCCGTGGACTCGGGAGGCCGCCCGACGGTCGCGTAGACCTGCCACCGCGGGTCGTTCAACGTCATCCACACAGCCTCGGCGAGCACCCAGCGGTCCACACTCGCCACGAACCCGCGAGCACGCTCCAGCAGCGGGACGGCCGACGCGGCGATGTCGAGCATCTCGCGCACCGGGGGTCCAGCGGTCACGACCACGTCGCCTCACCTCACGTCGCAGGCAGGGACGCCTGTGCTGGCCCGCACGTACCCGGACCGACGAAGACCACGCCTCACCCCGCGCCCGGCCGGCTCCTGCCCGGTGCCCTGGTCCGCAGGCATCGGCAGAACTGCCGATACCCCGCGACGGGGCTCGTCCCCTGGACTGGGAGGACCCATCCACTCGAGGAGGAGAGCATGAGAGCAGTCGTGTACGACGGACCGCGGCAGGTCAGCGTCAAGGACGTGCCGGACGCGCGCATCGAGAGCCCGACCGACGTGGTCGTGCGCATCACCTCGACCAACATCTGCGGGTCGGACCTCCACATGTACGAGGGCCGCACCGACTTCGAGCCGGGCCGCTGGTTCGGCCACGAGAACCTCGGCCAGGTCGTCGAGGTCGGGTCGGGCGTCGACAAGGTGCGCGTGGGTGACTACGTCGTCCTGCCGTTCAACGTCGCCTGCGGTCACTGCAAGAACTGCGAGCGCCAACTGACCAACTACTGCCTGACCGCCCAGCCCGAGCCGGCGATGGCCGGGGCGGCGTACGGCTTCGCCGACATGGGCCCGTGGGCCGGTGGCCAGGCGGAGTTCCTGCGCGTGCCGTGGGGCGACTTCAACTGCCTCCGCCTCGGTGAGGACGCCGCGGAACGGCAGAGCGACTACGTGATGCTGGCCGACATCTTCCCGACCGGTTACCACGCCACCGAGCTCGCCGGTGTCCAGCCGGGCGACCAGACGGTCATCTACGGCGCCGGACCGGTCGGGCTCATGGCCGCGCTGTCGGCCACGATCCGCGGCGCCAGCAAGGTGATGGTCATCGACCGCCACCCCGACCGGCTTCGCCTGGCCGAGTCCATCGGTGCCATCGCCATCGACGACTCGCAGGTCGACCCCGTGCAGGTGGTCCTCGACGAGACGCTCGGTCTCGGCGCGGACAACGGCTGCGAGTGCGTCGGTTACCAGGCCCACGAGCCTGACGGCGAGGAGCAGGCGAACCTGACGATGAACCGGTTGATCGCCTCCGTCCGGTTCACCGGCCGGATCGGCAACGTCGGCGTCTTCGTGCCCCAGGACCCCGGCGCCGCCGACGAGCTCGCGAAGCAGGGCAAGGTGGCGCTCGACTACGGGATGTTCTGGTTCAAAGGCCAGCACATCGGCAGCGGCCAGGCCCCGGTGAAGAAGTACAACCGTCAGCTGCGCGACCTGATCGCCGGCGGGAAGGCGGAGCCGTCGTTCATCGTGAGCCACGAGCTCCCGCTGGACGAGGCGCCGAGCGCGTACGAGCACTTCGACAACCGTGACGACGGGTGGACCAAGGTCGTCCTCCACCCCGAGACGACGGCGGTGTGACGTGGCCGGCACCTCACATCGCGGCGACGTCGCCTCCCGAGTCGTGCGCGTCGGCAGCACCCTCGTGCAGCAGGTGCGCTCGACGCTCGACCCCGCCTCCGCCCAGCCCGCCGGCGGTCACCACGCGGCCTCGGGCTGGCTGGTCGTCACCGTGTTCTGCGAGCCGGACCGCCTCGACGAGAACGCGCCGCCCGGACCCCTCGTGGAGCTCGGCGACCGCATCGAGGTCCGGGTCCGGCCCGCGCCCGCCGACAAGGGCGTGGAGCTCGCCGCGCGGCTGCGCGACCGGTCTGCCCGAGCCAACGCACCGCGCCGGCTGAGCGGCAACGACCCCCAGGCCGAGGTCCGCTCCGCGCTGCGTCGGGCCAAGCAGCTCGTCGAGGTCGGCGAGGTCCTGGCGGTCGACCCGGCCCCGCACGGCGAGCGCACCCCGACCCCGGGCGGCACGCTGCTCGAGGCCTGGACCCGCAAGGCCCCCGAGGGAGGTGTGCTGTGAAGGCGGTGACCTGGCGCGGCGTCAACGACATCGGCGTCGAGGACGTCCCCGAGCCGACGATCCTCAACGGCCACGACGCCATCGTCGAGGTCGGGCTGAGCGCCACCTGCGGCTCCGACCTGCACCTCGTCGGGGGCTACATCCCCGCCATGCGCGCTGGGGACGTGCTCGGCCACGAGTTCATGGGCACGATCGTGGAGACCGGCCCCGACGTGACCCGCCACCAGGTCGGCGACCGGGTGGTCGTGGTGTCGTTCACCAGCTGCGGCCAGTGCTGGTACTGCCGCCAGGGCCTGTTCTCCCTGTGCGACAACGGCAACCCCAACCCCGGCATCACCGAGGCGCTGTGGGGTCAGGCGATCGGCGGCTGCTACGGCTACTCCCACGCCATGGGCGGCTGGGCGGGCAGCCACGCCCGCTACATCCGGGTGCCGTACGCCGACCAGGGAGCCTTCCCCGTCCCCGAGGGGGTCTCCGACGAGCGCGCGCTGTTCGCCTCGGACGCCGCCCCGACGGGGTGGACCGGGGCCGACCTGGCCGGGGTGCAGCCCGGCGACACCGTGGCCGTCTGGGGCGCGGGCGGCGTCGGGCAGATGGCGGCGCGTGCCGCGATGCTGATGGGGGCCGAGCAGGTCGTCGTGGTCGACCGGTTCGAGAACCGGCTCGAGCAGGTGCGCACCCACATCGGCGCCGAGACGCTCGACTACGAGGAGGTCGACGTTCCGGCGGAGCTGCGCGAACGGACGGGCGGCCGCGGCCCCGACGTCTGCATCGAGGCGGTCGGCATGGAGGCCCACAGCCCAGGGCCCGCGCACGTCTACGACCAGGTCAAGCAGCAGCTGCGGCTGCAGACCGACCGCCCCACCGCCGTCCGCGAGGCGATCTACGCCTGTCGCAAGGGCGGGTCGGTCTTCACCCTCGGCGTCTTCGGGGGCGTGGTCGACAAGTTCCCGCTCGGGGCGGTGATGAACAAGGGGCTGACGCTGCGCGGCGCGCAGCAGCACGGGCACCGCTACATCCCCGAGATCCTCGAGCGGATGAGCCGCGACGAGGTGCGCACCGAGCACCTCGCCACGCACGTCATGTCGCTGGACGACGGGGCGAAGGGCTACCGGATGTTCAAGGAGAAGGAGGACGGCTGCGTGCGTGCGGTCTTCAGGCCGTGAGCACTCGCCCGGCGATCCAGGCGATGTCGTCGGCCGTCCTCCCGGGGGCGGCCGACGGCTGCATGACATGGCTGAGCACGACCCGGACGACGACATCGACGGCAGCGTCGAGCCGGCGGGCGTCGAGGGTGGTGGGGTACGCCGCGACGCGGTCGACGACGACGGCCTTGGCCGTGACGAGCAGCGACTCGGCGTGCGTGGTGAGGAGCGGCAGGAACTCGGTGTCGGCGCCGTGGGTCGCGGACGCGACGGCGCGCAGGAGCGGGTTGCGCTCGGCGTTCTCGAGGACGGCGCGGGCGGCGTCGCGGACGCCGGCGACCAGGTCGGCGGGGTGGGCGTCGAAGGCGGCCGAGACGAGGGTGAGGAACCGTTCGAGCTCGCGCTGGACCATCGCCTCGGCGAGGGCGGGCTTGCCGCCGACCTCGTTGTAGACGGTCTGCCGACTCACGCCGACGGCCTCGGCGAGACGGGCCATCGTGACGTGGGACCAGCCGTGCTCGACGGTCAGCGAGACGGCGGCGTCGACCAGGCGCACGCGCAGGGTGGGGAGCTGCTGCACGGTCACCTGGTCGACGGTAGCCGCCGGGGCGCGGGGGCGCCTCAGGCGGTGGCTCGCGTCGCGTCGGCCGGCAGCGGCACGAAGTCGCGCTTGTCGCGGACCCCGCAGTCGGGGCAGCACCACGTGTCGGGGACGGCGCTCCACGGCGTGCCGGCCGCGAACCCCTCGTGCTCGTCGCCGGTCACGACGTCGTAGGTGTAGCCGCAGCCGGGGCAGCACGCGGCGAGCGGCTCGTCGGAAGCGTGGTTCCGAGACGGTCGTTGCACGACCTCCCCGACCACCGGTCGTCGACCCTGCAGGTTGACCCGGCTCAGGTCGCCGTCGACGTGGGCGAGCACGCGGGGGTCCATGACGCGCCGCCACAGCGGCGGGACGAGGGCGAGCAGGATCATCCCGGCGTACCCGGTCGGCAGCGTCGGGCTCTCCTCGAAGTCGCGCAGCGTCTGGTAGCGCCGGGTGGGGTGCGCGTGGTGGTCGCTGTGGCGCTGCAGGTGGTAGAGCAGCACGTTGGTGGCGATGTTGTTGGAGTTCCACGAGTGCCGGGGGTCGACGCGCTCGTAGCGCTCGCGCTCACCGACCCCGACCTTGCCGCGCAGCATGCCGTAGTGCTCGAGGTAGTTGACGACCTCCAGCAGCGAGAAGCCGACGACCGCCTGGAGCAGGAGGTACGGCGCGATGGCGGGTCCGAGCCAGACGAGCATCGCGGCCCAGAGCACGAGCGACATCAGCCAGGCGTTGAGCACGTCATTGCCGGGCCGGAACGGGTGCTGGCCGCGCCGCGCGTAGCGGCGCTTCTCGATGCGCCAGGCGCTCTTGAGCGAGCCGATCACGGTGCGCGGCCAGAACGCGTAGAGCGACTCCCCCATCCGCGACGACGCCGGGTCCTCGGGGGTCGCGACGCGGACGTGGTGACCGCGGTTGTGCTCGCTGTAGAAGTGGCCGTAGAAGCTCTGGGCCAGCGCGATCTTGCTGAGCCAGCGCTCGTGCGACTCCTTCTTGTGGCCGAGCTCGTGGGCGGTGTTGATGCCGATGCCGCCGATGCACCCGATGGTCAGCGCGAGGCCGACCCGGTCGAGCGTCGAGAGGTCGGCGCGCGCGATCAGCCACATCGACGCCACGAAGCCGACGTACTGCACCGGCAGGAACGCGTAGGTGATCCAGCGGTAGTAGCGGTCGGCCTCGAGCGCCTCGATGACGTCGTCGGGCGGGTTGGAGCGGTCGAGACCGGTGACGAGGTCGATCGCCGGGACGATCACGAGGATCACGACGGGCCCGATCCACCACCAGGCCCCGACGCCGGTGAGCGCCCACCCGGCCCACGCGACGAGGAAGAGGCTCGGCACGACCAGGCCGATCAGCCACAGGTAGCGCTTCGGGTCGCGCCACTGCTCCGTCGAGCCGGCCGGCACGGTGCTGTGGGGTACGGCGTCCATCGGTCCCCTCTCGTCGCGGTTTACAGAACCATC
The DNA here is from genome assembly GCF_009823805.1 of Nocardioides flavescens. Taxonomy (GTDB): domain Bacteria; phylum Actinomycetota; class Actinomycetes; order Propionibacteriales; family Nocardioidaceae; genus Nocardioides; species Nocardioides flavescens. The sequence continues at coordinate 135,665 of NZ_WUEK01000012.1, read as the reverse complement.
ACATCTGTAAAGCGGTTTGACAAGAGGGTCCGCGATGTCAAGTGCGTCAGTGGGCCGCCCAGGCCGACCACAGCGCGGCGTAGCGCCCGTCGCGGGCCAGCAGCCCGGCGTGACTGCCCTCCTCCAGCACCGCGCCGTCCTCGAGCACGACGACCCGGTCCGCGGTCTGCGCCTGCGTGAGGCGGTGGGCGATGACCAGCGCCGCGCGGCCCTCGGTGACGGCCAGCGCCGCGACCTCGAGGTCCCGGGCCCCGGCCGAGCCGGCCTCGGCCGTCGCCTCGTCGAGGACGACGACCCGCGGGTCGAGGACCACGACCCGGGCCAGCGCCAGCTGCTGGGCCTGGGCCGCGGTGAGCGGGTGGCCGCCGTCGCCCACGACGGTGTCGAGACCGTCCGGCAGCAGCTCGACCCAGCGTTCGGCGGCAGTCCGACGCAGCGCGTCGCGCACGACCTCGTCCGGGACGGCCGAGCGCGCCCCGAGCGTCAGGTTGTCGCGCACGGTGCCGACGTAGGTGTGCACCTCCTGGGTGACCAGCAGCGGCACGCCGTCGCTGGTGACGCGTCCCGTCGTCGGCTCGACGAGGCCCGCGGCGATCACGCCGAGCGTCGACTTGCCTGCCCCAGAGGCACCGACCAGGGCGACCCGCTCGCCGGGTGCGACCACGAGGTCGACGTCGCGCAGCACCGGCCGACCGGCGACGTAGGCGTACGACACGCCGTCGAGACAGAGCGCGGCGTCGTGCGCCGGGGTGCGGTGGCGGCGTACGGGCGCGAGCTGGACCATCCCGACGAGCCGCACGAACGACGCCGCGGCCGACTGCACCTCGTCGAAGAGGCCCATCAGCGCGCCGATCGGGTTGAAGAGCCGGTGGAACAGCAGCGCCGCCGCCGTCACCGCCCCGACGCTCACCTCGTCGGCGCGCACCAGGAAGAAACCGGTGCCGAGCAGCGCGATCAGCCCGATCGCCTCGGCTCGGTTGTTGCGGGCGAAGAAGCGCAGCAGCATGTGCCACACGTCGATCGCGATCTGCGCCGAGGCCCACGACGCCTCGCGCACGCGCTCCTGCTGCCGCCCGCCCCAGCCGTGGGCGCGCAGGGTGGCCTGGGCCTGGACCGCGGTGAGCACCGCGCCGGCGCGCACGCCGTTGGCCTCACGCTCGCGGGCGTAGTAGGGCCCGGAGCGAGGGAGGTACCACCGCAGCCCCAGCACGTACGACGGCACGGTGGTCAGGCCCGCGAGCCCGAGGCGCCAGTCGATCGCGAACAGCCCGACCGTGGTGAGCAGCACCGCGACCGCGGAGGCGATCACCAGCGGCACCACCTCGCCGATCGAGTCCGAGACGGCGCGCACGTCGTCGCCGACGCGGGCCATCAGGTCGCCGGTGCCGGTGCGCTCGATCTCGGCGTGGTCGAGGTGGACGCCGCGGTCGAGCACCTCCTCGCGCAGCTCCGCCAGGCCCGGCTCGACGCCGCGGGCCAGCAGGGCGACCGAGGCGACCGTCGCGAGCCCTCCGACGACCGCGGCGACCGCGATCGCGACGACGGGCCAGACGACCTCCGAGCGCTCGCCGCCGCCGGTGACGACGTCGACGATGCGGCCGAGGAGGTACGGCGCGGCCAGGCCGGCCAGCCCCTGGACGAGGAACGCCGCCGCCGCCGCGCCCAGCACCCCGCGGCGCCGGCGGACCAGGCGCCGGAGCTCGGTGCGGGCCTCGGCCGGGGTCGCGACGGGGAGGAGGTGGTCACTCGCGCCCGGGCTCGTGGTGGGGGTCACCGCAGCACCGCCGCGGCGTACGCCGGGTCGCGGGTGAGCTCGGCGTGGGTGCCGGTCGCGACGCCACCGCCCGCCCGGACGTGCACGACGAGGTCGGCGCGAGCGAGCAGGGCCGGGCTGGAGGAGACGACGACGGTGGCGCGGTCGCGGCGCAGCTCGCGCAGGGACGCCGCGACGTGGTCCTCGGTGACCGCGTCGACCGAGGACGTGGGGTCGTGGAGCACGAGCGCGGCTGGGTCGGCGGCCAGCGCCCGGGCCAGGGCGAGCCGCTGGCGCTGCCCGCCGGACAGCGTGCGGGCGTCGGGGCCGAGCGGCTCGTCGAGACCCCCGGCCAGGTGTCCCGCGACGTCGTCGGCGGCCGACGCGGCCAGGACCGCGGCGAGCCGCTCCTCGTCCAGCGCTCCGAACGGGTCGACGTTGTCGCGCAGCGTGCCCTCGAACAGGTCGACGTGGTGCGGCACGACGACCGCGCCGAGCCCGACCGTGCCCGCGTCGGGCCGCGCCTCGCCGCGCAGGAGCGCGAGCACGGTGCCCGCGTCGCCCGGTTCCTCGACCGCGAGGGCGACGAGGTCGCCGCGCCCGGCCCGGAAGCTCAGGTCGCTCAGCCCGTCGTGGGTGACCCGGTCGAAGACGACCTCCTCGGCCGCGGCCGGCTCAGCCGGCTCGACGACCAGGGCCGGCGCGCCGAGCACCTCGGCGATGCGCGCGGCCGACGCCCGCGACCGGGCGACCTGGCCGATCATGAAGGCGATCAGCGCCATCGGCTCGGCCACGAACTGCGCGAGGCCGAGCACGGCCACGAGCTCGCCGATCCCGAGCTCGCCGTCGAGGGCGCGCCACCCGGCCAGCAGCGCGATCGCGGCGAGGAAGAGCCCGCTGAGCGCGACGCTCACCCCGTCGAGCACCCCCTCCCAGCGCCCGGCGACGACCGCCGTGCGGCCCGCCTCCTGGCTCACCGCGCGGAACCTCGCCATCGCGGCGTCCTCGGCGTGCAGCCCCTTCAGCGGGCGCAGGCCGCGCAGCAGGTCGGAGGCGAGCCCCGCCGTACGACCCAGCGCCTCCTGGCGGGCGCTGCTGCGGCGCGCCAGCGCGGGGGCCAGCAGCTGGCTCACGGCCAGGATGGCCGGCACGCCGACGAGCACGACGACCGCGATCACGCCGTCGATGCGGGCCAGCGCGACGCCGGCGACCAGCAGACCGACGAGCGCGGCCACCGTCGCGGTGACGTGGCGGATGAACGCCCCGACCGCCTCGGCGTCGGCCGTGGTCACCGTCAGCAGGTCCCCGGCCAACCGGTCGCTGCGCAGCCCCTCGGGACGCAGGACCGCCGCCGTCACCTCGGTGCGCAGCGCGTGGGTCTCCTCCTGCACGCCGCGGAACCCCAGCCGCGCGCCGAAGCGGTAGCTGTAGCTCAGCACCGCGAACAACACGCAGATCCCCACCGCGCACCACACCAGCTCGCTCACGTCGCCGGTCGCCACCGCGCGGTCCACGGTGATGCCGATGGCCACCGGCACCAGCGCCTCGCAGACCTGCCACAGCGTGATCAGCCCGAGCGATCCGGCCAGCCACCTCCCCTGCCGCCGCGTCGCTCGCAGCAGCAGTCCTCGGTCCGTCAGCACCGAGTGAGGGTAGCCTTACTTGAACGCAGGGAACGCATCGGTTGACGTACGTCGAACCTCCCGTACATTTGTACGTGAAATTCGACGTACGACGAACGGAGCAACCGTGCAGCCGATCCCTCCTCAACCCGGGTCGACGATTGATCCGCGTCACGCGGTGGGCCGGCGAGCCACGACCGAGGCGGCGCGGCGTGACCTTCGTCGAGGCAACAACCTGTCGCTCACCGACCCACGCCGGATGGGCAAGACGGTGTGGCTCGACAAGTTCTGCAGCGATCCGGGCGAGGGACTCGTCGCTGCGAAGGTCGACTATGAGGGCGTTCGGACGTCGGAGGAGTTCCTGCTGCGCACCGTCCGGTCGATGCGTGGGTTCGCATCCCGGTCGCGGCGCGGCAAGGAGGCTCTCGGAGCCTTCTTCGACGGACTGGAGCTCAGCGCGGGCCCGGTGACGGTGAAGCCCGCGGTCTCGCACCGCAGCCCGACCCAACTGCTGGAGATCATGGCGGCGTCGGTTGCCGGTGCGCTCGCCGAGGGTCAGCTCCTCGTGGTGGCGATGGACGAGGTCCCGATCGCCATCGACAACATCGCGAGCGAGGAGGGTTCGGATGCGGCGAGCCGACTGCTCCAGGCCCTGCGCAGTGCCCGGCGCGAGCACGCGAGCCTCCGCTGGATCGTGTGCGGGTCCATCGGCTTCCACCACGTCCTGCGCCGCTGTGGCATCACAGAGGGTGTCCTGAACGACCTCGTCAACCTGCCGCTGGGACCGTTCTCTGACCAGGACGCGCTCGAACTCGCGCACCGCCTCGCGCTCGGTATCGACCGCCCGGCGACGCCTGAGGTCGCTGCGCTGCTCGCACGGACCGCCGGCAACATCCCCTTCCTGATCCATGCGCTAGCCCACCGGCTCGAGGAGACCGGACGGGGGGACCTCACGCCCGACGACGTACAGACAGCGTTCGACGACTTCGTGCACGACCGAGACGCGAGCCGGGCGGTGACGCACCTGGTCACCCGCCTCGACCTGTACGACGAGCGGGCCGCCCATGCCGGGGAACTGCTCGACCGGGCCGCCGTCGCAGATGCCCCAGTGCCCGAGAAGGGTCTTTCTCCCGCCCACCGAGCTGTCGTCGACGACCTCGTGGACGACCACTACCTCGCCCGCACCTCGGAGGGGTTGCGGTGGCGCTACGACGTGCTCCGCCAGATCTGGGTCGTGCGCCGGGGGCTCGCGTGACCCCGGGAGCGGGCATCTCGCGCTACACCCCGTCGCTCATGTCGCCGGAGCTGTTGGAGCGGCTCTTCGTCGGCCGAGACCGGCTCCTCACCGCGGTCGTGGATCGCATCCGCGAAGCCTCTGAGGGGACGGGTCGCAACCACACCTTGCTGGTCGGCCCGCGTGGTGCCGGCAAGACCCACCTCGTCGCGCTCGCGTACCACCGCGCCGAGGCCCTTCGCGCCGCAGGGCGCAGCCTTCAGCTCGCGTGGCTTCCCGAGGACCCGTGGTCGATCATCGGTTACCGCCACCTGTTGGCAGCGGTGGCTTCAGCCGCTGGTCTCCCGTCAGACGGGGACGCAGCCACTCTCGAGGGTGTCCTCACTCAGGCGGCCACGAACGACGGCCCTATCGTGGTGTTCACGGAGAACCTCGACTGGATCTTGGACTCGATCGGCAACGACGGGCAACAACGCCTGCGCCATCTCCTGCAGGACTCACGAGCACTGCTGATGATCGCCACGACCACGGCGATCGACCGGAACCTCTCCGACCAGTCCCGCCCGTTCTACGGCTTCTTCACCACCAGCCGTCTCGAGCCGTTCGGTGTCGACGACGCCGGGTCGATGCTCAGGGCGATCGCCGCGGCTACCGGTCAGGCGGACCTGGAGCGGTACCTCGGGACCGACGAGGCCAAAGCCCGGCTCCGCGCGATCGAGCACCTCGCCGGAGGCCAGCCGCGGATGTGGTCGGCCCTCGCGTCCTCGCTGTCCATCAGCGGGCTGAACGAGCTGGTCGACCTCCTGCTGACCCGGTTCGACGACCTCACGCCGTACTACCAGGAGCGGCTGGCCCGCCTCTCACCCCGCCAACGCGTGGCCGTCGCCGAACTCGCCGCGCTCGACCGCCCCATCAGCGTCAAGGAGCTCGCCGGACGCCTCGGCGTCGACCAGCGCAGCCTCGGCAAGACAATCAACGAGCTGGTCGACCGCGGCTGGGCCGCTCCCGTCACGTCGCCTCTGCTGGAGGGCAAGGTCGACAAGCGGCTGACCTTCTACGAGCTCGCCGAGCCGCTCGCCCGACTGGCCTTCCAGATCAAGGAGACCCGAGGAGAGCCGCTGCGGGTCGTCGTCGACTTCCTCAAGCACTGGTTCGACCCGGACGAGCTTGGCTTGGGCTCAGCGCATGGGTCAGAGACGAAGTACATCGAGCTGGCCATCGCGGCTCAATTCGAGGATTCCGTAGTCTCGGTAACACGTTCTCTCAGTCGCCTGCCGAAGACCAGGGCTCCCTCGGTCGCCTTGCTGGATGAAGTTGACCTGTCGCTGTCACGGCTGACGGAAGGCGACCCCTCCGCATTCCTCTGCCTCCCTGCACCTGTGCGCTCCGCCGTCGAGGCCCTGCCCTCAACCCTGCCGGTGACCTCAATTCGCCTGATAGTGCATCAGCTGGCCGCCACGGAGCTGGGCCGTGTTCGTCATCCAGCGATGGACCCTTGGATTGCACGGGCGGGAGAACTCGCGACATCAACGGGTACGGACCTCGCGCGGTTGCAGCTTGTTCGCTGGTTGGCTCGGGCGTGGCGTTTCGACGAGGCACTGACAGGGCTCGTCGACTCCGATGGGCTGGCGGCTGTGGGCACCCGAGCGGATGTGGCGATCACCGCGTGGGAGGCGGGGCGATTCGAACTCGCGCTGGAGCTCGAGGAATGGGTCCTCGAAGAACGCACAATGCTGCAAGGCGCCAACCATCCAGAAACCTTGACCGCGCGGAGCAACCTGGCAGCGACCTACTCAAGTCTCGGCCGAGATGAAGAGGCCTGTGAATTGAAGGAGAGCGTTGTCGCAGCTATGACCGAACTCCTCGGACGGGGATCTTCGGACACTCTCGCTGCACTGCTTAACCTGAGCACCACCTACCTGACGCTGGGCCGGTTCGAAGAGGCGCTTGCGACCGCCGAAGAGGCGGCACGCGGCTTGGCAGAAGTCCGAGGTGACGAACACCCGTCCACGCTTCAATCCAAGGCCAACCTCGCCGTCGTACTCGCCTCCCGAAATGAGCGCGCGGCAGCGATCCCTCTTCTTCGAGAAGTGTCCGACGCCCAATTCCGGGTGCTCGGTCCGGAACACCCGAACTACTTGATGACCCGTACCAATCTGGCGATCAGCCTAGGTGTCACAGGGCAGCACGAGGAAGCGCTAGCCCTCTTGTCATCAATCTTGGAGACCCAATCTCAGGTCCTCGGCACCCAGCACCCTGACTCCCTCTTCACCCTTTCGAGTCTTGCCCGGGCCCACCGAGCGGCAGGAGCCGACGACACATCACGCCGACTCGCAACGCGTGCTGTGGCCGGACTCGAAGTGGTCCTGGGTCCCGATCATCCCGACACTGCTGCAGTCAAGCGGCTCCTCGGCTGATGCGGATCAGGCGTTCTCCCTCCTGAACACCGACGCCCCCCACCACATCGCGAGGGCGAAGAGCGCGACGGCCCACAGCGTGCCCCAGGCGACCGCGGAGCTGGCGACGTCGCCGGCGAAGCCGTCACGGACCGCGTCGACGACGTAACGGAACGGCATGAAGTCGCTGACGGTCTGCAGCCAGGCCGCGCCGATCGTCATCGGCAGCAGGATGCCGCTGAGCAGCAGCACCGGCATCATCACGATGTTGACCACGGGGGCCATCACGTCCTCGCTCTTCGAGACCAGCGCGAGCGCGTTGGACGCCGCGGCGCAGGCCCCACCGACGAGCAGGGTGATCAGCACGCCGAGCACGACGCCGCCCACCGAGCCGCGCATGCCGACGGCGTACCCGAGGCCGACGAGGATCATCGCCTGGACGAAGAGCTGCAGCACGTCGCGCCACAGGCGGCCGACCAGCAGCGCCGAGCGCGCGGCCGGCGTCACCCGCTCGGCCTCGATGACGCCCTCACGCCACTCCGCGATGAGCGAGAAGCCGGCGAAGAACGCCCCGAACATCCCCAGCTGCACCAGCAGGCCCGGCACGAGGAAGGTGTAGGCGTTGTCGGTGCCGACGCCGAAGGAGCCGACCAGGGGTTTGAGCAGCGGTCCGAACAGCAGCAGGTAGAGCACCGGCTGCAGGATGCCGATCAGCACCCAGGCGGGGTTGCGCAGGTTCATCCGCAGCTGGCGGCGGAACACCACCGAGCACTCGCGCAGGTAGCGGGTCACTGCTTCTCTCCTTCGAGGGAGGGGGCGTCGGCGTCGCGCAGCGAGCGCCCGGTGAGGGTCAGGAACACGTCGTCGAGGGTGGGCCGCACGACCTCGATGGACTCGAGTGAGACGCAGGCGCCCTCCAGCTCGCGCAGCAGCCCCGGCACGGCCTTGCCGGCGCGGGCCACGCGTCCCGAGACGCGCCGCCCGGCGACCTCGACGTCGTCGCTGAGCCGGGCCAGCCGCTCCCGTGCGGGACTGACCTGGTCGTCGGAGGCGACCTCGAGGGCGACCAGATCGCCGGCGACGCTGGCCTTGAGCTCGTCGGCGGTGTCGCTCGCGACGATCTCGCCCCGGTCGATGATGACGATCCGGTCGGCGAGCGCGTCGGCCTCGTCGAGGTAGTGCGTCGTGAGGAAGACCGTCACCCCCTGCTCGGAGCGCAGCGCCTCGATGTGGCTCCACAGGTTGGCCCGCGCCTGCGGGTCCAGGCCCGTCGTCGGCTCGTCGAGGAAGACCAGACCCGGGGAGTGCACCAGCGCCATCGCGACGTCGAGGCGCCGCTTCTGCCCGCCCGACATGTTCTTGGGCATCCGCTTCCACAGCCCGTCGAGCTGCAGCATCTCGAACAGCTCGTGGCCCTTCGCGACCGCCGCCCGGCGCGACATCCCGTAGAGCATCCCGTGGTCGACGACCTCGTCCCCGGCGTAGGCACCCGAGAACGTCGAGCCGACCTGCGAGCAGTAGCCGATGCTGCGGCGTACGTCGACCGGTTGCGTCGCCACGTCGTACCCCGCGACCCGGGCCGTGCCCGCCGTCGGCCTCAGCAGCGTCGTCAGCATCCGCAGCGTCGTCGTCTTGCCCGCACCGTTGGGTCCGAGGAAGCCGAGCACCTCGCCCTTGCCCACGTCGAGGTGCACCCCGCGCACCGCGTGCACGTCCTTCTTCTCCTTGCCCCGGCCGGTGCGGAAAGTCTGCACCAGCCCCCGGGCCTCGATCATCTCCACGGCGCTCCGACCCGGCCGTCGCCTCGAACTCATCGGTGGGGTACTGCAGAATCCATGGACGTGGCGAACCATCCCTTCGGCATCGACTTCGGCGGCACCGGCATCAAGGGGGCGCCGGTCGACCTGGCCGCCGGCGACTTCGCGGCCGAGCGCGAGCGGATCAAGACCCCGCAGCCGGCGACGCCCGACGCGGTCGCCGAGGTGTTCGTCGATCTCCTCAAGCACTTCCCCGACTCAACCGGCCCCATCGGGGTCACGGTGCCGGGCGTCGTGCGCCACGGGGTCGTGCACTCCGCCGCCAACATCGACGACTCCTGGATCGGCACCGACGCCGACCGGTTGTTCAGCCACGCGACCGGCCGAGCCGTCCACGTCGTCAACGACGCCGACGCGGCGGGCCTCGCCGAGGCGAGGTACGGCGCGGCCAAGGGCCGCAGCGGTCTGGTCATCGTCACCACGCTCGGCACCGGGATCGGCTCGGCGATGGTCTACGACGGCGTGCTCGTGCCCAACTCCGAGCTCGGCCACCTCGAGGTCGACGGGCACAACGCCGAGCACAAGGCCGCGAACAGCGCCCGCGAGCGCGAGGACCTCAGCTGGAAGCACTGGGGCAAGCGCCTGACGAAGTACTACCGCACGCTGGAGAAGCTCTTCTCCCCCGACCTGATCGTCGTCGGCGGCGGGATCAGCAAGCAGGCCGACGAGTTCCTCCCCCACGTCGACATCGACACCGAGATCGTGCCCGCCACGCTGCTCAACAAGGCCGGGGTCGTCGGCGCCGCGCTGTACGCCAGCGAGGGGCTGGACCCCACACCGCGCTAGTTCGCACGCGCCAAGAAGGTGTGGGTCTGGACGCAGCGGGCACACTGACCCGGAGGGGACACACGAGAGCCGGGGGGCTCTCCGTCCCGGCTTGGGGGGAAGAAGTGTCGAACGACCCTGCGCGCCCGCGGGCGCGCCCGCGCACCTGGGACGCGCTGCTGCTCGTCGCCGTCGCGCTCGTCCTGATCGTCGGCTCGGTCTACTACGGCCTCGGCGTCTACCGCGACACCCGCGGCCCCGCCGACGAGCGGCTGCGCCCCACCTCGAGCGACAGCCTGCCCACCGCAGGCCCCGCGCCGACCACCGCGCCGACCACCGCGCCGACTCCCTCACCCACCGAGACCCCGACCGAGACCCCGACCGCCGATCCCGCGCCCGCACGGGCGGGCACCTGCTGGGACGGCCGGGCCACCCCCAGCCTGGCGACCTGCCCTCTCCCCAGCGGGACGGACGGGCTCGCGTGGGTCTTCCCGACGTTCGACCCGACCTCGTCGCGGTGCCGACCGGCCCCGACCGAGGGGCGCGCGTACGCCGTGACGCTGTCGTGGACGTGCACCGCCCGCGTCGACGGGCGCCGCGTCACCCTCGCCTACGACGAGGTCGTCGACCCGGCCGAGCTCGCGCAGTGGATGGTCGCCAAGGCCGGGCCCGAGCACCTGGCCAAGATCGATGGCGCGCGCGGTGGCCGGCTGCTGATGGACGACACCGCCGGGGAGCCGTCGCGGATCACCGGCGGCTACGCCCGGCTGCCCTGGGCGGTCTCGGTCTTCGCCCCCGACCCGGCGACCGCCCGGGCCGCCTGGGATGAGCTGGTGCGCCAGCGCGCACCGCAGGCGGTGCTCGGTCAGCCCTGACCGTCGGCGACCCGGGTGAGGACCTCGCGCACGCCGACCAGGTAGCGGTGCACCACGGCCCGCTCCTCGGCGCTGAACTCGCCGTCCCACCGCCCGAGGCCCTCGAACATCGGCATCAGGTAGCCGATCACCTCCGCGCGGCCGGACGGCGTGACGACCAGCCGGGTGCGGCGCCGGTCGCCGGGATCGGGCTCGCGCTCGACGTGGCCGCGGGAGACGAGCCGGTCGGTGATCTGGGTGGCGGCGGCGCTGGTGACGTGCAGGAGGCGGCTGAGGTCGGCCGGTCCGAGGTGCGCGCCGTCGGGCATCGTCATCAGGTGCTGCAGGGCGTCGAGCTCGGACTCGCTCAGCCCCGCCCGGCGCGAGACGGCGTGGCGCACCCGGCCCGACTCCCCGATGACGGCGCGCAGCACCTCGAGCGCGACCGAGGTCGGCACGCGCTCGTGGTCGAAGCCGGCCTCGAGACCGCGCTGCAGGTCGAGGTCGGGCACGTCGTCGGTCATGTCACTCACCAGTTTAACTGCTCACGTGTTTGATTGCTAAGCAAATGAGGTACTGTTGACGAGTCGGAGCACCCCACGTCCCAGGAGCCATCATGACCGCCCCCACCGTCCTCGGCGTCCGCCGCCTCAGCTGGCTCGTCGCCGTGCTGATGCTCGTCGCCGTCGCCGCCACCACGGTGGCCCTCGGCGAGGGCAGCCGCGAGCGACTGTCGACCGATGCCCTGCCGCGCGGCCTGGACAGCACTGAGGCCACGGCGCTGCTCGACCGGCTGCCCGAGTCCGACACCGAGGTCGCCCTCGTGCTGTGGACGGCCGACGAGGGCACCCTGACCGAGGAGCAGCTCAGCGACCTGCGCCAGCAGGCCGCCGACCTGGGCGGCGCCGATCCGACGGTCTCCGACGACGGCACCGCGGCGCTGGCCGTGACCAGCGTGCCGTCGCGCGACCAGGCCGAGGTGAGCTCCGAGGTCACCGACCTGCGCGACCGGCTCGCCGCGGACGCGCCCGACGGGGTGCGCGCCGAGGTCACCGGGCCCGCGGCGATCACGGCGGACCTCTCCGCGGTCTTCGACGGCGCCAACACGCGCCTGCTGCTCGCGACGGCGCTCGTCGTGGCGTTCCTGCTCATCGTGACCTACCGCAGCCCGGTCCTGTGGCTGGTCCCGCTCACCGTCGTGGGGCTCGCCGACCGGTTCGCCGGCGTCGCCGCCACGCAGGTCATGGCCGCCGTCGACGTCGCCTGGGACGAGTCGACCATCGGCATCCTGTCGGTGCTGGTCTTCGGCGCCGGCACCGACTACGCGCTGCTGCTCATCTCGCGCTACCGCGACGAGCTGCGCCACGAGGACGACCGCTGGGCCGCGATGGCCCGCGCCCGCCGGCGTACGGCGGAGGCCGTGCTCAGCAGCGCCACCACCGTCGTGCTCGGTCTGCTCACGCTGCTGCTCTCCCTGACGCCGACGACCCGCGGGCTCGGCCTCGCCTGCGCCATCGGCGTCGTCGTCGCCGCGGCCGCGGTGCTGCTGGTGCTCCCGTCGGCCCTGGTCGCGTGCGGACGGTGGGTGTTCTGGCCGCGCGTTCCCCGCGTGGGGCAGACCCCGATCGTCGAGACCGACACCGTCTGGCACCGCATCGGCACCCGCGTCGCCCGCCGCCCCGGCGCCGTCGTCGTCGCCGGCGCGCTCGTCCTGGTCGCGATGGCCGCCGGGCTGTTCCGCGTCGACCTCGGGCTCGACCAGTCCGAGCAGTTCCTCGACGAGCCGCAGGCGATCACCGCCGCGCAGCGGCTCGGCGAGTCGTTCCCGGCGGGCACCTCGGACCCGACGCAGGTGGTCACGACGGGCGACCCGGCCGCGGTCCTCGCAGCCGTCGGAGACCTGCCGGGTGTCGCCTCGGCCCGCCCCGGCGAGTCGGGCGGCGGGGTCAGCACCGTCCAGGTCGTGCTGGACGGCGCGTCCGGCTCGGCCGAGAACACCACCACCGTCGAGCGCATCCGCGACGCCGTCGCCGACCTGCCCGGCACCCACGTCACCGGCACCGAGGCCCAGACCGTCGACGGCGAGGAGGCGGCCGGACGCGACCTGCGGCTGATCCTGCCGCTCATCCTCGGCCTGGTGCTGATCGGCCTCGGGGTGCTGCTGCGCTCGGTCGTCGCGCCGCTGCTCCTCGTCGCGACCGTCGTGGCGACGTACGCCGCCGCCCTGGGCGTGGCGTGGTGGATCTTCACCGGCGTGCTGGGCTTCGGGGCCATCGACAGCCAGGTGCCGCTGTTCGCGTTCCTGTTCCTGGTCGCGCTGGGCGTCGACTACAACATCTTCCTGGTCACGAGGGCCAAGGAGGAGGCCGCCGAGCACGGCACCCGCGAGGGCATGCTGCGCGCGCTGGCCGCCACCGGTGGCGTCATCACCAGCGCCGGCATCCTGCTCGCGGCGGTGTTCCTCGTGCTCGGCGTGCTGCCGCTCGTGGTGCTCGCCCAGATCGGCACGGTGATCTGCATCGGGGTGCTGCTCGACACCCTGCTCGTGCGCACCGTCGTCGTGCCGGCGCTCGCGCTGGAGCTGGGCGACCGCTTCTGGTGGCCGCGGCGGGTGGTTTCGAGACGGCCGTAGCCGGCCTCCTCAACCACCGGAGCTGGCCGACACCGGTGGTTGAGGAACGACGAAGTCGTGTCTCGAAACCACCCGACGAGAGGTCAGTCGGCGGCGCTGCCCGTGGGGGCCGGGTTGGTGCCGCGGATGGCGGCGGCCACGGCCTTCGGGACGTCCATGTTGAACACCGTCGGGATGATGAAGTTGGGGTTCAGCTCCTCGTCCTTGACGACCAGCGCGATCGCCGTCGCGGCCCGCAGGAGCATGTCGATGGTGATCTCGTGGGCGCGGGCGTCGAGCAGACCGCGGAAGACGCCGGGGAAGGCCAGCACGTTGTTGATCTGGTTGGGGTAGTCCGAGCGGCCCGAGGCGACGACGGCGGCGTACTTCTCGGCCTCGCCGGGGTCGACCTCGGGGTCGGGGTTGGCCAGGGCGAAGACGACGGGCTTCTCGGCCATGTCGCCGATCCACTCGGGCTTGAGGATGCCGGGGGCGCTGACGCCGATGAAGACGTCGGCGCCGACCAGGACGTCCTGGAGACCGCCGGTGACCTTGCGGGGGTTGGTCTGCGAGGCGAGCGTGGTGTGGGCGGGCGAGAGGCTGTCGTCGCCCTCGCACAGCGCGCCCTCGCGGTCGACGACCACGACGTCGCTCAGCCCCGCGGCCAGCAGCAGCGTCACGATGGCGGTGCCGGCGGCGCCGGCGCCGGAGACGACGACGCGGGCCGAGGTGAGGTCCTTCTGCACCACGCGCAGCGCGTTGGTCAGGGCGGCGAGCACCACGATGGCGGTGCCGTGCTGGTCGTCGTGGAAGACGGGGATGTCGAGCGACTCGCGCAGCCGGCGCTCGATCTCGAAGCAGCGCGGGGCGGCGATGTCCTCGAGGTTGATGCCGCCGAAGCCCGGCGCGATCATCTCGACGGCCTTGACGATCTCGTCGGTGTCCTGGCTGGCCAGGCAGATCGGCCAGGCGTCGATGTCGGCGAACCGCTTGAACAGGGCCGCCTTGCCCTCCATCACCGGCATCGCGGCACCGGGGCCGATGTTGCCGAGACCGAGCACCGCCGAGCCGTCGGTCACGACGGCGACGCTGTTGCCCTTGACGGTCAGGCGGCGCACGTCGTCGGGGTTCTCGGCCAGCGCCATGCTGACCCGCCCGACGCCGGGGGTGTAGGCCATCGACAGGTCGTCGCGGTTGCGCAGCGGCACCTTCGAGGAGACCTCGATCTTGCCGCCGATGTGCAGCAGGAACGTCCGGTCGCTGACCTTGTAGACCTCGACGCCGTCGAGCGCGTCGACCGCCGTCTCGAGCTGCTTGGCGTGGTCGGCGTCCCCGGCCGAGCAGGTGACGTCGAGGACGAGGCGCTCGGCCATCGAGTCCACGACGTCGATCGCCGTGACGACGCCTCCGGCCGATGAGATCGCGGTCGCGACCTGGCCCACGACCCCGTGGTCGGGCGCCGTGTGCAGGCGCATGGTGATCGAGTACGACGACGCAGTGACGGCCACCGCACCACTGTCCTGGGTCGCCCGCGTTACGGGCAAGTAATGAGACCTTGTGGTCGTTGTGGTCGGACCTGGCTTCAGACCTGCGTGGTGCCGAGGTGCTTCAGCAGGTTGGCGGAGAACCGGTCGCCCATCTGGTCGACGACCCGCGCCATCGCGGTGCGCACGACCCCGCCGGCCACCTTGGGCACGGGCAGGTCGACGGTGATCTGCAGGTCGATGACCAGGTTGGTCGCGCCGGGCTCCACGTCGTCGGCCGGGCTGAGCTCGTACCACCCCTCGACGCTCGCCTTCTCCGCCTTCGCGCCCGCGTCGGTGGGCGGGTCGTGGGTGAAGTCGATCCGGTCGGGCTCGGCGAAGACCATCTTCTCGGTGAAGCGCGGCTTGAGGTCGATCCCCGGGACGTCCAGTCCGGTCATCTGCCAGACCCAGTGGACGGTCTCACCGCCACCCTCACCGGAGCGGGTCTCCGTGATCGACTGCAGGAACGGCGTGAAGCGCGCCATCAGGTCGGGGTCGCGCAGCACGTCCCAGATCTCCTGCTGCGAGGCACGCACGACCGCCTCGGCGTGCTTGCCCGCGGTGAACGACGCCATCAGGCGCGCAGGGCCTTCTCGATGTCGCCGGCGATCTTCTCCGGCTTCGTCGTCGGGCTGTAGCGGTCGAGGACCCGCCCGTCCCTGCCGATCAGGAACTTGGTGAAGTTCCACTTGATCTTGCTGCCGAGCAGGCCGCCCTTCTGCGATCGCAGCCAGTCGTAGAGCGGGTGCGCGTGGTCGCCGTTGACCTCGATCTTGGCGAACATCGGGAACTCGACGCCGTAGTTCTTCTGGCAGAACGCGCCGATCTCGTCGGCGGTGCCCGGCTCCTGGTGACCGAACTGGTCGCACGGGAAGCCGAGCACCGTGAACCCCTGGTCGGCGTACTGCTCCTGCAGCGTCTGCAGGCCCTCGAGCTGCGGGGTGAAGCCGCACTGGGAGGCGGTGTTGACGACGAGCACGACCCGGCCCGCGTAGTCGGCGAGGTCGACGTCGCGGCCGTCGAGCGAGGTGGCGTGGAAGTCGGCGAGAGTGCTGGGCTCGGTCACGGACATGCAACGGCAGTACCCGGTCCGGGGGTACGGGGGTGTGATCAGGGCCTCGCAGGCGCACACTGCCTGCATGAGCAGGGCCGTGGCCGGCGTCGGCGCGGGGTGGCGCACCCCGGTCGCCGGCCTGCTCGCCGACCGGGCCCGGGCGGGTCGGCTCGGCTTCGTCGAGGTCGTCGCCGAGAACGTCGAGCCGACCGCACCCCCCGCCGCCGTCGTCGCCCTGCACGACGCCGGGCTGCCGGTCGTGACGCACGGCGTCACGCTCGGGCTCGCCGGCGCCGAGCGCCCCGACGCCGGACGTCTCGCCCGGCTGGCCGCCGTCGCCGGGACGGTGGGCAGCCCGCTGGTGAGCGAGCACGCGGCGTTCGTGCGGGCGGCCGGGAGCGCCGACGCACTCCACGGCGACGTGCTCGAGGCGGGTCACCTGCTGCCGCCGCCGCGCACCCGTGACGCGCTGGCCGTGCTCGTCGACAACGTGCGCGAGGCGCAGGCCCAGCTGCCGGTCCCACTGGCCCTCGAGAACGTCGCCGCGCTCGTCTCCTGGCCCGAGGACGAGCTCGACGAGCCGGCGTTCCTCACCGGGCTCGTGGAGCGCACCGGGTGCGGACTGGTGCTCGACGTCGCCAACCTGTTCGCCAGCGCGACCGCCCGCGGCACCGACCCGCTCGCCGAGCTGCGCCGCTTCCCGCTCGAGGCGGTCTCCTACGTCCACGTCGCCGGCGGCACCTGGGAGGACGGGCTCTACCTCGACACCCACGCCCACCCCGTCCCCGACCCGGTGCTGGCGCTGCTCACCACCCTCGTCGCGGCGTACGGCGAGGCGCGGCTGCCGCTGCCCGGGGTGATGCTCGAGCGCGACTCCGACGTCTCCCCCGCCACCGTCGGTCCCGAGCTCGACCGGGTCGAGGGTGCCCTGGCGAGCGCGACCGGACGGGTGCCGACGTGACCGCCCGCGAGACGCTGGCCCGGCGTCAGCGCGAGGTGCTCGACGACCTGCTGGCCGGGCGGGTGCCGGCGGGCTTCGACCCGGTCGGCAGCGCCGCGACGACGCGGGTCCTGCACCGCCGGCGCAGCGCCGCGGCCCTCCACGTCGCCCCCGAGCTCGCGCAGCTGCCGGGCTGGCGCGACCGGTTCCACGCCTGGGCCGCAGCGCACCCGGCCGAGGGCTGCGCCCACGACGACGTGCGCGGCTTCGCCGCCTCGCTGGCCCGCACCGACCCCGACGGGCTGCGCCTGCTCGAGGTCCACGACGGCGCCCGCCGGGTGGCGTGGATCCGGATCGACGGCCGGCGCGTCCTCCTGGTGAGGCTGCGCGACTCCGTCCTGCGCCTCACCCAGCGTCGACGTCGCGAACCCACCACCGACAGGAGTCCGACATGAACGTCGCCACCGCCCTCATCGCCATCGCGATCCCGGTGACCGGGATCCTGCTCTTCCTCGGCATCATCCAGGCCACCCGCACGCCGGCCCGGCGCCGGTCCCGCTGGAGCGGTGGGTCGGACGGCGGCTCGGCGGGCTGGTTCGCCGGCGGCTCCGACTCCGGCGCCCACCACGGCGGCGGTCACCACGACTCGGGCGGTGGGTCGTCGTGCGGCTCGTCGTGCGGCTCGTCCTGCGGGGGCGGCGGCTGCGGCGGCGGGAACTAGCTGAGCGGTCAGCCGAGGCTGATCTCGACCATCAGCTCGTCGCCGAGCTCCTCGAGCCGGCTGCGCAGGGCGTCGGTGTCGACGTCGCCCGGAGCGGCGAGCGTCGCGCGCGCCTCGAACATCGTGCCGCCGGCCATCGGGGCGTCGCGGACCCCCGTGGTCAGCTCCTCGATGCTCACGCCGTGCTCGGCGAGCGCGGCGGAGATCTCGGCGACGATGCCGGGGCGGTCGTCGCCGAGCAGCTCGAGCCCGAACCGCACCGGGGCTCCTTGCTCCTGGGGCTCCTCAGGCTCCTCGGGCTGCTCGGCCGCACCCGCGCCCTCGAGCACGACCTGCAGACCGTGCTCGTCGCCGAGGGCGGTGAGCTCGGCGGCCAGGGCGTCGGCGCGGTCGGCGGCCACCGTCACCAGCAGGATGCCGGCGAACTTGCCGCCGAGGCGCGCCATCTGGCTGCGCTCCCAGCTGCCGCCCGCCGCGGTGATGGGGGCGGACAGGGCCGAGACCAGCCCCGGTCGGTCGTCGCCGATGACGGTCAGCACCAGGGTGGTCACGGGGTCAGGCTAGCCAGGGCCGGCCCCAGCGGCCGGCGTACGCCGTGCGCTCGAGCGGTCGGCGCCGGCGTGGCTTCGACTCGCGCTCGGCGTCGCGCTCGGACACCTCGGCGGGATCGCCGGGCACGCCCACCGCGATGCCGGCGAGCAGCCGCACGTGGTCGGGCACGCCGAGCTCGGCGGCGACGGCGTCGTGGTCGAAGCCCGCGAACTGGTGGGAGACCAACCCGCTGGCGACGGCCTGCAGCGTCAGGTGCGCGACGGCCTGGCCGGTGTCGTAGTCGGCGTGGAACGGCTTGTAGCCACCCTCGCCGCTCTCGTCGGGGGCGATCTGCGCACCGACCAGCAGCACCGCCGACGCGCGCGGCACCCAGCCGGTGTTGCCGCGCGAGAGGTGGCGCACCAGCACCTGGTGCGCCTCGTCCCCGCGCCGGCAGACCAGGAACTGCGCGGGCTGGGCGTTGCCGCAGGTCGGCGCCCACCGGGCGGCCTCGAGCAGCAGCGCGAGCTCGCCGTCGTCGAGCTCGTGGCTCGCGTCGAAGACGCTCGGGCTCCAGCGCGAGCGCATCGGCTCGGCCAACCGTGCCTGGGAGGGATCGATGGGGTCGCTCACGCTGTCGAGCCTGCCAGCGCGCGGAACGGCGCGGTGCCGGTGGCGCCGGTGACGTAGGTCAGCAGCCGGCGTACGGCGTCGGGGTCCTCGGGTCGCTGCCAACCGAGCGTCGTCGTGCGCTGGGCCCGGTCGTGCCAGAAGTGCGGGCTGTGCGACTCGGGTCGGGTGGCCACCAGCCAGACCGCCGTGTCGGCGCCCTCGCGCGCGTCGCGGAGCACCGGTCCGGTGATGCGGGCGAACGCCGGGAGGTGGCTGGTGACGCCGGGGGTGGCGGCCCAGCCCGGGTGCATGCTCTCGACGCGCACGCCCGTGGCGTCGAGCTCGTGCGCCCACGCGTCGGCGAGCACGACCTGCATCCGCTTGGTGCGGGCGTAGGCCTGGACGCCATTGAACGCGCCGCGGCGGGACTCGATCGCGTCGGGGTCGCTCGCCAGACCCGCGCCGAGCATGCCGCCGGAGCTGACCCAGACCACCGAGGCCGGTCCGGCGACCAGCCGCTCGCGCAACCGCGAGGTCATCAGGTGCGGACCCAGCACGTGCACGGCCAGGCTCAGCTCGTGGCCCTGGGCGCTCTCCTCGCGCTCGGCGGTCATCGTGCCGGCGTTGTGGACGAGCCCGTGCAGGGCCGGCACCCGCGCGGCGAAGTCGTCGGCCCACGCCGTCACCGCGTCGAGGTCGCCGACGTCGCAGACCTCCTCGACGACCTCGGCGTTCGGCACGGCCCGGCGCAGCTCGGCAGCGACCCCGGCCAGCTTGTCGGTGTTGCGGCCGAGGAGGTGCACCGACGCCCCGAGGTCGGCGAACGAGCGGCCCATCGCCTCGCCGATGCCGGAGGTCGCCCCGGTCACCAGGACGCGCTCGCCGACCAGCGCGTCGGGGGCCGGGTCAGCCGGCCAGACCGGTCCGCCGAGGCGGCGACGGACGGCCGCACCGGTGCTGCCGAAGCCGAGCACCACGGTGCGGTCGAGGAGCGTGTCGACGACGGAGCCGACGCGCGAGCGGGCAGAGATCACGTCCACGGGCTTTTCGGTACCCGCTCGGCGAGGAGGAGACTGGGGGGCGTGGAGGACACCCCGAGTCGTCCGGCCCCTCGCCGCCGGCACCTGATGGACCCGGCCAACCCGGTCCGGCCCGTCAACGACGCGCAGCTCAGCCGGGTGCAGCGCTGGGTCGTCTCGGTGCTCGCGGTCACCACGATCCTGCACCTCTCGGTCGGCCTCGTCGTGGCGGCCTACTTCCTCGCCCCCGACGACCGGGTCTCCCAGATCGGCCTCTGCGCGATCGCGGCGGCGTTCGGCGTCATCGCGGTCGCCGTCGGGCTGGTCATCCACCGTCAGCGGGTCCTCTCGCCGTGGCTGCTGCTCGGCCTGCTCCCGGGCGTCGTGGGCGTCGCGCTGGTCGTCCGCTGATCCGCTGGACCGAGCACGACCGGGAGATCCGGCGGCTCGGTGTCCCGGCGTTCCTGGCGCTGGTCGCCGAGCCGGTCTTCCTGCTCTCCGACGCGGCGGTGGTCGGTCACCTCGGCACGCCCGAGCTCGCCGCCCAGGGCATCGCGGCGGTCGTCATGCAGACCGTGGTCGGGCTGTGCGTGTTCCTCGCCTACGGCACGACGGCGAGCGTCGCGCGGCGCATCGGGGCCGGTGACACCCGCGGGGCGCTCGCCCAGGGCGTCGACGGGGTCTGGCTGGCCGTGCTCATCGGCCTCGTCGCGACCGTCGCCGGGGTGGTGCTGAGCGGCTGGCTCGTCGGGCTGTTCGGGGTCGGCGCGGAGGTCGGCGACCTCGCGACGACCTACCTGCGCATCTCCGTGCTCGGCACCGTCCCGCTGCTCGTCGTCATGGCCAGCACCGGGGTGCTGCGGGGCCTGCAGGACACCCGCACCCCGCTGGTGGTCGCGGTCGCCGGGGCGCTGCTCAACATCGTGTTCAACGTCGTCCTCGTCTACCCCGCCGGCCTGGGTCTGGCCGGCTCGGCGGTCGGCACCGTCGTCGCGCAGCTCGCCTGCGCCGCGGCGTTCCTCGTCGTGGTGGTGCGCGGGGCGCGGCGCCACGGCGCGCCCCTGCGCCCCGACACCGCCGGCATCCGCGCGGCCGCCCGCGCCGGCGTGCCCCTGGTCGTGCGGACCCTCACGCTGCGGGCGGCGTTCCTCGTCACGACGTACGCCGTCACGCTGGGCCCGGTCGGCGCCGGCGGCGACGCGGCCCGCGACGTCGACCTCGCGACCCACCAGCTCGCCCTGACGCTGTGGACGTTCCTGTCGTTCGTGCTCGACGCGATCGCGATCGCCGCCCAGGCGATCACCGGCCGCTACCTCGGCGCCGGCGACGTCGCCGGCACCCGGGCGGTCACCCGGCGGATGGTGCAGTGGGGGGTGGTCAGCGGGGTGGTGACGGGGGTGCTGCTGGCGGCCGCGAGCCCGGTCCTCGGGGTGCTGTTCACCGGCGACGGGGCGGTGCGCGACCTGCTCGTGCCGGTGCTGCTCGTCGCCGCGCTGGGCCAGCCGGTCGCGGGGGTGGTGTTCGTGCTCGACGGGGTGCTCATCGGCGCCGGCGACGGGCGCTACCTCGCGCGCGCCGGGCTGGTGGTGCTCCTCGTCTACGCCCCCGTCGTGCTGCTGCTCGCCACGACGGTCGGCGGGCTGGTCGCGGTCTGGGCGGCGTTCGCCGGCGTCTTCATGGGCGCACGGCTCGTCGTGCTGCTGCGCCGTCAGCGCACCGATGCCTGGATGGTCACCGGAGCGTGACGGCCGTCTCGTGACCAGGCCCACCGCGCCCAGGCCTTGGATCGATCCAATCGAGCCCTCACCCTGGAAGTGCACGACGACGTGCCCCTGACCGACGCTCCACCTTCCCCATCACCGGAGGCACCCCATGCAGACCATCAAGCAGCTCTGGCGCCGCTTCGACTCCTACACCCTCGAGGCCTTCAACCCGCCGCACGTGCGGTGGGTCGCTCGCCAGTCCTGAGCCCACGAGCGCCCCGGATCCCCTCGGTCCGGGGCGCTCGTGCGTCCGGCCCGGCCCGGCGTCAGGCCAGCAGCGCGACGGCGCCGGTGACGACCGGCACGCAGCCGAGCGTGCTGACGAAGATCGCGTCGCGGGCCAGCAGCGTGCCGCGGTCGTAGCGCGTCGCGATCACGAAGACGTTCTGCGCCGTCGGCAGCGCGGAGATGACGGTGACCGCGAGCAGCGAGGCGTCGTCGAGGCCGATGAGCCGCCCCACGACGTACGCCGCGACCGGCTGGAGCACGAGCTTGAGCCCCACCGCGAGGCCGAGGTCGCCCGGGGCCACCCCGCGACCGGGCAGCGGACCCAGCCGCAGCGCCACGCCGTACGCCAGCAGCATCGCGGGCACCGCCATCCCGCCGATGAGCTCGAGCGGGTCGACCACGGCACGCGGGACCTCGACGCCGCTGAGCGCGACGAGCAGTCCGAGCAGGCTGCCGACGGTGATCGGGTTGCGCAGCGGCCGGCTCAGCACCTTCGCGACCGACAGCCGCACCGGGCTGACCGCGACGTCGAGCACGGCGAGCGCGAGCGGCTGCAGCACGAGCAGCTGCAGCAGCAGCACCGGCGCGATCAGCGCCGGATCGCCGAGCACGTAGGCCGCGATCGGCAGCCCGAGGTTGCCGGCGTTGCAGTACGACGAGCACATGGTCGCGATGACCGTGCGGCCGAGCTCCTCGCGGCGCAGGACGGCGACGAGGAGCGTCACGAGCGCCGTGACCACGACGCCGCCGACGATCGCGACGACGTTGCCGGAGAAGACCCGGCCCAGGTCGCTGTCGAGCAGCACCGTGAAGAGCAGGGCCGGGCTGGCGAGGTAGAACGCCACCGCGCTCAGCGTGCGCTGGCCTGCGGTGTCGACGATGCGCAGGTGGGCCAGGAGCATCCCCGCGCCGATGACGACCGCGATCGTCGCGAACCCGGCGAACACCCCTGTCACTCTCGGATCACTCCAGGAGCGTAGGTGTGTCCGCCGGGTCGGCGGTCAGGCGGTCGGGCTCAGCGGCGCTTCCCCTTCACCCTGAGCGTCACCGCGTCGCTGCCGGAGCCGGCGGCGTCGGCGTACGTCGCGGTGAGGGTGTAGCGCCCGGCTCTCGTCAGCCGTGGCAGCTTCAGCGTCGCGGTCGAGCCGCTGACCACGACCTGACGCGTGACCACCGTGCGCTTGCCCTTCTTCAGGGTGAGCGTGACGGTGCGGTTGCCGGCGGCGCTCGCGCTCAGCGTCAGCGTGACCTTCGCCCGCTTGCTGGTGGTGAGCCGGCGGGGTGCGGTGAGCGAGACTGTCGGCGCTGCAGCCTGGGTGGGGCTGACCTGCGGGCTCGCCGGCAGCTGGGTCGGCGAGGTCGACTGCGTCGGGCTGGTCGTCGGGCTGGTCGTCGGGTCCGTGGTCGGGTCCGTCGTCGGCTCGGTGCCGCACCCGGTGCCGCTGGTCGGCCAGGAGACCGCGGGCGCGCTCGCCTGCTTCGCCGGGCCACCCTGGTAGGCCGTCCTCATCGCCGCGAGCTCGGCGGCGGAGACCGGGACCACCGTGCCGTGGCGGGGGCTGGCGGGCAGCTTCGCCTCGGGGACGGACCTCCAGTCGGCGGTGGCCAGGCTGTCGGTCGTGAAGGCGAGGTAGCCCTGACCGCCGTGGTAGCTGGGCTGGTCGACGAGCAGGTACCACCGGTTCGCCACGTCGTTGTCGCGGAACACGGTCGGTCCCTCACCGTTGGTGAAGGTGCCGCCCCACGGGTTGGGCTGGCCGACCCCGATCTGCTCCTTGACCAGGCGCCAGCCGCTCTCGGGCGACGTGGTCGTCGGCAGGGAGCCGGTGACGGTGGCCCGCAGCGACGGCGAGACCTCCTGGCGGACGGTCATCGACGCCTCGTCCTTGACCACGCGGTAGAACGTCCCGCCGTCTCGGACGACGGTCGCGTCGATCATGCCGCGACCGCTGCCACGGCTGACGTCGATCCAGATCCTCGGCTCGGAGAAGGTCGTGAAGTCGCGGGTCGTGACGTAGACCATCCGCTGGTAGGAGTTCCCGATGGCGTGCTCGCCGGTGGCGGGCGTCGGGTAGAGCGCCGAGGCCCAGTAGACGACGTACTCGCCGGCGGCCTCGTCGTAGTAGGCCTCCGGGGCCCAGGTGTTGCCGGCGAAGTCGCTGGAGACCTTCACCTCGCGCTGGGCCGACCAGGTGACGAGATCGGTGGACTCCCACACCATGAGGCTCTTGCTGCCGTTCTCCTGCGCCGTGGCGAACCCGTTGCCGCCGCGACCGTCGATCTTCAGGTCGGTGGCGAGCAGGAAGAAGCGGTCGCCCTCGTGGGAGCGCAGCAGGAACGGGTCGCGCACGCCGCGCTCGCCGAGGGTCGAGGTGAGGATCGGCTCGCCCTTGTTGAGGACGTCGTAGGCCAGCGGCTGGTCGCCCTGGCTGCCGGCCATGAAGATCCGCTCGCCGCCGGCGCCCTCGCCGGTGAAGTAGGCGAACGCGTAGCCCTCGGGGTCGAGCGCGGCGGGTGCCGGGCGGATCGTCAGCGGGATGGTGCGGGTGGCGCTGCGACCGCCCAGGGTCGCGGTGACGGTGAGGTCGACCTTCTTCGCGGCCGACCCGGTGGCGGGTCGGGTCACCTCACCGGTCGTGGTGACGACGGCCGGGTCGCTGGAGGCCCAGGTCAGCGTGGATCCGAACGGGCCCTCGGCCGGCAGGGTGATGTTGCCGCGGACGTCGTCCGCGTTCGGCACGACGACCGCGGACGCCGCGTCGGCCGCGCCGAAGCACGAGCCCTGGGCGACCTGCTGCTCGGTGAGCGCGGTGGACCAGATCGAGACGTCGCGCATCCTGCCCTCGAACGACAGGTCGTTGCGGTACGCCGAGCGGCCGAGCCAGTTCGCCACGGTCGAGCCGTCGGGCTCACCGAGGCGGGCCGGCGAGGTGGTGACGGCGCTGCTGGCGACCAGCCGGCCGTCCTCGTAGAGCTTGGCCTCGCCGGGGTCGGCGACGGTGCCGCCGTCGACGGTGAAGGTGACGCGCTTCCAGGTGCCCTTCGCGAGCGCGCCGGCGCGGCTGATGCGCTGCTCGCTGGCGTAGCCGCTCTCGGCGATCGTGCCGCGGTACTGCCCCTGGGCGTCCTCGCCGGTCACGAAGAGGTAGCCCGAGCCGTTGGGGTAGCTGGTGTAGTTGCCCAGGTTGAACAGGAACCAGTTGCCCGACAGCGTGGGGTCGACCCAGACGTCCATGTCGACCGTGACCTGGTCCTGACCCTTGAGCAGATCGTCGGGGAGCCGGATCCCGTTGCCGGAGCTGTTGCCGCCGCCGGTGAAGGTGAACCCGTCCTCGCCGGTGGCCGACCAGCCCTGCGAGCCGACGACCGCGGCGTCGCGGTCGTGGCCGGAGGAGTCCTCGACGACCGTGCCCGACGTCTGGTCGAGCTCGTACGACGCCAGCAGGCCCGCGGTGGGGTCGACCGCGCCGGTGGCGGCGCCTCCGGCCGTCACGGCGGCGGTGCCGGCCGCGACGGCGAGGGCGACGACGCCCACCGTGGCGCTGGTGCGCAGCGGGCGGTGGCCCGAGCGTCGGGTGCTCACGAGCGACCACCCTTCTGCTTCGAGGGACGGACCTTCACCTTCGTGACGTCGGTGAGCTGGCCGCTCGGGCCGGCGTACGACGCGGTGACGGTGTGGGTGCCTGCCTTCAGCTTGGGCAGCCGCAGCGTCGCGACGCCTCCGACGACGGGGACCTGGCGGACGAGCACGGTCTTCTCCTTCTTCCTCTTCTTGCCGTCGACCCAGCGGACCACCGTGCGGACCACGGTGACCGTGGCGACCGCGCTGCCCGACGGAGCCGGCGCGAGGGTGACGGAGACGGTCGGGCGGGTGCCGACCTTCGCCTTCCGCGGCGCCGCCACGACGACGCTGGTGGGTGCGGCGGCGGGCGCCTGGCCGGTGGTGGGCTGGGTCGGGGTGGCCGGGGTGGCCGGGGCCGTGGGCTGGGACGGGGTGGGCGTCGTGGGCTGGCCGGGCAGGAGCCCGGTCTGCGTCATGGTCACGAACGTCACCGAGTAGGGCGCGAACGTGTAGGTGAAGTCGTTGTCGACGCCGTCGACGGTCGTCTCGACCGGCGCGATGCGGTCGGGGTCGGCCTTGGTGTTGGTCGCTCCCGGGGCGCCGGCGAGGGTGGTCACCCGGGCGGTCGGGGCGAGCGAGACGTCGGAGGTGACGACCCGGGTCGCGACCGGCCGCGCCGAGTTGTTGACCACCTTGGCGGTGATGGTGCCGGCGTCGGCGTCGCGGGTGACGACCTCGTACATCGTCTGCGACAGCGCCGAGGAGTCGTAGCGCAGCTGCTCCACGCCATCGAGGTAGACGACGACCTGGGGCCCGGAGACGACGATCTTCACCTGGTAGGTGCGGCCGGTCTCGACGCTCTGGGTGCCGCCGGCGACGGCGGGTGCCGCCACCTCGCTCTTGCCGGCCGCGGTGGCCCGCTCCAGCAGGGAGCGCGAGTTGGCGAAGCCGCCGAGGTTGTACCAGTAGTAGTCGTCGGTCGCCTGGGCTCCGAAGCCGATCAGGAAGCCCTCCTGCCCGGCGGTCTTCTTCGCGTCGAGCTCGAGGGTGTAGTCCGTCCAGCCCTTCGTGTAGGCACCGTCGACGATGCTGCGGGCGTCGGTCTGGGTGGTCGAGGACTGGGTCCAGGCACCGCCGCTGACCGCCCACGACCCGGCCTGCGGGCGCCACTTCGACGCGGTGCCGGACGCGTCGTCGAAGGAGTCGGAGAACAGCGTCGCGCCGGTGGCGTTGTCGGTCACCCTGACGTTGTCGTACGACGCCGCGGTGTTCCAGGTCGAGAGGAAGACCCCGCCCTTCACCGGCGAGACGGGGTTGCCGCTCGCGGTGAGGGTGCTGGGCACGGTCGAGGTGCCCGGGTCCTGGCCGAACATCGTCTGCACATGCCACGGCGGGCGCGCCCACGACTGGTCGTTGTCGAACCAGATCGCGTCGGGGTTCCACTGCACGTGGTCCTCGTTGGCGAGCAGCGGCGCGTAGGAGGCGAGCCGGACGACGTCGGCGTTGCGCTGCAGGGCCGTCATGTACGACGCCTCGGAGAGGGCGTTGGCCAGGTTGTTGCCGCGGGAGGCGTACTCGCCGAGGAACACCTTGGGTCCGGTGCGCGGGTAGGCGTCGTAGCGCCGGTTGTTGGCGTAGAACCAGGCCGGGTCGCGGTAGTAGTGCTCGTCGACCAGGTCGACCTGCTGCTCGCGGTTGAACTTCCACAGGGTGTCGAAGCGCGCGCCGGAGGAGTCGGGTCCGGAGTTGGAGATGATCTGGATGCCGGGGGCCTTCGCCTCCACCGCGTCGCGGAACGCCGGGAAGTTCTTCTCGAAGGTGTCGTTGTTCTCCTCGTTGCCGAGGCCGAGGTACGTCAGCCCGAACGGCTCCGGGTGGCCGAGCGCGATGCGCCTGGCGCCCCAGGTGGTGCTGGCGTCGCCGTTGGCGAACTCGATCAGGTCCACGGTGTCCTGCACCCAGCGCTGGAAGAGCGGGGAGTCCTTCTGCATCTCGTCGGCGCGGCTGCCACCGCAGCCGTTGGCGCCGATCGAGAGCACGGGCAGCGGCTGGGCGCCGAGGTCCTCGGCGAACTCGAAGTACTCCAGGTAGCCGATGCCGTAGGACTGGTTGTAGCCCCAGAAGTTGTAGTTGGTCGGGCGCGACTCGACGGGTCCGAGGGTCTCCTTCCACTGGTAGGTGCGCTTGCGGTCGGTGTAGCCGCTCTCCTCGTAGGAGCGGAAGGTGCCGACGTTGGTGACGCAGCCGCCGGGGAAGCGGACGAACCCGGGGTCCATCGCCGCGATCTTCTCGGCGAGGTCCTTGCGCAGCACGGTCTTGCCGTTGACCGGTCCGACCCAGCGGTCGGACGGCATGAGCGAGACCATGTCGAGCCCGACGACCGACGGCGCCCCGGCGGTGACGACCAGGCGCCCGGCGTCGGTCGTGGTGGCACCGGTGAGGGTGAACGGCAGCTTCGTCCACGTGTCGGTGCCGGGCAGGCTGAGCTCCGCGACGTCGGTGACCGCGGCACCGGCGGTGCTCTGCACCCCCACGCTCAGGGTCTGGGCCGTCGCGCTGCGCGCCCACAGCGACCCGTCGTACGACGCGCCGGCCTTGATCGCGACGCCGGCGTTGTAGCCGGTGTTGCGCACGCCGTCACCCGCCGCGGCCGCGGTGAGGCGCAGGTGGTTGCGGTTCATCGCGTTCAGCCGCGTGGCGTCGTCCACGACCGCACTCGCACCCCCGCCGACCTGCTCCCACGCCGTCTTGCCGGTGAAGGAGCCGTTGTCGGCGGTGCTGAACTCGAAGGAGCGGTTGCGCACCAGCTCGGCGTAGAGCCCGCCGTCTGCGGCGTAGTTGATGTCCTCGTAGAAGATGCCGAACATGTCGTCGGCGATGTCGACGCCCTTGCCGTCGCCGTCGATCGCGAGGGTCGCGGTGCCGGCCGGGGGCTCGGGGGCGTGCTCGACGGTGATCTCGTCGAACGCCGCGGCCAGCGGCGCGCCGCTGGTCGAGCCGAAGGCGTACATCCCGACCTGGGTGGTGTCGAAGCCGACCTGGGTGGTGGCCGCCGTCGTCCACGTGGAACCCACGAGGTAGCTCGACGTCAGCGTCGAGCCGACCCGCTGCAGGCGCAGCGTCTCGGTCCGCGAGCCGGGACGGTCGGCGAAGCCCACGGCCTGGAACCGCGCCGCGGTCTCGACGTCGGTCTCGACCGCGATGCCCGAGGGCGACAGATTGCCCACGAAGGTCAGGCCGGTGCGGACGTAGTTGTCCCAGTCCTGCCAGGCGATCAGCCCCGCGCCCTGATAGGTGCTCGCCACGGCCGCGTCCAGCTCCACCGTCGCGGTGAAGTCGCCGGCCGGCACGTCGAGCATCACGAGGTTCTTGGCGTCGTTGGCGCCTTGGTAGGTGTCACCGCGCTGACCGGTGATCCGCAGGGCGCCACCCTGCACCGACAGCGTCGCCGGGTCCGAGCCGACCACCTGCCAGCGCGGGTCGAGGCTGGTGCCGTCGAAGGTGTCGGTGACGGTGACGGTCGCTGCGGCGGCTGCGGCGGCCGGTGCGGCGGTCGTGCCGACCACCCCCGTCACGGCCAGGGTGCTCAGCCCGCTGGTGAGCAGCGCGGCGGCCGCGAGGGCCGCCGTACGAGCGCGGGGAGAGCGCGGTGAGTGGGTCATGGGGTCCTCGAGTCCGAGAGGCTGTGGCGGCGGTCACACGTAGTGTTAACGCTCACACCGGCAGAGCGCAATACCCCCGACCGCTCTCGACGAGCGTCCCCCGACGACGACGAAGGCCCCGGATCGGTGATCCGGGGCCTTCGTGACTCACGGTGCGCGAGGGGGGAGTTGAACCCCCACGCCCTTTCGGGCACACGGACCTGAACCGTGCGCGTCTGCCTATTCCGCCACTCGCGCGTGAAGCCTGGCAAGGTTAGCCCAGCGCGGAGAGGGCGGCCAAATGGGGGCCGGACCACAGAGCTGCGCCCCGCGTCACGGTGGGTCCCGGACGGGGGTCGGGTACCCCGATACAGTCGTGGCGCGCCCGCCGGAGGGTGCGCTGGCCACGGGTCGACGGCGATGGCACGAACGAGAGGAGGCGGGTGTGGGCGGTCTGCAGCGGTTCGAGCAGCGGCTGGAGAGCATGATCTCCGGCGTCTTCGCGCGCGCCTTCCGCAGCGCGGTGCAGCCGGTCGAGATCGCCGCGGCGCTGCAGCGCGAGTGCGACAACAACGCGCAGATCCTCAGCCGTGAGCGGCGCATGGTGCCCAACGACTTCCACGTCGAGCTGAGCCGCACCGACCTCGACCGGCTCGCGCCGTTCGACAGCGCGCTGGCCGACGAGCTCGTGCACCAGGTCGAGGAGCACGCCCGGCTGCAGGGCTACGTCTTCCCCGGCCCGATCAGCATCGACTTCGAGGCGACCGAGGACCTCACGACGGGTCGCTTCCGCATCCTGTCCAAGGCCGCCGCGCGGGTGCAGAGCAACGCCACCCACACGCAGGTGCGCCGCGCCCGGGCGGTGCTCGAGGTCAACCGCACCCAGCAGCCGCTCGTCCCGCCCGGCCTCGTCGTCGGGCGCGGCACCGACGCCGACCTGCGCATCAACGACCCCGGCGTCAGCCGGCGCCACATCGAGTTCGGCGTCCAGGCCACCGGCCGCGACGGCACCGAGCTGACCATCGAGGTGCGCGACCTCGGCTCGACCAACGGGATGCTCGTCGACGGCCACAAGGTCAGCCGCGCCGCGCTGCACGACGGCAGCCAGGTGCGCATCGGCAACACCACCATGACGGTCCGCTTCCTCTCCGACGACGACCCCGGGCACCCCGGTGTCGGACTCGGCGGGATCGCCTACTGAGCCGGAGCCCGGATGTCTGAGCTGACTCTCTTCCTCATCCGGATCGCCTACCTGGCGATCCTGTGGATCTTCGTGCTCTCGGCGATCTCGGTGATCCGCTCCGACATGTTCGGGGCGCGCGTGCCGGAGGCGGTGCGCGGCGCCGAGGCACGCAAGGAGCGCAAGCGCGACCGGGGACGCGACAAGGCGCCCTCCAAGCGTCGCGGCAGCCCCACCCACGTCATCGTCACCGAGGGCGGCAACGTCGGCGAGCGCGCCGAGCTCGACCAGGCCCCGATCCTCATCGGCCGCGGCAACGACGCCCAGATCCGCCTCGACGACGACTACGTCTCGACCCGCCACGCCCGCATCGCCGCCTCCGGCGACCAGTGGTTCGTCGAGGACCTCGGCTCCACCAACGGCACCTACATCGGCACCGTCCGGCTGACCCAGCCGACCACCATCACGCTCGGCACCCAGGTCCGCGTCGGCAAGACGATCATCGAGCTGAGGAAGTAGAGCCACGGTGAGGCTCGACTACTCCGCGATCTCCGACGTGGGTCGCGTCCGCAAGGACAACCAGGACTCCGGGTACGTCGGCCCGCACCTCATCGCCGTCTGCGACGGCGTCGGGGGCGCGGCGCGCGGCGACATCGCCTCCAGCACGGCGATCGCGCAGCTGCGCCGCCTCGAGGAGGACCCGCCCGGGCCCGAGGCGCCCGACGCCGACCTGCTGGGCCGGGTCAGCATGGCGATGCACCGCACCCACGACCAGCTCGCCGACCTCGTCGACGAGACGCCCTCGCTCGACGGCACCAGCACGACCGCCGTGGTCGCTCTGTTCGACGGGGGCGCACGACTCGGGTTCGGCCACGTCGGCGACAGCCGCGCCTACCTCTTCCGCGACGGCGAGATCCGTCAGCTCACCCACGACCACACCTTCGTGCAGACCCTCATCGACGAGGGCCGCATCACCGAGGAGGAGGCGCGCGTGCACCCGCACCGCAACCTCATCCTGCGCGCGATCGACGGCACCCACGAGCTCGACCCCGACCTGTTCGTCCTCGAGCTGCAGCTCGGCGACCGGGTGCTGCTGTGCAGCGACGGCGCGAGCGGCGTCCTCGACGCCGGCCGGCTCGCCGACATCCTGTCCAGCGGCTCCCCCGACTACGCCGCCGTCGAGCTCGTCCGGGCCAGCCTCGAGGCGGGCAGCTCCGACAACGTCACCTGCCTGGTCGCCGACGCCGTCGAGGGCGAGCCCGACCCGACCGCCGTACCCCTCCTCGTCGGCGCCGCCGCCGAGATGCCCCGCCGCGCCCGCGGCACCCGTCCGTCGGGTCGCTCGCCCAGCCTGTTCCGCGGGCACCGCTCCGGCGACACCGGCGAGCTCGAGCCGGTGCGTGCCGAGATCCCCGAGGGCGTCGGCTTCGCCATCCCCAGCGACCCGCCCGACCCCGAGGCCATCCGCTACGCCCCCCGCCCGCCGAGCCGCTACGCCTGGCTCTCGCGGCTGCTCGCGCTCTGCGTCGCCGTCGGCGCGCTGTGGATCCTCGCCGCGACGGCGTGGTCGTGGAGCCAGCAGCAGTACTACGTCGGCGAGCAGGACGGGACGGTCGTGATCTTCCGCGGCCTCGACGCCTCGCTGCCCGGCCTGGAGCTCTCGCACACCTACGAGCGCACCAACGTCACGCTCGACCGGCTCTCCGACTTCGACGCCGGCAAGGTGCGCGAGGGCATCGGCGTCGGCTCGCTCGACGACGCTCGCGACACCGTCGAGAGCCTCGCCCAGAAGATGTCGGCCGACGACTCGACCAGCGACGGGGGTGCGTCCTGATGTCGCAGGCAGGGTTGGTCATGGGGTTCGTGCACCGCCGCCGGCGCGGCGCGGAGCTGTTCCTGCTCCTGCTCGCACTGGCCGTGGGCATCGGCGCCTACGCCGCCGTCGGCGTCGGCGTGGAGGGACGCGTGCCGGCCGACATCATCGGCTACGGCAGCTGGCTGGCCGGTCTCGCGATCGTCGCCCACGTCGTGGTGCGCGTCGTGGCGCCGTACGCAGACCCGGTGCTGCTGCCCGCCGTCACGGCCCTCAACGGGCTCGGCCTCGCGGTCATCCACCGCCTGCAGCTCGCCTACGACGCCGGGGCCCCGGGCCCCACCGGACTGCCGCAGAAGCAGCTGACCTGGATGACGCTGGGCGTGGTGCTGTTCCTGCTGACCCTGATCGTGCTGCGCGACCACCGGGTGCTCGCGCGGTTCACCTACACCAGCGGTCTCGCGGCGATCGTGCTGCTGCTGATGCCGCTCGCCCCCGGCATCGGCAAGACGATCAACGGCGCCCGCATCTGGATCGGCGTCGGGCCCTTCAGCCTGCAGCCCGGCGAGATCGCCAAGGTCCTGCTGGTCATCGCCTTCGCCGGCTACCTCGTGCTCCACCGCGACGCCCTCGCGCTCGCGGGTCGCCGGGTGCTCGGCGTCGATCTGCCTCGCGGGCGCGACCTCGGCCCGATCCTCGGCATGTGGCTGATCAGCCTCGGCATCCTGGTCTTCCAGCGCGACCTCGGCTCCAGCCTGCTGTTCTTCGGCCTCTTCCTGGTGATGCTCTACGTCGCGACCGAGCGGCCCGGCTGGCTGGTCGTCGGCACGCTGCTGTTCGCCGGCGGCGCAGGCCTGGCCTACCAGCTCTTCGGCCACGTCCAGAACCGCGTCAACATCTGGCTCGACCCGCTGCCCTACTACGACCGGACGCCGGGCAGCTTCCAGATCGTCGAGTCGCTGTTCGGCATGGCGTGGGGCGGGCTGATCGGGCGCGGCTTCGGTGGCGGCAGCCCCGAGCGGGTGCCCTTCGCCTACTCCGACTTCATCATCGGCGCGATCGGCGAGGAGCTCGGGCTCACCGGCGTCATCGCCGTCGTCCTGCTCTACGGCCTCATCGTCGAGCGGGCGCTGCGCGCGGCGCTGATCTGCCGCGACGGCTTCGGCAAGCTGATGGCGACCGGTCTCGCGGCGGTCGTCGCGCTCCAGGTCTTCGTCGTCATCGGCGGCGTCACCCGCCTCATCCCGCTGACCGGCCTCACCACGCCGTTCCTGTCCTACGGAGGGTCCTCGCTCATCGCCAACTGGGTCATCGCCGCACTGCTGCTGCGCATCTCCGACCAGGCCCGCCGGCCGGTCCCCGAGATGGCGGGCACGGAGACGAGCGACGAGCAGGCCGACGAGCAGGCCACGCAGATGGTGAGGATGGTGGACCGCGCATGAACAAGCCGATCCGCACCATCGCGATCTTCTGCCTGCTGCTCTTCGTGGCGCTGATGCTCAACGCCACCTGGCTGCAGTACTGGAAGGCCAGCGACTACGACGACAACGCGCTCAACCGCCGGGTCATCGAGGACGCCTACTCCCAGCAGCGCGGGGCGATCCTCGTCGGCGACGAGGCGGTCGCCGAGAGCGTCGAGTCCGACGACCAGTACGACTACCTGCGCACCTACCCGCAGCCGTTCAAGTACGCCCACGTCACCGGTTACTTCAGCTTCTACGACCAGACCGGCATCGAGCGCAGCGAGAACGCCGTGCTGTCGGGCGACGACGACCTGCTCTTCGTCAACAAGCTCGTCGACCTGCTCTCCAACAAGTCGGGCAAGGGCGGCAACGTGCAGCTCACCCTCGACCCCGACGCCCAGGACGCCGCCTACGCCGCCCTGGAGAAGCTGCCGAAGGACCCCGACACCGGCACCGTCGAGGCCTCCGTCGTCGCGATCGCGCCCGCGACCGGCAAGATCCTGGCGATGGCCTCGCTGCCGACCTACGACCCCAACAAGCTCGCCTCCCACGACTTCGGCGCCGTGCAGGAGGACTACGACCGGCTCAGCCAGGACCCCACCGAGCCGCTGCTCAACCGCGCGATCCAGACCACGCTGCCGCCCGGCTCGACGTTCAAGATCGTCACCGCCGCGGCCGCGCTGTCGAGCGGGA
Organism: Nocardioides flavescens; assembly: GCF_009823805.1. GTDB lineage: Bacteria > Actinomycetota > Actinomycetes > Propionibacteriales > Nocardioidaceae > Nocardioides > Nocardioides flavescens. The sequence continues at coordinate 101,867 of NZ_WUEK01000012.1, read as the reverse complement.
ACTACACCGCCGACGGGCAGGTGCCCGGCGGTGCGACGTACCAGCTGCCCCAGACGAGCGGCAGCACCGGGGAGATCGACAACGAGGGCCGCTCGTGCGGCACCGACCAGATCCCCTTCGCCCAGGCGATGGAGGAGTCGTGCAACACGACCTTCGCCGCCCTCGGCGTCGAGCTGGGCGCCGACGCCTTGCGCGAGCAGGCCGAGAAGTTCGGCTTCGACCAGCGCTACCTGCAGGACCTCGGCCCGCAGGCCGTCTCGAACTTCCCGGCCGACGCCAACGAGCCGCAGGCGGGCCAGTCCGCCATCGGTCAGTTCGAGGTGCGCGCGACGCCGCTGCAGATGGCGATGGTCGCCGCCGCCGTCGCCAACCAGGGGGTGCTGATGCGGCCCTACATCGTCGACTCGATCCAGTCGCCCTCGCTCGAGACGCTGCGCCAGACAGAGCCGGAGGAGCTCGGCGAGGCCGTGACCCCCGAGGTCGCCGACGGCCTGACCCAGCTGCTGGTCTCGACCGTCGAGGAGGGCACCGCGAGCCCGGGTGCCATCGCGGGCGTCACCGTCGCCGGCAAGACCGGCACCGCGCAGAGCGGTGACCCCGACGTGCCTCCCTACGCGTGGTACGTCTCGTTCGCGCCCGCCCAGGACCCGGAGGTCGCCGTGGCCGTCGTCATCCAGAGCGCCGGCATCGACCGCGGCGAGATCGCCGGCGGCACCTACGGCGGCCCCATCGCCAAGGCGGTCATGGAGGCGGTGATCCGATGAGCGGCTCCGACTCCACCGGCGGGCTCGACCAGCCGGCCGACCGGCCCGAGCGCTTCGCCGACGACCAGCACCGCTACCGCCTCGACGCACGCATCGCGACCGGCGGCATGGGCGAGGTCTGGCGGGCGACCGACACCTCGCTCGACCGCGTCGTCGCGATCAAGCTGCTCAAGAGCGAGTACGCCGACGACCCGCTGTTCCGCCAGCGCTTCGAGACCGAGGCCCGCCACGCGGCCTCGCTGCACCACCCCAACGTCGCCTCGGTCTACGACGTCGGCGAGTCGCGCCAGCTCGCCGACGGCTCCGACGTCCCGCGCCCGTTCCTGGTCATGGAGCTGATCGACGGACAGCCGCTCTCCGCGCTGCTGCGCGGCGGGCGTCCGCTCGACCCCGAGGTCACCGCCGACCTGATGGCGCAGGCCGCCGACGCGATCGGCGCGGCCCACCGGGCGGGCATCGTGCACCGCGACGTGAAGCCGGCCAACCTGATGGTCACCCCGCAGCGCCAGGTCAAGATCACCGACTTCGGCATCGCCCGCGCCTCCGACGGCCTCGGCCTCACCGGCACCGGCCAGGTGATGGGGACCCCGCAGTACCTCTCCCCCGAGCAGGCGCGCGGCAACGCCGCGACCCCCGCCTCCGACGTCTACTCCCTCGGCGTCGTGGCCTTCGAGTGCCTGGTCGGGCGGCGTCCCTTCGACGCCGAGTCGCCGGTGGCGACCGCGCTCGCGCACCTCAACGACCCGGTGCCGGCCCTGCCCGCCACCGTGCCCTCGGACCTGGCGGCCGTCGTACGACGCGCGCTGTCGAAGGACCCCGCCGAGCGCTACCCCGACGGCGCGGCGTTCGCCGAGGCCCTGCGCCGGCCCGACGCCGACCTCGCCGCGACCCAGGTGGTCGCCGCCCCCGTCGACAGCACGCAGGTGATGGGCGCGGTGCCCCCGCGACCGGTGCCGATGCCGCTGCCCGTCGACATCGCCCCCACGCCCGAGCCCGCGGCGTACGACGACCGCGACCGGCGCAGCCCGTGGCCGATCGTCCTGCTGCTGCTCGCCCTCATCGCCGCGGTCGCGCTGATCGCCGTGATCGTGACCCGCGGCGGTGGCGACGACACCGCGGACACCGCCGCCGACCCCACCCCGTCGCGGACGCCGAGCGAGACGCCGTCGGAGACCCCCAGCGAGGAGCCGACCGAGGAGTCGAGCTCGGCCGCGCCGGAGACGGTCACGATCGACGAGGACGACTACCTCGGCGACGACCTCCAGGACGCCGTGGACGCGCTGCGCGCGCTCGGACTCAAGGTGACGACGGATTCGGTCGACAACCCCGGCGACGAGGACGCGGACACGGTGGCGGGTGTCTCGCCCACCGGAGAGGTGGAGGTCGGCAGCACGGTGACCGTGGAGTTCTACGAGGACCCGCCCGAGACCGAGACCCCCACGCCGACCCCGACGCCCACGCCGACTCCGACGCCCACCCCCACGCCGACGGACACCACGACCCCCGCGGGTCCGGGCAACGGCAACGGTCCGGCCGACGGCGGACCCGGCAACGGCAACGGCCCCGGCGCCGGCGGCCCGGGCAACGGCAACGGTCCCAAGCCCCGCACCGACCCGACGAGCGACCCGACGAGCGACCCGACGAGTGGAGTGCTCCCGTGAGCGGCCAGACCCCACCCCCCGGCGGCACCCCCCAGGGCTCCCTGGTGGGCGGGCGCTACGAGCTGCGCGAGCTGCTCGGTCGCGGCGGCATGGCCGAGGTGCGCAAGGGCCACGACACCCGGCTCGGGCGCGTGGTCGCGATCAAGCGGCTGCGCACCGACCTGGCGAGCGACCTGACCTTCCAGGCGCGGTTCCGCCGCGAGGCCCAGAGCGCGGCCTCGCTCAACCACCCCGCGATCGTCGCGGTCTACGACACCGGCGAGGAGCCGGCGGCCGACGGCTCCGGCGTCTCGCAGCCCTACATCGTGATGGAGTACGTCGCCGGCCGGACCCTGCGCGACATCCTGCGCGAGGGTCGCAAGATCCTGCCCGAGCGGGCGCTCGAGATCACGAGCGGCGTGCTGTCGGCGCTCGACTACAGCCACCGCGCGGGGATCATCCACCGCGACATCAAGCCCGGCAACGTCATGCTGACCCCCAGCGGCGACGTCAAGGTGATGGACTTCGGCATCGCCCGCGCGATCAGCGACGCGTCGTCGACGATGACCCAGACCGCGGCCGTGGTCGGCACGGCGCAGTACCTCTCCCCCGAGCAGGCGCGCGGCGAGACCGTCGACTCGCGCTCCGACGTCTACTCCGCCGGCTGCCTGCTCTACGAGCTGCTGACCGGGCGTCCGCCGTTCGTCGGCGACAGCCCCGTGGCCGTCGCCTACCAGCACGTCCGCGAGCCCGCCCGGCCGCCGTCGGACCACGACACCGGGCTGCCGCCGCAGGTCGACGCGATCGTGCTCAAGTCGCTGGCCAAGCGTGTCGAGGACCGCTACCAGTCGGCGGCGGCGATGCGCAGCGACATCGAGCGCTACCTCGCCGGCCGACCGGTGCAGGCGCCGGTGCCCGAGGCCGCGCCCCCGCCGGTCGCGGCACCGCCGACCCAGGCCACTCAGGTGCGTCCGCCGCTGCCGCCCGAGGAGGACTACTACCCCGAGGAGCGTGACGAACGGCGCGGCCCGCGACCGGTCGTCATCGTCCTGCTCGTGCTGCTGGTGCTCGCGCTGATCGTCGGCGCGGTGCTCGCGCTGCGCAGCAGCCTGTTCGAGTCGCCGCCCGACGACGTCGCCGTGCCCAACGTGGTCGGGCTGACGCTCGCCGAGGCCGAGTCGGCCATCGGCGACGCGGGGCTGACCGTGGGCGACCGCGACTACGACACCGACGAGTCGGTGCCCGTCGACACGGTCCTGCGCCAGGATCCCAACCGCGACCAGTTCGTCGCCCCGGGCACCGCGATCGACATCGTCATCTCCTCGGGACTGCCGCAGGTCGACATGCCCTACGTCGTCGGAGCGAGTCAGGACGAGGCGCGCACCGCGATCCGTGACGCCAAGCTGACGCCCGACTTCCAGAGCGTCGAGTCCGACGAGCCGCAGGGCCAGGTCCTCTCGACCGATCCGGAGGGCGGCACGGCCCTCGACCAGGGCACGACCGTCACGGTCACGATCAGCAAGGGGCCTAAGGAGGTCCCCGACGTCGTCGGGCGCGACCGCTCGAGCGGCATCCAGGCGATCACCAGCGCCGGCTTCGACTACACGATCAAGGGCGACCCCGAGTCGACCGAGCCGAAGGGCACGATCACCGAGCAGATCCCCGCCGCCGGCTCGCCCGAGCCGCAGGGCACGCAGATCGTGCTCTTCGTGTCGACGTACGAGCCGCCGGAGCCGACTCCCACGCCGACGCCGACCCCGACGCCCACCCCGACGGCGCCGACCGATCCGACTCAGCCCACGCTCCCGACCGACCCGGCGACCCCGCCCGCGGCGCGCCAGGAGCGGTGAGGCTGCTCGTCAGTCGCGCTCGGCCTGGGTGTCGCTGCGCGGCCCCTCCTCGACGGGGGTCGCGTAGCTGAGGTCGAGCAGCCCGTCGTACGCCGGCGCGGCGAGCGAGTCCTCGACGTCGAGCTCCCAGCCGACGTCGATGCGCGGGTCGTCGGCCTGCTCGCGGTAGACCTTGAGGTAGCTGTCGTCGCTGATCGCGGAGGTCAGGTCGCCGACGTCGCCGACCGCCTCGATGACGTAGGGCTGCGGGTAGGGCACCCCGCCGAGCATCACCGAGCTGCCCTCGCACTTGATGCCCGTGGTCGTGACGACGCGCTGACCCTGGATCACCACGGCGCGCGCGCCGCCCGCCCACATCGCGTTGACCACGGCCTGGATGTCCTGCTGGTGCACGACGAGGAGGTTCTTGTCGCCGGTCGTGGCGTCGATGATCTCGTCGGGCGCGTCGGACAGCGTCACGACGACGCCCGGTCCGCGGCGCTCGGTGAGCCCGGCCGAGGACTCGAGGGCGGCGGCCTGCCGGCGGATGCGGCGCACGTCGGCATCGTCGACGCGGTCGGAGAGCTCCTGCACCTGCGTCTGCAGCCCGGCGACCCGCTCCTGCAGCCCCTCGGCCCGCTGCGCCTCGCTGCCCGCGAGCGCGCTGAGGTCGCTGTAGCGCCCGGAGCGCAGGTCGGTGCCGCCGCTCGACTGGGCGCTGACCACGAACAGCCCACCGCTCACCAGGACCACCGCGGTCGTCGCGAGCCGCCACGGCGACGGACGCCGCCCGCCGCTCCACGACCGGCGCAGCCCCCGCCACCGCGGGGGCCGCGGCCCGGTGGGGAGTCGGTGGTCGTGGTCCATGCCGACTAAGGTAACGGCCGTGAGGATCAAGGCCCGAGACCAGCAGTTCGCCGACCCCGACCGCGGGCCGGTCGTCTCACCGCGCTTCGTGCTCGCGCTGGTGCTGATCGCCCTCGGCATCGCCTGGATCGTCTACTACTACGTCGGCGTCCGCCCCGACCCGACGGCGTTCGACTCCGAGGGCAACCCCGAGGGCCCCAGCGGCCCGGCGTTCATCGGCGACCTCGCCCGGTGGAACTACGTGATCGGCTTCGGCCTCTTCATGCTCGGCCTGGTCGTCGCCGCCCACCCCTCCACCCCGCTCGGCCGCGGTCGCGGCGTCGTGGTCGGCATGCTCGGCTGCTTCCTGGTCGGCCTGCTGTGGATCTGCACCTACTACGTGTTCGCCAACGACCACCTGCAGAGCATCCCGGTCATGAACGACCTCGACCAGTACAACCTCGTCGTCGGCATCGCCTTCATGGCCGTGGGGTTCACCTACGCCACCAAGTGGGAGTGACACCCCTCCCCCGCTGATCCCCGCTCCACCCTCGAGCCCCCGCCGGTCCTCCGGTCGGGGGCTCGGTCGTTCCTCCACAGCTTTTTCCACCGGTGTGGAGAACTACAGCCGTGTAGTTCGCCTGTGGGTGAATGTGGACAGCAGTCCGGTTCGCCTTGGCGACCATGGGGCGCTGTCATCGACAGTCGAACTTTTCGGACAGCTAGATGGCCCGAAAGTTGGACTGTCGACAGCGGGACCCGCCCGCGGCCAGAGCGCCGAGCATCAGTGCAACTTCCGGGTCACCTGACGGCCCGGAAGTTGCACAGTCCAGGACACAACCGGTCGGGCCGTTGACAGTCGAACTTTCGGGACACTGGCACGTCCCAAAAGTTCGACTGTCGACGCGACGGAGCACCAGGACTGCCCCGCAAGCGACCTCAGCCGAGGACGACGGACCGGGCGGCGATGGCGAAGAGGACGACGGCGAGGACGAAGCAGAGTCCGGCGGTCTGGAACGCCGTGCGGCGGGGGCCGCGGGGGGCGTAGACGAGGATGGCGGCGACGGCGAGGCCACCGAGGAAGCCGCCGAGGTGGCCCTGCCAGGAGATCCGGGCGACCACGAAGGTGATGACGAAGTTGATGCCGATCCAGGTCAGGATGCCGCGGACGTCGCCGCCGACCTTGAAGGCGATGACGGCGAGTGCGCCCATGAGGCCGAAGATCGCGCCGGACGCGCCGAGGGTGGCGCCGTACTCACTGGCGGCCCAGTAGACGAGCGCGGAGCCGGCCAGGCCCGAGATGAAGTAGAGCGCGAGGAACCGCGCCCGCCCGATCGCGAGCTCGAGCTGGGGACCGAGCACCCAGAGCGCGAGCATGTTGAACCCGATGTGCAGCGGCTGCACGTGCATGAACATCGAGGTCACGAGCTGCCAGTAGGCGCCGTCGACGACCCCAGGCAGGAACGTGCCGCCGGCCTGGTCGCAGACCGCCTGCGTCACGTCGGCGCCGTAGCGCCCGCTGATGCACAGTCCGTTGGGCCGCAGGGCGAGCCAGTCCACGAGCCGGCTCGAGGAGCCACCGGTCACCATGACCGCGATCCACACCGCGACGTTGAGCGCGATGAGGACGATCGAGGTCCTCGAGGCGTCGGTGGGCCGCAGACCGCCGTACGCCGTGCGCGCCTGGCGGGTCTGCTTCGCGCCCTCGGCGACGCACTCGGGGCACTGGAAGCCCACAGAGGCGGGGCGCATGCACTCGGGGCAGATGACGCGGTTGCACCGCTGGCAGCGGATGTGGGCCTCGCGGCCGGGGTGCCGATAGCAGGTCGGCACCCCGGTCTCGGGCACGGAGGACTGGCTCAGCTGAGTTCCTCAGCCCTCGGTGACGGTCACGGACTCGATGACGACCGGCTCGGTCGGGCGGTCGCCCGGGCCGGTGGAGGTCGTCGCGATGGCGTCGACGACGTCGCGCGAGGCCTGGTCGGCGACCTCGCCGAAGATGGTGTGCTTGCGGTTGAGCCACGGGGTGGCGCCGACGGTGATGAAGAACTGCGAGCCGTTGGTGCCCGGGCCGGCGTTGGCCATGGCGAGCAGGTAGGGCTTGTCGAAGACGAGCTCGGGGTGGATCTCGTCCTTGAAGGTGTAGCCCGGGCCGCCGGTGCCGGTGCCGAGCGGGCAGCCGCCCTGGATCATGAAGCCCTCGATGACCCGGTGGAAGGTCAGGCCGTCGTAGAACGGGCCGCTGCGGCCGTTGCCCGCGTCGTAGGACTTCGAGCCGGTGGCGAGCCCCGTGAAGTTCTCGACCGTCTCCGGAGCGTGGTTCGGGAACAGGTTGATGGTGATGTCGCCGCGGTTGGTCTTCAGGACGGCCTGCTGGTCAGCCATGAGGGCCTTTCTCGATGTGGTGTCTGGAGGCAAGTGGGTACCGCGCGGGCTGTACGCCCGCCGGTGCGCCTGTCGATCCTCGCACGGGCCACAAGCGGGAGAGCACGGGCTGGCCCCGGTCGACCTGGTACCCCCGCAGGTCGACTGGGACGGGCCCGCAACGCCACCCCTCGGGACCCGAGCCCGAGCACCCTGCGGAAGAGGAAGCGCGATGATGTTCCGGAAGAAGAAGACCCTGCTGGAGAAGGCGTCCGACTACGTCGACCACCAGGTGCGGCCCCAGGTCGAGTCGGCGCTGGCCACCACCCGTGACGCGGTGGAGGACTTCTACGAGAGCACCGCCCGCCCCGCCCTCGCCGACGCGCGCGACAAGGCCAAGGACAAGGCGACCCCGTACGTCGCCGAGGCTCGCGACCGCACCAGCTCCGCGCTGCAGGACGCCCGCGACAACGCCGCCTCCGCGCTGCACGACGCCCGCGACACCGCGGTGTCGAAGGCCAAGGACGCCCGCGACGCCGGCGAGTCGTCGCTGTTCGACGCCAAGGCGCGCGCGGCGTTCCTCGCCTCGCAGGCCAAGGACACCGCGGCCTCCCGGGCGAGCGACCTCGCCGCCCAGGCCAAGGAGAGCGCCGACGCCCGCGTCGCGCAGCTGCGCGGTGAGCCGCAGAAGAAGAAGGGCAGCACGCTGCGCAAGCTCGCGGTCTTCGCGGTGCTCGCCGGCGTCGTCGGGTTCGTCGCCAAGAAGCTGCAGTCGGGCGGCCAGCAGGACAACTGGCAGTCCTCCTACGTCCCGACCCCGGCGCCGACCCCGGCCCCGAAGCCGGCCCCCGCGCCCGCGGCCGTGGCCGACGACGCCGGTGCCGCCGGTCCCGACGAGGCGCTCTCCGACCTGGCCGAGAAGCCGCACTCGGTCTCGACCCCCGACGACCCGGCCGAGGTCATCGACCTGGTCGAGGACAAGGCCGGCGACGTCAAGGACAAGGCCGAGGACGTCAAGGACAAGGTCGCCGACAAGGCCGGCGACCTCAAGGACAAGGTGCAGGACAAGGTCGACGACATCCGGGACGACAAGTAGCGACCCTGGCTCACCCGAGCCCCGACGAGCCCCCCGGTCCGCACGGACCGGGGGGCTCTGTCATTGACGGGGTCGTCGAAGGGATCATCTGACCCGGTTCTCCTCGACCCAGTCGTCGATGCGCTCCCACCAGTCGAAGAGCCAGCCGATGCGCTCCTCGCGACCCTCCGGGATCTCGGCGCGCGGCACCCGCCACCACCGCATGACGATCCGCTTGTCCATCGGCAGCTCGCGCCACAGGTCGGCGACGGAGTGGAGGTGGTCGAGGCCGGTGTGGGCGACGAGCAGGACGTCGACGCCGGGCGCCGCGTCGAGCGCCGCCACGACCCCTCCGGGGCGCGGGGCGAGGACGTGGATCATCTCCTCCGCCCGCTGCGCCATCGCCTCCAACCCGAGCCGGCGCAGCCGGGCGATGGCCCGGTCGCGGCGGGCGGCGGTGAAGTTGCCGCCCTCGGGGAAGATCACGAACGCGTCGTCGCGGTCGAGGTCGCGCGCCAGCTCGGCGATCTGCGACTCGAGATCCTCGCCGGCGGCGGGGTTCGGGCTGATGAACCGCGCCGGCAGCCGGCTGAGCAGCACGTCGATGGCCGGGTCCCAGCGCAGGGTGTCCTTGAGCACCACCCGAGGCTCGCGCGTAGGAGTGCATGAGGGCGTGCACCAGGGTGAAGGAGTCCCCCGGACCGGCGTGGCGGCACAGCACCAGCAGCGGCGAGCCGGGGTGGGCGTCGGGCGAGGGCCCCTCGGTGACGATCTCGAGGCGCAGCACCCGGCGCGCCTCGCGGAACAGCACCCACATCACGCCCTGCACGAGGTCGTAGTGCAGTCCCTGCCAGTACGCCGTGCGCAGCCGCCGCCCGCAGCCGCTGGCCAGCCAGTGGCCGAGCAGCACCAGCAGCACCAGCGACTCGACGCTGGCGTAGACGACGACCATCCACAGCAGCCGCAGCGCCCGCCAGCGCCCCGGCAGCACCGGCGAGAGCGCCGCGGCGGCGAGCAGCCACAGCGGCAGCAGCAGCCACAGCACCGCCGAGACGCCCAGCACCGCGGGCGCCACGACCACCCGGCGCAGGACGGTCGTCCCGAGCGGGCTCACAGGACCCGGTCGAGGTGGTCGCGGCTCGCGGCGTACGTCGCGTCGATGCGCTCCTGCACGCGTGAGAAGTCGCGCGTGCCGAGCAGGGTGTCGTCGCGCGCAGAGGTGCCGCGCGCCGGCAGCACGTGGCACGCGACGCCCTCGGGGAGCTCGGCCAGCTCACGGGTGAACCGGTGGCGCCGCGCGATCTCGAACGACACCCTCGCCACCTCCCAAGGTCGCTTCGGCGGGGTCAGCGGTCGGTCGACGCGGCCCACCTGCAGCACGAAGACGCGGGTCGCGCCCAGCTCGACGGCACGACCGAGCGGCACGGAGTTGACGATGCCGCCGTCGAGGTAGTGCTCGCCGTCGACCTCGGCCGGCGGCAGGAGCCCGGGTACGGCGGCACTCGCGACGACCGCGTCGACGACCCGCCCCGAGTCGAACCAGTGCTCGGCCGCCCGCTCGATGCTGGCCGCGCACACCTGGAACCGCACCGGCAGCTCCTCGAAGGTGATGTCGCCGAGCTCGTCCGCGAGGCGACGCCGCAGCGGCGTCGCCGACCAGAGGTGGGTGCCGGTGGAGACAGCGCGCCGCACGGTGCGCAGCGGCCGGTCGCCGTACCCCGCCTCCCGCGCGGAGCCCGCGGAGCGCCACAGGTCGGTCAGCCGCTCGACCACCCCGAGGTCGGGCTGGCTGGCGAGCACGGCGCCGTTGAGGGCGCCGATGCTCGTGCCGAGCACCAGGTCGGGCACGACGTCGCGCTCGAGCAGCGCGCGCAGCATCCCGACCTCGACGGCGCCGAGGACCCCGCCGCCCCCGAGCACGAAGGCGGTGGTCACTCCGGCATCCAGGTCAGGCCCGACCTAGGCCACAGGTTCGAGGTCGGGGTTCTCGACCTTGAGCTTGTGCACGACCTGGCGCTCGACCCAGAAGATCAGCAGCGGCACGAGACCGGCCACGAGCGCGACGATGGTGAAGCCGTAGCTCCAGCCGGCCTTGCGCGAGAGGAAGAACGCGACGACGACGTAGATCATGAAGATCCAGCCGTGCACGACCCACAGCACGCTGAGGTCGGAGCCGAACTGCTGCAGCGAGGTGCCCTCCGTGGCGAGGTACTTCAGCGGCAGCGCGACCAGCGAGCAGACGGCCAGCAGCACGCCGACCACGATCGCGAGCACCCGGTAGGCGGTGAACAGACCCTTCACGCGTCCACGGTATCCGGGGCGTCCTCGTCGGCCGTCTCCCCGGCACCACCGCCGTCGTCCCTACGCCGGCCCGCGGCGAGCTGCTCGCCGAGCCAGCGCCACCACATCAGGACGACGAAGCCCCCGAAGACGAACCACTCGATCCCGTAGAGCAGGTTGCGCACCGCGGTGAACCGGCTCGCCTCGGGCAGCTGGGCCAGGTCGGCCTGGGGCAGGCCGTCCACGCCGCCGTCCGCGACGACGTAGGCGCCGTAGAGGTCGCGGTCGACGCGCTGGATGACGTCGGCGACCCGCAGCTGCGGCAGCACGTCGTCGGTCGGGTCGTCGTCGACCTGACCGGTGCCGTCGGGCGGCTGGAGCCAGCCCACGAGCTGGACGTCGCCCGTCGGCGGCGCCGGTGCGTCGGCCGGGTCGGCCACCCAGCCCAGCACCACGGGCACCGCAGGGTTGGACCCGCCGCCGACCGCGAGCGGGGTCAGCATCCAGTAGCCGTCGCGACCGTCGTGCTCGCGTCCGGAGATGAACAGCGTGCCCTCGGTCAGCCAGGTGCCGGCCACGTCGACGGGCTGTCCGACCGAGCGGCCGGGGAACGGGTCGTCCGGTCCGATCACGTCGTCGAGGGCCACCGGTGCCGTCTGCGTGAGGTCACGCGCCTCCGCCTCGCGGCGGTCCTGCCACGCACCGATCTGCCAGATGCCGAGGACGATCGTGGCGAGGGTCAGCACGACGGCCAGGAGGTGACCCGGCCAGAACCGGGGTCGCAGGGCCTCGCGCACCCCACCAGGGTAGGCGGGTTCCCTAAGTGCAGGCCGTGAAGGGCAGCCCACCGGTGCGCACCAGCTCGGCCGCGGCAGCCGGGTCGGTGATGCGGTAGCCGAGGCGCCCGGTCTGCGGGTCGGCGACACCGCCGCCGAGGGCCGCCCCCAGCGCCTGGTCCTGGGCGGCGCCGCGCAGCCGGGTGAACAGGTCCGTCCGGTCGGCCCCCAGCCGCGCGGTCACCAGGACCGCGCCGAACTCGATCGACCACGGACCGAGCTCCTCGAGCCGCTGGCTGTCGGCTCCGGGCAGGGTCGCGGTGCTCGAGCAGCTCCGGTCGACGTACGTCGAGACCGCGCGCTCACCCACCAGGGCCCGCAGGTCGGGGTCGACGGCCCAGCTCTGCTGCGGGTCGGCGGTGGCGCCGAGCGTGACGAGCCGCCGTTCGGCGTCGACGCTCGCCCCCTGCAGCGGGCCGACGCCCGCGGCGACAGCCGCCTGCACCTGGGCCATGTCGGTGCCGTCGCGCAGCGCGACCACCCAGCCGTCGGTGAACCTCGCCTCCCACTGCACGGCGTCGGGTCCGAAGCCGTAGTCGGCGAGCGCGCCCGCCGCGTCGCGGAGCAGCTCGGGGGCCAGCACCACGGACGCACCGCCCGCGTCGGCGGCCTCGTCCCGGTCGGTCACGGTGAGGGTCCGGGCCTCGGCGGGCACGAGCGACAGCACGGCGAGCGCCGGCTCCGCGTTCGCGTCGTACGCCGGGTCGACGGTGGGCGTCGGGTCGACCACGGGCGGCAACGGCTCGGCGTCACCCGAGCAGCCCGCGCCCAATGCGGCGGCGCACAGCAGCACCGCGACCAGACCCCGCCTCACGATCCCCCATTCTGCGCAACGCACCCGCCCCGCGCACGCGGAACCCCGCAGCGCGGTGTCACAGGCGCGCCGGTGGCTACCGGAGAGGTGGCCCAGGAGTGACCGTCGCCCCTGCGCCCCGAGGAGAGCCATGTCCCGCACCCGCCCCACCCGCACGCTCGGCACCCTCGAGGTCTCCGGTCTCGGCCTGGGCTGCATGGGCCTGAGCCAGAGCTTCGGCGCGACGCCGGAGCGCGAGGACGCGGTGGCGTTCCTGCGCGCGGCGTACGACGCCGGGGTGACCTTCTTCGACACCGCCGAGGTCTACGGACCCTTCGACAACGAGGAGCTCGTCGGCGAGGCGCTGGCACCGGTGCGTGACGACGTCGTGATCGCGACCAAGTTCGGCTTCGCGATCGAGCCCGACGGCACCCAGAACGGCGTGAACAGCCGCCCGGAGCACGTCCGCGCCGCGGTCGAGGGATCGCTGCGCCGCCTGCGGACGGACACGATCGACCTGCTCTACCAGCACCGCGTCGACCCCGACGTGCCCATCGAGGACGTCGCCGGCACGGTGCGCGAGCTCATCACCGAGGGCAAGGTGCGCCACCTCGGCCTGTCCGAGGCCGGTCCGACGACGATCCGCCGCGCTCACGCGGTGCAGCCGGTGACCGCCCTGCAGAGCGAGTACTCCCTGTTCTGGCGCGAGCCCGAGACCTCCGTCCTCCCGGTGCTCGAGGAGCTCGGCATCGGCTTCGTGCCGTTCAGCCCGCTCGGGCGCGGCATCCTCACCGGCGCAGTGACCCGCGACTCGACGTTCGGCGAGGGCGACATCCGCGCCAACCTGCCCCGCTTCTCGCGCGAGGCGCTCGAAACCAACCTCGACCTCGTGGACCGCGTGCGGGCCGTCGCCGACCGGCTCGACGCCACCGTGGGCCAGGTCGCGCTGGCGTGGCTGCTGGCCCAGCAGTCCTGGATCGTCCCGATCCCCGGCACCCGCCGGGTCGAGCGCCTCGAGGAGAACCTCGGCGCCCTCGACCTCGAGCTCGGCCCGAACGACCTCGCCGAGCTCACCGAGGCCTCGGACGCCGTCGCGGTCGTCGGCGAGCGCTACCCCGAGGCGATGCAGGCGATGATCGACCGCAGCTGAGCGGAACGGGTGGTGGAGCCTAGGGGACTCGAACCCCTAACCCCCTGCTTGCAAAGCAGGTGCGCTACCAATTGCGCCAAGGCCCCGAGTCAGGCGAGAAGCGGTGGAGCTCAGGTGCGCTTGACCGCGTCGGTGGCCTCGGCCCAGAGCGCCTGCTCGGCCTTGCCCTCGTCGATCCTGCGCTTGGCGAAGACGGCACCGGCGGCGGCGAGGGCGACGACCAGCAGCTTCTTCACGTGGGCCTAACAGGACTTGAACCTGTGACCTCTTCCTTATCAGGGAAGCGCTCTAACCGTCTGAGCTATAGGCCCGAAGGTCGCGCGCGCATGCGCAGCACGACCGAGGGGAGACACTACCGGAGCGCATCGACCCCGGAGAAATCGGGTCAGTTGTCCTCGGCGAGGGTGACCTCGACGCCGCCGAGCAGCGAGGCGGACATGTTGTAGAGGAAGGCGCCGAGGGTGGCGATCGCCGTCAGCAGCAGCACGTCGACGGCCGCCACGATCATGGTGAAGCCAACGACCCGACGGGTGCCGAGGTAGTCCTCGATGTCGAAGCTGTTGGCGTCCTGACCGCCCACGACGTCCTGCACGGTCTGGTTGATCGAGCTCCACACATCGGCGGCGCCCAAGACCGTCCACACCATCAGGACCGCGACCACCGAGACGATGGCCAGCGCGATCGAGAGCAGGAACGCCGTCTTCATGACCGACCACGGGTCGACCCGGGTCAGCCGCAGCCGGGCGCGCCGGCCGGCCTTGGGGGCGGCGGCCGCGGCCGCGGCGGCCCGCTGGGCCTTGCGCTCGGCTCGCGACGGCTTCTCCTCGGCCGGCGCCGTGACCACCGGGGTGGCGACGGTGGGCGGCGCGCTGTCGCGGGGTACGGCGGCGGTGCCCCGCGGGGGGGTCACCGGCGCCGCCTGCGTTGCGCTGGAGCCGTTGCGCGAGGGCGCACCGGGGGTGCCGGCGAGGGGCCGGACCACGGTGTCCTCGCGGCCGGAGTTGGTCGGACGGTCAGCCACGGACTCATCCCTCCCAGTGCGATCGGTGGTCACGGCCTCGAGGTCGCCCGCGGTGCATCACGCTCACTGCGACGCGTCATCGTCCTCGATTGTTGCATCGCCCTGGGCATTCTCCGATTCAGCAGCCGGCTCGACCGCGGCATCCGGGTCCGCTGCCCCCTCGCTCGTCTCGGCCTCCTCCAGCTCCTCGACGACCTTGGCCTCGACGGAGCGGGCGACGACCGCGACGGCGTCCCCGGACTTCGGCGACACGAACTTCACGCCCATCGTCGAACGACCGGTCGGCCGGAAGTTGTCGTTGATCGGGCTGCGCACGACCTGACCGCTCTGGGTGATCGAGAGGACCTCGTCGCCGTCGACCACGATGAACGCACCGACGAGGACGCCGCGGTCCTCGTTGGCCAGGGCCATCGCCTTGATGCCGATGCCGCCGCGCGACTGCAGGCGGTACTCCGAGATGCGGGTCCGCTTGGCGAAGCCGCCGTCGGTGATCGTGAAGACGTACTGCACCTCGACGTCGGCGGAGTCGACGTCCTCGACCGCCGCCGCCTCGGCCCGGATGACCGAGAGCGAGAGCAGCGCGTCGCCGTCGCGGAACTTCATGCCCGTGACCCCGGAGGTCGCCCGTCCCATCGGGCGCAGCTGGGTGTCGTCGGCGCGGAAGCGGATCGCCTGGCCCTTGCGCGAGACGAGCAGGATGTCGTCGTCGCCGTCCACCAGCTCGGCGCCGATCAGCTCGTCGTCGTCCTCGCGGAAGTTGATCGCGATGACGCCGGCCTGGCGCGGGCTGTTGTAGTCGCCGAGGCGGGTCTTCTTGACCAGGCCGTGGCGGGTGGCCAGGACGAGGTACGGCGCCTGCTCGTAGTCGCGGATCGCCAGCACCTGGGCGATCGACTCGTCGGGCTGGAAGGAGAGCAGCCCGGCGACGTGGCCGCCGCGCGCGTCGCGCGAGGCCTCGGGCAGGTTGTAGGCCTTGGTGCGGTAGACCCGCCCGGCCGTGGTGAAGAACAGCAGCCAGTGGTGGTTGGTCGTGGCGATGAAGTGCTCGACCACGTCGTCGCCGCGCAGCGAGGCCCCGCGCACGCCCTTGCCGCCGCGCTTCTGCGAGCGGTACTGGTCGGCGCGGGTGCGCTTGGCGTAGCCACCGCGGGTGATGGAGACGACGAGCTCCTCGTCGGGGATCAGGTCCTCCATCGACAGGTCGCCGTCGGCCGCGATGATCTGGGTGCGGCGGTCGTCGCCGTACTTGTCGACGATCTCGCTCAGCTCGTCGCGCACGATCGAGCGCTGGCGGGCGACGTTGGCGAGGATGTCCTGCAGGTCGGCGATCTCGATCTCGATCGCGGCCAGGTCGTCGATGATCCGCTGGCGCTGCAGCGCGGCGAGCCGGCGCAGCTGCATGTCGAGGATCGCGGTCGCCTGGTCCTCGTCGATGTCGAGCAGCTCGATCAGGCCCTGGCGGGCCTCCTCGACGTCGGGCGAACGCCGGATCAGCGCGATGACCTCGTCGAGGGCGTCGAGCGCCTTGACCAGTCCGCGCAGGATGTGGGCGCGCTTCTCGGCCTCGCGCAGGCGGTACTCGGTGCGCCTGCGGACGACCTCGACCTGGTGCTCGACCCAGTAGGAGATGAACTGGTCGATGGTCAGCGTTCGCGGCACGCCGTCGACCAGGGCCAGCATGTTGGCGGAGAAGTTGGTCTGCAGCTCGGTGTGCTTGAGCAGGTTGTTGAGCACGACCCGAGCGACCGCGTCGCGCTTGAGCACGACGACGAGACGCTGGCCGGTGCGCGAGGAGGTGTCGTCGCGGACGTCGGCGATGCCCTGGACCCGCCCGCTCATGGCGAGGTCGGCGATCTTCTCGGCCAGGTTGTCCGGGTTGACCATGTAGGGCAGCTCGGTGATGACCAGGCAGGTGCGGCCCTTGGAGTCCTCGTCGATCTCGATGACCGCGCGCTGGGTGATCGAGCCGCGACCGGTGCGGTAGGTCTGCTCGATGCCCTGGCGGCCGACGATCAGCGCGGCGTTGGGGAAGTCGGGGCCCTTGATGCGCTCGATGAGCGCGTCCTGCAGCTCCTCGCGGGAGGCGTCGGGGTGCTCGAGGGCGTAGATCGCGCCGTCGGCCACCTCGCGCAGGTTGTGCGGCGGGATGTTGGTGGCCATGCCCACCGCGATGCCGGCGGAGCCGTTGACCAGCAGGTTGGGGAAGCGCGACGGCAGGATCGTCGGCTCCGAGGAGCGGCCGTCGTAGTTGGGCTGGAAGTCGACGGTCTCCTCGTCGATCCCGCGCACCATCTCCATGGCCAGCGGGGCCATCCGGCACTCGGTGTACCGCATCGCGGCCGCCGGGTCGTTGCCCGGCGAGCCGAAGTTGCCCTGGCCGTGGATGAGCGGCGCGCGCATCACCCAGGGCTGGGCGAGGCGGACCAGGGTGTCGTAGATCGCGCTGTCGCCGTGGGGGTGGTACTGGCCCATGACGTCGCCGACGACACGGCTGCACTTGGAGTGACCGCGGTCGGGGCGGTAGCCGCCGTCGTACATCGCGTAGAGGACGCGGCGGTGCACCGGCTTGAGCCCGTCGCGCACGTCGGGCAGGGCGCGGCCCACGATGACGGCCATCGCGTAGTCGATGTAGGCGCGCTCCATCGACGTGCGCAGCTCGACGGGGTCGACGCGGCCACCGGGCGACGGGGGCGTGGGGGTCTCGGTCACGGTGTCTCTCTCTGGCTCTGCCTTGATCTAGGACGGTCTAGCGAGGTCGCTAGAGATGGGTAGACCTAGATGTCGAGGAAGCGGACGTCCTTGGCGTTGCGCTGGATGAACGAGCGGCGCAGCCCGACGTCCTCGCCCATGAGGGTCGAGAAGGTCTCGTCGGCGAGCGCGGCGTTCTCCAGGGTCACCTGGAGGAGCAGACGGTTGTCGGGGTCCATCGTCGTCTCCCACAGCTCGTCGGCGTTCATCTCGCCGAGGCCCTTGTAGCGCTGGACCGGGTTCTCCTTGGGCAGCTTCTTGCCCGCCTCGAGCCCGGCGCGCATGAGCGCGTCACGCTCGGCGTCGGAGTAGACGAACTCGTGCTCGGCCGGCTTGTTCCAGCGCAGGCGGTAGAGCGGCGGCTGGGCCATGTAGACGAAGCCGCCGTCGATCAGCTGCGGCATGAACCGGAACAGCAGCGTCAGCAGGAGCGTGTTGATGTGGTGGCCGTCGACGTCGGCGTCGGCCATCAGCACGACCTTGTGGTAGCGCAGCTTGTCGATGTCGAACTCGTCGTGGATGCCGGTGCCCAGCGCGGAGATGATCGCCTGGACCTCCTGGTTGCCCAGGACCTTGTCGATGCGCGCCTTCTCGACGTTGAGGATCTTGCCGCGGATCGGGAGGATCGCCTGGATGCGCGGGTCGCGACCGGACTTGGCCGAGCCGCCGGCCGAGTCGCCCTCGACGATGAAGACCTCGCACTCCTCCGGGTTGGTCGACTGGCAGTCCGAGAGCTTGCCGGGCAGCCCGCCGCCCGAGCCGAAGCCCTTGCGCGAGCGGGCGAGGTCGCGCGCCTTGCGGGCGGCGATGCGCGCCGAGGCCGCGGCCTGCGACTTGCGCACGATGTCCTTGCCCTCGGCGGGGTTCTGCTCGAGCCAGGCGCCGAGCTGGTCGTTGACGACGCGCTGGGTGAACCCCTTGACCTCGGTGTTGCCGAGCTTGGTCTTGGTCTGGCCCTCGAACTGCGGCTCGCCGAGCTTGACCGAGATGATGGCGGTCAGGCCCTCGCGGATGTCGTCACCGCTGACCCGGTCCTCCTTCTTCTTGATCAGGCCCCACTCCTCGCCCCAGTTGTTGACCAAGGAGGTGAGCGCCGCGCGGAAGCCCTCCTCGTGGGTGCCGCCCTCGTGGGTGTTGATCGTGTTGGCGAAGGTGTGGACCGACTCGGTGAAGGTGGTGTTCCACTGCATCGCCACCTCGAGGCTCATGTCCATGCCGGTGTCGCTGGACGCCTCGGCCTCGAAGGAGATGATCGTCGGGTTGGCCGCCTGCCGGGACCGGTTGAGGTAGGCGACGTAGTCGACCAGACCGCGGTCGTAGCGGAAGACCTGCTCGCTGCCGCCGCCCTCGGCGCGGTGGATCGCCGTGGCGTCGGCCGCGTCGACCTCGTTGTCGACCGTCTCGTCCTGGACGGCGTCGGCGATCGCGGCGGCGTCGGGGCGCTCGTCGCGCACGACGATCTCGAGGCCCTTGTTGAGGAAGGCGTACTCGCGGAAGCGGGTGGTGATCGTCTCGAGGGAGTACGTCGTGGTCTCGAAGATGGTGGGCGAGGCCCAGTAGGTCACGGTCGTGCCCGTGCCCTCGTCGGGCTCGAGGTCGCGCACCTTGGCCAGGGGGGCGTCGGGCTCGCCGAGCTGGAAGGTCTGCCTCCACAGGGCGCCGCGGTTCTTCACCTCGAGGACGAGGTGGTCGGAGAGCGCGTTGACCACCGAGACGCCGACGCCGTGCAGGCCGCCGGAGACCTTGTAGCCGCCGCCGCCGAACTTCCCGCCGGCGTGCAGCTGGGTCAGCGCGATGGTCGCGGCCGGCAGCTCCTGGCCCGGTGCGGTGTCGGTGGGGATGCCGCGACCGTTGTCCTCGACGCGGATCGCGCCGTCCTCGGTCAGCGTCACCACGATGCGGTCGCAGTAGCCCGCGAGCGCCTCGTCGACCGCGTTGTCCACGATCTCCCAGATCAGGTGGTGCAGGCCGCGCTCGCCGGTGGAGCCGATGTACATGCCCGGTCGCTTGCGGACCGCCTCGAGCCCCTCGAGCACCTGGATCGCGCTCGCGTCGTAGGCGACGCCGTTGGGGGGCTCCGGCTGGTTCTGCTGGGACACGGGGCGACCCCTATCTCACGCACGCAGGCGCGGCTCTTCACATGGCGACGGGCCGCCCGAGTTCGGCGACGGCCCGAGCGTCATGATAGCCCGTCACGGGCCTCAGGGCACGCAACTGTCCGGCGCCCGGGGGTCCTCGGCCGGGTGAGAAGGCCCCTCAGCGGCCTCAGGGCCGTGACGAGAGCGCCGCGCAGGGGTCGACCCGTGTCCCCACATGCACGTCCGGCCCCGGAGACGCTCTGGAGTGCGTGGTGGGTGCGTCAGCCGTAGGTGTCGCGCGGTCCGCGGCTGTCGCGGGTCCGCCGACGCCCGCCCACCCCGCGCGGCAGGTGCGGGCCGACGATGTCGATGAGGGTCACGGTGCCGTGACCGAGCTCCTCGTTGAGCCGGCGCACCAGCGCCGGGGCGAGCAGCTTGAGCTGGGTCGCCCAGGCCGTCGAGTCGGTGCGCACCGTCAGCTTGCCGTCGGTGAACGCCTCCGGCGTGCAGTGCGCCCCGACCTCCTCGCCGACCAGCTCGGGCCAGCGGGCGAAGACGCCGCGCACCCGCAGCTCGAGCTCCCAGCCGCGCTCGGCGACCAGGCGCTCGAGCTGCGAGCCGAGCAGCTGGGGGTCGCGCTGGTCGGGGTGGCTGCCCGAGACCTGGCTGTCGGTGCGACGTCGCGGGCCTCCGGTGCGCCGGCGCCTGACCCCCTTGGGCATCGAGCCGGCCGCCGCCCGCGCGGCCGCGCGCGCCAGGTCCAGACCGTCGTCCTGGTGGACGGCCTCCGCTTCCACCTGAGACTGGGGCTCGGGCTCCTGCTCCTCACCCACCTGAGTCACCCACCTGAGTCACCTCACCGCCGGCCACGGTGAACCGCGCTCCGGTGAGCGCGGCCGGCACGTCCTCGGGCACCGCGGCGGTCACCAGCACCTGCTCGGCGCCGGCGACGAGCTCGGCGAGCTGGGCCCGCCGCTCGCTGTCGAGCTCGGCGAAGACGTCGTCCAGGATGAGGATCGGGTCGTCGCCGTCGGCGCGCAGCAGGTCGTAGGACGCGAGCTTGAGCGCGAGCGCGAACGACCACGACTCCCCGTGAGACGCGTAGCCCTTCACCGGGAGCCGCGAGGTCGGGTCGCCGCTGGGGTCTCCTCCGTGACCGAGCCACAGCAGCAGCTCGTCGCGGTGTGGCCCCACGAGCGAGATGCCGCGGTCCAGCTCGTCCTTGCGGCGGGCCTCCAGCTCGGTCAGCAGCGCCTCGCGGAGCTCCTCGGGGCCGACGCCCGGCGGGGCCGCGACGCTTGAGCGGTACTCCACCGCGGCGTCGTCGCGGCTCGCGCCGCGCGCCACGGTCGCGTACGCCGTGCCGACGTACGGGCCCAGCGCCTCGACGAGCTCGAGCCGTGCGGCGAGCAGCTCGGCCCCGTGGTGGGCGAGCTGGTCGTCCCAGACCGCCAGGGTGGCCAGCGCCCCGTCGCGGGCCGAGCCGCGGGCGAGCCCGGCGGTCTTGAGCAGCGAGTTGCGCTGCTTGAGGACGCGGTCGTAGTCGGCGCGGGTGCCGGCCAGGCGCGGGGTGCGCAGCACCAGCAGGTCGTCGAGGAAGCGACGGCGGTCGGACGGGTCGCCCTTGACCAGGGTCAGGTCCTCGGGCGAGAAGACGACCGTGCGCACCAGGCCGACGAGGTCGCGGGTCCGGGGCAGGGTCGAGCGGTTGATGCGGGCCCGGTTGGCGCGCCCGGGGTTGAGCTCGACCTCGAGCACCGCCTGGCGCCCGTCCTTGACGACCGCGGCGCGCACCACCGCCTGAGGCGCACCGGCTCGTACGAGCGGCGCGTCGGTGGCCACCCGGTGCGACTGCAGCCGCGAGAGGTAGTCGATCGCCTCGACCAGGTTGGTCTTGCCCTGGCCGTTGCGCCCGACGAACGCCGTCACCCCGGGACCGAGCGCGACCTCGGCGGTCGCGTAGGACCGGAAGTCGTGCAGGCTCAGGTGGGCGACGTGCACCGTGCTCCCGGGCTGGTCGTCAGGCTGGTTCTCAGGCGGGGTTGTCCGGGCCGACGTCGCCGCCGGCCGGGGCCTCGGTGTGGGTCGCGTGCCCACCGAACTGGTTGCGCATCGCGGCGATCGCCTTCATCGCCGGGCTGTCGTCCTGGCGCGAGGTGAACCGGGCGAAGAGGGAGGCGGCGATGACGTGCATCGGCACGGCGTTGTCGATCGCGGCCTCGACGGTCCAGCGGCCCTCACCGGAGTCGTCGGCGTAGCCCGCGATCTTGTCGAGGTGGGTGTCCTCCTCGAGCGCGGCGACCAGCAGGTCGAGCAGCCACGAGCGGATGACGGTGCCGGCCCGCCAGGAGTCGAACACCTCGGTGACGTTGTCGACGAGGTCGACGGCCTCGAGCAGCTCCCAGCCCTCGGCGTAGGCCTGCATCATGGCGTACTCGATGCCGTTGTGGACCATCTTGGCGAAGTGGCCGGCGCCGGGCTTCTTGCCCGCGTGGACGAAGCCGGAGTCGCCCTCGGGACGCAGCGCGTCGAAGGCCGGCTGCACCTTGGCGACGTCCTCGTCGGAGCCGCCGCACATCAGCGCGTATCCGTTCTGCAGTCCCCAGACCCCGCCCGAGACACCGCAGTCGACGAAGCCGACGCCCTGCTGGGCGAGCAGCTCGGCGTTGATCGCGTCGTCGGTGTACTTGGAGTTGCCGCCGTCGACGACGAGGTCGCCCTCACCCAGCAGGTCGGCCAGCTCCTTGATCGTCGCGCGGGTCGGGTCGCCCGCGGGGACCATGACCCACACGACCTTCGGGCCGCCGTCGGGGCCGGGCAGCGCCTCGACCATCTCGGCCAGGCTGCCGACGTCGGCGAGGTCCGGGTTGCGGTCGTAGCCGACGACGGTGAGGCCGGCGTTGCGCATCCGGGTGCGCATGTTGCCGCCCATCTTGCCCAGGCCGACGAGTCCGATGTGCATGGGAGTCCTCCGAGGTGAGCTGGGGGTGTGGGTCGTGGTTCCGCGAAGAGGTACCCCGGCGCGGGACGGATCCGTCAGGACAGCAGGCGGCGCGGCATCAGCAGGTAGCGGAACGCCGCGTCGTCGCTCTCGCGAGCCTGCTCGCCCTCCGCCTCGGCGGGAGCGGCGCTGATGACGACGGGCTTCGAGGCCTGGGTGAAGGCGAGCTCGACCTTGTCGCCGTCGATGGCGGTCAGCCCGTCGAGCAGGAACGTCGGGTTGAAGCCGGTCGTGATCGGCTCGCCGGTGATGTCGGCCTCGATCGCCTCCGAGGCCTGGGCCTCGTCGCCGGAGCCGGCGTCGAGGGTGAGCTGACCGTCGCCGAAGGCGAGCTGGACGGCGGTGTTGCGCTCGGCGACCAGGGACACGCGGCGCACGGACTCGATGAGGGCCTGCTTGCTGACGGTCGCCACCGTCTGGTGCTCGCTCGGGAACAGGCTGCGGACCTTGGGGAACTCGCCGTCGAGGAGGCGGGTCGTCGTGCGACGCGTGCCGCCGGCGGCCGCGCCCTCGAAGCCGATGATGCCCTCGCCGCTGCCCGAGGTGGAGAGCGCGATGGTGACCTCGCTGCCGCTCGTGAGCGACTTCGCGGTGTCGCCCAGGACCTTCGCCGGCACCAGGGCCGCGACGGTGTCGTCAGGGGAGCGGGGGTCCCAGCCCAGCTCGCGGTGCGACAGCCGGAACCGGTCGGTGGCCAGGAGCGAGATGGTCGACCCGTCGATCTCGAGTCGTACGCCGGTCAGCACCGGGAGCATGTCGTCGCGGCCGGCCGCGGTCACGGCCTGCGCCACGGCGTGGGCGAACGCCTCGCTCGAGACGGTCCCGGTGGCCGCGGGCATCGAGGGCAGGCTCGGGTAGTCCTCGACCGGCATGGTCTGCAGGCTGAAGCGCGCGGAGCCGCAGGTCAGCGAGACCCGGGCGCCGTCGAGCACCATCTCGACGGGCTTGCTCGGCAGGCTGCGGCAGATGTCGGCCAGCAGTCGTCCGCTGACCAGCGCCCGGCCCTCGTCGGCGACGTCGGCCTGGAGGGTCGCCCGGGCCGAGGTCTCGTAGTCGAACGTCGAGAGCACGAGTCCTTCGTGGCTGGCCTCGACGAGGAGGCCGGCGAGGACAGGGACGCTGGGACGCACGGGCAGGCTGCGGGCGGCCCAGGCGACGGCATCCGCGAGCACGTCGCGGTCGACGCGGAACTTCACGATGTGGGTCCTTCGCAGCAGGGGACGACAGGGCGGACGGCGGTGACCGACTCTCGGCGAATCCTGCCACGGGCGGTGTGGTTCCACAGGACGGGCACGTGTCGGAGTTCCACCGATGATCGGACTGCGTAGAGATGGTCAGTAGTCATAGGCACGGTGGAATCTGTGGAGGAACACCATCGGCGCAGGTCGCGCGGTGCAATCGCTCTCCACACCGGCTGTGGACGACGGCCCCTCGACCCGGGCCGGGCTGTGCACTCGGCGTCCCCTCCACACCGGCGGACGCGTGGTCTCCGCAGATCCTCCCCGTGTAGTTCGCACCGGGCGCGGCGATCTGTCCACAGGCTGTGGAGCGAATCCCACCGGTGTGGTTCAGGCCTGTCGGGCCTGGACCTTGACCCGGCTCGTGAGCTCGCTGACCTGGTTGAAGACCGCGCGGCGCTCGGCGAGCAGCTGGTTGATCTTGCGGTCGGCGTACATCACCGTCGTGTGGTCGCGGTTGCCGAACTGGGCGCCGATCTTGGGCAGCGACAGGCCGGTCAGCTCGCGGCACAGGTACATCGCTATCTGGCGGGCCATCACCAGGTGGCGTCCTCGGCTGGGGCCGGTGAGCTCCTCGATCGAGACGCCGAAGTAGGCCGCGGTCTGGGCGATGATCAGGCCCGCGGTGATCTCGGGCTCGCCGCCCTCGGGGATCAGGTCCTTCAGCACGATCTCGGCCAGGGTCATGTCGACCTCCTGGCGGTTGAGGTTGGCGAACGCCGTCACCCGGATGAGCGCACCCTCGAGCTCGCGGATGTTGGTCTGGATCTTGGAGGCGATGAACTCCAGCACGTCCGGCGGCGCGGTGAGCCGGTCCATCGCGGCCTTCTTGCGCAGGATCGCGATGCGCGTCTCGAGGTCGGGCGGCTGGACGTCGGTGATCAGGCCCCACTCGAACCGGTTGCGCAGCCGGTCCTCCAACGCCTCGAGCCGCTTGGGCGGACGGTCCGAGGTGAGCACGATCTGCTTGTTGGCGTTGTGGAGGGTGTTGAAGGTGTGGAAGAACTCCTCCTGGGTCTGGGTCTTGCCCTCGAGGAACTGGATGTCGTCGATCAGCAGCACGTCGACGTCGCGGTAGCGCCGCTTGAAGCGGTCCTGCTTGTCGTCGCGGATCGCGTTGATGAACTCGTTGGTGAACTCCTCGCTCGAGACGTAGCGCACCTTGGCGCCGGTGTAGAGCGAGCGGACGTAGTGGCCGATGGCGTGCAGCAGGTGGGTCTTGCCCAGACCGGACTCGCCGTAGACGAGGAGGGGGTTGTAGGCCTTGCCCGGCGCCTCGGCCACGGCGACGGCGGCCGCGTGGGGGAACCGGTTGGACGAGCCGATGACGAAGGTCTCGAAGGTGTACTTCGGGTTGAGCCGGGTCTCGAGGGCACTCGGACGGTGGGCGTCGGCCTGACGGTCGCCCAGCGCCGGACCCGCGTGACCGGAGGGCGCCGAAACACTCGCCTCCGTGCTGTTCGGCGCGGGCGGTCGGTGCATCGGCGTGACGGTGGCGAGGTGCCCGTCGTCGGCGCTGCCACTGCCCTCGCTGTCCGAGCCCGCATCTGTCGACGTGTCGACAAATCGATCTGTCGATGTGTCGACGTCGCCCGTCGCAGCCGAGCCGACCGCAGTGAGCGGGCCGCTCGAGGCGCTCTCGCCCGCGGGCTCGGCGGACGGGTGGGCCAGCGCGGCGTTGATCGTCGTACCGAGCCGGATGGGGCGCTGGTAGACCTCGCTGAGCGCGCTCTCGAGCTGGGGGCGCAGCCGGCCCTCGACCTGGCCCCGGGTGAAGTCGTCGGGCACGGCGACGATCGCCATGTCGTCGTGGACGGTGACGGGGTCGCAGGCTGCGAGCCAGGCGCGCTGGCTCGGCTGCACGTGCTCGAGCACCGAGCGCCAGGCCTCGCCGAGGTCGGGGTGGGTGTGGTCCACGAGGTGGTTCGCCTCTCCCTGCAGTGTTCGGTGCCCGGGGTGCCGGGCTCGTCCCAGAGGCGTCGACGGTGGCGGCCCCCGGGTTCTCTCCACAGAGTTGTCCACAACCTGTGCATCACGCACCGGACCTGTTCCCCCCGCACGCGCGCGAGAGGCCGTCCGCGGCGCGGGACGCCGGCGGCGGGCGGACCTCGGCGGTCCGGGTGGCTCTGGTGCGAGGTGCGGTCGGGGGTGGCGGACGACCTCGGAGAGGTGCGAACGTAACCCCTCGCAGACGGCCCGCACAAGACGTTCTCCACAGGCTCGGGACGAGGTGGGGGACCGGGGCGGCTGGTTGTCCACAGGGGTGCTCTGTGGTGGTTTGACCCTGCACTCAGCCTCCGCGTACCGTTGATCGGTCAGCGGCTGCCGTCGTGCTGCCCGGATGGTGCTCATCACCCGCGCCGACCAGCTGACTTCCCCTGACCTGACCGATCCACCGGAAGAGACGTTCTCGTGAGCAAGCGGACCTACCAGCCGAACAACCGTCGCCGCCACAAGGTGCACGGCTTCCGCCTGCGGATGCGTACCCGCGCCGGCCGCGCCATCCTGTCGGCGCGTCGTCGCAAGGGCCGCAAGAGCCTCGCGGTCTGAGCGGGCCGCGGCACTCGTCGCGTGCTCGCCGCCGACCACCGCCTGCGTGACAGCTCGGCCTTCCGACGCACCGTGCGGTCGGGGCGTCGGGCCGGGTCGCGCGCCGTGGTCGTGCACCTGCTTGGCCCGGGTGAGGGCACTGCCCCCGCCCGGGTCGGCTTCGTCGTGAGCAAGGCCGTCGGCGACGCGGTGACGCGCAACCGAGTCAAGCGCCGGCTGCGACACCTCGTGCGAGAGCAGCTGTCGGCGGTGCCGGCCGGCTGCGAGGTCGTCGTCCGCGCCCTCCCGGCGAGCGCGGCGCTGTCGAGCGCGGAACTCCGCGAGGAGCTCGGCCGTTGTCTGGAGCGGACTCTGACCCGGGGGGCGACGCGGTGAAGCACGTGCTGATCGCGCTGCTGCGCGCCTACCGCTTCGCCATCAGCCCGCTCTACGGCGAGGTGTGCCGCTACCACCCCAGCTGTTCGGCGTACGCCCTCGGTGCCGTGCAGGAGCACGGCAGCCTCCGCGGCAGCTGGCTCGCCGTGCGCCGTCTGGCACGCTGCCACCCCTGGGCCGCCGGTGGCTACGACCCCGTGCCGCCCGCGCCCGCCCGTGCGTCCGAGCGAGAGCCGGCCACCCCCCAGCAGCCGGTCGCGCCCGTCGCGACCGACACCCGCGTCGCGTCCAGCCACGTCGACGCCGTCCAACGAGGGAGAGCCTGAGCTCCGTGACACCTTTGTTCCTGGGTCCTATCGGTGACGCCTTCAACGTCATCCTCACCCCGCTCTACTACGCGGTGTCCGGGGTGCTGCTCGCCTGGCACTGGATCTTCAGCCACCTCGGCCTCGACCCCGAGGGCGGCGCCTCCTGGGCCCTGTCCATCATCGGTCTGACGCTCGTCATCCGGGCCGCGCTGATCCCGCTGTTCGTGCGTCAGATCAAGGCGAGCCGCAACATGCAGCTGATGCAGCCCAAGGTCAAGGAGCTGCAGAAGAAGTACGGCCACGACCGGGAGCGTCTCGCGCAGGAGACGATGAAGCTCTACAAGGACGCAGGCACCAACCCGTTCGCCTCCTGCCTGCCGATCCTGCTGCAGATGCCGATCTTCTTCTCGCTGTTCCGGTTGATCGACGAGGCCTCGGACGGCATCAGCCACGGTTTCCTCAGCGAGGAGAAGGCGCGCCACTTCGGTGACGCCATGCTGTTCGGCAAGTTCGAGATCTCGGCGTCGTTCACCCAGTCCGGCGGCAGCACCGCGGTGCAGGTGCTCGCGGCGTTCCTCGTGGTCGCGATGACGGCCACGACCTTCACGACCCAGCGCCAGCTCATGTCGAAGAACATGCCCCCGAGCGCGCTCAGCGGGCCGTACGCCCAGCAGCAGAAGATGCTGCTCTACATCCTCCCGGTGGTCTTCGCCGTGGGCGGCATCGCGTTCCCGATCGGTGTGCTCCTGTACTGGACGACGTCGAACCTGTGGACGATGGGCCAGCAGTTCTACGTCATCCGCAACAACCCGGCACCGGGCACGGACGCCGAGAAGGCCAAGATCGAGCGCGACCGTCGTCGCGCGGAGGCCAAGGGGCTGCCGGACCCGACGCTGCCGGCCGTCGGTGAGGGCACCGACACCGCGGTCGAGACCGAGCGACGTCCGCAGCAGCGGCAGCAGCCGAAGCGCCAGCCGAAGAGCCAGCGCTCCAGCCAGTCCCCCAGCAAGTCACCCAGCCAGAACGGGCAGCGCGGCCAGCGCAACCCGGCCAAGAAGAAGAACGGGAACAAGCGGTGAGCGAGCAGACCGACCAGACGCCGGACAACGCCGTCGACGAGACGCAGGCGACGATCGACAGCGTGGTCGCCTCGGAGTCGAGCGCGACCAACGACGCGCCTGCGGGCGCCGCCGCTGCCGACACGGGTTCGCGGGTGGAGCAGCTCGAGAACGAGGGCGAGATCGCGGCCGACTACCTCGAGGAGCTCCTGGACATCGCGGACCTCGACGGCGACCTGGACATGGACGTCGAGGGCGACCGCGCCGCCGTGTCGATCGTCGGTGCGGACCTCTCCCAGCTCGTCGGGCGCGACGGCGAGGTGCTCGAGGCCCTGCAGGAGCTGACGCGGCTCGCCGTCTACCGCGAGACCGGTGAGCGCTCGCGGCTGATGCTCGACATCTCCGGCCACCGCGCCGACCGCCGCACCAAGCTGGAGAAGCTCGCTGAGGAGACCGTGGCTCGCGTGCAGGAGTCGGGCGAGCGCGTCTCTCTGGAGCCGATGTCGCCGTTCGAGCGCAAGGTGGTGCACGACGCGGTGGCTGCAGCTGGGCTCACCTCGGAGTCGGAGGGTGTCGAACCCCGCCGCTACGTCGTCGTGGTGCCTGCGTGACGGAGCTCGCGCTGTCATGAGCGATGTTTCACGTGAAACGCCCCTCGCGCCGGAGTCGGCGCGGGGGGCGTTCCCGTCTGACCGGTGGCCCCTCATCGAGCGGTTCGTCGAGTTGCTCGCGACGGACGGGGTGGTCCGCGGGCTGATCGGTCCTCGTGAGGCGCCGCGCCTGTGGGAGCGACACGTCCTGAACTGCGCGGCCGTCGCCGAGGCGGTGCCGTCCGGGGCGACGGTCGCCGATCTCGGCTCGGGTGCCGGACTGCCCGGCCTGGTGCTGGCGATCGCGCGACCCGACCTCAGCGTGACGGTCGTCGAGCCGCTGCTGCGCCGGACCACCTTCCTCGACGAGGTCGTCGCTGACGTGGGTCTGGACAACGTCGTCGTCCGACGCGGACGCGCGGAGGAGCTGCACGGGTCCGAGAGGTTCGACGTCGTGACGGCCCGTGCTCTTGCGCCGTTGGGCCGCCTCCTCGGGTGGGGTCTGCCGCTGGTCGCACCGGGGGGCGCGCTGCTCGCCATGAAGGGCAGCTCGGCGGCGGACGAGATCGCGGCCGCGGAGAAGACACTGCGGGCCTGGCGTTGTGGGGCGCCTGAGATCCTCACCGTCACGGCCGGCGACGGGGTCTCCACAGCGACCCTGGTCCGAGTGGCTCCCACGTCTGGGCGTCGTTAGGCTGACTCGTCGGCGCGGGAGGTGTTGTGAGTTGTCCACCGACCAGACCGGGCCTCTGAGCGTGGCTCTCCACAGGAACTGGGGGTCTGTCCACAGCCGCACGCCCCTCGCACGACCGCAGAACGCAAGGAATGCAGGCATGTTTCACGTGAAACACCGAGTCGAGCGTCAGAGCGCGGCTCCCACCACGGCGAAGAGGGCGAACCCATGATGTCGGTGCCGAAGGCGAGCGACTACGGCGACGCCGCCCAGTCGCTGGCCGACCCGTACGGCGACGAGCCCACACCCCTGGCGAAGGCCGCGGAGCACATGCTCCTCGCGCGTCAGGGCGCGAAGATGCGGCCCGCGATCGAGCGACCGTCGGCCACCCGCATCCTGGTCGTCGCGAACCAGAAGGGCGGCGTCGGCAAGACCACGTCGACGGTCAACATGGCCGCGGCGCTGGCCCAGCTGGGGCAGCGCGTGCTGGTGATCGACCTCGATCCGCAGGGCAACGCCTCCACGGCCCTCAGCATCGAGCACCACCGAGGCACGCCGTCGAGCTACGACCTGCTGGTCGAGGGTGAGCCGCTCTCTGCGGTCCTCTCTCCTTGCCCCGACATCGAGCTGCTGTCGGTCGTGCCGGCCACGATCGACCTGGCCGGTGCCGAGATCGAGCTCGTCAGCGTCGTGGCCCGTGAGCAGAGGCTCCAGAAGGCGCTGCGCGCTGACCCGCGGATCAGTGACCAGCCGGTCTCGGACGCGGGCGAGGAGCGGTTCGACTACGTCTTCATCGACTGCCCGCCGTCGCTCGGCCTGCTCACGCTCAACGCGCTGGTCGCGGGGCGGGAGATGATGGTGCCGATCCAGGCGGAGTACTACGCGCTCGAAGGGCTCGGCCAGCTCCTCGCCACCGTCGACATGGTCAAGGCGCACCTCAACCCGGAGCTCGCCATCTCGGCGTTCCTCATCACGATGTACGACGGCCGCACCCGGCTGGCCGCCAGTGTGGCCGAGGAGGTGCGAGAGCACTTCGGTCCGCAGGTGCTGCGCACCAACATCCCGCGGTCGGTACGCGTCTCCGAGGCGCCGTCGTACAGCCAGACGGTCATGACCTACGACCCTGGCTCCCCCGGCGCGATGGGCTACCTCGAGGCGGCCAAGGAGCTCGCGTCGAAGGGGCCGGGAACGAAGGGGGCGGACACGTGAGCGGCACCCGAGCGCAGAAGCGCGGGCTGGGGCGCGGCCTCGGCTCCCTGATCCCCTCGGCTCCGCCCGAGCAGGAGACGCCACCGGCGCCCGCGGTCCCCGACGCCGCTCAGCCCGTCGTCGAGCCGAGCGTCGCCTCGAGCGAGTCGCTCGCGCCCGTCGCCGGTGCGAGCTTCGCCGAGCTCCCGATCGGCCAGATCGTCCCCAACGCCGTGCAGCCGCGCCAGGTCTTCGACGAGGACGCGCTCGCGGAGCTGGTGCACTCGATCCGTGAGGTGGGACTGCTCCAGCCCATCGTCGTACGTCGGTCCGGACCGGAGCGCTACGAGCTCATCATGGGCGAGCGGCGCTGGCGGGCCAGCCAGGAGGCCGGGCTCGAGGCGATCCCCGCGATCATCCGCGACACCGACGACACCGACATGCTCCGGGACGCGCTCCTGGAGAACCTCCACCGCGCTCAGCTCAACCCGCTCGAGGAGGCGTCGGCCTACGCCCAGCTGCTGGAGGACTTCGGCTGCACCCACGACGAGCTGGCGCAGCGGATCGGTCGCTCCCGACCGCAGATCAGCAACACCCTCCGGCTGCTGCGTCTCAGCCCTGCCGTCCAGCGCCGGGTCGCCGCTGGGGTCCTGTCCGCCGGCCACGCCCGCTCGCTGCTCGCCGTCGAGGATCCCGCGCTCCAGGACCGCCTCGCGCAACGCGTGATCGCCGAGGGGATCAGCGTGCGCGGCCTGGAGGAGATCGTCGCGGTCGGCGACACGGGCGCGGAGCCGACGCGGCGGGTGCAGCGCACCCGGCCGACCGCGCCCGGGCTCGTCGAGATCGCGGACCGGCTCTCCGATCGGCTCGAGACCCGGGTCAAGGTCGACCTGGGTCGCAGCAAGGGCAAGATAACCGTCGAGTTCGCCAGCCTGGAGGACCTCCAGCGCATCATCGACGTGATGGATCCGCGCAACCGGACGGACCGGCCGATCTGAGGCCACGCCCTCTGACCTGCGGAAACAGCCAGGTGGCGTTTTGTCGACAAAGAGACAGGTCGACGTGACGACAGATCGACCTCAGTCGCGGGCAGCGCGCCGAGCGGCTCGGGCGGCCTTCTCCTCGGCGTCGAGACGCTCGGCCTCCTCCGGGGTCGGAGCGCCGCCGCCGAACCGCGCCGGGAGCCACCACGAGCCCGGGGGCTGCTCGTCGGCGGGATAGGCGGCGACGGCTGCGTCGAGCATCGACGCCATCGTGCGGCGCAGCGCGCCGGTCTCGGCCACCGGGTCCTCGCCCGTGGGGAGCATCGGCTCACCGACCGACAGCGTGATGGTCTTGCCGCGCGAGAAGTCCTTGGGGTGGTCCTTGGTCATCATGCGCTGGGTCCCCCAGAGGACCACCGGCACCAGGGGCACACCCGCCTCCGCGGCGATGCGGACCGCGCCGGTCTTGAACTCCTTCAGCTCGAAGGAGCGCGAGATCGTCGCCTCGGGGAAGATCCCGACCGCCTCACCGGCCTGCAGCAGCCGACCGGCGTGCTGCAGCGAGGACTCCCCAGCGTCACGGTCGACCGGGACGTGGTGCAGCGAGCGCATGAGCGGCCCGACCCAGGCATGGTCGAACAGCTCCCGCTTGGCCATGAAGCGCACCTTGCGGCCCGACGGGTTGGCCGCGAGCCCGCCGTAGACGAAGTCGACGTAGCCGATGTGGTTGACCGCGAGCAGGACGCCACCCGTGCGCGGGACGTGGTGTGCCCCGTCGATGCGGATGCGCTGGCCCAGCAGTCGGAAGCCCAGCTTGGCCGCGACGATGATCGGGGGATAGGTCAGGTCGCGCACGTCGGCTCCAGGTGTCGGGCTGGCTGGCTCAGCTGAGGTCGCTGCTGGGCGCGTCGTAACCGCGCGGCCCCAGCTCGCGATCCGGAGCGTAGCTGTCGAACGTCGCCCGCAGCTCGAGCTCCGCCTCGACGACACCGGCGAGCCGACGTACACCCTCACGGATGCGCTCCGGCGTCGGGTAGCAGAACGACAGTCGCATCGAGCTCGCCCCGAAGCCGTCGGCGAAGAACGCCGTGCCGGGCACGTAGGCCACCCGGGCGGTGACCGCCCGCGGGAGCATCGCCTTGGCGTCGACACCCGGAGGAAGGGTCAGCCAGACGTAGAAGCCGCCGTCGGGGACGTTCCAACGACACGCCGCCGGCATCAGGTCGGCCAGGGCGTCGACCATCGCGTCCCGGCGCTCGCGGTACATCTCACGGAACTGCTTGATCTGGCCCTGCCAGTCGTGGGCCGCGAGGTAGGCCGAGATGGCCATCTGGGAGAACTGCGGCGGGCAGAGCGTCGCGGACTCCTGCGCCAGGACCAGCTTCTCGCGGACCGTGTGCGGTGCGAGAGCCCAGCCGACCCGGAACCCGGGGGCGAAGGTCTTGGAGAACGAGCCGAGGTAGATCACGCGCTCGGCCTCGTCGGCCCGCAGCGCCCGCAGCGGCTCGCGGTCGAAGCCGAGCAGACCGTAGGGGTTGTCCTCGAGGATGAGGATGTCCTCGGCCCGGCAGATGTCGAGGATCTCGGCGCGGCGCTCTGCGCTCAGGGTCACGCCGGCCGGGTTGTGGAAGTTGGGGATCGTGTAGAGGAACTTGATGGTGCGACCCGACGCGCGCACCGAGGCGATGGCCTGACGCAGCGCCGCCGGCACCAGGCCGTCGGCGTCCATCTCGGCGTGCACGACGTCGCACTGGTAGGCCTTGAACACGCCCAGCGCACCGACGTACGACGGGGCCTCGCAGATGACGACGTCGCCCGGGTCGCAGAAGACCCGGGTCACGAGGTCGACCGCCTGCTGGGAGCCGACCGTGACCACCACGTCGTCGGGGTGCGCCTCGATGCCCTCGAGGCGCATCACCTCGGTGATCTGCTCGCGAAGCTCGGGGACGCCCTGCCCGGAGCCGTACTGCATCGCCGTAGCCCCGTGCTGGGTCACCAGGTCGCCGATGGCGCCGGCGACCACGTCGAGGGGGAGGCCGGAGATGTTCGGCATGCCGCCGGCGAGCGAGACCACCTCGGGTCGCGACGCCACGGCGAACAGAGCTCGGATCTCGGAGGCCGTCATGCCCGCGGTGCGGGCGGCGTAGCGGTCGACGTAGGGGTCGAGGCGCGGCTGCGAACGGACTGGCTGGCTCTCCATGATCTGACCAGTGTGAACGATCCAGGCGCCGGTGTGCACGTCAGACCTACGATCGAGACGTGTCACGCAAGGTGGTCCGTCTCACGCTGGACCACCTCGCCGCGCTCGACGGCCCGTGCCGCGCCTGCCTGTTCTGGCAGCTGGACCCCGTGACCCGCGGCCGCGTGGCTCCGCACGACGCCCCCGCGGAGAAGGAGGCCTGGGTCTCCGAGGTGCTGCGCGAGTGGGGCTCGTGCGGTCGCGTGGTGCTCGTGGACGACGTACCGGTCGGCTTCTCGCTCTACGCCCCTGCGGCGCTGCTCCCGGGCTCACAGGCGTTCGCGACGGCCCCGGTCTCGCCCGACGCGGTGCTGCTGACCCACGTGTGGGTCGCTCCGGAGCAGCGGGGCGGGGGGCTGGGCCGGATGCTCGTCCAGGGGACGGCGCGAGACCTGATCAAGCGGGGCGGCGTACGCGCGGTCGAAGCGTTCGGCGACACGCGCGGCACCGGACGCCGCGGGGCGTGCGTGGTGCCGGCCGACTTCCTGTCGGGGGTCGGGTTCCGCACCCAGCGGGCACACCCGACGAATCCGCGCATGCGGATGGAGCTGCGCAGCGCGCTGTCGCTGCGCGACGAGGTCGAGGCCGCGCTGGACCGGATCGTCGGCGTCGTGCGCCCGGCGGCCGCGCGCCCGACCCGGGCGACGCGGGGCGATGCGGTCTGAGTGGTTTCGAGACAGGACTTCGTCCTTCCTCAACCACCGTCACCACGGTGGTTGAGGAGCTCGTGCAACGACCGTCTCGAAACCACTCAGGCGTCGCTCACGCGATGAACGCGTCGAGCTCCTTGAGCAGCGCGGCCTTGGGCTTGGCACCGACGATGGACTTCACGACCTCGCCACCCTGGTAGACGTTGATCGTCGGGATGCCGGTCACGCGGTAGGACGACGGCGTGACGGGGTTCTCGTCGACGTTCATCTTGAGGAACGTGATCTTGTCGCCGTGGGCGGACGCGATCTCGTCGAGGATCGGGGCGACCTGCTTGCACGGGCCGCACCACTCGGCCCAGAAGTCGACCAGGACGGGCTTGTCGGACTTGAGGACCTGCGCGTCGAACTCGGCGTCGGTCACGGACTCGATCTGGGACACCAGGGTCACCTTTCACCAATGGAGTCGGCCCAGGACCGGGCCGACGAGCTGGAAGCCTGATGAGTGAACAGGCCTGCGCCCGCGATTGTTCCGCGGGGTGGGTGAGTACGACGACTCATGGCGCCGCCCGCGTCGGCGGTCACGCTGGACGGGTGCTGCGTCTCCCCGCCCAGGTCCTGGTCCGCTCGGTCGCCCTCACGGCCGTCTCGCTCGCCTTCCAGCAGGGCTGGGTCACCGCCAGCGACGACCCCGTGGGTCAGGGGCTGACGGCCCTCGCGGCTCTGGTCGCGATCGCGGCAGCGTGGGGAGCGGTCGACGGGTGGCGCCACACGGCCTCGGCCGTCGTCGTCCCCTGGCTCCTCACCGGGGTGGTGGTGGCGGGAGCGTCGTCGTTCACGGTCCAGCTGGGCCACGGGTTCGACCTCGCGATCGCGCTGAGCGACCTGGCGACCGGCCTGCCGTTCCTCACGGGCCTCGTCGCCGTGCCGGGGATCACGGCCGGGGCGGTGGTCTCACTGGTGAGGCCGCCCCGACCGGCCGGAGTCAGCTGAGCGCTTCGGCGTCGGCCCGCTCGCGGGCCTGCTCGGCGGTGTCGGCGAGGCCGAGGTCGAGCTCGGAGAGGAACCGCTCCGCGTCGAGGGCGGCCGAGCAGCCGGTGCCGGCCGCGGTGATCGCCTGGCGGTAGTGGTGGTCGACCAGGTCGCCGGCCGCGAACACACCCGGCAGGTTGGTCTCGGTGGAGGGGTGGCTGACCAGCACGTAGCCGTTGTCGTCGAGGTCGACCTGGCCGGTCAGCAGCTCCGAGCGCGGGTCGTGACCGATGGCGATGAAGAGCCCGGTGGCGTCCATCGGTCGGGTCTCGCCGGTCACGGTGTCCTTGAGGGTCAGCGACTCGAGGCGGTCGGTGCCGTTGATGGACTCGACGGTGGAGTTCCAGACGATCTCGAGCTTGGGGTCGCTGAACGCGCGCTCCTGCATGATCTTGGAGGCCCGCAGCTCGTCACGGCGCACGATGAGCGACACCTTCGAGCCGAAGCGGGTCAGGAACGTCGCCTCCTCGACCGCCGAGTCGCCGCCGCCGACGACCGCGATGTGCTGGTCGCGGAAGAAGAAGCCGTCGCAGGTCGCGCACCACGAGACACCGCGCCCGGAGAACTCGTCCTCGCCGGGCAGACCGAGGCGGCGGTAGCCCGAGCCCATCGCCAGGATCACCGCGCGGGCGGTGTAGGTGTCGGTGGCGGTCTTGACGACCTTGAGCTCACCGGTGAGGTCGACCTCGGCGACGTCGTCGGGGATCAGCTCGGCGCCGAAGCGCTCGGCCTGGGCGCGCATCTCGTCCATCAGGGCCGGGCCCATGATGCCGTCGCGGAACCCGGGGAAGTTCTCGACCTCGGTGGTGTTCATGAGCGCGCCGCCAGCGGTCACCGAGCCCTCGAAGACGAGGGGCTGGAGGCTCGCGCGAGCGGCGTACACCGCGGCGGTGTAGCCACTCGGGCCGGAGCCGATGACGATGACGTTGCGGGGCTGCGTCTCGGGCGCTGACATGGGCCGGACATCTCCTCAGGTGGTCGGTGTCTCTGCAACCGATCGTAGGTGAGAGATGTTCCCAGCTGGCCGGGACCGCTGACCCGGACGGCGGACGGCGTCAGGGGGCGTCGAGGTCGACGCTCCGCAGCGTCTCGCCCGTGGCGCAGTCCACGACGTCGACGAGCCGCTCGCCGTCGTCGCCCGCGGTGAGCGACACGACCGCCGGCGCGCCGTCGACGTACGCCGGCAGGAGGCGACCGGCGGTGCTCGGCGGGTCGGTGCAGGTGAACCCCGGGGCCTCGGAGCGCAGCTCGTCGGCGCTCGCGGACGGTGCGGCCTCGCCCGGGTCGGGGAAGTCGGCACCGGGGACGGGCAGCAGGGCGGCGCGCAGCTCCTCGGCGAGGCCGGCCGACGTCAGCTGCAGCGGCAGCGCGGGCGCTGCCTCGGGCGCGGCGAGGGAGGAGTCCCCGAGGCTGGAGCCTCCGCCGGACGAGTCGGCCGCAGATCCGCCGGAGTCCGCGCCGGCGCGGTCCGGGTCGGTCCGCTCGGACAGCGAGGCGCTGCTGTCGGAGCTGCCGGAGCTGCCGGGGAGGACCTGGCCGATGCCGACGCCCGCGACCACCACGGCTGCGGCGGCCAGCAGCAGGCGGGTGGCGTTGCGGCGGCGTCGACGGCTGGCGAGGTCGTCTCGGTCCTCGCGGGACAGCGAGGCGAGGACGTCGTCGAGCCGGGCGGCGACGTCGTCGGGGATCGGGTCGCGGTGGCGCGCGGCCGCGAGCTCGCGGCGTACGGCCGACTCCTGCTCGGCGTCGAGCGGGGAGTCGGGGGACTCGCTCACGGGAGGCGCGCCTCCTCTCAGGGGCCGGTCTCGGGGGTCGGTGCTGGTGGTCGGGCGGGCTGGGCGTCAGTCGGTGCCGTGCGGTGGCGCGCGCGGGCCGCCCACGTCTCGGACGGGCGCGGGGACGTCGTGGTTCCGGGGCGCGGCGTGGTCCTGCTCACCCGGCGCGCGGAGCACCCCGAGCAGCGGGGCGAGCCGGGCCCGACCCCGTGAGCACCGCGACTTAACGGTGCCCACCGCGCAGTCGAGCATGACCGCGACCTCGGCGACCGGGTAGCCCTCCATGTCGACGAGCACCAGCGCCGCACGCTGGTCGGGCGGCAGCTGCGCGAGGGCGTCGAGCACGACGCGGCGGCGCTCGTCGGAGACGGCGAGGTCGGCCGGGTCGCTCGTGTCGGGGGAGGCCGTGGCCTTGGAGCCGCGGTCGCCCCAGTCGTCGAGGTCGTCGGGCAGGGGCTCGGCGCGCCGCACCTTGGCGGCACGGAGCCGGTCGAGACAGGCGTTGACCACGACCCGGTGCAGCCAGGTGGTCACGGCGGACTCGCCCCGGAAGGACCCGGCGCGGCGGTAGGCCGCGATCATGCCGTCCTGGAGCCCGTCGGCGGCGTCCTCCGGGTTGCCCGTCGTGCGCAGTGCGACCGCCCACAGCCGGTCGCGGTGGCGTCGGAAGAGGACGCCGAAGGCGTCGGGGTCGCCGTCGACGTGGGCGCTCAGGAGCTCGGCGTCGGAGCGCTCGGCCACGCTCATCCGCGCACGCTCATCCCCGCACCACGGCGTCCACCATTTCACCCCGGAAGCCGCCGTCGGCCGCGGGGAGGCTGGTGAGCCAGACCAGGACGTAGCGCCCGGTCGCGGCCTCGGGGAGCGAGATGCGCCCGGCCGCCGCGCCCCCGGACCGGCCGACCTGGCCGGTCGCCGCCGGGGTCAGTCCGTCGACGGTGGTGGGGGCGGTGTCCAGCACGTAGACCGAGACGCCCGTGCGCCCCACGACGCTGAGGTCGACCTGTCGCACGTCGCGGCTCTCGCCCAGGTCGAGCACGACCCCGACGCCGTCCTTCAGCCCGGCCGCGCCGAACTGCTGGTAGTAGGTCAGCGTCGTCCACGAGGTGTCGGGATCACCGTCGACGACGTTGCCGACGTCCTCCGGGCGCTCGGAGCCGTCGTCGCCCTCGGGGTCGAAGTCGGTCGCCGTCACCCCGGTGTACGCGGTGAGGGCGGGTGCGGACGCCGACGCGCTCGGCGTCGCGCTGGGGGTGCTGTCGCCGTCGCGCGGCTCGGTGCCGAGCGGGGTGCGGCCACGGCCGAGGTTGAAGGCGATGGCGACCGCGACCACGAGGAGCAGCGCGATGGCGACCAGGGCGGCCAGGCGCAGCCAGGAGCGCCCCGGGACGTGGTCGTCGGTCTCGGACGGGTCCTCGGCGAGCGGGCCGTGCGGGGGCTGCTCGCGGTCGAAGGGCCAGTACTCGTCGCCGCGGGCGACCACGGGACCGAGGTCCGCGCTCGGGTGGCGCGGGCGGCGCGGCTCGGAGGCGAACAGCGGACGCTCGGGGGGCTCCTCGAACGGCGGCGGGGGCGGTGGCTTCTGCTCGCGGGCGCGCAGCCACGACACCTCGTCGTTCTCGTCGTCGAAGATCGGCAGACCGGCCTCGGTGGGGCGCTCCGGCTGCGGCTCCGGCACGGGCACGGGCTCCGGCGCGGGCTCCGGCGTCGGCTCGGGCTCGGGCGGCGGCTGCCAGTCGTCGGGGTGCGGGCGCAGCGGGATGTCGGGGACGGCGGGCAGGGTGACCGTCTCGTGGCGCTCGGGGTTGCCGGCGGCGATCGCCTCGCCGAGTCCGGTCGGGTCGCCGACGAACTGCGCCAGCACCGTCGCGACGCCGCGGGCGCTGCCGGGGTCGCGCGGCTCGCGCTGGCGCTGGCCGCGCGGGTTGAGCAGCTCGTCGCACAGGTCGTCGAGGGCGCGCGGCACCCCGGCGCGCACCTGGCGGGGTCGCAGGACCCGGCCGCTGCTCTCCGGTGCCCGGGGTACGTCGGACGGCGAGACCCCGGCCCACCGGCCGGTCAGCGTGGCGTGGAGCAGGCCGGCGAGGTCGACGACGTCGGCGTGGGGGTCGCCCTGCGGGAGACCGTGCAGCGCGGCGTCGACGCAGAAGCCGATGATGCGCACCGAGCCGGCCTGGTCGAGCAGGACGTTCTCGGGCGAGAGCAGACCGTGGGCGATGCCGTGGGCGTGGGCCGTGG
Source organism: Nocardioides flavescens (assembly GCF_009823805.1). Taxonomy (GTDB): domain Bacteria; phylum Actinomycetota; class Actinomycetes; order Propionibacteriales; family Nocardioidaceae; genus Nocardioides; species Nocardioides flavescens. The sequence continues at coordinate 62,548 of NZ_WUEK01000012.1, read as the reverse complement.
CGACCGAGTCGGCGACCTCCCCGACGAGCCAGGCGCCCCGGCGCGGCGAGAGCGGGCCGTTGCTGGCCAGCATGATGTCGAGCGAGGTGCCCTGGCCCCACTCGTTGACCACGAAGCAGTAGTCGCCGACCCGCTCGGCGTCCAGCACCCGCAGGATCCGCTGGTCGAGCACGGTGGCCGAGCGCCGCGCCGCCGCGAGCAGGCCGTCGGCGCGGGGGTCGTCGGCCGCGATGACGTGCAGCGCGACGTGGCGCTCGAGCACCCGGTCGTGCGCTCGCCAGAACCGTCCGCCGCCGCTCTCGCTCAGGAGGTCGACGAGCCGGTAGCGCTCGGCGAGGACGTCGCCCGCCCGCGTGGCCTGCGGCATGTGGTGACGAGCCTCCCTCCGACGCTCGGGGCCATCGTAGTGACGCCCGGTGGGGCGCCGTCAGCCCCGGGCGCGACCGGCCCGACCGGTCAGCGTCGCGAGGACCTGCCCGACCTCGCGCAGGCGCACGAGCCGGGCGAGGACGAGGTAGAGCAGCACGTCCACGGCGCCGACGGCCACGAGCCGGACCGCCGCGACGACCTTGCCGGGGTCGTCGGCGAGGCCGTCGAGCACCTGCGCGACGGGAATCGTCAGGGCGGTCGCGAGACCCGCGGCGATCGCGAGCCGTCCGCCGAAGGCGAGCAGCTCCCGGGTGCGCAGGCCGCCGAGCCGGCGGCGCAGGAGCGCGTAGGAGATCGCGGAGCCCACGGCGTACGCCGAGGCGTAGGCGAGCACCAGGGCGGGCGAGGTGCGCTCCGGACCCACCAGGCCGACGTACGTCACGGCGGTCACGACGTTGGTGCCGGCGACGGCGCACTGCACCCAGAAGGCGGTGCGGTTCTCCTCGAGGGCGTAGAAGCCGCGCAGCACGAGGTAGTGGAAGGTGAAGAACACGACGCCGAGGCCGAAGAGCGACAGCGTGGGGGCGTAGGCGTCGACCGAGCCGGCGGCGGCGCCGTAGGCGAACACGACGCGGGCCAGGTCGGGCGCGATCACCGGCAGCAGGGCGGCGAACGGCACGATGACCACGAGCGCGCTGCGCAGGGTCGCGGCGAGCGCGCCGGCGAGCGCGGTCCGGTCGCCGGCGGCGGCGTGGGCCGAGAGCCGCGGCAGCACCGCGGTCGCCAGCGAGACGGTGACGATCGAGTGCGGCACCATCACGATGAGGAAGCTGAACGCGTAGACGGTCGCGCCCGTGCCGCCCTCGGCGGCGCCGCTCGTCGCGAGCCGCTGCACCACGACGTAGGCGATCTGGTTGACGACGACGAACAGCACCGTCCAGACGCCGAGGCGCAGGGTGTGGCCGAGCCCGGTGCCGCGCAGGTCGAAGCGGGGGCGGTAGACGAAGCCGGCGCGGCGGAGGTAGGGCACCAGGATCGCCAGCTGCGCCGCGATCCCGAGCGTGGACCCGACGCCGAGCACCAGCTCCTGGGCCGAGCTGTAGCCACCGGCCAGCTCGGCACCCTCCGCGTGGCCGAACGCCACGACGTAGGCGAGCACCACCGCGACCGAGAGCACGTTGTTGGCGATCGGCGCCCACATCATCGGCCCGAAGACGCCGCGGGCGTTGAGGATCTGCCCGACCAGCACGAACATGCCGTAGAAGAGGACCTGCGGCAGGCAGTAGCGGGTGAAGGCGATGGCCGACTCGCGCACGGCGCCGTCGTAGTCGGGCGCGACCAGGCTCACCAGGAGGGGCGCCGCGGCCACCAGGACCACCGTGACCACGACGAGGAACGTGCCGGCGAGCGTGACGATGCGCTGGGTGTAGGCCTCGCCGCCGTCGGGGTCGTTGCGCTGCGCGCGGATGAGCTGCGGCACGAGCACGGCGTTGATGACGCCACCGGCCAGCAGGATGTAGAGCGCGTTGGGCAGCGAGTTGGCGACGTTGAAGACGTCGGCGTGGACGCCGGCGCCGAGCGCGAAGGACAGCAGCGCCGCCCGCACGAAGCCGCTCAGCCGGCTGACCGCGGTGCCCGCGGCCATGACCGCGCTGCGGGAGAGCAGGGCGGACTGCTCTGAGCTCTCCCGGGAGTCCTCGGTGGTGCTGCTCACCGCTGCCCGGCCCCCTCGGGCTCGCGCGCGGGAGACCCGGCGGGCTCGCCGGACCCTGCGGGCGGCGTACGACGGGCCGCGCGGATGCGGCGGAACAGCCGCACGCCGATGGTGCCGAACAGCAGCACGCTGCCCACGGCCATGAACAGCCAGATGATCTTGCTGACCTGGGCCGAGCGCACCGACAGGACGGTGGCCGAGCCGAGGGCCACCCCGCGCTGGTCGACGACGGCGAGCCGCACGCGGTGCACGCCGTTCTCGTCGGTGGTCGCGGTCAGCGGCACCGTCGTGCGCCCACGCGCCGGCACCTGCACCGAGCGGGGCCCCGAGATCGCGAGCTCGGCGTCGCTCTGCGCCTGCAGGGTCACGGTGACGGGCTGGTCGAGGAAGTTGGCGATGGTGGCGTTGAACCGCCCGCTCGAGCTCGACAGCGTCACGGCCTGCGGGGAGCTCACCTGCACCTCGGCGAGGCGGGCGTCGATCCACTCCTCCGAGCGGGCGGCCGACGACCGGTTGGACAGCGGCCGGGTGCGCGCGGAGTACGACGTCGTGCCGAGGGCCTGGTCGGCGACCGTGCCGCCGACGACGTTGTTGAGCGTCAGCGTGCTCTGGAGGGCCGCGCCGGCACGGATGAGGTCGGTCGCGGCGATGAAGCTGGGCGCGTCGAGCTCGCTCTCGGCCTGCCACGCCGGGTAGCGCAGCTCGCTCGGGTCGACCGACGTCGCCTGGGCCACCGACGACGCGGCGGAGGCGGTGGTGAGGTCGAGCCACGGCGCATCCGAGCGCAGGCCGCGGAAGTAGGCCGAGGCGGAGGTGGGGTTCCAGTCGTGGGGGAGCACGACGGTCAGCGGCGGGCGGTCGGTGTCGAGGAAGCGCAGGGCGGCCTCGGCCAGCAGGCGCTGCCGCATGGCGGTGACGCCGGTGCGGTCGCCCGGGCCGGGCCCGCCGTCCGCGGCGCCCGAGGAGGCGACGAGCAGCCGGTGGCCCTCGACGACCGCCGCGGCCGGGGCCGGGTCCTGCGGCGGCTGCACGCCCTCCTCGAGGTCGCGCTGACCGGCCTCGAACATCGCGTCGCTGACGATCACCACCGTCCCGGGGGGTGTCACGGCCAGCCCTGCGGCCGAGAGGAACCCGCTCGGCGAGCTCACCACCGGCGCCGTCGGCACGTCGAAGCCGGACAGCCCGGCCGCCGCGCGCGCCCACGCACGCTCCAGCAGCGCCGGGTCGAGGGCCGCGGCGGCGGGGACGTCGACGTCGCCGTAGGGCAGCGTCAGGACCTCGTCGTCGGAGGTCATCGCCGCCGCGAGCTGGTTGAGCCAGGCCTGGGCGGCGCGGGTCGCGGCCTGCACGACCGGGTCGAGCTCGTCGAGGTCCAGCGGGGAATCGTTGTCGTCGGTCGGCACGACGTCGGAGGGCGCGGGCGACTCGCTGGCCGCGGTGCGACCGGCGGCGCCGTCGCCGGTGTCGTCGCCGGGCTCGGCCGTGGGGGTGCCGGCGTCCTCGCCGCCGCTCCCGTCCTGACCGGGCTCGAGGTTGGCGGCGAGCGAGCGGGGCGGGTTGCCCTCCGCGAGGCGGCGTACGGCGTCGACGAGGGCGGGGTCGACCACCCAGGTGACGGGCGCGTCGCCCGAGGCGGCGCCGAAGGACACCAGCGAGTGCAGCCGTCCGCCGTCGGAGAGCGCGCGGGTCCACTCGGCGACGTCGTCGAGCGAGCCGTCCTCGGCGTAGGACACCTGTCGGCGCAGCGGCACGACCACCGAGGTCTCGACCTGGCCGGTCGCACCGGAGGGGACGAGCGGGACGAAGGTGCGGGCCTTGCCGTCGGCGAGCTCGTCGCGCCCGCCCTCGGGGTCGTCGCTCAGCGCGTGGATGCCGAACCAGTAGACGCCCGGCTCGCTCACGCCCAGCTGGCCGCGGGTGACCGTGAGGCTGAACCGCTGCGACTCGCCCGGCTCGAGCACCGCGATCGTGTCCTTGGCCGACTCCTCGGTGATCCGTTGGCCCACGTCGAGTGAGGGGTCGGTGGCGGCCGCCTCCTCGAGCTCGGCCTCGGTCGTGAGCGGCGTCGAGGAGATGAAGGAGTAGACGTTGATCGTCGTGCGCGCGACCGTGTCGTCGTTGGTGATCTCGCCGGTGACCGTGATCGGCCCGCGGGCGGGGATCACCGCGGGCGAGAGGTCGTCGAGGGTGACGGTGAGGGGCATCTGCTCGGCGCGGGCCCGGGCCCGGACGGCGGCCTGGCGGGCGGCGTGCCGGCTGACCTGCGGCCGGCGAGCGGCCGGACCGGTCGTGCGGGCCCGTGGCTGCTGGCCCTCGACAGCCGCTGGACCGGGTCCCTCAGCGGCCTGGGCGGCGGGCGCGAGCCCCGTCGTCAGGAGCACCGGGAGGGCCAGGGCCGCGAGCGCGGCGCTGAGTCTCGACCGGCGGGGCATGGGCTCAGGCTAGTCGCCGCAGGCCCGGTCCCCTGATCTCTCGATCTCCGCCGACCCTCTCCGAGGAGAGGGCTGATCGACAGGGGCGGGGTCAGCCCCGCCCCAGCACGCACCCGAGCGGCTTCTCCTCAGTCGCCGTGCCTCCGGCACGGCTCCCTCGTCGGCACCACCCGGGCACGCACCGGGACGACGCTGCCGTTCACCCCTGTCGATCAGCCCTCTCCTAGACTGACCCGTCGTGTCTGCCCCCGAGCCGCGTGCCCGCACCGTCGTCGAGCTGCAGCAGGCGGTCGAGGCCGAGCTGGCCCGGCTCGCGCCGGTCGTCGACGCGCTCGGTGAGGTCTTCGCCGCGGCCGGGCACGAGCTGGCCCTGGTCGGCGGTCCGGTGCGCGACGCCATGCTCGGGCGGCCCCACCACGACCTCGACTTCGCGACCTCGGCGCGCCCCGACGACACCGAGAAGCTGCTCTCCGCCTGGGGTGACGCGACCTGGGACATGGGCCGCGACTTCGGGACGATCGGCTGCCGCAAGGGCGAGTGGACGGTCGAGGTGACGACGTACCGCTCCGAGGCCTACGACCCCGACTCGCGCAAGCCGACGGTCGACTTCGGCGACTCGCTCGCCGGCGACCTCGGACGCCGCGACTTCACCGTCAACGCGATGGCCGTCCGGGTGCCCGGGCGGGTCGTCGAGGACCCCTTCGGCGGTGTCGTCGACCTGGCCCAGGGCGTCCTGCGGACGCCCGGCACCCCCGAGGCGTCGTTCAGCGACGACCCGCTGCGGATGCTGCGGGCCGCACGGTTCGCCGCCCAGCTCGGCTTCGAGGTCGCGCCCGAGGTGGTCGCCGCGATGACCGACATGGCCGCCCGCATCGAGATCATCTCCGCGGAGCGGGTGCGCGACGAGCTGGTCAAGCTGGTCTGCGCCCCGTGGCCGCGCCTGGGCCTCACGCTCCTCGTCGAGACCGGGCTCGCGTCGTACGTCCTGCCGGAGCTGCCCGCCCTCGCCCTCGAGCGCGACGAGCACCACCGCCACAAGGACGTCTACGAGCACACCCTCACCGTGCTCGAGCAGGCCATCGACCTCGAGCCCCGGCTCGGCACCGACGGTCCCGACTTCGTCTCGCGCTTCGCCGCGCTGATGCACGACGTCGGCAAGCCCAAGACCCGCCGCTTCGTCGACGACGGCACCGTGACCTTCCACCACCACGACGTGGTCGGCGCCAAGATCACCCGCAAGCGGATGCAGGCGCTGCGCTTCTCGAAGGAGGAGACCGAGGCGGTCTCCTCGCTCGTCGAGCTCCACCTGCGCTTCCACGGCTACGGCTCGGGCGAGTGGACCGACTCCGCCGTACGCCGCTACGTCCGCGACGCCGGCGACCAGCTCGCCCGGCTGCACGTGCTCACCCGCGCCGACTGCACCACCCGCAACCGGCGCAAGGCCGACGCCCTGCGACGCGCCTACGACGACCTCGAGGCGCGGATCGCCGTCCTGCAGGAGCAGGAGGAGCTCGACTCGATCCGCCCCGACCTCGACGGCAACCAGATCATGGAGCTGCTCGGCATCGGCCCCGGTCGCGAGGTCGGCGAGGCCTACCGGTTCCTGCTCGAGCTGCGCCTCGACCACGGCCCCATGTCGACCGAGGACGCCACCGCCGCCCTGCGCGCCTGGTGGGCCGAGCGCAGCGCCTGACCGCTCCTTGCGGTGGGTGGTTTCGAGACAGGACTTCGTCCTTCCTCAACCACCGGGACCGAGACCCCGGTGGTTGAGGAGGTCGCGCTGGCGACCGTCTCGAAACCACGTCACCGCGGAGTGCGTCAGCGGCGGTAGCGCACCCGGAAGACCACGGTGGCCTTGGCGACGGCGCCGGTGGAGTCGATCACCGTGAGGGTGACCTCGTGCCGGCCGGGTCGGCGCAGGAAGGGCTTCACCTCCACGCCCCGGGCGTCGACCTTCTTGCCGCCGTTGTGGAAGTTCCACCGGTAGGTCAGGGAGCCGGTGCCCGTCGAGGCCTTGGCGACGAGCTTGACCCGCCGGTCGCTGACCGGCCGCTTCGTCTTGACCTTGATCCGCGCGACTGGGCCGGAGGCGCCGGTGCCCGTCCCGGCGCCCGTGCCGGACCCGGCGCCGGTGGTCGCGGCCACCTGCACGGTCACGGAAGCCGTGCCGGTGCGTCCACTGGGGTCGGAGACCGTCAGCGTGGCGCGGTAGGTGCCGGCCCGCTGGTAGGCGTGCGTCACGTCGCGACCGGTCAGCTTGGCCGAGCCGTCGCCGAGGTCCCAGCTGTAGGTCAGGTTGCCCGGCGACTCCGCGTCGGTGCTGCCCGCCCCGGAGAAGCGCACCGTGGTGCCCACCGTGGTCGACGTCGGGTCGGCGGAGGCGACGGCCGTCGGCGCCGTGTCGGCCTGACCGCCACCGGCGCCAGGGGCCGACGGGTCGGCGTACCCGTAGTCGAAGTCGCCGCAGCCCTGGCCGACGTCGAAGGAGACCGTGCCGGTGAGGTCGCCGTCGGAGGTCGCCGGACCGTTGCTCTCGCCGCTCATCGAGAGCACCTTGAAGGCCAGGCAGTCGTAGCCGAACTCCCAGTTGCCCGAGGCGCTGGTCGGGTCCTTGTAGTTGTCGACGTGCGGCGCGGCGCTGCTGTCGCTGAACGTCGAGCGGGCCGGGACCGAGGCGACGAACGCCGCGTCATTCAGGTCCGGGGTGTCGGATCCGGGCGTCGGCACCGAGTCGAGCGGCGACTGCGCCGGCGGGTCGTCGGTGCCGACGTTGCCGTAGCCGTGGGTCTCGTCGGTGTACGCCGCGTAGAACCCTGCGCCCCAGCCCACGGCACCGCGGTCGGCCTGGCCGTGGCCGTCGAGGTCGAAGCCCGAGCGGTCGCGCATCTCGAGGTAGTAGGCGTGGTCCTGCTCAGCCTCGGCCCCGGCCTGCAGGTAGCGCCAGCCGAGCGTGCAGCTCGACGCCGTGGTCAGGTCCTCGCGGCACCCGCCGTTGTAGACCGCCGGGTCGCTCGGGCCGCCGCTGGTCTCGAAGTCGCTGGCGAGGGCGTCGTAGGCCGGCTCCGACCCGTTGGGCCCGTCGGGGTCGACGCTCACCTTCACGTCGTCGACGAACCAGCCGGGCCGGGCCAGCCCCGGGTCGGTCGCGTAGCTGAACCGCAGCGCGCCGTTGGCGGCACCGGCGAGGTCACTGATGTCGTAGGAGTCGGCGAGGAACACCGGAGCCGGGGTGTTGCCGAGCTTGCGGTCGGCCGCCTGGCTGCTGGCGGCGTAGGAGCCGCTGGTGCCGGTCAGCCCGTTGTCGTAGGTCGCCTGGCACGCGTTGTTGTTGGGGTTGGCGGCCAGCGGGTCGGTGTTGGAGGAGGTGTAGCCCTTCTGGGAGGCGTGCGAGCGGTAGGTCTTGCCGCCGTCGGTGGTCGTCAGCACGAAGCCGTAGTCGAAGTCCCACTCGATGTCCCAGCGGGACTTGAAGGACAGGGTGACGGTGGCGTTCGGGTCGGTCAGCGCCGACAGGCCGGGGATCGCCAGGTCGAAGTTGCGCCCGGACTGCGGGGCGCAGCCGAAGTCGTTGCCCGACCCCGACCACCACAGGTGCGAGGCGCTGGCCTTGTCGCCGGTGTCGAACGCCGAGGCGTCGAGCAGCTTGCGACCGGGCAGCTTCGCGACGTACATCTGCGAGTTCTGGACCCGGCCGACGCCGTTCTGCCCCTCACGCAGCGTGTACGGCGTGCCGTCGGGCGTCTCCCAGCTGATCGTGGAGACGTCCTGCTTGGAGTCGGGAATGGAGCTCTCGGTGCGGTCGGAGTCGAGCACCTCGGGCACCACCCAGCCGAGCTCCTGGCGGGAGTAGGCGTCCATGTCCTGCGACTTGTCGGTGGCCATCAGGTTCCAGTCGCCGTAGGTCTCGCGGCTGCCGGTGGAGTAGAAGTCGGGCAGGCCGAGGGAGTGGCCGTACTCGTGGCTGATCACCGACGCGGCGTCGATCGCGGTCTCGGGGTTGACGTTGTAGGGGCCGACGCGCACCAGCACGCGGTGGGCGTCACCCCGGTCCGTCGTCGTGTAGGGCTCGGAGAAGCTGCCCTCGCGGTACCAGAGCGGGCGACCCTGGAGGTCCTTCAGCTGGTCGTCGGTGGTGAACCCGGGGAGCCCGGTGACCGGGTCGGTGTAGCCGTTCTCCAGCGTCGAGCTGTGCGGCCAGACGTTGTCGTACGGCGCGGAGGGTGTGCCGCCCGGACCCTTGTAGTCGCACCCGGCGACCGAGAGCTGCGAGGCGCCGTTGCCGCCGCAGCCGGCGAAGACGACCATGAAGAAGTCGACGACGCCGTCCTTGTCGGTGTCGAAGTCGGAGTAGTCGATCTCGGGGTCGGCGATGGCGACCGAGTCGGCGACGAGCTTGCCGGTGTCACCGCAGCCGGAGTCGATGTTCTGCAGGGCGCCGACGCCGGTCAGAGAGCCGACGACGGCGGAGCCGTTGGAGTCCGAGCCGTAGTAGCCGGTGTCGCCGGGCAGGTTGTAGACGCCGTTGGTGATGCGCTTGTCGTACTGGAGTGCCGCGGCAGCGGGGCCGGTGGCTCCTCCGAGGAGATCCGCGTACGTCGTGCCGAGGCAGGTGTTGCCGGGCTTGGCGTTGGTGAACGGGAAGCCGGGCGCGTAACCCGAGAAGCCGGCGGTCGCGACGCCGACGGAGGGCACGTCACCCTCGGGGTAGAGCTGACCGAGCGACATCTCCTGGAACAGGTTGAACGTCGAGCCGGTGTTGGTCGGGTCGTTGACCACGCTCTCGAGCGAGTCGCCCGTGTGGGTCGACTGGTAGGCGCGGTCGCGGTACTGCACCGGCACGATCGGGAACGGCCGGTCGCCGTACCGCGCCGTGTCGTAGGTCGACGACGGCGGGATGACCTTCGGGCCGTGGGAGTACGCCGGCGAGCCGGTCGAGGTGCCGACCTTCAGCGTCGCGGTGGTCGAGAGGTCGCGCCACACCAGTGTCGGCGTCTCCGCGAGCGAGTCGGCCCGCTGCTGGAGGACGAGGGTGGCCGTGCCGGGGGCCTTGGCTGAGGCGGCCGCCGGGACCGTCACCGTCCAGGTCACCGACGAGCCGGCGCCTGCGACGGCGTGGGTGCCCGGGCCAGAGGCGCTGAGCACGCTGGTGCCGTCGGGCGCGGTGAGGGTCACCGTCGCCGCCGTCGGCACGGCGGCGCTGTTGCGGAGCAGCAGCCGCGACGGGTAGGTCCCGTCCTGACCGGCCGTCCCGGCCGGCTTGACCCAGCCGACCGCGCTGACGAAGGAGTTCTCCAGCGTGAGCGCGCCGACCGTCGTACGCGACGGGGTGCCGAGCGAGGCCGGACCAGTGGCGGCGGCGGGCGCCACGGACGGCACGGCGGTGGCGGGTGCGCTCAGCGCCGGTGCGACGGCGAGCGCCAGGGCCCCGCTGAGCAGCGGGGCGAGCAGACGACGGTGGACCGAGAAGGGCATGGCGGCCTCGTTCGGGAGCGATGGGCCGATCCCCCTGACCGGCGTCTGGCACCACCAACGGCCCCCACCCCCCGGGGTTACGCGCCAGTAGCAACAGCCGTGTGAACTTCGTGTTTCGCCGGTCCCGGAGCCTCGCCCGGTGGTCGACTCGAGACCCCGGTGGTTGAGGAGGTCGTGCAACGACCGTCTCGAAACCACTCATCGTCCACAGGCGGCCTCACCAGGGTGCCAGTCCACAGGTCTCACCGGACGTCTCGGATCAGAGGCCAGATGCACTCAAAGTCGTGCCCATGGCCTGGACCTACATCCTCGGTTGCGCTGACGGCTCGTTCTACGTCGGGAGCACGGTCGACCTGGAACGCCGCATGGGTCAGCACAACGACGGCACCGGAGCGGCGTACACCCGGCGCCGGCGGCCGATGGTGCTGTGGTGGTGCGCGGACTTCGCCCGGGTCGACGAGGCGTTCGCGTTCGAGAAGATGGTGCAGGGGTGGAACCGGCGCAAGCGCATCGCGCTGATCGAGGGGCGGTGGGAGGACCTGCCCGCGCTCGCCAGCCGGGCGTGGGAGCACCGGGACAAGCGGTGAGTGGTTTCGAGACAGGACTTCGTCCTTCCTCAACCACCGTCACGGTGGTTGAGGAGGTCGTGCAGCGACCGTCTCGAAACCACTCCCGCTGCCGGCGTACGACGAAGGCCCGCCCCCCGGACGGGGAGCGGGCCTTCGGTGGAGCCGGGGTGCCTCAGCGGGTGAGGGTCACTCCTCGCCGCGGATGAACGCCTCGACGCGGGCGCGGCCCTCGTCGTCGGGCAGCTGCACCGGCGGGGACTTCATGAGGTACGACGACGCGGAGACGATCGGGCCGCCGATGCCGCGGTCCTTGGCGATCTTCGCGGCGCGGACGGCGTCGATGATGATGCCGGCGGAGTTCGGGGAGTCCCAGACCTCGAGCTTGTACTCGAGGTTGAGGGGGACGTCGCCGAAGGCGCGACCCTCGAGGCGGACGTAGGCCCACTTGCGGTCGTCGAGCCAGGCCACGTGGTCCGAGGGACCGATGTGGACGTTGCGGTCGGAGATCTTGTTGGCCAGCTCGCCCTTGAGGTTGCTGGTCACGGCCTGGGTCTTGGAGACCTTCTTGGACTCCAGGCGCTCGCGCTCGAGCATGTTCTTGAAGTCCATGTTGCCGCCGACGTTGAGCTGGTAGGTGCGGTCCAGCGCGACGCCGCGGTCCTCGAACAGCTTGGCGAGCACGCGGTGGGTAATGGTGGCACCGACCTGGCTCTTGATGTCGTCGCCGACGATCGGGACGCCCGCGGCGCGGAACTTCTCGGCCCACTCGGGGTCGGAGGCGATGAAGACGGGCAGGGCGTTGACGAAGCCGACGCCGGCGTCGATGGCGCACTGGGCGTAGAACTTGTCGGCCTCCTCGGAGCCCACCGGGAGGTAGGAGACGAGGACGTCGGCCTGGGTGTCCTTGAGGACCTGCACGACGTCGACCGGCTCGGCCGAGGACTCGTCGATGGTCTCGCGGTAGTACTTGCCGAGGCCGTCGAGGGTGTGGCCGCGCTGGACCTCGACACCGAGAGTCGGGACGTCGGCGATCTTGATGGTGTTGTTCTGCGAGGCGTTGATGGCCTCGGAGAGGTCCTTGCCGACCTTGAGGTCGTCGACGTCGAACGCCGCGACGAACTCGACGTCACCGACGTGGTAGTCGCCGAAGGTGACGTGCATCAGGCCCGGCACGGTGCCGGACGGGTCGGCGTCCTTGTAGTAGTGGACGCCCTGGACGAGGGACGTCGCGCAGTTGCCGACGCCCACGATTGCTACTCGAACCGAACCCATGGGGTGCGTTCCCTTCTGTTGGTGCACCCGGGGGTGCGACGTGTCCGTCAGGACGTTTCTGGTGCTGCTGCGGATGGTGCTGCCGACGGGGCAGCGGGTGGTGACGACGGTGCGGGACGCGAGGAGTCGTCGCGCTCGGCGCGGATGAGGTCGCTGAGCCAGTTGACCTCCCGCTGGACCGACTCGACGCCGTGGCGCTGGAGTTCCCCGGCGTAGCGGTCGACCTCCTGCTGGGTCATGGCGAGCTCGCGCTGGACCCGGTCGAGACGCTCCTGGAGACGGGTGCGGCGGCCCTCGAGCACCCGCAGCCGGATCTCCATGTCGGTGGAGGAGAAGAACGCGAAGCGGATGTCGAAGTTGTCGTCCTCCCAGGCGGTGGGACCCACCTCCGACATCAGCCGCTCGAACTCCCGCGTGCCGGCCTCGGTGACCTGGTAGACGATCTTGGGTCGCCGTGAGGTCGGCGTGGACGCCGTCGACTCCTCGATGAGGGCGCCGCGCAGCATCTTCTTCAGCGTGGGGTAGAGCGAGCCGTAGGACAGCACCCGGCCCCAGCCGAGCATGAGGTTGAGCCGCTTGCGCAGCTCGTAGCCGTGCATGGGTCCCTCGTGCAGCAGTCCGAGGACTGCCAGCTCGATGGTCTCTGCACGACGCGCCACGCGACCTATCGTAGCGATACATCACCACAACCCGAAGGACCGGTACATCGTCGTCTCCGATCGGAGTCGAGCCCGCGGGCCCTCGGCTCGGTTCTGGGCGGTTCTGGGCGGGGTTGCGTAACCTCGTGCGACGTGGCAGGCAAGCGCAAGGCACCGTCAGGGGCGACCGGCTCGACCGGTGGCGCGACGAAGCGTCCCCCCGGCCGGCCCGGCACCGCGGAGAAGAGCGTCCGCAAGCCGAAGAAGCCGAAGACCTGGAAGACGCGGCTCAAGCGGGCCGCGCTCTACACCGTCGTGGCGGGCGTCGTCTTCGCCCTGCTCGGGGTCGGCGCCTTCGCCTTCCTCTACTCGACCACCGACATCCCGGAGGCCAACGAGGCCTTCGAGACGCAGACGACCTACGTCTACTACCAGGACGGCAAGAGCGAGATCGGCCAGTTCGCGGTGCAGAACCGCGACGTCATCGGCTACGACGAGATCCCGCAGGACATGAAGGACGCGGTCGTCGCCGCCGAGAACCGCAGCTTCTGGTCCGACAACGGCATCGACGTCAAGGGCATCGCCCGCGCGGCGTTCAGCAATGCCAGCGGCAACGCCACCCAGGGTGCCTCCACGATCACCCAGCAGTACGTCAAGATCCTCTACCTCAGCCAGGAGCGCTCCTACACCCGCAAGGTGAAGGAGGCGATCCTCAGCCTCAAGCTCCAGCGCACCATGAGCAAGAAGGAGATCCTGGCGGGCTACCTCAACACCATCTACTTCGGCCGCGGCGCGTACGGCGTGCAGGCCGCGGCGGAGGCGTTCTTCAAGAAGTCGGCCTCCGAGCTGACGCTGCAGGAGTGCGCGGTGCTGGCCAGCGTCATCAACAACCCGACGCGCTTCGACGCCGACAACGGCAAGGACTCGCGCAAGGCGCTGCGCGAGCGCTACCGCTACGTCCTCGAGGGCATGGCGGAGAGCGGCGACATCACCGCCGACGAGGCCACCCAGGCCTCGCGCAAGCTGCCGACGTTCCCGCCCGTGACCACCGACAGCACCTACGGCGGCCAGAAGGGCCACGTGCTGAGCCTGGTCAAGGACCAGCTCCTCGGCCTCACCAACGCCGCGACCAGCGAGCCGTTCACCGAGGGCGAGATCGACGGCGGCGGCCTGCGGATCACCACGACGTTCACCAAGCAGGCCATGCAGGCCGCCGAGGACGGGGTCGCCGCCGTGCGGCCCGAGGGGTTCAGCGACAAGGAGCTGCACGTCGGCGTCGCCAGCGTCGAGCCCGGCACGGGCGCGCTGCGCGGGATGTACGCCGGGCAGGACTACCTCGACTCCCAGATCAACTGGGCCATCGCCGGCGGCCAGGCCGGCTCCTCGCTCAAGCCGTTCGCGGTGACCGCGGCGCTGGAGTCCGGCTTCTCGCTCAAGGACACCTTCGAGGGCAACAGCCCCTTCGAGCTGCCCGACGGCACCGAGATCCGCAACCAGGGCGACACCGACTACGGCTCGTCGGTCAGCCTGCTCAAGGCCACCGAGGACTCGATCAACACCGCCTTCGTCGACCTGACCGACTCGATCCCGGACGGCCCTCAGAAGGTCATGGACACCATGAACGTCATGGGCATCCCGCGCGCACCGGGCCCGGGCAAGCACGACTACGGCATCCCGAAGACGACCCCCGGCCTCGAGCCGTTCCTCGGCATCGCGCTGGGCTCGGCCACCGTCAGCCCCATCAACATGGCCAACGCCTACGGCACGATCGCGGCCGGCGGCCGCTTCGCCTCGCCCTACGTCATCGACAAGGTGGTCAACGCCGACGGCGAGACCCTCTACGACCACCGGGTCAGCGACCAGCAGGTCATCAAGGCCGACGACGGCATCGAGTCCTCCGACGGTGAGCCCATCGCGGGCAGCGACATCGCCGCCGACGTCTCCTACGCCATGCAGCAGGTCGTGCAGTCCGGCTCGGGCACGGCCGCGCTCTCCCTCGGCCGCCCGGCCGCCGGCAAGACCGGCACCTCGACCAACGACCAGGACGACGTCGTGTCGTCGTGGTTCACCGGCTTCACCCCGCAGCTGGCCACGTCGGTGATGTACGTGCGCGGCAAGGGCAACGGCAAGCTCGACGGCTGGCTGCCGTCGTACTTCGGCGGCAGCTACCCGGCCGAGACCTGGACCTCGATCATGGAGAAGGCGCTCGACGGCACCGACGTCGAGGACTTCCCCGAGCCGGCGTACGTCGACGGCGAGGCGCCGGACGACGGGCACTCCCCGACGCCGACCTACACGCCGCCGCCGAGCACCCCGAAGCCGACGCAGAGGCCGACGCAGCGACCGACCGACACCCAGGTCGTGCCGACGCCGACGATCCCGACGCAGGAGCCGACCACCCAGCAGCCGACGCCGACCCCGACGCCGACCCCGGTGGTGCCGACGCCGACCCCGACGCCCACCCCCGAGCCGCCGGTGGTCACGCCGACCCCGACGCCCACGCCGACACCGGTGACCCCGACGACGCCTGCGGCGGCGACGGCGACGCCCGCGGCCCGGATGCTGTCGGTGATGACGGCGTCCTGGCTCGGCCGGCTGTTCTGGTGACGCCCGGGTGAAGGGTCGCGTCGACCCGACCCGCGACGACCCGGTCGTCGCCGCGCTCAGCGAGAGCGTCGGCGGCCCGGTCGGCACCCGCTGGGCGGGCCACCGCTGGTGGACGCCGACCCGGGTCCTGCTGCTCCTCGCGGCCGTGACCTTCTCGCTCGGCATGGTGCAGAAGAGCGCGTGCGTCGACGACGACTGGGTCTTCGCGCAGGAGCGCTACTCCCACATGTGCTACACCGACCTGCCGTTCCTCTACACCGGCCGCGGCCTGGCCGAGCTGGCCTGGCCCTACACCGAGGACGCGCAGGTCCGCTCGCGCTACCAGGTCATGGAGTACCCCGTCGGCATCTCCTACTTCGCGTGGGGCGCGGCCTGGGTCACCCACTGGGTGAGCGGCTCACCCGACGTGTCCGCACGCGGCGACGTCCCGGCTGGTGACCTCGCCGGCACGCCCGAGGTGCGCTCCGAGCTCGGCACGTTCGTCATCGTCAACGCGCTCGCCTTCGCGGCGATGGCGCTGCTCTCGGCGTGGCTGCTCGCCGGGGTCCACCGGCGCCGGCCGTGGGACGCCGCGGCGTTCGCGCTCTCCCCGGCGCTCGCGCTCACCGCGCTCATCAACTGGGACATGCTGCCCGTCGTCCTCGTCGCCGCGTCGCTGTGGACCTGGTCGCGCGACAAGCCGGTCGCGACCGGGGTGCTCATCGGGCTGGGCACCGCCGTCAAGCTCTACCCGCTCTTCCTGCTCGGGGGCATCGCCGTCATCTGCCTGCGCCGGCGCCGCTGGCCCGAGCTCGCCCTGACCTGCGCCGCGGCCGCCGTCACCTGGGTCGTCGTCGACCTCCCGGCGTACCTCTCCGGGCCCGCGGAGTGGAAGGTCTTCTGGAGCTTCAACTCCGAGCGCGGCCCCGACCTCGGCTCGATCTGGCTGGTCCTGCAGCAGGCGAGCGGGGCGACGATCACGCCCGAGACCGTCAACCACTGGTCGTGGGGCTTCTTCCTGCTCTGGTGCGCCGGGGTCGCCGTGCTCGGCCTGCGCGCTCCGTCGACCCCGCGGCTCGCCCAGCTCGGCTTCCTGGTGGTCGCGGGCTTCCTGCTCGTCAACAAGGTCTACTCGCCGCAGTACGTCCTGTGGCTGCTGCCGCTCGCCGTGCTCGCCCGCCCGCGCTGGCGCGACCAGCTGGTCTGGCAGGCGACCGAGGTCGTCTACTTCGCCTCGGTGTGGTGGTACCTCGACGGTGCGCTGCAGCCCGCCGGCGGCGACGACGTGGGGTTCTACTGGATCGCCATCGTCCTGCGGATGCTCGGCGAGCTCTACCTCGTCGCCCTCGTCGCCCGCGACGTCTGGGTCCCCCGCCACGACCCCGTCCGCGCCGTCAGCCCCCCGCTGGTCGAGCAGCGAGTCCCGAGCACCGCTGGTTGAGGAGGTCGCGCCAGCGACCGTCTCGAAACCACCGCTCGCGGTTGCGTGGTTTCGAGACAGGCCTAGCGGCCTTCCTCAACCAACGGGAGCGGCCTTCCTCAACCAACGGGAGCGGCCTTCCTCAACCACCGGGGTCAGCTGAACTCGACGCGGTCGAAGGCCGTGGCGGTGAACCGGCACCGCACGTCGACGAGGTCGCCGACGGCGGGCGGGGTGGAGTCGGCGGGCAGGAAGAGCATCGAGGCCTGCATGTGCGGCGGCTCGGCGAAGAGCCGCTGCTTGCCGCCGATCCAGAACGGCGAGCGGGTGAGGCCGAGGGCCTCCATGCCGCCGCGGGCGACGACGGCGGCGCGGTCGCGCAGGCCGAGCTGACCCTGCGGGCTCTCGAGGCCGATGCCGTGGGCGGTGCCGCCGCTGACGATGACGAGGTGGCCCTCGCGGGGGGCGGTGCGGCCGCGGTAGCCGAAGACCTCGCCGCGGTGCAGGCGG
This sequence comes from Nocardioides flavescens, assembly GCF_009823805.1. Classification (GTDB taxonomy): domain Bacteria; phylum Actinomycetota; class Actinomycetes; order Propionibacteriales; family Nocardioidaceae; genus Nocardioides; species Nocardioides flavescens. The sequence goes on along the minus strand of NZ_WUEK01000012.1, from coordinate 45,566 downwards.
TGCACGTCGAGCACGGTCGCGCTCACGCGCAGCGCGCCGCGGTCGCCGAGCCACAGGTCGGTGCCGATGCGCGGGCGCACGGTCAGCTCGGGCCAGCGGGCGCGGAGGGTGTCGAGCTCGCCGCCGGTGAGGTGGCTGACCCACAGCGTCGTGGCCGGCGCCCCGGGCAGCTCGGCGCCGACGACGTCGTCGAGCAGCCGCTCGACCTCGCCGAGGTGCGAGCCGCCGGCGAGGGGGAGGTGGACGGCGACGCCCTGCAGCGGCGTACGGCGAACCGAGGGTGCGAGGGCCCGCAGCTCGGCGGCGCTCATGCCGTGGCGGCGCATCGAGGTGAGCAGCTCGAGGACGTAGCGCGCGTCGGGGTGGCGCTCGAGCAGCGCCGGGAGGTCCTCGGGCCGCGACACGGTGTGGACCACGCGGCGGGCCAGGGCCGGGTCGAGCTCGCGCACCGACGGGCGCCACGGGGTCAGCACGAGCAGGTCGCCGCCGAAGCGGGACTCGACGTGCTCGAGCTCGTCGTAGGTGCCGACGGCGATGGTGTCGACGCCGAGCCAGTCCGCGCGCCGGGCCAGCCGGCCCGCGGTGAAGCCGTAGCCGTTGCCCTTGACGACGGGGGTCAGGCCGGGGTGGGCGTCGGCGACCGAGCGCAGGTGGGTGCGCCAGCGCTCGCCGTCCACGTGCAGGGTCACGCTCATCGCTCGCTCCTCACCCGCGCCGGCTCATGTAGAGGTCGAAGGCGGCGTACAGCGGGCGGCGCAGCGGCAGGTCCCACTCCCCGGCGTACTCGACGACCTCCCCACCGGTGCCCACCTTGAACTGGACGAGCCCGACGTGGTGGTCGTCGCTGTCGAGGGTGGGCGCGATGCCGCGCAGGTCGTAGGCGTCGGCGCCGGCGGCGAGCGCATCGCGCATCATCTGCCACTGCACGGCGTTGGAGCCGCGCACGTCGCGCTTGGCGGTCGAGGAGGCGCCGTAGGAGTACCAGACGTGCACGCCGACGCGGACCATCAGCGTCGCGGCGACGAGCTCGCCCTCGTGCTCGCCGAACCAGTACGAGATCCGGTCGGGGTCCTCGGCGCCCATCGCCTCGGTCATCCGGTGGAAGTAGTCGACCGGGCGCGGGGTGAAGCGGTCGCGCTCGGCGGTCTCGAGGTAGAGCGCGTGGAAGCGCTCGACCGCGGCCCGCAGCGCCTCCGCGCCGTCGCGGACCCCGACCGTGGTGACCTCGACGCCGGCCTTGTCGGCCTTCTTGATGTTGCGGCGCCAGAGCTGGTTCATCCCCGCGAGCACCTCGGCCTCGGTGAGCGCCTCGGTCGCGCCGTCGGAGGAGCGGCGCACGAGCGGCACCTCGAAGTTGTACTGCGGCTGGCCCGACCCGAAGCCGTCCTCGGCGGCCTGGCTGCGCCAGCCGAGCTCGCGCAGCTGCGAGACGACCCGGTTGCCGACGGGGTCGCGGTGGGTGGGCGCGACGTCCGTGAGACGGCGTACGTCGGGGTCGGCGAGGCCCTGCTTGACCGCCGCGGCGTCCCAGCGCCGGGTCGTCACGGGCGGGCCCATGCGCACGCCGAAGGCACCCTGGCTGCGCAGGTAGGCCGACATCGGCTCGAGCCACTGCGAGAGGTCGGCGGCGGCCCAGTCGATCACCGGGCCCTCGGGGAGGTAGGCCAGCGACCAGCGGCGCAGCTTCGGCACCGGACGGTGCAGCACCAGGGCCGCACCGACGGGCTCGGAGTCACTGCCGGCGAACCAGCCGATGGACTCGCTGCGCCACTCCGTCTTGACCGTGCCCCACGCGGGGGTCTGCAGGAAGCTCGTCCAGGGTTGGCGCTCCACGAACGCCCGGTGCTGCTCGTCGGTGATGGGTCGGACGGACAGCGCAGGCACTCGACGAGGCTACCGAGCCGCTGGGTCTCGCCGTCCGGCCCGGGCTCTGCCAGGCTGGTGCGCGTCGTTCTCGGGGAGATGTATCAGGCGGCTGGCCCCGCTCTCCTGTGCGGTGTGGAGAGCCTTCGAGACGAGCTCCAGGACGAGCTCCAGGACGAGGAGGCGTGCGTGAGCCTCGACCGCGCCCGTCCCGCCCACCCGCAGGAGGTGTGGGCAGCGGCGAGCGACGCCTTCGTGCGCTGGCGCGGCGGCGACGCGCTCGCCCTCGACGACCTCGTGCGGGTGATGACGCCCGTGCTGTGGCAGGTGGTGCGGGCCCACCGGCTGCCCGCCGAGGTGGCCGAGGACGTCGTGCAGACGACCTGGCTGGCCCTGGTGCGCTCGCGCGACGCGGTGCACGACCCGGCTGCCGTCGGCTCCTGGCTCACCACCTCCGCGCGGCGCGAGGCGTGGCGGGTGGCGAAGGCCGCCGGCCGGTCGCTGGCGACCGAGGACGACGACCTCGCCCCCCGACTGCCCGATGCGACCTCGCCCGAGGCCGACGTCGTGCGCCGCGACGAGGACCGGCTGCTCTGGGCCGCGGTCGACCGGCTCGGCGAGCGCTGCCGCCGGCTGCTGAGGATCGTCGCCTTCGAGCACCGCCCTGACTACGCCTCCGTCGCCGCCGAGCTCGCCATGCCGATCGGCAGCATCGGCCCCACCCGCGGGCGTTGCCTGGACAAGCTGCGGGCCGAGCTCGCCGGCGGAGGGAGCGACCGTGGCTGACCCGACCGACCCCAGCGAGGAGGAGCTCCTCGTGCTGGTGCGCACCGTGTGGGAGCAGCGCGACCCCGTGCCCACCGGACTCGTCGCGCGGATGCAGGCGGCCGCGACCCTGGCGGCGGAGGCCGAGGCCGGTGGCCTCGACCTCGAGCTCATGCTGCTGGTCGAGCGCTCCGAGGACCTCGCCGGCACGCGCGGCGCCCCGGGTGCGGCGTACACGATGCGGTTCAGCCACGCCGGTCTCGAGCTGCTGGTGCGCCTCGCCGGCGCCCGCCTCGACGGCTGGGTGGTGCCGCCGGTGCCGGTGACCGTCACGGTGCAGCGCGCGGTGCGCCACGGCTGGGCCGACGTCGCCACGCTTGCCGTCGGGGCCACCGGCCGCTTCGAGCTGCCCGACCTCGCGCCCGGGCTGCTGCGGCTGCGCCTCGAGCCCGGCACCGGTGCCCCGGCGTTCCAGACCCCTGCCTTCGAGCTCTGAGGAGACCCCGTGCCGCTGCCGCCCCAGACCCCCGACCGACGCCGCGCCGGTCACGCCCACCGGCTGCACCATCGTCACGCGGTGCGGGTGCTCGACCCGTCGAAGGCTCCCCAGCTGGCGGGCGAGGCCCCGCCCCTGCCTACGGCGTACGTCGGACCGCGGGTGATCTTCCCCAAGACCGCCGACCAGGCGGCCGTGGAGGCCGAGCTCGCGCGCGCCGCGGAGGAGCTGGGCTGGCGCATCGAGGTCGAGGGCGAGGACGCCCGCACCCGCGGGCTCGGCTACGGCGTGGTCAAGGTCGCGATCAGCGTCGCCGACGGCCGGGCGGTGCGTCCGCCCGACGGGTTCCTGCTGCTGCAGCAGGCGCGGGCGACGGGCCGCGCCGACGTGCTGCGCACCGTCGGTCTCGACCACGTCCTGCACGCCACGACGTTCTGGCCCAACCCGCTCCACAACTCCGACCCGCTGCACAACTCCGACCCGCTCCACAACTCCGACCCGGCGATGGGCTACGTCGTCCCCGGCCGCGGAGGGCGCCAACCGGTCGCCTACGTCGGCCCGCCGCCCTGCCGCACGCCCGACGCCGAGCTCACGACCCGACGACCGGTCGTGGGCATCCTCGACACCGGCTGCTGGGCGAAGCACCCGTGGCTCGACGGCGTCGTCGACACCGACGTGCGCCTGGGCGGCACCGCGATCGGCTACGCGCTGTCCTCGACCGACCCCGAGCTCCACGGCGACCAGGTCGGCCCCGAGGACGGCGTCATCGACCAGCTCTCGGGCCACGGCACCTTCATCGCGGGGCTCGTCCACCAGCTCTGTCCCGACGCCGACATCCTGGCCTGGCGCGTGGTGCCGTCCGAGGGCCCGATCGTCGAGTCCGACCTGGTGACGGCCCTGACCCAGATCGCCGAGCTCGCCCGCCGCTACCGCGCGGGGGAGGAGGGCGGTCACGCGCTCGACGTGCTCAACCTGTCGATGGGCTACTACCACGAGTCGCCCGACGACCTCGCCTTCGACCCGGTGATGACCGGCGTCCTCGACCAGCTCAGCGACAACGGCGTCGTGGTCGTCTGCTCGGCGGGCAACGACGCGACCGACCGCAAGTGCTACCCCGCCGGCTTCGCGCCGGCGCAGTCCGCGAGCCCCGTCGTCGCGGTCGGCGCCCTCAACCCCAACGGCACCGACGCGCTGTTCACCAACACCGGCGACTGGGTCTCGACCTACCAGCCGGGTGCGGCCCTGATGAGCACCATGCCGCCGTTCCAGGGCGGGTTCGAGCCCGTCGCGCGCACGACGTACGACGGCCGCACGCGCGAGTCGCTCGACCCCGACGACTTCACCGGCGGGTTCGGCATCTGGAGCGGGACGTCGTTCAGCGCCCCGATCGCGGCGGGGCTCATCGCCCGAGAGCTCGTGGGCCGGGTCGACGGCACCGGCGCCGTCGACGAGCCCGCGCACGCGGCGTCGGTGGTCACCGCGGCCGTCGGTGCGTGCCTAGGAGGCTCATGATCAATGGCAGAGGGCGGCGTCAGCCCCGCCCCAGCACGCACCCGAGCGGCTTCTCCTCAGTCGCCGTGCCTCCGGCACGGCTCCCTCGTCGGCACCACCCGTGCACGCACCGGGACGACGCTGACATCCACCCCCGTTGATCAGCAGCCTCCAAGGGGGCCGCTGAGCCGCCACAATGAGCCGTGCCCACGGCCGAGGAGCTGCACCGCCGGGGTGTGGGCGCGCTCAACCGGGGACGGCACGCCGAGGCGCGGCGCCACCTCGAGCGGGCCCGCGAGCTGAGCGGTGCGGGCGACCTGCGGGCCCGCATCGACGCCAGCCTGGCCTACGTCCTCTCGGAGACCGGCGACCCCGAGGGGGCGCTGCGGCTGTGCCGCGAAGCGCTGTCGTCCCCCCACGGCATCGGCGAGGAGACCCGCGGGGTGCTGCTGCGCCAGGTCGCACTGGTCGAGATGCTCCGCGGCGAGGGCGAGGCGGCGATCGCGGCCTTCGACGCGGCCGTTCCCCTCACGCGAGACCCGGTCGGTCTCGGCAACGTCCACCTCAACCGCGGCAACGTCCACCTGCAGCGCGGTGCGCTCGACCTCGCGGCCGGCGACTTCGCGGCGGCCCGGGCGTCGTTCGTCGTGGGCGGCGACCCGCTCGCGGCGGCCAAGGCCGAGCACAACCTCGGCTACGTCGAGTTCCGGCGCGGTGACCTGGTCGCAGCGCTGCGCCTCATGGACGGTGCGCGCGGTGAGGTCGAGGCCCAGGGCGGCCCCGCGCTCGTCGCGATGGTCGACCAGGACCGCGCCGAGGTCCTCCTCGCCGCGGGACTCCACGACGAGGGGCTCTCCGCCCTGCGCTCGGCCGCGCAGCAGTACGCCCGGCGCCGGCTCGCGCAGCGGCGCGGTGAGGCCGAGCTCGCCGTCGCCCGGGCCGGGGCGCTGCGCGGCGACCCGCGGGCCGCAGCCGCCGCACGGCGCGCCCGCGACCTCTTCGAGCGCAGCGGCGCACCGCGCTGGCGGGTGCGCGCCGAGGCCCAGGCGCTCGTCTGCGACTCGCGCGCCGGGCGCACCGCCGGGCTCGCGGACCGCGCGGCGACCCTGCTGCCCGAGCTCGCGCAGCAGCGGCTCGGCCACCTCGCCCTCGAGGTGCGCCTCGAGCAGGCCCGCGCGTCGCGCGGTCGACCCGTGCCGCGGGTGCCGCGCTCGGCGCCGCTCGAGCTGCGGCTCGCCGAGCGCGACGTGCGCGCCGAGCTCGCGACCCGTCGCGCCGACGCCCTGCGCCACCTGCGCGCCGGACTCGACGACCTGCACGCCTGGCAGAGCTCCTTCGGCTCCCTCGACCTCCAGACCAACGTCGTCGGCCTCGGGGTGCGCCTCGGCGTGCGCGGGCAGGCCCTCGCCGTCGGGTCGCGCTCCGACGCGGTGCTGCTCGAGTGGTCCGAGCGCGCCCGGATGCTGGCCTCGCGGGTGCAGCCTGTCCGCACCCCGCAGGACCCGGCCGTCGCGGCCGACCTCGCCGAGCTGCGCGCCGCGCCCGGCCCCGAGCGTGAGGCCGAGCTGCGCCGCCGGGTCCGCGAGCGCGCCTGGCAGCGGCGCGGCTCCGGTGCCTACGCCTCACCCGCGCCGCTCGACGCGGTCGTGGCCGGGCTCGGCGACGACACCGCGCTCGCGGCGTACGTCGTCACCGCGGAGCGGGTCGTCGCCCTCGTCGTCACCGGCGCCGGCACCCGCCGTCACGACCTCGGCGGCCGCGCCGCACTCGACGCCCTGCTCGGCGGACTGCTCGCCGACCTCGACGTCTCGGCCGGCACCGGCCTCCCCGCCGCGGTGTCGACGGTGGTGCGCTCCGCGCTCGCCGAGCGGCTCGTGCGCCTGGGCGACGTGCTGGTCGCGCCACTGCTGGCCGACCTCGGGGACCGCCGGGTGGTGCTCACGCCGTCGGGGGTGCTGGCCGGGGTGCCGTGGGCGCTCCTGCCGGGGCTCGTCGGACGGCCGGTCACCGTGGCGCAGAGCGCGACCTCGTGGCTCGACCGGGCGGCACGGCCGATGCGGCTCGGGGTGGGCGGGTTCGTCGCCGGTCCGCGGGTGCCGCGCGCCGAGGCCGAGGTGCGCGCCGCCGCCTCGGCCTGGTCGCGCGCCGAGGTGCTGGCCGGCCCAGCGGCCACGGCCGAGGCGGTCACCGACCTCGCCGGGCGGGTCGACGTGCTGCACGTCGCGGCGCACGGCCGGCACGCGGCCGACAACCCGCTGTTCTCGGGCCTCGAGCTCGACGACGGCCCGTGGTTCGGCTACGACGTCGACCGGCTCACGTCGGTCCCCGACGTCGTCCTGCTCTCCGCCTGCGAGGTCGGCCGCTCGTCGGTGCGGTGGGGCGAGGAGCTCATCGGCATGTCCGCCGCCTGGCTTCACGCCGGCGCCCGCTGTGTCGTGGCCAGCCCCGCCGCGGTCGCCGACGACGCCGCCCACGACACCCTTGTCCGCGTCCACCGTGCCCTGGCCGCCGGCACCGACCCGGCCTCCGCCCTCGCCGCCGCCGTCGACCCCGTCACGCCCCGCTCCGCCCCCGCGCCGTTCGTCTGCTTCGGGTAGTCCGCGACGGACGTATCAGGCGGGACGCCGGCCGCTCCTGGGAGGCATGAGCGAGCACCTCACCCTGTCCGACCCCCGCCCCGGCACCATCGTCGAGCTCGGCGCCGGGGAACAGCTGTGCCTGCGGTTCCGCCCGCGCCTGGGGGCGAGCCGCTGGCGGGTGGCGGCCCACCCGGGCCACCTGCTGCCGCTGGAGCCCGCGTCCGGGGCCGAGCCCCACGAGCTGCACTTCCTGGCCTTCGGTGGCGCCGCCGGCACCCTGCGGCTCGAGCGGCGCCACCCCGACCGCGAGATCGTGCACGAGGTCTGCGAGGTGGAGGTCGTGCCCCTCGGCCTCAGCGATGCCGCGCGAACACCCACGTCCGCAGCGCGACGAACCGCATGACGGTCACCAGCAGGTTGGCCGCGGTGAGGGCGACGACCTCGGTGACGTGACCGGCCCCCTCGAGGCCCCACAGCGTCGCGCTCGTGACGCCCAGCCCGACCGCGAAGACCACCAGCCCCTGCACCTGGTGGCGCAGGGCGTCCTGCCGGCCGCGTACGCCGAACGTGAGGCGCCGGTTGGCCGCGGTGTTGGCCACCGCCGTCACCAGCAGCGCCAGCAGGTTGGCCGTGAGCGGTCCGGTGAGCTGTCGGAACACCAGGAACAGCAGGGCGTAGGCGAGCGTCGAGGCAACGCCCACGAGCGCGAAGAGCGCCACCTGCGAGCCGAGCCGTCCGCTGCCCGCCTCGGCCTGCGCCCGCCCGAGCCGCTCGGTGACGCCCCCGAGCGGGAGGCGGCCCGTGACCAGGTTGCGTCCGAGGCGCGCGATGCCGCGCAGGTCGTCGTACGCCGTGCGCGCGATGTCGACGCGGCTGTCGGGGTCGTCGACCCAGTCGACCGGCACCTCGTGGATGCGCAGCCCGGCGCGCTCGGCGAGCACGAGGAGCTCGGTGTCGAAGAACCACGCGTCGTCCTCGACCAGCGGCAGCACCTCGTGGGCGACGTCGGCGCGGATCGCCTTGAAGCCGCACTGCGCGTCGGAGAAGCGTGTGCGCAGCGCGCCCTTGACCAGCAGGTTGTAGCCGCGGCTGATGACCTCCCGCTTCGGGCCGCGCACGACGCGGGAGTCGTGGCGCAGCCGGCTGCCGATGGCCAGGTCGCTGTGGCCGCTGATGAGCGGGGCGACGAGCGGGAGCAGCGCGTTGAGGTCGGTCGACAGGTCGACGTCCATGTAGACCAGGACCGCCGCGTCCGACGTGCTCCACACGTGCTTGAGCGCGCGACCCCGCCCCTTCTCCGGCAGGTGCACGACCCGCACGTCGTCGTGGGTGTGGGCCAGCCGCCGGGCCAGGACCGCGGTGCCGTCGGTGCTGGCGTTGTCGGCGATGGTCACCCGCGCGGACCACGGCAGCGTCGCGAGGTGCTCGCGCACCCGCAGCACCGACGCCTCGAGCGTGACCTCCTCGTTGTAGACCGGGATCACCACGTCGAGCGTGGTGGTGGCTGTGCCGCCCTCCGCGGGGGCATCCGCCCAGAGCGCGGTCACGACGCGGTCCCGGTGCTGGTGCCACCGCTGAGGTCGTAGAGCGTGACCCCGTCGACGGTGGTCGCGGTGAAGTTGGCCTCGACCCACGCGGCGATCTCGCTGCTCGCGCTGCTGCCGCCGTTCTGCCCGCCGAAGCCGCCGCCACCGATGAACCAGTGGATCTCGCCGTCGGCGACGTAGGCCTGGAACTCCGCCAGCGTCGGCGCCGGGTCGGAGCCGTTGAACCCGCCGATCGCCATGACCGGCTCCTCGGTCGCCAGCTGGTAGCCGGAGGCGCTGTTGGAGCCCACGGCCGCAGCGACCCAGGTGTAGTCGTCGGCGTCCTCGAGGAGCAGCGAGGTGATCGCTTCGGTCGGCTCGCTGCCGCTGAGCAGACCGCCGGCACCGCCACCGCCGGTCTGTCCACCGGTCGGCGCCTGGGTCTGGCCGCCGGTCTGGCCGCCGGTCTGGCCCTGGGTGGGCGGCGTGCCGCCGCCGAACCCGCCGCCACCGCCGCCGGGACCGCCGCCCCGCCCGCCGAACCCGCTGCCCGTCGAGGGACCCGCGGTCGGGATCGAGCCGGTGTGGGCGGTGGCCGCCGTCTCGAGGCTGTACGCCGCGGGACCGGCGAGCCCGACGACCAGTGCGGCGGCCGCGACCCCGGCGGCGAGCCGCCTCGGCAGGTGGCCCATCGCCGCGACGGCGAGGGCGACCAGCAGTCCGCCGAGGAGCACGACCCAGCGCAGCCAGGGCACGAAGTCGGCGCTGCGGCCGAGCAGGGTGAACGCCGTGACCGCGGTCAGCGCGGTGGTGGCGGCGCCGACCAGCGCGGCGGCGTACGACGTGCGGTGCCGCCAGAGCAGCCAGGCGCCGGTGCCGACGAGCGCGCCGATCGCGGGGGCCAGCGCGACGGTGTAGTAGGCGTGGAAGATGCCGGCCATGAAGCTGAACGTCACCGCGGTCACGAGCAGCCAGCCGCCCCAGAGCACGAGGCTGGCGCGGACGACGCGGTCGCCGAGCCCGCGGCGGGCGAACCACAGCCCGGCGACGAGCAGGACCAGCGCGGCCGGCAGGAGCCAGGCGATCTGACCGCCGACCTCGGAGCCGAACATCCGCGTGATGCCGGTCTCGCCCCACATCCCGCCGCCGGCGCCGCCGCCCCCGCCGCCCACGGAGCCGGTCTCGTCACCGGTGAGGCGACCCAGACCGTTGTAGCCGAGGGTCAGCTCGAGCACGGAGTCGTTCTGGCTGCCGCCGATGTAGGGACGGTCGTCGGCCGGCCACAGCGACACGATCGCGACCCACCAGCCGGCGGCGGCGACCATCGACACGAGGCCGACGAGCAGGTGTCCGATGCGCTTGGGGATGCTCGTGTGGGCGAAGAGCAGGTAGACCAGGCCGAGCGCGGGCACCACCAGCAGCGCCTGCAGCATCTTGGCGAGGAAGGCGAGCCCCACCAGGGCTCCGGCCAGGGCGAGCCACCGCACCGGGTGGGCCGTGCGGCCCTCGGCGGGCCGCTCGACCGCGCGCAGCGTGGCGTACGCCGAGGCGACGAGGAGCAGCACGAGCATCGCGTCGGGGTTGTCGAAGCGGAACATCAGCACCGCCACCGGCGTCAGCGCCATGACGGCGCCGCTGATGAGCCCCGCGCCGGCCGAACCGGTCGCGCGGCGCACGGTGGCGACGAGCAGCCAGACGGCCGCGACGCCCTCGAGTGCCTGCGGCACCAGCAGGCTCCACGAGCTCAGGCCGAAGATGCGGATCGACAGCGCCATCGGCCACAGGGCCAGCGGCGTCTTGTCGACCGTGATCGCGTTGGCCGCGTCGGAGGAGCCGAAGAAGAACGCCTTCCACGACTCCGAGCCGGCCTGGGCCGCCGCGGCGTAGAAGCTGTTGGCCCAGCCCGACTCGCTCAGCCCCCACAGGTAGAGCAGAGCGGTCGCGGCGAGCAGACCGATCAGGGCGGGTCGCTCCCAGCCGGGCCGGCGTACGCCGGGGGACGGGTCGGCGGGGGCGGGCGCCGGCGGTGCCGGGTCGTGCGCGGGATCGTGCGCGGTGGTGGTGAGCATCATGCCCTCCACCGTCGACGCCGCGGCTGGCGCGGCGGTGTGGTCGCCCTGTGGCCTACCTGTGAGGGGTCAGAGACGCTCGCGGAGCCAGGCGAAGTCCTCGCTGTGCTCGACCGGTCCACCGGGTGTCTCGCACACCACGGGGGCACCCGCGTCGCGCACGACCGCGGCGAGCAGGTCGGGGTCGACCTTGCCGGCGCCGAGGCTGGCGTGGCGGTCGGCGCCCGAGTCGAACTCGTCGCGGCTGTCGTTGCAGTGCACCAGGTCGATGCGCCCGGTGATGGCGCGCACGTCCACGACCACGGTCTCGAGCGCGTTGCCCCCCGCGTGGGCGTGGCAGGTGTCGAGGCAGAACCCGACCTGCTCGAACCCCTCGGCCGCGGAGATCGCGTCCCAGACCCGGGCGATGCGCTCGAGGTAGCGGGTCATGGCGTTGTCGCCACCGGCGGTGTTCTCGATGAGCAGCGGGAGCTTGAGGTCGGTCGCCTCGATCGCCTTGCGCCAGTTGTCGAACCCCTTCTCGGGGTCGTCGTCCTTGCCGACGTGGCCGCCGTGGACGATCAGCCCCTTGGCCCCGATCGAGGCGGCGGCGTCGACGTGCTGCTGCAGCAGCTTGCGGCTCGGGATGCGGATGCGGTTGTTGGTCGTGGCGACGTTGACGATGTAGGGAGCGTGGACGTAGAGGTCGATGCCGGCGGCCTCGGCGTCGGCCCGCAGCGCCTCGGCTCCGCCCTCGCGTCGGAACTCCGGGCCCTTGTAACCCTGCGGGTCCCCGAGGAAGAACTGCACCAGCGGCGCCTCGCGCGCCTGCGCCTCGGCGATCGGGTCGGCCTGGTCGACGTGCGCGCCGATGCTGAGGGAGGTCGCTGCTGCCATGCCTCCACCCTAGGAGGCCGCGCCGACACCGCTCCCGAGGTCGACCGAGAGGTGCGTGCGGTCGAACTTGCCGGCCGGCACCGCCTCGGCGCTCGCCGCGGCGACGATCGCGTCGGTGCCCTCGGTGAGGGTCTGCGGACCGCTGTGGCCGTTGAGGTCCGTGGCGGTGTAACCCGGGTCGACCGCCCGGACCCGCACGTCGGAGAGCGCGGCGTCGTAGCGGTCGGCGATCATGTCGAGCGCCGCCTTCGAGGACTGGTAGACGAACCCCGGCACCCCGTGCTCGGCGCGCTCCGGGTCGTTGACGTGGGTCAGGTCGCCGAGGCCGCTCGAGACCATCACGACGCGCGCGGTCGGCGACTCCTGCAGGAGCGGGAGGAACGCCTCGGTCACCCGGACCGGGCCGAGCACGTTGACGGCGTACGTCGGCAGCAGGTCCTCGGCCCGGGTGGCGGCGGTGACGAGCGTCGACGGGTCGGCGACGCCGGCGTTGTTGACCAGCACGTCGAGGCCGGTGCCGGAGGCGCCGACGGTCTCGCGGGCCGCGTCGACCGAGGCCGGGTCGGTCACGTCGAGCGCGACGGGGCGCAGGTCGGCGTCGGGCTGGTCGCGGCGGATGCGGTCGGCGGTGGCGTGCGCCGCGGCGACGTCGCGGGCGCCCATCCAGACGGTCCAGCCGAGAGCCGCCAGCCGCCGGGTCGTCTCGGCGCCGAGCCCCTTGTTGCTGCCGGTGACGAGGGCGGTGACGTGGCCGCGGACGAGGGCGGTGGGAGGAGAGGTGGTCATGGCTCCACCGTGGCTCGGGTCCGCGGCCGGTGACAGGGCCGGTCGAGCGTGGGACCGGCGGTCCTACCCGCGCCGGTCGCGAGCGCGCCATGCTGGTCAGGTGACGGCTGGGACCAACCGCGACGAGCTCGCCCGGGTGCTGCGTCGGGCGCGCGCCCGGGTGCGCCCCGAGGACGTCGGTCTGCCCGTCGGCCTCCGCCGCCGTGTCGACGGGTTGCGCCGCGAGGAGCTCGCGCTGCTGGCGGGCGTCTCGGTCGACTACGTCGTGCGCCTCGAGCAGGGGCGGGGGCCGCATCCCTCGGCGCAGGTCCTGGGCGCGCTGGCCCGGGCGCTGCGCCTCGAGTCCGACGAGCGAGACCTCCTCTTCCGTCTCGCGGGGGCCGAGCCGCCGCGCCCCGGCACGATCGACGTGCACGTGCGCCCCAGCGTGCTGCGGCTCGTCGACCGGTTCGCCGACCTGCCGGCCATGGTGCTCAGCGCCAAGGGCGACGTCATCGCCTGGAACCCGCTCGCCTCCGCGCTCCTGGGCGACTGGTCCGCCGTCGCGCCGCACCGGCGCAACCACCCGCGGCTGACCTTCCTGCCCGAGCCGGGCGACCGTCGTACGCCGCTCGGTGGGCCGCCCGAGGACCTCGAGCGCGCCGAGCGCAACGTCGTGGCTCAGCTGCGCGGCGCGTTGAGCCGCTACCCCACCGACACCGGGCTGGCCCGGCTCCTGGACGACCTCGCGACCGGCTCGGAGCGGTTCCGCGAGCTGTGGGACGAGGGGTCGGCGACCACGTGGCGCACCCACACCAAGACGCTCGCCCACCCCGTCGTCGGCGACGTCACCCTCGAGTGCGACGTCCTGGTGGTGCCCGACGCCGACCAGACCCTGCACGTCTACTCCGCCGCGCCCGGCACGCCGGCCGCCGAGCAGCTCGCGCTGCTGTCGGTGGTCGGCACCCAGCAGCTGACCGAGCAGGTCACCCGGCAGCCGGCCACCGGCCGGGGCTGAGCTCGCGCAGACGCCGCAGGGCCACGTCGGCGCTGGGTCGCAGCCACGGCTCGGGCCGGGCCATCGAGTCGCAGAGGGTGAGCAGCGGTGACGAGCCACGCAGGACCCGCCGCCCGAGCAGCCCGGCGGCGTAGACGTCCTGGCCCGGGTGCGGTGCCGCTCCGGCGAGCCGCTCGGGAGGCAGGTAGGACGGTGTGCCCTCGACCCGGGCGGCCGGTCCGGTGTCGCACCCCTGGCGCACCGCCACCCCGAAGTCGGCCAGCAGCAGGTGCGGGCGGGGTCCGTCACGCAGCAGCAGGTTGGCCGGCTTGACGTCGCCGTGCACCAGCCCCGCCGCGTGCACGGCGGCGAGGGCGTCGAGCAGCTGCGCGAGCAGGAGCGCGACCGTGGTCTCGCCGAGCCGGCCGTCGCGGCGCACGAGGTCGAGCAGGCTGCCGCCGTGCACCAGCTCGGTGGCGAGCAGCGCGAGGTCGCCCTGCTCGGCCCAGCCGAGGACGGGGAGCACGTGCGGATGGGTGACGACGTGGGTCCGCTCGTGGGCCAGCCGGGCGCGGGCGGCGGCATCGTGGGCGAGCTTCGCCGCGACGTCGAGGCCGCGCTCCAGGTCGTGGGCGCGGTGCACGGTGCCGCAGCCGCCCCGGCCGATCGCCTCGAGCAGCACCCAGCGCCCCGCGACCGGCTCCTCGCCGGAGCGGTGCGGGGACCGTGGGGCACGGGTCCGGAGCACGGACGGGACGCTAGGCGGATCCGCCCGGCGGTGCCCGGCGTCCTCCACAGGCGGCCCGTGCACAGGATTGGGAGCGGCTCTCCGCGCGCTGTTAACCTGTCCTGTCCGCCGCGACCCGACGTCGTGGCGGGCAGACGCACAAGCCCTCCTGCCACGGAGAGACCGTGGCCGCTGAGCCCACAGGAGGTGGATTCGCTTTGCGCGCATACGAAGTCATGGTGATCCTCGACCCGTCCCTCGAGGAGCGTACGGTCGGGCCCTCGCTCGACAAGTACCTCAACGTCGTCCGCACCGACGGCGGCTCTGTCGAGTCCGTCGACGTGTGGGGCCGTCGCCGCATGGCCTACGAGATCAAGAAGCAGGCCGAGGGCATCTACGCGGTCGTCAAGCTGACCGCCGAGCCCGCCACGGTCAAGGAGCTCGACCGCCAGCTCACGCTGAACGAGTCGATCCTCCGCACCAAGGTCCTGCGCCCCGACGCTCACTGATCGATCACCGATCCATCACTGATCGATCACCGAGCGTCGGACCCGTCCGGCCGAGCCGGCGTCCCCGGGCGGCACCTGCCGCCTGTGGACAGCCGCTTTCCTGCTGTCGGTGCCTGAGGCAACGATGGCCCCGACGCCACCGGAACACCTAGGAGACCCTCATGGCAGGCGAGACCCTCATCACCGTGGTCGGCAACCTCACCGACGACCCCGAGCTGCGGTTCACCCCGTCGGGCGCCGCGGTCGCCAACTTCACGGTGGCCTCGACCCCGCGCAACTTCAACCGTCAGACCAACGAGTGGGAGGACGGCGAAGCCATGTTCCTCCGCTGCTCGATCTGGCGGCAGGCGGCGGAGAACGTCGCCGAGTCGCTGCAGCGGGGCATGCGGGTCGTCGTCCAGGGTCGCCTCAAGGCCCGGACCTACGAGACCCGTGAGGGCGAGAAGCGCACGGTCTTCGAGGTCGAGGTCGAGGAGATCGGCCCCTCGCTGAAGTTCGCCACCGCCAAGGTCAACCGCACCAGCCGCCAGGGCGGCGGGGGCGGCTACTCCGGTGGCGGCAACGGCGGCGGCAACTCCGGTGGCTACTCCGGCGGCGGCAACGCCGGCGGCGGTGGCGGCCAGTCCGCCCCGCAGGACGACCCGTGGGCCTCCCCGGCCCCCGCGTCCGGCGGCCAGGGCGGCGGCAACCGGGGTGGCGCGTCCAACGACCCGTGGGGCGCACCCGGGGTCCAGGACGAGCCCCCCTTCTGATCCACCTTTCCCATCCACGCAACCATTCCGGCGCTGTAACCACTCAGCGCCGGGCTTCTGAGGAGGAAGCACCACAATGGCCAAGCCCGTACTTCGCAAGCCGAAGAAGAAGGTCTGCCAGTTCTGCAAGGAGAAGGCGACCGGAGTCGACTACAAGGACTCCGCCCTGCTCCGCAAGTTCATCTCCGACCGCGGCAAGATCCGCGCGCGTCGGGTGACCGGCAACTGCGTGCAGCACCAGCGCGACGTCGCCATCGCGGTCAAGAACGCCCGCGAGGTGGCCCTGCTGCCCTACACGTCCACCGGTCGCTGAGAGGAGCCAGACTGATGAAGCTCATCCTGACCCAGGAAGTGACCGGCCTCGGCGCCCCCGGCGACGTGGTCGAGGTCAAGGACGGCTACGGCCGCAACTACCTCGTCCCCCGCGGTGCGGCGATCCGCTGGACCCGCGGCGGCGAGAAGACCATCGAGTCGATCAAGAAGGCCCGCTCGGCCCGGTCCGTGCGCGACCACGACCACGCCGCGCAGGTCAAGACCAAGCTCGAGGCCGAGCCGGTGCAGGTCAAGGTCCGTGCCGGTGAGGGCGGCCGTCTGTTCGGTGCCGTGACCGCCGGTGACATCGCCGACGCGATCACCGACGCCTCCGGCGAGAAGGTCGACAAGCGCACCATCGCCGTCGGCAACCCGATCAAGTCGCTCGGTGCCCACCAGGTCACCGTCCGCCTGCACGACGAGGTCGCCGCCACCGTGGCCCTCGAGGTCGTCGCTGGCTGACCCAGCACCACCCCCCGCGGCCTCGGCCGGCTCCTCGTGAGCCGACCGGGGCCGCGGTCTTCCCCGGACACGACACCGGCCCGGCCGCCCGAGGGCGACCGGGCCGGAGCCGGTGAGGGGGAGGATCAGCTGGTGGGGTTGACCTCGGCCTTGTCGAGGAAGCCGAAGTCGACGTCCCACGAGTTCATGATCTTCTCGTAGGTGCCGTCGGCCATCAGCTTGTCCATCGCGGCGGCGATCGGCTCGGTCATGCCGGAGTCCTTGGAGACGCCGATGCCCTCGAGGGCGGGCTGGTAGTCGAGCGGCTGGAGCTTGAAGCCCTTGGTCTCGCGCAGCAGCCAGGCGAGCTGGCCCTTGCTGGTGGCGAAGGCGTCGGCGCGGCCGTTGGTGACGGCGAGCTGGGCCGCGGCCTGCTGCGGGTAGGAGTCCACCTTGGGGGCCTCCTCGCCGGCGTCGGTGCAGGTCGTGGCGACGTCCTCGAGCTGCGAGACGAAGCTGGACCCGGCGAGGGCGGCGACGGTGATGCCGCACAGGTCGGTCGGCTCCGAGATGTCGAGGTCGCTGTCCTCGGTGGTGATGACGCCGGTCGAGCCCTCGTGGACGGCGACGATGTCGACGACCTCGAGCCGCTCGGGCAGCACGGTCAGCGAGGCCCAGGTGCTGGTGTAGCGACCGTTCTGCATGCCGGGGATGAAGGTGTCGAAGGCGCCGGACGCCTCGGGCTTGTACTCCAGGCCCAGGGTGGCTGCGACGGCCTTGCCGAGGTCGGGGCCCCAGCCGGTGATGTCGCCGTTGTCGTCGACGAAGGTGTCGGCGGGGGCGTTGTCGTACTGGATGGCGGTGAGCTCGCCGGAGTCGGCGATGTCGGAGGGCACCATGGCCGCCAGCTCGGCGTCCTCGGAGATCGAGACGCCGGCGACCTCGGTGCTCGCGCCCGAGCCCCCGGAGGACGACTCGGAGGACCCCGCGCTCGACGACGAGGCGTCGGAGGACGACGATGAGGTGTCGGCGGAGGTGTCGTCGGAGTCGCTGCCGCACCCGGCGAGCCCGGCGGCGAGCAGGGCAGCGGCGGCGAGGGAGGCGGACGCGCGGCGGACACCGGGGCGCCGGGTGACCGACCGGGACGAGCTGAGCAGAGAAGCCATGGGTGAATTGCTCCAGGTGTGAGTGCTGAACCCCGCGTCACCGTCGATCGCGGTCTCGGTCGTGTACGCTCTGCGACCAAGTGTACGAAGTGTGACCACCCCCTCCAGGGGTGTCAAGGGTCAGGCGTGGCTCGGCGGGTCGAAACTGGCCGTCCAGCGAACGGTTGGGCGCTTGACGAACACTTCGCCCCTGCGCTGCAATGAGGCGGTCGCAGTGCACCTGTGTGGCACGCGTGTGCCTCGGTCACCCGAACCCTGGAGGCTCCATGAACGCCACGGCCACCGACGAGGTCACGGCCGCCAGCGCCGCGCCGGCGAGCTCACCGGGCCTGCGGCCCGTGCTCACCAAGGCCGCCGGCTGGGTCGTCAAGATCTTCGTGCTGCTGATCGCCGTCGAGATCATCTCGACCTTCCTCACCTCCGACAGCCTCCAGTGGTCGACGGTGTGGGAGTACATGTTCGACGACCGGGTGCTGACCGGCGTCTGGCAGACGATCAAGCTCACCGTCATCGCGATGGTGCTCGGCTGCCTCATCGGGCTCGCGCTGGCCCTGATGCGCCTGTCCCACAGTGTGCTGCTCAACGCAGTCGCCGGTGCCTACGTCTGGGTCTTCCGCGGCACCCCCCTGCTCGTGCAGATCCTGTTCTGGTTCAACCTCGCGAGCTTCCTGCCCGACCTGTCGGTCGGGATCCCGTTCGGCCCGGAGTTCGGCAGCTCGCCGACCAACGACCTCATCACGCCCCTGGTCGCGGCCACGCTCGGGCTCGGTCTCAACGAGGGCGCCTACATGTCGGAGATCTTCCGCGCCGGCATCCTCTCGGTCGACCAGGGTCAGAGCGAGGCGAGCGCGGCGCTCGGCATGACGCGCGGCCAGGCGATGCGGCGCATCATCCTGCCGCAGGCGATGCGGGTCATCGTGCCGCCGACCGGCAACCAGGTGATCTCGATGCTCAAGGGCACCAGCCTGGTCAGCATCATCTCGATGAACGAGCTGCTCTACACCGTCCAGGTCATCTACAGCCGGACCTTCGAGACGATCCCGCTGCTGGTCGTGGCGAGCATCTGGTACCTCGTGCTCACCACCGTTCTCTCGATCGGGCAGTACTTCATCGAGCGCCACTACTCCCGCGGCGCGACCCGCAACGCCCGGCCCTCGGTGGCCCAGCGGCTGCGCCTCACCGGGCGCGCCGAGAGCCACGACGGGTTCTTCAGCAGCCCCGCGACGCAGCCCGCCGACGGCCGGGTCGTAGACCAGGAGACGAAGTGACGACCGTGACCGACCCTGTGACCGCGCGTACGACGGCCACCCGGCCCCTGGTGCAGCTCGAGGGGCTCTGCAAGCGCTACGGCTCGCTGCGCGTGCTCGACGGCATCGACCTCGAGGTCGCGACCGGTGAGGTCGTCTGCATCATCGGGCCCTCGGGCTCGGGCAAGTCGACGATGCTGCGCTGCGTCAACCACCTCGAGAAGCCCGACCAGGGCCTCGTGCGCGTCGACGGCGAGGTCATCGGCGTCCACCAGCGCCGCGGTCGCTACGTCGAGCTCCCGGCGTCCGAGCTGGCGCGCCAGCGCACCGACATCGGGATGGTCTTCCAGGCCTTCAACCTCTTCGGCCACATGACGGTGCTCGAGAACATCATCGAGGCCCCCGTCCGCGTCGCCGGCCAGCCCCGCAAGGAGGCCGAGGCCCGGGCCCGCGAGCTGCTCGCCCACGTGCGGCTGGAGGGCAAGGAGAACTCCTACCCCCGCCAGCTCTCCGGCGGTCAGCAGCAGCGCGTCGCGATCGCCCGCGCGCTGGCGATGAGGCCCAAGGTGATGCTCTTCGACGAGCCGACCTCCGCGCTCGACCCCGAGACTGTCGGGGAGGTGCTGTCGGTGATGAAGCTGCTCGCCGACGAGGGGCTGACCATGCTCATCGTCACCCACGAGATCGAGTTCGCCCGCGACGTCGCCGACCGGGTGATCTTCATCGACGGCGGCCGGATCATCGAGCAGGGCCCGCCCTCGGCGGTCATCGAGGCTCCCCAGCACGAGCGGACCAAGAAGTTCCTCTCCCGCATGCGCGGGGGCGTCGAGGAGGGCTGAGGCTCAACCCCGGCGCAGCAGCGCGAGGTCGGCGCTGCACTGCTCGGTCTCGTCGAGCAGGGGCGGCAGCAGCTCGCCGGTGAGCTGCTCGAGGGAGACGCGCGCCGACGGCGCCGAGATGCTGACGGCGTTGACGATGCGACCGCCCGGTTCGCGCACGCCGGCGGCGACCGAGCGGGCGCCGAGCTCGATCTCTTGGTCGTTGAGCGCCCAGCCCTGCTCGCGGACCTGTGCGAGCTCCTCGCGCAGCCGGACCGGGTCGGTCATCGTGTGCGGGGTCAGCTGGGGGCGCGGGTAGGCCTCGAGGAACTCCTCGAGCTCGTCCTCGCCCAGCTGGGAGAGCAGCACCCTCCCGGTCGAGGTGCAGAACGCCGGCAGGCGCCGCCCGACGCTGAGCCGGATCGTCATGATCCGGTCGGCCGCCGCGAGCGCGACGTAGACGACGTCGCCGTCGTCGTACTCCGTGGCGGACGACGACTCGCCGGTCTTGGCGGAGAGGCGCTCCAGGTGGTCCTGGACGACCTCGACGTCGGTGGAGGAGGAGAGGTAGGCGTAGCCCAGGTCGAGCACGCGGGGGCGCAGGTAGAACCGGCCCTGCTTCTGACCGACGTAGCCGAGCGTCTGCAGCGTCAGCAGGAAGCGCCGCGCCGAGGCGCGGCTCATGCCGGTGGTGCGCGCGACGTCGGCGAGGGTGAGGCGCTCCTGCTCGTCGGAGAAGGCTCGGATCACCGCCAGGCCGCGGTCCAGCGACTGCACGAACTCACCCGAGCGACGGTCCTCCTCGGACTGCGCCATCGTCTCTCCCGACCACCAGCGAACCTGTGAGCGCTCAGCCATCCGCTGGGCGCACACATGGTCGCACGGTGACGCGCGAGCGGTCGATCAGCGCACGTACGACGCGCCGTTCACGTCGAGCGTCGCGCCGGTGAGGTGACGCAGCCGGCCGGTGCACAGCACCGTGACGAGCTCCGCGAGCTCGGTCGGCGGCACGAGCTCGCCCATCGCCAGGGTGCTGGTGATCGCCTCGAGCCCGCCCCGGTCGGCGGCGGAGTCGTGGGTCATCTGGGTGTCGATCGCCCCGGGTGCGACGAGGTAGGTGAGCAGCCCCTCGGCGGCGTACGCGCGGGCGAAGGTCTTGAGCAGCGCGCCGGTGGCCGCCTTGGACGCGGCGTACGCCGCGAGATTGGGGTGCCCGGCGCCGCGCTGGCTGACCCAGCTGCTGATGCCGACGAGCACGCCGGAGCCGTGGCCGCGGAAGTGGGAGACGGCCCGGCGGGCGAGCTCGGCCTGGCTGAGGGTGTTGACCTGCAGCGCGGTGCGGATGACCGAGTCCCACTCCTCGTCGTCGGCGTCGGCCTCGACCTTGGGCATGATGCCGGCGTTGAGGACCACGGCGTCGACGCGCGGGGCGACCTCCTCGACCTGACGCCACAGGGAGGCGGCACCGTCGGGCAGGCCGAGGTCGGCGCCGACGAGGTGGGCGGTGCCGGGCGCGAAGTCGCGGGTGGCCTCGGCCGCGCCGTCGCGGCCCCGGGCGTAGTGCGCCACGACGCTCGCGCCGGTGGTGGCCAGGCGCTCGACGATCGCGCGGCCCACGCCGCGCGAGGCCCCGGTGACCAGGACGGTCTTGCCCGCCAGCTCGCCGTGGGGTGTGGCTGCTCCTGCGCTCATCGGACTGCTCCTCGTGGATGTCGGTGGCAGCGGTTAGTCTAGGCACTGCGTACGGCAAGCGGACAACCGTGCGCTCCACGCACACTCTCAGAGGAGCCGAGATGCGCATCCAGTCCCCCGGGATCGGCCCGTCGGAGGAGGGGTCGGGTCTCGACGTCGAGGGCACTGCCGTGCCCACGCAGGCCAGCGACACGGTCGCCTCGGCGCTGCTGGCGGGCGGCGTCCGCGGGCTGCGCCGCGACGAGCGCGACGGTCGCCGAGGGGTCTGGTGCGGCATGGGCGTGTGCCACGAGTGCACGGTCAGCGTCGACGGCGACGGCGGCTCGCTCGCCTGCACCACCTCTGCCTCGAAGGCCTCGACCGTCTCGTCCCAGCCGGTCCGCCCGGACGTCGCGGCGTTCGGTGACGTCGACGCGACCCCCGAGACCGAGCTGACGCCCGACGTCCTCGTCGTCGGAGGCGGGCCGGCGGGGCTCGCCGCGGCCGACGGGCTCGCCCGGCGGGGCCTCGACGTCGTGCTCGTCGACGACCGCTCGGCCCTCGGTGGGCAGTACTACAAGCAGCCCGCGAAGGCCTTCCGGGTCGATGAGGCCGCGCTCGACGCGCAGTACCGCAGCGGTCGCGCGCTCATCGCCCGCGTCGAGTCCTCCGGCGCCCGGCTGCTCCTCGGCACCACGGTGTGGGGCGCGTTCGCGCCCGACCACCTCGCCGCCCGGTCCGCCGACGACCGCTTCATCCTGCGCCCGCGCCGGGTCGTCCTCGCCGCCGGCGCCTACGAGCGCGGAGTGCCCGTCCCGGGCTGGACCCTGCCCGGGGTCATGACCACCGGCGCCGGCCAGAGCCTGCTGCGCTCCTACCAGGTCGCGCCGGGCACCCGGGTCCTCGTCGCGGGCAACGGCCCGCTCAACATCCAGCTCGCCTACGAGCTCTCCCGCGCCGGGGTCGACGTGGTCGGGCTCGTCGAGGCCGGGCGCATCACGCACCCGCAGCGCGGGCGGCACGTCGCCACGATGGCCACCGCCTCGCCGGCCCTGGCCCGCGACGGCGCCCGCTACCTCGCGGCCCTGCGCCGGCGCCGGGTCCCGATCCGCACCGGTGCGGCGGTCGTGCGGCTCGAGGGCGACCCCGTCGACGGCGTCCGCCGCGCGGCGTACGCCTCCATCGACGCGAGCGGTCGCGCCACCGGCGCCGAGACGGTCGTCGAGGTGGACGCGGTCTGCCTGGGCTACGGCTTCGTCCCCAGCAGCGACCTGGCCCGCTCACTCGGGTGCGAGCACCGGTTCGAGGAGTCGCGCGGTGCGCTGACCACCGTCACCGACGAGACCGGGCGCACCTCGCAGCCGCACGTGTGGGCGATCGGGGACAACGCGCGCGTCCAGGGCGCCAAGTACGCCGAGGCGCAGGGCGCGCTGGCCGCCGAGGCCGTCGCCGCCGACCTCGGGGCCGGGCCGGCGCCGCAGCCCGGCAGCCGCAGCGTGCGCCACGCCCGCCGGCACCTGCGCTTCCAGGAGGCGATGGTGCGGCTCTTCGCCGCCCCGGTGCTGACCGAGCAGCTCGCGACCGACGACACGGTCGTGTGCCGCTGCGAGGGCATCACCTACGGCGAGATCGCGGCCGGGCTCGGCGACGGCACCGTCGCCGCCGGCTCGGTGAAGCGGATGACCCGCGTCGGCATGGGCAAGTGCCAGGGCCGCTACTGCGGCCCGGTGCTCACCGCGATGAGCGCCCGCGTCACCGGCACCCCGGTCGCCGACCGCTCGGGCTTCGCCCCGCAGGCACCGGTCAAGCCGGTCCCGATCATCGACGTCGCCGCGCCGCCCGAGACCGCTCCCACCGCCTGACGTGGTTTCGAGACGGGCCTAGCGGCCCTCCTCAACCACCGGCGAGGCCCGTGACACCGGTGGTTGAGGAAGGACGAAGTGCTGTCTCGAAACCACTCTCTGTGGATCAGGCGGCGTCGGCGAACCGCATCGGGTCGAACGGCGCGAGGTCGAGCGCGGGCGTCTCGCCGAGGGCGAGCTCGGCGAGCGTGCGGCCCATGAGCGGGCTGGCGGTGAACCCCATGTAGGGGTAGATCCCGACGAACAGCCCGGGGTGGTGCGGGAGCTCGCCGAGGACGGGGCGCTGGTCGGGCGTGCCGTTGCCGACGCCGACCCAGGTGCGCAGCAGCTTGACGCCGCCGACGACGGGGGCGACGCGCACGGCGATGCGGAGGTTCTCGCGCAGGGAGTCGGGGTTCATGACCCACGCGCCGTTCTCGTCGCGCCGCGCGGGCCAGCCGCCGCCGATGAGCAGGGTGCCGGTCGACGACTGCTTGAAGGTGAGCTTGCCGCCGGCGTAGTAGACGAGGTGCTCGACCAGCGGCTCGACCCGCTCGGTCACGCTGACCTGCACCGCCTCGCTGGTCACGGGCAGGTTGACCCCCAGCCGGCGTCCGAACTCGCGCATCGCGTCGCCGGTGGCCACGACGACCTTGCGAGCGCGCACGTCGCCGTCGGTGGTCGTCAGCACGTAGCCGCCGCCGTCGGGGGTGATGGCCTGCACGCCGACGCCGCCTCGCACGGCGGCGCCGTGGCGCACCGCCGCCCGCGCGAACGACGGACCGGTCACCAGCGGGTTGGCCTTGCCCTCGATCGGGCAGAGCTCGCCGCCGACGATCGCGTCCGAGGCCCACGGCGCGAGGGCGTGCACCTCGTCGCGGGTCAGCATCCGGCTCTCGATGCCGATGGAGCGCTCGAGGGCGACCTTGCGCTCGATGTCGGCGAGCTGGTCAGGGTGGTCGGCGACCAGCAGGCCGCCCTTCTTCTTCACCTCGAGGTCGACGCCGAGCTCGGCGGACAGCCCGTCCCACAGCTCGAGTGAGCCGCGCAGCAGGTCGAGGGCGGGCAGCCAGGAGCGCGCCCACTCCTCGCCGAGGTGGAGGAACGGCTCGTGCTGGATCTGGCCGTGCAGGCTGCCGGCGTTGCGGCCCGACGCCTCGGTGTTGAGGTCCTGGCGGTCGAGCAGCACGACGCGGGCGCCGCGCTTGGCGGCGTAGTACGCCGTGGCGCAGCCCGTGGCCCCGCCCCCGACCACCGCGACGTCGTACTCCCCGGCAGGCGTGGACTCGTGCTCGGCCATGCGGCGACCGTACCGTAAGGTGTTCACAGGTCGTACAAGTGTTCGCAGAGAGGCCAATCATGACCGACGCTCCGCAGTTCGAGGGCAGCTACACCGTCGCCGTCACCCCGTTCACCGACGACGCCAGCGCCGTCGACACCGACCGGCTCAAGGCCTTCCTCGACTGGCAGCTCGAGACCGGCGTCCTCGGCATCATCATGCTCGGCACCACGGGTGAGTTCATCACCCTCTCGCGCGAGGAGCGGCGCACCGTCGTCGAGACGACCGTGCAGCACATCGACGGGCGCATCCCGGTCCTGATCGGCACGATGAACGCCTCGACGGCGATCGCGGTCGAGCAGAGCGTCGAGGCCGCCGAGGCCGGCGCCGACGGCCTGATGATCCTGCCGCCGTACTACTACACGCCGACCGACGACGAGATCTACCGCTACTACGAGGCGATCACCGACGCCGTCAGCGTGCCGATCATGCTCTACAACAACCCCGTCACGTCCAACGTCGACATGAGCGCCGCGCTGGTCGCGCGCCTGGCCAAGGCCTTCCCCAACGTCTCCTACATCAAGGAGTCCTCGCAGAGCATCCCGCGCGTCGGCGAGGTGCTGGAGCTGGCCGGCGACGACATCGTGGTGTACGCCGGGGAGCAGCTCGTCGACTCCTACGCGCTCGGCGCGCGCGGCTACGTCAACCCCTACGGCAACTACATCCCCCGCGCCTCGGCCGGGATGTACCGCCTGCTCTCCGAGGGCCGCGTCGACGAGGCGCGCCACATCGACAGCCTCATCCACACCTTCGACGCGATCATCGCCGAGGGCCACCCGACGTACGGCCACCAGTGCTACAGCAAGGAGCTGGCGCGCCGCGCCGGCTACCCGGTCGGTCCGGTGCGCGCCCCGCTGACGACGTTCGCGCAGCTGGGCGCCGAGGGCGAGGAGAAGATCGAGCGGATCCTCAAGGTCACTGCCGAGATCGACGACTACGCCGTGCAGATCGGCCTGTGACCCCGCGTCTGTTCGACCCGGTGCAGCTCGGCACCCTCGCGGTGCCGAACCGGGTCTGGGTCTCGCCGATGTGCCAGTACAGCTGCGCCGCGCGTGACGGGGTGCCGACCGCGTGGCACCTCGTCCACCTGGGTGCGTTCGCGACCGGCGGTTTCGGCCTGGTCGTCACCGAGGCGACGTCGGTCGTCCCCGAGGGCCGGATCAGCCCCGAGGACACCGGTCTGTGGGACGACGCCCAGACCGAGGCGTGGCGTCCGGTCGTCGACTTCGTGCACAGCCAGGGCTCGCGGATCGCGGTGCAGCTGGCCCACGCCGGGCGCAAGGCGTCGACCTGGTCGCCGTTCTCGGGCCGGAGCGGGTCGGTCGCGGCGGTCGACGGCGGCTGGCAGACGGTGAGCTCGACGGCCTCGCCGTTCGGCACCCTCGACGCCCCGCGCGCGCTCACGACCGACGAGGTCCGCGCCGTGCCCGGTCAGTTCGCCGACGCGGCGCGCCGCGCCCATGCGGCCGGCTTCGACGCGGTCGAGGTGCACGCCGCCCACGGCTACCTGCTCCACCAGTTCCTCTCACCGCTCATCAACGACCGCGACGACGAGTACGCCGGCGACCTGGCCGGGCGCGCCCGCCTGCTGCGGGAGACGGTCACGGCCGTCCGCGACGCCCTCCCCGCCGAGATGCCCGTCATCGTGCGCATCTCCGCCACCGACTGGGCCGAGGGCGGCTGGGACCTCGAGCAGTCCCGCGCGCTGACCGAGCTGCTGCTCGCCGACGGCGGGGTCGACCTCGTCGACGTCTCCACCGGCGGCGCCGTGGCCCACCAGGAGATCCCGGTCGGTCCCGGCTACCAGGCGCCGTTCGCCCGCGAGCTGCGCACCACCGGCATGCCCGTCGGCACGGTCGGCCTCGTCGAGGACCCCGCGGAGGCGGAGGAGCTGCTCCTCGACGGCACCGCCGACGTCGTGCTGCTCGGCCGCGCCGCGCTGCGCGACCCGCACTGGCCGCGGCGCGCCGCGTCCGTTCTCGGTCTCGACGTCGAGGCCCAGCGCGCGCTCTACCCGCCCCAGCACCTCACCGCCGTACCGCGTCCGGTTCCCGTCGTCGACTGAGCGCACTAGCGTGACCGGCATGCCGATCACGCTGGAGAACGTCGGGATCGCGGTGCGGGACCTGGAGGAGGCAGTCGCCTTCTTCACCGACCTCGGTCTGGACGTCGAGGGGCGCGCCGAGGTCAGCGGGGAGTGGACCGACACGGCGGTGGGTCTGGACGGCAACCACTCGCGCATCGCGATGCTGCGCACTCCCGACGGGCACGGTGTCCTCGAGCTGTTCGAGTACGTCCACCCCCCGGCGTCCGACCCCGGCCCGACCGCGCCGAACACCATCGGCATGCACCGCGTCGCCTTCTCCGTGGACGACCTCGACGCCGCCCTGGAGATCGCCGCGCGGCACGGGTGCCACCCGCTGCGCGGGGTCGCGACCTACGAGGACGTCTACCGCCTGACCTACGTGCGCGGGCCGAGCGGGATCATCGTGATGCTCGCCGAAGCGCTGCAGAAGGCCTGAGACCTTACGACGATCCGCCGACCCGGTGCTCCAGCAGCGGCCACTCGGCGGTGGGGTACGCCGTGAGCTGGGGCTCGGCGTCGCGGGCGACGACGAGCTTCCACCAGGTGGTGCCGGCGCGGACGGCGAAGGTCGCGGACCTCTCACCGTCGACCTCGACGGTGCCCGCGAGGGAGGGCTCGGACGAGTGGGCCCGTGCGAGCGCCGCCGCGGGGGAGTCGAGGGCCGCGGTCGCGGCCTGCACCAGGTCGGCGGGTGCCTCGGGGACGGCGACGACCTCGAGCGACTGCACGGCGGGCTGGGTCGCGGTCGGAGCGACCTTGACGGTCACGTCGAGGCGGCCGCGCTCGGCGGGCACCGACCAGTGGGCGGTGCCGAGACCCTGGGTGTGCGGCGCGGTCGCGGGCCCGGTCGGCTCGCCCACCCGGCCGAGGGCCTCGCCGAGCTTGCGCCGGCGCACGGCGAGCGGCACGTCCTGGGCGACGTTGGAGGTGTAGAGGTCACCGGCGTACGGGTCGTCGGCGGTGATGGTGCCGGTGACCGCGGCGACGAGCTCGGGCGTCACGACCTCGGAGACGCCCACGGTGCGTTCGGCGGCCACGAGCAGGCGCAGGGCGTCGCGGGCCGCGACCGCGGGGCCGGCGTACGTGCCGTTGGCGAGGGCGATGACGCCGAGGCCGGTCTCGGGGTGCCAGCGCATGTGCGAGCCGTAGCCCGGGTAGCCGCCGGAGTGGTGCACGACGTGGCCGTGGTCGCTGTGGTGCTCGACGAACAACCCGAAGCCGTAGCCCGCCGCCGTCGTCCGGGCCTCGTCCAGCGACGCCGAGACCGACACGAACCGCTGCTGCTGCTGCATCTCGCGGCGGCTCGCGGCGCCGAGCGGGTGCGGCGCCTCGGGGTGGCGGAACGCGTCGGTGAACCCACCGACCCACCGGGCCAGGTCGCGCACGCTGGAGTGCAGCCCACCCATCGCCGAGAACGTCCCCGGCACGACCGGCGGCTCCGCGACCCAGCCGTCGCCGTGGTCGTGGTGACCGGTGACGAGTGCGTCGCCGACCGTGCGGGCGTCGTACGCCGTCGCGCTCATGCCGAGCGGGCCGGTGACCTCGTCGAGCACGAAGGCCCGGAACGCGCCGTCCTCGCCGAGCACCGAGTCCAGCACGCGGCCGAGCAGCGCGTAGCCGAGGTTGCTGTACTCGAACCCCACGCCGGGCGGGCCGCCCACGGTGATCCCGCCGGCGAGCAGCGCGGCGAGCGCGGCGGGCGTCTGCGGCTCGAGCCGGTCGCCCCACGGGTCGTCGGTCAGCAGCCCGCCGCTCATGGTCAGCAGGTGCCGGATCGTGACGGCGTCCGGCGCGTCGGCGACGTACGCCGACACGAGGTCGTCGAGCAGCAAGGCGCCGCGGTCGCGCAGCACTAGCACCGCAGCGGCCGTGAACGACTTCGACATCGACGCGATGCGCTGCACGCTCGTGTCGGTGGGCGGCGTGTCCTCGCCCGGGACGGTGGTGCCGAGCCCGCGCCAGTGCAGCACCTCGCCGTCGTGGACGACGGCGTGGACCAGCCCGGGCGAGCGGCCCCGCTCGAAGTCTCGGGCGAACAGTGCGTCGACGGCAGCGAGGGCGGGGAGCTCGACGGTCACGGAAACCGAGTGTGCCGCGAGCCCCGCGGTCGCTACCGTCGGGGGCGTGAACTTCTGCGCGAAGCCGTGGTCGCGCCGCTGACGGCGGCCGACCCCGACTGAAACCTCTCGTCCGCCGTCCCGGCCCACCGCCGGGCGGCCCCGCGTGCTGCCCGGCTCCTCGACGAGCTGAGAGACCACGCCATGCTCCGCAACCCCGCACCACACGTCCGCGCCCGCGACATCTCCGTCACCCTGGGCGAACGCACCGTCCTGTCCGGCATCGACGCCACCGTCTCCGCCGGCTCCCGCCTCGCCGTCGTCGGCGAGAACGGCCGCGGCAAGACCACCCTCCTCCACGTCCTGACCGGGCGACTGACGCCCGACGAGGGCTCGGTGACCCGCACCGGGTCGCTCGCGCTGGTCGAGCAGACCCTCGAGGTCGACGACGCACGCACCGTCGGCGACCTGCTGGACGAGGCGCTCCGCCCCTCCCGCGATGCGCTGCGAGCGCTGGACGCCGCGACCCAGGCGATCGCCGCGGGCCGGCCGGGTGCCGACGACGCCTACGCCGCCGCGCTCGAGGCGGCGACCGTCCTCGACGCCTGGGACGCCGAACGGCGCATCGACGTCGCCCTCGACGGCCTCCGCGCCTGCACCGACCGGGACCGACGGCTCACCACCCTCTCGGTCGGGCAGCGCTACCGCGTGCGTCTCGCCGTCGTCCTCGGCTCCGCGGTCGACCTGCTCCTGCTGGACGAGCCGACGAACCACCTCGACGCCGAGGCGCTCGGGTTCCTGACCCGGCGAATGCAGGACCACCCCGGCGGCTGGGCGCTCGTCTCCCACGACCGCGCGCTCCTCCGGGCCACCGCGACGAGGTTCCTCGACCTCGACCCGACCCGCGACGGCCGTCCGCGCGAGCACGCGGGCGGCTACGACGGGTGGGTCGCCGGTCGCCGGGCGGAACGCCTGCGGTGGGAGCAGGAGCACGCGGCCCAGCAGACGGAGCGGGCGCGGCTGCAGCAGGCGGCCGACGAGGCCCGCGGGCGCCTGCAGTCGGGGTGGCGGCCCGACAAGGGCACGGGCAAGCACCAGCGCGCGACGCGTGCGGCGAGCACGGTGCAGGCGTTCAACCGGCGCGCCGACGAGCTCGAGCAGCACCGGGTCGACCTACCCCCGCCGCCACCGCGGCTGCGCTGGCCCGACCTGCGCGCGCTCCCTGGCCGTCCGCTGCTCAGCGGCTCGGGCCTGCGGGTGGCCGGTCGCCTGACCGGTCCTGTCGACGTCGCGGTGAGCGGTGGCGACCGGCTCCTCGTCACCGGCCCGAACGGCGCCGGCAAGTCGACGCTGCTGTCCGTGCTGGCCGGTGAGCTGGGCCCCACCGAGGGGCGGGTCACACGGCACGGGGACGCCCGCGTCGTCCTGATGTCGCAGGAGGTGCGTGGGCCGGTCAGCCGCCTCTCCCCGGGCCAGCAACGGCGGCTGGACCTCGAGAGGTGCCTCGCCCGCCGGCCGGACCTGCTCCTGCTCGACGAGCCGACGAACCACCTCTCGGCGGCGCTCGTCGACGAGCTCACGGCGGCGCTGCTCGCGACGCCGTGCGCCGTCGTGGTGGCCACCCACGACCGTCAGCTGTTCTCCGACCTGTCCGGGTGGCCGCGGCTCGAGGTGGGTCACGACAGCCCGGCGAGCCGGTAGGCGACGAGGCTGCCGGCGACGGCGACGTTGAGGCTGGCGCCCCAGCCGACCATCGGGATCTCGACGCACTCGTCCACCTCAGCGAGCACGTCGTCGGGCACACCGTGGTGCTCGTGGCCGAGCAGCAGCACGGTGGGTGAGCGTGCGGGCTCGAGCCGCGGCAGCGGGGTGGCGCCGTCCACCAGTTCGACAGCGACGATGCGACGGCCCGCCTTGTGCTGCTCGGCCAGCCACCCCTCCTTGGTCGGCGCCACCCAGTGGATGCACGGGCGTCTCCCGCGCAGGGTGTCGCCGACCTCGAGGGCAGCGCGGTAGTGCGGCGTACGCGGGACCGCCAGGCAGGCACCGACCGCGTCGCAGGTGCGCAGCAGGGTGCCGAGGTTGGCGTCGTAGGCGACCCAGAGGGGAGCGACCACGAGATGGTCCCAGCAGCCGTGACGACCACGGCGACGCTGCGCACGCAGCTCGCGCGGCTTGGTGCGGGGCGCGCTCAACAGCGGGTGGACGGGCCTCCGGGGACGGTCGGGCAGAGGTGCTTCATCGCGAGGCGCCTTTCAGCGGCGGCGCCGGTCCATCGACGGTCGTGCGTGGTCACCGCCCAGGCTACGCCGCTCGCAGCCCGACGGCCTCGACGAGCGCGACGAGGTGGTGCTCGAAGACGTCGCCGGGGTCGGTGAACGTGCTGGCGCCGTACTGCCCGAACACCTCGAAGCTCACGCACCCGAAGAGCGCCGCCCACGCGAACATCCCCCTGGTGATGAGCACGTCGGGCACGCTCAGGCCCATGTCACGGCGGATCCGGGCGGTGTCGCGCGCGAGGCGCCGGGGAGTGACCGGGTCATCGGTGAGCCGGACCGCACCGGCCGTCCAGGCGTCCTCCCACACCTCGACCAGGCGCCCGACCACCCGCGTGCCCGGGCCGGTCGTGCGCTCGGCCGGGGCCTCGTAGCCGGGCACCGGGCTGCCGAAGAGCAGCGCGTACGTCGCGGGCTCGGCCAGCGCCCAGGTGCGGACCGCGCGGCCGATGGCTTCCATGCGGCGCACGTAGTCGCCCCGGTCCACCCGCGCGAGGGCTGTGTCGACGGCGTCGCCGAGCTCGTCGTAGCCGTCGACGACGAGCAGGGTGAGCAGCTCGTCGCGGCTGGCGACGTAGCGGTAGACCGCGGACGACACGAGTCCGAGGTCGCGGGCGACCGCTCGGAGGGAGAGCGCCGCGGCGCCGTCGGTCGCGAGGTGCTGCCGCCCGATCCGCACGATGTCGCGCATCGTCTGCTCCCGCGCACGGCTGCGAGGGGTCGAGGGGGCTTCGGTCATGGCTCGATGATCGCACACGGCCGAGAGCGTCGGTAGCGGAAGAGAGCAGTGCTCTTGCTTTTCCCGAGCGTCGGGTGCATGCTTCCCATGTTCCGAGAGCAGTGCTCTCACTTTCCCATCAGGAGGCACCGATGTCCGCTCACAGCCCCGTCCACGTCGTCACCGGAGCCGGCCCCGTCGGCTCGACCGTCGCGCTGCAGCTCGCCGAGGCCGGTGAGCACGTCCGGCTCCTCACCCGCTCGGGCAGCGGCCCCGAGCACCCGTTGATCGACCGTCGGCGCGTCGACGTCTCGCAGGCCGGAGCTCTGACCGAGGCGTTCGCCGGTGCGGTCGCGGTGCACCACTGCATCCACGGGTCGGCGTACGACGCCCGCGTGTGGCGCGCCGAGCTCCCGCAGGCCGAGCGCGCCGTGCTGGAGGCGGCCGGACGGGTCGGTGCGGTCGTGGTGTTCCCGGAGAGCCTCTACGCCTACGGCCCCGTCGACGGGCCGATGACCGAGGACACCCCGCGCGCCGCGACCAGCGGCAAGCTCGGCGTGCGCACCGAGCTCCTCGCCCAGCGCGACGCCTCGGCCACGCCGACGGTCAGCGTCGCCGCGTCCGACTTCTACGGGCCCGCCGTCCGCGGCGCGCACGCCGGCGAGCGGATGGTCCCGACCGTCCTCGCCGGTCGCACGATGCGGGTGCTGGGCAGCCTCGACCAGCCGCACTCCTTCACCTACGTGCCCGATCTGGCCGCAGCGATGATCCGCGCCGCGGGGCGCGAGGACCTGTGGAACTCCTTCCTGCACGCCCCGACCGCCGCGCCCGTGACCCAGCGACGCCTGGTCGAGCTGGTCGCGCAGGCCGGCGGCGTGCCCGTGCCGCGCACCGCGTCGATCCCCGCCTGGGTGTTCCGGGCCTCGGGTGCGGTGTCGCGGCCGATGCGCGAGATGGCCGAGACGGCGTACATGTTCGACGCGCCGTTCGTCCTCGACTCGAGCGCCAGCGAGGCCCGCCTCGGCCTCTCGCCCACCCCGATGGTCGACGGCGTCGCCGCGACCGTGGCGTGGTGGCGGGCGCAGGAGTCCGCAGCTGCCTGAGTCAGGACCCGGCGGCCAGTACGGCCGCACTGAGCACGAACAGGTCCCACGGGTCGCCGGTGCTGCGCCCGGTGATCTCGTGGACGCGGCGCAGGCGGTACCTCACCGTCTGCGGGTGCACCTCGAGGTGCGCCGCGGCCGCGACGGCGGAGCCGGTGCGTACGACGGCCCTCAGCCCCTCGTGGAGATGGGCGTTGTCCGGTGTGAGCGTGTCGCCCAGCACGGCCGCCGCCATCTCGCTCGGATCGGGTGCCGGGCCCGGGCCGGAGCCGGGGGTGAGCAGGGCGAGGAGCAGCGCGTCGCCGTTCGACAGCCACGGGCGGGCGGCGAAGGCGTGACCGGGCGCGTAGGTGAGCGCGTGGTCGGCGAGCCGGTACGCGGTGCGGACCTCGGCGGGGCGGGGTGCTGGGACGCACGCGGCACGGGCGCCGTCCGCCACCCCGGAGAGCTCGCCCAGGAGCGCCGCCGCCTGAGCGGCGTCGCACACGACGAAGGCGCGCCCGTTGCGGACGAGGCGCAGCACGTCGTCCTGGGCGGCCAGTCCCGCGGCGCTCAGCACCGCGTCGACGAGCTGCCGGGCGCCGACGTCGGGCGGCGGAGCGAGGACGACGACGCTCGGGCGTGCGGGCAGGCTCAGGTCGAGGCGGCGGGCGCGGTCGGCGAGCGCGGTCAGGGTGACGCGGCGCCCGTCGAGCAGGTCGGCGAGCAGCTCGGCGAGGGCGCGGTCACGGTCCTCGTCGAGGCGACGCGCCGCCTCGGAGTGGCCGAGGGACAGTGCCTCGGAGATCTCGTCGATCGCGGCCATCCACAGCCGGGCCAGGGCCATGGCGTCGGCCACCGTGAGCCCTGCGGTGCGGTCTGCCGCGATCTCGTCGGTGATCCGCTCGCCGGCCAGGCGGTAGGCCCTCAGCACCCCAGCGAGCGGCCGGTCGTCCAGGGCCCGCGCTGTGCCGATGCCCCGGAACCGCTGCAGATCAGCCTCGGTCAGCGGGCTGTCGGACGTCCAGAGCTCGAGGATCCGGCGTACGCCCCACCCGGCGATGGCGGTGACCTCGGCGAGCTGCGCGGGGGTGAGGGTGCGGTAGGCCGGGATCTGCTCTTCGATGCCGGCGACGATGTCGTCGACCAGCACGTCGAGGCGGGAGAACACGGCCCCTGCGGCCCGGTCGCGAGCGGTCACGGCGCTCACCCTGCCAGGTTGCTCACCTGACAACGTACTGGGCTGTCATTGGGTGACAAAGACCGTTGTGGGCTGGCCGCGCCTCGCGCAGGCTCGCCGTCATGGACGCATCAGAGGTGGACGTGCTCGTCGTGGGAGCCGGGCTCGCTGGCCTGGTCGCTGCCGCCGAGGCGGCCGACCGCGGCCGCGGCGTCGTGCTGGTCGACCAGGAGGGCGAGCAGAACCTCGGCGGTCAGGCGTTCTGGAGCCTGGGTGGACTCTTCTTCGTCGACTCGCCCGAGCAGCGCCGGATGGGCATCCGCGACTCGCGCGAGCTCGCCGAGCAGGACTGGATGGGAAGCGCGCAGTTCGACCGTGAGGAGGACGCCTGGCCGAGGCGCTGGGCGGAGGCCTACCTCGACTTCGCGGCCGGCGAGAAGCGGTCGTGGCTGCGCGGCATGGGGCTGCGGCTGTTCCCCGTCGTCGGGTGGGCCGAGCGCGGCGACGGTCGCGCGGACGGTCACGGCAACTCCGTGCCGCGCTTCCACCTCACATGGGGCACGGGTCCGGGCGTCGTCGAGCCGTTCGAGCGCCGGGTCCGCGCCCACGTGGCCGGGGGTCGGATCCGGTTCGCGTTCCGCCACCGCGTGGACGGTCTCCTCGTCGAGGGCGGCACCGTCGTCGGCGTGCGCGGCGCCGTGCTCGAGCCGACCGACGCCGCCCGCGGCGCGGCCTCGAGCCGGGTGGTGGTCGGGGGGTTCGAGCTGCGGGCGCAGGCGACGATCGTGACCTCGGGCGGCATCGGTGGCGACCAGGACCTCGTGCGGAAGGTCTGGCCGGCGCGGCTCGGCACGCCGCCGGAGACGATGGTGTCCGGCGTACCGGCCCATGTCGACGGCCGGGGGCTCGCGATCAGCCAGGACGCGGGCGCCCGCCTCATCAACCCCGACCGGCTGTGGGCCTACGTCGAGGGGCTGCGCAACTGGGACCCGATCTGGGCCGACCACGGCATCCGCATCCTCCCCGGCCCGTCCTCGCTGTGGCTCGACGCGACCGGTGCGCGCCTGCCTGCGCCGTACTTCCCGGGCTTCGACACCCTCGGCACGCTCCGCCACCTGCGCGGCACCGGCTACGACTACTCGTGGTTCGTGCTGACCCAGAAGGTCATCGAGAAGGAGTTCGCGCTGTCGGGCTCCGAGCAGAACCCCGACCTCACCGACAAGGACCTCAAGCTCCTGCTCTCCCGCGTCCGCCCCGGCGCCCCCGGGCCGATCGAGGCGTTCAAGCAGCACGGCTCCGACTTCGTGGTGGCCGACACTCTCACCGAGCTCGTCGCCGGGATGAACCGGGTCGGCGACGGAGACCTGATCGACGAGTCCCGCCTGCGCTCCCTGCTCGAGACCCGTGACCGGGAGCTGCGCAACCCGTTCACCAAGGACGCCCAGATCACGGCGATGCGCGGCGCCCGGAGGTACCGCGGCGACCGGCTCATCCGGGTCGCCACGCCCCACGAGTTCCTCGACCCGGCCAACGGCCCGCTCATCGCCGTCCGGCTCAACATCCTGACCCGCAAGACCCTCGGCGGCCTCGAGACCGACCTGTCCGGTCGCTGCCTGTCCGCTGACGGCTCGGTTGTCCCCGGTCTGTACGCCGCCGGCGAGGTCAGCGGCTTCGGCGGCGGCGGGATGATGGGCTACAACGCGCTCGAGGGCACCTTCCTCGGCGGGTGCCTGTTCTCAGGCCGGGTCGCCGGCCGTGCCGCAGCAGACCAGGTCACCTGACTGGCGGGATCAGTCCTGCGGCACCCTGAACCCGCGGGTGAAGTCCGATGGGTCTCCGTAGCTGCCGTCGCCCGCCCCGACGAACGTGGTGACCCTGACCGCGCCCGGCAGCAGGCACTGGCCCACCACGCTGACCTCGATCACGTCCTGCCGCGGCGACCACGTCGTGTCGGTCGTGCACTGATCGGTCGGCGCGGTGCCGTCGATCACGGTCTTGACGCGGCCGGACGGGCGGCGCACCGCGGTGACCATGTACGACTCGGAGCGGTCGCTCGACTGCACGGAGAACCCGAAGATCTGAGTGCCGTCCCCGTCGAGAGCCCGGAACCGGGTCGAGACGGTCAGCCTTCCGGTCGTGTTCGTGGCGCGAACCGTGGTGATGTCGAAACGTGCAGGCGCGTCGCGGCGAGCGTCGACCAGCGTCTTCTGCGCTGCGGTCGCCGGAGACGGAGCGAGGAGCAGCAGGACGCCGAGGCCTGCGAGCGAGGCTGCGAGACGACGGGCCATGGTCTGATCGTCCTGGAGACGGGCGCTCAGTGCGCCATGTCGACGAAGCGCGAGTAGTGGCCCTGGAAGGCCACGGTGATGTCGCGGGTGGGGCCGTTGCGGTGCTTGGCGACGATGAGGTCGGCCTCGCCGGCGCGGGGTGACTCCTTCTCGTACATGTCCTCGCGGTGGAGCAGGATCACCATGTCGGCGTCCTGCTCGAGCGAGCCGGACTCGCGCAGGTCGGAGACCATCGGGCGCTTGTCGGCGCGCTGCTCGG
Source organism: Nocardioides flavescens (assembly GCF_009823805.1). Taxonomy (GTDB): domain Bacteria; phylum Actinomycetota; class Actinomycetes; order Propionibacteriales; family Nocardioidaceae; genus Nocardioides; species Nocardioides flavescens. Next base: position 9,370 of record NZ_WUEK01000012.1, on the reverse strand, counting down.
GGCCACGGTTGAGCTGCGACAGCGCGATGATCGGGATCTCGAGCTCCTTGGCCAGCAGCTTGATCTGGCGGCTGAACTCCGAGACCTCGAGCTGGCGGGACTCGACCTTCTTGCCCGACGACATCAGCTGCATGTAGTCGATGACCATGAGGCGCAGGTCGTGGCGCTGCTTGAGGCGGCGCGCCTTGGCCCGGATCTCCATCATCGTCATGTTGGGGCTGTCGTCGATGAACATCGGCGCGCTGTGGATCTGGCCGGACTTGCGGGCCAGCTTGTTCCAGTCGTCCTCCTGCATGTTGCCGTTGCGCATGTGGTTGAGGACGATGCCGGCCTCGGCCGACAGCAGGCGCATGGTGATCTCCGAGCGCGTCATCTCCAGGCTGAAGAACGCGGTGGCCATGTTGGACTTGATCGAGGCGGCGCGGCACAGGTCGAGGGCGAAGGTCGACTTCCCGGCGCCGGGTCGGGCGGCGACGATGATCATCTGCCCCGAGTGCAGGCCGTTGGTGAGGTCGTCGAGCTCGACGAAGCCGGTCGGGACGCCGTAGAGACCGGCCTCGCGGTTGTCGATGGCCTCGATCTCGGACACGACGCCGTCGAGGATGTCGGCCAGCGGCGCGTAGTCCTCGGTGCTGCGGCGGTCGGTGATCTGGTAGACCTCGGCCTGGGCGTTGTCGACGATGTTGTCGATGTGACCCTCGCCGGCGTAGCCCGACTGCACGATGCGGGTGCCGGCCTCGACCAGGCGCCGCAGGATCGACTTCTCGCGGACGATCTCGGCGTAGTAGGACGCGTTGGCCGCGATCGGCACCGCCTGCGCCAGCGTGTGGAGGTACGCCGCGCCGCCGACGCGCTGCAGCTCGCCGCGCCGCTGCAGCTCGGCCGCCACGGTGACCATGTCGACCGGCTCGCCGCGGCCGTAGAGGTCGATGATCGCGTCGTGGATGGTCTCGTGGCTGGGGCGGTAGAAGTCGGTGCCCCGCAGCTCCTCGGTGACGTCGGCGATCGCGTCCTTGGAGATCATCATGGCGCCCAGCACCGACTGCTCGGCGGCCATGTCCTGGGGCGGGGTGCGGTCGCCCTGCCAGGAGTCGCCACCGGCGCCGCCGCCCCCGCCGCCGCGCTCGGACGACGACGGCTGCTGGGGGGCCCAGGTGTCGGGCTCGGTCAGGCTCACGGAACCTCCGGGACGGGTGCTGCAGGGGGTGGGGGTGGCGGCGTGCGACGACCTTCGCGGGGTCGGTCCCGAACCTAGGACGAGCCACCGACAGGCGGCCCGGGCCGGGGAACGACCGCGGGGCTCGCGGACGGCGTCTGGTGAACCTAGGGGGCCGGAGGGGGGTCCGGACAGCGGCCTGTCCACAGGTCCTGGGGACAACCACGGCCCGCCGGTGGACGACACGCGATCGGCTGTGCACAGTCTGGGGAGAAGTCTGTGGAGAGAAGATCCCCGACGCGGTGTCACACCGCTCTGACCTGCGCAGATGTCTTTCTCACGGTGTGTACACAAATCAGTGGGCCGATTTCTTGGTTCACCTCGACGTCACCTCGCGGTGGAGGTCGCGACACGCCGGGGGAGCGGTTGCCCTACGCCATCCCGCCATATCCACAAGTTTCTGCACCGGTGTGAATGGACTAGTGCGGTACGTGTCAAGTCATGGGCGTGACCCTTACCAGGGTCAGGCGGACGATCGCCCGTCCGTGGCCCTCGTGCACAGACGGGTCAGGACGGTCGGTCGCTCGGGCCTGACCCCTTCGGGTGGTGCCGCGATGGTCTGTTCGAGTCATGGTCGTCGACCGATCGGCCCCCTACCGTCGAGGACGTGCCGGGGGGCTGGGGTTCAACGCGCTCTGCGCTGCCCTCACGACGGCCGCGCAGGGCGCTTCGCGCTGCCCCGACGCACCGCGCTGACCGGCCGGGCGGGACCATCGGGCGCCGATCGGTCGGCACCCTCGTCGGCGTCAGCGGAGCGGCCGGGGTGGCGCTCCTGCTCGGTCCGCTGGCGAGCGGAGGTCCGACGCCGGTCGCCGAGTCGGCCGTGGGCTCGGTGTCCGGTTCGCCGGACACGTCGGGGCGCGATCGCACCTGCTGGGACGGCGCCCGGGTGGCCTCCGTCCGCGAATGCACGACCCCGGCGGGCGCCGTCGGCCTCGCCACGGTCTTCGCGGAGCTCTCCGAGGACGTCGGCTGTCGCGCGACCCGCGCGGTCGTGGTCGGCAAGGTCGAGGTCCTCACCTGCCGGGCCGAGGACCACGTCGTCCGCTACACCCGCTGGCAGGCCGGCTTCGACCGGTTCGCCTGGTTCGACGCCGAGCACGCGACCTCCGGGTCGCGGTGGCTCGTCGACGGTGAGTTCGCCGGCCGCACCTGGACGGCCGCCGTGCCCGTGTCGGCCGGGGGTGGGCAGCTGCGCTACCGGTGGAGCGCGACCTACCGCGCCTGGCCGCTGTCGGTCGAGGTCGAGTCGGCGAGCGCCCGGGGCCGGGCCGCCGGGGTGGCCGAGGTCGAGGCGCGAGCGCCCCGGCTGGTGGGGCTGAGCTGAGTCGCGACCGGGAGTGGTTTCGAGACAGGACTTCGTCCTTCCTCAACCACCGGGGGAGACAGGACTTCGTCCTTCCTCAACCACCGGGGGAGACAGGACTTCGTCCTTCCCTGACCACCGGGGGAGCATGTCCGCGTGGGGAGTCACCGAGCGTCGCGGGATCAGGGCCACGGGCACGGTCACGGCCACGGGCACGGCGGGGGTGAGGTGGAGCTCCACCTCGACCCGGTGCCGCGGGCGGTGCTGCTGGTCGCGTTGGCCGCGGTGGCGATCGCGACGCTCGCGGGGCTGGCCTGGCTCTGGCCGGACGGGAAGGCGGCCGACGACCTGCACGGCTCGGTGCAGTTCGCCGCGGAGGGCGCGACGTTCCCCGAGGCCGTCGTCGACCGGGTGCGGCCCGCCTGCCCGCCGGTCGACCCCAGCGACCCGGGGGGCTCGGGCGGCTCGGCCGACCGCAGCGGCTGCGGCACGGTGACGGCGACCGTCGCCGAGGGCGCCGGCGACGGCGACCAGGTGACGGTCGACGTGCCGCCGGAGGTCGCGACCTCGGGGCTGGCGAAGGGCGACCGCATCCAGCTGCTGCGCACGCCGACCGTCGAGGGCCAGGACCCGACGTACGGCTACTTCGGCATCAGCCGCGCCACCCCGCTGTGGCTGGTCGCGGGGCTCTTCGCCCTCGTCGTGCTCGTGGTCGCGCGCTGGCGCGGGCTGATGGCGATCGTCGGGCTCGGCTTCGCGGCTCTCGTGGTCGGGTTCTTCGCGATCCCGGCGCTCATCACCGGGGAGCAGCCGGTCGCGGTGGCGCTGGTGACCGGCGCGCTGATCATGTTCGTGGTGCTCTACACGACGCACGGGTTCTCGATGCGCACGAGCGCCGCCCTCGGCGGCACCCTCGTCGGCATGCTGCTCATCGCCGGCATCTCCTGGTGGGCGATCGGTGCGGCCCACCTGACCGGGGTGGTCGACCAGAGCGGGCAGGCGCTCACGACGTTCGCCCCCGGCCTGCAGATGCAGGACCTGCTCGTCGCCGCCGTCGTCATCGCCGGGCTCGGCATCCTCAACGACGTCACCATCACCCAGGCCTCGGCGGTCTGGGAGCTGCGCGCGGCGTCGCCGGCCATGTCACGCGCGCGGCTGTTCACCAGCGGCATGCGGATCGGGCGCGACCACATCGCCTCGACGATCTACACCATCGTCTTCGCCTACGCCGGCACCGCGCTCACGCTGCTGCTCGCGGTCTCGCTCTACGACCGCTCGTGGTGGGAGCTGCTCACGACCGAGGAGATCTCCGAGGAGATCGTGCGGGCGCTCACCGGGTCGATCGGTCTCGTGCTCGCGGTGCCCGCGACCACCGCGGTCGCCGTCCTCACCGTCCCCGGCCCACGTGGCAGTCTCGACCCATGAGCGAGACCGAGACCGCCAGCGAGATCGCCGAGTGGCGCGCCGCGCACGAGCGGGTGTGCGCCCTGGTGGAGTCGGTCGACCCCGCCCGGCTCGAGCAGCGCGTGCCGGCCTGCCCCGACTGGACCGCGCGCGACCTGCTCTCCCACGTGGTCGGCCTCGGGGCCGACGTGCTCGACGGTGACGAGCCCGACGACCACAACGACGAGTGGACCCAGGCCCAGGTCGACGCCCGCCGCGACCGCACCGCCGCCGAACTGGTCGCGGAGTGGCGGGGGCTCGCCGACGGCCTGGAGGGGTGGATGCGCGAGCACGGCACCCGTCCGCTCAACGACGTCGTCATCCACGAGCAGGACCTCCGCTCGGCTCTCGGGGCGCCGGGCGCGCGCGACACCGAGGGACTCGCGATCGTGCGCGAGCGACGGGCGGTGAAGTTCCGCGACGCCGCCCCCGACGACTCGATCCTGCTCGTCGGCGACACCTGGTCCAGCGGGCCCGCCGACGCGACCACCCGCGTGCGCGCCTCCGACTTCGACCTGGCCCGCGCCCTGGTCTCCCGGCGTACGGCGGACCAGCTGCGCGCCTGGACGGAGACCGGCGACGTGACGCCGTACCTCGACGCCTTCGCCGGGCTCGGGCCCCTCCCCGAGCGGCCGCTCCCCGAGTGAGCCCCGAGTGAGCACCCTCTACGTCGGCCTCGACCTCGCGTGGGGCGAGCGCAACCCCACCGGCGTCGCCGTGCTCGACGAGCGCGGCCGGATCCTGCACCTGTCCACGGTCCGCACCGACGACGAGATCGTCGCCGCGCTGTCGCCGTACGCCGACGGACCGGTGGTCGCCGGCATCGACGCACCGCTCGTCGTCACCAACGAGACGGGTTCGCGCCCGGCGGAGCGGGCCCTGAGTCGCGACTACCGCCGCTTCGAGGCGGGGACGCACCCGTCCAACACCGGCAAGCCGGAGTTCCGCGACGGCACCCGCGGAGCCCGCGTCGCCGCGCTGCTCGGGCTCGAGCTCCACGCGACGGCCCTGGAGGTCTACCCCCACGCCGCGACCGTGGCGCTCTTCGAGCTGCCCAAGACGCTGAAGTACAAGGCCAAGCCCGGCCGCGACCTCGCCTCGCTGCGCTCCGAGCTGCTGCGGCTCATCGAGCTGACGGAGACGGTCGTCGAACCCGACGACACCTGGCGCGCGCTGCGCGCGTCGGTCGAGGCGGCGACCCGCAAGAGCGAGCTGCGGGTGGCCGAGGACCAGGTCGACGCCGTCGTCTGCGCCTACGTCGCGCTGCTCGCACACACCCGGCCCGACGCGGTCACGACGTACGGCGACCTGGAGACCGGCCAGATCGTCACCCCCGTCCTGCGCACCCAGCGCCCGCCGGAGGACCCGCTGCGCGCCGCCGTCCGCGCGTACGCCGAGCGCCACCCTGCGCTCGTCGCAGCCGCCGCCCGCGCCGAGCGGCAGCTCGGGACGATCCTCGACGAGGCCGGCATCAACTACCTCGCGATCAGCGCCCGCGCCAAGGCGGTCGCGTCGTTCGCCGACAAGGCGACGCGCACCGACGAGACCGGGGCGTTGCTCTACCCCGACCCGCTGCGCGACATCGGCGACCAGGTCGGCGTCCGCGTCATCACCTACGTCCGCAGCGACGTCGAGGCGGTCGCCGGGCTGCTCGCCGCGCAGTCGCGCGTGCTCGACGACCGCGACCTCGGCGAGGTCACGGCCAGCGAGGGCCGGTTCGGCTACGCCAGCCGCCACCTGCAGGTCGCGCTGCCGGTCGAGGACGCCGGGGGCGCTGGGGGCGCCGAGGACGAGCAGGTCGTGCAGGTGCAGCTGCGCACGGTGCTGCAGCACGCGTGGGCGGAGTTCGAGCACGACATCCGCTACAAGGGGTCGGTGCCGGCCGAGCACGCCAGCGAGTTCGACCGCCGCTTCACGCTCGCGGCGGGGCTGCTCGAGCTCGCCGACCGGGAGTTCTCCGCGGTGCGCGACCGGCTGCGCGGCGCACCCGTTCCCGAGCGCGCCGACGACGACCCGCGCATCGCGCCGCGCGAGCTCGCGGCCTTCCTCGCCGGGCAGTACGACGACGCGGGCTGGTCGCGCACCGACCACTACCTCTGGGTCTCCGGGCTGCTCCTCGAGCTCGGCATCACGACGCTGCAGGAACTGTCCGAGACCCTGCGCGACGCCGACGAGGATGCCATCGCCGAGCGGATGGACTACCGCTACCCGCCCGGCGCCGTACGCCGCCTCGACGACGCGCTGCTCTTCGTCTTCGGCGAGCGCTACCTCGCGCTGCACGGCAACGCCCACCGGCGCGACCTGCTCGAGACGAGGTGGGAGCGGCTCAGGACCGCTGCCCCCTAGCCAGGCGGCCGCAGCCGCGCCACCCACGTCTGCATCGGCAGGTCGAACTCGCCCTCTGCCGTCTCCGGCTGCGATGCGAGGAAGGCCCGCACCCGGGCGAGGGTCTCGGCGCGCTCCTCGGGGCTCACCACCATCGTGTGCGACTGGGTGCCGAACATCGCCGTCAGCGAGTCCGCGGTGCGCCGGTGCACGTGGTCGAAGCGGCGCTCCTCGAGCTCCCAGCCCTCCCAACCGGTGAGGTCGAACGGCGCGTCCGGGTCCGGTGGTGTGGTCGACACCGACGTCAGCGCCAGCCGCCCGACCTCGGCCACCCACGGCACGTCGGTCCGGTCGAGGGCGTAGACGAGACCCAGGACGCCTCCCGGGCGCAGGACCCGGCGCACCTCCGCCCGCGCCCGGTCGGTGTCGAACCAGTGCCAGGCCGTGCCCACCGCGACCACGTCGACGGAGTCGTCGGCCAGCGGCACCGCCTCGGCCCGGCCCACCAGCCGCCGCGCCGACGGCACCCGCCGGCCGAGCTCGGCCAGCATCGCCGGGTCGAGGGCGCCGCACAGCTTGCCGGTGCCGGCAGCGAGGTCGAGCACGTCGTGGACGTCTCTGCCGGCTCCCTCGAGCAGCCAGTCCAGAGCGGCAGGGGCGTAGCCGGGCCGGTGCTCGGCGTACTCCCGGGCCGCGGCCCCGAAGGCCGAGCTGCGGCGCGCCCAGAGATCGTCGTCGACCACCGATCCACCGTAGGCGCCATGACCCGTTGTGGTCATGCGCCAGGCGACGCGGCGGAGGTAGACGTGTCCGGTGCACCGCTTCGCCGTCGCCGCGACCACCGCCGTCCTCACGCTGACCGCCTCGGCCATGGCCGCCGGAGCGCTGCCGCTCCCCGCCGCAGCCGACGCACCGTCGACAGGTGTGCCGACCTACTACTCCGCGCCGAGCGGGTACGCCGTCGTCAACTACGGCGTCACGGTCGACGGGTCGGGCGACGTGTGGTTCTCGGCGAGCGGACCGGCTCGCGGCAGCCAGCCCACGCCGTCGCTGATCCGGCTCCACCCGGCCTCGGCGGTCGCCGGCACTGCGGCGGGGACGACCACCGTCGCCACGCCCGACCCCTCGCCGGTGGGCTGCTGCGCCAACCAGATGCGCTCCGTGGCGTTCAGCGCCCACGACGGGCGGCTCTACTACGTGCGCAGCGACGGCGCCTACGGCAGCCTCGTGCCGAGCGCACCCGCGCCGGCCACGACGATCTCGACCGGCACCGCCGCGGGTGGTGTCGACCTGTGGGACGTCGCCACCGCGCCCGGCGGAGGCGCCTGGATCACCGAGAAGACGACCAGCAACGTCGCCCCCTACCCCGGCGCGCGGATCGCGCAGATCACCGACGGTGGGCTCACGGAGGGACCCAACGTCGCGGTCCAGGGCGGAGCCACGACGCTCACCTCGTCGCGCTACGACGCCAAGCCGTCGGGCATCACGGTGGCCGCCGACGGGACGCCGTGGTTCGTCGAGGAGGACCCCGGCACCCCCGGCTACCGCATCGCCTCCTACACCGGCGGGGCGACGTACAACGAGTACGCCGTGACCCCGTGCGAGGCCCAGAACCCGTGCTCGGGCTCCTACTCCGGTCGCGGCCTGACCGACGTCGCCGCCGGTGGCGACGGGGGGCTGTGGTTCACCAACCGCCTGAACAAGAAGATCGGCCGGCTCGACCCCGGTTCCGGGACCATGACGCAGTACACCCTCGCCTCGATCAGTCCCTCCCTCGTCGGCGGCAGCCCGTCGCAGATCGCGGCGGCCCCCGACGGGTCGCTCTGGGTGAGCGTGAGCGGGCCGCCCAACGCGCTCGTGCACGTCGTGCCGGGCTCGGGGTCGGCGTCCGCGACCGCCACGGTGACGTCGCTGGGTTCGGTGCAGCCGCTCGGACTGACCGTCACCGCGACCGACGTCTGGTTCGGCACCGTCGGGAGCGACCTCGGGCGGCTCCCGCTCGCTCCCAGCCAGACGACGCCGACGACGCCGACTGCTCCCACCCAGAGCACGGGCACCACGACCGGCACCACGACGCCCACCACGCCGGCACCCGTCGCGCTCACCCCGGTCTCCGTCGGCCAGGCCCAGCTGAGCAAGCCGCGCGCCGACGACGGCGAGGTCACCGCCAACCAGATCTGCCTCGGACCGCCGACGGCCCGCTGCACGGTGATCTACCGCGTGAGCGAGCACGAGTACGTCCCGGGCTTCCGGTCGGGCGTCGCGAAGCCCAGGCCCCGCACTCTCGCCAAGAAGTCGGTGGTGCTGACCGGCGGCCAGAGCGCGAAGGTGAAGATCCGCCTCAACGGTCTCGGCCGCCGCATCCTGGCCGCACGCGGCCGACTGAAGGTCGATGTCCTCGTCTCGGAGCGTCAGCCCGACGGCAGCCTCCGCAAGCTCTCCACCAGCACGCTCACCGTGAGGGCGCCCGAGCGCTCCTGACTGGTTACCGGAGGATCGTGACCCCCTCCGAGCTGCTCTCCGACGCCTTCGACCGCATCCAGCAGACGGCGAGCGCCGCCGTCGACGGGCTGAGCGAGGAGCAGCTCACCGAGCGACCCGGGCCCGAGGCCAACACGATCGCGTGGCTGGTCTGGCACCTCACGCGGGTGCAGGACGACCACGTCGCCGACGTCGCCGGCACCGAGCAGGTGTGGACCTCGGGCGGGTACGCCGAGCGCTGGGGGCTGCCCTTCGACGACACCGAGACCGGCTTCGACATGGACCCCGACCAGGTCGGCCGCGTCCGCGCGAGCGCCTCCGCCCTCACCGACTACCTCACCGCTGTCACCGAGGCCACCAAGCGCTACCTCGAGACGCTCGGCCCCGACGACCTCGACCGCGTCGTCGACGAGAACTGGGACCCGCCGGTCACCCTCGGCGCCCGGCTCGTGAGCGTCATCGGCGACGACCTGCAGCACGCCGGCCAGGCGGCGTACGCGCGGGGGCTGCTCGGCGCCTGAGACCGCCAATGGTTTCGAGACTGTGAGTCTCTGGTCATCGCCCCGGTGGGGGTGATCGGATCGGGGCTGGTGGCCGCC
>NZ_WUEK01000011.1 GCF_009823805.1 Nocardioides flavescens | reverse complement strand
CCACCACAGGCCGCCGCCAGGGTTGACAGCCCATAGGAGCGTCAGGACTCCGTCCTTCCTCAACCACCGTGGCGAGTTGACGTGGTTGAGGGGGTTGCGCAGCAACCGTCTCGAGACCGCCCTCGCCAGGCTCCGCGTCTTGTGGATCAGCCCTATCATTCGAACACGTGTTCGACTACGATGGCATCATGACCGCAGCACCTCTCACCCCCGTCGCACCGCCGGTGCCGACGGCGGTGCTGCTCGAACGGATCGTGGACGCGGCGGCGCGGCGTACGGCGGTCGAGGTGGAGCTGGCCGAGCTCGCTCTCGCGTGGGCGCACGCGCACGTGATGTTCCCGGCGTCAGAGGTGACGTGGGGCTATGACCCGGACGCGCCCTACGGTCTCGGCGACAGTCGCGCGCACGTGGAGTCGGTGGAGTGGCATGCGTTGCCGTGGCTGCATTGGGACGCCGCCGCCTCGTTCGCGGCCGCGCAGGGCATGTCGACTGCGGCCGCGGAGATGTTGCTGCGTGACGTGCTGACCCTGGAGCTGCGTCTGCCGTTGACGTGGGCGCGGGTCCGTGCCGGGGAGGTCGCGGTGTGGCGGGCCCGCCGGGTCGCGCAGGGGGTGATCGGTCAAGCCAACGACGTGGCCGCCTACGTCGACGCCGCGGCCGCGCCGCGGGCGCACTCGATCGGGGTGACGGGGATCGAGCACCTGGTCGAGGAGGCGATGCAGCGGTTGCACGTCGAGCAGTACGAGATCGAGCAGCTGGAGGCTCTCGAGACCCGGGAGGTGGCCGTCTCGCAGCCGCCGGACCGGTTCGGTGTCGGGGAGTACGTCATCCGGGCCGACCAGGTCGACCTGACGGCGTTCGAGACCACCATCGGCCGGCTGGCGGCAGCACTGAGGCGCGACGGGTCGGAAGAGTCGTTGGACGTACGCCGCTCGCAGGCGGTCGGGATCATCGCCGACCCCGCCCGCGCCCAAGCGCTCTTGGACGGCACCGGGGTGAAGGTGCCCGCGTCGCGGGAGGTGTTCGCCTACCTGCACCTCACCGAGGCCAACTTGTTGGGTCTGGACCCGGTGACCCTGGACCACACCGGCCGTCCGCACCTGACCCAGACCGTCGCCGGCTGGGCCGGCCGCGACGACCTGCGCCTGACGATCGCCCCGGTGCACCACTGCACCGGCTGTGTCCGCTGCGAGAGCGTCCGCGGCGGCCACGAGCACGACGCCCGGGCCCACACCCAGCACGACCCGCTCCCGGCCCAGCGGACCCAGGTCGAGCTGCAGGACCCCACGTGCGTGTTCCCCTACTGCACCCGGCCCACCCGGGCCTGCGACCTCGACCACCGCGTTCCCTTCCCGGACGGGGTCACGTGCCCGTGCAACCTGACACCCCTGTGCCGGCACCACCACCGGCTCAAGACCCACGCCGGCTGGCGCTACCGACCCCGCGGCCCCGCCGGGTCAGGCACCTACGAGTGGACCGACCGCTACGGGCAGGTCTTCGTCCGGGACCGCGCCGGCACGACCGCGGGAAGCACTCTGCCGACCTAGGCTGGATCGGTGCCCGACCACACCGAGATCGACGCGCGGATCGACCGCGCGGTGGCGCGGCCGTTCGGCCGGCGGTTCCACCTGCGCGGGCGCGAGCGAGCCACGGCCCAGCTGCGCGGACCCGGGACGATGCGGGCCCACGCCGCCGAGATCATCGGTGAGCGGCTCGCCCCGGCTCAGCCGCGCAACGACGGCCGGCAGACGCCGTACCGCAACCACCCGGTCTTCGTCGCCCAGCACGCCACGGCGACCTGCTGCCGCACCTGCCTCGAGACGTGGCACGGCATCGCGAAGGGCCACCAGCTCGACCGGGACGAGCGGGCCTACGTCGTCGAGGTGATCGGGCGCTGGATCGACCGCGAGCTGGCGCAACCCGCCGAGACGCCGCGCCTACCCTCGGTGCGGTGAGCGACCCCGACGACGACCTGGTCCGGAACCCTCCGTCCCTCGTGGACTACCTCCACCTGCGTGCGGCCTCGGGCCTGACGCCGAGGACGCCTGCACAAGGGGAGGGTGCCGTGGCCGGCAGCTGGTGCTGGAGCGTCGTGCGGCACGGGGACCGGGCGGTAGCGATGGGCCGGGTGATCGGCGACGGTGGGTGGTACTTCCACATCGCCGACATGGCGACGCTGCCCGAGCATCAGGGCCGGGGCCTCGGCCGATGGGTGCTCGCCGACCTGCTGGCGCAGATCGAGCAGGTCGCGCCGCCGGAGCCCTACGTCACGCTGATGGCCGACGCGCCGGGGCGGCGGTTGTACGAGTCGATGGGATTCGTCGAGACGGCGCCGCGCTCGCTCGGCATGCGGCTCGAGACCCGGCGGGCGCCTCAGGCCTGAGACACGCGGGTCAGCCGGTAGCGCACGAACGACGGCACCGCGAGAGCCGCGACGACGGTGCCGACCACGACCAGGACCCCACCGCCGGCGGCGGCCGCGGCCGAGCCGACGACCGCGGCGGAGGCACCGTGGGCGACGTCGGCGATCCGGGGCCCGCCCGCGACGACGACGATGAAGACGCCCTGGAGCCGGCCGCGGACGGCGTCGTCGGCGGCGCTCTGCAGCATGCTCGTGCGGAACGCTGCCGAGGCCATGTCGGCCGCCCCGCCGACCACGAGCATCAGCAGCGCCAGCAGCAGCCACGGCGTCGTCGGACCACCGAGGCCGGCGAGCCACACGGCTGCGCCGAAGCCGACCATCGCCGCGCCCCACACCAGGATGCAGGCGATGACGGCGCGGCCCTGCGCCTCGATGCGCGAGACCCACCCGCTGAACACGCCGCCCAGGACCGCCCCGGCCGGGATCGCGGCGAAGAGCAGCGCGAAGACGAGCCCGCCGGCCTCCGGCCCACCGAACTCCACGTGGGCGATCTCCGGGAACAGCGCGCGCGGCATGCCGAAGACCATCGCGATCAGGTCCACGACGAACGACATGAGCAGCACGGGCTGCTGGCGCAGGTAGGCGAACCCGTCGAGCACCGCCGAGATCCCCGGCGCGGTCGCGACGGCGCCGACCACGGCCAGCGACGGCAGGCGTACGACGGCCGCGAGCGTCGCGAAGAGCGTGATCGTGTCGATGAGGTAGAGCCACGACAGTCCGACGACCGGGATCAGCACGCCCGCCACGAGCGGGCCACCGATCGCGCCGGCCTGCATCACGGTCATGTTGAGCGAGTTGGCGGCCGGCAGCAGCTCGGCCGGGAGGATCTTGGGCAGCACCGCGCTGCGCGTCGGCTGGTTGACCGCGAAGAACGACTGCTGCACGGAGAACAGCCCCAGCAGCAGCCAGACGTTCGTGCCGCCTGCCGCGGCCTGCAGCCAGAAGAGGCCGCTCGTGACGATCAGTCCGACCGTCGTCACCAGCAGGATCGTGCGGCGGTCGAAGACGTCGGCCAGCGCGCCGCCGTACAGTCCGAAGACGACCAGCGGCACCAGCCCGAACACCCCCGTCAGACCGACGTACGCCGAGGAGCCGGTGTCGGCGTAGAGCTGGGCCGGGACGGCGACCACGGTGAGCTGGGCGCCGATGACGGTGACGATGTTGGCGAGCCACAGCCGGCGGAAGTGCGGCTCACGCAGCGGCCGCGTGTCGGCCAACTGGTTGCGCAGGTCCACCACTCGTCCAGTTTCGCCGACGCAGATCTGTGCCAGAGTGCCGCCCGTGGAACTGAGACTGGAGCTGGAGGCGACCGGGGGCACGACGACGGGGTTCCGGGTGCCCGACGACGTCGTGGAGGCGCTGGGAGCCGGACGTCGCCCGAAGGTCGTCGCGACGGTCGGCGGGCACACCTGGCGCTCGTCGATCGCCCGGATGGGCGACGCGTTCTGGCCCGGCATGAGCCGCGCCGAGCGCGAGGCCGCCGGGGTGGCGGCGGGCGACGTGCTCGACCTCGTCGTCGAGGTCGACGCCGCGCCGCGCACCGTCGAGGTGCCCGACGACCTCGCCGAGCGCCTCGCCGCGGATCCCTCCTTGGCCGCAGCCTGGGCCGCACTGGCCCCGAGCCGCCAGAAGGAGGCCGCGCGTCAGCTGACCGAGGCGAAGAAGCCCGAGACCCGCGCCCGGCGCCTCGAGAAGATCGTGGCCGACCTCGGCGGCTGACGCGCCCCGGTGAGGGGGTACCGCCGGGTGTGAGCTTCCGGCGCCCCACCCCCGACCCCGTCGGTCCCGGTCAGGAGTCCGTCTGGGACTACCCCCGACCCCCTCGGCTCGAGGAGACGACGTCCGTGCTGCAGGTCGAGCTCGGCGGCGAGGTCGTCGCCGAGACCCGCGAGGGCTGGCGGGTGCTCGAGACCAGCCACCCGCCGACCTACTACCTGCCGCGCGCGGCGTTCGCCGACGGCGTGCTGCGCCCCACCGCCGGCTCGAGCCACTGCGAGTGGAAGGGCCAGGCGTCCTACTTCGACCTCGTCGGCCCCGACGGTTCGGTCGCGCCCCGCGCGGCGTGGACCTACGAGCACCCGACCGGCGGGTTCGCCGCCATCGCCGGTGCGATCGCCGTCAACGCGAACCTCGTCGACCGGTGCTTGGTCGACGGCGAGGTCGTGATCCCGCAGGAGGGTGGCTTCTACGGCGGCTGGATCACCAGCACCGTGGTCGGGCCGTTCAAGGGGGGCCCGGGCTCGATGGGCTGGTAGGCGTAGGTCGAGCCCCGGGTGGGCAATGTGCCGTCATGGCAGCCTGGGGCAAGTCCCGCGAGGAGCGCGAGCGCGAGTACCACGAGGCGATGGCGAAGCTCGAGGCCGACCAGGCTGAACTGCGGCAGCCCGACGACGAGGGAGCAGTGCGCTACGCCGCCCGCTCGTTCGGTGAGTCGCTGCTGGTCCTGCTGGGCGGCTTGGTGATCTGTGTGGTGGGCGCTGCGATCGGAGCCGCGGTCGCCGGCACCCTCGGGCTCTTCGTCGGCTTCGTCGTCGGTGTGGTGATCTGTGGCGTCCTGAGCGTGATCGGGTTCGGGTTCGGCGCGGTCTGGTGGCGCCGCGAGTACGAGAACCGTCGCTGACTACTTCGAGCCCGGCAGGCTCGGGACCGCGTCGTCGACCTCGTCGGTGACGCCGTCCACGGCCTGCGCCGGTCCGCGCGTGCCGTCGGCCAGCGGGCCCATGACGTCGTCGAGGTCGTCGCGAGCCGGGGTCTGGATGTTGTCCTCCCCGTTGACCTGGTCGTCGTACTCGTCGACCGCGATGTCGCGCAGACCGTTGACCAGCGCGTTGCCGGCACCGCTGAGCGGGCTGCCGGTCAGTCCGGTGCCGGCCGAGACGACCGGCTTGAGCACGACGGCCTTGACCAGGCCGCGCGCGACGAACCCCTCCAGGCCCTTCATCGCCTTGAGGGCCTTGAGCGCCTTGGCCAGCGCGGTGAGGGCCTGAGCGACCTTGGTGAGGATCATGGCGATCTTGCTGCCGGCCACGGCGGCGCGGGCCGCGGCGGTGGCGGCCCCGGCGACGGCCGAGGCGCCGAGCGTCACGATGCTGAGCGCGGCACTGACGGCGAGGGTCAGCAGGGCCCACTCGATGAGCTCGCGGATGATCGCCTCGACGGCGTCCTCGGCGACCTTGACCTCCATCGCGGCGTCGTCGAGGAACTCCGCGACGTCGTCGAAGTGGCTCTCCATCGCCTCGATCTCGTCGACCAGCTTCGCGACGGTCTGCTGGAACGCCTCGGACGACTGACCGTCCCAGGACCCGGCGACGGTCGAGGCGATGCTGGTCTGGAACTCGCCCAGCGCCTTGACCTTGTCCGCCATGGCGCGCCACTTCTCGGCGGTCGCCTTCACCGACTCGGAGTCACCCGTGATGGAGTCGAACTGGTCGGCCAACGGCTGCACCAGCGGTCGCATGAGGTTGTCGACCATGCCGGACAGCGGCGCCATCCAGCCGTTGATCTTGTCCCAGACGGAGACGACCTCCGCGGCTCCCACGTCAGGCACCGCCCTTCATCGTCGTGAACTTCTGGTTGACCGTGTCGTCGAGGTCGCGGGTGTAGTCGCGGAAGGAGATCAGCCGGTCGGCGAGGCCGTCGCAGGCCTTGCCGAGCTGCTCCAGCGCCTCGCCGGCCTTCGCGTAGACCTCGTCGAACGACGCCTGGATCTCGTCCGAGGACGGCAGCTTGCCCAGCGCGCCCTTCTCGAGGGTGGCGCTGCCGTGGTCGGAGACGAGGCCGTCGACCTTGCCCTTGGCCTCGACCTCGCGGTCGGCGGCCTTGGTCAGGGCCTCGAACTCGACGCGCATCTCGCTCATCGCTCGGCCTCACCCGCTGCGCCGCCGCGCCGAGCGGCCAGCTCGGCCTCGACGTCGGCCCGGGTCGAGGCCGGCACCTGCCCGGCGAGCAGGTCGTCGACGTCGGTCTCCGGGATGACCCCGGCCACGATCTCCTTGACCCGCAGTGCCACCTCGGCCGTCGCCCGGCCGGTCAGGGCGAGGATCTCCGCGGCCAGCTCGTCGGCGCCGCCGCGCAGGGCGCGCTCGTCGAGGTGGAGGTCGACCAGCGCCCCGGCGGGGGTGACGGTGACCTGGACGGTGCGGTCGCTGGACGACGCGGAGCCGGTGAGTCCCTGCAGCTGCTGCTGCATCTGCTCGACGGCTTCGAGTCGGCTGAGGCTGTCGGCCTGGACCTGCTCGATCCACGCGGCGTTCGCGCCGGCGTCCATGGGTCCTCCTCGGGTCGGTTCGCGGACCTGGCCCTGATGCCCGGCCGGGTGACCTCGGAAACCCCGGTCCAGTGCTGCCTACAGTGAGGTCATGACGCCGCCCGCACCCCTGCAGCTGCCCGACGCCGACGGGGCCCTGGCCTGGGTGCGTGCCGACACCGAGCGAGGACTGACCCGGGCCCGCGGGCTGGTGGAGCAGGTCCGCAGCGCGGGCGGGGCCGAGGAGACCCTGCGGCTGTGGGACGAGGTCACGCTCGCCCTGGGCGACGTCGGTGCGCTCGGCTCGCTGCTCGCCAACGTCCACCCCGACCTCGAGGTGCGGACCGCGGCCGAGGAGGCCGAGGTGGCCGTCGACAAGTACGTCACCGAGCTGCGCCAGGACCGCGCGCTCTTCGAGGTCTTCGACCGGCTCGACGCGAGCGGCCTCGACCCGCTGGCGCAGCGGCTCCTCGCCAAGACGCTCGAGGAGTTCCGCCGCGCCGGCGTCGACCAGGACGACGCCACCCGCGCCCGGCTGGCCGAGATCAGCGAGCGCATCACCGCCCTCGACCAGGAGTTCAGCCGCACCATCCGCGACGACGTCCGCGTCGTGCGCGCGACCCGCGAACAGCTCGCCGGCATGCCCGAGGACTGGCTCGAGGCCCATCCCGCCGACGACAACGGCCTCATCGACGTGACCAGCGACTACCCCGACTCGGTGCCGGCCCGGATGTTCGTGCACGACCCGGCCGTCCGCCGCGCGGTGACGGTCGCCTCGCTCGACCGCGGCTGGCCGGCCAACGACGCCCGGCTGCGCGAGCTGTTCGACCTGCGCCACGAGTACGCCACGCTGGTCGGGTACGCCGACTGGGCGGCCTACGACGCCGCCGTGAAGATGATCGGCGACGGGCCCGCCGTCGCGGCGTTCATCGACCGGATCGCCGAGGTCGCGCAGGAGCCGATGGAGCGCGACCTCGGGGTGCTGCTCGAGCGCTACCGGCGCGACGTGCCCGACGCCGAGCAGGTCAGCGCGGCCGACGCGGCCTACTACCAGGAGCTGGTGCGGCAGGAGCAGCACGACGTGGACAGCCAGCTGGTGCGCACCTACTTCCCGTTCGCGCAGGTGCGCGACGGACTGCTGGAGGTCACGGGCCGGCTGTTCGGGCTGCGCTACGAGCCGGTCGCCGACGCGGTCGTCTGGCACCCCGACGTGACGGCGTACGACGTGCACCGGGCGGGACACGGCACCGACGAGCAGGACGAGCTGCTGGGCCGGATCTACCTCGACCTGCACCCGCGCGAGGGCAAGTACAAGCACGCCGCGCAGTTCACCGTGCGCTCGGGCGTGGCCGGTCGCCAGCTGCCCGAGGGTGCACTGGTCTGCAACTTCAGCCCGGGGCTGATGGAGCACGACCACGTCGTGACGCTGTTCCACGAGTTCGGCCACCTCGTCCACCACGTGCTCGGCGGCCACGTCGGCTGGTCCCGCTTCTCCGGGGTCGCGACGGAGTGGGACTTCGTCGAGGCGCCGAGCCAGATGCTCGAGGAGTGGGCCTGGGACGCCGACGTGCTGCGCACCTTCGCGAGCAACGCCGCAGGTGGACCGATCCCGGTCGAGCTGGTCGAGCGGATGCGCGCGGCCGACGACTTCGGCAAGGGGCTGCAGGCGCGCCAGCAGATGTTCTACGCCGCGGTGTCGTACTGGTTCCACGTGGAACGTCCCGAGGACCTCACCGCGCGGATGGTCGAGCTCCAGGCGCGCTACTCACCCTACGAGTACGTCGACGGCACGCACTTCTACGCGGCGTTCGGTCACCTGGGCGGCTACTCCTCGGCGTACTACACCTACATGTGGTCGCTGGTCATCGCGAAGGACCTGTTCTCGGCCTTCGACCCCGACGACCTGTTCGCCCCGGAGGTGGCCGGTCGCTACCGCGACCGCGTGCTGGCGGCGGGGGGTACGGCGGACGCGGCCGACCTGGTGGCCGACTTCCTCGGCCGCCCCTACACCTTCGACGCCTACGCGAACTGGCTCGCGCGGTAGTCCACCCGCTGCTCGAGCAGCTCGACGAGGCGGGCGGCCGCGGTCTCCGGCGGGGTGACCCAGCCCGCGAGCGCCCGCGCGGTGGCGACGGTCCCCGGGCCGAGGGCGAGCGCCCGCGCGCGGTCCAGCGCGGCCGACCCGGACCGGCGCTGCTGCCGCACCACGACCCCCACCCCGGCGCGCTCGAGGGCGCGGCCCCAGCTGTGCCGGTCGTGCTCGGCCGCCACCACGCTGGGGACCCCGGCGCGGAGCGCGGCCGCGGTGGCGAGCCCGCCGCCGTCGTGCACGAGGACGGCGCCGTGCGGCTCGGGGTCGGCGGCGAGGAACCCGATGGTCCCCGTGACACCCGGCGTGAGCAGGGCGTCCCACGCCCGCACCTCGAGGGCCCCGGCCCGGCCGGCGGCGAGGCCGGGCGGGCGCACGGCGCGCGGCAGCTGGAGCAGGTCGCGCAGCGCCTCGAGGTGCTCGCCCTGCCGGCCCCGCCGTCGCGGGCGGGGCGCGAGGTGCAGACCGGCGTACGGCACCCCGGCGAAGGCGGCCATCGTCGCGGCGACGTCCTCGGTGGACAGCGTGCCGACCACGAGCTCCGCGCCGAGGCACAGCTCGCGGACCGCCTCGACGTCACGGCCCGTGGGGGCGGGGAAGCCCTCGACCGCGACCGCGTCGTGGCCGCCCGCCACGGCCGTCCGCAGTGCCGACGCCGGCAGGCCGAGCCGGACGTCGTGGCCGCGGCGGCGCAGGTGGCTCGCCGCCGTGAGGACGGGCAGGGTCTCGTCAGGGCCTCCGGAGGCCAGCACCACGGCACGCACCGGACCAGTGGACCGTCGATCTCGCCCGACGTCTGTCGGGTCGCCGACGGTTCTCCTACCCTGCTGCGTGTGGCGACCGTGGCGGCCGGTGGCGGCGGGGGGTCGGCGGGACCGACGGCTCGCTCCTCGGCGCTGCTCGCGCGCCTGCTCGAGCTGGGTCCCGCGGAGGCCTCGTCGGCCGTCGTCGAGCGTCAGCTCGAGCTCACCGCGACCCTGCTCGGGCGCGACTGGCTGACGCTGCTCGACCACCTGCGCGGGCCGGGCGGCGCGCTGCCCGCCGGGGTCGCGTGGCGGGCGGGCTACGCGCTGCACCACCTCGGGCACCTCAGCGGCGCGCTGGCCACGGCGGAGGCGGCCGGACCCGGCGGCGAGGCCGACCGGGCGCGGCTCGCGGCCGTGCGCTCCTCGACGTCGTGGGCCCGGGGCGACCTCGAGGCCTGCCGGACCCACGCGGACCATGCAGCCGCGCTCGCCGAGGCGAGCGGCGACCTCGGCGCCCGGGCCGCGGCGTACGTCGCCCGGGCGATGCTGGCGGCCTTCGACGGCGACCGCGACCTCAACCTGCACGCCTACGAGCGAGCGCTCGTGCTGGCGGTCGAGGCCGGTGACCTGCAGACGACCGAGCGGGTGCACAACAACCTCGCATCGCGCTGCCTGGACGAGGGCCGCTGCACGGAGGCGCTCGAGCACCTGCAGCGCGGTCTCGAGGTCAACGAACGCACCGGCCACCTCTCGGGCCTCGCGATCCTGCGCCACAACGTCGCCGAGGCGCTGCTCGGCCTCGGCCGCCTCGACGAGGCCCTCGTCGAGTGCGACGCCTCGCGTGACCTGTGGACCTCGATCGAGGCGCCCGGGGCCTCGGGCTCGTGGCAGCTGCGCGGGGAGATCCAGCTCGCGCGGGGGAACGCCGGCCAGGCGGCGATGGCCTTCGCCCACGCGGCGTCGCTGGCGGAGCGCGAGGACAACGCGCAGTACCACTCCCTCGCCGTCGCGGGCGAGGCCCGCGCGCTCATCGCCACCGACCCGACCCGGGCCGCGGTGCTGGCCGCCCAGGCCACGACGCTGGCCATCCCCGTCGCGCACGCGGCGCCGGTGCTGGCCGCGGGGTGGGTCCACCTCGCGCTCGGAGATCCCGTGCGGGCCACCGAGCTCGCCGACCGGGGCGCCGCGCTCGCCGGGCGCCACCGCGACCTGCCACGCCTGGCCGATGCGCTCGAGCTCGCGGCGCTCGCGGCCCGGGCCGGGGGTGCGGAGCCCGCACTCGCGGAGGTGGATCCCCGGCTGCGCGAGGCGGGCGACATCTGGCGCGACCTCGCCAACCCGGTGCGGGTGCTGACCAACGAGGTCGTCGTCGCACGCCTGCGCCGCGACCGGGTGACCGGCTCGGTCGCGCGCGGCGAGCTGCGCTCGCTCGGGGTCCACGACGACGTGTGGCGGGTGGCCGGGCCCCTGCACGCCGTCGCGCGCCCGGCCGCGGCCGACGACGTGCAGGTGCGGGTGCTCGGTCCGTTCGCGGTCGAGGTCGGCGGGGTCGCCCTGCCGGCCGCCGCCTGGCCCTCGCGCAAGGCCCGCGAGGTGCTCGGGGTGCTCGCGTGCCACGGCGACCGCGGCCTGGGGCGCGAACGGCTCGGCGCCCTCGTCTGGCCGGACGCGGACGCGGTCGGCAACCGGCTGTCGGTCGCGCTCTCCCACGTCCGCTCGGTGCTCGACCCCGACCGTCGGCTGCCCGACTCGCCGGTCCTCAGCGACGGCGGGACGGTGCGGCTCGACCTGCGCCACGTCGCGGTCGACCTCGTCGACTTCACCGCCGCCGCGCACGCCGCGCTCCTGGCCGCGCGCGAGGGGTCACCGCGCGGCGTACCGCTCCTGCAGGGGGCGGCCGCGCTGCACACCGGCGAGCTGCTCGACGGCGTCGACGCGCCCGGGCACGCCGAGTGGCTGACCGCCCAGCGCGAGGAGGTCGAGCTGCTCGGACGGGAGGTGCTGCAGGCGCTGGCCCGCGTGCTGGCCGCCGGGCCCGAGCCCGCCGAGGCACTGCACTGGCACGCGCGCCTGCTCGCCCACGACCCCTACGACGAGTCGACCTACGCCGCTCTCGTCGCGCTGCTCGTGCGCCTGGGGCGGTACGGCGAGGCGCGGCGCCACCACCGCACCTACGTCCTGCGGATGGACGAGCTCGGCGTGCCGGCGCGGGCGTGGTCGGAGCTGGCCGGGGTCTGAGCCGGGGCCTGAGCCCGCCCGAGCGGGCTCAGGCGGCCTCACGCGACCTCACGCGGCGCGGACGACGACCCGGACCTCGCGCACGTCGCTCGCGGTCGCGTGGCCCGGGCGTCGGCGCTCGACCCGCACCGTCGCCTCCCCGCCCGGGAACGCCAGGAAGGTCACCTCGGTGGCCTCCTGCACGAGCGGCAGGAGGTTGCCGGGGTGCGCCGCGAGGTGCCAGCGGCTCGCCCCGAGGGTGCCTCGGAGCCTCAGGCAGAGCCGGTCGCCCGGCTCGAGCTCCACGGTCGACCCGGGTCTCGGGTCGAGGAGGGTGACGATGTCAGGGGTGGCCGTCCGCATGGTCGGGACCCTGCACCGGGGGCCTTTCAGAATCCTTTCGCTCAGCTCAGCTCAGCGCGGGCTCGGGTGCCTCGGTGAGGCCGAGGTGCTCGCGCAGCGTCGTGCCGGCGTACTCGCGGCGGAAGAGCCCGCGGCGCTGCAGCTCGGGCACGACCTGGTCGACGAAGTCGTTGAACGTCCCCGGCGCCTGGGCGCAGGAGAGGATGAACCCGTCGGCCTCGCCGCCGTGGAAGCTCGTCTCGATCTGGTCGGCGATGTCGGAGGCGGTGCCGACGAACTGCGGCAGGAGCACGCCCTGGGCGTAGAGCCGCCCGATGTCACGCAGCGTGAGCGAGTCGCGCTGCGACAGTCGGCGGGCCACGTCGAAGAGACCCTGGGTGCCGGAGACCTGCATGTCCTCGACCGGGGCGTCGAGGTCGTAGGCCGAGAAGTCGTGGTCGGTGTGCACCGAGAGCGTCATCAGCCCCGACACCGGGTCCGCGAGCTCGTTGTGGAAGGCCTGCTTCTCCCGCGCGATCGACTCCGTCTCGCCGACGAACGGGATGAAGGAGGGGAAGATCTTCACGTGGTCGGGGTTGCGGCCCAGGTCGCTCGCGCGGCTCTTGACGTCGTCGTAGTAGGCGCGCCGGCCCTCGGGCGTGGGGTCGATCTCGAAGATCGCCTCGGCCCAGCGGGCCGCGAAGTCCTTGCCCCTGGACGACGAGCCGGCCTGGATGAGCACCGGGCGCCCCTGCGGGGAGCGGGGCGTCGTGAGCGGTCCGCGGGTCTTGTAGAAGAGGCCGTCGTGCTCGACGGTGTGGACCTTGGTGGGGTCGGCGAAGACCCCGGAGGCCTTGTCCTGGACCAGCGCGTCGGCGTCCCAGCTGTCCCACAGCGCGACGGCGGCCTCGACGAACTCCTGGGCGCGGTCGTAGCGCAGGTCGTGGTCGAGCGCCTGCTCCAGCCCGAAGTTGCGGGCCTCGGCCCCGCTGAGCGAGGTGACGATGTTCCAGGCGACGCGCCCGCGGCTGAGGTGGTCGAGGGTGGCGAAGGCGCGGGCCACCTCGAAGGGGTGGAAGTACGTCGTGCTCTTGGTGACCGCGACCCCGAGGTGCCGGGTGACCGCGGCGATGCTCGTCGCGACCAGGGTCGGGTCGAGGGTGGCGCTCGCCTGGGTGCCCCGCTCGAGCGCGGCCGCCTGGGCCTCGTCGGTCGTGGCGCCGTAGTTGGTCGGCACCGCGAGCAGGTCGGCGAAGAAGACGAAGTCGAACCTCCCGCGCTCCAGGATCCGGCCGACGCGGTGGTAGTAGTCCGGCGACAGGAAGTCGGGGTCCGAACCGGGGTGGCGCCACGCGGCGTGCGAGTGCGTCACGTGCGAGGCGATCTGGAATCCGCCCAGGTGCAGCTGTCGGGTCACGGGGTCTCCCTCAGGCAAAGACAACAATGTCGATCAGAACACTACGCTTCATGCGACGGGCGTCGTCGCGCGCGCCGGGGGCCGGACAGGGCTAGGTTGTGGTGTCGACCACACCAACCACTCGTTGTGTCTCGGAAGAGGTGGGCCACATGTCGTCGAACGCACGCTGGACCCTGATCTGCGTCCTGCTCGCACCCGCGGTCGTACTGCCGCTCCTGGTGGGCGTCTACGACCGCCACGACCCGGAGCTGTGGGGCTTCCCGTTCTTCTTCTGGTTCCAGTTCCTGCTGATCCCGATCGCGGCGGTGCTCACGACGAGCGCCTACTACCTCGCGCGCTCGGGTGAGAAGAAGGGCGACCGGCGGTGAACGGCGTCGCGGTCGGCGTCTTCGTCTTCCTCTTCCTGCTCGTCACCGTGATGGGCTTCGCCGCCTCGCGCTGGCGGCGGGCGGCCAGCCTCGACAACCTCGACGAGTGGGGCCTCGGCGGGCGCGGCTTCGGCACGTTCATCGCGTGGTTCCTCATCGGCGGTGACATCTACACCGCCTACACCTTCATCGCCGTCCCGGCGACGCTGTACGCCGGCAGCGCGGTGGGGTTCTTCGCCGTGCCGTACACGATCGTGGTCTACCCGCTGATCTTCCTGTTCCTGCCCCGGCTGTGGTCGGTGAGCCACCGCCACGGCTACGTCACCCCGGCCGACTTCGTCGAGGGCCGCTACGACAGCCGCCCCCTCGCGCTGGCCGTCGCGCTCACCGGTCTGCTCGCGACGATGCCCTACATCGCGCTGCAGCTCGTGGGCATGCAGGTGGTGCTCGAGGTGATCGGCATCGGCACCGACAGCAGCAACTGGTTCGTCAAGGACCTGCCGCTGTTCCTGGCCTTCGCCGTGCTCGCGGCCTACACCTACTCCAGCGGCCTGCGGGCGCCGGCGCTCATCGCCTTCGTGAAGGACACGCTGATCTACGTCGTGATCATCGTGGCGGTGATCTACCTGCCCAGCCAGTTCGGCGGCTGGGGCGCCATCTTCGACACCGTCGAGTCGAGCTTCGCCTCGTTCAACGCCGACAACGCCGACGCCATCGCCGCCGGTCAGGCCACGCCGCGCGCGATCATGCCCGCCGAGGCCGCGCACTGGGCCTACGGCTCGCTGGCCCTGGGCTCCGCGCTGGCGCTGTTCATGTACCCCCACTCCGTGACCGGGGTGCTCTCGACCCGCAACCGCTCGGTGATCCGCCGCAACGCCGCCCTGCTCCCGGCGTACTCGTTCTTGCTCGGGCTGTTGGCGCTGCTCGGGTTCGTCGCCATCGCCGCCGGGGTGAAGGTCGCCAACCCGCAGCAGTCGGTGCCGCAGCTGTTCGAGAACGAGTTCCCGGCGTGGTTCGCCGGCGTCGCCTTCGCCGCGATCGTCATCGGCGCGCTGGTGCCGGCCGCGATCATGTCGATCGCCGCGGCCAACCTGTGGACGCGCAACATCTACCGGGCCTACCTCAGGCCCGACGCCACCCACGCCGAGCAGGCGCGCCAGGCCAAGCTGGTCTCGCTGCTCGTGAAGTTCGGAGCGCTGGTCTTCGTGCTGGCGCTGTCGAAGGACTTCGCGATCAACCTGCAGCTGCTCGGCGGCGTCTGGATCCTGCAGACGCTCCCGGCCATCGTGATCGGGCTCTACACGCGCTGGCTGCACCGGTGGGCGGTCTTCGCCGGCTGGGCGGTCGGCATGGCCTGGGGCACCTGGCTGGCCTACGGCGTCGCGTCGCCGGTGCAGGCCCACTTCGGCGGGCCGCTGGTCAACCTGCCCGGCACCGAGACCAAGGTCTACATCGCGATGCTCGCGCTGGCGCTCAACCTGCTCGTCGCCGTCGTGCTCACGCCGGTGCTGCGTGCCGCCGGCGTCGACGACGGCACCGACCACACCAGCCCCGACGACTACACCGCCGACCTCGGCGACGAGGGCGTCGTCGAGGAGCTCGACCCCGCCGCTGGTTGAGGACGGACTGGTTTCGAGACGGCCGTAGCCGGCCTCCTCAACCACCGTCACGGTGGTCGAGGAAGGACGGAGTCCTGTCTCGAAACCACCTCGGCTCTCAGCGGCGCTGCACCACAACCTGCCAGCCGCGCTGGACCTCGTCGAGCTCGCCGGCGTGCCGCTCGAGGAAGGCGTCGATGCCCGGCTTCGGCGTACGCCGGGGGTCGGGAAAGCCCTGCCACTCGTAGTCGTCGAGGACGATCCACCCGCGCGGGCGCAGCAGGGCCCACGAGCCCTCGGCGTCGGCGAGGACGTCGTCCGCCTCGTGGCTGCCGTCGACGAGCACGAGGTCGAAGTGCGCCCCCTCGGCGGCGAGGCGGGCGAGCGCGGCGTCGGAGGGCTCGGCGAGCACCCGCACCCGGTCGGCGAACTCCGCGGTGTTGGTGCGGAAGCGCTGCTCGACGTGCGGCAGCTCGCCGGCCCAGGGGGAGTCGCCGTCGACGTGCTCGGCGCCGCCGGTGAAGGTGTCGACGCAGGTCAGCCGCGCGGCCGGGAAGTAGTGCAGGAAGAACAGCGCGGAGCGGCCCTCCCACGAGCCGATCTCGAGCACGTCCAGCGGCTCGTCGCGGCGCTCGCCGAACAACCGCGCCCACGTCTCGAAGTTGTCCGAGCTCCAGTCGGTCGTGAGTTCCTTGCCCTCGAACCAGCCCTCGGACCAGTGCTCCACCGTCGTCACGTGACGGGGGTACCCATCCGCACGCGGAGCCGTTTTGGAGTACACCTGTTCGCTGTAGCGTGGCTGCGTGAGCGACGACAGCCAGGTCCCCGGCACCCCCAGCTTCGGGCTCGGTCCCGACCAGCTCGAGCTGCGCTCGTGGGTGCACGACTTCGCGGCCGACGTCGTCCGACCGGCGGCGGCCGAGTGGGACGAGCGCGAGGAGTTCCCCTGGCCCGTGGTGCAGGAGGCCGCCAAGATCGGGCTCTACTCCCTCGATTTCTTCGCCACCCAGAGCTTCGAGGAGACCGGGCTCGGGCTGCCGATCACCATGGAGGAGCTGTTCTGGGGCGACGCCGGCATCGGCCTGGCGATCGTCGGCACGGCGCTCGCGGCGGCCGCCGTCAGCAGCAACGGCACCCCCGAGCAGCTCGGCGAGTGGGTGCCGCAGATGTTCGGCACCCCCGACGACGTCAAGATCGCGGCGTTCTGCTCCAGCGAGCCCGACGCGGGCAGCGACGTGGGGGCGATGCGCACCCGGGCGAGGTACGACGAGGCCACCGACGAGTGGGTCATCGACGGCACCAAGACCTGGGCGACCAACGGCGGCATCGCCGACATCCACGTCGTCACCGCGGTCGTCGACCCCGAGCTGCGCACCCGCGGGCAGGCGAGCTTCGTGGTGCCGCCGGGCACGAAGGGGCTGAGCCAGGGCCAGAAGTTCGCCAAGCACGGCATCCGCGCCTCCCACACCGCCGAGGTCGTGCTCGACCAGGTGCGCGTGCCGGGCCGCTGCCTGCTCGGCGGCAAGGAGAAGCTCGACGCCCGACTCGCCCGGGCCCGCGAGGGCGCGAAGAGCGGCGGCGCCACCAACGCCAGCATGGCGACGTTCGAGCGCACCCGGCCGGCGGTCGGCGCGCAGGCGCTCGGCATCGCGCGGGCGGCGTACGAGGTGGCGCTCGACTACGCGAAGACGCGCGAGCAGTTCGGGCGCCCGATCATCGACAACCAGGCCATCGCCTTCGCCCTCGCCGACATGAAGACCTCGATCGACGCGAGCCGCCTGCTGGTGTGGCGGGCGGCGTGGATGGCCCGCAACGGCCAGCCCTTCGAGGCCGCGGAGGGCTCGATGTCCAAGCTGCACGCGGGCGAGACCGCGGTCGCCGTCACCGGCCAGGCGATGCAGATCCTCGGCGGCAACGGCTTCACCCGGGAGTACCCCGTCGAGCGGATGGCCCGCGACGCCCGGATCTACACGATCTTCGAGGGGACCTCTGAGATCCAGCGGCTCGTCATCGCCCGGGCGATCTCCGGGCGGCAGATCCGCTGACGCTCTCCTAGGCTCGCTGTGTGACCCAGCCTGCCGAGACCCCGTGGCTCGACGAGCGGCAGCAGCGGGCCTGGCGGGCCACGGCCGGGATGCTGATCCGGCTGCCGGCCGCGCTCGACGCGCAGCTCCAGCGCGACCAGGGCCTCAGCCACTTCGAGTACGCCGTGCTGTCGCTGCTCTCCGAGCGTGACGACCGCACGATGCAGCTCAGCGAGATCGCCCAGCTCTCGACCTCCTCGCTGTCGCGGCTCTCCCACGTCGTCGGACGGCTCGAGCAGCGCGGGTGGCTGACCCGCTCGCGGCTGCCGGGCCCCGGTCGTCGTACGGCGGCGACGCTGACCGACGCCGGGCACGCCAAGGTCGTCGAGGCCGCACCGGGCCACGTCGCCACCGTGCGCGACCTGCTCGTCGACCGGCTCAGCGAGGACGAGCTCGACACGCTGGGTCGCGTCGCCGCCCGCGTGCTCGCGGCCGCCGACCCCGACGGGCGGTGGCCGGCGTGAGCACCCGGCCCTCCAGGCACGTCTTCCGCGGCGCCATCGCCGGGGTCGGCAGCACCTCGGGCACCCGGGTCGTGGTGGGCCGCTGGCGCCTCACGCCGCTGGGCGAGTTCGCCGACGCGATGGTCGAGACCGCCGACGGTCACCGGGTGCTGCTCGCCCCGCACGAGGCCGCCCGCGACTTCATCGCCGCGACCTACACCTTCGACGAGGTGCGCCTCGAGCCGTTCCGGGTCGCCGACCTCCGCGGCGGCTGGCAGGTCCGCTCGGCCTCGCTCCGCCTCGACCTCACCCTCGGCCGGCGTACGCCGCTCGGCTGGGCGCTGCGCGCGGTGCCCCGCCGCCTGGCGGAGTCGCCGGCCTGGTGCACGCTCACCGACCCGGTGGCCCGGGTCGTCCTGCGCGGGGTGCGCACCCGCGGCACGGCCGGCGGCGAGCGCCGCGAGTTCTACGGCGCCACCGACACCCGGCGGGTCACCGCGCTGAGCGGGTCCTTCGACGGTCGCGCCCTCGGCGCGCTCGCCGACGTCGACCCGCCCGCGCGGTTCGGCTTCTCCTCCACCCCGCGCACCCCGTCGGTGACGAGCGTCGTCACGACGGTGATCGGTTCCGGTGGTTGAGGAGGTCGCGCTGGCGACCCTCTCGAAACCACTTCTCGAGGTGGAGAAGTGGTTTCGAGACAGGACTCCGTCCTTCCTCAACCACCGGAAAGGACAGGACTTCCCCTCCTCGACCGGCGGGAGGTCCTCAGGCGTTCTTGATCGCCGAGATGTCGAACTCGAGCTTGATCTTGTCGGAGACGAGCACGCCGCCGGTCTCGAGCGCGGCGTTCCAGGTCAGGCCCCAGTCCTTGCGGGAGAGGGTGGCCTTGCCCTCGAAGCCGATACGGACGTTGCCGAACGGGTCCTGCGCCGAGCCGGTGTACTCGAAGGGGACGGCGATGGAGTGGGTGACGCCCTTGATGGTGAGGTCGCCGGTGATGGTCCAGTCCTCGCCGTCGCGCTCGACGGAGGTCGAGCGGAAGGTGATGTCGGGGTGGGTCTCGGCCTCGAAGAAGTCGGCGGAGACCAGGTGGCCGTCGCGGTCCTTGGACCCGGTGTCGATGCTGGCGGTCTTGATCTCGACGGTGGTCGAGGAGTTGGCCGGGTTCGCGGCGTCGACGTGCGCGGTGCCGGAGAACTCGCCGAACGAGCCGCGGACGGTGGTGACCATCGCGTGGCGGGCCGAGAAGCCGAGGCGGCTGTGCGAGGGGTCGATGGTGTAGTCGCCGGTGATGTCGGTCAGGGCGTTGCTGGTGTCGGTGTCAGCGGTCATGGTGCTCTCCTCCTGGATATGTTGAACGTTCAACGAACGTGACGGTGGAACGGAGGCTAGCGCACTTTCATTCCAGGAGCGACCACTGTTTTCGAATGACTTGACCCCCGACGTCGTCGCAGACGACGAAGCGCCCCCGGCCGGGAGGCCGGGGGCGCTGTGTCTGGGGGTGGAGCAAGTGTCGAGTGCGGGTACTGCTCTCAGGCTGCGTGCGGCACGGCGTACGCAGCCGCGGCGGCCGTGGGAACGGCGACCCAGGTCGCCTCCATGCGGGTCCGTCCTGCGGCGTCGACGACGGGCAGCCAGCGCATCTCGAGCCGCTCGGCGGGGGTGGTGTTCATGTTGATCAACCTTCCGTTCACCTTCTGTTCACCTAAGGTACCACCGTCGTCCACTTGGCATGCGCGATCGCGCTGAGCGGGTCGCTGGACGGCGTCTCCTGCTTTGGGGTACATCGGTCCCATGGCCAGCAGCGTGTTCCGCACGAAGTCGATCGAGCAGTCGATGGAGGACACCGACGATCCGGAGCACAAGCTCAAGAAGGACCTCGGTGCGCTCGACCTGACGGTCTTCGGTGTCGGCGTCACCATCGGCGCCGGCATCTTCGTGCTGACGGGCACCGTCGCGGCGTCCAACTCGGGGCCGGCGCTGGCGCTGAGCTTCGTGATCGCCGCGATCGCCTGCGGCCTGGCCGCCCTCTGCTACGCCGAGTTCGCCTCGACCGTGCCGGTGGCGGGCAGTGCCTACACCTTCAGCTACGCCACGCTGGGTGAGCTCGTCGCCTGGATCATCGGCTGGGACCTGGTCCTGGAGTTCACGATCGGGGCCTCGGCGCTGTCGGTGAGCTTCTCCGGCTACCTGCAGAAGCTGCTCGAGGGCACGCCGTTCGAGGTGCCGGCCCAGATCGCCAGCGCGTCGGGCGGGTTCATCGACCTGCCCGCCGTGGTCATCGCCCTGCTCACCATGCTGCTGCTCATCCGCGGCACCAAGCTCTCCAGCCGGGTCAACCAGGTCGTCGTCGCCATCAAGCTCGCGGTGGTCGCCGCCGTGATCGTGGTCGGCGTCGTCTACGTCAGCCCGAGCAACTGGACGCCGTTCATCCCGCCGTCGGAGCCGGCTCCCGACAGCGGCTCGAGCTTCGCGCAGACCCCGCTGATCACGAGCCTGTTCGGTCTCGACCCGGCGGTCTACGGCATCGGCGGCGTCATCGCCGGCGCCGCGATCGTGTTCTTCGCCTTCATCGGCTTCGACGTCGTCGCCACCACCGCCGAGGAGGCGAAGAACCCGCAGAAGGACATCCCGATCGGCATCCTCGGCTCGCTCGCCATCGTCACGGTCCTCTACGCCGCGGTGAGCCTGATCGTCACCGGGGTGCAGAGCTATAAGGACATCGACCCCGACGACGCTGCCCCCCTGGCCACGGCGTTCTCGGCGGCCGGGGTGGACTGGATGGGCGACCTGATCTCGGTCGGCGCCTGCATCGGTCTCGTCGTCGTCGCGATGATCCTGATGCTCGGTCAGTCGCGCATCGCCTTCGCGATGGGCCGCGACGGCCTGCTGCCCCGCTCGATCTCCAAGGTGCACCCGACCTGGGGCACGCCGTACCGCATCACGCTGATGACCGGCGTGGCCGTCGCCGCCATCGCCGGGTTCGTCGACCTCACGACGCTGGCCGACCTGGTCAACATCGGCACGCTGTTCGCCTTCATCCTCGTGAGCATCGGCGTCGTGGTGCTGCGCCGCACCCGCCCCGACCTGCCGCGGGCGTTCCGCACGCCGATCGCCCCGGTCGTCGCGACCCTGTCGACGATCATGTGCCTCTACCTCATGCTCAACCTCAAGGGCGAGACCTGGGAGCGGTTCCTGATCTGGATGGCGCTCGGCATCGTCGTCTACTTCGCCTACGGCCGCCGGCACAGCCGGGTCGGTGTGGCCCAGCGCACCGCTGCGGAGAAGGTGGACTGACCGGCGCGACGCACTACCGTCGTACCATGCACAGCTTCGCCGAACTCGGGCTCACCGACGCCGTCCTCGACGCCGTCGCCGGTGTCGGCTACGAAACGCCCTCGCCCATCCAGGCCGCCACGATCCCGCCGCTGCTCGAGGGCCGCGACCTCGTGGGCCTCGCGCAGACCGGCACCGGCAAGACCGCGGCGTTCGCGCTGCCGATCCTGTCCCGGCTCGACCTGAGCCAGAAGGAGCCGCAGGCGCTGGTGCTCGCACCGACGCGCGAGCTCGCGGTGCAGGTCGCCGAGGCGTTCGAGAAGTACGCCGTCGGCACGCCCGGGCTCAAGGTGCTGCCGATCTACGGAGGTCAGGGCTACGGCGTGCAGCTGTCCGCGCTGCGCCGCGGCGTCCACGTCGTCGTCGGAACCCCCGGCCGCATCATGGACCACCTCGACAAGGGCACCCTCGACCTGTCGAAGCTGCGCCACCTCGTGCTCGACGAGGCCGACGAGATGCTCAACATGGGCTTCGCCGAGGACGTCGAGACGATCCTCGCCGACACCCCCGAGGACAAGCAGGTCGCGCTGTTCTCGGCGACCATGCCACGCCAGATCCGCAGCCTGTCGCAGAAGTACCTGACCGACCCGGTCGAGATCAAGGTCGAGAGCAAGACCGCGACGGCGTCCAACATCCGCCAGCGCTACCTGCTCGTGTCGTACCCGCAGAAGGTCGACGCCCTGACGCGCATCCTCGAGGTCGAGAACTTCGACGGGATGATCGTCTTCGTCCGCACCAAGCACGAGACCGAGACGCTCGCCGAGAAGCTCCGGGCCCGCGGCTTCTCCGCCCAGGCCATCAACGGCGACATCGCCCAGCAGCAGCGCGAGCGCACCGTCACCGCGCTCAAGAACGCCGAGCTCGACGTGCTCGTCGCCACCGACGTCGCGGCCCGCGGCCTCGACGTCGAGCGGATCAGCCACGTCGTCAACTACGACATCCCGACCGACACCGAGTCCTACGTCCACCGCATCGGGCGCACCGGCCGCGCCGGGCGCAGCGGCGACGCGATCTCGTTCGTCACCCCGCGCGAGCGCTACCTGCTGCGTCACCTCGAGAAGGCCAACGGCACCGCACTCGAGCAGATGAGCCTGCCGAGCGTCGACGACGTCAACAGCACCCGGCTCACCCGCTTCGACGACGCCATCACCGCGGCGCTGGGCCAGACCGAGCGCGTCGACTTCTTCCGCGACGTCGTCGCCCACTACGTGCGCCACCACGACGTGCCCGAGGTCGACGTCGCCGCCGCGCTCGCGATCGTCGTGCAGGGCGACGAGCCGCTGCTGCTCGACCCCGAGCCGGAGCGTCCGCCGCGGCGCGAGCGCCCCGAGCGTCCCGAGCGGGACCGCCCGGAGCGCTCGGAGCACCGCGGCCCCCGCGTGGACCGCGAGGGCAACCCGCTCGCGACGTACCGCATCGACGTCGGCAAGCGGCACCGCGTCGAGCCCCGCCAGATCGTCGGTGCCATCGCCAACGAGGGCGGCCTGCGCCGTCAGGACTTCGGCTCGATCCAGATCCGGCCCGACCACTCGCTGGTCGAGCTGCCCGCCGACCTCGGCGAGGCGACCTGGGACGCGCTGCGCGCGACGCGCATCAGCGGCAAGCTGATCAACCTCAAGCGCGACGAGGGCCCGCCGTCCTCGCGCCCCGGGGCTCAGCGCAAGCCGCGCCACAAGAAGGCCTGACCGGCCCCCCTCACAGCCCGCCGTCCTCGAAGGCCAGCTCGCGCACCAGCGCGGTCGCGGCCATCAGGCCGGACGACGCGGCCGCGAGCACCGCGGCCGCGGGCATCGGGAGCTCGCGCGTGTGGGCCATGTCGCCGGCCGCCGAGACGCCGGGCAGCGAGGTGTGGCCGAACGCGTCGACCTCGACGCACCCCGACTCGAGCAGCGTGAGCCCGAGCTGCTCGGCGAACGGCGCCGTCTGGGCGAAGGTCGTGCCGACGAGGATCCCGCCCAGCTCCTCCGGCGGGCCGGACGCGAAGTGCGCCCGCGCCCCGGTGGCGGTGCGCTCCAGGCGGGTGATCGGCTCGGTGCGCACGCCCAGCCCGGTGCGCTCGGCGAGCTCGGCGGTCCCGTCCGGCACCTCGGCGCCGTTGGTCAGCACGGTGCGCTGCGCCGCGATCCGGTCGACCATGAGCGAGAGCATCGGTGCGTGCGGGCCGACGAGCCCGACGTGCGTGCCGGCGTACTCGTGGCCGTGGCAGAACGGGCAGTGCGCCGCAACGCTGCCCCAGAGCGCGTCGAGCCCCTCGATCTCCGGCAGGGTGTCGCGCACCCCGGTCGCCAGCAGCACGCGCCGGGCCCAGGCGGTGGTGCCATCGGCGAGGTCGACGCGGAACCCCTCCTCGAGGTCGCCCTTCACGCTCGTCGCGGCGGTGCGGTGGACCGTCACGTCGTCGTACGCCGCCAGGTCGCGATGGGCGGCCGCACGGAACTCCGCCGGGGTCGCGCCGTCGAAGCCGACGACGTTGTGCATCGCGTCGGCCGGGTCGTTGCGGTAGGTGCCGGCGTCCAGCACCAGGGTCGGGCGGTGCATCCGGCCCAGCGTGAGGGCGGCCTGCAGCCCCGCCGGGCCGCCGCCCAGCACGACCACGTCGTAGCCCTGCTCACTCGTGTGCTGTGTCGTCACTTCTGCTCCTCGTCGCTCTCGGACTTGCCTGTGCGACGAGCATCTGACTTCATGTCGACATGAAGTCAAGCGCGGCTGCGGGTGAGCTGGACCTCTCGATCGGGGAGGTCGCCGAACGGTTCGCGATGGAGACCCACGTGCTGCGTCACTGGGAGGACGTCGGGCTGCTCCGCCCGGCTCGCGACGGCGCCGGACGCCGCCGCTACGGCACCGCCGACGTCTACCGGATCGCCGTCGTGATCCGCAGCAAGGCGGCCGGGATGAGCCTCGAGCAGGTCGCGGTCCTGCTCGACTCCGAGGCCCCGGACCGCCACCGCGTCCTCGAGGCCCACCTCGCCGACCTCGACCGGCAGATGAGCGAGATGGCGATCTCGCGGGCGATGACCGAGCACGCCCTGCGCTGCCGCGCCCACGACATCGCGACCTGCCCGCGGTTCAAGGAGGCGGTCTCCGACCTGATCGACGGCAGTCGGGTGGGGCTGCCCGGCCCTGACGATGGCTGAGCAAGGAAGGCCGCTGGACCTGGCCACACGCTGGTTGAGGAAGGACGAAGTCCTGTCTCGAAACCACTTTCTACAGGCACGTGCTTTCGAGACGGCGCTGGCGCGCCTCCTCAACCACCGTGCGGCGCAACCTCCTCAACCACCGGCAGCACCCCGCCTACCCTGAGGGCCATGAAGTCTCGGGTGCTGGCCTCCGCTCTGCTGCTCGCGCTCGTCGCGAGCGGCTGCACGGGTGACGACGAGCCGGAGGCGCAGACGCAGCAGCCGCAGCCCGAGGACACCGCGACGGCGCTCGCCTCGGGGCTCAACGCCCGCGACCTGTCGAAGGTCGCGCTGACCCCCGACACCGCGACGACCGCACAGGCGTCGTACGACGCGGTCACCGACCAGCTGGCCGACACGCCCGTCCAGGTCGAGGTGGGCGACGTGGAGCGCACCGGGTCGACCGCGACCGCGA
This sequence comes from Nocardioides flavescens, assembly GCF_009823805.1. Taxonomy (GTDB): domain Bacteria; phylum Actinomycetota; class Actinomycetes; order Propionibacteriales; family Nocardioidaceae; genus Nocardioides; species Nocardioides flavescens. Next base: position 161,486 of record NZ_WUEK01000011.1, on the reverse strand, counting down.
CCCTGCGCTGGAGCTGGGACCTCACCTCGGCGACCTGGGACTACGAGTCGACGGCGCAGCTGCAGTACGCCGACGACGGGTGGCAGGTGGCCTGGACGCCGGCCGTCGTCGAGCCGTCGCTGGTGGAGGGTGAGGCGCTCGACGTCTCCTCCGTGCTGGCCGACCGCGGCGACGTCCTGGGCGCCGGCGGCGAGCCGATCGTCACCGAGCGGGTGGTCTCGCGCATCGGCATCGACAAGACCCAGCTCGCGGGCGCCGACCCGCAGGCCTCCGCGCGGGCCCTGGCCCGCCTGGTCGGCATCGACGTCAAGCCCTACGTGCAGGCGGTGGGTGCCGCCGGTGCCTCGGCGTACGTCGAGGCGATCGTGTTCCGCGACGGGGAGACGCCCGCCGAGGTCACGGCCGGGCTGCCGGCGATCGCTGGGGCCCGGGCCATCGCGGGCTCGGTGCCGCTGGCGCCCACCCGCGACTTCGCCGCACCGCTGCTCGGCCGCGTCGGCGAGGTGACGGCCGAGATCATCGCGGAGAAGCCGGAGTACCACCCCGGCGACACCGCGGGGCTGTCCGGGCTGCAGGAGCGCTACGACGACCAGCTGCGCGGCACGCCCGGGGTCGAGGTCGTGGCGGTGAAGACCGACGGCGCCGGGGCCGGCACCCAGCGCGTGCTGTTCCGCACCGAGGCGACCCCCGGCACGCCGCTGCAGCTCTCCCTCGACGTGGGTCTGGAGACGACCGCCGAGCAGCTGCTCGCGGACGTCGGCCCGGCCTCCGCGCTGGTGGCGATCCGCCCGAGCACCGGCGAGCTGCTCGCGGCGGCCAACGGGCCCGGCACGGGCGGCACCAACCTCGCGACGTTCGGCCAGGCGGCCCCCGGCTCGACGTTCAAGGCCGTCACCAGCCTCGCGCTGCTGCGCGCCGGACTCACCCCCGACTCGACGGTGCCGTGCACGCGCGAGATCACCGTCGACGGCAAGCGGTTCACCAACTACAGCGACTACCCCTCGAGCGCGATCGGCGACATCTCGCTGCAGCGGGCCGTGGCCAACTCCTGCAACACCGCCTTCATCTCGCAGGCCGCGACGCTGCAGGGCACCGCGCTGTTCGACGCCGGCGTCTCGCTCGGCATCGGGCTCGACCACGACCTCGGCTTCCCGGCGTACTTCGGGAAGACCGACCCCGACACCGCCAGCCAGACCGGAGCGGCGGCGCAGCTGATCGGGCAGGGCACGATCCTCGCCTCGCCCATGGTGATGGCCACCGTCATCGCCTCGATCCAGCAGGGCTCGCTCGTCATCCCGAACCTCGTGTCCGGCGTGACCTCGACCCCGCCCGACGGCGCGGCGCCGCTCACCGAGGCGGAGGCGGGGGCGCTGCGTCAGATGCTGCGCTCGGTCGTCACCGACGGCAGCGGCCGCGGGCTCGCCGACGTGCCGGGCCCGCCGGTGATCGCCAAGACGGGCACCGCGGAGTTCGGCACGGGCGCGGACCTGCAGACCCACGCGTGGATGATCGCCGCGCAGGGCGACCTGGCCGTCTGCGTCTACGTCGACATCGGGGCTTCCGGCTCGCAGACCGCGGGGCCGATCGTGGAGGCGTTCCTGCGCGCAGCGCAAGGAGGGTGAAGACCCCCCGCCGCATGGGGTCGGCGAGGGGTCGGTGCCGATTTCGCAGTGCTCCCTCCGAAGTCGACACGACCAGCACACCACATCGGGGTCTGGGCTGTCACGACGGAGACGGGTGTGGCGGCGGGTGCAGGATGGAGGCATGAGTGGACTCGACCTGCTGCCCGACCACCGCCGACGCCTGTTCATCGGCGGGTCCTGGACCGACGCCGAGAACGGCGCGACGTTCGACGTGCTCGACCCGGCCGACGCCTCGGTGCTGGCGACGGTCGCCGACGGCACGGCGGCGGACGCCCGCCGCGCCCTCGACGCCGCCGTGGCCGCACAGGACGACTGGGCCCGCACCGCGCCGCGCGAGCGCGGCGAGATCCTGCGCTCGGCGTTCGAGCTGATCCGCTCGCGCACCGACGACCTCGCCGAGCTGATGAGCCTCGAGATGGGCAAGCCCGTCAAGGAGGCCGCCGGCGAGGTGGCATACGGCAACGAGTTCTTCCGCTGGTTCTCCGAGGAGGCCGTGCGCATCCACGGCCGCTGGATGAACGCCCCCGCGGGCGGCAGCCGGCTGCTGACGATCAAGAAGCCGGTCGGGCCGTGTCTGTTCGTGACGCCGTGGAACTTCCCGCTCGCGATGGGCACCCGCAAGATCGGTCCCGCGGTCGCCGCGGGCTGCACGATGGTGGTCAAGCCCGCCGACCAGACCCCGCTGACCATGCTCGCGCTGGCGGGCATCCTCGCCGAGGCCGGGCTGCCCGACGGCGTGCTCAACATCGTCACGACGAAGGACGCTCCGACGATGAGCGAGACCCTGATGAGCGACCCGCGACTGCGCAAGGTGAGCTTCACCGGCTCGACCGCGGTCGGCAAGCACCTGGTCAAGCAGGCCGCCGACCAGCTGCAGCGGATGAGCATGGAGCTCGGTGGCAACGCGCCGTTCCTCGTCTTCGAGGACGCCGACCTCGACGCGGCGGTCGAGGGCGCGATGCTCGCCAAGATGCGCAACATGGGCGAGGCCTGCACCGCGGCCAACCGCTTCCTCGTGCAGAGCTCGGTCGCCGAGGAGTTCGGCCGCCGCCTCGGCGAGCGGATGGGGGCGCTCACGGTGGGCCGCGGCCAGACCGAGGGCACCGACGTCGGCCCGCTCATCGACGACAAGGCGGTCGACTCCGTGACCAAGCTGGTCGACGAGGCGGTCGCGGGTGGGGCCACCGTCGTCGTCGGCGGCTCCGCCGGTGAGGGTCCGGGCTACTTCTACCAGCCGACCGTGCTCACCGGCGTGCCGCAGGACGCGGCGATCAACCGTCAGGAGATCTTCGGCCCGGTCGCCCCGATCACGACGTTCGAGACCGAGGCGGAGGCGGTCGCCCAGGCCAACGACACCGAGTACGGCCTCTCGTCCTACGTCTTCACCCGCGACCTGGCCCGCACCATCCGCCTGGCCGAGTCGCTCGCCTTCGGCATGGTCGGCGTCAACACCGGGCTGGTGTCCAACGTCGCCGCGCCGTTCGGTGGGGTGAAGGCGAGCGGCTACGGCCGCGAGGGCGGCTTCGAGGGCATCGAGGAGTACCTCGACACGACCTACGTCGCCTTGGCCGTCACCGACTGAGGCTGAGTCGCTGCACCGTCCGCGCCGTCGGCACCGACCGTGGCGCGGGCGGTGGCGCTCTTCAGCATCGACTCGATGTCGATGCCGGTCGAGGCCTTGAGCATCTGGAGCGTCTGGGCGACGTTGTCGTTGACCTGGCGGGGCAGGGCCCCGGCGCCGTCGGTGGAGAGCACCGTGAGGTTGTCGATGGCGCCGATGGGGGCCGCGACCTCCTTGGCGATCTGCGGCAGCACCTCGATGAGCATCTGGAGCACGGCGGCGTCGTTGTAGTGGGCGAACGCCTCGGCGCGCTTGTCCATCGCCTCGGCCTCCGCCTGGCCGACGGCCAGGGTCGCCGCCGCGGTGGCCTCACCCTCGGCGCGGGTCGCCTCGGCCTCCGCCGTACGCCGCGCGCGCTCCGCCTCACCGCGCTTGGCGCCCTCGATCGCCTCGGCCTCGGCCAGGGCGGAGCGCTTGGCCTTCTCGGCCTCACCGGACAGCCGCGCCTGCTCGGCAGAGGCCTCGGCGGCGGCGATCGTGGCGGCCTTGCGGGCGTCGGCGGCGGCGATCTCCGCCGTACGCGCGGCCGCCGCAGCGGTCTCGACGCGGTAGCGCTCGGCGTCGGCGGGCTTGCGCACCTCGGTCTCGAGCTTGCGCTCGGTGAGCGCCGCCTGGCGCACGGCGACCTTCTCCTGCTCGGTGAGGATCGCCTGGTCGCGGTCGGCCTGGGCGAGCGGGCCGGCGGCCGCCGCCTGGGCGGTCGCCGCGTCGGTCTCGGCCTTGATCTCGGCCTGCTTCAGCGCCAGCGTGCGCTGGGCCACCGCGATCTCCTGCTCGGCGATGATCGTGGCCTGCTCGGCGGCCTGGCGGGCGTTGGCCTCGGCGATGCGCGCCTGCTGGTTGACCCGAGCGGCCTCGGGGCGACCGAGGTCGGCGAGGTAGCTGCCGTCGTCGGTGACGTCCTGGATCTGGAAGGTGTCGAGGATGAGGCCCTGACCGGTCAGGGAGTTCTCCGACTCGTCCGCGACGCGCTGGGCGAACGCCGCCCGGTCGCGGATGATCTGCTCGACGGTCAGGCCGCCGACGATGGAGCGCAGCGCGCCGGCGAGCACCTCCTGGGTGAACGGCTCGACGTCCTCCTGCTGCGACAGGAAGCGCTGCGCGGCCAGCCGGATCTGGTCGGCGTTGCCGCCGACCTTGACGATCGCGACGCCCTCGACGTTGAGCTTGATGCCCTGGCCGGAGACCGCGCCGCGGATCTGCACCGAGATGCGGCGGCTGGAGAGGTCCATCGTCGCGAGCTTCTGCACGAACGGGATCACGAACACCCCGCCGCCGAGCACGACCTTCTGACCCGACAGGTCGGTGCTGAGCTGGCCCGTCTCCGGGTTGAGCACGGCCTTGCCCTTGCGGCCGGTGACGATGAACGCCTGGTTGGGCCCGGCGACCTTGTAGCGGCTCGTGACGAGCAGGACGAGGAGCACCAGGGCGACGACGAGGCCGGCGATCGGGATGAGGGAGTCGAGCATGGGGGGACCTTTCCGGTCGGGCTAGGGCTGGTCTGGGACGTCGAGGTCGGGCAGTGCGTTCCACACCGGCGCGACCCGAACCGCGGTGGGCGAGAGGATCTCGGTCACGTGCACCTCGGTGCCGGGCTCGATCGCCTGGTCGGCCCGCGCGTTGAGCTGCACGGTGTGGCCGCCGATGGCGAGCCGCACCGTGCCGAGACCGTCGCTCGGGACCGCCGTGACGACGCGGCCGGCGCGACCGAGCGCGTCGTCGGCGGTCGGGGTGGCGTCGCTGCCCCCGTCGCGCACGAGCCGGGTGAGCGCGACGGTGAACGCGCCCGCGAGCACACCCGCGCCGATGCCGACGAGCCCCGCCACCAGCGTGCTGTCGGTGAGGCCCTCGACCAGTGCCGCTCCGAAGCCGAACGCCGCCAGGAAGCCACCGATGACCGCGCTCGAGAAGATGTCGCCGGTGAGGGCGTCGAAGACGCTGTCGAGCAGGTCGCCGAGGACGAGCGAGACCAGCAGCAGCGCCAGTCCGAGCACCCCGATCACGACGAAGGTCGTCATGGTGGTCCTTCCGTCGCCGGGCTCGGGCGCAGCCTACCGAGATCGTGGGACGCTGCGCCGGTGGACCCGTACGCCGACGTGGTGGAGCAGTACACCGCCTTCGCCCGCCACTGCCACGGCGAGTCTCCGTGCTTCGAGGAGTGGTCGCTCGGGGTCGCCGCCGACCCCGAGGTCGTCGCCTGGATCGCCACGCTGCCCGGGCTGAAGAAGCAGCCCAACCTGGTCTTCGCCGCGGCCCGCTGGCACGGCGTGCCCGCCCCCGGGCCGTACGCCGCCCTGCGCCGGGCGCTGCTCGACGACGACGGGTCGATCCGCGAGACCGTGCTGGCGCGGTCCACGCAGACCAACGAGGTAGGACGGCTCGCGACCCTCGTGCCGGCGTTCGCGCGGGTCGCTGGCGCCCGTCCGATGGCCCTGATCGAGGTGGGTGCGTCGGCCGGGCTCAACCTGTTCCCCGATCGGTGGGGCTGTGCCTGGACGACGTCCGACGGGATGGTCGAGCTCGGCTCCGAGCCGCGGCTGCCGTGCGCGGTCACCGGGCCGGCGCCTCTCCCGGGATCCCAGCCGCAGGTGGCGTGGCGCGGCGGCATCGACCTCGACCCCCTCGACGTCACCGACCCCGATGCGACGGCGTGGCTGGAGAACCTCGTCTGGCCCGAGCAGGACGAGCGCCGGGAGCGGCTGCGTCAGGCCGTCGCCGTGGCCCGCACGGTTCCGCCCCGGATCGTGCGTGGTGACCTGCTCGACGCCCTGCCGGGCCTGGTCGAGGAGGCAGCCGAGCACGGCCCGGTCGTGGTGTTCCACACCGCGGTCATCGCCTACCTCGACGACGCGGGTCGCGAGCGGTTCTGGTCACTGATGACCGACCTGGTCGCCTCCGGTGCCTGCCACTGGGTCAGCAACGAGGGCGTGCGGGTCCTGCCGCGGCTCGCCCCCAGCGAGCCCGGCCCGCCCGACCTGTTCGTCCTCGCGATCGACGGACGACCCGTCGCGCGCACCCACGGGCACGGGCGCTCCTTGCACTGGCTGCGCTGAGCGAGCTGCCGCGCGCGGCGATGAATCCGGGTGACGGTGTCGGTCCTCACGGGCAGACTCGGCACCTGGAGGACCGATGAGCTCGCAGGACCCGACCGACCCCTCGACACCGACCGGGCGCCGCCTGCCCAAGGCGCTCACGCCGTTCAGGCACGCGGCCTACCGCCGGCTGGCGGTGGCGCTCACGCTCTCGACGTTCGCGTCGGGGGTGTGGATCGTCGGGCTCGTGTGGGAGGTGATCCGCATCGACGGCGGCCCGGCCCAGCTGTCGGCGGTCTCGACGGCGAGCGCGGTCGGGGTGCTGCTGCCCGCGCTGCTCGGTGGGGTGGTGGCCGACCGGGTCCCGCAGAAGCTGATCCTGCTCACGGTGGCGGCCGTCGAGCTCTGCGGCATGACGGCCGTCGCCGTCCTCTCGCTCACCGGCACCACTGCGCTGTGGCAGCTCGGCGTCGTGTCCTTCGTGACCGGCGCCGGGATGGCGTTCTACTACCCCGCCTACTCCGCGTGGCTGCCCGCCCTCGTGCCCGAGCAGGACCTGATGGCCGTCAACGGCTTCGAGGGCATGGTGCGCCCGACCGTCGGCCAGGCGGTCGGGCCCGGGGTCGCCGGGGTGGCCGTCGGCGTCGCGTCACCCGGTGCCGCCGTCGCCATCGCGGCGGTCGCCTCGCTGCTCGGCATCGCGGCGCTGACGCTGGTGCCGCTGACCCCCGTGCGCCGCGACCTCGGGGGAGAGACGGACGGCGAGCCGCGCGGGCCCTTCGCCTCGGCGTACGCCGACGTGCGCGAGGGGTTCGGCTACATGCTGCGCACGCCGTGGCTGCTCGCCACGCTGCTGTTCGCCTCCCTTCTCGTGCTGGTGATGATGGGCCCGCTCGAGGTGCTGGTGCCGTTCCTGGTCAAGGACGGGCTCGGCGGTGACGCGGGCGACCACGCGTGGGTGCTGGCGGCGTTCGGCATCGGTGGCGCGGTCGGGTCGTTCGCGATGGCGTCGCTGTCGATGCCGCGGCGCTACCTGACCTGGATGAACCTGACGTGGGGCGTGGGCTGTCTGCCGTTCCTCGCGATGGGGTTCGCCTCGGCGGTGTGGCAGCTGGTGGCGGCGGCGTTCGTGCTCGGGGCGACGTTCTCCGCACCGATGGTCATCTGGGGCACGCTGCTGCAGCGCCGGGTGCCGCCGCACATGCTCGGACGGGTCTCCTCGCTCGACTTCTTCGTGTCGGTGAGCCTGATGCCGGTGTCGATGGCCCTCGCCGGCCCGGTCTCCGAGGCGATCGGGCTGCGCGCGACGTTCGCCATCGCCGGGATCGTGCCCGGCGTCGTCGCCGTCGTGGCCATCGTGTGGGCGCGGCTCCCCGAGGACGAGCTCGCGCACCCGCTGCGCGACGAGCCCGCCGAGGCCGTGAGCGTCTAAGCCGAGACGCCCAGGGTCGAGCCGAGGGCGGTGCGCGAGGAGATGCCGAGCTTGCGGTAGACGTGGGAGAGGTGCCACTCGACGGCCTTGACGGTCACGACGAGCTCGGCCGCGATCTGACGGTTGGTGAGGCCGTCGGCGGCGAGGCGGGCGACGCGCTGCTCGGAGGCGGTCAGCGCCGCCATCGCCTCGGTCTGCACCCGGCGCGGGGCCTCGCCGAGCCGGTCGAGCAGGCGCCGCACGCGGGCCTGCAGGGGCCACAGCTCCTGGCGACCGGCGTGGTCCTCGGCGCCGCGCAGCAGCGTCAGGGCGCGCTCCTCGTCGGGCTCGGCGCTGAGCAGCAGCAGTCCGGCCAGGTCGGTGTCGATCTGGGCGGAGAGCCGGTCGGCCGTGGTCGAGGCGAGCACCGCCCGGGCGCGCAGCAGGTGCTGGACCCGGTCGGGGCCGGTGTCGACGGCGGCGAGGGTGCGCAGCGCGCTCGCCATGGCGTACGGCGAGCCGCAGCGCTGGGCGAGCTCGACGTTCTCCCGGGCCAGCTCGGCCGCGGCGCGGGCGTCACCGTTGCGCAGGTGCGCGAGAGCGGCCCCGTCGCGCCACGGCAGCACGTCGGGTCCGGCGTCCGGAACGAGCCGGCCGGCCTCGGCGAAGTGGCCTGCGGCCGCTTCCGGGTCGCCGAGGGCCGAGGCCAGCTCGCCCGTGGCCAGGTGCGCGTGCGCAGCGGCCGGTCCGGAGCCGGCGAGGAGCGGCTCGAGCTCCTCGCCGAGGGTCATGGCGGTCGATAGGTCCCCGCGGGCGAGGCGCACCTCGACCAGGGCCGAGAGCAGCTCGGCCCACGACTCCTCGGGCAGCGGGTCGGCCGAGTCGGGACCGTGGGCGTCGTGGAGCGTGTCCAGCTCCTCCAGGCCGACGCTCAGGTCGCCGGCACGCACGCGCGCGACGGCACCGCTCAGCGCCGAGATCCCTGACATGGCCGGAAGCCTAGGAACGCCGCGCGCGCCCTGTCCGCGGTTCGCGGTGAACAGACCCCCCTGGACCAGTCATCTCGGGACACGCGCGACCTGTCCACGCGAGCAGCCGGTCGGCGTACGACGCACCGGGCGGGACGGGACGCACCGCCGCGAACCGCACCCCCCGGTCGGCGGGGTCGATCACCGCCTGCGCCACGGCCAGCAGGTCGGCCGCGAGCGGCTCGGGCGGCGCGGTGGGCTGTCCGATGGCCCGGGCGACGTCGCAGGCGTGGACGGTCAGCTCCAGGGCGGCGATCACGACGAGGGAGGACCCCGGCAGGACGCCGTCGCCGACACCGACGCGCCCACCGGGCGGCGGCTGCGCTGCCCACGCGCCGAGCAGCGCCGAGGCGCGCTCGCGCACGGCATCGGCCAGGTCGGCACCGAGCGGGTCGAGCGGGCGAGGGGCGGGGGTGAGCGCCACCCGGCCGCCCGCCGCCTCGGTGAACGCGTCGAGGCCGTCGGCGAGGTGCACGAGCAGGTCGCCGAGGCGCCACGACGGGCAGGGGGTGGAGCGGGCGAGCTGCGCCGGTCGCACCTCGGCGAGGACGACTCGGGTCCAGGCCAGGGACCGGTCCAGCAGCTCTGCCGTCACGACCCGGGGACGGGGTCGCCGGGCTCGAAGCCGACGGGCAGCCGGTCCGGCAGTCCGAACGCCGTGAACAGCTCGGGGGAGAAGAAGGCCCCGACGTGGCGCACCCGGGCGGCGGTGCCGGTGCCCTCGACGTCGAGCACCTGCAGGTGGAACGGCTCGAAGTCACCCGCCGGGGTGCGCATGTAGAGCCCGAACGCCGGCTGACCGTTGGCGCGGGTCTCGAGCATCGGCATGTCGTGGTGACCGCCCGGGCACTGGGTGTCGATCAGCTCGCCGATGGTGCGGTCGCCGCGGTACCACCCGCGGAACGGTGGCATCTCCCAGACGGCCTCGGCCTTGAGCAGCGCGACGATCGCGTCGACGTCCTTGGCCCAGAACGCCGCGACGTAGGCGTCGAGCAGGTCGCGCTGCTGCTCGTCGAGCTCGGGGCGCACGCTGTCCTCGGTCAGACCGCGCTCGGCGAGCTGGGCGTGGGCGCGCTGGAGGGCGGAGTTGACCGCGGCCACGGTGGTGTCGATCGCCTCGGCCGTCTCGGCGGCCGACCAGCGCAGGACGTCGCGCAGGATCAGCACGGCCCGCTGGCGCGCGGGCAGGTGCTGCAGGGCCGCGACGAAGGCCAGCCGGATCGAGTCGCGCTCGGCGACGGTCACGGCGGCGTCGGGCACCGGTTCGAGCCAGGCGACCTCGTGGTCGGCCTCGAGGGCGTCGCCGGCCAGCTGGTCGGGGGTGCCGAGCCCGGCGGGCAGGGGCCGCTTGGGCCGGCCCTCGAGGTTGGTGAGGCAGACGTTGGTGGCGATCCGGTAGAGCCAGGTGCGCACCGAGCTGCGGCCCTGGAAGCCGGCGGAGGCCTTCCACGCCCGCAGGAAGGTCTCCTGCACCAAGTCCTCGGCCTCGTGGACCGAGCCGCTCATCCGGTAGCAGTGCGCGAGCAGCTCGCGCTGGTAGCGCTCGGTCAGCGCCGGGAAGTCGTCGAGCTCGCTCGCCTGCTGCCTGAGGTCCTGCGTCACCACTCGCTCCTGCACGGTCGTCACCGGTCGCTCCTCCGCCTCGTCAGTGTGCCGTCGACCACCGACTCCGGTCGAGGACCAGACTCATCGCCCGCTCGGCGAGTGGCTCGGCGAGCGCGCGGTCGGCGGGCACCAGCCCCACGCGCGTACGCCGGTCGAGGAGGTCGTCGACGTCGTGCGCGCCCTCGTGGGTGAGCGCGAAGACGAGCTCGGCGAGGGTGACGCCGGCGGGGCCGGGCTCGAGCAGCTCGTCGTGACCGAGACCGGTGCGCTCGCGGGCGGTGGCGAGCACGAGCCCAGCGTCGGTGCCGAAGCGACGCACCAGCCTGGGGGGCTGCGCGAGGCCCGCGAGCGTCACCCGGTCGGCGGCTCCCAGCAGCGGCAGGGTGCGGGTGCGGCACGGGTCGGCCCCGGCGGCCAGCGCGGGGGTGCGCGCCAGCACCGCGTCGACGGCGTCCTCGGCCATCCGGCGGTACGTCGTGAGCTTGCCGCCCACGCTCGTCACCACACCCGAGGGCGAGACGACGGTGGCGTGGCGCCGCGACAGGTCGGCCGTGCTCCCGGTGTCGCCGTCGTCCCCGTCCACCAGCGGTCGCAACCCGGCGAACGCCCCGACGACGTCGTCGCGGCCGAGCGGTCGGTCGAACGACGCGGACACCGCGCCGAGCAGGAACTCCATCTCCCGCTCGGTCGGCACCGGCACGTCCGGCACGGGCCCCTCGACGGGCTCGTCGGTCAGCCCGACGTACGCCGTGCCGTCGGGCTGCGGCAGCACCAGGACGAACCGGTCGACCGAGCCGGGCACGGGCGCGAACACCGCGGCCCGCAGCCCCGGCACGGAGGCCTCGCGCAGCACGAGGTGGGTGCCGCGGCTCGGGCGCAGCCTCAGCCCGTCGACCACGCTGCCGGCCCACACGCCGGTCGCGTTGACGACGGCGCGGCACCGCACCTCGCGGTGGGCGCCGGTCAGCTCGTCGCGCAGCCGCACCGACGTGGCGCTCGCGCTCAGCACCCGGGCACGGGTGCGGACCTGAGCGCCGTACGACGCCGCGGTGCGCGCGATGGTCGTGACCAGCCGGGCGTCGTCCTCGAGCTGACCGTCCCAGCCGAGCAGGGCGCCGCGCAGCCCGGCCAGGCGCAGCGAGGGTGCGAGCGCCAGCGCCTCGACGGTGCGCAGGCGCCGGGGGCGGGGGAGCACGTCGGGGTGGGTGCGGGCGGTGCGGCGCAGCAGGTCGCCACCGAGCAGCCCGCCGTGGACCACCGCCGCCTGCAGCCGACCGACGCCCTCGGCCAGCGGCACGAGTGTGGGGAGCGCGTGCGTGAGGTGGGGCGCGGTGACCTCCATGAGGACGCCGCGCTCGACGGCACTCTCGTGGGCGACGCCGAGCTGGCCGGAGGCGAGGTAGCGCAGCCCGCCGTGCACGAGCTTGGAGGACCACCGCGACGTGCCGAACGCCAGGTCGTGGGCGTCGACGGCCAGCACGCTCAGCCCGCGGCTGGCGGCGTCGAGGGCGACGCCGGCGCCGGTGACGCCCAGCCCGACGACGACCAGGTCGACCTCGGCAGGGGCGTCGGTGAGGCCCGGGGCGATGCCTGGGCGGTTCACGGCCGCAGCGCCGCTCGGACGACGTGGGCGAGCTCGTGCAGCAGGGCGGCCTCGTCGACCTGCTCGTCGACCATCGTGTGCAGGGAGAGCACGAACCCGTGCACGGCGAGCAGCAGGGCACGGGCCAGGGCGACCGGTGGCGCCTGCCTGACCTCACCTGTGCGCTGGCCGGCCTCGAGCGCCGGCACCAGCAGGTCGAGCAGCAGGTCCTGCGAGCGGCCGCGACGGGCGAAGAGGTAGGGCAGGACCAGCTCGGGGTCGATCTCGACGATGCGCACGAACAGCTCGTCCTCGCGCAGGGACCGCACCGCGGCCACCACGCCCTCGACCACCTGCTCGACGGCGTCCGCGCCCTCGCGCGAAGCGACCCGGGTGCTCACGACCCGGCCCCACTCGCGGGTCATCAGGTCGCTCAGCAGCGTCGGCATGTCGGCCCAGGTGCGGTAGATGGTCATCCGGGAGACCCCGGCCCGCTTGGCGACCTCGGTGAGGGTCGTCCGCTTCCAGCCCACGTCGAGGATGCAGGCGCGGGCGGCGTCGAGGTAGGCGTCGGCCGGGGACTCCTGCGGGTCGTTGTGACGAAGTGACGTCATGTGTCACAGTGTAACGCGTGAACGACGGAACGTGGAAGGTCGAGATGCACCCGCAGCGCTGGGGAGACCCGGCGCGCGCCGAGGCCCTGCCCGAGGGCGCCCGGGGCCTGGTCGAGCTCGCCTTCGGGTTGGTCGACTCCCCGGCGGCCCCGCCCGCGTCCCCGCCCGCTCCCGGCATCGACGTCACCCTCCTCGACGAGCTGCGTGCACGGCTCGGCGCTGCGCACGTGCTCACCGACGACGAGACCCGCCGTCTGCGCACCCGCGGCAAGTCCACCCCGGACCTGCTCCGGGCCCGTGGCGGCGACCTGACCGACGCCCCCGACGCGGTGGTGCGCCCCGGCTCCCACGACGAGGTCGCCGCGGTGCTGGCCTGGGCGGTCGAGCACCACGTGGCCGTGGTGCCGTTCGGCGGCGGCACCAGCGTCACCGGCGGACTCGTCGCGCGCCGGGAGGGGTACGCCGGCGTCGTCTCGCTCGACCTCGCCCGCCTGCGCCGGCTGCTGGCCGTCGACCACACCTCGATGACCGCGGTGCTCGAGCCCGGCCTGCGCGGCCCCGAGGCCGAGGCGCTGCTGGCCGCTCAGGGCCTCACGCTCGGCCACCACCCGCAGTCCTTCGAGTTCGCGACGATCGGCGGCTTCGCCGCCACCCGCTCGAGCGGCCAGGCCAGTGCCGGCTACGGCCGCTTCGACAGCCTCGTGGTCGGGCTGCGGGTCGCCACCCCGCGCGGCGACGTACGCCTCGGAGCAGCGCCGGCCAGCGCCGCCGGGCCCGACCTGCGCCAGCTCTTCCTGGGCTCCGAGGGCGCCTTCGGCGTCATCACCGAGGTCACCGTGCGGGTGCGGCCGCTGCCCGAGGTCGTCCACGACGAGGGGTGGCGCTGGCCGTCGTTCGACGCCGGGGCCGAGGCGGTGCGCACCCTCGCCCAGGCCGGGCTGCTGCCCACCGTGCTGCGCCTGTCCGACGAGACCGAGACGGCGATCGGCCTCGCCCGCCCCGACGAGATCGGTGGGCAGAGCGCGTCCGGCTGCCTCATGGTCGCCGGCTTCGAGGGCACCGCCGAGGCGGTGGCCGCCCGCCGCACCGCCGTCGGCGCGCTGCTCACCGCCCTCGGCGGCGAGCCCGCCGGCGAGGAGCCCGGCGAGGCGTGGCGCCGGGGACGGTACGACGCGCCGTACCTCCGCGATGCGATGCTCGACGTCGGCGTCCTGGTCGAGACCCTCGAGACGGCGACGTTCTGGTCGCGCCGCGGCGCGACGTACGCCGCGGTGAGGGCGGCACTGGAGACCGCGCTGCCGGGCGCGCTGGTGCTGTGCCACCTCTCGCACGTCTACGAGACCGGCTGCTCGCTCTACTTCACCGTCGCAGCGCCGGCGGGCGACGCCCCGCTCGAGCGCTGGCGGGCCGCCAAGGCCGCCGCCAACGACGCCATCGTGGCCAGCGGCGCGACCATCACCCACCACCACGCGGTCGGCAGCGACCACCGCCCGTGGCTGCACCACGAGATCGGCGACGTGGGCGTCTCGGTGCTGCGCGCGGTCAAGGCCGACCTCGACCCGACCGGCGTGCTCAACCCCGGGGTGCTGGTGCCCTGAGGCTCAGGCCGGCCGTCAGATGAAGGTCCACACCAGCAGGGTGGTGGGGACGCCCGCGACCAGGTCGTGGGCGGGCTCGTCGGTGAAGAGGAACGCGTCGCCGTCGTGCAGCGGCTCGGCGAGCGAGGAGCGCAGCAGGGCGCCGCGGCCGACGAAGACGTGCACCCGCGGCGCGACCGGGGTGCGGAAGGTGTCGCCGTCGTCGAGCGTCACGACCTCGAACCGCGCGCCGGGCAGCGGCTCGACCGGCGTCGCGACCACGTCGTACGACGGCTCGCCGGGCAGGGCGGCCGGGTCGTCGGGCGCCAGCCACACCTGCACGAACCGCGTCTGCGGTGCCGCCGCCACCTCGGCGTGGGTCACCGACGAGCCGGTCCGGAACAGACCGGTCTGGCCCGCCTCGAGCACGACGGAGCCGCCGGAGCCGTCGGGTCCGGTGTGCTCGAGCGCCCCGCTGAGGACGTGCGACACGATGACCAGACCGGCGTGCTCGTGCGGCTCGAAGCCGCGCCCGCGGCCGAGCAGGTGCTCGTCGTGGCACACCATCGGACCGAACCGCACGTGGTCGGCGTCGTAGCGCGCACCGAACGAGAACGCGTGCAGCGTGCGCCGTCCGACCTCGCGCTCCGCGAATCGGTCTGAACCTCGGCGGATCTCCACAGCCACGTGACAGATTGTGCCCGTGGGGGACACACACCCATCCGCCCTGCCCCGGTTCCCAGCCGGCTTCAGGTTCGGAACGAGCACGGCGGCCTACCAGATCGAGGGCGCCGTCTCGAGCGACGGCAAGGGGCCGAGCATCTGGGACACCTTCACGGCCAAGCCGGGCGCCGTCGTCGACGGCTCCAGTGGCTCGCAGGCGTGCGACCACTACCACCGACACTCCGAGGACGTCGCACTCATGGCGGGTCTGGGGGTCGACGCCTACCGCTTCTCGCTCGCGTGGACCCGGATCCAGCCGAGCGGGCAGGGCCGTCCCTCGCCCAAGGGGCTGGCCTTCTACGACCGGCTCATCGACGAGCTGCTCGAGCATGGCATCAACCCGATGGTCACGCTCTACCACTGGGACCTCCCGCAGGCGCTCGAGGACGACGGCGGCTGGCTCAACCGCGCGACCATCGACCGCTTCGCGGAGTACGCCGCGATCGTCGGCGACCGCTACGGCGACCGCGTCGAGCACTGGGTGCCGGTCAACGAGCCCAACGTCGCCACCCTGTTCGGCTACTGCATCGGCAACCACGCGCCGGGCCGGGCGATGATGTTCGACGGCATCCCCGTCGCCCACCACCTGCTGCTCGCCCACGGTCGCGCCGCGATCGCGCTGCGCGAGAGCGTGCGCGGTCGGATCCCCAGCATCGGCTGCGCCAACAACCACGCCCCGATGTGGCCGGCCAGCGACGACGAGGCCGACGTGGGTGCCACCAAGCTCTTCGACGCGCTGTGGAACGGCATGTTCATCGAGCCGATGCTGCTCGGGCGCTACCCCGTCGACATCGCCCCGCTGCTGGAGGACGTCGTCCAGGAGGGCGACATGACGACGATCCGTCAGCCCCTCGACTTCTACGGCATCAACTACTACAACCCGATGCGCGTCGCGGCCACCGACGAGGACGCCGAGATGCCGTTCGAGCTGGTCCCGGTCCTCGGCTACCCGCTCACCGACTTCGGCTGGCCCGTCGTCCCCGACGCGCTGCGCGAGCTGCTCGTCATGACCCGGGCGCGCTACCGCGCCGCGCTGCCGCCGGTGATGATCACCGAGTCCGGCTGCGCCTACGACACCGGTCCCGACGAGCACGGTGTCGTCGACGACCAGGATCGCATCGACTACCTCGACTCGCACCTGCGCGCCCTGGCTTCGGCCATCGAGCGCGGCGTCGACGTCCGCGGCTACTACACCTGGTCGCTGCTCGACAACTTCGAGTGGGCCGAGGGCTACACCCAGCGCTTCGGCCTCGTGCACACCGACTTCGAGACCCAGCGGCGTACGCCGAAGCGCAGCTACGAGTGGTACCGCCAGCTCATCGCCGCCCAGGGCGAGCGCGTCGACTGACGCATCACCGCTGGTCGAGGAGGTCGCGCCACCCCGGTGCTTGAGGAGGTCGCGCCACCCCGGTGGTTGAGGAGGTCGCGCTAGCGACCGTCTCGAAACCACTCCGACCTGCGAGAGTGGTTTCGAGACAGGACTTCGTCCTTCCTCAACCACCGGGTGGGCCTTCCGCCTCACCCGCACCTAGGCTGCCGACGTGACTCAGCGACGCGTGGTCTTCGTGGTGGGCAGCGGTCGCAGCGGCACCAGCACCATGGCCGGGGCGCTGAAGGCGCTCGGGGCGCACGTGCCGCAGCCGGAGGTGCGCGCCGACGACACCAACCCCAAGGGGTTCGCGGAGACGCAGTGGGTCGTCGACTTCCACCACGAGCTGCTGCAGCGCCACCACGTGCAGGTCTCCGACGCCCGCCCCTCGGCGTGGTACGAGACCAGCAAGGCCAGCACGTCGGGCATCACCCGCGCTCGGCTGACCGAGTGGCTCGAGCCCCACTTCCGCCCCGCCGTCGGCGACGAGCCGGCCGTCGAGGAGCTGGTGGTCAAGGACCCGCGGCTCGCCTGGTTCGTCGGACTCTGGAAGGCCGCGGCGCTGCGCTGCGACGCCCAGGCGTCGTACGTCACCATGCTGCGCCCGGTCACCGAGGTGGTGGGGAGCAAGGCGCGCTACTACTCCCAGGCCACCCAGGACTTCAGCCACGTCCAGCGCACCGCGGCGTGGGTCAACATGATGCTCCACACCGAGCGGGCGACCCGCGGCTCGACGCGGGCGTTCGTGCACTACGACGACCTGCTCTCCGACTGGACGGTCCCCGTCTTCGAGCTCGGCCAGCGCCTCGACCTGCGGGCGGTGCGCGAGGCCAGCGCCAACTCCATCCGCGCGGTGCACCAGTTCATCGACCCGGGGCTGCGCCGGGTGCAGACCACGTGGGACGACGTGCCGGTCCCGGCCCGGCTGCGCGAGCTGGCCGACGAGACCTGGGACGGGCTCGCCGCCATCGCGAGGCCCGACGGTGACACCACCGCGGTGCACGCGCAGCTCGACCAGGTCCGTGCGGCCTACACCGACTTCTACGACGAGGCCGAGGCCGTCGCCCAGTCGAGCGTCGTGGCCGCGCGCCGCGAGGGTCGGGCCGAGGGGCGCGAGCAGGCCCGCCCGGCTCCGGCGCCGCAGACCGGG
The DNA here is from genome assembly GCF_009823805.1 of Nocardioides flavescens. Taxonomy (GTDB): domain Bacteria; phylum Actinomycetota; class Actinomycetes; order Propionibacteriales; family Nocardioidaceae; genus Nocardioides; species Nocardioides flavescens. The sequence continues at coordinate 144,131 of NZ_WUEK01000011.1, read as the reverse complement.
CTCCGCGCGATGGTGCCGGACGGGGCGAAGCAGCGCATCCGCCGGGTGATGGGCAAGTGAGGGACTACTCGGTCCGCTGGGCCTGGGAGGACGGCCCGCTCGAGCCGGGCCTGACCGCGGTGCTGCGGGTCAAGGACGAGGCGCGCAACCTGCCCTGGGTGCTGCCGCCGATGCTCGACGCGGTCACGCACGTCGTCGTGGTCGACAACCTCTCCACCGACGGCACCGCCGACGTGGCCCGCCAGGTCGCCGAGCGGCACGGGGCGGGCGACCGGCTCACCGTCGAGAGCTACCCCCACCGCGTCGCCCGCGCCGGGCGCGAGCACCTCGCCGAGCCGCCGGACTCGGTCCACTCGCTGGCTCACTTCTACAACTGGTCGTTCAGCCACGTGCGCACGGCGTACTCCATGAAGTGGGACGGCGACATGGTGCTCAGCGCCGAGGGCGTCGAGCTGCTGCGCGACCTGACCTGGCAGCTCGAGGACTCCGACGCCGTCGTCGCGATCCCGCGCCACCCGATGTCGGTGGAGAGCGAGTCGGTGGCCTGGCTCGACCTCGGCTACCGGTTCCTCGAGCCGTGGGTCTACCCGATGGGGCCCGACTACACGTTCGTGAAGGCGTTCGAGTGGGAGGTGCGCGAGTTCCCGCCGACCAGCGAGCGGATCGTCGCCCCCGAGGGCATGTGCGTCGAGCTGAAGTGGCTCGACCAGGACGAGTTCGCCCACTGGAGCGACACCGACTTCGACCCGGCCCGCGCCCCGCGCAAGGCCCGCGAGCTCGAGGTGCACCGCGCGCTGGCCGAGGGTCGCGGCCACGAGGTCGAGGGGCTCGAGCGCATCGAGGCGCCGCCCGGGGTGCACGTCGTCGACTACGTCACCCGCACCTGGATGCAGCTCGAGCCGCGGCCGCTGACCCACCGCCTCGAGCTGCCCGAGGACGTGCGCCCGAGGAAAGCGCAGCGCGCCTGATGGGGCCCGGAGCAGCGGTCGACGCGTTCCTCGCCGAGGCGCCCCACACCCAGGTCGTGATCGGCCCCGACGGCGAGGTCGCCCCGGGGCGCTACGACCGGGTGGCGGTGGCCGTGCGCGACCGCGGCGAGCTGCGCGCGATGCGGGTCGCCTCCGGCGCCCGGACGGCGGCGCTCGCGGTCTGGCTCGACGAGGGCACCTCGGCGCTCTCGCTCACCCCGCGGCCCGAGTGGCCCGCCCTCACGATGGTGCGCTCGCGCGCGGTCGACGGCGGCTGGCTGGTCGTGCTCCGCTTCGCCGCCGCGGTCTCGGTGCAGCGCGTGGTCGACGAGCTGGGTCGCCAGTCGGTGTGGCCCGACCACGCCGGTCGCCACGGGGTCGTGCTGCCGGGGGAGGCGAGCGAGAAGGTCGCCGCCGATCCGGTCCACATCGCCGGCACCGTCACCGACCCCGACCCGCTCCTCGAGCTCGGTCCCCTCGACGAGCGGGTGCTCAACCCTGTCGGCTTCGTCCGCGAGGCCCCCGAACCGGTGCTCGACCTCGCCGCGCTCGACTGGGGCCGCGGCCCCACCGAGGCCCTCGTGCGCCGCTGCCGCGCCGCCCGCGGGGTGCGCGCCGACCTGCCTCAGGCCAGCGCCCTGCTCGCCGCCCGCGTGATGGCCGGGCTGGCGATGGCCGGCGTGCCGCTGGTCGCCGAGACGCTGCGCCCGCGGGTCGAGGCCCACCTCGGTCCCGACGTCGTGCGCGCGATGACCGCGCCCGTCGACCTCGAGGACGACCGGGCCCGCGAGGAGCACAGCGTGGTGCTGCGCCGCGCCGCGCTGTCGACGTACGCCGCCGCCGCCTGGCGCACCCGGGTCGCCGCGACCGCCGGGGTGCGGGTGGCCGCGCAGCCGGCCGTCTCGGTCGTGATGGCGACGCGCCGCCCCGACCTGCTCGAGCACGCGGTCGGCCAGGTCGCGCGCCAGCGCTGCGTCGAGCAGCTCGAGCTGGTGCTCGCCCCGCACGGCTTCGAGCCCGACGTCGAGCGGGTGCGCGAGCTGGTCGGACCCCACTGCGTGCAGGTGCTGCCCCAGCCGTCCGAGGCGCTCTTCGGCGACGTGCTCCACGCCGCGGTGACCGCCGCGAGCGGCGACGTCGTGATGAAGATGGACGACGACGACTGGTACGCCCCCGACGCGGTCGCCGACCTGCTGCTGGCCCGCGCGTTCTCGGGCGCCGAGCTCGTCGGCATGCCCGACGACGCCTACTACCTCGAGCCCACCGACGAGACCCTGCGGCTCGGACAGCCCAGCGAGGTCTACCGCCAGTTCGTCGCGGGCGGCACCCTGATGCTCGAGCGCGGCCTGCTCCGCTCGGTCGGCGGGTTCCGCTCGGTGCGCCGCCACGTCGACGCCGAGCTGATCGCCGCGGTGCGCGCCGCCGGCGCCACGACGTACCGCACCCACGGCCTCGGCTACGTCCTGCGCCGCACCGACTCCGGCCACACCTGGCAGGCCGACCTCGACGACCTGCGCTCCCGCGCCGCCGAGCGCGAGCCCGGCTTCGTGCCCTCGCGGCTGCTCGAGCTCTGAGCGCGCGCCGGGGCTGCCCTGTCCGCCGCACTGCGGCGAAGCGGGCGGCGGTGCTTGACCGTTCTACGATCAGGCCCATGCGCGTGCGTACCGGTCTGCGACTGCTCCCCCTCGTCCCCCTCGCCCTGCTGCCCCTGGCCGGCTGCGCCCCGGCCGACGACGGCGAGAGCGCCTCGGGCAGCAGCTCCACGAGCAGCACCCCGGAGACGAGCGGCAGTGCGAGCGCCGGGTCGAGCGAGAGCGCCGCGGCCGACGACTGCGCCGTCGACCAGCTGCCGCTGCTCAACGCCGGCACGCTCACCGTCGGCACCGACAAGCCGGCCTACGAGCCGTGGTTCGTCGACGACGACCCGACCAACGGCAAGGGCTTCGAGTCGGCGGTGACCTACGCGGTGGCCGAGCAGATGGGCTTCACGCCCGACCAGGTCTCGTGGGTGACGGTGCCGTTCAACACCTCCTACAAGCCGGGCGCCAAGGACTTCGACTTCGACATCAACCAGATCTCGATCACGCCGGCGCGCGAGAAGGTCGTCTCCTTCTCCGAGGGCTACTACTCCGCCGCCCAGGCGATCATCGCGCTCGACGACAGCCCGGTCGCCGGCGCGACCAGCCTCGCCGACCTCAAGGGCTACAAGCTCGGCGCGCAGACCGGCACCACCTCGCTGAGCGCGATCACCGACGTGATCGGCGCCGACGAGCAGCCGGCCGTCTTCGAGGACACCAACGCCGCCAAGCAGGCACTGCTCAACGGCCAGGTCGACGCGATCGTCGCCGACCTGCCGACGGCGTTCTACATCACCGCCGCCGAGATCAAGGGCTCGACGATCGTCGGGCAGTTCCAGCCCGCGGCGGGCTCGGAGGAGCAGTTCGGCATGCTCTTCGCCAAGGACAGCCCGCTCGTGCCCTGCGTCGACGCGGCGCTCGACGCCCTGCGCAGCAGCGGCCAGCTCGACCAGATCGAGCAGGAGTGGCTCTCCGACGAGGTGGACGTCCCGGTCCTGCAGTGAGCGGGCAGACCACCCCTCGCACCGACGGCTGGACCCCGAGCGAGCGCGAGCTCCAGCGGCGCGACGTACGCCGGCGCCAGCGCACGCGGCGCATCCTGCTCGCCTCCGGGCTGACCGCGCTGGTCTTCGTGGTGCTCGTCGTCGGCATCCGCAGCACCCCGGGCTGGCCGCGGGTGCGCGAGACGTTCTTCGACTCCTTCCACGCCCGGGAGTCCTTCGACGCGATCCTGCACGGCTTCTGGATCAACGTGAAGCTGTTCCTCATCTGCCAGCCGCTCATCCTGGTCGCGGGGCTGGCCATCGCGCTGGCCCGCAAGGCCCGCTCGCCGTGGCTGGTGCCGGTGCGAGCGCTGGCGGTGCTCTACACCGACGTCGTGCGCGGGGTGCCGACGATCCTGCTGATCGTGCTGTTCGCCTTCGGCATGCCCGCGCTGGACCTGCAGGGTCTGCCGATCGACCCGCTCTTCTGGTGCGGGGTGGCGCTGGTGGTCTCCTACAGCGCCTACGTCGCGGAGGTCTTCCGCGCCGGCATCGACTCGATCCACCCCTCCCAGGTGCAGAGCGCGGCCGCGCTGGGGCTCAGCCGCGGCCAGGCGATGCGGTTCGTCGTCGTGCCGCAGGCCGTGCGCCGCGTGGTGCCGCCGCTGCTCAACGACTTCGTCTCGCTGCAGAAGGACACCGCCCTCGTCTCGGCGGCCGGTGCCCTCGACGCGCTCTTCGCGGCGCGCAACTACGCCAACTTCAACTTCAACTACACCCCGATCGTCGTCGTGGCGGCGTTCTTCGTCGTCATCACCATCCCGCTGGCCCGCTGGTGCGACTGGCTGCAGCGGCGCTGGATGGAGCGCGAGCGGGCGGGGGCCCTGTGATGTCCGAGCCGGGGACCAGTCCTCTCCTCGAGGTCACCGACCTCCGCAAGACCTACGGCGAGCGCGTGGTGCTCGACGACATCTCGCTCACGGTGCAGCGCCACGACGTGGTGTGCCTGATCGGCTCCTCGGGCTCGGGCAAGTCGACGCTGCTGCGCTGCCTCAACCTGCTCGAGCAGGTCGACGACGGCGTGATCCGCCTCGACGGCGAGGAGATCACCGACCCGGGCATCGACCCGGGCGAGGTGCGCAAGCGCGTCGGTATGGTCTTCCAGGCCTACAACCTCTTCCCGCACCTGTCGGTGCTCGCCAACTGCACCCTCGCCCCGGTCCGGGTGCACGGCACCCCGCGGGCCGAGGCGGAGCAGCGTGCCCGCGAGCTGCTCGCCCAGTTCGGTCTCGAGGAGCACGTCGACAAGCATCCCGACCGGCTCTCCGGGGGCCAGCAGCAGCGCGTCGCCCTGGTGCGCGCGCTGTGCACCCAGCCGGAGCTGCTGCTCCTCGACGAGATCACCGCGGCGCTCGACCCCGAGCTCGTGGGCGACGTGCTGACGATCGTGCGCGACCTCGCCGAGCGCGGGACCACGATGGTGCTGGCGACCCACGAGATGGGCTTCGCCCGCGAGGTCGCCTCGACGGTGTGCTTCCTCGACGGCGGTCGCATCCTCGAGCAGGGCCCGCCGGCCCAGCTGCTCGTCGAGCCGCGCGAGGAGCGCACCCGGCAGTTCCTCAGGCGCGTCCTGCCCCCGCAGGGCTGACCTGCTGCGCGGTCTGCTGGAGCAGCGCGTCGACCGAGCGCGGGTGCAGGAACTGCTGCACCGCCATGGTCGCCGCCCCGATCACACCGGCGTGCTCGCCGGTCTGGGACGGTACGACGCTCAGCTCGCCGGTCGCCAGGGGCAGCGAGCGGGCGTAGATCACCTCGCGCACGCCGACCAGCAGGCTGGCGTCGCCGCTGAGAGCCAGGGCACCGCCCAGCACGACCACCGACGGGTTGAGCAGGTTGACGCAGGAGGCGAGCACCTCGCCGATGTCGCGGCCCGCGCGCCGGATCGCGGCGACGGCCTGCCGGTCGCCGCGCACGAGCTGCTCGCGGACGAACCGGCTCGCGTCGGCGCCGCGGAGCTGGGTGCGGTCGAGCTCGTGCGCGATCGCGCGCGCCCCGGCGATCGCCTCGAGGCAGCCGGTGTTGCCGCAGCTGCACTGGACGTCGCCGCCTCGCGGGCTCTGCACGTGACCGAGGTCGCCGGCCGAGCCCTGGGCGCCGCGATGCAACTGCCGGCCGCTGATGATCCCGGCTCCGATGCCGGTGGAGATCTTGACGAAGACCAGGTGCTCGACGTGGGGGTAGACCACCGAGTGCTCGCCGAGCGCCATCAGGTTGACGTCGTTGTCGACGAGCACGGGCGCCCCGATGCGCTCGCGCACCCAGTCGCCGACGGGGAACCCGTCCCAGCCCGGCATGATCGGCGGCTTCACCGCGCGCCCGGTCTCGTGCTCGACCGGGCCCGGCAGGCCGATGCCGACCCCCGCGAGGTCGGCGCGCTCGCGGCCCGCCGAGGCGAGCAGCCGGTCGGCCGCCTCGAGGAGCCACCCCAGGGTGGCCTCGGGCCCGTCGGCGATGTCGAGCTCGGCGACCTCCTCGTGCAGGACCCTGGCGTGGAGGTCGGTGAGCGCGGCCCGTCCGTGGCTGACCCCGAAGTCGGCGGCCAGCACGAGGCGGGCCAGAGGGTTGAAGACGAACGTCGTGGGCGGCCGTCCACCCGTCGAGCGGCTCTGGCCCCCGGGCTGCAGCAGGTCGGCACCCAGCAGCGCGTCCATGCGCCCCGCGACGGTCGAGCGGGCGAGCCCGGAGAGCTCGATGAGCTCCGCGCGGGTGCGCGGCTGGCCGTCGAGCATCAGCGTGAGCAGGTCCCCGGCACCCGGGGGACCCGCGGCCGGCGGGAGCGTCACGGCCTCCGCGCCGAGGACTGTGCCGCCGACGGGCCGGGCTTCCACATGGCGGCATTCTCGCACGGTGGCCTCGCTCCGCCCCCGGTCGAGCGCGGCGCCGCCGTTCTGTCGGATGACCGGCGGAAGTGGGCCCGGGAGCACCTCGCCAGAGCACCACTTCTGAAGATGTCGTGTGACCCGTGCGACACTCGCCCGCGTGCGGCTCGGACACGCGTGGGGAGCCTGGATCACCCGGTGGCGCCACCTGGTGCTCGCGGTCTGGGTGCTGCTGACCCTGGTCGGCGGCGTGGCCGGCGGCGCGATCTACGACCGGACGACCACGCTCGACAACGAGCGCCCTGGGGTCGAGTCGAGCGAGGTCGCCGCCGCGGTCGACCGCCTCGACCCGGAGGGCGAGACGGTCGTCGCGGTCCTGTCCGGCCGAGAGTTCGGCGCCACCGACCTGGTGAGTCAGGCGAGCCGGGTGATGTTCGCGGTGCGCGAGATCGACGGCGTCGCCGAGGTGCGCGACGCCTACACGGCGGGCGGGGTCATCGGTGACGACGGCCGCAGCTCGCTGGTGGTCGTCGAGCTCGACCTGGGTCTCGACGAGGACGAGGCGCTCCGCGTGGCGGACGAGGTGGCCGACCTGCTGCGCACGGTCGAGGTCCCGCAGGTGCTGGTCGGCGGCGAGCTGCTGGCGCAGCGCAGCTTCGCCGAGCAGGCGATCGCCGACACCGTGCGCGGCGAGGTCGTCGCCCTGGGCTTCCTGTGCGTCGCGCTGGTGATGGTCCTCGGCGGCGTGCGCGCCGCCGCGCTGCCGCTGGCCGCGGCCGTGGCCGTGATCGCGACGACGCTGGTCGCGCTGGTCGCGCTGACCCGCGTCGTCGACGTCAGTGAGTTCGCCGTCAACATCGTCACGCTGCTCGGCATCGGCTTGGCGGTCGACTACTCCCTGCTCATGGTCTTCCGCTTCCGCGAGGAGGCGGCGCGGGACCGGAAGGCCGACCTCGAGACGCTGCTGGCCCGCACCACCGCCTCGGCCGGCACGGCCGTGCTGGTGTCGGGGCTGGCCGTGGTCACCGCGATGGTCGGCCTGCACGCCTTCGCCGACCCGCTGCTCGCCGCGATGGCGCTGGGCGGGGCGATCGTCGTGCTGGTCGCCACCGTCGTCGGGCTGACCCTGGTGCCCGCGCTCATCGCCGTCACCCACCGGCACCTGCGCGCGCGCCCGCGGTGGCCCCGTCGTCGGGGCACGCCGGGCCTGCTCGCCCGCCTCGCCGCCACCGCGCAGCGCCGCCCCGCGGTGGTGGCCTCGCTGTGCGGGGTCGGCCTCCTCGTGCTGGCCGCGCCGGCGCTGCAGCTGCGGCTCGCGAACTCCGACGCCTCGGCGCTCCCGCCCGGCAGCGAGGAGCGGCGTACGGCGGAGGTGGTCGAGGCGGGCTTCGACGAGGCGGTGCTGCCGTTGACGGTCCTCGTCGACCAGGACGCCACCGACACCCGGCTGCAGCGGCTCTTCACGCAGCTGAAGGGCTTGCCCGGGACCGACGAGGTGTTCCTCCGCGACGACCTGGAGGGGGTGACCCGCGTCGAGGTGGTGCCGCGGGGCGCGCAGGCGGGTCCGGTCGCGCAGCAGCTGGTGCGCGACGTGCGCGCGCTCGGGGAGGGCGGGCTCACGCTGCGGGTGGGCGGACCCGCCGCGGAGCTGGTCGACGCCAAGAGGGAGACCCTCGACCGCCTGCCGCTCGCCGTGCTGCTCGTCCTCCTGCCGACGTTCGTGCTGCTGCTCCTGCTCACCGGGTCGGTCGTCGTGCCGCTCAAGGCGGTGCTGCTCAACCTGCTGACGCTGGCGGCGACGTTCGGCGTGATGACCGCGGTCTTCCAGTGGGGCTGGGGCTCGGGTGTGCTGGGCTTCGAGCCGTGGGGTGCGGTCGACCTGACCTCGCCGCTGCTGCTCTCGGTCTTCGTCTTCGGTCTGTCGATGGACTACGAGGTGTTCCTGCTCTCGAGGATCCGCGAGGAGTGGGACCGCCGGCGCGACGACTCCCGCGCCGCCAACGACCGCGCCGTGCTGGCGGGCCTCACGGCGACCGGCCCGGTCGTGACCGCCGCGGCGGTCTGCATCGGCATCGTCTTCCTCGGCTTCGCACTGGGCGAGCTCGTCGCGGTCAAGGAGATCGGCATCGGCATGACCGTCGCTCTGCTGCTCGACGTGACGGTCGTGCGGGGCCTGCTCCTGCCCGCCTCGATGAGCCTGCTCGGGCGGCACAACTGGTGGCCCGGGCGGTCCGCGGGCGCGGTCACCACCCCCGGGGGTGGTGCGGTGAGCCGCCGTACCACTCCGCGACAGGCGTCAGGCCAAGAACGACAGAAATAGTTTCGACCGAGGGCTAGACAAAAGTCCTGTGACGGCCGCCATAATTCGAACGCACTCCGTGTGATGGCTGTCATATCTCCGGAAGGACCCCTCCGTGTCGCCCACTCCTCACCACCCGCCCGCGCGGGGAGCCCGACGGCTCCTCGCGGGCGGACTCGCCGCCGCCCTCGGCGCCGGCGTCCTGGCCGCGACCGCGGCCCCGGCCACCGCGGCCGTCGCCGCGGCGGTCGTCCCCGCCGCCGTCCCGACCGGCCACGTGCCCGGCGTGACGATGCGCGTCTACCAGGTGCCCTACTCGCTGACGAACCTGTGCACCCTCAAGAGCGGCCAGACGCCGAGCGTCGACCAGCTCAAGCAGACGATCGACTGGAAGAGCCCGGCCGACTTCGGCGCCGACACCTTCCCGGACAGGTTCATCACCCAGGCCATCGCGACGCTCACGGTCGAGACGGCCGGGACCTACCAGTTCGAGCTGCGCAGCGACGACGGCTCGCGGATGTCGATCGACGACCAGGTCGTGCTCGACCACGACGGACTGCACGGTGACGAGCCCAAGACCGCCAGCAAGGCGCTGACCGCGGGAGCCCACTCGCTCCTCGTCGAGCACTTCGAGGCGGGTGGCGGCGAGCGCCTGACCCTCAGCTGGAAGAAGCCCGGCGACACGGCGTTCTCGGTCGTCCCCTCCTCCGTGCTCTCGACCCCCGACAAGGTCACCCGCGTCGTCGCTCCCGGCAACAAGGAGTGCGAGGGCGCGCAGGACTCGCCCGGCGACGGCCTGCAGCTCGACGGCGTCAACCCGGCCTACGAGGTGACGAACCTGCGCCCCGACGGCTTCCAGCCCAAGGTCACCGGCATGGCCTGGGACGGTGACGACCTGATCCTCACCACCTGGGGCGGCACCGGCGACCCGGTCAACCAGACGTCGGAGGGCAAGCTCTACCGCCTGACCGGGGTCAAGACCGCCACCGGCCCCAGCGGCGTCACGGTGAAGGAGCTCGCCGGCAAGCTCCGCGAGCCGCAGGGCGTCGCGGTCGTCGACGTGGACGGCAACGGCCGCCCGGAGTACTACGTCGCCGAGAAGGACCAGATCAGCACCTTCGTCGACGAGAACACGGACGGCACCTTCGACGGACCCAAGGCCACCTTCTGGAAGGTGCCGACCAGCGGCAACTTCCACGAGTTCGCCTTCGGCCTGCTCTACAAGGACGGCAAGTTCCACCTGAACCTGTCGGTCGCGATCGACTACGGCGGTGCCACGACCACGCCTCAGCCGGCTCCGCTGGTCGACGGCAAGCAGCTGCGCGGCGACAGCATCACCGTGGACGCCAAGACCAAGGAGATGAAGATCGTCGCGGGCGGCCTGCGCACCCCCAACGGCATCGGCTTCGGCCCCGAGGGCGGCACCTTCGTCACCGACAACCAGGGCGGCTGGCTCCCGGCCAACAAGCTGGTCCAGATCAAGCAGGACCGCTTCTTCAACCACATGACCACCCCGGCGGGCCCGTTCCAGTCCAACCCGGTCAGCAAGCCGGTCCTGTGGCTGCCGCAGAACGAGATCGCCAACTCGCCGAGCACCCCGGTGCTCATCCCGGAGGGTCAGCCCTTCGCGGGCCAGATGATGATCGGCGACGTCACCTACGGCGGTCTGCAGCGCGCCTTCCTCGAGAAGGTCGACGGCGAGTACCAGGGCGCGGTCTTCCGCGGCACCCAGGGCCTCGAGGCCGGCGTCAACGAGGTGCTCCTCGGCGACGGCGGCATGCTCATCACCGGCGGCATCGGCGGTGGCGGCAACTGGGAGCAGGCCGGCAAGCTCACCTACGGCCTGCAGAAGCTCACGCCCACCGGCGTTGCGCCGTTCGAGATGAAGTCGGTGGAGGTCGTCCCCGGCGGCTTCCGGGTCACCTACACCGAGCCGGTCAGCGCGGCCACGCTCGCGAGCCTCGCGACGAAGTACACCGTCAAGCAGTGGGGCTACCGCCCGACCGCGCAGTACGGCGGCCCGAAGGTCGACGAGCAGACCCTGACCGTCACCTCGGCGACGGCCTCGGCCGACGGCCGGTCCGTGACCCTCGCGATCGACGGCCTGCGCCCCGACCGCGTCGTGCACATCCGTTCGCCGCGCCCGTTCACCTCGGCCGACGGTGACTCGCTCTACTCCACCGAGGCCTGGTACACGCTCAACTCCTACCCCGGCTACGTCGCACCGCCGGCGGCCAAGGGCGTCTACGAGCAGGAGGACCAGCAGCTGCTCGGCACCGCCAACGTGCAGACCGAGCACGAGGGCTTCAGCGGCGGGGGCTACGTCGGCGGCTTCGAGAAGGCCGGCGCGGGCGTCGTCTCCGCCGTCACGACCGACGCGGCCGGCACCTACGACCTGTCGCTGCGCTACGCCAACGGCCCCAACCCGTTCCAGGGCCCGAAGACGGTCTCGCTCGTGGTCAACGACGTGAAGCAGCAGATCACGCTGCCCAGCACGGGCACCTGGAAGACCTACGGGACCTTCCGCACCACCGTCGAGCTGAAGGCGGGCGCCAACACGGTCGCGCTGCGCTACGACGAGGGCGACCAGGGCAACGTCAACCTCGACCGGATGGACGTCACCCCGCAGGGCGGCACCCGCTACGAGCTCGAGGAGGGCACGCTCGCCGGCGGCGCGAAGGTCGACACCGAGCACGCGGGCTTCTCCGGCACGGGCTTCGTGGCCGGCATCGAGAAGGCCGGCGCCAGCACCACGGTGTCGGTGAACGCGACCGTCGCCGGCGACCACGCGGTGACGCTGCGCTACGCCAACGGTCCCAACCCGCAGCCCGACCAGACCAAGAGGATGACGCTCGAGGTCAACGGCACCGCCCGCACGATCCAGCTCCCGCCGACCGGCAGCTGGAAGACGTGGGGCACCTGGACCGGGACCGTCCCGCTGAAGGTGGGGGCCAACGCGGTCACGCTCCGCTACGGCACCTCGGACGACGGCAACGTCAACCTCGACGCCCTCGACGTGAAGGCGCCCGCCCCGGTCGCCTGCACGCCGGTGGCCTCGCCGAACGACACCTTCGACGGCACCGCGCTCGACACCTGCCGCTGGACCAACGTCCTCAACGAGGACGCGTCCGGCTACCGGGTCAGCGGTGGCAAGCTCGAGATCGACGCCAAGTCCGGTGACCTCAGCGGGGCGCAGACCGACGCGAAGAACCTCGTGCTGCAGCCCGTCGTCGGCGGCGACACCAGCACCTGGATGACCGAGACGACCCTCTCGGTCGACGGCAGCGACGACTACCTCCAGGCGGGCCTGCTGGTCTGGGGCGACAACGGCAACTACGGCAAGGTCGTCGTGATGCGTCACCCGCAGAACGGGTGGGTCACCGAGCTCGGCCGGGTCACCAACGGCAACCTCGCCTACCAGAACGCGAAGCTCGTCGACGGTCAGCAGCAGGCGATCACGCTGCGGATGTGGTCGGACGGTGAGCTGCTGCGCGGCGCCTACTCCGTCGACGACGGGACCACCTGGGTGCCGATCGGCGACGGGCTCGGCGTCGCCGGGCTGTCCAACCCGCTCGTCGGGCTGGCGGCGTACAACGGCACGGGCAAGGAGAGGGCGTCCTTCGACTCCTTCACGCTCAGCGAGCCCCCGGCGACCCCGGACCCGCTCGCGAGCTGCCAGCCGGTCACCCCGGAGGCGGGCTACAAGGCGCTCTTCGACGGCACCCGGGCCAGCCTGGCGAACTGGACGCACGCCGGTGGTGGTCGCTTCGCGGGCCAGGCCGACTGCTCCATCAAGTCGGTGGGCGACTTCGGGCTCATGGTCCACAACGACCCGATCGACTACGCCTACTCGCTCAAGCTCGACTGGATGAAGCCGGGCGACGACAACTCGGGGATCTTCGTCGGGTTCCCGGACCCGAAGGGCTCCTCGCAGACCCCGATCGACCTGGGCCACGAGATCCAGATCGACTCGACCGACGCGGACTCGAAGACGACGGGGGCGATCTACAACTTCCAGTCGGCCGACCTGGCGGCGCGCGACGCGGCGCTGAAGCCGGACGGCGAGTGGAACGCCTACGAGATCAGGGTCGAGGGCAACCGGATCCGGGTCTACCTCAACGGCACGCTGGTCAACGACTTCACCAACACCGACCCGAAGCGGATGACGGAGCCGTCGTACATCGGTCTGCAGACCCACGGCAGCGGTGACGACGTCTTCTTCCGCAACGTCCGGATCAAGAACCTCGACGCTCCGGTCGAGACCCCGGGCGAGACGCCGCCGACGACCCAGCCCGTGACCCCGGTGGTCCCGCCGGTCACGACGACCCCGCCACTGGCCCAGCCGGTCCTGGGCTCGACGAAGGTCGACGCGGTCAAGAAGCGGCGCGCCGCGAAGATGGAGGTCGTCTGCCCGCCGGGCGGTGCCGCGTGCACCGGCACGGTGGCGCTGAAGGTGGGCGGCAAGGTCGTCGGCACCGGGTCCTTCTCGGTCGCGGCCGGTGACTCCGCGATGGTCAAGGTGAAGCTGAAGAAGCGCGCCCGCACCCTGCTGGCGAAGAAGCCCAGGGTCAAGGGCTCGCTGGTGATCACCCTCGCCGACGGGAGCACCACCACGACGAAGGTCCGGCTCACCCGCTGACCTCTCGCCCCACCACCTGCGCGCGTCGTGCTCCGGCACGGCGCGCGCAGGCGCGTTCGGGGATCAGTCCAGCGCTGCGCCCATCCGGCGCACGATCTCGGTGAGCCGCTCGGGCGAGGTCGCGATGTTGAGCCGCACGAACCCCGCCAGCCCCGGCCAGTACGCCGCACCGGGGGTCACCCGCACCCCGCCGGCGCGGATCGGCGCGGCCGGATCGTCGTGGCCGTAGGCCCGCAGGTCGACCCAGGCCAGGTAGGTCGCCTCCAGCGGCCACGTCCGGGCCTCGGGCAGGTGCTCGGCGAGGAGGCTGCGCAGCAGCGAGCGCTGCTGGTCGAGGCGCTCGACGAGGGCGTCGAGCCACGCGTCGCCGTGGGCGTACGCCGCCTCGGCGGCCACCACGCCGAGCGAGCCCCACGAGTCGTTGTGCGCCAACGGCGTGTCGACCAGCCTGTCGCGGGTGGCGTCGTCGCCGGTGACGATCTGCGCGCACTTGAGCCCGGGGACGCCGAACGCCTTCGACGACGAGACCACCGCGACGGCGTGGTCGGCGGTGCCCTCCAGCGAGAGGTAGGGCACGTGCTCGGCACCCGGCAGCACGAGCGGCGCGTGGATCTCGTCGCTGACCACCCGCGCGCCGTGCTTCGTGACCACGTCGCGGATGCCCTCGAGCTCGGCCCGGGTGTGCACGTGGCCGGCCGGGTTGTGCGGCTGGGTGAGCAGCAGGGTCCGGGCGCCGCGGGCCAGCAGCCGGTCGAGCTCGTCGAGGTCGAGGGCGTAGTCGTCGCCGTCGAGGTCGACCGGCAGCGACCACTGCTCGAGACCGGTGACCTTCCCCAGCCCGTGCTGCGGGTCGTACGCCGGAACGGGCAGCACCATCGGCGCCCGCTCGCTCAGGACCTCCAGCGCGACCCGCACCCCGACCGTGACGTCGGCGGTCAGCAGCACGTGCGCGGGGTCGACCGTGGCGCCGTACCGCCGCTGCGCGAAGCCGGCGTACGCCTCGGCGACGGTCCCGCCCGCCCGGTCCAGCGGCGGGTAGCCGAGGACGCCGCGCTCGACCGCGGCGGCGACCGCCTCGCGCACGACCGGCGCGACCTCGTAGTCCATCTCGGCCACCCAGGCCGGGATGGTGCCGGGCTCGGTGTCGCCCCACTTCAGCACGAGGGCCGCGCGGGCCTCCTCGTCGCTCAGGTCTCGGATCAGGCTCGCCCGGTCGCTGCTCACCCGGTCATTGCAGCACCGACGTGTGCTGGGGGCCTACTGACGGGACGCGGTCTCCGCGGCCTGAGGCACGCTGGGACGCGGGCGAGGCCTCGACGCGTGGGCACTGGCAGGCTTGATCCCCCCGAGAATCATGGTCGGAGCATACCCGTCCACTCACGGGCCACACCTGCATCCGCAGGGGTGAGAGGAACCTTCCGCACCGGCCGTCTGCGATGCTGCCGCGCATGGCTGTCGAGCTGGGACAGGGCACCGGTCCGCTGCGCGGGGTCCGGGTCGTCGAGATCGCCGGACTGGGGCCGGGTCCGCACGCGTGCATGCTGCTCGCCGACCTCGGCGCCGACGTGATCCGGGTCGAGCGCCCCGGCGGCGGTACGCCGCTCGCCGGCGGTCCGGCGATGCTGCTCAACCGCGGTCGCCCGAGCGTCGCCCTCGACCTGAAGCAGCCGGAGGCCGCGGCGGTCGTCCTCGAGCTGGTCCGCGGCGCGGACGTGCTCGTCGAGGGGATGCGCCCGGGTGTCGCCGAGCGCCTGGGCATCGGCCCCGAGCAGTGCCACGCCGTCAACGAGCGGCTCGTCTACGGCCGGATGACCGGCTGGGGCCAGGACGGGCCGCTGGCCCACGCGGCCGGGCACGACATCAACTACGTCTCGGTCGCCGGCGCGCTGTTCGGCCTCGGGCAGGACCCCGCCCGGCCGCACTTCCCGACCAACCTCGTCGGCGACTTCGGAGGCGGCTCGACCTACCTCGTCGTCGGCGTCCTCGCCGCCCTGCTCGAGGCGAGGACGTCGGGACGGGGTCAGGTCGTCGACGCCGCGATCGTCGACGGCACGGCGCACCTCAACGCCATGACCTCGGCGTTCCTCGCCGGCGGCTCGCTGCAGGAGCGGCGCGGGGTCAACCTCCTGGACGGCGGGGTGCCGTTCTACGACGTCTACGAGACCTCCGACGGCCGGCACGTGTCCGTCGGGGCGCTCGAGCCGCAGTTCTTCGCGGCCCTGATGCGCACGCTCGGCCTGGAGGGGACGGCGCCGGGCCAGGCCGACCTCGACCGCTACGACGAGCTCCGCTCGCTGCTCGCCGAGACCTTCGCCCAGCGCACGATGGCCGAGTGGGTCGCCGTCTTCGAGGGCACCGACGCCTGCGTCGCGGGCATCGTCACGCTCAGCGAGGCCGCCGAGCACCCCCACCTCGTCGCCCGCGAGACCTTCGTCGAGCGCGACGGCCTGGTGCAGCCCGCGCCGGCGCCGCGCTTCTCCCGCACGCAGCCGAGCCTCACCACGCCGCCCGCGGAGGCCGGCGCGCAGACCCGTGAGGCCCTCGCCGCGTGGGGCGTCGACGACGTCGACGGGCTGATCGAGCGCGGCGTCGCCGTGCAGTCGTGAGGCCGTTCCTCTTCCTCGCGATCCGGGCCGAGGACGCCGCGGCCGACGACGAGTACGCCGCGGTCCTGCGCTGCGCCGGGCTCGACGAGCGCGACCTGCGCCGGGTGCGCCTCGAGCGCGAGGAGCTGGGCCCGCTCGACCTCGACGACTGGTCGGGGATCGTCGTCGGCGGTGGTCCGTGGAACGTCAGCGACCCCGAGGCGCTCAAGACACCGGCGCAGCTGCGCGGTGAGGCCCGGCTGCGCGACCTGGCGCGCCAGGTCGTCGACGCCGACTCCCCGTTCCTCGGTGCCTGCTACGGCGTCGGCACGCTCGGCCAGCTCGACGGCGGCGTGGTCGACCGCAGCCACCCCGAGCCGATCGGTGCGGTCGAGGTGACGCTCACCGAGGAGGGGCGCGCCGACCCGCTGCTCGGCGTCCTGCCGGAGACGTTCAGCGCGTTCGTCGGCCACAAGGAGGCCGTGGCGCGGCTCCCGCGGGGCGGCGTACGCCTCGCCGGGTCGCCGACCTGCCCGGTCCAGGCGTTCCGGATCGGCACCCGGGTCTGGGCGACGCAGTTCCACCCCGAGCTCGACGTCGACGGCATCGTCGGGCGCATCGAGATCTACCGCGACTTCGGCTACTACCGCCCCGAGGAGGGCGCCTCGCTCGTCGCCGCCGCCCGCGCGGCCGTCGTGACCGAGCCGCCGCGGGTGCTGTCGAGGTTCGTGGAGCTCGCGGCCCGCCCCTGATTCCTCGCTGAGACCGGGCCCGACCAGGTTTGCCCGCAGTCGGCGCGGCAACCGTCTGGACATGGCTATCGACGACAAGGCAGAGCACAAGACCCAGGACCTCGGCGGCCGCGCCAAGGAGGCCGCGGGCTCGCTGACCGGCAACGACGACCTCAAGAACGAGGGCCGTGCCGACCAGACCGAGGCCAAGGCCAAGAGCGCGGGCGACAAGGTCAAGGACGCCGTCTCGGACATCAAGGACGCGTTCAAGAAGTAGCACCCACCGTCACGATGCGGGATCGGACGGACTGCGCTCCTAGAATAGGAGAGCGGTCCGTCCAGTCTTGCCTCGGACCTGCTCCCGCGCGGTGACCCGCGCGGCCGGCCACCTCGTGGCCACCGTCTGGTGAGACACCTCCACCGAGAGCGTCAACCTGTGCCTTCCTTCGCCGACCTCGGCGTCCCCGCCCACCTCGCCGCCGTCCTCGAGACGCGCGGCATCACCGACCCCACCCCGATCCAGGCAGCGACGCTGCCCGACTCGCTGGCCGGACGCGACGTCCTCGGCCGCGGTCGCACCGGTTCGGGCAAGACCTACGCCTTCCTCCTCCCCCTCGTCGCGCGGCTGCAGGCCTCGGGCCGCCCCCGCCGCGCCGGCCGCCCCCGTGCGCTGATCCTGGCTCCGACCCGCGAGCTGGTCGGTCAGATCGAGGAGTCGCTCGCCCCGCTCGCCGCGGCCGCCGGCCTGACCTCGCGCACCGTCTTCGGCGGCGTCGGCCAGGGCCCGCAGGTCCAGGGCCTGCAGCGCGGCGTCGACATCGTCCTCGCCTGCCCCGGCCGCCTCGAGGACCTCATCGCCCAGGGCCACTGCGACCTCGGCGCCGTCGAGGTGACCGTGCTCGACGAGGCCGACCACATGGCCGACCTCGGCTTCCTGCCGGCGGTGCGCCGTCTGCTCGACGCCACGCCCAGGGGCGGTCAGCGGCTGCTCTTCTCGGCCACCCTGGACAACGGCATCGACGTGCTGGTGCGCCGCTTCCTGCAGGACCCCGCCACGCACCAGGCCGACTCGGCCCAGTCGCCCGTCGCGGCCATGGACCACCACGTCCTGCACCTGGCTCGTGAGCAGCGCGTGCCGGTGCTCGTCGACCTCGCCAGCGCGCCGGGCCGCACGGTCGTCTTCACCCGCACCAAGTACGGCGCCAAGGCGCTCGCGCGTCAGCTCAACCGGCACGGCGTGCCCGCGGTC
Organism: Nocardioides flavescens; assembly: GCF_009823805.1. Taxonomy (GTDB): domain Bacteria; phylum Actinomycetota; class Actinomycetes; order Propionibacteriales; family Nocardioidaceae; genus Nocardioides; species Nocardioides flavescens. Next base: position 126,221 of record NZ_WUEK01000011.1, on the reverse strand, counting down.
GAGCTGCACGGCAACCTCAGCCAGGGTGCGCGCACCCGCAACATGGACGCCTTCCACAGCGGCCGGGCCACGACCCTGGTCGCGACCGACATCGCGGCGCGGGGCATCCACGTCGACGACGTCGCGCTCGTCGTGCACGCCGACCCGCCGGCCGAGCACAAGGCCTACCTGCACCGCTCGGGGCGCACCGCCCGCGCCGGCGCGGCCGGCACCGTCATCACGCTGATGACCGAGGACCAGGTCGGCGACGTCCGCTCGCTGACCCGCGCCGCGGGCATCAAGCCCACGATCACGCGCGTCGACGGGCCCCGCCACCCGGTGCTGGCCGACCTGGCCCCCGGCGAGCGCACGCTCGTCGCCGGTGGCCTCGTCGAGGCTCCCGCCGCTCCCGCGCAGGGCAGCGGCAAGGCCGGTGCCGGGAACGGTGCGAAGACCGGCGGCTCGCGCCCGCCGCGTCGCCGTCGCGGCGGTTCGGGCTCCGGTTCGGCAGGCAACGGCGCCGGTGGCTCCGGCGCGGCGAAGGCCGGTGGCGGCCGACGCCGCGGGGGTCGCTCCGGCGGCCGGCCGGGCGGTCGCTCCGGTGGGGCGCGGGTCTCCGAGAGTCACTGACACGAGAGGACTGAGGTGAGCGAGCAGCGAGGCACCGCCCGCGAGGGCGTCCAGCACGAGCAGGGCGAGCAGTCGGAGCACGGGCTGCCGCTGGTGTCGCCGTGGCGCGCCTGGGCCCGGCGTTCGCTGTGGGACGTCGTGCCCCGCGACCACCGCCAGCAGCCGCGCGACCTGCGTCGCCGCCAGCTCGTGACGGTCGGGTTCGTGGTGCTCGGCGGCATCGTCCTCGGCATCTCGCTGCGCCTCGAGCCCGGCAGCCCGTGGTTCTACCCCGCGGCCCTGCTGCTGGCCGGGGTGTGGACCGTCGGCGCCTTCGCCTCGGGTCCGCTCCACCTCGGTCGCATCGCCCGCGGGTCGGCCTCCGACCTGGTGCGACCGGTCCTCCCGCCCGTGCTCCTCGGCCTCGGGCTCGCCGGGGTCTTCGTCGCCGGCGCGCTGCTCGTGCACAGCCTGTCCTTCCTGCAGCCGCTGGAGGGACAGGTCGTCAAGGTCATCGGCTACGCCGACCAGGGCTCGCTGCCGATCCTGGTCTTCATCACCGCGATCAACGGGATCGCGGAGGAGCTGTTCTTCCGCGGGGCGGCGTACGCCGCGATCACGCGGCACCCGGTCGCGTGGACGACGTTGGCCTACGCCGTCGCGACGCTGGCGACCGGCAACGTCATGCTGTCGTTCGCCGCGGTGCTGCTCGGCGTCGTCGTCGGGCTCCAGCGCCGGGCCTCCGGCGGCATCCTCGCGCCGATCCTCACGCACTGCACGTGGAGCCTGACGATGCTGGTCGCGCTCCCGCTGATCTTCTTCTGAGCGGGCGGAGGCTCAGCCCTTCTTCGCGTCGCTCTCCATGACGGCCTTCTTCACCGCGTCGCGGTAGGTCATCGGCTCGCCGGGGACGACGTCGCGGATGGAGTAGTCGGTCTGCAGCACCTCGGTGCTCATCGAGTCGATGAGGTTGCTGGCCGTCGTCGAGTCGACGTCGGTGACCAGACCGATCCAGTGCGAGGAGAGCCGCGGGCTCAGCACCGGCACGGTCACGATCGGCACCCGGCGGCCGTTGATGACCTCCGCGGCGTCCTGCAGCATCTGGACGTAGGTCAGCTGGTCGGCCCCGCCGATCTCGTAGACCTGGCCGAACGCCTTCTCGGTGCCGGTCACGCCGACGAGGTAGCGGATGACGTCGTCGAGCGCGATCGGCTGCGTGCGGGTGTCGGCCCACTTGGGCACCACCATGGCGGGCAGGTTCTTGATGAGCTGGCGCGTCATCTCCCACGAGATGCCGCCCGCGCCGACCACGATCGCCGCCCGGAGCACGGTGACCGGCACCCCTCCGGTGCCGAGCAGCTGCTCGACCTCGCGGCGCGAGCGCAGGTGAGGCGAGAGGTCCTCGCCGTCCTTGCCGAGGCCGCCCATGTAGACGATCTGCCGGACACCGGCGTCGGCCGCCGCGCGACCGAAGGCCTCGGCCGCCTCCGCGTCCTTGCGCTCGAAGTCGTCGTCGTCGAGGGAGTGCACGAGGTAGACCGCGACGTCGACGCCCTGCATCGGCTCGCCGAGGGTCTCCGGGTCGAACACGTCGGCGCCCACGGGCTCGCCCGGGCCGTCGTAGCCGTCGGGGTTGCGGGTCATCGCCTTCACCCGGTGGCCCTGCTCGATCAGCGCCGGCACCAGCCGGCTGCCGATGAACCCGGTCGCGCCGGTCACCAGCACGCAGAGGCTCTCGCTCGCGCGGTCGTCGTTCATCGGCCTGATCCTAGGGACACACCTCTCGGTACCCCTCCGTCCCGGCCTCGCACCTGGGGCTCAGCGGGAGCGGCGGGCGATGCCCTCGCGCTTGGTCTCGTCCATCGCCGCCTCGTACGCCGACACGAGGCTGGCGATCGAGAGCGGCTTGATCTTCTCGACGACCTGGCGGACCGTCTCGGGCGTGGCGCCCTGGTCGCGGTAGACGGGCCAGACCATCGTGCGGAACAGCTCGTAGAGCTCGGAGGCGATCTCGCGGCCGTGGCGGGCGTACATGTCGGCCGCGGCGAGCGCGGCCTCGGTCGGGAAGCCGAGGTCCAGCATCCCGAGGCCGACGGTGAGCTGGGAGACCGCGACCTGGTAGCGCTCGACCCCGCGGGCGCTGCGCTTGAGCGGGAAGACGACGCCCAGCGCGGCGAGCGTGCGCAGGTCCTCGTCGGACAGGTCGCGCCCCGCGCGGGTCGACAGCTCGGCGCGCGTCATCTCGATCGGCCGCTCGACGTCCCACGGGGCGAGGAGGGTGCGGGCGAGCGCGATGTCCTCGGGTGTCGCGTCGTCGGGCAGCCCGGCGACGTACTTCTCGATCGCCGACAGCGTGAACCCGTGCGACTGCAGCTCCTGCACGAGCTCGAGGCGGGCGACGTGGTCGGGGGAGTAGTAGCCGGACCGACCGCGGCGGATCGGCGGGGGGACGAGGTTGCGCGAGGTGTAGAAGCGGACATTGCGCACGCTCATGCCGACCCGCTCGCAGAGCTCGTCCAACGTGAGGAGTTCCACATCGTCACGAGGTGGGTTGACCATGACAGTGATGGTGTCACAATCAGGTCATGTCATCTTCTTCCGGGCCCGAGGCGTTCATCTACGACCACCTCCGCACCCCCCGTGGCAAGGGCAAGGCCGTCGGCTCGCTGCACGAGGTCAAGCCCGTCGACCTGGTCGTCGGGCTGATCGAGGAGCTCGAGAAGCGCAACCCGACCCTCGACACCCAGCGCATCGACGACGTCGTGCTCGGCGTCGTCTCCCCGATCGGCGACCAGGGCGGCGACATCGCCAAGACCGCGGCCCTCGCCGCCGGTCTCCCGGACACCACCGCCGGCGTCCAGCTCAACCGCTTCTGCGCCTCCGGTCTCGAGGCGGTCAACCAGGCCGCCTCCCGCGTGCGCGGCGGCTTCGAGGACCTCATCATCGCCGGTGGCGTCGAGTCGATGAGCCGCGTGCCGATGGGCTCCGACGGCGGCGCCTGGGCGATGGACCCGCGTACGGCGCTCACCACCGGCTTCGTGCCCCAGGGCATCGGTGCCGACCTGATCGCCACCCTCGGCGGCTGGACCCGCCACGACGTCGACACGTTCGCCGCCGAGTCCAACCACCGCGCGGCCAAGGCCTGGGCCAACGGCTACTTCGACCGCTCGGTCGTGCCGGTCACCGACCTCAACGGCCTCACCGTGCTCGACCACGACGAGCTGATCCGCCCCGACACGACCCCCGAGGGCCTCGCGGGCCTCAAGCCGTCGTTCGCGCAGATGGGTCAGGACGCCGGCTTCGACGACGTCGCCCTGGAGAAGTACCACTGGGTCGAGCGCATCGACCACGTCCACCACGCCGGCAACTCCTCGGGCATCGTCGACGGCTCCGCGCTGGTGCTGATCGGCAACGAGCAGGTCGGCCAGGACCTCGGCCTCACCCCGCGGGCGCGGATCATCTCCGCCGCCGTCTCCGGTGCCGACCCGACGATCATGCTCACCGGCCCCGCGCCGGCGGCGCGCAAGGCGCTGGCCAAGGCCGGGCTCGAGGTCGGTGACATCGACCTGTTCGAGATCAACGAGGCCTTCGCCGCCGTCGCCATGCGGTTCATGCGCGACATGGACATCACCCCCGAGATCACCAACGTCAACGGCGGCGCCATCGCCATGGGCCACCCGCTCGGCGCCACCGGCGCGATCATCCTCGGCACCCTCGTGGACGAGCTCGAGCGCCGCGAGCTGCGCCGCGGCCTCGCCACGCTCTGCGTCGGCGGCGGGATGGGCATCGCGACGATCGTCGAGCTGTGCTGATGGCCTCGCTCCGCTCGGCGTGCTCGGCGCGCTGCTAGGCGTCGTCTTCCCTCCTCGCTCGCTCGCTGGCGCTCCCTCCGCTCGTCAGTCCAGACGACGCCGCGCGCCGAGCCTGCCCCTCGACTCAGACAGGAACCTCGCATGACCTCCAGCACCACCGAGACCCAGACCGCCGTCCGCTACGACAAGGACGCCGACGGCATCGTCACGCTGACCCTCGACGACCCGACGGCCAGCGCCAACACCATGAACGACCTGTACGTCGAGTCGATGGCGGCCGTCGTCGACCGGCTCCACTCCGAGCTCGAGGCCGACGGCGACAGCATCACGGGCGTCGTCGTGGCCAGCGCGAAGAAGACCTTCTTCGCCGGCGGCAACCTCAAGGGCATGGTCACCGCGACCCCGGCCGACGCGGGCGCGACGTTCGCGATGGTCGAGCGGATGAAGGCCTCGCTGCGTCGTCTGGAGAAGTTCCCCCGCCCGGTCGTCGCCGCGATCAACGGTGCTGCGCTCGGCGGTGGTCTCGAGATCGCGCTGGCCTGCAACCACCGCATCGCGTGGGACCACGCCGCGGTGCAGATCGGCCTGCCGGAGGCCTCCCTCGGGCTGCTGCCCGGGGGCGGCGGCGTGACCCGCACCGTGCGGATGCTCGGGCTGCAGTCCGCGCTGATGGACGTGCTGCTGCAGGGCCCGCGCTTCAAGCCCGCGCAGGCCAAGGACAAGGGTCTGGTCGACGAGCTCGTCGGCTCCCTCGACGAGCTGGTCCCCGCCGCCAAGGCGTGGATCCAGGCCAACCCCGAGGCCGCCCTCAACCCGTGGGACGCGCCCGGCTACAAGATGCCCGGCGGCAAGCCGACCTCGCCCGCGCTCGCGGCGTTCCTCCCGGCGTTCCCCGCGCTGCTGCGCAAGCAGCTCAAGGGCGCGAAGTACCCCGCCCAGGAGGCGATCCTGTCCGCGGCCGTCGAGGGCGCGCAGGTCGACTTCGACACGGCCTCGCGCATCGAGTCGCGCTACCTCACGCACCTGATCGTCAACCAGGGCTCGAAGAACATGATCCAGGCGTTCTTCTTCGACCTGCAGGCCATCAACTCCGGCTCGCTGCGCCCGCAGGGCATCGAGCCGTTCAAGGCCACCAAGGTCGGCGTGCTCGGCGCCGGGATGATGGGCGCCGGCATCGCCTACGTCTGCGCCCGCGCCGGCATGGAGGTCGTGCTCAAGGACGTCGCCGCCGACGCCGCCGAGCGCGGCAAGTCGTACTCCGAGAAGCTGCCCGACAAGGCGATCTCGCGGGGTCGCTCCACCGAGGAGAAGAAGGCCGAGCTGCTCGGCCGCATCACCGCGACCGCCGACGCGGCCGACCTGGCCGGGTGCGACCTCGTGATCGAGGCGGTCTTCGAGGACCCATCGCTCAAGCACAAGGTGTTCGCCGAGATCGCCGAGCACGTGAACCCCGACGCGCTGCTCTGCTCCAACACCAGCACCCTGCCGATCACCGAGCTCGCCGAGGGCGTCGACCGCCCCGCCGACTTCATCGGGCTGCACTTCTTCAGCCCCGTCGACAAGATGCCGCTCGTCGAGATCATCAAGGGCGAGAGGACCTCCGACGAGGCGCTCGCCAAGGCCTACGACGTCGTGCAGCAGATCAAGAAGACCCCGATCGTCGTCAACGACAGCCGCGGCTTCTACACCTCGCGCGTCATCGGCTTCATGGTCAACGAGGGCATGGCGATGCTCGCCGAGGGCGTCCACCCGTGGTCGATCGAGCGCGCCACCTCCCAGGCGGGCTACCCCGCCCCGGTGCTGCAGCTCTCCGACGAGCTCAACCTCGAGCTGATGGCCAAGATCGCCAAGGCCACCCGAGAAGCCGCGGGCCCGTCGTACGTCGAGCACCCGGGCTCCGCCGTCGTCGACCGGATGCTCGAGGCCGGTCGTGCCGGTCGCCTGCGCGGCGCCGGCTTCTACGACTACGACGAGTCGGGCAAGCGCGGCTCGCTGTGGTCGGGGCTCGGCGAGCTGTTCCCGGTCGCCGAGGAGCAGATCCCGCTGCGCGACATCAAGGACCGGATGCTCTTCGCCGAGGCCCTCGAGACCGCCAAGTGCTTCGAGGAGGGCGTCATCACATCGGCCGCCGCGGCCAACATCGGCTCGATCATGGGCATCGGCTTCCCGCCCAACACCGGCGGTGCCGCGCAGTTCATGACCGGCTACCAGGACCCGACCGACGCCTCCGCACCGATCGGCCTCCAGGCCTTCGTCGACCGCGCCGACGAGCTCGCCGCGGCCTACGGCGACCGCTTCACCCCCACCCCCTGGCTGCGCCAGCTCGCCGCCGAGGGCGGGTCGTTCCCGGCCTGAGGCTGTCGGGTCTTCCTTGACCCGGGCGGTAGTCACCGACGTTCGGTCGGTAGTCACCGACGTTTCGGGGCACTGAGACACCTCTCAGGCCCCGGAACGTCGGTGACTACCGCTCGCCCCCCACCCACCCCCCGCCCACCCCCGGGTTGACCCGTTCCCCAGCGCGACGAGGGGGGCTGCGGGGAGGATCGGGGGCGTGAGTGCCGGGCCCGTCGTCGACGTCCGCAGCCTGCACGTGCGCTTCGGCGAGGTCGAGGCGGTCGCGGGGGTCGACCTCGCGGCCTACGCCGGGCAGGCGACGGGGCTGCTGGGCCGCAACGGCGCCGGCAAGTCGACGACCATGCGCGTGCTGGCCGGTGTCGTGCCGCCGACGGCCGGCACGGTGGTGGTGGCGGGCCACGACGTGCGCACGCGCGCGCTCGAGGTGAAGCGGGCGGTCGGCTACTGCCCCGACGTCGGCGGCCTCGTGCCGCGGGCCACCCCCTGGGAGCACCTGCAGCTCGCCGCGCGGTTGCGCCGCCTGCGCGGCTGGGAGCCGCGGGCGCGCGACCTGCTCGAGCGCTTCGAGCTCGGCGACGTCGCCCACCGGGTCACCACCGGCTTCAGCCACGGCATGGGCCGCCGGCTCTCGGTGGTGCTCGCTGCGCTGCACGAGCCGGAGGTGCTGCTGCTCGACGAGCCGTTCGACGGCGTCGACCCGATCGGGGTCGAGGCGACGTTCGAGGTCATCAGCGACGCCCGGTCGCGGGGCGCCTGCGTGCTGGTCTCGACCCACCTGCGCGAGCTCGCCGTCGAGGTGTGCACCTCGGTGCTGGTGCTGCGCGGCGGCGCTCAGGTCGCCAGTGCCACGGCCCGTGAGATGGCCGGCGAGGAGGGCGCGCGTGCCTACCGCAGCCTCCTGGACTGAGCTGCGCCGCTCGGTCGACGACGTCGGCGCGCTGCTGGCCTTCCGTGCCTCCGCCGTACGCCGGCCGTCGGCGTTCCGCCTCGCGGCGCTCGCGTTCGTGGTGCTCACCGCCGCGGCCGCGACCCTGCCGGCGCTGCTGCCGGGCGCGGGCTCCGGCAGCGGCTACGCGCTCGACGCGCTGCTGCTGCTGCCCACCGCGATGCTGGGGCTGCTCGTGCTCGCCGTCGCCTCGGCGGTCGCCTCCGGAGGCGGACGCGAGCTGCTGGCCCGCGAGCACGCCGTCGCCTTCCCGGTCAGCCCGACCACCGACCACCTCGGCGCGCTCCTGCTCGCACCGCTCAACATCGCCTGGGTGCTGCAGACCTGGGTGCTGCTCGCCGCCGCGGCGTACGGCGTCCCGCGCGGTCAGCTCGCCCCCGCCCAGCTCGGGCTGCTGGTCTGGGTGGCGGTCGCGACCGCCGTCGGTCAGCTCGTGGCCTGGAGCGTCGAGGCGGTGCGGCGCACGCGCCACGGCGTCGCCGTCGTCCGGCTCGCCGGTGCCGTGGTCGCGCTCGCCGCGGTCGTGCTGCAGGTCAGCGGGCGGATCGGCACGCTGCTCGACGAGCTCGGGGCGACCCGCTGGCTCGTGGTGTCGTACGTCGACGGGTTCGGTCTGCGGTGGCTCGGCGCGATGGCGCTCGAGCTGACGCTCCTGGTCGCCGCGGTGGCCCTCGGAGCGCTGCCGGCGCACCTCGCGGCCCGGCGCGCGGCGCGCGACGAGCTGCGCGTCGAGAGCGGCCGGCACCCGGCGCGGCGGCTCCCGCGCACCGCCCTCGGCGTCCTCGTGCGCACCGACCGCGGCTCGGTCTGGCGGGCCGTGCCCATGCGGCGGGGCATTGCGGTGCTCGCGGTCGGGCCCGGCCTGGTCGCCCTGGCCGGCGACCTCGACTGGGCGCAGCTGACGATCCTGCCGGGGTTGGTCGCCTCGGGCGGGGCTCTGCTCTTCGGCGTCAACGCGTGGTGCCTCGACGAGCGCGGCGGGCTGTGGCGCGAGAGCCTGCCGGTGGGTGCGGGCACGGTGTTCGCGGCGCGCGCCTGGGTGCTGGCGGAGTTCCTGCTGATCGCCTCGGCGATCACCCTCGCGCTCGCCGCCCTGCGCGCCGGCGCCCCGGGACCCGCCGAGCTGACCGCCCTGCTGTGCACCTGGCTCGTCGTGGTGCTGCAGGTCGTCTCGGCGGCGATGCGGTGGAGCTGGAAGCGGCCGTTCGCCGTCGACCTGCGCTCGGCGCGCGCGACCCCCGCCCCACCGGTCGTGATGGTCGCCTGCTCGGTCGAGCTCGCCGTCGTCACCACGCTGACCGGCCTGGTCTTCTCCGGCCTCGCGCGGGTGCCGCACGCCGAGGTGTCGCTGCTGGTCGCCGCGCCTTTCGTGGTCTGGTCGCTGGTGCGGCTGCTGCACGCGCGTGACCGGTGGGTCGACCCCGTGGTCCGGGCCCGCGTCGTCACGACCGTCGCCGGATAGCCAGACTGACCCCGTGGGCATCCTCCTGCTGGTCCGGCACGGGCAGGCGTCGTTCGGCGCCGCCGACTACGACCGGCTCTCCGACCTCGGCCACGAGCAGGCGCGCACCCTCGGCGCCGCGCTCGCCGGGCTCGCCCCCGACGGCCTCACCCACGGGAGCCTGCGCCGCCAGGTCGCGACCGCCGCCTCGATGGCGGGGGCCGCCGGCTGGGACCTGACACCCGAGCTCGAGCCCGGCTGGGACGAGTTCGACCACCTCGCCGTGCTCGCGGCGTACGGCGAGGACCCGGCGGGACTCGACCGCCGCGCGTTCCAGGAGCTCTTCGAGCGCGCCACCGCCCACTGGCAGCAGAGCTCGCCCGACTGGCCGGCGTTCCTGGAGCGCACCCGCACCGCGCTCGAGGCCGTCGCCGCCCGCGGCGGCACCCAGGTCGTCGTCACCTCCGGTGGCGTCGTCGGCGCGGTCGGCGCCGCCCTGCTCGGCACCCCGCCCGAGGCCGTGCCCGCCGTCTGGCAGCGGCTCAACGCGGTCGTCGTCAACACCTCCGTCACCCGCGTCATCGTCGGCTCCACCGGCACCCGGCTCCTCACCTTCAACGAGCACGAGCACCTCGCCCGGGCCCAGGTCACCTACCGCTAGGTTGCGAGGCTGTGAGCGACCAGGCGACCAACGCACTGGTCGCGACCGCGCTCGGCCTGGTGCTGGCGGTGCTGCTGCTGATCCCGACGGCGGCGGTGCAGTACCGCCTCGACGGGCGCCTCGGCCCTCGCGACCTGGCGGTGCTGGTCGGCGCGGCGGTCTACGCCTTCGCGATCTGGACCTACACGCTGCTGCCCCTGCCCGCCGAGGACAGCTACACCTGCCTCGGGGCGCAGACGCGGCTGTTCGGCACGATCGGCGAGATCCGGCTGCCGCCGGGCGGCGGCCCGCTGGCGCTGCTGCGTGACCCGGCGCTGCTGCAGGTCGTGCTCAACGTGCTGCTCTTCGTGCCGCTCGGGTGGTTCGTGCGGGTGGTCGCCCGGCGCGGGGTCGTCGTCGCGACCGTCGGCGGAGCGGCGGTCTCGCTGCTGGTCGAGCTGACCCAGCGCACCGGCGTCTGGGGGCTCTACGACTGCGCCTACCGCCTCTTCGACGTCGACGACCTGCTCGTCAACACGCTCGGCGCGACGATCGGGTCGCTGCTCTCGCTCCTCGTCGTACGCCGCCGCCGCGGTGCGGTCGTCCTGCCGACCGCGGTGACGCTGGGACGCCGGCTCGTGGCGATGGTCTGCGACGTGGTGTTCGTCGCGCTCGCGGGCGCGGCGGCCGTACTGGCCTGGCGCGGTTACGAGCTCTACGTCCGCGAGGTGCCCGTCGACCGCGGCGTTCAGGCCGCGCTGCAGTGGGGCGTGCCGCTCGGGCTCGAGGCGCTCCTGGTGCTGACCCGCGGGGTCACCGTCGGCGAGCTCACCGCCGACCTGCGCACCGTCGCCCGTCGTCCGGCGCTCGTGCTGCCCGGCCGCGTGGTCAAGCTCGTGACCGGGGTCGGGTCGCTGGGCCTGCTCGCCGTGCCGCCGTACGGCGTGGCGGTGCTGGCCGCGTGGGCCGTGGTGAGCGTGCTGGTGGCCTGGCGCAGCCGCGGGCACCGCGGGCTGGCCAACGCCCTCGGTGGGCTCGACCTCGAGGTGGACGTCGAGCGGGGCGTCAGACGAGGCGCCGCAGGATCCCCAGCGGGGCGTGACGCATGACCGGCGCCAGCACCGACCACGGCAGGGCCGGCACGCACGCCTCGGGCCTGCGCTTCTCGATCGCCTCGACCATCGCCCGCACGCCGTCCTCGGTGGACGCCATGAACCGCACCTGCTGAGCCACCTGCTCGTTCATCTCCGAGGCGATGTAGCCGCAGTGCAGGACGGTCACGTCGATGGGGGAGTGCAGCAGCTCGCTGCGCAGCCCCTCGCCGAGGTGGGAGAGCGCGGCCTTGGAGGCGGCGTAGACGGTCATCGACTTCGGCATCCCGCGCAGCGCCGACATCGACGAGACGAGCACGAGGTGGCCCGCGCCCTGGTCGCGGAAGACCTCCATCGCCGCCTCGGTCTGGCAGAGCGCGGCCACGACGTTGGTCATCGCGGTCTCGCGGTTGGCGTCGTAGCGCCCGGTGCCGATCGGCGCCCCCTTGCCGAGCCCGGCGTTGACCACGACGCGGTCGAGGCCGCCGAGGTCGTCGCGGAACCCGCGGACCACCTCGAAGACCTGGTCGTCGTCGGTCACGTCCAGCGCCCGCACCTCGACGCGCACCCCGGGGTGGGCGGTGCCGATCTCGTCGCGCAGCTCCTCGAGCCGCTCGACGCGGCGCGCGCAGAGCGCGAGGTCGTGGCCGAGGGCGGCGAACTGGCGGGCCATCTCGGCGCCCAGGCCGCCGCTCGCACCGGTGATGAGGGTGGTGGTCACCCGCCCGACCCTACCCAGCGGTAATCGAGCAGCGCGGGTGGATACCCGGTATGCATACCTGGTATACATCTGCCCGTGACGGTCAAGAACGCGCTGCTGGCGCTGCTCGAGCAGGGTCCGATGTACGGCTACCAGCTGCGCACGGAGTTCGAACGACGCACCGGGGCGACCTGGCCGCTCAACGTCGGGCAGGTCTACACGACGCTGACCCGTCTGGAGCGCGACGGCCTCGTCGCGGAGGACGGCGCCGACACCGAGGGGCACGTCGTCTACCGCGTCACCGACGCCGGTCGCGACGAGGTCGCCGCGTGGTTCACCACGCCGGTCGCGCGCACCCAGCCGCCCCGCGACGAGCTCGCGATCAAGCTGGCGCTGGCGGTCACCGTGCCCGGCGTCGACGTCGGCAGCGTCATCCAGCAGCAGCGCAGCGCCACGATGGCCGCCCTGCAGGACTACACCCGCCTCAAGCGCCGCGGCCCGGACCCGGCGTCGACGCAGGAGCCCCACGACCTGGCCTGGAGCCTGGTGCTCGACTCCCTGGTCTTCGCCGCCGAGGCCGAGGTGCGCTGGCTCGACCACTGCGAGACCCGGCTGCGGCGCGCCCAGCTCGAGCGCCCCGCCCCGTCCCCGGCCGCGTCCCCCGCCACGGCCAGCGAGGAGACCGTCCGATGAGCGGCCCGGCGAGCAGTCCCGTCCTGGAGCTGCGCGACGTGACCCGGGTCCACGGCGAGGGGGAGGCGGCGGTGCAGGCGCTGCGCGGGGTCTCGTTCGCGGCGTACGCCGGCGAGCTGGTCGCGGTCATGGGCCCGTCGGGCTCCGGCAAGTCGACGCTGCTCACCCTCGCCGGCGGGCTAGACACCCCGACCTCGGGCGTGGTCAGCGTCGAGGGCGTCGACCTCGCCGGGGCCGGCGCCGTCGGCCGGGCGCGGATGCGGCGCACCTCGCTCGGCTACGTCTTCCAGGACTTCAACCTCATCCCGGCCCTCACCGCGGCCGAGAACGTCGCCCTCCCGCTCGAGCTCGACGGGCGCAGCGGCCGCGAGGCGCGTGCGCTGGCGCGCGAGGCGCTGGCCGAGGTCGGCATCACCGAGCTGGCCGACCGCTTCCCCGACCACATGTCCGGCGGGCAGCAGCAGCGGGTCGCGATCGCCCGTGCGGTGGTCGGCGAGCGACGGCTGGTGCTCGCCGACGAGCCGACCGGCGCGCTCGACACCGAGACCGGCGAGGACGTCCTGCGGTTGCTGCGGGCCCGCTGCGACGCGGGTGCGGCGGGGGTGATGGTGACCCACGAGGCGCGCCACGCCGCCTGGGCCGACCGGGTCGTCTTCCTGCGCGACGGCGTGGTCGTCGACGAGACCGGCGCCGACCACGTGGAGTCGCTCGCCGACGCCACGGCCCAGCGGTGAGCAGGCTCCTGACGGCGTGGCGGCTCCCGCTGCGCCTGGCGCGGCGCGACGCGATGCGCCACCGCGCCCGGGCGCTGCTCGTCGTCGCGATGATCGCGCTGCCGGTGCTGGCGGTCACGACGGCCGACGTGCTCATCCAGACCGCCACGGTGTCCGGCCCCGAGTCGGTCGACCGGCGGATGGGGGCGAGCCAGGCGCTCGTCAGCGTCAGCGCCGAGACCAACCCGCTGCAGCAGGCCCCGGACCCCGACGTCGGCTACCCGGTCTTCAGCGGTGACACGACCCTGACCGCGCCCTCCGCCGAGCAGGTCTCGTCGCTGCTCGACGGGGCGCGGCTGGTCGAGCTGCGCCGCACCGTGGGCCAGGTCGTGACCGAGGCCGGGCGGGTGGGGGCCCAGGCCCTCGAGGTGGACCTCGCGGACCCGGTGGCGGACGGGCTCGTCCGCCTCACCTCGGGTCGTCTGCCGCGCTCCGACGGTGAGGTCGTGGTCAACGATGCTCTCGTCGCCGACGGGTTCCGCGTCGGCGACCGGTTGGGCTTCGAGGTGGGCTCCGAGGTGGCCGGTGGCGCCACCGAACCGGTCGTCGTCGGGACCGCCGAGTCCACGACGTACCGCGACCTGCCGTTCGTGGCGGGACCTCTCGGTTCGCTCGGCCTCGACTCGGACGAGCAGACGCAGTGGCTCGTCGACGGCGGTCCGGTGACCTGGCCGAGCGTGCAGCGGCTCAACGAGCTCGGCGCCCTCGTCGCATCGCGCGCGGTCATCGAGGACCCGCCGCCCGCCTCCGAGCAGTACGCCGAGGTGCGGGCCCAGAGCGGGACCGACGAGGGGTTGCTCCCGGTGCTCGCGCTCATCACCGTGATGGTGCTCCTGGAGGTCGTCCTCCTCGCCGGGCCGGCCTTCGCGGTCGGTGCCCGCGCGCAGCAGCGCAGCCTCGCGCTGATGGTCGCCTCCGGCGGCACGCCGGCGCAGTCGCGGCGGGTCGTGCTCGCGGGCGCGGTCGTGCTCGGTGGGACCGGCGCCGTCGTCGGCGTGCTCCTCGGTCTCGGTCTCGCCCGGCTGCTCCAGCCGGTCCTCCAGGGCTTCTCGCAGACGTGGTTCGGCCCGTTCGACGTGCCCTGGCTGCACCTGCTCGCCGTGGCGGCGTTCGGCCTGCTCAGCGCCTTCCTCGCCGCGGCCGTGCCGGCGGTGCTGGCCTCGCGCCAGGACGTCGTGGCCGTCCTCGCCGGTCGCCGCGGTGACGCGCCGGCCTCGCGCCGCTCCCCGGTGCTGGGCGCGGTGCTGCTCGCGGCCGGCATCGGCGCCTCGGCGTACGGCGCGCTGCAGCCCTCGGGCGGCGAGCTCGCCATCGCCTTCGGCGCGATCCCCGCCGTGCTCGGGATGATCCTGCTGGTCCCGGCCGTGCTGTCCCTGGTCGCCCGCGGCGCCGGACGGCTGCCGCTGACCCTGCGCTACGCCGTGCGCGACGCGCACCGGCACCGCACCCGCACCGTGCCGGCCGTGGCGGCGGTCGCGGCGACGGTCGCGGGGGTCGTCGCGCTCGGCATCGGCCTCTCCTCCGACCAGCGCGAGGCCGAGGAGACCTACGTCTCCTCCGTCGCCGACGGGGTCGGGGTCGTGCGGGCGTACGAGCAGCCCGCGCGCTGGGACGCGCTGCGCGGCGCCGTCGAGCGGGAGGCTCCTGGCGTCCAGGTCGTCGTGCAGCAGGGCCTCACGGACTCCGACGGTGGCTACACCTCAGTGCAGCGACCCGAGGGGGCCGGGTTCATCAGCGCGGGCTCTGCGCTGGGCTCGATGGTCCTCGTCTCCGACGGTCCGCTGCCCCCTGGCCTCGTCGGGCTGTCCGACGCAGACGCCCGCCGTGCCGAGCAGGCGCTCGGCGACGGCCGGTCGGTGGTGTTCACCGGCCCGGGCGTCCGGGTCGACGACGGCGAGGCGACCGTGGTCCGCAGCACCTTCGACGAGCAGACCGGCCAGGACCAGACCCTCGCCCGCGTGACCCTGCCTGCGACGTACCTCCCGCTGAGCGACCCCTACGACGGCCCGTCCGCGATCCTCACCCCGGCCGCCGCCGCCGAGCTCGGCCAGGAGCCTTCGGTCGTCTCGCTCCTGGTGACCGGCGGGCTCGACGGCGACCAGGAGGACACCGTGCAGGAGGCGCTGAAGGGGGTCGACCCCAGCGCGAGCATCTACGTCGAGCGCGGGTTCCAGCCCGAGTCCGACGCCCTGATCGCCCAGCTGGTGCTCCTGGGTCTGGGCGGGGTGCTGATGCTCGGCGGCACGCTGACCGCGACGTTCCTCGCCCTCTCCGACGCCCGGCCGGACCTCGCCACGCTCGCCGCGGTCGGTGCGTCGCCGCGCACGCGTCGCGGCGTCGCGGCGGCGTACGCCCTGGTCGTCGGCGGGATCGGCTCCGTGCTCGGCGCGCTCGTGGGTTCGATCCCCGGCGTCGCCGTCACCTGGCCGCTGACCTCCAGCCCGGGCTTCGGTGGAGGAGGTCCGACCGGGCCGTTCCTCGACGTGCCGTGGCTGATGCTGCTCGCCCTGGTCGTGGCGCTGCCGGTCCTGACCGCGCTCGTCGTGGGTGCGAGCGCCCGGTCCCGTCTGCCGCTGGTGTCGCGCCTCGACTGACCCCGGCAGCAGAGTACGGGAGTACGGGTCGGTTGGTACGGTGACCCAGGTGAAGACGACGATCGAGCTGCCGGACGAGCTGGTGCGCGAGGTGAAGCAGCTCGCGGCCGAGAGCGGGGCGACGATGCGCGACGTCGTGGTCGAGGGACTGCGCCGCGAGCTGCGGCGCCGTCGCGAGGCCGGTGCGGCACGACCTGACTTCGTCTTCCGCACCGTCGGTGGTGACGGCATCTCGCCGGACGTCGACGCGAGCGACGTGCTCCGGCACGCCTACGACCTGCCGGCGCTGTGAGGTCGCTGGGGTGATCGCTGTCGACACCAACGTCCTCGTCCAGGCCCACCGCGAGGACGCGTCGCACCACGCGGCGGCAGCGGCGGCGTTGGCGCGGCTGGGTGCCGGCTCCGACGGCTGGGCCGTCCCGTGGCCGTGCGTCCACGAGTTCCTCGCCGTGGTGACGCATCCCCGCGTCTACCGCCCGCCGAGCTCCGTGGCCGATGCCGTCGGTGCGATCGAGGACCTCGCCGGCACGAGCGACGTGGTCTTCCTGGGCGAGACCGCTGACCACCTGGCCCGGCTCGGGTCGCTGCTCACGGCGAGTGGTGTCGTCGGCCCCCGGGTGCACGATGCCCGGATCGCTGCGATCTGCCTCGGCCACGGCGTCGACGAGCTCTGGACCGCGGATCGCGACTTCAGCTACTTCCCGGCCCTCCGCACCCGCAATCCGCTGGTGTCCTGACCTCGCCGTACCGAGCGTCAGGCGTCGCTGGCCAGCGCGGCGGTGAAGTTGCGCAGCACGCGGCGCGCCTCGTCCTGCTCGCCCTCGTCGAGGCCCGACAGCATGCGCTGCTCGACCCGGCGTACGGCGGCACTCGCCTCGGCGAGCCGCTCGCGGCCCAGCGGCGTGAGGCTCACGGGCAGCACGCGGCCGACCGGGGCCTCGTCGGGGCGGGTGACCGACCCGTCCTCCTGGAGCGCACGGAGCAGGACGTTCATCGACTGGCGCGTCACGAAGGTCCCGCGCGCGAGCTCGGAGTTGGACAGCCCCGGGCGCTGGGCCAGCAGCTCCAGGCAGGAGTAGTGCGTCACGGTCATGCCGAGCGGTCGCAGCACCTCCTCCATCGAGGTCCGCAGGGCGGTCGCCGCCTGCTTGAGCAGGTAGCCGATCGAGGTCGGGAGGTCGACGCGCTCCGCTTGACTCATGTCAGGAGTCTGACATAGTTGTCGGTGTCAGATAACTGACATCAACCCAGGAGGCAACCATGTTCGTCACCGGCCCCGACTTCGTCTCGCTCCAGACCCGCGACCTCGAGCGCGCCGCGGAGTTCTACACCCGCTACCTCGGCCTGGCCCGTTCTCAGGCCGGCCCCCCGCACGCCGTCGTCTTCGAGACCCGGCCGATCGCCTTCGCGCTGCGCGACCTCGTGGCCGGCACCGACTTGGACGCCGCGCCCCAGCCCGGCGTCGGTGCGGCCATCTGGATGCACTCCACCGACGTCCAGGCCATCCACGACGCCCTGGCCGCCGACGGTCACACCGTCGTCACCGAGCCCTTCGACGGGCCGTTCGGCCGTACCTTCACCTTCGCCGACCTCGACGGCTACCACGTCACGCTGCACGACCGGGCGTGAGCTCGGCGTGGTCGGGACGTCGACAGTCGAACTTCCGGGTCACCCGGTGACCCCGAAAGTTGCACTGTCGACGGACCCGTCGGGCCGGAGACCGTCTGTGCAACTTCCTGGTCATCAGGTGACTGGAAGGTTGCACTGATGGCCGGCGGCCGTGGTCGCCGCGGCCCGGAGATCGACAGTCGAACTTTCGGGCCACCAGGTGACCCCGGAAGTTGCACTGTCGACGCGTCGGCCCAGCCCGGTCTCAGGAAAAAGTCAGTCTTGACTGTTTGTTGATCGGCGGGGCAGGGTGGGCCCGTGAGCCAGGCGGCGGTGCGGGTGCCCCAGGAGGAGCGCACCCGGGCCATGCGGGCCCGGCTGTTGGAGGCCACCGTCGAGCTGCTCGTCGAGCGGGGGTACGCCGGGACCTCGACCACACTGGTCAGCGAGCGGGCCGGGGTGAGCCGCGGGGCGCAGCTGCACCACTTCCCGAGCAAGCAGGACCTCGTCGTGGCGGCCGTGCAGCACGTCACCGAGGTGCGCGGCCGCGAGCTCGAGGAGGCCGCGCGTCGGCTCCCCCGCGGCGCCCGGCGCACCAGGGCCGTGCTGCGGATGCTGGGCGACCACTTCTCCTCGCCGGTGTTCGCGGCCGCGCTCGAGCTCTGGGTCGCCGCCCGCACCGACGAGGCGCTGCTGGCCGAGGTCGCGCCGCTCGAGCGCGAGCTGGGCCGGCACACCCACCGGCTCACGGTCGAGCTGCTCGGCGCCGACGAGTCGGTGCCGGGGGTGCGCGAGCTCGTGCAGGCGACCCTCGACCTGGTCCGGGGCCTGGGCCTGGCCAACACGATCACCGACGACGCGCACCGGCGCCGCCGGATCCTCGACCAGTGGGCGCTCACTCTCGACGGAGCGCTCGGCACCCCGGGGGAGAACGCATGACCGACCTGCTCACCGGCCTTCTCGACGACCTGGCCGCCGAGGGCGCCGAGCTCGAGGCCGCCCTGGACACCGTCGACTGGACCGCGCCCACCCCGGCTCCGGGGTGGAACGTCGCCACCCAGGTCGCCCACCTGCTCTGGACGGACGAGGTGGCCACGCTCGCCGCCCACGCCCACGAGGAGCCTGTCGACGGCGCAGGGGGCAAGGCCGCCTGGGACGCCGTCGTGCTCGAGGCCATCGGTGACCCCGACGGCTACGTCGACGCGCAGGCCCACGCCATCGCCGCGCTGCCCCGCGAGGAGGTGCTCGCCCGCTGGAGGCGTTCGCGGGCCGGTCTGCGCGAGGCGTTGCTGGCGCTGGCCGAGGGCGTGAAGATGCCGTGGTTCGGCCCGCCGATGTCGGCGGCGTCGATGGCGACGGCACGGTTCATGGAGACCTGGGCCCACGCGCTCGACGTGCACGACGCGGCCGGCACCCACCCCGAGCCGACCGATCGCATCCGCCACGTCGCCTACCTCGGCGTGCGCACCCGGGGCTTCGCCTTCGCGACCCACGGCGAGGAGGTGCCGGCGGCCGAGCTGCGCGTCGAGCTGACCGCGCCGAGCGGTGACGTGTGGAGCTGGGGCCCCGACGACGCGCCCGAGTCGGTGCGCGGGTCGGCGTACGACTTCTGCCGCCTGGTCACCCAGCGCGTGCACCGAGTCGACACGGACCTGGTCGCCACCGGTCCCGGCGCCGAGCGGTGGCTCGAGATCGCGCAGGCCTTCGCTGGCCCGCCCGGGCCCGGACGGGACGCGGCCTCGTGAGCGCCCCGCTGCGCGTCGGCAACTGTTCCGGCTTCTACGGTGACCGCATCTCGGCCATGCGCGAGATGCTCGAGGGCGGCCCGCTCGACGTCCTGACCGGCGACTACCTCGCCGAGCTGACCATGCTCATCCTCGGCCGCGACACGATGAAGGACCCCTCGCTGGGCTACGCCCGCACCCACCTACGCCAGCTCGAGGACTGCCTCGGCCTCGCCGCCGAGCGCGGTGTGCGGATCGTCAGCAACGCCGGCGGGCTCAACCCCGCCGGCCTGGCCGACCGCGTCCGCGAGGTCGCCGCTGGGCTCGGTCTCGACGTCGCCGTGGCCCACGTGGAGGGCGACGACCTGCGACCCCTCGCGCTCTTCGACGGAGCGCTCACCGCCAACGCCTACCTCGGCGCCGCCGGCATCGCCCGCGCGCTCGACGCCGGCGCGCAGGTCGTCGTCACCGGCCGGGTCACCGACGCCAGCCTCGTGGTCGGACCCGCCTGGCACCACCACGGCTGGGACGCGACGGCGTACGACGCGCTCGCGGGCGCCGTCGTCGCCGGACACGTGATCGAGTGCGGCACCCAGGCCACCGGCGGCAACTTCTCGGGGTTCCGCTCGCTCGACCTCAGCCGGCCGCTCGGGTTCCCGATCGCCGAGGTCGCGGCCGACGGCAGCAGCGTCGTCACCAAGCACGACGGCACCGGCGGCGCCGTCACCCTCGACACGGTCACGGCTCAGCTGGTCTACGAGATCCAGTCCACGCGCTACCTCGGCCCCGACGTGACCGTCGACCTCGACTCCGTGCGGCTCGCTGAGCACGGACCCGACCGGGTCGCGATCAGCGGTGTGCGCGGCGAAGCGGCGCCTGAGCGGCTCAAGGTCTGCGTCAACGAGCTCGGCGGCTTCCGCAACCAGGTCGAGTTCGTGCTCACCGGTCTCGACGTCGACGACAAGGCCGCCTGGGTGCGAGCCCAGCTCGACCCGCAGCTGACCGCCCGCGACGTCGAGTGGTCGCAGGTGGTCGCGCCCCCGCCCGACGCCACCAGCGAGGAGGCCGCCTCGGTGCTGCTGCGCTGCACGGTCCGCGACCCCGAGGCCGGCCCGGTCGGCCGCGCGTTCACGGGCCCGGCGGTCGAGCTCGCGCTGGCGTCCTACCCCGGCTTCACGATGACCACCCCGCCCCAGCAGCCCACGCCCTACGGCGTCTACCGCCCCGAGCTCGTCGACCGCGACCTCGTCCACCAGGTCGTCGTGCACCACGACGGCCGGCGGGAGGAGGTCGCGTGAGGACCCCGCTCGGGACGTTCGTCCACGCCCGCTCCGGCGACAAGGGCGGCGACGCCAACGTCGGCCTCTGGGTCGCCCACGACGGCTCCCCGGCGTACGACGCCCGCGTGGCCTGGCTGCTCGACCTCGTCACGCCCGACGCGGTCCGCACCCTCCTGCCCGAGGCCGCCGACCTCGACGTCGAGGTGCACCGCCTGCCCGGGCTCGGTGCGGTCAACGTCGTCGCCCACGGCCTGCTCGGCCAGGGCGTCGCGGCCAGCAGCCGCTTCGACCCCCAGGCCAAGGGGCTAGGAGAGTTCCTGCGCTCGCGGCACGTCGAGATCCCGGAGGAGCTGCTGTGACTGTGACGGTCCGTGGTTTCGAGACGGTTGCTGCGCAACCTCCTCAACCAGCGGTGGTCGAGTTCGGCCGGTGGTTGAGGAGGGCCGCTAGGCCCGTCTCGAAACCACTGTCGGTGGGAGGCCATCGATGAGCGCGACCTACGACCTGGGCGCGGAGTTCGTGCGCCGGGAGGTGGCGCCCCACCTGCAGGAGTGGGAGGACGCCGGGTCGATCCCGCGCGAGCTGCACCGCCGCGCGGGCGAGCAGGGGCTGCTCGGCATCGGGTTCCCCGAGGAGGTCGGCGGCAGCGGGGGCACGCTGATGGACAGCGTCGACCTGCAGGAGGGCATGTTCGCCGCGGGCGCGTCGAGCGGGCTGATGGCCGGGCTGTTCACCAGCGGCATCGCGCTGCCCCACATCGCGGCGAGCAAGGACGCCGACCTGATCGACCGCTTCGTGCGCCCCACCCTGGCCGGCGAGCTGATCGGCTCGCTCGGCGTCACCGAGCCCGGGGGCGGCTCCGACGTCGCGGGCATCACCACCCGCGCGACCCGCGACGGTGACGCCTGGGTCGTCGACGGCGCCAAGACCTTCATCACCTCCGGCGTCCGCGCCGACTTCGTGACCACCGCGGTGCGCACCGGCGGGCCCGGCCACGGCGGCATCAGCCTGCTCGTCGTCGAGGCTGGCACACCCGGCTTCACGGTCGACCGGAGCCTGCGCAAGATGGGCTGGCACTGCTCCGACACCGCCGAGCTGTCGTACGCCGGCGCGCGGGTGCCGCTCGGCCACCTGGTCGGCGCGGAGGGCAGCGGCTTCTTCCAGATCGCCGCGCAGTTCGTGGTCGAGCGGATCGCGCTGGCCGTGCACGGCTACGGCATCGCCGCCCGCGCGCTCGAGCTGGCGGCGGCGTACTGCCGCGAGCGCACGACGTTCGGCAAGCCGCTCGTCGCCAACCAGGTCGTGCGCCACCAGCTCGTCGAGATGCGCCGCCAGGTCGAGGTCGCCCGCACCTACACGCGAGCGGTCGCCGAGCGGCACGTGCGCGGCGAGGACGTCATCGCCGAGGCGTGCCTGGCCAAGCAGACCGCGTGCGACGCGGCGACGTACGTCTGCGACACGGCGGTGCAGCTGCACGGCGGCACCGGTTACATGCACGGGAGCGAGGTGGAGCGGCACTACCGCGACGCCCGTCTCCTGCCCATCGGAGGAGGAGCGACAGAGGTGCTGACCGAACTGGCTGCCAAGCTGCTGGGGTACGCCCGATGAGGCTGCTGCGCGACCCCCACCTGGAGGTGTCGCTGCACGTCGACGCGACGCCCCAGCAGGTGTGGGAGCTCGTGAGCGATGTGACCCGGATCGGGGAGTTCTCGCCCGAGACCTTCGAGGCGCGGTGGACGCGCGGCTCGACCGGACCCGAGGTGGGCGCGAGCTTCAAGGGCCACGTCAAGCGCAACGGCGTCGGTCCGACGTACTGGTCGCCGTGCCAGGTCACGAAGTGCGTGCCCGGCGAGGTCTTCGAGTTCGCGGTCGGCACCGACTCCACCACCGTGACGACCTGGGGCTACGAGATGGAGCCGGACGGCCGAGGGACGCGGGTGACGGAGTACTTCACCATGAGCCCCGCCCTGCCGTTCCGCCTCTACTGGCTCGTCATGGGACCGCTGCGGGGGCGCACCAACGAGCGCGGCATGCGCACCACCCTCGAGCGGATGAAGGCGGTGCTCGAGAAGTGACCGCGGCGCCGGTCTCGAACCGGGACGCGATGCTCGACAAGCTCGCCTCGCTCGCCGACGAGCAGGCCAAGGCCGTCGCCGGCGGCGGGGAGCGGTACGTCGAGCGGCACCACGCGCGCGGCAAGCTGCTGCCCCGCGAGCGCATCGAGCTGCTCGTCGACGAGGGGTCGGCGTTCCTCGAGCTCAGCCCGCTCGCGGGGTGGGGCAGCGACTTCACGGTCGGCGCCAGCGTGGTCACCGGCATCGGCGTCGTCGAGGGCGTCGAGTGCATGATCACCGCCAACGACCCGACGGTGAAGGGCGGCACCAGCAACCCCTGGACCGTCCGCAAGATCTTCCGCGCCTCGCAGATCGCCGAGGAGAACGGCCTGCCGACGATCTCGCTGGTGGAGTCCGGCGGCGCCGACCTGCCGACGCAGAAGGAGATCTTCATCCCGGGCGGCAAGCTGTTCCGCGACCTCACCCGCGCGAGCGCTCGCAAGCAGCCGACGATCGCGGTCGTCTTCGGCAGCTCCACCGCCGGCGGCGCCTACGTGCCCGGCATGAGCGACCACACGGTGATGGTCGAGGACCAGGCCAAGGTGTTCCTCGGCGGACCGCCGCTGGTCAAGATGGCCACCGGCGAGGAGGCCGACGACGAGTCGCTGGGCGGCGCCGAGATGCACGCCCGCACCTCCGGCCTCGCCGACCACCTCGCCGCCGACGAGCGCGACGCGCTGAGGATCGCCCGGCGCATCGTCGCCCGGCTCAACTGGCGCAAGGCCGTCGCGCCGCCCACCGCGTGGGCCGAGCCCGACGCCGACCCCGAGGACCTGCTCGACCTGGTGCCGGCCGACCTCAAGGAGCCGTTCGACCCCCGGGAGGTGATCGCGCGCATCTGCGACGGCGTCTCGGCGACCAACGGGGTCGTCTTCGACGAGTTCAAGCCGCTCTACGGCACCTCGCTCGTGACCGGCTGGGCCAAGCTGCACGGGCGTCCGATCGGCATCCTCGCCAACGCCCAGGGCGTGCTGTTCAGCGAGGAGGCGCAGAAGGCGACCCAGTTCATCCAGCTCGCCAACCAGGTCGACACGCCGCTGCTCTTCCTGCACAACACCACCGGCTACATGGTCGGCGCGGCCTACGAGCAGGGCGGCATCATCAAGCACGGCGCGATGATGATCAACGCCGTCTCCAACTCCACCGTGCCGCACCTGAGCGTGATCATGGGCGCGTCGTACGGCGCCGGCAACTACGGCATGAACGGCCGCGCTTTCGACCCGCGCTTCCTCTTCACCTGGCCCTCCGCCAAGTCGGCGGTCATGGGTCCGGCGCAGCTCGCCGGGGTGATGGAGATCGTCGCGCGCCAGTCGGCCGAGTCGAAGGGCCAGCCCTTCGACGCCGACGGCTTCCAGGGCATCAAGGACCTCGTCGAGGCCCAGATCGAGGAGCAGTCGCTGCCCTACTTCCTCTCCGGGATGCTCTACGACGACGGCGTCATCGACCCCCGCGACACCCGCACCGTCCTGGCCATCTGCCTCTCGGTGATCGAGAACCAGACCGTCGTCGGCACCGACCGTTTCGGGGTGTTCAGACCTTGATCTCTACCGCGGTGGTTGAGGAGGTCGTGCAACGACCGTCTCGAAACCACGTGAGCCGCACGACCACTGATGTGGTTTCGAGACGCGCGCAGAACGCGCTCCTCAACCACCGAGACGGCCCGGGAGGGATCTCGTGATCACTCGCCTCATGGTCGCCAACCGTGCCGAGATCGCGTCGCGGGTGTTCCGCACCTGCCGAGCGCTGGGGATCGAGACGGTGGCGGTGCACTCCGACCCCGACGCGGGGCTGCCCTACGTCCGCGAGGCGGACGTGGCGGTGCGGCTGCCGGGCAGCACCCCGGCCGAGACATACCTCGACGTCGAGGCGGTGCTCGCTGCCGCCCGCGCGGCCGGAGCCGACGCGGTGCACCCCGGCTACGGCTTCCTCTCCGAGAACGCCGCCTTCGCCCGCGCCGTGATCGACGCCGGCCTCACCTGGGTCGGTCCGGCGCCGGAGTCGATCGAGCAGATGGGATCCAAGATCGCGGCGAAGGAGCTGATGCGCGCGGCGGGCGTGCCCGTGCTCGAGGCCCCGGACGCACCCACCGAGTCCGACCTGCCGCTGCTCGTGAAGGCCTCCGCCGGCGGCGGCGGCCGCGGGATGCGCGTCGTACGCCGCCTCGAGGACCTCGCCGGTGAGATCGCGGCGGCCGAGACCGAGGCCGCGTCGGCGTTCGGCGACGGCACGGTGTTCGTCGAGCCGTACGTCGAGCGCGGGCGCCACGTCGAGGTGCAGGTCGTCGGCACGACCGTCGTCGGCGACCGCGACTGCTCGCTGCAGCGCCGCCACCAGAAGGTCGTCGAGGAGGCGCCCGCCCCCGGGCTCTCCGACGAGGTCCGCGCCGCGCTGCACGACGCGGCGCGCAAGGCCGCCGAGGCGATCGACTACGTCGGCGCCGGGACCGTGGAGTTCCTCTACGACCCGGACACGGAGCGCTTCTTCTTCCTGGAGATGAACACCCGCCTCCAGGTCGAGCACCCCGTCACCGAGGCCGTCCACGGCGTCGACCTGGTCGCGCTGCAGATCGCGGCGGCCGAGGAGTCGGAGCGTGGTTTCGAGACAGGACTTCGTCCTTCCTCGACCACCGGCGTGGGCCACGCCATCGAGGTGCGGCTCTACGCCGAGGACCCGCGCGCCGACCACCAGCCGCAGAGCGGCCGGCTGACGGCGTTCGACGTCCCGCGCGAGCCGGGCATCCGGGTCGACGCCGGCTTCGAGGCGGGCAGCGAGGTGTCGACGTTCTACGACGCGATGCTGGCCAAGGTGGTCGCCCACGCGCCGACCCGGCGCGAGGCCGCCCGTCGGCTCGCCGGGGTGCTGAGCCGCGCCCGCATCCACGGCGTGCGCACCAACCGCGACCAGCTCGTGGCGATCCTGCGCGACGAGAGGTTCCTGGCCGGCGACGTCTCCACGGCCCTGCTGCCCGAGATCGCCCTGCCCGAGCCCGACCCCGGTCTGGCCCCGGTCGCGGCGGCCCTGGCCCTCGCCGAGCGGGCCCGCGAGGCCCGCACCGTGCAGCGCGGAGTGCCCGTCGCGTGGCGCAACGTGCCCAGCCAGCCGCAGGTGACGTCGTTCGAGTCCGGCGACGTGTCCGGCGACGTGACGTGCGACGTGACGTGGTGGCCCGGCTGCCGCGTCGACGGCGCCGAGGTCGTCTCGGCGAGTGCGGAGCGCGTGGTCCTCGAGTCCGGCGGCGTGCGCACGGCGTACGACGTCGCGGTGCACGGTGACGCCGTCGACGTCGACTGGCCCGGCGGTCACGCGGCGCTGCGGCGCACGCCGCGGTTCGTCGACCCGGCCGACGCGGTCGCGACCGGCAGCCTGCTCGCGCCGATGCCCGGCACGGTCGTCGCCGTGTCGGTCGCCGCGGGTGAGGCGGTCGAGGCGGGCCAGGCGGTGCTGGTGCTCGAGGCGATGAAGATGCAGCACACGGTGCGGGCGCCCGGCCCCGGCACCGTCACGAGGCTCGACGTACGACCCGGCGCGCAGGTCGCCGCCGGTGAGGTCCTGGCAGTGGTGGAGGAAGACGCATGACGCACACGTTCACGGAGTCCGAGGAGCGCCGGACGCTGCGGCGCGAGGTCGCCAAGCTCGCCTCGAAGTACGGCCGCGAGTGGTTCACCGACAAGGCCCGGTCGGGCGGCAAGACGACCGACCTGTGGCTCGAGATCGGCAAGAACGGCTACCTCGGCGTCAACATCCCCGAGGAGTACGGCGGCGGGGGCGGCGGCATCGGCGACATCGCCGCGGTCTGCGAGGAGCTGTCGGCGCAGGGCTGCCCGCTGCTGCTGATGGTCGTGAGCCCCGCGATCTGCGGCACGATCATCGCCCGCTACGGCACCGAGGCGCAGAAGCAGCGCTGGCTGCCCGGCATCTGCGACGGCACCGGCACGATGGCGTTCGCGATCACCGAGCCCGACGCCGGCACCAACACCCACAACATCACCACCACCGCCCGACGCGACGGCGACGAGTGGGTGCTCAACGGCCGCAAGACCTGGATCTCCGGCGTCGACGAGGCCGACCACGTGCTCGTCGTCGCCCGCGCCGAGGAGGCCCGCACCGGCAAGGTCAAGCCGGTCCTCTTCGTCGTGCCGACCGACGCCCCGGGCTTCGAGGCCCGGCCGATCCCGATGGAGATCGTCAGCCCCGAGCTGCAGTTCCAGGTGTTCATCGACGACGTCCGGCTGCCCGCCGACGCGGTCGTCGGCGACGAGGACGGCGGGCTCGTGCAGCTCTTCGCCGGGCTCAACCCCGAGCGGATCATGGCGGCGGCGTTCTCCAACGGCCTGGCGCGCTTCGCGCTCGACCGCGCGACGGCGTACGCCAGGGAGCGCACGGTCTTCCAGGGCCCGATCGGCGCCCACCAGGCCATCGCGCACCCGCTCGCGCAGAGCCACATCGAGATCGAGATGGCGCGGCTGATGACCCAGAAGGCCGCCGCGCTCTACGACGCCGGCGACGACATCGGCGCGGGCGAGGCCGCCAACATGGCCAAGTACGCCGCCGCCGAGGCCGCCTGCGCCGCCGCCGACCGCGCCGTGCAGACCCACGGCGGCAACGGGATCACGCAGGAGTACGGCATGGCCGGGCTCCTCGTCGCCACCCGCGCCGGCCGGATCGCCCCCGTCAGCAGGGAGATGATCCTCAACTACGTCGCCATGCACTCGCTGGGGCTGCCGAAGAGCTACTGACGGGACGAGTGGTTTCGAGACAGGACTCCGTCCTTCCTCAACCACCGGTGGTCACCGCCGGTGGTTCAGGAGGTCCTGCAACGACCGTCTCGAAACCACGCCAGGCAAGACCCGCCCCTAACCTGTAGCCCGTGGGGTTCGTCGACGTCCTGGACCGGACGCAGCGCAAGCGCAGCGTGTTCGGGTTCCCGGTGGCGACGTTCTTCAAGTTCATCGACGACCAGGGGCCCTACCTCGCGGCGATCATCAGCTTCTACGCGATCCTGGCGATCTTCCCGCTGCTGCTGCTGGCGACCTCGATCTTCGGCTTCATCCTCTCGGGCAACCCCGAGCTGCAGGAGCGGGTGATCAACTCCGCGCTGAGCACATTCCCGATCATCGGCGACGAGCTCGGCCGCCCCGACCGGCTCCAGGGCTCGACGCTCTCGACGGTCATCGGGATCATCGCGGCGACGTACGGCTCGCTCGGCCTGGGCCAGGCCCTGCAGAACGCGCTCAACGTGGCCTGGTCGGTCCCGCGCAACAAGCGCCCCAACCCGGTGCTGCTGCGGCTGCGCAGCCTGCTGCTGGTGGTGACGGCCGGGCTGTTCGTCCTGACCATCACGATCGTCTCGGCGCTGGGCGCGCAGACGCAGGTGTTCGGGCCGCGGGTCGACGCCACCCTCGGCTGGCTGATCCGGCTGGTCACGGTGCTGCTCATCGGCGCGCTGCTGACCGTGGTCTTCCGCCTCGCCGCGGCCCGACGCCACCACCTCACCCGCGCTGCGCCCGGGGCGTTCACCGTCGCCGTCCTGTGGCAGGGGCTGCAGTACGTCGGCACGATCTACGCCACCCACGTCCTGCGCGAGACCGAGAACATGAACGGCGCCTTCGGGCTCTTCCTCGGCCTCGTCGGCATCATCTACATCGCGGCGTTCGTCGGCGTGCTGGGCATCGAGGTCAACGTCGTGCTCGCCCGGAGGCTGTGGCCGCGCTCGCTGCGGGCGCTCTTCGTCGACCGCCCCGACCTGACCGAGGCCGACCGGCGGGCCTACGCGAGCTACGTCCGGGCGCAGATGCACAAGGAGGCCGAGGACGTGCGGGTCTCCTTCCGCGACCCCGACACCGGCGCGCTCCAGGTCGTCGAGGACCCGGGCCCGCTCGGCAAGCGCGGCGTGGAATAGTCCCGCGACAGCCGGAGACACCGGGGCCTCCGGTGGGTCAGGATGTGCCCCGTGATCAAGCTCGAGCTGGTCTTCAGCGTCCTCGTCTTCGTCGTGTGGGTCTACACGCTCATCGAGGTGCTCTCCACCCCGGGCACGACGATGCGGATGCTGCCCAAGCCCGCGTGGGTCGTCGTGGTGCTGCTGTTCCCGCTGCTGGGCAGCGCCGCGTGGTTCGTGCTGGGCCGTCCCGAGGGGCGTCGCCCGACAGGTGCCTACGAGCGCTCCGCCCCGGCCTACCCGGAGTACGACCGCCCCGGCCGCGCCGCGGCCACCGACCCCGAGCGCGACGAGGAGTTCCTGCGCCAGGTGCGGGCCCGGGCGGAGGAGCAGCGCAAGCGCCACGAGCTGGAGCGGCGCCGGCGCGAGGCCGGCGAGGCCTAGAAGCTCTCGCCCAGCCGCCGCAGGTCGCGCACCGCGACGGCCAGGTGCTCGGGGTCGAACGTCGCGAACGCGGCGTAGGCCACCGTCCGGCCGCCGGTGCGCACCAGGCCGACGTCGGCGCGGATGCCGTCGTCGGCGCCGGTCTTGCCGAGCACCAGGTCGTCGACGACCAGCGGGTCGCGACCCCGCGACGACAGCACCAGCGAGTGGTCCACCCCGGAGGCCAGCCAGTCGAGCACCTGCGAGGCGCCCGGCAGCTCGCGGCGGTGCAGGCGCCCCATCAGCGCGGCGTACGCCGAGGCGTTGGCCAGGCTGAGCGCCGGTGGGTGCTCGGGCCCGCGCACGTCGCGCACCAGGTCGAGGAGCCCCGACGCCCGGAGCCCCACGGTCTCGACGAGCACGTTGGTGGCCCAGTTGTCGCTCACCGACGCGACCAGCAGCGCGACGTCGCGCAGCGGCAGCACGTCGGTGGCCATCCGGTGCCAGAGGCCCGAGTCGGCCACGCGGGGCGTCGTACGCCGGTCGAGGGGCGCGGCGCCGTCGAGCTCACCGGTCTCGAGGCGGCGCGCCACCTCGAGCAGCAGCAGCACCTTGCCGACGCTGGCCGCCGGCAGGACCGTGTCGGGTGTCTGCTCGAACAGCACCTCGTCGGTGTCGGCGTCGCGCACCTGGACCGACCACGTGACCCGCGGGTCGCCGTTCCAGTCCGCTGCCGTCACCCCGCCATCCTGCAGGAGCGGCTCAGGCCTTCTTCGGGGGGAGCGGGAAGAAGATCGAGGTGCGCCGCGCGTACTCCGGGTAGCCCGGGCGCTGCATCATCGTCTTCTCCAGCAGCTTGGCGCCGGTGACCTGGTAGATGAAGAACGTCATCGCGACCGGGCACACGATCGTCGCGAGCCCCGCGACCCAGCCCGAGGCGAGCCCGCCGACGAGCCACAGTCCCCACCAGACGGTCGCGTCGCCGAAGTAGTTGGGGTGGCGCGTGTAGCGCCACAGCCCCTGGTCCATGACCTGCGGGCGCTGCTCCTTCGGCTGCTTCTTGTACGCCGCGAGCTGGCGGTCGCCGACGGCCTCGAAGAACAGCCCGGTCGCCCACACCAGCACCCCGAGCACGACCACCGGCCACCACTCGACACCGAGCACCACGCCGACCATCACCGGTCCCGCGACGAGCCACTGCACGACGCCCTGCACCGCGAACACCCGGCGCACGACGGTCCCCATGCCGACCTCGGACGGCGGCCCGCCCAGCATCTCGGCGTACCGCGGGTCCTCCTTGCCCTGGTGGTCGTCGATGGCCCGCCCGCGCACGTGCCACGCCAGCCGCAGCCCCCACACCGCGACCATCACGACCAGCAGCCAGCGCCGCCACCCCGTGCCGTCGTCGAGGACGGTCGCCACGACCGCGGTCACCAGCGCGACCAGCACGAACCCCGCGCCCCACGCGATGTCCACCACCGCGACCTTGTCGAGCTGCTTCGCCCGCACCGCCGCGGCCGTCATCCCCGCCACCACCGCCAGCAGTCCCGCCACCAGCACGATCACCACGTTCACGTGCTCCCCGGTACCCGGGTCGGGAGGGTGTCGGAATCCCAGCATCTGCTGGGATCGCCAACGTTCTGGGGTGTTGCAATGCCCCAGAACGTCAGGAAGTGCCTCAGCTCGCCTCGATCTGCCCGGGGTGCACGAGGTGCCGCAGCCGCCTCTTCGTGGCCTCAGGTGTCGAGAGGTCGGACCACACGAGGCGCATCAGCCGGAACCCGGTCAGCTCGCGAATCCGGTCCTCACGACGCTTCTCGCGGAAGACCACCTCGGCGGGGTCCTGGCCCGGCCGCAGACCGGACGTGTACTTCACCTTCCCATCGGCCTCGACCCAGGCACCGAGCTCGGGCCAGCAGAAGTCGAGCCGTGCGATCACCACGCCGGTCGCAGGGTCGATGACCTCGTACTGCGGGACCGGCGCGGGCAGCCCCGCCTCGCGGCACAGGAGGAAGATCCGGGTCTCGAGGACGCTCTCGATGCGCGGATCCCCCATGCGCACGACGAGCTCCGTCACCCGGCTGTCGGGCCAGCAGACGATCCCTGCGTCGTAGCGCCTGCGGACCTCTTCGGGAGTCGTGAGTCCGCGGTGCAGGAAGTCGTTGAGCACGGCGAGGCTGGGCCCGAGGGGTGACATGGTGCTGACCTCGAGGGCGACCCGGGCCGGCGACATCACGTCGAACCCGCGGACGTCCTGCAGGTCACCCGTCTCGATCACCCCGCAGTGCTGATGGATGCCTGCTTCGTCGCGCCCCACCTTGCCGTCCTTCCTCGTGAGGTGGACGTCGGTCAGGTCGAGTCCCCAGGTCGGACCGCCGTGGAAGATCGCAGCGCTCACGTGCGACACCGCGACCTCGGTCCTGGCGGCCCGCATCGCCGCGCGAGTGCGTACGACGTGCTGCCCGGACGCGTCCAGGGCCTTCCATGCCGGCGACTCGACGTAGGCGCCTCGCCTGGGCCGGTGCCACGCGCCGTTCTGCAGCATGCGGACGATGCCGCGGTCCTTCCAGTTCTCGGCCACCAGCTCACGACGCAGTCGGAGCCAGACGTCGAAAGGGTCAGGCGCGTCGGTCGTGTCCATGCCTCAAGGCTGGCCGCTGGAGCCGATCGTTGCTCGCCGCGGCCGTCGGGCCTGTGGACGAGGCTCGCCTGTGAACGGAATCTGGACTACTCAGTCACCCCGCGGGCGGCGCTGGAGGCACTTCCTGACGTTCTGGGGTGTTGCAACGCCCCAGAACGTTGGCGATCCCAGCAGATGCTGGGATTCCGACACCTACCAGTCCCGCACCCAGGGCAGGGTGTGCTGACCACCGGGACGGACCATGAGGATCTGGTCGACGCCCATGCGGCCGTCGCGGAAGGCCATGGAGCCGCCGACGAGGTAGAGCTCCCAGACGCGGACGACCTCCTCGCCCATGAGCGCGACGAGGCGGTCGCGGTTGCGGTGGAAGTTCTCGAGCCAGCCGGCGACGGTGAGCACGTAGTGCTCGCGCAGGCCATGGACGTCGCGCACCTCGAGCCCGGCGGCCTCGAGGAAGCCGACGGTCTCGCCGACGGGGCGCATGTGCATGTCGGGGGCGATGAAGTTCTCGATGAACGGGCCGCCGCCGGGCCACTTGCCGGCGCGGCTCATCTGCTGCACGAGCACGCGCCCGCCTGGCTTGACCGAGCGCTTCAGCACCGAGGCGTACGTCGGGTAGTTGCCCTGGCCGACGTGCTCGCCCATCTCGAGCGATCCGACGGCGTCGTACTCGCCGACGGAGTCGCGGTAGTCGCAGAGCTTGATCGTGACGCGGTCCTCGAGGCCGCGCTCGCGGATGCGGGCGTCGATGAAGCGCTTCTGCTCGGCGGCGATGGTGATGCCGGTGACCTGGGCGCCGAAGTGCTCGGCGGCGTGCAGCGAGAGCGAGCCCCAGCCGCAGCCGATGTCGAGGAACGTCATGCCGGGCTCGAGGCCGAGCTTGCGGCAGACCAGCGACAGCTTGGCGAACTGCGCCTCCTCGAGCGGCTGCTCGGGCGAGGAGTGGTAGCCGCAGGAGTAGGCCATCTGGGGCTCGAGGATCAGCTCGTAGAACTCGTTGGAGAGGTCGTAGTGGAAGCTGATCGCCTCGCGGTCGCGCAGCTGCGAGTGGAGCCGGCCGCGCACCTTGGCCTGCGACCGCGGCGCGGCCGGCGGCAGTCCGAGGGCCCCGAGGTCGAGCGCGGTGCGCAGGGCCGTGCGCAGCGCCGTCAGCGACGGGCGACCCGAGGACAGGCCCCGCTCGCGCGCCACGGCGAAGGCGTGGGTGAGCGCGTGGTCGAGGTCGCCGGGCACGTCGAGCTCGCCGGTGACGTAGGCCTGGGCGGCGCCGAGCTCGCCCGGGCGCCACACGAGGCGGCGTACGGCGTCAGGGGAGTTGAGCACCACCAGCGGCGCGTCGACCGGCCCGGCCGTCGAGTCGTCCCAGGCCTTGAGCCGCACCGGCAGGTCGCCGCCCACGAAGGGGCGCAGCGCCTCCTCCAGACGCGGGGCGACGGGGGCGGCGGGACCGGAGCTCATCGGGACTCCCTCGTGAAGGTCAGCTGGTGGACGTCGAGGTAGCCCGAGGCGAAGCCGGCGCGGGAGTACTCGAGGTAGAAGTGCCACATCCGCAGGAACGTCTCGTCGAAGCCGAGCGCCAGCACCTTCTCGGAGGCGGCCAGGAAGGTCTCGTCCCACAGCCGCAGGGTCTCGGCGTACGACGGTCCGAGGGAGAACGGCGCCGCCATCCTCAGCGTCGTGTGCTCGCGGGTGACCTCGTCGATGACCTGCACCGAGGGCAGGAAGCCCCCCGGGAAGATGTACTTGTTGATCCAGGTCCAGGTGTTGCGCGTCGCGAGCATCCGGTCGTGCGGCATGGTGATCGCCTGGATCGCGACCCGGCCGCCGGGCGCGAGCACCCGGTCGATGGTGGCGAAGTAGGTCGGCCAGTACTGCCAGCCGACGGCCTCGATCATCTCGACCGAGACGACGGCGTCGAAGGTGCCCTCGACGTGGCGGTAGTCGCGCAGCTCGACCTCGACCCGGTCGGCGAACCCCGCCGCCCCGATGCGCTCGCGAGCCAGCCGCTGCTGCTCGACCGACAGCGTGATAGTGCGGACGGTCGCGCCGCGGCGGGCGGCGCGGATCGCGAGCTCGCCCCAACCCGAGCCGATCTCGAGCAGCCGGGTGCCCTCGCCGACGCCGGCCTGGTCGAGCAGCCGCTCGACCTTGGCGCCCTGCGCGTCCTCGAGCTCCTCGACGGTGGGTCGCGCTGCGAGCTGCGAGGCGCTGAACAGCGCCGAGGAGTAGCTCAGCGTCGGGTCGAGGAACAGCTCGAACAGCTCGTTGGACAGGTCGTAGTGGTGGGCGATGTTGCCCTGCGCGTTGGCGTCGCTGCTCAGCTCCTCGGCCGGCGGGCGGCGTACGACGAGCCGGCGCAGCCGCTGCAGCGGCTCCGGCACGAGGGTGGCCATCCGCGCGGCGAGCACCTCGAGGAAGCCGCCGAGGTCCTCGGCGTCCCAGGCTCCGGTGAGGTAGGACTCGCCGAAGCCGATCAGCTGGTCGCGACCGAGGCGGGCGAAGAACTCCTCGGGTCGGTGGATCACCATGACGGGGCCGCCACGGCCGATCGTGCGGCCCTCGAGCAGCACCGAGACGTCGAGCTGGCTCACGGCGGCGCGGAACAGCCCGCGCGCGACGCGTGCGGAGACGGCGGCGCGGGGGCCGCTCGGGACGGCGTGCAGACCGGGCCAGTGGTTGGCCGCGCGGCGGTCGGGAGCGACCTGGGTCATCGCTGGACTCCCCTCTGAGAGTGGGCGGGGCGGGGGTGGATGCGCAGGCGCCGGGCCCACAGCCAGATGCCGTGGGCTCGG
This sequence comes from Nocardioides flavescens, assembly GCF_009823805.1. Taxonomy (GTDB): domain Bacteria; phylum Actinomycetota; class Actinomycetes; order Propionibacteriales; family Nocardioidaceae; genus Nocardioides; species Nocardioides flavescens. The sequence goes on along the minus strand of NZ_WUEK01000011.1, from coordinate 92,128 downwards.
ATCAGCGCAGAGCCTCGCAGAGCGGCCGGGGCCGCCTGCGCCGGGGTGGTCGTCGTACGCCGCCCCGCGAGCGAGGCGAGGAAACGCTCGCCGTCGTCGGTCGTGAGGTTGACGACGAGGTCGAGCCGGCCGTCGCGGGGCACGGGCACGGCGAGGTCGTAGACGCCGTCGGTGCCGTGGAACGGCGAGACGTACATCGCCTTCGGGGTCGTGGCGCGACCCTGCTCGTCGGGGTGGACGAGGTAGGCGTGGCGGTCACCGTAGGTGTTGTGCACCTCGACGACGGTGGCGGCTGGCTCGCCGTCGGCGTCCCAGCACCAGAAGACGGAGATCGGGTTGAAGCAGTAGCCGAAGGCCCGGGCCTGGGCGGCCATCACGATGCGGCCGGCACCGGGGACGGCACCGAGCCGCACACCCTCGCCGGCCAGGAATGTCTCGACCTCGGCCCGGATCGACGCTCCGTCGCCGTCGAAGTGGTCGCGCGGCTCGAACCGCCCGAGCACCCCGTGGTCGGGCAGGTCGTCGACGTCGACGACCCAGGTGTGCGAGCGGTGGGTGAAGGTCCGTCGCCACGGCGAGCGCCGGGTGTGGCGGATCGTCGTCTCGTAGGGGCCGGTCTCGACCTCGTCGGCGGGCGAGCGCGGCGCGGTCTCGGGCCAGGTGAGGCCGAGCCGCTCCACGGCCGCGAGCCCCGAGCGTGCGCCGTCCTCGTGGAAGCCCCAGCCGTGGTAGGCGCCGGCGAACACCACGCGGTCGGTGTCGATGTCGCGCAGCCGGGCCTGGGCGGCCACCGAGGTGGGGTCGTAGAGCGGGTGCTCGTACTCCATCCGGTCGATGACCAGGGCCGGGTCGACGACGTCCTGGTCGGCGCCGCGGTCCACCAGCGTGACGAGGTAGTGGATGTCGGTGTCGAGGCGCTGCAGCCGGGTCATGTCGTAGGTGACGTGCAGCCCGGTGTCGTCAGAGGGGCGGTGGAAGTTCCACGAGGCGCGGGCGTCGTCGGCGCGCGGCAGCACCGAGGTGTCGGTGTGCAGCAGCGCGGTGTTGGGGGAGTACGGCATCGCGGTGAGCACGTCGCGCTGGACGGCGCTCGGCTCGGCGAGCAGCGCGAGGGCCTGGCCGGGGTGGGTCGCGACCACGACGGCGTCGTACGTCGACACGGCGCCGTTGCCGTCGGTGATCTCGACGCCCTCGGCGGTCTCGAGCACGGAGGTGACCTTGGTGCCGAGGCGCACCTCGTGCAGCTGCTCGGCGACCTTCTCGACGTACCGGTGGGAACCGCCGGTGACCGTGCGCCACTGCGGGCTGCCGAAGACGCCGAGCATCCCGTGGTGGCGCAGGAAGGTGAACAGGTAGCGCGCCGGGTAGTCGAGCGCGACCGCCGGGTCGCAGGACCACACGGCGGCGACGAGCGGCTCCATGAAGTGCCGGGTGAAGTACGCCGAGAACCGGCCGCGTGCCAGGAACTCGCGCAGCGTCGTGTCGGGCTCGTCGGCACCCTCCGCCTCCAACAGCGCCTTGGCGCGGGCGTGGAAGCGCGGGATCTCGACCAGCATTGCGAGGTAGCGCGGGTTGCGGAGGTTGGCGGCGGTCGGGAACAGCCCGCGGCGTCCGAGGGCGCCGGCCCACTCGAGGCCGGAGTCGTCGTCGCGGATCGACATCGACATCTCGGAGGGCTGCGTGGCCACGTCGAGCTCGGCGAACATCCGCAGCAGCACCGGGTAGGTGCGCGGGTTGTGCACGATGAAGCCGGTGTCGATCTCCAGCTCGCGCCCGGTCGACGCGTCGGTGACGCGGTGCGTGTCGGCGTGGCCGCCGAGCCGCGCGTCGGCCTCGTAGATCGTGACGTGCGCGGTGCGGGAGGCGACGTACGCCGCCGTCAGCCCGGCCACGCCGGAGCCGACGACCGCGATCCGTCGAGGAGTCGGGGTCATGCGGTGCTCCTGGTGCGGGTGATCAGGTGGAGAGGTCGAACGACGCGACGACGTCGTCGCTCGGGGAGGTCGGGTTGGTGTCGGCGTCCTCGAGGCTGACCGCGGCGCTGGTCGCGGTGGCGGCGTCGCCACTCATCAGCACCTCCTGGTCGGCGCCCTGCGGCATCACGCCGGCCTGGGTCATCACGCCGTCGTGACCGAGCCAGAGCACGAATGCGTGCCCGGCCGGGGCGTCCGGCATGTCGTGGGTCTCGATGACGGCCTGGTTGAGCTCGCGGGAGCGGACCACGGTCGCGGTGCCGCCGCCGTCGAGGTCGACGGTGAAGCGCTGGGCGTCGCCGGCCTCGAGCACCTGCTCGGTGCTGCTGGTCGGCGGCTCGTCGGTGACGGCCTGGTAGACGACGCCGCCGGTGCCTATCGCGATGACCGCCGCAGCGGCCGCCAGAAAGGGCACGACGCGTCGGCGCCGGCGTGACTCACGGTGGGAGGTCAGGGTGGTGACGGTGCCGATCGCCGGCTGGTGCTGTTGCTCGACGACCGGCGGCAGCGGCCGCACGGTGGCGATGTCGGCCAGGACCCGGTCGCGCAGGACCGCGCTGGGCGTGACCGGTGTGGTCTCGGCGAGCAGCGTCGCGGCCTCGCGCAGTGAGGCCACCTCGGCCTGGCAGGCCGGGCACTCGGCCAGGTGTCGTTCGAATTCTGAGCGCTCGTCGTCGTCGAGAGCATCGACGGCATAGGCGCCCGAGAGAGCATGGATGTCGATCATGCCCCCACCCCCATGGTGTCGCGCAGTCGGATCAGCCCGTCGCGGATCCGTGTCTTGGCGGTGCCGACCGGCAGATCGAGCATGGTCGCCACCTCCGTGTGTGTGTATCCCCCGAAGTAGGCCAGCTCCAGCGCCTCGCGCTGGACCGGCGTCAGACTCTCGAGCGCGTTGCGCACCCGTCGGGCCTCGAGGGAAGCCTGCGCCGCCTCGGCGGTGGAGTCGTGGTCGATCGGTTGGTTCTGCTGGTGGTACGTCGTGTCCCGCCGCGTGCTGGCCTCCGCCGAGCGGACCCGGTCGACGGCCTTGCGGTGCACGATGGTCAGGAGCCATCCCAGCGGACTGCCCTTGGCCGGGTCGAATCGAGCGGCCGTGCGCCAGATCTCGAGGAACGCCTCCTGGGCGACCTCCTCGGCCTGGGCCGGGTCGCGGACGACCCGCACCGCGAGGCCGACCGCCCGCGACGCCGTGGCGTCGTACAGCTGGGCGAAGGCGGCCTCGTCGCTGCGGCCACAGGCCTTCAGCAGGTCGACCAGGTCGGGTCCCGCCTGGCCACGACCGGCCGCGGACGGCGCCCCCTCCTCGGAGGGGACGCCGCCCGGCACGGGTCGGAGCTGGTCCACGTGGTCAGTCTTCCCTGTGGCTGCTGCTGAGGCGTGAGAACTGACGAGGTCAGTTCGTCGGCATGAGCACCGAGTCGATGACGTAGACGTTGGCGTTGGCCGTCTGCACGTTGCCGCAGATGACGTTGGCGGTGCCGTTGTCGACGGTCATGCCGGCCTCGGCGTCGCCGTCGACGGTGACCTGGTCGCCGTTGAGGGTCTCGTGCTCGCCCACGACCGCGGTCGGGTCGAGACGCTCGCCCACGACGTGGTGCGACAGGATCGCGGTCAGCTGGGTCTGATCGGCCAGCACGGCGTTCAGGTCGGCCTCGGGGATCTTGGCGAACGCGTCGTCGGTCGGCGCGAACACGGTCAGGGCCGGGGCGCTGTTGAGCGTGTCGGCGAGACCGGGGACGGCACCCACGGCGGAGACGAGGGTCTTGAGCAGCGGGTTGTTGCTCGCCGCGGTCGCGACCGGGTCGCTGGTCATGCCCTCGAGCGAGCCCTTGCCGTTGGCGGGGATCGCGTTGCACGACGGGCCGAAGGGCTCGGTCGAGGCGGAGGTGGCGTCCTCAGAGGCGGAGGCCGAGGCCGAGGTGTCCTCCGAGGGGGCGTCCGACGTGGCGGGGGCCGAGCTCGACGTGGTGTCCGAGGCGCTGGTGTCCTCGGAGTCGTCGCTGCCACACGCGACCAGGCCCATCGACAGGGCGAGGACGGCGATACCCGTGGCGCCGGTCTTGCGGAGAGTGGTGCGCTTCATGGTGGAACCTTCCGTTGGTGTGCTTACACAGGGTCTTCGTGGCCGTGGCTGAGCCGGATTGGTCGATCCGTTGCCGGTTCTTGTGGTCTGCACCACCCCCGTCCTGGTGAGCGCCTGGCAGACGTGCGCCGACCCGGCGGAATGTGCTGGCGGACGTACGCCGACCCGGCGCGAAGTGCGGCACTTCGCGCCGGGTCGGCGGCGTTGCAGCGGCACTGTGCGCCGGGTCGGCGTACGGGGGTCAGGCGACCTTGATGATCAGCGACTGGATGCCGGAGGAGCCGCTGGGGAACGGCTCGGCGCGCACGTCGCTCTGGGTCTGGCCGTTGCCGTCGATGACGCGCGAGGAGATGGTGTGGGTGCCACTCTCGGCGGTCCACGGGTAGTACCACTGGCGCCAGTAGTCGTTGCCGGCGCTCGGCCCGAGCTGGGCGTCCTGCCACCCGCCGCCGTCGACCTGCACCTGCACCTTCGCGACCCCGCCGTTCTGCTGGGCCCAGGCGACGCCACCGATGAAGGTGTCACCGGCCGGGATCTCCTGCAGCACCTTGGGGGTGTCGATGCGGCTGCTGATCTTGATCGGCGCCTCAGGCGTCCAGCCGCGCTCGGTCCAGTAGGCCTCGTCGTCGGCGTAGGTCGTCAGCTTGATGCTCGTCATCCACTTGCAGGCGCTGATGAAGCCGTAGAGCCCGGGGATGACCATCCGCACCGGGTAGCCGTGCTCGCGCGGCAGCGCCTCACCGTTCATGCCGAGGGCGACGATGGCGTCGCGACCGTCGGTGGCCAGGGCGTACGGCGTGCCGATGGTCATGCCGTCGACGTCGGTGGCCAGGATCTGGTCGACGCCGTCCTGGACGCCGGCCTTCTCCAGCAGCGCGGCGAGCGGTACGCCGATCCAGCGGGCGCTGCCGACGTACGGGCCACCGACGGTGTTGGAGACGCAGGTCATCGTGATGTCGCGCTCGATGAGCGGCATGCCCAGCAGGTCGTCGAAGCTGAACTCCAGCTCCTGGTCGACCATCCCCTCGATCTTCAGCGACCAGGTGTCGATGTCGACGACGGGCACGTCGAGGCGCGTGTCGACGCGGTAGAAGTCGGAGTTGGCGGTGCGGAACGGCGTGATGCCGGAGAAGTCGCCCTGGATGCCGTTCGGGAACGCCGGCGCCGGGTCGGCCGGGCGCGGGAACGCGATGTCCTGGAGCTTGCTCCGTGCGTTGCCGATGAGGCGCCCCGCGCCGCCCATCGCCGCTGCGGCCACGGCGAGCACCCCGGCGGTGATGATCACGCCACGCCGGCTGGGGCCGGTGGAGTGGTCCCCCGACCACGACTCCACCGACTCCCCGTCGCCTGCGGACGCCCGTGCGCTCCGGTCCAGCAGCCACAGCGAACCGACCCCGGCGATCACGGTCGCGATGCTCGGAACGACGTCGACCGCCTCGGTGGTCGGCCGGTTAAGCGCGGTGAACGCCGCGACCCCGACCAGCACCACCTGAAGCGCCGCGCCGTAGACGAAGCGGCGGCGCGCCAGCAGCCCGGCGACGGCGGCGAGCAGCAGCACGCCCGCCATCACCGAACCGATGAGCACCTGCTTGTCGGAGCTGCCGAACTGCCGGATCGCCCACTCCTTGAGCGGCGTCGGCGTCAGGTCGATGACCTGGGAGCCGACGGCGAGGACGGGTGAGGAGGCGGGGTTCAGCAGCGCGGCGACGACGTGACCCGCCGCCACGCCGACGAGGGTCGCGAGGACCCCGAAGAGGGCGTAGGCGATTCGCGAGCGCATGTGGAGTGTTCGGAGCGGTCGCGCCGCCCGGATGGCGTGACCCCCGCCTCACGACCAGACCGGTGCGCAGACCGGTGGTCGAGCAGCGAGCGCCAGCGAGCGTCGTCGAGACCCGAGACACGGCGGTCGCTGCCCCGCTCGGGCTGCGGTGGTCTCGACGACGTTCGGGCCTGGCGGCCCTCCCTGCTCGACCAGCGGTGGGGCGCTCAGCCCACGGCGCGCAGGATGTCCTCCACCCGCTCCTTGGCGTCGCCGAAGAGCATCGCGGTGTTGTCACGGAAGAAGAGCGGGTTCTGGACGCCGGCGTAGCCCGCGGCCATCGAGCGCTTGAAGACGACCACCTGACGGGCGTGCCAGACCTCGAGCACCGGCATGCCCGCGATGGGCGACGCGGGGTCCTCGGAGGCGGCGGGGTTGACGGTGTCGTTGGCGCCGATGACGAGGACGACGTCGGTGCTCGCGAGGTCGTCGTTGATCTCGTCCATCTCGAGGACGATGTCGTAGGGCACCTTGGCCTCGGCGAGCAGGACGTTCATGTGCCCGGGCAGGCGCCCGGCGACCGGGTGGATGCCGAAGCGGACGTCGACGCCGCGGGCGCGCAGCCGGGCGGTGAGGTCGGCGACGGGGTACTGCGCCTGCGCCACGGCCATGCCGTAGCCCGGGGTGATGACGACCGACGAGGCGTTGGTCAGCAGCTCGGCGACCTGGGCGGCGGTGGTCTCGGTGTGCTCGCCGTAGTCGACGTCGCCACCGGCGGCGGCCTCGATGCCGAAGCCGCCGGCGATGACCGAGATGAACGAGCGGTTCATCGCGCGGCACATGATGTAGGACAGGTAGGCACCCGAGGAGCCGACGAGCGCGCCGGTGACGATCAGCAGGTCGTTGTCGAGCAGGAAGCCCGACGCGGCGGCGGCCCAGCCGGAGTAGCTGTTGAGCATCGAGACCACGACCGGCATGTCGCCGCCTCCGATCGAGGCGACGAGGTGCCAGCCGAGGCCGAAGGCGACCAGGGTGACCGCGATCAGCAGCGGCAGGCTCGGTGAGACGACGTAGACGACGGTGAGCACGACGAACGCCGCGAGCGCACCGAGGTTGATGGCGTTCTTGGCGGGCAGCACGAGCGGTGCGGAGCTGACCCGGCCCGAGAGCTTGCCCCACGCGACGACCGAGCCGGTGAAGGTGACCGCGCCGATGAAGACGCCGATGAACACCTCGGCGGAGTGGATGCGGCCCAGGGTGGAGTCGGCGTCGTAGAAGCCGAGACCGATCTCGCGGTGGCCGTTCCAGCCCACGAGCACGGCGGCGAGACCAACGAAGGAGTGCAGGAGCGCGATGAGCTCGGGCATCCCGGTCATCTCGACGACGCGGGCCCGCCACAGGCCGATCGCGGCGCCGATGACCACCGCGACCAGCACGAGGACGACGGCGGTGGCGTCGGACTCGTCGAGGAGCACCCCGAACGTCGCCAGCAGGGCGATCGCCATGCCGGCGATGCCGTAGGTGAGGCCCAGGCGGGCGGACTCGTGGCGGGAGAGCCCGGCCAGCGAGAGGATGAAGAGCAGGGCCGCGACGAGGTAGGCGGCGACGGCGACGGACTGCACGGACATCGCGCTCAGCTCCTCTGGAACATGGCGAGCATCCGCCGGGTGACGGCGAAACCGCCGAAGACGTTGATGGACGCGAGCAGCACCGCCGCGAAGGCGAGCACCCGGATGAAGGTGTCGTCGACCCCGATCTGCAGCAGGGCACCGACGACGATGATCCCGCTGACCGCGTTGGTCACCGACATGAGCGGGGTGTGCAGCGCGTGCGCGACGTGGCCGATGACGTAGAAGCCGATGACCACCGACAGCACGAGCACGGTGAAGTGCTGGGGGATGGGTTCGGGGGCGGTGGCGTTGACCAGGAAGAGCACCAGCACGCCCAGCGCGGTCAGCCCGAGCTTGGTGGAGGCGGCCATCGGGGGCTTCGGTGCGGGCGCCTCCTTCGGCGTGGCCGCGGCGGCGGCGGGGGCCGCCGACACCTGCACGGGCGGAGGCGGCCAGAGGGTCTCACCGACCCCGTCGACCGCGCGTACGACGGTCATCTGGCGCTGCACGACGTCGTCGAGGTCGAGCGCGAGCACGCCGTCGGAGGCGGGGGTGAGCAGCTTGAACAGGTTGACGACGTTGGTGCCGTAGAGCTGGCTGGTCTGGGCGGCCAGCCGACCGGCCAGGTCGGTCCAGCCGAGGATCGTCACACCGTTGTCCGTGACGACGCGCTCGTCGGCGACGGTGAGCGCGGCGTTGCCGCCGTTGGCGGCGGCCATGTCGACGATGACGCTGCCGGGGCGCATCGCGGCGATGGTCTCGGCGGTGATCAGCTTCGGCGCCGGGCGACCCGGGATGAGCGCTGTGGTGATGACGATGTCGGCGGCACGCGCCTCCTCGTCGTAGGTCGCGGCGGTCGCGGCCTCCTGCTCGGCCGTCATCTCCTTGGCGTAGCCGTCGGTCGACACCTCCTGGGTGAAAGCGACCCGGACGAACTGCGCGCCCATCGACTCGACCTGCTCGGCGACCTCGGGCCGCACGTCGAAGGCCCGCACGACCGCGCCCATCGAGCTCGCCGCGCCGATCGCGGCCAGACCGGCGACCCCGGCCCCGACCACGAAGACCCGCGCCGGCGCGATCTTGCCGGCGGCGGTGACCTGACCGGTGAACATCCGGCCGAACTCGTGGGCCGCCTCGACCACCGCGCGGTAGCCCGCGACGTTGGCCATCGACGACAGCACGTCGAGGGCCTGGGCGCGCGAGATGCGCGGCACGGCGTCCATCGCCAGTGCGGTCACGCCGGCCGCCTCGAGCTGGGCGAGCAGCTCGGGCGAGCGGGCCGGCGCCATCATCGACACCACCGTGGCGCCGCGGCGCAGCCGGGCGACCTCCTCGCTGGTGGGCGCGGCGACCTTCACGACGACGTCGGCGCCCCACACCTCCTCGGCCGACCCGACGCGGACACCGCCGTCGTCGCTCGCGCCGGCGTACGCCGCGTCGGAGACGTCGGCCGCCGCCCCGGCGCCGGTCTCGACGACGACGTCGTAGCCGAGCGCGCGGAGCTGGGCGGCCGTCTTCGCGGTCGCCGCGACGAGCGACTCGCCCGGGCGGGACTCCTGGGGGATGCCGATGAGCACGGGGCCTCCTGCGATCTGCGGGCGAGTGTTCGCCAGGCGCATCGCGATGCAACATAGGCCATGACACCGACATCGGCTGTGGCCGATGCCACAGTCGCCTCCGCGGTCTGACCAGGCGGCGCCGGAGCTCCCTGCGAGACTTGACGGGATGAGCCAGCGACCGCAGAGCACCCAGATCCGCCTCGCCGCCCGACCGCAGGGCGAGCCGAAGGACTCCGACTTCGAGACCACGACGCAGGAGGTGCCCGAGCTCGCCGAGGGTGAGGTCCTGCTCCGCACGGTCTACCTCTCCCTCGACCCCTACATGCGGGGTCGGATGAGCGCGGCGAAGTCCTACGCCGACCCGGTCGAGATCGGCGACGTCATGGTCGGCGGCACTGTGTGCGAGGTCGTCGGGTCGCGCTCGGAGCGCCGCGCGGTCGGTGACGTCGTCCTCGCCTACACCGGCTGGCAGACCCACGCGGTCGTGCCCGCCCGGCAGACGCAGCGCATCGACCCCGACCTCGCGCCGATCTCGACCGCGCTCGGCGTGCTCGGCATGCCCGGCTTCACGGCGTACGCCGGCCTGCTGGAGATCGGCCGCCCGCAGCCCGGCGAGACGCTCGTCGTCGCCGCGGCCGCCGGGCCGGTCGGCTCGGCCGTCGGGCAGATCGCGCGGCTCAAGGGCCTGCGCACCGTCGGGATCGCCGGTGGGCCCGAGAAGGTGCGGGCGCTGAGCGAGACCTACGGCTTCGACGTGGCGCTCGACCACCGCGACCCGGCGTTCCGCGAGCAGCTCGAGGCGGCGACGCCGGACGGCGTCGACGTCTACTTCGAGAACGTCGGCGGGCCGGTCGCCGCGGCGGTGTGGCGGCGGTTGAACACCTACGCTCGTGTGCCGGTCTGCGGACTCGTCGCCGACTACAACGCGACGGCGGCGCCCGAGGGGCCGGACCGGCTTCCGGCGTTCATGGGCAGCATCCTGAGCCGGAGCCTGACGGTACGCGGCTTCATCCAGAGCGAGTTCGTCGAGTCGCACACCGCGGACTTCCGTCGCGACATGGGTGCGTGGGTGCGCGACGGGGACGTGCGCTACGTCGAGGACGTCGTCGACGGGCTGGACGCGGCGGTGGCGGCGTTCCGCGGGATGCTGCGCGGCGCGAACTTCGGCAAGCTGCTCGTGCGCGTGGGCGAGGACCCGGTCCGCGGCTGACTGCGGCGGACGACGAGAGCGCCCGGCGCCGACCCGCTTTGGGGGGGCTTGCCGACGCCGGGCCCTCCGATCGTTTCGTGAGCCTGACACCAAGTCAAGTCCCGTCGAACGTCCACTGTGACGAGGCTGTGAATTCTCGGGGGACCGCTCCCGCGGCGCCCGGCCAGGCGGCAGGATGCCGGTGTGACCCCTGAGCTGGCCCGCGCGCTCAACCAGGTGGACTCCGCGACCCTGGGTGCTCGGATCAAGGCGGCTCGCACCGCGGCCGGACTGACGCAGCCGGAGCTCGGGGGCGAGCAGGCCTCGGTCGCCTACGTCTCGCGCATCGAGCGCGGTGAGCGTCGCGCGGGGGTCGCGCTCCTCGAGGGCTTCGCCGAGCGGCTCGGGGTCTCCCTGGACTACCTCGTGCTCGGGCGCAGCGCGGACGACGTGCGCCGACTCGCCCTCCACCTCGACCACGCCGAGCTGGCGCTCAAGGGTGGCGACGCGGCGCAGGCCCTCGACCTGGCCCGCGTGGCGCTCATCGACCCCGGTCGCGACGCGCTGCCCGAGACCGAGACCCGGGCCCGCTGGGTCGAGGCCGCCGCGCTCGATGCGCTGGGCGACCCGGCGGCGGTCGCGGCCTACGAGGCCTTCCTCGCGCGGGCGCCGAAGGGTCCCGACGCCCTGCGCGCAGCGACCGCGATGAGCCGGATCCTGCGCGAGGCCGGCGAGCTCGACCGCTCCGTGGCCGTGGCCCGGGCGGCGCTCGACGCCCTGCCGCCCGACCTCGCCGCCTCCGAGGAGGCGGTGCGGCTCTCGGTCACCCTGGCCGCGGCGCTCTTCGAGAGCGGGGAGGTCGCGGAGGCCGCCCGGGTCTGCGACGTCGCGATCGTCGACGCCGAGCGGCTCAGCTCGCCGGTCGCCCGCGCCTCGGCGTACTGGAACGCCAGCGTCATCCACTCCAACGCCGGCGAGATCGGTCCGGCTCTCGAGCTCGCCCGCCGAGCGCTCGGGCTGCTCGAGGGCACCGAGCGCGTGCGCGACCTCGGGCGGCTGCGGCTGCAGCTGAGCCACATCATGCTCGACTCCGACCCGCCCCGGGTCGAGGAGGCGCGAGCCCAGCTCGCCGTCGCCGAGCGCGAGCTCGACTGGAGCGAGGCCAGCCCCACCGACCGCTCCCACCACGCTTACGTCGTCGCCCGCGCCGCCCACCTTGCGGGGGACCTCGACGACGCCCGGGGCCGGTCGCAGCGCGTGCTCGACGAGCTCGGTGACGAGCTCACCCCGCTGCGGGCGCAGGTGCTGGCCCTGCTCGGCCAGGTCGAGTGGGCGAGCGGCGACGCCGGAGCCGCCCACGCGGCGTACCACCGGGCCATCGCGGTGCTCACCGCCATCGGCTCCGACCGTCGCGCCGCCCAGCTGTGGTTCGAGATCGGTGCGCTGGCCGACGAGGCCGGGATGGTCGCGGAGGCTCGCGACGCCTACCGTCGCGCCGCGGCCTCGGCGGGGGTGACCCCGCGGGCGCGGGCGGCCGCGCGTCGCGTGGCCGACGTGACGTGACGGTGTCCTGCGCGAGCGGGGGGCCGGTGGCATGATGAGCGCGGCCGGTCTCGGAGCCATCGGGAGGAGGAGCGGTGTCTGACATCGAGGAGTTCGACATCAGCGTCGACTCGACCCCCGAGCGCGACCACGTGCAGGTCAGTGGTCACCTCGACATCTACACCTCCTCGCGGTTGCGCGAGGCGCTCAACGACTCCGCCGCACTGACCAGCCCGGTGCTGGTGATCGACCTGCTCAAGGTCGCCTTCATGGACTCCACCGGCCTCGGCGCCCTCGTCGCCGCCCGTCGCCAGGCCAAGCTCCGCGGCGCCGAGCTGCGCCTGGTCTGCCAGCGCGGTGCGGCCTACCGCGTCATCCGGATCACCAAGCTCGACCAGGTGCTCTCGGTCTTCGGCACCCTCGACGAGGCCCTCGCCGCGCCAGGTCCTGCCTGACGCCTCCTGCTGCTGTCCTGGCGGTAGTCACCGACGTTCGGTCGGTACTCACCGACGTTCGGTGCGGGTGAGAGCCCTCTCAGGCCCCCGGAACGTCGGTGAGTACCGGACGGTACCTGGCGCGGCCACCCAGGCAACTGACCTCAGCGCAGCCGGATCCGCTTGACGACGGTGACCTTGTAGACCCCGGCACGGACGGTGGCGCGCACGGAGATGCGCTGGCCGCGCGCGTAGTCCGAGCGGTACGCCGGCCGCACGGTCAGGCGGACCGTCCCGGCCCTGCCGGGCGCGACGCGCAGGGTGCGTCGCGAGGTGGAGGTCGTCGTGCGGTCGCCGGTGACGAGCCCCTGCACGGTCCAGCGGCAGGTGCGCAGCGACTGGGGCGGGCAGCCCACCTTGAACGTGATGCGGTCGCCGACGAGCTTCGCGCGGCCGGGCAGCCCGCCGTTGCGCACGAACTGGCGCAGCTCGCGGGTGCTGCGCAGGCCGACCTGGGCGGGCGTGCCGGGGGTGGCCGGTGCGGCGGCGGTGGGCGTGGGGCCGGGGTAGATGACGACCGGCGGCTGGGCCTGCAGCGGCGGGTCGACCGGCGGGACCGGGATCGCGGCGACCTTCACGTCGTCGTAGCCGACCTCGCCGGCGGCGGTCACCGTGGCGGCGGAGGTGTAGGTCGTGGTGATCCGCACGGCGTAGTCGCGCCCGATCGTCAGCAGCGACGGGTCGACGTGGGCGGTCGGCACGGTCGTCCAGCCGGTGTCGCGCGGCAGCGGCTGGGCGTCGACCGCGGTGACGGCGGTGCCGGTCGCCTGGTCGACCAGGTCCACGCGGAAGCTCGAGGTGTTGGCGACGTCGACGGGCAGCAGCGCTCCCAGCTCGGCGCGGCGCGAGAGGTCGACGGTGAGGTCGGCCGGCTGGGCGCCGGCGACGCCGGTGTAGGCGAACGCCGGGCTGGTCCAGGTCGCCGTCGTGGTGGCGAGCAGGGTGTTGGCGACGGCCGCGAACCCCGTGCGCAGGTAGCCGTCGGTCGCGCCGCCCGCGCCCCCGCCGGCGGCGTACGTCGCGGAGACGGTCGGGCACAGCACGGCGGGCAGGCACACCCCGCTGGTGGCGGTCGAGCCGGTCCAGCCGGCGGCACCGGTCGAGAAGGTCTCACCGCCGCTCGCGGCCGCGTCGGCGTGTGCCGCGGCGGGGGCGAGGGTGGCCAGGCCGAGGGCGAGACCGGTGCCGACCAGTGGGGTGACCAGGGCGGAGAGCGTGCGTCGCATGAGGTGCTCCGGGGGAGAGGGGGAGGGAGACGGCTCCTCAACGACACCGGTGCGTCAGGGCGACGCTGACAGCCCGGAACGGCGCGACTGGTCCGGACCACCCTCACGCAGTGCGCGGCGCACCTGCTCGGCGACGGTGTCGGGGTCGGACGCGCCCGCGACCACGACGGTCACCGGCGCGGCGGCGGCCCGGGGTGCCGCGAAGCGGGCGCGCACCTCACCCATCGCCTCCTCGAACGCCGCCTCGACGTCGTCGAGGCTCGCCCCCGGATCGCGCAGCCAGTGGCGCAGCACGTGGTTGTGGGCGGTGACGACGGCGGCGGCCATCAGCTCGGCGCGCAGGTCGGTGAGGGCGGCGGAGCCCTCGGTCTCGTCCATCCAGGAGCGGATGAACTCGCGGAAGGCGCGCTGGTACTGCTGCATGCTCGCGATCTCGCGCTGGCGCAGGCTCGGCACGGCGCGGGTCAGCGCGTAGCGCTCGCGGGCGCGGTCGGCGTCGGCGAGGAAGGAGCGCAGCACGAGCCGCGACGCGTCGGTCACCGCGAGCAGGCTGTGCTCGGTCGAGGCGGCGGCGAACCGCTCCTCGATCCGGGCGAGCACCTGCTCGTGGTCGGGGAAGATCACGTCCTCCTTGGCGCGGAAGACGCGGAAGAACGTCGAGCGCCCGACCCCGGCGCGCTCGGCGATGTGGTCGACCGTCGTGGCGTCGTACCCCTGCTCGGCGAAGAGCTCGAACGCCGCGGCGCGCAGCCGCTCGGCGACGTCGGTGGGGGGCACGGCTCCAGCCTCTCAGGTGCGGGCGGGTCGGACTTGGATCTGGGACTGAGTCTCACGGTAGGGTACGGAGTACCAAACCCGAGGGAGCAGCATGAGCACGATCGAGCGCGTCGCCGTCATCGGCGGCGGTCTGATGGGCGCCGGCATCGCGGAGGTCGCCGCGCGCGCGGGCCTCGACACCGTGGTCGTCGAGAGCAGCGAGGACGCCGCTAAGAACGCCGCGCAGCGCCTGGAGAGGTCGCTGCACCGCGCCGCCGAGCGCGGCAAGATCGCCAGCGCCGACGAGGTGCTCGACCGGATCCGCGTCACGACCGACCTCGAGCAGGTCGCCGACCGCCAGCTCGTCGTCGAGGCGATCGTCGAGGACGAGTCCGCCAAGACCGCGCTCTTCCGCCGGCTCGACGAGATCGTCCAGGACCCCGAGGCGATCCTGGCCTCCAACACCTCCTCGATCCCGATCATGAAGCTCGCCGTCGTCACCTCGCGCCCGCAGCAGGTGCTCGGCATCCACTTCTTCAACCCGGTGCCGGTGCTCAAGCTCGTCGAGCTGGTGCCGTCGCTGATGACCTCCGACGACACGCTGGCCCGCTCGCGCGCCTTCGTCGAGGGACCGCTGGAGAAGCAGGCCATCGACTGCCAGGACCGCGCCGGCTTCGTCGTCAACGCGCTGCTGATCCCCTTCATCCTCTCCGCGATCCGGATGTACGAGTCCGGCTTCGCCTCCGCCGAGGACATCGACCAGGGGCTCGTCCTGGGTGCCGCGCACCCGCAGGGACCGCTCGCGCTCGCCGACCTGATCGGCCTCGACACGACCAAGGCCGTCGCCGAGAGCCTCTACGAGGAGTTCAAGGAGCCGCTGTACGCCGCTCCGCCGCTGCTCGCCCGCATGGTCGACGCCGGCCTGCTCGGCCGCAAGACCGGCCGCGGCTTCTACACCTACGACGCGCGCTGACGCGCTGCACCGCCACACCGCCACACCGAACGAGGGGGACCTGAGATGACCGACGAGATGTTCCAGCTGTCCGAGGAGCACCAGGCGATCCGCGAGGCGGTGCGCTCGATCGCCGAGGCCCGCATCGCGCCGTACGCCGCCGACGTGGACGAGGAGGCGCGCTACCCCAGCGAGGCCGCCGCCGCGCTGCTAGAGGGCGACTTCCACGCCCCGCACGTGCCGGAGGAGTACGGCGGCGCCGGCGCCGACGCGCTCGCCACCGTGCTCGTGATCGAGGAGATCGCCCGCGTCGACGTCTCCGCCTCCCTCATCCCCGCCGTCAACAAGCTCGGCGCCCTGCCGGTGCAGCTCGCCGGCTCCGAGGAGCTGAAGAAGCATTACCTCGGGGCGCTCGCCCGCGGCGAGGGCGGCTTCTCCTACTGCCTCTCCGAGCCGGAGGCCGGCTCCGACGCCGTCTCGATGCGCACCCGCGCCGTCCGCGACGGCGACGAGTGGGTGCTCGACGGCGTGAAGCGCTGGATCACCAACGCCGGCGAGTCGGAGTACTACACCGTCCTCGCCGTCACCGACCCCGAGAAGCGCTCCAAGGGCATCTCGGCGTTCGTCGTCGAGAAGTCCGACCCGGGCGTCTCCTTCGGCGCCAAGGAGAAGAAGCTCGGCATCAAGGGCTCCCCGACCCGCGAGGTCTACTTCGACGGCGTCCGCCTGCCCGCCGACCGGATGATCGGCGCCGAGGGCACCGGCTTCGAGACCGCGATGCGCACCCTCGACCACACCCGCGTCACGATCGCCGCCCAGGCCGTCGGCGTCGCGCAGGGCGCGCTCGACTACGCGCTGCAGTACGCCCAGGAGCGCAAGCAGTTCGGCAAGAACATCGCGGAGTTCCAGGGCCTGCAGTTCATGCTCGCCGACATGGGCATGAAGGTGGAGGCCGCGCGCCAGCTGACGTACGCCGCCGCCGGCCGCTCCGAGCGCGGCGACTCCGACCTCACCTTCTTCGGCGCCGCGGCCAAGTGCTTCGCCTCCGACGTCGCCATGGAGGTCACCACCAACGCCGTCCAGGTGCTCGGTGGCTACGGCTTCACCCGCGACTACCCGGTCGAGCGGATGATGCGCGACGCCAAGATCACCCAGATCTACGAGGGCACCAACCAGGTCCAGCGGATCGTGATGGCCCGCCAGCTCCTCGCCGGGGTGCAGTCGCAGCTCTGACGGGCGGGAGTGGTTCCAGACGGTCGCGAGCGCGACCTCCTCAACCATCGTCGTCGGTGGTTGAGGAGGAACGAAGTCCTGCTCCCTCACGGTGGTTGAGGAAGGACGAAGTCCTGTCTCGAAACCACTCGATCTGCGCGCCGAGGCCGTCAGACGTGGCGACCCGGTCGACAACCGCAGCCCGGCCCACGTCACGGCGGGCCCTAGATGCGCGACATCTTGCGGAACGGGCTCATCACCCGGATCCGCTGCGGCCGGAAGTCGACGCTGACCGCCGACTCCTCGACCTGGATGACCCGGCCCATCCTATAGGAGTCGTGGGAGACGAGGTCTCCGACCTCGAACACCTCGATCGTCGGCTCGGGATCGGACTGGAAGGGGCTGGAGGCGGGGTGACGCGGTCGCCGTTCTGAGGATGCCATCGCCTCCAGCATCCCCCCTGTGCGGTCATCGGCCCAGTCGGCCGCCGTCCGGACGCGGCCCGACTCGGAACACCGGCCACCCGATCTCGGTGCGCCACGCGTCGGGGTCGTCGGTGTCGCGGGGGCCGACGAGGTAGCGCTCGCGGACCGGTCCGGCCACGGTCAGCGCGTTGCGGGCCACCCAGGCGCCGAGCTCGCCGTAGGTGACGTCGACGTCGTCGTGCTCACCACGGTGGGTGGTGACGACGAGCTCGACGGCCGGCACGGTGACGGGCTGGACCCGCCCGCGCGTGGGTGGGTCGACGGCCGGGCGGTAGACGACCATCCGCCCCCGTCCGCGCTCGAAGAGCGCGTTGTCGTAGAGACCACCGGGCGGGCCCTCGGCGGTCGGGCCGAGCACGGCGTCGAGCTCGGCCATGGCGCCGGCGTACCACCCGATGACGTCGTCGGCGTCGACGTCGTCGGCCACCGCTGCCACCGTCGCCGCAGGCTCGGCGCGGAGCTCGACCTCGAGGGGCGGCGGCTCGGGGACCAGCAGCCGGCGCAGCGAGCCGACCGCGGCCCGGGTGCGGGCAAGCTCGGCCTCGAGCCGCCCGAGGTGCTGGGCGACGAGCGCCGCGCGCTGGTCGGGGTCGGGCGAGCGGAGGATGCGGCGTACGTCGGGGAGCGGGACGTCGAGCTCGCGCAGCCGGTGGATCACCTGGGCGGTCGGGATCTGCTCGACCGTGTAGTAGCGGTAGCCGCTCGAGGCGTCGACCTGCTCCGGCTCGAGCAGCCCCGCCTCGTGGTAGCGCCGCAGCGTCCGGATGCTCAGGTGCGTCATCCGGGAGAACTCGCCGATCGCCAGCATGCGTGCAGTCTGGGCCCTCCCCCAGGGGGAGACTCCAGTGCTTGACCCTCGCTCGTGAGGAGTCCCCAGGCTCGAGGCATGGACACCGACACCCACCTCACCGACACCACCACCCCCAGCGCGGCCGACCAGCTGCCCGCCGCGGTCCGCGCCTTCTCGGCCGCCCACGAGGCGCGCGACGCCGACGCGGCACTCGCCGCCCTCGCCCCGGGAGCGGTGATCACCGACGTGGGCGAGGCGTTCGAGGGGGAGCAGGCGCTGCGCCGCTTCGTGAGCGAGGCCGGCGCCGAGTTCTCCTACACCGACGTGGTCACCCGCATCGCGCGCGACGGCGACACGTGGGTGCTCGGGCACCACCTCGAGGGTGACTTCCCCGGTGGCCAGGCGGACCTCGACCACCGGTTCACGCTGGCCGGCGACCTGGTCGCCCGCCTCGACATCGTGCTCGGCTGACGCGGTGACGCACGCAGATCGCGACCGTCTCGACGGACGTAGGGCGCTCGTCACCGGAGGTTCCAAGGGGGCCGGACGGGCCGTCGTGGAGCGGCTGCGCGAGCTGGGCGCCGACGTCTGGACGAGCGCGCGCACGATGCCCGAGGGCTACGAGCGACCCGACCGCTTCGTCGCGGCCGACACGTCCACCGCGCACGGCGCGGGCGTCGTCGCCGCCCGCATCGCCGAGCACGGCCCCCTGGACGTGCTGGTCCACGTCGTCGGCGGGTCGTCGACGCCTCCGGGTGGGTACGCCGCCGCGACCGACGAGCACTGGCGCGCCGAGCTCGACCTCAACCTCCTCGGCGCCGTGCGGCTCGACCGGCTACTGCTCCCCGCGATGGTCGCGGCCGGGTCGGGGGCCGTCGTCCACGTCGGCTCGATCCAGCGCCAGCTGCCGCTCCACGACGCGACCCTGCCGTACGCCGCCGCGAAGGCCGCGCTGCGGACCTACAGCAAGGGTCTGGCCGACGAGCTGGCTCCCCACGGGATCCGCGTCAACACCGTCAGCCCCGGCGGGATCCGGACGGAGGGCTACGACGTGTTCGTGGGCTCGATCGCGGAGAAGACCGGGACGACGCGCGAGGAGGCGGAGCAGAGCGTCTTCGACTCGCTGGGCGGCGTACCGCTCGGTCGGTTCGCCACCACCGAGGAGGTCGCCGACCTCATCGGCTTCCTCGTCTCGGACCGGGCCTCGGCGATCGTCGGCGCGGAGTACGTCGTCGACGGCGGCACGGTCCCGATCGCCTGAGCCGGCACCCGGGAGTCGCGTACGGTCGCGACGTGCCCGACGCCACGCCCTCCGTCGCCGATCGTCTGCTCGACGCGCAGGTCGCCTACCACCTCGACCGCCTGACGGGTGACGAGCTGGGCGCGACGGTCGCCCGCCTGGCCGACGCCGTCCTGGACGCCGTCGGTGAGCACCAGCTGGCCGACCTCGTCGACGCCGAGGCGCTCAAGGCCGTGGTCGGTCGGGGGCTGACCGACGTGCCGTCGAGCGCCGCGGTGGCGGGGTTCGTCGACCTGGGCCGCGAGGTGCTGAGAGCGGGGCCGGCGGAGCCGTTCGCGCTCGCCGACGTCGTGGACCGGGCGCAGGTCGAGCGGCTGGTCGACGAGGCGCTCGCGCTGACCCCGGCCCTGGAGCGGGCCCTGGAGCGGCTGACCGCGAGCTCCCAGGTGGGTGCCGCGGCGTCGCGGTTCATGGGGCGCATCGTCGGCGAGGTGCTGGCGGCCAACCAGGCCGTCGCCGACCTCGTGCCCGGGCTGGGCGGGCTGCTGTCCTTCGGCACCCGCGCGGCGGCCGGCGTCGTCGGCGCGGCCGACCGGCAGCTCGACGGGCTGCTCGCCGACACCGCGGGCAAGGGCGGCACCCTCGCCGTACGCCGCCTCAATCGGATCGTCGTCGAGACGCTGCGCGACCCCACCACCCGCGAGGCGGCACTGCAGGTCTGGGACCTGGTCGCCGCCGCGCCGGTCCGCGGGCTGGGGGAGCAGGCCGAGTCGGACGAGGCCGACGGCCTGGTCGAGGCCGGCCACGACCTCGCCATCACGGTCCTGGCCGACACCCGCACGGTGGCCTTCGCGCACTCGGTCGTCGACGGGTTCCTCGAGGCGTTCGGCGGCTACACCCCCACCGAGCTGCTCGCCGAGCTCGACCTCGACCGTGCCGACGTCGTCGCCGACCTGGTCCGGTTCGCGCCGGGCGTCGTCGAGCCGCTCGTCGAGTCCGGCGCGCTCGAGCGGATCGTCCGCGCCGAGCTGGCGCCGTTCTACGCCTCCGCCGAGGTCGCCGAGCTGCTCGCCGACTGACCGCTCGCGCTCAGGAGGAGTGGGTGGCGTTGATGCCGCCGTCGACCTCGAGCACGGTGCCGTGGACGTACGCCGACGCGTCGGAGGCCAGCCAGACGACGGCGGCGGCGACGTCCTCGGGCCGCCCGGGGCGCCGGGCGGGGATGCCGCTGGTCATCGCCGTGATGACGTCGGAGGAGTCGTCGTTGATCGGGGTGCGGGTCGCTCCGGGAGCCACGGTGTTGACGCGGACGCCGCGGGGGCCGAACTCTGCGGCCCAGCAGCGCGCGAGCTCCTGCTCGGCCGCCTTGCTGGCGGCGTACAGCCCGACGAACGGGTGCCCGACCTCCGCCATCCACGAGCCGATGACGACGATGGCGCCGCGTCCGCGCTCGACCATCGCCGGGGCCAGGGCGGCGGTCAGCACGTGGGGCGCGCGGACGTTGACGGCGAGGGTCGTCTCGAGCTGCTCGTCGCTGAGGCTCGTGGTCGTCTCGACCATGCAGACGGCGGCGTTGTGCACGAGCAGGTCGAGGTGGCCGCCCGCGGCCTCGACGCACGCGGCGGCCAGCTCGCGCAGTGCGTCGGGTGAGGCGGTGAGGTCGCCGTCGACGAAGACGGCCTCGCCGCCGTCGGCCTCGATGGCGCCGAGGACCGACCGTGCCCGGTCGGCGTCGCGGCCGGTGACCACGACGCGGTAGCCCTCGCGGGCGAGAGCCTGGGCGGTGGCGGCGCCGATGCCGCTGGTGGAGCCGGTGACGAGGGCGGTGAGGTGTGTGGTCATGTCGTCGAGCCAAGCCGCGATCCGGCGTACGCACCACGGGCGGTCCTGCCTGGGCACCGCGTGACCAGGTCGGGCCGGCTGCGCGTGTCTAGGCTCTGGTCATGACGACCGGGGGCGACACGCTGGCGGCGTTCCTGCGCTCGCGGCGCGACCGTCTGACGCCCTCGCGGGCCGGCATCGATCCGTGGCCGGGCGCGCGCCGGGTGCCGGGGCTGCGCAAGGAGGAGGTCGCCTGGCTCGCCGGTCTCTCGACCGATCACTACAGCCGTATCGAGCAGGGCCGCCAGCGACACCTCAGCCCGCAGGTGCGTACGGCGATCGCCCGGGCGCTGCGGCTCGACGAGGTGGAGGCGGCCCACTTCGGCGCCCTGGCCGACGCCGCCGCGGCGCCCGGTGGGGCCCGCCGCAGCCCGGTGGAGGCTCAGCGCGCCGACCCGGGCATGCTGCGGCTGATGACCGCCCTCGGGCACGTGCCGGTGCTCCTGCTCGGCCACCGCGGCGAGGTGCTGGCCCGCAACGCGCTGCTCGCCGCGGTGCTCGACGCGCCGCTGCCGGTCGGGACGTCGTTCCCCCGCTGGCTGCTCACCGACCCGCGGGCCCGCGAGGTGATCGTCAACTGGGAGGACTTCGCCGAGGCCGCCGTCGGCGGTCTCCGCCTCGAGCTCGGGCGCCGGCCGCACGACGACCGGCTGCGCGAGACCGTCGAGGAGCTCCGGGCGGGCGACCCGGACGTCGCGCGCTGGTGGGACGACCACGCGGTCAGCGACCGCACCTCGCTCGTCAAGCACGTGCGCCACGAGGTCGCGGGTCCGATGCAGTTCGAGATCGAGACCGTCGCCGGTCCGCACGACCCCGACCAGCGGCTGGTCGTCTACACCGTGCAGCCGGGCTCGGCGACGGCCCGGGCGCTCGGCCTGCTCGCCGGCTGGAGCGGATCGCAGCCGGCGGCAGGTCAGGCACCGGTCAGGACGACGGCGGCCGGTCGGCCTCCTTCAGCTCGACCTCGGCGGTGGCCTGGATGAGAGCCAGCAGCTCGGGGTCGAGGCCGGGGGCGAACTCCTCCTTGCGCTCCGGCGAGATCTCGATGGGCACGCCCTCCGGCATCAGCTCGACGCTCAGCTCGGTGCCGTCGTTCGAGGGTGACGCGCCGCGGTAGAGCTTGGCGGCCTGGCTCGTCTGCTGCGGGTTGAACGTGTACTGGATGCTCTGCAGCCCCTTGTCGACGAGCCGCTTGACCTCGGGGAACTGCTCGGCGTTCGTCTTGGGGATCGGCAGCAGCGGACCCCAGTTGACCCCGAGCGACTCCAGCGCCTTGGCGTAGGCGTTCTCGTGGGCCTGGTCGCGCACGATGAGGTAGGCGATCGTCGAGCGCGCGGCCTTGTTGTCGGTCATCTCGTAGATGCGGCACTTCTGCAGCCGCCCGGTCGACTCCAGCATCAGGTTGTAGAGCAGGTCGAGCACGAGGTTGCCGCTGTTGTAGACGTAGGAGCCGGACCACGGGTTGCCGGCCGAGTCGACGGGCAGCGCGCCCTGCGCGCCCACGAGGTAGTGGTGGATGTTGCTGTGGTCGAGGGCGATCTTGAGCGGCGTCGCGCCCTTCGCGCCCGGCTGGTCGACCGGGTCGTCCTTCTTGCCCTGGTAGCGCGGCGAGCCGTCGAGCAGCTTCGAGATCGTGGTGCCGATCAGCTCGACGTGGCTGATCTCCTCGGTGCCGACGCCCTGGAGCAGGTCCTTGTACGGCTTCGAGGCCGGGTCACCACGGAAGTTCATGGACTGGAACAGGTACTGCATCATCGTGCGCATCTCGCCGAACTGACCACCAAGGCCCTCCTGGAGGGCGTTGGCCGCAGCCGGGTCCGGCTCGTCCACGACGATCTCGTTGATGAGCTCTTCCACGTGCAGGTACATGTCGGCTCCTCACCTGCGGCGAGTCTCGCCGCTGCGAGGCAGGTCTCCCGCCGCGAGGGGTCGCATGGTCACCCTCGGGGGTGTTTGGCCGTCGGCAGGGGCAGGCTGACCGGGTGACCCGTGGCCGCTCGCGCAGTCGCCGACGCTGGTCGCGTGTGCTGCTGACGGTGCTGGCGTGGCTGGGCCGCGTGGTGGCTGCCGCGACCGCGGTGCTGTTCCTCGCATCGGCGCCCGAGGCGCTCGACGAGAGTCTGCTGGGCGGGGAGTTCTACGTCGTCGGGGCGGCGTTCGCATCGATCGTCGTCGCGTCGTTCCGGCGCACCAGAGGGGTCGGGTGGTGGCTGCTCGTCGCCAGCGTGTGGGCGATGTTCACCTGGTACGGCGTGGTCGCGGTCGTCGACCCGGCGACGGCGTCGTACGACGCGCAGATCACCACCACGCGGCGCGGCAGCCTGCTGCGCTCGCTCATGACGTACGACGGGGCGCGGGTGGTGGGCGTGGTCGTCCTCGTCGTCGCCAACGTCCCGGTCGTGGCGTGGCTCCACGGCCGGACGCCGTGGGCGCGGCGCCGGCGCGCGCGTCGCCTCGCGGTGGAGCTGCCTCCCGGGTTCGTCCCACCTCCGCGTGTGGTCGACCCCGTCGTCGAGCGGCGTCAGCGCGCCCGGAGGCGGCGCAAGCGCAGGCTCAGGCGCCGGTGAGGGACAGGTCGGTGTGGACAGGTCGCCGAGCCGGGTTCCTCCGCGATGGACTCTATGACTAAGTATCCTTAGTCTTATCCCGGTTAGCACTAAGAATACTTAGCCGTAAGGAGGCCTGTTATGGCCGTTCGGCCCATCTCGGCCCGCACCCGTCGTCATGCCCACACCCTCGGCGCACGCCTCGTCGAGTGGCGCAAGTTGCAGGATCTCACTGCCGAACAGGTCGCCCAACGCGCGGGCGTCTCCAAGCCCACCTTGTGGAAACTCGAAGCCGGGGATCCGGGCGTCAGCATCGGCGTCCTCCTCGACGTCGCCCGCGCCCTCGGCATCACCGATCTCATCCTCGAGGCCGTCGACCCACTCCAGACCGACCTCGGCAAGGCCCGCGCCGGGCAGTCGTTGCCCAAGCGCGTCCGCCACTGACCCGCCGCGGAACCCACCAGGCAGACCCGCCGAAGGAGACCTGAGATGCCCGAGTACGTCCTCGTCTACGACGACCGAGAGAGCCAGTCGAGCCTCGTCGGCACGCTCTTCTTCGACGCCTCCTCGCGGCTCCGATCCGGAGTGAGCACTACCTTCACCTACGATCCTGCCTGGCTGGAACGTGCCGACAACTATCCGATCGACCCGGCGCTACCCATCTTCGGTCGCTCCACGACCGTGCCCGGCCTGCCCGGCTGCTTCCAGGACTGCTCGCCAGATCGCTGGGGCCGCAATCTGGTCACCAAGCGGCTGCGGGCCGAGTCGCTGCGAGCGGGCACCACCCAGCGCACCCTGACCGACGTCGACTACCTCGTCGGCGTCTCCGACCTGACCCGTCAAGGCGCGCTCCGATTGCGAGCCAGTGCCGACGGGCCCTTCGTCGACCCCGACACGAGCGTGCCGAAACTCCTCGAACTCCCGCGGCTCCTGGCCGCTGCCGACACCATCGCGCGCGACCCCGAGGACCAGGGCGCGATCAAGGACTTGCTCGACGCCGGGTCTGGCTCGCTGGGTGGCGCGCGCCCCAAGGCGTCCGTGCGCGACGGGGAACAACTCATGATCGCCAAGTTCCCCCACCATGACGACGAGTGGGATGTCATGGCCTGGGAGGCAACCGCGCTCGACCTGGCCGCTACCTGCGGCATCGACGTACCTGAGCGCCGTCTGACACGGCTCAACGGGCGCGGTGTCTTGGTCCTCGATCGCTTCGACCGGACCCCCGAGGGCCACCGGCTGCCGTACGTCAGCGCGATGACCTTGCTGGGCGCGTCCGACGGTAACCCGTCGGACTACACCGACGTCTGCGACGCCATCAGCGATCTTGGCTCAGCCACCACGGCCGACCTCGCTGCCTTGTGGGTCCGGGTGGCCTTCTCGGTCGCGATCCACAACACCGACGACCACATGCGCAACCACGGCTTCACCCGTTCTCGGGGTGGCTGGACCCTAGCTCCGCTCTTCGACGTCAACCCCGAGCGAGACGTTGCCAAGACGCGCGTGTCCGGCATCGACGGTGCCCGCGCCCTGGCCGACGAGACCCTCGGACTCGCCTCTCTGGCGGTCGAGTGCCGATTGACGGAGTCTGAGCGCAACGAGGCCGCCGAGCGGGTCGTCAGTGCCGTCGGCGAGTGGGAGTCGGTCGCCCGCTCCCACCGCATCGGCGAGTCAGAGCTTGCCTCCTTCGCTCCCGCCATCGGGCAAGGCATCGGCGCCGTCGAGTCCCTGCTCGACATTGCGTGAGATTCGCAGGTACCGGCGATCGCTGGCTTCGAGATCTGCTGGCTTCGAGATCCGAAGAGGTTGGGAGGGGGCGAAAAGCCAACACATCCCTTCGCGAGCCCGCTGCAGGCGCACGCCACGCAACGGATGGTTGGGCATGGAGGGCGTCTGTGGCCAGAGAACGTCATGCGACGCCAGCGCACGCTGCACGGGCAGGGAGGGACAGGTCGCGGACCCCGTCGGGGGTAGGGGTCCGCGACCTGGGACTGGCGGCCCGTCGTACAGCTCAGGTGAACAGGCTGACGCCGCCAGGCCCGACGAGCAGCCCCACGACGATGAGGACGACGCCCCACAGCACCTGGCCGCGGAACAGCGTGACGATCCCGGACACGACCAGGATCACGGCCAGGATCCAGAGGATGAACTCCACGGTTGGTGCTCCTTCCCTGTGGTGACGCCGGGAGCTCCCGGCACCGGTGGCCACGCAACCATCCACAGGGAGGCGCTGACACCTACCTAGGGAGGTAAGTTCGAGCGGTGCCGCCGAAGGCCCCCATCACGATCGCGATCATCGACGACTACGACGTCGTCGTCTCGGGCGTGGCCAGCATGCTCGACCCCTACCGCGACCGGGTCCTGGTCGCCGAGCTCGACGCCGACACGGCGCTGCACGACGAGGTCGACGTCGCGCTCTACGACTCCTTCGCCCAGCCCGAGACCGACCAGGACGAGATCCAGGTCCTCATCGACAACCCCCGGGCCCACCGGGTCGCGGTCTACTCGTGGAACTTCCACCCCGAGCTGGTCGGCAAGGCGCGCGAGCTCGGCGTTCACGGCTACCTCTCCAAGGCGCTCAGCGCCCGCGAGCTCGTCGAGGCGATCGAAGCGGTCCACGCCGGCGAGCGCGTCTTCCACGACCCGCCGCCCCGCACCCGGAGCCGCCGCCAGCCGGCCCCAGGAGACTGGCCGGGGCGTGGGGAGGGCCTCACCGACCGCGAGTCGGAGATCCTTGCGCTCATCACCCAGGGCAAGAGCAACGCCGAGGTGGCCGCGCTGACCTACCTCGCGCCCAACACCGTGAAGTCCTACATCCAGAACCTCTACCGCAAGATCCAGGTCGAGAGCCGGACCCAGGCCGTCGTCTGGGGTGTCCGGCACGGGTTCCTGCCGGACCACCATCGGATCGACCACTGGCGGGGGGGACCCTGAGAGAGCCCTGCGGCGAACACGCTTCCGCCGAACACCGGGCGAAGCTGGTTGCACCACAAGCGGCGGAATGACCGTCGAGGCGGATGCCTCGGTTAGAGGAGGCAAGGGCCCTCGCCAGCCCTCTGCGACAGGGCTCTGTTCGCATTGGGTTCTACGCAACAGGCGTGTCGAGCGTCCCGCGCTTCGCGGCCCGGTGGCCGATGTGCATCAGGGAGACGCAGTGGACGAGACACCCGCTGGGTCGGGCTCAGTGGGAGCGCCCGGGCCTCTCGGAATGCACCCCGAGGCTCACGAGAGTGCCGCCGTGGTCACTCAACCGTACGCCTCGGATGACCTTGTCCCACCCGTCCGCCGTCGACGTGAGGGATCTGCCGTGAGCGGGCCCCGCGCAAACGTGGTCGATAGGGGGGTGCTCAAGAATGCCCGGCTCGAATCGGTCGGTGGCGGTCAGGCAATCGAGGCCGGCCGCGTCGAGGTGCTCGCGTAGTAGCGCTCGACCAGCCCTCGTGCCGTAGTAGTGAGGTCCACCCAGGTCGTGGTTGAGGTCGCCTGCGACGACGAGGGTGGCGTCCGGGTACCGATCTCGCAGCGAAGCCCACTCCCGGCCCTGCTCCGGGACGACGCGGTAGAACTCGTCCCAGCCTCTCGCCGGACGACTCGGGTCCGGGCCGGCGTCACCGTTCCACGGCAGAACGGCCCCGTAGACGACGAGCTCACCGGCGCGGCCGGCGCCGAGTCGCACCGCGACGCATCGACGGGGATCGCCGACCGGCAATCGCTCGAGGACGGGCAGCGACGTCCAGACCGTCGTCCACCGGCCTCCTGGGGTGACGTACCGGTCCTCGGTGCTGACGGCAGTGTGGGTAGACGAGAGGTCCAGCTCGTCGTGCGTCTCGGTGAGCACCCACACGTCTGCGTCGAGGCTGGTGAGGTGGTCGAGCCGGGCCTGGTTCTTGTCGACACCTCGGGCGTACTGCACGTTCCACGTCCCGATGCGGAGGTCGGTCACCCAGGCATCGAAGCAGGTGCGAGCCAGCCAGCGCGGGCTGTCGGTGAACTTCGTCGAGGGCGCGGCCCGTCGGCGTCCGGCAGGGGTCGTGCGCGACCAGTTCGCCTATATCGGCAACAGCAACGCGGAGGGGTCGACGGCCGCCCTACGACAGGTCCCACTCGGGGTGCTGGGCCGCGTATGCGGCGATCAACGCGAGCGCGGCCCCGGCTTCGAGCGCCGCGGCAGCGAGCGTGGCCCCGACGATCCTCAGACCAGCGGGCCGCTGCCGTGATCTGGCAAGCATGCCCAACCCGCACATTAGCGTCGCGGGCAGCGCCACGAGGGGGAGCGCGGCTGACGCATCGAGAGACGACGTCCACGCGACGACCGCGGGCACCGCGAACAGCGTCATGTGGAGCGCCAGGGTCAAAGGGCCCCACGGAACGTCGGTCCCTGCAGGTCGAACCTCGGTCGCTGCAGGCTCGGTCACAGTCGCAAGTATGAGACGACACGACCGTCGCGCGGACGGACCGCCGCGCGTGCTCCGCGAACGGGTCTCGGTCCGGCTCTCACCGCCAGGCGGCGGTTGCCGGCTCCCGAGCCAACTCGCTGCGCACCCGTCGTACGTCGGCACGGGGGGCGGCGACGAGCACGGCCTCGTCGGCGAGACGGAGCAGGGGCAGGTCGGCAGCGGAGTCGCTGTGCATGACGGCGAAGGGCGGGTGGATGCCGGCGCGGGCGAGGCCGTCGAGCTTGGCGGGTCCGTAGTTGTGGGGGCTGAGCTCGAGGCCGAGGGGCGTGCGGGCGAGCTCGGAGGCGACGAGCTCGGCGGCGTCCAGGCCGACGCCGTCGAGGAGGGCGCGGGCGAGGTGGCGTTCGGTGGCGGTGACGACGACGACGCGGTCGCCGGCTTCGGCGTACTCGACCGCGGCGGCGATGGCTTCGGCGCGGAGCCAGGACGGGGTGGCGGCGAACTCGGCGCCGAGCGCGGCGCACTCCGCGAGGCCGGCTTCGAGGGAGACACCGAAGAGCGCGGAGCGGACCAGGTGGCGGGCGACGGGGCCGCGCAGCCTCGGGACGCTCACCGACAGGCCGAGCAGGGGCAGGGCGGGGCCGGTGGCGGGCAGGCGCCACGGCTGGCGCTGCAGGCGGCGGGTGACGAGGGTGCCGAAGGTGTCGCGCCGGGTCAGCACCCCGTCGAGGTCGAAGAGGACGACCCGGCGGGAGTCGGGAGCGGTCACGAGGTCAGGCTCGCAGTGACCTCGAAGGCCGCGCGGTCGGCTCGGTAGACGTCGCGGGCGTACTCCACGCATGCGCCGGCGGCGTCGTACGTGCGACGCGTCAGCATGATGCCGGGCGAGCCAGCGCGGATGTGGAGCAACGCGCACGACTTCTCGTCGAGGACGATCGACTCCAGCACGGCGTCCGAGTGGTGCAGCTCGGTGCCGTAGAGCTCGGTGACCAGCGTCCACAGCGAGCCCTCGTCGGCCTTGTCGAGGATGCCGGGGGTCGCGGCTGCAGCGAAGTACGTCGTCTCGATGGCGATCGGCTCGTCCTCCATCAGCCGCAGCCGGCGGAAGGCGTGGACCGTGGCGCCGTCGTGGAGGTCGAGGGCCGCTCTGGTGTCCGGGTCGGGCTCGGTCTCGGCGGCCCACAGGAGCTCGGCGCGGGGACGGCGGCCGAGGCGGTTGGCCTCCTCGGTGAAGCTGCCGATGCGGAACCTCACCCGAGGTTCGGCCACGAACGTCCCGCGCGGCGGGCGGCGGCAGACGTGGCCCTCGCTCTCGAGGACGGTGATCGCCTGGCGGGCCGTCATCCGGCTGACGCCGAACTGCTCGCCGAGCTCGCGCTCGGAGGGGAGCGGGTCGTGCGGGGCGAGCTCGCGGGCCAGGATGCGGTCGCGGAGCGTGGCGGCGATGGTGAGGTAGCGGGGGGAGCGTGCACCTCCCGGCCCTGGCATGGCGGTGACTGTACGCGCGGTGGGCGGGCGTGGTTTCGAGACGGGACTTCGTCCCCTCCTCAACCACCGGGTGGTGGGTGTGGTCTCGACGACGCTCGCTGGGGCTCGCTGCTCGACCAGCGGTGGGATGGGAGTGGTTTCGAGACAGTCGCTGGCGCGACTTCCTCAACCACCGACGGGCGGGTCTTGACTGGGGAGCGCGGGCGCGGGACGGTAGGACTGTTGGTCTATACCAAGGAGTGATGTGACAGCGGTCCTCGCCATCGACCAGGGCACGTCGGGCACCAAGGCGATCGTCGTCGACGAGGCCGGGCGGGTGCTGGCGCTGGCCGAGGAGGCGCTGCACCCGCGCTACCTCGACGGCGGCGGGGTCGAGCAGGACCCCGAGGCGCTGTGGGACTCGGTGGTCGACGCCGGTCGGCGCGCGGTGGCCGAGGCGGGGGTGCCGCTCGCGGCGGTCGCGCTCGCCAACCAGGGCGAGACCGTCCTCGCCTGGGACCGCGCCACGGGTCGCCCGCTCTCGCAGGCCGTCGTCTGGCAGGACCGGCGCAGCGAGGCCATCTGCGACGTACGACGGCACGAGGCCGAGCGGGTCGCGGAGCGGACCGGGCTGGTGCTCGACCCCTACTTCTCGGCGCCCAAGATGCGCTGGCTGCGTGACCACGTCACCACCGACGGCGTGGTCACGACGACCGACACGTGGCTGGTGCACCGGCTGTGCGGGGCGTTCGTGACCGACGCGAGCACGGCGAGCCGTTCGCTGCTACTCGAACTGGACGAGGTGGCGTGGTCGGGCGAGCTGCTCGACGTGTTCGGCCTCGGCGACGAGGCGCTGCCCGAGGTCGTGGCCAGCGACGACGTCGTCGGCACCACCACCGTCTTCGGGGCCGAGGTGCCGGTGACCGGGCTCGTCGTCGACCAGCAGGCCGCGCTGCTCGCCGAGGCGTGCCTGGAGGCGGGCACGGCCAAGTGCACCTACGGCACCGGCGCCTTCCTGCTCGCGCAGCTCGGCGAGCGGGCGGTGCGCTCCACCGCCGGGCTCACCACCTCGGTGGCGTGGCGGCTGGCCGGGCGCACGTCGTACTGCGTCGACGGTCAGGTCTACACCGCCGCCTCCGCAGTGCGCTGGGCCACCGAGCTCGGCCTGGTCGGCGCGGCCGACCAGCTCGACGCCGTCGCGGCGCCGGACAGCGACGGCGTGCTCTGCGTGCCTGCGCTGGCCGGCCTGGCAGCCCCGTGGTGGGACCCGCAGGCCACCGCGTCGTTCACCGGCATGACGCTGAGCTCCGGTCGCGGTCAGCTGGTGCGCGCCCTGCTCGAGGGCGTCGCCGCCCAGGTGGCGCTGCTCGCCGGTCTCGTCGGCGCCGACCTCGGCGCCCCGCTCACCCGCCTGCGCGTCGACGGCGGCCTCACCCGCTCCCACGTGCTCATGCAGGCCCAGGCCGACCTCGCGCAGCTGCCGGTC
The DNA here is from genome assembly GCF_009823805.1 of Nocardioides flavescens. GTDB lineage: Bacteria > Actinomycetota > Actinomycetes > Propionibacteriales > Nocardioidaceae > Nocardioides > Nocardioides flavescens. The sequence continues at coordinate 61,481 of NZ_WUEK01000011.1, read as the reverse complement.
GACGTCTACCCCTCCGCCCACGCCACCCCGCTCGGCGCCGCCGCCTGCGCGCGGCTCGCCCTCGATCCCGGTCTCGACCTCGCCGAGGTCGTCGGCGGCTGGACCCCCGACCACGTCTTCGAGCCTGCCTGGGGCGCCGACCGCGCCGAGGAGTTCCTCGACCGGTGGCAGGCGGCGGCCACCCAGTCATCTCTCGGAAAGGCTCGCCCGTGACCACCCTCGCCACCGTCGACGTCGCCGTCATCGGGGCCGGCATCGTCGGCTCGGCCATCGCCCGCGACCTCGCGGGCCGGCACCTGTCCGTCGCCCTGATCGAGGGGCGCGACGACGTCGGCGACGGCACCAGCAAGGCCAACACCGCGATCCTGCACACCGGCTTCGACGCCAAGCCCGGCACGCTCGAGTCGCGGATGGTGGCCCGTGGCTACCACCTCCTCGGGGAGTACGCCGAGCGCACGGGCATCCCCGTCGAGCGCACCGGCGCCGTGCTCGTCGCCTGGAGCGACGAGGAGCTCGACGCACTGCCCGGGCTGAAGGAGAAGGCCGAGGCCAACGGCTACGACGCCTGCGCGCTGATCGGCGCCGACGGGGTCTACACACTCGTGCCCGACCTCGGGCCCGGCGCGCTCGGTGGCCTCACCGTGCCCGGCGAGTCGATCACCTGCACCTGGACGACCAACCTCGCGCTCGCCACCGACGCCGTACGCCGCGGCGCGCAGCTGCTGCGCGGCACCCGCGTCACCGGCGTCGAGAGCCACCAGGACGGCGTACGCCTCGAGACCGCGCGCGGCGACGTCCACGCGCGGTGGGTCGTCAACGCCGCCGGCCTCGGCGCCGACGCGGTCGACCGGCTCTTCGGCCACGAACGGTTCACCGTCACCCCGCGTCGCGGCGAGCTGTTCGTCTTCGACAAGCTCGCCCGGCCCAAGGTCCCGCTCATCGTGCTGCCGGTGCCGTCCTCGCGCGGCAAGGGCGTGCTCGTCAGCCCGACCATCTACGGCAACGTCATGCTCGGCCCCACCTCGGAGAACATCGAGGACCGCACCGCCACCGGCACCACCGAGGAGGGGTTCGACTTCCTGCTCAGCAAGGGCGAGCGGCTGATGCCGTCGCTGCTCGAGGAGGAGGTGACGGCCTCCTACGCCGGGCTGCGCGCCGCGATCGCGAGCGAGGACTACCTCGTCGACCTCGACGCCGACGCGCGCTACCTGCTCGTCGGCGGCATCCGCTCAACCGGTCTCACCGCCGGGATGGCGCTGGCCGAGCACGTCGTCGGGCTGCTGGGCGCGACCGACCTCGACCTCACCGAACGCGACGACCTGCCCGAGCCGCCCCGGATGCCGAACCTCGGCGAGGCCGGCGTGCGCCCCTACGAGGACGCCGAGCTGATCGCCCGCGACCCGGCGTACGGGCGGATCGTCTGCTTCTGCGAGCGGGTCACCGCGGGCGAGGTGCGCGACGCCTTCGCCTCGACGATCCCGCCGTGCGACCTCGACGGGCTGCGGCGCCGCACCCGGATGGCCGGCGGTCGGTGCCAGGGGTTCTACTGCGGCGCTGACGCGGCGTCGCTGCTCGCGCAGGGGGTGGCGCAGTGAGCGCCGAGCTCCCGGTCGAGCACGTCGCCGTCGCGGTGGTCGGCGGTGGGCCGTCGGGCCTCACCGCGGCGACCGCGCTCGCCCCGGTCGTCGACGGCGAGGTGCGCGTGATCGAGCGCGAGCGCGAGACCGGCGGCATCCCGCGCCACAGCGACCACCCCGGCTACGGCCTGCGCGACCTCCACCGCTTCGTCTCCGGGCCGGCGTACGCGCGCCGTCTCACCGCGACCGCCCGTGACGCCGGAGCGGTGCTCGAGACCGAGGCGCAGGTGACCGGCTGGGACGGCGAGCGACGGCTGCTCGTCACCTCGCCCCGCGGCCGGCACGTCGTCGAGGCCGACGCCGTCGTGCTCGCCACCGGCGCCCGCGAGCGCCCGCGCCCGGCCCGCCGCATCCCCGGCGACCGTCCCGACGGCGTGTACACCACCGGTCAGCTGCAGAACCTCGTCCACCTCCACCACGCCGAGGTCGGCCGGCGGGCCGTCGTCGTCGGTGCCGAGCTGGTGAGCTGGTCGGCGGTCGTGACGCTGCGCGAGGCCGGCTGCGAGACGGTCGCGATGGTGAGCCGCTACGCCCACGCCGAGGCGTACGCCGCGTTCCGGGCGTGGGGCCGCGCCACGCACGTGCCGGTGCGCACCCGCAGTCGCGTGGTCAGCATCGAGGGCCGCACCCGGGTCGAGGCGGTCGTGCTCGAGCACCTCGACACCGGCGAGCGCACCCGGGTCGAGTGCGACACCGTGGTCACGACCGGCGACTGGGTGCCCGACCACGAGCTCGCCCGGCTCACCGGGCTCGACCTGGATCGCGGCACCCGTGGCCCCAGCGTCGACGGGTCGCTGCGCACCAGCCGAGCCGGTGTGTTCGCCGTCGGCAACCTCGTCCATCCGGTGGACACCGCCGACGCGGCCGCCCTCGACGGACGGCACGTCGCAGACGGCGTCGTGGCCGACCTGAGGGGCGTGCTCGGCGAGTCAGACTCGGTGCCGCTCCTGGCGAGCGACGACTTCCGCTGGGTGAGCCCCCAGCGATTGGTGTCCGGTCAGCGGACACCCCGAGGTGACCTGCTGCTGTGGCCGGAGACCTCCAGGCTGCTGCCGGTCGTCGTCGCCACTCAGGACGGCCGCGAGATCGGCCGGGCCCGCACTGCATGGCCCGCCGCGCCCGGCCGGGTCTACCGCGTGCCCGCGAGCGTCGTGTCGAGCGCCGACCCGGCCGGCGGGCCCGTCACGATCAGCCTGAGGTCGACCGACCTCAGACGGCCACCACCTCGACGAGCTCCTCGAGCCCGCTGAAGTCCCCTGGGTTGCGCGTGTAGAGGCGAGCGTCGTGCGCGTGTGCGGTGGCGGCGATGAGGAGGTCCATCACCCGACCGCGGGGCCGTCGCCCGGCTTCGACGACCGCCGCCGACAGACGCCCGTAGCTCGCCGCGACCGCGTCGTCCACCGGGAGTGCGTCGAAGCGGTGCTGAAGGACGCTCAGCCGTCGCAGTCGCTCGGCCCGCACCGGTGAGCTCTTCGCGACCATCACCCCGAAGTGGAGCTCGGCCAGCGTCACGGTGCTGATGGCCAGCACTCCCGGCAGCGGGGAGAGGCCCTCGTCGATGACGACGCTCGTGTCGAGCACGGCCCGCTCGCCGGTCACCGCGCCTCCCACGGGTCGCGCAGCTCACCGTCGACGAGGTCGCGGTCCTCGCGCCAGTCCGGGTCGGCCGGCCCCTGGAACAGCTCCTCGACCTCGTCCCACGTCCGCCACCGAGCCGGCCGGACCGGCGAGAGTCGGGCCGCCGGACGCCCGGACACCGAAATGGTGATCTCCTCGCCTGCCTCGACACGGCGGACGAGCTCGGACGCGTCCTGTCGTAGTTCTCGGAGCCCCACGGTCGTCATGGACCCATGGTAGTAGCACCTGTGCTACCAGGAGGCGCGGCTCACAGACGATCACTGCGCCCAACTCCGCGGGGCTCGGCTCCGTCGTACCTGGTGATGCTCCGCAGACTTCTTCACCGTCCTGTCCTTCTCCGTGAGTGGTTGCGAGACGGCGCTGGCGCGCCTCCTCAACCAGCGGTGACCGCGGTCCGCTTCGCAGTCCTCGCGCTCGTCGCGACCCTGCTCGCCGTCGCACCGACCCCGGTGACGACCGAGCACGCGGAGGCGGCCAAGGCCACGAAGGGCTACCGCGCGCCCGAGGGGCCGTTCTTCAACAACCCGCGGGGCTCACAGGCGGCGAAGTTCCGCATCGAGCGGCAGGTGCTGGCGGCGATCCGGGCGACGCCGAAGCGCAGCACGATCCGCATCGCGCTCTACTCCTTCGACCGGATGCCGGTCGCGGAGGCGCTCGCCGCCGCGCATCGCCGCGGGGTCAAGGTGCAGCTGCTGCTCAACGACCACCAGGACACCAAGGCGATGAAGTACCTCCGCGCCCGGCTCGGCACCAACCGCTGGGCGAGCAGCTTCATCTACAAGTGCAGGAGCGGGTGCCGATCGGCGACGCCCGACCGCAACCTGCACTCGAAGTTCTACACGTTCACCGAGGCCGGGAAGTCCAAGCGCGTGCTCATGGTCGGCTCGGCCAACATGATGCTCAACGCCCACGTGCACCAGTGGAACGACCTGTTCATCACCTCGGGGCGCCGCGCGATGTTCGACCAGTACGTCGCGCTGTTCAACGACATGAAGCGCGACTGGTCGACCAAGCGACCGGCGTACACCTTCTGCGGCACCCCGCGCGCCGGCGAGGGCCAGGCCTGCGACGAGGCGGTCGACAAGTTCACCACCCAGGTCTTCCCGCGCACCTCCAACCGTCGCGACGACCCGGTGCTGGAGATCCTCGACCGCGTGCAGTGCGTGACCGACGGCCGTCGTACGAAGCTGGACCTCTCGATGCATTCCATGCGCGGCCAGCGCGGCAACTACCTGGCCGCCGCTCTCCGCCAGAAGTACGCCGAGGGGTGCCAGGTGCGCGTCGACTACGGCCTCATCGGGTTCAGGACCAAGCAGGTCCTCGGCAAGCAGACCCCGCGCGGGCGGGTGCCGCTGCGCTCGACCGGCTTCGACCGCAACGGCGACGGCGAGGTCGAGCTCTACACCCACCAGAAGTACCTCGTCATCCGCGGCACGTACGCCGGTCGCCCGCGCACCTCGCTGACCTTCACCGGCTCGTCGAACTGGGCCGGGCTCGGCACCGCGCAGGACGAGGTGCTGTTCAGCATCCGCGGGGCCGGGGTGGCGCGGAAGTACGTGCGCAACTTCGACCTGATGTGGAAGGGCAGGGGCAACTCGCGCCCGGCGTACACGACGACGTATGCGAGCTTCCGCAGCCTGATCGGGATGCCGACGAGGGTGACGAGCGTCGAGCCCGACGGCCTGCGCCCCGGCGCGACGTGGGAGGACGACTGACGCACGCCGCCGTGAGATGTGCGCCTCGGCGGGGTTTGCCTGCGCGGCTCGCGTGACACCGTGCGAGCCGTGAAGGCGTTCCGCTGCCGGGTGTGCGACAACCAGCTCCACTTCGAGAACTCCTCGTGCGTCTCGTGCGGGAGCCCGCTCGGCTTCTCGCGCGAGGAGCGCGCGATCGTGCCCGTCGACGGCTTGGGGCGCTACGTCGACGCGCAGGGGCTGGTCTGGCACCGCTGCCGCCACTTCGATCTGCACGGCTGCACGTGGCTCTCCCGCTGGCAGGGCGGTCAGTGCTCGGCCTGCGACCTGACCCGCACCCGTCCGAACGACGCCGACACCGACGGGATGGCGCTCTACCCGGCCGCCGAGCGGGCCAAGCGACACCTCGTCTACGAGCTCGACACCCTCGGGTTCGCGGTTCACGACAAGGGGATGGACCCCAAGGGCGGGCTCGCCTTCGACATGCTCTCGAGCACCCACGAGCAGGTGACGATCGGGCACGCCGACGGCGTCGTGACGATCGACCTGGCCGAGGGCGACGCGGCGTACCGCGAGCGGGTGCGGCTGCAGCTCGGTGAGCCCTACCGCACGATGCTCGGCCACCTGCGTCACGAGGTGGGGCACTACTACGAGTGGCAGCTGGTGCGCGGCGACGACCTGATGGCGCGCTGCCGCGCGCTGTTCGGCGACGAGTCGCAGGACTACCAGGCGGCGATCGACCGGCACTACGCCGACGGCCCGCCGGCCGGGTGGGAGGACCGCTACCTCAGCAGCTACGCCACGATGCACCCGTTCGAGGACTTCGCCGAGACCTGGGCGCACTTCCTGCACATCAGCGACACGATCGAGACCGCGGGGGAGTACGGCCTGACAGCGGTCGCCCCCGTGACGGCGTTCTCGACGTTCCGCGACGTCGTCACCGGCGTCTGGGCGCCGCTGACGGTGGCGCTGAACATGATCAACCGGTCCATGGGCAAGGACGACCTCTACCCGTTCGTCATCCCTGCGCCGGTGCTGGACAAGCTGGAGTTCGTGGCGTCGCTGCGGCGCTAGACCGCCGACGAGATGTGACCGACCTGTCAAGGTCTGTCCAGTCCGACTTGCGTGTTCGCCACCCAGAATTAACCCAGGCTGGTAGACAAAGAGCCGCCGGTCATGCTGCACCCTCGGGGGTGGGGGCGTGCACGGTGCGCGGGCCGACACGGCAGGACCGGTTCGCGCCCTCGTCCACTGCCACGAAAGGTTCCCATGCGCACTCCCCAGAAGTTCGCGTCGCTGACGGCCCTCGCCGTCGGTGCTGCGTCGCTCTCCCTCGTCGCCGCCCCCGCGGCGAACGCCGCCCCGCCGGCCGGCGCCGACCTCGCGGGCATCGCCCAGCTCAACGGCACGGCTGTCGCGGGCCTGGCCGTGACGGCCTACGACGTCGAGGTGAACGGCACCCTCCAGGAGCTCGGCACCGCCTTCACCGACGCTGCCGGTGAGTACTACTTCGACTTCGACGGTGGCACCGCCAGCAACGGCGGCGTCCTCCTGACCGGCGCCGTCCAGGACCGCCCGCAGGTGAAGGTCTACGCCTACGACGCGCGCACGCTCACCGGTGACACCCTGCGCGGGCAGGGCGAGTACTACAACGACGCCGACACCGAGGCCAAGGCCACGGCGATCACCCTCGGCGCCGCCGGCTCCGTCACCACCGTGCCGACCATCTCGCTCGCGCTCTCCGCCGGCATCAAGGGCACGGTCTCCGTGCCGGTGCCCGCCGGTTACGTCTACACCGGCTCGGTCACGGCGTACGACGCCGACGATGTGCAGGTCACCCGCACCTTCTTCGACAACGACCCGGCCACCACCGGTCGCGGCGCGGAGGTCACCTACCTGCTCGACGATCTCGACCCCAACGAGAGCTACACGCTGCGCTACTTCGCGTCGGCGCAGCCCGCCGCGGGCGGCCCGGTCGTCAACTACATCTCGAAGTTCTACAAGACCGGCTCGACGTTCGCCGAGGCCACGCCGGTCGAGACCGGCGCCGCCGGCGCCATCACCCAGCCGATCGACATCGCGCTGACCAACACGCTGCAGGCCTCCAAGGCCCCTGAGCTCGAGGGCCAGGCCGCTCCCGGCAAGACCCTGAGCGTCGACCCGGGCACCTGGACCGTCAGGGCCGGCACCGAGTACACCTACCAGTGGCTCATCAACGACGCCCAGGTCGCCACCACCCCGACCTACACGCTGTCGAAGGCCGACCTCGGCAAGACCGTCCGCGCCGTCGTCACCGCCCGCAACGGCGACTTCGTCGGCTCGGCCTCGACCGACGCCGTCAAGGTCGGCCTCGTCTCGAAGCTGAAGAAGGTCAAGGCCAAGAAGGCCGTCGTCGGCAAGAAGACCGTCCTGCGCATCACGGGCATCGTGAAGGTCAAGGGCGTCAAGAAGGCCAAGGCCCTCAAGCTCGCCAAGGGCAAGGTCTTCGTCTACGAGGACGACGTCAAGGTCGGCAAGGGCCGCGTCGTGCGCGGCAAGCTCCTCGTCAACCTCAAGGGCGTCGTCGCCGGCACGCACGAGTACACCGTGGTCTACAAGGGCAACAAGAAGGTCGCTGCCCAGACCGTCGAGGTCAAGGCCAAGGCCTGACCTCCAGCTCAACCCAGCTCCACCAGCTCTTCCCGGCGCCCGGGCGGTCTCGACCGCCCGGGCGCTGGTGCTCTCCCGCTCGCGGACGTCGCCGTCGGCGCCGCGGGCTGAACCGGCCCTTCCGGGCGGTTGAGCCTTCAACCGTCCGGGTACCGCCCGTCCGTGACCGGATACGTCGAGAAGGGCGGCTTCAACCGCGACACCGCCTACATCCCCGACCGGATCACCGAGGACGGTCGGCGCCCCGAGCACGGCAACGCCGACGTCCCGCTGTGGCCGGTCGAGCCGGGCCGCTACCGACTCGTCGCCTCATGGGCCTGCCCGTGGGCCAACCGCGCGATCATCGTGCGCAGCCTGCTCGGCCTCGAGGACGTCATCTCGATGGGCGTGTGCGGCCCGACCCACGACATGCGGTCGTGGACCTTCGACCTCGACGAGGGCGGGAAGGACCCGGTGCTCGGCATCGAGCGGCTCCAGCAGGCCTACTTCGCCCGCTTCCCGGCGTACCCGAAGGGCATCACGGTCCCGGCGATGGTCGAGATCTCGACCGGGGAGGTCGTCACCAACGACTTCCCGTGGATCACCCACGACTTCTTCCACGAGTGGCGCGAGTTCCACTCGGACGACGCGCCCGACCTGTGGCCCGCGCACCTGCGCGAGGAGATGGACGAGGTCAACAAGCGCGTCTACACCGAGGTCAACAACGGCGTCTACCGCTGCGGGTTCGCCGGTGACCAGGAGTCCTACGACGCGGCGTACGACCGGCTGTGGACCGCGATGGACTGGCTGGAGGAGCGGCTCACCGACCGCCGCTATCTGATGGGCGACGCCATCACCGAGGCCGACGTGCGGCTCTACACCACGCTCGCGCGCTTCGATGCCGTCTACCACGGCCACTTCAAGTGCAACCGGCAGAAGCTCACCGAGATGCCGGCACTGTGGGGTTACGCGCGCGACCTCTACCAGAGCCCGGGCTTCGGCGAGCTGACCCGCTTCGACCAGATCAAGGCTCACTACTACCGCGTGCACACCGACATCAACCCGACCGGCGTCGTGCCGAAGGGTCCCGACCCCGACGTCTGGCTGGAGCCGCACGGTCGCGGCTGACCCTCTGGGACTGACCCTCTGCGCCTGACCCTCTGCGCCTGACCCTCTGCGCCTGACCCGTACGGACTGCACGAACCCCTCCCACGTGTCTGCCCGAGACGCCACGGGACCTGCTTGAGTGGGGATCGTGAGGACGATCGACGCCGGCATCGCTCGCATGCTGACACTGATGGAGCCGGCACCACCTGATCTGGAGCGCACGACGCGGGAGCTGTACCGGCAGTACCGCGTGCCGGTCGACGAGGCCTCCCGACGCGGTGAGGTTCTCCTCGCCGGCGTCGTCGCGATGCCCGGGACGTCACGACTCGCCTTCCTCGTCGTCACCACCGAGGTCGTCGCGCTGGCGTCCACGCGGGGGGTGTTCTCGAAGCACGAGCACGTCGACGTCGTCGAACGAGCCCGTGTGCGCGAGGCGGTGCTGTCGTCTCGCGAGGACGCGACCGTCATCCACCTGTTCACGACCGACGTCCCTACCGACATCGCGTTCTCGGTCCAAGTGCCTCGGTCGGCGGTTGCGCTGCAGGATCACCTCGTCGCGCTCCTGAGCGCGTCTTCGCCGCCAGCAGGGGGTTCGGCCCTCGGCTCCGGCGGGCTCGGCAGCGAGGCGACACCCGCGAGCCCGCCCGACCTGGACCTCGCGGCCTCGGGCCCCGCACGCCGCAGCCTCGTGGACTGGGCGAGCGGATGGGTCATGAAGGAGTTCAGGCGGGGTGGTGGCGTCGACGGAAGCCTCGTGCTCGTCTTCCGACCCGGGCGGTCGACGGAGAACCCGGACAGGCTCCGCCTGCCGACCACCGACCGGCGGGCGGCCGTCAGCCTCGCGGCGGCTGAGCAGGCTCATGCGGAGCGGCTCGTCGTCCTCACCGGCGGCAACGAGCACGGTGGGCGGCTCGCGGTGTGGGTCGATGTCTACGACCTCCAGAACGGTCAGGCTGCCGCGTTCGTCCTCCACTGGAAGAACACACGCCGGGGCCCGGAGCTGCTCGGGCTCACAGGCCGGCGTTCCGACCTGGACCGGGCACTGGAGCTCTCGGACCGCGGGTGAACCCGGCCGGGGTCGAGACCGCTCGCACGCGCGGCGAGGGCGTCGTCCTCCCTCGACCACCGGCACCAGTGGTCGAGGCCGGCCGCGGCCCGCTCGAAACCCACTACCGCGGGATGACCGAGAAGAGGAACCTCTTCTTCACCATCAGCCAGATCAGCATCATGATCACGGTGTGGATCAGGGTGCCGGTCCACGGGTTCATGCGGTCAAGGCCGGGGATGTTGGCCACGGCGACGACGAAGAAGACGTGGACCACGAAGACGTAGAGCGAGGCGGCGCCCAGCGGCGTGTAGAGCCAGCCGACGACGGCGTTGACGGGCTTCCAGCACCGGGTGAGCACGGCGTAGGCCACGATGATCATCAGCACGCAGTCGACGAGGCGGCCGGGCTGCAGGAAGACGCGGTTGTAGGCGTTGGCGTAGAGCCAGTCGTAGGAGCCCTCGGGGAACGGCGTGGAGGCGTAGCCGTAGCGGTGGCCGAGCCAGAGCCAGATCAGCGAGAGCGCGTAGGCCATCACGAAGACCGTGCAGCCGACGCGGCCCCAGCGTGAGGTGAGGGCGCGGGTGATCCGGCGGCGGTAGGTGCCCAGCACCAGGCCGTGGGTGAACAGCACCTGCCACGACAGCAGCGGGAAGACACCCTCGAACTGCGAGGGCAGCGGGTGCTGGGGGCTGACGTAGTTCCAGACGAAGAGCGCCCACGAGATCGCCAGCAGCAGCCACCAGAGCCGACGCTTGACGAGCACCATGCACAGCGGCAGCACCAGCGAGAGCACGACGAAGAGCCCCATGATGTTGAAGACCCACGGGCCCTGCTCGAGCAGCAGGAGCTGCTTCACGGCGTACCACGGCGGCGGGTAGTCGAACAGCCGCGGGAAGTTGGGGTAGAGGTCGTAGACGAGTCCCTGCGCGGACTGGCCGTTCTCGCCGGTGCCGCGGTCGGTGAACGTCGTCACGACCGACGTGGAGACGCCCGGCACCTTGCCGAGCAGCCACACCAGGACGACCACGGCGAGCGCGACGAGGTACTGCTTGCGCGCCCGGCGCCACATGGTGATCGCCGTGCCCCACTCGCCGAGCTTGGCGACGGTGGGGAGGTAGATCATCCCGAGCACGATCCCCGACAGCAGCACGAACATCTCCGCGCCGGTGATCGCGCCGATCGCGTTGAGGCTGATGTAGGTGTAGAGGCCCGCGACCTCGGTGTGCGTGAAGACGACGACGAGGATGATCCAGCCGCGGAACAGGTCGAGACGCTGGTCGCGGGGGTCGTTCTCCAGCGGGTAGCGCCACGACGGCAGGTAGCGCCCGGCGAGCCCGGCGAAGGCGAACGCGACGGCGAGCAGCGCGACGCAGAAGACGATCCAGCCCATCTCCGCGCTGGTGTCGCCGGCGTCGGGCAGACGGCCCTGGGCGGTCGCCTCGTTGCCGGCCTGCAGGTCGAGCACCCGGGTGACCGGTCCCATCGTGACGTCGGAGCGGTCGAGGTCGGTGCGCAGCGCGGCGGCCAGGCCGTCGGTGCGGGCCGCGCCCCACTGCACGGTCGCGCCGCCCACCTCGGCCTCGGAGCGGGCGAGCTCGAGCCAGCTGATCGCGGCGACGAGCGGGTGCGTCCGGGAGGCGGCGAAGACCTGGCGCCACCAGCCCTGCTTGATCGCCTTCTCCGTGGCGGAGCCGTCGGCGCCCTTCTCGGAGGGGTTGAAGAGCGCGCCGGTCTCCATGAGGAACGGCGTGCCGCGCGGCTCGGCGAAGCGGTCGTAGAACGGCACCCGAGCGGTGTCGTCGGCGTAGCCCCAGCGCTCGTCGAGGCGCTGCTCGAGCTCGCCCGCGACCGGGACGGTGTTGCGGCCGAACTCCTGGTCGAGGCCGAAGTGGTAGAGCGAGAGCCCCACCCAGTCGACGGCGCGCTCGCCCGGGAAGTAGGGACCGTAGGGGTCGTCGTCGGCGTCGACCGCGCCGTTGCCGTCGGTGTCGAGCTGCGCGACCTCGCGGTCGCCGGAGGGGTCGACGGCGCCGTAGGACTTCCCGAACGGGTACCCCGCGCCGTAGGCCGGCGACCACACCATCGCGGCGTGCTCGGTGGTGGCGTGCACCGCGGTGGCGACCGCGCGGAACGCCGCGACGTACGCCGTGGGCTGCTGGCCCCAGGTGACCCAGCTGCCGTTCATCTCGGGCGCGAACCGGACGAGGAACTCGCTGTCGTAGTCGTGGTGCAGCGTGGCCAGCTCGTCGGCGAGGTCCTGGGCCTGGGCGTCGGTGAGGTCGGTGAGCGGCACCTGCGGCTCGAGGCTGACCACGGCGACCGCGCCCTCGGTGGCGGCCTGCTCCGCGAACTGCTGCAGGTACGTCGAGGACTGGTCGGTCAGCGGGTAGTCGATGCGCTGGGCGTAGAGCGACGGGGTCTCTCCGAGGCGACCGGAGTAGTCGGCCGGGAGCTCGCTCGACCAGTCCAGCCCGGGGCCGAACCACGGCGCGCCGGTGGGCGGCGGCGGGACGGGATCACTGCGGGTCTCCTGGGGTGTGTCCTCCGCGGCGCGCGCGGGCGCCCCCGGCCCGAGGAGGACCAGGAGGACCAGCAGCCCCGTGAGGACGGACGTCAGGGCGCGCTGCGCTCGCACACCAGCGTCCATCGGTTGCAGCCCGCGACGCGGGCGTGCTCGAGGTGGTCGAGCGAGGCGAGCGCCATCGCCAGCCCGCGGCCCGACTCGGCCTCGGGATCCGGGAGCGTGACGTCGCCGAGGTCGACCTCGACGGGCAGGCCGTTGTCGGCGAGCACGCCGCGCACCTCGGAGTCGGTGACGGTGACCGAGACGCTGAGCACCCGTGCCGCCGAGCCCTGGTCGAGCCGGTAGGCGTGCTCGACGACGTTGCCGACGATCTCCATCAGCCCCATCTCGAAGCGCATCCGGTCGCGCATCGACACGTCGCCCGTCGTCTCCCACAGCTGCTCGAGCTCGGTGTGCACCTGGTCGAGCACCTCGGGCTGCGCGTGCCCGTCGACCTGCAGGCGACCCTCAGTCATCGAACGCCGCCTCGGCGCTCTCGCGCGGGCGCAGCACCTTGTCGAGGTTGGTGAGCTCGAAGACGGTCGTGACCGCGGGCGTCGGCCGCGCGATGCGCAGGTCGCCGCCCGCCTGGCGTGCGGTCTTGAGTCCGGCGATGAGAGCGCCGAGACCGGAGGAGTCCATGAAGGTCGTCTCGGCCAGGTCGACCACGATCCGGTGCGTGCCGTCGTTCACGAGGGTGTCGAGGGCGTCGCGCAGGCTGCGGGCGGACACCATGTTGAGCCGACCGCGGGGCACGACCACGCCGACCCCCCGCTCGTCGGTGCGGACGTCGAGCTCCATCATCTGCGTTCTCCTCGGTGGGTCGGGACGGGACGGCGTACGGCGGGCAGGGGCGCGGTCGGTCGGGGCTCGGGTGCGGCTTCACCGGGCTGCTCGACGGGCTGCCCGGCGGGCTGGAAGCCGCGGTAGCGGACGGCGCTGATGACGACCGAGAAGATCACCAGGTCGAAGGCGACCCAGAACAGGTTGAGGTAGACCCCGAGCGGACTGCCCTGGTCGAAGGCGAGCAGCCGCACCAGCCCGATGACGCCGGAGCCGGCGAGCAGGCCCATCGCGACGAGCTGCGGCTTCACGAGGTGCCAGGGCCGCCCGCCGTCGTCCTCGCGGCGCACCTTGGGCGTCACGGCGAAGTCGAGGGTGCGGCCGAGGAAGACGTTGCCGAACGCCGAGGTGAAGGACTTGATCCACACCGGGAACAGCGCCAGGGAGTACTGCTGGCCGCGCCAGGTCGGGCGGCCGTCGGCGACCACCCAGAAGAGCAGCTGGTTGACGATCAGGAACGGCACGAGCCGGATGAAGAAGTCGGTGCTGATCGCCTGCACCGGCAAGATCCCGAACAGCAGGTAGATCACGGGGGCGGCGATGTAGACGACCGCGGCGAAGCCGGAGAGATAACTCCACATCGTCGCGAAGTACATGAGCCGCTGAGGGACCGAGAGCCGCCGCTGGCGCAGCGGGTTCTCACGGAACATCACCTGCACCGTGCCCTGCGCCCAGCGCAACCGCTGGGTCATCATCGTCTGCACGTCCTCGGGCGCGAGACCGTGCGCGAGCACCTCGTCGTGGTACGCCGAGCGCCAGCCGAGCGAGTGCAGCCGCATGCAGGTCGCCATGTCCTCGGTGACCGAGATGGTGGCCAGCGGCATGATCGGCTGCGCCTCGGCGGCGCGGTCGACGTCGACTGCGTCGACCAGGGCCTGCACGGTCTCCACGGCACCGAGCGGCGACCACTCGCGCTGGGCGAGCTGCTCGAGGACGGCCTCGTCGACGGTCGCGAGCCGCTCGTCGGGGTCCGCGGCGAGCCCCTCGAGCTCGGCGACGATCGCGAGGTCGGAGCGCAGCGCGTGCAGGTCGGCGGCGACGAGCTCGCGGCGGATCGAGGCGAGCCGTCGCTGGAAGCGGTAGGTCACGTCGAAGAGCGCGACGCCGCGGGCGAGCTCGCGCCGGGCGCGGCCGATGTCGTAGAGGATCTTGTCCAGGGCCGCGGCGACCTGGGCGGCGTTGTCGTGCGGAGAGGGGTCGCGCTCGAGCGAGCGCCGCGCCTCGGTCACGATCCGGCGACCGGTGCGCAGCGCGCGGTGGACGCCCACCTCGACCTCGCCGACGTAGCCGCTCACGCCGAGCTGCATCAGCGCCTCGCGGCGGATGACGGCGTTGGAGCCGCAGAAGAAGGCGGCGTTCCAGCCGTCCTTGCCCTGCTGGATGGGCCCGTAGAAGAGCGGGGCCTGGCTGCCGAGCGGGTCGGACTCGGGCACGTTGACGAACCACTGCGGCGTCTGCACGAGCGCCATCTGCTCGTCGGTGAAGAAGCCCAGCGTGTGGTCGAGGATCTCGGGCAGCGGCACCTGGTCGGCGTCGAGGATCAGCAGGAACTCGCCCTCGGTGGCGAGCAGCGCGTTGTTGAGGTTGCCGGCCTTGGCGTGGCGCGGGCGGTCGGTCCACGCCGAGGACCGGGTGATCCAGCCGACGCCCTCGGCCTCGCAGGCCAGCCGCATCTCCTCGCGGTTGCCGTCGTCGAGCACCCACGTCTCGTGCGGGTAGCGGATCGCCTTCGCGGCCCGGGCGGTGCGCATCACCATCTCGACCGGCTCGTTGTAGCTGGTGATGAAGACGTCGACGGTCACGTCGGGCGGGGGTGGTGGCGCGGCCCCGCGGTCCTTGAGCCGCCACATGGTCAGCCCGAAGAGCAGTGAGTCGACCAGGCTGTAGGTCTCGGCGATCACGAGGGGCACCGCGATCCACCACGCACCCCAGTGCACCGAGAACAGCCAGCGCCAGGCGACGTAGTTGACGCCCAGGACCGCGGTGAGCACCACGATGACGCGGATCAGCACCAGCCGCCGCGCCGCCTGCTGAGGAGTGCGCTCGACCGGGCCGCGCCGGCTCACGCAGCCCCCTGGGCTCCGGCGTGCCGGTGGACGACCAGCACGGTGACGTCGTCGAGGGCGGTGTGCGCCGCGGCGAGGGCGGAGACGTGGGCCAGCAGGCTCGCGGTGTCGGCGGCCTCGCCGACCATCGCGCCCACCGGCTCCCACCAGCGCAGCTGGTCGTCGACGAGGTCGAGCAGGCCGTCGCTGAAGACCACGAGCCGGTCGCCCGGCTCGAGGTGGAAGGTCTGCTGCTCCCAGGTGTCGTCGGGCAGCACGCCGAACGGGCGGCCCCGGCCGACCTGGCGCTCGCACGAGCCGTCCGCGCGTACGACGAGCACGAGACCGAGCCCGGCGTCGACGGAGCGGACGGTGCCGTCGCACAGGTCGACGGCGGCCTCGAAGACCGTCGCGAACGAGCCCGACCGCTCCAGGTCGGCGCCGAGGCCGCGGGCGACCCGGGTGGCGCTGCGCCCGAGGTCGCCGCCCGCGACGACCTCCTGGTGGGTGGCGCGGATCGCGGCGCGCACGCCCGCCCCGAGCAGGGCGGCGCCCGTGCCCTTGCCCATGACGTCGCCCAGGCCGAGGTGCAGCACGCCGTGCGAGACGCCGTAGTCGTAGAAGTCGCCGCCGACGGCCAGCGCCGGCAGGCACAGCCCCGCGACGTCCCACCCGTCGAGCTCGAGCGGCCGGTCGGGCAGCAGCGAGGTCTGCACCTGGCGCGCGCCGCGCCGCTCGGCGTGACCGACGAGCTCCTGCTGCGCCCACACCGCGAGGTCCTCGAAGGCCTTGAGCTGGGTCGGCGACGGCATCTTCGCCGCGGAGTCGAAGGCGCAGAGCACGCCCACGACGTTGCCCGCGCCGTCGCGCAGCGGGGCGCCGACGTAGAAGCTGATGACGCCGCTGGTCACGATGTCGAGGGAGTCGAAGCGCGGGTCCTGGGTCGCGTCCGGCACGACCAGCAGCGACTCCTCCGACGTCGCCCGGTCGCACAGGGTCTCCTGCCGCGGCAGCGGGGTGCCGTCGTACCCCGCGGCGCCGGGGTAGATCGCCCGGTCGCGGTCGAGCACCGTCACGGTCGAGGCGTCGACGTCGAACAGCGCGCGCGCCAGGCGCGTGATGCGGTCGAAGCGCTCCTCGCGGACGTTCTCGGTCAGCCCGAGCGCCTCGACGGCTCGCTGGCGCCGCTCTTCGCGGCCCGTGCGCGTGCTGCGCACGTCGGTGTGGACAGCCATGGATCACTCTCTGTGCAAGGCCGGCTGCCGTACCCGCCGGCTCGGCACCCCCCGAGCACTCCCAAGTCTGCCGGAGCTGGACTGGTCCGGCAGGCGAATCGGACAAGGTGACCCAGACGGGTGATCCCGCAGGTGCTGGTCAGTGCGCGGCGTAGCCCCCGTCGACGAGGTGGTAGCTGCCGGTCACGAAGCTCGCGGCGTCGGAGACCAGGAAGGCGACGAGGTGGGCGACCTCCTCGGGGGTGCCGAGACGGCCGGTCGCGTGCTGGGCGGCCAGGCCCGCGCGGGCGTCGGCGTCCATGGCGTCGACCAGGGCGGGGGTCTCGATGAAGCCGGGGCCGACGGCGTTGACGCGCACACCCTGGCCGGAGTACTCCAGCGCGGCGTTCTTGGTGAGGCCGATGAGGCCGTGCTTCGCGGTGACGTACGCCGCGTTGCCGGCCAGGCCGACCGAGCCGAGCACCGAGGCCATGGTGACGACCGCACCGCCGCCGTTGGCCGCGATGGCCGGCAGCTGGGCGCGCAGGCCGCGGAAGACGCCGTTGAGGTCGACGTCGATGACCCGGGACCAGTCGTCCTCCGGGTAGTCGCCGATCGAGGCCGGGGCCGCGCCGATGCCGGCGTTGTTGATCGCGATCCGCAGCGGGGCCAGGGCCTGGGCCGCCTCGACCGCTCGCCGGGCCACCTCCGGGTCGGCGGTGTCGCCGGCGAAGGCCTCGGCCGTGCCGCCCGCTGCCCTGATCTCGGCCGCCACGGCATCGGCCGTCTCGGCGGAGAGGTCGTGGGCGAGGACGGAGGCGCCGTTGGCACCGAGCAGGAGGGCGATCGCCCGTCCGATGCCCGAGCCCGCGCCCGTCACGATCGCCGACCGGCCCGCCACGTCGTAGGTCGCCATGATCCACACTCCTTCTGACTGTCGTCTGACTGTCGTCTGTCGTGGCCCGGCACCGCGTCGGGCCTCTATCCGACAAACGTCGGATAGTGTCGGCGCATTCCCGACGAGCACTGGTGTGAGGAGGAGACCGCGTGGACGCCCGCCTGCTCCGCAGTCGTCAGCGCCTCCACGACGCCGTGCTCGAGCTCGCGGCGGCCGGTCCGGTCGACGCGCTGAGCGTCACGCAGGTCGCCCGTGCGGCCGGGGTGCACCGCTCGACGTTCTACGAGCACGCGACCTCGGTCGACGAGCTCCTGCGGGCGGCGCTGTCCGCCGAGCTCGACGTGCTGCGCGCGGGGCTGCTCGCGCACCCGGACCGGCCGACCGGCGAGGCCATGGAGGCGGTGACCGGGGGCGTGCTGGAGCACGTCGCCCGCCACGTCGAGGTCTACCGTCGCGGCCTCGCCGCGGACGCCGGCGCCGGCAGTCTGCACGCGATGCTGGCCGAGCACTTCGTCGGCACTGTTCGCGCCCTCGACGCCCAGGGCCGGCTGACGTGGCCGCCCCCCGTCGCCGACGCGCCTGCTGCGCTCGTGCACGACACGGCGGCACGTTTCGTGGCCGCCGGCACGGTCGGCGCGATCCAGGCCTGGCTGGCCGACCCGGACCCGCCCGGCGCCGCGACGTTCGTCGAGCTGCACCGCACGCTGGTCCCCCGGTGGTGGGGCGCGACGTAGACGGTGCGGCCTCGGTTCGCGAGGGTCGGTGGGGATGGCTAGGCTGACGGAGCACGAATCGTGACCCGGCTCACAGTCCGCACCACCCCGCGGCGCGGTGGGCGGGCGCGTGGAACCCGCAGCGGAGACCCTGCTGCGGACGTGACCTGAGGAGACGCATGGACGGCACTGCCCCCGCGAGCCCCGGAGCCGGTTTCGGGCCCGACCTGGCCGAGGTGTTCGGCCCCTCCCAGCAGCACGGCGGACCCGAGCTGGTCCAGCTGCTGACGCCCGAGGGCGAGCGCGTCGAGCACGCCGAGTTCCGCTTCGACCCCGGCCCGGGCGTCGCCGAGGACGAGGCGATCCGCGGGCTCTACCGCGACATGGTGCTGGTGCGCCGCATCGACACCGAGTCGACCGCGCTGCAGCGCCACGGCGAGCTCGGCATCTGGGCCCAGCTGCTCGGTCAGGAGGCCGCTCAGGTCGGCGCCGGCCGCGCGCTGCGCCCGCAGGACTTCGTCTTCCCGACCTACCGCGAGCACGGCGTCGCCTGGTGCCGCGGCCTCGACCCGCTCAAGCTGCTCGGCCTCTTCCGCGGGGTCGACCACGGCGACTGGGACCCGAAGGACGTCAACTTCGGGCTCTACACCATCGTGATCGGTGCCCAGACCCTGCACGCCACGGGCTACGCCATGGGCATGCAGCGCGACGGCGTCGTCGGCACCGGCGACCCCGACCGCGACGCCGCGGTCATCGCCCACTTCGGCGACGGCGCCTCCAGCCAGGGCGACGTCAACGAGTCCTTCATCTTCGCTGCGTCCTACAACGCGCCGGTCGTCTTCTTCTGCCAGAACAACCAGTGGGCGATCTCCGAGCCCATCGAGCGCCAGACCCGCATCCCGCTCTACCAGCGCGCGCTCGGCTTCGGCTTCCCCGGCGTGCGGGTCGACGGCAACGACGTGCTCGCGACGTACGCCGTCACGCAGGCCGCGCTGCAGCGCGCCCGCGAGGGCCAGGGCCCGACGTTCGTCGAGGCCTACACCTACCGGATGGGCGCCCACACCACGACCGACGACCCGACCCGCTACCGCCTCTCCGACGACGTCGAGAGCTGGAAGCTGCGCGACCCGATCGCCCGCGTCGAGGCCTACCTCAAGCGCAACGGCCTGGCCGAGCAGTCGTTCTTCGACGCCGTGGCGACCGAGGCCGACGAGCTCGGCGTGCGGCTGCGCGAGGGGTGCAAGGCGCTGCCCGACCCGCAGCCGCTCGACGTCTTCGACCGCGTCTACGCCGAGATGACGCCCGAGCTCGAGGCCCAGAAGGCCGAGTACGCCGCCTACCTGTCGTCGTTCGAGGGGGCCCACTGATGGTTCAGCAGACCACCGAGAAGATCACGCTCGCCAAGGGGCTCAACCTCGGCCTGCGCAAGGCGATGGAGGCCGACCCCAAAGTCCTGCTGATGGGTGAGGACGTCGGCAAGCTCGGCGGCGTCTTCCGCATCACCGACGGCCTGCAGAAGGACTTCGGCGAGGACCGCGTCATCGACAGCCCGCTCGCGGAGTCCGGCATCGTCGGCACCGCGGTCGGCATGGCGATGCGCGGCTACCGCCCGGTCGTCGAGATCCAGTTCGACGGCTTCGTCTACCCGGCCTACGACCAGATCGTCTGCCAGGTCGCCAAGCTGCACTTCCGCTCCCAGGGCCGGATCCCGATGCCGATGGTCATCCGCATCCCCTTCGGCGGCGGGATCGGCGCGGTCGAGCACCACAGCGAGTCGCCGGAGGCGCAGTTCGCGCACACCCCGGGGCTCAAGGTCGTGGCCTGCTCCAACCCCGTCGACGGCTACTGGATGATCCAGCAGGCCATCGCCTGCGACGACCCGGTGATCTTCCTCGAGCCCAAGCGGCAGTACCACGCCGACAAGGCCGAGCTCGACGACTCGGTCGAGCCCGCGCCGCTGTTCACCTCCCGCGTCGTGCGCCAGGGCGACGACGTGACGGTGCTGGCCTACGGCCCGACCGTCAAGACCGCCCTCAAGGCCGCCGAGGCCGCCGCCGGCGAGGGCCGCTCGGTCGAGGTCATCGACCTGCGCACCCTCTCCCCGCTCGACATGGGCCCGGTCCACGAGTCGGTGCGCCGCACCGGTCGCGCGGTCGTGTGCCACGAGGCGCACGTCAACCTCGGCCTCGGTGCCGAGCTGGCCGCCCGGGTGCAGGAGGAGTGCTTCTACTCCCTCGAGGCGCCGGTGCTGCGCGTCGGCGGCTTCGACACGCCCTACCCCGCCTCGCGGCTCGAGGAGGAGTGGCTGCCCGACCTCGACCGGCTGCTCGACGCCGTCGACCGCTCGCTCGCGTTCTAGGAGACCCCCGCATGCCCGAGTACCTCCTGCCCGACGTCGGCGAGGGCCTCACCGAGGCCGAGCTCGTCTCCTGGAAGGTGAAGGTCGGCGACACCATCGCCGTCAACGACATCGTCTGCGAGATCGAGACCGCGAAGTCGATCGTCGAGCTGCCCTCGCCGTACGCCGGCGAGGTGACCGCGATCCTCGTCGCCGAGGGCGAGACCGTCCCCGTCGGCACGCCGATCATCGCCATCGGCTCACCCGACGAGGCGGCAGCGCCCGCGCCGTCGACCGATCCCGCTGCCGACATGGTCATCGACCTCTCCAACCCCGCCGCGTCCGGCGGCGGGGAGGGCGAGTCGCTGGTCGGCCGCATGAAGGCCGACCGCGGCCCGACCCGGCGCCCCCGGAAGGTCGCCTCCGGTGCGGTTGCGACCCACATGCAGGCGCAGGCGGCGTTCGAGCCGGGCGCGGCCTCGCCGCTGGTCGAGGCCGAGGAGCCGGAGCCCGCGGTGCCCGTCACGCCGGTCGAGCGCGAGCCCGCCGCCGTGCGGGTGCTCGCCAAGCCCCCGGTGCGCAAGCTCGCCAAGGACCTCGGCGTCGACCTGGCCACGGTCAGCGCGACCGGACCCGGCGGCACGATCAGCCGTGCCGACGTGGAGCAGGCGTCCGCAGGCGGCCCGGCGCCCGCCCCCGCTCCGACCTCCGTGCCGTCGTACGCCGGGACGGGGGAGCGGGAGACCCGCGAGCCGATCAAGGGCGTGCGCAAGATGATGGCGCAGGCGATGGTCGCCTCGGCCTACTCCGCCCCGCACGTGACGGAGTGGGTCACGCTCGACGCGACCCGCACCGTCGAGTTCGTCGAGCGCCTGAGGGCGCGCCGCGAGTTCCGCGACGTGAAGGTCTCGCCGCTGCTCGTGCTGGCCCGGGCCGCGCTGCTGGCGATGAGGCGCACGCCGATCGTGAACTCGTTCTGGGACGAGGCCGCGCAGGAGATCGTGGTCAAGCACGGCGTCAACCTCGGCATCGCCGCCGCCACCCCGCGCGGGCTGGTCGTGCCCAACGTCAAGGACGCCGACCGGCTCTCGCTGCTCGAGCTGGCGACCGCGCTCAACGAGCTGACCGCCACCGCCCGCGAGGGCCGCACCCAGCCCGCCGAGATGGCGGGCGGCTCCTTCACGATCACCAACGTCGGCGTCTTCGGCGTCGACGCCGGCACCCCGATCATCAACCCGGGCGAGTCGGCGATCCTGTGCTTCGGAGCGATCAAGAAGCAGCCCTGGGTCGCCCAGGTCGACGGCCGGGACGAGATCGTCGTGCGCCAGGTGACGACGCTCGCGCTGTCCTTCGACCACCGCCACATCGATGGCGCCGCCGGCTCGCAGTTCCTCGCCGACGTCGCCTCGATCCTGGAGGACCCGGCGTCCGCGCTGCTGTTCTGAGCGCTGCTGCTCTGAGGAGGGTCAGCCCTGGGGTGCGAGCGGCTGCACGAACCGCAGCTTGTTGCCGAACGGGTCGCGGATGCCTGCGTCGATGCCGTACGGCTGCTCGTTGGGTCCGTCGGTGAACTCCACGCCCCTGGCGCTGAGCTCCTCGTAGGTCCTGCGGCAGTCGTCGGTCACGAAGCCGACCCAGCCGCCCATCACGCCCTTGCTGACCAGCTCGCGCACCTGCGCCGCGGTCTCCTCGTCCATCGACGGGGCGCCGGGGCGCTCGAGCAGGATCTCCCGCTCGGGGTGGCCGGGGACCATCACGGTGAGCCAGCGCATGAAGCCGAGGTCCTGGTCGGTGTGGACCTCCAGGCCGAGCTTGCCGACGTAGTCGAGGGCCTCGTCCTGGTCGAAGACGAAGAGCTGGGAGATGTTGATGTCGGTGAACACGGCCCCGACGCTAGGGGGCCACGTCGCCGTCGCGCTTCTCCGAAACTGCTGACCCGAGACTGCTCGGTCGGGTCCACGCCATCGAGAAGTGGGTGGGCACGCGGTCGACGTGCGGGTGGGTGGCGCGGTAGTCGCGCGGTGACTGGCCGACGACCTCGCGGAAGGTGCGGCTGAACGTCCCGAGGCTCGAGAACCCCACCGCCATGCACACCTCGGTGACCGACAGGTCCGTCGAGCACAGCATCGCCATCGCCCGCTCGATGCGTCGTCTCTGCAGGTAACGGTGCGGCGTCTCGCCGAACGTCGCCCGGAAGGTCCGTATGAAGTGCGCCGGCGAGACGTGCGCGATCGACGCCAGCCCCGGCACGTCCAGCGGCTCGGCGAAGCGCCGGTCCATCGCGTCGCGCGCTCGCAGCATCGCCCGGTTGCGCTGCTCGACCTCCCGGCTCACGGCGCGACTGTGCCACGCGCGTGACCATCGAGAGGCACTCACGGCGCCCGTGAGCGGAGGGCTCGGACGACGTCAGCACGATGCTGAGGAATCACGGGTCCCGTCATCGAAGGGGTCCGATTCTCACGGGGACGGCCAATGTGGCCCACCCCACACCAGGAGTCAGATGGGTGGCGCCCGTCACACCGCCGTCAGGAGCTCCGATGCCGTCCGCGCTCTCCGCAGACCACGACCAGCTGCCCGCCTCCGCCGCCACCCCCGCGGCCGCGGCGCGGCCCGGCGGCGCGGTTCGCCGCTGGTTCGGGTCGGGCTTCGCGACGGTGTGGCTGCTCACCATCGCGCTGTTCGTCGTCTCGGCCATCACCGTGCCCGGCACGGTCGACTCCTCCGCGCTGCAGTCGATGCTGCCGTTCGCAGCGCTGCTCGCGGTGGCCGCCATGGGCCAGACGCTCGTCGCCCAGCAGGCCGGCCTCGACCTGTCGAGCGCCGGCATCATCTCGATCAGCGCAGTCACGGTGGTCGAGGTCAGCGGCGGCGCCGACGGCAAGCTGGTGCCGGCGATCCTGGCCGCGCTCGCCCTCGGCGCCCTCGGCGGTCTCGTCAACGCGGTCGCGGTGACGCGGTTCGGCATCACGCCGTTCGTCGCGACGCTCGGCGTGAGCGCCCTGGCCCAGGGCACGATCCTCTCGGTCACCGGCGGCACCATGTCGGCCAGCGCTCCGCCCGCCCTGACCAGCGCGGTCAGCGACCGGGTGCTCGGCCTGCCGGTCCTGATCTGGCTGACGATCGTGATCGTCGCGCTGGTCGCCTGGGTGGGGCGTCGTACGGTCCTCGGCCGCCGCGTCGAGCTCACCGGCGCCAACCCGGCCGCCGCCCGGGCCGTCGGCCTGCCGGTGCGCACCACGATCGCGGGGGCGTACGTCGCCGCGGGGGTCTGCTACGGCCTCACCGGCGTGCTGCTCGCCGGGTTCATCGGTCGCCCGAGCGCCTTCCAGGGCGACCCCTACCTGCTGTCGACGATCGCCGCCGTGGCGATCGGCGGCACCGCGTTCGCCGGGGGCCGCGCCAGCGTGGTCGCCACGGCCGGCGGCGCGCTGTTCCTCACCCAGCTCAGCCAGGTCGTGGTCGCGGCCGGCTTCCCGCCCGCGGCGCAGAACCTCGCGCAGGGCCTCGTCATCGCTGTCGGCGTCGGGCTCGGGACCCGTCGCCTCCTGCCCCGGCTCGGCTCCCGCCGCCGCCGGGCGTCCACCGCCGCCTGAGGCGTCCGTCCACCCAACCCACGTCACCGGCGCCCGCCGGTGACGCGCGACGGGCACCCGCCCGTCGTCCCGACTCTCTCCGGAGGATCCGCATGAGCACCGTCCGTCACACCTCGCGTCGTACCCGCGCCGCCGGCCTCGCCGCGCTCGCGATCGTGTCCGTCTCGGCCCTCGCCGCCTGCGGCTCCGACAGCTCCTCCTCCGCCGGCGGCAGCACCGGCAGCGGCGGCGGCAGCGGCGACAACCCCGCCTGGTGCGGCGACGGCGACCTGGTGGCCGGCTTCCAGGACGGCGGCGGCCTCAACGGCTGGTCGAAGGAGTCCAAGGCCCAGGCGCTCCAGGGGTTCAAGGAGTGCTCCAACATCACCGACGTCAAGACCGTCGACGCGAAGTTCGACCTGCAGGCCGCGATCTCCGGCCTCCAGGGCATGGTCGCCCAGGGCGCCAAGGCCGTCGTGATCATCCCCGACGCCGGCGGCAGCGGCGAGGCGGAGCTCCCGGGCATCACCTCGGCCCAGTCGCGCGGCGTCGCGATCGTGCCGTGGGCCTCGGACCCGGGCGGCGAGGCCGGCAAGGACTACCTCACCTACGTCGACTCCGACCACGAGTACGACGGTCAGCTGTGGGGCGAGTGGATGAGCAAGCAGCTGCCCGACGGCGGCAAGGTGATCTTCGTCGGCGGCCCCGCCGGCAACCAGGTCTCGGCCGACGAGCTGGCGGGCATCAAGTCCGGCCTCGCCGACAACATCGACCTGGTCTCGGGCGACGACACCTGGATCGAGGGCAACTGGGACCCGGCGGCCGCCCAGCAGGCGCTCGGTGCCGTGCTCTCGGCCAACCCCGACATCAAGGGCGTCATCTCCGACGAGGGCCTGATGTCGACCGGCATCATCAAGGCCTTCCAGACCGCCGGCATCGCGCTCCCGCCGATGGCGAGCCTCGAGGCCAACGCGCTGTCGTGCGAGTGGACCAAGGCCCAGGCCGACAACCCCGACTTCAAGCTCGCCACCTCCTCGGCCCGCAACTGGACCGCCCGCATCGCCGTGCAGCTCGCGGTCGCCAAGGCCCAGGGCGTCGACATCCCCGAGGACGAGCTGCTCAGCCCCGACGACATCCTCAAGCTGCCCCTCTTCGAGGACTCGACCGTCGCCGACCAGCAGCCGATCTGCGACGACAGCGCCCCCGAGGACGCGCTGCTGTCCAACGACATCAGCGACGAGCAGATCATGAAGCTGACCCGCGGCGAGGGCGGCTGGCGTGACTGAGACCTCCACGTCCGCGCCGGCGACCGCACCGGCTCCGGTGCCCGCCCTGCGCCTGCACGGGGTCAGCAAGTCCTACGCCGGCAACCCGGCCGTGACCGACGTGCACCTGGAGGTGCTGCCCGCCGAGGTGCACGCGCTCGTCGGTGAGAACGGCGCCGGCAAGTCCACGCTCATGGGCATCGCCGCCGGCAGCCTGGCGGCCGACACCGGCACGGTCGAGATCGCGGGCCAGGAGCTCACCAGCGCCTCCCCGGCGCTGGCCCACGAGCTCGGGCTGGCGGTCGTCTACCAGCACCCCGCGATCCTCGACGACCTCACCGTCCTCGAGAACCTGCTGCTCGCCGTCCCGTCGGCCCGTCGTACGGACCCGGTCAAGGCCTGGGCCCGCGCCCAGCTCGACCGGGTCGGGCTCGACGTGGACCTGTCGGCCCGCGCCTCCGAGCTGCGCACCGCCGAGCGGCAGCTGCTCGAGATCGGCAAGGCCGTCGCGCTGCAGCCCAAGGTGCTCGTGCTCGACGAGCCGACCGAGTCGCTCACCCAGGACCAGGTCGAGCGGGTCTTCGCGCTGGTCGCGGAGCTCACCGCGGCCGGCACGGCCGTCATCTACATCTCGCACCGCATCGCCGAGGTGCGGCGGGTCGCCGACCGCATCACCACGCTGCGCAACGGCATCATCCGCGGCACGGCGGCCACCGGCACGCTCACCGACGACGACATCGTCGAGATGGTGGTCGGCCGGGCGCTGGAGGCGGTCTTCCCGCCCAAGCATCCCGACCAGGGGGACGTCGGGCTGCGGGTGACCGGGCTGAGCGGCGCGGGCTTCCGCGACGTCGACCTGGTCTGCCGTCGTGGCAGGATCGTCGGCCTCGCGGGCGTGGAGGGCAACGGCCAGCGCGAGGTCATCCGCGCGCTGGCCGGCCTCGGCTCCGTCTCGGCGGGCGAGGTCGTCCTGCAGGGCGAGCCGCTCACCGTCTCGACGCCGGGCCACGTGGCCCGGCGCGGGGTGCGGTTCATCCCCGACGACCGCACGTCGGAGGGGTTGTTCGCGGACCTCTCGGTGCGCGAGAACATGACCGTGACCCACCTGCCCGCCCTGGCCCGAGCCGGCGTCGTCTCGACCTCGCGCGAGCGCGAGGCGGTCGCGGTCGGCACGGCCGGTACGTCGATCCGCGCGGCCTCCGACGAGGTCGAGGTGCGCACGCTCTCGGGCGGCAACCAGCAGAAGGTCATCTTCGCCCGCGCGATGATGACCGAGCCGACGCTGCTGCTGTGCGACGAGCCGACCCGAGGGGTCGACGTCGGTGCGCGCCGCGAGATCTACCAGATGCTGCGCGAGCTCGCCGACGACGGCGCCTCGGTCGTGGTGCTGTCCTCCGACGCCGCCGAGCTGGCAGGGCTGTGCGACGACGTCACCGTCCTCTCGGCCGGTCGCGTGGCCGCGCAGCTGCACGACGACGAGGTCACCGAGCAGGCGATCACCGGCGCCGCGCTGCGCTCGGTGCACTCGCGCCACGACGACGCAGACGCCCCCGTCGCGCCGGAGAAGAAGCGCTCGCGGGGCCGCGACCCGCTCACCTGGGCCCGCCGCAGCGACGGCGCCCCGGGCCTCCTGCTCCTCGCGCTGGCCGTGGTGCTCGCGATCGTCACCACGAGCCGCACGCCGACGTTCCTCGGCGAGCTCAACGTGCAGGGGCTGCTCGTCGCCACGACGGCCCTCGGGTTCGTGGCCCTGGGCCAGCTCACCGTCGTCATGACGGGCGGCATCGACCTCAGCGCGGGACCGGTCCTGGGGCTCACGATCATCGTGCTGTCCTTCACCGCGACCGACGGAGGCACGGTCGGCGTGGTCACCGGGGCGCTCATCGCCCTGGCGGTGGCCGCCGGCGTGGGTCTGCTCAACGCCGGCATGGTCGTGCTCGGCGGTCTCCCGCCGATCGTGGCCACGCTCGCGACGTTCGTCGCCGTGCAGGGCCTCACCCTGCTGCTGCGCTCGACGCCCGGCGGGCTCATGGACCCGACGCTGCTCGGCCTGCCCTACCACGCGATCGGGCCGGTCCCGATCATCTTCATCGTGCTGGTCGTCGTCGCGGTGCTCGCCGAGCGGCTGCTGCGCGGCGCCGGCGGCCGCGCCCTGCGGGCCACCGGCTCGCACCGCATCGCCGCCGAGCGCCTCGGGGTCCGCTCGGGCCGCGCCACCGCGGCGGCGTACGTGCTGTCCTCGCTCGGCGCCGGCCTCGCCGGCATCGTCGTGGCCGGCCAGATCGGCATCGGCGACCCCACCCAGGGCGTGTCCTACACGCTCACCGGCATCACGGCCGTCGTGCTCGCCGGCGCCAGCGTGTACGGCGGCCGCGGGTCCTACCCCGGCGTCCTCGCCGGTGCGCTGCTGCTCGCGATGCTCTCCAACGCCAGCAGCTTCCTCGGCCTCGACCAGGCCTGGCAGTACTGGCTCCCCGGCGGCCTGATGCTGGTCGCCACCGCCATCGCCTTCCGGGCCCGCGGCGGACAGACCGTCGCCGGCGCCCACTGAACCCGAACCTCACCACCCTCACCCTCAGCTCCTGGAGGAACCCATGTCCGACCGCCGCACCCTGTTCCGCAACGGCACCGTCCTGACCGTCGACCCGCAGCTCGGGCAGATGGAGGGCGCCGACGTCCTGGTCGAGGGCCGTCGCATCCTCGAGGTCGGCCACGGCATCGAGGCCGGTGACGCCGAGGTGGTCGACGCGACCGACATGATCGTGATGCCGGGCTTCGTCGACTCCCACCGCCACCTGTGGCAGGCCCTGATCCGCCACATCGGCTCCGACTGGACCCACGGCCAGTACCTCACCGGCGTCCACGTCGGCCTGAGCGGCGACTACCGCGCCGAGGACACCTACCTCGGCAACCTCGTCGGCGCCCTCGAGGCGATCGACTCGGGCATCACGACCCTCCTCGACTGGTCGCACAACATCGACTCCCCCGAGCAGGGCGACGGCGCGATCCAGGCGCTGCAGGAGTCGGGCATGCGCTCGGTCTTCGCCCACGGCGGCGGCGCGACGATGTGGCAGCTGCCCAGCACCGTCCCGCACACCCGCGACGTGCTGCGGATCAAGGACCAGTACTTCTCCTCCGACGACCAGCTGATGACCATGGCCATCGGCCTGCGCGGCCCGCAGTTCAGCACCCCCGAGGTGGCGATCGAGGACTGGAAGCTGATCCAGGAGCTCGGCTGCCGCGTCACCGTGCACAACGGCGACGGCGAGTGGGGCAAGTCCCGGCCGGTGGCCTGGATGCACGAGCACGGGATGCTCTCGGACAAGGTCACCCACGTCCACTGCTGCTCGCTGGCCGACGACGAGTTCCAGATGATCGCCGACTCCGGCGGCACCGCCTCGGTCTCGGCCGACGTCGAGGCCCAGATGGGGCTCGGCTGGCCCGCCACCGGCAAGCTGCTGAAGGTCGGCGTGCGCCCGAGCCTGTCGGTCGACGTGTGCGTCTCCAACGGCGGCGACATGTTCAACGCGATGAAGGCGACCATCGCCATCCAGCGCGGCCTCGACAACGCCGCCGAGGCGACCCCCGGCGAGCAGGCCGGCATCGAGCTCAGCTGCCACGACGTCATCGAGTTCGCGACCATCGAGGGTGCCCGCGCCCTGGGCCTCGACCACGTGACCGGCAGCCTCACGCCGGGCAAGGACGCCGACATCATCTGCATCCGCACCGACAACCTCGCGATGACCCCGCTCAACAACCCCGCGGGCGCGCTCGTCTACTCCGGTCACCCCGGCATGGTCGACAGCGTCATGGTGCGGGGGGAGTGGCTCAAGCGTCACGGCAAGCTGACCTACGGCGACGTCGCCGGCCTGCGCCAGCGGGCCAGCGCGGCGCGCGACGTCCTCTTCGAGCGGGCCCTCGAGCGCCCCAGCACCGCCGACGCCCGCACGGGCGGCTCGTGGATCCCCGGCATCCACCGGGTGCCTCGATGAGCGCAGCCATGAGCGACCCGTTCTACGAACGGCGACCACCGGGCGAGGTCGGCTTCGTCGGCCTCGGCGCGATGGGTACGCCGCTCGCGGGTCACCTCGTCGACGCCGGCTGGCAGGTCGTCGGCCACGACCTGTCGGCCGACGCGGTCAGCGAGCTGCAGCGTCGCGGTGGCTCGCCGGCGACCTCCGCCGCCGACGTCGCCGACCGCGTCGACGTGGTGGTCACCTCGCTGCCCTCGGCGGCGGCGCTGGTGAGCGTCATCGACGCGCTCGGCTCGGCCGACCGCTCGGGCCGTGCCCCGCTGGTGGTGATCGAGACCAGCACGCTGCAGCTGGAGGCCAAGCTCGCCGCGCGCGATCAGGCCGAGGCCCTCGGCCTCGCGCTGCTCGACTGCACGCTGAGCGGCACCAGCCAGCAGGCGCGCGACCGCGACGTCATCGCCTACCTCAGCGGCACCGACGCCGAGACCTCGGCGCCGGCGCGGCGGGTGCTCGCCGACATGGTGCGCGCGACGTACGAGGTCGGCGACTTCGGCTCCGGCACCCGGCTCAAGCTGGTCGCCAACCTGCTCGTCGCGGTGCACAACCTGACCGCGGCCGAGGCGCTGCTGCTCGCGCAGCGGGCCGGCCTCGACCTCGACCTGGCCCTCCCGGCCCTGGTCGACGGTGCGGGGGGCTCCAAGATGCTCGCCCACCGCGGGCCGCTCATGCTCGACGAGGGCTACCGCACGGCGGCCGCGCGCGTCGACATCTTCCTCAAGGACATCGCGGCCATCCGCTCCCTGGCCCACGACACCGGCAGCCCCATCCCGCTGCTGTCGCTGACCGGTGTGTTCTACGAGGCGGCGGCCGCCCAGGGCCGGGCCGCGCAGGACGCCGCCTCGGTGTTCGCGGTCCTCGACCAGATGTCGACACCCCACGTGGTATGACAGGCGGTCTCGGGTCGCTGGTGACGGACGACACAGCTCGTGCGGGCGCGGACGGAGGATGGATGGTGGTCGAGCCGCGCGGCTCGCGGCTGTACGTCGACGAGCTGCCGACGATCCCCGCGTGGGCGCAGCGGCTGATGCTGAGCCTCGACGTGGACGCACTGGTGGCCGAGGTGATGGCCGGCAACATGCCGGCGGCCTACCCCGACCAGCTCGAGAACCAGCCGTTCGTCGACCAGCTCACCGCCAGCGTCCAGGAGAACGTCGGCCGGCTGCGCACGTTCCTCGCCGGGCAGATCGACCTCGACCACGTGGTGCTCACCCAGCCGCACGCCCTCGCGGCGATGGTGGCGCAGCTGGGCATCCCGGCCTCGGCGATGAACCGGTCCTACCGGGTCGGGTTCGGGATCATGTGGGACCAGCTGAGCGCCCTGGTGACCCGGGGCGCCGCCGAGCAGGGGATCGACGCGCAGGAGGTGCTGCCCGTCCTGCACGAGCTCACCGCGCTGATCCTGCGCTACCAGCACCACGTCGCCTCCCAGGTCTCCGAGACCCACGCGCGGGAGGAGCGCGCGCTCAGCCAGTCGCGCGACCACCTGCGCTACGCACTCGTCCGTCAGCTGCTCCGCGGTGAGGGCACGCTGTCGCCGGCGGACGTCGTGTCCCTGGGCTACGACCTCGCCGCCCACCACGTCGCGGTGCACCTGCCCGACGTGCCCGAGGGCGCCGCGGGCCGGCTGCTCGTGGGGCTGCGGGAGCGGGCGTCGGTGCGCCGCACACTGCTGTTCCCCGTCTCGACCGGCCGTACGACGCTCTGGCTGGGGCGCTCGCGCAGCTGGCGCGACGACGAGCTCGCCGACCTCACGGCGTTCCTGCGCTCCTCGGGTGTGACGGCGTCCGTGAGCCGGGCGCACGCCGGGCTCGAGGGGTTCCGCCGCACGGCCGAGGAGCTCGACAGCGTGGAGGAGGTGCGCCGCCGCCGCGGCGACCGCGCCGCCCCCGTGACGACGTTCCCCGAGGTGGCGCTCGACTGCCTGCTGCTCGCTGACCCGGTGAGCAGCGCGGCGTTCGTGCGCGACGAGCTCGCCGGCCTCGCCGCCCCCACCGCCGAGGCCCAGCGGCTGCGCGAGACCCTCGAGGCCTGGCTCGATCGAGGCAGCCACGTCGGCGCCGCCGAGGCGCTGAGCCTGCACGAGCACACCGTCCGCAACCGGCTGCAGCGCGTCGAGGAGCTGCTCGGTCACGACATCCGGCAGCGCCGCACCGAGGTCGACGTGGCCCTGCGGCTGCACCGGCTCACGGCTCCCGACACCCGCTGACGCCGGGCGTCATCGACCCGCACGACATCTCACCCGCTACGCCACTGCCTCACCCGCCGACTCCGCGAAGACTCGGACGGGAAGGGGGCGGTGCGCCCACCCCACGCTCGAAACCGCGTTGAACTCCCGGAGGACACGACCATGAGGCTTGGCTACTTCTCGATGCCGCTGCACCCGCTCGGCCGGACCTGGCAGGACACCCTGCGCGAGGACCGCGAGGCGGTGATCCTGGCCGACCAGCTCGGGTTCCACGACGCGTTCATCGGCGAGCACCTCACCGACCGTCACGAGAACATCACCAACAGCCTGGTCTTCCTCGCCACGCTGATCCACGACACCTCCTCGATCCGCCTGGGCACCGGTACGACCAACCTGTCCCAGCAGCACCCGGTGCTGGTGGCGGCGAACTCGGCGATGTTCGACCACCTCTCCGACGGCCGTTTCATCCTGGGCGTCAGCCCCGGCGCGCTCGCCTCCGACGCCGAGGCGCTCGGCCTGCTCGACGAGGACCGCCCGGCCATCTTCGCCGAGGCAGTCGACGTCATCACCGCGATCTGGGAGGGCGAGGCGCCCTACGACATCCGCTCGCCCGGCGGCCGCTTCCACGTCTCGACCGCCCGCACCATGGACGAGAAGCTCGGCGTCGGCTTCATCGGCAAGCCGCTGCAGCAGCCGCGACCCGAGATCGTCGGCACCGTCGTGGCGCCGTTCTCCAAGGGAGTCGTGGCGATGGGCAGCAAGGACTTCCACCCGCTGTCGGCCAACTTCCTGCTGCCCCAGTGGGTGGCCACGCACTGGCCGAAGTACGTCGAGGGCAAGGAGTCCGTCGGCGCCAGCGCCGACGTGGCCGACTGGCGCGTCGCGCGCACGGTCTTCGTCGCCGACACCCACGAGCAGGCGGTGGAGTACGCCAAGAGCTCGTCCGACAGCCCCTACCGCTTCTACTACCAGCAGATGCTGACCAAGATGCGCAAGCTCGGTCGCCTCAACCTGTTCAAGGCCGACCAGGCCGCCGACGACGACAGCATCACCATCGACACGCTGCTCGACGAGCTGGTCATCGCCGGCACCGCCGAGGAGGTCGCCGAGCAGGTCGTGGCGTTCCACGACGAGGTCGGCCCGTTCGGGGAGCTCGTCTACGCCGGTCTCGACTGGGTCGACCCCACCCTGGCCCGTCGTTCGATGGAGCTGATGGCCACCGAGGTCATGCCCGCCGTCGACAAGGCGACCGCCGACCGCGAGGTCGCGGGAGCCGCCTCGTGAGCGCCTCCTCCTCGACCGGCTCCGCGGCTCGCGTCCAGCCGCTCACCCCGCCCACCGAGGAGTCGATGACCCCGGCCCAGCGCGAGGCTGTCGCCACCATCGTGGCGGGCCCGCGCGGGGCGCTGGTCGGGCCGTTCGCACCGCTGCTGCACAGCCCTGAGCTGATGACGCGGGTGCAGAAGGTCGGCGAGCACCTGCGCTTCGCCACCGAGCTGCCCGACCGGCTGCTCGAGACCGCGATCCTCTGCGTCGCGCGGCACTGGGACCAGCCCTTCGAGTGGGGCTTCCACCAGCCGCTCGCACTGGCCGCCGGGGTCTCGCAGGCCGACGTCGACGCCCTCGGCGCCGGAGAGCGACCGGCCGACGACGAGCTCGTCGCCGCCGTCTCCGACCTCTCCCACGCGCTGCTGGAGACGGGACGTCGTGACGAGGACGCCTGGGAGCGGCTGGCCGGGGAGCTGTCGCCGACCGCCGTGCTCGAGCTGGTCGCCACCCTCGGCTACTACACGACGCTCGCGCTCGTGATGAACGCCGCCGACACCGAGCCGTCCGACGGGATGCCCGCCCTGCCCGAGCGAGGACAGCCATGACCCTGGTGCTGCTCCACGGCCTCGGTGTGGACGCAGCGATGTTCGACGACCTGCGCGACCGGCTCACCGGTCCCACCGTCGCCTTCGACCTGCCCGGTCACGGCGCCGAGCCGGCGCTGCCCGAGGGCGCGGGGCTCGAGGCCCACGCCGCCTGGCTCGCGGAGCGGCTCGCCTCGCAGGAGGACGGCCCGGTCGACCTGCTGGGCGTCTCGCTCGGCGGGCTGCTCGCGCAGCAGCTCGCCGCCACCCGGCCCGACCTGGTGCGCCGGCTCGTCGTCGTCGACGCCGTGACGACGTACCCCGAGCCGATGCGGGCGATGTGGCGCGAGCGCGCCGCGGTGGCCCGCACCGACGGGGTCGCGGCGTACGTCGAGCCGACGCTGGCGCTGTGGTTCACCGCGGAGGCCCGCGAGGCCGACGAGCCGGTCGTCGCGTGGACCGCGAAGACGGTCGAGGGCACCTCGCCCGAGGGCTACGCCCGGGCGTGCGAGCTGCTCGAGGGCGCCGACACCCGCCCGCTGCTCGACCGGATCACCCAGCCCGTGCTCGTCGTGTGCGGCGACGACGACGCCCCGCCGTTCCGGGCCGCGGTCGCCGAGCTCGAGGCCGCCCTGACCGACGTCCGCACCTGCTGGCTGCCCGGCCGGCACGCGGCGGTCATCGAGTCCCCCGAGCCGGCGGTCGCCGCGCTGGAGGAGTTCCTGTCCACCCCGGACCCGCAGCCCGAACCGCAGGAGGAGCAGTCATGACGGAACTGTCGACCGCGCAGGCCGCGCCGACGATCTCGGCGCGCGAGTTCCGCGACGTGGTGGGCCGCCTGGCCAGCGGTGTCACCGTGATCACGACCCACGACGACGACCAGCGCCACGGGATGACGGCCAGCTCGGTCACCTCGCTCTCGGCCGACCCGCCGCTGATGATCGCGTGCCTCAACAACGCCACCCCGACGGCCGCCGCCGTCGGTCGCGCCGGGGTCTTCGTGGTCAACGTGCTCGGCGAGCGCGGCGGCGAGCTGGCGCACCGGTTCAGCACACCGGCCGAGGACAAGTTCCACGGCGTCCCGACCACCGCCGGTCGCACCGGCGCGCCGGTCCTGCAGGACGCGCTGGCGCACCTGGAGTGCGAGGTCGTCGAGCGGATCGTCGGTGGCACCCACACCGTGTTCATCGGCCACGTCGTCTCGGCGGTCGCCCACGACGGGCACCCGCTCACCTACTTCCGCGGCGGCTTCGGCCGGTTCTCCTTCGCCCGCGACGACGAGGTCTACCACCGCGCTCGCGACCGCGTGCTCCACCGCGTGCACAGCGCCGGCGACGTCATCGACGTCGACGAGATGGCCGGTGCGCTCGACGTCGACGCGCCCGCGGCGTTCTACGCCCTGACCCGCCTCGCCGCCGACGGCCTCGTGCGCCGCGACCCCGACCGCGGCTACGTCGTGACGGCCTTCGACACCCGGCTCTCCGACACCACCTTCGACGCGCGGCTGACCATCGAGCTCGGCGTCATCGCCGGTCTCGCCGATGCCCTGCGCGCCGGCACCGTCGACGCCGCCGCGATGGCCGACCTGCGGGCCCGTTTCGAGCGGATGGCCGCGCTGCTCGTCGGCGACCGGTTCATCGACTTCGACGCCTACCTCGACGCCAACTACGCCTTCCACGAGGGGATCGTGGCGCTGGCCGGCAACGACCTGCTGACCAGCACCTTCGGCGCCCTGTCGATCCGCAACGTGATGACCCGCAGCTTCGGCGCCACCCCGGTCACCTCCGAGCGGTTCGTCGAGGCCCAGCGCGCCGTCCTCGAGGGCCTCGAGGCCGGTGACCCCGACGCCGCCAGCGCCGCTGCCCGCTCCTACTGCGAGCTCGCCAAGTCCCGCGTCAGGGAGATCCTGGCGCACACGGGTGGGCGGCTGTAGTCACCGACGAACGGGCGGTAGTCACCGACGTTCCGGGGGTCTGAGAGGTGTCTCAGGGCCCCGGAACGTCGGTGACTACCGCCCGGTCCGAGCGCCCCACGACCCCAGCAGCGCCGCCTCACGCGCCCGGTCGATCCCGGTGACGACGGCGTCGGGGGTGTCGCGCAGCCAGGCGAGGGTGTCGCGGGCGGTCTCGGCGAGCGGCCGGAGCTGCAGCCCGGCGGCGAGAGCGGGGGCCACGTCGTGCGCCAGCATCCCGTCGTACGCCGGCCGCGGGAGCCACAGCGGCAGTGAGCCCGGCCCGGCCCAGGGCTCGACGCTGTGGTCGATCAGGTGCTCCTGCGGCACCCAGGTGAGCGCCACCGACGAGCCCACCCCGTCGGCGCACTGCGCGAGCAGGTCGGCGAACGGCAGCGACCGCCCGACGGCGTCGAGGGTGTCGACCACCCGTTCCTCGGCGCAGTGCACCACCCACGAGGCGAGGTCGCGCACGTCGATGACCTGCACGCTGTCGTCGGGCGCGCCCGGCGCCAGCACCTCGCCGCCGTCGGCGAGCCGCCGCGGCCAGTAGCTGAACCGACCGGTCGGGTCGCCAGGGCCGACGATCAGCCCCGGTCGCAGCACCGTCGCCGACGTCGCCCCCTCGCGGACGAGCCGCTCGCACTCGACCTTCAGTCCGCCGTACGCCGACGGCTCGGCCTCCAGGTCGGTGTCGTCGACGACCGGGGGGACGAGCGGGAGTGAGCCGGGCCCGCCGCCGGGAGTCGACTCGTCCGCGTAGACCGAGATCGTCGAGACGAAGACCCAGTGCGCACCGTCGGTCGCGGCCAGCGCGCGGCGCACCCACGACGGCTGGCGCGCGACGTCGACGACCGCGTCGAAGGGTCCGCCCAGGTCGGGCAGGTCGGCGGCGCGGTCGACCTCGACCAGCCGGGCGCCCTCGGGCACCGACCCGGAGGTGCCGCGTGCTGCACAGACGACCTCGTGACCCCGCGCCAGCGCCGCGTCCGCGACCGCGCGGGAGAGGAAGACCGTGCCGCCCAGCACGAGCAGCCGCATCAGATCCCGCCGTCGGCGAGCATCGGGCGCACCAGCTTGCGGCCGTGGTGGATCTGCGCCTTGACCGTGCCGAGCGGGGCACCGACGAGCTGCGCGATCTCGTCGTACGGCAGGCCGTACACGTCGCGCAGCAGCAGCGGCTCGACGAACTGCGGGTGCTCGCGCTCCAGGGTCTCCATCGCCTCGAGCAGGTCGAGGCGGGTGCCGGCGATGACGCTCGTGGTGCGCGGGTCGGGCCGATGCATGGCGGGGGAGTCGGTCGGGTCGGCGGCGACGGCCTGGTTCTTCATCCGGCGGTACGTCGATCGCGCGGAGTTCACGGCGACGACGTGCAGCCAGGTGGTGAACCGGCCACGCTGGTTCCAGCTGCCGATCTTCTCGGCGACCTTGAGCAGCGCCTCCTGGCAGGCGTCCTCGGCGTCGGGGGTGTAGGGCAGCACGCCCCGGCAGACGTTGAGCGTGCGCGGCCGGACCGCGGCGAGCAGCAGCTCCATCGCGTCGCGGTCACCGGCCTGGGCGCGGCGCGCCAGGTCGTCGATCTCGTCCGGCGTCGACCCCGTCTCGCTCACCACGGGACACATCCTTCCCCGTCGTGCTCGACCTCACCCTCTCGGGAGAGGATGCCGGTGTGTCCATGCCCCACCGCCTCGGGCGGTACGCCGTGCGCCGCCGGATCGGCTCCGGTGGCTTCGCGACGGTGTGGCTCGCCTACGACGAGCAGCTCGACTCGCCCGTCGCGGTCAAGGTGCTCGCCGAGAACTGGACCGAGGACACCCACGTGCGCCGCCGCTTCGTCGAGGAGGGGCGTTACCTGCGCAAGGTGGAGTCGCCGCACGTCGTGAGCGTCTACGACGCCGGCGAGCTCGACGACGGCCGGCCCTACCTCGTGATGTCGTACGCCGACCAGGGCACGCTCGCCGACCGGCTCGAGGCCGGCGGGCTCACGAGCGCCCAGACGCTCGAGGTCGTGCGTCAGGTGGGCGCCGGGCTGCAGGCCCTCCACGACCGCGACGTGCTGCACCGCGACGTGAAGCCGGCCAACGTGCTGTTCCGCACTGTGCGCGGGCCGCGGGGCGACGAGGTGCGGGCGATGGTCGGCGACCTCGGCCTCGGCAAGGCGCTCGACGTGTCCTCGCGGCTCACCATGGTCGCGGGCACCCCGACGTTCGTCTCGCCCGAGCAGGCCTCGGCGGAGAGCCCCGACGCGCGCGCCGACCAGTACAGCCTCGCCGCACTCGCCTACCTCCTGCTCAGCGGCCGCCCGCCGTTCGCCCACGTCTCGCTGGCCGCCGCGCAGTCGCCGGGCGAGCTCGCGCCGCTCTCGGTCCCGGAGCGGGAGTTCCCGGGCGAGGTCGACGCGGTGCTGCGCCGCGCGCTCGCGCCCGACCGCGAGGAGCGGTTCCCCGACGTGACGGCGTTCGTGACGGCGTTCGCCGAGGCGCTCGACGGGGTCGTCGACGCCGACGCCCGCACCCAGGTCACCCGGCCCTGGCTGGAGCGCGACCCCGACCTGACCCAGCCCGGCCCCCGCCCGACCCAGGCCCCGGCAGCCGCGACGCTGCCGGTCGCGGCCGCCCCGAGGCGCCGGCGCGCCTGGCCAGTGCTGGTCGGCGTCGGGATCGTGGCCCTCGCCCTCGGCGCCGGCGGTGGCTGGGCTGTCCAGCGCGCGTCGCAGCCCACCGAGCGCACGGTGTTCGACAGCGACGGCAACATCAGCGTGACCGTCCCCGCCTCGTGGGACCGCGCCGACGCGGTCGACGACTGGCAGCCGCCCGGGTCCTCCGACGAGGTCTCCGCGCTGTCGGTCGGCACCGACCCGACCTGGAACGAGGGCGACGGCGAGGGCGTCTTCGCCGCGCTCCTCGAGGGCGACTCCCTACCCGACCAGGTGCCGCAGCACCCGGAGTGCGCGAGCGCCGGGCGCGCCGTCGAGGACACCCAGGACGGCGACTCCTCGGTCACCGTCGTCTACTCCGGGTGTCCCGGCACCGACGGGGCCGTCGTCGTCGAACGCGTCGTCCAGGTCACCCGCAACACCCTGCTGTGGGTGCAGGTGCGCAGCGGTGACCGCCCCACCGCCGCCCAGGTGCTCGACGGGGTCGAGACGCACGGCATCTAGCGGGGATCTAGGAGCTCGGCTCCTCGGTCTTCTCCTCCTTGGGCAGGGCCGCCAGGGGCTCGGCGGACGCCGCGACCCGGGCGAGGAGGTCGGCCAGCCCCTGCTCGTCGACCTTGCGGCCGGTGACCGAGATGTCGGCGTACGCCGTGTCGCTGCCGAAGCTCACCCAGCGCTCCATCGTCACCCGCAGGTGGTCATCCTGGACGTACGTCGCCACGAAGGCGTCCTCGGTCTCGGCGAGGTAGGTCAGGTCGGCCAGTTCGTCCTCGTCGACGGCGCTGCGCAGCGCCTCCTTGCGGCTGAGCTTGGCCACCCCGACCGACTGGTGGCGACCGGCGACGAGTGCCACCCGCAGCTTGAAGGTGTACGTCGGGTTGCCGGGGACGGTGGCGTTCCACGCCGGGTCCCCCTCGGCCTCCTTGTAGACGGCCCACCCGGTGGGGATGCCGACGGAGACGCCCATGCCACGCCTGCCCACCCGGAAGTCCATCTGCTCCAGAGGCAGGGCGGGCGCGAGGGCCGGGCTCGAGGGATCCGGCAGCAGCTCCACCGCGGGCGGCGTCGGGACCGCCGGCGAGACCGCGGGCACGGGCTCCGGCAGGTCGAGCGCGACCGGCTCGGGCCGGGTGCGGTCGGCAGCGACGTAGCCCCCCGCCGCGCCCAGGGCGAGCAGCACCACGGCCACCCCCGTCGCCCGCCGCCACATGCGCTGCAGGGTAGCCGCCCGGGCGTGCCGCCCCCAGAACGCCGCGACTACCGTTCACGCCGTGACCAGCCTGCTCGTCCGCCGCGCCCGCCTGGTGCCGATCGGCCCGGCCTCCGCTC
Organism: Nocardioides flavescens; assembly: GCF_009823805.1. Lineage (GTDB taxonomy): Bacteria > Actinomycetota > Actinomycetes > Propionibacteriales > Nocardioidaceae > Nocardioides > Nocardioides flavescens. Next base: position 22,270 of record NZ_WUEK01000011.1, on the reverse strand, counting down.
CCGCACAGGGGACGGTCGACGTGCTGGTCGAGGACGGCCGCGTCACCGCGGTCGCGCCGGGTCTCGACGCCCCCGCCGGCGTCGAGGAGGTCGACGCCGACGGCCGCTGGTGCGCGCCCGGCCTCTGGGACCAGCACGTCCACCTCGCCCAGTGGACCCTCGCCTCGCAGCGCCTCGACCTCGGTCCGGCGCGCACCCCCGAGCAGGCGCTGCAACTGGTGGCCGAGCGCGTGACGACGCTGCCCGGCGTGCCCATCGTCGGCTGGGGCCACCGCTCCGGCACCTGGACGCGCGAGGTCACCGTCTCCGAGCTCGACGCGGTCACCGGCGACACCCCGGTCGTGCTCATCAGCGGCGACGGCCACCACGCCTGGCTCAACACCACCGCACTCATGCACCTGGCGCTGCCGGTGCGCGACTCGGTCGTGCGCGAGAACGAGTGGTTCGCGGTCTACCCCCGCCTCGCCACCCTCGTCGGCAACGACGGCACCTCGCCCGAGGCCGTGCGCCGCACCCTCGACGCGGCCGCGGCGCGCGGCGTGGTCGGGCTCGTCGACTTCGAGTTCGGCGGCGACCGGGCCGAGTGGGCGAGCCGCTGGGCCGCCGAGTGCGACGTGCTGCGCGTCCGCTGGGCGACGTATGCCGACACGCTCGACGACGTCATCGCCGCCGGCCTGCGCACCGGCGACGTGCTGCCGGGCTGCGACGAGCGCGCCACGATGGGGCCGCTCAAGATCATCAGCGACGGCTCGCTCAACACCCGCACGGCGTGGTGCTGCGAGCCGTACGCCGACGCGCACCGCCTGGAGTACCCCGCCGGCCAGCCCAACCTCTCCGGCGCCGAGCTGCGCTACCTCCTCGCGCGGGCCCACGCCCACGGCCTCGAGATCGCCACCCACGCCATCGGCGACGCGGCGGTCGCCGAGGCGCTCGGGGCCTACGCCGACACCGGCGCGGCCGGCTCGATCGAGCACGCCCAGCTCGTCGGGCGCGACGACGTGCGTCGGATGGCCGAGCTCGGGGTGCGCGCCTCCGTGCAGCCCGCCCACCTGCTCGACGACCGCGACCTCACCGACCTGGTCTGGCCGGGACGCGCTGAGCGCAGCTTCGCCTTCCGCTGGATGCTCGACGACGGCGTCGAGCTCGCCCTCGGCTCCGACGCCCCCGTCTCTCCGCTCGACCCGTGGCTCGCCATCGCGGCGTCCGTGCACCGCAGCGCCGACGACCGCGACCCGTGGACCCCCGAGCAGGCCCTCACCCCCGCCGAGGCCCTGGCCGCCTCCGTCGACGGCCAGCCCACCGTCGGCACCGGCTCCCGCGGCGACCTCGTGCTCCTCGACGCCGACCCGCTGGCGGGTGGGTCCGACTCCGCCGCGGTGGGTGGCGCCCTGCGCACCATGTCCGTCGCCCTCACCGTCGTCGGCGGCCGGGTCGTGCACTCCGTGCTCTGACCGTCGCCCACCCGGCGGCCCCCGCCTCAGCCCAGCTCGGCGAGCACCATTTCGGCGACCGCGGCCTGCTCGACCGCGAACGGGTGCAGGGCGATCGCCTCGCCCTCGACCGACTGCGCCCCCTGGATCCACGCCTCGTCACCGGCGCAGACGTCGTGGCCCTTGCTGGCCTCGAGCACGTCGACGTACGTCGCGTCGCTCGCCTCGGCCGCGGACTGCAGCTGCTGGTCCAGGGCGACGATGGCCTGGCGCACGAAGGCGTAGTCGCCGGCGGCCAGCGGCAGCTCGGGGCAGGTGCCCTGGGCGGGCACCGGCTGCGGGTAGCCGACGACGAACACCCGGGCGTTCGGCGCCCTGTCGACGACACCGGCGACCGCGGCGGTGACCCGCTCGCCGATCTGCGCGATCTTGTCGGCGATCTGATCGGTGCCGCCGGCGGTCAGCTGCGCCTGGCACGGCGCGCCCTCGGGCGCGCTCTGGGCCACGAAGGCGCAGGTGCCGACGAGGGTCTGGAACAGGTCGAGGTCGTTGCCGCCCATCCCGATCGTGACGAGAGCGGTGTCGTCGCCCAGCGCGTCGAACTGGGCCGGCAGCACGGCGTTCGTCGTCTGCTGCGCGCCGACGAGCGAGAGCGTGCTCGCCCCGGAGCAGCTGACGTCGGCCACCGAGGTGGCGTCGAGCGACGCGGCGATCAGGCTCGGGTAGTTGTGGTCCGAGCGCAGGCAGCCGGTCTGGGTCTCGGTGGTCGGCACGCCGGGCGCGGCGGTGTAGGAGTCGCCGAGCGCGACGTACCCGCCGTCGATCGTGACCTTCGGGCCCGCCGGGGCCGACGAGGCCGGACCAGACGAGGACGCCGACGGGCTGCTCACCGAGGGGCTGGGCGCAGGCGAGCTCGACGGGTCGGCGCCGTCGTCGCTGCAGGCCGCGAGCGCGAGCACCGCGCTCAGCGCCACGAGGGACGCGAGGACGGGGCGGAGGGGGCGGCGCGTCACCCGACCACCGTACGGACCGCTGCCACGACGAGCCGGGCCACGGCGTCCTGACCGCGCTGGAACGGGTGGAACGCCGCCGCCGTCCCGGGGCGCCGCTGCGAGCCGTTGACCCAGGCCTTCGAGCCGGCGCAGACGTCGTGTCCGGCGCTGGCCGCAGCGACGTCGACGAACACCGCGCCGGTGGTCGCGGCGACGGCCGCCGTCTCGCGTGACAGGGCGTCGAACGCCGCGTAGGCCTGGCGACGCGAGCGCCCCGACCACGGCGAGACCCGGCACGTGCCCGAGACGGGCACGAGCTGCGGGTAGCCGACCAGCACGATCGTGGCCTCGGGTGCGCGCTCGCGCACCCTGGCGACGACCCGGGTCAGCGCGCGGCCGATACCGGGCACGTGGGTGATGGCCTCGGACCGGTCGCGGCCCGGCAGCGTGAGGTCACGCAGGAACCCGCCGTCGTTGAACCCCAGCCCGATGCTCACCACGTCGGTGTCGGCCCGCACCCGGTCGAGCTGCGGCGGGTTGGGTCGCACTCCGGGGTGCGGCTGCGGTTGGAGCACGTGGACGGTGCGGGCCCCCGAGCAGCTCGCGTCGGCGTACGTCGCGCCGACCGCGAGCGCGACCTGGGCCGGGTAGGCGCGGGCCGCCCGGCGGCAGCCACGGGGCGCGCTGCCCGGCAGGCCGGCGCCGGAGGTGTAGGAGTCGCCGAGGGCGACGTAGCGCAGGGGGCGCACGGGTGGCTCCGTGGCGGGCTCCGTCGCGGGGGTGCTGGCCGGACCCGTGGTGGGGGCCGCCGGCGCGGCGGCGGGGCGAGTCGGGTCGGTCGACCCGCACCCGGTCAGGGCGAGGATCCCGGCGAGCGCCGCCGACGTCAGGACACCTCGCATGGACACCACGGTAGGGGTACCGCATCCAGGTGGCGCAGGATCAGGCGGAGCAGCGGGCGGCGGGCAACGGGTCGGACGACTCCTCGGAGTCGATGCTGACCGTGGTGGTGGCGCTCGCCGCCAACGGGCTGCTGGCGGCGGCCAAGACGTTCGTCGCGGTGATCACCGGCTCGGCGGCGATGGTCGCGGAGGCCGCGCACTCGTGGGCCGACACCGGCAACGAGGTGTTCCTGCTCGTCGCCGAGCGCACCGGTCGCAAGCCGCGCGACGCCGCCCACCCGCGCGGCTACGGCCGCTCGACGTACATCTGGTCGCTGGTCGCGGCGTTCGGTCTGTTCTCGGCGGGTGCCGTGGTGTCGGTCTGGCACGGCGTCACCGAGCTGTTCGGCGACGGCGGCGAGAACAGCTACCTCGCCAGCTACATCGTGCTGGGCATCGCGTTCGTGCTCGAGGGGACGTCGTTCCTCCAGGCCTCGCGTCAGGTCTCGGGCGCCGCCAAGCGCTTCGGGCTCAACCCGTTCCGCTACGTCTCCGAGACCTCCAACCCGACGCTGCGCGCGGTCTTCTTCGAGGACTTCTCGGCGCTGCTCGGTCTGGTGATCGCCGCCGTCGGCATCGGCCTGCACCAGCTCACCGGCCACCACGAGTACGACGCCGCCGCGTCGGTCCTCATCGGTCTGCTGCTCGCCGGGGTAGCGGTCTTCCTGATGCGCCGCAACATGGAGTACCTCCTGGGCGAGGACCAGGGCCCCGACGTGCGCCGCCGCGTGCTGACCACGCTGCTCGCGCACCCCGCGATCGACCGGATCACCTACCTCCACGTCGAGTTCGTCGGCCCGCAGCGGCTCTTCGTCGTCGCCGCGGTCGACCTCACCGGCGACGACGACGAGCCCCACCTCGCAGTGCGCTTCCGCAAGCTGGAGAGCGAGATCGAGACGGACGACCTGATCGAGGACGCCGTCCTCACCCTCGCTCCGCCCGACGAGCCCGCACTCATCCCCGAGTCGATCCGGTAGTCCGCGACGTTCCGCACGCCCGGGGGGCGGTGAGCTGTCGACCGTCGGCCCGGGGTGGCGGTGCCTCAGCAACCGTCGAAGACCTCAGGAAGGTTGCTCACGCACCGCTCCCCGGCCGCGCGCGTTGAGGACTCACCGCCGCCCGGGGCCGCGTCCGTCCAGAACGTCGCGGACTATCCCAGGGCGAGGGTCAGCGCGAGCACCGTATCGGGGTCCTCGAGCCGGTCGCCGTAGAGCTCGCGCAGCTGGGTGACGCGGTAGCGGACAGTCTGGGGGTGCACGAACAGCGCCTGGGCGACGTCGTCGCGGCGACCCTGGTGGAGCAGCCAGGCGCGCAGGGTGTCGGCGAGCTTCTCGGCCGTGACCGGGCGCAGGTCGGCGAGCGGCGCTAGCGCGCGGGCCCGCAGGTCGGCGAGGGCGTCCTCGTCGGCGTGGAGCACGAGGGTCGGCAGGTGCGCCTCGGTGTCGAGGGTGAGGCCGAGGGCCCGGGCCCGGCGGGCGCGGCGGACCGAGCGCCCCACCTCGAGCCACGGCACGGCGGGGCCGGCGACGGCGCCGCGCTCGGCGAGCGTGCGCAGCAGGGCGGGGCGCCGTGCGTCCGGCACGAGCAGCAGGGCGTCGCCCTCCTCCACCGCGGGAGCGCGCAGCGTCGCGGTCGAGACGTCGACGGCGCGCACCTGCGACTCGGGCACGAGCACTGCCGTCAGCGTGGTGGGCGGGGTCCAGCCCGCTCGCTCGGCCGCGCGGGCGACGTCGTCGGGTGCGGCGCCCTCGAGCAGCAGCTCGGTGAGCCGGTCGAGCAGCTGCTGGCGCACCCGCCCGGTCGTCTCCGTCTCGTCGGTGTGGCCCGCCACCGCGGCGGCCGACTGCTCGTCGATGTAGGCGAAGACCAGCTCGGCGAACCCCGCCAGCACGTCGGCCCCCACCCCGTGGCGCACCGCGGTCGACGACAGGTCGCGCCACGCGACGCGCGCGCCGATGCGGTACGCCGCGAGCAGGGCGTCGGTCGAGCGGCCGCTGCGGGCCTCGCCCCGACCGAGCTGGTAGGAGCCCTCCGTCGCGAGCACCGTCGTACGCCGGTCGGAGGGTCGCCGCCGCGCCGCGAGGGTCAGGAACCCGCCGAGCGCGAGCCGCACCGCGTTGCTGATCGTCTGGCCCATCGGCCCGGAGAAGGCGTCGCGGTAGTCGGGGACCTCCTCGACGATGGCCGCCACGACGGCGTCGGCGAGGTCGGGGAGCTCGGTGCGCATGGCCCGCACGGCCTCGGCGGGGAGGGTGAGTCCGCGTTCACGAGCCATCTTTCATCCCCTGCGAACAATTGTGACGTGGTCGTTCACGTCCTCAGGTCATGAATCATCGCACCCGAACACAACAGACTAGGAACATGGCATCGATCTCCGTCCCCAGCGGCGCCGGGCAGGGCGCGCGACGCGTCACCAGCCTGCGCTCCGTGCTGCGCCGGGTCGCCGACGCGGCCGTGACGCCGCTCGACGTGGACGACGTGCTCGACGTGTTCCACCCGCTGCGGGGCGGGCGCGACGGCCTGCAGGGCCGCATCGTCTCCATCACCCCGGAGACCGCCGAGTCCGCGACCGTGCTCATCAAGCCGGGCCGCGACTGGGCCGGTCACGTGCCGGGGCAGTACGTCCGCATCGGTGTCGACGTCGACGGCGTCCGCCTCTGGCGCACCTACTCCCTGACCCACGGTCCGCGCCCCGACCGCTGCATCTCGATCACCGTCAAGGCGATCCCGGGCGGCGTGGTCAGCAACCACCTCGTCCACCACGCCCAGGTCGGCCGGATGGTGCAGCTCGAGCAGGCCGAGGGCGAGTTCGTGCTGCCCCAGCCGATGCCCGCCAAGCTGCTGCTCGTCACCGCCGGCTCCGGCATCACCCCCGTCATCGGGATGCTGCGCAACCTGTTCTCGCGCCGCGTGCCGCCGAGCACCGACATCGTGCTCGTCCACGTCAACCAGAGCGCCGACACCGCGATGTTCCGCGACGAGCTCCGCGCCCACGGCGCGGCCGGTCGCATCACCCTGCTCGAGCGGTACGACGACCAGCACGGCCTGCTCGACGTCTCCGACCTCGCCACGCTGGTGCCCGACCTCGACGAGCGCCTGGCCTACGGCTGCGGCCCGGCCGGGCTGCTCGACGCGCTCGAGACGTACTACGACGAGCGCGGCCAGACCCTGCACACCGAGCGCTTCCGCGCCCAGGTCGTCACGGCCGGCGCCGAGGGCGAGGGCGGCACGCTGACGCTGCCCGACGGTCGTCAGGTCGAGGCCGACGGCGCCACCCCCATCCTCGACGTCGCCGAGTCCGCCGGAGCGCTCATGCCGAGCGGCTGCCGGATGGGCGTCTGCTTCGGCTGCGTCATCCCGCTCAAGAGCGGTGCCGTGCGCGACCTGCGCAACGGCGCCCTCACCGTCGCCGTGCCCGGGGAGACCGGGCCCGACGGCGTCCCCGTCCAGACCTGCATCAGCGCCGCTGCTGGTGATTGTGAGATTGGAGCTCGCCGATGACCGCCATCACCAAGAAGCCCGTCAACCCGACCGCGCACCTCACCCCCGAGGACATCGAGCAGATCGGCATCGAGCTCGACGCCATCCGCCAGGAGGTCCTCGACGACCGCGGCGAGCGCGACGCGGCGTACATCCGCAAGGTCGTCGCGATCCAGCGCCGCCTCGAGCTCGGCTCGCGCGCCGTGCTGCTCGGCTCCGCGCTGCCGCCGCTGTGGGTGCTCGGCACCGTCGGCCTCAGCGTCGCCAAGATCCTCGAGAACATGGAGATCGGGCACAACGTCATGCACGGCCAGTGGGACTGGATGCGTGACCCGAAGATTCACTCGACCACCTGGGAGTGGGACAACGCCTCCACCGCCGACGGCTGGAAGCACGCCCACAACGAGGTGCACCACACCTACACCAACATCGTCGGCAAGGACAACGACCTCGGCTACGGCATCATGCGCGTCGACGAGGACCAGCGCTGGCACCCGATGTTCCTGGCCCAGCCGGTGTGGAACTTCATCAACGCCTGCTTCTTCGAGTACGGCATCGCGGCCTACGACCTCGAGCTCGGCCGCAACCTGCGCATCCCCAAGGAGAAGCGCTCCGCCGAGTTCAAGGCCCAGCTGTCCAAGACGCTGAAGAAGATCCGCAAGCAGGCCACCAAGGACTACGTCGTCAACCCGGCCCTCGCGGCGCCGCTCGGCGGCTTCGTGCCGGCGCTGGCCGCCAACTTCACCGCCAACCTCGTGCGCAACCTGTGGTCGCACTCGGTCATCATGTGCGGCCACTTCCCCGAGGGCGTCGAGACCTTCGAGAAAAAGTCGATCCCCGACGACGAGACCCGCGGCCAGTGGTACCTCCGCCAGATGCTCGGCTCGGCCAACATCTCCGGCTCCAAGGCCATGCACGTCATGACCGGCAACCTGTCGCACCAGATCGAGCACCACCTCTTCCCCGACCTCCCGAGCAACCGCTACGCCGAGGTCGCCCCCAAGGTCGAGGCGCTGTTCGAGAAGTACGACCTCAACTACCACTCCGCCCCGCTGCCGCAGCAGGTCGCCTCGGCGTGGCACAAGGTCGTGCGCCTCTCGCTGCCCAACGGCTGGCTCGCCACGACCAACCGCTCCAACCTGGTCGAGCAGACCAAGCTGCTCTGGGCCATGAGCACCAAGGGCCCCAAGGTCCGCCGCGCCGCCTCCGCCCGCCTGCAGCAGCAGGAGCGCCGGCTCGCCGAGGCCGCTTGAGCCTGGGACCCGCCTGACCGGCGGCTACTCGTCGCCGGTCAGGTTGAACGCCCGCAGGCGTACGCCGGTGCGCCAGGTCGCCAGCACGATGACGACCACCAGCGCGACCACGGCGTACGCCGCAGGCAGGTCGTCGACGAGGAAGACCCCGCCCACCCGGTCGACGAGCTCGGCCGACCAGCGGCTGATGCTGAGCCACCGGATGCCGGCGAGCAGGCCACCGAGCAGGCCCTCCCAGATCAGCAGGTAGATCAGCCCGACCACGATCGCGTGGCGGGTCAGGACCGACAGCCAGGCGAAGACCGCGCAGTACGCCGCGCCGCCGGCGAGTGCGCCGAGGCCGAACCCGAGGGCCAGGGTCGGGTCGTCGCTGCGCAGCACCAGCCCGGCGACCAGCATCGGCACCGCGGCGAACGCCACGACGCAGCCCAGGGCGACGACCAGCTTGCTGGTGACGATCTGCCAGCGGGGGACGGGCGTGGCGAGGAGGTAGGCGATCGAGCCGTCGTCGATCTCGGGCGCGAGCAGCCCCGAGGTCGCCAGCAGCGCGACCAGCGGCGTGATGACGACCAGGCCGAGACCGTAGAGCGTGCTCTGCGCGGCGAGCCGGTCCTGACCGACGAGCACCCGCACCAGCACGGCCAGGGCGAGCAGCACGACCGGCAGCGCGAAGAGCAGCACCCCGCGCCAGCGGCCGAAGACCGAGCGGACGCCGAGGCGCACCACCGTGGGGTGGACGGGCGCGCGGGACGAGGTGCTCACGACGACACCAGGTAGGAGAAGACGCTCTCCAGGGACTCGTCGGTCGGCGTCACCTCGTGCAGGCGCACGGCGTGCTCGCGGGCCAGCCGCGGGAGCACCTCGCTGAACCGGCCGAAGTCGGAGGCCTCGACCTCGAGCCCGCCCTCGGGCCGCAGCCGCACCCCGCGCACGGAGGAGTCGGCCAGCAGCACGGAGGCCAGCGTGCGGTCGGCGCCGGAGCGGATCACGAAGCGGTTGGGCCGGTCGGTCATCAGCCGCCGGATCGCGCCGAAGTCACCCGACGCCGCGTGCCGTCCGGCCACGACGACCTCGATGTGACGGGCCACCTGCTCGACCTCCTCGAGGATGTGCGAGCTGAACAGCACCGTGCGCCCCTCGGCGCCCATCGTGCGCAGCAGCTCCATCAGGTGCAGCCGCTGGCGCGGGTCCATGCCGTTGAACGGCTCGTCGAGCAGCAGCACCGCCGGGTCGTGCACGAGCGCGGAGGCCATCTTGATCCGCTGCCGCATGCCCTTGGAGTACGTCGAGATCGAGCGGTCCTGCGCCTCGCTCATCTCGATGGTGGCGATCGCCCGCTGGGCCGCGGCCCCGGCGTCGGCCAGGCCGTGCAGCTCGGCGCAGGCGACCACGAACTGGCGCCCCGTGAGGTGGTCGAAGAGCGCCTCGCGCTCGGGCACGAGCCCGAGGCGGCGGTAGACCTGCTCGTTGCGCCACAGCGGCTCGCCGTCGAGCGTCACCGACCCCGACGACGGCGCGAGGAAGCCGGACATCAGGGCGATCAGCGTCGACTTGCCGGCGCCATTGGGCCCGAGCAGGCCGGTGACGCCCGGCCCGATCGTCATCGAGACGTCGTTGAGCGCGACGACGTTGCGGAACCAGCGCGAGGCGTGGTCGACCACGATGCTGCTCACGGCGACACCCTCCGGTAGCGCGCCAGCAGCGCGGCGACGCTGCCGGCGACGACGAGGACGACGACCGCTACGTAGAGCGCGCCCATCGCGGCACCCGCCGGCGGCGTCGGCGTCGCCCGGGGGACGTCGAAGAGGGCGCGCTGCACCCCGTTGACCAGCGTGAACGGCGAGAACAGCCCGGCGACCTCGCCGACGCGGGGGTGGCCGGTGCCGACCGCGATGCCCTGCACGGTGGTGACCACGGTGTAGCTGACCAGCAGCACCACGATCACCCCGGCGACGGCGAGCCCGCGGCGCACGGTGAGCGCCGCGACCAGCGCCGAGAGGCACGACAGCAGCAGGGCGAGCAGCACCGCGCCGAGCATCCCGCCCAGGAACCTCCCGGTCTCGCGCCCGGCCGGCAGGTCGGCCAGCAGCCCGCCGAGGTAGAGCAGCAGCAACGGCACGCCGATCAGCACGAGCGTCGCCGCGGCCAGCGAGGCGAGCCGCACCAGGACGTAGACGGTGCGCGGCATCGGGCGGGCGAGGTAGAGCGTGATCGAGCGGAACCGCAGGTCGCGCGAGATCAGCGCCGGCGCCTGCGCGGCGACGAAGACCGAGATCAGCAGCTGCGTCGTGAGCGGGTAGGTCGAGTAGCTCACGATCTGCGCGTCGAGGCCGAGGACGTCCTTGGCCTGCACCAGCACCCCGACCAGGATCAGTGCCGGCAGCAGCATCATCGCGAACAGCGTCATCGGCAGCACCTTCGAGCGCCCCGAGCGGCCGAGACCGAACGTGTTGCGCAACCCGGTGACGAAGAACGACCAGGCGATCTCGCGGCCGCCGAGTCGCGGCCCGGCGTAAGGGCGGTAACCCAGGTCGTGGATGACGCCGCTCGGACGCCCGTCGGAAGAGTCAGCCACGGAACACGTCCTCGATGCGGTGGTGGCGCTCCTGCATCCGGACCAGGCCGAGCCCCAGGTCGACCACGAGGTCGCGCACGACGTCGCGGGTGGCGTCGTCGCGCACGTCGACCTCGACGAGGGTGCCCTCGGCCGGTCGGGCGGCGTACCCCGCGTCGACGAGCGCCTGGCCGAGCAACCGGTCCGCGCCGGTCGGGCCCTGCACCTCGACCAGCAGGCTGCCGGTCGCGCCGAGGAAGTCCGCGGTCGCCGAGGCCTGCAGCAGCCGGCCGCCGTCGAGCACGACGACGTGGTCGCAGACCCGCTCGAGCTCGCCGAGCAGGTGCGAGGTGACCAGCACCGCGATGCCGAACTCGTGGCCGATCCGGTGCACCAGCGCCAGCATGTCGTCGCGCGAGGACGGGTCGAGGCCGTTGGTCGGCTCGTCGAGCAGGACCAGCTGCGGGTCGTGGACGAGCGCCTGCGCGAGCTTGGCGCGCTGCTTCATGCCGGTGGAGTAGCCGCCCATCGGCCGGTAGCGCTCCTCGGCGAGCCCCACGTGGCGCAGCACGTCGGAGGCGCGCTCGCGGGCGGCGGCGTACGGCAGCCCCGACATCTGGCCGAGGTGGACGACGAGGTCACTGGCGGAGACGTCCGCGGGTAGGCAGTCGTGCTCGGGCATGTAGCCGACCCGGGCGCGGATCGCGGCGCCCTCGCCCACGACGTCGTGGCCCAGCACCCGCGCACTCCCGCTCGTGGGCTCGACGAGCCCCAGCAGGATCTTGATGAACGTCGACTTGCCGGCGCCGTTCGCGCCCACCAGGCCGGTGACGCCGGGGCCGACGGTGACGTCGAGGTGGTCGAGCGCGGTCACCGACGGATAGCTCTTGGTGAGCTGCACCGTCTCGATGACCGTCACGGTGACCACCCTAGGGTGCGGGGCGGGCGCGTTTGGTCGCAGACCAGATGGGCATGACGGCAGGAGACCACGACGTCCCGCAGCACCGGCACCCCCGGTGGAGAGGCACCGAGATGAGCACCGCAGTGCGTCCGGGCATGCAGGCCCGGCTGAGGGTTCAAGGGCTGGCGCGTCCGGACCGGCCGCTCGACCTCGAGCCCCGCTGGGGCCAGGACGTCACCGGGAGCCTGCGGCTCCTGGTCGATCGCACCGGCTGGGTCTGCGATGTCGCCGTCGAGCAGGTGCCCGAGGAGCTGCGCCAGGTAGCCGTCCTGGAGTCCGCCCTGCGGGCCGCGATCGCCAGTGCGATGTGGGAGCACCTCGCCGCTGAGGCCCGTCAGCTCGCGGAGGAAGGCGACGAGAGGGATCTCGAGACCGGCCGCGCTCTGCTCGAGGGCCGTGTCACGGTCTCGGTGCCACCCGTGCGCCGCGTCGAGCGCACCTCCGTCGAGGAGCTGCGCGCGGCGGTGGCCCGTCGGGGTCCCCTCGCCATCGCCGTCGACGAGCGGCTGGACCGCACCAGCACCGGTCGTTCGCGCGAGGGAGAGGTGACCGTCGTCCTGGGGTGGATCGACGGTCTCCAGTCCGTCGTCGTCGACGCGGGCTGGCTCCGCACCACTCAGGCCTCGATGCTGCGCTACGCGCTGCGCGAGGCGTTCCAGGCAGCCTCGGACGCAGGAGATGAACGCGCGTGACCTTCCCGTTCCCCTTCCCTCTGGACCCGACCCAGCCCTCGCCCTGGAACCCTCCGGACTGGAACGTCCCCGAGAACCCGACCGGCTACGGCGAGCCGCACCCGCCGAGCGGCGGCTTCAGCGTCGACGCGAAGGAGCTCCTCGACGCATCGAAGGTCTGGGACGACGTGGCCGGCACCCTCAAGACCGTGTGGGACGGCATCCAGGAGGGCTGGGGCTACCCCGGGCTGTTCGGGAAGTACGACATGCTCCAGGTCAGCGGGACGCTGCACATGCACCTCAACCAGGCGCTGGTCAACGCCGCTGCCGACGGGCACTGGATCACCCAGGGACTCGCCGACGGACTGGTCGAGGTGGCCAACGACTTCGAGGACACCGACACGACCCAGGGTGAGAACTTCCGATCCCTGAGGAAGCGAGCCTGAGGTGGCCCAGCCCAGCAAGGACCCCGAGGTCTTCCTCACCCAGATCGACGACGCGCTCGACGACGTCAGCGCCAAGATCGGTCAGTACTTCGAGGCCGTGGCCACGAGCGTCACCTCCCACCTCGACCTCATCGGCGGCCTCACCGGCGGTCTCGCCGGCTACTTCCTCGGCAAGCACCTCAAGGAGCAGTGCGAGGACAAGATGAAGGAGATCAGCGAGCTCTGGGACAAGGTCGCCGGGCAGATCCGTCAGGACGTCGGTTCGATGCTCGGCGACCCGCTGAAGATGTCGGGCATCTCGAGTGCCTACAAGGACGCCGTCACTGCTCTCGGGGAGCAGCACGGCAAGGTCGAGCAGGCCAACGCCTACCTGGCCGACAGCTGGTCCGGCAACGCCTACATCGCCTACACCAACATGTCGACCTCCCAGCTCGAGGCGATCCAGGGCATGTCCGACATGCTCAAGGACGCCGCCGATCTGCTCGACGACCACGCCGTCGAGTTGCTGTCGTTCTGGAACAAGCAGCTCCAGAACGTCCTCGACCTCGCCACCGACGTCGTCGGCCTCATCGGCGAGCTGGGCAACGTCGGCAACTGGCCGACCGCCGGCGCGGGCACGGCGATCAAGGTCATCGCCGCGGCAGGATCGTCCGCGACCACGATCCTCACCGACACCAACCAGTACATGATCGACCTCAACGTCGGCCGCGCCGGCGACTGGGACAGCCTCACCGCTACCTTCGGCGAGCGCGGGTTGCCGGGCAAGCAGTGGCCCGACTACTCCGACCTCGACAAGGGCAACATCAACGGGCCCTGGAAGCCGAGCTGACCGGTTCTCGGTCTCAGCCGACCGCGGTGGTGCTGGAGACCGTCATCGCGGCGTTCGCAGGACCGGACCCCGACACCTTCGTGAGCGCGAAGGTCCGCCTGATGCCCACCTCCGAGGCGGCGGCGCCGCCGGGGAACACGACCACGCCCTCACCGAGGCCGTCGTCGGTGGTGCCGACGGTCGAGACGGTCGCGACGGGCTCGGCACCGTTCAGCGTGATGGTCTCTTCCGCGGAGGTCGCGGCGTAGGTCGAGCCGTCGGGCGCGGTGACGTCACCAGGGTCGACGCTCACCTCCACGACTCGCCACGGCACGTCATCGGCCCAGCCGGGTCCCGCGACGTACGCCGCCTCGCCGAGCGCGAGGCGGCAGCTCAGCGCGGGGGCGTCGACCTGCGTCACCTCGGCGACGCCGGTGACGACGACGTCCGCACAGGCCTGGTCAGCCGGCTCGTCCGGCGCGTCGTATAGGGACCGGGCGATCGCCGGGACCTCCCGGTCCTGACCGTCGACGCTGGCGCGCTGGGTCAGACCGTCGTAGTCGATCGCGACCGACAGGTCGCCGTCGGCGGGGACGGCGACGTAGGCCGCCCCGGTGCGCCGCCAGCGGTCGTCGATCACCGTCGGCTCGTCGCCGGCGACGAGCGAGAGCGAGGCGGGAGCGGTGCCCGGCCCGGCCACCGAGCGCTGGAACGTCGAGGTGCCGGCCGAGTCGACCTCCCAGGTCACCGGGACCAGGCGGGCCCCGCCTGCCGGGCTCAGGTCGCGTTCGCCCAGGGTGTCGGCCGCAGGGACCTCGTCGAGGGGGGCACCCACGGTCACCGTCAACCGGCCCTCCGGCAGCTGCAGCTCGAGCTCACGCGTGCCGGTCGCGCCGGTGTCGATGGCCTCTTCCTGGGCGCGGACCACCTCGCCCGGCTCCACGTCGTCAGCACCGATCAGGCCACAGGCGGTGAGGGGTAGCAGCGTGGCCGCGAGGAGCAGCGTGGTCACGGGGCGCATGTCGGACAGCATGCCCATCCGGGCGCGCGGTGCAACCTGGGACCGGTGCGAGAGGCTGGACCCATGCGGTTCACCGAGCGGGAGCTGACCCTCGCCCTCACCGGGGCGGCCAAGAGCGTGCTCGCGGCCCAGGACAAGTCGGTGCGCAAGGGCCGGCGCACGGCCGACGAGGCGTGGGAGGAGCTGAGCAAGTTCCAGCGCTTCCAGCTCCTCGACGGCCTCGGCGACCAGCTGCTCGGAGTGCTCGTGGCGCTGCCCGATCAGGAGGTCGCGGTCGGCACCCGGCCGACGTACACCGACGAGGAGATCGCCGCCGCGGTCGAGGAGCGCCTCACCGAGCCCGCCCGCGGCATCAAGCGCACCGTCGTCGTCAAGGCCCGCGTCGCGCTCGTCCAGCTCGCGCTCTCCCACGTGCCCCCGCGGGCCGACCCCGACGCCCTGATCGTCCCCGACCACCTCTGAGCCCGTCGGGTGGTTTCGAGACGGCCGTAGCCGGCCTCCTCAACCACCGGGTCGGTCCTGGTCGGTGGTTGAGGAAGGACGAAGTCCTGTCTCGAAACCACCTCAGCCCAGGGCGGCGGAGACCACCTCGCGGGCGGCCTCCTGCACCTCGGCGAGGTGCTCGGGGCCGCGGAACGACTCGGCGTAGATCTTGTAGACGTCCTCGGTGCCGGACGGACGGGCCGCGAACCACGCCGACTCGGTGGTCACCTTGAGCCCGCCGATCTTGGCGCCGTTGCCGGGCGCCTCGGTCAGCTTGGCGGTGATCGGCTCACCGGCCAGCTCGGTGGCGGTGACCGCGTCGGGGCTGAGGGCCGACAGCGCGGCCTTCTGCTCGCGGGTGGCGGGGGCGTCGACGCGGGCGTACGCCGGGTCGCCGTGCTGGGCGACCAGGTCGGCGTAGTGCTCGCTCGGGCTGCGGCCGGTGCGGGCCAGGATCTCCGAGGCCAGCAGGCACAGGATGATGCCGTCCTTGTCGGTGGTCCAGGTGCTGCCGTCCATCCGCAGGAACGACGCGCCGGCGGACTCCTCGCCGCCGAAGCCGAACGAGCCGTCGATGAGGCCGGGCACGAACCACTTGAACCCGACCGGCACCTCCACCATCGGCTTGCCCAGGGAGGCCGCGACGCGGTCGATCATCGAGGAGGAGACCAGCGTCTTGCCGATGCGGGCGGACTCGGGCCAGTCGGGGCGCGCGCCGCCGAACAGGTGCTGGATGGCGACGGCGAGGAAGTGGTTGGGGTTCATCAGTCCGGCGTCGGGGGTGACGATGCCGTGGCGGTCGGAGTCGGCGTCGTTGCCGGTCGCGATGGAGAAGTCGTCCTTGCGGGTGATGAGCGAGGCCATCGCAGACGGCGAGGAGCAGTCCATCCGGATCTTGCCGTCCCAGTCGAGGGTCATGAACCGCCAGGTGGCGTCGACCAGCGGGTTGACCACCGTGAGGTCGAGGCGGTGGCGGGTGGCGATCTCCTCCCAGTAGTGCACCGACGCGCCCCCGAGCGGGTCGGCGCCGATGCGCACCCCCGCCTCGCGGATCGCGTCGAGGTCGACCACCGAGGGCAGGTCGTCGACGTAGGTGCCGAGGAAGTCGTACGCCGCGGCCGCGGCGCGGGCCTTCGCGAACGACACCCGACGCACGCCGTCGAGGCCCGCGGCGATGTAGGCGTTGGCTGCCTTCGCGATCACCGCCGTCGCGTCGGTGTCGGCCGGCCCGCCGTGGGGCGGGTTGTACTTGAAGCCGCCGTCGCTCGGCGGGTTGTGCGAGGGCGTGACCACGATGCCGTCGGCGAGCCCCGAGCCGCCGTCGAGCGACTTGCCGCGGTTGGCGCGGATGATCGCGTGGCTCACGGCCGGCGTCGGGGTGTAGGCGTCGCGGTCGTCGACCAGGACGGTGACGTCGTTGGCGGCGAGCACCTCGAGCGCGGTCGCCCAGGCCGGCTCCGACAGGCCGTGGGTGTCGCGGCCGATGAAGAGCGGGCCGTCGTAGCCCTGGTCACGGCGGTAGTCGCAGATCGCCTGGGTCGTGGCCAGGATGTGGGTCTCGTTGAACGCCGTGCGCAGCGACGAGCCGCGGTGCCCGCTGGTGCCGAACGCGACCTGCTGGTCGACGTCGTCGGGGTCGGGCACGCCGGTGTAGTACGCCGTCACCAGGTGGGGGACGTCGACGAGGTCCTGGGGCTGCGCGAGCTGTCCGGCGCGGGGGTCTGCCATGCGCCCATCATGGCCTGCCCGGCCCCCCTCTCACACCCTCCGCACAGGCTGCTGCGGGGTTCCTGACGGGTGCGCACGATGGAGTCCGGGCCGTGAGAGGTGTGGTGGCGCGGGTGCGCCGGGGCTGGGTCGTGAACGCCGTGATCGTGCTGGCCCTGGTGGCTGTCGGGGTGATGACCTTCCGGGTCGTCGACGGCGGCGACCCGGTCGCGGCGACCACGGCGCAAACCGTCACAGTCGACACCGGCTCGGTGCAGGCCACGGTCTCGGCCAGCGGCAACGTCGAGGCACAGAGCACCGCCGCCGTGTCGTTCGAGGGCGACGGCGGCACGGTGACGGCGATCCTGGTCGACGTCGGTGACGAGGTCACCGCAGGCCAGGCGCTGGCGCGGGTGGACCCGACCGAGGCGCAGCAGGCGCTCGACCTCGCGAACACCTCGCTCGACGCGGCCCAGGCGGGCTACGACACGGTCGCGGCGGGCCGCACGCAGGCCGAGACCGTGCAGGACGAGGCGTCCGTCCGCTCCTCACAGCAACAGCTCGACGCCGCGGCGCTCAGCCTCACCCAGGCCCGCCAGAGCCTCACCGTGACCCGGCACCAGCTCGATGCCGCCGTGACCCGGGCCGAGCGGGCCCTCGCCGCAGCCACGACGACCGAGGACCGAGCGGCCGCGCGCACCGCGCTCACCCAGGCCCGCAACGAGCGCGAGTCGGGCCTGCTGCAGGCCCGCCAGCAGATCGCGCAGGCCGAGCAGTCCGTCGCCGCAGCGCGCACCTCGCTCGCCTCGACCCGCGCCCAGGTCGCGGTCAACGCCGAGGGAGCGACCGACGGTGAGCTGGCCTCCGCCCGCGCGTCGGTCCAGCAGGCGCAGATCACGGTCGACCAGGCGCAGGAGGCGCTCGACGAGACGACGCTGCGGGCGCCGATCGCGGGCACCGTGGCCGCGATCGACGGCAGCGTCGGGCAGTCCACGAGCTCGTCGGGCTCGTCCAGCTCCTCGGGCTCGTCGACGTCCACCTCCGACACGACCTCGGCGAGCACCTCGGGCTTCGTGACCCTCACCTCCACCGACGCGCTCGAGGTGACGTCGTACGTCGCCGAGGCCGACATCGCCGATGTCGAGGTCGGTCAGGCGGCCACGGTCACCCTCGAGGCCAGCGACACCGAGCTCACCGGCGAGGTCACCCACGTCGACACCGTCCAGACCGTCACCAACAACGTCGTGGAGTACGGCGTCACCGTGCGGCTCGCCCGCCACCGCGGGGTCCGGCTCGGGGCGACCGTCCAGGTCGTCGTCACCACGGGCCAGGCCGACGGTGTCACCCGGGTCTCGAGCTCGGCGCTCACGACGGTCGGCGACCGCACCACGGCCTCCGTGCTCGACGACGACGGCAGCACCCGCACCGTGGAGGTGACCACCGGTGTGCACGGCGACACCGACACCGAGGTGCTGAGCGGGCTCGAGCCCGGCGACCGCGTCGTGGTGGCCGCCAGCGACGACTCCGGCACGGGCGGGTTCACGTTCCCCGGTGCGGGCGGCGGCGGTGCCCCCGGCGGTGGCGCTCCTGGCGGCGGGGTGGGCGGACCGTGAGCGGGCCCGTCATCGAGTTGCAGCGCGTGACCAAGACCTACGGCACGGCCGACGCCCAGGTGCACGCCCTCGCCGGCGTCGACCTGGTGATCCGCCGGGGCGAGCACGTCGCCGTCATGGGCGCCTCGGGGTCGGGCAAGTCCACGCTGATGAACATCGTCGGCTGCCTCGACACGGGCTCCACCGGCCGCTACCTGCTCGACGGGGTCGACGTGCGCCGCCTCGACGACCGGCAGCTGTCCTGGGTGCGCAACCGCAAGATCGGCTTCGTCTTCCAGAGCTTCAACCTCATCGCCCGCACGTCTGCGCTGCGCAACGTCGAGCTGCCGCTGGCGTACGCCGGCGTCCCGGCCGCCGAGCGTCGCGAGCGGGCCCTCGCCGCGCTCGACCGGGTGGGGCTCTCCGCCCGGGTGCGCCACCACCCCTCGGAGCTCTCGGGCGGGCAGCAGCAGCGGGTCGCGGTCGCCCGCGCCATCGCGACCGACCCCGTCCTCCTCCTGGCCGACGAGCCGACCGGCGCCCTGGACACCCGCAGCACCGCCGACGTGCTCGACCTCTTCGACGAGCTCGCCGCAGAGGGACGGACCCTGGTCGTCATCACCCACGAGGACGAGGTCGCCGAACGCGCTCGCCGGGTCATCCGGATGAGCGACGGGGTGGTCGTGTCCGACCGGTCGCAGCGGGCGCTGGCCGGATGAACGTCCGCGAGGTGCTCCGGTTCGCCTGGCAGGGCGTGACGGCCAACAAGCCCCGGTCACTGCTGACCACCCTCGGAGTCCTGATCGGGGTGGCGGCCGTGATCGTGCTCGTCGCGGTCGGCACCGGCTCGAGCCGCGCCGTGCAGGACCAGATCAGCAGCCTCGGCACCAACACGCTCACGGTCTCCGCCAGCTCGACCGCCGCCGGCGGGCGCGGGGGCGGCGGAGGTGGCGGCGGGGGTGGCTTCGGCGGACCCGGCGGGGGCGGCTCCGCCGACTCGACCAGCCAGAACGCCACCTCGACCCGCACCCCCGAGCTCACGATGGCCGACGCCGAGGCCATCTGGCAGGCCGCCGAGGACGGCGACGCGTCCGCGGTGCTCGGCGTCGCGCCGGTCGTCAGCGCCTCGTCGGTGACCGCGGCCTACGACGGCGCCTCGCACGCGGTGTCGACGTTCACCGGCAGCACTCCGACCTACCTGCGCATCGACAACACCTCGGTCACCGACGGGCGCGCGTTCACCGACGCGGAGTACGAGGCGCACGCCCGGGTCGCCGTGGTCGGGACGTCGGTCGCCGAGGACCTGGTCGGTGACGACGTCGACGCGCTGGTCGGGGAGACCGTGACCTTCGACGGCGTCGAGTTCCAGGTGGTCGGCATCCTGGAGAGCAAGGGCAGCACCGGGCCCACCGACTCCGACGACCGGGTCGTCGCCCCGGCCACCGCGGTGCAGGACACCCTGTCCGGCTACGGCGCCCTCGGCTCGATCGTCGTGAAGGCGAGCTCGGCGGACACCGTCGACCTCGCCGAGACCCAGCTCTACGCCGTGCTCGACAGTCGGCACGGCGTGACGTCCGACGACCGGGACTACTCGGTCTCCAACGCCTCGTCGTTCCTCGAGGCCGCCACCGAGTCCAACAAGACGTTCACCGTGCTGCTCGGGGCGGTCGCCGCGATCTCCCTGCTGGTCGGCGGCATCGGCGTCATGAACATCATGCTGGTGACCGTCACCGAGCGGACCCGCGAGATCGGCATCCGCAAGGCGATCGGTGCCCGGCGTGGCGACATCGTCGGCCAGTTCTTGGTCGAGGCCGTGCTGCTGTCCCTGCTGGGCGGGCTCCTCGGGGTCGTCGCCGGTCTCGTCGGCTCCCGCTTCGAGATCGTCGGTGTGCAGCCCGTCGTGGCGCCGTACTCCGTGGCGCTGGCGTTCGGGGTCGCCGTGCTGATCGGCCTCGTCTTCGGCTTCTACCCCGCCCACCGGGCCGCGTCGCTGCGACCCATCGACGCCCTGCGCTACGAGTGAGGACCACCGTGACCGACCCGACCGACCGTCCCGACGACGAGGCCTGGCTCGCCGAGCCGCCACGACGCTCACGCGTGAGGCGGCTGCTCGTGGCACTGCTCCTCGCCTCGTGCGTCTTCTGCGCCGGCGCCACCGTGCAGCAGCGATGGGGGTCCACGACGGCTGCGCTCCCCGCAGGCGGCGCGACGGGTGCGGCGGGAGCGATGGGCCGGATGGGCCAGGGCGGACCGCCCGGTGCTGCGTCGACGGACACCGAGTCGACGGGCTCCGCGTCCTCTACGACCACCCCGTCTCAGGACGACGCGCCCGCCGTCATCGGCACCGTCACCGCCACCGACGGCACGACCTGGACCGTCACCGACCTCGGCGGCACCGCTCACCAGGTCGTCGTGACGGCCGACCTGCGAGTCGGCGCCGGCACCACCGTCTCCGTCGTCGGCACCACCGACGCCCAGGGCCTCGTCACCGCGACCTCCGTCACCGTCCGCTGAACCCCACCACCAGGAACGAGAAGCGATGAACCACCTCCTGCCCCGCACCACCTCGACACGGCTCCTCGCCGCTCCGGCCGCGGTGCTGCTCGCGGTCGCGCTGGCCGGGTGCGGCTCCGACGACAGCTCGGACACCGTCTCCACCGGGACAGCGAGCAGCGCCCCCTCCGGTGGCGCCGCCTCCGGCGCGCCTCAGGGCGGCGGGTCGCAGTTCGAGGCGATCCAGAGCTGCCTCGAGGCGGCGGGACTCGCCGATGCCCTGCCGACCGACGTGCCCACGGACGTACCCACGGACCGGCCGACCGACATGCCGACAGACATGCCGACAGACATGCCCTCGGGGGCGCCGTCGGGAGGCCCAGGCGGGCCCGGCGGCATGAGCGACCTGGCCTCGGACCCCGACGTCCAGGCGGCCTTGGCCGCCTGCGGCATCGAGCTGCCGAGCGGCGGACCGGGCGCCGCGCAGTCGTCCGCAGAGTAGCTGCGGTCAGTGCTCGACGGGCCACGAATGCCGGCAGTGTGGCCGGCAGACGACACGACGCGCCAGACCGGTCGTCGGCCTTTCGGCCTGTGGACAGCGATGGGGCAACGCTCAGGAATCTGTGCGACTGTGATGTGACCATGACCTGCTCGGAGCGACGTGTCCTGCTGCGCGAAGTCGCGCGCCGCACCACCGTCAGCATCAGCGTGGGCTGCCTGATCCCCGGGGTGCTGTTCTACTCGCTGTTCATCGTCGGGGGCGTCTGGCCCGCGATGGGCGCGGCCCTGGCCTGGACCTACGGCGCGCTGATCTGGCGCCGCGCCACCCACCGCCCGGTCTCGGGGCTGCTGGTGCTCGCGGCCGGTGTGCTGACGCTGCGCACGATGGTGTCGATCGCGGCGCACAGCCCGTTCCTGTACTTCCTGCAGCCGGTGCTCACCGACGTGGCGATCGGCATCGCGTTCCTGATGACGCTGCTGAGCAGCAAGCCGATCATCGCCCGCATGGCCCCCGACTTCTACCCGCTCGACGACGAGGTCGCGGCCCGCCCGGGCGTGCGCCGCCTCTTCGCCGGGCTCACCGCGCTGTGGGGCACCGTCCTCATCCTCAAGGGCAGCATCATGCTCTGGGTGCTGACCAGCAGTTCGACGGACACCTACGTCCTCGTCCGTGGTCTCACGGTGCCGCCGACCAACGTGCTCACCATCGCCACCACCATCGCGCTCGCCCTCTGGGTCGCCAAGCGCGAGGGGCTGCTCAACCCGGCGCCCGTCGCCCGGCCGGAGCCCCTCCCCGTCGCCTGACCATCCGGTCCGGTGGTTGAGGAAGGACGGAGTCCTGTCTCGAAACCACTACCTGAGGTCGAGCGGTTTCGAGACGGTCGCTAGCTGTGATGTCCAGCCAGGTTGGTCAACCGGGTGATGGGTGGGACCTTGC
>NZ_WUEK01000010.1 GCF_009823805.1 Nocardioides flavescens | reverse complement strand
CCCACCACAGGCCGCCGCCAGGGTTGACAGCCCATAGGAGCGTCAGGACTCCGTCCTTCCTCAACCACCCTGGCTAGCGGATCCGGGCGTTGTCCGGGTCGTAGAGCGGGCGGGTGGTGACGGAGACCGGGAAGACCTCGCCGCCGACGTCGACGCTGTAGTCGCCGCTGCGCACCTGTGCGAGGGTGACCGGCTCGTCGTCGCCCGACCAGACCCAGGCGGTGCCGACGCAGGCGCCGGTGGTCTCGCCCCAGGCGGCGGAGACCACCTGGCCCGCGGCCGCGCCGTCGCGCAGCAGCAGCTCGCCGCCCCACAGCATCGGCTCGGGGGTGTCGACGGCGAACGACACGAGGCGCCGTCGTACGCCGTCCGCCCGGGCCTTCTCGAGCGCCGCGCGGCCGAGGAAGTCGATGTCGGTGCCGAGCTTGCAGGCGAAGGTGAGCCCGGCCTCGACGGGGCTGGTGTCGGGGGTGAGTTCGCGGCCGAAGGCGCGGTAGCCCTTCTCCAGGCGCAGCGACTCGATGGCGTAGTAGCCACCGCGACGCACGCCGAGGTCGGCGCCGGCGCGCATCAGGTCCTCGTGGACGCCGACCGCGAACTCCGCCGGCACGTAGAGCTCCCAGCCGAGCTCGCCGACGTAGGTGATGCGCGTGGCGCGGACGGTGGCGTAGCCGATCGGGACCACCTGGCTGGTCGAGAACGGGAACGCCTCGTCGCCGAGGTCCGCGGTCGTGAGCCGCGACAGCAGCTCGCGCGAGCGCGGCCCCATCACGCCCAGGACGGCGTACGCCGAGGTCGCGTCGAAGACCGTCACGTCGAGGCCCTCGGGCACGTGGCGGCGGATGTGGTGCAGGTCCCGCACGGTGGTCGCAGCGCTCGCGACGACCAGGAACTCCTCGTCGCCGGTGCGGGTGATCGTCACGTCGGACTCGTAGGTGCCGCGCGCGTTGAGCATGCCGGTGTAGACGGTGCGCCCCACCGGCACCGCGACGTCGGCGGTGCACAGCCACTGCAGCGCAGCCTCCGCGCCGGCCCCCGTGACGACGTACTTGGAGAAGGAGGTCTGGTCGAAGACGGTCACACCAGTGCGGGTGCTGGTCTGCTCGGCGGCCGACCAGGGCAGCCAGTTCTGCTTGCCCCAGGAGTACTCGATGACCGGCTCCTCGCCGGCGGGGGCGAAGAAGTTGGGCCGTTCCCAGCCCATCCGGCTGCCGAAGTCGGCCCCCGCGGCCTCGAGCAGGTGGTGCACCGGCGAGCGGCGGAACGGGCGTGCGGTGGTCATCTCGCGGTTGGGCCACGGGATCTCGTAGTGCAGGCCCAGGATCTCGCTGACCCGGTCGCGCAGCCAGGCGACGTTGCCGTTGAACGGCGCGAAGCGGCGGATGTCGACCGAGGTCAGGTCGCTGGTCGCCTCCCCCTCCACGATCCACTCCGCCAGGGCGCGTCCGGCCCCGCCGGCGCAGGCGATGCCGACGGAGTTGAGCCCGGCGCCGACGAAGAAGCCGGCGACCTCGGGGGCCTCGCCGAGGAGGAACTGGTTGTCGGGCGTGAAGCTCTCGGGGCCGTTGTAGAACTTGCGGATGCCGGTGGTGTGAAGCGTCGGGATGCGGTGCAGCGCGCTGTCCATCAGCACCGAGAAGTGGTCCCAGTCCTCCTCGAGCAGCGAGAACTCGAAGGGGTGCGGCAGCTCGTGCGGCGAGACCCACGGCTTGGCCTCCGGCTCGAAGCCACCGACGACGAGGCCGCCCACCTCCTCCTTGAAGTAGGTGTAGCCGTCGGGGTCGCGCAGCACCGGCAGGTCGGTGTGCACGCCCGCGAACGGTTCGGTCACGACGTAGAAGTGCTCCGCGGAGTGCAGCGGCACGGTGACCCCGGCCATCGCGCCGACGGCGGCGGCCCACTGGCCCGCGCAGTTGACGACCACCTCGGCCTCGACGTCGCCCTGGTCGGTCTCGACGCCGGTCACCCGTCCGCCCTCGGTGCGCACGCCGGTGACCCGGACCCGCTCGCGGATGGTCGCGCCGCGCATCCGGGCGCCCTTGGCCAGCGAGCCGGTGAGGTCGGTCGGGTTGGCCTTGCCGTCGCCGGGCAGCCAGATCGCGCCGAGCACGTCGTCGACCTGCATGACCGGGTAGCGCTCGAGCGCCTCCTGCGGCGAGAGCAGGTGGCACTCCATGCCGTACGCCGCCGCGGTGGCCGCCGTACGCCGCAGCTGGGTCATCCGGGCCTCGGTGCGCGCGACAGTCACGCCGCCGCACTGCTTGTAGCCCGCCGAGAGTCCGGTCTCGGCCTCGAGCTCGCCGTAGAGCTGGACGGAGTACTGCACCAGTCGGGTCCCGCTCTCCGAGGCGCGCAGCTGGCCGACGAGCCCGGCCGCGTGCCACGTGGTGCCGCACGAGAGCTGGCCCTGCTCGAGCAGCAGCACGTCGGTCCAGCCCAGCTTGGTGAGGTGGTAGGCGACGCTGGTGCCGATCACTCCCCCGCCGATGACGACGACGCGGGCACGGTCCGGGAGGGGCTGGGACTGCTGGGACATCGGGTTCCTTGCTGGAGGGGGTGTACGGCGGAACGGGGTCAGGCGCGGTGCTGGGCGACGACGGTGACCTCACGGCCGCGCTGGGCCACGGCGTAGTAGGCGAGGCCGACGCCGACGACGACGGCCACGAAGAGCACACCGCCCCACGCCTTGCCCTCGCCGTAGACCAGCTCGCGCGGCCACAGCAGGTTGACGGCCATCAGGGTGCCGTAGGCGACGGCGACGCCGTTGACCACCAGACCCGCGGTGCGGCCCATGAAGAAGCGGCCGTCGCTGCCCTGGTCCTCGGGCCAGCCGCGCAGGCGGCGCAGCAGCACGGGCACGGTCACGAGGAGGTAGGCGACGTAGACGATCACGATCGAGACGCTGGTGATGACGAGGAAGATCGAGGAGTTGTCGATGTTGACCAGCAGCAGCGCGATCGCCACGACCCCGCTCAGCAGGGTCGGCACGACAGGCGACCCGCCCTGCTCGGAGACCGTGGACATCCGCTCGCCGAAGGGCAGCGCGTGGTCGCGGGCCATGGAGAAGGCGAGCCGGATCGCCGCGGCCTGGATGGCGAGCGTGCAGATGAAGATCGCGAAGGCGACGTCGACCAGCAGGACCTTGCCGAGCGTGGTGCCGAAGGCCTGCTCCAGCACCGACGGGAGGCCGCCGGCCCCGAGGGTGGCGAGGTCGAGCGAGTCGGCGGTCAGCAGCGCGAGGGTGAGCAGCACGAGTCCGGCGGTGCCCGCGGCGGCGAGCGCCTGCAGCAGGGCCCGGGGCGTGGTGCGCGCCGGGTTCTTGGTCTCCTCGGCCAGCGAGCCGGCGGTGTCGAAGCCGAACATGACGTAGGCCGGCATGATCGCGGCCAGCAGCAGCGGCGCGAGGATGCCGAGGTTCTCGTAGCCCGGCAGCCCCGGGCCTGCGCCCTGGGTCGTGAAGACGACACCGGGGCCGCGCTGCACGTGGAAGAGCAGCAGCACGATGATGAGCGCCACCCCGATCAGCTCGGCGGCCACGCCGACGTTGTTGATCATCGCCATGATCCGGATGCCGAGCAGGTTGACGACGGTCGTCAGCACGATCGTGCTGCTGCCGAGGATCACGGCGTTGCGCGCGGGGTCGTCGACGATCGTGAACACGTCGGAGATCTGCGGCAGCACGACCTGCATCGCCACCGACACGGCGGCGACCGTCACGACGGTGCCGATCATCATCGTCCAGCCGGCCAGCCAGGAGCCGGCGCGGCTGCTCATCTTCTTCGACCACTGGTAGACCGACCCGGCGATCGGGTAGCGCGCCGACAGCTCGGCGAAGACGAGCGCCACGCAGAACTGCCCGGCCAGCACCACCAGCCACGACCAGAACAGCACCGGGCCGCCGAAGCCGTAGCCGAAGCCGAACAGCTGGAACATGCCGGTCAGGATCGAGATGTAGCTGAACCCGGCGGCGAAGGAGCTGAAGCCGCCGAGGCTGCGGTGCAGCCGGCGGGTGTAGCCGTGCTCGGCGAGCTCGGCGTCGTCGTGGGCGTGCTCGGCGGCGGTGCCGACCCCCGGTGAGGTGCGTTCGGTCGTCATGGATGCTCCTGGGTCGCGTCGGTGTGGCGTCGGTGTGGCGTGCCGTCAGTCCGAGACCTGGACGTCGTGGAGGAGGCGCTCGAAGTCGGCGCCGTTCAGCTCGGAGAGGGCGAGCTCGTGCCGCTCGAGCGCCCACTCCCAGAAGTCGAAGTCGAGCGGGCTGACCGCGCTCTGGATCGCGCCCCACAGCGTCCAGCCGTACTGCCCGAGGGTGCCGAGGAGGCGGGCCCGGGCGAGCTTGTCGGGCCGCGGGCCGCCGTAGTAGCAGGTCACCAGCTCCTCGAGCTGGTCGAGGTCGAGGCGGCACTCCATCCAGATGTTGCCGAGCTCGAAGCAGGCGTCGTTGTTGCCGGAGTACTCGTAGTCGATCAGCCAGACCTGCTCGCCGTCGTCGACGAAGTTCTCGGCGAGCAGGTCGTTGTTGCACGGCACCGTGGGCTCCGCGAGCGTGCGCAGCGCGACGCACATCCGGTCGATGCGCTCGGCCTGGTCGAGGTAGCCGTCGGGGATGCGGTAGCCCTCGCGCCGGACCGTGCGGAGGTAGCCCGCCTGACGCTCG
The DNA here is from genome assembly GCF_009823805.1 of Nocardioides flavescens. GTDB lineage: Bacteria > Actinomycetota > Actinomycetes > Propionibacteriales > Nocardioidaceae > Nocardioides > Nocardioides flavescens. Next base: position 193,917 of record NZ_WUEK01000010.1, on the reverse strand, counting down.
AACATGTCGAAGTCGCTGACGAAGCGCGGCCCCGCGTGCAGGCGCCGGCACGACTCCGCGACCCGCGGCAGCATGCCGTCCGCCCGCAGGTCCTGGCGTCCGAGGGTGCGGCCGGGGATGAACCCGACGACCAGCACCCCCAGGTCGGGGCGGTAGTCGAGCACCGGAGCACCGACGCCCGCCTCCTCGGCGGCCCGGCTGTTGAGGTGCTCGGCGTCGCGGTCGATCTCGAGCGCGTTGCCGCTCAGGTCGGTGCAGCGGGCCACGAAGACGCCGTCGGGGGTGGTGACCTTGACGTTGCGGTTGGTCAGGCCGCCCGAGAGCTCCTCGACGGTGCGCGGGCGGCCCGCCAGCGACGGGACGGTGTCGAAGACCGCGTCGAGCTCGGCGTGGCTCATCGAGAAGCAGGACACGTGGTCTCCCCCATCGCCCGGCGGCCAGCGCGGCGCGGCCACGTCGTCGTGGCGCCCGCGCTGGGCAACGTGAACGGCACCCTAACGGCGACCATCACTAAGGTCTAGACCCAACGGCGGGTGTCCCACGGTCAGCGCGCGTCACGACCGGACCCGCTCGCCGGCCGGGTCGTAGAGCGGCCGCAGGTGTCGGCGCGCCGGGAACCGGCGGCCCATCACTTCGACCTCGAAGTCCCCCTCCGGCTCGCCCTCGCCCTGGTCCCCCGCCACGGAGGCGGGGAGGTACGCCGAGAACACGAAGCGCCCGACCGTGTGGCCGAACCCTGCGCTGCGCACCGTCGCGAGGGTGCCGCTGGCGGTGTGGGCGAGCAGCTCACCGCCGTGCATGACCAGCTCGCCGAGGTCGTCCGGGTCCGCGCTGAACCAGCACAGCCGCCGGGTCGGGCCCGCGTCGCGGATGGCCCGCAGCGCGGGTCCGGCGAGCAGCTCGGGCTTGTCGGGTCGTACGGCGAACGCCAGGCCCGCGGCGTACGGGTCGTCGTCGGAGCGGATGTCGCCGGCCCAGGCCAGGAACTGCTTCTCCAGGCGCAGCGTCTCGACCGCGCGGTAGCCGACGTCGGCGATGCGGTGCGGCTCCCCCGCCTCCAGCAGCTGGTCGTAGAGGCCACGGACGTACTCCGTCGGCACGTGCAGCTCCCAGCCCAGCTCGCCGACGTACGTCGCGCGCAGCGCCAGGGCCGGCGCCCAGCCGACGTCGACGTGGCGGGCCGTCATGTAGCGGAACCCGTCTGCGGAGAAGTCGGAGGCGCTCAGGGAGGTCAGCACGTCGCGTGAACGCGGACCGCAGACGTTGAGCACGCCGTAGGCCGACGAGACGTCCTCGATCGTCACGCTGCCGTCGTCGGGGGCGTGCTGGAGCAGGAAGGTCACGTCGTGGCGACCGAACGCACTGCCCGTGACGACGTAGAACCGCTCCGAGCCGAGTCGCGTGACCGTGACGTCGGCCTCGATGCCGCCGCGCTGGTTGAGCAGCTGGGTGTAGACGATGCGGCCGACCGCGACGTCGAGCTGACCGCCGGCAACCCGCTGCAGCAGCGCGAGCGCGCCGGGTCCGCGCACCTCGAGCTTGGTGAAGGAGCTCTGGTCCACGACGCCGACGGCCTCGCGCACCGCGGCGTGCTCGGCCGCGACCCGCTCCCAGGCCTCGCCGCGCCCGAACGTCGGCTCCTCCTCACGGTCGACCTCGCCGGGGGTGAACCACTGCGCCCGCTCGTAGCCGAACTTCGAGCCGAACACCGCGCCGCGCTCGCGCAGGCGGTCCCACACGGCGCTGCGCCGCTGGCCGCGCGGCGGGTGGCTGGGCCGGTTCGGGAAGGCGATGTCGTAGTAGTGGCCGTAGGACTCGACCGAGAGCCGGTCGAGGACGAACGGGACGTTGTGGGGCGAGCCGAAGCGACGGACGTCGAAGGGCCACAGGTCCAGGCCCGGGTCGCCGTCGACGATCCACGCCGCCATCGCCTCACCGGCCCCGCCGGCCGCCGCGATGCCGGCCGAGAAGCCGCAGCAGTGGAAGAGGTTGTCGAGGTCCTCGGTCAGTCCCATGATCGGCTCGGCGTCCGGCGAGAACGGGATGGGGCCGTTGACCCAGGTCTGGATGCCGAGCTCGCCGAAGATCGGCACCCGGTGGGCGGCACCCTCGGCCAGCCCCTCGAAGCGGTCGTGGTCCGGCTCGAACAGCTCCGGTCCGAGCTCGCGCGGGATGGTGCGCCAGCAGGCGCGTGTGCCCTCCTCCCAGCCGCCGATGACGAGCGCGCCGGCCTCCGGCTTGAGGTAGAAGCGCGCGTCGGGGTCGCGGAACGTCGGCAGGTCGCGCGGAACCTCGGGCGTCTTCTCCGTGACGACGTACTGGTGCTCGACGGCGTTGACCGCGACGTCGACGCCGGCGAGGCGCGCGGTCTCGGCGCCCCACATGCCGGTCGCGTTGACGGCGACGTCGCACTCGATGCGGCCCTGGTCGGTGACGACCGCGGTGACCCGGCGCCCCGCGCGCTCGATGGACTCCACCCGGCAGTTCTGCACGATGCGCACGCCCGCGGCCCGCGCGCCGGCGGCAAAGGAATGGGTGAGCTGGCTCGGGTCGACGTAGCCGTCCGTCGGTGTCCACGTCGCGCCGTGGACGCCGTCGAGCTCGAGCAGCGGGAACAGCTCGCGCGCCTCGCCCGGCGAGACGAGGTGGACGTCGAAGCCGTAGCTCTTGCCCTGGGTGCAGACCCGCTGCAGCTCCTGCCAGCGCTCCGGGCTCGAGGCGACCCGGACGCCGCCGACCTCACGCCACCCGGTGGCGTAGCCGGTCTCCTCCTCGAGGGTGCGGTAGGTCTCGACGCTGCGCCGCATCAGCTGCGTGAGGTTGCTGCTGCTGCGCAGCTGACCGACGAGCCCGGCGGCGTGCCAGGTGCTGCCGTGGGTGAGCGAACGGCGCTCGACGAGCGTGACGTCGGTGCGCCCGCGCCGGGCGAGGTGGTAGGCGATGCTGACGCCGACGACGCCCCCGCCGATGATGACGATCTCGCTGCGGTCCGGAACGGCCATGGCGGCAGCATGACGCGCCTGAACCCAAAAGACTAGACCATTGACGTCGGGGTTCCGAGATGGTCGACTGTGGCCCCGTGAGCCCACCCCTGACCGAGGTCGGCCTCGGGTCCTCCCCTGTGCCCGGGGCCGCCGACCTCGCGCGGGGGTGGGCCACCCGGCCCGGCCGCGCAGTGCTGTTCGACTTCAACGGCACGCTGTCGGACGACGAGCCGATCATCGAGGCGGTCTACGCCGAGCTCTTCGCGGAGCACCTCGGCTGGCAGCTCACGTCGTCGGAGTACGCCGTGCGGCTCGTCGGCCTGAGCGACCGCGAGATCGTCACGCGGGTCGTGGCCGAGCACGGCACCGGCGACCCCGCGCTGGTCGAGCGGCTGCTCGCCGTGCGTGGCGAGCGCTACCGCGAGGTCGTGGCCGTCCGCTCACCGATCGGGTCCGGTGCCCGCGCCCTGGTGAGGCGGCTCCACTCGGCCGGGGTGCCGATGGCGGTCGTGACGGGAGCCCAGCGCGCGGACGTCGAGACGGTGCTCGCCCGCAGCGAGGTCGGCCCCTACCTCCGCGGCGTCGTCGCCGAAGAGGACGTCAGCCGCGGCAAGCCCGATCCCGAGGGGTTCCTGCTCGGCGCCGCGCTGCTCGAACGCTCCCCCGCCGACGTCCTCGTCTTCGAGGACTCCGCGCCCGGGGCCGAGGCCGCCGCCCGCGCCGGTATGGCCTGCATCCGGGTCACCCGCCCGCTCGACGTCGACCTGCTCCAGGGCACCGGGATCTGAGCGACTGGCTCGGAGCGTCGACGTGGTGGTTTCGAGACAGGACTTCGTCCTTCCTCAACCACCGTGTCGAAGGTTGAGGCCACGGTGGTCGAGGACGTCGCGCTCTGCCACGGTGGTTGAAGAAGTCGCGCTGGCGACTGTCTCGAAACCACACCCCCGCGCGCCTCAGACCGGCTCGGCCTCGGTGAGCGTGCCGTGGTCGACGTGGGTGCGCAGCACGATGCGGGTGCGGTCGGGGCGGAAGTGGTCGCGCGAGTGCTCGACGGGGACCCCCGCCTCGTCGTACGACGTGCGGACGACGAGCAGCAGGACGGCGTCGACGGCGACGTTGAGCAGCTCCGCCTGCTGGGCCGTGGCCTTGATCGGCTCGATGACCTCGTCGGCGGAGTGGGGCCGGCGGGCGTACTCGCGCTCCATGGTGGAGTAGATCGAGTCGGTCAGGTCGTGGGTCAGCAGGCCCGGGAACGGGCCGGCGGGCAGGTAGGTCTCCTCGAGCGCGACCGGCTCACCGTTGCCCGAGCGCACGCGGATGACCTCGTGCACCTGCTCACCGCGCTTGAGCCCGAGCGCGGCGCGGACGTCGGCGGACGGCGTACGGGTGGCGGCGCGGACGACGTGGGCCCCGGCCTCGACGTGGGCGCGCCGCATCTGCTCGGTGAAGCCCGGCAGCCCGGCCAGGGTGAAGTCGACCTTGGGCTCGGTCACGAAGTTGCCACCGAAGCGGCCGCGTCGGCGTTCGAGCAGCCCCTTGGACTCCAGACCGGCCAGCGCCTGGCGCAGGGTCATCCGGCTGACGCCGAGAGCCGCCGCCACCTGCACCTCCGCGGGCAGCCGGTCGCCGGAGCGGAGCCGGCGCGAGGCGATCAGCCGCTCGAGCCAGTAGGCGATGCGCACGTGGCCCGGCAGGTCGTGGGCCTCGGAGAGGTCGGGCGGCGAGGCGAAGACCTCGTCCTCGACCGTCAGCGTCCGCACCCGGCGATGGTAGTCACACGCCCACCGGGCACACGCGCGCTGCGAGCATCGGGTCTGGCGCCACACCCCGTCGGCAACGATCCGGCAACGATCAGAGCAGAACTGCGCCCGTGGTGCGGGAGGGGCGCACGAGGTGGGTACCTCGTGGGCATGGCAATCATCGGTTTTCTCGTGTTCGGTCTCGTCGTCGGCGCCCTCGCGCGCCTCATCAAGCCTGGTCACCAGGCCCTGGGGATCGTCGGCACGCTGGTGCTCGGTGTCGTCGGCTCCCTCATCGGCGGCATCGTCGCCTCCGCGCTCGGTACGGGTGACATCTTCGAGCTCAACATCCTCGGCGCCGTCGTCGCGATCATCGCGGCCGTGCTGCTGATCGGTGTCGTCGAGGGCGTCATGGGCAAGCAGAAGGCCGTGCGCTGATCCACCTCCACCACCGCTCCTGACCGGAGCGCCACGCACGACGGCCCGTGCCCCCTCGAGGGGCACGGGCCGTCGTCGTACGTCGGGGTACGTCGAGGGGCGTGGACGTCAGCCGGTGGGCTCCGGGGCCGGCTCGGCCTCGGGGTCCACCGCACGGGTGACGGTCACCTCGGTGACCCGGCGGCCCTGCATCTCGCTGACCTCGATCGCGGACTCCTCGAAGGCGACGACGTCACCCTCCTCGGGGACGCGGCCGAGCTGGGCGATGAGGTAGCCCGCGACGGTCTCGTAGTCACCGTCGGGCAGCTCGACGCCCGTGCGCTCGGCGAAGTCCTCGATGCTGAGGCCGCCGGAGACGGTGTGCGAGCCGACGGTCTCGGCCAGGTCGACCGGCTCGTCGTCGTACTCGTCGCGGATCTCGCCGACGATCTCCTCGACGAGGTCCTCCAGCGTGACGATGCCGTTGGTGCCGCCGTACTCGTCGACGACGACGGCGAGGTGCACACCGGTCTGGCGCATCATCGAGGCGGCCGGCAGCACGTTGTTGGTGTCGGGCAGCACCAGCACCTCGCGCTGGATGTCGCCGACGGTGCGCGGGTCGTCGGGTGCGATGCCGATGAGGTCGCGCGCGTGCAGGAAGCCGACGATCGTGTCGAAGGAGCCGTCCATCACCGGGTAGCGCGAGTAGGGCTGCTCGCGCACGAACGCCACCGCCTCGGCGATCGGCATCGACCGGTCGACGAAGACCACCTCGACGCGCGGGCGCATCACCTCGCGCAGCGTGCTCTTGGTCGCGGCGAACACGTCGCTGAGGATCCTACGCTCCTCCTCGCCGAGCCCCTCGTGGCTGGTGACCATGCTGTGCAGCTCCTCGCTGCTGACCTCCTCGCCGGAGACCTTCGGGTCGCCGCCGAGCAGGCGCACCAGGGCGTTGGTCGAGATCGAGAGCGTCCAGATGACCGGCCGCATCACGACCGCGAAGCGGTCGAGCACCGGCGCCGTGACCAGCGCGAGCTGTGCCGAGCGCTGCAGCGCCAGCCGCTTGGGGACCAGCTCGCCCAGCACCAGCGACAGGTAGGCGATGACGAGGGTCATCACCACCAGGGCCACGGCCTCCGCGGCGTCGTCGCCGAGTCCGAGGTCGGCGAGGTACGGCGCCACGTCGGGCGCCAGAGTCGAGCCGCCGTAGGCCGCGGAGAAGAAGCCGGCGACGGTCACGCCGATCTGCACCGCCGCGAGGAAGCGGTTGGGGTCGCGGGCGACCTGCGCCACGCGGGCGCCGCGGGCGCCGCGGCGCTCGATCTGCGAGATCTGACTGTCACGCAGCGAGACGAGCGCGATCTCCGTGGCGGCGAAGACCCCGCCGACCAGCACGAAGACGACGACCAGACCGAGGTTCCAGAAGAACTCTGCGTCGATTCCACCGTTCACCGTTCACCCCCGTGAGTGCTCGAGAGTGAACGGCTGGGCCTTCGTGGTCGGTCCATGGCGCAGAGCCTAGCGAGCCGACCCTGGCCTCACCCAGCCGTGGAGAGCGGGTGTGCCGAAGGTCGCGGACTACCGATGGTCGCGCAGGGCGAGAGCGGCGACGAGGGCGATCGCGGTGACCATCAGCCCGATGCCGACGACAGGACCGAGGGTGCCGGCGACGTCGTCGCGGATCAGCCCGACCACCACGCCGACCACGGCGAGGACGACGACCGCGACTCCGAGCCACCCCAGCGTGAACGAGACCGGGCCGCTGCGGGGGTCGCTCGAGGTGGGGGCCACGCCCCGTGGTGCCCAGAAGGAGCCCTCCTCACACTCACTCTGTCACCTGGACTCGTGACGGGCTCAGCGGAAGTCGCGCGAGGACGCCCGCGCCTGCAGCACGGCGCCGGCGCCCGGCACGACCACGTCGATGCCCTGCACCTTGTCGGCGATCAGGTTGACCGCCCCCTCCTCGCGCTCGAGGATGCCGCGCACCACGACCGCCACCCGGTTGCGGGCCGCCTGGCGGTGGGCCTTCATCACCCCGACCGAGCAGACGACGTTGAGCATGCCGGTCTCGTCCTCGAGGTTGAGGAACGTCGTGCCCTGGGCGGTGCCGGGCCGCTGGCGGTGGGTGATCAGCCCGGCGACGTGGACGCGCCGGTTGGGCTCCATGCGCTGGAGGTCGGCGACCGAGGCGATGCCGGCGCGGGTCAGCTCGTCGCGCAGGTGCTCGACCGGGTGCCGCTCCGGCGAGATGCGGGTGGCCCACAGGTCGGCCAGCGTCAGCTCGACCTCGCTCATCCCCGGCAGCGTCGGTGGCGGTGGTGCCGGGGTCGTGCCGGCCAGCTGGTCGGGGCTCTCGGCCGCGCCCGCGAGCCACAGCGCCTCGCGGCGCGCCAGCCCGAGGCCGTCGAACGCCCCGGCCGTCGCGAGCGCCTCGAGCTGGGCGGTGTTCAGCCGGGCGCGCCGCGACAGGTCGGTGACGTCGGCGAACGGCGCTTCCTCGCGGGCGGCCACGATCCGCTGGGCGACGTCGAGACCGATGCCGCGCACCGAGTCGAGGCCGAGCCGCACCGCGTGGTGGCCGTCGCGCCGGTGGGTGAGCGTCGGGTCGGGGGTGCCGGCGCGCCACTCGGTGCGCGTGAAGTGCGGGGTGCGGCACTCGGCCGGCCCGGTCGCCACGGGCCGTGAGCCGGCGTCGAGGAGCTCGAGGTCGGCCTGGGCCTGCGAGCAGGTCAGGTCGGGCCGGCGCACGACGACACCGTGGCGGCGTGCGTCGGCCGTGAGCGACTGCGGGGAGTAGAAGCCCATCGGCTGGTTGCGCAGCAGCCCCGCCAGGAACGCCGCCGGGTAGTGCAGCTTGAACCACGAGCTGGCGTAGACGAGGAGCGCGAAGCTGAGCGAGTGCGACTCGGCGAAGCCGAAGTTGGCGAAGGACAGGATCTTGACGTAGATCGCGTCGGCGACGTCGCCGACCAGGCCGCGCCGCTCCATGCCGGCGTAGAGCTTCTGCTTGATGCTCTCGATCCGCTCGACCCCGCGCTTGGAGCCCATCGCGCGACGCAGCAGGTCGGCGTCGTCGCGCGAGCAGTCACCCAGGGCGACGGCCATCGCCATCAGCTGCTCCTGGAACAGCGGCACGCCGCGGGTGCGCTCGAGGACCGGGATCAGGTCGGGGTGCTCGTATGTCACCGGCTCGACGCCGGTGGCGCGACGGACGTAGGGGTGCACCGCGCCGCCCTGGATCGGTCCGGGGCGGATGAGCGCGATCTCGATGGCCAGGTCGTAGAACTCGCGTGGGCGCAGCCGCGGCAGGGTGCCGATCTGGGCGCGGCTCTCGACCTGGAACACCCCGACCGAGTCGGCGCGGCAGAGCATGTCGTAGACCGCCGGCTCCTCCTTCGGCATCGTCGACAGCGTCCACGACTCCCCCGTGTGCTCGGCCGCCAGGCGCATCATGTGGTCGAGCGCACCGAGCATGCCGAGGCCGAGCAGGTCGAACTTCACCAGCCCCATCGACTCGCAGGCGTCCTTGTCCCACTGCAGGACGGTGCGCCGGTCCATCCGGCCGCGCTCGATGGGGCAGACCTCGCCGATCGGGCGCTCGGTGATGACCATGCCGCCGGAGTGGATGCCGAGGTGGCGCGGCGCGCCCATCAGCTGCTCGGCGAGCGCGACCACCGGCGCGGGGACCTCGTGGGCGTCGGCGTCGCCCGCGTCGCCCGTGACCACGGCCTTCCAGCCGTCGATCTGCTTCGACCAGGCGTCCTGCTGGCCCTGGGAGTGGCCGAGCGCCTTCGCGGCGTCGCGCACCGCCATCCGGGGGCGGTAGCTGATGACGTTGGCGACCTGGGCGGCGTTGTGGCGGCCGTAGGTGTCGTAGACCCACTGGATGACCTCCTCGCGCCGGTCGGAGTCGAAGTCGACGTCGATGTCGGGCTCCTCGTCGCGGTGCGCGGAGATGAAGCGCTCGAACGGCAGCCGGTAGTAGACGGCGTCGACCGCCGTGATGCCGAGGGCGTAGCAGATCGCCGAGCTGGCCGCCGAGCCCCGGCCCTGGCACAGGATCCCCTGGCTGCGGGCGAAGTCGACGATGTCGTGGACGATGACGAAGTAGCCGGCGAAGTCCTTCTCGCTCACCACCCGCAGCTCGCCCTCGATGCGGCTGCGCGCGACCTCGGCGTGGGGCATCGGGGCGTAGCGCTCCTCGAAGCCGCGCCAGACCAGCTCGCGCAGCCAGCTGTCGGCGGTGTGCCCCTCGGGGATGCGGTGCTTGGGCAGGCGCGGCGAGGCCTTGCGCAGGTCGAAGGCGAGCTCGTCGGCGAGCTCCACGCTGTAGGGCACCGCCGAGGGCCAGCGCCGCAGGGCCGCGGCGACCTCGTCGCCGCTGCGCAGGTGGGCGGTGCCCGCGAGGTCGAGCCAGCCGTCCATGTCGGCGAGGCTGCGACGAGCCCGGACCGCGGCCATCGCCGAGGCGAGCCGGGCCGAGTCGGGGGTGGCGTGGTGGACGTTGCCCGCGGCGAGCAGCGGCAGGCCGTGGGCGCGGGCCAGGTCGGCGAGCAGCGCGTTGGTCTCGTCGGTCTCGGGGTGCGGGCTCGGCGACAGCTCGACGACGACGTGGTCGAGGCCGAACAGCCCGGTCAGCCGGTCGAGCTCCTCGGCCGCGGCGCGTGGCCCCCGGTCGGCCAGCGCGGCCCGCACCGTGCCCTTGCGGCAGCCGGTGAGCACCACCCAGTGCCCGCGGCCGCGCTCGGCCAGCTCGTCGAGGTCGTAGACCGGCCGCCCCTTCTCGTCGCCGCGCAGGTGGGCCTCCGTCATCGCCGCGGCGAGCCGGTGGTAGCCCTCGACCCCGCGGGCCAGCACCAGCAGGTGGCGCCCCTCGGGGTCGGGTACGCCGTTCTGCGGGGCGGGGAGACCCAGCGAGAGCTCGGCGCCGTAGACCGTGCGCAGCGTGTGGCCGGAGTGGGCCGCGGCCGCCTCCGCCAGCATCGGTGCGCCGTAGAAGCCGTCGTGGTCGGTGAGCGCGAGGCCGTGCAGCCCCAGCCGCACCGCCTCGTCGACCAGCTCCGAGGGCGAGGACGCCCCGTCGAGGAAGCTGTAGTGGCTGTGGCAGTGCAGCTCGGCGTAGGGAGTGGTCGCGCCCGGCTCGGGCAGCACCGAGCGCTCCTCGGGTCGGTGCCGCTTGCGCCGCGAGACCGGGGCGTCGTCGGCGCCGGGCAGCCCGGAGAGCCGGCGCTCGAGCTCCTTCCAGGAGACCGGGGGGTTGTTCCAGCCCATCAGTCGGCTCCCATCTCGACGCCCATCAGTCGTAGCCCGCCTCGACGCGCCAGCCCTGGGGGCCGCAGAGCATCAGCCAGGCCCGTCCGTCGACGCCGACGACCTGGAACCGGGCCGAGCGACCGGGCCCACCCGCCCACCACGACTCGTCGACCGGCCACGGGCCGGCCCAGGCGGCGACCGGGTGCCAGCCGCCGTCGAGCCGGAAGCGGGCGGGCTCGCCGGTGACGGCACCGCGCTCGGTCACCGCGACGCTGCGCCCCACCCCGTCGCACACCTCGGTCTCGGGGGGCTCGGCGAAGACCCGGCACGGCGCCGGACCGGGCACCCGGCCGGGCCACGGCCGCTCGAGCGGGCGCAGCGCGCTCGCGCGCTCGCCCCACGGCACGCTGGCCTGGCGCTCGGCCGGGCCGCGCCCGCCCTGCAGGACCGGACGGGTCACCGCGTCGAAGCCGATCATCGCCTGCACCCGCGCGACCCCGCGCTCGACGAGCTCCTCACCGGAGCCGCCCCACAGTCCCTCGGTGTGGGCGGCCGCGGGCTCCACCACCTCCGGCACGAACCGCACCCGCTCCACCGGCGCGCGCACCGCCCCGGCGTCGTGGCGCGAACGCAGCGAGCCGCTCGACTGCAGCTGCCAGTGCACGCGGTCGACGACGTCGCGCGGGGAGAAGTAGCGCGGGTGCAGCCAGGTGCGGGCCGAGGCGACCACGCCGTCGTGCTCGGCCTCGACCCGCACCCCGGTGGCCACCAGCTGGCGCGAGGCGAGGTCGGAGATCAGCCGCTCGGCGCTCGTGCGGACGCTGAAGCAGATCGCCTCGACCGAGTCGAGCGGCGGCTCGAAGGCCACCTCGACGGCGAGGTCGGGCGGTGGGGTGCGCGGCGCGATCCGGCTCGGCTCCTCCCCGCGCGCCTGGTGCCAGATGCGGGTGCCGTAGACGCCGAAGCGCTGCTGCACCGAGCCGGCGGGCAGCGCCGCGAGGTCGCCGAGGGTGTGGAACCCGAGCCGGCGCATCAGGCTCACCGCCTCGCGCCCCTGCGCCCCGTCGGCCTCGAGCACCTCGATCGGGAGCGCCCGCAGGTAGGCCGCGGAACCACCGGCCTCCACGAGCTCGCAGCCCTGGACCGGCGCCCGGCGGGCCGCCTGCTCGGCCGTGAACAGGTCGTCGGCGATCCCGGTGCGGCAGTCACGCACCCCCGCCTCGACCAGGGTCTCCGCGAGCACGGCGGCGGCGTTGGCCTCGCCGCCGAAGTAGCGCCCGGGCGCCCGGACGGCCAGCAGCCCCGGGCGCAGCAGCGCGACACCGGGACGCAGCGCCTCGACCGTCTCGACGACGGGCTCGAACCACCGGGCGTCGCGGTCGGGGTTGGCGTCGAGGACCAGCAGCTCGGGACAGCGCGCCTGGGCGTCACGACGGCGCTGCCCACGCCGGACCCCCTCCGCGCGGGCGGCGGCGTTGCACACCTCGACCACGCCCGCGGTCAGCACGGCCGCCGGCAGGCCCGGGGGCTGCTCGGCCTCCTGCAGCGCGGCCACCACCGACCAGTCGGGGCACCAGAGCACCAGCAGTCTCATCGTGAGCCCACCCCGGCTCTCGTCCCGGCCCTCACCCGGACCGCCGCCGCGACACCGTCTCGTCCCGGTGCGAGACCTGCTCGGACACCAGGCGGACCTCGAGCCGCTCGCCGGGGAACTCGACCTCGGCGCGCACGGGCGGAGCCGTGCCGCGGCGTACGGCGAGGCGCACCCGGCGGCTGCGCAGCCGGCCCTGGCCGTGGTCGGGACCGCTCCAGCGGGCGTCCTCGAGGCTCACCCGGGCCTCGCAGCGTGGCCAGTCGCCCCAGACCACGAGCACCGCGGATCGCTTGCGCAACCGGGCGTCGAGCACCCCGGCCGAGCGGGCGTCGACCCGTGCGGGCGGACGCAGCACGACCACCTTGAGCACGTCGACGAGCGCCGCGGTGACCTCGAGCCAGTGCTCGCCGGCCTCGGGCACCACGACGGTGCGGGCCAGGTCGACCCCGAGCCCGGCCGCCGCCTCCGCGCCGAAGTCGGGCCAGCCGACGTAGCCCACCCACTCCCCCGCCTGCGAGGCCCCGGCGCTCAGCGCGAGGGCGAGCGAGGCCGAGTCGACGCCGTAGCTGCCGCCCGTGCGCAGCGACACCAGCTCCGAGAGCGCCGGGAGCACCGGCACCGGCAGCCGCGTCGGTCCGCCCTCCATCGCGCTGACCCGCTCGCGCAGCTGGTCGAGCACCGACCGCGCGGGGTCCAGGGTGGAGGTGGTCACCCACCCATCTTCGAACACTTGTTCGAACAGATCAAGGTGGACTGCACAGGACGCTCAGTCGCCGCCACCGTACGTCGACCCGCGGCGTGCACGAGGCGCCGGGTCGGCGTCAGGGGCGCACGGTCAGCGCCTGGGCGACGGTGCCGAGCGGGCCCGTCTCGTCGTGCAGCACGGCGCTGGTGACGCCCGCGCCGGTCGGCCCGAAGGCCACGCGGGTGTCGAAGCCCAGCCACTCCCCCTCCGACTCGCGCAGCAGGTGCGCCGTGAGGTCGACGTTGGGGAACGCCACCAGGGCGGGGTCGGCACGCACCGTCATGCCGTTGACGATGTCGAGCAGGCCGGCGCGCGCCGCGAGGGTGCTCACGCGTTCGCCGGGCTCGAGCCCGGACAGCAGCGGCACCGGGGTGCGCACCCAGAACACCGCTCGCCCCGGCTCGACCTGCTCACGCCGCACCTCGACCGACTCGATGAACCCGCCCGGCCAGACCGTGGTCGGGTCCCACGCAGGGGTGTCGTCGGGCCCCGGCACCGCGTCGTACGGCGCGGCCGCGATCGAGCCGGTGTCGTCGCGCCGCACCAGCCACGTCCGCAGCGTGGCGACGGTCCGGGAGGTGTCGCCCGCCGAGCGCAGCTCGGCCTCGACGAGCTCGACGGTGCGCCCGGCCCGCACGACGCGCACCGCCGTGGCGACCTCCTCGATCGGCACCGTGCCCCAGATGTCGTAGGACAGCCGAGCGGTCACGAGCCGGTCCTCGCCGCGGCGGGCGAGGTGGTCGCGCTCGACCACGTGGGCGAGCAGCCCCAGCGCCGGCGCGATGTGCTGCTCGTCGGCGCGCCAGGCGCCGCCGACCTCCGGTCCGGGGAGGTACGTCGCGACGCCGGTGCGGTGGAAGTAGGCCACACCCCACCGTACGGACGGGCGCGGGGCGCCGAGACGCGCACGGGTGGTCTCGACCACATCCGGGCCGCACCCGTGACCTCGGCGCGATCCGACCGTTGGAGGGTTCGGCGTCGGGCTGGGGGGTCAGTCCGGCGCTCCCGTGGGGGATGTCGCCAGTCTGGGCTCGGGACCGGGCTGGCGACATCGAGCGGTCCTTCTCACGCGCCGCACCGCGGTCGGCGCAGGTGACAAACTCGGGTCGGCTCGACTCGTGCGCCTGAGAACGAGCCCGAGCCCGCTCCTGGGCACACGGCCTGAGTAAGGCGAGCTGCCGACCGCGACCGGTCGAGGCGGGTACTGGCGGCCTGCACCGCACTCGGCGGTGCAGGAGGAGGACCCATGTCGAAGCTGAAGCTCCTGATCGCCTTCGCGGCCGGCTACGTCGCCGGCGCGGCGGCCGGCCGCCAGCGCTACGAGCAGATCAAGGCCAACGCCCGTCGCGTCGCGGAGAACCCCCGCGTGCAGTCGGCCGCCCAGAGGGCGAGCGACACCGTCGCCGAGAAGGCGCCCGTCGTGGCCGCCGCGGTCAGGGACGGCGCGGTCTCGGCCGCCGGCACGGTGAGCGAGAAGGTGAGCGAAAAGGTGGGCAGCGGGTCCACCGACGCCACGTCGGAGGAGGCCCAGCCGCCCGCGCCACCCACCGCGCCGCCGATCAGCTGAGCAGCACGGAAGAGCGAGCACGCGGCGTCGCCCGGGTCGCCGGACCCGGTGACGCCGCGTGCTCTGTTCGAGGCGCGGAGGTGAGCGGTCGGCTCAGTACTCCGTGCGGCGCTCGCTGACGGTCTGCGTGCCGTCGGCGTGCATGGTGGTGGCGGTGCTGCGGACGCCGCGCGAGCGGTTCCACGTGACCGCGGTGAGGACGATGACCGCGAGGCCGACGAGGGCCATGATCCAGCCGATCATCGTGAGGTCGACACCGCTGACGGTGTCCTGGACGGCCAGCGCGAGCGCGAGACCGACGACGAGAAGAAAAGCGCCCAAGCCGTAACCCATGACTGAACCTCCGTGTGAGAGCGTCCCCCGACGCGAACCCGGACGGGCCCACACGACGGTGCCCGCGCCGTTCGCACACCAAACCCAGGACGCGGCCGGAGGCCGCCCGGTCCAGCGCAGCGCGTCGGACGGGGAGTCGGACCCCACGTGGAGAAGGAGTGTCGCGGGACCCGACGGACGGACCCGTCGGGGGGAGGTGCGGCCGCAGGCCCCGCGACACCCAGCACGACATGTCGCGAGGCGAGCGGGGCGTTACACCGAGCTGGGCGCCTTCTCCGCGGCGTTCGGCCCGCGTCCGTTGCCACCGCCGTTGCCACCGCCGTTGCCACTGCCGTTGCCGCTGCCGCCGTGCCCGGCGGCGCCGCCCTGGTCCTGACCGGGCGCACCGGTCGTGCCCGCCTGC
Organism: Nocardioides flavescens; assembly: GCF_009823805.1. GTDB lineage: Bacteria > Actinomycetota > Actinomycetes > Propionibacteriales > Nocardioidaceae > Nocardioides > Nocardioides flavescens. Next base: position 178,882 of record NZ_WUEK01000010.1, on the reverse strand, counting down.
GGCGGTCGGCCACCGTCGGCGGCCTGACTCGGCTGGCCGGCCTGCGACGGCTGAGCGGCCTGCGTCGGCTTGGGCGGGTGGGTGGGCTTGGGCGGCTTCGTCGGCTGCGCGGAGGTCGTCGAGCTGGGTCCTCGACCGGGCGTCTCCTGGTCCGACCGACCGTCGTCGGACTGCTCGCCGTCCGACTGCGCGTCGTCGGACTGCGGCGGTGTCGGCTGGTCGGTCGGCGGAGGCGGCAGGTAGGTCGGCGGCCCCGGTGCGGGCTGGTCGTCGTGCCCGGACGAGTGCTGCGAGGGCAACGAGGGGCTGCTCGGCCCGGGACTCGCGACGTACGTCGACCCGGGGGCCGACGGGTCGCTCGACGACGGCGCGTCCGACGGGGAGGGCGAGGACGACGGGTCCAGCGAGCCCGGCCCCGTGGGACTCGCCGGTGCGCTCGAGTCGGGTGACCACGGCGGCGACCAGGAGGGAGACCAGGACGGGGACCAGGAGCTCAGGCCGGCGGCGGCGGCGACCCCGCCGACGCCGATCGCGGCCGTCGCCGCGACGGCGACCACGGCGACCCGAGCCCGGCGGCGTGCACTCACCACCGGACCCGGCGCCGACGAGGCGTCCGCCGCTGCGGTGCGGGCGACCTCGGCCAGGCGTGCGGTCACGTCCTCGTCCGACGCCGGGCGCCCGAGGTCGGCGCGCAGCGAGCGCGCGACCTCCCGGCGCGACGGGCGTGACCAGGGCGACCTCACGCCTCCATCATGTCGTCAGCGGTCCACATCGTTACGCTCGCCACCGGACGCGACCGTCGGGGCGGGGCGCGCCCCGACCCGACCTCGGCACCAGGAGCCCACATGGCGCACGGCCCCAGCGGCCCTGACGCCTCCGGCGACCCCCTCGACCCAGGTGCCGCCGACCCCACCGCCGTCGTCTCCGCGGCACGGCGCGGCGAGCAGGACGCGTGGCGCGAGCTGTACTCCCGCCACGCCCGGCGACTGACGATCTGGCTGCACTCGGTGCCGCTGCCGGACGCGGCCGCGTCACCCGACGACATCGCCTCCGAGGCCTGGCTCACCGCCGCGGCCAAGATCGGCACCTTCACCGGCGACGACGACGAGTTCGCGCCGTGGCTGTTCACGATCGCGCGCAACCACGCCTCCAACACCCGGCGCACGGCCCTGCGGCGGCGTACGGACCCCGTCGCCGTCGGCCACGACGACTCGGCTCCGCTGTTCGCCACGGGCGACGCGGTCGACCCGGGCGACGCGGTCGCGCAGGTCGACGCCCAGGACCGCACCCGGCGGCTGCTGGCCCGGCTCAGCCCTCGCGAGGCGGAGGTCGTCGCGTGCATCGACGTGGTCGGGCTCGACGTCGCCGCGACGGCTCAGGCCCTGGGCATGCGACCGACCGCGGTCCGCGTCGCCCGGCACCGCGCCCTGGGCCGCCTGCGCACCCTCGTGGGCCACGACCCGCACGACACCACCGACGAGACTCCCGACGAGTCGTCCTCCTGAGGGGCGGACGGCGTCCACCGGGCCCGACGCTCGATCCCCGCGCGATCCCCGCGCGTGCCCCTGGAGGCCGTCGCGAAACATCGACGGCTCCCGACAGGTGTGCGAACGGCGAGACGGGGAAACGAGTGTGGTGGCGGAGGGCGCGCTGCGACCTCTCGTCGGGTGCAGCGGTGGCGACGGCTCGGGTCGACGTCCGCGCGAGGTCCTGGGGAGGACGCGCGGGCGGGGCACGGTCCGATCGGCGTACGCGCCCGGCGGGCGCGGTCGCAGGCGGGTCGTGGGCACGGGCGAGGAGGGACCAGTGGGCGTGGCCGGTCGGGGGACGGGTTCAGGCGCAGCGGAGGACGAGGGAGCGGCACCGGCGACCCAGGCGGACCGCCGGACCGGGCCGGGTCGCACCATGCGGGAGACGTTCGCGTCGAGCGGGCGGGTCGGCGCTGACCTGCTCGAGGTCGACTGGGACGCGACACCGCTGGGCGACCCCGAGTCGTGGCCCGTCAGCCTCAAGAACACCATCCGGATCATGCTCACGTCGAAGTTCTCGATGTGGATGGGCTGGGGCGAGCAGCTGACGTTCTTCTGCAACGACGCCTACCGCCGCGACACCCTCGGCACGAAGTACCCCTGGGCGCTGGGGCGCCCGGCCTCGGAGGTCTGGTCCGAGATCTGGGCCGACATCGAGCCCCGGGTCGAGCGGGTGATGGCGACCGGCGAGGCGACCTGGGACGAGTCGCTGCTGCTGTTCCTCGAGCGCTCGGGCTACGTCGAGGAGACCTACCACACGTTCTCCTACAGCCCGCTGGCCGACGACCAGGGCGCGGTGGCCGGACTGTTCTGCGTCGTCACCGAGGACACCCAGCAGGTCGTCGCGACGAGCCGGATGGCGACGCTGCGCGACCTCGGCATCCGCATCGGCGCCGCGCGCGACGAGCAGGCAGCCGTCACCGAGGCCTGCCAGCAGCTCGCCCTCGACGACCGCTCGCTCCCGTTCGCGCTGGTCTACCTCTTCGACGCCGCCGGCGAGCGGGCGTGGCGGGCCGGCACCGCGGGGGTCTCCCCCGACCACCCGATCGCCCCGGCGACGCTGAGCACCGACCCCGCACAGGCGGGCCCCGGGGACCCCTGGCCGGCGGCGGAGCTGTGGGACGGCGCGCCGAAGGTGGTCGACCTGCCCGCGGACCCCGACCTCCCGCGCGGCGCCTGGCCCGAGCCGCCGCGCCAGGCCTACGTCGTGCCGATCGCCCAGGCCGCCGCCGACCACCCCTACGGCTTCCTCGTGGTCGGGCTCAACCGCTACCGGCCCTTCGACGACGCCTACCGCGACTTCGTCGAGCTCGTCGCGGGCCACCTGTCCGCCGCCGTGTCGGACGCCCGCGCCATCGAGGCGGAGCGCGAGCGCGCCGAGTCGCTGACCCGCCTCGACCAGGCCAAGTCCGACTTCTTCGCCAACGTCAGCCACGAGCTGCGCACGCCGCTGACCCTGCTGCTCGGTCCCGCCGAGGACGCGCTCACCGACCGGACCACTCCCCTGCCGCCGCCGCAGGAGCGCCGGGTGGCCACGATCGCGCGCAACGGCCAGCGGATGCTGCAGCTGGTCAACACCCTGCTCGACTTCTCCCGCCTCGAGTCCGGACGCGGCCGAGCGTCGTACCGCCGCACCGACGTCGCCCGCCTCAGCGCCGAGCTGGCCTCGATGTTCGTCTCGGCCGCGGAGCGCGCCGGGCTCGAGCTGCGCATCGAGTGCGACCGGTCGGTCGAGGCGTACGTCGACCGCGACCAGTGGTCGAAGATCGTGCTCAACCTGGTCTCCAACGCCCTCAAGTTCACCTTCGAGGGGGCCGTCACGGTCCGGGTCTCAGAGGAGGACGGGCGGGCGGTGCTGCGGGTCTCCGACACCGGCACCGGCGTACCCGAGGCGGACCTGCCCCGCCTCTTCGAGCGCTTCCACCGGGTCCACGGCTCCCGCTCGCGCACCCACGAGGGCTCGGGCATCGGTCTCGCGCTCGTCGACGAGCTCGTGCGCGGCCACGGCGGCACGGTGTCCGCGGCCAGCACGCTGGGCGAGGGCTCGACGTTCACCGTCAGCCTGCCCAGCGGCTCCGAGCACCTGCCGCCGGACGAGGTCGAGCCCGACGGTCCGGCGGACGACGAGCTGGCGGTCGCCGAGGACGGGCAGACCCGGGGGCTGGTCGACCAGACCCTGAGCTGGCTGCCGGGCGACGACGGCGGCGACGACGCACCGGACCGGCCGGACACCGCGGCGCCCGCCGAGACCGCCCGCGTGCTGGTCGTCGACGACAACTCCGACATGCGCGCCTACATCGGCGAACTGCTGCGACCGGACTACGACGTGCAGGTCGCCACCGACGGCCTCGAGGCGCTGGAGGCGATGGCCCAGCGGGTGCCGGACCTCGTGCTGAGCGACGTGATGATGCCGCGCCTCGACGGCTTCGGGCTGCTGCGCCGGATGCGCGACGACCCCGTCCTGGCCACCGTGCCGCTCATCATGCTGTCGGCGCGCGCCGGCGAGGAGGGCACCCTGGAGGGGCTCGAGGCCGGCGCGACCGACTACCTCGCCAAGCCGTTCTCGGCTCGCGAGCTGCTGGCCCGGGTGCGGGTGCACCTCGAGCTCGACCGCGAGCAGCGGCTGCGCCACGTGCTCGAGCAGAGCCAGGAGCTGCTCGACCAGGCGCAGCGCCTGGCGCGCGTCGGCAGCTGGGAGATCGACCTCGAGCGCGACACGATCACCGCCTCGCCGGTCTTCTACGAGCTCATGCAGATGACCCCCGCGGAGATGGACGAGCTCGGCACCACCCGGGTCATCGCCTCCCTGGTCCACCCCGACGACCTCGACGACGTCTACCGCCAGCTGGGCTCGGCGGTGCCGGGTGAGGTCGTCGAGTACGAGACCCGCGTCGTGCCCCGCGACGGCCGGACGCGGCTGTTCCACCTGCGCGGCGAGGTCGTGGTCGACCGGGGCGAGACGCGGGTGCTGCGCGGGTCGTTCCAGGACGTCACCGAGCAGCGGGCCACCCAGCGGCGGCTCGTGAGCGCCGAGGCCGAGCGCGAGTCGGCCGCCCGTGAGCGCCGGATCGCCGAGCAGCTGCAGGCGAGCCTGCTGCCCGTGCGCGACTTCGACCTCGACGCGCTCGAGGTGGCGACCTTCTACCGCGCCGGCGTCGAGGGCACCCAGGTCGGCGGCGACTGGTACGACGTGATCCGGCTCGGCGCGGGGCGCACGGCGTTCGTCATCGGCGACGTGATGGGCCGCGGCGTGCCCGCGGCCGCGGTGATGGGTCAGCTGCGCGCCGCCGTCCGCGCGTACGCCACGCTCGACCTGCCGCCCGCCGAGGTCCTCGAGCACCTCGACCGGCTCGTGCAGGACCTCGGCGGCAGCCAGATCGTCACCTCGGTCTACGCCGTCCACGACAGCGTCCGGCGCACGCTGACCTACGCCAACGCCGGGCACCTGCCCCCTCTCCTGGTGCGCCGCGGCGAGGTCAGCATCGCCGCGGAGGTCGAGCCGACCGGGCCGCCGCTCGGTGCGGGCTACTTCGGTGCCGGCGAGGAGAGCCTCGACCTGGAGGTCGACGACGTGGTCGTGCTCTACACCGACGGGCTGGTCGAACGCCGTGGCAGCGACCTGTTCGCCGGCATCGACCGGCTCGCCTCGATGGTGCGCGCGCACCTCGACACCCCGCTGCAGGAGCTCCCTGCGACGCTCGCCGGCGAGCTGCTCGACGGCGACGCCGACGACGACATCGCGCTGGTGCTCGTGCGCACTGTCGAGACGGCGGGCCACAGCATGCACCTGCGGCTCGCGCAGGTCGACAGCGCCGTCGCCACCGCCCGCCGCGCCGTGCGCGACCAGCTGCGGGACTGGGGCGCTCGCCAAGCGACGATCGACGACCTCGTGCTGGTCACCAGCGAGCTCGTCACCAACGCACTCGTGCACGCACGCCCCCCGGTCGACCTGCGCCTGCGCCGCTCCGGCGACGACGTCGTGCTCGAGGTCGAGGACCACGCCCTGCTCCGCCCGCGGCGCCGGCGCGCCCACGACGACGACGAGGGCGGGCGCGGGCTCAACATCGTGCAGATCCTGGTGCGCGACTGGGGCACCCGCTCCACCGAGACCAGCAAGACCGTGTGGTGCTCCGTGCGCCTCGACGACCCCGTCCTGCCCGTCCTGCCCCCGCCGCCGGACTGAGCGCGGCGGGCGGCGGGCGGCGTGCGACGGCGGCGGTGCCCCAGCAACCTCCCGTGCCCGCCAGACGGTTGCTCAGGCACCGCCACCCGGTCCGCGAGCGCGCCCACATCCGGCAGGGACCGCACCCGACCCCGAGCACGACGTGACGACCGTCTCGCGGACCGCGTCGCCGGCTGTTCACCTGGATCGGGCAGGGTCGCCGTCGTGGATCCACTGCGCCGAGGTGAGCACGCACCGCCTCCCCGCACCCTCGTCGACGTCTTCCGGGCCAGCGCGGAGCAGGCGGCCGACGAGCCGGCGGTCGACGCCGGCTCGATGGTGCTGACCTACGCCGAGCTGGCCGAGGCGGCCGAGGAGCTCGCGACGGAGCTCAACGCCCACGGGATGGGCCGGGGCGACCGGATCGGGGTGCGGGTCAGCTCCGGCACCGCCGACCTCTACGTCGCGATCCTGGGCGTGCTGTTCTCGGGCGCGGCCTACGTGCCGGTCGACGTCGACGACCCCGACGAGCGGGCCCGCCTGGTCTTCGACGAGGCCGACGTCGCCGCGGTGGTCGGCAACGACCGCACCGTCGTCGTACGCCGCGAGGGGCCGCCACGCGAGCCCGAGGAGCCGGGTCTCGACGACGACGCGTGGGTGATCTTCACGAGCGGCTCGACCGGCACCCCGAAGGGCGTGGCCGTGAGTCACCGCAGCGCGGCGGCGTTCGTCGACGCCGAGTCGCGGATGTTCCTGCAGGACGCACCGCTCGGGGTCGGCGACCGGGTGATGGCCGGACTGTCGGTGGCCTTCGACGCGAGCTGCGAGGAGATGTGGCTGGCGTGGCGCTACGGCGGCTGCCTGGTGCCGGCGCCGCGGGCGCTGGTGCGCAGCGGCATCGACGTCGGCCCCTGGCTGGTGGCCAACCGGATCACCGTCGTCTCGACCGTCCCCACCCTCGTGGCGCTGTGGCCCGCCGAGTCGCTGGAGCGGGTGCGGCTGCTCATCATGGGCGGTGAGGCGCTGCCCGCCGAGCTGGCGGCCCGCCTCGTCGCGCCCGGCCGCGAGGTCTGGAACACCTACGGCCCCACCGAGGCCACCGTCGTCGCGTGCGGCGCCCAGGTCACCGGCGAGGGGCCGGTGCGCATCGGGCTGCCGCTCGACGGCTGGGACCTCGCCGTCGTCGACGCCGAGGGCCGGGAGGTCGCCGAGGGCGCGACCGGCGAGCTGATCATCGGCGGCGTCGGGCTGGCGCGCTACCTCGACCCGGCCAAGGACGCCGAGAAGTACGCCCCCATGCCCACCCTCGGCTGGGACCGCGCCTATCGCAGCGGCGACCTCGTCGTCCGCGACCCCGCCGGGCTGCTGTTCGGCGGCCGCGCCGACGACCAGGTCAAGCTCGGCGGGCGCCGCATCGAGCTCGGCGAGGTCGACTCCGCGCTGCTCTCGGTGCCGGGTGTGGTCGGCGCCGCGGCCGCGGTCCGGCGTACGTCGGCCGGCAACCAGCTGCTCGTGGGGTACGTCGCCACGGACGACCGCTTCGACCAGGCCCAGGCGCTCGAGCTGCTGCGCCACGCCCTGCCCGCGGCGCTGGTGCCGCGCCTGGCGGTCGTCGACACCCTGCCGACGCGGACCTCGGGCAAGGTCGACCGAGACGCGCTCCCCTGGCCCGTCCCGGGAGCGGGGACCGGCACGACCGGCACCAGCACCGGCGCGGAGCTCACCGGCACGATGGCCTGGATCGCCGAGCTGTGGCTCGACGTGCTCGGCGCCGAGGTCACCGGCCCGGAGGCCGACTTCTTCGACCTCGGCGGCGGCAGCCTGACCGCCGCCCAGCTCGTCTCGCGGCTGCGCACCCGCTTCCCCGAGGTCGTCGTCGGCGACCTCTACGAGCACCCGAGCGTCGGCACGCTCGGGGCGTTCCTCGACGGCCTCACCGCGTCCGGCCCGACGAGCGACCGCACCGTGCCTCCGACGCCGATCAAGACCCAGACGGGGCAGGTCGTGGCGACGGTCCTGCTGCGGGCGCTGGCCGGCCCGCGGTGGCTGGTGTGGGTGGCGCTGGGCTGCCGCCTGCTCCACGACGTGCTCGGCTGGGGGGTGCTGCCCGCGGTGCCGTGGTGGGTCATCGGCCTCGGCTGGCTGGTCTTCGGCACCGCCCCCGCCCGCATGCTGCTCGCCGCGGGGGCGGCCCGCCTGCTCCTGCGGCCCGTCGCACCGGGCACCCACCCGCGCGGCGGCAAGGCCCACCTGCGGCTCTGGCTGGCCACCCGCGTGGCCGACGAGCTGGGCGCCACCGCACTGTCCGGCGCGCCGTACATGACGTGGTACGCGCGGCTCCTCGGCGCCCGCGTCGGTCGTGACGTCGACCTCCACAGCCTCCCGCCGGTCACCGGGCTCCTCCACCTCGGCCGGGCCGCCTCGATCGAGCCCGAGGTCGACCTGTCCGGCGTCTGGGTCGACGGCGACCTGGTCCACGTCGGCGCCGTGCGCGTCGGCGCCCGCGCCCGCATCGGCGCCCGCAGCACGCTGTGCCCCGGCGCCGACGTCGGCCGCGACGCCGAGGTGGCGCCCGGCTCGGCGGTGTTCGGCGCCGTGCCCGAGGGCGAGTTCTGGTCGGGCTCGCCGGCCGAACGCGTCAGCGAGCGGGCCCGCGGCCCGTGGTCGGCGCGCCCCGAGACCAGCCGCGCCTGGTCCTCGGCGTACGCCGCGGTCGCCGTGCTGCTCTCACTGCTGCCCGCCGTCGCGGTGGGCGCCGGGGCACTGGTGCCGCTGCTCGTCGCCGGTGAGCCGCGCACCTGGGGCGGCGTGCTCGCGCTGGTCGCGTGGACGCCGCTCGCGGTGCTGCTCGGCTCGGTCGTGCTCGCGGCGGCCGTGTGGGCCGTGGTCCGGGTCGCGGGCCGCGCCGTGGCGCCGGGGGTGCACCCCGTGCGCAGCGGTCCGGCCCTGGCCGTCTGGACGACGGTGCGGGTGCTCGACGAGGCGCGCACCTGGCTGTTCCCGCTCTACTCCTCCAGCCTCACGCCGTGGTGGCTGCGGGCCCTGGGCGCGAAGATCGGCAAGGACGTCGAGGCCTCGACCGTGCTGATGGTGCCGAGCCTGACCCAGGTCAACGACCAGTCGTTCCTGGCCGACGACACGCTCATCGGGGGCTACGAGCTCGGCGGTGGTTGGCTGCGCGTCGAGCGCGTCAAGATCGGCAAGCGCGCCTTCGTCGGCAACTCCGGCATGGCCGCCCCCGGGCGCCGCGTGCCCAAGGCGTCGCTGGTCGCCGTGCTGTCCGCCGCCCCGCGCCGGGGCACCGCCCGCTCCGGCGAGTCGTGGCTCGGCAGTCCCCCGGCCCCGCTGCGGCGTACGGCGAGCGTCGAGGACGACGCCCGCACCTACGACCCGCCGACCCGGCTCAAGGTCGCGCGCGCCCTCGTCGAGGCGTGCCGCCTCGTGCCGTCGACGGCGACGGCCGCGCTCGCGCTGGTGGTCGTGGTCGCGCTCGCGTGGCTGCTCGCCCAGCCGCTCGGACCGCTGTGGGCGCTGCTGCTCGCCGGGCCGGTGCTGGCGCTCGCGGGACTGGTCGCCGCCGCGGTCACCGTGCTCGCCAAGTGGGTCCTCGTCGGCCGGCTGCGCCCGGGCTCGCACCCGCTGTGGTCGTCGTTCGTGTGGCGCAACGAGCTGGCCGACACCTTCGTCGAGGTGCTGGCCGCGCCGTGGTTCGCCCGCGCCGTCTCCGGCACCCCGCTGCTCAACGTCTGGCTGCGCGCGATGGGCGCACGGATCGGGCGCGGCGTGTGGTGCGAGACCTACTGGCTGCCCGAGGCCGACCTCGTCGAGCTCGGTGACGGCGCCACCGTCAACCAGGGCACGGTCGTGCAGACCCACCTGTTCCACGACCGGCTGCTGAGCCTCGACCGGGTGGTGCTGAAGCGCGGCGCGACGCTCGGCCCCAACAGCGTGATCCTGCCCGCGGCGACCCTCGGTCGCCACGCTACGGTCGGTCCCGTGTCGCTGGTGATGAGGGGCGAGTCGGTGCCCGACAAGACGACCTGGATCGGCAACCCGATCGGGCCGTGGGCGCCCGAGTGAGCCAGCTCCCGACCGCCGACCCCTACCTCGCCGGCCACGGCGACCCCTCCTGGAGCGCCACGCACTACGCGCTCGACCTCGACTACGACGTCGCCGGCAACGCCCTGCGCGGCGAGGCCGTCATCGAGGCGGCCGCCGTCGAGGACCTCACCCGCCTGGTCCTCGACCTCGCCCACCTCAAGGTCGACAAGATCACCGTCGACGGCCGCCCGCCCGCCAAGTGGACCGTGCGGTTGCACCGGCTGCTGCTCACCCTGCGCACCCCGCTCGACGCGGGCGAGACCTTCCGCATCGCGGTGAAGTACTCCGGTCGCCCCCGCCCGCTCGTCGTGCGCCAGCACGGCGACGCCGGGTGGGAGGAGCTCACCGACGGCGTGATCGTCGCGGGCCAGCCGCACGGCGCGCCCACGTGGTTCCCGTGCAACGACCGGCCCGACGACAAGGCGACGTACGCCGTCGCGGTCACCACCCAGCCCGACTACACGGTCGTCTCCAACGGCGCGCTCGCCTCGCGCCAGCGGCGCGGGTCGTCGGTGACCTGGCGCTACGAGATGCCGGTGCCGATGGCGACCTACCTCGCCACCGTGCAGATCGGCCCCTACGTCGTCCACGAGCACGACGGCGCCCCGGTGCCGCTGACCACGATCGCCCCCGCCGACGCCGGTCCCGGCCTCGAGCAGGCCTTCGGTCGCCAGCCCGAGATGATGGCGGCGTTCGAGGAGCGCTTCGGGCCCTACCCGTTCGCGTCCTACGCCGCCGTCGTCACCGACGACGACCTCGAGATCCCGCTGGAGTCGCAGGGGCTGTCGACGTTCGGGCGCAACTTCTGCACCGACGACTGGGACTCGGTGCGCCTCGTCGCCCACGAGCTGGCCCACCAGTGGTTCGGCAACGCCGTGACGCTCGCGCGCTGGCGCGACATCTGGCTGCACGAGGGGTTCGCCTGCTACAGCGAGTGGCTGTGGTCGGAGGCCTCCGGCGCACGCACCGCCGACGAGTGGGCGCGTCACCACCACCGGCGCCTCGCCGGGCTGGACCAGGACCTCGTGCTCTCCGACCCCGGTGCGGAGACGATGTTCGACGACCGCGTCTACAAGCGTGGCGCGCTCACGCTGCACGCCCTGCGGCTCACCGTCGGTGACGACGCGTTCTTCGACCTGCTGCGCGGCTGGGTGGCCGAGCACACGGGCGGCTCGGTGACCACCGAGCAGTTCCGCGTCTTCGCGGCCGAGCGCACCGGCACCGACCTCACCGCGCTCTTCGACGCCTGGCTCGACGAGACGGCGCTGCCGGCGCTGCCGGCGCTGCCCTAGGAGGGCTCCGCGCCGGGCCCGGCGATGCGCCACTGTGCGTCGTCCCCGCCCGCCAGCGTGCCGACGTACGCCGGGGGCAGGGCCAGCGCGCTCAGCGGCACCGCACCTCCGGCCTTGAACGCCGCCTCGACCTCGGTCCACTCGCGCCGGTCGATGCCGTCGACCGGCGGGCCGGCGGCCTCGACGTCGACGCCGACGGGGCCCTCGTGGCTCCACGCGACGGCGATCAGACCGGGCGCGTAGGACACGCTCACCGCCGGCGCCCGGCCCGAGGCGACCCGCACGACCGGGCGCCCGTGCCCGCCCGAGGCGCAGCGGGGGCAGAGCCGGGCGACCACCACGGCGCCGACCTCCTCGCGAAAGACGGCGTCAGCCAGGGCCCGCAGCTGCTCGCGCTCCACGCCGAGAACTTAGCCAATCTCAGCGCAGCAGAGGCACCTCGAGCCGCGCCGCGAGCTCGTCGTACGACGTGCCGAAGGTCTCGCGCACGACGACCCCCTCGGGCCGCAGGTCGAAGACCGCGAGCTCGGTGTAGACCCGGTCGACGCAGCCGACGCCGGTGAGCGGGTAGGTGCAGCTCGGCACGAGCTTGGGGGTGCCGTCCTTGGCGAAGAGCGTCATCATCACGAACACGCTCTTGGCGCCCAGGGCGAGGTCCATCGCGCCACCGACGGCGGGGATCGCGTCGGGCGCGCCGGTGTGCCAGTTGGCCAGGTCGCCTCCGGCCGAGACCTGGAAGGCGCCGAGCACGCACACGTCGAGGTGGCCGCCGCGCATCATCGCGAACGACGCCGCGCTGTCGAAGTACGACGCCCCGGGCAGCTCGGTGACCGGCTGCTTGCCGGCGTTGGTGAGCTCGGGGTCCTCCTCGCCGGGCGCGGGGCGCGGACCCATGCCGAGCATGCCGTTCTCGGTGTGGAGGACGACGCCCTGGTCGGCGCGGAGGTGGTCGGCGACGCTGGTGGGCTGGCCGATGCCGAGGTTGACGAACGACCCGGCCGGGATGTCGCGCGCCACGAGCGCGGCCATCTCGTCCTTGCCGAGGGGCTGCGTACCGAGGGGCTTCTCCGACGTGCTCACACCGCCACCACCTTGTCGACGAAGACCGACGGCGTCACGACCGTCTCGGGGTCGAGGTCGCCGATCTCGACGACCTCGCTGACCTGGGCCACGACCGAGGTCGCGGCGGTGGCCATGACCGGGCCGAAGTTGCGCGCCGTGCGCCGGTAGACGAGGTTGCCGGCGCGGTCGGCGCGGTGGGCGCCGATCAGCGCGACGTCGCCGTGGATCGGCATCTCCAGGACGTAGGTGCGCCCGTCGATCTCGCGGGTCTCCTTGCCCTCGGCGAGCGGCGTGCCGACGCCGGTCGGGGTGAAGAACGCCCCGATCCCGGCCCCGGCAGCGCGCATCCGCTCGGCGAGGTTGCCCTGCGGCACGAGCTCCAGCTCGATCTCGCCCGAGCGGTAGAGGCCGTCGAAGACCCACGAGTCGGCCTGGCGCGGGAAGGAGCAGATCACCTTGCGCACCCGGCCCTGGGCGAGCAGCGCGGCGAGGCCGGTGTCGCCGTTGCCGGCGTTGTTGGACACCACGGTGAGGTCGGTGGCGCCCTGGCGGATGAGCGCGTCGATGAGCTGGACCGGCATCCCGGCCATGCCGAAGCCACCGACCAGCACGGTCGAGCCGTCCCGGACCTCGGCGACCGCCTCGTCGGGGTCCGCGCAGAGAGTGGTCACGCGGCCGCCTCGACGTTCTCCAGCACGACGGCGAGGGCCTGGCCGACGCCGATGCAGATCGCGGCGACGCCCCACCGCTCCCCCGACTCGCGCAGGCGGTGGGCCAGCGTGCCGACGACCCGGCCGCCGGAGGCGCCGAGCGGGTGGCCGATCGCGATGGCGCCGCCCTTGGCGTTGACCAGCTCGGGGTCGCGCAGGCCGTCGGCGAGCCAGGCGTCCACGCAGGCCAGCGACTGGACCGCGAAGGCCTCGTTGAGCTCGACCGCCCCGACGTCGCCCCAACCGATGCCGGCCCGGGCGAGCGCCCGGTTCGCCGCCTCGACGGGGGCGAAGCCGAACTCCTGCGGGGCCAGCGCGAAGGTCCCGCGACCGGCCACCCGGGCGAGCGGGTCGAGGCCGGGCACGGCGCCCGCGGCGCCCACCAGCAGCGCCGAGGCGCCGTCGTTGAGCGGGGAGGCGTTGCCGGCCGTGATGGTGCCGCCGGCCTCTGCGGAGCGGAACGACGGCTTGAGCCCGGCGAGCTTCTCGGCGCTGGAGCCGGGGCGGATGCCCTCGTCGCGGGTCAGGTCCACCCCGTCGACCGCGACCACGAGGTCGTCGTAGAACCCCTCGGCCCAGGCCGCGTCGGCGAGGCGGTGGGAGCGCGCGGCGAACTCGTCCTGGCGCTCGCGGGAGATGCCGAACCGCTCACCGAGCTGCTCGTTGGCCTCGCCGAGCGAGACGGTCCACTCCGCAGGCATCCGGTCGTTGACGAGGCGCCAGCCCAGCGTCGTGGAGACGGCGGTGACGTTGCCGGCGGGGAAGGCCCGCGACGGCTTCGGCAGCACCCACGGGGCGCGCGTCATCGACTCGACGCCGCCCGCGAGCGCGACGTCGGCGTCGCCGGTCTCGACCGTGCGCGAGGCGGCCATGAACGCGTCGAGCGAGGAGCCGCAGAGCCGGTTGACGGTGACGGCGGGCACCGAGACCGGGAGGCCGGCGAGCAGCACCGCCATCCGGCCGACGTTGCGGTTGTCCTCGCCGGCCTGGTTGGCGCAGCCCCAGACGACGTCGCCGACCGCGGCGGGGTCGAGGCCGGGCGCCTTGGCCAGCACGGCGGAGACCGCGGTGGCGGCCAGGTCGTCGGGTCGCACCTCGGCGAGGGCTCCGCCGAAGCGGCCGAACGGCGTCCGCGCGGCGGCGTACAGGTAGGCATCGGTCACGGACCCAATCTAGGCCGGGTGCGCCGATCATCTCCAACAGTCAATCGGTCTCGACTGATCCTCCTGCGTGATGGATCGCTGGTAGGTTGCCGATCGTGGAGCTGCGCCACCTGCGCTCGTTCGAGGCGCTCGTCGAGCACCGTCATTTCGGCCGGGCGGCCGAGAGCCTCCACCTCGCGCAGCCCGCGCTCTCGCAGCAGATCAAGCAGCTCGAGCGCGAGCTGGGCGTCGAGCTGTTCACCCGCACCACGCGCCGGGTCGAGGTGACCGAGGCCGGCGAGCGGCTGCGCACCCACGCGCGCGCCGTGCTGGCCGGGGCCGACGAGGCCGTCGCCGACCTGCGGCGCCTGGCCGGTGGCACGACCGGGCGGGTCGCGGTCGGCTTCGTCGGCACCGCGACGTACGACGTGCTGCCGGGCCTGGCGCGCCGGGCCCGCGAGGAGCTGCCCGACGTGGAGCTCGAGCTGCGCGGGGAGGTGCTCAGCCCCGACCTCGCCCGCGGCCTGCTCGACCGCACCCACGACCTCGCGGTCCTGCGCCCGGGCGCCGACGACCGGCTGGCCTGGCGACCCCTGCGCACGGAGCGGCTCGTGGCCGCGCTGCCCCGCGACCACCGCCTCGCCCACCGGCGTCGCCTCGACCTGGCCGAGCTCGCGGGCGAGCCGTTCGTGACCCACCCCTCGGGCCACCGCTCGTCGTTCCAGCGCACGGTCCTCAACGCCTGCGCGGCGGCGGGGTTCACCCCCGACCCAGTGCTCGAGGTCGCCGAGACCGCGACGCTGATGGTGTTCGTCGCGGCCGGTCTCGGTGTCGCGCTCGTGCCGGAGCCCGTGCGCAGCCTCGCACTGGCCGGCGTCGTGCACGTGCCGCTGCGCCGCGCCCCCACCGCCGAGCTCGCCCTCGCACACCGCACGGGCGACCTCTCCCCCGCCGCCGCGGCGGTCGCGGAGCTGCTGGGGGCGGTCGTCGCGTCGGGGCTACCCTGACGGTCGGAATCCCAGCATCTGCTGGGACGGCCAACGTTCTGGGGTGTTGCAACACCCCAGAACGTCAGGGATCCCAGCAGATGCTGGGATTCCGTCACCTCCTGGGTGCCGCACAAGCAACGAGGCGAGCACTAGCAGTACCCAATTCACAGGGAAGGGTGCAAAGGTGTCGCAGGGGGTCGTTCGGGTGACCCCTGCCGCACACCGAACTGGAGGTCTCCGTGACCGCGCAGCCCGTCGCAGCCCGTCCCGCCCCGGCCCAGTCCCGCCCGCCGGTGGCCTGCCACCTGAGCGCCGAGGACGTCGAGGCCCTCGGCCGTGAGCTCGACGCGATCCGCCAGCGCGTGCTCGACAGCCGCGGCGCCCGCGACGCGGCGTACATCCGCCGGGTGATCGCGACCCAGCGCGCGCTCGAGCTCGGCAGCCGCGTCGTGCTGCTCGCCGGCTCGCGGCGCTCGGCCTGGTGGCTCGGCACGGTCAGCCTGTCGCTGGCCAAGATCCTCGAGAACATGGAGATCGGCCACAACGTCCTGCACGGGCAGTGGGACTGGATGCGCGACCCCAAGATCCACTCGACGACCTGGACGTGGGACCACGCCTCGCCGCCCGACCAGTGGCAGCGGGCGCACAACGAGGTGCACCACCGCTTCACCAACATCGTCGGCCACGACAACGACCTCGGCTACGGCGTCATGCGCGTGACCGAGGAGCAGGAGTGGAAGCCGATCCACCTGACCCAGCCGCTGCTCAACGCGCTCATGGCGTGCGTCTTCGAGTGGTCGATCGCGATGTACGACGCCGACCTCGGCGACTCCATCGACGACAAGCGCGGCCTCTCCCCCGAGGCCCGCGGCCGGCTGCGCCGCACGCTGCGCCGTGCCGGCGAGCAGGTCGCCAAGGACTACCTCGTGCACCCGGTCGTCGTCGGTGCGGTCAGCCGCGGCGGCTTCGGCCGCACCGTCGCCGCCAACGCCGTGGCCAACCTCGTGCGCAACGTCTGGTCGCACTCGGTGATCATGTGCGGCCACTTCCCCGAGGGCGTCGAGACCTTCGAGCTCGACGAGCTCGACATCGACGAGAGTCGCGGTGAGTGGTACCTCCGCCAGATGCTCGGCTCCGCCGACATCTCGGGGTCGAGGGCGATGCACCTCATGACCGGCAACCTCTCGCACCAGATCGAGCACCACCTGTTCCCCGACCTCCCGAGCAACCGCTACGCCGAGGTCGCCCCGCAGGTGCGCGAGGTCTTCGAGCGCTACGGCCTCGACTACTGCGCGCGCCCGTTCGTGCCCCAGGTCGCCTCGGCCTGGCACCGCGTGCTGCGGCTGTCGTTCCCCGACGGCTGGCTCGAGGAGACCCACCGCGGCAACGTCGTGCCGCAGGTGCGCGCCCTCGCCCGCCGGGTGCGCACCGAGCGCCGCGCTGCCAAGGCCGCCAAGGCCCGGGGCCGCCTCAAGGCCGTGCCCGACGCGACCTGAGTTCGGCGCAGCCGCGCCGACGGTGGTCGAGGAGGTCGCGCTGGCGACCGTCTCGAAACCACTGCCGCAGAAGAGCGGTTTCGAGACAGGACTTCGTCCTTCCTCAACCACCGTGTCGGCAGGACCTCGTCCTTCCTCGACCACCGTGTCGGCAGGACTTCGTCCTTCCTCGACCACCGGGTGGAGGCACCCTCAGGCGGGCACGCCCCGCTCGTCGACGACGACCCCGTGGGGACGTCCCGGATCGTCCTCGGCGGGGTCGGCCTGGCCGCCGCGGCAGGCCTCGAGCTGGGCGCAGACGGCGGCGCCGAGGAAGAGCGCGACCGACGACAGCAGGGTCCACAGCAGCAGGGCGACGACCCCGGCGAGCGGGCCGTAGACGTCGCCGAACGACGGGCTCAGCCCGGCGTACGCCGCCAGCAGGCCGGTGCTCGCCAGGCTGAGCGCGACCGAGACGCCGGCGCCGACCGCGAGCCAGCTGAGCCCGGGCTGGCGCCGCCGCGGGGCGTGGTTGAGCAGCACCGCGACCGTGAATGTCACGAGCACGACGCCGACGGGCCAGCGCAGCCAGTTCCAGGCGGTGACGGTGCCGGACGACCAGCCGTAGCCGTCGGCCATGGCGTCGGCGAACGCCGAGCCGGCGACGATCAGCAGGAAGCCCACCCCGACCGGCACGGCGAGGACGGCCGTGAGGGCCGCGGCCCGGCCGTACTTGTGGAGGGCGGGGCGGTCGCGCCGGATGCCGTAGATGCGGTTGAGCCCGCGCTCGATCTGCGCCATGGCCGTGGTCATCGAGACGAGCGCGAGCGCGAGACCGGCCCACAGCGCGAGCTCGCCGGTCAGCTCGGAGGCGTCGGAGCCGCGCACGGCCCGGGCCAGTGCGTCGCTGTCGCCGCCACCGGGGCTGATCGCCGCGACGGTGGCGGCGAGCACCTCGGCCGGTCGGGCCTCGTCGAGATCGGCGACGAGGCCCGACAGCGCGAGCAGGAACGGCACCACGGCGAGCGAGGCCTGCAGGGCCAGCGCCCGCGACGAGCTGAACCCGTCTCCGTAGCGGAAGCGGACGAAGGCGTCGACCGCGAGGCGGCGTACACCGACCTTGCGCAGCTCGTGCCAGGCGTCCTCGGCGTCGAGCTCCTCGCCGTCCATCTCGACGGTGACAGGGACCGTGCGCGCCGTGGACACCTGCGGAGTCTAGGGCGTGGTTCTCCGACCCCCGTGGGAGCAGGCGTGGGGTCGCGCGGAGCTGGCAAGGCGGAGGAGCCCGCCGTGGCAGCGCCACGGCGGGCGACGACAACGCAGTCCAGGTCCGATGCGACGCCGCGCGGGCGACCGCGCCGGTCGGAGAGCCACGCCCGAGGAGGGTCAGGCGATGCGACGCACCCGGTTGACGGTCAGCCCGTCGGCGTCGAGCAGGTCGCCCATCTTGCTGGCGAAGTCGACGAGGTGCGGGGCCGCGAGGTGGGCGTCGAGGTGCTCGCCGGAGTGCCAGTTCTCGTAGAAGGTGAAGAAGCTCGGGTCCTCGACACCCTGGTGGAGGTCGTAGTTGACGTAGCCCTCCTCCTGGCTGGTGGGCTCGATGAGCGCCTCGAGGGCCGCCTTGAGCTCCTCGGTCTTGCCCTCGGCGGCCCGCATGTAGGCCACCACGGTGAGCAGGTCGCGGTTGTCATCGGTGGGTGTGGTCACGGGTTCCTCCAGGGACGTCGTCGTCTCGCGTACAGGTGAGCTGGACACTGCTGGACACTGCGTTGAACGCGGTCGCAGCCTCGGTCAGGCTAGGTCGCATGTCGCCCCGCCACCAGGCTGCTGTCCACATGGCTGACGCCGCGATCGCCTGGCTCGACACGCTCGACGACGAGCAGCGGGCCGTGGCCCAGGGCGTGGGCCCCTCCGACGACGCGGAGACCGACGCGGAGCGCCGGCGGTGGTTCTACACCCCCACCGACCACGGGGGCCTGACCGTGCACCAGCAGCGCCCGCCGCAGCACCGCGCGGCGATGCGGCTGGTGGCGACCGGGCTGTCCATGGCGGGCTACGTCACGGTGGCGACCACGATGGGCCTCGAGAACGTCCTCGACCGCGTCGAGGGGTTCGTGACCCGCTTCGACCGCGAGCGCGGGCGCGACCCGGGGCTCTACTACCTGCGGGTCTTCGGCGACCCGGGCAGCGAGGCGCCCTGGGGCTGGCGCTTCGGCGGCCACCACGTCAGCCTCAACAACCTCGTGATCGACGGCGAGCTGGTCTCGACGACCCCGTGCTTCATGGGCGCCGACCCCGCCTCCTCCCCGCTGCTGGGCGGCGTCCTCAACCGTCCCCTGGCGCGTGTCGAGGACCTCGCCCGCGAGCTGGTGCGCTCCCTCTCCCCCGACCTGCGGGCGCGGGCGGTGCTGCTCGACAGGGCGCCGTCGGACTTCGTCACCGCCAACCGCACGACGGTCGCCGAGGGCGACCGGGTGATCCCGCTGGCCGGCATCTGGCGCGACGAGCGCTTCCCCGACGCCGAGGAGCAGGCCAAGCTGCAGGCACTGTCCGACGCCATCGACGACGCCGCCGGGCTGACGGACGAGCACCACCGCACGGTGGCCTACTCCACGACCCCGCGCGGCGTCGCGGGCTCCGACCTCGACGGCGGCCAGCGCGAGCTGCTGCACGCCCTCCTCGGCACCTACCTCGACCGGGTGCCCGAGGACGTGTCCCCCCTGCCGGCGTACGACCCGGCGCGGGACGGCGCGGCCCTCGACGCCGTGCACCTCGCGTGGGCCGGGTCCACCGAGCCCGGTGAGCCCCACTACTACCGGCTGCAGGGTCCTCGACTGCTCATCGAGTGGGACAACACCCAGCGCGGAGCCAACCACGCCCACTCGGTGTGGCGCGACCCCGAGGCCGACTTCGGCCTCGACCTGCTCGCGCGCCACCGGACCGCCCACCACTGAGGGCGACAGCGGGTCGGACGCCTCAGCCGACGAGGTCCAGCCGCGAACCGGCGGCGTGCTCGCGGATCAGCGCGGCGTAGGCGTCGTAGGTGCGCTGGTCGCTCAGGCGCTGACGTCGGCGCAGGATGCGCTCGGCGTGCTCCTCGCGCTGCTCGTACGCCGCCACCCAGGTGTCGGCCATCGCCGTGGCCTCGCGAGGGGCGACCAGCCGCGGCTCGCCGACCATGAGGGCGGCGTCGCCGACGTCGGTGGTGACCGGCACGGCCCCGCACGCCATCCCCTCGAGCAGCGCCAGCGGCGCGGCCTCGCCGTACGCGCTGGTGATGACGACGAGGTCGGCGGCGTTGCACAAGCGGGGCACGTCGGTGCGGATGCCGAGCAGGTGGACCCGCTCGCTCGCCAGCCCGGCGCCGGCGAGCAGCGCGACCAGCTCGGCGTTGCCCGCGCTCATGCCCGCGCCGCACAGGACGAGGTGGGCGTCGGGTCGCAGCTCCCGGAACCGCGCGGCGGCACGCACGAACAGCGCGACGTCCTTCATCGGGTCGAACCGGGCGGAGAAGAGCACCACCGGCACCTCGCCGACCACGCCCAGCTCGCCCCGGGCCTCGGCACGGGTCGTCGCGCAGGGACGGAAGCGGCGCAGGTCGGTGCCGTTGGGTACGACGGGCAGCTGGTCGAGCGGGATGCCGGTGGCCGCGTGGTAGGCCGCCTGGGTGGAGTGCGCGCAGCAGATCGCCGCTCGGACCGTGCCGCGCTCGACGAGGGAGACGAGCGTCTCGAGCGCACGGCCCTGGTGCTCGGGGTCGGAGCGGTGCAGGCAGGTGAGCACCGGGCGACCGCCGAGACGCGCGTCGGCGAGCGCGAGCAGGGGCTGCTCCTTGAGCGTGAGCACGACATCGGCGGCGGAGACCGCCCGCTGCAGGGCCCGGCGCTGGCCGGGGCGCCAGGCCTCCCCCGACCCGCGGCGCAGTGCGGTCACGGGCACGCCCGCGCGGACCAGCGAGCGGTGGCTCGCGTCGCCCTGGGCGAGCTGCACGGTGTTCTCCCGCACCGACCGGTCGGTCAGGCTGAGCACGCGGTGGTGCTGGCCGGTGGTCGAGTGCAGGGCCCTCACGACCCCGGTGTGCAGCACCCGCGCGCCGCCGGCGAAGAACCCCTCGTAGACCGAGAGGACCCGCGGTCCGTCCTCGGTGAACGCCACCTGACCCATGCCGCTCCTCCGACCCGTCCGCACCCTCACCCCGCACGGGTCGCGCGGGGGTTGCGGCGACGGTAGGGCCGGTGGGCGTGGCGCACACCACAGGACGCGTGAGCACGCGGTGAACGTCGCGTGAACCGGTCCGGGCTGGACCGGACCGGTCACCCGGGCTTGGGGTGAGCCCGTCCTGGGCAATGGAGGTCAGCGCGACCTGCCTGGGGGGCCATGGGGGAACCCGGTTCCAGGTCGCGCCGGACGCCCTTCCCGATCTCGGGGAGGGCGTCTGCTGTGCCCGGCGGCGGCCCGGAGACGACCCGGGGCAGAGGGGGCGAGCGGTAGTCACCGACGTTCCGGGGCATGAGAGTCGTCTCAGGGCCCCAGAACGTCTGTGACTACCGCCCGAACGTCGGTGACTACCGCCCGGACGTGAGCGGCCACCGGCCCCAGGACGTCGAACGGCCCCCTCCGGCGAGGCCGGAGGGGGCCGGGCGCGGTGTCCGGCTCTGACGAGCCGGCACCGGGCGACGACACGTGGACCTCACGGTGCGCACCAGCAGGGCCAGTCCGTCCCGCGCTCCCTCCCCAGGGGGCCCGGTGTCGTCGTGGAGAAACGTAAGCGTTTTCCGGCCC
The DNA here is from genome assembly GCF_009823805.1 of Nocardioides flavescens. Lineage (GTDB taxonomy): Bacteria > Actinomycetota > Actinomycetes > Propionibacteriales > Nocardioidaceae > Nocardioides > Nocardioides flavescens. Next base: position 157,638 of record NZ_WUEK01000010.1, on the reverse strand, counting down.
CCAGCGGAAGACGCCAGCGGCAGAATGGCCCCCTCGGGCCACCCGGCATGGCCCACCCGGCCCCACCCCCGTGCCGAGGACGGCCCCCTCAGCGAGGGACGCGCAGCTCGAGGTGGGCGACCTTGCGGTAGAGGGTGGCCCGGCTCATGCCGAGCTCCTCGGCGGCGTCACGCATGGTCACCCCGGGGCGGGTCAGGACCCGCACGATCTCGTCGCGCTCGAACGCCTCGATGCGGCTCAGTCGCCGCCGCGACCCGGTGAGGAGCTCGGCCGGCAGGTGGCGCACCTCGATGCGGTCGGTGTGACCGGCCGCGGCGCGGACGACCTCGACCAGCTCGGAGACGTTGCCCGGCCAGTGGTGCTGCTCGAGCGCGTGTGCAGCGCTCGGGTCGATGTCGATCTCGCGACCGCGCACGCGCATCGCGGCGTGCCGGGCCAGCGCGACGACGTCCTCGGCCCGCTCGCGCAGCGCCGGCACCTGCACCACGGCGTCGACCAGGCCGGCCAGCGGGGCCGGGATGTCCTCGAACCGCTCAGCGGTGACCGCGAGGGGGACCTCGGTGACCAGGTCGCGGAGTCGCTGCGCCGCCCAGACCGGCAGCTCGTCGACCCGGCGTACGACGACCGCCGTGTGCGGCTTGCCGACCTCGGGGGTCCACAGGTCGAGCCAGGCCTCGACGTCGGCGGGCGCGGGGGCACTGGCGGCCAGGATGCGCGAGGCGGGGCGGTGGCGTCGTTCGGCCTGGGCGAGCAGCGTCGCGCGCCCGGTGCCCCGCTCACCGACCGCAGCGACCACCCGCCCGGCGGCGACGGCGTCCTCGGCGCGGTGCAGGGCCGCGGTCCACGGCTGCGACAGCTCGCGCAGGGTGCCGGCCCCCGGCTCGAGGCGCGGGACCTCGACGCGGAACACCTCGCCCCGCGGGGCCGGACGCGCCGTGCGCCCAGAGGCCCGCGAGAGCATCAGCGCCGAGGTGGTGCTGGCGGCGGAGTGCGCGAGCGCGAGGAGCAGGTCGGAGGAGGCCTGCGACCAGGTGGTGAGGTTGACCGCTCCCTCGAGCCGCCCGGTGACGGGGTCGAGGACCGGCACGGCGGCGCAGGTGTAGCTGCACAGGCTGAGCGCGTAGTGCTGCTCGGCCCGCACGACGGTCGGCACCCGGTCGGCGAGCGCCAGCCCCAGACCGTTGGTCCCCGCCTCCCGCTCGGCGTAGGAGAACCCCGGGGCGAGGTGCACGGCGTCGAGCGCGCGCAGCAGCGCGTGGTCGCCGCTGAACCGGTTGAGGACCAGCCCGTCCGCGTCGGTGAGCATCAGGCTGATCGGCTCGTCCGCGAGGTTGCGGGCAAGCTCCCCCAGCACCTGCTGGCCGCACTCGAAGAAGAGCGACTGCTCGTCGTAGGCACCGGTGAAGACCGGCTGCACCGTCTCGACCGGCACGCCGTAGTCCTCGCTGCGCTGCCAGGAGGCGAGCAGTCGGTGCGGCATCCGGGCGACCTGGGCGGAGGCGACCTGTCGGGGCACGAGCTCGCCCTGCAGGTGCGCACGAGCCGGCAGCTGGTCGTCCACGGCGCCTCCGAGACTCCGGTCAGGGGTGTGACCCACGTTACGTCGCGCCCGCGCACGCGGCGAGGAGACGGCGTCTCAGATTGAGACGGCCGGTTCTCAGATTGAGACGCGCACCCCGGCCCCGGTCGGCGACAGCCGACCTACGTTGCCTGCAGATGTGGCGGCGGTCACCGCCACACGACAGCAGGTGACAGCAAGGGAGCTGACGGCATGTACACCCAGGACGGCGAGAGCTACTTCATCGTGGACGCCCACATCGCACTGTGGGACGCCCGGCCGGAGAACCAGCGCAACATCCACGGCAAGCAGTTCATCGACTGCTTCTACGACTACCACGCCAACCTCTCGCCGGAGTCGGAGAAGTGGAGCTACGAGGAGTACCTCTACCAGGGCGGCGAGCGCCTGATGAAGGACCTCTTCGAGGACGGCTACGTCGACCACGCGGTCTTCCAGCCCGCCTACCTCTACGAGTTCTACCGCAACGGCTTCGGCCAGACCGACGAGGCGTCGGCGCTCGCCGCGGCCCACCCCGACAAGCTGACCTACAACCACTACTTCGACCCCCGCAACGGCGAGCGCGGGCTCGACCAGCTGCGTGCGGACGCCGAGCGCTTCGGTCTCAAGGGCGTCAAGCTGTACACCGCGGAGTGGCACGGCGAGTCGCGCGGCTACAAGCTCAGCGACCCCTGGACCTACCGCTACCTCGAGCTGTGCCGCGAGCTCGGCATCACGAACATCCACATCCACAAGGGCCCCACCATCCGCCCCCTCGACCGCGACGCCTTCGACGTCGCCGACGTCGACCACGCCGCGAGCGACTTCACCGACCTCAACTTCATCGTCGAGCACGTCGGCCTGCCGCGCCTGGAGGACTTCTGCTGGATCGCCACCCAGGAGCCCAACGTCTACGGCGGCCTCGCGGTCGCGATGCCGTTCATCCACACCCGGCCGCGCTACTTCGCCCAGATCATCGGCGAGCTCGTCTACTGGATCGGCGAGGACCGCATCCTCTTCTCCTCCGACTACGCCCTGTGGACGCCGCGCTGGCTGGTCGAGTCGTTCGTCGACTTCCAGATCCCCGAGGACATGAGCGAGTACGCCCCGCTCACCACCGCCCAGAAGAAGAAGGTGCTCGGCCTCAACGCCGCGGCGCTCTACGACCTCACCGTCCCGGCCGAGCTGCGGCTGCCGACCGAGGTGGCGGACGCCGACGAGAGCGCCACGGGCCCTCGCCAGCCCGAGCGCGCCGACCTCGCTGGAGCCTCGGCATGAGCACCCGCACCAGCACCCGCACCGGCACCCGCACCACGACCGCCGCCGCCACCGACCTGGCCGAGCTCACCCGGGCGGCGTACGACGCGCTGGGGGTCGTCATCGACCCCGAGCTCGACGAGCCCATCACCGACCTGGGCTTCGTCCGCTCGCTCGAGGTCCGTCCGACCGCGGACGGCGACCTGGAGGTGGAGACCCACCTGCGCCTGCCGACGTCCTTCTGCGCGCCCAACTTCGCCTACCTCATGGCCTCCGACGCCAAGGACGTGCTCGACGCGCTGCCCTGGACCGCCCGGGTCGTGGTCGAGCTCGACGACCACCACGACTCCGACCTCATCAACCGCGGCCTCGCCGCCGACGCGGGCTACCGCGGCACGTTCCGCCACGAGGCGGAGAGCGACCTGGACGAGCTGCGGGCGACGTTCCAGCGCAAGGCCCACACGGCCGCGATGGAGCGGGCGCTCACGTCGCTGCTCCGCTCGGACGCCGACCTCGCCGAGGCCGAGGTCGGACGCGTCGTCCTCGGCGACCTGCCCGACGACGCCACCACCGCGGCCCTGCTGCGGCGCCGCGCCGACATCGGCCTCGGGGCCGACCCGCTGGACCGGGTGCTCGTCGACGCCGACGGCACGCCGTACGCCGAGGGCGAGGTCCCGATGGCCCTGCGCCGGGCCCGCTCGACGCGCATCTCCATCGAGGGCAACGCGCACTTCTGCCGCGGCCTGCTCGCCACCCGCTACCCCGACGAGCCGACCGAGCCGGCGTTCGTGTCGGTCGGCGACCTGTTCGCTCACACCCCCAGCCACACCACCCGAGAGAAGGAGACCGTCGCGTGAGCACCATGCGAGCAGTCCAGGTCGTCGGCTACCACCAGCCGCTGGAGATGACCGAGCAGCCGGTCCCCGAGGCCACCGGCCCCTGGGACGTCGTCGTCAGGATCGGCGGCGCCGGCGTGTGCCGCACCGACCTCCACATCCTCGAGGGCCAATGGGAGGAGAAGTCGGGGGTCACGCTCCCCTACACGATCGGCCACGAGAACGCCGGCTGGGTCGCGCAGGTCGGCAGCGCCGTCACCAACGTCCGCGAGGGCGACAAGGTGATCGTGCACCCGCTCATCACCTGCGGGCTCTGCCGCGCGTGCCGCTCGGGCGACGACGTGCACTGCGAGGACAACCAGTTCCCGGGCATCAGCACCCACGGCGGCTACGCGGAGTACCTCAAGACCTCGGCCCGCTCCGTGGTCAGGCTCGACGACTCCCTCGAGCCGGCCGCGGTCGCGGCGCTCGCCGACGCCGGGCTCACGGCGTACCACGCCGCCGCGAAGGCGGCGCGCCGTCTGACCCCGCGCGACCGCTGCGTCGTCATCGGCGCGGGCGGCCTCGGCCACATCGGCATCCAGGTGCTGCGGGCCCTCAGCCCCGCCGAGCTCATCGTCGTCGACCGCAACCCCGACGCGCTCAAGCTCGCGCTCTCGATCGGCGCCGACCACGGCGTCGTCGCCGAGGGCAAGCAGGTCGAGGAAGTCCTCGACATCACCGGCGGCCACGGCGCCGAGGTCGTCGTCGACTTCGTCGGCGAGGGCGGCTCGACGGCCGAGGGCCTCGCGATGACCCGCCAGGCCGGCGACTACCACGTGGTCGGCTACGGCGAGAACGTCGACGTGCCGACCATCGACCTGGTCTCCGCAGAGAAGAACGTCATCGGCAACCTGGTCGGGTCCTACAACGACCTGCAGGACCTGATGGCCCTCGCGGCTCGCGGTGCGGTCACCCTGCACACGCAGACCTACGCGCTCGACGACTTCCAGAGCGCCATCGACGACCTCGACGCCGGCCGGGTCCGCGGCCGCGCGATCCTGGTCCCGTAGGCAGGGGCGAGACCGTGACGACTGCACCTGCCGCCCCGACCGCGACCACGCCCGTGCGCAGCCCGCTCGGCGCCCGGCTGCGAGGGGCGCTGCCGCTGGCCGCCGTGATCGGCGTGCTGGCCTTCGCCTGGTGCGAGTTCGCGCTGAACTTCACCTTCCACTGGTTCACCGCCGGCGACCTCGGCAACGGCCTGTCGCTGCCGGAGAACTTCCACCTGGTCGTGCCCGCGGCCTTCGTCGCCTGGGGGTTCTTCTTCGCCGCCGGCGCCGACACCGCGGCGTTCGTCAAGCTGGTCGCCGCCAGCATCACCGGCGGGCTCGCGGCCCTCGGGGCGATGGCCGGGGCCTCGCTGACCGCCGACCTGCCGTCGTTCTGGGGCATCGCGGTGTGGGTCGGGATCTTCGCCATCGTGCTCGTGCTCATGGGCGAGCTCGGCGACTGGCACCACGTGCCGGCCACCTTCGGCGCCTTCGCGTCGGTGTTCTTCTGGTGGACCGCCACGGGCCTGGACCACTGGGCCCCGGGCGGGGGCGGCACCGGCAACACCCTCTCCTCCCTCGCCGACCCGGCCACGGCCGGGGCGGGTGCCTTCGGCGGCGTCATCTCGACGCCCTACGAGATGGTGTGGCTGAGCGTGACGGCCAGCCTGCTCTGCGGGTGCCTGCTCGGACTCGCCTCGGTGAAGCTGACCGCGCTCGTGAGCCGCCCCTCCGCGACGCGCTGACCGGGGCGGCGACAGCGACGACCACGCCGTCGTACGTCGTAGGTCAGTCGCCCACCGCGTCGATCCCGCGCTGCACGATGGCGGGGTCGGGCTGACCGACCACGTCGACGTCCTTGTCGTCGTAGTCGAAGCGGGCCAGGAAGTGACGCATCGCGTTGACCCTGGCCCGCTTCTTGTCGTTCGACTTGATCGTGGTCCACGGCGCCCAGTCGGTGTCGGTGCGTCTGATCATCGCGGTCTTGGCCGCGGTGTAGTCGTCCCACTTGTCGAGCGACTCGAGGTCGATCGGCGACAGCTTCCACTGCCGCACCGGGTCGACCTGACGGATGATGAAGCGCGTCCGCTGCTCGGAGCGGGTCACGGAGAACCAGAACTTCGTGAGCGAGATGCCGTCGTCGACCAGCATCTTCTCGAACAGCGGCGCCTGGGCCATGAACCGGTCGTACTCGGCGTCGTCGGCGAAGCCCATCACCCGCTCCACGCCGGCGCGGTTGTACCAGGACCGGTCGAACAGAACCATCTCCCCCTGGGTCGGCAGGTGCTGGACGTAGCGCTGGAAGTACCACTGCCCCTGCTCCCGGTCGCTCGGCTTGCCGAGGGCCACCGTGCGCGCGTAGCGCGGGTTGAGGTGCTCCATGAACCGCTTGATCGTGCCGCCCTTGCCGGCCGCGTCGCGGCCCTCGAAGAGCAGCACGTGCCTGGTGCCCGAGTCGGCCGCCCAGCGCTGGAACTTCAGCAGCTCGACCTGCAGGCGGTACTTCGTCTCGTCGTACTCCTCGCGGGTCATGCGCTCGTCGTAGGGGTAGTTCTCGCGCCAGGTGTCGACGGCACGGCCCTCGGGGTCGATGAGCACCGGGTCGTCGTCGTGGTCCTCGCCGATCGTGTGGCCCTCGATGCGCAGGCGGTCGATGTACTCGCGGACGTCCATCAGCACGGGTTCCACGCTAGGCCTGCGGGCGAACGCGCGGATGAACGCCGGGTGTCGGCGGCCTCTGGCACAGTCGGGTCCGTGGTCAGCACCGGTGTCGTCTTCCGTCCGCAGAGCCCGCCCGAGGAGCTCCGGGGAGCCGTGGCGGCCACCGAGGCCGCCGGGGTCGGGCAGCTGTGGCTGTGGGAGGACTGCTTCCTGGAGGGCGGGCTCACCACCGCGGCGCTGGCGCTCGCGTGGTCGGAGCGGATCATGGTCGGCCTCGGGCTGATGCCGGTGCCGCTGCGCAACCCGGCGCTCGCCGCCATGGAGGTCGCGACGCTGGCGCGCACCTTCCCCGGCCGGTTCATCCCCGTGCTCGGTCACGGCGTGCAGCCGTGGATGCAGCAGGTCGGGGCGGCGGTCGACTCGCCGATGACCCTGCTGCGCGAGCACGCGAGCGCGGTCCGAGCCCTGCTGCGCGGCGAGCGCGTCTCGACCTCGGGCCGCTACGTCTCGCTCGACGACGTCGCCCTGGACTGGCCCCCGGCCACTGCCCCGGCGCTGCTCCTGGGCGCCCGTGGCCCGCGCTCGGTGGCGCTGGCGGGCGAGGTCGCCGACGGTGTGCTGCTCGACAGCGTCGCCGACGCGGCCGCCGTACGACGCGCGCGCGAGGCGGTCGGCCCCGACCGCGAGGTGCGGGTGTTCGCGGAGGTCTCCCCCACCACGACCCGGTCCGAGGCCGACGAGCTCGTGGCGTCGTTGGCCGAGGCCGGGGCCGATGCCGTCCTGCTCCAGGGCGGCGGCGGGCGGCCCGACGTACGACCGCTGCTGGAGCTGCTCGCCGGCTGAGGCTCCGGCCCGCCCGGTGCAAGGGTGGCGGGAATGAAGCGCGACCCTCTACTGTTCGGGTAGTTGCATTCTCAACTACTTCCCGAGGAGCACGTCATGCAGTTCGGCATCTTCAGCGTCGGCGACCTCACGGCCGACCCGACGACGGGTCGCACCCCCACCGAGCAGGAGCGCATCAAGGCCACCGTCGCGATCGCGAAGAAGGCCGAGGAGGTGGGGCTCGACGTCTTCGCGACCGGTGAGCACCACAACGAGCCGTTCATCTCGAGCAACCCGACGGCCACGCTCGCCTACATCGGCGCCCAGACCTCGACGCTGCAGCTCTCGACGGCGACGACGCTCATCACCACCACCGACCCGGTGCTGATCGCCGAGGACTACGCCAAGGTGCAGCACCTCGTCGACGGCCGCCTCGACCTGATGATGGGCCGCGGCAACACCGGCCCGGTCTACCCGTGGTTCGGCAAGGACATCCGCCAGGGCATCCCGCTCGCCGTCGAGAACTACGCGCTGCTGCGCCGGCTGTGGCGCGAGCACACCGTCGACTGGGAGGGGAGGTTCCGCTCGCCGCTGCAGGGCTACACCTCGACCCCGCGCCCGCTCGACGACGTCCCGCCGTTCGTCTGGCACGGCTCGATCCGCTCCCCCGAGATCGCCGAGCAGGCGGCCTACTACGGCGACGGTTTCTTCCACAACCACATCTTCTGGCCGCCGTCGCACACCGCGCGGATGGTCGCGCTCTACCGCCAGCGCTTCGAGCACTACGGCCACGGCTCGGCCGACCAGGCGATCGTCGGCCTGGGCGGGCAGGTCTTCATGCGCAAGCGCAGCCAGGACGCGGTCGCGGAGTTCCGTCCGTACTTCGACAACGCGCCCGTCTACGGCCACGGTCCGTCGTTGGAGGACTTCACCTCCCAGACGCCGCTGACCGTCGGCTCGCCGCAGCAGGTCATCGAGCGCACGCTCGGCTTCCGGGAGTACGCCGGCGACTACCAGCGCCAGCTGTTCCTCATCGACCACGCCGGCCTGCCGCTCAAGACCGTGCTCGAGCAGCTCGACCTGCTCGGCGAGGAGGTCGTGCCGGTGCTGCGCCGCGAGTTCGAGGCGCTGCGTCCCGCGCACGTGCCCTCCGACCCGCCGCTGCACCCGGCCGTGCTCGCCCAGCGCGCCGCGGCCCAGCAGGACGAGGAGGCCGTGGCATGACCCGTCTCGTCGTCGTCTCCGCCGGGCTCTCCAACCCGTCGTCGACCCGGCTGCTGGCCGACCGGCTCACCACCGCCGCGCTCGACCGGCTGCCCGGAGCCGAGGTCACCCACGTCGAGCTGCGCGACCTCGCCCACGCGATCGCCGACAACCTGCTGACCGGCTTCCCGTCGGGCGAGCTGGCGGAGGCGGTCGCGGCGGTGGCGCAGGCTGACGCCCTGGTCGTCGTGACGCCGGTCTTCAGCGCGTCGTACTCCGGGTTGTTCAAGTCGTTCTTCGACGTGCTCGACCCCGGCACGCTCGAGGGCACCCCGGTGCTGCTCGCCGCGACGGCCGGCACCCCGCGTCACTCGCTGGTGCTCGACCACGCGCTGCGACCGCTGTTCTCCTACCTGCGGGCGGTGCCGGTGCCCACCGGCGTCTTCGCGGCCGCCGAGGACTTCGCCTCCCCCGAGCTCGCCGCCCGCGTCGAGCGCGCGGCCGGCGAGCTCGCCGACGCCGTCACCCGCCGACCCCGCCCCCACGCCGTCGACCCCTTCGCCGACGTCACCCCCTTCGCCGAGCTCCTCGGCTGACAGGAACGCGACCCGGCGCACACTGCCGCTGGAACGACGCCGACCCGGCGGAAAGTGCTGCGGGAACGACGCCGACCCGGCGCAAAGTGCTGCTGCGCGTATGCCGACCCGGCGCAAACTGCGAGTCCAACCACGCCGACCCGGCGCAAACTGCGAGTCGAACGGCGCCGACCCGGCGCACGTCTGACAGCACTTTGCGCCGGGTCGACGCACCTCTGACAGCACTTCGCGCCGGGTCGGCGTACGTGGGACAGCAATCTGCGCCGGGTCGGCGTACGTCTGAGAGCAGTTCGCGCCGGGTCAGCGGGCGCGGAGGCGGCGGTTGTCGGCGCGCAGGCGCTCGACGGTGCGCTCGAGCTCGAGCACCTTGGCGATGCCGGCGAGGTTGAGCCCCTCGGCGAGGAGCTCGCCGATGCGCACCAGGCGGTCGACGTCGGCCTCGCTGTAGAGCCGCGTGCCGCCGTCGGTGCGGGCCGGGGAGACGAGGCCGCGGCGTTCGTAGACGCGGAGGTTCTGGATCTCCATCGAGGCCTTGCGCGCGGCCACCGAGATGGCGAAGACGGCGCTGGTCGAGGAGCTCGCGGGCACGACTTGAAATTACCTCGCCATTGGAATACAACAAACCTGTACTCGTTGATACAGATGTGGGCCGGTTCCCACGGCCCCTCGACCTCAGTCCAGTCGACACAGTTCAGGAGGATGACCATGCTGCTCCGCACCACCGACCCGTTCCGTGACTTCGACCGTCTCACCCAGCAGCTGCTCGGCACCACCAGCCGTCCGGCCGTCATGCCGATGGACGCGTGGCGCGAGGGCGACCGCTTCGTCATCGAGTTCGACCTGCCGGGCGTCTCGCCCGAGAGCATCGACCTCGACGTCGAGCGCAACGTCCTGACCGTCAGGGCCGAGCGCGTGGGCCGCAACGGCGACTGGGAGATGCTGGCAAGCGAGCGCACCCGCGGCGCGTTCAGCCGCCAGCTGGTCCTCGGGGACAACCTCGACCTCGACAGGATCGAGGCGAGCTACGAGTCCGGCGTCCTGCGCCTCGTCGTGCCCGTCGCCGAGCGCGCCAAGCCGCGCAAGATCCAGCTGAGCACGCCCAGCGACGACCACCAGGCCATCACCGCCTGAGCCGTCGCCGGACCACCACCCCGAGCAGCAGCACCCAGCGGGGCGGGACCCACCCGGGTCCCGCCCCCCTGTGCGTCCGGGTACCGCTCGGACATGCGCCCACGCCTCGTCACTGCGGCCCTCACCGCGGCCGCCGCCGTCGTCGGCTCGCTCGGAACCAAGCCCGACAGCCGCTGGTACACCACCCTCGACCGGCCTTCCTGGCAGCCGCCGCCGGTCGCCTTCCCGCTGGTGTGGACCCCGCTCTACGCCCTCATCGGGTGGGGCACCGGCCGCGCCGCCGAGGCGAGCCCGGAGGGCCGCGAGCGCTACCTCGCCCTCGTCGGCACCGACCTCGCCGTCAACGCGTGGTGGTGCTGGGCGTTCTTCGCGCGCGAGTCGACCCGCGGCGGGCTGGTCACCATCGTCGCCCTCGACGCGCTCAACGTCGCTCTGCTGCGCGAGACGGCGAAGCGCGACGGCACCGCTGCCGCCGCGCTCGCGCCGTACGTCGCGTGGACGGGCTTCGCGACCGCGCTCAACGCCGAGATCTGGCGCCGCAACCGCTGACCAGCCCGACGAGCCCGTCCATCGAGGCGGTCAGTCGACGCCCTGCCCGGCCAGCTTCAGCCAGGTGTCGACGACGGTGTCGGGGTTGAGCGACATCGACTCGATGCCCTGCTCGAGCAGCCAGGCGGCGAGGTCGGGGTGGTCGGAGGGGCCCTGGCCGCAGATGCCGACGTACTTGCCCTGGTCCTTGCAGGCCTTGATGGCCAGCTCGAGCATGTGCAGCACGGCCGGGTCGCGCTCGTCGAAGCCGCCGGCCACGAGCGCCGAGTCGCGGTCGAGGCCCAGGGTCAGCTGGGTCATGTCGTTGGAGCCGATCGAGAAGCCGTCGAAGTGCTCGAGGAACTGCTCGGCGATGACGGCGTTGGACGGCACCTCGCACATCATCACGACCTTGAGGTCGTTCTCGCCCCGGCGCAGGCCGTGCTGCCCGAGCAGGTCGATGACCCCGGAGGCCTCGGCCAGCGTGCGGACGAAGGGGATCATCACCCAGACGTTGGTGAGACCCATGTCGTCGCGCACGTGGCGCAGCGCCTCGCACTCCATCGCGAAGCACTCGGCGAAGTCCTCGGAGAGGTAGCGCGACGCACCGCGGTAGCCGATCATCGGGTTCTCCTCGTGCGGCTCGTAGGCGGGGCCGGCGACGAGGTTGGCGTACTCGTTGGACTTGAAGTCGCTCATCCGCACGATCACGGGGTACGGCGCGAACGCCGCGGCGAGCATCGAGACCCCCTCGGCCACGCGCTGCACGAAGAACTCCCGCGGGCCCGGGTAGGCCCGGATCGTCTCCTCGATCTCGGCGCGCACGCCCGCCTCGAGCGAGTCGGGGTCACGCTCGAGGTCGAGCAGGGCCTTGGGGTGGATGCCGATCTGGCGGTTGATGATGAACTCGAGCCGCGCGAGGCCGATGCCGCGGTGCGGCAGGCGCGAGAAGGCGAAGGCCTGGTCGGGCGTGCCGACGTTCATCATGATCTTGACGGGCAGGTCGGGCATCGAGTCGAGCTCGGTGCGCTCGACGTCGAACTCCAGCGCGCCGTCGTAGACCAGGCCGGTGTCGCCCTCGGCACACGAGACGGTGACCTCGCGGCCGTCGGCGAGCTCGCGGGTGGCACCACCGGTGCCGACGACGGCCGGGATGCCGAGCTCGCGGGCGATGATCGCCGCGTGGCAGGTGCGTCCGCCGCGGTTGGTGACGATCGCGGAGGCGCGCTTCATGATCGGCTCCCAGTCGGGGTCGGTCATGTCGGCGACGAGCACCTCGCCGGCGTTGAACTCGTGCATCTGCTCGACGGAGGTGAGCACCCGGACCGCGCCGGCGCCGATCTTCTGGCCGATGGCGCGACCCTCGACGAGCACGTCGGCGCCGCTGGTCGTGGCCTTGTCGATCCTGTAGCGCTCGAGGGCACCGCTCACGCGCGACTGCACGGTCTCGGGTCGGGCCTGCAGGACGTAGAGCTCGTGGTCGACGCCGTCCTTGCCCCACTCGATGTCCATCGGGCGGCCGTAGTGCTCCTCGATGGTGAGGGCGTGGCGGGCGAGCTCCTCGACCTCGGCGTCGGTGAGGCTGAGGCGCCGGCGCTCCTCGGGGGAGGTCTCGACGAACTCGGTGGTGCGCCCGACCGTGGGGTCGTCGGTGTAGACCATCTTGGTGGCCTTGTCACCGATGCCGCGCTTGAGCACCGCCGAGCGCCCCTCGCGCAGCGCGGGCTTGTAGACGTAGAACTCGTCGGGGTTGACCGCACCCTGCACGACGCCCTCGCCCAGCCCCCAGGCGGAGGTGACGAAGACGGCGTCGGTGAAGCCGGACTCGGTGTCCATCGTGAACATGACGCCGCTGGCGCCGATGTCGGAGCGCACCATGCGCTGCACACCCGCCGACAGGGCAACGGCGTCGTGCTCGAAGCCGTGGTGGACGCGGTAGGCGATGGCGCGGTCGTTGTAGAGCGAGGCGAAGACCTCGCGGATCGCGTGCAGGATCGCGTCGATCCCCTGCACGTTGAGGAAGGTCTCCTGCTGGCCCGCGAAGGAGGCGTCGGGCAGGTCCTCGGCGGTGGCGCTGGAGCGGACGGCGAACGACGGCTCGCCGGCGTCGTCCATCTCCTCGACGAGCTGGTCGTAGGCCTCGCGGATGTCCTGCTCGAGGTCGTCGGGGAACTCCTGGCCGATGACAAGGCCGCGGATCTCCTTGCCGACCTCCGCGAGGCGGCGTACGTCGTCGGTGTCGAGGTCGCGCAGCAGCCCCGAGATGCGGTCGGCGAGCCCGGTGTCACCGATGAAGTGCCGGTAGGCCGACGACGTGGTCGCGAAGCCGTTGGGCACCCGGACGCCGAGGTCGGAGAGGTTGGAGACCATCTCGCCGAGCGAGGCGTTCTTGCCGCCCACCTCCTCCACGTCGCCCATGCCGAGCTCGGAGAACCACCTGACGTTGTCGCTCATCGATCCCTCTTCCGGTTGCGCTTCAGGCTCTGCACGATCAGGGTCGCCATCTCCTCGACCGAGCGGGCCGAGGAGTCGATGGCGGGGATGCGGTGCGCCTCGTAGAGCGCTGCGGCGCGGCGCAGCTCCCAGCGGCACTGCTCGGCGCTGGCGTAGCGCGAGCCGGGGCGCCGCTCGTTGCGGACCCGGCTGAGCCGCTCCACGGTCGTAGAGAGGCCGACGCAGCGGTCGGCGAAGTCGAGGAGGGGGCGCGGCAGGTCGGTGGACTCGAGGTCCTCGTCGACCAGCGGGTAGTTGGCCACGAACAGGCCGTGCTGCAGCGCGAGGTACATGCTGGTGGGCGTCTTACCGCACCGGGACGGCGCGATGAGGATGACGTCGGACTTCTCGAGCACACGCAGGCTCTGGCCGTCGTCGTGCTCGATGGTGAACTCGACCGCGGCCATCCGGTCGTTGTAGTTGCGGATGTCGCCGACGCCGTGGAGCCGGGCCGCCTCGTGCAGGCCGCGCTGGCCGAGCACCGCCTCGACGCGGTCCATGTGCAGGGCGAAGAAGTCGATGACGGGCGCCCGGGTCTTCACGAGCTCGTCGCGCACCGTGTCGTCGGCGGCGGTGATGAAGACCAGCGGGGTGACCGGCCCGTCCATCGCGGCGTCGAGCACCTCGACGACCCGCTGGGCCTCCTGCACCGTGGTGATGAACGGGAACAGCGTCCGGTCGAAGCGCAGGTCGGGGAACTGGATGAGCAGCGCGTTGCCCATCGTCTCGGCGCTGATGCCCGTCGAGTCGGACAGGAAGAACACCGGCACGACCGGTTGGTCGTCGAGCCCTGCCTCCGCCATCACCGCTCCCTCGCCCTGGGTGGGCCTGACCCTATCTCCCGGTCCGGGACGATCTCGCCCGCCTCCCTCCGCGTGGGACGGAGGCGGGCGCGCGAGATCGACAGTCGAACATCCGGGACCCCCTGGCGTCCCGGATGTTCGACTGTCGACGGACGGGCCAGTGGCGCTCGGCCGCGACGCCCGGTCCTCAGTTGAGGATGCGCATGTTCGAGGGCACGCCGCCGCCGCGGTGGACCTCCTCGACGAGCTCCTGGAGGGCGGTGAGGGCGACGTTCTGCGAGAGCGGGCCGTACGACGTGCGCGCGACGCCGTGGGCCTCCTGCCAGTCGCGCGGGGGCAGGCCGGGGATGCCGATCGTGGTGAGCCGGCGCGGGCCGAAGGCGTCGACGAGGGCGAGGATCTGCTCCTCGCTCAGGATCGCCGGCACGAACACCACCGGCGCGCCCGCGTCGAGGAACGCCTTGCCGCGCTCGATCGCGTTGGCGAGGTTCTCGTCCGGGTCGCCCTCCCGGTTGAGCGCGAAGGCGTCGGTGCGGGCGTTGAGGACGAAGTCGACGCCCTCCTCCTCGGCGACCTTGACGATCTGCTCGACCTGGCGCGCGGCCTCGGCGAGCGGCTTGAGCTGGTCCTCGATGTTGGCGCCGACCACGCCCAGGCCGATGGCGCGGCGCACGGTCTCCGCGGCGTTGCCGTATCCGCCCTCGAGGTCGGCGGTCACCGGCAGGTCGGTGGCGTCGACGATCCGCTCGACCTGCTCGAGCATCAGGTCGAGCGGGATGTTCTCGCCGTCCTCGTAGCCGAACGACGAGGCGATGGAGTGGCTCGCGGTGGCGAGCGCCATGGTGCCCTCGACGGCGGCGACGGTGGTGGCGGAGACGACGTCCCACACGTTGACGACGGTGAGCAGCTTCTCGTCCTGGTGCAGGCGGAGCAGCTCGGTGGCCTTGGCCCGGGTGGCCTCATCAGCAGTCATGCCCCGACAGTGCCCGAAGCCGCGCCGCGCCACCAGTGGCGCCCGCCCTGCGGTCAGAGACCGAGCTGGCGGATCGCCTCGGCGGCCATCTCGCGCTCGCCCAGGGCGTTGGGGTGCACGACCACGGGGTTGGTGGTGCCGACGACGGGCTCGACCCAGCGGGTGCCGATCGCCTGGCAGGCGTCGTGGCCCGTCGAGGCCTGGTCGAGGTCGACGTACGTCGCCCCGGTGGCCGCGGCGGCGCGACGCACGGCGTCGTTGAGGGTGGTCTGCAGCGAGTGGAGGTAGGCGACGTCGCCGCGGGCGACCGGCAGCTGCGGATAGCAGGAGCCGGAGGCCGGGGTGATCCACGGGTAGCCGAGGATGGCGACGCGGGCGTGCGGGGCCTTCGCCTGCACCGCCTGCAGCGCGGAGACCAGCGCCGGGTAGGTCGTGGTGCGCACGGTGTCCTCGAAGGAGGTGCCGTAGGTGTCGCGGCACGGACTGCCGGTGCCGAGCGTGGTGAGGCCCGCCGCCCCGCAGGCCGCGATCGCGCCGATGAACACCGAGCTGTCGTTGCCGCCGATGGTCATCGTGACCAGGTCGGTGCGGGCGTCGAGGGCGTCGAGCTGGGGCGCGACGCCGGGGTACTGCGGCTCGCTGAAGTGTCGCGTCTCCGCTGCGCCGCAGGTGACGTCGGTCAGGCGCGCGCCGATCGTCCTCGCGACGACATTCGGGTAGTTGCGCGTCGAGCGCAGGCACGCCGGGGAGGTCAGGTCGACCGGCAGCACCCCGGAGGCGGCGCTGTAGGAGTCGCCGAGGGCGACGTACTTCAACCGCTCCCCCGGCGTCCCGGCGCCGGCGGCACCGGGGAGCAGTCCCAGCACGAGGGCGGGGAGCACCAGGAGCGTGGCGAGGGCGACGAGCACACGACGGGTCGAGGTCATGTGACCTCAACGAGCGCCCGTGGCGCGGGTCACGCCCCCTGCTGCGCCACCCAGCTGGCGTGGAGGCCGGCGTAGACGCTGCCCTCCTGGTGCACGAGCTCAGCGTGGGGGCCGCGCTGCACGATGCGCCCGCGGTCGACGACCACCACCTCGTCGGCGGACTCGGCGGTCGAGAGCCGGTGGGCGATCGTGACGGAGGTGCGTCCCGACATCAGCCGCTCGAGCGCGCGCCCGATGCGCATCTCGAGCGCCGGGTCGACCGCGCTGGTCGCCTCGTCGAGCACCAGCAGGTCGGGGTCGGCGAGGTGGGCGCGCAGCAGCGCGACGAGCTGACGCTCACCGGCGGACAGCGACTCACCGCGCTGGCCGACCTGCGTCGCGAGCCCGGCCGGCAGCGTGGCCAGCCAGTCGCTGAGCCCGAGCTCGTCGGCGGAGGCGAGGATGTCGGCCTCTGTGGCGTCGAGATCGCCGTAGCGGACGTTGGCCGTGATCGAGTCGTCGAAGAGGAACCCCTCCTGGGGCACCAGCACCACGGAGCGACGCAGGGACCGCGCGGCGATGCGGCGCACGTCGACGCCGTCGAGCAGCACCGCGCCCTCGGTGGGGTCCATCAGCCGGGTCAGCAGCTTGGCCACCGTCGACTTGCCCGACCCGGTCTCGCCCACCACCGCGACGCGCCGACCCGCCGCGATGTCGAGGTCGATGTCGCGCAGCACGAACGGACCGCCGGGGTAGGCGAACGAGACACCCTCGAAGCGGACGTCGACCGGGCCGCGCGGCAGCGTCTCGCCGTCCTCCCCCGGGTCGACCAGGTCGGCCGGGGTCTCGAGGATGCCGATGACGCGGCGCCAGCCGGCGATGGCGTTCTGGGCGTCGGTCAGGATCTGGGTGCCCATCTGCACCGGCCCGACGAAGAGGGTCACGAGGAAGGCAAACGCCAGCACCGTGCCGATCGTCATCTGGTCGGCGAAGCCGAGCAGCACGCCGATGACGATCACCCCCGCGTTGGCGAGGCCCGCCGATATGCCGCCGAGGGAGAACGACACCACCGTGAAGCGCTGGGCGCGGGTGCTCGCGGCCCGGAACCCGTCGATGGCCTCGTCGATGCGGGCCTGGGTGCGGGCCTCGACGGCGTAGGAGCGCACGACCGCGGCGCCGACGACCGGCTCGGAGATCGCCGAGAGCATCGACCCCATCTGGCGGCGCACCACGCCGTAGGCCTCCGAGAGCTTGCGCTGGAACCACCGGATCGAGAGGAACAGCGGCGCGAAGGCGATCCACACGACCAGCGCGAGCTGCCAGGAGTAGATCGCCATCACGATCGTGGCGATCAGCACCTGCCCGACGCTCACGACGAACAGCAGCCCGCCGAAGACCAGGAACTGGCTGACCTGGTCGACGTCGCTCGTGACGCGTGAGACCAACGCGCCGCGGCGCTCGGTGTTCTGGGTGAGCAGCGGCAGGTCGTGCACGTGGCGGAACGCCTTGATCCGCAGCGTCGCGAGGCCGCGCTCGGAGGTGCGGAAGAGCCGGCTCGTCATGAGGTACGACGCGCCGGAGGTCAGCGCGATCGCGGCAGCGGCGATCACGCCCATCCACACCACGAAGGACACGTCCGGGCCGCCGTCGGCGCCGAGGCCGCGGTCGAGGGTCTGCTGCACGACGACGGGCACGATGACCTGGCCGACGGAGGCCAGCACGGCCAGGACCAGCGTCCAGCCGATGCCCTCCCTGAGCTCGGGGCTGATCTGCACCCCGCGCCGGAGGGTCTGGAGCGCCGCCATCTCCTCGCCGGAGTCCATGGCGGTGCCGGAGCGGGCGGCCGCGGCGGTCCCGGTCGCGTCGGCGGGTGCCTTCACGGTGGTGCTCACGAGCCGACCTCCACCGAGACCGGGGCGTCGCCCGGCTCGGCCTGCTCGTAGGCGTTGACCAGCCGGGCGTAGGACGGGCTGCGGCGCAGCAGCTCGGCGTGGGTGCCGCGGTCGACGATGCGACCGTCCTCGAGGTGGACCACCTCGTCGGCCAGCGCGATGGTGGCCTTGCGGTAGGCGACCACGACCAGCGTCGTGTCGGACGGGCCGTGGCGCAGCGCCGCGAGGATGCGCGCCTCGACCTCCGGGTCGACGGCCGAGGTGGCGTCGTCGAGCACGAGCAGACGGGGACGGCGCACCAGGGCGCGGGCCAGCGAGATGCGCTGACGCTGACCGCCCGAGAGGGAGGTGCCGCGCTCGCCGAGCTGGGTGTCGAGACCGTGCGGCAGGGCCGCGACGAACCCGTCGGCCTGCGCGGCGCGCAGGGCCTCCCACACGTCGTCGTCGGTGAGCGGCATGCCGTCGACCCGGGCGTCGAGGGTGACGTTGCCGCGCACGGTGTCGTCGAAGAGGAACGCCGTCTGGGGCACGACGCCGCTGACCCGGGCGAGCTCGCCGCGGTCGAGGTCGCGCAGGTCGACGCCGTCGAGGGTGATGCGGCCCCGGTCGGGGTCGACGAGACGGGTCAGCAGCGCGGTGAGCGTGCTCTTGCCCGAGGCGGTGGCGCCGACGATCGCGACGGTGCGGCCCGGCTCGACGGTGAAGCTCACGTCGCGCAGCAGCGGCTGCTCGGCGACGTAGGAGTAGGCCAGCCCCCCGACCTCGAGCCGCGCACCGGTCCCGGGCACGTCGGGCACCGAGCGGTCGCCGTACGGCATCTCGCCCTCGGCCTCGAGGACCGTGCTGAGGCGCCGGAAGCCGACCACGCTGCGTGGAAACTCGCCCAGCAGCCAGCCGATGGAGCGGATCGGGAAGGAGACGATCGTCAGCAGGTAGGCGACGGTGACGACCGCGCCGGCGTCGGTGCTGCCGCCGAGCACGCGCTCGACGCCGATCCCGAGCACGACGAGCACGCCGAGGTTGGGCAGCGCGGCGAGGGTCGGGTCGAACGCCGCTCGGATGCGACCGGCTCGGATGTTGACGTCGCGCAGCTCGTGGACCTTGGCGGCGAACCGCTCGGTCTCCTCGCCCTCGCGCCCGAGCGTCTTGACGACCATCGCGCCGTCGAAGGACTCGTGGGCGATCTCGCTGACCTCGGCGCGCAGCTCCTGCGCGCGGGTCATGAGCGGGGAGGCGAGGCGCTGGTAGGCGAGGTTGGCGACGATGACCGCCGGGAAGACCAGCAGGCCGACCAGGGCCAGCACCAGGTCGGCGGCGAACATCTGGACGATGGCGATCGCCATCATCACGACCGTGCCGACCGCCATCGGCAGCGGTGCGATCGGCCCCCAGGCTGCCTCGACGTCGGAGTTGGCGTTGCTGAGCAGCTCGCCGGTGGGGTGGCGCTGGTGCCACTCCATCGGGAGGGTGAGGTACTGACGGGTGACCGCGCGGCGGCTGTGCGCCTGCATGCGGTACTGCATCATCCCGGCGAACAGCCTTCGGGCGACGATGCCGACCGCACGCAGCAGGGCGATGCCGACGAAGATCGCGAAGACGGCGACGAGCATGCTGGTGCCGATCTCGCCGTCGCGGAACGCCGGCGTCAGCACGTGGTCGGTCGACCACCCCAGCGCCCACGCGTCGGCGACGGTGAGCAGGCCGAAGAGCATGCTCCCGACCGTCGAGAGGGCGAAGACGCCCGGCTCACGCTTGATCGCCACCCAGATGACGCCGAACCCCTCACGGGTCGTCGCCGCCCGGGACGCTCCGTCCCCGTCCAGCCCTGGCTCGTCAGGGTGGGTCTCCTGCTCGACAGTCACAGTCCTCCTCGCAACCCTCGGACAACCCGAGCGCTGCGCCACGGTATTCCCGGCCACCGACAACCCGGTCTTCCTCGGGGGCCCGCTGGTCGAGCAGTGAGCGCCAGCGAGCGTCGTCGAGACCTTCGGTTACCGGACGACCGTGAACCTCGCCCGCCGCGAACGCCACGCCCTCTGCGACCTCGCCCTCGGGCTCGGCCCGGACGCGCCGACGCTGTGCGAGGGGTGGACCGCCCGCGACCTCGTCGCCCACCTGCTGGTGCGCGAGCGCTCCCCGCTGGCCGGCGTCGGCATCGCGGTGCCGCCGCTCGCGGGACTCACCGAGCGCGCGATGGCCAGGACCGCCGCGGCGCCGTTCGAGAAGTCGGTGGCGAGCCTGCGCGGGGTCGGACTGACGCCGTTCCGGTTGCCGGGGGTCGAGTGGCTCGCCAACACGGTGGAGTACGTCGTGCACCACGAGGACCTGCGACGCGGGCAGGCCGGCTGGTCCCCGCGCGAGCTGCCCCAGGGCGACGAGGACACGCTGTGGGCCCAGCTCCGCTTCCTCGGACGGATGGTGGCGCGCAGGGCCGGCGTGCCGCTCGTCGTACGCCGCTCCGACGTGCCCGCGCAGTCGCTGACGCTGCTCGGGGGCGACCGACCGGCGGAGGTGATCGGCCGGCCCTCCGAGCTCGTGCTGATGCTGTCGGGGCGCACCGAGCTCGCCGACCTCGAGTGGCTCGGCGACCGGGCCAACCTGCAGCGGCTGCGCGAGGCCGACCTCTCGGCCTGAGACTCAGACCCGGGTCGCCACCAGGGTGTAGCTGTGCGGGAGCCGCTCGGGCCGGACCGACAGCCGGAACTCACCCTCGCCGATCGCGTCCATGTGGCCCGGGAACGCCTCCCACGGCACGGAGTGGTGCTCGACGAAGGTGTCGATGCGCAGGCCGGCCCCGAGGACGGCAGTGAGGATCTCGCCGATGCCGTGGTTCCACTCCTGGGTGACGGTGTGCTCGAACTCCACGTCGGTCTCGACGTAGGTGCCGGGCTCGTCCCACACGGTGGGCTCGGCGAGCTCGAAGTAGGGGTGGCTCAGCTCGATGCGGCCCGGCTCGGTCGGGTCGCCGAGCGCCCACAGCACCGGGTGGCCCTCGCGGATGAACAGCCGCCCGCCCGGGGCCAGCAGGCTCGCGACGGTCGCGGCCCAGCGCTCGACGTTGGGCAGCCAGCACAGCGCGCCGATGCCGGTGAAGACGAGGTCGAAGTCGCCGTCGAGCGCCTCGCGGGCGGCGTAGACGTCGGACTCGACGAAGGCGACGTCGGCCCCGGCCGCGGTCGCGAGGTCGCGCGCCTGGGCCACGGAGGCGGCGCTGAAGTCCAGGCCGGTCATGGTGGCCCCGAGTCGCGCCAGGCTGATCGTGTCGGTGCCGATGTGGCACTGCAGGTGCACCCCGCGCAGCCCGCTGACGTCACCGAGCAGCGGCAGGTCGAACTGCACCACGTCGGAGAGGTGCTCCGGGTCGTCGCGGAACGCCGCCACGGCGTAGTCGGGCGAGGCGGCGTGGGCGGCGGCGCGCTCGTCCCAGACGAGGCGGTTGACGTCCTGGTAGCTGGTCACCGGCCCATCATCGGACGGGGTGACCGGCCTCCTCCAGGGACTTCTTGACCTCTCCGATGCGCAGGGTCCCGAAGTGGAACACCGTGGCCGCGAGCACCGCGTCGGCTCCGGCGTCGACCGCGGGCGCGAAGTGCTCGAGGCGACCCGCCCCGCCCGAGGCGATCACCGGGATGCTCACCGCCGCGCGGACCTGCTCGATGAGGGCGAGGTCGAAGCCGTCCTGGGTGCCGTCGGCGTCCATGGCGTTGAGCAGGATCTCGCCCGCGCCGAGCTCGGCCGCCCGGGACGCCCACGCGACGGCGTCGAGCCCGGCCGACTGGCGCCCGCCGTGGGTGGTGACCTCGAAGCCGGAGTCGGTCTCCGCGGCCCGGCGGGCGTCGACGGAGAGCACGAGCACCTGGTTGCCGAAGCGGTCGGCGATCTCGGCGACGAGATCGGGACGGCGGATCGCGGCGGTGTTGACCGCGACCTTGTCGGCCCCGGCACGCAGCAGCCGGTCGACGTCGGCGACGCTCGAGACTCCCCCGCCGACGGTCAGCGGGATGAAGACCTCCTCGGCACACCGCGACACGACTTCCATCGTGGTCGCCCGCCCCTCGTGCGAGGCCGAGATGTCGAGGAAGGTCAGCTCGTCGGCGCCCTCGGCGTCATAGGTGCGGGCCAGCTCCACGGGGTCGCCGGCGTCGCGCAGCTGCTGGAAGTTGATCCCCTTGACCACCCGGCCGCCGTCGACGTCGAGGCACGGGATGACGCGGACGGCGAGGCTCACGCCGACGTTCCGCGGGTCAGTGCGAGCGCGTCCTCGAGGCTGAAGCGCCCCTCGTAGAGCGCGGTGCCCGCGATGGCGCCCTCGACGCCGACCGGCACGAGCTCCATCAGCGCGGCGATGTCGTCGAGGGTGGTGACGCCGCCGGAGGCGACCACCGGCTTCTCGGTCGCCTCGCAGACCGCGCGCAGCAGGTCGAGGTTGGGCCCCTGCAGCATGCCGTCCTTGTTGACGTCGGTGACGACGTAGCGCGCGCACCCCTCGGAGTCCAGGCGCGCCAGCACCTCGTAGAGGTCGCCGCCCTCGCGGGTCCAGCCGCGCGCGGCGAGCGTGCGGCCGCGCACGTCGAGCCCGACCGCCACGCGGTCGCCGTACGTCGCGATGGCGCGGGCGCACCACTCCGGCTGCTCGAGCGCGGCGGTGCCGATGTTGACCCGACGGCAGCCGGTCGCCATCGCCGCCTCGAGCGACTCGTCGTCACGGATGCCGCCGCTCATCTCGACCTGGATGTCGAGGGCGCCGACGATCTGCGCCTGCAGCTCGCGGTTGTGCCCGCGGCCGAACGCCGCGTCGAGGTCCACGAGGTGAATCCACTCCGCACCCGCCTCCTGCCAGCGCAGGGCGGCCTCGACGGGGTCGCCGAAGCGTTTCTCCGAGCCGGCCACCCCCTGGACCAGCTGGACGGCCTGGCCGCCGGCGATGTCGACGGCGGGCAGCAGATCGAGGTAGGTGCTCATCAGGTCCTCCGGAACATCATCATGTGCACGATCGGGGCGCCCAGCACGCTGGCCACCAGGAGCAGGCCGCTCAGGGCGGGGTCGCGGGCCACGGCGAAGAGCAGCAGGTTGACCACCACCAGCAGCGCGAGCGTGGCGAGCACCTGACGCCGGCGCTTCTCGGCCAGCGCGCCGCGCTGCCGTCCCGGCGCCGGGGTGCTGCTCGGCAGCCAGCCCGTCAGCCGCTCCCGACGCACGTCACGACGGGCCTCGCGCTCGGCGGCCGCCGTACGACGCTCGGCCTCGGCCGCCTGCGCCACCTCGCGTTCTGCTCGCCGCCGGGCGCGCTCCTTGCTCACGTGGCGTCGCCGTAGGAATCCCAGCATCTGCTGGGATCACTGACGTTCTGGGGTGTTGCAACACCCCAGAACGTTGGCATTCCCAGCAGATGCTGGGATTCCGCCGCCAAGGTGAGCCTCACAGCGTCTCGACCCAGTTGCGGAGCAGGGCGGCGCCGGCGTCGCCGGACTTCTCGGGGTGGAACTGGGTGGCCCAGAGCGGGCCGTTCTCGACCGCGGCGACGAAGGAGTCGCCGCCGTGGGTCGCCCAGGTGACCTTCGGCGCCGTCGTGCGCCCGTTGGTCTCCAGCTCCCAGCTGCGCACGCCGTAGGAGTGCACGAAGTAGAACCGCTCGTCCTCGAGGCCCGCGAACATCCGCGACGACTCGGGCACCTCGACGGTGTTCCAGCCCATGTGGGGTACGACGGGAGCCTGGAGCCGCTCGACCAGCCCGGGCCACTCGTCGCAGCCCTCGGTCTCGACGCCGTGCTCGATGCCGCGCGCGAACAGCACCTGCATGCCGACGCAGATGCCGAGCACGGGCCGCCCGCCCGAGAGCCGGCGCCCGATCGCGCGCGGACCGTCGACAGCGCGCAGCCCCTCCATGCACGCGGCGTAGGCCCCGACGCCGGGCACGAGCAGGCCGTCGGCCGCCTCAGCGGCGTGGCGGTCGCCGGTCAGCTCGACCTCGGCGCCCGCCCGCTCCACCGCGCGGACGGCGGAGCGCAGGTTGCCGGAGCCGTAGTCGAGGACGACGACGCGAGGTTTCGTCTTCAGAGCGCGCCCTTGGTCGAGGGGATGCCGGTCTCGCGCGGGTCGATCGCGACGGCGTCGCGGAAGGCCCGGGCGAAGGCCTTGAACTGCGTCTCGACGAGGTGGTGCGGCTCGCGGCCGGCCAGCACCCGCACGTGCAGCGCGAAGTGGCCGTGGAAGGCGAGGGTCTCGAAGACGTGCTGGGTCAGCGAGCCGAGGTAGGACACGCCGGAGCCGCCGAGGGCGACGTACTGCTGCCCCTCGGGCTCGCCGGTGTGCACGCAGTAGGGGCGGCCCGAGACGTCGACGACGGCCTGGACGAGCGCCTCGTCGAGCGGCACGGTGGCGTCGCCGAAGCGGCGGATGCCGACCTTGTCGCCGAGCGCCTGCCGCAGCGCCTGGCCGAGGGCGATGGCGGTGTCCTCGACGGTGTGGTGGGCGTCGATGTGCACGTCGCCGTCGGTCTGCACCGTCAGGTCGACCAGCGCGTGGCGCGCGAACGCCGTGAGCATGTGGTCGTAGAAGCCGACACCGGTCGAGATGTCGTGGCGCCCGGAGCCGTCGAGGTCGACCTCGACGAGCACCTTGGACTCGCTGGTGGCGCGTTCGATCCTGGCCGTGCGGCTCATGCCTGCTCCTCCGTCGCGTGGTCCTGCGTCACCTCGGCCACCGCAGCGGTGAGGCTCACCTTGAACGTCTTCATCTCATCCGGCGTGCCGACCGAGACCCGCAGCCACCCCTCGGGGCCGGTCTCGCGCACGATCACGCCCCGGTCGACCATCGCCTGCCAGACGGCGTGCCGGTCCGCCAGCTCGCCGAACAGCACGAAGTTGGCGTCGCTGTCGGCGACCTCGAACCCCTCGCCGCGCAGCCAGTCGACCAGCGCGTCGCGCTCGGCGCGCAGCTCGTCGACCTTGCCGAGCAGCTCGTCGCGGTGGCGCAGCGCGGCGAGCGCGACGGCCTGGGTGACCGCGGAGAGGTGGTAGGGCAGGCGCACGACGCGGATGCCGTCGCACAGCGCGGGGTCGGCGGCGAGGTAGCCCAGCCGGGCACCCGCCAGCGCGAACGCCTTGCTCATCGTGCGCGTGACGACGAGGTTGCGGTGCTCGGGCAGCAGCTCGAGGGCGCTCGGCACCCCGGCACGGCGGAACTCGCCGTAGGCCTCGTCGACCACCACGAGCCCGTCGCCCGCGGCCTCGCACAGCATGGAGACGGCCTCGGGCGGCAGCGCGGTGCCGGTGGGGTTGTTGGGGCTGGGCAGCAGCACCACGGCGGGCTGCTCGGACTCGACGAGGTCGCGCGCGCGAGCGAGGTCGAGCGAGAAGTCGTCCTCGCGACGGCCCTGCACCCAGCGCGTGCCGGTGTCGCGGGCGTACTCGGGATACATCGAGTACGTCGGCGCGAAGCTCAGCGCCGAGCGGCCCGGGCCGGCGTAGGCCTGCAGCAGCTGCAGCATGACCTCGTTGGAGCCGTTGGCCGCCCACACCTGTTCGGGCGCGATGCCGTGCGGGGTGTCGCGCGAGAGGTACGCCGCGAGCTCGGCCCGCAGCTCGACGAACTCGCGGTCGGGGTAGCGGTTGAGGGTCGTCGCGGCGGCCGCCACCGAGGCGGCGATGTCGGCGACGCACTCGGGCGAGGGACCGTAGGGGTTCTCGTTGACGTTGAGCTGCACGGGCACGAGCTCGGGCGAGAGCTGCGGTGCGCCGTACGGCTCGAGGCCCCGCAGCTCCTCGCGCAGCGGTGGGAAGGTCACGGGACGCGCCTCACCGCGGGAACCGCGCGCGCACGGCCGCGCCGTGCCCGGGCAGGTCCTCGGCCTCGGCCAGCGTGACCACGTGGTCGGCCACCTCGGCCAGGGCCTCGCGGGAGTAGTCGACGACGTGCACCGACTTGGTGAAGGCGCGCACCGACAGTCCCGAGGAGTGGCAGGCGCAGCCCGCGGAGGGCAGCACGTGGTTGGAGCCGGCGCAGTAGTCGCCGAGGGAGACCGGGGCGTGCGGGCCGACGAAGATCGCGCCCGCGTTGCGCACGCGCGCGGCCCAGCTCGCGGCGTCGTCGGTCTGGATCTCGAGGTGCTCGGCGGCGTAGGCGTCGACCACGTCGAGGCCCTGCTCGAGGTCCTCGACGAGCACGAACGCCGACTGCCGGCCGCCGAGGGCGGTGCGGATCCGCTCCTGGTGCCGGGTGGCCGCCACCTGCCGGTCGAGCTCCGCGCTGACCTGCTCGACGAGCTCCTCGGACGGGGTCACCAGCACCGAGGCCGCCAGCGGGTCGTGCTCGGCCTGGCTGATGAGGTCCGAGGCGACGTAGGCGGGGTCGGCGCTGGCGTCGGCCAGCACGGCGATCTCGGTCGGGCCGGCCTCGGAGTCGATGCCGACCTGCCCCTTGAGCAGCCGCTTGGCCGTGACGACGTAGATGTTGCCCGGGCCGGTGACCAGGTCGACGCGACGGCAGGGGCCGACGCCGTAGGCGAACATCGCGATCGCCTGGGCGCCGCCGACGGCGTAGACCTCGTCGACGCCGAGCAGTGCGCACGCGGCGAGGATGGTCGGGTGCGGGAGCCCGCCGAACTCCTTCTGGGGCGGGCTGGCCAGCGCGATCGAGCGCACGCCCGCGGTCTGCGCGGGCACGACGTTCATCAGCACGCTGGAGACCAGCGGCGCGAGCCCGCCGGGGACGTAGAGCCCCACGCGGTCGACGGCCACCTTGCGGTGGGTCACCCGGGCACCGGGGCCGAGGTCGGTGACGACGTCGTGCTCCAGCTCGGCCGCGCACGTCGCGCGCAGCCGCCGGATCGACTCCTCGAGCCCGGCCAGCACGTCGCGATCGAGGCGCTCGAGGGCGTCGGCGAGCGTGGCCTTGTCGATGCGGATGTCGTCGAGGGCGACGCCGTCGAAGCGCTCGGACAGCTCGTGGATCGCGGTCATGCCGCGGGTGCGCACGTCCTCGCAGATCGCGTGGACCGCCGGGACCGCAGCCTCGATGTCGAAGTCGGCGCGCGGTACGACGTCCCGGTAGTCCTCGGGACGCTCGCCGCGCAGGTCGATCCGGCGCATCATGACTCCGATTCTACGGAGACGCAGCCCGCGTCGCCGACTCGGCGACGCGGGCTGGACTCCGCCGTGACCTCGTCAGCCGGCGCGGTTGACCGCGGAGACGACGGCCTTCAGCGAGGCGGTGACGATGTTGGCGTCGATGCCGACCCCCCAGAAGACCCCGTCGCGCACCGCGCACTCGACGTACGCCGCGGCGAGGCTGTCGCCGCCCGCGGTGAGCGCGTGCTCGGCGTAGTCGAGGATGCGCACGTCCCACTCCTGAGGCAGCTCGTTGATCGCGGCGCAGAACGCCGAGAGCGGGCCGTTGCCCTCGCCGTGCAGCGAGCGGGCCTCGCCGTCCACGCGCACGTCGACGTCGAGCGCGTCGCGCTGGCCCGCGGCCGAGGAGGTGTGGACCGAGTCGAGCTCGAGCGGGGCGGTGCGGTCGAGGTACTCCGAGCGGAAGACCGACCAGATCGCCTCGGAGGTCATCTCGCCGCCCTCGGCGTCGGTGCGCTCCTGCACGACGCGGCTGAACTCGATCTGCGCCCGGCGCGGCAGGTCGAGCTTGTGCTCGGCCTTGAGGACGTAGGCGACCCCGCCCTTGCCGGACTGGCTGTTGACCCGGATGACCGCCTCGTAGGTGCGACCGACGTCCTTGGGGTCGATGGGGAGGTACGGCGCCTCCCACAGCAGCGACCCGACCTCGACGCCCCGCTCCTCGGCCTGGCGCTCGAGGTCCTCGAGGCCCTTCTTGATGGCGTCCTGGTGGGAGCCGGAGAACGCCGTGTAGACCAGGTCGCCGGCGTACGGGTGGCGCGGGTGGACGGGCAGCTGGGTGCAGTACTCCACCGTGCGGCGGATCTCGTCGATGTCGGAGAAGTCGACCTGCGGGTCGATGCCCTGGCTGAACAGGTTCATGCCCAGCGTCACCAGGTCGACGTTGCCGGTGCGCTCGCCGTGGCCGAACAGGCACCCCTCGACGCGGTCGGCGCCGGCCATCATCGCCAGCTCGGTGGCGGCGACGGCGGTGCCGCGGTCGTTGTGCGGGTGCAGGCTGATGACGGTGTTCTCGCGCCGGGTCAGCTGGCGGGAGAACCACTCGATCTGGTCGGCGTAGACGTTGGGGGTCGCGACCTCGACGGTGGCGGGGAGGTTGAGGATGATCTCGCGACCGTCCTCGGGCTGCCACACGTCGCTGACCGCCTCGCAGACCTCGAGGGAGAACGGCAGCTCGGTCGAGGTGAAGATCTCGGGGCTGTACTCGTAGCCGATGACGGTCATGTCGAGGTGGGCGTCGCCGTACTTCATGACCAGCTCTGTGCCGCGGACGCCGATGTCCTTGATCTCGTCCTTGCCGGCCCGGAACACCACGCGGCGGAAGAGCGGTGCCAGCGCGTTGTAGAGGTGGATGTTGGCGCGCGGGACGCCGATGAGCGACTGCACGCTGCGCTCGATGAGGTCCTCGCGGGCCTGGGTCAGCACGGAGATCGTGACGTCGTCGGGGATCTTGTCGCCCTCGATGAGCTGGCGCACGAAGGAGAAGTCGGTCTCGCTGGCCGAGGGGAACCCGACCTCGATCTCCTTGTAGCCCATCTTCACGAGCAGGTCGAACATCGCCATCTTGCGGGCGGGGTTCATCGGGTCGATGAGGGCCTGGTTGCCGTCGCGCAGGTCGGTGGAGAGCCAGCGCGGCGCCTGGGTGATGGTCTTGAACGGCCACGTGCGGTCGGGCAGGTCGATCGGCGGGAACGCCGAGTAGCGCTGCCACGGCATGGTGCTGGGCTTCTGGGACGGGATGGTCATGGGGATCCTCGGGTCTGGTCTGCGGTCTGGTGGGCCGGACACGCACAGACACTCCGCAGCGAGGGGGTCCGGCTCTGGCTCAGACCTCGCTGCGGCGGCGAAGGAGAAGGGTGCGCCACATGACGTGGTCACGGTAGCGCACCTCGACGCCTCGCCGGTCCGCGGTTCACCCGCCGGTACGCTCGGCCGGGTGCGTCCGGCTCTGCTCCTGGCTGCCGCGACCCTGCTCGGGACCGGGCTGGTCGCCGGCTGCAGCAGCGACGGCTCCGAGACCGACGCCCGTCTCGTGGACTCCGTCGAGGCCCCGGTCCAGGGCGCCTGCCGGGTGCTGGAGCCCGACGACGTGGACCAGCCGTCCAACGCCTCCCCGGTCGTCGACTGCGCCCAGCCGCACACCGCGGAGACCTACGCCGTGGGCGAGGTCCCCGCCGAGCTCGCGGACGCCGGCTGGGACTCCGAGGCGCTCGGCTCCTGGGCCTACGCGACCTGCTCGGGGCAGTTCCAGCAGTTCCTCGGCGCCGACGAGAGCACGGTCATGCGCACGATCGTCAGCTGGGCGTGGTTCCGCCCGTCCGAGAAGGCCTGGGCCGACGGCGCGCGGTGGTACCGCTGCGACATCGTCGGCGGCGGCGAGCAGAGCGAGGCGTACGTCGACCTGCCGACCACCGCGGCCGGGCTGCTGGCCGACCGCCCCGACGACGCCTGGATGGCCTGCGTCGACGGCGCCTCCGTCGAGGCCTCCCCCAAGGTGCCGTGCACCGAGCCGCACAACTGGCGCGCCGTCACCACCATCAAGGTCGGCCAGCCCGAGGACCCCTACCCCGGCGACCGCGCGGTCGCGAGGACGACTGAGGACTACTGCTACAACTCCGTCGCCGCCTGGCTGGGCTACCCGAAGGAGTTCGACTACGGCTTCACCTGGTTCCACCAGCCCGAGTGGGACGCCGGCAACCGGCGCTCGATCTGCTGGGCGGCGACGTCGGGATGAGGCGCCTCTCCCCCACCCTGCTCCGGACGCTGGCGGCCCTCACCGCTGCGGTCGTCCTCGCCGGCTGCTCGGGCGGCGGGTCGCCGTCCGCGGAGTCGACGCCGAGCGAGAGCCCCTCTGCGTCCGCCTCTGCCGCGGGGTCCGGGTCTGCGTCTGGTGCGACCAGCGCCGAGCCCACGCCCGAGCCGGCGCCGGTCGCGCCGACCGAGGGCGCGTGCTACCGGCTGAGCTACGACGACGCCGTCGCCGCCAGCACGACCGCCACCCCCGTCGGGTGCAAGCGCCGGCACACCAGCCAGACCTTCGCGGTCGGCGCGCTCGACGCCGTCTCGGCCGGTCACCTGCTCGCGGTCGACTCCGACACGGTGCGCCGCCAGGCGGCCCGGGCGTGCCCGCAGGGCCTGCCGCGCTTCCTCGGCGCGACACCGGCCCAGCTGCGCCTCAGCATGCTGCGCGCGGTGTGGTTCACCCCGACGCTGGAGGAGTCCGACCTCGGCGCGTCGTGGTACCGCTGCGACGTCGTCGCCGTCTCGGGCGACGACCAGATCGCCCCGCTCGAGGGCGACCTGACGGAGGCGCTGGAGCGCAGCGACGTCCGCGACGCCTACGCCATGTGCGGCACCGCCGCACCCGACGACCCGGCGTTCACCCGGGTGCTCTGCAGCGAGTCCCACACCTGGCGCGCGATCAGCGTCGTCGACCTCGCCAGCCTCGGGAAGGCCTACCCCGGCGTGCGGGCCGTGAAGGGCGTCGACGCCGCCGGCGAGGACGGCGACTGCGCCTCCGCCGCCCGCGACCTCGCCGACGACCCGTTGGACTACGAGTGGGGCTACGAGTGGCCGAGCAAGGCGCAGTGGAAGGCCGGCCAGATCTACGGCCGCTGCTGGGCCCAGGACTGAGCCCCGCCGAAGGACGTGGTTTCGAGACGGCCGTAGCCGGCCTCCTCAACCACCGGCTCCGGTGGTTGAGGAAGGACGAAGTCCTGTCTGGAACCACCCACCCCGCTGGGTGGGCCTGCCTAGGCTGACGAGGTGAGCTGGACCGAGCGCGACCTGCCCGACCTCTCCGGCCGCACCGCGGTGGTGACGGGCGCCAACTCCGGCATCGGCCTCAAGACCGCGAAGGCGCTGGCCGAGCACGGCGCCCACGTCGTGCTGGCCTGCCGCAAGACGGGCGCCGGCCGCGAGGCGGCGGCCGGCATCGACGGCTCGACGGAGGTCGCCGAGCTCGACCTGGCCTCGCTCGACTCCGTGCGCCGCTTCGCCGAGGGCGTCGACCGGCCGGTGGACCTGCTGGTCAACAACGCCGGCGTGATGACCCCGCCGCGCTACCGCGAGACGGCCGACGGGTTCGAGCTGCAGTACGGCACCAACCACCTCGGCCACGTGGCCCTCACCGCGCGGCTCCTCCCCCGCCTGCTCGAGGCGTCGGCGCCGCGCGTCGTGTCGGTCTCGTCCATCGCCCACCACGCGGGCGACGAGTCGGTGCTGCAGGGCAACCCCGCGGCGACGTACCGCCCCGACAAGGCCTACGGCAACAGCAAGCTCGCCGACCTGCTCTTCGCGCTCGAGCTGCAGCGCCGCGCGGCGGCCGCCGGGTCGCCCCTCACCGCGACCGCCGCCCACCCCGGCGTCTCCGCCACGGGGCTGGTCACGAGCCGCGACGGGCTCGGGGCCATCGCGCCGATCCGCTGGACCGCACCGGTGTGGTCGCGGCTGCTCTTCCAGTCGGCCACCGCCGGCGCGCGTCCCACGCTCTACGCCGCCACCGTGGCCGAGCCCGGCTCCTACACCGGCTCGACCTGGCTGCGCGAGGCCCGCGGTCCCGTCGGCCCCGCCCGCCTCAGCCGCTGCGCCCAGGACCAGACCCTCGCCTCCCGGCTGTGGGACCTCAGCCTCGAGCAGGTCGGGCTCTCGATCGAGCTCTGAGTGGTTTCGAGACGGTTGCTGCGCAACCTCCTCAACCACCATCACGGTGGTTGAGGAAGACGAAGTCCTGTCTCCCCGACCACCGATGGTTGAGGAAGGACGAAGTCCTGTCTCGAAACCACGCTCTCTCGGACTCTGCGCAGAGCTCAGCGCTGCAACTGGGCCGCCATCTGAGCCATCAGCTCGTGAAGCGCCTTGACCGGCCGCACCATCACCGCGAACTCCGTGAGCCGGCCGTCGGTGCCCCAGGCCAGCATGTCCACACCGTGCACGGCCAGACCGTCGAGCTCGGCGCTGAACTCCAGGACGGCGGAGCCCTCGGCACACCACTGGCGGTGGTAGGCCAGCGTCGGTCCGAGGACGACGATCGCCGCGGAGAGGTACGCCGTGGTGAGGGCCTTGCCCTCCTGCGGCGTGTGCACGGCCGGCGAGCGGAAGACGCAGTCGTCGGCGAGCAGGTCGGCGAGCCCCGCGGGGTCGCGGGCCTCGGCGATCCGGTGCCAGGCGGCGACCGGCGCGGGCACCTGCGCCGTCTCCACCGTCTCGGGCTGGGCCATCAGAACCCCAGCTTGCGCAGCTGGCGGGGGTCGCGCTGCCAGTCCTTGGCGATCTTGACGTGCAGGTCGAGGTAGACCGGGGTGCCGAGCAGGGCCTCGATCTGGGTGCGGGCGCGCGTGCCGACCTGGCGCAGCCGGGCGCCCTTGTGGCCGATCACGATGCCC
Organism: Nocardioides flavescens; assembly: GCF_009823805.1. Taxonomy (GTDB): domain Bacteria; phylum Actinomycetota; class Actinomycetes; order Propionibacteriales; family Nocardioidaceae; genus Nocardioides; species Nocardioides flavescens. The sequence continues at coordinate 125,439 of NZ_WUEK01000010.1, read as the reverse complement.
TTCTGGGAGTCGCGCTCGACGTAGAGGTTGGCGTGGATGTCGAGCAGCGGCTTGTCGGCCGGACGGTCGGGGCGCAGCCCCATCTCCTCGACCACCACGGCGATCGAGTGCGGCAGCTCGTCGCGCACGCCGTCGAGCGCGGCCTCGCGCACGAGCTCGGCGACCAGCGTCTCCTCCGGGGAGTCGGTGAGCTCGCCCTCGGGGTAGAGCGGCGGCCCCTCGGGCAGCAGTCCCACCAGCAGGTCGGAGAGCAGGGAGACCTGGTCGCCCGACTTCGCCGAGACCGGCACGATCTCCTGCCACTCGAAGCCGAGGTCGGCGCCGAGCGCCTGGATGTCGAGCAGGTGCTGACCGATCCGTTCGGGCTCGGCCAGGTCGGTCTTGGTGGCCACGGCGATCTTCGTCGTACGACGCACCTTGGCCAGCTCGGTGACGATGAACCGGTCACCGGGGCCGATCTTCTCGTTGCTCGGGAAGCACACCGCCACCACGTCGACCTCGGCCCACGTGGTCATCACGAGGTCGTTGAGGCGCTCGCCGAGCAGCGTGCGTGGCCGGTGCAGCCCGGGGGTGTCGACCAGCACCAGCTGGCCGTCGGGGCGGTGGACGATGCCGCGGATCGCGGAGCGGGTCGTCTGCGGCTTGTCGGAGGTGATCGCGACCTTGCTGCCGACGAGGGCGTTGGTCAGCGTGGACTTGCCGGCGTTGGGGCGCCCGACGAACGAGGCGAACCCCGAGCGGTGCGGCTGCTGCTCCTGGTCGCTCACGAGCGGGCCTCGTCGTAGCGCGCCCAGATCTGCTCGTCGCTGTGGCCCGCGGCCTTGCCCGCACGCCAGATCGGTCCCGGGTCGACCGCGCGCGGCTGGCGGCGCCCGGCGGCGCGCCAGTACCCCATCACGTCGTACGACGCCGCGGGCAGGCCCCGCACGCGCATCAGGTGGGTGCGGATCGCCCGCATCTGGGCCGACTCGCCGGCCATCCAGAAGTACCCCTCGCCCTCGGGCCACTCCAGGCCCTCGACCACCTCGGCGAGACCGGCGCCGTGCCCGTCGCGCCAGGTGACGGCCAGGTCGCTCGGCAGGTAGTCGGGCAGGTGGTCGGGCACCTCGGCCCACACCCGCGTCGGCAGGTCGGTGGTCTCGGCGATCCGGGCGATCGCCGGCAGCGCGGTGAGGTCACCGACGAGCATCAGCCACTGCGCGTCCGCCGGCGGCTCGAACGAGCCCTTCGGCTCGGTGATCGTCACCGTCGAGCCGGCGCAGTCGTCGCGCAGCACCCACTCGGTCACCAGGCCGGTCTCGTGCACGACCACGTCGAGCAGCAGCCGGCCGTCGGCGTACGAGCGGACGGTGTAGTAGCGGCTCTGGAACTGCCCCGGCACGACCAGCCCGACCCACTCGTCGGGCACCCCGGTCGAGACGAAGCCGTCCACGGCGAGCTCGAGGCGCACCAGGTGCGCCGAGAGCCGTTCCCTGCGCACCACGTGCGCGTCGTACGTGCGGGCCCGAGTGCTCATCGTGTCCACACTAGACCTGGTGGTCTCGAGACAGGACTTCGTCCTTCCTCACCCACAGAGATGCCCCGGTGGTTGAGGAGGTCGCGCTAGCGACCGTCTCGAAACCACCCGACCCCGACAGTGGTTTCGAGACAGGACTTCGTCCTTCCTCAACCAGCGGAACCCGCAGGACTTCGTCCTCCCTCGACCACCGGACGACGAGCCCACCCGGTATCGCCCGAGGTCAGACCCGCCACGTCGGCCGCAGCGGGTAGTCGCTGACGCCGTCGACGGTCTTGGTGGCGAGCACGTGGTGCAGCTGGGTGTCGTTGCGCTCGAAGCCGATGCGCGAGCCGGCCATGTAGAGCCCCCAGACCCGAGCGGTGCCCTCGCCGACCTCGGCGACGCAGGCGTCCCAGTTGTCGACGAGGTTCTGGCACCAGTGCTTCAGCGTGAGGGCGTAGTGCGGGCGGAGGTTCTCCTCGTGCTGCACCTCGAGGCCGGCGTCCTGGACGTCCGCGATGATCCGGCCCGAGCCGATCAGCTCGCCGTCGGGGAAGACGTAGCGGTCGAGGAAGGCGCCCGTCGGTCGGTAGACGTTGTCGTGGCGGGTGATGCAGTGGTTGAGCAGGCGCCCCTGGGGCTTGAGCCGGTCCTCGATGAAGGCGAAGTAGGCCGGGTAGTTCTTGACCCCGATGTGCTCGGTGAGCCCGATCGAGGAGATCGCGTCGAAGCCGGTCTCCTCCACGTGGCGGTAGTCCATGTGGCGCACCTCGGCGAGGTGGTCGAGCCCCTCCTCCTTGATCGCACGCTGGGCCCACGTCGCCTGCTCGCGCGAGAGGGTCACGCCGAGCGCGTGCACGCCGTACTCCCGCGCCGCGTGGCGCACCATGCCACCCCAGCCGCAGCCGAGGTCGAGCAGCCGCTGGCCGGGCTTCAGGTCCAGCTTGCGGGCGACGAGGTCGAACTTCTCGGCCTGCGCGTCCTCGAGGCTGGTCTCCGCCGTCGGGAAGACCGCGCAGGTGTAGGCCATCGACGGGCCCAGGACCATCTCGTAGAAGGCGTTGGAGACGTCGTAGTGGTAGTGGATCGCCTCGGCGTCGCGGCCCAGCGAGTGCCGCACGCCGTCGACGACGCGGCGCAGCCGCGACGGCGCCTCCTGCGGCGGCGGGGCGACCGGGCGCAGCCGGCTGAGACCCAGCGAGCGGACGATCCGCGCGACCTCGGCCGGGGTGGGGCGGCGGAACGACAGGTGCGACTGCACCAGCTTGAGCGCCTCGTAGGGGTCGCCGGGGTGCACGCCGTGCAGCTCGAGATCGCCGGCGACGTAGGCCCGGCCGAAGCCGAGGTCGCCGGGGGCGGTGAGCAGGTAGGTCAGGCCGCGCTCGGTCGCCAGGTGCAGGCGGTACGGCGAGTCCTCGGGGCCGCTCGCGCTGCCGTCGAAGGCGGTGAACCGCAGCGGCAGCGGGTGCGCCATCAGCAGGTTGAGCGCATCGGCGATCGAGAGCCTGTCGGAGGTCTGGGTGTGGGTGGTCACTGTCTGCGCACCGCCTTGTCGTAGAGGCTGAGGAACCGGTCCTCGGGGTCGAAGCGCCGCTTCACTGCGGCCAGGTGGGGACCGTCGTAGAGACGGTCGAAGGTCTCGCGGTCGTAGAACGCCTCGGAGTAGAGCGACTTGTGGCCGCCGAGCTCGGCGACCTTCGCCTCGATGGCGCGGTTGACCGGCGCGTCCGGGGCCTCGGGGCCGACGTGGACCGTGCCCCAGAAGCCGACGTTGACGTAGACCGCGCCCGGCTCGAGGGGGTACGCCGGCCACTGGGCGCCGGTGGAGGTGCCGGGGCTGACCAGCGGGCAGAGCCACACCGGTCGCATGCCGACCTCGGCGTCGAACCACGCCAGGAACTCCGGCAGCGCCGCCAGCGGCACCTCGACGTCCTGGATCACCATCTCGCGCTGGGGCTTGCCCTGGCGCCGGTCGAGCCAGTCCGTGAACCCGGTGCGCTGGTTGAGCCCGACGAGGCGGTGGTAGACGTCGCTGCGCCGCCAGCGCCGCGGCCACAGCCGGCGGACGCGCGGGTCCTGCACCCCGAACGCACCCGAGCACCAGAACCAGTCGGTGTCCCAGCGCCAGAGGTAGTCGTAGGTGGTCAGCAGGTCGGTCTCTCGCTGCTGGATCGAGCGGTAGTAGACGTCCATCCCGGTGTAGTCGCTCGGGCTGGTCGGCCGGGCCGGGCGGTCGCCGGCGGTCGGCGGCTCGTCGGCCGACTCGGTCGCCACCCACCGCGCGAGCGTCAGGTAGAGCTCGCCCGGCTCGAACGCCGTGCCGTCGAGACCGTCGACCTGCAGGCCGTCGTAGGAGCGGGTCTCGACGATCTCGTCGACGGTCTTGGCCAGCAGCTCGGCGTCGTCGAAGCGGACGTGGCGCAGCTCGACGTGGCTGGGCACCGCCTCGAGCCGGATCTGCAGGCGCGTGGCGTAGCCCAGCGAGCCGTAGCTGTTGGGGAAGGCGTCGAACAGCTCGTCCCCCGGGCGGGTCGTGACGACCTCGCCGGCACCGGTGAAGACGTCCATCTCGAGCACCGACTCGTGCGGCAGTCCGCTGCGGAAGCTCGTCGACTCGATGCCCAGCCCGGTCACGGCCCCGCCGAGCGTGATCGTGCGCAGCTGCGGCACGACGAGCGGGATCAGGCCGTGCGGCAGCGTCGCGTCGACCAGCGCCTCGTAGGTGCACATGCCCTGGACCTGCGCGGTGCGCCCGGCCACGTCGATCTCGATCACGCCGTCGAGGCCGCTGACGTCGAGGCCCTTGCCCTGGGCCTTGACGCGGGGCCGGAAGAGGTTGGAGGTGCGCTTGGCCAGGCGCACCGGAGCGCCGGCCGGGATCTCGTCGTACGACGCCCGGAGCCGCGCCACGGCGGCCTCGTGCTGTTGCCAGCCCTTCACCCGTCGCACGTTACTCCCGAGTCGCCTCGCGGTTCCGTCGGGTCGTCCGGGGTCACCTGGCTGTGGGCCGGGTCACACGCCAGTCACGGTGGTCGACGAGGTTGCGCCGCAACCGTCTCGGAACCACGCGACCACACGAGTGGTTTCGAGACAGGACTCCGTCCTTCCTCAACCACCGCTGTCGGTGGTCGAGGAGGCGCGCCGGCGCCGCCTCGAAACCACCCTGCGACAGCTCAGGTGGTGAGCGTCGCGCCGATCGTGCCGCGGGGGTCGCCGACGTGGACGGGGAGGCCGGCGCCGCCGAGGTCGCGGACGGCGTCGACGTCGGCGCCGGCCGGCTCGGACGCCTCGGTGAGCACCACTGCCGCCTCGAGGCCGCGCGAGCCGCTGGCGACGGCCATCGCGACGCAGACACCGAGCGCGGAGACCTGCAGCGACGGCAGGTCGACCGTGGCGGCGGCGTAGGTGCGGCCGTCGGCGTCGCGGACGGCGGCGCCCTCGGCGGCACCGGTCCGGGCGCGGGTGGCGCGGGCGAGGGTGACGAGCTTCTGGTCCTCGGTGGACAGGTCAGTCACGGGTGGCCTCCTGGCTCGGGGTGTCGGCGGCGGACGCCACGCTCGGGGTCTCGTCGGTCGAGGGGTCCGGGTCGACGGGGGTGATGCGCACGGTGCCGACCTTGTTGCGGCGACCGGTGGTGTCCTCGGCGGTGAAGCGCAACCCGTGCGCCACGACCTGCGAGCCCGGGATCGGGACGAGACCGAGGTGCTTGGCCATCAGCCCGCCCACGGAGTCGACGTCGTCCTCCTCGACGACCGAGCCGAACAGGTCCACGAGGTCGTCGACCGGGTAGCGGGTCGAGACCCGCACGGTCCCGCCGTCGAGGTGCTCGACGAGGACCTCCTCCTCGTCGTACTCGTCGGTGATCTCGCCGACGATCTCCTCCAGCACGTCCTCGATCGTGACCAGGCCCGCGGTTCCGCCGTACTCGTCGACGACGACGGCGATGTGCTGACGGCGCGCCTGGAGCTCGGTCAGCAGCGCGTCGACGGGCTTGGACTCGGGCACCCAGTGCACGGGGCGCATGACCTCGTCGATGCGCTGGGTGAGCTCGACGTCGGGCTGCTCGAAGTCGCGGCGGATGACGTCCTTGAGGTAGGCGATGCCGACGATGTGGTCGAGGTTGTCGTCGATGACGGGCAGCCGGGAGAACCCGGAGCGCAGGAAGAGCGACATCGCCTGGCGGAGGTTCTTGTGGCGCTCGACGAAGACCACGTCGTTGCGCGGCACCATCACCTCGCGGGTCGTGGTGTCGCCGAGCTCGAAGACCGAGTGGATCATCTTGCGCTCGCCGGCCTCGATCAGCGCGGAGGCCTCAGCGATGTCGACGAGCTCGCGCAGCTCGGTCTCGGTGGAGAACGGGCCCTCGCGGAACCCCTTGCCGGGGGTCAGCGCGTTGCCGAGCAGGATCAGCAGCCGCGGGATCGGCCCGAGCACGCGCGTCACCGCGGTGATCGGCCCGGCCGCGCTGAGCGCGATCCGCTCGGCGTGCTGGCGACCGACGGTGCGCGGCGCGACGCCGACCACGACGAACGACACGACGAGCATCACGCCGATCGTCACGAGGGCGCTGAGCGCCCACGAGTCGTCGAAGATCCGCATCATCTCGCGGGTCACGATCACGATCGCCGAGATCTCGCACAGGAGCCGCAGCAGGATCGTGGTGTTGAGGTACGGCGCCGGCTCGGCCAGCAGGGCGACCAGCCCGCGGGCCCCGGGACGGGCCTCGGCCTGCAGCTCCTCGGCGCGGGCGCGGGAGAACGACGTCAGCGCGGCGTCGGCGGCGGAGAAGGCACCGCCCAGCACGACGAGCGCGCCCGCCGAGACGAGCGCGGTGATCGAGGGGCCGCTCACACCGGCCCGTTCACTGGGCGGCTCACTGGGCGGCTCACCGGGCGGCTCACCGGGCGGCTCACTGGGCGGCTCACTGGGCGGCTCACTGGGGGGCGGGCGCGGAGCGCCAGGCGGCGAGGAGCTCGTCCTGCAGCCCGAACATCTCCTTGTGCTCCTCCGGCTCGGCGTGGTCGTAGCCGAGCAGGTGCAGGATGCCGTGGACGGTGAGGAGCTCGAGCTCGGCCTCGGTGCTGTGGCCGGCGGTGACCGCCTGCCTCTCGGCGATGGTCGGGCACAGCATCAGGTCGCCGAGGATGCCCTCCTCGGGCTCCTCGTTGACCAGTCCGGGCCGCAGCTCGTCCATGGGGAAGGCGAGCACGTCGGTGGGCCCGGTGCCCTCCATCCACTTCTCGTTGAGACCGGTCATCGTGTCCTCGTCGACGGCCTTGATGCACAGCTCGGCCATCGGGTGCACGCGCATCCGGTCCATGACGAAGCGGCTCAGCCGCGTGAGGCCTTGGACGTCGAGCGTCGCCCCGGACTCGTTGAGGACCTCGATGCTCACGGGCGCCGCTCCCCCGGTCGCGGCGAGGCGGCCCGGGCGTCGAAGGTGTCGTAGGCCGCCACGATCTTGCCGACGAGCCGGTGGCGCACGACGTCCTGCGCGGAGAGCCGGTTGAACGACAGGTCCTCGACCCCGTCGAGGATCTCCTCGACGACGCGCAGCCCGGACTTGGTGCCGCCCGGCAGGTCGACCTGGGTCACGTCGCCGGTGACGACGATCTTGGAGCCGAAGCCGAGGCGGGTGAGGAACATCTTCATCTGCTCGGGCGTGGTGTTCTGCGCCTCGTCGAGGATGATGAAGGAGTCGTTGAGGGTGCGTCCGCGCATGTAGGCGAGCGGCGCGACCTCGATGGTGCCGGCGGCCAGCAGCTTGGGGATCGTCTCGGGGTCGATCATGTCGTGCAGCGCGTCGTACAACGGGCGCAGGTAGGGGTCGATCTTCTCCGAGAGCGTGCCGGGCAGGAAGCCGAGCCGCTCGCCGGCCTCGACCGCCGGCCGGGTCAGGATGATCCGGTTGACGTTCTTCGACTGCAGCGCCTGGACGGCCTTGGCCATCGCGAGGTAGGTCTTGCCGGTGCCGGCGGGCCCGATGCCGAAGGTGATCGTGTGCTTGTCGATCGCGTCGACGTAGCGCTTCTGGTTGAGCGTCTTGGGCCGGATCGAGCGGCCGCGGTTGCTCAGGATGTTGAGCGAGAGCACGTCGGCGGGCCGCTCGGTGGTCTCGGCCCGCAGCATCGACAGCACCCGCTCGACCGTCTCGCCCGTGACGCCCTGACCCGTGCGGATGATGGTCACGAGCTCGTCGAGGAGCCGCTCGACGAGCGCGATCTCGGCCGGCTGGCCCTCGACGGTGATCCGGTTGCCGCGCACGTGCACGTCGGCGTCGAAGGCCCGCTCGATGAGGCCCAGGTGCTCGTCGCCCGGCCCGAGGAGGCTGACCATGTTGATGCTGTTGGGCACCGAGACGGTGTGCTTGACGGTGGGCTTCGGCTGGGAGGCCGAGCCGTCCGTGCTGGCCGTCGTCGGCGTCGCGGGTGTCGCGTCTGTCATCTGAGCCCGGAGGGCGACCGATCTGTGAGGAGCTGGAGCCCCTCCATGCTACTGACCGCCGCGACGAGCGCCCAACGACTTGTGGACAGGACCCGGGTCACGGGTGGGTCGTGGGTGGTCCGCGGCTCCTGCCCCGCGGCGTAGGGTCACCCCATGCCGCACGGCGACCACGGGTCCGACGCCGACTTCGACGAGGAGTACGGCGACGAGGACACGCCGCCGTCGTGGTTCCCGGGTGGGCACCTGCCGCCCGACGCGGTGCGGATGGGGCTGACCCACCACGTCCCCGACGGCGCGCTGCTCGACTTCGCCGGCAAGCTCGACGGCAGCAAGCCGCTGCACCGGTTCACCGCCTGGATGCTGCTCGTGGTGTTCGGGATGCCGGTCGTCTTCGCGGTGCTGCGGATCCTGCAGGGGCTGACCGGCTGACCTGATGACCGAGGCTCAGCCCGGCGGCCAGCCGAGGTCGCGCCCGCCGAGCACGTGCAGGTGGGTGTGGAACACCGTCTGGCCCGCGCCGGCGCCGGTGTTGAAGACCAGCCGGTAGTCGTCGGGGTGGCCCTCCGCCGTGGCGACCGCGGCGGCGGTCGTGACCAGCTCGGCGGAGGCGACGGGGTCGCCCGCCGCGAGCTCGGCGGCGTTGGCGAAGTGCTGGCGCGGCACGACCAGCACGTGCGTCGGCGCCTGCGGGTTCAGGTCGCGGAAGGCGACCGTGCGCTCGGTGGTGTGCACGACGTCGGCGGGGATCTCGCCGGCGACGATCTTGCAGAACAGGCAGTCGTCCACGTCCGCGATCGTGCCACAGCCCCGACACGCGAGCCCGCGCAGAGCTCTCAGATCCCACGAGTCACACGCGTCACAGCGACAATGGCTCCATGAGCACCCGTACGACGCACCGCTCCCGCCTCGCCGGACTGATCACCGCGAGCGTCGTCGCCGGCGCCGCGCTGAGCGCGTGCGGCACCGAGGACACCGCCGCGGACCCCGAGGACGGGGCGAGCAGCAGCGCACCGACCTCGCCCGCGACGTCCGCCGCGCCGAGCGGGACCGCGACGTCCGACCCGTCGCCCAGCGAGTCGGGCGGCACGGCGGACACCGTCGCGGTGCCGGCGTACTTCGTCGGCGACACCCCGCTGGGTCAGCGCCTGTTCCGGGAGTTCCGCGACGTCCCGGCCGGCTCGCCCGTCAACGAGGCGCTCGCCCTCATCACCTCCGGCGACGCCCTCGACCCCGACTACACCACGCTCCTGCCGACCGGCACGCTCTCCGCGGCCGCGCAGAGCACGACCATCGACGTCGCCCTGCCCGACGCGAGCTGGGCCCAGGCCCCCGCCGGCACCAGCACCGAGCAGGCGACCCTCGCCGTGCAGCAGGTCGTCCACACCGTGCAGGGCGCCCTGCAGCAGCAGCTGCCGGTCACCTTCACCCTCGACGGGGCGCCCAGCCCGGTGCTCGGCCTGACCGCACCCGACGGCGGGTTCACCCCCGGCGAGTTCACCGACGTGCTCGCCCTGGTCAACGTCACCGACCCCGCCGAGGGTGCCACCGTGAACGGGTCGTTCACCGCCTCCGGCGTCGCGTCGTCGTTCGAGGGCACGGTGCCGTGGGAGCTGCGCGACGCCTCCGGCACCGCGGTCGTCGACGGGTCCGCCCAGGCCGACGGGTGGCTCGACGCGTTGTACCCGTGGGAGGCCACCGTCGACCTGACCGGCGTCGCGCCCGGCACCTACACGTTCGTCGCCCTGACCGACGACCCGTCGGGCGGCGAGGGCGGCGGTCCGACCGAGGACACCCGGACCGTCACCGTCCAGTGAGGCGACTCGGGTGCGACTGAGCGCGCGGCGGCTCAACCGCACGCTGCTCGCGCGCCAGCACCTGCTGCAACGCACGCCGCACGACCCGGCTGCGGTGGTGCACCACCTCGGCGGGCTGCAGGCGCAGGAGACGTTGCCGCCGTACCTCTCCCTGGCCGCCCGCATCGAGGACTTCGACCCGTACGCCGTCACCGCGGGGCTCGAGGACGCCTCCCTGGTGCGGCTCGGGACGCTCCGCGGCACCCTGCACCTGCACACCGCCGACGACGCGCTGGTCCTGCGCCCGTGGCTCCAGCCGTCGCTCGAGAGACAGCTGGCGCGGCGGGTCGGCGTACCGATGACCGAGGTGTGGGCCGCAGCCGAGGAGGTGCTGGCCGACGGACCGGTCGAGCAGCGCGACCTCACCGAGCAGCTGGCCGCTCGGCTCGGCGCCCCGGCCGCGGACCTCGGCGTGGTGGCCCGCACGACGATGCCGTTGGTGCAGCTGCCCCCGCGCGGCACGTGGCGCGGCAGCGGCGGCATCGTCCTCGAGCACCTCGAGCGCTGGACGGGTCACCCCCTCGAGGGCGTGAGTGCGGAGGAAGCGGTGCGGCGCTACCTGCGCGCGTTCGGGCCGGCGACCGCGGCCGACGTCTCGGTGTGGTCCGGGGTCACGGGGCTGCGGCCGGTGATGACCCGGATGGACGACCTGGTGCGCCACGAGGACGAGCTCGGCGCGACGCTGTTCGACGTCCCCGACGGGGTCCTCGCCGAGGGCGACGAGCACGCGCCCGTGCGCCTGCTCGGCACCTACGACGAGCTCTGGCTCGCCCACGCCCAGCGTGACCGCGTCACCACGACCGGGAGCCGCGGCAACTGGCAGGGCGCCAACGGCGCGGTCGCGCACACGGTCTTCGTCGACGGCTGGCTCAACGGTCTGTGGCGCGTGGTCGACGGTCGCGTCAGCGTCGTGCAGCTGTTCCGCGACCTCACCCCGCCCGAGCGTGACGAGCTCGAGGAGGAGACCGCCCGGGTCGACGCACTGCTCGCGCGCTGACCCTGACCTGCACCGGGGCCGGTCAGCCCCAGCGGCCGGTCCGGGAAAGGACGGCACTCGCCGCGGCGAGACCGGCGGTGGAGGTGCGCAGCACCTCGGTGCCGAGCCGCACGCTGCGGGCACCGGCGGCCTCGAACGCCGCCAGCTCCTCCGGCGCGAGACCGCCCTCGGGGCCGACGACGAGCACGACGCGCTCCGGCACCCCGCCGTCGAGCGCCTCGGCCAAGGACGCGGTGGCCTCCTCGTGGAGCACCAGAGCGAGCGGCGCGGCGGCGAGGTGGGCGGTGACCTGGTCGGTCGAGGCCAGCTCGTCGACCTGCGGGTGCCAGGCGCGGCGGGCCTGCTTGGCCGCCTCGCGGGCGGTCGCGCGCCACTTGGCGAGCGACTTGGCCGCCCGCTCTCCGCGCCAGACGGCGACCGAGCGGGCGGCCGCCCACGGCACGACCCTCGCCACCCCGATCTCGGTCAGCACCTCGACAGCGAGCTCCCCGCGGTCGCCCTTGGGCAGAGCCTGGACGACCTCGAGGACCGGGGACGGCTCGGGGGTCCCCTCGAGCTCCAGCACCGTGGCGACCAGGCGCTGCTTGCCGGTGGCCGCGACCTCGCAGCGCGCCCAGGCGCCGGCACCGTCGGTCAGCACGAGCTCCTCGCCGACCGCGATCCGGCGTACGGCGACCGCGTGGTGGGCCTCCGCGCCCTCGACGACCACCTCGGATCCGGCGGCGGCCCCGGCCAGGGTCGGGACGAGGTGGACGTGCGAGGTCACCGAGCCGCCCTAGTGGAACGCGTCGCGCAGCCGGCCGAACGCCGACTTCTTGCCCGGGCGCACCCGACCGGTCGGCTGCTCCTCGGCGCGCAGCTCGGCGAGCTCGCGCAGCAGCTCCTCCTGGCGCGCGTCGAGCCGGGTGGGGGTCTCGACCGCGATGCTGACGATCAGGTCGCCGCGGCCGCCCCGCAGGCCGGGCACACCGCGCCCGCGGAGCACCTGCTCCGTGCCCGACTGCGTGCCCGCCGGCACCTCGAGCTGGAAGGACCGCTCGAGGTCGGTGGTCGCCTCCTCCGCCGAGACGACGTCCGCCTCGAGGGTCGGCAGCTCGAAGCTGGTGCCGAGCGCCGCCGCGGTCATCGGGACGGTGACCGTGCAGTGCAGGTCGTCGCCGTGGCGGGTGAAGGTCTCGTGCTTGGCGACGTGGATCTCGACGTACAGGTCACCGGCGGGGCCGCCGCCGGGGCCGACCTCGCCCTCGTCGGCGAGCTGCACCCGGGTGCCGGTGTCGACGCCCGCGGGGATCTTGATGGTGAGCGTGCGACGCGAGCGCACCCGGCCGTCGCCGCCGCACTCGCGGCAGGGGTCGGGGATGGTCGTGCCGAAGCCGCGGCACGCCGCGCACGGGCGCAGCGTGCGGATCTCGCCGAGGAAGGAGCGCTGCACCTGCGCGACCTCGCCGGCACCGCGGCAGGTCTCGCAGACCTGCGGGTGGGTGCCGGGGGCGGTGCCCTCGCCGGTGCAGGTGCCGCAGACGACCGCGGTGTCGACCTTGAGCTCGCGCGAGACGCCGAACGCCGCCTCGGCCAGCTCGACCTCGAGCCGGATCAGCGCGTCCTGGCCGCGGCGCTGGCGCGGGCGCGGGCCGCGTCCCTGGCCCGAGCCGCCGGCCTGCCCGCCGAAGAAGGCGTCCATGATGTCGGTGAAGGAGAAGCCCGCACCCTGTCCGAAGCCCCCGGCGCCGCCCTGGCCGAACGGGTCCCCGCCGCGGTCGTACGCCGCGCGCTTCTGCGGGTCGCTGAGCACCTCGTAGGCGCGCCCGACCTCCTGGAACTGCGCGTTGGCCTCCGGGTCGGGGTTGACGTCGGGGTGCAGCTTGCGCGCGGCCTTGCGGTAGGCCTTCTTGATCGTCTCGGCATCCGCGTCACGGCTGACGCCGAGGAGGCCGTACAGGTCCTGGCTCATGGTTCCTCTCGGGAGGTGCAGGGTGGAGCGAGGGTGGTGCGAAGTCGTGCGGGGGCGTCCGGGAGCCGGCGATCAGCCCTCGTCGAGGATGCGGGAGACGTAGCGGGCCACGGCACGCACCGCAGCCATCGTGCCCGGGTAGTCCATGCGGGTCGGTCCCACGATGCCGAGCATGGCGACCGCCTCGTCGCGCGGGCCGTAGCCGGTGGTCACGACGCTGGTGGAGGACAGCTGCTCGTAGGGGCCCTCGGCGCCGATGCGCACCGTGACCCCGCCGCCGCTCGAGCCGGTGGCCTCGCCGAGCAGCTTGAGCAGGACGACGTGCTCCTCGATCGCCTCGAGCAGCGGACGCACGGCGGAGTCGAAGCTGTCGCCGTAGCGCGCGAGGTTGGCCGCTCCCCCGACCACGATCCGCTCGCTCGAGCGCTCGTCGACCATCGCCTCGACCAGCACGTCGACGACCCTGGCGACGTCGTCCCCGTCGACCGGGGGCACCGCCGCGCGCAGCTGGTCGACGGCCGTGGCGATGATCTGGCCGACGGCCGCGCCGAGCACCCGCGCGCGCAGGTCGGCGAGCACCTCGTCGGTGAGTTCGGAGCCGAGCTCGACGACGCGCTGCTCGACCCGGCCCGTGCTCAGGATCAGCACCACCAGCAGTCGGGTGGGCGCCAGGGCGACCAGCTCGACGTGGCGCACCGTCGAGCGCGACAGGGTGGGGTACTGCACCATCGCCACCTGGCGCGTGAGCTGGGAGAGCACGCGCACGGACCGAGAGACGACGTCGTCGAGGTCCACAGCCCCGTCGAGGAACGTAGCGATCGCCTTGCGCTCGGCCGCGCTCATCGGCTTGACCGTGCTCAGCCGGTCGACGAAGAGCCGGTAGCCCTTGTCGGTGGGCACCCGACCGGCGCTGGTGTGGGGCTGGGTGATGTAGCCCTCGTCCTCGAGCGCGGCCATGTCGTTGCGCACGGTCGCGGGCGACACGCCCAGCCCGTGGCGCTCGACCAGGGCCTTGGAGCCGACCGGCTCCTCGGTCGCGACGTAGTCCTCGACGATCGCCCGGAGCACGGCCAGACGGCGCTCCTCCTGCACGTCCCACCTCCCGCGGTCCCGCAGCCCTGGCACTCACCCGAGCCGAGTGCCAATGCTACTCGCGTCCAGTCGTCGGGCCACCCCCGACGAGCCGCGCGCCCTCACCCGGCCGGCTCTTGCGACGTCACTTAGGTTTGCCTTACCTTGGTCGGCGTGACCACCTGCACCGCCGACGACCTCGAGCTGGCCCGCAGCATCCTCGCCTGTCCCGCGGAGGTGGAGCTCGTCGTCGACGGACACCCCCACGTCGGCGCCGACTCCCGCCTCGGCCTGCGCGACGACGCCGGCACCCCGACGTTCTGGTGCCGTCCCGGCTCGCTGATGGCGCAGGCCGCCGCCGAGGGCAGCAGCGCCCTGGTCACCTTCGCGAGCGGCGTCGGCCCGGCGGGCTCGCCCGAACGCCGCGCCACGCTCACCGTGGCCGGGCGGCTCAGCAGCCGCGACACCGCGGCCTGCGCCTGCTGCGGCGAGCTGCGCCTCGACGTCGGCCTCGACCTCGACTTCGTGGTGCTGCAGCGCGACGGGGCACAGGTTCGCGTGCCGCTCCGCGCGTTCCGCTCCCCCGATCTCGTGCTCAACCGCGGCTACCTCCAGCGCTCGATGGAGCACGCCAACGACTGCCACCGCGAGGACCTCGCGCAGGTCGTCGCGCGGACCACCGGCACCCCGGTCGAGCAGCTGCTCGACGTCTCGCTCACCGACCTCACCGCCCACGGCGCCGAGCTCGGCTGGATCGACACCCGCGGCGCGCACCGCACCAGCCTGTGGTTCTCACGCCCCGCACGCACCGCGGAGGAGCTCGGGCTGCTGCTGCGCCACGAGCTGCACGCCGGCATCTGCTGAGCGGGCTTGCGCCTTAGTGTGGCCGGGTGCCGTTCACCGCGCCGTTCGTCGAGGTCGCCGACAGGGTCTGGGTCGCGCGTCACGCGTGGTTCGACGTCAACGTCTCGGTGGTCGGCGGCGAGGCGGGGCTGCTCGTGGTCGACACCCACGCCTCGGACCTCGCGGCCCGAGGCGTGGTCGAGGAGGTCCGCGCACTGGGGGCCGGGACCGTGGTCGGGATCGTCAACACCCACGAGCACTTCGACCACACCTTCGGCAACGGCGCCTTCCGCACGGCGTACGGCGCCGTGCCGATCCACGCCCACGAGGCGGCCGCCGAGGCCACCGTGCCGGCGGGGCGGCGCATCCAGGCGCTCTACGACGAGCCCGACAACGCCGACGACCCGCACCGCGCCGAGGTGCAGGCGACCGAGATCGTGCCCGCCGACCACACCTTCTCCAGCGTGACCACGCTCGACCTGGGCGACCGGGCCGTCGAGCTGGTCCACCCCGGGCGCGCCCACACCTCGGGCGACCTCGTGGCGCGGGTGCCCGACGCCGACGTGGTGCTGGCCGGCGACCTCGTCGAGCAGTCCGAGCGCGGCGACGTGCCCGGGTTCGGCCCCGACTGCTGGCCGATGGAGTGGCCGCTCGCGCTCGACCTGGTGATCGGGCTGCTCACCACCTCCTCGGTGGTCGTGCCCGGGCACGGGCGCCCCGTCGACCGTGACTTCGTCGAGCAGCAGCGCAACGAGATCGGCATCGTCGCCGAGACGATCCGCGACCTCGCCTCGCGCGGCGTACCGGTGGGCGAGGCGCTGGGCGCCGCCGAGTGGCCGTTCCCCGCCGAGCACCTGGCGGACGCCGTACGACGCGGCTACGAGCACCTGCCCCGCAGCCAGAAGCGGCTGCCGCTCGTCTGAGACGGGTGGGGTACCTCACGTCCATGAGCGAGAACGCTGCCGAGAGCCCCGCCGACCACGCCGACGAGCCCACCCCCGGCGAGGTCGACGACTCCGTCCTGCCCGAGGACGTCCGCCCCGGCGAGGACAACCCGCTGGCCGAGGGCCTCGACGACGCCGAGACGGCGGGCGACCTCGCCCCCGGCGAGCTGCTGGAGGAGGGCAAGACGCCTGACCAGTGGGACGGCGACGAGGCTCCCAGCGACGACACCAGCGACGACACCGGCGGCCAGGAGCAGTCCGGGACGGAGTAGCCCGCGCGGCGGCGTGTGCTGCCGGGGGCTGTCGGCGGCGCTGCCTAGGGTCGTGGCCATGGCTGATCGCTACGGGGCCGACGTCCTCTCGACCGACTGGCGCGCGCCCAAGCGCGGGCGCGCCGTCGAGGCACCCGCCGAGCTCGGCGCGGTCGTCGAGGAGGTCACCGCCGACTGGGTCGGCGAGATCGTGGCCGTCGAGCGCGACCTGCACACGGTGACGCTGGAGGACCGCCGCGGGCGACGGCGCACCTTCCCGCTCGGGCCGGGGTTCCTGCTCGAGGGCAAGCCGGTCATCCTCGTCGCGCCGACGCGCACCACCGCGCCCGCGAAGCCGACCCGCACCGCGTCCGGCTCCATCGCCGTCCACGACGTCCGGGCGCGGGTCGCCCGCGCGAGCCGGATCTACGTCGAGGGCCGCCACGACGCCGAGCTCGTCGAGCGGGTGTGGGGCGAGGACCTGCGCATCGAGGGTGTCGTCGTGGAGTACCTCGGCGGCGTCGACGACCTCGCCGGCCACCTGCGCGACTTCTCCCCCGGCCCCGGTCGGCGGGTCGGCGTGCTGGTCGACCACCTGGTCGCCGGCTCCAAGGAGAGCCGGATCGCCGACGAGATCGCCCGCTCGCCCCTAGGCGAGCACGTGCTCGTCGTCGGGCACCCGTTCGTCGACGTCTGGCAGGCGGTCAAGCCCGACCGCCTCGGCCTCGCCGCCTGGCCCACGATCCCCCGCTCGGTCGAGTGGAAGAAGGGCGTCTGCGCCCACCTCGGATGGCCCCACGCGACGCAGACCGACATCGCCCGCGCCTGGCAGCAGATCCTCAGCCGCGTCTCGTCGTACGGCGACCTCGAGCCCGCCCTGCTCGGGCGGGTCGAGGAGCTCATCGACTTCGTGTGCGCCGAGGAGTGAGCCGACCTCAGCTGCGGAGCACGTAGCCGCGGGCGTCCTTGCTGTCGGTGACGAGCATGATGATGCCGTCGATGATCGGCCACAGGCTGCCGATGCCGCAGGTCACCAGCGTCACGATCAGCTGGATGACGCCCAGCCTGGTGTCGCCGATGTAGAACCGGCCGATGCCGAACGGCAGCAGGATCTGCAGGATGCCGGCGATGATCTTGGACTTGTCGGAGTACGGGATGCCCGTGCCCGGGTGGATGCCGTACGGCGCGCCCGGTGCCGCGCCGTAGGGCGCACCGGCCACGGGCGCGCCGTAGGGCACCTGGCCGGGCGCGGGCGGCGGCGGGGGCGGCGGCGGGACCGAGCCGTAGGGCTGGGTCGGCTCGGGCTGCTGTCCGGGCTGGTGCTCGGGTCGGGACTCGTCGGGACCGGTGGTCATGGCCCCACCCTAGGCAGCGGAGGGCCCCGATCGGCGCTCTCTCAGGGAAGGGTCGGGGTCGGGTCCAGGGAGGGCCAGGGAGTCTCAGGGAAGCAGGTCGCGGACCACTCCGTCGGCCAGCAGCCGGCCGCGGTCGGTGAGCACCAGCCGGTTGCCGACCACGTCGACGAGACCGCGGTCGACCTGCTCGGGCACCGCCGAGCGGCCGACCTCGTCGAGCACCGAGAGGGGCAGTCCGTCGCGCAGCCGCAGCTCGAGCAGGACGCGCTCGACGCGCCGGTCCTCGGGCTCGAGCAGCTCGCGCTCGTGGGCGGGGCTGAGCCCGCCCGCGATCCGCTCGGCGTACGCCGCGGGGTGGCGGACGTTCCACCAGCGGACGCCGCCGACGTGGCTGTGCGCGCCGGGGCCGACACCCCACCAGTCGGCGCCGGTCCAGTAGAGGACGTTGTGGCGGCACTGCGACCCGGGGCGGGCCCAGTTCGACACCTCGTACCACCCGAGCCCGGCGGCCGTGAGCCGCTCGTCGGCGACGGCGTACTTGTCGGCGAGGTCGTCCTCGTCGGGCATCGGCAGCTCGCCGCGACGGACCCGGCGGGCGAGCGCCGTGCCGTCCTCGACGATGAGGGAGTACGCCGAGACGTGGTCGGGCTCGCAGGCCAGCGCCGCGTCGAGCGAGGTCTCCCAGTCGGCGGTGCTCTCGCCCGGTGTGCCGTAGATGAGGTCGAGGCTGACCTGGTCGAAGCCCGCATCGCGCGCCCAGGCCACCGCCTGGGGCACCCGCTCGGGGTCGTGGGTGCGGTCGAGGACGGCGAGCACCCGCGGCACCGCCGACTGCATGCCGAAGGAGATGCGGGTGAACCCCGCCTCGCGCAGCGTCTCGAGCCCGGCGAGCGTGACGCTGTCGGGGTTGGCCTCGGTGGTCACCTCCGCGCCGGGTACCAGGCCGAGCTCGTCGTCGACCGCGCGGAGCACCGAGGCGAGGTCGTCAGGGGCGAGCAGGGTCGGGGTGCCGCCGCCCACGAACACCGTCTCGACCGGCACCGGCCCGCCCAGCACCTCGCGGGCCAGGGCGACCTCCCGCACCGCCGCGTCGGCGTACGTCGCGCGCGAAGCGCCCGGCACACCTCCGGCGGTGCCGAGGTCGGCGACGGTGTAGGTGTTGAAGTCGCAGTAGCCGCACCGGACCGTGCAGAACGGGACGTGGACGTAGACCCCGAACGGGCGCTCCCCCAACTCGGCCAGGGCGGGCGCCGGGAGGCTCCCGTCGGACGGCGCGGGGACGCCGACAGGTGGGGCGGAGGGCACCCGACCAGTATCCGGGCGGGACCTCAGACGGGCACGTTGAGGGCCAGGGTGTAGCCCTCGTCGACCGAGCCGGTCAGCGTCGCCATCTGGAGCGAGTGGCCGTCGCTGAACACGTTGTCGGAGTCGAGGCTCACCTGGGCGAAGTTGGAGACCGACTGCTCGTAGCCCTCGGCGGTGCCGTAGACGGTGTCGCAGACATCCTGCGGCATCGCGATCTGGGAGGTGCGCAGCTTGCCGGAGGCGCTCGTGGCGTCGTCGATCGAGGGGTAGACCTCGAAGTGCAGGTGCGGCCAGCGCCCGGAGTAGCAGGCCGGGAAGATGCTGGTGAAGCTCACGGTGCCGTCGGCCGCGACCTCCTGCACCCCGCGCAGGTAGTTCTCCTCGGTGATGCCGTCGGAGTAGAGCGAGTAGTTGCCGTCGCGGTCGCAGTGCCACAGGTAGACCGCGGCGCCGGCGTACGCCGACATGCCCGCGCTGCTGTTGTCGTAGACCGCCAGGTTGATCGTCATCGGCACGCCCTCGGCGACACCGGTCGCGTCGCCGAAGCTCGAGCGGATGTCCTGGCGCACGATGCCCGACTCGCTCAGCACGTCGACGCCGTTGCTGCCGTCGCCGGGGTAGGGACCGGCGGTCTCCTCGGGGATGTCGCCGTCGTCGAGGCCCTCCTGGGACACCGAGCCGCCGCCACCCTGGCCGCCGTCGGGCGGGGTGCCGCCGGGGCCGGCGCCGCTCGACGCGGAGGACGAGGTCGAGGACGAGCTGAGGTCGACGGTGTCGTCGGAGCCGCACGCCGCCAGCGCGGCCGCCGCGCCGAGCCCGCCGAACACCCCGAGCAGACCGCGACGGCCCATCGTGCGGCGCACCATCCCGCGCTCCTGCATCTGGGGCAGGTCGTAGGACAGTCCCTCGCGGTGCTCGTCGTGGTCGTGGTCGTGCTCGTGTGCGCTCATGGCTCCAGCGTGGGCTCGTCGACTGTGCGTTCCCTGTGCGGGAACTGCGAGCAGCCGACGAGCCCGCGCGGAGCCGGCGGACGGCCGTCAGGCGTGGCTCAGGAGTAGAACGCCTCGAGCCGGTCCTTGTTGTTGGCGGCGACGACGTTGCGCTTGACCTTCATCGACGGGGTGAGCTCACCGCTCTCGATGGTGAGGTCGTGGTCGAGCAGCTCCCACTTCTTGACCGTCTCCCACCGGTTGAGGCGCTCGTTGAGCTGCTCGACGTAGCCGCCGACCATCTCGCGGGTGGCGGGCGCGCGGACGATCTCGGTGTAGGACTTGCCGTCCAGACCGTTCTCGGCCGCCCAACCGGCGATGGCGTCGGGGTCGAGGGTGACGAGCGCGACGACGAAGTTGCGCTCCTCGCCGAAGACCATGAACTGGCTGGCGTAGGGGCAGATGGCCTTGAACTTCGACTCGATGGCCGGCGGGGCGATGTACTTGCCGCCCGAGGTCTTGAACAGCTCCTTGATCCGCCCGGTGATCGTGAGGAAGCCGTCGGCGTCGATGCTGCCCTTGTCGCCGGTGTGCAGCCAGCCGTCGGGGGTGAGCGCCTTGGCGGTCTCCTCGGGCAGGTTGTGGTAGCCGTCCATGATGTGGGGTCCGCGCAGCATCACCTCGTCGCCCTCACCGAGCTTGATCTCGCTGCCCGGCATGGCGGGCCCGACGGTGCCCATCTTGTAGTCGTCGGGGTGGTTGACCGTGGCGCCGGCGGCGTTCTCGGTCATGCCGTAGCCCTCGAGGATCAGGATGCCTGCGGCGTGGAACCACTGCGCGATCTCAGAGTTGAGCGCGGCGGAGCCGGAGATGAAGAACCGCACGCGACCACCGAAGCGCTCGCGGACCTTGCTGAAGACGAGCTTGTCGAACAGCGCGTGCTGCACCCTGAGCGGCAGCGGGACGGACTTGCCCGCGAGCTTGAGGCGGTCGACCTCGAGGCCGACCTTGAAGGCCTGGGTGAAGATCTTCTCCTTGGCCCCGCCCTCGGCGGCCTGCATCGTCACGATCCGCGCGTGGGCCTTCTCGAAGATGCGGGGGGCGGCACCCATGAAGGTCGGCTTCACGACGCCGAGGTTGTCGACGATCTTGTCGACGCGGCCGTCGATGGCGGTGGCGAAGCCGCAGGCGAGCTGCGAGGAGAGCAGCACCTTGCCGAAGGAGTGGGCCATCGGCAGCCACAGGAACTGCAGGTCGTCCTCGCCGAGGATGCCCTGCGCCTTGATGACCTCGCCCTCGTAGACCCACGAGGAGTGCTTGAGCCGCACGCCCTTGGGGCGCCCGGTGGTGCCGGAGGTGTAGATGAGCGTCGCGAGACGGTCGGGGCCGATCGCCGCGACGGTGCTCGTCACGGCGTCGGGGTGCTCGGCGAGGTGGGCGTCACCGAGCTCAGCGAGCTCCTCCAGGCTGATCAGCCAGTCCCCCGCGTCACTGGTGACGGGCGTGAGCGTCACGACCTTGCGGACCGAGCCGAGGTCGCCGCGGCGCTCGAGGAGCTTCTTCACCTGCTCGTCGTCCTCGGCGAAGACCACCTGGGAGTCGGAGTCGGTCAGGATGAACGCCGTGTCCTCGGTGTTGGTCGAGGGGTAGACCGTGGTGGTCGCGCCCCCGGCGCACATGATCGCGAGGTCGGCCAGCACCCACTCGTAGCGGGTCGAGGAGACGATGCCGACGCGCTGCTCGGGCTCGATGCCCAGCGACAGCAGGCCCGCGGCGAGCCGGGTGACCCGCTCGCCCGCCTCGGCCCAGGTCACCGACTCCCAGCCGTCCCCCTGGCCCCCGTCCACCGGGTAGCGGAAGGCCTCGCGCGGCGACGACGCGGCGACCCGGTCGAGGAAGAGCTGGGCGAAGCTCGGCGTGAGGAGATCGACGAAGCTCGGGTCGACGGTGCGGGGCATGGCTTCTCCTGGCTGGCCCGGGCAGCGGGCCGGTCGGGTCGGTCGGTGCGGAGTAACCTAGTTCACAGCCACAAGCCGCGGCTACCGGCCGGTAGTACGCGACGTTCCACACCGTCGTACACCGACCGACCGACGTGCGGGACGGCGCGGACTAACGGATCATCCCGGGGCCGGCGGCGAACGCCTCCGCCCGCTGGCGCGCCTCCTCGACGAGCCCGTCGACGGCGAGCAGCCGCGGCAGCAGCTCGGGCTCCCCGACCAGCGCCCGGAACATCACCTCGACGCTGACGCCGTGGCCCGGGCGGTGCACGACCACGAGGTCGTCGCCGGCGCTGAGCGTGCCCGGCTCGAGGACCCGCAGGTAGGGACCCGGGTGCGCGTGCTGGGCGAACCGCTTGACCCAGCCCCGGTTGTCGTGGCCGCCGCGCCCCATCCAGGTGCGGAAGTCGTTGCACGGCGTGCGGACCGAGGCCACCTCGAGCAGCACCGACCCGATCTGCCACCGCTCGCCGATCTCGGCCGCGTCGACGTCGTAGCCCTCGACGGTGAGGTTCTCGCCGAACTCCCCGTCGCGCAGCGGGTCGCCGAGCTGCTCGGTCCACCAGTCGAGCTGCTCGCGGGCGAAGGCGTAGACGGCCTTGTCGCGCCCGCCGTGGTGCCGGGTGTCGGAGACCTGGTCGCCGGCCAGCCCCCGCGGACCGACCTCGACGGGGCCGGCCACCGGGGCCTTGTCGATCGAGGTGCGGCCGATGCCGGCCCACGGCGCCTCACGCGGGGTGCCGACGTTGACCGACCTGACCCGACCCACCGCGCTGTCCACGCGCCCCATGATGCGCCTGGCGGGCGTGGGCGCAGAATCATTCACGGATCAGTCCTGGACCGCCTTGGCCAGCGTCACGCACCGCGTGATCCAGCCGCGGTCGGGCGCCGCCTGCTGGCACTCCCAGAACGCGTTGAGGACCATCCGCACCACCACCCAGCCGCGGGCGCGGTCCTCGTCGAGGCCGGCTGCGTCCACGAGGGTGTGGAACCGGCGACGGACGGCGCCGCGGACGCCGTCCCAGGACTCCACGAGCTCGTCCCAGCGGTTCCACAGCATGGGCGCGAGCTCGGCGTGCGGGTCGCCCGCCAGCGGTTTCGGGTCGATCGCGAGCCACGGCCCGCGCCCGGCCGTGTCGACGCTGCCCAGCACGTTGGCGTAGTGCAGGTCGGTGTGGAGCAGCCGGCCCGGGTCGTCGGCCCGCAGCTGGTCGATCAGGGACAGGGCCTGCTCCACGAGCCGGTGCGGCAGCGGCGCGTCGCGCGGCAGGGCACGCAGGCCGGGCACGGCGCGGTCGACGACGTCGGTGAGCCGCCGCAGCTGCGGAGGTGCCGGTCGGTGCAGTCGTGCGTAGAGCCCGGCGACGACCTCGCACGCCTCGACGTCCCAGAGCTCCCCGAGGTCCGTGGGCTCGAGCCGCTCGAGCAGCAGGGCGCGGCGCCGCGGGTCCGCGGCGAGCAGCCGCACGGCCCCCTCGCCGCCCCAGCGCTGCAGGGCCAGCGCCTCGTGCTCGCTCTCCTCGTCGGGGAAGCCGAGCTTGAGCACCGCGGGCTCGCCCTCGCGCCGTACGGGCACGACCACCGAGGCGAACCCGTGGGCGACCTCCCCACCGGGCTCGTCAGGCTCGGCGGTCAGGCCCCACTCCTCGCTCAGCTCGCGCAGGAGCCGCGGCAGCGCGTCGACGTACGCCGCCCACGCCTCTCCGCGCGCGGCCATGGCGCGCACCCCGGGAGGGAGGTCGCGCGGCAGGGCGGGCAGGGACGGCACCCGGTCGATCGTGCCCGACGTCCCCGGACGCGGCACCTAGGAGCCCCCTAGGGCCGGGAGATGACGACGGTGCCGAGGACCCGCGCCCCGGCGGCGCGCAGCCGCTCCGCGTGGCCCCGCAGCGTCGGGAACGTCACCGCGCCGCCCGCGACCGTGAGCACGAGGTCGGCAGCCTCGGCCATGACCCGGCTGTCGTCGCTGTCCTCCAGCGGCGGGCCCAGCACCACCACGTCGTCGTACGACGACGTGGCCGAGTCGAGGAACGCCGCGAACCGGCGCGCGAGCAGGGTGCCGACCGGCTCGTCGCCCCACGTGCCGGACGGCAGCACCTGCAGGCCGGAGACCGGCCCCGGGGTCACGGCCGCCCCGAGGTCGGCCCCGCCGAGGACGTCGTAGAGCCCGGGGGTGTCCGGGGCACGGCGGCCCGGCACGCCGAACCGCTCGCCCATCCGTCCGTCGGCGAGCAGCACCCGTCGGCCCGCCTGGGCCAGCGAGATGGCGAGGTTGGCCCCGACCCACACGTGGTCGTCACCGTCGACGACGTCGGCGGCCACGGTGCGGGTGGTCGGTGGCGCCGCGTCGGCGCCGCGGCCGCGGACCGTCCAGGCCAGGTGGCGGAACGCCTCCGCGGCGGCGGTCCCGGGGGTGAGTGCGGGCAGCTCCGTGAGGTCGCGCGGCGCGTCGAACCGGGCCAGGAGCGGAGCGGCGACCGCAGCCTCGACCTCGGCCACGTCGTCGAGGCGAAGCACCCGCCGGTCGGGTGCTCCGGCGGCCACCGCCGTCAGACCCGCGGCCACCAGCGCCGCGAGAGCGGTGAGCAGCCCGAGCCAGGGACTCGACGTCGCGCTGGGAGCGCCCGCGGGAGCCACGAGCACCACCTGCGCCGGCCCACCCGGGCCGAGCTCCTCACCGATCCGGGCCCGCGTGAGCGCAGCGGCGACGGCGTCGGCCCGCGCGGCCGCCGTGCGGGCCTCACCTGCCTCCACCTCGACCCGCACGAACGCGCCCTCGGACGACAGCTCGGCCGCCGGCGCACCCGGCCGGACGTCGGCGGGTGACGCGGCCGCGAGGCTCGCCGCGAGGTCGTCGGGCCGCACTCGGACCTCGCTGCTCCCGTCAGGCTCGGCCACGACCACCTGGACCAGGGCCGTGGCCGTCCAGCGCTGCGGCGCGAGCTGAGCTCCGATGAGCGCCGCGACCGCGGCGACGACCACGACGAGCACCACCGGCAGCCGGCGGCGCCAGGCCGCGGCGAGCACGTCACGCGCGGCCATCGCCACCTCCCGACGACTCCTCACCGGCCGTGGCGTCACCGGCGCGAGCCCGCGTGCTCGCGCG
The DNA here is from genome assembly GCF_009823805.1 of Nocardioides flavescens. Taxonomy (GTDB): domain Bacteria; phylum Actinomycetota; class Actinomycetes; order Propionibacteriales; family Nocardioidaceae; genus Nocardioides; species Nocardioides flavescens. The sequence goes on along the minus strand of NZ_WUEK01000010.1, from coordinate 100,895 downwards.
TCCGGTCACGGGGAGCGGAAGAGCCAGCCGAGCGGCTTGCCGGCCTGGTCACCGGTGCGCTCCTCCGCCGACCCCCCGTCGCTGTCGCGCGCCCGCTCGTCCGGGCCTGGTCGAGCCGGGGCCGCCCGCTCCGGGTCGACGCCGAGCGTCTCGGAGTCCCGCCGCGAACGCGAGCGGGCCGCCGCGCGCATCGCGTCGCGGGCGTAGCGAGCGCTCACCTCGGCGTCGTCCATCGGGGGCAGCGGCGGGTCGCCGTGGTCGAGGTGCGCCGAGCGGAGGAAGGCCTCGGTGGCCGTGCGCGGTGGCGCCTGCCCGTCCCACGGGTCGTCGTCGGTCGAGGTGACCGGGTCGGGCGGGATCGGCACCTCGGGCACCGCCCGGCGCCGCGGTGCCGTGGAGCGGAACAGGTCGTCCGCACCGGCGGTCCGCGACGCGGACGTCGCCTCGGCCGACTCCGCGACGGGCTCGACCGTCGCTGGCTCCGCCGCGGCGCTGCTCGCGACGTGGCCGGAGAGCGCGGCCAGGGAGTCGTCGGTGTGCGTGCGCAGCTCGGCGAGCGCGCTCAGCATCTCGGTGACGTTGGCGGCCGCCGAGTCGAGCGAGACCCCCAGGATCCGCACCGACGCCTCCAGGTCGCCGACCACCGCCTGCTGCCGGTCCTGCTGACGGGCGAGCTCGGCCTGGTTGCGCTCCTCGAGCTCGCGGGTGACCTGGGCGGTGACCTCGGCCCGCACGCGACGGCGGTGCTCCTCGACCTCGGCCTCGGCACGCGCGCGCACCGCGTCGGCCGCGGCCCGCGCCTCACGAGCGACGGCGTCCGCCTCCTCGCGCGCCCTGGCGACGACGGCCTCCGCGCGCACCCCGGCCTCGGCGAGCAGACGCTCGGCGGAGGCGCGGGCCTCCGCGAGGAGCTCGGCGGACAGCTGCTGGGCCTCCTCGACGAGCGCGTCGGCGTCGGCGGCGGCGGCGCGCCGCGCGGCGCTCGCCTCCGCCAGCAGGCTCTCGGCCTCGCGGCGTGTGCCCAGGCTCGCGCGCAGCTCGGCTGCTCGCGCGCTCGGGCTGCCGCTGGCGTCGTACGACTCCATGCCACGTTCCCCTCGAGTGGCTGGCGCGGCTCCCCCACGAAACCGCGTCCGAGAACGCCCCGTGCCGACGGTTCCCACCGTCCGGGACGCACCCCCCACCGGGAGGATAACCCGACGCACCGACCCACCCGACCCTCCGGACCCGCACCGGTCCAGATGGCGTGCAGCCGCGCGGCGACTACTTGCCGGACTTCTCCGAGGTCGAGAGCGCGGCGACGAACGCCTCCTGGGGGACCTCGACGCGACCGACCATCTTCATCCGCTTCTTGCCCTCCTTCTGCTTCTCGAGGAGCTTGCGCTTGCGGGAGATGTCACCGCCGTAGCACTTGGCGAGGACGTCCTTGCGGATCGCGCGGATGTTCTCGCGCGCGATCACCCGCGCACCGATCGCGGCCTGGATCGGCACCTCGAACTGCTGGCGCGGGATCAGCTCCTTGAGCTTGCCGGCCATCATCACGCCGTAGGAGTACGCGGCGTCCTCGTGCACGATCGCACTGAACGCGTCGACGGGCTCGCCCTGGAGCAGGATGTCGACCTTCACCAGGTCGGCGGCCTGCTCGCCCGAGCGCTCGTAGTCGAGGGAGGCGTAGCCCTTGGTGCGCGACTTGAGCTGGTCGAAGAAGTCGAAGACGATCTCGCCCATCGGCAGCGTGTAGCGCATCTCGACGCGGTCCTCGGAGAGGTAGTCCATGCCCTGCAGCAGACCGCGCTTGGTCTGGCACAGCTCCATGATCGTGCCGATGTAGTCCGAGGGGCTGAGGATGGTCGCGCGCACCACCGGCTCGCGGACCTCGGCGATCTTGCCCTCGGGGAACTCGCTGGGGTTGGTGACGGCGTGCCGGGAGCCGTCCTCCATCGTCACCTCGTAGACGACGTTGGGAGCCGTCGAGATCAGGTCGAGCCCGAACTCCCGCTCGAGGCGGTCGCGGGTGATCTCCATGTGCAGCAGGCCCAGGAAGCCGATGCGGAAGCCGAAGCCGAGCGCGCCGGAGGTCTCGGGCTCGTAGGTCAGCGCGGCGTCGTTGAGCTGCAGCTTCTCCAGCGCCTCGCGCAGGTCGCCGAACTGGTCGCCGTCGATCGGGTAGAGCCCGGCGTAGACCATCGGGTTGGGGTGCTTGTAGCCGCCGAGCGGGTCGGAGGCCGGGGCGCTCTGGGTGGTGATCGTGTCACCGACGCGCGACTGGCGCACGTCCTTCACGCCGGTGATGAGGTAGCCCACCTCGCCCACCCCGATCTCACCGGCCTTGACCTGCTCGGGGCTGATGACGCCGAGCTCGAGCAGCTCGTGGGTGGTCCCGGACGACATCATCTTGATCCGGTCGCGGTGGGTCAGCGACCCGTCGACGACGCGGACGTAGGTGACGACGCCGCGGTAGGTGTCGTAGACGGAGTCGAAGATCAGCGCGCGCGCCGGGGCGTCGGCGCGGCCCACCGGCGGCGGGGTCTGTTTCACGATCTCGTCGAGCAGCGCCGCGACGCCGAGCCCGGTCTTGGCGCTGGTGAGCAGCACGTCCTCGACCTCGCAGCCGACCAGCCCGGCCAGCTCGGCGGCGTACTTCTCGACGTTGGCGCTCGGCAGGTCGATCTTGTTGAGCACCGGGATGACGTGCAGGTCGGCGCCGAGGGCGAGGTAGAGGTTGGCCAGGGTCTGCGCCTCGATGCCCTGGGCGGCGTCGACCAGCAGGATCGCGGCCTCGCAGGCCTCGAGGCTGCGCGAGACCTCGTAGGTGAAGTCGACGTGGCCCGGGGTGTCGATCATGTTGAGGACGTAGGTGCCCGGCTCGGCGCCCGTCTCGTTGCCGGCCTCGACCGTCCACGGCATGCGCACGGCCTGGCTCTTGATCGTGATGCCGCGCTCACGCTCGATGTCCATGCGGTCGAGGTACTGCGCGCGGGCCGCCCGCTCGTCGACGACCCCGGTCAGCTGCAGCATCCGGTCGGCCAGCGTCGACTTGCCGTGGTCGATGTGGGCGATGATGCAGAAGTTGCGGATGGTCGCCGGGTCGGTGTGACCGGGCTCCGGCGCGCTGGTGCGGGACAACGGGCTCACTCTCGGGCTCGTGCGGGGCTCATCGGGTGGAGGTCCGATCATCCCACGCCGCCCCGGCACCCCCCATTCGCCAGATCCGCGGGGCGCCTCGGGGAGCATGGGACCGTGCCGCCCGTCCCCGTGCTGAGCAGTCTGCCCACCGGTCGCACGGCGCGCCGCCTCGAGTGGGTGCACCTGCCGCCGCACGTGCGGGCGCTCGTCGAGGCCCGGCTCGGCTCCCCCGTCGTCGGTGCGCGCACGCGCACCGCGGGCTACACCCCGGAGTTCTCCTCCGTCCTGACCACCGCGGCCGGCACCCGCCACGACGTGCACGCGGCCTCGGTCACCGCGCAGCGCGCCTTCGCCGGCGCGCTCGGCGGCCGTGCCGCCACCCTCGCGACCCTGCCGGCCGGCGTACCGGCCCCGCGCCTGCGGTGGGTCGACGGCGCGGACGCGACGGGACGCCCGACCGCCGAGTGGGTCGTGCTCGAGACCGAGCACCACGAGGGCCGGATGCCGCTGCGCCCCTGGGACCTGCGCGAGGTGGGGTCCGCCCTCGACTCCCTGGAGCGCGCCGCCGCCCTGCTCACACCGGCCCCGTCCGCGCCAGCCGCCCCCGGGATCGGCGACGAGATCGCTGGCTGGCCCGAGCTGTGGGACGACGTGCGCGTGCTGCTCCCGGGCATGGCCGAGCACCTCGACGAGGCCGTCGACCTCGCGGCGAGCTGCGCCGAGGCGACCACGGGCGACACCCTCGTGCACTTCGACCTGCGCGACGACCAGATCCTCGTGCGCCCGGACGGCACCGTGCTCCTGGCGGGCTGGGACTGCCCGGTGCGCGGGGCGGCGTGGATCGACACGGTGCTCGCGCTCCTCGGCCCGCGCGGCGACGGGCACGACGCCGACGCCCTGCTGGCGACGAGGCCGCTGACCCGCGAGGTGCCGGTCGCGCACGTCGACGCACTGCTCGCCCTCGTGGCAGGCTGGAGCCTGCGCCAGTCCGGGCTTCCCGCACCGACCGCCTCGCCGTACCTGCGCGACCTGCAGCGGTGGCAGGGGGAGGTCGCCTGGACGTGGCTCGCGCAGCGGCGCGGCTGGATTTGAGGGCTCAGGCGCCCCGCTGTTAACGTTGTCCGTCGCGCTGCGGCCCGTGCCGCGCGCTCCGAGATCTTCCACCCACCGACGTAATCGAGAGTTCACACCTGTGGCCAACATCAAGTCCCAGATCAAGCGGAACAAGCAGAACGAGAAGCGTCACGAGCGCAACAAGGCCGTGAAGACCGGTCTGAAGACCGCGATCCGCAAGTTCCGCGAGGCCGCCGAGGGCGACGACACCGCCGCCGCCAAGGCGCTCGCCGCCGACGCCTCGAAGAAGCTCGACAAGGCCGCCTCCAAGGGCGTCATCCACAAGAACCAGGCCGCGAACCGCAAGTCCGCGATCGCCAAGAAGGCCGCCTCGCTCTGAGGCTCGCCCTTCTCTGATCTTCGCGCAGGCCCGTCCCGGTGGGGGCGGGCCTTCGTGCGTCTCCCCGGCTCTGCTCGGTGCGGCTCAGCTCAGCTCAGCGCGGCTCGCGCAGGGCGGTGATCGTGAGGACCAGCCGCTCGAGCGTGTAGTGCGCGTCGCTGGCGGCGCCCTTGATGTCGGCGTCGGCCTGGGCGACCGCGCGGATGGCGCGGGAGAGCCCCGGCTCGGTCCACGCCTGCGACTGGCTGCGCAGCTCCTTGAGCTTCCACGGCGGCACGCCGACCTCGCGCGCCAGGTCGGACTCGCCCGTGCCGCGGCTGGCCGAGGCGTACCGGGCCAGGCCGCGCGCGGAGCCCGCGAACGCCGACGTCACGAAGGTCGACGGCACCCCGGAGGCCAGCGCCCAGCGCAGCTCCTCGAGGGCAGCCTGGCGGCGGCCGGCGAACGCCGCGTCGGCGATGACGAACGACTTGCCCTCGGCGCGACCGCCGAAGTAGCGGCGCACGAGCTCCTCGGTGATCGGACGGCCCTCGGCGTCGGAGACGAGCTGGTCGCTGGCGGCGGCGAGCGCGCGGAGGTCCTGCCCGACGGCCTGCACGAGGGCCTGGGCGGCGACCTTGTCGATGCGGCCGCCGTGGCTCTTGACCTCGGCGGCCACGAACCCGGCCAGCTCCCAGGTCTTGACCTCGCCCGACTTCGACTCGTCGACGCCGGACAGCTTGCGGAGCTTGGTCAGCACCCCGCTGCCCTTGGTGCCGCCGGAGTGCACGAGCACGAGCGCGACGTCCTCGGCGGGGGCCGCGGCGTAGTCGAGCAGGCCGGCGACGGACTCCTCTGGCAGGTCCTCGAGCTTGCGCACCACGACGCACCGCACCGAGCTGAACAGCGACGGCGCCGACAGCTCGCCCAGGGTGGCGAGCGTGAGCCCCGAGGCCTGGGCCTCAGAGAACTCCGCCTCCGGGTCGACCCGGCGCACCGCCGCCCGCACGGCCTGCACCGTGCGCTCACCGAGGAACTCCTCCTTGCCGGTGACGAGCGTGACCCGGCCGAGGACGTCCATGGCACCACCCTGGCACACGGCACCGACGGCTCACCTCCCCGTGGCGACCTCACCCGAGGCCAGCACGGCGAGGTCCCCCTCCTGGTCGGTGCGGTGCACCTCGGCGCCCGCGGCGCGCAACGGGTCGAGGGCCGAGGCGGCCGGGTGGCCGTAGTCGTTGTCGGCACCCACGGAGACGAGGACCACCGACGCCTCGAGCGAGACGAGCCAGTCCTCGTCCTGGTGCGGGCTGCCGTGGTGGGGCATCTTCAGCACGTCGACCCGCAGCCCGGGCAGCAGCCGCGCCAGCGCGGCCTGCCCCTCGGGCTCGAGGTCGCCGGTGAGCAGCAGGCGCAGGCCCCCGACCTCGGCGAGCAGCACCACGCTCGCCTCGTTGGCCGTCGACCCGTCCCCCGGGCCCTGCGTCGGCGAGTCGGGCAGCGGCCACAGCACCTGCAGGGTCACGGCGCCGACCCGCCGGGTCTCGGCGTACGCCGCGGAGGCGGTCGGGGCGCTCCCCGACCCCTCCGCCGCGAGGCCGTCTGCGACCGCCGCGACGCCGCCGGGCGGGTCGAGCAGCCGGGTCGTCTCCACCGCGTCGACCGGCCGGCCGTCGGCCACACCGCTGGTGCCGTCGACGTGGTCGGCGTGGAAGTGGGTGAGCACGAGCAGGGGCACGCGGTGCACGCCCAGCCGGTCGAGGCACCGGTCGACCTGACCCGGGTCGGGGCCGGCGTCGACGACCACCGCCTGGCCCGGAGCAGCGCGGAGCACGAGGGCGTCGCCCTGCCCGACGTCACAGGCGACGGCGACCCAGTCGCCCGGTGGCCAGCCGAGGGCGGGCGGGCGCACCAGCACGGCGGCGACCAGGACCAGCACCACGACGGCACCGAGGAGCGGTCGACGCACGACCCGCGGACCGAGGAGCGCGATCGCCAGCGTGAGGGCGGTGAGGGCCACGAGCGAGCCGGCACCCGTGCCCCAGGACACCGCGGCAGCCGGCAGCGTCGCGCCGTGCTCGGCGACGGTGACGAGCCAGGCGACGCACCACGAGGCGAGGGTGCCGAGCAGGCGTCCGAGCGGCGCCCAGACCAGCGTCACGAGACCGCCCGCCAGACCGAGCACGGTGGCGGGACCGACGGCCGGGGCCGCCAGCAGGTTGGCGACCACCGCGACCAGGCTCACCTGCCCGGAGATCGCCGCCACGAGCGGGGTGCACGCGAGCTGAGCGGCGGTCGGGACCGCCACGGCCTCGGCCAGCCAGCGCGGCAGCCAGCGGCCGAGCGCGTCGCGCCACGGTGGTCCGAGCAGGAGGATGCCGCCGGTCGCGAGGACCGACAGGGCGAACCCCGCCGAGACCGCGAGGCTCGGCTGCACGAGCACGAGCACCAGGACCGCCAGGCCCAGCCCGCGCAGCGCCCGGTGCCGCCCGTTGGCGCTCATCGCGACCAGACCGATGGTGCCCATCACCGCCGCGCGCAGCACGCTCGGCTCGGTGCGCGCCACCAGCACGAAGCCGACGATCCCGGCTGCCGCGACCACCACCAGCCAGCGCCCGCGCACGCCGCCCCAGCGGGCCAGGACCAGCAGGAAGCCCACGATCAGCGTGAGGTTGGTGCCGGACACCGCGAGGAGGTGGGTCAGGCCGGTCGTGCGGAACGCCTCCTGGACCTCGGACGAGACGTCCCCGTCGTCGCCCGCCACGAGGGCGGGCACGAGCGCGCGCTGGTCGGCGGGGCGGTGGGCGACCGACTCCCGCAGGGCCGAGCGCACCGCGCCCGCCGCCCGCCACCAGACGTCGGGGCCCTCGACCACGCTGATCGGCCCGCTCGGCCGGAGCAGGGCGGCGGTGTCGGGGTCGTCGGCCGCCAGGAGCCGGCCCCGCAGCTGCACCTCCGCACCGAGTAGAGGTCCCTCGGCGCCCTCCTCGCCGACGTCGTCGAGCACCAGCACCGGAGCCGCGAGCTCCACCGTGCGGCCGCGCCCGGTCACCGTGCGCACCTCGAGGCGCCACAGCTGCTGGTCGGCGAACCCGCCGTGCACCCGACGCACGTCGGACGTCACGGTGCCGACGACGCTCACCGCGGCCCCCTCGTGCGCCAGGTCGGCGACGGGGTTGTCGCTCACCCGTGCGATGCGCAGCGCCGCTCCCCCGCCCGCGGCCAGGGCCACGAGCACCAGGGCGGCCACCAGTGGCGCGAGGCGCCGTCCGCGCAGGACCAGCGCTGCGCCACCTCCGACGAGGACCAGCACCGCAGTGGCGCCGACGAGCGCTCGGCCGGCGAGCACGGTCGCGCCCAGTGCGCCGAGCCAGGCAGCCGCGCCGACCAGCGGCATCCGCAGGTCGGTCCGGTCCCTCTCGGGGAGCTGCTCGTCGTCGGCCGAGGCGGGCTCGAGCCTCACACCGTCACGTAGGGCGCGATCTTGCCCAGCGTGACCTCGCCGATGCCGTCGACCTCGAGCAGCTCGTCGACGGAGGTGAAGGCGCCGTGCTCGGTGCGCCACGCCAGGATCGCCTGGGCCGTCACCGGGCCGACCTCGGGGAGGGCGTCGAGCTGGTCGACGGTCGCGGTGTTGAGGTCGACGAGAGCGCCGGGCGCCGATCCCCCACCGGCCGAGGACGCCGCCCCGGTCGCGGGGGCCTGCCCGGCCGCGGCCGCCGCCCCCGTGGGCGGGTCGACGCCGACCAGGATCTGCTCGCCGTCGACGAGCACCCGGGCGAGGTTGAGCGTCGTCAGGTCGACGCCCGGCCGGGCTCCTCCGGCGGCGGTGAGCGCGTCGACCACCCGGGCACCGGCTCCCAGGACCGCGATGCCCGGCCGCCGCACCTTGCCGGCCACGTCGACCGTGACCGTCGTAGGCGCCGCGTCGGCCGTCGCGGCGGACCCGGTCGCTCCAGCACCGGCCCCCGCCGCCTCGACGGCGCCCTCGACGGCACCCTCGTCGGCACCCTCGTCGGCACCCTCGTCGGCGGAGACCGCGCCCGACGGTGTCACGAGACCGACGGCCGGAGCCGCGCTGAGCTGCCCCTCGACGGTGTCCGAGCCCGAGCGCACCAGCCACCAGCAGGTGACCGCCAGCCCCAGCGCCACCAGCACCGCGACCACGGCGACCTGAGGCGCGCCGAACGCCAGCCCGCCGAGCCGGCCGGGCAGCCCATCGGCGACCACGCTCGGCAGCGGCACGACGGGACCCGGACGCCGGGCCGCGTGGCGACCGGGCACCGGGACGGGCTCCGGTGAGGGCGAGGGCGGGGGCGGGCTCGGGTGACGCGGCGCCGGAGGGTGCCGGTGCGGCGCCACGCGGGTGTGCTCGTCGTACCACGCCGGCCCCTCGTCCAACCCGTGGTCCGACCCGTGGTCCGACCCGTGGTCCGACCCGTGGTCGGGCCCGTCGTCCGGTGGCCCGAGCACCGGCCCCGACGGCGGCGCCGGGAGCGCGGAGACCCGCGCCGGCCGCACCCCGGCGAGCTCGTCGCCGAGCAGGGCGAGACGTCGGGAGACCGCCTCCTGGTGCTCGAGGTCGGACCGGCGGGAGCGCATGGCTGAGAACGTAGGAGAGTTCACGACCCAGCGCGACGGGCCGCCGCGCGACCTGTGGACGACCCGACCTCGGGCCGTCCCTGTGGACGACTGGTGGACGGTCGGGCGGTCGCGTGGTCAGACGACGGGCGCGACGCAGACCGCGAGCATGCCGGGGCCGACGTGGGCCCCCAGCACGGCGCCGAGCTCGCCGCACAGCACGTCACGTCCCTGCAGGTTGGCCGCGAGGCGCTCGGTGAGGCGGGCGGTCAGCTGCTCCGCGCGCTCCGGGGAGTCGAGGTGGGCGACCGCGATGTCGGCCGGGGCGGACCCGGCCCGGGTCACCGCGAGCTCCTCGAGCCGGGCGAGGGCGCGCGCGGAGGTGCGGACCCGCTCGAGCGAGGCGACGCGGCCGTCGGCGATCTCCAGCAGCGGCTTGACCGCGAGGGCGCCGCCGACGAGCGCGGCGGCCGCGCCGATGCGACCGCCGCGGCGCAGGTGCTCGAGCGTGTCGACGTAGAAGAGCGAGTCGGTGCGCTCGGCGCGCCGGCGGGCCACCTCGGCCGCCTCCTCGGCGCTGCCACCGGCCGCCACGGCGTCCGCGGCGGCCAGGGCGGCGAAGCCCGTGGCCGTGCCGACCTGGCGGGTGTCGACCGCGACGACCGGCACCGCCGCCTCGCGGGAGGCGAGCTGGGCCGACTCGAACGTGCCGCTGACCTGCGAGGACAGGTGCACCGAGACGATCGCGGTGGCCCCCTCGGCAGCGCAGCGGTCGTAGACCGCCGCGAGCGCGGCGGGCGTCGGTCGCGACGTCGACACCGCTCGGCGCTCCTTCAGCGCGGTCGCGATCGCCGCGGGGGTCGCGCCGTCGGCCCCCTCGTCGAAGACGTCGGCCCCGATGACCACCTGCAGCGGCACGACGACGATGCCGCGGTCGGCTGCCAGCTCGGACGGGAGGCAGGCCGTCGAGTCGGTGACCACCACCACAGCCATGCGGGGACGGTAGCCGATCCGGTGCTGGAGCTGCGGAGGTGTCAGGGCAGCAGCGCGCGCAGCAGCGCTGCGAACCCCGCCGGGTCGCCACCCGGTCCGCCGTGGCCGGGCGGCGCGAATCCGGTGTGCCCGCCCGGGAGCTCGACCACCTCGACGCCGATCTGCGCGGCGATGCTGCGCGCGCCCCGGGCCGCCCAGGTCTCGCCCGAGTCGGCGCCGCAGGCGACCACGAGCCGGTCGCCGAGGGCGCGCAGCGCCTCGAGGTCGGGGACGAAGTCCTGCACCGCCGGCGAGTTGCGCATGAGGGGGTCGGTGCGGTCGCCGTCGTCGTCGACCGGCTGGCCGTAGCGCGCCGGGTCGGGCGCCGGACGGTCGAGCCAGTCGGGGGGTCAGCTCGCCGGAGTGCACCACCATCTCGATGAACTTCGCCATCGCCGGGCCGCGGCCCTGCTCGTCGTACGTCGCCCGCAGGTCGGCCGAGAGCGCCTCCAACACGGCGCGGTCGGGCAGGAACGCGCCCGTCGGCGGCTCGTGGAGCACGACGCGGCGCACGTCTCCGGGGTGCTCGGCGAGCAGCGCGCACGCCACCACCGCTCCCCCGCTGGTCGCGAACAGGTCCACAGGCCCGAGGTCTGCAGCCGCCACCACCCGGTGCACGTCCTCGGCGTGCAGCTCGGGCGTGAGCGACGACGTCGCGCGGGGGTTGCGCCCCGCGCCACGCGGGTCGAGCGTCACGACGGGCCGGTCGTCGAGCAGCGGCACCAGCGCCGTGAACCCCGAGGCGTCCATCGGCGAGCCGAGGAGCACCAGGGGTGTCCGCCCGGCCGGCCCGTCGTGCAGGTCCCAGGTCACGAGGGCGTCGCCCTCGCCGACGGTGCTGGTGGTCGTCGTCGTGGGTGTGGTCACGACCACGCAGCGTAGGACCCCGGCGACCCCGACGACCCCTCAGACGACCCCTCAGACGACGATGTTGACCAGGTTGGGCTCGCGCACGATCACGCGGCGCACCTGCTGACCCTCGATCGCCCGCACGACGGCCTCGTCGGTCAGCGCGAGGGCCTCCAGGTCGGCGGCGCTGACGTCGGGGCTGACCTCGAGCCGCGCCTTGACCTTGCCCTTGACCTGCACCACCGCGGTGACCGACTCGGTGACCAGCAGGGCGGGGTCGACGCTCGGCCAGCCGGCGCGGGCCACCGTCGGCTCGTGGCCCAGGCGGCTCCACATCTCCTCCGCGGTGTACGGCGCCACGAGGGACAGCAGGACGGCGACGGCCTCGACGGCCTCGCGGACGGCGGGGTCGGCGGGGCCGCAGCCGGAGTCGATGGCCTTGCGGGTGGCGTTGACCAGCTCCATGACGCGGGCGACCACGACGTTGAACCGGAACGAGGCCAGCAGCTCGTCGGCGTCGTGCACGGTGCGGGCGGTGACCCGGCGCAGCGCGACGTCACCGGTGCCGACGTCGACCCCGGGCTCCGAGGTGACGTCGCCGCTCAGGCGCCAGGCGCGCTGCAGGAAGCGCAGCGAGCCACCGGGCGAGACGTCGGCCCAGTCGATGTCGTCCTCGGGCGGGCCGGCGAAGACCAGCGTCAGGCGCACGGCGTCGACACCGAACTCCTCGAGCTGGCTGCCCAGCTGCACGCCGTTGCCCAGCGACTTCGACATCTTCTTGCCCTCGTTGATCACCTGGCCCTGGTTGAGCTGGGCGGCGAACGGCTCGGAGAAGTCGAGCATGCCCATGTCGCGCAGGACCTTGGTGAAGAACCGGGCGTAGAGCAGGTGCAGCACGGCGTGCTCGACGCCGCCGACGTAGATGTCGGCCGGCATCCACTGACGCACGGCCTCGACGTCGAACGGACCGTCGGTGTACTGCGGGGAGCAGTAGCGCAGGAAGTACCACGACGAGTCGACGAAGGTGTCCATCGTGTCGCTGTCGCGGGTGGCGGGTCCGCCGCAGGTCGGGCACTCGACCTCGACCCAGTCGGTGGCCGCGGCCAGCGGCGAGACGCCCTGGGGCTTCAGGTCGGCGCCGCGCAGCTCGGGCAGCAGCACCGGCAGCTGGTCCTCGGGCACGGCGACCTCGCCGTCCTTCTCGCAGTGCACGATCGGGATCGGGCAGCCCCAGTAGCGCTGGCGGCTCAGCAGCCAGTCGCGCAGGCGGAAGTTGACCGTGCCGGTGCCGGAGCCGTCGGCCTCCAGCCGCTCGATGATCGTGCGGATGCCGGCGGCCTTGTCGCGCAGCCCGTCGAGCGGTCCGGAGTTGACGTAGGTGCCGTCGCCGGTCGTGGCGACGTACGTCGCGGCCGGGTCGTCCTCGCCGGTGTCGACGACCATGCGCACGGGCAGGTCGAAGGCCTTCGCGAAGTCGAGGTCGCGCTGGTCGTGGGCGGGCACCGCCATGATCGCGCCGGTGCCGTAGTCGGCCAGCACGTAGTCCGAGGCCCACACCGGCAGCTGCTCGCCGTTGACGGGGTTGGTCGCGGTGACACCCAGCGGGACGCCGCTCTTGGGCCGGTCGGTGGCCAGGCGGTCGATGTCGGAGGCCTTGCGGACCTCGTCGAGGTAGGCCTCCAGCGCCGGGCGCTGCTCGTCGGTGACCAGCGACGCGGCCAGCGGCGCGTCGGCGGCCACGACCATGAACGTCGCGCCGTACAGCGTGTCGGGTCGCGTGGTGAAGACCGTGACGGGGTCGTGGCCGGCGATCTCGAAGGTGACGTGCGCACCCTCGGAGCGCCCGATCCAGTTGCGCTGGGCGGTCACGACGCGGGCCGGCCAGGTGGCCTCCAGCTCGTCCAGGCCGTCGAGCAGCTCCTGGGCGTAGTCGGTGATCTTGAAGTACCACTGCGTCAGCTCGCGCTTGGTGACCTCGGCGCCGCAGCGCTCGCAGCGGCCGTCGACGACCTGCTCGTTGGCCAGCACGGTCTGGTCGTGCGGGCACCAGTTGACCGGGCTGTTCTTGCGGTAGGCCAGCCCGCGCTCGCGGAACTTCAGGAACAGCCACTGGGTCCAGCGGTAGTACTCCGGGTCGCTGGTGTTGAACCGGCGCGACCAGTCGAAGCTGATGGCGTAGTTGCGGAAGGAGTCCAGCTGGGTCGCGATGTTGGCGTAGGTGTAGGTCGCCGGGTGCTCGTCGTTGCGGAACGCGGCGTTCTCGGCCGGCAGGCCGAAGGAGTCCCAGCCCATCGGGTTGAGGACGTCGTAGCCCTTCTGCCACCAGTAGCGCGCGATCACGTCGTGCAGCGCGGTCACCTCGGCGTGACCCATGTGCAGGTCACCGCTCGGGTAGGGGAACATCGTGAGCGCGTAGCGCTTCTCGGCCGGCTGCCCGTCGGGGCCCGGGGCGGCGCTGCCGGCCCGGAACGGCTCCAGCTCGTCCCAGACGGCTCGCCACTTGCTCTGCACGGCGTGGACGTCGTAGGTGGTGGGCTGCTCGTGCTCGTCCATCGATCTCTTCCTGGTGTGTGCTGGTCGGACCCGGGGCACGAAAAAGCCCCTCGGGCAGGAGGGGCGGCCGCGTCGAGTCGTGCGTGTCGACGCGGCTAGAGAAGCAGGCGGCTGTGCACGGGCCCAGGCTACCGGACGAGGACCGGCAGGCTCAGGCCAGCACTCAGACCAGCACTCAGACCATCACTCAGGCCAGGACCAGCGGCATCAGCCCGTGCACCTGGTCGACCAGCCGCGGCAGCGCGGTCTCGTCGCCGGCGACGTGGGCCAGCAGCGCCTGCTGGAACACCCCGTCGAGCACGCCGTACGCCGCCGCGGGGTCGAGCGCCGTCGGGCGAGCGGCGAGCTCGGCGTAGCGCGAGACGACGCGCCAGATCATCTCCTCGAGCGTGCGGTCGATGAGGGTGACGGCCTCGCGCAGTGCGGGCTCGAACATGCTCTGGGCGCGCACGTCGTACCACAGGCAGTGCATGGGGGCCTCGTCGAGCACGGTCTCGACGAGCTTGGCGGCGAAGGCGTCGAGGAGCTCCTGCGCGGTGCTCGAGTCGGCGACGACGCCGTCGTAGCGGGTGACGCAGCGGGCCTTGTAGTAGCGCACCGCGTGGACGACCAGCTCGGTCTTGTCGTGGAAGTAGTAGTGCACGACGCCGTGGCTGAACTCGGAGTGCTGGGCGATCTCGCGCAGCGAGGTGCGGGCGTAGCCGCGCTCGCCGAGGGTCCGCAGCGCGGACTCGGCGAGCTGGTCGCGGCGCTCCTCGTGCTTGACGCTCACGGGCCCACTCTCGCACGCCGAGTGCCGTCTTGACGACTGTCCAGAGAACTCTTGACAGTCGTCAAGAAGGCGAGCACCGTGTGACCGGCACCACTCACCACCACCACCCAGCCACTCAGCGAGGAGAACGGCATGACCGCACTCGACCTCACCGGCCGCAAGGCCCTGGTCACCGGAGGAGCCCAGGGGCTCGGAGAAGGCATGGCCCGCGCGCTCGCGGCCGCCGGAGCGAAGGTCGTCGTCGCCGACCTGCAGCACGAGCTCGGCGCCGAGGTGGCGAGCTCGCTCGGCGAGGGCCACGGCTCGGTGCGCCTCGACACCACCGACGACGCCGGCTGGGAGTCCGCGGTCGCCGAGACCGTCGACCTGCTCGGCGGCCTCGACGTCGTCGTCAACAACGCCGGCGTCGAGATCACCAGCCTCATCGTCGACCTCGACCCGGACACCGTGCGCAAGCAGCTCGACGTCAACCTGCTCGGCACCGCCCTGGGCCTCAAGCACGCGTTCCGCGCGATGCGCCCCGGTGGTGCCGCAGGCGCCGGCGGGGTCGTCGTCAACGTCGCCTCGGTCGCCGCGACCATCGCCTTCCCGGGCATCTCGGTCTACTCCGCGACCAAGTCCGGCGTCGACCGGCTCACCCGGGTCGCGGCGATGGAGTCGGGCAAGCTCGGCTACGGCGTCCGCGTCAACTGCATCTACCCCGGCCTCGTGCCGACCGCGATGGGCGCGGGCCTGGCCAACGACGTCGCCGAGATCGGGCTCTTCGGCTCGCCCGAGGAGGCCGTCGGGGCGGTCATCGAGCTGACCCCGTCCGGGCGCCTCGGCGAGGTCGCCGACATGGCCGACGCGGTGGTCTTCCTGGCCTCCGACGCGGCCCGGTTCGTCAACGGCGTCGGCCTGCCGGTCGACGGCGGGATGGGGATGTGAGCGCCGTGGCCAGCACCAGGAAGGTCGTCGTCTACGGCGCCTCCGGCTACACCGGCCGGCTGATCTGCGAGTACCTCCGCGAGTACGGCGTCCCGTTCGTCGCCGCCGGCCGCAGCGCGGACCGGCTCACGAGCTCCATGGACGCCCACGTCCCCGGGATCGAGACGGCCGACTACGAGATCGTCGAGGTCGACGGCAGCCCCGAGTCGCTCGCCGACCTGCTCGACGGCGCCGAGGTGGTCCTCAACACCGTCGGCCCCTTCTCCCAGCTCGGGCCCGCCGTGGTCCAGGCGGCCCTCGCCGCCGGCGTCCACTACACCGACACCACGGGCGAGCAGGACTGGCTCATCACCTGCGACGAGACCTGGGGCGCGGCGTACGCCGAGAAGGGGCTGCTGCTGGCCCCCGGCATCGCGCACATGTACACCACCGGCGAGATCGCGGCGCAGATCGCGCTCGAGCAGCCCGGGCTCGACACCCTCGACATCGCGGTGTTCTGGGGCGGCAGCCCGACCGTCGCCTCCACCCTCACCATCCTGGTCAACGCCGCACTGGCCGGCGCCTTCCACCTCGAGCAGAACGAGTACGTCCCCTGGGACCCCGAGGCCGGGCTCTACCAGCTCGCGATCCCCGGCCAGCACGAGCTGGCGCTCGCCCTGCCGTGGGGCGGCACGTCGCACCCGGTGTGGTTCAAGCGCGACCCGCGGGTCGCCAACTGCAAGGTGCTCGGCGGGGTCTTCAACAAGGCGCTCATGACCGGGGTGCCCCAGATCGTGGCGGCCGCCGTCGAGTCGACCAAGGACCTCCCCGACGACGAGCGCTACGCCGCGCTCACGGCCACGGCCGCTCAGGTGATGAGCGAGATGCCGCCGCGGGAGAACCCCCGCCTCAACAAGTCGGTCGACTCGGTGCACGCCTCCGGCCCGCTCGGGCGCGCCCACGTCGTCATCCACGGCAACCAGAACTACAAGCAGACCGGCCTGCTGCAGGCCTACGCGGCGTACTCCCTGCTCCAGCAGCCGCCGAGACGGGTCGGGTTCGCCTCGGGCTGCCAGGCGTTCGGGCACCGCGAGCTGCTCGGCGTGCTGCGGAGCTTCGGGCTCGTGTCCGAGCCCGTGGTCACCGTCGAGCGCTGATCTCACCAGCGCAGATCTCACAGAGGAGGAACAGACCGGTGCGCCTGTGCGACTACCTCGACAAGGGGGTCTCGATCGACCCCGACGCCCCGTGCCTGACCACGGGGCCGGGTGCGGACCCGGGTGCGGACCCGGGTGCGGACCGGTGGACGGCGACGTACGCCGAGGTGCGCGAGCTCAGCTCGCGCATCTCGGCGGCGCTGGCCGCGCGGGGAGTGGCTCCGGGTGAGCGGGTCGCGGTCATCTCGGCCAACGACCCGCGCGCCTTCACCTGCGTGTTCGGCATCAGCCGCGCGGGAGCGGTGTGGTGCCCGGTCAACCCGCGCAACGAGGCGGCCGAGAACCGCGAGCTGCTCGAGCTGGCCGGGTGCGTCGCCGTCGTCTACCAGGCGGCGTACGCCGGCCTCGTGGAGCGGATCCGTCCCGACCTGCCGCAGCTCACCACGCTGGTCAGCCTCGACGACGACACCCACGGGGTCTCGGGCGCGCTGGGCTGGTCGGCGTTCCTCGCGGCGGGTGCGGGTCGTGAGGCCGACCTGCCGGCGGTCGACGACCTCGCCATGGTCGTCGGCACCGGCGGCACGACGGGGCGCCCGAAGGGGGTGGAGCTCACCGGCACCAACCTCGAGACGATGAGCGCCATCACGTTGATGAGCTACCCGTTCGAGGGGCGCCCGGTCTACCTCGCCCTCGCCCCGCTCACCCACGCCGCCGGCGTGCTCTGCTTCCCGGTGCTGGCGCTCGGGGGCGAGGTCGTCGTGATGCGCACCCCCGAGGTCGGCTCGTTCCTGGAGCACGTCGAGGCGCACCGGGTCACCCACACGTTCCTGCCGCCCACGCTGGTCTACATGGTGCTGGCCCATCCCGATCTGGAGCGGCGCGACCTGAGCAGCCTGCAGTGCCTCTGGTACGGCGCCGCGCCGATGTCGGCAGCCCGGCTCGAGGAGGCGATCGAGCGGATCGGGCCGGTGCTGGGTCAGCTGTTCGGCCAGACCGAGGCGCCGATGATGATCTCGACGCTGGCGCCGCGCGAGCACTTCCGCGCCGACGGCACGCTCGCCCGGGAGCGGCTCTCCTCGGCCGGTCGACCCGCACCGCTCGTGACGGTCCAGATCATGGGTGAGGACGGGGCGCTCCTGGCGCGCGGCGAGCGCGGGGAGATCGTCGTGCGCAGCTCGCTGGTCATGGCGGGCTACCACCGCGACCCGGAGGCGACGGCCGCGGCGTCCGCGCACGGCTGGCACCACACCGGCGACATCGGCTACCTCGACGACGACGGCTACCTCTTCATCGTCGACCGGGCCAAGGACATGGTGATCACCGGCGGGTTCAACGTGTACTCCACCGAGGTCGAGCAGGCCCTCATGCAGCACCCGGCCGTCCAGGACTGCGCGGTCATCGGGCTGCCCGACGAGAAGTGGGGCGAGCGGGTCACCGCGGTGGTGCAGCTGAGGGGCGGCTCGGAGGTGCCGGGCGCCAATCTGGCGGCGTTCGTGAAGGAACGGATCGGGCCGGTCAAGGCGCCCAAGCAGGTCGAGGTCTGGCCCGACCTGCCCCGCTCCAAGGTCGGCAAGGTGCTGAAGGCCGAGATCAAGGCCTCACTCCTGGGCTGATCGGCTCCACGAGCTCGCGCGGTCGACCTCGGCGACGGCGATGGAGTACTCCTCGTAGTAGTCGCTCAGCCCGGCCCGCTGGGCGGCGCGGTGCTCGGGGTGGCGGCCCCACGCGTCGTGGCTCGCCCGGTCGGCGAAGGTCACCAGCGTCACCCGCTCCCCGTCGGGCGCGGTGAAGACCTTGTGCTCGACGTAGCCCGGCATCGTGCGGGCCAGCTCGCTCATCCGCGCCGCGTGGTCGGCGTACGCATCGGCGTCGGGGCGCAGCCGCGAGCGGAACACCGTGACGACCTGACCGGGCTCGGGCACGAGGCGACTCACGGGGCCATCCTCCCGTCAAGGACGACGAGACCCTAGGGCGTGGCCTCCCACCCCCGTGGGAGCAGGCGTGGGGTCGCGCGGAGCTGGCAAGGCGGAGGAGCCCGCCGTGGCGGAGTCACGGCGGGCGACGACAACGCCGTCCAGGTCCGATGCGACGCCGCGCGGGCGACCGCGCGGGTTGGGGAGCCACGCCCTAAGGTCGGCCCATGAGCGCGCAGCCGGTCCTGGACATGTTCCGCCTCGACGGCAAGGTCGCCGTCGTCACGGGAGCCTCGAGCGGCCTCGGGGTCGCCTTCGCCGAGGCGCTGGCGCAGGCCGGCGCCGACGTCGCGCTCGGCGCGCGCCGGGTCGAGCGGCTCGCCGACACCGCCTCGCTGGTCGAGGCGGCCGGGCGCCGGGCGGTCTCGCGGGCGACCGACGTCTCCGACCCCGACTCGTGCACCGCGCTGGTGCAGGCGGCGATGGAGGAGTTCGGTCGGGTCGACGTGCTCGTCAACAACGCCGGTCTCGGCACCGCGGTGCCGGCCACCCGCGAGACCCCCGAGCAGTTCCGCTCCGTCGTCGACGTCAACCTCAACGGCTGCTACTGGATGGCGCAGGCGTGCGGTCGGGTCATGCAGCCCGGCTCGAGCATCGTCAACATCTCCTCCGTCCTCGGGCTCACCACCGCCGGACTCCCCCAGGCGGCGTACTCCGCGAGCAAGGCGGCCCTCGTCGGCCTCACCCGCGACCTGGCCCAGCAGTGGACCGGGCGCAAGGGCATCCGCGTCAATGCCATCGCGCCCGGGTTCTTCACCTCCGAGATGACCGACGAGTACCCGCCCGGCTACCTCGAGGGGCTGCTCCCCCGCGTCCCCGCCGGCCGCAAGGGCGACCCGGCCGAGCTCGCCGCCGCGCTCGTCTTCCTCGCCTCCGACGCCGCCGGCTACGTCACCGGCCAGACGATCGCCGTCGACGGCGGGTTCACGATCGCCTGAGCTCCGCGGCCCCAGGAACGCCGACCCGGCGCAAAGTGTCGTTGCAGGAGCGCCGACCCGGCGCAGAATGTCGCCCCATGAACGCCGACCCGGCGCGAAGTGTCGCCCATGAACGCCGACCCGGCGCGAAGTGTCGCCCATGAACGCCGACCCGGCGCGAAGTGTCGCCCATGAACGCCGACCCGGCGTGAAGTGACAGCACTCTGCGCCGGGTCGGCGTCCGTCCGACAGCACTCTGCGCCGGGTCGGCGTCCGTCCGACAGCACTCTGCGCCGGGTCGGCGTCCGTCCGACAGCACTTCGCGCCGGGTCGGCGTCCGTCTGACAGCACTTCACGCCGGGTCGGCGCGCGTCCTCCAGCGGGTGCGGGCGTGGGAGAACGCCGCGGGCTCGGCGTACCCCAGCCGCGCCGAGACCTCGGCGGCACCGAGGCCAGCCTCCAGGAGGACCGCGGCGAGGCCGGAGCGGACCTCGTCGAGCAGGGTGCGGTACGACGTGCCGGCGGCCTCGAGGCGGCGACGCAACGTGCGCTCACTGAGCCCCAGGCCGGCGGCGACGTCCGGCATCGGGGCGCCGTCGGGCAGGCGCTGCACGACGAGCGCACGCGCCTCGGCGACGAGGCCGGTGTGGGCGCGGCGCCGGTCGAGCAGCTCCTCGCACAGCCGGGTGCACAGCTCGAGGTCGGCGCGCCGGGTCGGCGGCTCCAGGGCGAGCAGGGCGGCGTCGAAGGTCAGTCGCGCGTCCGCGGACGGCGCGGCCCGGCGGCCGGGGGCCGTGCGCTCGACGACGGCGCCGACGGGCAGCAGCTCGCGCAGCGCGGCGCGCACCGCCTCGACGTCGCGGTCGACGACGAAGCGGCGCAGCCCGCCGGGCACCGCCGGCCCCGTGAGGTCGGCGACCACGCGGTCGTCGACCAGCGAGACCCGCGGGGTGACGAAGGCGAAGCTCAGGTCGAAGAAGCGCAGCGCCAGCGCGACCGCCTCACCCACGCTGCGGCTGGCCAGGACCGCGAAGCCCAGCGCACCGTAGGTCGTGAGGCGGTAGCTGCGGCCGAGCTCGCCCCCACCGTCCGGGCCGACGACCGCCATCAGGTTCGCGAGGACCCGCAGCTCCTGGGCCGGCGCGACCTCGAGCCCGGCGACAGCGAGGTCGGCGCCCTCGAGGCCCGAGCCGGCCAGGACGCGAGCGGCCGGCACGCCGAGCGTCTCGGCGTACGCGACGAGGTGCGAGACACCGAGCGGCGAACGCGTCAGGAGCTCACCCACCCGACCAAGCCTCGAAGACGTGGCCGGAATCATCAAGTCGATTGCGCTCAGGCAGCTCTAGCGTCGAGACGTGCGTGTGGTGGTCATCGGGGCAGGGTTCGGCGGTCTGGGCGCGGCACGAGAGCTGCTCGGAGCCGGCGTCGACGACGTCGTGGTGCTCGAGCGCGGGGACGACGTCGGTGGGGTGTGGCGCGACAACACCTACCCCGGCGCTGCCTGCGACGTGCCGTCCCCGCTCTACTCCTGGTCGTGGGCGCCCAACCCCGCCTGGAGCCGGAGGTACGCCGACCAGCCCGAGATCCTCGACTACATCCGCCGTGTCGCGCGCGACGAGGGGCTGCGCGACCTGGTGCGGACCGGACAGTCGGTCTGCGAGGCGGTCTGGGACGACGAGCGCGCGTCGTGGCGGCTCACGACCACCGACGGCACGACGTACGACGCCGACGTGGTCGTCTCCGCCGTCGGGCAGCTGAGCGAGCCGGCCGTGCCGCGGATCCCGGGGGTCGAGACGTTCGCCGGGCCGGCGTTCCACTCCGCGCAGTGGCGCCACGACGTCGACCTGACCGGATGCCGGGTCGCGGTGGTCGGCACCGGTGCGAGCGCCGTGCAGCTGGTCCCCGGCATCGTCGACGACGTCGCGTCGATGACGGTCTTCCAGCGCTCCCCCACCTGGGTGCTGCCCCGTCCCGACACCGTCTACGGCGCACGGCACCACCGGCTGCTGCGCCGCCTCCCCGCGCTGCTCGCCGCCGAGCGGCGCGCGACGTTCCGCCTCACCGAGCTCTACAACCGGGCGCTGTCCGGTCGCTCGGTCGTGACCCGACCGCTGTCGGCACTGATCCGCACCGCCGCCCGGGCCCACCTGCGCCGCCACGTCGCCGACCCGGCCCTGCGCCGCGCCCTGACGCCGACCGACCCGGTCGGCTGCAAGCGGCTGCTGTTCGCCGACGAGTGGTACCCCGCCCTCGCCCGCGAGCACGTCGAGCTGGTCACCCAGCCGGTCGGAGCCGTGGAGCCGGGCGGCGTCCGCACCGAGGACGGCCGGCTGCACGAGGCCGACGTGCTGATCTGGGGCACCGGCTTCGCCGCCACCGACTTCCTGCGCAGCATCCGGGTCGTCGGTCGCGAGGGCCGGGTGCTGAGCGAGACGTGGTCCGAGGGCGCCTCGGCGCACCTCGGCGTCACGGTGCCCGGCTTCCCCAACCTGTTCTGCGTCTACGGCCCCCACACCAATCTCGGCGGCAGCTCGATCATCGGCATGCTCGAGGCCCAGGCCCGCTGGATCGCCCAGGTCGCCCGGCGCCTCGCCGCGACCGGCGCGCGCTCGGCGGAGGTCGACGCGACGGTCGCGCGGCGGTGGGAGCAGGAGATGGACGAGCGCCTCGCCGACACCGTGTGGGCCCGCTGCGACAGCTGGTACCGCCGGGGCACCACGGTCCCGACCAACTGGCCCGGACGCGTGGCGGAGTACCACCAGCGGCTCGCCCGGGTCGACTGGGACGAGCTCGTCCTGGACGACCACCGGGAGCACCCCAGGGCTGACCAGAGCGCCGCCCGTACGCCGTAAGCGCGTGCTAGCGTCCCCAGGTGCCCCCCGCGCAGGGCTCGACGGCCTCCCTGGCCCACCCCTGGGAGCACCGCGAGCTGTTCCTCGCCGCGCCTGTCGCGATGGTGGTGTTCCGCGCCTCGGACCTGCTGATGGTCGAGGCCAACCAGGCCTACCTGGACGCGGTCGGACTCGCCCGCGAGGACGTCGTCGGTCGGGCCGTCTTCGACGTCTTCCCCGACAGCCCGATGCGCACCGACGACCAGGTCACCAGCGCGCGCGCCATCTTCGACCGCGTGATCGCGAGCGGCGTCGCGGAGACGATCCACGAGCTGCGCTACGACATCGCGGGCGCCGACGGCTTCGAGCAGCGCTGGTGGACCTTCACGGAGACCCCGTTGCGCGATGCCGAGGGCCGGGTGGCCCTGCTGCTCCACGCGGTCCACGAGGTCACCGAGCTGCGGCGCACCCGCGGCGAGCTGACGCGGGCCGAGGAGGCCGAGCGCACCACCACGGCCCAGCTCGCCCGGCTCGCCGAGGTCGCCCTCGACCTCGCCCGGGCCGAGAGCCTCGCCGACGTCGAGGCCGCCGCCATCGGGGCCGGGCTGAGCGCGGTCGGTGCGAGCGGCGGGTGCCTGCTCACCGCGACCGACGGCGGCGCGTGGCGGGTCACGGCCAGCGCGTCGGCCACGACCGAGCTTCAGCGTCGCTACCCGGAGCTGCCCGTCGACAGCGAGTTCCCCGCCGCCGTCGCCGCGCGCACGGGCCAGCGCGTGGTGCTGCGCACCGAGGCCGAGTCCCTCGCCTTCAGCGCGACCATGGCCGAGATCTTCGAGATCACCGACCGCCAGGCGTTCGTCTGCCTGCCGATGGTCTCCCAGGGCCGGCCGGTCGGCTGCCTGCAGCTGTCCTGGGACGCGGAGCGCGACTTCTCGGCCGCCGAGCTCGAGCTGATGGAGGGCCTCGCCGCACAGTGCGCGACGGCCGTCGACCGCGCGGAGCAGGCCGAGCGCCGCCGCCGCAGCGCCGAGCAGATCACCGCCCTCGCCGACGCCCTGCAGAGCGCGATGGTCACCGCTCTGCCGACGCTCGAGGACGTTGACATCGCCGTGCGCTACCGCACCGCCAGCGACATCGCCCGCGTCGGCGGCGACTGGTACGACGCGTTCGTCCAGCCCCGGGGCGACCTCGTGGTGGTGATCGGCGACGTCTCGGGTCACGACGACGTCGCCGCGGGCCGGATGGGCCAGGTGCGCGGACTCCTGCGCGGCCTGGCCTACGACGACC
Organism: Nocardioides flavescens; assembly: GCF_009823805.1. GTDB lineage: Bacteria > Actinomycetota > Actinomycetes > Propionibacteriales > Nocardioidaceae > Nocardioides > Nocardioides flavescens. Next base: position 77,479 of record NZ_WUEK01000010.1, on the reverse strand, counting down.
GCATGACGGTGCCCGACTCCCCCGCGGCCGTGCTGACCCGGCTCGAGCGCGTCTCACGGGGGCTGGGCTCCGACCAGCTCAGCACCGCGGTGCTCGTGCGCATCGGCACCACCGGAGCCGACGGTCGCCGCCCCGTCGCCTGGAGCAACGCCGGCAACCCCCCGCCCGCCCTGCTGCGCGCGGACGGCTCCGTCGTGCTCCTCGAGGGCGAGCGCTCCGACCTCATCCTCGGCGTCGAGCCGAACACCCCGCGCACCAACCTCGCGACCGACCTCGGCCCCGGTGACACGCTGCTGCTCTACACCGACGGGCTGGTCGAGCGGCGCGAGGCCGACCTCGACCGCGGCCTGCGGGACCTGCGCGAGGCGCTCTCCGACCTCGCCGGCACCGACCCGGAGACCCTGTGCGATGCCGTGCTCGAGCGGCTCGACCCCCATCGCGGCGACGACGACGTGGCGATGGTCGCGGTGCGCGTGCGCGTGCGCGGCTGACGCGCCGACCCTGGCGGGTGTCGGTGGTGGCCCCTAACGTCGGGCCATGGCCGAGATCCTCCTCTTCCACCACGTCCAGGGGCTCACGCCCGGTGTCCACGAGCTCGCCGAGCGGCTGCGCTCCGGCGGTCACACCGTGCACACGCCCGACCTCTACGACGGTCGCACCTTCACCGAGATGTCGGAGGGTGCGGCCTTCGCTCGTGCGCAGACCGACCGCGACGAGGTCGTCGACCGCCTGGTGGCCGACCTGCCGGAGTCACTCGTCCACGCCGGCATCTCCTCCGGCGTCATGTCGGCCCAGCGGCTCGCCCAGACCCGGCCCGGCGCCGCGGGCGCGGTGCTGCTCGAGGCCTGCCTGCCGGTGAGCGGCGAGTGGGCGATCGGCCCGTGGCCCGACGGGGTGCCCGTGCAGGTCCACGGGATGGACGACGACGAGTTCTTCGCCCACGAGGGCGACCTCGACGCCGCCCGCGAGCTCGTCGCCACGGCCTCCGACGCCGAGCTGTTCACCTACCCCGGCTCGGGCCACCTGTTCGTCGACAGCTCCCTGCCGTCGTACGACGCCGCCGCGACCGACCTGGTCGTCGAGCGGGTGCTGGGGATGCTCGCCCGGCTCTAGCCGAGCGTCGTCCAGACCGCCGCAGTCGAGCTCCCGGTGGTTGAGGAAGGACGAAGTCCTGTCTCGAAACCACCCCACCACGAGAGTGGTTTCGAGACGGCCCCAGCGGGCCTCCTCAACCACCGGTTCCGGTGGTTGCGGAAGGACGAAGTCCTGGCTCGAAACCACTCCCGTGGTCTCGCTCAGCGGGGCTCGGAGCCCGGCTTCACACAGAGGACGGGGCAGGACGCGTCGAGGATGACGCGCTGGGCGACGCTGCCCATGAGCAGCTTGCCGACCGGGGTGCGCTTGCGCAGACCGAGCACGATCAGGCGGGCGCCGAGCTCGGTGGCGACGGCGAGCACCTGGTCGGCGACGTCGCCGCCGACCGGCTGGCGCACCGACCACTCGACCCCGGCGGCACCGAGGCGCCGCTCGAGCTCCTGCATCGCGTCCGACCCGGCGTAGCGCGTGTCGACGAGCGAGTCACCCTTGGTCCCGTTGACGACCACCACGCCGGAGGGGCGGTGGGCGACCTCGGCCAGGGCGTGGTCGAGGGCGACCTCGCCGTACTCGTCGGGCGTCCAGCCGACGACGACCCAGCCTGCACTCATCACACCAGCTCCTTCTCGCGTTCGGGGGTGTTGCGGTCACTGCCGCCGCCCCGCAGGCGCCGCACCAGCGGCGGTCCCGCGACGGCGAGGACGATGAAGACGTAGACCACGACCGCGAGCGGCTCGCTCACCAGCGCCGACGGCGAGCCGTCGGAGATGGTCAGGGCCTCACGCAGCTTCATCTCCATGAGCGGACCCAGGATGACACCCAGGATCAACGGCAGCACCGGGATCCCGAAGCGGCGCATCGCCAGGCCGAGCAGACCGAAGACGAGCAGCAGGAGGATGTCGAACGGGTCGACGTTGGTCGCGTAGGCGCCCAGCGTGGCGAAGAACAGGATGCCGGCGTAGAGCTGCGGGCGCGGGATGCGCAGCAGGCGCGCCCAGGCCGGGGCCAGCGGCAGGTTGATGATCAGCAGCAGCGTGTTGCCGATGAGCAGGCTGGCCAGCAGCGTCCAGACGAGGTCGGGCTGCTCGTCCATGAGCTGCGGACCCGGGACGATGCCGTAGCTGCGGAACGCCGCCAGCATGATCGAGGCGGTCGCCGTCACCGGCAGGCCTAGGGCGAGCAGCGGCACCAGGGTGCCGGCCGCCGAGGCGTTGTTGGCGGCCTCCGGACCGGCCACGCCCTCGATGGCGCCGTGACCGAACTCCTCGGGGTGCTTGGTCAGCTTCTTCTCGGCGATGTAGGACAGGAACGTCGGGGTCTCGGCGCCGCCGGCGGGGATCGCACCGAACGGGAAGCCGAGCGCGGTGCCGCGCAGCCACGGGCCCCACGAGCGCCGCCAGTCGTCGCGGCCGAGGAAGGGCTGGCCGACCGGGGTGATCTGCAGCGGAGTGCGGCGCAGGTGCGCGGCGACCCACAGCGCCTCGCCCAGGGCGAAGATGCCGACGGCGACGACCACGACGTTGAGCGGGTCGGCGAGCTGGGTCATCCCGAGGTCCAGGCGGGGCTGACCGGTGTTGAGGTCGAGCCCGACCAGACCGATGGTCAGGCCGAGGAAGAGCGCGATGAAGCCGCGCAGCTTGGACGCACCCAGCACCGCGGTGACGAGCACGACCGACATCAGCGCGATCGCGAAGTACGACGGAGCACCGATGTCCACGGCGATCGAGGCGAGAGCGGGGGCGAAGAAGACGACGCCGAGAGTGCCCAGCGTGCCGGCGATGAAGGAGCCGACCGCGGCCGTGGCGAGCGCCTGGGCGGCTCGCCCCTTCTTGGCCATCTTGTTGCCCTCGATGGCCGTCATCACCGACGCGGACTCACCCGGGGTGTTGAGCAGGATCGAGGTCGTCGAGCCGCCGTACATGCCGCCGTAGTAGATGCCGGCGAACATGATGAAGGCCTGGGTGGCCTCGAGACCGGCCGTCACGGGCAGCAGCAGCGCCACCGCCATCGCGGGCCCGATGCCGGGCAGGACGCCGACGAAGGTGCCCAGGAGGACGCCGATCGCGGCGTAGAGGAGGTTCTCGGGGCTGATCGCGCTGGCGAGGCCGTCACCGAGCAGGGAAAGACTGTCCATCAGAGGATCCCGTCCAGGATGCCGGGGGTCAGCGGGATGCCGAGGCCGACCCAGAAGCCGTACCAGCTGAGCACCGAGAGCACGAGGCCGGCGATGACGTCGCGCACGAGCGTGCCGGAGCCGAGCGACCACGCCGCGCCGGCGAAGAGCACGGCGCCCGAGATCGCCCAGCCGAGCAGGTCGACGGTGGCGATGGTGAAGAGCAGGATGCCGACGAGCTTGGCCACGGTCGTCCAGTCGGCCGGGGTGGTGAGGTCGATGTCCTCACCCGCGTCGGCCTCGGGGCGCGACCCGCGCAGGGTGGCCACCGCCAGCAGCACGGCGAGGACCACGAGCACGGAGCCGACGACGTAGGGGAAGACGCGGGGTCCGACCGGGTCGGCGAAGCCGACCTCGAGCGTGGTCGCGTCGTAGACGGTGTAGGCGCCGCCGAGGAACAGGGCGGCGGCCAGCCCGAGCTGCGCCCGGTCCTGGTGCACGCCGTCGTGCGGCTCCGCGGCAGCGGGGGGTGTGCGGGTCTCGGTCACAGCAGACCGACCTCCTCGAGGGTGGTGGCGACGCGCTGGTCCTGCTCCTCGAGGAACTGGCCGTACTCGTCGCCGGTGATGAACTTGTCGGTCCAGCCGTTGGTGACCAGGGCCTCCTGCCACTGCTGGGAGTCGTGCATCTCCTGGAGGTAGGCGACCAGCTCGCCGCGGCGCTCGTCGGAGATGTCCGGCGGGGCGAGGACGCCGCGCCAGTTGGCGAAGGTCAGGTCGATGCCCGCCTCCGTGAGGGTCGGGACGTCGGCGACGAGCCCGTCGAGGCGCTCCTCGCCGGAGACCGCGAGGGCGCGCAGGTCGCCGCTCTTGAGCTGGCCCTCGAACTCGCCCAGACCGGAGAAGCCGACCTGGATCTTGTTGCCGAGCAGCGCCGTCGTCAGCGGGCCGCCGCCGTCGTAGGGCACGTAGAGCACGTCGCTGGGCGAGACGCCCACCGTCGATGCGAGCTGCATCGGGAACAGGTGGTCGGGGCCTCCCGGGCTCGAGCCGCCCCCGATGGCGACCGAGCGCGGGCTGGCCTTCCAGGCCGCCACCAGGTCGTCGATGGTCTCGTAGGGACTGTCGGCCGGGACCAGCACGCCCTCCTGGTCCTCGATGAGCTGGGCGATCGGCGTGGCGTCGGTGACCTTGAACGGCAGGCCGAAGGAGTACGCCGAGCCGACGACGCCGAGCCCCATCGTCATCAGGGTGTGCTCGTCGCCGGAGGCGCCCATCAGCCGGGTCAGCGCGACCGAGCCGCCCGCACCGAGGATGTTGGTGACCTCGAACGAGCCACCGGTGACGTCGTCGGCCTCCATGACCCCGACCGCGGCGCGGCCGGTCTGGTCGTAGCCGCCACCGGGACTGTTGGGGATCCACATGGACAGGTCGCGGTTGTCCTCACCGCGGGTGACGCCGCAGCCCGAGGCCGCGGCGGCCGCACCCAGGCCGAGGGCGCCCGCGAGGAACGTGCGCCGGGAGAGATCGGGGATCATGTGGTGACCGTCTCAGGCCCATGTGTTCGGCGTCACTCTTGCGAAGGCAAAGGAGGTTGTGGAACTTGCGTTCACGCACCCGTCCGCGGCTCACCCTGGCCTCGCAGTTCCTGCTCCTCCAGGTAGCCGTGCTGTGCGCGGTCGTGGCGGTCACCGGCGTGGTGTCGTTCCGCCAGACCCAGAGCGACTTCAGCGACACCCGGGGCGCCCGACTGCGCGCGGCCGCGGAGTCGCTGGCCTCGACCCAGGCGGTGCAGGACGGCCTCGAGCAGCCCGACGTGCGCACCGCGCTGTCGTTCTACGCCCAGCAGCGGGCCGACACCGTCGGCGCGACCGCGGTCTACCTCACCGACGCCGACGGCGTGGTCTTCGCCAGCACCGACCCGACGTCGTACGACAGCCGGGTCGACCTGGGTCCGCGCACCGTGCTGCAGGGGCGCACGTGGACCGGCGACATCACCATCGGCGGGGACCGGGCCATCGCGGCCGCTGTGCCCGTCTTCTCCAACAACGAGGTCGACGGCGACGCCACCACCCCGCCCGCGGGCACGCTCGTCGGAGCCGCCGTCGTCGCCGAGGACTACCCGCCGCTGGCCGAGCAGCTGCGCGACGCGCTCGACGACATCGCCGTCTTCCTGAGCCTGGGCCTGATGCTCGGGGTCATCGGCTCCTGGCTGCTGGCCCGGCTCATCAAGCGGCGCACCCGCGGGCTGGAGCCGGCCGAGATCGCCGCGCTCGCCGACCAGCGCGAGGCCCTGCTCACCTCGATCCGCGAGGGGGTCGTCGCCGTCGACGCCGCGGGCCGGCTCACCGTCGTCAGCGACGCGGCGCGCGAGCTGCTCGGGCTGCCCGACGACGCCGCCGGGCGCCGCCTCGACGAGCTCGGCCTGCCCGAACGCGTCGGCACGCTCCTGGCCGGGGCCGACGAGGTCCACGACGCCGTCCTCGTGGTGGCCGGTCGCGCGGTCGTCGTCAACCGGAGCCGGGTCGAGCACGAGGGCCGCCCGGCCGGCACCGTCACGACGCTGCGCGACCGCACCGAGCTCCTGGCGCTGCAGAGCGAGCTGCAGGTGCGCCGCAGCGTGACCGACACCCTGCGCGCGCAGACCCACGAGTTCAGCAACCAGCTCCACACCATCTCCGGGCTCGTCCAGCTCGAGGAGTACGCCGAGGTGGGGCGGCTCATCGGCACCCTCACGCGACGCCGGGCCGAGATCAGCGACGCCGTCGGCTCCCGGGTGGAGGATGCTGCCGTGGCCGCCCTGCTGATCGCCAAGACGAGCGTCGCGGCCGAGCGCCGGGTGCGACTGACGCTGAGCGACGACAGCGCCGTCCCCCGCCTCGACCCGGAGCTGTCCGCCGACCTCACCACCGTGGTCGGCAACCTGGTCGACAACGCCGTCGACGCCGCCTCCGGCCACGGCGCCCCCGGGGACGAGCCGCACGTCGAGGTGCGACTGGCCGTGCGCCCCGACGACGCGCTGGAGGGGACGCGGGAGGGTGCGGTCGTCCTCGAGGTCGCCGACACGGGTCCCGGGGTGCCCCCCGACCTCGAGGCGCGCATCTTCGGCCGGGGGTTCAGCACCAAGCCCAGCGACGAGACCGGTCGTGGATTCGGCCTGGCCCTGGTGCAGGTGGTGTGCGAGCGCCGCGGCGGGAGGGTCTCGGTCGGCGCCCGTCCCGGGGGCGGCGCCGTCTTCACCGCGGTGCTGCCGTGCACCGTCCCGCACGAGGCCCACGACCAGCCGGGGACCCCGTCGTGACCGCCCCCGGTCCCGACGCCGCCCGCGACCTGCGGGTCCTCGTCGTCGACGACGACTTCATGGTCGCCTCGATCCACACCCGCTTCGTCGACCGGGTCGACGGGTTCGTCGTGGTCGGTCAGGCCGCGACCGGCGAGACCGCGCTCGCCGAGGTCGCCCGGTTGGAGCCCGACCTCGTGCTGCTCGACGTCCACCTGCCCGACCTCTCCGGGATCGAGGTGCTGCGACGGCTGCGGGCGCGCGGCGACGACGTCGGGGTCGTGATGGTCACCGCGGCCCGCGAGGCCGAGACCGTCCGCGCGGCGGCGGCGGGCGGCGCCGCGCACTACCTCGTCAAGCCGTTCGAGTTCGACGACCTCGCCACCCGCCTGACGGCGTTCCGCCAGGCCCACGGCGCCCTGCGCGGGGTCGACCGGGCCGGGCAGGAGGAGATCGACGCGGTGTTCGCCCCGCTCGGGCGCGGCCGCACGGCGCTGCCCAAGGGGCTCAGTCCGGAGACGGCGGCGGCGGTGCTCGAGGCCCTGCGCGGCTCCGACGAGCTGTCGGCCGCCGAGGCCGCCGACGCCGTCGGGGTCTCCCGGGTGAGCGCCCGGCGCTACCTCGAGCACTTCGTCGCCGAGGGCCGCGCGACGGTGCGGCTGCGCTACGGCGGCGCGGGCCGTCCGGAGCGTCGCTACCGGCCCGTCTGAGCGACCCGGCCGGGCAGCCTTCCGATACCCCTGCGGGCACCCGGCGCGTGACATATGGTGCGCCAGAGGGCGCTGATCGCTCGCGGGACTCGCTGGTCGACGCCAGCGACGCGGGGGCGCGGCGCGTCGATCGGTACGACGAGGGTCGGGTGGAGTGAGCGGGTCTCGGGCGCGCACGACGGCGGTGGTGACGTCGCTGCTGCTCGCCATGACGGCCTTCGGCTGCCAGGCGGTCTCCGCGACGCCCGACGGCGGCCGAGCGGTCGGCATCTGGCCGGTCGCGCTGGCCACGTCGGCCCTGATGCTGGCCGGTCCCCCGGCCCGGACGCTGCTCGCACCGCTCGTCGGCGTGCTCGCCGTCGCGAGCCTGCTCGTCGGCGGTCGACCGCTCGAGGTCGCCGTGTGGCTCGGCGTCGGGCTCGGGCTGGAGGCGCTCGTCACCTGGCGGGTGCTGACCCGGGGACGACCGGGTCGGGCCTCGCTCGCGACCAGCGGCGACCTCGCCCGGTTCCTGGGCGCGGTGGGCGCCGGCGCTCTGGCGGCGGCGAGCGTCGCGGCGGTGGCCAGCCTCGTGACCGGCTGGGGTGACCCCGGGCTGCTCGCCCTGTCGGTGGGGAGCTCGGGCGTCGCCGCCCAGGTGAGCCTGCTGCCGTTCTTCTGCCGGTTCCGCGACCACCCGCCGCTGGCGGGCCCCGTCGAGCGCTCGGCCCAGTGGGCGGCGCTGCTGGCCGTCACCCTCGCGGTCTTCGTCTCCCCCGACATGCCCTCGCTGGTCATGCTGACCCTCCCCGCGCTGATGTGGGGCGCGCTGCGCAACGGGTCCAACGAGTCGATGGCGCAGGTCGCCGTCGTCTTCGCGCTCACCATGGTCCTGACGACCTACGGCGTGGGGCCGTTCGCGCGCCCCGACCTGCGCTCGGGACTGCCCGTCGACCTGCAGGGCGTCCTGCTCGCGACGTTCGGCGCCGTCTGCGCGCTCGTCGCCCTCGTCGTCAGCATGACGGTGGGCGAGCAGCGCGAGGGTGCCGCGCAGGTCGCGGCCGAGCGCGACCGCGTGCGGGCCATCGTCGACGGAGTCACGCCCGTGGCGATCATCGGCGGCGACCTGAGGGGTCGGATCACGCTGTTCAACCGGGGCGCCGAGCGGCTGCTCGGCTACTCCGAGCGCGAGGTGCGCGGCCTGTCGACCCGCATCCTCCACCCGCCCGAGAGCGTCGCCGCGAAGGCTGCGGAGCTGGGGGTGGCACACGACTTCGCCGCGGTGGCGCAGGCCCTCGCCGGCGCCGGTCCGACCGAGATGTCGTTCCGACGTCGCGACGGCGTCGTCCGGGTCCACGAGATGACGCTCAACCACGTGCGCGACGACCGCGGACGCCCCACGGGGTTCGTCAGCACGTCCGAGGACGTCACCGACCGGCTCGAGGCGGAGGCCCGGCTCGTGGCCGCTCTCGCGACCGAGCGCGAGGCCGTCGAGCGCCTCCAGGAGGTCGACCGGGTCAAGGACGCCTTCGTCTCCAGCGTCAGCCACGAGCTGCGCACGCCGCTCACCTCCATCCTCGGCTACCTCGAGGTGCTCACCGACGGCGGCTACGGCTCGCTCGAGCCACATCAGCTCGAGGTGCTCTCGCGCATCCGCGCCAACAGCGACCGGCTGCTCGCCCTGATCTCGGAGCTGCTCACGCTCTCGCACGTCGAGGACCGCGGCGCCGACGCGGTCACCGAGCCCGTCGACCTGCTCGCCGTGGTCGAGACGGCGGCCGGCGTGCTCGCGCCCGTGGCCGAGCGCCGCGAGGTCCGACTGGAGCTCGAGGTCGCCTGCGAGGCGCGGCGCGCGCGTCCGCACGTGCTCGGCGACCTCCACCAGCTCGAGCGCGTCGTGCTCAACCTCGGCGACAACGCCGTCAAGTTCACCCCACCGGGCGGACGCGTCGACCTCCGCCTCGACTTCGGCGCCGACGCGGGTGACGCGGGTGACGCTGGCGACGACGTCTGCGTGATCACGGTCCGCGACACCGGGATCGGGGTCCCCCGTCACGAGCAGGACCGGCTCTTCGACCGCTTCTTCCGCTCCTCCCTGGCCCAGCTGCACGCCGTGCCCGGCAGCGGCCTCGGGCTCTCGATCGCGGCGGGCGTCGTCGCCCAGCACGGCGGCACGATCAGCGTCGCCTCCGAGGCCGGCGAGGGCTCGACCTTCACGGTCCGCCTCCCGCGACTGCGCACCGCGCGCACGACCGTCGGACCGTCGTACGCCGGGCGGGAGGTCGCGCCGTGACCCGGCCGCACCCGGCGAGCCGGACCGCAACTGCTCCGGCGGTGCACAACTTGGCCACGATCGGGTCACAGCCTCACCGGTCCAGCCCGGCCCCCCACGCGCGCGTGGTGGAGTGGGGACGACGCCGTCCGGCCCCGGCGAGGAGGACACCACCGTCATGCTTCGGTCGGACGCCCACGCCCTCGCGGTCGCGCCCGGCCCCGCGGCGGGGGCACCCGTGAGCGCCGTCGCGCCCGCTCGCCGGCTCCCGCCGTGGCCGGTCCTCGCCGTCTGGGCTGTCCTCGTCGTCGTCGTGGTCGCGCTGCTCTCCCCTGCGGCCGGGCCCCAGGTCCGGCAGGCCACGAGCGCGGTGGGCCTGACCTGCGGGGGTCTCCTCGCCATGGCCACCGCGCTGCGTCGGGCCCGGCTGAGCTCGCCGCGCGAGGCCCGGCCGTGGCGCTGGGTGGTCGCCGGCAGCGGGCTCATGCTCGTCGCCAACACGTGGTCCTCGGTGAGCGGAGCGGACCCGCTGTCGGACTCGGGTCTCTACGTCAACGTCTGCATCGCGGTCGCCCTGGTCTTCTCGACCCTGGGCATCATCTCCTTCCCCGGCGTGCGCAGGCGGGGCTCGGACCTGGTCGTCATGGCCCTCGACGGGGTCGTCGCGGGGGGCGCGCTGCTGCTGATCACCTCCGCCGTCGTCTACTCCGAGCTGCTGAGCAGCGACGCGCGCTCGACCGGCGGCACGCTCAACCAGGCGCTCAACCTCGCCTTCCCGGCCCTCGACGTCGTGCTGGTGACGGTGGCGGTGATGCTGGCGCTGCGCGCGCGCAAGGGCGATCGCTGGCGCTTCGGGCTGATCGCCGCGGCCTACCCCCTCTACGCCTTCTCCGACCTGGCCTTCGCCGTCGAGGCCGCGCGCGGCTCCTTCGAGTTCGGCACCTGGCTCGACCTCGGGTGGATCCTGGGCTGGCTCACCCTGGCCCTGGCGGCCGTGATGCCGCCGCCGCCCCCCGCGCCCGCCGAGGGCTCGCGTCGCGACGTCGTACGCCTCACCGACGTCGTCGGCACCTCCATCGTCTTCGGCGCCCTCGCCGTCGCGACCGCCGTCCAGGTGCTCGCCGGTGGCACCGGCCGCCTGCAGACGCTGCAGTCCGTGCTGTGGGTCGCGGTGGTCGTGGCCGCCGGGGCGCGCCAACTCGTGCTCACGCTCGACAACCACGCGCTGCGCCGCGGTCTCGAGCGCCGCGTCGCCGAGCAGACGGCCGACCTTCGCCGCCTCGCCCGGCAGAACGAGGTGCTGGTCACCTCCGTCGGCGACGGGGTCTACGGCGTCGACCACGAGGGGCGGGTGACGTTCGTCAACCCGTCCGCCTCGCACCTGCTCGGGTGGAGCACCGAGGAGCTGATCGGGCGCCGGGCGCACGAGTTCTTCCACGCCCCGGACGACGAGGGCGCGCCGTACCCCTGGGCCGGCTGCTACGTCCACGAGGCGATCGTCCACGGCGACCTCGCCACCGCCGAGGAGGACGAGTACCTCCGCGCCGACGGCTCGCGCTTCCCGGTCGAGATCACCGCCTCCCCCCTCGTCGACGACGGCAACGTGCGCGGTGCCGTGGTGACCTTCCGCGACGTGACCCAGCGCCGCGAGGTCGACCGGATGAAGAACGAGTTCCTCTCCGTCGTCAGCCACGAGCTGCGCACCCCGCTGACCTCCATCCGCGGCTCGCTGGGGCTCCTCGGTGGCGGCCGGATGGGCGACCTGCCCCCCAAGGCGCTCACGCTGGTCAATGTCGCGCTGCAGAGCAGCGAACGGCTCACCCGGCTCATCAACGACCTGCTCGACATCGAGCGGATGGAGTCGGGCACCAAGCCGATGGAGCTGCACCCCACCGACGTGCGGCCGCTGCTCGAGAGCGCCGCCGACCAGATCGAGGGGATGGCCGGTCAGGCCGGCGTGCGCGTCGTCGTGGGCCGGGCCGAGGGCCGCGCCATGGTCGACGAGGACCGGATGATCCAGACCCTCCTCAACCTGCTCGGCAACGCGATCAAGTTCTCCGAGCGCGGCGGCGAGGTGCGGCTCGACGCCCACGTCGACGGCCCCGAGGTGCACCTGCGGGTGAGCGACGACGGACGCGGCATCCCGGCCGAGAAGCTCGAGTCGGTCTTCGAGCGGTTCCAGCAGGTCGACTCCTCCGACACGCGTCAGAAGGGCGGGACCGGCCTCGGTCTCACGATCAGCCGCGGGATCGTGGAGAAGCACGGCGGGCGCATCTGGGCCGAGAGCGAGCTCGGGGTCGGCACGACCGTCCACGTCACCCTGCCGGCCGCCGCCCGGCTGAGCAGTGGCGCCGAGACGCCGCCCGGCCCGTCCGACGCGGCGACCGTCCTGATCTGCGACGACGACGCGACGGTCGTCGAGCAGTTCTGCGCGCTCCTGCGCCTGCACGGCTTCCGGGCCGTCGGCGTCACCGACGGCGAGCGCGCTCTCGAGCTCGTGCGCTCGGAGCGGCCGCGGGCGGTCGTGCTCGACCTGATGATGCCGGGCACCACGGGAGCCGAGGTCCTGCGCGCGCTGCGCGCCGAGGAGGAGACCCACGACGTCCCCGTCGTCGTCATCTCCGGCATGGGCCCCGAGGCCGACCGCGAGGCCGCCCAGGCGACGACGGAGTGGCTGGTCAAGCCGGTGAGCGAGACGCGGCTCGTCAACGCCGTCTCGCTCGCGGTCGCCGGACGGGTCGCGGAGCGCGTCGGGAGCGCCGTCGCGGCCGGCGCGTCGGCCGGTGACCGCTCCCCGGCCTCCCCGGCCGCCCCGGCGGCCGGCACCGTCCTGCTCGTCGAGGACGACGAGGAGCTCGCCGAGGTGCTGGGCGCGACCCTGGCCGACGCCGGACTCACCGTGCAGCACGCCGCCTCCGTCTCGGGCGCGGTCGCGCTGGGTCCGGAGGTCCGCCCCGACGTCCTGGTCCTCGACATGCGCCTGCCCGACGGGACCGGCGAGGACGTCGTCGCGGCGTTCACCCGACGCTGGCCGCTCGCCCGCACCCCGCTCGTGGTCTACAGCGCCGTGGACCTCGACCGCACCCGGCGTGACGGCCTGACCCTGGGTCCGACAGTATTCCTGACCAAGGGTGAGACGACTCCTGAGTCCCTGCGGGACCAGGTCCTCTCCCTGGTCCGCGCTGTCACCACCGCCCCCCGCAGGACGACGACCTAGGAGCCCCCACGATGTCGCTCGCCCCCTCCGCCCAACGACGGGACGCCGCCCGCCCCACGTCCGGTCTCGACATCACGATCCGCACCGGGTCCGGCACCGGCCGCACGCGCATCTCGGCGTTCGACCACGCGCTGCACCTCGCGGGCGTGGCCGACTTCAACCTGGTCACGCTCTCCTCCGTCATCCCGACCGGGGCGCGGCTGCGCCACGTCGACGCTCCCCTGCCCGGCGGCCACGGCGACCTGCTGTTCTGCGTGCGCGCCGAGGCGTTCGCCGAGCGTCCGGGCGACGTCGCCTGGGCGGGGCTCGGCTGGGTCACCGACGAGACGGGCGGAGGTCTGTTCGTGGAGCACCACGGCAGCTCCGAGGACGAGGTCGTCGGCCTGATCGAGGCCAGCCTCGCCGACATGCGCTCCTACCGACGGGCCGACTACGGCCCGGTGCAGATGGCGCTCACCTCCGCCGAGTGCTTCGACGACCCGGTCTGCGCGCTCGCGCTCGCGGCCTACCGCGTCTCGACGTGGGACGACGAGCCGCAGGCCGAGGCGCCGTCCGCGACGTACGACGCGCCGTACGCCGCGGCGACGCACCACCGCGCACCGGTGACGGGCAGCCTGTCCGACCTCGACGACCCGACGCACCCCGCGGGCTCCTCCGAGCCGTCGGAGGCGTCCGTCGTCGCTCCCTCCTCTTCCCGGCTGCCGCCGCCGCCGGCGAGCCACGGCTCGGTCGAGCTGCCGGTGCCCGAGGTGTGCCGCGGCGCCGTCGCCCGGGTCACGATCGAGAGCGAGGTCGACTACACGACCGCGCGCACGTTCTACCGCCTCTACCGCGCCAGCTTCGAGCAGCTCGCGACCCAGGCCGTCGCCCGTCACGTCCTCCACGAGTCGGAGTTCCTCGAGGAGATGCTCGACCCCCGGGTGCAGAAGTACGTCGCCTGGGACGACGAGGACGTCGCCGTCGGACTGACGACCCTCACCACCGACCTCGAGACCGTGCCGTGGATCAGCGCGGCCTGGTTCGCCGAGCACTACCCCGAGCAGTACGCCCGCCACGCGATCTACTACTTCGGTCTCGCGCTGGTCCACCCCGACCGGCAGGGGGCGAAGGTGCTCCACGCCCTCCTCGAGCCGATGACGCTGACGGTCGTGCGCAACGGCGGCGTGGGGGCCTGGGACCTGTGCGGGCTCAACAACGACCGCGGCTTCGCCCGCGTCTACCCGCAGCTGTTCGCGCAGCACGGCGAGGTCGTCGTCGAGCCGATCGACACCCAGACCTACTACGCCGCGCGGTACGTCGGCCCCGAGCTCGAGGAGCAGCCGTGAGCGCGGCCGATGTCCCCGACGTCCCCACCGTCCTCGTCGTCGACGACGACGAGATGATCCGTGAGCTCACCCAGATCTCGCTGGAGACGGTCGCGGGCTGGCGCGTGCTGACGGCCGACGGGGGCCACGCAGCGATCGAGGTCGCCCGGGCCGAGCATCCCGACGCCGTCCTGCTGGACATGATGATGCCCGACATGGACGGGCTCACGACGTTCGAGCACCTCCGGGCCGAGGCCTCCACCAGCGACATCCCGGTCATCCTCTTCACCGCCAAGGGGACGGTCGGCGACCGGCAGCCGTGGGACGACCACCCGCTGGCCGGAGTGATCGGCAAGCCCTACGACCCGATGACCCTCGGGAGCCAGGTCGCGACGATGCTGGGCTGGACGCACCTGGCCTAGGCGCGGGTCCGAGCGCCGGTCCAGACCTGCGGCCCCCACACCGACAAGTTCGGCATGACCGCTCAGGGTGGGCCCCCGCGACCCGATGGTCCGGCAACGCCGCGACGAGCGGCGTCCGCCGAGCTCCTGGGGGAACCCCTTGTCCGCACCCGCGTCCGCACCCGCGTCCGCACCCGTGTCCACACCGCCGCCGGGTCCCGCCCGCGCCTCCGGTCCCGCCCGGTGGTGGGGTGGACGCCCCATCCGCACGAAGGTGCTCGCCCCGGCGGTCTTCGGCGTCCTCGCCGCCCTCGTGGTCGGCATCGTCGGGCTGGTGCAGCTCGCCCGGGCGGCCGAGACCAGCCAGAGCATCTACGAGAACAACCTGGCCGCGGTGCGCTCGCTCGGCGAGATCGCGGTGACCCGCAAGAGCATCTCGCTGAGCGCCCGCGACATCCTCCTCGTCGGCAACGGCCCCGACCGGGCCGACGTCATCGACGAGTACGAAGGGCTGCAGCAGCAGTTCCTCGACCAGCTCGACGCCTACCAGGCGACCGGCCTGACCCGCGCCGACCAGGAGCGGGCCGACCAGGTCCGCAGCCTCCTGCCGACGTACGTCGCCGCCGTGGACGACGTGCTCGGCCCGTTCGCCCAGGCACAGGACCTGGCCGGTTGGCTCGCCGCCAACAACGACAGCGTCGCCCCGATCGCCGAGCAGATCAGCGCCGAGCTCGGCGCCCTGAGCGACTCCGAGGCGGCCCAGGCCGAGGAGGCCGCCGCGAGCGCCGCCTCGTCGGCGAGCGCCGCCCGCACCGTCTCGATCGTGACGCTCGTCATCGGCTCGCTCGCGGTCGTCCTCGTCGGCCTGCTCATCGCCCGCGGGATCGCCCGCGGGGTCGCCGGGGTGCAGCGGGTGGCGGAGGGCCTCGCCGAGGGTGACCTGACCGGCAGCAGCGGCGTCACCACGACCGACGAGATCGGCCGGATGGGCCACAGCGTCGACACCGCCGTCGCCAACCTGCGTCACCTGCTGACGACGATCAACGCCTCGTCGTCGTCGATGGCCACCGCCGCGCAGGAGCTGTCGGCGTCCTCCCAGCAGATCGCCGCCGGCGCCGAGGAGACCTCTGTCCAAGCCGGCGTCGTCACCGGCGCCGCCGAAGAGGTCTCCCGCAACGTCCACACCGTCGCCGCGGGTGCCGAGCAGATGGGCGCCTCGATCCGCGAGATCGCCCACTCCGCCAACGAGGCCGCCCGGGTGGCGGCCCAGGCGGTGTCGATGGTGGAGACCACCAACGAGACCGTGTCGCGGCTGGGGACCTCGAGCCAGGAGATCGGCAACGTCGTCAAGGTCATCACCTCCATCGCCGAGCAGACCAACCTGCTGGCGTTGAACGCCACCATCGAGGCCGCCCGCGCCGGCGAGGCCGGCAAGGGCTTCGCCGTCGTCGCCAACGAGGTCAAGGAACTCGCACAAGAGACCGCCCAGGCCACCAAGGACATCGCCGCCCGCGTCGAAGCCATCCAGGGCGACACCACCGGCGCCGTCGACGCCATCGGTCAGATCTCCACCATCATCACCTCGATCAACGACTACCAGCTCACCATCGCCTCGGCGGTGGAGGAGCAGACCGCCACCACCAACGAGATGTCGCGCAACGTCGCCGAAGCCTCCACGTCCTCGTCCGAGATCGCGATGAACATCTCCGGGGTGTCCGACGCCGCGGGCGACACCACCCAGGCCCTCGCCCGGGCGCGGACCGCTATCGACGACGTCTCGACCATGGCCGGCGACCTGCGGGAGGCCGTCAGCGTCTTCCGGGTGTGACGCCCAGCCCTCGCACCACCTCGGCCGCCGCGTCGAGCGGGATCCGCTCCTGCTCGACGCGGCGGTGCCGCGTCCAGCCCGGCGAGCACAGCCGGAGGTAGAGCTCGCGCTCCGCCGGCTCGAGCAACGACACCTCGCGCGGCGTCCGCGGACCCAGCGCACCCCCGTGGTGGTCGACGTCGACGCCGAAACGGTCCCACCGCTCGTAGGCATCGACGTCCATGAACAGCGAGCGCACGCGCAGACCCCGGGCCCGCAGGCCGTGCAGGATCTCCAGTCCGTCGGCGTCCATGTCGCCCCAGTAGACGACGTGGGCCGCCTCCCGCACCCAGGCGACGTCGGCGACGGAGCCCACCGCCCGGCCTCCGCCCTCCACCGCGATGCCACCCGGCACGGTCGGGAACAGCTGGGCCGTGTCCCGGTTCTCCGACACCACGACGAGCCGGGGACGGTAGACGACGCAGTCACGGTCGCCAGCGGTGACGACGTCGTGACGGCGTCCGGCCGCAGCGAGGTGGTCGTGGTCGAGGTAGGTGAGGTGCACGCGTGCCGGCCGCCCCGGCTCGAGGTCGAGCGCATCCAGCCCGGCGAGCCGGCGTACGACGCCTTCGTGCGACGCGAGCCACTAAGGGCGTGCTGATCAATCTCCCGCAGTCGCCCGCGCGGCGTCGCATCGGACCTGGACGGCGTTGTCGTCGCCCGCCGTGACTCCGCCACGGCGGGCTCCTCCGCCTTGCCAGCTCCGCGCGACCCCACGCCTGCTCCCACGGGCGATTGAACAACACGCCCTGGTCCCGAGCCCCTCGACCGGCACCTGCCGGGCCGTGAGGCCCGAGGGGTGCGGGCCGGCGAACCACGACGCCGTGCGCCACAGCACGTCGACGTCGACGTCGCTCCAGGTGTCGACGGCCCGCAGGACACCGGCCGGGTCCTCGACGTCGGGGAAGCACTCGACGAGCTGCACGTGCCGTGCGCGAGCCCGAGCGACCCGTCGGGCCCACCCCTCGCCCAGCAGGTTCGCAGCCGCCTCGAGGGAGGCGACGTGCAGCGTGGCCGGCAGCGGCTGGTCGGTGCGGTGGACCCGCACCGTGCGACGCGTCAGCCGCACCCCGTCGGGAGCCGTCCGCTCCCACACGTCCCACGCGAGCGCACCTCGGTGCAGCTCGGGCCAGCGGGCCTCCGCCGCCGAGGAGGCGAGCGAGGCGGTGCCGAGGTGCAGCGCCGCGGACCACGGTGCCCCCGCCACCACCTGGCTCCAGCTCCGCGCAACCCGCCGTTCGAGCTCGGCGAGAGCCAGCGCGGGGGTCTTCACCGGCTCAGCCTCGCTGCTCGGCGAGTCGTCCTGCGTCGGAGATCGGCGTGATCCAGGCCTGGTGGGTCGTGGGGTTCTTGGTGATCGCGAGCAGCTCGTCCATGTGGGGCTCGAGGCCGGTCACCTTGTCGAGCGGCACGCCGACGATGAGCTGGAAGCCGAGCCCCTTCCACGCCTCGACCGCGCGCCCGGCGAACTCCGAGTCGGCCTTGACGAACCCCTCGTCGAGGAAGACCGGCGCGAAGCGCGGCCGCGAGCGCATCTCGTCGCCGAGGCGGAAGCGCAGGGCGGAGCCGACGATGAAGGCGACGAGCTCCTGGCTCTCGCCACCGCTCTTCTCCCCCAGCGTGCGGTAGGTCGCCTTGAGCTCGCCGGTGGTGTGGTCGTAGCGCTCCGCGCTGATCTCCACGTGGCGACGTACGTCGAGCAGGCGGTCGCGCTCGGAGGTGCCGGCCGGCGCCTCGCCGCTCTGCGCCGGTCCGCGCAGCTGCTGCATGAAGGCGCTGAGCTGGGTGAACCGCTTCTCGAGCTCGGCCTCGCCCAGCTCGGCGGTCGACCCCGAGGCCAGGGCCCGCAGGTCGCGCGTGAACACCTGGACGTGGGCGGGCGAGAGCCGGCGCAGCCGGATCCGCAGCCGGTGGCCCGAGGCGCCGAACTCCAGACGCCGCAGGATCGCGTTGATCGGCTCGAGGCGGTCCTCGATCTCCTCGACGGAGGCCGCCATCGCGCCGACGAGCGGCACGAGGTCCTGACCGCTCCACTCGGTCAGCCGCCGACGCCACTCCGCGCGTCGGTCGGCGAGCCCCTTGCCGCGGATCTCCTCGAGGATGCGCGCGAAGTCGGGGTAGGCGTCGGGCGTCGCGGTGAGGTTGGGCGAGTCCCACTGGAAGGTGTAGACGCGGAAGATCTGGCTGAGCTCGTCCTCGACGCGGCGCAGCTCGGTCTCGGCGTCGGCGACCGCGCCGCGCAGCCGCTCGGAGAGCCGCTGCGAGCTGACGGGGAAGCGGTCCAGGTCGTCGGGGTCGTCCGGGGCCACCGCAGCCGCGAGCTCGGCGGCGAGGTCGCTCTCCTGCTCGGCGGTGAGCACGACGGTGCCGGCGTCCTCGACGGCCTGCATCCGGTCGTTGACGACGTCCTCGGACTCGACGAGCTCGCCGTGACGCTCGTTGAGCTCGCGTCGGCGGCGGTCGAGCTCGAAGCGGCGCCGCTGCGCCTCGCCGAGCTGGGCCGACAGGTCGTCGATCTGGGCCTGGAGCACCTGCAGCCGGTCGTCAGCGGCCAGGATCGCCTCGCGGCGGGCCTCGAGCTCGGCGATCCGGCGCTCGCTGCTGGCGACGTCGACGTCCTCGAAGCGGACGGTGGCCAGGGTGTCGTAGCAGCCGCGCAGCCGCTCGTGCACGGCGCGGCGGCGGTCGACCTCACGGCGCTCGCCCTCGAGCGCGTCGAGGGCATCGGCCACCGACGCGAGCTCGAGGTCGAGGTCGGCGACGGCGTCCTCGTTGGAGAAGCCGATGATGTCGCGGGCGTCGTTGCGACCGTGCGTACCGCGGCGCCCGCTGCGGGTCTGACCCGCCGAGGTGACCCGCAGCCCGTCGCCGCGCAGCCCGGCGGCGTCCTCGACGCACAGCGCGTTGCGGGCGGGCTCCTCGACGTGGGCCTGGACCCACCCCGTGAAGGGACCGGGCTTGAAGAGCAGCTTGCCGGCGATCCGATCGGGGTCCCCCGTCGGGCGCTCGGGCAGGTCGAGCGGCACGCCCTCGAAGGTCAGCCGACCGCGCAGCCGCAACCCGTCGATGGCCGCGGAGAACGCCTCGAGCCGCTCGAGCGGCACCAGCATCACGCGCGCGGAGGCACCCAGGACCGTCTCGACCGCCGTGCGCCAGCGCGCCTCGTGCGGGGCCACGTCGAGCAGCTCGGCGACGAACGGGAGGTCGTCGACGTCCACGCCGCTGGCCGCGGCCACCTCGGCCCGCAGCTCGTGCATCCGGGAGGGCATCCGACCGGCACGGCCCTCGAGCGAGGCGCGCTCGCGCCTCAGCTCGCTCTGCCGCTCGCTCAGCGGGAAGCCCCTGCGCAGCACCTCGTCGCGCTCGGTGGTCAGCCGCTCCAGCTCCGCGCCGGCGGTCGACAACCAGTGCCGCGCCCGCTGCTGCAGCACTCCGAAGGCCTCGGCCGAGGTCAGCGCGTCGTCGACCTCGACCGCACCGTCGGCGCCCCGGTCCCCGTCCGCGGTGACGTCGACCAGCGGCAGCAGCCGCTCCTGCAGCCCGGCTCGCCGGGCGAGCCGGTCCTCGCGCACCACGGCCTCCTGCTCGAGGCTCAGCGCCAGCGACTGCAGCGTGCCGCCGCCAGCGGCGCGGTGCTCCTCCTTGGCCGCCTCGAGGTCGCCCTGCAGCGTCGTCTCGGTGACCGCGGCGTTGGCGAGCTCGGCCGTGGTCCGCTCGCGCTCCGCGCGATTGGTGACGACGGCGGCGGCGAGCAGCCGGGCGTGGGTGCGCAGCAGCCACAGGCGCAGCGGGCTGTCGCCCGGCAGCGTCACGCCGTACGCGTCGAGCTGGGCGCGTCGTGCGGTGGCCGCCACCCGGCGCTCGTGCAGCGCCGTGATCGGGTCGAGCAGCGCGAGCTTCTGCTCCTCGGTGCGCATCGCGGTGTACGCCGAGTCGAGGTCGTCGAAGTGCTCGATCGCGCGGTCGGCGGCGGCGTAGGTCGACGGCCGCTCGAGCACCATGTCCTTGTAGAGCTCATCGACGCTGCGCACCTGGTTGCCGGCCTGGATGCGGGCGAGCAGCCGCAGCGCCTTGGCGCCGTCGCCGTTGGCGCCGATCCCGAGACGGGCGTGGAGCACCGCGGCGAACTCTGCGTAGGTGCGGTGGACACGGATGCCCGGGAAGAGCTTCTTCAGGGTCGTGGCGTGGAACCGCTCGGGCACGGCCACCTCGAGCGCGTCGAGCGACAGCGCGCCCTCGTGCGTGGCGAGCTGCATCTGCACCTCGCTGGAACGGGTGGCCCGCCGCGGGACGTAGTAGCTGCGCAGCGCGGTGAAGCGCCCACCGCGGTCGTTGACGAAGGTCATCGCGACGGCGCCCCACGTGTCGGAGCCCTTGCCGCGCAGCAGCTGCTCGACCGGCCGCCCGGTGCGCGGGTCGTCGACCACGTCGACCGCGCCGCGCAGGTAGGACAGCAGGTTGCGCTGCCCGGCGCCGCGGGCGCGACCGGAGACGGCGTCGTTGGAGGCGCCGTTGAACTTGGTGTCCGAGGGCATCATCAGCGCGGTGTAGGCGTCGAGGACGGTCGACTTCCCTACGCCCGAGCCGCCGGAGATCATCGTGGCCTCACCGCGCAGCGGCACCACGGTCAGGCCGACGAAGCCGCCCCAGTTGATGAGCTGCAGCGAGGCCGCGCGCCACTGCACGGTGTCGTCGGCCGGGTGGGAGACGAGCTCCTCGTCGAAGAGGCCACCGGCCTGGGCCTCGTCGAGCAGGTCGTCGTCGGTGCCGGTGCTCATGCGCGCTCCCCCTGGTCGTCCGACTCGGTCCCCGACTCGTCGTCGGCGTCCCCGAACAGCTCGCGCTCCTCGTCGAGCTCGCCGCCGCCCGCGGTCACCTCGTTGGCCGCCCGCAGCGCCTCGAGCAGCTCCTGCAGCAGCTCGAGCGGCAGCAGCGGCTCGACCGCCTCGCTGATCTCGTAGCGGTCGTCGCCCACGGCGCCGATGAGCAGCCCCGCCTTGACCACCCCGGCCACGGCGTTGCGGGCGCGCTTCTCGTCGCCGGCGACGTCGGTGGCGTGCGCCGGGCGGAAGCTCGCGACGTACGACACGAGGTCCTCGCGGTCGACGTAGGTGCGGGCGTCGCCGGTGGCCAGACCGGCCCGCAGCCGGTCGCGCAGGTGCACGAGCACGAGCGTCTCCTCGCGCGACCAGGCGGCGTCGTAGAGCAGGGTCGGGAAGCGGCTGCCGGTCTCGGAGACGGCCTGACGCTTCCACGCCACCTCGCGCTCGCGGTCGATGGCCAGGTCGAGGAAGAGGTCGTTGAGCCGCGAGCGGAGCACCCGCTCGTGCTCGACCAGGACCTGCCAGTCGCGCGGGTGGGTGCGGTTGCTGATGAAGCGCTGCTTGAGCAGGGTCACCAGGGTCTGGCGCTGGGCGAGCTCGAGGCCGCCCTCGTCGCCCTCGAAGAGCGACACGGAGTGGTCCTCGACGCCGCCGAGCTCGTCGGTGAGGTCGTCGAGCAGCTCGGTCAGCTCGCCCAGCTCGTCTGCGTCGGTGGTGCTCATGCGTGAGCCCCCCTCTCGGGTTGCAGGTCGGGGTCCGGCAGCGGGGTGCGGGGTACGGCGAAGGACCGCTCGGTGCCGTCGGGCCGCACGGCGGCGTAGGTCTCGAGCGACTCCTCGCTCCCCCAGTCGCGACCGGCGGCGAGGTGGAGCAGGCCGAAGATCTCGACCGGCCGGCGCAGCTCCGGCTCGAGGCCGCCGAACACCTCGCCGAGCGTGCCGGCGGGAGCCAGCGAGCCGAGCGCGTCGTCGAGCCGTCGGCGCAGGGCGCCGAGCTGGGGACCGCCCTGGGCCATCAGCTCGGCCAGCGACACCGACGGGGCGTCGGTGGGGTCGGCGGCCGCGATCCGGTCGGGCAGCACGTCGTCGGCGGGGTCGTAGAACCGCTCGCGCAGGTGCTCCACCCCGGCGCGCGGCGGCAGCAGCGGGACGTCGTGGCTCGCGCGCGGACCCGTGGTCGCCATCCAGGTCGTCAGCTCGGACTCGATCTGGCGCAGCGTCTGCTCGAGCTGGCGGTCGCGCACGGCGTCGTGGGAGACGATGTAGTCCTTGAGCGTCGCGGTGACCCGGGAGCGCTGGGCGAGCACCCGCTCGAGGCCGTCGCGCACCAGGCGCACCGTCCCCTGCAGCTCGGCCCGCTCGCCGTCGCCGAGGATGCCGTCGGACAACGGGTGGTCGAGCAGGGCGGTGAGGTCCTCGCGGAGCTGGGCCACGAGCGCGTCGTCGCGCAGCAGCGCGAACGCGCCCTCGAAGGCCCGGCCCTCGTGGGTGGCGGTCATGAGGGAGTCGGCTCGCGCGAGGTAGTCGTCGATCACCTCGCCGGCGGGCCGGTCTTCGGCGCGGAAGGCCGCGAGGATCTCGCCGCGGATCGTGGCGAACCGCTCCTCGACCCGCGCGAAGTCGCTCGGCAGTGCCGAGATCAGCGACAGCAGCTCGGTGAACCCCTCGAACATGTAGTCCTCGGTGGCGCCGACCATCTCGTCGCCGTCGACGAGCCGGTCGCGCTCGGCCTGCAGCCGGGCGATCTCCTCGTTGAGGATGCTGACCCGGGCGGTGCGGTCGGGGTTGGCCTCGGAATTGAACCGCCGCACGCTCGCCAGGATGGTGGCGATGCGGTGCTCCGAGAGGGTCGCGCGGTCGCGGGAGAGGTTCTTGACCAGCTCGAGCGCCTGCTGGGCGTACGACGTCAGCGAGTAGACCTCGTGGCCGGCCTCGTCGAGCGAGCGCACCAGCCACTGACCGCGCATCCAGCGCCGGCAGATCTCGTGGCCGCTGCCGCTGGGGACGTCGGTCTCCCCCGTCAGCCGCACCTGGGCGAGGTGCTCCTCGACCTGGGTGTGCAGACGCGCCGTCGGGATCGGCCGGTTGTTGCGCCCGAACGCCGCCCGGAAGATCGCGATCACGACCGGCGCCTGCCGCTGGTGCAGCAGCGTCAGCGTGGGTTGCGAGAACGCCCCGCGCACCCGCGCCAGCTCCCCTGCGACCTCGCTCACCGCTGCCTTCCGACGTACCGACCCTGCTCGGGACCACCAGCAGCCGCCAAGCATCGCAGAGGCCACCGACCTGGGACGAATGCCGCGGGACCGGCTGTGGACACCGCGCGGAACCAGCGGCACCTCGTGCGCGTCGCAGGAGGGTGCGCGCCACCGCCTTGTTGCTGACCGCGTCCGTCTGCGTCGGCTTCAGCGGCTGCGGCAGCGAGACCGCTCCGTCCTCGGAGCCGCTGCCGAGCACCTATGACCTGGTGCTGACCTCCACGTGCGGCGAGCGCAGTCTGATCGGCGACTACCAGGTGTCGGTGGTGGACGGTCAGGTCACGAGCGCGACGAGCCTCGACCCCGGCTACCCCTCACCTCGTCGACTCGACGACGTCCCGACCCTCCGCGACCTGCTCGACAAGGCCGAGGATGCAGGGGCCGGTGCCGAGGTCGACCTGCGCACCGACGACCGCGGCTGGCCGGTCGAGCTGTCGATCGACCACCTGCCCCGGGCGGTCGACGACGAGGAGTGCTACCGGGTGTCGCACCTCGAGGTGCACGACGCGCCGGGTGTCTGACGCCCGGGCCCGTAGTGCGTACTGTTTCGCCATGAGCAACACCGACGAGACGCCGCCCGGCCAGCGCGGGAGGACGCGCGAGGGTCAGAGCGGGGTGCAGTCCGTCGACCGCGCCATCTCGGTGCTGGAGATCCTGGCTCGCGAGGGCCAGGCGGGCGTGACCGAGGTCGCCGCCGAGATCGGCGTGCACAAGTCCACGGCGTTCCGCCTCCTCGCCGCTCTGGAGGAGCGCGACCTCGTCGAGCAGAACTCCGAGCGCGGCAGCTACCGCCTGGCGTTCGGCATCCTGCGGCTCGCGAGCGCGATCCCCACCCGCATCGACCTCACCCGCCAGGCGCAGCCGGTCGTCGACGAGCTCGCCGCCAAGCTCGACGAGACGGTCAACCTCGCCGTCGTGCAGGAGCACTACGCCGTCAACGTCCAGCAGGCCCGTGGCTCCGCCGCCGTGTCCAGCCACAACTGGGTCGGCCAACTCACCCCGCTGCACGCGACGTCGAGCGGCAAGGTGCTGCTCGCCCACATGCCCGCAGAGCGCCGCCTCGAGATCCTCCGCACCGCAGGGCAGCCGCGGCTGACCGAGCACACGGTCACCGACCGGGCCCGCCTCCTCGCCGAGCTCGACGCGGTGTGCGGCGGCGCCCTCGGCACGGCGTACGAGGAGATGGAGATCGGCCTGAACGCCGCGGCCGTGCCCGTCCGCGACCACACCGGCACCGTGGTCGGCGCGCTCAGCGTGTCGGGACCGGCGTTCCGGTTCGGCCGAGCGGAGATCGAGGCCGCCGAGGCCGACCTGCGCGATGCCGGCGACGCCATCGGCCACCGCATGGGATGGATGGGCTGACGGGTCGACCGGGAGGGCCGCTCAGCACTCGATCACGTTGACGGCGAGACCGCCGCGGGCGGTCTCCTTGTACTTGTCCTTCATGTCGCGACCGGTGTCGCGCATGGTCTTGATCGCCTTGTCGAGGCTGACCGTGTGGCTGCCGTCGCCGTTGATCGCGAGCCGCGCGGCGTTGACGGCCTTCACCGAGGCGATCGCGTTGCGCTCGATGCACGGGATCTGCACCAGACCGCCGACGGGGTCGCAGGTCAGCCCGAGGTTGTGCTCGATGCCGACCTCGGCGGCGTTCTCGACCTGGCGTGGTGACGCGCCGAGCACCTCCGCGAGCCCACCGGCCGCCATCGAGCAGGCCGAGCCGACCTCACCCTGGCAGCCGACCTCGGCGCCGGAGATCGAGGCGTTGGTCTTGAACAGGATGCCGATCGCCGCGGCCGTCAGCAGGAACCGCACGATGCCGTCGTCGTCGGCACCCGGCACGAACCGCACGTAGTAGTGCAGGACCGCGGGGATGATGCCGGCGGCGCCGTTGGTCGGGGCGGTGACGATGCGGCCGCCCGAGGCGTTCTCCTCGTTGACCGACAGCGCGTAGAGGTTGACCCAGTCCATGACGTGCAGCGGGTCCTCGACGCCGCGCGCGGTGAGGTCGCGGAACAGCTGCGGCGCTCGCCGGCGCACCTTGAGCCCTCCGGGCAGCACGCCGTCGCGGGTGTAGCCGCGCTCGACGCAGTCGACCATCACCCTCCAGAGCTCGAGCATGCCGGCCCGGACCTCGGCCTCGGTGCGCCACGCCTGCTCGTTGGCGAGCATGACGTCACTGATCGAGAGGTGCTCGCGCTCGCAGGTCGCGAGGAGCTCGGCCCCGGTCGAGAACGGGAACCGCACCGAGGTCTCGTCCACGACGATGCGGTCGACGCCCGCCGCCACCTCGTCGACGACGAAGCCGCCACCCACGGAGTAGTAGGTGCGCTCGTCGACGAGCGCACCGCCGGCGTCGTACGCCGCGAAGACCATCCCGTTGGGGTGGGCAGGGAGGCTCCGGCGCCGGTGCATGACCAGGTCCGTGTCGGGGTCGAAGCGCACGGGTGCGGTGCCCGCCAGCACCAGCGTGCGGCTCTCCCGGATCTCGGCGATCCGCAGCTCGGCCCGGTCGGTGTCGGTGGTGGCCGGGTCCTCGCCCTCGAGCCCGAGCACGACAGCCTTGGGCGAGCCGTGGCCGTGGCCGGTGGCGCCGAGCGAGCCGAAGAGCTGGGCGTGCACCCGGTGCACGTCGTCGAGCCGACCCGCCGCCCGCAACCCGTCGGCGAACCTCTTCGCGGCCCGCATCGGCCCGACCGTGTGGGAGGACGACGGGCCGATGCCGATCGAGTAGAGGTCGAACGCCGAGAGCGTCACGGGAGCGTCAGCCGACCGGCTCGAGGAACTCCTGGGCCGCGTCGAGCAGCCACGCGGCGACGTACTCGGCGTACGACGAGCGTGGCAGCAGACGGTAGGTCTGCTCCCCCGTCTGCCAGAGCAGGACCGGCACCCGGGCCAGCGTCGTCGTGATCGCACGCCCCGCGCCGAACGCGCGCGGGTGCAGGTCGGCCGGGCAGCCCTTGTCGAGCACTGACCGGGCCGCGGGGCCCTCGAGCTCGAGCACCGTGCGGTTGGCCGACACGTCGACGATCGCGACGCCGGGTCCCTCGGCCGCGGCCCGCAGCCGGGAGAGCAGCTCCTCGCGGGAGCCGTCGGAGACGACGAGCCACTCGTCGGGGCCGAGCCAGAGCGTGCGGTGGTCCCCCTCCCCGGTCACCTCGCCCACGCCGGCCGGCAGCGGAGCGCCCAGCACGGCGCCGATCGCGTCGGCCGCCGTCGAGCCCGGCACCACCCGCAGGCCGACCATCGTCGTGAAGGGCCGTTCGGCGAGCCGTACACCGCCCCCGCCGGCCCCCGCCTCGGCGACTCCGGCTGCGGTCGCCGCCAGGGGGCTGCGCCGCAGCTCCACCGGTCCCGAGGTGGTGTCGAGGATCGAGTCAGCCATCGCGCTTGGCCCCCTCCGGGTCGTAGAGCACGTGCGAGGTCACCTCGACCTCGACGAGACGGTCGCCGACCGGGGCCACCAGGACGTCGCCGATCCGCCCGCGACCGCCCTTGACCAGTGCGAGGGCGAACGGCCGTCCGAGCGCGACGCTGTCGTAGCTCGACGTGACGTGACCGAGCATCGGGATGCGCTGACCCTCGACGGGGCCACCGACGGAGCGATCGACGAGGTGGCCACGCTCGATCACCTGGCTGCCCTCGGGGAGCCGGGTGGTGCGGTCGACCGGCAGGAGCCCGACCAGCTGCTTGCGGTCGGTGCGGACGTTGTCGGCACGGGTGTAGGAGCGGCTGCCGATGAACGCCTTGGTCCTCGACACGATCCACTCCATGCCGGCGTCCTGCGGCGTCACGGTGCCGTCGGTGTCCTGACCGACGATCGGGTAGCCCTTCTCGGCCCGCAGCACGTGCATCGTCTCGGTGCCGTACGGCGTGATGCCGTGCTCGGCGCCGGCGGCGTGGACGGCCTCCCAGACCGCGCGGCCGTACCACCCTGCGACGTTGATCTCGAAGGCCAGCTCTCCGGAGAACGAGATCCGGCAGACCCGCGCGGGCACCCCGGAGGCGAGCGTGGTCTCGCGGAAGGTCATGAAGCCGAAGGCGTCGTTGGACACGTCGAGGTCGGGCGCCACCCGGGCGACGACGTCGCGGGAGCGGGGTCCGACCACGGCGATCGTCGACCACTGCTCGGTGACCGACGTGCAGCGCACGTCGAGCTCGGGCCACTCGGTCTGCAGCCACTCCTCGAGCCAGTCGAGCACGCCGGCGGCGCCGCCCGTCGTGGTGTGGAGGTAGTAGCGGTCGTCGTCGAGGCGCAGCACCACGCCGTCGTCGAACAGCATCCCGTCGGGCTTGCACATGACGCCGTAGCGCGCCGAGCCGACCGCCAGCTTCTTGTAGGCGTTGGTGTAGACGCGGTTGAGGAACTCGCCCGCGTCGGGGCCCTGCACCTCGATCTTCCCGAGCGTCGAGGCGTCCATCATCCCGACAGCCGTGCGCACGGCCGCGCACTCGCGGGCGACGGCCGCGTCGAGGTCCTCCCCGTCCTCGGGGAAGTACCACGGCCGCAGCCACTGGCCGACGACCTCGAACTCCGCACCGTGCTCGACGTGCCAGCTGTGGATCGGGGTGACCCGCTTGGGGTCGAACAGCTCGCCCCGCTCGCGGCCGGCGAGCGCCGAGAACAGCACGGGGACGTACGGCGCGCGGTGGTTCGAGAACCCGACGTCGGCGACGTCGAGCCCGAGGGCCGCGGCGATGACGCCGCCGGCGTTGACCCCGGAGGTCTTGCCCTGGTCCTGCCCGGTGCCGATGGAGGTGTAGCGCTTGACGTGCTCGACGCTGCGCATCCCGGCGCCGGTCGCCTTCCACACGTCGGCCACGGTCTGGTCGCGGTGCAGGTCGACGTAGTGCTCGGTCCAGGTGCTCGGGTCGTCCTCGCCCGGGACCATCCACAGCTGGCGGACCTCGCCGACCTCGGTCGGCGCGCCCGTCACGTCGAACGTCGGCGCCTCGACCGGGAAGCCGGTCGCCCCGGCGGCGGCGGCTCCCGCGGCGGCCCCTTCCTGCAGGCAGTCGCGCAGCACGAAGGTGCCGTGCACGGCTCCGGCCGTCGCCTGGTCGCGCACCACCGAGTCCGGCACGAACGCCGCGGTGGCGGCGTCCCAGCGGGTCGTGCCCTGGCGCTGGGTGAACAGGTGCACGAGCGGGCTCCACCCACCCGACACGGCGAGCAGGTCGGCCTCGACCAGCTCACCGGGCGTGGTCGTGTCACCGTCGAGCTCGCCGACCCGCACCGCACGCAGCAGCCCGGTGGACTCGTCGGCGACCGCGCGCTGCACGGTCGCGGAGCCGACGACCCGCACGCCGGCGTCGACGGCCTCCTGGGCACGGCCGGACAGCTCGGCGCGGGCGTCGAGGACCGCAGCCACCTCGACGCCGGCGGCCAGGAGGTCGGCGACGGTGTCGTAGGCGCTGTCGTTGGTGGTGGCGACGACGACGCGCTGACCCGCGGCGACTGCGTAGCGGTTGAGGTAGGTGCGCACGGCGCCCGCGAGCATCACGCCCGGCATGTCGTTGCCCTGGAAGACCAGCGGCCGCTCGTAGGCGCCCGTGGCCAGCACGACGCGGCGCGCGCGCACGTGCCAGACGCGCTGGCGTGAGACACCGTGCGCCTGGGGACCCTCCGAGGCGCCCTCGCTCTTGGCAGCACGGTCCTCGACAGCCACGACGTAGTTGTCGTCGTAGGAGCCGAACGCCGCGGTCCGGGTCAGCACGGTGACCTCGGGGGCGCCGGCGAGCTCGGCGGACACGTCGGTCAGCCACGCCGCGGCGGGACGACCGTCGATCTCCTCGGTGCGCGCCGAGAGCAGCGAGCCGCCGGGCTCGGCCTGCTCGTCCACCATCACGACCCGCGCGCCCGAGCGGGCCGCGGTCAGCGCGGCGGCGAGCCCCGCTGGTCCGGCACCGACGACGAGCACGTCGGTGTGGACGAAGACCTTGTCGTAGGTCGCTGCGTCGGGCTCCGGGCTGAGCACGCCGAGCCCCGAGAGGGTGCGCACCTCCAGCCCGTCCACCACGGAGCGCACGGTCGCGGTCACCGAGGGCTCGGAGTGCTCGCCCAGCACCTGCACCAGGGCGTTGGGCTCCTCGGCGCCCGCGGCCACGATGCCGCGAGGACGGTCGTGGTAGATCGAGTCGCCGACGCGGATCCGGCCACTCGCGAGCAGCGCCGAGGCGATCGTGTCGCCGGAGTGGGCGGCGTGCTCCTCGCCGTCGACGACGAGGGACAGGACCCGGCTGCGGTCGATGCGACCGCCGCTCGGGAGCCGACGCGAGGTCATCGGTCGCCTCCCGCCGAGGCGACCTCTGGCCGGGCCCCCGTGTAGACGGCGAGGACCTCGTAGGTCACCGTGTCGCGCACGACGTTGAACCAGCGCCGGCAGCCGGTGCTGTGCACCCAGCGCTCGGCGAAGGGGCCCTTGGGGTTGTCGCGGTAGAAGAGGTACTCCGCCCACTCCTCGTCGCTGAGCGCCTCGGGGTCCTCGGGGTAGGCGACGTGCGCCTGCCCGCCGTAGTGGTACTCGGTCTCGTCGTGCGGCCCGCACCACGGGCACTCGATCTGCAACACGGCTCGGTGTTCCTCCGGAGGTGGCGGTCAGTGGGCGACGCCGGCGGCGCCGTGCTCGTCGATGAGGTGGCCGGTGCTGAACCGCTCGAGGCCGAACGGCGCACCGAGCTCGTGCGCCTCGCCGGTCGCCATGGCGTGGGCCATCACCCAACCGGCGGCCGGGGTGGCCTTGAAGCCGCCCGTGCCCCAGCCGGCGTTGACGTAGAGGCCCTCGACGGGGGTCGCGCCGATGATCGGCGAGGCGTCCGGGCAGACGTCGACGATGCCGCCCCAGGTGCGCAGCAGGTGGGCCCGCGAGAAGATCGGGAACAGCTCGAGCGCCGCGGCCATCTGGTGCTCGATCACGTGGAACGAGCCCCGCTGGCCGTAGCCGTTGTACTGGTCGACGCCCGCGCCCATCACCAGCTCGCCCTTGTGGGCCTGGGAGACGTAGACGTGGACGTAGTTCGACATCACGACGGTCGGGTGCACCGGCTCGTAGAGCTCGGAGACCAGCGCCTGCAGCGGGTGCGACTGCACCGGCAGCCGGACGCCGGCCTTCTGCGCGAGCACGCTGCTGTGCCCCGCGGCCACCATGCCGACGGTGTCCGACAGGATCCGTCCCCGGGTCGTCTCGACCCCGGTGACGCGGTCGCCGTCCTTGACGAACCCCGTCACCTCGCAGTTCTGGATGATGTCGACGCCCATCGCGTCGCACGCCCGCGCGAACGCCCACGCGACGTGGTCGTGCTTGGCGATGCCGGCCCGCGGCTGGAACGTCGCGCCCAGGACGGGGTAGCGGACGTCGGGCGAGATGTTGACGATCGGGCAGATCTTCGCGACCTCCTCGGGGGTGAGGAACTCCGCGTCGACCCCGTTGAGCCGGTTGGCCTCGACCCGGCGCACCGAGTCGCGCACGTCCTGCAGCGAGTGCGCCAGGTTGAGCACCCCGCGCTGGGAGAACAGGAAGTCGTAGTCGAGTTCCGCGGGCAGCTGCTCCCACAGCTGCAGCGCGTGCTCGTAGATCGCGGCGCTCTCGTCCCAGAGGTAGTTGGACCGGATGATCGTGGTGTTGCGGGCCATGTTGCCGCCCGCGAGCCAGCCCTTCTCGAGGATCGCGATGTTCGTCAGGCCGTGGTTCTTGGCGAGGTAGTAGGCCGTGGCCAGGCCGTGCCCACCACCGCCGATCACGATCGCGTCGTAGGAGCGCTTCGGATCTGGCTCACCCCAGAGCCACTCGGGGTGCTCGCCCGGGACCGAGCGCTGCGGGGACTGGGCGGTCATCTGGTCTCCCATCACGGTCAGGCGTCCAGCGTGAGGTCGCTGAGCGGCGTGGAGCAGCAGACCAGGATCTTCCCGGCCGCCACCTCGCGAGGGCGGATCCCGCCGTTGTGCCTCATCTCCACCTCACCCGTGAGCTTCGGGACCTTGCACGTGCCGCACATGCCCTGACTGCAGGATGACGCCAGACGTACGCCGGCCGCCAGGGCCGCGTCGAGGACGGACTCGTCGGCACGGCAGGTGACGGTGCGCCCGCTCCTGGCGAACTCGACCTCGAAGGTCGTGCCGACCTCGGGCTCGGGCGGCGCGATCGCGATCTGGTCGTAGTCGACGCCGTCGGGCGTCGGCATCGCACCGGGCAGCGCGGGGTCGTCGAAGCGGAAGCTCTCCTCGCGGTAGTGCGCGAGGTCGTAACCGAGCTCGCCGAGGATGCGCCGCACGGAGTCCATGTACGGCGCTGGTCCGCACGTGAAGGTGGTCCGCTCCAGCAGGTCGGGGACGACGGTCTGGAGCATCGAGGGCGAGAGCCGCCCGCGCATGCCGCCCCAGCGCTCGGACGGGTAGTCGGCCTCGCAGACGTGGACGACCCGCAGGTTGGGCATCAGCATCTCGATGGCCGCGAGCTCGCTGCGGAACACGATGTCGCTGGGTGTGCGGGCGCTGTGCAGGAACACCACGTCGGCGTCCGAGCCGAGGTCGAAGAGCGTGCGCAGCATCGACATCAGCGGGGTGACGCCGCTGCCGGCGGAGAGGAGGAGCAGCTTCTCGGCCGGGCGGTGGGTCAGTGTGAAGGCCCCGAGCGGAGCGAGCGCCGTCAGCTTCGTGCCCGGCACGACGGTGTCGTGCAGCCAGTTCGAGACCTGACCGCCGGGGACCCGCTTGACGGTGATGGCGATCCGGTGCGGCCGCGTCGGGGGCGAGGAGATCGTGTAGCAGCGGTTGACCGGCGTGCCGTCGATCTCGAGCAGGAGGGTCAGGAACTGCCCGGCCTCGAACTCGAACAGCTGGTCGCCCTCCGGCTCGAACACGAAGGTCCGCACGTCGTGGGTCACGTCGCTGACCGCCGTGCAGACCAGCACGGTCTGCTCGTCCTCGGCCCAGCAGACCGGCGACTGCAGGGGCGGCACGAGACCCTCGTGGAGCCCCTCGTGCGGCCTCTCGTTCAGCAGGGTCGACGTCATCTCTTCCTCTTCCAGGGCTCTTCCGGGCTAGGTGGTCAGGAGCCGACGACGGCGCTGAGGTGGCCGAGCCGCTCGGCGCTCTCGCGGTGCGGGGCGAGGTAGGCGTGCAGACGCCCGACGTACCAGTTGACGAAGGCCTCGACGTCGTCCTCGATGAGCGCGTAGGGGCCGGGCTCGTAGCTCGGGTCGCTCACGCCGCGCTGCCCCTTCTCGACCAGCACGCGGTCCTGGTCGTTGGTCGCGGTCCACACGCCGGTCAGCCCCTCGAGGGTGTAGTCCTCGCCCTCGACGGCGTCGGCGTGCACGAGCCAGGTCGTGCGCACCATCGAGCGGTCCGGCCGGAGGGGCAGGACGCTGAAGACGATGACGTGGTCGCTGAGGAAGTGGAACCACGAGTTGGGCTGCATGTGCAGCGACAGGTCGCCGAACTTCGGCGTCGGGGAGTCGCCGATGAGCTTGCGGCAGACCTGCGCCCCGTCGTGGCCGAACGATGCACCGTCGCCGTCCAGCGGCAGCCGCATGATCATGAACCCGGTCTCGCGGGTGTCCAGCTCGTGCACGAGCTCGCGCGGCACGCCGCTCATCCGGCAGACGTCGTCGAGGTCGTCGGTCGCCTTGACGTAGCGCTCGTAGAGCGGGCGCAGGCGCGGCGTGATGTCGGCCTCGTCGTAGCGCAGGAACGGGAAGTAGGAGGTGATCAGCTCCGGGTGCGACGCGTCGCAGTGGTGGCACTCGCGGTTGTTCTCCATGACGAGCTTCCAGTTGCCCTGCTCGACCAGGTCGGTCTGGTGGGCCACCTTGGCCTCGGCGACGCGGTAGGAGCGCAGGTAGGGCTCGATGACCGAGGCGACCTCGTCGAAGTCGGCGGGCGGCTCGTCGGCGAGGCAGACGAAGACGAGCCCGCCGACGGTGCGCACGTGCACCTGCTTGAGGCCGAAGCGGCTCTTGTCGAAGCTCGGCGACTGGCTCTCGGCGTAGAGCAGCTCGCCGTCGGGCCGGTAGGTCCACTGGTGGTAGGGGCACACGATGTTGCCGACCGACCCGCACGGCTCCTCGAGCAGCCGTGAGCCGCGGTGGCGGCACACGTTGCGCAGCGCCCGGACCTCCTCGTCGTCGTCGCGGACGACGATCAGCGACTGGGTGCCGATCTCGACGGTGACGAAGTCGCCCGGCTCCGGGATCTCCGCCTCGGTGGCCACGAAGAGCCAGTGCTGGCCGAAGATCGCCCGCATGTCGAGGTCGAAGACCTCCTGGCTGGTGTAGAACGCCGACTCGAGGCTGTAGCCCACCTCGCGACGCTCGACCATCGCGGAGAGGTCGGCGGTGTGGGCAGCGGGGTGGGCCGCGGGCGCGGTCGTGGGGCTCATCGTTTCCTCCGGTCGTGCTGTGCGGCTCAGAGCGGTGCGGCTCAGCCGCGGAGCCGGGTCATCGTGGGGTCGAACAGGGGCTCGGCGGTCACGACCGCCGGCACGCGCCGGTCGAAGTAGCCGATCTCGACCTCCGTGCCGACGCCCGCCACCTCGACGGGCAGCCAGGCGTAGGCGATGGAGCGGCCGATCGTGTAGCCGTAGGCCGCGCTGGTGACGTAGCCGACGCGCTCGCCGCCGGCGAAGACCGGCTCCTTGCCGAGGACGACGTCCTCGGTGCTGTCGATCGTCAGGCAGGCGAGGGTGCGGGTCTGCTGCTCCTTGCGCTGCAGCAGCGCCTCGCGACCGAGGAAGTCGCCCTTGTCGAGCTTGACCGCGAAGCCGAGACCGGCCTCGTAGGGGTCGTGCTCGTTGGTCATGTCCGACCCGAAGGAGCGGTAGCCCTTCTCCAGGCGCAGGCTGTTGAAGGCGCCGCGGCCGGCGGCGATGACGCCGTGCTCCTGCCCGGCCTCCCACAGCGTGTCCCACAGGCGCTGGCCGAGGTCGGCGCTCGTGTAGATCTCCCAACCGAGCTCGCCGACGTAGGACAGCCGCCAGGCGGTGGCCGGCACGTTGCCGATGGACAGGCGCTTGGCCCGGAAGTACTTCAGCCCCGCGTTGGTCACGTCGGCGTCGGTCACCGCGGACAGGACCTCGCGGGCCTTGGGCCCCCACAGGCCGATGCAGCAGGTGCCCGGCGTGACGTCGCGGACCTGGACGGTGCCGTCCTCGGGCAGGTGCCGCTCGAGCCAGTCGACGTCGAGCTGGCCGTTGGCGCCGACCTGGTAGCGGTCCCTCGCCAGTCGGGCGACGGTGACGTCGCTGCGGATGCCGCCGTCCACGTCGAGCAGGAGGGAGTAGACGACCGAGCCGACCGACTTGTCGACGTCGTTGGTGCACAGCCGCTGCAGGAACGCCGCCGCGCCGGGCCCGGCGACCTCGATGCGCTTGAGGGCGGTCATGTCGTACATCGCGACGCCCTCGCGGGTCGCCTCGGCCTCGGCGCCGACGATCGGGTCCCAGTAGCGCGCTGCCCAGGCGTTGGGCGTCGCGACGTCGTGACGTTCGAGCAGGCCCGCGTTGGCGGCGTACCAGTGCGGGCGCTCCCAGCCGGTGGCCGGCAGGAAGTAGGCACCGAGCTCCTGCTCGCGCGCGAAGAACGGCGAGACGCGGACGTTGCGCGGGGAGTCCATCGGCTGCAGCGGGTGCAGGATGTCGTAGACCTCGCGGAAGTTCTGGCAGTCGCGCTCGAGGACGTAGTCGGGGGCGAGCTGGAAGTCCTCGAAGCGGTTGACGTCGCACTCGTGGACGTCCCACGACGAGCAGTGCCCCTGGGCGATCCACTCGGCCACGGCCCGCCCGACGCCCGCGGAGTGGGTGACCCACACCGCCTCGGCCACCCAGAAGCCTGCGACCTCGCGCGACTCCCCCAGCAGCGGCATGCCGTCGGGGGTGAAGGAGAACAGGCCGTTGATGCCCTCCTCGATCTTGACGTCGGCGGTGGCCGGCAGCAGCCGCTGGGTCTCCTCCCAGGCCGGGTCGAAGTCCTCGGAGGTGAACTCCAGCACCGAGGGCATCACCCCGGTCTCGTCGGCCTCGGCCATCGAGCGGATGTCGTGGGCGTCGAGCGGCATCGCCCGGTGGTGGTAGTAGCCGATGCCGAGCCCGTCGTAGCGGTCGCGGTAGTAGAGACCGGAGTCCTGGTGGCGCAGGATCGGGCGCACCGCCTCGTACCCCTCCCCCGACGCCTGACCGTCTGCCGCAGGGAGGTCACCGGTCCAGGCGAGCTGGTGGGCCAGCGGGGTGAGCGGGAGGCCGAGCCCCACGAGGCCGGCGACCTTCGGCCCCCAGATCCCGGCGCAGGAGACGACCACGTCGGCGGGGAACTCGCCCCGGTCGGTGACGACCGCGGTGACCCGGCCGTCCTCGACGGTGATGTCGGTGACCTCGTGGCGGCCGTGGAAGACGACACCGCGCGCCTTCGCGCGCTCGATCTGGGCGTCGACGGCCCAGACCGCCTTGGCGAGCCCGTCGGTCGGGCACCAGAGCCCGCCGAGGACCAGCGAGCGGTCCAGGAGCGGGTGCAGCTCCACGCAGCGGTCGGCGTCGACCACCTCGGCCTCGACGCCCCACGAGGTGAGCCAGCCGTGGCGCCGGTGCAGCTCGGCGAGGCGCTCGGGCGTGGTCGCGACCTCGAGCCCCCCGACCTGCAGGAAGCAGGACTGACCCTCGTGCTGCAGGTCGACGAACTTCTCGACGGTGTACGTCGCGAGCTCGGTCAGCACCTTGCTGCCGCTGGCCTGGAAGACCAGCCCGGGCGCGTGCGAGGACGAGCCACCGGTCGCCGGCAGGTCGCCCTGGTCGAGCACTGTGATGTCGGTCCAGCCGAGGGCCGAGAGCTCGTCGGCCACGGCGGCCCCGACGACCCCGGCTCCGACGATGACGGTCCGCCGTCCGACCACGCTGGCCTCCTGTTGCGCATGCTGCACTCGTGTGCGTCGAGAGAAACGATGCCGGTGGAGCGAAGACGCCGTCAAGGGCACCGCGGGAGATGTTCGCCCAGCGTCGCACGCGGCACCGACGCCGCAACACGCCCGTAACGAGGCGCCGTGCCGAGCGGAGCCGGCGAGACCTGTGGACAAGGCCGAGCAGAGAGGGAACGAAGCTGCCTACGCTCCCGGTTCCTCTCACGACCCGACTCGGAAGGCGACCATGGGGCACTACCACTGCATCGTCAACCTGACCCGACGATCCGTCCTGGTGCCCATGGACGCCGGCGCGCTCGACAAGCTGGCCGAGTTCGGGGTGCAGAGCGGCGGACCGGCTGCCGCTCTCCTGCTGCTCCTGGGGAGCGAGAGGTGGTGCGGGGACCGCATCGCGGTCGTCGGCTACGAGGGACGCCCCGGTGACCTGTCGCCGGAGGTCGTCGCGGAGACCGGGCTCGACGGCACCTGCTACTACGACACGGCGTCGATGAGCTGCGCGGGAGAGCTGACCCGCGACACGATCGAGCGGCACGGAGTGGCGCGCATGGAGGCGCGGGACTTCGAGGGCCGGACGCACTGGCGATGCCAGGCCGACGTCGTCGTCAGGCCCGCCGGTGTCGACGTCGCGGTCGTCAACCTCGACCGCCACGAGGCCCTCGACCCCGCGCAGCTGGGCGACTCCCGCGACCTGCACCTCGCCGCAGCCTACGGCGGCTACGGGGGCACCACGACGGGTCTGACCGCACTTCTGGCCGCGTCGATCCGCGGCGGATCGCGCGGTGGCGGCGACTTCCGCGGATCCGGAGCGCTCATGGGCTCGTGGGCGGGCGATCACATCGCCGCGGTGCCGTTCCGAACGTCCGAGGGGTTCACGGACATCTCGGCGCAGCTGCGAACCGCACTCGCTCACGCTGGCGTCGGTGACTACGCCGCCGATGACGACGGCACCGTGATCCGGTCTCGACCTCCGTGGGAGGTGGCAGGCCAAGGCGGCGCCTGAGGCCGTCGTCACCCACCCATCTCGGCGAGGATCGCTCGCACGGCCGCTGCGTCCTTCGGAAGGTCCCGTTCCAGTGTGCCCCAGACGATCGCGTAGTCGATCGCGCGGTACTCGTCGGCGACCCTGTTGCGCATTCCCTTCATCACTCGCCAGGACACGGTCGGATGTGCCGCGACGAAGTCATCGGGAAGCCGGGACACCGCCTCACCGACCTTGTGCACGATCGACTCGGCGGCGAGGCGGAGCATCTCGTCGGCGTCGTACGCCGCGCGTCCCCGCCGCACGAGGCGGGCTGCCGTGTCTGCGAACTCCAAGAGATCGCGGAGGGTCTCGCGGACGCGTTCCTGACCGTCACTCGTGGACTGAGTACGACCGTCAGTCACAGCGCGCGGGCTTCACGTCTGATGGTCCCGTGGCGTTCGGACAGGCCACCCTCACTGACGACGTCGACGCTGACCCCGAGGAGGTCCTCGATGTCCTGCCCCAGCTCGATCTGGTCGTAGAGGGTGGCGTCGGGCGCGAACGTGACCAGCAGGTCGATGTCACTGCCCGGCCGGTCCTGACCGCGAGCGATCGAGCCGAACACCTTCACAGCCAAGGCCTTGTGTCCGGCCGCGATCTCCTTGAGCTCGGCGAGATGTTCGTACAGGACTTTCGACGGCCGCGGCCTCGCTGCCGCCGTCAAGCGCTCGAGCATCTTCGCCGAGGGCCTCCTGGTGCCGTTCTCGTACGCGGCGATGTTCGGCTGCGCGACGCCGGACAGGTCGGCCAGCTCCTGCTGGGTCAGTCCAGCGCGCACTCGGATCAGTGCGATGCAGCTGTGTTCCATGCACGCCTCCTTATATCAATGATATGCCAGGCGCTACGCGCGTGCACTCGACGGGCGCGCCGGTCCGGTTCGGCGACGGCAGACCCAGCAACGGTCGAGAACCGCTACCAGCTGCGCCGCAGCCCCGCCAACGACGCAGAGCCGCACCTGTTGGTGCGGCCCTCCGTGATCGGCGGAGCTGAGGGGACTCGAACCCCTGACCCTCTGCATGCCATCGCCCAGGAATGACGGAGCCGCTACCAGCTGCGCCGCAGCCCCGCCAACGACGAAGAGCCGCACCTGTTGGTGCGGCCCTTCGTGATCGGTGGAGCTGAGGGGACTCGAACCCCTGACCCTCTGCATGCCATGCAGATGCGCTACCAGCTGCGCCACAGCCCCAGACGTCACCCGTTGGGCAACTCGCAGAACATTAGCCGATCGCTCGGGACGGGGTGAAATCGGGGTCGGGTCTAGGGGGAACAGACCCGGGAGTGGTTTCGAGACAGGACTTCGTCCTTCCGCAACCACCGGCACGACGGGACTTCGTCCTTCCTCGACCACCGGCGTCGGCAGCCTCAGCCTGCGACGGCAGGGGTCTCCGGGACCACGCGGTTGTAGGCCTCGAGGCGCAGCCCGCCGTGCTCGGGGTGCTCGCGCAGGACGACCCAGCCGCAGTTGTCCAGCCCCCTCAGGGTGTGAAAGAGCCGGTCGGGCCACCCGAGCAGCGCGCCGACGGCGACGCGTACGGCGGCCCCGTGGGAGACGGCGATGCCGGTCTGCCCGGGCTCCAGCGTGGCGAGCAACTCGGTGAGGGCCTCGTGCATCCGGGCCGCGACGGCGCTGGTCCGCTCGGCGGTCGGGACGGCGTCGTACTCCCCCTCGCGGAAGCGCGCGAACTCCTCGGGGTGGGCGCTGCGGAACTCCGCGTGCGTGAGCCCCTCGCGCTCGCCGAAGCCGAACTCGCGCAGCCGCGGGTCGAAGCGCGGCTCGAGGCCGGTCGTGGCGCCCAGCGGCGCCACGGTCTGGCGGGTGCGCGCGAGGTCGGAGCACCAGACGATCGACGGACCCAGCGCGGCGAGGACGGGTGCGGTGCGCTCGGCCTGGGCGAGGCCGATCTCGTCGAGGGGCACCTCGAGGTGGCCCTGGATGCGGCCGGCGTGGTTCCACGCGGTGCGGCCGTGGCGGAGCAGGACGAGGGTGCGGCTCACCGCTCGTGCGAGACCACGTCGGCCGGCAGCGGGATCGTCGGGCAGTCGCGCCAGAGCCGCTCGAGGGCGTAGAACTGCCGCTCCTCCTCGTGCTGGACGTGCACCACGATCTCGCCGTAGTCGATGAGCACCCAGCGACCGTCGCGCTCGCCCTCGCGGCGGATCGGCTTGGCGCCGATCTCGCGCAGCTTCTCCTCGATCGCCTCGACGACCGCGCGGGCCTGGCGGTCGTTGGTGGTGGAGGCCAGCAGGAACGCGTCCGTGATCGCGAGCTGGTCGCTCACGTCGAAGGCGATGATCTGCTGGGCGAGCTTGTCGCTCGCGGCGCGGGCGGCGGCGACGACGAGCTCGACGGCGTGGTCGGTGGCGGTCATGGAGTCCTGGTCTCGTTCTCGTGGTGAGGCTCGTGGTGAGGCTGGTCGGAGGGCTGCGGGTAGAGCCCGTGCTTGGCGATGTACTGCACGACCCCGTCGGGCACGAGGTACCACACGGGCTCCCCGCGGCGCGTCCGCGCGCGGCAGTCGGTGGAGGAGATCGCCAGAGCCGGGATCTCCACCATCGTCACCTTGTCGGCGGGGATCGCCGCGAGCGTGGCCGGGTCCATCTCGTGACCCGGGCGGGAGCAGCCGACGAACTGGTACTGGTGGGCGTGGTCGAACAGCTCCTCGGCCCGGCGCCAGGTGAAGATGTCGCCGAGGGCATCGGCACCGGTGATGAAGTAGAGCTGTGCGTCGGGCATCGCGGCCTGCAGGTCGTCCAGCGTGTCGACGGTGTACGTCGGCCCGGCGCGGTCGATGTCGACGCGCGAGACGCTGAAACGCGGGTTGGACGCCGTCGCGATGACCGTCATCAGGTAGCGGTCCTCGGCGGGCGTGACCTCCCGGTCGCTCTTCTGCCAGGGGTCGCCGGTGGGCACGAAGACGACCTCGTCGAGGTCGAACCACGACTGCACCTCGGAGGCCGCCACGAGGTGGCCGTGGTGGATGGGGTCGAAGGTGCCGCCCATCACCCCGATGCGGCGGGTCACGCCCCGGCTCCCGGGATCAGGAGTGCTCGCGACCGCCGCCGAAGGCGATGAGGGCGATCATCAGCCCGAGGAGGATGACCAGCGCGATCGCGCCGATGCCGTAGCTGAGGCGGTGGCTGACCTCTTCGGACGCGGTCACCATCTGGGCGAGGATCATGGCGTCAGCCTACCGACCGCGGCGCCCACGTCCGTCATCGGACGTGACCGTCGCCGACCACGACGTACTTGGTGGAGGTCATCTCGGGCAGCCCCATCGGCCCGCGGGCGTGCAGCTTCTGTGTCGAGATGCCGATCTCGGCACCGAAGCCGAACTCCCCGCCGTCGGTGAAGCGGGTCGATGCGTTGACGAGCACCGCTGCCGAGTCGACCGCCGCGGTGAAGCGGCGCGCGGCGCCCTGGTCCTCGGTGACGATCGCGTCGCTGTGCTGGCTCGAGTGGCGCCGGATGTGCGCCAGCGCCTCGTCGAGGTCGGGCACCACGCGCGCCGAGATGTCGAGGGAGAGGTACTCCTCGTCCCAGTCGTCCTCCGTGGCCGCCACGACGTCGTCGTACGCCCTGAAGGCGGCATCGCCGTGGATCGTCACGCCGGCCTGCTGCAGCGCCTCGACCACCCGCGGCACGAACGCCCCCGCGACGTCGGCGTGCACGAGCAGCGACTCGGCGGCGTTGCAGACGCTGGTGCGGTGGGTCTTGGCGTTGAGCACGATGGCCAGTGCCTTGTCGAGGTCGGCCGCCGCGTCGACGTAGACGTGGCAGTTGCCCACGCCGGTCTCGATGACCGGGACCGTCGACTCCTCGACCACCGAGCGGATCAGCCCCGCTCCCCCGCGCGGGATGAGCAGGTCGACGAGGCCGCGGGCCCGCATCAGGGTCTTCACCGAGTCGTGGGAGTCGCCCGGGACGAGCTGCACGACGTCGGCCTCGAGCCCCGCCCCGACCGCGGCATCGCGCAGCACCGCGACGATCGCGGTGTTGCTGGCCCTCGCCGAGGAGGAGCCGCGCAGCAGGACGGCGTTGCCGGCCTTGAGGCAGATGCCGGCCGCGTCGGCGGTGACGTTGGGGCGGGCCTCGTAGATCATCCCGACCACACCGAAGGGCACCCGCACCTGCCGCAGCTCGAGGCCGTTGGCCAGCGTGCTGCCGCGCACGACCTCGCCCACAGGGTCGGGCAGGGCCGCGACCTCGCGCAGCCCGGTCGCCATGGCGGCGACCCGGTCCGGGGTCAGCCGCAGGCGGTCGACGACGTTGGGCGGCGTGCCGCCGGCCTCGGCGCGCGCGACGTCGTCGGCGTTGGCCTCGCAGATCGTGTCCGTCGCCGCCACGAGCGCCTCGGCCATCGCCAGCAGCGCGGTGTCCTTGGTGGACCGGGTCGCGAGCGCGAGTCCGAGGCTGGCCTCCCGCGCCCGGCGGGCCGCGTCGAGCACGTCGTCGTGGGTACTCACGTCGAGAGGATAGGACGAGGGAGGAGCGGCCGTGCCGGTGTGGCTGCAGGCTGGACTCTGGGGTCTGGTCGCGGGCGGGGCGCTCGTCGTCGGCGCAGCGGTCGCGTGGTTCGCCCGGGTCCCCCGCGTCGTCGTGGCGGCCGTCATGGCCTTCGGCTCCGGTGTCCTGATCTCGGCGCTCGCCTTCGAGCTGGTCGACGAGGCCGAGCGCAGCGGTGGGCTCGCGGCCACGGTCGCAGGGCTCGTCGCCGGCGCGGTCGTGTACGTCGCCGCGAACGTCGCGCTGAGCCGACGCGGCGCAGCGCGCCGCAAGGCCAGCGGCGAGGAGCAGTCCAGCGAGCAGGAACAGTCGGGCAGCGGCGCGGCCATCGCAATCGGCGCCCTCCTCGACGGCGTGCCGGAGTCGGTCGTGCTCGGGCTGAGCCTGCTCGGCGGCGGTGGCGTGGGCGTGCCGGTGCTCGCGGCGATCGCGATCTCCAACCTCCC
Source organism: Nocardioides flavescens (assembly GCF_009823805.1). Taxonomy (GTDB): domain Bacteria; phylum Actinomycetota; class Actinomycetes; order Propionibacteriales; family Nocardioidaceae; genus Nocardioides; species Nocardioides flavescens. Next base: position 35,293 of record NZ_WUEK01000010.1, on the reverse strand, counting down.
CGAGGGCCTCTCGAGCTCGGCGGGGATGAAGGCCAACGGCCGCAGCGCGCGCTACGTCTTCGGCGTCTGGACGGCCATCGCCCTGGCGAGCGGCCTCGCGGGGGCGCTGGGCGTGCTGGCCCTCGACGGCGCCTCCGACGCGACCGTCTCGGTGATCACCGCCGTGGCCGCCGGCGCGATCCTCACGATGGTCGCGGACACGATGATCCCGGAGGCCTTCGCCAGGACTCAGCTGTGGACCGGGCTCATCACCACCGCGGGGTTCATCGCGGCGTTCGCGCTGAGCCGCTGGTGACCGTTCCCGTGCCCGCGGGACTGCGCTACGTCGTCAACCGCCACCGGGCGACGACGCTCCACTTCGACCTGCGCCTCGAGGTCGACGGCACGCTCGCCTCGTGGGCGGTGCCGAAAGGCCCCAGCCTCGACCCGGGAGTGAAGCGGCTCGCGATCCAGGTCGACGACCACGACCTCGCCGAGCACCTGGCCTACGAGGACGACCACAAGGTCGTCTGGGACACCGGGCGCTTCGAGCCCGCCACCGACCCCGCACCTTCCCTGGCGGCTGGCCACCTGCGCTTCGCGCTCGACGGGGTCAAGCTGCACGGCGGGTTCGCCCTCACCCGCACCCGCCTGGGCTGGCTCCTGTCCAAGCTCGCCGACGGGCACGCCGTGCCAGGCCACGTCTGGACGAGCGCCGACCACGGCTCCGTGCTCAGCGACCGGCGCCTGGCTGCCGACACCTGACTCAGCGGCTCCACTCGTACGGCGTCGTGGTGGTCACCTCCACCAGCCCGGAGCGCTCGAGGATCGGTCGGGAGAACTCCGTCGAGTCGCTGTGCAGGTAGCGCTTGCCGTGCGCGATCGCCGAGCGCGCCCGCGCCGAGGTGAGGGCGCGGTAGATGCCCCGGCCGCGCCACTCGGGCCGCGTAGCGCCGCCCCAGACCCCGGCGAACTCGCTGCCCGCGACCGGCTCGAGACGGCCCGCGCTGACGATCTCGCCGTCGACCTCGGCCACCCACATCTCCATGTCGTCGCGCGTCCGCAGCCGGTGCAGGACCTGGTCGAGGATCTCGGCCGCGAACTCGGGGGTGTCACCGAACACCTCGGCCTGCATCGCGCACATCGCCCGCACCTCGCCCTCGTCGACGACCCGGCGGACGACGAGCCCGTCGACGTCCACCTCCACGTCGACGGCCAGGAGCGTCGCCTCGCCGACCATCACCGACTCGGGCTCGTCCGGCTCGAACCCTCGAGAGACCAGCGCCTCGTGCAGGCCCGGGGCGTGGTCGTGGCCGCGGGTCTTCCATTCGACGCGGTGCACGGTGGGATCGGTCGCGTAGCGCGCGAGCGCCCCGTCGACCAGGGCCTCCACGGACGCCGCCGTGGCCGGACGCCCCTCATCGTCGAGCGAGCGGTACGTCACGAACCCTCGCCCACCGAAGAACGTCGCGAGCCGGAGCGGGCCCAGCCGCTCGACGCGTACCGCCGAGGCCGTCTCGGCCTCGTCGCGCGGCTGGCTGTCGTAGGCGTGCAGGAGCCCCTCGGCGCGGGTCACGCGGGTGAACCTGCCAGAGCAGCACGACACCCCGCCACCGAGTTCGGTGACGGGGTGTCGACGCGGAGATCCTGCGGGGTCCGGTCAGCCCTTGCGCTCGGTGACCTTCTCGGTCGCCGTCGGCAGCACGGACTTGAGGTCGCCGACCACACCGAAGTCGACGAGCTCGAAGATCGGGGCCTCCTCGTCCTTGTTGACCGCGATGATCGTCTTCGAGGTCTGCATGCCGGCACGGTGCTGGATCGCACCCGAGATGCCGGCCGCGATGTAGAGCTGCGGCGACACGGTCTTGCCGGTCTGGCCGATCTGGAAGGTGTGCGCGATCCAGCCCGAGTCGACCGCGGCACGCGAGGCGCCCACGGCGCCGCCGAGCGCGTCGGCGAGCCCCTCGACCGGCGCGAAGTCGCCACCGGTGCCGCGACCGCCCGCGACCACGATCGCGGCCTCGTTGAGCTCGGGGCGACCGCTCGACTTGCGCGGCTGCGAGGCGACGATCTTCGCCGTCTTCGCCACGTCGGAGATGGTCGCGGCGAACTCCTCGACCGTCCCGGCACCCTCGGCCTCCTGCGGAGCGGCGGAGTTGGGCTTGACCGTGATGATCGGCGTGCCCTGGGTGACCTTGGACTTCACGGTGTAGTTGCCCGCGAAGACCGACTGGGTGGTGACGCCACCGTCCTCGACGTCGACGGCGTCGGTGATGAGCCCCGAGCCGATCTTGATCGCGAGGCGGGCGCCGATCTCCTTGCCCTCGACCGAGGACGGGATCAGGATCGCGGCCGGGCTCGTCTTCTCGGCGAGCTGCTGCAGCGCCTCGGCCTTGGGGGCCACGAGGTAGCCCTTGATCTCGGTGTCGTCGACGACGTACACCTTCTGGGCGCCGTACTTCTTGACCTTCTCGGCGACCTCGGCACCCTGGGCGGAGGGGCCGATGAACACCGCGGACGGCTCACCGAGGCGCGCGGCGATGGTCAGCAGCTCGTAGGTCGGCTTGCGGACGGCTCCGTCGACGTGGTCGACGAGCACGAGAACTTCGGACATGTCTTCTCTCCTGCGGTCTGCGCGAGCGGGGGGTCAGATGAACTTCTTGGAGGCGAGGAAGTCGGTGAGCGCACCGGCGCCCGAGCCGTCCTCGTCCTTCACGACCTCACCCTGCGAGCGCGGGGGGCGCTCGGTGGTGTCCTCGACGTGGGTCCACGCGACCGAGAGGCCGACCTCGCCGGCGTCGACGCCGATGTCGGACAGCGACCAGGTCTCGACCGGCTTCTTCTTCGCCGCCATGATCCCCTTGAACGACGGGTAGCGGGCCTCGCCGGACTGGTCGGTCACCGAGAGCACCAGCGGCATGGTGGCGCCGATGACCTCGGTCGCGGTGTCGCCGTCGCGCTTGATGCGGACCTGGTCGCCCTGCGACTCGATGACCGAGGCCATCGTGACCTGGGGCAGCGAGAGCCGCTCGGCGAGCATGGCCGGGATGACGCTGCCGACGCCGTCGGTGGAGGCCATGCCGCAGACCACGAGGTCGACCGGCGTCTCGGTGCCGGCCTTCTCGACGGCCTTGGCCAGCACCAGCGAGGTGGCGGCGTAGTCGGAGCCGGCGATCGCCTCGTCGGAGACGTGGATGCCCTTGTCGACGCCCATCTGCAGCGCCTTGCGGACCGCGTCGGCGGCCTTCTCGGGACCGACGCAGAGCGCGGTCACCTCGACGTCGCCGTCGGCCTTCTCCTTCAGCTGGAGGGCCTGCTCCACGGCGTACTCGTCGAGCTCGGACAGGAGCCCGTCGACGCCCACGCGGTCGACGGTGCCGTCGCCCTCGAACTGACGGTCAGCAGTGGCGTCGGGGACATGCTTGACACAGACGATGATGTTCATGGTCCTTCGGACACTACCGCCGGGTCACGTCTGCGTGCAGGGGTGGACGCCGTCGAATACCTCACACTCGCTCACAGTGGCACTGTCACGATCAGCCACGGTCGGCGAGGCCGGGCCGAGCGGCACCTGAACCGCACCGGAGAGGAGCACCGGAGCAGCGTCAGGGACGGATCAGCCGGTCGAGGATGCGGCCCACGACGATCCACGCGATGGCGCCGAGACCCCAGTTGAACAGCGCGTTCTTGATGCCGGCGTTGGCGCCGTCGAACTGCTTGATGCCGTTGTCCTTGGAGAAGATCCCGAGGTCGACGCGGTTGGCGCCCTCGAGCACGAGCTGCACGAGGTCGTTGTCGCGGTTGGCCTTGAGCGCTATCAGCAGCGCGCCCGCGGCGAGCAGCAGCGCGGCCAGCAGGAAGAGCAGCCACACCACCCGCGCGAGCGTCGTGCGGAGCTGCGCGATGCTGCGACCGGCTCGGCCGGTCCCCGTCGACGCTGCCTCGGTGTCGGTCTTCGCCATCTCGTCGTCCTCCTCGTGCCGGCCCACCCCGGGTGCACGGCTCAGCGTCCGGTGAAGGTCGCCTTGCCTGGGCCGTTCTCGACGAAGGATCGCATACCGGCGTCCCGGTCGGCAGTGGCGAACAGACCGGTGAACTGCAGCCGTTCGATCTCGAGGCCAGTACCCAGGTCGGTCTCCAGACCGCGGTCGACCGCCTCCTTGGCCGCCCGCAGCGCGAGCGCCGGGCCCTGGGCGAACTGCGACGCCCAGGCCACGGCGGCGGTGTAGACCTCGTCCTTGGGCAGCAACCGGTCGACCAGCCCGATGGCGAGCGCCTCCTCGGCCTTCACGAACCGTCCCGTGAAGATGATGTCCTTCGCCTTCGCGGGTCCCACCAGCCGCGCGAGCCGCTGGGTGCCGCCGGCCCCGGGGATGATCCCGAGCAGCACCTCCGGCTGGCCGAGCTGCGCGTCGTCGGCGGCGAAGCGGACGTCGGCGGCCAGCGCCAGCTCGCACCCGCCGCCCAGCGCGTAGCCGGTGATCGCGGCCACGACCGGCTTGGGGATCGACGCCACAGCGGTGACGGCCGACTGCAATCCGGCCGACTCGCGCACCATGGCGGCGTAGTCGAGCTCGGCCATCTCCTTGACGTCGTTGCCGGCCGCGAAGACGCGCTCCCCGCCGTACACCACGACCGCGCGGACGTCGTCGCGCTCGCTCGCCTCGGTGGCGGCCGCGCGGAGCTCGGCCTGCACCTGCAGGCTGATCGCGTTCATCTTCGGTCGGTCGAGCCGGATCGTGCCGACCCCGTCGGCGACCTCGAGGCGGACGAACTGCGCGGACGGTTCTGAGGTGGGGTCTGCAGCCATGTCGTCATCCTGCACCAGACGTTCACGGCTCTCCCCAGGGAAGCGCTGATCAATGGCAAGGGCGGCGTCAGCCCCGCCCCAGCACGCACACGAGCGGCTTCTCCTCGGTCGCCGTGCCTCCGGCACGGCTCCCTCGTCGGCACCACTCGTGCACGCACCAGGACGACGCTGACATCCACCCCCATTGATCAGCACTTCCCTAGAGTGGCCGCGTGCCCGGACTCTGGATGACCCGCGACGACGTCGCGCCGCTCTGGCCCGGCAGCAACCACGAGCTGGGCGCGACCTGGAGCGAGGAGTCGACCAACTTCGCGGTGTGGGCGCCGGAGGCGACGACCGTCGAGCTGTGCCTCGTCGACGACGACGGCGTCGAGACCCGGCACCGGCTGACCGAGCAGTCGCTCGGGATCTGGCACTGCGCGGTGCCCGGCATCGAGCCGGGTCAGCGCTACGGCTACCGCGCCGACGGGCCCTGGGACCCCGACCGGGGCATGCGGTTCAACCCCGCCAAGCTGCTGCTCGACCCCTACGCCAAGGCGGTCAGCGGCGCGCTGTCCTACGGCCCGGCGATCTACGGCGAGGCGCAGGTCGACGGCGTCGGCACCGGTGCGCGCGAGGAGACCGACTCGGCCGGGCACGTGCCGCTCAGCGTCGTCGTCGACGACCGCTTCGACTGGGGCGACGACGTGCCCCTGCGGCGCCGCTGGCGCGACACGGTCGTCTACGAGCTGCACGTCAAGGGGATGACCCGGCTGCACGACCGGGTGCCCGAGGAGCTGCGCGGCACCTACGCCGGCCTCGCCTCCCCGGCCGTCGTCGACTACCTGCGCGACCTCGGCGTCACGGCGGTCGAGCTGCTGCCCGTGCACCACTTCGTGACGGAGCCGGCCGTGGCCGCCCGCGGCCTGGTGAACTACTGGGGCTACAACTCCATCGGCTACTTCGCCCCGCACGCGCCGTACGCCGCCGCGGGCGACCGGGGTGAGCAGGTCGTTGAGTTCAAGGAGATGGTGCGCGCCTTCCACGCCGCCGGGCTCGAGGTGATCCTCGACGTGGTCTACAACCACACCGCCGAGGGCGGCTCCGACGGGCCGACGCTGTCGTTCCGCGGTCTCGACGACACCGTCTACCACCGGGTGCGTCCGACCGCGCCGGGCGAGGTCTTCAACGACACCTACTGGGACGTCACCGGCTGCGGCAACACCGTCGACGCCAGCCACCCGTTCGCGCTGCGGATGATCCTCGACTCGCTGCGCTACTGGGTCACCGAGATGCACGTCGACGGCTTCCGCTTCGACCTGCTCTCCGCCCTCGCCCGCACGGGCCACTCCGTCGACATGCGCAGCCACCTGCTGACCGCCATCGGCCAGGACCCGATCCTGCGGCGGGTCAAGCTCGTCGCCGAACCCTGGGACGCCTCGATGGACGGCTACCGCGTCGGGGAGTACCCGCCGCCGTGGACCGAGTGGAACGACCAGTACCGCGACGAGGTGCGCGACTACTGGCTCGGCCACTCCCCCGGCACCCGCACCGTCGCGACGCGACTGGCCGGCTCGAGCGACCTGTACGCCGACGACGGGCGCTCGCCGTACACCTCGGTCAACTTCGTCACCGCCCACGACGGGTTCACCGTGCGCGACCTCGTCAGCTACGACCGCAAGCACAACGAGGCCAACGGCGAGCAGAACCGCGACGGCACCGACAACAACCGCTCGTGGAACCACGGCGTCGAGGGCGAGACCGACGACGAGGAGGTGCTGCGACTGCGCCGGCGCGGCGCCGCCAACCTGATGGCGACCCTGTGCCTGTCGAACGGCGTCCCGATGATCACCGCGGGCGACGAGCGCGGTCGCACCCAGCGCGGCAACAACAACGCCTACTGCCTCGACGACGAGACGTCGTGGATCGACTGGCGTCCCGATGACGCCTGGCTCGACGTCTACGAGGTCACCAAGGCCGCGCTGCAGCTGCGCCGCGACCACCCCGCCCTGCGCCAGCGCCACTACTTCGAGGGCCGCCCGACCATCCGCGGCGGACCGAAGGACCTGGCCTGGCTGCACCCGTCCGGCCGCGAGATGACCCCGGCCGACTGGCACGACCCCGAGCTGACCGTGCTCGGCATGTTCGTCTCCGGTGCGCCGCTGCGCGCGCCCGGCCCGCGCGGCGAGCAGCAGGTCGACAAGTCGTTCGTGATGTGGTTCAACGCCAGCCACCACCACGTGCCGGTCGACCTGCCCGAGAACGACTGGGTCTCGCACGGCGAGGTCGTGCTCTCCACCGACCCGGGCCACGCCGTCGGCAGCCCGGTGCGCAGCGGCACCCGCCTGCTGCTGCGCCGCCGCTCCGTGGTCGTGCTCCGCGAGAGCTGATCGACGCCGGTCAGTGATCTCCAGACCGGCACCGGTGGTCGAGGAGGTCGCGGGTCGGTGGTTGAGGAGGTCGCGGGTCGGTGGTTGAGGAGGTCGCGCTAGCGACCGTCTCGAAACCACTCCCACTTCGTGTCCTGACCGGCCACCGGGATCGCCAGTGGCCGGTCAGGAGCCGGGGGGCCGCCTCAGGCGGGGGCGAGCGCGACGACGCCGAGCTCGGCGGTGCTGGTCAGCAGGTCGTTGCGCGGGATGACGCGCACCGTGTAGCCGAAGGGGCCGGAGGTGTCGAGCGTGACGTCGCCGTCGAAGCGGTGGCGACCACCGTCGTAGGACTCCGTGAGGCCGAGGTCGCTGATCGAGGGCTCGGCGAGCTCGTCGTTGCCGTCGATGCGGCCGTAGAGCACCTGCACGTGCACGTCGTCGGGGGCGAGGTCGCCCAGGCAGACGAAGGCGCGCACGCTGAGCACGGCACCGACCTCGGCGGCGTCGCCGACCCCGGAGGACTCGACGTGCTCGACGCGGACCGAGCCCCACGCGGCGCGCACGCGCTTCTTCCACGCGGCGAGCTCGGCCGCGCCCGTGTAGTCGGAGTTGAGCAGACGCGCGTTGCCGGCGGCCGGGGCGTAGAGCGCCCGGACGTAGTCGCGGACCATGCGGGTGGCGAGCACCTTGGGGCCGAGCGACTTCAGCGTGTGGCGCACCATCTCGAGCCAGCGCGTCGGCACGCCCTCGTGGTCGTGGTCGTAGAACCGCGGCGCGACGTCGTTCTCGATCAGGTCGTAGAGCGCTGCAGCCTCGAGGTCGTCGCGCTTGTCGATGTCGTCGACGCCGTCGGCGGTGGGGATCGCCCAGCCGTTGTCGCCGTCGTACCACTCGTCCCACCAGCCGTCGAGCACCGAGAGGTTGAGCCCGCCGTTGAGGGCGGCCTTCATGCCCGAGGTGCCGCACGCCTCGTAGGGCCGCAGCGGGTTGTTGAGCCACACGTCCGTGCCGGGGTAGAGCGGCTTGGCCATCGCGATGTCGTAGTTGGGCAGGAAGACGATGCGGTGGCGCACCTCCGGGTCGTCGGAGAGCCGCACGATGTCCTGGATCAGCTTCTTGCCGCCGTCGTCGGCCGGGTGGGCCTTGCCGGCGATGACGAGCTGGACCGGGCGCTCGGGGTGCAGCAGGAGCGACTTGAGCCGCTCGGGGTCGCGCATCATGAGCGTGAGCCGCTTGTACGACGCCGCGCGGCGCGCGAAGCCGATGGTCAGCACGTCGGGCGAGAGCGCCGAGTCGATCCACTTCAGCTCGGCCGTGGCCGCGCCGCGGTCCTGCCACGACTTGCGCAGGCGCTTGCGGGCGTCGAGGACGAGCCGCTCGCGCAGGCGGCGCTTGACCGCCCAGACCTCGCCGCCGGGGACCTTGTCGACGGCGTCCCAGAAGGCGTCGGCCTCGTCCGAGCGGGTGTCGGCGCCCTGGCCGACCGCGAGGTCGAACATCTCGCGGGCGACCCAGGTCGGGGCGTGCACGCCGTTGGTGATCGAGCCGATCGGCACCTCGGCCTCGTCGAAGGCGGGCCACAGGCCGTTGAACATCCCGCGGCTGACCTCGCCGTGCAGCTGCGAGACGCCGTTGGCGCGCTGAGCGAGGCGGAAGCCCATCACGGCCATGTTGAACACGCTGGGGTCGCCGCCCGTGTAGTCCTCGGAGCCGAGGGCCAGGATGCGGTCGAGCGGGACACCCGGGGTCGCGCCGCCGGTGCCGAAGTACTGCTCGACGAGGGTGCGCGGGAAGCGGTCGATGCCCGCAGGCACCGGGGTGTGGGTCGTGAAGACGGTGGAGGCGCGGCCCATCTCGAGCGCGGTGTCGAAGTCGACCTGCGGACCGTCCTCGGCGACGGTGAGCTCGCGGATGCGCTCGAGGCCCAGGAAGCCGGCGTGGCCCTCGTTGGTGTGGAAGACCTCCGGCGCCGGGTGGCCGGTGAGCTCGCTGAAGACGCGCAGCGCACGGACGCCGCCGACGCCGAGCAGCAGCTCCTGGCGCAGCCGGTGCTCGCTGTTGCCGCCGTAGAGGCGGTCGGTGACGTCGACGTAGTGCTCGGGATTGCCCTCGACGTCGGTGTCGAGCATCAGCAGCGGCACGCGGCCGACGCTGGCCACCCAGATGCGCGCGATGAGCGGCGGGCCGTCGGGCAGGTCGATCGAGATCGTGGCGCGCTCGCCGTCGGGGCCGCGCAGCAGGCTGATCGGCAGGCCGTCGGGGTCGAGCACGGGGTAGGTCTCCTGCTGCCAGCCCTCGCGCGAGAGCGACTGCTTGAAGTACCCGTGGCGGTAGAGCAGGCCGACGCCGACGATCGGCACGCCGAGGTCGCTGGCGGCCTTGAGGTGGTCGCCGGCGAGGATGCCGAGGCCGCCGGAGTACTGCGGCAGCACCTCGGTGATGCCGAACTCGGGCGAGAAGTAGCCGATGGCGCGCGGGCCGTCGGCGACCTTCTTCTGGTACCACCGGTCCTCCGACAGGTACGCCGTCAGGTCGGCCTCCGCGGCGCCGAGGCGCTCGAGGAACGCGCCGTCCTCGGCGAGCTCGGCGAAGCGCGTCTTGGGCACGGCGCCCAGGAGCCTGACCGGGTCGTAGGCGCACGACTCCCACAACTCGGCGTCCACGGCGGCGAACACGTCCTGCGTCGGCGGGTGCCAGGACCACCGCAGGTTGTTGGCCAGGGTCCCGAGCGCGGCCAGCGCGTCGGGCAGGACGGGGCGGACGGTGAATCGTCGGATCGCACGCACCCGATGACGCTAGCGCGAATCCTTTGATCGTTCCAAGAGTCTGGCCAGATTCCGTTCTCAAACGTTTGCGCAACCAGGCCGTGATGGAACCGGTCACACCGGCTGAGACTTCCCTGAGAAATCTGAGGCGATCCTGGGCTGGAGGCGTAACCCGTCTGGACCGGTGGCGTTGGTGGCGGCATGAACCGCTTCGGGGGATCCCGCCGCCGCCTCAGGGCCGCAGCCTGCCTCACGTCCGTCGCACTCCTGCCTGCGATGGTCCCCGCGCTCGGGCTGCTGCCCGCTGACGCCGCCACCCTGCCCGCTCGACCGACAGCACTGACCGGCACCGCGGCCGCCGCCACCGGTGGCAGCGCCGGCAACCCGCTCCTCGACCTCGCCCCCGCCCTCGGCGACGTCGACCGGCTCGGCACCGCCCTGCCCACCGCCGCCCAGCGTGCGGCCGCGACCGCTCTGGGCGACGTCGAGCTCCGGTGGAACCAGCTCGGGACGCCGGCCTCGATCCTGCCGCGGCGGGGCGACCTGGGCGCCGCGCCCGGGACCCCCGCAGAGGGCGCCCGCGCCTGGCTGCGGCAGAACGCCGCCGTCCTCGGGCTCTCGACCTCACAGGTCGACGGCCTCGAGCTGGTGAGCGACCAGACCATGGCGGGCTCGACCGGCCACGCGGTCCTGCTGCGCCAGCGCTTCGACGGGCTGTCCGCCGCCACCGGCGGGATGGTGACCGTGGGCGTCGCCGGCGGGCGCGTGCACTACGTCTCGTCCTCGCTGAGCCGCGCCCGCGACGGCCTCGCCCTCCCGGAGCCGACGCTCGGCGCGGTTCAGGGCTGGCTGCGCGCGGCCACCGACGCCGGGCTACCGGTCGCCGGGCTCGACAGCGCCCGGATCACGAGCGTGGTGTCGGACGGCTGGACGCGGCTCACCGTGCCCGGCATCGCCCAGGAGCAGCAGGTGCGCCTGCGGGCCGTCGGCCTGGCCGACGGCACCGCGCGTCCGGTCCTCGAGGCCAACGTCGTCGACGTCGCCGGCGGCGGGGCGACGGCGTTCACGACCCTGGTCGACGCCGTCACCGGGGACGTCCTGGTGCGCCGGAGCCGGGTCGACCACGCGGCCTACAACGACGTGTTCACCGGCTCGCTCTCCGGCACCTCTTGCGGCCCCCGCCACGCCTTCGAGCTGAAGGACAGCGCGACCCGCACCCTCACCGCCGTCGCGACCGCCCTGCCGGTCGACGACGTGACCGTCACCTTCTCCGGACCGTCCGGGGTGCTCGCGACCTCCGACCTCCTGACCGCTCCCGAGGTGGCGACCTACACCGCGCCGAAGCCCCTGCCGGCGGGGACCTACGCCGTGCAGGTCTGTCCCTTCGACGCGAGCTCGATCACCGTCGGCGCCTACGCGCTGACCGTGAGCACGAGCGACGCCGCCGCTCCCTCGACCGGCGGCTCCGTGCTGCCGGCCCCGCTGTGGCGCTTCTTCCCGGGCAACCCGAGCCTGGCGGCTCCGGGCGAGCTCGAGGACACCTCGCGCACGGGCTGCTGGCAGCTGCCCGACGACCGGTGCGACCTGCCCACCGGCGAGCTCCGCAACGTCGCGGCCACCGGCGCCTGGGACACCCTCGCCAACGGCGTGCCGACGTTCACCACCGTCGGCAACAACGCCTCCACGCACGAGGCGTGGGCGAGCCCACTCACGCCCGGCGGCCTCCTGCAGGCGCCGTACTCCCCCACCCGCGAGTACGACACCGAGTTCACCGACGCCTGGCACGCCAGTGGCTGCGACCCGACGCAGCTCGCGCCCGGCGGCAACGACATCGACGCGTCGGTGACCAACCTGTTCGCCGCGCACAACCGGATGCACGACTACTCCTACTACCTCGGCTTCACCGAGGAGAACTACAACCTGCAGGCCGACAACCTCGGCCGCGGTGGGCGCGGCGGAGACCCCGAGGTCGGCAACGCCCAGGCGGGCGCCGTCACCGGCGGCTCGACCGGGCAGTACCTCGGCCGCGACAACGCCAACCAGATCGCACTGCAGGACGGCGTCCCCGGCATCACCAACCAGTACCTCTTCCAGCCGATCGCGGGGGCGTTCTACGCCCCCTGCCGCGACGGCGGGCTCGACATGGGCATCGTGGGCCACGAGTACACCCACGCCATCAGCAACCGCATGGTCGGCGGGCCCGACGACGGCCTCACCTCCGAGCACGGCGGCGCCATGGGCGAGTCGTGGAGCGACCTGGTCGCCGGCGAGTACATGTTCAGCCACGGCTACGGCAACGGCGGCAACCCCTGGGCCATCGGCGTCTACGCCACGGGCAACGAGAAGGTGGCGATCCGCGACTACGCGATCGACGCCAACCCGCTGAACTTCAGCGACTACGGCTTCGACTCCACCGGCGCCGAGGTCCACGCGGACGGGGAGATCTGGAACGGCGTCAACTGGGAGGTGCGCCAGGCGCTCGTCGACAAGTACGACGCGAAGTTCCCCTACGCCGACAAGGCGCTGCAGCTGCGCTGCGCCCAGGCGACCCGCAACGCCAGCCCGCTGGCCGCCGACCAGTGCCCCGGCAACCGCCGCTGGGTGCAGCTGGTGTTCGACTCGTTCCTCCTCCAGCAGGGCGCGACGTCGATGGTCGACGCCCGTGATGCCTTCGTCGCGGCCGACCGGATGCGCTTCGGCGGCGCGGACGTCGCCACCATCGACGCGGCCTTCGCCCGGCGCGGCCTCGGCGCGGGGGCCTCGACCCCGAGCCCCGACTCCGAGGACGTCACGGCCAGCTTCGCCTCGGCGAGCGGCGGCAACGCCCCGGTGACGTTCCGCTCGAGCCGTCCCGGCCAGGTCTTCGTGGGCGACTACGAGGCGCGGGTCACCCCGGTGGCCGACACCGACAGCGCCACCGCGCTCGGCGCGACGGCGTCGTTCACCCCGGGCACCTACAAGCTGGTCTTCGTCTCGCCGACCGGCGGCGCGACCCGGTTCACGATGAAGGTCGCCTCCGGCGGTCGGGCCACGACGGTCACGGTCCCGGACTTCGGCCCCAACCTGGCGGCCGAGACCAACGGCGCGTCGGTCATCTCCGCGACGGCCGGATCGCGCAACGCCGAAGCGCTCATCGATGGCGCCGAGGCCACCAACTGGGGTGGCGTCACCGCTGAGAACGTCGACGTGTCGCAGCCGTCGGTCACCGTCGACCTGGCCGGCAACTCCAGCTTGGTCTCGCGGATCCAGGTCAGCGCCATGCTGAACCCGGCCCCGGCCTCCGGCTCGGACCTGCCGCTCGCGGCGGCCGCCGAGGACGACCCGGACTCGGGCTCGCGCTTCACCGCGCTGCGCCGCTTCGCGATCGAGGTCTGCAACCTCGACTGCACGTCGAAGAAGGCGACGTGGACGCGGGTGCTGACGTCGTCGGCGGACGCGTTCCCGGCGATGGCTCCGCGACCCGTGGCCCCCGACCTCACGCTGCGCAGCTTCACCCTGCCCAGCCCGGTCCAGGCCCAGGCCGTCCGTCTGGTCGCCCTGGAGAACCAGTGCACCGGCTACGCGGGCTACGCCGGGGAGCAGGACTCCGACCCGCTCAACGACACCGACTGCGCCTCGGCCTCAGACCGCGGCACGATCGTGCACGCCGCGGAGCTGCAGGTGTTCGGGAGGTGACGACGACCGGTGGTTGAGGAGGTCGCGCTGGCGACCGTCTCGGAACCACTCCTCAGCAGAGTGGTTTCGTGACAGGACTTCGTCCTTCCTCGACCACCGCAATGTCATCACCAGCACCACCAGCACCACCAGAACCGGGGTGGGCGTCACACGTGACGCCCACCCCGGTTGCGCGTTGGACCTGGTGACGGGCGGGCGCGACACGGGGATGCGTCCGTCCGTCACACCCTTCCCCGGGCCGTCCTCAGGCCGGGTCGTGCTCGGCCAGGAAGCCGCCGACGACGCGCAGGAACTCCTCGTGCTCCTCGACGTGCGGCATGTGGCTCGACTCGGCGAAGACGTGGCTGCGGGCACCGGCGATGCGCTCCACGAACGGCGCCCACGTGGCCGGGGTGGCCTCGTCGTGGGCGCCCGAGACGACGAGCGTCGGCACCGTGATCGCGTCGAGGCGCTCGACGATCGTCCAGTCGCGCATCGAGCCGACGACGTGGAACTCACTGGGCCCGTTCATGGTGTGGTAGACGGTCGGCTCCGCCTCCAGCTGGGCGAACGACGCGCTCACCTCGGGCGGGTTGGGCACGACACGGCACACGTGGCGGTCGTAGAAGACCTGCATCGCCTCGTGGTAAGCCGGGTCGTCGGTCGTGCCGGCCTCCTCGTGGCGGTTGAGCGTGGCCTCCACCTCGGCCGGGAGCCCGGCGCGGAGCTCGGCAGCCGCCTCGAGCCACAGCGCCATCGAGGCGGGCGAGTCGCAGATCGTCATGGTGCGCACGCCCTCGGGGTGGGCGAGCACGAACTCCGGGGCCAGCATGCCGCCCCACGACTGCCCGAGCAGGTGGAAGTCGTCGGCGATGCCGAGGTGCTCGACGACGGTCGCGAGCTCCTCCACGAACAGCTCCGGGCTCCAGAACGACGGGTCGGCGTCGGGCAGGTGGGTGCTGTTGCCGCAGCCGAGCTGGTCGTAGTGGACGACGGCCCGACCGCCCTCGACGGCGCCGGCCAGGGCGGCCATCGCGAGGGTGTAGTCGTGGGCCGCGCCGGGACCGCCGTGCAGCACGACGAGCGGCGGCCGGGTGCGGGCGGCGAGGTCGCCCGTGATGCGGTACCAGGTGCGGTGACCGCGGAACGGCACCTCCCCGACGGTCGTGGGATCGGGGATCGAGTACATGCGCCGGAGCGTACGAGCAGTCACCGGGCGATGGGGTACTGGGCGGCCGACAGTGGCCTTGCGCCCTCACCCCGAGCCTTCAGTAGGTTGGAGAAATGGTCGGACGCATCCCCGTCATGGAGGTCTCCCCCGTCGTCGATCTCGGCCGCCAAGCGGCCAAGGCGACGGTCGGCGAGCCCTTCCCCGTACGCGCCACCGTGTTCCGCGAGGGCCACGACCAGCTCGCCGCCGAGGTCGTGCTGACCGGCCCCGACGGGGTCGCCCGGCCCCCGGTCCGGATGACGCCGCACGAGACCGAGCCCAACCGCTACGAGGCGTGGGTGACCCCCGACTCGACCGGTCGCTGGACCTTCGAGATCCACGCCTGGTCCGACCCGATCGCGACCTGGGAGCACGACGCGGGCCTCAAGGTGCCTGCGGGCGTCGACGTGGACCTGATGTTCGCCGAGGCCGAGGTCCTGTGCCGCAAGGTCCTCGAGCAGGTCCCCGACGGCGGCCCCGAGGCCTCGCTGCTGCGCGGCGCGATCAACGCCGCGACCGACTCCTCGCGCCCCCCGGCCGCCCGGATGGCCGTGCTGCAGGACCCCGCGCTGGTGCAGGTCATGACCGAGCACCCGGTGCGCGAGCTGGTCACGGTCGAGGGCCCCTTCCCGGCCTACGCCGACCGGCAGCGCGCGCTCTTCGGCAGCTGGTACGAGTTCTTCCCCCGCTCCGAGGGGGCACGCGAGGAGGCCGACGGCACCGTCGTCAGCGGCACGTTCCGCACCGCGGCGGAGCGGCTCGACGCGGTCGCCGCGATGGGTTTCGACGTCGTCTACCTGCCCCCGATCCACCCGATCGGCGAGGTCAACCGCAAGGGCCCCAACAACACCCTGACCCCAGGTCCGGGCGACCCGGGCTCGCCGTGGGCGATCGGGTCGAAGGACGGCGGCCACGACGCGGTCCACCCCGACCTCGGCTCGCTCGAGGACTTCGACGCCTTCGTCGCCCGGGCCCGCGAGCTCGATCTCGAGGTCGCCCTCGACCTCGCCCTGCAGGCCGCCCCGGACCACCCGTGGGTGACGACGCACCCGGAGTTCTTCACGACGCGGCTCGACGGCACGATCGCCTACGCCGAGAACCCGCCGAAGAAGTACCAGGACATCTACCCGATCAACTTCGACAACGACCCGACCGGCATCTGCCGCGAGGTGCTGCGCGTCGTCAAGCACTGGATGTCGCACGGGGTGCGGATCTTCCGCGTCGACAACCCCCACACCAAGCCCCTGGCGTTCTGGGAGTGGCTGCTCAAGGAGGTGCGCCGCACCGACCCCGACGTGCTGTTCCTGGCCGAGGCGTTCACCAAGCCGCCGATGATGCACGGCCTGGGTGCGATCGGCTTCCAGCAGAGCTACACCTACTTCACCTGGCGCAACGCCAAGTGGGAGCTGGAGGAGTACCTCCGCGAGGTGTCCTCGGAGTCCGACCACGTCATGCGGCCGAACTTCTTCGTCAACACCCCCGACATCCTCCACGCCTACCTGCAGTACGGCGGCCCGGCGGCGTTCAAGATCCGCGCCGCGATCGCGGCGACCGGCTCCCCCAGCTGGGGCGTCTACGCCGGCTACGAGCTCTTCGAGCACGTCGCGGTGCGCCCGGGCAGCGAGGAGTACCTCGACAGCGAGAAGTACCAGGTCCGCATCCGCGACTGGGACGCCGCCGAGGCCGAGGGGCGCACGCTCGCGCCGTACCTCACCCGGCTCAACGAGGTCCGCCGGGCGCATCCCGCGCTGCAGCTGCTGCGCAACCTCACGGTCCACCACAGCGACGACGAGAACGTCCTGGTCTTCTCCAAGACCGCCGAGACCGAGGACGGCGGGCGCGACACGGTCATCACCGTCGTCAACCTCGACCCGCACTCGACCCGGGAGACCACGGTCCACCTCGACCTGCCCGCGCTGGGCTTCTCGTGGGGCGACACCTTCGTCGTCCACGACGAGATCACCGGCCAGGAGTGGACGTGGGGCCAGCACGACTTCGTCCGTCTCGACCCGGGCCACGAGCCCGCGCACGTCCTCACCGTCAGGAGCCACGGGTGACCCAGACCCCCGCCACCGCGAGCACGCCGGCCCAGAACACCCCCGAGGACACCGACCCGTTCCCGGACCAGGAGGGCAGCACGCCCGACTGGTTCAAGACGGCCGTCTTCTACGAGGTGCTGGTCCGCTCGTTCCGCGACTCCAACGGCGACGGCACCGGCGACTTCAAGGGCCTGATCGAGAAGCTCGACTACCTCGAGTGGCTCGGCGTCGACTGCCTGTGGATCCCGCCGTTCTTCGCCAGCCCGCTGCGCGACGGCGGCTACGACGTGGCCGACTACGTCAACATCCTCCCGGAGATCGGGACGGTCGAGGACTTCCACGAGTTCCTCGACGCGGCCCACCAGCGCGGCATCCGCGTGATCATCGACTTCGTCATGAACCACACGAGCGACCAGCACGAGTGGTTCCAGCAGAGCCGGTCCGACCCGGACGGGCCCTACGGCGACTTCTACGTCTGGTCCGACACCGACGAGAAGTACCAGGACGCCCGGGTCATCTTCGTCGACACCGAGCCGTCGAACTGGACCTGGGACCCGGTGCGCCAGCAGTACTTCTGGCACCGGTTCTTCTCCCACCAGCCCGACCTCAACTTCGACAACCCGGCCGTGCACGACGCGATCCTCGAGGCCGTCGACTTCTGGTTCGACATGGGGCTCGACGGCTTCCGGCTCGACGCGGTGCCCTACCTCTACGAGCGCGACGGCAGCAACGGCGAGAACCTCCCCGAGACCCACGCGTTCCTCAAGAAGGTGCGCAAGCACGTCGACGAGAAGTACCCCGGCAAGGTGCTGCTCGCCGAGGCCAACCAGTGGCCCTCCGACGTCGTCGACTACTTCGGCGACTTCGAGTCCGGTGGCGACGAGTGCCACATGTGCTTCCACTTCCCGGTGATGCCGCGCATCTTCATGGCGGTGCGCCGCGAGTCGCGCTTCCCCATCTCGGAGATCCTCGAGCAGACGCCGCCGATCCCCGACGGCTGCCAGTGGGGCATCTTCCTGCGCAACCACGACGAGCTGACCCTCGAGATGGTCACCGACGAGGACCGCGACTACATGTGGGACGAGTACTCCAAGGACCCCCGCATGAAGGCCAACATCGGCATCCGCCGGCGGCTGGCCCCGCTGCTCGACAACGACACCAACCAGATCGAGCTGTTCAACGCGCTGCTGCTCTCGCTGCCGGGCTCGCCGGTGCTCTACTACGGCGACGAGATCGGGATGGGCGACAACATCTGGCTCAGCGACCGCGACGGTGTCCGCACCCCGATGCAGTGGACCCCCGACCGCAACGCCGGCTTCTCCTCGGCGACGCCGGGCAAGCTGCACCTGCCGGCGATCCAGGACCCGGTCTACGGCTACCAGAGCGTCAACGTCGAGTCGCAGCTGGAGAACCCCTCCTCGCTGCTGCACTGGACCCGCCGGATGCTGCAGATCCGGCGTCGCTACGACGCCTTCGGCCTCGGCTCCTACGCCGACCTCGGCGGCTCCAACCCCTCGGTCCTCTCCTACGCCCGCGAGCACGTGCTCGACGACGGCCGCACGGAGGTCGTCGTCTGCGTCAACAACCTCTCGCGGTTCCCCCAGCCGGTCGAGCTCGACCTGCGCCGCTTCGAGGGGATGGTGCCGGTCGAGCTGCTCGGCGGGGTGCCGTTCCCGGCGATCGGCGAGCTGCCGTACCTGCTCACCCTGAGCGGCTACGGCTTCTACTGGTTCACGCTCACCCCGGGCGACGATCCCGAGGAGGGACAGCTGCTGTGAGCCACCTCGACCCGCAGGTCTTCGCCACCTACCTCGAGCGCACGCGCTGGTTCGGCGGCAAGGGCCGCGCCTACGACGTGACCGACGTCAGCACGATCGGGACGCTGCCCGGCGAGCCGCCGCTGGTGGTCGTGCACCTGGTCGAGGTGACCTACGCCGACGGCTCCGACGGCGGGGAGGCCGGCGTCGAGCTCTACCAGGTCCCGCTTGCCTTCTACGAGCACCCCGAGCAGCGCCTCGACCACGCGTTCGTCGGCTGGTGGGAGGACCCGGACCACGGCTGGGTGCACGCCTACGACGCTCTCCACGACCGCGAGGCGATGGCGCTGTGGCAGCGGGCGTTCGACGACGCGGCCGAGTCGCCCGACGGCACGATGTCGAGCGACGGGCTGGTCTTCCACCGCCTGCCGGGCCACGATCTCGACCTGGACGCGCAGTCCTCCCTCTTCAGCGGAGAGCAGTCCAACTCCTCGGTCCGCTACGGCGAGGACGCCCTGATGAAGGTGTTCCGCAAGGTCACCCCGGGGCGCAACCCCGACATCTCGGTGCACGAGGTGCTGACCGAGGCCGGCTCGACCCACGTCGCGCACCTCTACGGCTGGCTCGAGACCGTGCAGGACGGCGAGCCGGTGCAGCTGGCGATGCTGCAGCAGTTCCTGCGCACCGCCACCGACGGCTGGGAGCTCGCACTGGCCAGCGTGCGCTCGCTCTACGCCGACCTCGACGTCCACGCCCACGACTCCGGCGGCGACTTCGCCGGCGAGGCCTCGCGCCTCGGCGAGGCGCTGCGCGAGGTCCACGAGACCCTGCACGAGCACTTCCCGGCCGAACGTCGTCCGGCCTCCGCGGCCCGCGAGCTCGCCGACGCGATGGTCGGGCGGCTCGAGGCGGCCGCTGCGGTGGTGCCCGAGCTCGCCGAGCACACCGGACGCCTCCGTGGCGCCTACGACGCCGTGGCCGGGCTCGGCGACCTCGACGTGCAGCAGGTCCACGGCGACCTGCACCTCGGCCAGACCCTGCGCACCTCCATCGGCTGGAAGATCGTCGACTTCGAGGGCGAGCCGGCCAAGCCGCTCGCCGAGCGCCAGCTGCCCGACTCCCCGTGGCGCGACGTCGCCGGGATGCTCCGCAGCTTCGACTACGCCCCCCGCGTCGTCCAGCGCTCGCTGGGCATCGAGGACGGCCCCGACGCCGAGCTGCTGGAGCAGCGGGCGCAGGAGTGGGCCGAGCGGAACAAGAACCACTTCCTGACGGCGTACGCCGGCGGCGGGCTGAGCGCGGAGCAGCAGACGTTGCTCGACGCCTACGTCGCCGACAAGGCTGTGTACGAGACCGTCTACGAGACCCGCAACCGGCCCTCCTGGGTGGGCATCCCCCTCCAGGCCGTGGCGAAGATCGGAGCACCATGACCAGCCCGACCGGCCCCGCAGCACCCACCGGCCCCGGTGAGACCGCCAAGGACGTCTCCCGCGAGGAGCTCGACCAGATCGTGCGCGGCGAGCACGGCAGCCCGCACTCCGTGCTGGGCCCGCACCCCTACGCCGGCGGCGTCACGGTCCGGGCGCTCAAGCCGATGGCCCGCACGGTCGTGGCGCGTCACGGCGACGGCTCGGCCCACGAGCTGACCCACGAGCACGAGGGCATCTGGGTGGGCGTGCTGCCCGGCTCCCCCGACGGCACCAGCGTGCCCGACTACCGCCTCGAGGTGACCTACGACGACGGGCACACCCACACCACCGACGACCCCTACCGCTTCCTGCCCACCCTGGGCGAGATGGACCTCCACCTCATCAACGAGGGCCGTCACGAGCAGCTGTGGACCGTCCTCGGCGCCCGGGTGCACCACTACGAGACGGCGTACGGCGACACGATCAGCGGCACCTCCTTCGCGGTCTGGGCCCCCGCCGCCCGCGCGGTGCGCCTCGAGGGCGACTTCAACGACTGGGACGGCCGCGCCTACCCGATGCGCCAGCTCGGCAGCTCGGGCGTCTGGGAGCTGTTCGTGCCGGGCGTCGGCAGCGGCGCCTGCTACAAGTACGTCGTCCACGGCGCCGACGGGCAGTGGCGCGAGAAGGCCGACCCGATGGCCTCGTGGGCGCAGCGCCCGCCGGAGAGCGCCTCGCGCGTCTACGAGTCCACCCACACCTGGGCCGACGAGGCCTGGATGCAGGCGCGGCCCGAGCGGCGCCACGTCCAGGAGCCGATGTCGGTCTACGAGATGCACCTCGCCTCGTGGCGCCGCGACAAGAGCTGGGAGCAGCTCGCCGACGAGCTGCCGGCGTACCTGTCCGAGCTCGGCTTCACCCACGTCGAGCTGATGCCGGTGATGCAGCACCCGTTCGGGGGCTCGTGGGGCTACCACGTGACGTCGTACTTCGCTCCCGACAGCCGCTTCGGCGACCCCGACGGCTTCAAGCTCCTGGTCGACCGCCTCCACCAGGCCGGCATCGGCGTCATCCTCGACTGGGTGCCGGGCCACTTCGCGACCGACCCGTGGGCGCTGGTCTCCTTCGACGGCACCCCGCTCTACGAAGACCCCAACCCCCAGCGCGGCTGGCACAAGGAGTGGGGCTCCCACATCTTCAACTTCGGGCGCAACGAGGTGCGCAACTTCCTCTACGCCAACGCGCTCTACTGGCTCGAGGAGTTCCACGCCGACGGCCTGCGCGTCGACGGCGTCGCCTCGATGCTCTACCTCGACTACTCGCGCGAGGAGGGCGAGTGGACGCCCAACAAGTACGGCGGGCGCGAGAACCTCGAGGCCGTGCAGTTCCTGCAGGAGATGAACGCCACCGTCTACAAGCGCGTCCCCGGCATCACCACGATCGCCGAGGAGTCGACCTCGTGGCCCCAGGTCACCGGACCGACCTCCGGCGGCGGTCTCGGGTTCGGCTTCAAGTGGAACATGGGCTGGATGCACGACTCGCTCGGCTACGTCGAGAACGACCCGGTCCACCGCTCCTACCACCACGGCGAGATGACGTTCTCCCTCGTCTACGCCTGGTCGGAGAACTACGTGCTGCCGATCAGCCACGACGAGGTCGTGCACGGCAAGGGCTCTCTCCTGCGCAAGATGCCCGGCGACCGCTGGAAGCAGCTGGCCAACCTGCGCGCCTACCTCGGCTTCATGTGGGCCCACCCCGGCAAGCAGCTGCTCTTCATGGGCGCGGAGTTCGGCCAGGAGTCGGAGTGGGCCGAGTCCCGCGAGCTCGACTGGTGGCTGCTCGACCACCCCGAGCACCGCGGCGTGCACTCGCTGGTGCGCGACCTCAACCACGTCTACACCGACACCTCGGCGCTGTGGTCGCGCGACCACGAGCCGGCCGGGTTCGAGTGGATCGACGCCAACGACGCCGGGCGCAACACGTTCTCCTTCATCCGCCGCTCGGCGACCTCCGGTGAGCCCGACCTGGTGTGCGTGGCCAACTTCGCCGCCGTCCCCCACGAGGGCTACCGGCTCGGCCTGCCGTCGACCGGCGAGTGGGACGAGGTGCTCAACACCGACGCCGAGCTCTACACCGGCTCGGGTGTCGGCAACTTCGGCTCCGTCACCGCCGTCGAGGGCGAGCACTACGGCCAGCCCGCCCACGCAGACATCGTCGTCCCGCCCCTCGCCACCGTCTGGTTCCGAGCCCGCCCGGCCTGAGCCTGCGCCGGTGCGAGCGCCAGTTTCACCGGGTACCCGGTGAAACTGGCGCTTCCCGCACGAAACTTCGTGCGGGAAGCGTGAGTTCCGTACAGGCAGTCCGGCCTGACGGCCGCCTGTCCCCACCCGTCACAAGATTCACCGCTCAGGCGGTGAAACGGGCGCTTCCCGCACGAAACTCCTGACGGGAAGCACGAGCTACACACGGGCAGTCCGATCAGCGGGGTACGGCGGGCCGAGAGGCGGGTGCGGTCGGGGCGCGGTGGACGGCTTGGCTAGCCTGAGGACGTGACCCACCTGCCCGACCTCACCGACGGCACGGTCACCCTCCGACCGGACGACGACCAGGCGGACGGCAGCGCCGCGTTCGCCGTCGAGGTGGACGGTGCAGCGGTGGGCCGGGTCGCGGTGGCGACCGACGGGGCCCTGACCTGGGAGCTCGACGAGCGCTCCCGCGGCCGCGGCTACGCCACCCGGGCCGTGCGGATGCTCGTCGACTGGGCGCTGACCGAGCGCGCGCAGAACGGCCTCGGGCTCGACCGGGTCGAGGCCCGGGTCGACGCCGAGCAGAGCGCGGCGCTGAGGGTCGCGACCCGGTCCGGGCTGCGCCGCGAGGGGGTCACCCGCCTGCCCGAGGAGGCCGAGGAGGTCGTGCTGGCGCGGCTGGCGACCGACCCGCCGCTGAGCGAGCCGGGGGCGTTCCGGGCGCTGCTCAACTCGTTCCTGCCGCGCAAGCGCGCGATCGCCCAGATGCTGGTGCGCGACGGCCAGGACCGCGTGCTGCTGTGCCGGCTCACCTACAAGCAGGACTGGGACCTGCCCGGCGGCGTCGTCGAGGTCGGCGAGTCACCCCAGGTCGCCGTGGCGCGCGAGGTCGAGGAGGAGCTCGGCCTCACCATCGACGCCGGTCGCCTGCTGCTGACCGACTGGCTGCCCCCGTGGTCGGGGTGGGACGACGCGCTGTGCCTCGTCTTCGACGGCGGCGAGCACGACGCCTCGATCACCGGCTCGATCGTGCGCCAGGAGAGCGAGATCCGCGACGCGGTCTTCTGCACCCTCGACGAGGCCCGCGAGCGCTGCACCGACTTCACCGCCCGCCGCATCGAGTCGGCGCTGGCCACGCTGGCCGCGGGTGCCGGCGCACCGGCCTACACCGAGAGCGGCCGGGGCTGAGTCAGAGCCCGCCGCGCCGCCGCAGCGCGGCGACGTCGAGCACCTCCACCCGGCCCCGGGCGATCGAGACCAGCCCGGCCTCGGCGAGGCGCTGGAGCACCTGGTTGACGGTCGGCCGGGTGCCGCCGGTCAGGTCGGCCAGCTGCGTCTGGGTGAGGGGTACGACGACCCGCGGCTCCCCCGGTCCGTAGGTCTCGCACAGCTCGGCGAGGCGCCGGTAGAGGCGCCGGTCGAGCCCGACGTACATCGCCTCGATGAGGCGCTGGCTCAGCTCGTCGACGCGCCCGGCGAGGAACGCCGTGAGCGTGCGCTCGACGGCGGGCCGCGTCTCGCGCAGCCGCCGGAAGGCCGAGGCCGTGACCACCCGGGTGGTGGCCGGCTCGAGGGCGGTGATGGTCGCGGTGCGCTGACCGTCCTCGCTGAGCAGCGCCAGCTCGCCGAAGTAGTCGCCCGGGCCGAGCACGTTGATCATCGCCGAGTCGCCCGACGGCAGCGACACGTGCACCGCGAGGCGTCCGCTCTCGACCAGGTGGAGGGAGTCGGCCGGGTCGCCGGCGTGGCAGACGACCTCGTGCCGGGCGAAGGAGCGTCGCCGCGCCAGCTCGAGGAGCTCGCGCCGCTCGGTCTCGTCGAGGCTGGTCAGCAGCGGCCACGGCACGGCCCCATGACACCACGCCGGGTCGCACGCGCTGCCGGGTGTCGGCGGTCCGTCGCCCCGGGTGTCAGGCAGCCGACACTCCCCCGGCTCCCGTCCGACCAGGCTGTGAGCCGCAGCCCCGGTCGACGGGGACGGCGCTCCGGCTGACCACCGCGGAGCACCGAGGGCGGGGCTGCGGACGTGACACCTCCGCACCCGCCCCGCGTCGGGGGGACCGGGCGGGTGCGGGGGCCGTCAGGACAGCAGGTGTCAGAACAGCGCCGAGGCGAGGGCCTGACGCCCCTTGAGCACGCGGGGGTCGTCGTTGCCGACGGCGGCGAAGAGGCCGAGCAGGTGCTCGCGAGCCGCGTTGCGGTCGTCACCGGCGCTGCGCCGCACGAGCTCCACGAGGCGGGAGAACGCCGCGTCGAGGTCACCGTCGAGCAGGTCGAGGTCGGCGGCCAGCGTCTGGGCCGCGACGTCGTCGGGCGCGCCGTCGGCCGCGGCCCGCGCGGCCGCGGGGTCGACGGAGGCGGTGCGCTGCAGCACCTTGGCCATCGCCAGCCCGGCGGCGGCCTCGGCGTCGGCGGGGTTGGCCGCGAGCAGCTTCTCGTACTCCGCGACGGCACGGTCGACGTCGCCGGCCGCGAGGGCGTCCTGGGCGGGCGCGTAGCGGGGGTCGAGCTGCTCGTCGTCGTCGGCGCCGTCGGCCGGGCCGGCGTGACGGGGCTGGTGGCGCCCGGTGATGCCCTGGGCGGTGAGCTGCTGCATCACCTGGTTGATCGTGGCGCGCAGGTCGTCGAGCCCGAGCAGGTCCTGCAGGAGCGGCTGGGGGCGGGCGTCGATCACGGCGAAGACGAACGGCACCTGCTGCAGCTGCACCGCCTGGGCGATCGCGGCCTGGGTGTCGATGTCGACCAGCCCCGCGAGGAACCGCCCCTCGAACTCCTCGGCCACCGTCGCCAGGTCGCGCGCCATCTGAGCGCTCTCGGGCATCCGCGACGGCGAGTAGAAGACGAGCAGCACCGGTGCGGTCACCGAGGCCTCGACCGTCGCCTGGAAGTTCTCCTGCGTCACGTCCAGCCAGTACGACGCACCGCCGGCCGCCGCTGCGCCGGCACCGCTCGCGCTCCCGGCCCCCGCGCCCGCCGGACCGGCTCCCGCCCCCGGTCCGGGGGTGCGAGCGAGACCGGAGAGGTCGATGGCGCCAGGTCGGGAGAAGGGTCGCTGCGTCATGGCCGAAATCCTAGGGAAGCGCTGATCAACGGCAAATGGCGGCGTCAGCCCCGCCCCCGTTGACCACCACTTCCCTCGTTGTCCCCACAGACGAGACTCAGGCCCCCGATACTGAGCGGGTGACCGACCTGCTGGATGGCCCCGTCGACGGCCCCGCGCAGGGGCTGGACAAGGCCCGGCAGAGGCGGAGCGCCGGCCGGTCCGCCCGCAGCCGAGCACACGACCTGCCGTCTACCAGCTCTGAGACCCGCGCGGCCATGGGACGCCCCACGCCGCACTGGGTGCAGCCCACGCGCCGCGCGATCGTCTGGGGGCTGCTCTGCGCGCTGGCCGGAGAGATCGGCGTGCACACCACGCTCCACGACGTCCCGCTCAGCCTCGTGGCACCCAACGCGGCCGTCGTCGTCCTGTGGTTCGCCTTCGGCACCCGGCGCACCCTGCCCTACGACCTCGCCGCGCTGAGCGTGGTGGGACTGCTGATCGGCGAGCGACTCGGGCTCCCGCTCCTGCTGGTCGTCACCAGCCCGCTGGTGCTGCTGGCCCAGGCCGCGTCGTTCGTGGTGGTGCTGCGTCGCCTCGCCCCCGGGCTCGCGCCGCACGGCGGGCGCGAGGACTGGGCCCTGCGCGACCTGGCCGCCTTCGTGGCCGCCGCGGTGACGAGCGCGCTCGCGATGGCCGCCACCGCGACCGGCACCCAGTGGCTGGCCGGCCTGCCCTCGGGCGACCTGGCGGCGTTCCTGACCCGGTGGGGACGCTCGACCGCCACGATCACCGCGGTGGGCGCCCTCGGGCTGCTCCTCGGGCCCGCGCTCCACCGCGCCTGGCGCGAGCGCCGGGTCGCGGCCTGGGTCCGCGGCGGGCTCACCACGAGCCCCGCCCGGCGCATCGAGCTCGGCTTCCTCCTCGTCACGGCCGTGGCGCTCAACGTCACCTGCTTCGTCGTGCTCGAGGGCCTGCCGCTCACGTTCGTGCTGTTCGTGGTGGTCGCCTGGGTCGGGATCCGCTTCTCCGCCGCGGCCGTGGCGGCGTACTCCCTGGCCAGCGGGACGTTCGCGCTGATCGCGACCCTGGAGGGCCACGGCGTCTTCGCCGTGACCATCGACGACCCCTACCAGCGGGCCGTGGTCGCCCAGCTCTTCGTGATGGTCACGGCCTGCACCGGGCTCGTCCTGGCCATCGCCCGGGCCCAGCTCATCGCCGCCGAGGCGCTGGCCGAGTCGCGCCTGGCCATGCTCGACCAGGTCCTCGCCGAGGTCGACGACGGCATCGCGCTCTTCGAGGGCGAGTCGCACGTGCTCATGATCAACCGGGCCGGCAAGGAGCTGTTCGAGAACTTCGAGGCCGGCACCTCGGGCCCGACCCGGCCGGCGGAGGAGATCCAGCTCTACCACTTCGACGGCACGCGGGTGACCGACGACAACTCACCGCACCGACGCGCCCTGCGTGGTCAGGTCATCAAGGGAGAGGACTTCGAGCTGCGCCGCCCGGACGGCTCGGTGCTGCGCTACCTGCGGATGAACGCCGAGGCGCTGCCGCCCGCCGAGCTCGGCGGTCAGCCGCGGGTGCTGGTGACCTACCACGACATCACCGGCGACCGGCTGCGCCAGGACGCGCTGGCGACGTTCGCCGGGCACGTGGCCCACGACCTCCGCAACCCGCTCAGCGTGGTGGAGGCGTGGAACGAGGTGCTGACGGACACCGTCAGCCACGGCGAGCAGCTGACCCCCGAGGTCCTGCTGCCGATGACCACGCGCATCGGGGTCGCCTCCGCTCGGATGCGGGACTTCATCAAGGGCCTGCTCGACTACACCCTCGCCCGCGACCGCACCCTGCAGCCCGAGGCGGTCGACCTGGTGGCCCTGGCCAGCGACGTCGCGGCGCTGCGCGAGCTGCGCACCGACGACGCCGAGCCGCCGGTCATCAAGGTGCTCGGTGCCGGCACCGCCCTCGCCGACCGCGAGCTGATCCGGATCGTGCTCGACAACCTCGTCGCCAACGCCTGCAAGTACGTCGCCCCGGGGGTCCGGCCCCGGGTGATGGTCCTCGTCGAGGAGCTCGACGCGCTCACCGTGGAGGTCTGCGTCGCCGACAACGGCATCGGCATCCCCGCCGACCAGCGCCAGCGGATCTTCGAGTCGTTCCACCGCGTCGAGCGGGCCGGCCGCTTCGAGGGCACCGGTCTGGGGCTCGGCATCTGCCGCCGCATCGTCGAGCGCCACCGCGGCACCATCTCCGTCGAGGACGTCCGCGAGGGCGCCTGCCTGCGGGTCACGCTCCCCCGGGCCGTCGGCCGGCGCGCGGCGGCCTCGCCGGATCAGCCGATCAGCCGGTCGGCGGCGGTGTAGGGGTCCAGCTCCCCCGCGGCCACTCCGCTCGCGAGCCGGTCCAGGTCGGCGTGGCCGCCGACGCCCTCCCAGCGCGACCGCAGCGCGGCCACGGCAATCGCCTCCACCTCGTCGCGGGCCCGGCGCGCCCGCCGCTGTGCGAGACGACCCGACTCCCCCAGCCAGGACCGGTGGCCCTGGAGCGCCTCGACGAGGTCGTCGACGCCCTGGCCGGAGGCGGCGACCGTCAGCACCACCGGCGGCTTCCAGTCGTCGGCGCGCGCGGTGAGGCCGACCATGGTGCGCAGCTCGCGCCGCACCTGCTCCGCGCCCTCGCGGTCGGCCTTGTTGACGACGTAGACGTCGCCGATCTCGAGGATCCCGGCCTTGGCCGCCTGCACGCCGTCGCCAGCTCCGGGCGCCAGCAGCACGACGGTGGTGTCGGCGAGGCCCGCCACCTCGACCTCGCTCTGACCCACGCCCACGGTCTCGACGAGCACCACGTCGCAGCCGGCGGCGTCGAGCACCCGGATGGCCTGGGGAGTGCTCCACGCCAGCCCGCCCAGGTGACCGCGCGAGGCCATGGAGCGGATGTAGACCCCCGGGTCGAGGGCGTGGTCCGACATCCGGATCCGGTCGCCAAGCAGCGCACCGCCCGAGAACGGCGAGCTCGGGTCGACGGCGAGCACCCCGACCCGCAGGTCGCGGGCGCGCAACGCGCCCACGAGGGCGT
Organism: Nocardioides flavescens; assembly: GCF_009823805.1. Classification (GTDB taxonomy): domain Bacteria; phylum Actinomycetota; class Actinomycetes; order Propionibacteriales; family Nocardioidaceae; genus Nocardioides; species Nocardioides flavescens. The sequence goes on along the minus strand of NZ_WUEK01000010.1, from coordinate 6,958 downwards.
TGGTCGAGGTCGACTTGCCGACCCCCGGCGGGCCGGTCAGCCCGACGACGTGCGCACGTCCGGCGTACGGCGCGAGCGCGGTCATCACCTCGCGCAGCTGCGGCGAGGCGTCCTCGACCATCGAGACCAGGCGAGCGACGGCCCGGGGCTCACCGCCCCGGGCCCGCTCCACCAGGTCTCCTACATCAGGACGCTGCCGGGACACGCACGATGAGGGCGTCGCCCTGGCCACCGCCGCCGCACAGCGCAGCGGCACCGACACCGCCGCCGCGGCGCTGCAGCTCGAGCGCGAGGTGGAGCACCACGCGGGCGCCCGACATGCCGACCGGGTGGCCGAGCGCGATCGCGCCGCCGTTGACGTTGACCTTGTCGTCGGCGATGCCGAGCTCGCGGGCCGAGGCGATGCCCACGGCCGCGAAGGCCTCGTTGAACTCGACGAGGTCGAGGTCGGAGGGCTCGATGCCCTCCTTGCGGCAGGCCAGCGCCGTGGCGTTGGCGGGCTGCAGCTGCAGGCCGGAGTCGGGACCCGCCACCATGCCGTGGGCACCGATCTCGGCGAGCCAGGTGAGCCCGAGCTCCTCGGCCTTGGCCTTGCTCATGACGACCACGGCGCAGGCGCCGTCGGAGATCTGCGAGGAGGTGCCGGCGGTGATGGTGCCGTCCTTGCGGAACGCCGGGCGCAGCTTGCCGAGCGACTCCGCGGTGGTGTCGGCGCGCACGCCCTCGTCGGTGCCGACCATCACGGGGTCGCCCTTGCGCTGGGGCACGGGCACCGGCACGACCTCCTCGTCGAAGACGCCGTTCTTCCACGCCTCGGCCGCCCGCTGGTGCGAGCGGGCGGCGAACTCGTCCTGCTCCTCGCGGGTGAGGTTCTGCGCGGCGCCGTTGATCTCCTCGGTCAGCAGGCCCATCGCCTGCTGGGTGAGCTGGTCGTAGAGGGCGTCGTAGGCCATCGAGTCGACGAGCGGCACGTCGCCGTACTTGAACCCCTCGCGCGACTTCGGCAGCAGGTGCGGGGCGTTGGTCATCGACTCCATGCCGCCGGCGACGACGATGTCGACCTCGCCCGCGCGGATCATCTGGTCGGCCGTCGCGATGGCGTTGAGCCCGGACAGGCACACCTTGTTGATGGTGATCGACGGGACGCTCATCGGGATGCCCGCGCCGACGGCGGCACCGCGGGCGGGGTTCTGCCCGGCGCCGGCCTGGATGACCTGGCCGAGGATGACGTAGTCGACCTGCTCCGGGGAGACCCCGGCCTTCTCGAGCGCGCCCTTGACGGCGACGGCGCCGAGGTCGGCGGCGCTGAGGTCCTTCAGGCCGCCGAGCAGGCGGCCGATCGGCGTACGAGCGCCGGCGACGATCACGGACGGGTTGTCGGGCACGGGTCCTCCAGAGGTGGGACTGGGTGGTCGGCTGGGCGTTCGGGCCGTCTTGCCGACGTGACGAACGCCTCTCGACGAGGCTGGTGATCGACCTTACTCACCAGGTTAATCCTCTGTAACCATGCCGAGCATGACCTCCGACACGTCGAGCCTGTTCACCGCCATCGACCACGTGGGTGTCGCCGTCGCCGACCTCGACGAGGCGATTGCCTTCTACCGCGAGACCTACGGCATGGAGCTCGCGCACGAGGAGACCAACGAGGAGCAGGGCGTGCGCGAGGCGATGATGCGCGTCGGCGAGAGCGGCTCGTGCATCCAGCTGCTCGCCCCCCTCTCCCCCGAGTCGACGATCGCCAAGTTCCTCGACCGCTCGGGTCCCGGCATCCAGCAGATGGCCTACCGCGTCGAGGACGTCGAGGCCGTCAGCGCGACCCTGCGCGAGCGCGGCCTGCGCCTGCTCTACGACGAGCCGCGTCGCGGCACCGCCGGCTCCCGGATCAACTTCGTGCACCCCAAGGACGCGGGCGGCGTGCTCGTCGAGCTCGTCGAGCCCGCTGCCGACTCCCAGCACTGATCCAGCAATGGTCCAGCACTGATCCAGCACTGACGACTACCTCACAACCCGTCCCGCCCCTCGTTACCGATCGGTAGGTTCCAGCCATGCAGCAGATCCTCGATGCCGTCCTCGCCGGCGACACGCCCGCGGAGGAGTTCGCCCACCTGCCCCTGCCCGAGTCCTACCGGGCCGCCTTCGTCCGCAAGGACGAGGTCGACATGTTCGAGGGCCAGGAGTCGTGGGACAAGGACCCGCGCAAGAGCATCCACGTCGAGGAGGTGGCCCTCCCCGAGCTCGGTCCCGGCGAGGCCCTGGTCGCCGTGATGGCCTCGGCGATCAACTACAACACCGTCTGGACCTCGATCTTCGAGCCGGTCTCGACCTTCGGCTTCCTCGAGCGCTACGGCCGCCTCTCCGACCTGACCAAGCGTCACGACCTGCCCTACCACGTCGTCGGCTCCGACCTGGCGGGCGTCGTCCTGCGCACCGGCCCCGGCGTCACGAAGTGGAAGCCGGGCCAGGAGGTCGTCGCCCACTGCCTGTCGGTCGAGCTCGAGGACCCGATGGGTCACGACGACTCGATGATGGACCCGCAGCAGCGGATCTGGGGCTTCGAGACCAACTTCGGCGGCCTGGCCGACGTCGCGCTGGTCAAGGCCAACCAGCTGATGCCGAAGCCCGACCACCTCACCTGGGAGGAGGCCGCCTCGCCGGGCCTGGTCAACTGCACCGCCTACCGCCAGCTCGTGTCCAAGAACGGCGGCCAGATGAAGCAGGGCGACAACGTCCTCATCTGGGGCGCCTCCGGTGGTCTCGGCGGCTTCGCCACCCAGTACGCCCTCAACGGCGGCGCCACCCCCGTGTGCGTCGTCTCCAACGAGGAGAAGGCCGCCATCGCCCGCTCGATGGGCGCCGAGCTGGTCATCAACCGCTCGGAGGAGGGCTACAGGTTCTGGAAGGACGAGCGCACCCAGGACCCGAAGGAGTGGAAGCGCTTCGGCGCCCGCATCCGCGAGCTCACCGGCGGCGAGGACATCGACATCGTCTTCGAGCACCCGGGCCGCGAGACCTTCGGCGCCAGCGTCTACGTCACCCGCAAGGGCGGCACCATCACCACCTGCGCCTCCACCAGCGGCTACATGCACGAGTACGACAACCGCTACCTGTGGATGAACCTCAAGCGCATCGTCTCCAGCCACTTCGCCAACTACCGCGAGTCGTGGGAGGCCAACCGCCTCATCGCCAAGGGCAAGATCCACCCCACGCTCTCGAAGACCTACCCGCTCACGGAGGTCGGCCAGGCCACGATCGACGTCCACCACAACGCCCACCAGGGCAAGGTCGGCGTGCTGTGCCTGGCTCCCGAGGAGGGCCTCGGCGTGCGCGACCCGGAGTTCCGGGCCCAGCACGAGAGCGCGATCAACCGCTTCCGCGGGGTCTGACCGACCGGGTGCGACCACACCGGCACCTCGTCCCCACGAGCGGGGTGCCGGTGTGCGCTTCCTTGTCCGATCGGCAAGGATGGGCGCCGTCACGTGACCCGACTGCGAAGGAGCTCGGCCGACCCATGAGCACCCAGGGAAATCGAGCACAGCAGGGCGGCGCCGCCGGCGGCGCGAAGCCGACCGCCCCCGCCCAGGACGAGCCGCGCGGGCTGTCGATCTTCGGTGACGACACGGCCGAGGAGCCCACCCCCGAGAGCCCGGAGACCGGCTCCGACCCGGCCGCCGAGCGCACCCAGCGCATCCCCGCGCTGGCCGACTCCCCCGCGGTCGCGGCCCACAGCGAGCCGACCGTGCAGGTCCCGACCCGCGCGCCCCAGCCAGCGGCCCGACCCGTGATGCCTCCGCCGGCGCCGACCTCCTCGGCCCCCGCTGCGCCTGCCGCCGCAGGCGGGCCCACCCTGCCGCCCCCGCCCCCGCTGCCGACCGTGCGCCGCAACGGCTACGACAAGGTCGCGGTCGACACCCGGCTGCGCCAGCTCGCCGGAGAGCAGGCCGAGCTGCTGAGCCGGATCGAGCGCGGCGAGGCCCGCGCTCGCCAGCTCGAGCAGGAGCTGGCCGGGGCACGCACCCAGATCGAGGAGAACCAGAGCCCGTCGTACGCCGGCCTGGGCGGCCGCGCCAGCGCGATGCTGCGCCTGGCCGAGGAGGAGGCCGCGGAGATGCGGGCCGTCGCCCAGCGCGACGCCGAGGAGATCCGCGAGCAGGCCCAGCGCGACGCCCACGCGATGCGGGCCGACGCGGCGCGCGAGGCCGAGGACATGCGGATCGTGCAGGTCAAGGACCTCGACGACCAGCGCACCCGCATCCTCACCGAGGCCGAGCGCGAGCGCGCCAGCGCGCGCAGCGACGCCGACGACCTGCTCGCCAGCGCCAAGCGCGAGGCCGACCAAGTGCGCCTGGCCGCCCAGCAGGAGACCAGCGAGCTGCTCACGGGCGCCCAGCGCGAGGCCGAGCAGGCCCGGGCCGCCGTCGACCGCGAGGTCCAGGAGGCCAAGCGGATGCTGGCCGTCGACCGCGAGCGCCTCGCCCGCGAGGCGGCCGAGCACCACCAGAGCTCGCTCGCCGAGACCCGCCGCCTCGTCGAGGAGGCCGAGCAGCGCGCCAGCGCCGCCGAGGAGCGGGCCCGCGAGGCCAGCACCCAGGCCGCCGAGGCCCGCGAGGCCGCGCAGGGCGAGGCGGAGGGCATCGTCTCCCGGGCCCGCCGCGAGGCCGAGCAGGTCATCAAGGCGGCTCAGGCGCAGGCCGAGTCCATCCAGGCCAGCGGCGATGCGGAGAAGGAGCGTCAGGTCGCCGTCCTGAAGGCCGAGGTCGAGCGCCTGGCCAAGCGGCGCGACGCGATCACCGCTCAGCTGGCCTCGCTGCGCGACGTCGTGGCGGGCTTCGCCGACGACGACAGCTGAGCTCTGCTGACGAGGTCCCCCTGACGATGGGGTACCCCGGGGGTATGGCTGAGCCCGCCCCCGTCCCCGCCGACGACGAGAGCCGGTCCTCCTCACCCAGCTCGACCGAGACCGGGACGGTCGCGGGTCCGGCCTACCTCGGCGAGCCGGGCCCGCCGCTCGACCACCGGGCGCCCTTCTTCGTGGGCTTCGTCGGCGCCGTCGGCGCCCTGCTGGCCTTCTGGGTGGCGACCAACATCCAGGCCATCGGCTCGACGCTGATGCTCATCGTCGTCTCGCTGTTCCTGGCGGCCGGGCTCAACCCGGCCGTCAGCTTCTTCGAGCGGCGCGGTCTGCGCCGCAGCTACGCCGTCACGCTGGTCATCCTCTGCGTGCTGGCCGCGCTCGCCCTCTTCCTGTTCGCGATCGTGCCGGTGATCACCTCGCAGGTCGCCTCGATCACCACGCAGGCGCCCGGGTGGCTCGACCAGCTGCAGCACAACAGCACCGTCGAGGAGCTCGACCGCGAGTACGACGTGATCGACAAGATCCGCGACTACGTCACCGGCGGGTCGTTCGTGACGACACTCTTCGGCGGCGCGCTCGACATCGGGCTCGCCGTGCTGGGCGCGCTGTTCAACGGCTTCATCGTGCTCGTGCTGACGCTCTACTTCCTCTCCTCCCTCGAGGCGACCAAGGGCGCGCTCTACCGCCTGGCGCCGGCGTCGCGACGCGACCGCGTGACACGTCTGGGCAACCGCATCTTCGAGAGCGTCGGCGGCTACGTCTCCGGCGCGTTCGTCGTGGCGATGTGCGCGGGCCTGTCCTCGCTGGTCTTCCTGATGGTCATCGGCCTCGGGGAGTACGCCGTCGCCCTCGCCTTCGTCGTGGCGCTGCTCGACGTCATCCCGATGATCGGCGCGACCATCGGGGCCGTCGTGGTGACCGCCATCGCCTTCGCGGAGGACCCCACGCTCGGCCTCGCGTGCATCGTGTTCTACCTGCTCTACCAGCAGCTGGAGAACTACGTGATCTACCCGCGCGTGATGTCGTCGGCCGTCGACGTGCCGGGCGCGGTCACCGTCATCGCCGCGCTGGTCGGCGCCGCCCTGCTGGGCGTCGTCGGTGCGCTGCTGGCCATCCCGACCGCCGCCGCCGTGCTGATGCTGACCCGCGAGGTCTTCGTGCGTCGGCAGGACCAGCGCTGACCTGCGCCGACCGAGTCCCGGATCGGCGTACGCTCGCCGCGTGGAGCTGCGGTTCACGGCCCCGGTCTTCTCCTGGCGCGGCCCCGCGCCGCACCACTTCGTGCGCCTGCCCGACGACGACGCCGCAGTGGTGCAGGACGTCGCCCGCGCGGTCACCTACGGCTGGGGCATGGTGCCGGTCACCGTGACCCTGGGCGCGACGACGTGGACGACGTCCCTGTGGCCCAAGGACGGCTCCTACGCCGTCCCGCTCAAGCTCTGGGTGCGGCGCGCCGAAGGCGTGGAGCTGGGCGACGAGATCGACGTCGCCCTCACGATCGACGTGTGACCGACGTGTGACCGACGTGTGACGGGCGGCACCCGGTCGATGCGGGACCGGGTGAGTTGCTCCGTCGGGGGTGCCGGATAGTCTGCGGTCGTGAACTCTCCCGGCTTCCGCTACGACCTCGACGAGTCCCGGCGACTCCTCGTCGCCCACGGTGACCTCGACGAGCCCGCAACGGTCGAGCTGCGCGAGCTCATCGCCAGCACCACCGAGCAGCTGAGCACTCCGCTGACCATCGACCTGAGCCAGGTCGACTTCCTGCCGAGCTCGGCCGTCGGCGTCCTCGCCACCTCCCAGGCCGGCGCCCGCCGCAACGGCACGGACATCACCTTCGTCGCCGAGGACGGCACCGTCGCCCAGCGCGTGCTGCGCGTCTGCGGCCTCGACTACGCCGAGAGCGTGAGCGACGGGTCCTGAGCCCACCTGCCGGTGGTTGAGGAGGTCGCGCTAGCGACCGTCTCGAAACCACGCACAACGGGACGTCGTTTCGAGACAGGACTTCGTCCCTTCCTCAACGACCGGGCCGCTGGCCCGGTGGTCGAGGAGGTCGCGCTAGCTGTTCCATCCACGGACGTTAGGTACGGCGTGCCGGCTGGACGA
>NZ_WUEK01000001.1:82687-558703 GCF_009823805.1 Nocardioides flavescens | reverse complement strand
GACTGGTACTAATAGACCGAGGGCTTGTCTTACAAATGCTCAACCAAGACAACACCCGCACCGTTTGATCGAACTTGTGCTGCGTAACGAACAAAGACTGTTCGCGTCCACTAGTGAAAGCACCGTAGCTTTCCCCACCCGAGACACCAGCCCACCGAAAGATGGGTGCTGGTCCGGTTGAATGGGGTCACAGGGTTACGGCGGCCTTAGCGAGGGGGAAATACCCGGTCCCATCCCGAACCCGGAAGTCAAGCCCCTCAGCGCCGATGGTACTGCAACCGAGAGGTTGTGGGAGAGTAGGACGCCGCCGGACACACATTCAGTATCAGCGCCGCACCCGACACCGGGTGCGGCGCTGAACTGCATTTCAGGGCCATCTCGTCTGTCGTTATCGGGCTCTGCTCGACGCCACATCAATCACATCGTTACCGTCATCCACAGATTGGTTCTCCACCCTTCCGAGGGGCCTGTTATCCGATCTACCGTCCTCGCGACGGGTGAGAACCCATCTCGGGAACGGGGGACCTGATGACGACGCGCGCTGACGCAGAGGCACGGCCGCTGCCGGCCGAGCTGATCGAGCAGCTCGACGCTCGTGTGCGGGAGGTGGTGCGCCGCGAGGGTGTCGACCCCCAGCGTGACGCTGCAGTCGTGCGTCGCATCGCAGAGACCGTCGTGCGTGACCACGACGAACGGAGCCTGACCGGACAGGTGCTCCCCGTGCCCGACGTCCACGCCGCCGTGGGTGAGTTGCTGGCCCGGGTGAGCGGCTTCGGAGTCCTCCAGCCGCTGCTGGACGACCCGACGGTCGAGGAGCTGTGGATCAACGCGCCCGATCGGGTATTCGTCGCCCGCCACGGCCGCCATGAGCTGACCAACCTGGTGCTCAGCCACGCCCAGGTGCAGGAGCTCGTCGAGCGCATGCTCAAGAGCTCCGGTCGGCGCATCGACCTGAGCCAGCCGTTCGTCGACGCGATGCTGCCCGACGGGCATCGCCTGCACGTCGTCCTGGAGGGGATCAGCCGCGGCTTCAGCGCCGTCAATGTACGCAAGTTCACAGTACGAGCCCACCGGTTGCAGTCGCTGGTCGAGCTCGGAAGCCTGAGCCAGCGCGCGGCGGCGTTCCTGGAAGCGAGCGTCAAGGCCGGGCTCAACATCCTGGTCGCGGGCGGGACCCAGGCCGGCAAGACGACGATGCTCAACTGTCTGGCGGCCGCGATCCCCGGCGGTGAGCGGGTGGTCAGCGCCGAAGAGGTCTTCGAGTTGAGGTTCACGCATCCGGACTGGGTCGCTCTGCAGACCCGCCAGCAGGGGCTCGAGGGCACCGGCGAGGTGCGGCTGCGCGACCTGGTCAAGGAGTCGCTGCGGATGCGGCCCTCGCGGCTCATCGTCGGAGAGGTCCGGGCCGAGGAGTGCCTCGACCTGCTGCTCGCTCTCAACGCCGGCTTGCCCGGCATGTGCACCTTGCACGCGAACTCGGCCCGCGAGGCGCTGGTCAAGACCTGCACCCTCCCGCTGCTGGCGGGCGAGAACATCTCGGCGCGGTTCGTCGTGCCGACGGTCGCGGCGAGCGTCGACCTGGTGGTGCACCTCGGCATCGACGAGTCGGGGGTGCGGAGGGTCAACGAGATCGTCGGCGTCCCCGGGCGGGTCGAGAACGACGTCATCGAGACCGAGCCGATCTTCGTCCGTCACGGCCACGAGCTGCGCCGCACGGGCGGTCTGCCGCCTCGACTGGAGCTGTTCGAGCGCCGGGGGATCGATGTGCACGGCCTGCTCAGCGGTGGCGCGACCGTCGGAGGTCAGTGATGGGCGCACTCACTGGGCTGGGCACCGGTGTCGGGCTGCTGCTCGTGTGGTCGGCGTTCGCCGTGCCGCTGCGGCCCCGCACGGAGTCGGAGCGGCGCGAGGGACGGGTCGGCGAGCTGCTCGCGCGGGCCGGCCTGGGCGAGGTGTCGATCTCGGGGTTCCTGGTGCTGTGCGGCATCTGCGGGCTCGTCGCGGCGTTCGTCGTGCAGGTCGTCAGCCGCACCCCGCCCGTCGCACTCGCCTTCGGCGTGATCAGCGCGTACCTGCCCGTGGCCGTCGTCAGTGGCCGGGCTCGGCGCCGGCAGCGCGAGCTGGCCGAGGTCTGGCCCGAGGCGGTCGACAACCTGGCCTCGGCGGTCCGGGCGGGGATGTCCCTGCCCGACGCGCTGGCGGCGCTCGGCGTGCGGGGTCCTGAGCCGCTGCGCCCGGCGTTCGATGCGTTCGCCCTCGACTACCAGGTGACCGGGCGGTTCGGGGAGTCCCTCGACCGGCTCAAGGACCGGCTCGCCGACCCGGTCGGGGATCGGGTGGCCGAGGGCCTTCGCGTCGCCCGCGAGGTCGGAGGAGGCGAGCTCGGCCGCCTGCTGCGCAACCTGTCGACGTACCTGCGCGAGGACGTGCGGACCCGCAGCGAGCTCGAGTCGCGTCAGGCGTGGACGGTCAACGGAGCGCGTCTCGCGGTCGCGGCACCCTGGCTGGTGCTGCTGTTCATGTCGCTGCAGGGCGACGTCGTGCGGCGCTACGCCTCGGCCGGGGGTGTCGTCGTCCTGGCGATCGGCGCGGCGCTGTGCGTGGTCGCCTACCGGCTGATGATGCGCATCGGCCGGCTGCCGACCGAGCGGAGGCTGCTGTCGTGAGCGCCGCGATGTGGGGCGCCGTGCTCGGCGGTGCGCTGAGCGGTGGCCTCCTGCTCGTCGTCACCCGGGTGCTGGCGCTGCGCCGGCCGTTGCTGTCCGTGCGCGTGCTGCCCTATGTCCGCGACCTTGACCGCGACCCGTCCGGCCCCCGTCCCGCGACCGGGACGGGGGCGACATCGGCCGCCGTCGGGGTCTTCGGGCCGTTGCTGCACGCGGCGGCCGACGCGGTGGAGCGGGTGCTGGGCGGGGCCGCCTCGGTCCGACGTCGCCTCCAGCGAGCCGGACTCGACCTGACGGTGCAGGAGTTCCGCGTCCAGCAGGTGATCTGGGGGCTGATCGGGTTCTCTGTCGGCGCGGCCTGGTCGCTGCTGCGCGCGCTGACCCATCCCGGAGGCGCGGTGCTCGCGGTGCTGGTGTGCGCGATCGCCTTCGCCAGCGGGGTGCTGCTGCGTGACAACCACCTCTCCAGCCAGGTGAAGTCGCGCGAGCGCCGCATGCTCGCCGAGTTCCCCACCGTCGCCGAGCTGTTGGCGCTCTCCGTGGCGGCGGGGGAGAGCCCCGTCGCCGCCCTCGACCGCGTGGTGCGCCGCTCCGGCGGCGAGCTGTCCCGTGACCTCGCGCGGGTGCTCGCCGACGTGCGCACCGGGCAGCCCGTCGCGCTCGCCTTCGACCGGCTGGCCGCCACCACCGGCCTCCCGCTCGTCGCCCGCTTCGCACACGGCATCGCCGTCGCGATGGAGCGTGGCACCCCGCTCGCCGACGTCCTGCACGCGCAGGCCGCCGACGTCCGCGAGGCCGGACGCCGCGAGCTCATCGAGTCCGCCGCCCGCAAGGAGATCGCGATGATGGTGCCCGTCGTGTTCCTCGTGCTGCCGGTGACGGTGCTCTTCGCCTTCTGGCCCGGCGTCGTCGGGCTCAGTCTCGTGGCCCCGTGAGGCCGCGATCTCCTCGGGAAAGGACACAACGATGCAGGAGACCCTGATCCGCCTCTGGCTGGCGCTGAGCCTGCCACGCACCCGTGACGAGCGCGGCGACGTGCCCGGCTGGGTGCTGGTGACCGTGATGACGGCGGGCCTCGTGACCGTGATCTGGGGTGTGGCCCGCGACCAGCTCGGCTCGATGCTCTCAGCCGCGCTCGCCAAGGTGCAGTAGCCGTGATCCGGCGTGACCAGCGCGGAGCCGCGGTGGTCGACGTCGTGCTGGTCATGGTCGTGCTGGTGCCGCTCGTGCTGGGGATCCTCCATCTGGGGCTCGTGATGTTCGTCCGCAACACGCTCACGTCGGCCGCCTCCGAGGGGGCACGGGTCGCGGCCACCGCCGACCGTGGCCCGGCCGACGGAGTCGCGTGGACCCGGCAGCAGATCGACGGCGCGGTCTCGGGGCGCTTCGCCCAGGACGTCACTGCCCGGCCGGCGACCGTCGGCGGGATGCCGGGGGTCGAGATCGTCGTGCGTGCACGGGTGCCGGCGCTCGGCCTCGGCGGGCCGGCGGTCGAGCTGACCGCCGTCGGCCACGCGGTGGAGGAGGTGCCGTGAGGACCCTTCGTGAGGCGCGGGCCCGCCTCGAGCAGGGCACGGCGATCGTCGAGCTGGTGTGGCTCGGCATCCTGCTGCTCGTGCCCGTCGTCTGGGTGCTGCTCACGGTGTTCGACGCCCAGCGCGGGGCCTACGGCGTCAGCACCGCGGCCCGGGCCGCGGGCCGCGCGTACGCCCTGGCCCCCGACGACGCGACCGGCGAGCAGCGCGCGCGGGCGGCCGCCGAGCTGGCGCTGGCCGACCAGGGTCTGGCCGGCCAGCCGGTGCAGGTGCAGGTGAGCTGCACACCGTTCCCCAGCGACTGCCACCAGGGCACCTCGGTCATCACCGTGCGCGTCAGCTCGCGCGTCGCGCTGCCGCTCGTGCCCGACGTGCTGGGTGACCAGGCGCCCGCCCTGAGCCTCGACGCGAGCCACACCGTGCCGATCGGGCAGTACCAGGAGGTGCGCGATGCGCCGTGACGAGCGCGGGCAGTCGAGCGTGCTGATCATCGGCTTCGCCGTGGTCCTGCTCATGGTCGTGGCGCTGGTCGTGAACTCGAGTGCGGCCTACCTGCAGCGTCAGGGGCTCGACACCTTGGCCGACGGCGCGGCGCTGACCGGGGCCGACCTCGGCGCCACCGGCGAGGAGGTCTACGGCGGCGGTGTGCCCGTCGACCGGCTCGGCGTCACGGCCGGGCAGGCCCGTGCGGCGGTCGGCGGCTACCTCGCCCGGACCGGTGCTTTCGGCCGCTACCCGGGGCTGACCTACGCGGTGCGGGTCGACCCGGGCGGCCAGCGCGTCCAGGTGCGGCTGAGCGCCCCGATCGACCTGCCGTTGCGCATCCCCGGCTCGCCCGAGCGGAGCTCGGTCGGGGCGACGGGTTCGGCCGTCGTCGGGGTCGACGGCTGAGGACGCACCTAACCTGGGGGGCATGCGCCGCCTCCTCGTGCTGCTGACCTGCCTGGCCGCGACCCTCCTGGTGAGCGGGCCCGTGCCCGCCGACGCCGGGTCGGCGCGGCGCAGCCCAGAGTCGGCGTACGGCCGGCAGGCGGTGAAGGCCACCAACGAGGCGCGGACCGGCGAGGGGCTCAGGGCGCTGCGGGTCACCCGGTGCCTGCAGCGCTACGCCCGGGCCCAGGCCCGGCTGATGGCGCAGCGCGAGGAGATGTTCCACCAGGACCTCGGCCGGGTCATGAGCGGGTGCGGCCTGAGCACCGCGGGCGAGAACGTCGCCTTCGGCTACTCCACCGGGCGCTCCGTGGTGGTCGACGGCTGGCTGAACTCGGAGGGGCACCGCGCCAACATCATGAGCACGTCGTTCCGGCTGGTCGCGGTCGCCGCGCGCCGGGGCCACGACGGTCGGTGGTACGCCGCGCAGGTCTTCGGCGCGCGGTAGTCGAGCCGGCCCGGAGAAAACTCTGAAGATCTGCGAACCAGGTCGTCGGGCGCTGCATCGGACGGGGTGAGAAGGACAGACACCTCGTCGAAAGGCACCACCATGAAGCAGCTCCTCACCGGTGCGCTCGTCGCCGGCACCGCCCTCGCCGGCCTCGGCGCCGGGTTCGCCCCGGCCCAGGCCGCTCCCGTCGCGAAGGCTCGCGCCGAGATCACCATCAAGGTCAACGACACCGCGCCCGAGGTCGGCGACAAGGTCAAGATCAAGGGCACGGTCAACCCGGCCGCCCGCGCCAGCTTGGTGCTGCTGCAGGTGCGCTACGAGAACCGCAAGGCGTGGAAGACGATCGGCCGCGACCGGCTCAACGGCAACGGCCGCTACGCGTTCGAGGACAAGGTGGGCTCGGTGCGAGAGCGCACGTACCGCGTCGTCGCCCCGGGCAGCGCCGACCGCCCGCGCTCGGTGAGCGACAAGGTGGAGGTGACCGTCTACGGCTGGCGCCTGCTCAGCGGACTCCGCGCCGTCGGTGACGCCGGCATCTCGACGGCCGAGGTCAAGATCAACGGGACGTCGTACCCCGACTCGCTGTCGGAGTTCCCGGGCTTCCCGGCCGGCACGAGCCGCTCGGTCGGCTTCAACCTCGACCGCGACTGCACCCAGCTGCGTGGGGTCGTCGGCCTCAACGACACCTCGCCGGTCACCGGGGCCTCGACGCTGACGCTGGCCTCCGACGGGGTCACCAAGCTGACCCAGCCGCTGACCCTGGGCCAGAGCACGCCGGTCGCGCTCGACGTCACGAACGTCTTCCGCCTGACGCTGACCGCCAACTCGACCAACGGCGGTCTCGCGGCCTTCGGCACGCCCGAGGTCTACTGCAGCTTCTGAGCCGCACCAGCAGCCCTGGGGGAGGGGCCGGGCCCGTCGTACCGACTGGGGTACGGCGGGCCCGCCGTCTAGAGTGGGGCGTTGTGGCTGGACCCGACTTCGACGCCGAGATCAAGCAGCTCCGCGCGACCATGAGGACCGTCGAGCAGGTGCTCGACGTCGACGCGATGCGTCGCGAGATCGCCGACCTCGCCGAGCAGGTCGCCGCTCCGGACCTGTGGGACGACCAGGCCAACGCCACCCGTGTGACCGGCCGGCTCTCGGCGATCCAGGGCGAGGTCGACCGGTTCAGCGAGCTGCTCGGCCGCATCGACGACGTCGAGGCCCTGGTCGAGCTCGGCCGCGAGGTCGACGACGCCGACACCCTCGCCGAGGCCGAGCGCGACATCGAGCGGATCCACAAGTCCGTCGAGGCGCTCGAGGTCCGCACCCTGCTGTCGGGGGAGTACGACGCCCGCGAGGCGATCGTGACGATCCGCTCGGGCGCCGGCGGCGTCGACGCGGCCGACTTCGCCGAGAGCCTGATGCGGATGTACACGCGCTGGGCCGAGCAGCACAAGTACTCCGTCGAGGTCTTCGACGTCTCCTACGCCGAGGAGGCCGGCATCAAGTCGGCGGAGTTCGCGATCCACGCGCCCTACGCCTACGGCACGCTCTCGGTCGAGTCCGGCACCCACCGCCTGGTGCGGATCAGCCCCTTCGACAACCAGGGCCGGCGCCAGACCAGCTTCGCCGCGGTCGAGGTCATCCCGGTGCTCGAGCAGACCGACGACATCGAGGTCGACGAGAACGACGTGCGCGTCGACGTCTTCCGCTCCGGCGGCCCCGGCGGCCAGTCGGTCAACACGACCGACTCCGCGGTCCGGCTCACGCACATCCCGACCGGCATCGTGGTGAGCTGTCAGAACGAGAAGTCGCAGCTGCAGAACAAGGCCTCGGCCATGGTCGTGCTCAAGGCCAAGCTCCTCGCGCGCAAGAAGGCCGAGGAGGCCGCGCTCACCAAGGAGCTCAAGGGCGATGTCGCCGCGAGCTGGGGCGACCAGATGCGCAACTACGTGCTCAACCCCTACCAGGTCGTCAAGGACCTGCGCACCGGCTTCGAGGTCGGCAACCCGGCCGCCGTGCTCGACGGCGACCTCGACGGGTTCCTGGAGGCGGGCATCCGCTGGCGCCGCGGCGCCGAGCGGGCCGAGGAGAACTGACCTCGACCCGGGCGGTCAGCACCTCGCTCAGCGGGCGATGACCGTCTTGGACGCCACCGGTGACGACATGCCTGCGGCGTTGATGGCTGCGATGGCGAACCGGTAGCGGCCCGGTCGCAGGGTGGCGACGTAGGACTTCGCCCTGGCGGCCGTCGTGATGGGCGAGCCCATCGCCCGGCTGCCCTTCGGGCCCTTCATGACGACGACGCGGTAGCCGGTGATGCCGCCGCCCTGGGGGGCCTTCCACGAGACCGACGCGGTGGCCTTGCCGCCGGGCTTGCCGCTGCGCGCCTTCACCTTGGAGGGGGCGGACGGCTTGGTGCCGCTGGTGCCGCCCGGCGTGACCGAGCCCGAGTCGGCCTCGGGGAACGCCGGCGGGGTGCCGCCGGGGGGCGTGCAGGTGACGCTGAGCGTGTAGCTGCCGATGCTGGCGTAGTCGCTGTAGCCGTCGGACGGGGTGCCGACCCCGGTGCCGTCGACGCGCACGAACCACGGCCCGGCGCTGGGCAGCGGCACGGTGAGGCCCGCGCTCAGCCCGCGGGCCGTCGTACGGCTCAGCATGGTGACGGGCGGGTCGGCGCTGCCGGCGACGTTGCCGGCGGAGTCGAGCAGGTCGAGCCGCACGTCGAGGTTGGGCCCGAGGGCGGCCGTGGGTGGCGGCAGCGCGAAGACGCTGAAGGTGCCGTTGCACGTGCCCAGGGCGTAGACGTCGCGGTCGCTGGCGGAGGTGATCAGCTTGGTCCCGGCCAGGTTGGTCGAGGCCGTGCCCGGGGTGTCGCCGGCCTCGTCGGCCACCAGCGGCACGCTGCCCGCGATGATCGCGAGGTCGTCCTGCCCGGTCGTCGCGCCGGCGTACTCGCCGCGGCTCCACTGGGTCACCGGCCGGTCGTAGCCCGCCCCCATGATCGGGGCCCAGACGCCGTGGCCGGAGTAGTAGCCGTAGGACGCGTAGCCGTCGTGGTCGAGGCCGAAGTTGTGCCCCACCTCGTGGCTGACCGCCTCGGCGACCGATTTCGGGTCGCCGCCGGCGAGGTTCTGCGGGAAGATCCAGGCCGGCTGGAACCGCGTGCCGCCGGAGCCGAAGACCTTCAGGTAGGCGACGCCGCCGCAGCCGCCGCCGCACAGCGCGTTGGCCGCGCTCTGGCTGTCGGCGACCAGGGCCTTGGTGCCGGGCTTGGAGCCGAGCGGGTCCTGCGTGGTCACGTCGACGTTGAACGGCGCGTAGTCCTCCGCGACGCGCGCCCAGATCTCCTGGATCGCCGTGCGCTCGGCGTCGTTGAACGTCGAGTAGTCGCCGTCGAGGCTGTAGCCGCGGTGGTCGCCGTCGGGGATCTTGCTGTTCCAGGCGGTGCCGGCCACCCGGGCGCCGTCGAGGTCGATGAAGATCACCGCCGGCGCGGAGGGCCGGCTGTGGAGGAGGAACGTCTGGTCGAGCGCGTACGGCGCGCCCTGCGCGACCTGCGGCTCGCCCTCGTCGTCCGCGGCGCCCTCCTCGGCCGAGTGCCCGTCGTCCTCGTGGTCGTGCTCGCCTGCCGGGTCGACGTAGTAGATCTTGTCGGTGTGGTCGAGCTGGACCGTCGGGTCCTCCATCAGGTCGCGGAGCTCGGCGGTCGACATGTCGTTGCGCTCGGCGGCCGCGGCCAGCGGGTCGGGGGAGGCCAGGGTCGGTGAGGTCACGCCGAGCAGCGACGCGGCACCCGAGAGCGCGGCGACGGCGATGACGAGTCGAGCCTGGGCCACGCGTCCCACTCTGCGAGCAGGCGCGGGGGTGGGTCAGGAGTTCGCGGTCGAACTGACCGATCGGAGGATCCCGGCGCACCACCGGTCGGCCCGGTCCTCTAGACCGGTCGGGTCGAGCGGGGCCGCGGCGGGGTCTGCGGGCGGCGCCTCGACCCGGCACGTGAGCCAGGCGTCACCGAACAGGCCGCGGTAGGCGACGTAGCCGTTGCCCTGGCCGAAGCAGTCCAGCGAGGTGCCGCTGGTGCCGAACGCCGGGGCGGGGGAGGGCTGCGTGCACCACCCGGCGTCGGTGTCCTGGGCGAGCTGAGCCGCCCGGGTCGCGTCGACGGGCGGAGCGAACACCCACGCCGAGGCGACCGTGCCGTCGGCACCGGTCCAGGAGCAGCCGAACTCGTGGCCGACGTCCTGCGCGCCCCCGCGCAGCGGCACCGGGTCGCCGTTCTGCCAGGCGGTCGCGTCGGCCGGCTCGGAGCCCAGCGCGGCCTCGACCTCGCGTGGGTCGACCTCGTCGCAGAACGGCCCGCGCGTCACCCCGACCGAGGTCGGGTCGAGCCCGAGCTCGGCGAGCGTCGTGATCGTGAACGGCGTCGCCGCGGCCTCGCGGTCCGCCTCGTCGGGACCGTCGCCGAGGAGGACCACCCCCGCGACGACGAGCGCGGCCGTGACCAGCACCGTCACCACCCCCACGACGGCGAGGGAGCGAGCACGCAGGCGCATGCCCCCGACGCTACCGGCGTGCTTGGATTCGTCTCGATGAGCGCTCCCCTTGACCTGCACGCCATCGCCGCCGCCCGTCTCGGCAGCGCGACAGGCCCCGGCCGTCGCCAGAGCCTGGCGCTGCGCCTCGACCGCTACTGGCCCGACCTGCGCGACGCCGTCACCGCGCTGCACCCGGACCCGGCCGTCGCCGACGCCCTGCTCCGCCGTCTGGTCGAGACCGCGGCCACGGCGTACGACGCCCGCCCGGCCGACCTGCACCGGCTCGACGAGCAGCGGCTGCTGCGCCCCGACTGGCTGCAGCGCCCCGAGATGTTCGGCTACGCCTGCTACACCGAGCGGTTCGCCGGCGACCTGGCCGGCGTGGTCGACCGGCTCGACCACCTCGAGGAGCTCGGCGTCACCTACCTGCACCTGATGCCGCTGCTGCAGCCGCGCGAGGGCGACAACGACGGAGGCTACGCGGTGGCCGACTACCGCACGGTGCGCGCCGACCTCGGCACCACCGACGACCTGCGCGACCTCGCCACCGAGCTGCGCGGGCGGGGCATCAGCCTGGTCATCGACCTCGTGCTCAACCACGTCGCGCGCGAGCACGCGTGGGCCGAGGCCGCGCGGGCCGGCGACGCGGCGTACCGCGAGTGGTTCCACGTCTTCGACGACCGCGCGCTGCCCGACGCCTACGAGCAGACGCTGCCGGAGGTCTTCCCCGACTTCGCGCCGGGCAACTTCACCTTCGACCCCGAGCTCGACGGCTGGGTCTGGACGACCTTCAACGAGTGGCAGTGGGACCTGAACTGGGCCAACCCGGACGTGCTCGTGGAGTTCGCCGAGACGATCCTGCTGCTGGCCAACCTCGGCGTGGAGGTCTTCCGCCTCGACGCGATCGCCTTCCTCTGGAAGCGGCTCGGCACCGACTGCCAGAACCAGCCCGAGGTGCACGCCATCACCCAGGCGCTGCACGCGGTGACCCGGATCGCGGCGCCGGCGGTGGCGTTCAAGGCCGAGGCGATCGTCGGCCCGCGCGACCTCGTGCAGTACCTCGGCACGGGTCGGCACGTCGGTCGCGTCAGCGACCTGGCCTACCACAACAGCCTCATGGTGCAGGTCTGGTCGATGCTCGCCGCCGGCGGCAAGTCCCTGGCGCGCGAGGCGCTCGGCGCCCTGCCCGCGACCCCGTCGACCGGCACCTGGATCACCTACGCCCGCTGCCACGACGACATCGGCTGGGCGATCGACGACACCGACGCGTGGCGCGCCGGGGTGACCGGCGCGGGACACCGGGCCTTCCTCTCCGACTGGTACGCCGGTCGCTTCCCGGGCTCCTGGGCCGAAGGACTGGTCTTCCAGGCCAACCCCGCGACGGGCGACCAGCGGATCAGCGGCACCGCGGCCTCGCTCGTCGGGCTGCACTCCGCGGGCGACCCGCTCGAGACCGACGCGGCGCTGGCGCGGCTCTTCCTCGCCCACGCCGTCGTGTGCGGGTGGGGCGGGGTGCCGGTCATCTGGAGCGGCGACGAGCTCGGGCAGCCCAACGACCCCGACTGGGCCGCCGAGCCCGGCCACGAGGACGACAACCGCTGGGCGCACCGCCCGCGGCTCGACTGGGACCGTGCCGCCGCTCGCCACGACCTGCGCACCGTGCCGGGCCGGGTCTTCAGCGGCCTCGCCCACCTCGCGCGGGTGCGGGCCTCGCTGCCGCAGCTGCACGCCTCCGCCCGGGTGCAGGTGCTCGACGGCGTCGACGACGGCGTGCTCGCGGTCGCGCGGGAGCACGCCGCCGGGGCGTTCGTCGGGCTCTACAACGTCACCGGCACCCGGCGCCCCGTCGACCTGCACCGCGTGCGCGCCGCCGGCATCCGCACGGCGTACGACGCGCTCGGAGGGCACGTGCTCGAGGTCGGCGGCGACGGTGTGCTCTGGCTCCCGCCGTACGCCGCGTGGTGGGTCGTGGACGCGCCAGCGGGCTGACCTGCGGCTGAAGTGGTTTCGAGACAGGACTCCGTCCTTCCTCAACCACCGGGGCGGACAGGACTTCGTCCTTCCTCGACTACCGCCACGGCGGTTGAGGAGGTCCGCCAGGACCGTCTCGAAACCACTGTCGCGGACTGGTGCGCGTACTCTCGATCGACGTGATCCGCTTCGAGAAGGTCTCCAAGACCTACCCCGGCACGGGCAAGCCTGCGCTCGACCAGGTGAGCATCGACATCGAGAAGGGCGAGTTCGTCTTCCTCGTGGGCCAGTCGGGGTCGGGCAAGTCGACCGCGCTGCGGCTCGTGCTGCGTGAGACCCGCTCGACGGGCGGTCGCGTCCACGTCGCCGGCAAGGACCTCAACCGGCTGGCGGGGTGGAAGGTGCCGCGGCTGCGGCGCCAGATCGGCACGGTGTTCCAGGACTTCCGGCTGCTGCCCAACAAGACGGTGAGCGAGAACGTCGCCTTCGCGCTGCAGGTCATCGGTCGGCCGCGCTCGGAGGTGAAGAAGGTCGTGCCGCAGACCCTCGAGCTGGTCGGCCTCGACGGCAAGGGCGAGCGGATGCCCGACGAGCTGTCCGGTGGTGAGCAGCAGCGCGTCGCGATCGCGCGCGCGTTCGTCAACCGACCGATGATCCTCATCGCCGACGAGCCGACCGGCAACCTCGACCCGACCACCTCGGTCGGGATCATGAAGCTCCTGGAGCGGATCAACCGCACCGGCACCACCGTGCTCATGGCGACCCACGACTCCGGCGTCGTCGACCAGATGCGCAAGCGGGTCGTCGAGCTCGACCACGGTCGCGTCGTGCGCGACGAGTCGCAGGGCGTCTACGACGGGATCAGCGGCTGATGCGCGTCGGCTACGTCTTCAGCGAGCTCGGCCAGGGGCTGCGCCGCAACGTCTCGATGCACATCGCGGTGGTGCTGACGCTGTTCGTGTCGCTCACCCTGCTCGGCCTCGGGGTGCTCATCAAGCAGCAGTCCGACATCGCGGTGCGCTACCTCGGCGACCAGCTGCAGGTCACCGTCTACCTCTGCCGCGACGGCGACTCCAACCCCGCGTGCACCTCGGCGGTCACCGACGAGCAGCGCCAGCGCGTCGAGCAGACCATCTCGCAGAACCCCGAGGTCTCCTCGGTGCGCTACGAGTCGCAGGAGGAGGCGTTCGCGAAGGTCAAGGAGCTCTACGGCGCCGACCAGTTCGACGGGCCCAACCCGCCGATGACCGCGACCGACATGCCGCAGTCGTACTGGATCACGCTCAAGGACCCGCAGCAGTTCGAGGGCGTCACCAGCGCGGTGGTGGGGCTCGACGGGGTCTCGCAGGTCCGCGACCTGCGCGACACCCTCGCACCGCTCTACGGCTGGCTCGACGCGCTCAAGTACGGCGCCTGGGGCGTCGCGCTGTTCCTCGTGATCGCGGCGCTGCTGCTGGTCGCGAACACGATCCGGCTGGCGGCGTTCGCGCGGCGCAAGGAGATCGCCATCATGCGGCTCGTCGGGGCCTCGACGCTCTACATCGCGCTGCCGTTCCTGCTGGAGTCGCTCGTGACCGCCGTGGTGGGCGTGGCGCTGGCGGGCGGGACGCTGGGGGCGTTCATGTGGTTCGGCGTGCACGAGCGGATCGCGTCGTCGGTGTCGTTCATGCCCTGGATCGGCGTCTCCGACTACACCACCTCGCTGCTCGTCATCGGCGTGCTCGGACCGGTGCTCACGCTGCTGCCGACACTCCTGCTGACCCGCAAATACCTCAAAGTCTGAGCGGCTTCACCTACCGTCGGGGCGGATTGCTTCCCCGACCGATTGGTACGTCGTGCGCTCCTTCCCCAGCGCCGCCGGCCGCCGTACGACGGCGCCCGTTGCACTGCTCCTGACCCTGCTGACCGCCCTCGTGTGCGCCGTGGCGGCGTACGCCGGACCCCTGGCGCACGCCGACGAGAAGGACGACCTGGAGAAGCAGAAGGACCAGGTCCAGTCCCAGATCGAGCAGGCCCAGCACGACGCCGAGGAGGCGAGCAAGGCCGTCGACGCGGCCGAGAAGGCGCTCGCCCAGGCGGAGTCCGACCTCGTCACGGCCCAGGGCCGCCTCGGCACGGCGCAGGACGCGGCGGCCGCCGCGACCGCGCAGCTGACCCAGGCCGAGGCCCTCGACGCGCAGATGCAGGCCTCGCTGGTCGCGGCCCAAGCCGCGCTCACGCAGGCCAAGGCCGAGCTCGCCGCCGGCCAGGACGCGCTGACCGCCCAGCAGGCCAAGGTCAAGCAGACCGTCGTCGACATCTACCAGCAGGGCTCGCCGCAGCTGATGGCCATCACCGGCTACCTCAGCGCGCAGACGCCGGCCGACCTCACGCGGAAGCTGGAGTACGCCGACAACGTCATCCACGACCAGGGCACGCTCTTCGCCCAGCTGCACGAGGCGGAGGTCGCCCTGTCGGCGAAGAAGGACGCGGTCAAGGCCGCCGAGGTCACGGCGGCCGGTCAGGCCGACGAGGCCGCCCAGCACCTCGTGACCGTGCAGGAGCTCAAGGCCGACGCCGATGCCGCGGCGGCCGCGGCGTACGCCGCCCAGGAGCAGGTGACCGTCACCGTCGCCGCCCGGGAGAAGGCGCAGCGCAAGGCCGAGCGCGCCCGCAAGGCCGACCTCGCCGAGCTCGAGGCGCTCAAGAAGCAGGAGGAGCGGATCAAGCAGCGGATCATCGCCGCTGCGGCCGCCGACACCTCCACCGGCTACGTCGGCGCCGACGACGGCTTCCTGCTGCCGCCCGTCACCGGTCCGGTGACCTCGCCGTTCGGCTACCGGATCCACCCGATCTACGGCTACTGGGGCCTGCACGACGGCACCGACTTCGGCGTCTCGTGCGGCGAGGGGATGCGCGCCGCCGCGGACGGCAAGGTCATCGAGCGCTACTACTCGGCGGTCTACGGCAACCGGCTCTACGTCTCCGTCGGCAAGGTCAACGGCCACGCGCTGACGGTCGTCTACAACCACGCGACGTCGTACACCGTGGATGTGGGGGACAGCGTGAAGCGCGGTCAGGTCGTGGGGTACGTCGGCTCCACCGGCTGGTCCACGGGCTGCCACCTGCACTTCACCGTGCTCCAGGACGGCACCGCCGTCGACCCGATGGGCTACCTCTGACCCCACGGTGGTCGAGTGGTTTCGAGACAGGACTTCGTCCTTCCTCAACCAGCGACACGGTGGTTGAGGAGGCCGGCTACGGCCGTCTCGAAACCACTTCCCACGGCTGAGACAATGGACGCATGGCCAGGGAGCAGGGGCGCAAGCTGATCGCGCAGAACAAGAAGGCGCGTCACGACTACGCCATCGACGACACCTACGAGGCGGGACTGGTGCTCCAGGGCACCGAGGTGAAGTCGCTGCGACAGGGACGGGCCTCGCTCGTCGACGGGTTCGTCGACATCGACCGCGGTGAGGCGTGGCTGCACGGCGTGCACATCCCGGAGTACTCCCAGGGCACCTGGACCAACCACTCCGCGCGGCGCAAGCGCAAGCTGCTGCTCAACCGCGAGGAGATCGACAAGATCGAGCGGCGGGTCGCCGAGAAGGGCCTGACCGTCGTGCCGCTGTCGCTGTACTTCTTGAACGGCCGCGCCAAGGTCGAGATCGCGACCGCTCGAGGCAAGAAGACCTGGGACAAGCGGCACACGCTCGCCGAGCGCCAGGCCAACCGCGAGGTCGAGCAGGCCGTCGGTCGCCGCCTGAAGGGCATGAGTGACTGACCGGTCCGGGGACGTCCCCGCCGTCCGGGCGTTCTGGGAGGGGCTCGGGCTGCCGGGGCTCTTCGACGTCCACGTGCACTTCCTGCCGCCGCCGATCCAGCGGGCGGTGTGGGCGGTCTTCGACTCGGCGGGGCCGAAGATCGGCCGGGAGTGGCCGATCCGCTACCGCACCTCCCACGAGGACCGGGTCGAGTTGCTGCGCGCGATGGGCGTGCGCCGGTTCTCGACGCTGCCCTACGCCCACAAGCCCGGCGTGGCGACGTACCTCAACGCCTGGTCGCGCGACTTCGCCGCCGAGCGGCCCGACGTGCTCTGGTCGGGCACGTTCTTCCCGGAGCCCGGCGTCGCGGCGTACGTCGGGGAACTGGTCGACGCGGGCATCGAGGTGTTCAAGCTGCACCTGCAGGTGGGCGAGTTCCGCCTCGACGACCCGCTGCTCGACGACGTGTGGGGCGCGCTCGCCGACGCCGACGTGCCCATCGTGACCCACGCCGGGTCGGGGCCGGTCGGTGGCGAGACCACGGGACCGGACTCGGTCGAGGCGGTGCTGCGGCGCCACCCGCGACTGCCGCTCGTCATCGCCCACATGGGCGCGCCGGAGGTCGAGGAGTTCCTGCTGCTCGCGGAGTCCTACGAGCGGGTGCGGCTCGACACGACGATGGTCTTCACCGACTTCTTCGGTGTCGACTACCCGCCCGCACTGGTGCCGCGACTGCGCGAGCTCGGGCTGGCCGGAGACGTGCTGCTGGGTTCGGACTTCCCGACCATCCCCTACCCCTACGTCGAGCAGCTCGAGGGCCTGGCCCGCCTCGACCTCGGCGACGACTGGCTGCGCGCGGTGTGCTGGGGCAACGCCGTGACGCTGTTCGGGGAGCCCGCCACGCCCTAGGGTGCGCGGCATGACGGAGGACCCGTTCACCCTCATCGCCGCCGAGCGGCTGGCCCTCGCTGACCTCGTCGACTCGCTGAGCGCCGAGCAGCTCGCCGCCCAGTCGCTGTGCGGGAGGTGGAGCGTGCAGGACGTCGCCGCCCACCTGCTGGTCGGACCGACGACCAGCCTGCCGGCGTTCGCGTGGGAGATGGTGCGCGCCCGAGGCAGCTTCGACCGGGCCAGCGAACGGGTGACCGCCCGGCTCTCCGACCGGCCCGCCGCCGAGATCGCCGCGATGCTGCGCGAGCACGCGGACTCCCGGTTCACCCCGCCCGGCATGGACTGGCACGCCCCGCTGACCGACCTCCTCGTGCACCGCGAGGACATCGCGGTGCCGCTCGACCTGCCCCACGACCGGCCTCTCGAGTCGTGGCGGCACGCCCTCGACTTCCTGGTCTCGCCGAAGGCTCGCACGGGCTTCACCCCCGGCGGGAGGCCCGCGGTGCGCCTGGTGGCAGAAGACGTGGACTGGATCCACGGCCCGGCGTCGGCACCGGAGGCCCGCGGGCCGGCGTACGCCGTGGGGCTGGTGCTCACGGGTCGACCGGCCGGGCTGCCGCTGCTGACCGGTCCCGGCGTCGACGCTCTCGCGGGCTGGGGAAACGCGTTCGGGAATGGTGGACGGGTCGACTAGTGTTGGACGAGCAGTACAACTCAAGAGGGGCTGATCGGTTTCGACTTGGGACGTCAGTTCCAGGAGAAGCGGGTCGAGGAGCCAGCGACATCTCGTAAACGACCGCTGGAAACCACAACTGCCAACGCTAAGCGCAGTTCCTTCGCTCTCGCCGCCTGAGCGGTGATCGAAGCGTCAGACCGGGTGCCTGTCTCCGACCCGGACCCTGGCGTCATCTAGGAGACTTGCTGCCCGTCCCGGGTCACAGGGGGACGAGCGGGACTCTTCTGTGACTGGGCCTGTCGGCGACGTGTCAGTGCGAGCGCCGGGGCCGAGCAGAACGCCACCGCTGACTGCACCCGGAGAAGACCTGGTTCGACGCCGAAGGACGCGGGTTCGATTCCCGCCAGCTCCACCAGAGTGCTCGTAAGAGAACTCTGCCCCTCGAAAGAACCACCGCCCGCCGGGTCCTCCCGGCGGGCGGTGTTTGCGTCTGCCTGCAAACGCTGGTGCACGCGGCCAGGTACGAGGCGTGAGAGCAGGTCGTCGAAGGGTTGGTTGTAGTCCACTCTGACGGTCCGCTCGCGGGTCTCGATGTCCTCGTCGATGTAGATCCTGGTGAAGAAGGCTTGGTTGAAGAGGCGGCGCAGGTTGTCGCTGGCTTCGAGGTATGCCGCGTGGCAGTCACGAGTCAGGTCGAGAGTGTCGGCAAGCACGGCGCGGGCCTCCTCGAAGTTGGACTCGGCTGTTGAGAGCTGGTGTTGGATCCGCTCGAGCTGGCTGCCGATGCGCTCTTGCTCGGTCTTGAGTAGGTCGATCGGGATGGCGCCGGCGTAGTGCGCGTCTAGCAACTTCTGTCGTTGAGCAGTGAGCTCGACTCGCTGTTGGGTGAGTTGTTTCCGCTCCGTGTCTGCTGCGGCGTGGATGGCGTCGAAGTCCTCGAGGATTTCCTGCTCCACCAGGTCTCTGAGCTCGGGGCTGAGTGCGATCGTGCGGTACTCATCTTCGATGAGTTCTTCGATTAGGCTGATCGGCATGGCCTGGCGATCGCAGGTCGTGACTTTCCGGGTGCGCCCCGCGCAGATGAGGTAGCGGTACTCGGTGCCCCACTTGTTGCGGGCGGTGGTGACCATGAGCCGGTGGCCGCAGGCGCCGCAGTGGACACTTCCGCGCAGGTAGTGGTCGTTGGAGCGCTGGTGGGTGCCTGCTGTGTGGTGCGCTGCGAGCAGGTCTTGGACTTGTTGCCAGGTCTGTGGGTCGACGAGCGGCTCGTGGATGCCGGGGTAGATGGCGCCTTTGTAGTGGATCTCTCCCTTGAAGTAGGGGTTCTTGAGTAGCTTGTGCAGGCTGGTGATCGACAGTGGCTTGCTGGGCCACTTGGGCGTCGCCCGGGTCGATAGACCGCGGTCGGTGAGCTGCTCGAGCAGGATCGAGATGGAGCAGTCGCCTTCGGCGTAGCGGTAGAACGCCCAGGTAATGTGGTGGGCCCGTTCTGCGTCGATCTCGACGGTTCGGTTGATCCGGCCGAGGTCATCGGCGATGTGGACGTTGCGGTAGCCGAGCGGGGCCCTGGTGATGGTTCCTCCGAGGCTGGCCTTCTGGTCCAGCCCCTTGCTGACCTCGGTCCGCAGGTTGTTGGAGTAGAACTCCGCGATGCTGCTCATGATGCCGTGCATGAGCATCCCAGAGGGTGTCTCGTCGATGTTCTCGCTCGTGGAGACCAGCGTGACGCCGGCCTGACGAAGTGCGAAGTGGATCGAGACGTCGTCGGCGCGGGACCGAGCGAGGCGGTCGAGCTTGTGCACGATGCAGTAGCTGATCTGGTGCTCGCGAATGTAGGCGAGCATGGCCTGCAGACCCGTGCGCTTGTCGACCTTCGTGCCCGATTCTCCAGCGTCCACGAACTCGGCCACCACTGTGGCGTCCAGCGATGTGGCCTTGCGGGTATTGGCCTCACGCTGTGCCGGCAGCGAGAACCCCTCCTCCCGACCGCCCCGCGTCGCCTGCTCAGCTGTCGAAACGCGGAGGTACATAATCGCCGTCTTGCACGGTTGTGATTCGACGGCGTCGTTGATGGCTAGTGTCATAGAAGACTATTCCTCTCTTGCGTGCCAGCGGGCACATTCTGTTTGCATGGGGATTGACCGATCCGTTCGACATTGTCAAAATAAAACGGAATGACGACACGCGACTTCATGGCATTGACTCCTCGACAGCAGCACGTAATGGTGATGGCCATGCTGGTTCGTAACTCCATCGAGCGGTTCCATGTCGCTCATCTGACGCAGGAACAGATGAAAGAGCTGAACCAGCAGATCCGGTACGGCATCTTCGATGCGGTCGAACTATTTGAGACCATGTCCGCGAGCCCAGAACGTGAAGATTTTTACGCCCTGCAGGTCTCAGCGATCCCCGACTACTGGGAAGTTCCTGGCCGCGATCCGCGTCCGTAGGCCGACCCCGGCCCCGTTGAGCGCTAGGGGCGCCACAGATCATTGAGCCGATCCGTTCGCGCGCTCACGCCTCGATAGGTCGTTGACGAAGACCACCCGCACGCCCAGCATGTCGGCGTACTCGGTGATTGCCCGGTAGACCTCGAAGGAGCGTGCTATCCGGGTGGGGTCTAGGCAGATGAGCAGATCGACGTCCTGCTCCGCCAATCGGGCAAGGAGCGCGTTGAGAACCGGTCGATCTGCCGTGTTGCCGGACACGCCACCTTCCGCGAAGATGCCGACGACCTCGGCACCGATCTCCGCAGCCCCGAGCTCGCATACGGCAATCTGTTGGTCGAGCGCAGCCGAGTCGACCGTTGCCCTGCTCGCGGTACGGGCATATATGACAGCCGCCTTCGCGGACATGGCCTTGTCGTTCGTGGTTCGGCGGCGGAGACGTCGCACCAGCGTTCGAGTGGCCGTCGTGGCGTGGCGTTTCGTTGCGTGGGCGTGTGTCGCGTGGTGGGCTGCGAGTTGTTCGTGCATAGCTCTAGTTGCGCTGCCGGGTTGTCTTGGCGGTTCGTGGTTGTCGGCCGGCGGCGGCCGCGGTGGCTGGCTTGCCGATGAACCCGGCGATGGCAGCGGTGCGCGCTGCGGCCTCTCGCTCGATCTGCTTGCTCGCGGCCTCGGCCCGGGCGATCAGCTCGGGATCGGACTGCGCCGCAGTGATCCGGTCGCCGATCGCGCGTCGGATCTGCTCGGAGAGGTTCGATCCGCTGAGCTGGGCGATGAAGCTCAGTTGTGCGTGGACGTCTTCGTGGACGCGGACCGCGACGGTCTTGAAGTGCTGTTCGGCCTGCTCGGGACCGTTGGCCGCGTCGGCCGTTGGAACCTGGCCTTCGGGCTGCTGCGGGATCTGGGGTTCTGATGTTTGTGGTTGTTCTGGTGAGGGCATATCGCCTCCTTTCGGTTAGGTTGCTTGTCGGTGGGGTCCCGCCGGAATATCGACAGTCGCCCACTGATAGTGACGCTCTCTTTGGAGAGAAAGTCCAGTAGGAAATGAACTGTAAATGTCGCGACCGGCGGCGGTTGTTGGAACTCGCGTCTCTCGTCTAGTGCACGTAATCGCGGCCACCGCGTGAATACGTGGATGACCCCAGTTCCGTCGGACTGGATCAGGTCGTAGTGGTCGCTCGCGAACTGGTAGATAGCCTCGCGGTCGAAGGTGACAGCCATCTGCAGATCTGGGCGGCCAACGAGGAGCTGGTCGAGCTCCTGCTGCCAGCCGAAGGTCTCGATGACGTCGTCGACCAACGCGTTCCGGTCGGCATAGCGGCCGTGGTAGCTGCCGGTGAAGTCGCGTTCGATTGACGAGGATCGGCCGGCTGATGACCTGGTCCGTAGTCGTGGACGTACTTGTCGACGCCGTCGAGGGTCAGATAGATCGCAAAGGCGGTGCCGTGACGTTGGTAGGCCCGGCTGATCGCATCGGCTGCCTCCGGACTGGGCGCGTTCTCAATGACCTCGGCGACGAAGGCGTCGGCCTTTGGGTCGGTGATGACCTCGCCGGTGGCAGCGGACTGGCCGTAGTCGAGCAGGGCTGGCCCAGTCTCGGCGCGGTGCTTCGGAGCGGGATGGTTCCGGGTGGACGGGTGTTCGTGGTTCATGGGGCTTCTCCTTCCTGCCCACCCGGCGGATTGATTGGTAGGTGGTCGCCGCGGATGACCGCGGCGTACTCATCGGCGGTGCAGACCGTGAACAGCTGCGGGTCGAGCCGGCGCTCAGAGCTCTGGGGGAGGCCCCTGCCCGGCTTGGCCCTTGTTCGGCGAACAGCGGCCCGGAGTGCGGCGGCACGGGCCTCTGTGGGGACAACCCACAGCACCGCTGGAAAGAGGCCGTGAGCGGCCTGGTAGCGGCCGCTGGCGCGGAAGGCCTCGTAGGCCTCGCACTGGCGCACGATGACCGGCAGATGCTCGCTGGCAAGGTCTGACTCGATGAAGTAATGGAACTCCTCCTCGGCCGTGACGGTCACTAAGCGAAGGTCGGGTTTGAGCCATGCCCTGGTGCCGTGCGGTGACAGCGACTGCTGCCAGCTGGCCGGCTCGGTCTCGATGTTGAGCACCTCCATTGCGCCGGTGCGTCCGGCCTCGATGGCTTGGACGGCGAGCTCGGTGACGGCCAGGGTGTGGTCGACGAAGTGTCGGGACGGCTCGCGGTAGTTTCGGCGTCTGCCGCTCGCCTCGTCGTGCAGTGCGGTCAGGAGGCGGTCTCCAGCTGGGCCGAGGAACCAGACGAAGCCAGCGGACCCGGCGCGTACGCCACCGATGCGACGGTCGAGTGACCTGAGCACCCCGAGGTCTTTGAGTCGCACCAGGCTGCGACTGCAGGCTCGAGCAGCTGCCAGCGGCGTTGGATGCGCCGCATCGAAGTGCAGTCGCTGCAGGTGCTTAGTGGTGAGCAGGCGGTACTGGTCGACGCTTCTCAGGAGGTCGTAGTCCCGCTCCAGTAGCTGGCCCTTGAG
Source organism: Nocardioides flavescens (assembly GCF_009823805.1). Classification (GTDB taxonomy): domain Bacteria; phylum Actinomycetota; class Actinomycetes; order Propionibacteriales; family Nocardioidaceae; genus Nocardioides; species Nocardioides flavescens. The sequence goes on along the minus strand of NZ_WUEK01000001.1, from coordinate 536,367 downwards.
GGTGTTCACATCGAGGCGACTCACGAGCCACCTCCGTGCAGGAGGCCGCGCGCCTGTTTGCAGCCTCGATCGCCCCGCTCAGCACCCCGCGACGCGGGGTCAGTCCCCTCCCGCTGCAGGCGGGAAGTTGGTGCTGACGTGGGGAAACGGATGGGGGTTGAGGGTCGCGGTAAGACGGGCGGACGGACTGCCGTTGACCCTTGATCTTCGAGTAGATGCTCGGGGCGCATTGCTGGTGACGTGGCGGTCCGTGGCCTGTTGGTGTCGCTCATCGCTGCCTCCGCTTCCGCCCGAGCGGCGCGTCTTCGCCGCGGTCTCTCGCGCTGCCACTCGGGGCATCTGCGGTCTGTAGGCCCGGGCGCTTGGGGGGCGACGTGACGGGGTTGGCGTAGTTGGTGCGGCTGTGTTCGCGCACACGGCTGCCGAGGCCGGTCGGTGCCGGCGGCGGCAAGGTCCTGACGAGGGCCCATCCGGCGGGGGTGCCGTCGACAGTCAGATTGGCGTAGGCCTGGTACCTGCCCAGCGACATGAAGTCGAGCGCATCGAGGTCCGGGGCGCGCCTTGCGATGGCGTTCGCGTCGTCGGGGTCGAGGGGCTGGAAGACGATCTTCGACTTGGCATTGGAGTCGGCCGCTGCCCGGGTCGAAGGTGGCAACTGCGCTCGGTGCTGGTGTGCGATGTGCCAGCCAACTCCGTAGGAGCGCGAGCGGCTGAGCGCGTCGTCGATCGAGACTGGCAGGTGAAGGTACTGCTGGACCTCGTCGATGACCACCGTCGCCGGTCGGGCGCTGGGGTCGTCCTCACGAGCGCGTTCCATGGTGGCGGACCAGGTCTCGGCCACGACGAGGCTGCCAAGCAGCTGGGCGGTCTTGGGCCCGATGAGTGCTTCGTTGAGCGGCACCAGCACGATCTTGTTGCTCGTGAAGACGTCCCGCAGTCGGAACGTTGGTTGGGCTTGTCCGAGGATCGCCCGCAGCGACGGCCGTAGTAGGTACTGGCGCAGCTTGTTGAGCGGTGCGGCGATGGCCTGGGCCTGTGCCGCCGGTGACATGGCTAGGTAACTGGCCCAGAATGAGCCGAGGCCCGGATCATCCAGAACCTCCCCGATGACGGAAGCTCGGAACCGGTCGTCGGTCAGCAGCCGAGGCAGGTCCAGCAGAGTGAAGGGCGCACCGCCGTCCTCGACCCGGCCCTGGCCGACGCGGGCCAGCGTGAGGAGCGCCGAGTGGATTATGTCCTCGGTTCGTGGTCCCCAGCCGTCGTGAAACACCGCTGCCAGTACGGCGACGAGGCCGTCGACGACGACGTCGGGATCGCGGTCGCCAATGACGAGCGGGTTGAACCCCACCACCTGACCCGTCGCTGCGGCGTCGGCTGGGTCGAGGATGACCACGTCGTCGATCCGGTCCTCCGGGATAGCCCGCTCGACGATGTCCCGGATGAGCTGCCACTTCGGATCAATGACCAGCACAGCCCGCCCGGCAGCGGCGTCGGCAGCCACTAGCGAGAGCAACACCGTCGACTTCCCAACACCGGTCGGCCCGGTGGCCAGAAAATGTGCCGTGATGTCGCGGGCAGCGATCCCGACGGGCGCACCGCCGTCGCCACGACCCGGGACAGCGAACAGGCGCTCGGTTCGGCTGACACCCGTCGGTATGGGCAGTGGCTTCGGGTGGAGCGGCGCGACTCCGGGCAGATCCCGTTCGCCCAGCGGCCAGCCGAGGATGCCTGTCAGCTCGGTCGCTCCGACCCTCATGGGCAGCCAGGTCCACCACGGGGGCATCCGCGGGTCGTTCAAGCGAGCGACCGGCTCGAAGGTCAGGTCGATGTAGGTGCCGCGATCTACGGCGGTCGACAGCGCGCCCAGCACACCGCTGACCAGCCGCTGGCGTCGTTCGGGCGTGGTGGCGCTGACGCCGATTCGGATGGTCGTCTCGAACCCGTGCTGCCCGACTCGGGCATCGATCTGACTCCGTACCGGCTTCCCGGCGTTGACCTCGCCCTGCAGCACGACCTGCCAGGTCGGTTGCGTCGGGTCCGGGATGTCCTTCGGCAGGTGCTTCGGCAGCGCCCGCCGGCCGAGCACGACCTGCACGACCAGCCGTTCACCGACCTCCAGCCGCGCATCCAATGCCGAGAGCAGCGCGAGGCTCGTAACCTCGGGCCGGTCGGTCGCGAGCCCGAGCGCTCGTGGCCGGATCCGCAGGCGTACCGAGCGCTGCGCGGGTGCCCGAGAAGCACCCGCCTGCGCCGTCGACAGACCGTCGACCTCGAGGCCGGGGAGCAGATCGCGCAGCGTGCGCTGCACCCAGGTGACGTGCTCGGCCGGGGTGCCGACGAAGTGCTGGACGAGCTGCCCGGCTTCGGCGCGGGTCTCGAAAACCAGCGGCGGTGCGGCTCGATCAGCTGCCAGTCGCAGCAGCATGACGTCAACCTGCTCGGGCTTGAGCGGCCGTGGGAGGTGCAGCTGCGAGAACACCCAGCCCGATCCAGGATCGGTGGCCCGGCGCCGAGCGAGCGGTTTAGGACCGGTCATGTCGCGGCTCCGGGGGAGTGGCGTGGGCCTTGGACGTGTCTGGTGCACCTTCCGCGGACACGTCCGCTTGGGCTGCTGCCTCGGCCTGAGCGCGTGCCAGCGCCAAACCGATGTAGGCCCGCGAGAGCTTCTTGGTGTCGGGGACTTCGCGCCGCTCGCCTCGAACGCGGAGTCGACGGTCCTCTTGCCGGACGCGGTCGGTGGTGCGCTTCCTACGCCGAGGCACGAGAACCTCCTGCGCTCGTGTCACCGGTGATGTGACGCTGGTCGGACGGCACCGGGTAGCCCGGAAGGACGACGTCGGCGTCGACCTCGTTGCCCCACACCGACCAGTCGGCCCGCGACGGCGGCTGGCGCCGCGCAAACAGCTCTAGGTAGGGACCCTCGGAGATCCGCTCGATGACGGCGTACTGCTCCTCGGGCTTGTGCGAATGGTCCTGCAGTGGCGCGAACATCCACGTCGGCTGCGCCTTGAACTGCACCGGGGCGTTACCTCGGGTGCCGAGAAGCAAGTGCTCCGTGGCGTTCCGCAGGTAGTTGCCGAGTCCCAGTCGCGGCTTGATCCACGTCAGCGGCGAGCGTGGCGTGAATCCCCACGCCTCCATGACGTCGTACGCGGCCCGGAGCGTGGCGTTGGTGGCCCACAGCCACAGATGTGCATCCGGTTCCGACAGATCGGCCACCGGCATCTTCTTGATCCGGTTGAGCGACATCAGCTTGTAGTGCGCCGAAGCGCCGAGCTGACCCTTCTGCTGGATATCCCACGGCGGGTCCGCAAGGATCGTTCGAAAGGTACGACGAGCCCCCGGCTCCTCGTCGGCAGTAGCAATTTGTGTTAACATGCAGAAGCTCCTTCCTGCCGCACATAGTCGTTACAGCCGACAATCGGTGCGGTCTTCAGAATTAGGTTGATTTGATGACCAGCCAAGAACGAGGGGAGCGTTCCTGGGGTGCTATCACTTAAAAAGCATCCCGGGCTTAATTGCAATACCTGGGGTTAGCGACGCGTCGACCGACGTGACAACCGACGCGACAATCCCTCCACCTGATGAAACTGCTTGATTCCGCGCGCTTCGGTAGCGGCGAGAATCTGTTGTGAAATAGACATGTCCCACTGAGGTTGGGCTGTCGGCCAGGCGTTCTCTCGAAAACTCCCGGCTTGGCGGACCACCTGCGCCAAGGGCCTTCAGTTGCCGTCGAGCCGCCCCGGACCCAGGTCCGCCAGCGCCGCCATTCCAATGCGATGCCGGCGGACCGCGGAGCATTAGCGTGCCCGCACAGCGCGCCACCGCGAAGCAGCTCTGCGGCAACGACAGTGGTGGCCCCGAGCGTCCGAGACCCGCTGAAACCAGTAGCCGCACTCTCGCTCGAACGCCGCGATCTCAGACAGCTCCTCGTCACCCTCTCCCGCGTCTTTTGCGTTGCAGTGCTTCAGCGACCTCGGTGAGGATTCGTTCGTCGATGCCGTGCACCTGGGCGGCGCCCAGCAGCTTTGGACTGTCGAGCGGGTACTCCGACAATGCTTCGAGCGCCCGGGAGCTTTGCAGCTCGGATACCGCGACCTCGAACGGTGAGACGGTCAGGAGCGTGCGGACCGGCTCACGTGCTTGATGGAGCGAGCGCTCGAGATCGCTGTCATCGACAGGTGAAAGCAACCGGCCGACGTGCGCTCGGTCGGCTCTCGGGAGCCCCAGTTTCGGCCCTTCGCTGAGCAGCCGCTCGAATGCCGCCTGCTCGCGTTGCGCTTCTAGCAGCGCACCCATGATAAAGCTCATCCGCTGGTTCTCGCAGACCATGGCGTCACCACCTGCTTCGGCGAACCAAGATGGCTGCGACGTAGCCGACGGCCACAATTACCGCGCCTCCGGCCGCGTATGGCCAGAGCGGCAGCACGTGCACCCGCAGCAAGTGCGCCGCGACGGACGCCGCGACCGCGAGCAGCACAAGCGACCAGGCCCACGGCAGGAACCCGCCGCCGCTAGCCATGGAGGCGGCTTCCCAGCGCGCGCACCAGCTGGCTTGGGCAGGCGGTGACCTCCGGCCGCGTCAGTCGACGATGTTGCGCCACGACTGTCCCACCGCGTCGTTCATCTGGCGCCGAGCCACCCGGGCTGCAGCCTCGAGCTGCGTGAAGGGATTGCGAGCGATGCGGGCACGACGCCGCCCCTGAACCGCGAGCAGCAACGCCGCCGGGCCGAGAACCCCGAGCACCACGATGACCACCCCGACCACTGTCATGACCACCATCCGAGCGGCCCGTTGCCCTCCAGGAGCCGGAGGCGCTCGCGCAGCGCGACGTCCCCGCCAGCCAGTTCATCGGCGAGAGTCGCCACCTGGCGGGCGGCAGCGGCCGCGTGGACCCGCAACTCTGAGGCCAACGCCTCTCGGTCTGCTTCCTTCATATCCCGCAAGCGCGAGGGCTCTTCGTCGGCAACCTCTGCAGGGCGCGACCGCGTCCAGGCAGTAGCGAGCGAGCCGGCGAATGCCCCCACCAGTGCGCCGGCGGTCGGGCCTGCCGCCCAGACCAGCAGCTCCGGAGTCACAGGTCGAAGGCCGATCCGCTACCGCGCTGGATCTGCTCGGCCTTGGCGATGAAGCCCAGTTCGATCCGGGTCAAGACCGCGTTCAGCGTCTCGTCATTGGCCGCGAGCGCGCGGCGGTACCCGTCGATGTCGACGACTCGTTCCATGATGCGACCGGTCAGCGCGGCCTCGGCATCGACGCGTGTGGCCGTCAGTCGCGTACCCAGCACGATGCCGGCCTGGGCGCGGGCGAACTCCCGCTCCTGCTTCGTTGGGAGCAGACCCGGACGGACCGCCTGGTCCCGTACAACCTCGTTCATCTCAAATTTCCCTTCTCTGTTCCCGCCGGACTGGCGGGTGCGAGATGGACGCTAGGAGCGAACGCCGTCCGTAGGGTGCATGCAGACGGAGTTGGAGTTCGGAGGTGGGCAAGTTGGAGTCACGCACGCCGAGAGCGGCTCCAGTACCCTCCGGGCGCAGCCGAGCGTACGAACCCGAAGACGTGCTCTACGACCTGCTGCTCCTGCGGAAGGGACCCGGCTACACCGCCGCTCGGCTGGCCAAGCGAACCGATCTCGTCGCCTGCTTGGGTGGCGCTCATGAGCCCTCGAACGTGCTTCGAGAGCGTCTGGAGTCAGCGATCTACTCTCTGCGTGTCGCCGACGCAGACCTCCTGCTCGACATCTTTGCGCTCACCCCGCGAATGGAGGGGGTTACCCAACTCGGTCTCCGTCGCGATGCAGTCGCGCAGCGCCTCGGGATCACCAGGGAGGCTGTGGCCGACCGAGACGCCGCCGCAACAACGCGGCTGCAAACGCAACTCCTGACGGGTTGGTATCCAAAGTCGCCGACGGGCCTGCGGATAACCGAATCCCACAACGGCTTCTTGCATCACTCGGTGCGCATCACCACCGTTGTCCGCGACCGAAAACACCTCGAGACCCGGCATCACTACCGGCTACTCGCCCTGTTCGACGGGATCGAGTACCTCGCGATCTCCGCTGCAGGCTGGGATCCGCCCGTGGCGCTGAGCCCTAACTTCCGGCTAAGCACAATCGAGACAGCGGGCGGACAATCACACCAGTTCTGGCACGCAGCACCAATGCAACGGGGTTACGTGTACGACCTCAGCTTTCGGGTGCCGAATGCAGATCAGAACGACCCCTACTGGTTGACCGAGGAAAGTCTGGCCTTCCACGAGCCGACACGGTTCGCCGAGTTCGAAGTGATGTTCATCGGGCAAGCGCCAGCGGCCGTGTGGAAGGTCGACGGTATGACTGCCCTGGAGCGACCAGGCGAACCGTCGAAGGCAACCTTCCTGCCAACTGGATCGTCGACAGTGCATGCGCGGTTTCGAGATGCCTACGGGGGTCTTTTCTACGGCATCGCTTGGGATTGGTAAGCGATGCGGCCATAACCTTCTAATGGCAAACGGGAGCCTTCCAAAGCGCGCATTAATTGTGCATAATGTAGTTTATTCATGCGAAAGCGATCACTGTTCGACCAGATCTACAAACTCCGGCTTCTGCTAGTCGGTCTGACTCTTTTTGGCTCCGGATTGCTACTGGCAGCACTGGGGGAGTGGCTCGACCGCGGTGATTTCAACCACCTGCTGGTAGCGGTCGTGAACGGGCTCGCCGACGTCTTGGTCGTTACCGGTGCGCTTGGCCTAGCCTTAGACTTTTTCGTTGGGCAAGCAAAGGACGAAGCCGACCTCGAACGGAACCGGGCCGTCGTTCGCGAACTCGTCCCTGACTTCACCGACGCCGTCGTCAAGGGGTTCGCCGGCGCCCCAGAGGACCTCGAGCGAGTCGCCACACCTGAGCTCCTCGATCAACTGGCAACGAACGCGCTCGCCCTACGACTCGGCGACACCCAGTTCGCAAGCGAGCTGTACGCCGATCTCCGCGACCAAGCGATTCGAGCGCCCGAACGGTGGCACGACGCTCAGGTCCGCGTCTGGCTGCACAGTTCGGACGAGCCGTCTTCGACTGGTGCCGAACTCTTTGACGTACTTGTCGAGTGGGAGTACACGACGATCCCTACCCACCCGGTGCAGCGCTTCGCCTGCGTCTCAGACCGCGAGGAGTTCCACGAGCTGGTCAGCGACGTTCCCGCGACGCTCACCTGGTTCATGACCGCGCGCGACGGCCTGATCGCCGCCGAGCAACGCAACTACGAACTGCTCACCTTCTCCGTCGACGGAGCTGAACGCCCGATCCGCCGCTCTCAGCGTGCACAGGGCCAGACCTACAGTGCCGCGATCGGGGAGGACATAGTTGCCGCCTGCAGGCCCGTCCGCATTCGTCAGCTCTACCGAACCGTCACACCGAAGCACGGACACCGCCTCTACTTCGAGGTCGGGCAACCTACGAGACAGTTCTCGCTCGAGGTCGACTACACCGACACCGATATCGCGCAGATGAGCGTCACTGAACTGGTAAGCAGTAGCCACCGTTCGCGGGTCAGCCAGATGCCACAGCAGGTCGACGCCCGCGTTCTGGGTGTCGACCTGCCGGGATGGCTCCTCCCAAAGTCGGGATTCGCCTTCGTCTGGACGCTCGTCAGCGAGCAGCCAGCCACGAGCGCAGACGGTATGCCGTCCGCTCGATCCAAGACTGCTTGACGAGGTGCTGGGTGAAGTCGCCGCCGCTCATGACCGGTCTCCTAAAGGTCTCCTGATTGCCGCCCGGGCCGCCCGGGCGCGCCCATGCTACTTATAAGTATGTAGACCCTCAAGTAGCAGGCCGGAACGGTTGCAGATGTGGCCGAGGGGGATCTGCAACGGGCGGTGGGAGAGAACCTCCGGCGTATCCGCCTCGAGCTGGGTCTCTCGCAGGAGGCTTTCGCTGAGGTGCTGGGTTTTCACCGGACTTATATGGGCGGACTGGAGCGCGGGGAGCGGAACCTGTCGCTGCGGAGCGTGGAGCGGCTCGCGCATTCCGTGGGGGTGAACCCCTTGTCATTACTAACGACTCAAGCAAGACACGGCACTACTGGTATGTAGCGCTATAGTCGCGCGACGAGCACGTTGCTGAGGCCCATGTCGGCAGGCGCGCGAGATCGGGCCGCGCCCGGGTCTTAGGTTTTGTCGCGACCACCCGAAATCAGCAGCGGTACTACTGATAAGCTGCGCATGTTTGGTTTGTTAAGAGGTGCGGGGGCCCGTGGAATGATGACGTATCTACGATCGTCGGTCGGTATCTTCAGCGCAGTTATCGGCGCCATGATGCTGACCGGCGCGGATTGGGCGGCCATTCGACCGCTCGTCGGCGCTGGCCTGATGGTGATGGGGTTCGGCTTGGTCTCTAGTCCGTGGCTCGATAAGAACCAAAACTAGTCAGTTTCCTCGACCACCTCGACATTGGACGTGGCGCTAGACCGCCGGATCGAGGTGGCGCTCCACTATCAATCCTCGGCGGACAGCCGAGACCTGGATGCTGCTGCTCAACGGCACGAGCAGGCCCGCGGGATCGATGCCGTCTGCAAGCGCCGAAAAGGCGTGGTCGTCATAGCGCTCCTTGTCTCCTCCTGCGAAGAGGAGCGAGCGGCGGATGCTCGGCACCGCGTCTGCCGGCTCCAGCGGCAGATCGGGCAGCCGGATTGCGATGAACGCCTGGGCGGCCTTGATGACATGGGCAAGTTGCGCCTCGGAAAGCGGCGTGACCTTGTCGCGCGGCGTGCCGTGCCAGTACGCGGCACAGTTGCGACAGCAGGTGGCAGTTGCGTGCTGGGCGTAGGCCACCATGTTGCCCGCGTATGCCGCGCCCCGGCCGCTGTAGATGTTGGTCGGGTCCATGGCGCGGCTGACCTGAGCGGCAACGCGGTCGCGGAGCTCCCTCGAGCCTGCGCGCAGCGCCTGGTTGAACGCCCACTGATCGATGGGGACCTGCCAGTAGTGAGCGCGAATGAGCTCGGACTGCTGCAACCGACAGGTTGCTATGAGGCCCGCATCATCGGGCGACTGCCCAAGCGACCCGGCGGCACTCGCAACCACCACGCCGCAGTCACGGCACGCTCCCGGCGACGGCCGCTGCTCGCCGCGGTACGCCGGCCGCAGATGGTCGAGACAATGCCGTCCGTGTCGACACGACGTCATCGTGCACTTAATCCGCAGCGGGACTAGCCCGCGCCCGGCGGGCTCCCCCGCGATGGTCTGCTGCATGTCTGCTATTTCTTGGCGGATCGCCGCGAGGACGTCCGGGGCGAGGTCGTGCTGGTTCATAAGCCAATCCCGTCAATAAGAATGTCCCGGTCTAGGGAGTCCAATCTGGTTAAATCGACGTAGTCAAACAAACAATTGCGAACAATGAGCCAGGCGTCTTCGGTGCCGGAGTGCAATTGAGTCGCCGTCGGCCACCAATTGACGCCAGATTGGCCGGTGCGAGCGGCGACGTGATCCGCGAACAGGCCGAGCGAGACATTGCCCGCCGCCGCGACCGCAGGCACCTCGTCAACCAATCGCGCCGCCTGGCCACCTGCGCGTTGCACCGCAACCCGCACCATTGCCTCCGCGGTCGGTCCAAGGAGCAGCTCGGCGGCGAAGTCGTCCGCGGCGCGCTCGGCCGGCTGCTCGCGCCATTCGGCAACTGGCAGGTCAGCCTCGAGCACTGCCCCCTCCGACGGATTGTCCGCGTGGTGCAACTCGTGAGCCAGCAGGAACGCCCAGCGGTCGGGACTGCGGAAGGTGTTCTTGAGTCCAATCACGGGGCGGCCCTCGATGCGCCAGCAAGCGCCGTGGAACGCCCCGCGGTCACGAAGCGGCAAGACCGGCACGCCGTGTTCCCAGGCCACCCGCGTGAGCGACTCCAGTGGGCGTTCGACGAGGTCATCCCCTAGCCGTGTCCGGAGTTCGGCCGCACTCGGCAGCGGCCGGTACTCCTGCGTGCAGACACGCAGCAACAACCGCGCCAAGTACTCGGCGAAGACGGCGTAGCCGTTCAGCGCCTCTCGATTCGCTGTTCGCGTCGCGCGGAACGCGGCCAGACTCGTCCGCGGCGGGATGTCACCGGTGATGGCGCGGGCGATGTCCAGATCGAAGATGCGAGCGGCGCGGGCAGCAGCAATCATCCATCCATGCGTTGGGGCGTCATCGCTTCCCTGTCCAAAGAAGCGTCGACTCAATGTCTCGCTGCTGAGTCCAATACCTCGTAGCCCTCGTCGGAGAGCAGCGCCATTGTTTGCCGCAGCGGGCAACCCGACTTCACCGTCGAAGGTCACGTCCAGTGCGGTCATTACCTCCTGCAATCGCCCCACACTGGCCCCCGCGTAGTCGCTGGCCTCGTAGCGCTGCACCTGCTGCTCACGGAGTCCAAGTCGCTCCGCGAGCTCGCGCTGCGTGAGGCCAAGGGCGATGCGTGCTCGCACGAGCGAACGTGGCAGGTCCGCGAGGTTTGCTACCGCTGTGACTGAGGCGGTCGAGGCCTGCAGGGCAGCGTAATCGGCCAGCTCGAGGTCAAGGTCCATGATCTGGGTGTTCAGGGATGCAGCACTGGCTTGCTTCTGCCAGTCGGGCGCCGACGACGCATCAATCTCGTCCAGTGCCTGTCTGAGTCGCATTCGCTGCGTACGTGTCACCCGCCGTTGCCGTTCATTGCGGATCACGACACCTCCCCGGGGTTGAAGCGGATGATGCCTTTGGCGGTGCCGTCTCGACAAACCTGGAAAAAATCGACAAACGCCATACCCGAGCCTCCCTCGACGCCGTTGATGAAGATGTCACCCAAGTATTTCGCCTTCGCGGCAGCTCGCGTCCGCGGGTAGTTCAAGAGCAGCGGATCGACCAGTCCGCCGTCGACGCCGGTCGGGTCCCAGCAGGCGTCATAGTCACCTGGTCGGCCCTTATCGGTGACGAAGCTGCCATCGAGCCAAATAGCTCGACAGCCCGCTCGGGCGAGTCCGAGCGAAAGCTGGCGAAGACCCGCGAGCTGAACCTGACGGGTGGCGTTGTAGCCGAAGGTCTCAACCACATCGGACCAAGACCCGTCGTACACACCTGGCGGCAGCATGCCGTCGGTCAAGTCTGGGAACACGACACAACACTATCATTGTGTTGAGCAAGACGGTGGTCCGCGTCGAAGGTGTGTTCGACCAACCTGCTGCCGGGACGGAGCAAAGGGCGGCCCCCTGTGACAGCCCGGGTGGGCGGCCCTCGATCGTTCGCGGGGCCGTTCCAACCTTGAAGTAGGGCCGTCGGCAGCTCGCTGTTCGCTACCCAGAGATAAGTGCGAACAGCACTGGGGTTCACCTCGCGACCCGATCGGCCACTCCTCCTGGACTAGGTTGTCGCGGCGGCGGTGGACATGGAGCTAGCGGAGGCGCGGCTACGTGAGGCTGTCGTCCAGACACATGGCGGTGGCGCCTCTTATCGCATGGTCGCCGACGTGTTGGGTGTCAGTCGACAAGCTGCGTGGGAGCGGTTCGGCAGAGCCCGGACCGACAAGCCCTGGCCGAGGGGTTCTCGGAACCAACGTGGCAAGAGTGTTGGCGCTGGTCGATTGGCTAGGCAGCATTGCCTCATGATCGTCTCAGCCGCCGCGGTCGGCGCACCTGCTTCGCTACCTGCCGCCCCCATCTACGCAGCCCTCATTGCCGGTGCGCTTGCGCTGCTCGTGCAAGTCGTGATCAAGCTTTGGGAAGCGCGAAGCAAACTAGCTGACCGGAAGTACGAGGTACTCATTCAGTACTTGGTTACCGCCGACGACTTCGAGGCGGTGGTTGCTCGAATGAATGCGCTCAAGGTCCAAGCACAGCAGACAGTAGGCGACCCGGCCACTTCTGTCGTCAAGGTCCTGCAGAAGGAACTTCAACTAGTCACGACCAGAGCTGCACGCCTGCAGGACAAACGCGTTGAGGTCGAGGCAGGACTCCTGCTCACCTTCAGCGACCGCACGACGGAACTCGCGCAGGCTTGGCGCAGCACCGCCTCGCTGTACGCATCGAAGCAAAAGACTTACGACGAGTACGAGATGGCGCGGTCTGGCTTCCTCGACGCCGCTCGGGACGAGGTTCGCGCGACTCGTAGTGTCGGGCCCACGGCCTTGAGGTACCTGTGGCGGCGCCGCGCAGGTAACCGGGAAGGGTTACCGCCGACGAGCCACTGACTCTCGAATCCGCCTCAAGAGTCCCGGTGCTACCGGAGCCGGCTGTCGCAGGGCCTCGAGAATCAGCTTGCGGGGCGGGCGCGCGACGGACTGTCGGAGGTACGCCTGGAGCTCGAAGTCCAGCGAAACGCTGATCTGCGCTACTTTCGTAGCGTTCGCGGGCTCCGCAAGTTGCTGCTCGATCTCCTCGGTGAGCTGACGAGTCTCCTCGAGGTTTCGCTGATTGCTGTTCTTTGCCACTTCGCGGAGTCACCTTCAGGTCGGACCGGGATCTCTACCCGGATGCTGCGACGGAGTCGATCATGTTCAGCAGGCAAAGTGCAGGTTGCCACACCGTCGGCAAAATTGACAAAGGTTGACTTCGCCTGCTAAGGCGCGCAGACTGAAACGAATGAATGGACTGTACTCATCGGCTTTGGAACTTGCCCAATGACGATGAGACATGCCGTCGTTCAAAGTCTACTTGTCCCGAGTCGGCAAGCTACGCTCACCGCAAGCGCGACTCGCCGAGGAGACTCTGATGCATGGAACGTTGACGACGGCGAGAATCGGGCGAGCATTCTCGGTGAGTAAAGAGTCGCGCCGACTTCGGCTGGTACAGAGCGAGGGCAGCCCCTTCGAGGACCTCGCCGGTTCATGGGCACCCGACCTTACGATCTCGTTTCCCCGGACTGTCTGGTTAGCAACCATTCGACGGAGCGCCCGCTTCTCCATTGACGTCTCATGTAGCAACACTCCTCCCGATACATGCTTCGACGACCTAGTGCGACAGAAATTGCGGGGACGTCAGCCAGCGATCGGACGCTATCAGCACGCCTACGGTATGCAATTCCTGGCAAACGGGTCGGATGACCAAGAGCGAGCTGCGGTTGTCCACTTCTTCGAAGGTGTTCTTGGAGCGCTGGCGCTAGATGATTCCGATGTGCTCGACCTGGGTTTCGTGGCAGTACCGCGCGAAGCTGACCAGCCGTCCCCTGGCCTCTAGGTGTACTGACCACGGCCGCTAGGTACGGCGTGGCTGTTGTGCGATGACGAAGACCTCCGGGTGAGGTGCGAAGCGACCAAGCATTCGCATCTCGCAAACCGGAGGTCTTCGTGTCCCACGCTAACGCTCAGTTGACACCTGCGGGTCGTCTGCGCCTGGCCCAGCTCGTGGTGGACAAGGGCTGGGCGCCGTGCCGCCGTGCCGCCAAACGGCGGAATTGCTCGGTGACAACCGCGAAGCGGTGGGTCGACCGCTACCGTGCCGAGGGCCGGGCGGGGATGGTCGACCGGTCCTCGCGTCCTAGGACCTCTCCACGGCGCACACCGTCGCGGGTCGAACGGCGGGTGCTCGGGCTGCGGGTCGCTCGCCGCTGGGGACCCGCACGGATCGCCGACCGCCTGTGGACGGCGGTCTCGATGGTGCAGAAAGTTCTGCGCCGCTTCGATTGCCCGCCGCTGTCGCGGACCCGATCCCGCGACCGGCTGGCCAACTCCGATACGTGCGGCAGGACCATCGAGGTCTGCCGCGATCAGCCGAGGGTCGTCACAGGTCCTGTGATGTCCCGTTTGGCCGCATTAGCGATGCGAGCGGCGACGAGCGACACAGAGGAATGATCGGTGTTTATCACCACATCTGCCGTTCGCTCGAGGGCATAAAGACCCCGCTCAACCTCATGCGCCCGCTGTTGCGTGACCTCGCCACTACGCAAACGGAGCCGTTGCGCAGCCACCGCGGGCGACACCCGCAGGAACACGGACACAGCACCGGGCAGCCGCTGCTTGAGGGCTTCCTGCACGCTGACATGGCGAACACCGTCGACGACCAGGGGTTCGGCTCTACCCGTCACAAGCCGGGCGACCCAACCCGCGGGACCGTGCACAGCCAGAAGTTCCTGTCCGAGGTCCTGTAGAACCGTCCGACTGGCACTGTCGAGCTGTCGCGCCGTTGCTTCTGCTCTTACTAGGTCGCCGAAGGAGCAGGTCGAGAAGAGATAGTCGTCTTGCAGGACATGCGCCACGCTCGACTTGCCGCTGCCCATCGTTCCGCTGAGGAGCACCGACCACCGTGACGGTTGCTGACTAAAATAGCGCTGCATCGGCGCGCGTACGTGCGGTGGGTTCGAAGGTTAGCCACGCCTGACGTCCGCGCTTCTGGATGAGCAACGGCGCGATTGGTTTAACATCGCGCAACCAGAGCAGCGAGGCGTAGCGCGCCTCGCACTTAGTTGCGGCGTATCCAGACTCGTAGCTCAGGCCTTCTTGATGTTGTGCTACCAACTGATTGAGCGCTCCTGGACGGCTCAACTGCTGAAACGCAACCGTAGCCACTTCAGCAATCGCAACGACCGCACCGCCTGATCGTTTAAAGAGAATGACGTCACCTGAACGTGCTCGGTCGAACGGGACAATGTTCACTTTCGTCAAGCGGGATTCAATATACTTATCACCACGCTGAATCTTCGCCAGATAGGGCTCGACCATCACCGCCACATGCACGCGTACCAAGACGTGGTCAGACCAGGCTTGTAGCTCCTCGAGCTTCAGCGCACCTGCCTCTGGTGATTGGCGCTCCTCGATCAATGCCTGGATGCGTGTTAGGGCGCTCATGGTCATCATTATGTCCCTTCTTGTCCTGCGGCGGAAGGTGGGGCCAGTCCGCCGCGGGCCAGACGATGATTCCGACGGTAGCGCCGTTCCGATCGCCGGCATCGACGACACGCTTCACAGTTGGACGCTTCGACGGCGAGCGTCAGCCCTATGTAACAAGACGGATCCGGAAGCTCCTTCCCAACGACGAATTGATACACTTACTGCGCATGTGTTGTCAATTACACAATTGACTATAAACACCCGCAGGACCATGCTTAAGAATATTGAAGCGCTAGCACCACAATACGAAGACGGTCTAACTCGCGAGGAAAAGCACGAGCTACTTGGCGTGCTGTCTGAATATTTCACTATTCATGAGAGTCCGCTAACCGCGTTGGACGTAATCACGCCATGCACGCCGAAGCAATCCAGCGCTCTTGAGCTCGAGCTCGACGACGTCCGCTACAGCGCGACCCTCGACGAGACCACGACGGCAATCGGAACGTCGCATACCCGCTACGCACAGTGGGCGCTGCGTCATCTTATGACTCGATGGGAGTTCGCTGGCTGGCTCGTATCAGCCAATGGCTACTTGGATGCTCTCGAACCAGTGCGGGCGACTTCAGCGCGAGACTTCATGCGTGCTGTATGGGCTGAGCGCCACGCAGCAGACATGGCGTGATCTGCTGCTGCTAGCACGCCGCGGCCGCTACGGTGGCTACCGAGGCAAGGCCCATCGGTGAAGGCAGCGTGATGAGCTCCGATAGAAGTTACGAGACTCGTGTCGTTACGGCACTAACCGACGCACAGGGCCGCACTTGGACGGAACTGTTGCACCGCGTCCCCGGCGCGCCCCCGGAGGTAGTTGCCCGGTGTCTGGACCTGATGGGACGGCGTCCGCCAGTGGGTCGGGTTCGGGAGCACTCTCCTCCGGTGCTGCCCGAACTCCATCCCCTGTTGTACGAGTGGTACTTCACCGGCCACGGTGCTGAGGTTGTCGCCGAGCACGCCCGAGGGGCGGGGTCGCGCTGGTTGACCGTCGGGACCCCCAGTGTGGCCAGCGCTTTGGTGGGCACGCCGGGCTCACTCGCCCTCATCGATGCGAACGACGCGGTGACACTGCGGTTCCCCAACCTCGTGGGCGCAGCGCAGGTTCTGATAGGTGAGGTCGCGGCAGTCATCGGGCGAGCCCTGCCCTCGGACGTTGTCATCGTCGACCCGCCGTGGTATCTGGCTGATGTGCAGCGCTGGCTCTCATTGGCCTCGCAGCAGGTCGACAGCGGCGGCACAATCATCACCACCTTGTTTCCCGAACTCACTCGCCCGAGCGCAGGTCGTGAACGCGACAACCTATTAGCCGCGTGCCAGCGACTAGGGCGCGTTGAGCTGCGGACAGCGGCCGTGACGTACCGCACGCCTCGTTTTGAGCTCGAGGCACTAAAAGCGCTGCAATTGCCGGACCCAGGTGATTGGCGCGTCGCCGATTTGCTCATTATCCGAGACGTGCAACGGCCAGCAGCAGCCGTGGCGCCGGATTCGGCGTCTTTTCACCGTGGACTCGTGGGGTGGGAACGGTTCGTTATCGGTCCCCAGGTGGTCTTCCTCAGTCAACGTCACAGTGCCGCAGACGCACCTGCTTCGGTTGTGCCGATTGTAAGTTGCCCCGGGCATGTGCTTACGAGTGTCAGCGAGCGTGATAGCCGGCGAGCACTGGTCAGCGTCTGGACATCACGCAACCGCGTTGCGACCGTGCTGGACCCGCTGCAAGTTCGCGGCTGGCTGCAAGCGCTGGCGCGCGGCGAACCAGCCGCCGTGACGGCTGCGGCGCAGAAGCGGGCAGATGCTCAGCTGCTGCTCGATCTCATCGCGGACTAGGCCCGCTGTCCAGCCTCCTCAGTCCAAAGCGTCACGAGCTGTTCCTGAACCTCCAGTGCGGCCTGATGGTCGGTGCGCATGCGCGGCCGCGTGGGCGAGAACGGAAACACGCGGAGCGGCACTGTTCGTGCAACAATCCCGGGGGAGCGACGCTCAAGCTCGTCCTGCAAGCGTCCAATTACCGTTGCTGGCTGCAGCGGTACCTCAGGAGCGGTCAGCGTGATGTACAGCCAGAGCGAGGGAAACCGTTCGGCGATACGGGTGAGCAGGTCCAGTTGGCGTTGAAATAGCTCAGGATGAGCGCCGGTGTTGAATGCGAATGACTCGCCGTCAAACCCCTTGAGACACCCAACGCGGCCGTACCCGGGGTGCCCGGCAAGGAAGTCGATGTCGTCGTCGCTGAGAAAGCGGAACAGGTAGTCGTTGGATAGGTTGTCGTCCGACCACAGAAAGGTAGTGCTGTCGGCCCCGCGGCGTTTGAGGTGTCGAAGGGTCCACAGCGGCCATTCCGGTGCAAGGTCTGGTTGGCCACCGGAGAGATCGAGGATTGCCGGACGGTCAGGCACAGCGAGATACTGGTCGACGAGGGACTCGGCGCTGACCCATGTCGATCGGTTCTCGTCGGCCCGTAACAGATTGAACGGCACGAAGCAGTACCAGCATCGCCAATTGCATGCCGCATTCTGGAAAACTTGGGCAAAGACCGAGTCGGCGAGCGGCACGTTGAGATGGACGCTTGCGGGCATGCTGGGTAGCGGGTTCGAGGGCCAACCGCCGCCTTGATCTTGGGCAAACCGGTGCACCCGGCCAAGACCGCCACAGTTCGCTGGCAGGGTGATATCCGCCGCCTGATCCGATACATCGAGCCGGCTGATGAGCAGTTCGTGACTCTCGACGCGAACTGACGCGCTTCGAAGCGTCTGACTGGCTGCGTCGGTGTCGATCACCATGTGTCACTCCAGCGAACCTGAATGGGGAGAGCGGCTGGGCTGATGCAAGCTTGAGGCAAGTAGGCGCTCCATGTCAGTCTAGCGGCCAGCGGCTATCGTGAGCGTGTGAATGCAGCTGTCACGCCTCTGCCCGATGTCACGCGGCGGCGACGAGGCCGGTCGCACAGCGAACGTCTGGTGGTCACGATCGCTGGCGAGGTGGACGCCGGCAAGCGGGCGCTAGCAGATCTCCTCGACGATGACTTCCCCGGCGCGCAGACGGTTAGTTTCGCCGAAGCCGTACACAATCGAGCCGGTGGCGATGCCCCAGCGGATATCTTGCGGGTAACGGGGCAATCGTGGGTCGAGTCCGACCCCGACGGCCTCATCGACACGGTGCTGCGGCAGGTCCGCGACGACGCCCAGCTGTTGATCATCAACAGCGTTCACCACTATGAGATTCAAGAGCGCCTGCGTCAGCGATTCTCCGACCGCAATAATCTCTTGGTACTGCTCAAGAAAAGTGTACACGATGGAATGGCGAAAATTCGTGACTTGAGTGAAGTTAACATGAACCTCGACGCTGACGTCAATCGCCAATTGCTATCGCACGCCGACCTCATTCTTGATGCGTCACGCTCAGTCGCCGAGAACGCCTTGCACATCCAGCAACTGGCACGCAGTGCCGGTCGTCGGGATCAGGTGGGACCCTTGTTTGTCGACGGGTACACGCTCGCCGAAAAGCGAGACATCTTGAACGAAGTAACTGCTGAGTTCGAGTTGTTGTTGCCGTCTGATATCGCCCGGTTGACGGGCCGGGACCAAGAGTGGGTTAAGCAGATCCTGGGCGACGGGCGTCTCCTTTCGCTTGCCTTTGCTGGCATGCCGCTTGTGCCACGGTTCGCGCTCGACGCCTCGGGTATTCGGCCTGCAGTGGCTGAGGGGTGGTCTGCGCTGCGGCCGGTGATGTCAAGTTGGGAGTTTGTCGGCTGGTTGCTGAGCGAAAACGGCGAGCTTGATGCACGTCGGCCAGTTGACGTAGATGGAAACGAGTTCCGTCGGGCAGTGCAGGCGGAGCTGATCCAGTAGTCTTGCGCCGATGTCGTTCCTCGTGCCGCCGCCGCCAGCCAACTTGGCAGATCTCGCACAGTGCCAGTTGCTGCCGGCGGAGTCGGTCCTCTATCGGACGCACAGCCGGCTTGTGCCAGCCCTCGGGTTCAACGACCGGTACGGGGCCGGTGGGCGCTTTCACTTCTTCGACAACGACCGGGGTGCGACTGTCGGTGTCTTGTATGCTGGCGAAACGCCAGCATGCGCGATCTTTGAGTCTGTGTTTCACGATGTACCAGTTACGCCGAGTAAGAAGCGGTTCCGCGGCTCGCGGCTCATCGGCCGAGACCTCTCAATGCTGACGACCGCGGCGGCTCTCGATCTCGTTTTGGTCGAGTTCCACGATCCCGGCTTGCAAGCGCTTGGCCTACGCCCGGAGCGGATCACCGCCACCACCAGTCGCCACTATTGGCGCACCGTAGCGTGGGCAAAGGCCGTTCACGCGCAGGTGGACTGGGCCCAAGGCTTGGTGTGGATGAGTGCCCGCTCGAACACGGCAAAGTCCTACGTCCTATTCGAGGACCGCTTAGCAGCGAGTCCGTTCGCGGACAGTGACCGCTTGCATAAGCTGGACCAGCTGGACGGGTGGACCCTGGTCCGTGACCTTGGCGCGGCCGCCAATATTGTCGTAAGTTGTCCATCAACCGTCGTGCTCTAGCGCAGGTTGTGCGCCCCGGTGGTGCCTTGAGGGCGGTTCCTCGAAGCATTCTGGCCTGCGCTGGCCCGAGCTAGCGACGTAGATTTCGATCTGCTTTGACGTTCGCGACTGGCTCAAAGCGTGGCGACCCTAGCTGGTGGCACGTCCGAGAACTGGGTAAGCGCGAACTCCTTCGGGCCTAGAAGTGGTATAAACTCTTCCGTGGCCCAACGCGTAATCACCCAGCTCGTAGACGACATCACCGGCGAGGACATTGCCGACGGTAAGGGAGAGACTGTCACCTACTCCCTCGACGGTCAGCAGTACTCCATCGACCTCACCACCAAGAACGCCGACAAGTTCCGTGGCCTCTTCCAGGACTACATCGCCGTGTCCCAGAAGCAAGGCCGCAAGTCCTCAACGCGCAGCTCATCCCGCACCCAGGCAGCAGCAACCGACGGCCCCTCCGCCAAGGATCTCCGTGACTGGGCAAAGAGCAATGGTCTCGACGTCCCCGAGCGCGGCCGCATCCCGCAAGCCGTCCGCGACGCCTTCGACTCCGCGAACTAACGCCCCAGGCGAGTTGCGCCCAGCGGTCCATAACGACGACGCTGGGCGCAGCCCGCTGCTGTGGGCCGCTTTGACATTTAAGTCGACGCGCTCTGCATATCGCTTTGGGGTCATTGCTAGTTTCGTCTCCGCGCGCTTCCTGCCGCGCCCACGTCCCCTACTGCTGTTCTTTGCGCCAGGGTCTGGGTGTCCTCCGAGCTGTCGGTCTCGGTCGCGCGGCAGCTCGAGTCCGGTCGGCGGCTCGCCGAGGCGCGTCGGTGGACCGTTGTCGGCGAGTTCGTCGACGACAGAGTGTCCGCCACCAAGCGCTTCCCCAGCCAGCGCGTAGGCTCGTCGCGGCGCGAGAGTGGTGCGACGCGGTAGTTATCTGGAGATTGACCGGCTTCCGCGGCGAACCCCCATGGACCCGGGGTCGTGCTGGACCAAGATCGAGCCCGCATCGACTGGGTGCGGGGCACGGCGTCCCGTGCCCTCGCTGGCGACTCAATGGCCTCGATTGCCCGCTGGCTCGACGGCGAATGCACGCCGCTGCCCAGACAGGGCAGGAAGCTGATGGAACAGCGCAGATGGTGTTGCAGTAGCGATGAGCAGCGACGGACTGTATTCGCTGTTCAACTTAAGCGCCTGGTCATCCACCGCGGCGCGGGAAGGCGGTACATCTATCCCGACCGGGTCGAGCTGACCTGGCGTACGGGCGCCGAGCTGGTGCACCCGAGCGAGTGGTTCAGCAAGGGTCTAGCGTCCCCCCGCCGCCGCAGGACGTCTCAACCATCGAGGCCGCCCACCTCACCGGGCTGACTGTGACCGACATTCTTCGGGCGGCACCGGCAGGCCGGATCAAGCAACGGTAGCATACCAACGGGGGAGGCCGTCGTTGCGTCGCTTGGTCGTGAGCGTGCACTGGTCGCGGAGGATTAGTTCGGCCGCTGGGCAGCAACAGCTCAGGCCAGTCGCCCTTTGCTGACCCGACTGCGCCCGATCGAGCCGAACGGCGGGACGCATATCCCTATGTACAGCCGCATGCGATCGGCGCGTTTTCTCGGGAACTGAGACCACGGCGCCTGCCGCCCCGTGACCCATCGCATCGTTTCGGCCAAGTAACGAAAAGTTTGGCTCTGCCCAATCCAAGACCGCGGTTCGATAGTCACAATGGGCCATTGACGGATCGTGCGTCTAGTCCAATTGGCGGATTGCCAGTGGATCGTCTTGTAAGCGTTCTCAGGTTCCTCTTAGCGTGCGCACAGCCAGCGTTTGCCGGCAGCGAGTGGTCGGAGGACCCGCCGTGCCTGTCCGAAATTTCATTCAACGCGCTGTGGTACCCGTGCTGCTCGCGCTTGTGGCCCAGCTTTTCGGCGTTACGGCGGTTGCGTCGCCGGGGGAGCAGGACTCGGAACTCGGCCCACCTGCACCGCCTAATGTAGAGCCGGTGCTCGTGCCGTCTTTGTCGACGGAGACGTCCAACAGCTTCTTGCTGCCAGATGGTTCGATACGAGTTGAGAACGCGCTAGAGGCCATCAACTACGAAACGGCCGCTGGCGACTGGGCCCCGGTCGATAACAGCCTGGTCGACGCGGCGGGTTCGACGTATGCAGTCGAAAACGCTGAAGCCGCCTATCGCGTGCAGATCCCAGAGGATGCGGGTCGTCATCCTATCAAGTTCTCCACGGACGGTGTATGGGTCACCCTGAAGATGCGGGGGCTCGATGGCACTCCGGACGTCAGTGATGCAACTGCGACCTTCGATGACGTCGAGGGCGCCTCGTCGGTGGAACTCGAGGCACAGGGAGACAGCGTCAAAGAGTCAATTACTCTAGATGTCCCACCGGTCAACGCCCCAGTCTTCACGTACGACATCTCTGCAAGTGCCGGACTCACCCCGAACCTGAGCAATTCAGGCGCGATCGAGTTCACAGACTCGAGCAGTGTGGTTAAGGCCGTGATCCCGGCAGGGTTCATGTACGACTCCGCCACGCCGGCGCCCGCCCTCTCGCAGTCGGTGGGCTACGAGCTGAGCCGCGTTGGAACGGGATGGATCCTCGAGGTCCGGCCAAGCATGGAATGGCTCACGGCGTCTGAGCGCATCTATCCCGTCGTCGTAGACCCGACTATCGGACGGCCCGATCTACCCCAGAGCATCGACTGCGTTCTGAAGAGTCAAGCACCGACGACGTCGTTCTGTGCCAACGGAAATGAGTTCATCCGTGTCGGCAAGGACGCTTCGGGTAACCGGTTCCGCGGTCTGCTCGACTTTAACACCAACGCGATCCCCGCAGGCTCGACAATCAACGACGCGTATGTTCGGATGTCCGTTGGCGCAAACAACTCGACAAATGGCAGCGCCCAGTCGTACGGACTTGGTCGGACTGCAAACGCCTTCACAAACGCAGCGACCTGGAATACTTACAACGGCAGCAATGGATGGGCTAGCGGAAATCCTGGTGCGCCGGTCGGCACACTTTCGTCCATTAACATCAATGCCAGCAGCGGCTTGGTAACGTTCCCGGGCCTGAGCTCCATCGTGCAGGGATGGATCGACACCCCATCGACACACACCGGGCTAGTGGTCGTGCCCCAACATAACGTCGCCCACCTGATCGCATTCAAGCCTCGCTTGGCCGACGTGCCGCCGGAGCTGATCGTCACCTACACGGCGCCGCCTCCAGCCTCGTCGCACAACCCGCCCGACATCTCAGCGTCGCAGACGCGGTGCAGTGACCCGGGTTACAACAACACCGGCCGCGTCGCCGTGTCGGCGAACAACCCCAACAACTATGCCGCGCCGCTTCAGCTGACCCTGAATGGCCAGTCGCAGTCCTGGGCCAGCGTCGCGGCTGGTGCGAGCGTCAGCACCGAGTTCACGGGGCTGCCGAAGGGCACGCTGAATGGAGTCGGATCGCTCGGCAGTCCGGTGGACGCCAGTCGCGGTTACTCGGTGACTGTCGCAGAGTGCCCGCTAATCCCTTACGAGCCGGACGCGCCCCAAGATACCTTCCCCGAAACGGCGGCCCGGGCGTTGCCCAGCGAGTTCGCGGGTTCGGGATCAGGACGCGTGGACTCGCTTTCGGCCTCTTCGCAGAGCCTTCCCGGCGGGTCCGGATATACGGCGTCTAGCGTGGGCAAGACATCGTGGCGGACTGCCACGACAGCGTCCGGAACGTCGGGCCCGATCGCGATGCGTGCTACCCCGGTTCTCCTTGGCGAGGACGAATGCACGGGTGGCTCGTGCGAAGAGGACACACGCCCAGCCGCCGGCGCCGACGCCGACGGGGACTCGTTCGCCGCGCGTCTGGTCGGACCTGCGACGTCGACGACGCCATCGTCGTCGGCCTTTCAGATCGGTTTGACGAGGACTGCTGACTCGGCAAATACGCCCGGGGGCTCCCACAACGATATCGACGTTCAGGTTTCGTACGCGAGCTTCGAGAAGGCGTACGGCGGGAATTGGTCTGACCGGTTGATCGTGGAGGCGTTCCCAGCCTGCCGCGAGACGACCCCACAGGTTGCCGCATGTCGCGTAAGCGTTCCCGTGCCGTCGGTCAACGACCCAACGACCAAGTCACTCGCGTTCACCGCAACTCCGCCATTGAACAGTGGCGAGGCGGTGCCGACAGGTCAGACGCAGGCGGCGATGCAAAACTGCTTCTCCCCAGCGCGGTACTACGGAGCTAGCAGCGCTCCTACCCCGGATGCGACTGAGTGGGACGGAGATGACGATAGTCAAGATGAGGAGGCGCTAGGCAAGTACAGCGCCAACGAGAGGGACGAGAGCTCAGGTTACGACGACGGCGACGGTGCCGACGACACCTACCTCGACACCAAAGACCCGAATGCACCCCAGCCCGCTCAGTCGCGGGCAGCGTGGGAGTTGTCGACCAACGGTTCTGACGGTGCCCTGTGTCGCGGGCTGGTGTATCAGGTCCGCGCCGGCGCCGGGGGCTATGCGATGGCTGCTGCGTCGAACGGGTCGAACGGAGGCGGAACGAGCGGCGGCGGGTCAGCCTCAAGCGCTCCGTCCGCGCTCGAGACATCTGCGGGCTGGCAGGTCGGAGATGGCTCGGGTGACTTCCGCTGGTCCTATCCCTTCACAATGCCCACGGGACAGGCCGGCGAGGCGCCGCAGATGTCTATGGGCTACTCGTCCGCGGTCGTCGATGGCCTCGTAGGCGACTCCCCGGCGCAGGCGTCCCAGCTGGGGCTGGGGTGGAGCATGGAACCCGGCCACATCAGCCGCACCTACGCCTCCTGTTACGACGACAGCAGCCCCACCAACCGTGACTTGTCGGGCAACCTGTGCTGGCGCACCCAGGGCGGGACCGTCGTCAATGATCTCAACCTTGTCTTGGAGGGCCGTTCGACCCGCATCATCAAGGATGGGACTTCGGGCGCCTACCGCCTGCAGGACGACGCGGGATGGAAGGTCGAGGTCGGGTCGGGCGGCTCGAACGGTTTTGTGGCTGACCAGGGCGCCCCACTGCCCGACAACGCCGACGGCAACGACGAGTTCTTCAAGCTCACGAGTCCCGACGGAACTCGCTACTTCTTCGGCTACGGCACCACCTCGGTGTGGACGGTCCCGGTTAGGGGCAACAACTCTGGCGAGCCGTGCAACGGCCAGAGCATCACCGCGACCGCCTGCATCCAGGGTTGGCAGTGGAACCTCGACCGGGTCGTCGACGCCGACGGCAACAGGGTGAAGTACACATACGCCTCGCAGCAGAACAAGTACAAGACCAACGGCAGCCTCGTCAGTTACACCGCTGCTGGCCAGCTCGCCACCATTCAGTACGGCTTCCCGCGGCCCACCCCTGCTCCGGAGAACGAATCTATGAGCCCGCAGGTCGTGGTGCAGGTCGAGACGGTGGACCGATGCGTCGCGGCAATCAACTGGACGAAGAACCAGGATGGCTTCAACACCGATCGGCCGGACTGTGGTCAGGCGGACGCTGGCGGCAGCCAACGGCAATGGCCCGATGTCCCCACGGACCTGCTCTGCATGAACAAGACCGCCGCGAACTGCGACAACACCTCGCCAGCGTTCTTCTCCACCAAGCTCTACGCCAACCTCAAGACCTACCGCGGTCCGAACCTGCAGACGCCGGGCGGCACCCAGAACACCCCGCCCACCGACATCTACGTCTTCAAGTACTCGATGCCCGACCCAGACGGCACACCTGGCGCAGGTGACCAAAAGCCCGACGAGGCCGACCTGCTGCTGCAAGCCGTCCAGCACGTTCCCCGCGACAACAGCACCACCAAGCCCACGAGCTATGCCCTCCCAGGAGTGCTCTTCGACTACAAACCACTCGCAAACCGCGTCGTCGCCGAGGGCAACAGCGACAAGCTGCTCAAGAAGTACCGCTTGGACAAGGTCACCAACGAACTCGGCGGCACCACCGAAGTCACCTACGGCCAACAAAACCGCTGCACCAAGGCGATGGTCGACAACTTCAGCGCCTTCAACAGCACCGGCGACTGCTTCACACCGCGACGGCCCGGTGAAAACGGCGGAAGGCTGGCTTGGTACCACAAGTACCTGGTCACCCGCCTGCAGCTCGGCGACCGCGCGCTACGCCTCGACGGCGCCACCAACGAGCCGAGCCTCGGCAAGATGCGGCAGTACCGATACACCTATCGCGGCGAGCCGGGATGGCGCTTTGACGGCGAATCCAAGAACACCCCGCTCAAGTACCGCTCCTGGTCCGACTGGCGCGGCTACCAGACCACGCTCATCCGCACCATGAAGGTCAACCGCACCAACCCCAGCACCCCCACTAATACGGCCAAGTCGTTGCGCCGCGTCGTTGTCTTCAGAGGCTTCTACGGATCACGAGTCAATAACAGCGGCCAAAAGTACGTCACCGGATACACCAGCAACGACGCCACCACTGGATACCGTCGTGGCTACGTCTCAACCGTTGAGCAGGGGCCCGCAGGGGACCGCAATCTCCGGGACCGCAACTCTCTACGCGGGAAAATCGCCGAGGAGACCGTGCTTGAGCCGCCGGAAGAGGCGTTCTGCACCTCGGGCCAGCAGAGCCCTTGCAAGGCGAAGTGGATCACCCGGACCTATCACGGATTCGAGATCTACCGCAGCGCGCTCAGCAGCCACGGCCTGGCCGCAAACTTCACGGGCGAGCGCATGACCCGCATGCACACCCGAGTAACCCGCGGCAACGCGCAGAACGGCACCAGCAACGACCGACGGCACACCATCGAGCGGACCTTCCACGAAGGTGGCACCAGTCACCGGGGACTCCTCCTCGGCGTTGTCACCGAATTGACCGACAAGGGTGCGAGCACCACGGCCAAGCCCGGCGGCGACCGAAACATCTGCACCCTCACGACCTGGGCAGGTAACACCACCAACGACAAGTGGATCCGCGTTCCCACCCGCGTCCGGGTCCTTGACCAGCAGACCGGAGACACCTGCACACAGCCTGTCTCAGACATCACGAATAAGTACGACGGCTACAGCTCCGCCGCCGCGCAGCCCGATACCAGCATCACCCGCGGTCAACTAACCCGCGTCGAGACCGCCGCCTCGAGCGCTGCACAGCCGAACCTGCCGGCCATTGTCACAAGCACCCGCTACGACAACTACGGGCGCATTATCGGCACCACCGACGGTAAGAACTTCGACACCACTACGTCCTACCTGTCCTCGTCCAACACGACCGGGTGCGGCTTCGACGACCTACCGTGTCAGGTCACTGTCACCACCAACCGAAGCCAGGTCGTTTCAAAGCTCGAACCCCGCCGGGGCCTCCCAGAAGAGGTCACCGACTTTGGCAACCCAGCCGCGTCTGCAAACGATGACGCTAAGACCACCACAACCTACGACGGCTACGGACGCGTCCTGACGGTCACCTCTCCCAAGCTCCAGGGGACTGGCAAGACGTCAATTTCCTACGACTACGCCGTCTATGGCAGCAACACCGTCAACGGTTACCAGCCTGCTCAGATCAAGACCACATCGCAGCGGGCGGGCGCAGGCGCGGGCGCCACCACTGACGTCAGCTATGCGTACATGGACGGATGGGGCCGCACCATCGAAGCTCAGAGCCTTCAGGCCGACGGTAGCGGCCGTGTCGCATCAGCGACGGGTTACGACGAGCTCGGCACGCCATACCTCAGCGTGCCGGTCATCGCGAACGCCGACCAGCCCGGCAGCGGCCTCATCAACGCTAACCCCGCCAACGCGGTGCGCTGGAACCAGACCCTGACTGACGCTGCTGGCCGCGTAACGGAGGTCGAGCACCGTAACGGCGCTAACAGCATCCGTTACACCGATCGAGCCACCCAACAGGGCGACCGCACGATCACCACCGCGCGAGCCGGCGGCAACGATGTCACCGGCACCACAGTCACCACGGTTGACGGATGGGGCCGCACCTCCCGCGTTGAACAACATCTCACCGCCGCAACCGTCGACCAACCCCCAACCGCCCAAGCGCCTGCTACAGCCGCCAGCTACACCTATGACGGCAACAACAATCTGACCGACATCAGTGCCGACATCTCAGGAACACGCCTGTGGCATTACGAATACGACCTCGCCGGCCGACGCGTCGCAACCTCTGACCCCGACACCGGCACCACGTCAGCGACCTTCGATGCCAACAGCAATCAAGTCACCACCCGCAACCCCGTCGACGGCATCCTGAAGACCATCTACGACGACCAAGACCGCCCGACTAAGCAGTTCAAGCTGCTGAACGGCACCGGCCCAGAGCCTGGCGACTGCGTAGACCCGCCCGCCACGCAGACAGACTGCTCCCCGATCGCCAAGTGGACCTACGACGCAGCGACCAACGGCGACGGGCGTCCCGCAGTGTCGACGAGCTACACCCACCTGGGGACCTTCACGGAATCCGTCGATGGCTACGACCTCAACGGCAACCCACTACAACAGACCTACGACTACTACCCGACAGATAGCGGGCGCGTCACCTTCTCCAACAGCCAGACCTATAACGATGCCGACATGGTCACCTCGACCACCTACGGGGCGGTTGCGAACCTTGCAGCCATGACTGTCTCAACCTCGTTTGGGCCAGACGCCGCAGTCGCCACCATGACCGCAACACAGACGGGTCAGCCATCAACTAACCTCTTGACCGCAACTTACGACAAAGCCGGGCGCCCGCTCCGCGCACTTTCAGAAGGCGCCGACGCCAGTCGGCACCTGAACCGCGAATATGCCTGGGACAACGCCACGGGTCGCCTGACCCGTGTCGGTGGGTCAGCTTTCGGCACACTCGACTACTCCTACGACACCATCGGCAACGTCGGGTCCGTCTTGGCCTCCAACCTTTACAAGAACGCCCCGCCCAATTATGTGAATTCAGCCTGGTGCTATGGATACGACGGCCTGAACCGAATCTCGTATGCCATGACTGGGCGCGCGGGGGAGTGTCTTGTTGCGCCCGACACGACCCAACTTGTTGGCGCGTCGGAGACACGCTTCTACGGTTACAGCAAAGACCGACTGTCGAGTGTCAACACTTATGTCCCTGACACTGCCGGAGACGCGGCAGTTTCTAATTACGCATATCAAGGCGCCGGGCCTCACCACGCCACACAGATCACGACGGACGTTGAGCTCGAGGCCACACCGCGTAACACCGCCCTGCACTACGATCCTGTGGGACGAGCCGATCAGATAAGCACGGACGCTGGTGTCGCAACCTATTCTTACAACCCAACCGGAACACTAAAGTCGGTTACCGGACCTGACCTGAACAGTGATTCGGACATCACGGTTCTTGATTCTGACTACGCCTACGACACGGCTGGCATGCGTGTCGGTCTGCGGGAGCGATACAAGCTGGTACGGGGGTTTACAACTAACCTCACCTATTACGCAGGCGGAACCGAGGTGTCCATCGCGAACGGAGGCGCTGCTCAGGCCCGACGTGTCTTTACCTCACCGGGCGGCAAGCCTCTCGCAACAGTCTTCGGGCAGGGGACGTCGACTACGCCGTCGGCCCCAACTTGGACCTTCAGCCTCGGCGACGCACAGAACTCCGTTCGCTTCGTACGGGGCGCCACGACAGACACAAGGCCCACCTACCGGCCGTTCGGCGAGCAGATCGCGAACGGCGGCAACGATCGACGCGGATACCTAAACAAGCCCGTTGATCGGACCGGCGACGTGCGGCTCGACCAGCGCAACTACCCCGCCAGACTGAATGTTCTAACGTCCCCAGACGCCTTGTTCAACGTCGATGACCCGGATTCGTTGAACCCCTACGCCTACGCGCGCAACAACCCTGTCTCGTTGATGGACCCCTCCGGTCTCGAGCCTCGCCCGTGGCATAACCCCGACTACAACGAGGAAACGGACGGACCCGCAAACCCATACGGCGACACAGGCCTTGGCGAGAGCACCCTCATGGGCTCTTCCTACGGCGTGCCAATCAACTACAACACCGATACACCCGCACAGATCGCAGCTGCCGAGCGGATCTATGACATCCTCGGCACCCAATATCAGTCAACTGCTCCCGACCTGCCTCCGCGCTCGACACGGGATTGGATTGGTCTTGGCGTTGGCCTTGGGATCACGGTGGTCGGGGGGGCGGCTTGCACGGCGGGTACGGCGGGCTTCGGTCTGGCTGTATGTTTTGGGGCGACCGGCGCTGCCGGAAGCCTGGCCGAGAATGCCATCAGTGACAGCGGTGATCATTCGGCGTCCGGGTACGTTAAGGCGGCCGTTCTTGGCGGAGCGCTGGGAGCCGGCACTGCCGGCCTCGGTTCGGCCGGACGAGGGCTACTTGCAACCACGGGACGCGGGGCCGGCGGTAGTATTGCTCGCGCGCTTCCGTCTTTCCCCAGGGCCTTGGCGGGCGGAGCCGCCGATACTCATGTTTACTTTGGGCTCGTCAACGGCAAGCCTGTATATGCAGGGATCACGAACAACTTCGCTAGGAGGCAGGCTCAGCACGGGTCAAGATTTGTTCTCGACCAGATTACGACCGCCCCTGTGACGCGCGGGCAAGCTCGGGCAATCGAGCAAGCGCTCATTGTGCGCAACCCGGGTTTCCAGAATAAAATAAATAGCATCTCGCCAAAGCACCCCTATTACCAAGAAGCTGTCGGTTGGGGCGAGGCGTGGCTTGTTCAGAACGGACTCTAGGTGAATACTAGTATGACGAACATGCTGGCCCTCAAGCCGTCTAGGAAGAAACCAAAGACAGGCGATTTTTTCGCGGCCCAACCTGCCGAGGACATGTTCGTCTTTGGTCGCGTGGTCTCGACTGAGGCGCGGTGGTCACTCGCTGACGATGCCGCACCGGCTAATTTGATCTACATCTATCAGGTTACTTCAGGTGAGAAGGTGTTGCCGGATAGGAGTTTGTTGCGCCCCGAGAATTTGTTGATTTCTCCAGTTATGACGAACTCGCTACCGTGGTCCCGCGGTTATTTCGAGACCCTTGCCAATACGCCACTAGCTGCGGACGATGTGCTTTCTAAGCACTGCTTTGTAAGTGCGTGGCGAGGAAAGTATTTCGATGAACATGGGGCTGAGATGTCGGGCCCCATCGAACCTGTGGGTGATTTTGGTCTGCACAGCTACCGTACTATTGACGATGAACTTAGTGACGCGTTGGGCATCCCTCGCGTTCCGGAGGATCAATAAACCGCATGGTCGCTGGTGTTTCGGCGTGGTAGATCGAGCGGCCCTGCTGATAGACCTGCCAGGTCACCTCGACCTCACCGTTCGGGGTCGGCGACTGAGACGTAGGTCCGCAGCCGCTGGTGCTGTCCCTCAGTGAGGTACTCGACGCCAGGTAGGAGAGTGCGGCGGACCTTGTAGAGCGGGTCGTCCTTTTGCCCGCGTCGACCGATGAGCGACCTTGGCGACCGTGAGTCCACTGGCGTGCAGCCCGGGGCAGCCTCGGCAATCTCTCCTGCCGTCAACGGGCTGCCATACATCCGTACACCCATGCCTCGTAGTTTCCGCTGCACCATCCGCCGGTTGACGCCGAAATCACGGCCCAGCTCAGCGGTCGTGACCCCGCCAGCTACGTTACCGTTCACGCATCCGCTCCGGCTCGCTGGCGTTGAGGGTTTTGGGCCCGCTTGGGCTGGACGACCGCAGGTCTCGCTGGGGGAGTACTGGCCAAACATCGGAGCGGACTGGTCACGAAGACGTGTAATGAGTCGACGCGCGGAAATTGGCGGCCGCCTTTGGGGAATCGCTCCGGGCTGCATCCAGGCATAGAGGAGGTCGCAGGCGAGCGGTCTTACTGATCGTCGAGGTCGAAGCGGGTCGCTAGGGGTAGGACCCAGTCGCGCAGCCTCTTGGTTGCCTCTGGGTCATGGAAAGACATGTCCGCGAGCGCTGCTTCCAGCTGCTGTGCTGCTTGTGCATCCTCAAGCGCCTGAATTACCGGTTCGATCACGACAAGGTCGAACAACACGTCCTCCAACCCTTCTCCGATCGATAAGCCCAACGACCTGGCGCCGGACTCCCACTCTCGTATCGACCTAGCGCCGGGCGCGACCTCCCCTCGCAGCATGTGCAGCGCCTCGATCGCTCGTGCGACAGTCGCGCCGCCGGGATGGCCCGCGGCAGTGCGCTCGGCCTCGGCCCGTACCCGTTGCCACCAAGTCTCGGGGTCCGGCACATCACGGCGCCCGAATGGTCCGGCTGGCTTCACCGATGCCAACATCCGAACGTCGTCGCTGGCGTCGATGTCGGCTAGGACCGAAGGGATGAAGTACATAATCTTGGTCGCAGTGTCACGTGCGGTTGGCGTTCCGCCGAGGGCGCGGCGCAGCGACGCCGAGACCTGCGACCTTGCTTCCGGCGAGGCGCCAGCTGCCCGGGCGAGCAGGCGGGCGGTCGCTCGAACGTCCCGGGTTGCGGGCTCCTTGAGGAGTTTCAGGGCGCACTCGAGCAGCGGCTGACGAACGACGGGGTGGCGACGCGCTCCGCCGTCGACCGCGAGGTCTAGCGCAAGTCCCGGACCGACGGGCACGACGCGACCGAGCCGCCACGAGGCTCCTTCGTCGACGAACTCGACAATCCTCACGACCTGCGCCCGCCGGTGTGGCTGGGTTTCGGCGAATATGCGACCTGCGGCGAAGATCCAGGGCACTCTCCAGTGGGCGGCCGCGGCGAGCTCGCGAAGTGTCGCCTCGACCACATCGTCACGGCCGGTGGTTAAGTGGCGACCCGCCATCAGTTCTTGGAGCGCGCGGACATCGAAGCCGACCGCGCCGTCTTTATGGGCTCGGATCAGCACGAGTCGTTGCAGGCATGCCTTCTTGATCTCCTCGACAAGATGGGCGTCGGCCCCGTCCGGCTTGTGGCCATCGTCGGCAAGCACCGCCGCGATGAGATCACGCAGCTCCTCACTGGTCATGGTTGCGGTCGCGTGCTGGGAGTTCTGGGCCCGGCGGTGTAGTTCATAGCCAAGACGCTCATGAAGAATCGTGATGTTAGGCAGGTGCTCCTCAATTAGCCGCCTAATAGTTCCGGGCTTGAGCTGCTCGCGTTTCGCGACCGTGCCGTAGTACCCCCAAAAAAGCGCGAACCTGTCTGGCGGAACGGGCCCGGCTCCCTCAATGATTAGGGCCAGGATGAGCACTTGCAGAGGGGTCACCATCAACTCGCGCGTCGTCTCGCGGGCCGCAGCCCGGTCAAGCTCGCGATGGATTCGGGGGATGTCCTCGTGCCCGGCGCCCAGTCGGGCGGCTGAAACGTCCTTCCCGTACCTGAGGGCAAGGTCGATCGGCAAGGGGGCGAGGTCAACGCGTTCAAACAGCGCCGGTTCGACCTCTTCGGTGTACCCCAAGGGCCGGGTGGTGAGCACAACGAATAGATCGAGGTTCCGGTCGTCGGCGTCGGCGACCAGTTCGACAACCCGCCTAATCACCGACTGCCGCACGCTCGGTTCGGTGACCTCATCTAGGCCGTCGAGCGCGAGGAACCACGGCCAGCGCATCATCCAGGAGTCCATGCTGCCCCCCGTGATCTGCTTCGCCGTCTTCACCGAGACGAGCTTGGCGATGTGTCGAACGAGCGAGGTTTCAGTTTGACCCTCTTCCTCAGCGAAGGTGGCGAGGTCGACGCGCATGGGCCAGCGTCGATGCTCGGGCAGGCCCTGGCGACCGAGTTTCCGCAGCCTTGCATCGATGCCGTTGGCTGCGGCGGTCGCCGGCGCTCCTAGGTTCCCCGCGCCCTGCAGGAGCGAGGCACGGTACGCCTGGACCAGCAACTTTGAGATGGTGGTTTTGCCGTTGCCCATCGGTCCCGCCACGACGAGATGGCGCGGTCCTGAGTGCAGTGTGGTGCTGGGTCGAAGGACACGATCACCTCGGTCCAAAGCGTAGTGGAACAGCGTCCGGTCGCCGTCCTCGGCCGTGTGGAGCGGCAGGTCAATGGCAACGTCGTCCAAGGGAAGCAGCGGACCGCCGGCCGCTCCTGCCTCATTGAATGTGATCCCGCGGTCACCTGCGAGAGTGATCCGCGCGTGTCGGAGGAGTGTCTCGGAGAGGTCGTGCTCGTTGACGGCGTTCAGCGCGACCGCGATCTCGGCGAAGGCGTCCCCGGCGGTTAGAAGTCCGTTGAAGTTCCTGCGCACGCCCGGGTGGATAGCGATCAGGGTCTCGATCGTCCGCGAGTCCAGCACCCTGATGTGCTTGACCCCGTTCAGGCGGGAAAGCTTCTCTAGTCGCTCGCGGCCGTCGCCAACATCACGACTGCTGTTCTCTAACTCCTCGCGATACCCCGCCAGACCTTTCTCAATGTGGGCAAGGCCGCCGGTCGTTGGAACAGGGGAGAGCGCGACGTTGGTGACAAAGATCAGATGATCGGGGGTCCGCGTTCGACCCGGAGCCGGTTTCGTCCAGTTCTCCAGCTCCTTGCGCATCTCGGCCCACAGCCAGCGCGCATTGTCGATCGGTTGAGCCGCGAGCGGTGCATGATGCTTCACCTGGAAGACCGTGTAGCCCTCCCAGATGTCGGCCGAGCCAATCGGCACCGCCGGCTCGGGCTGGGCGTCGAACGGACTCAGCCCGTCGCCAGTGCGCGACCGGCCGGTCCAGTCAAGCGCCCCGTCGTACACCATGTCGCGGCCACCGTCTGGCCCGGCGCCAAGTGGACGGATTCGAGCCCCGAATTCGGCCATGAGAAGTGCGACCGCGAGATCCTGGAAGCCGTTGCCGCCCAAGCTCTCGAGGGACTGCTCCACTCTCCGAATCCAACCAGACGTGTCGGGGATTCGGGGTGAACCGTCACCGAGCCTGCCTCACCAAGCCAGGCCGGACGCTCGAGAAGTTCTGGACCCTGAGCGCCAACCTCGCCGTCGGGCGCGTTCACGCTGCCAAGGCGCCCGCTCCACAAAGCCCGTGCGCGCTGAGGACCGCGAGATCTCAATTAAAGCAGCTGCCCGCCCCGAGATCGATCGCCATAAACTCGCCCAATCCCTGACCTACCTTTCTCGGGACTGGACCAAGAAGGAGCCCGAGGCCGATCAGAAAGGAAGTGCGCGAGCGATCAGGGCGACTCCCGCGCCCGCCCGTGAGTAGTGCGCAGCTGTACGCCGGCTCGGATGAGCGCGTTGCGCACCGCGTTGTCGCCCCGCCCCAGCTTCGAAGCGACCTTGGCGACCGTGAGACCGCTGGCGTACAACCGCGCAGCCTCGACAATCTCCTCTGCACTGAGCGAGCTGCCGTACATCCGCACGCCCATGGCTCGCAACTTCCGCTGCACCGTCTGCCGGTCGACGCCGAACTCGCGGCCAAGTTCAGCCGTGGTGACCCCGCCAGCTACGTACCGTTCCCGGATCCGATCCAGCTCACTGCCGTTGAGGGTCTTGGCTCGTTTGGGCTGAACGACCGCAGGTCTCGCTGGGGGAGTGCCGGCCAGATCGAGGTCTCGATAGGCCCGGAGGACCCGTAGTAACGGGGGTGGGGACGAGTTCGACAACCATCCCCCGAGGACCACCAGCTCCAGCCCTCTTGTGAGAGCCGCACCGACCTCGTCGGTGCGGCTCTCGTGCTGTGCGCCGCGCCAGACTGTCGACCATGACCGTCTGGCTGCTCGAGCGTGAGGTGTTCGCCGACGAGCACGAGCGGCTCGCGACGGCAGCGGAGGCGGCCGGTGACCGTGTCGTGCGGTGGCGCGACGAGTGGTGGAGCGACGGGCGGTGGCCCGAGCTCGGGGCGGGCCCGGTGGTCTTCCACGGTGCGCTGGAGAACGCCGACCGGGTGCACCGCGAGCGACCGTGGTCGCCGGGGGCGTTCTGCGCGACCGAGCGGTTCGCGTGCAGCGCGTGGTGGCCCCAGGTCGCCGATCTGCTCGTCGCCGAACGGCACGCGGTGACGACCGTGGCCCAGCTCGTCGCCGAGGGTCCGCCGGAGGAGTTCGGCCCGCGGGTGTTCGTGCGACCGGACAGCGCGCTCAAGCCGTTCAGCGGTCGGGTGCTCGACCGCGACGCCGTCAACGCGGCGGCGCTCGACCACGGCTTCTACTACGACGACGAGCGGTTGCCGGTCGTCGTGACCCCGGTGGTCGACGTGGGGGAGGAATGGCGGTTCGTCGTCGCCGGCGGCGAGGTCGTGGCGGGCAGTGGGTACGTCGCCGACGGGCGTGAGCAGGCAGGATCGCTGGGGGCCGGCCACCCGGCCTGGGCGTACGCCGAGACCGTCGTGGCCCGATTGTCGGCGCCCGAGCCCGTCTTCGTCGTCGACGTCTGCGAGACGCCCCGCGGGCTGCGGCTGCTGGAGCTCAACCCCTTCAGCGGCGCCGACCTCTACGACTGCGACCGCGGCGCGGTGGTGGCGGCCGTGGACCGTGTGGTGGAGTCCGCTTGAGACCCGGCCCGATGGCTACCGCACCAGCATGAGCGATGCAGCGAACGAGAACCTCGGCCACCTCGACGACGCCGCCGAGGAGCAGGAGACCTCCTCGACGACCGACGGCCCGGCCGCCGAGGGGGAGTACGACCCCGCCCAGGGCTCGCCCGACTCCGGGGCGCACCCGGTCGGCGCGGAGTTCCCCGACGAGGTCGACAAGACCGGTCAGCCGATCACGGACGCCGACCAGAGCTGAGCCAGCCCGGCACCGCGCACGACCCGGGAAGCCCCCTCGCCACGGCGAGGGGGCTTCGTCGCGTCTGCGACAAGGGAATCCTGACCCCATGTAAATCTCAGGTTAAAGAACAGGCTCAGGTAGTAATCACACCTGATTGTCAGGCAATCTGACGCCCACTCGGTCCAGACCACTCGGGTCCCGAGGTCGTCGCACAGCCCTGTCGTCAGCACGCCACCACAGAAACGAGCCTCTTCGTGAGAAAGCCCCGCGCACTCGTCGGCGCGACCAGTCTGGCGCTCGCCGCCACCTCGGTGCTCGCGAGCACCGCCGCTCCTGCCACCGCCGACGAGGTCACCCCGGCCCCGACCGCGAGCGTGCAGGAGGACCGCGGCACCAGCACGTCGTCGAGCGCCCCGCCGCAGACCACCAAGGCGGAGATCGTCCGCCAGGCGATGACCGCCGTGGCCTCGGGCGACCCGGTCGTGATGCCGTCGTCGTACCCGTACCAGCCCAAGCTGCGCTTCTACCGCGACAACCCCTCGGACGCCTCGAAGGCCGCACAGCTGCTCGGTCACCCGGACCTCGCGCCGAAGCTGCAGGAGCTGATGGCCAAGAGCGACCGCATCTCGGTGCAGGTCGTGGGGCAGTCGACGCTCGGCCGCGACCTCTACCTCGTCACCCTGACCGCGCCGGAGGACACGGACGAGACCGCGCGCCAGACCGCGTGGAAGAACCAGATCAAGAACGACCCGACCGCGGCGGCGAAGGACGCGACGCTGCAGGCGCAGTACAAGACCCCCGTGTGGATCAGCAACAACATCCACGGCAACGAGTGGGAGGGGACGGATGCTGCGATGCAGTACATCGAGTACCTCGCCACCGCGCCGCTCAGCGAGGTCGGCAGCATCCTGCGCAACAACCGCCTCTACTTCTCGCCGTCGCTGAACCCCGACGGTCGCACCGCCGCCACCCGCGCGACCTCGCTCGGGCTCGACCCCAACCGCGACATGATCACCAACGCCACCGCGGAGACGAAGTCCTACGTCCGCTCGGTGCAGGCGATCCAGCCGATCTACACCGCCGACTTCCACGGCTACACCGGCGTGCTCCAGATCGAGCCCTGCGGCCCGCCGCACGGCACCAACTACGAGTACGACCTGTCGATCCCGCACAACTACGCCCTCGCCCTCAAGGTCGAGAAGGACGTCGTCGCCGCGGCCATCCCGGGCAACCCGCTCACCTCGGTGGGCGGCATCGCCATCCCCTACCGCGACGACCAGGAGGGCGGCTGGGACGACTTCCCGCCGGTCTTCAGCGCGCAGTACTCCGCGTTCTTCGGCGCGGCGACGTCGACCGTCGAGCTGCCGCTGTCGCGCCAGGGCGCCGGCGGCACGCAGACCCCCGAGCGGGCCAAGGTCAACACCGCGGTCGCGCTGCAGACGATGAAGAGCATCGTCGGCTACATGAACGACCCGACCGCCGCGAAGGAGATGCTCTCGAACCAGATCGAGACGTTCCGTCGCGCGCAGTCGGAGGAGCCGAAGAAGCAGCTAACGGTGGCGGACGTCAACACAGTGCCGGGGCCGACGCAGTGGCGCCCGCTCTGGGACGCCCTCGACGACCAGGAGCCGCTGGTCCTGCCCAACGCCTACGTCATCCCGCGCGGTGCCGGCCAGCGCTCGGAGAGCGACGCCGCCGCGCTGGTCAAGCAGCTGGTGTTCCACGGCATCGAGGTCGACAAGCTGACCTCGGCCACGACCGTGGAGGGCAAGACCTACCCCGCGGGCTCGTACGTCGTGGACCTCGACCAGCCGATGCGGGGCCTCGCCAACTCGCTGCTCGACCTCGGCGACGACATCTCCGACAACGTGCCGCAGCTGTACGCCGACGGAGCGTGGAGCTACTCCTACCTGTGGGGCGCGACCGTCGACAAGGTCGGCGTCGTCACCGACGGCCCGATCGGCGCCTCCACGCCGGTCACCGCGCCGAGCTCCAACTTCTCGGCGCCGGCGACCCCGGCGTACACGACCTTCGACGTCGCAGGCGTCGCGGACTTCACCGCGCTCAACGCGCTGCTCGAGGAGGGCGTGCCGGTCTCGATGCTGAAGGACGGCTCCGCCGTCGTCGGCTCGGCGTCGGCTTCGAAGGCCGAGCAGGTCGCCAAGACCTACGACATCGACCTCGAGCCCGCCACCGAGGCGGACCTCGACGCCCTCGACGACGCCGACACCAAGCCGTTGCGCGACCTCAAGGTCGCCTACGTCGGCACCGCCGACGACCGCATCGCGCTGACCACCCTCGGCTTCGACGACCTGACCCAGGTCACCGTCACGGGCGAGACCACGGGCATCCAGAACAACCCGAGCCTGCTCGACGGTGTCGACGTGCTGTGGATCGGCTCGACCTTCGCCACGTCGAGCGCCCCGGTCGCCCGGGCAGCCGTGCAGGCGCTGCTCGACCGCGGCGGCGCGCTCACCGGCCGCGGCGCCGCGGCCTTCAACGCCGCGAAGGACTACGGCCTGATGACCGGCAACGCCCTCACCAGCGCCAACTCGGCGACCGCGCTCGTCTCGGTCGACACGCCGAAGGGCAGCGTGCTCGAGCCCTACCGCCAGGACACGGCCTACATCTACCCGGCCACCTGGTTCACCGAGCTCGGCGCCGGCACCAACGTCCAGCAGCGCTACAGCAGCAAGCCGCTGCTGGCTGGCCACTGGCGTCCGTCGGTGCCGGCGGGGTCGCCCGCGGGCACGGTGCCGACCAACGGCCCGGCGTACGCCGCGAACAACGCCTCGGTCGTCTCGTCCGAGACCCAGCGCCCCGTCGTCGGCGTGAAGACCCGCTCGATCGTCTTCGGCACCTCGGTGTTCTTCCGCACCAACCCGAAGAGCCTGTTCAGCGAGGCCGCCCGCGGCATCTTCTGGGCCGCACCGGCTGCCGGCTCGCGGCTCGTGGCGCCGACCGCCGGCACGACGAGCCCCGCTCAGCCCTCGACCCCGACGCAGACCACGAGCCCGACGCAGACGACGACCCAGTCGACCGCCACGGCTCCCGCGGTCAAGGCTCCGTCCTCGCTCGACCTGAGCGCCAAGGTCAAGCGGGCGAAGGGCAAGGGCGCGAAGAAGACGGTCAAGCTCAGCATCGCGCTGAGCGCCGCCGGCCTCACCCCCGGCAGCACCGTGACCCTGACCAAGGGCGGCAAGACCCTCGCGGTCGTCCAGGTCGCGGCCGACGGCACCGCGGTGGTGAAGGTCAAGCTCCGCAAGGGTCGCCAGACCCTCGTGGCGACGTACGCCGGCAGCACGACGATCGCCGGCAGCAGCGACACGGTGCGGCTGCGGGTGCGCTGACGCGTTCCTCACCGACACGTACGACCCGCGACCGGCGCTCCCCTCACGGGGGCGCCGGTCGTGGCGTTGTCGGTGCTCGCGCCTAGGGTCGTGACGTGATCGATCGATGAGCAAGGAAGCAGCCCTGCGGGCGATGCGCGAGGCGAAGTTCAACGCCCGTGCGGCCGCCGGGGCGAAGGCCCCGACCCGGACCACCGCGCGCCCACCCGTCGCCCCCGAGCCAGCCACGAAACCGGCTGCCGGCAAGGCCCCGAAGAAGGCCGCGCCCGCGCCGGAGGCCGAGGGCGACGCGTTGTGCGGCCACACGTCGATGAACGGGCGCACCTGCACCCGCGAGAAGGGGCACGCGGCCAAGTCGCACCGCTACAGCTGAGCGGCTACGCCGGCGTCCCGTGGGGCAGCAGCCCGATCGACGCCGCGTGGCGGCGTACGGCGGCACTGTCGGCGGCCAGGACGAAGGGCACCTGCGGGTGGGGCCACCGGTCGCTGACCGTCTCCACCCGCCCGTCGCCGGGGTCGAGGCGCACCTCGCGGATGTAGACCGCGAGGACGCGGTCGGGGTGCTCGGCGACCACGTCGGCGTAGATCTGCGGGTCGTGCTCGCCGGAGTCGCCGATGAGCACGAACGGCAGCTGCGGGTGGGTGGCGAGCACCTCGCGGATGCGGCCGTGCTTCTGCTCGCGCCCGGCCCGGGTCCCGAGCAGGTCGCGCAGCAGCACCGGCCCGGCCGGGAAGCCCCGGTGGCGCAGGAACGCCACGAGGAACGCGTGCAGGTTCCACGGGCTCGAGGAGACGTAGAAGACCGGGTTGGTCTCGGCGCCGTCGCGGCCCGCGGCGAGGTCGCGGTAGAGCTCGGCAGCACCGGGGAACGCCGTCCGCGTGAGCGCCGAGCCCGTCAGAGTGCGTCGCAGCATCGCCCCGAGCCGCTGCACCCCGGTCTCGATGACCGTGTCGTCGACGTCGGAGAGCACGCCGAAGCGAGCCCCCGGTCCCGGCACCCGCACCCGCACCGGGGTGGTGTGGGGCGCCGTGACGCCGCGGTAAGGGCGGTCGAGCTCGAGGACGCCCTCGGTCCACGGGGAGGTGAGCCCTGCGGCGGGCAGATGGCAGAAGACGTAGCCGTCGCCGTCGCTCACCGTCGAGACCTCGGCGTCGCCCACGCGCACCCGCAGTCGTACGCCGGGCAGCTCGTCGGTCACGAAGTGGCGCAGCGTGCGGCGCAGCGCGGCCACCGGGCCCTCACCCTCGACGGCCTCGGTGGGCAGCGGGTCGTCGACCACCCGGGCGCGCACGACCACGGTCTCCGCGCCGCCGTGGGCGACGTAGGCCTCGATCCGGAAGTCCGCCGGCGGCCGGTCGCGGGTGCGACGCAGCCGCGCGGCGTCGCACAGGCGCTCGAGGCCGACGGTCCACCGGCCTGCTGACGACACGGGTGCGACCGTACGCGCGTCAGGTGGCGTAGCGCAGCACGGTCAGGACGACGAGCACCACCGCGATCGCGGCGAAGAGCCCGAGCACCGCCAGCAGTGCCGGGGTCTGGCGGCGGGGCCCGCTGTGCAGCGGGCGCCGGGCGGTCGGCTCGCTCCGCTCCTCGTCGGGGACCTGGTCGTCGGCTGAGGTCATGGGCCCCGGTAGCCCCAGGGTGTGCTCTCACACGGGTCCGCAGCGAGCTGTGATGTGTCAGGATCGGCGCCATCCGGCCTCGGAACGGCGACGAACACGGGGAAGAACGCGGGGGAAGCGAGAAGGAGGGCACGGTGGCCGTACCGCTGTACCAGGCGAAGGCCGAGCTTTTCCGGACGCTCGGGCACCCGGCTCGGATCCGGATCCTGGAGCTGCTCTGCGAGCGACCCCACGCCGTGCACGAGCTCAAGGACGAGGTCGTCATCGAGGCCAGCAACCTCTCCCAGCAGCTCAGCGTGCTCCGTCGCGCCCAGATGGTCGTCTCCGAGCGCCGCGAGGGCGAGGTCGTCTACTCCATCTCCGCCCCCGAGGTGCGCGACCTGCTCCTCGCCGGGCGGCGCATCCTCGCGCTGCTGGGGCCCGACAAGGTCGACCTCGACTGGAAGCCCTCCCAGCGGCGCCCCTGAAGAGGTCCGAGCCGAGATCCGCGCTGAGTAGGTTCGAGGGGTGCGCGACCCCGACTGCGTCTTCTGCTCGATCATCGCGGGCGAGCTGCCCGCCGACCTCGTCGTCGAGACCGAGGATCTCGTCGGGTTCCTCGACCAGCGGCCGGTCTTCAAGGGCCACGTGCTGCTCGTGCCCCGTCAGCACGTCGTGACGCTGCCCGACCTGCCCGCGGCCCTGCGCGACCCGTTCCTGGCGACCGCGCAGCGGCTCGCGACCGCGGTCGTCGACGCCCTCGGCGCCCAGGGCAGCTTCGTCGCGATCAACAACGTGGTCAGCCAGTCGGTGCCCCACCTGCACCTGCACGTCGTTCCGCGCACCAAGGGCGACGGCCTGCGCGGGTTCTTCTGGCCGCGCACGAAGTACGACGACGGCGAGCGCGCGGCGTACGCCGCCCGGCTGCGCGAGGCGCTCGGCTGAGGCTTATCGTGCCCTCCATGGGTCGTTACGACGGACGCGTCGCAGTCATCACGGGCGCTGCCCGTGGCATCGGTCTCGGCATCGCCACCCGGCTCGCGGAGGAGGGCGCCTCGATCGCGGTCATCGACCTCGACGAGTCGGCCGCCGCGGAGTCCGCGGGTCGGCTGCCGCTGCAGGGTGAGGCGAAGGCGGTCGGCATCGGCGCGGACGTCAGCGACACCGACTCCGGCGAGGCCGCCGTCACCCGTGCGGTCGAGGAGCTCGGCGGCATCCACGTGCTGGTCAACAACGCCGGCATCACCCGCGACAACCTGCTGTTCAAGATGACCGACGCCGACTGGGACTCCGTGATGGGGGTCCACCTGCGCGGCGCGTTCGTGATGACCCGGGCCGCCCAGAAGCACTTCGTGGCCCAGAAGTACGGCAAGATCCTCAACCTCTCGAGCACCTCCGCGCTCGGCAACCGCGGCCAGGCCAACTACTCGGCCGCCAAGATGGGCGTGCAGGGCCTGACCCGCACCCTCGGCCTCGAGCTCGGCCCCTACGGCGTCAACGTCAACGCGGTCGCCCCCGGCTTCATCGCCACCGAGATGACCGACGCCACCGCGGCTCGCCTCAAGATGGACGTCGACGAGTTCCGCCGCCTCAGCGCCGAGGCCAACCCGGTCAAGCGCGTCGGCCAGCCCGAGGACATCGCGGCCGCCGTGGCGTTCCTGTGCAGCGACGAGGCGTCGTACATCACCGGCCAGACGCTGTACGTCGACGGCGGCGGCAAGCTCTGACCCGCTCGCACCTCCCGGGCGCGCCTCCCGGCGCACCGGGACCCCCGGTCGCACAATCGAAGTCGACCGGATCGCTACAGATCGGAGCCGCACCCGTGCGCCGACACACCCGGGCCGCCACGGCCGCCACGCTCGCCCTCGCCTGCTCCCTCGCGCTGGCGGCGTGCGGCGGCGGTGACGACTCCGACGACGAGTTGGGTCCCGACGCCCAGGCGGTCGCGGCGGGCGCCCGGCTCGCCTCGACCTGGCCGCTGACCGGTCTGCCGGTCACCGGCAAGCAGGAGGCCGCTCAGACGCACCCGGTGATGGTGCTGAAGATGGACAACACCTACGCCAGCTCGCCCCAGATGGGGCTGGGCGAGGCGGACATGGTGGTCGAGGAGCTCGTCGAGGGCGGGATGACCCGGCTCGCGGTCTTCTACTACTCCCAGGTCCCCGGCGACGTCGGGCCGGTGCGCTCGATGCGCGCCAGCGACATCGGCATCGTCTCGCCCGTCGACGCCGACGTCGTGACCTCGGGTGCCGCCCAGGTGACGCTCAACCGGATCGGCAACGCCGGCATCACCTACTTCACCGAGGGCGACAAGGGCTTCTACCGCGACTCGAGCCGCAGCGCGCCGTACAACCTGTTCACCGACATGGCCCAGACCGCGTCGCTGGCCAAGACCGACGAGGCCGCCCGCCCGGCCGACTACCTGCCGTGGGGCGACGACGCCGCGCTCGCCACTGCGAAGCCGGCGTCGACCATCTCGGCGAGCTTCTCCGGGGGCCACACCACGAACTGGACCTTCGCCGACGGCCGCTACACCAACGAGAACACCTACGCCGCCCAGGGCGACGAGTTCCCGGCCGACTCGGTGCTGGTGCTGCGGGTCAAGGTCGGCGACGCCGGCTACACCGACCCGGCGGGCAACCCTGTGCCGGAGACGAAGTTCACCGGCAAGGGCCAGGCGCTGCTGTTCCACGACGGCAAGGTGCTGCGGGGTCAGTGGACCAAGAACTCTCTCGAGGGCGCCCTGCAGCTCACCGGCGAGGGTGGGGAGACCATGACCGTCCCGGCCGGCCACACCTGGATCGAGCTCGTGCCGGCCACCGGCGGGTCGGTGCGGTTCCAGAAGTAGTCAGTCGTCCTCGGCGAGCCAGGGCGGCACGACCTCGGCGTCGGCCATCGCCTGGAAGCCGCTGATGATGAAACCGATCGCGGCCTCGACGCGCCAGGCGGCGACGTCGGGCTCGGCGGCCGTGGCCACCGAGGCGCCGGCGGCGGACATGGCGCCGAAGAAGATCCGCGCAAAGGTGTGCAGCATCTCCTCGTCGAGGTCCCACTCGCCGACGCCGGCCACCGCGCGCACGATCTCGACGACCGTGCCGAACGTCGAGCGCTCCTCCTGCTCGCGGTAGCGCTCGTAGCCGAGGACGGCGGGACCGTCCTGGATCACGATGCGGCGGTAGCGCGGCTCCTGCACGACCTCCAGGAACTGCCGCAGCCCCGCCTGCGCCTTCTCCCACGGGTCCTTGCGGCCCTTGAGCGCCTGGCTGATGGACCGCGTGGCGTCCTGCTCGACCCGCTCGAAGACGGCCTCGAACAGCGCGGCCTTGCCGTTGAAGTGGTGGTAGAGCGCGCCCTTGGTC
Organism: Nocardioides flavescens; assembly: GCF_009823805.1. Classification (GTDB taxonomy): domain Bacteria; phylum Actinomycetota; class Actinomycetes; order Propionibacteriales; family Nocardioidaceae; genus Nocardioides; species Nocardioides flavescens. The sequence goes on along the minus strand of NZ_WUEK01000001.1, from coordinate 492,152 downwards.
ACCTCGGCGCCGGCGACGACCGCGTCGAGCGAGGTGGCGGCGTACCCGTGCTCGGTGAAGAGCCCCTCGGCCACGTCGAGCAGCGTGCGCTTGGTGGAGGCGGAGAACTGCTGACGGCGCCCGGCGCCCGGCACGGCCGGCACCTTGGGCACCAGGCGGGAGACCGAGCGGGGCATGGCCCGAGCCTATTGCCCACGTCACACCAGTCACAGCGGTGGCCAGCATCACCCGTTGAAAACTGGCATACCGCGAGTACGCCACCGTACCGTGGGTACGTACTCAGAGTATGCGAGTGCCGGTTCCCGCCGGATCCACCCATGAGAGGACCAGCCCCGTGACCTGGACGACCTACCACCGCCGAGGCGACGTGCTCCGCGCCGTCATCGAGACCGCCGACCGTCGACGCGACGGCGTGCTGCCGACCGACGTGCCCGGCGTGAGCGAGACCTTCGCCGACGCCGACGAGCTGCTCGGTGCGCTGCAGCTGAAGTGGCACACCCGGCTGGCCGGTCGCATCGAGCGCGAGCAGCTGAGCCAGCCGATGGACCTGCGCGGCGCGGTCGTGCGGGCCTGGCGGGCCACCGCCGACGAGCTGCCCGGCATCCGGGCCGTCATCGACGCCCACCGGGCCGAGCCCGGCTCGGAGCGCACGGCGCTGATCATGCGCAAGTCCACCGCCAAGGAGCAGGCGCTCCTGGCCGTCTCCGCCGGCCTCGCCAGCGCCCAGGACCGGCGCGCCGCCGCCGTCGGTGAGCGCATCGAGGAGGAGGCCCGCGCTGGCTGGCGTCCGGCCCCCTTCGCTCCCCGGGGGTCGAGCGAGAGCACCTCGTTGCTGCGCCGGCTGCGGGCGGCCCTGGCCGCCTGAGTCCTGGCCGCCTGAGGTCGCCACGACCTCTCCCACGCGCTCGGGCCGTGGGGGAGGATGGACCCATGAGCGAGCAGGGCGAGCTGCGCGCCGGTCAGCTGCTGGTCGCGACCCCGCTGCTGCGCGACCCCAACTTCGTCGACGCCGTCGTGCTGCTCCTCGACGCGGACCGCGACGGGGCGCTCGGGGTCGTGCTGAACCGGCCCTCCGGCGTACCCGTCGTCTCGGTGCTGGAGCCGTGGAGCGAGGTGGCCTCCGAGCCCGAGGTGCTGTTCCGCGGCGGTCCGGTCTCGCCCGAGGGCGCGCTGGCCGTCGGCCTGCTGCGCGACGCCGACGACGTCCCGGTCGGGTTCCGCGCGGTCGAGGGGCGGCTCGGCCTGGTCGACCTCGACACCCCCGTCGAGCTCCTCGACGGGAGCCTCAGCGACCTGCGGGTCTTCGCCGGGTACGCCGGGTGGGGCGCCGGTCAGCTCGAGGACGAGGTCGACGAGGGCAGCTGGTACGTCGTGCCCGGGGAGCCGGTCGACGTCTTCCGGCCCGAGGTCGAGGAGCTGCGTCGCGACGTCCTGCGCCGCCAGCCCGGCGAGCTGGCCTGGGTCTCGACCCGCCCGGTGGATCCCGAGCTGAACTGACATCTGCAGCCGAGTGGTTTCGAGACAGGACTTCGTCCTTCCTCAACCACCGGGACTCGACCGGCGGGACTCGACCACCGCTGGTTGAGGAGGCGCGCCAGCGCCGTCTCGAAACCACCGTCGGGAGCAGGGCCGCGCGGGCCGTAGACTGGCGCGAGTGAGCATCGGATTCGGGACAGGCACCGCCACCGAGATCCGCCACGAGGAGCGGGTCGTCCCCACCGACGAGGGAGACCACGAGCGGTTCTCGCACTTCGTCGACAAGGACAAGCTCACCGAGGCGATGGTGATGGGCACCCCGGTGGTCGCCCTGTGCGGCAAGGTGTGGGTGCCGAGCCGGGCGCCGGAGAAGTTCCCCGTGTGCCCGGAGTGCAAGGAAGTGTGGGAGTCGCTCAACGACGACTCCGGCAAGGGCGACTCGGGCTCCGACGCGTGAGCCGCGGCGACGACGCCGCGTCCGCCCCCGAGCTGGCCCACGGCCTCGGGCCGGCGTGGCCCGAGCGTGCGGCGTGGGGCACGGCCACCCCGCTGCGCGCGTGGCAGTCCGCGGCGATGACGCGCTACTTCGACACCCAGCCGCGCGACTTCCTCGCCGTGGCGACGCCGGGTGCCGGCAAGACGACGTTCGCCCTCTCGGTGGCCGCCGAGCTGCTCGCCCGCCGCCAGATCGAGCGGGTCACGATCGTGGCGCCGACCGAGCACCTCAAGATGCAGTGGGCCGAGGCCGCCGGGCGCGCCGGCATCCCCATCGACCCGACGTACGCCGCGGGGCAGGGCAAAGCCGCCAAGGACTACCTCGGCATCGCCGTGACCTACGCCGGCGTGGGGGTGAACCCCAACGCCCTGCGGGTGCGCACCGAGCGGTTCAAGACCCTGGTCATCCTCGACGAGATCCACCACGCGGGTGACGCGCTGACCTGGGGTGAGGGGGTGCGCGAGGCGTTCGAGCCGGCGCGGCGCCGGCTGGCGCTCACCGGCACGCCGTTCCGCTCCGACGTCAACCCGATCCCGTTCGTGACCTACGCGCCCGGTGGCGACGGGGTGCCGCGCTCGGTCGCGGACTACACCTACGGCTACGCCGACGCGCTCGCCGACCGCGTCGTGCGGCCGGTGATGTTCATGGCCTACTCCGGCGAGATGCAGTGGCGCACCCGCGCCGGCGACGAGATCGCCGCGCGGCTCGGCGAGCCGCTCACCAAGGACCTCACCGCCCAGGCGCTGCGCACCGCGCTCGACCCGCAGGGCTCGTGGATCCCGTCGGTGCTGTCTGCGGCTGACAAGCGGCTCTCGGAGGTGCGGCGGCACGTGCCGGACGCCGGCGGGCTGGTGATCTGCTCCGACCAGGAGTCGGCGCGCGCCTACGCCAAGACGCTGAAGGCGGTGTCGGGGGAGAGCCCCGTGGTCGTGCTGTCGGACGAGAAGGGGTCGTCGAAGAAGATCGCCGACTTCTCCTCGAGCGACGCGCGCTGGATGGTCGCGGTCCGCATGGTCTCCGAGGGGGTCGACGTGCCGCGGCTCGCTGTGGGCGTCTACGCGACGACGATCTCGACGCCGCTGTTCTTCGCCCAGGCCGTCGGGCGCTTCGTGCGCGCCCGGGCCCGCGGTGAGTCGGCGTCGGTCTTCCTGCCGTCGGTGCCGGCGCTGCTCGGCTTCGCCGCCGAGCTGGAGATGACCCGCGACCACGTGCTGGGTCGCAAGGTCACCGACGAGGGGGACCTGTTCTCCCCGGAGGACGCCCTGGTCGCGCAGGCCAACGCCGGCGACAAGGCCTCTGACGAGCTCGCGATGGGGACCTTCGAGGCGATGGGCTCCGAGGCCCACTTCGACCGGGTGCTCTTCGACGGCGCGGAGTTCGGCCACGAGGGCGAGGTGCACGTCGGCTCCGAGGAGGAGATGGACTTCCTCGGCATCCCCGGCCTGCTCGAGCCCGACCAGATGCGCCAGCTGCTCGCCCAGCGCCAGAGCGACCGTCGTACGACGCGCGCCGCGGCGGCGGCCGCACCGGCGAAGCCCGCCGACAAGCCGGACGTGCCCGAGCTCGCGACCCACGAGCAGCTCGCCATCCTTCGCCGCGAGCTCAACGGGCTCGTCGGCGCCTGGCACCACCGCACCCAGCAGCCGCACGGCGTCATCCACGCCGCCCTGCGCAAGGAGTGCGGCGGCCCGGCCGCGGCGGTCGCGGGAGCCGACGCGCTGCGCAAGCGGATCGACACGATCCGCGAGTGGGCCGCGACCCGCAAGACCTCCTGAGCCGACGTCAGCGCACCGCGATCGCGCCCGGTCCCGGCGCCGGCACGACCTCGCGCGGGTCGTCGAGGCGGTGTCCGGCCCCGCACTCGAGCGCGACGTGGACGGGCTCGCCGCAGTCGCGGTGCCGCATCTCGACGGCCGGGCCCTCGGGGTCGGCGACGTACCTCGCGCCCCACTCGGCGAGCGCGGTGAGCACGGGGTAGAGGTCGAGACCCTTGGCGGTGGGGCGGTACTCGTGGCGCTCGCGACCGCCCTCGGGGCGGTAGGGCACCCGCCGCAGGATGCCCTCGTCGACGAGCATCGCCAGCCGGTTGCTGAGCACCTGGCGGGGCACGCCGCTGTGGCGCTGCATGTCGTCGAAGCGCCGCACGCCGTTGAACACCTCGCGCAGCACGACGACCGTCGACCGCTCGCCGAGGATCGCCATGGTGCGCGCGACCTGACAGTTGTCGGTGGAGAAGTCGAGGGCGGAGGTCACCGGCTCATCCTAGGTCTGTTTGACAGACTCAGCCACCCCGGCGATGCTGGGTCCGTGACACAGACCCAGGGTGTGGACCCCTCGACCATGACCGGCATGGAGCAGCTGATGGCGATGGTCGACGGCCGGCTGCCGGCGGCCCCGATCTCGGAGACGGTCGGCCTGGTCGACTTCGGCGGCGAGGAGGGCGCGATCCACGTCTCGCTCGACCCCGAGCACCGGCACTACAACCCGCTCGGCACGGTCCACGGCGGCGTGCTCGCGACGATGCTCGACACCGTGGCCGGGTGCTCGGTCCACTCCACCCTGGCGGTGGGCGAGGGCTACACCAGCCTCGACCTGACCGTGAAGTTCCTGCGCGCCGTCACCGTCGACTCCGGCCGCATCACCGCCACGGGTCGGGTGCTCCAGCGCGGTCGACGTACGGCGCTCGCCGAGGCGCAGGTGCACGACGCGGCCGGTCGCCTCGTCGCCCACGCGACCTCGAGCTGCATGATCTTCAGCTGACCCCGGTCGCCGAGGTGAGCGGCAGCACGCGGTAGGGCACCTGGGTCGCGAGCGCGATCACGGTCGAGCACCGCACGATCGCCGGCTCGGAGAGCACTGCGTCGATGACACGCTGCAGGTCGGTGTTGGACGCCGCCACGACGCGCACCAGCAGGTCGCCCGCGCCGGTGGTCGTGTGGGCCTCGAGCACCTCGGGGATGGCGGCGAGGTGGGCGCCGACGCCCTCGTGGCCGCCGCTGTCGCCGCCCTGGCGGATCTCCAGGGTCAGGAACGCCGTCACCGGGTAGCCGAGCGCGGCGGGGGAGAGGTCGGGCCCCCAGCCCGTGACGACCCCCCGACTCTCGAGCCGGTCGAGCCGGGCCTGCACGGTGCCGCGGGCGACGCCGAGGCGGCGCGACGCCTCGAGCACCCCCACCCGCGGCTCGGCGGCGAACAGAGCGATCACCCTGCGGTCGAGGTCGTCCATGCGCGCGGACTCTAGTGGACAGATTGTCCAACGTGCCGGGGAGCAGTTGAGCAGGTTGCCGGACCTGCTCCAGAGTCGGTCCATGACGACGCCCTCCACCCTGCAGTCGACCCAGCACTCGACGCTGACCGCGCTCACCGACGAGGAGCAGCAGGCCGGGCTCACGCTCGAGCAGCTTCGCCAGCTCGTCGGGCTGGTGGAGTACGACGCCAGCGCCGACCCGTTCCCCGTCGTCGCCCAGGACGCCGTCTGCTTCGTGGTCGGCAACGCGACCCAGGCCGCGGCCTACTACCAGCTCGTGTGGGGGATGGAGCTCGAGGCCTACCGCGGCCCGGAGACCGGCCACCGCGCCGAGAAGTCGTTCGTGCTGCGCAGCGGCAGCGGGCGGTTCGTGCTCACCGGGGGCGTCGCGCCCGACAGTGCCGTGCTCGACCACCACCGCCGGCACGGCGACGGCGTCGTCGACCTGGCCATCGAGGTGGTCGAGGTCGACCGCTGCGTCGAGCACGCCCGCGCCACCGGCGCGACGGTCCTGGTCGAGCCCCACGACGAGAGCGACGAGCACGGCACGGTGCGCCTGGCCGCCATCGCGACGTACGGCGAGACGCGCCACACGCTCGTCGACCGCAGCCGCTACGCCGGTCCCTACCTGCCCGGCTACGTCGCCCGCCGCTCCCAGGTGCGCGCGGAGCGGGTCTTCGAGGCCGTCGACCACTGCGTCGGCAACGTCGAGCTCGGCCGGATGGACGAGTGGGTGCGGTTCTACAACGAGGTGCTGGGCTTCACGAACATGGCGGAGTTCGTCGGCGACGACATCGCCACCGACTACTCCGCCCTGATGAGCAAGGTCGTCGCCAGCGGCAACCACCGGGTGAAGTTCCCGCTCAACGAGCCCGCCATAGCCCAGAAGCGCTCGCAGATCGACGAGTACCTCGAGTTCTACGACGGCGCCGGCTGCCAGCACGTCGCCCTCGCCACGACCGACATCCTGCGCAGCGTCGACCTGCTGAGCGAGCGCGGCGTGGAGTTCCTCTCGACGCCCGACTCCTACTACGACGACCCCGAGCTGCGGGCCCGGATCGGCGAGGTGCGGGTGCCGATCGAGGAGCTCAAGTCGCGCGGCATCCTCGTCGACCGCGACGAGGACGGCTACCTCCTGCAGATCTTCACCCAGCCCGTCGGCGACCGCCCGACCGTCTTCTACGAGCTGATCGAGCGGCACGGGTCGCTGGGCTTCGGCAAGGGCAACTTCAAGGCGCTCTTCGAGGCCATCGAGCGAGAGCAGGAGCGCCGCGGCAACTTCTGAGACCCCCTACGCTCGGGGCGTGAGCACGCAGCCCGGCTGGCACCCCGACCCCGCACCTCAGCAGCCCGGGCAGCCGCCCCAGCTGCGCTGGTGGGACGGCACCCGCTGGACCGAGCACACCGCGCCGGCCCAGCAACCGGCCCAGCAATCGGCCCAGCAGCAGGACCAGCAGCCGGCGGTCGAGCCCACCCAGCCGCCGGCGTACGGCGGGAGCTACGGCGCGGCGTACGGCTCCCCGGCGTACGGCGGCACCCCGACCCACGGCACCCCGGCGTACGGCGCCCCCGCGGGCCCGGCGACGACGCCCGACGGCGTGCCCCTGGCGGGGTGGTGGCAGCGCGTCGGCGCCTACGTCATCGACGCGGTGCTGCTCGGCGTGGTGAGCACGCTGCTCACGCTGCCGTGGTGGCGTGAGGTGGTCGACGTCTACCGCGACTGGTTCGACGACGTCGTGCGTGCGGCGGAGGCGGGTCGGGAGTCGACCGTCGACGCCGGGTCGCTGCAGCGCCAGATCGCCGGACCCCTGGCGATCATCACCGCGATCAGCCTGGCGGTGTCGTTCCTCTACCAGGTCGGCTTCCTGATGTGGCGCCAGGCGACGCCGGGCAAGCTCGCCCTCGGCCTGCGGGTGCGGCTGCGCGAGCGGCCGGGGCGGATGGGGTTCGGCACGGTGGCGCTGCGCTGGCTCGCGCAGTTCGGCGTCGGGATCGTCAACCTCGTGCCGCTCGTCGGCACCCTGGTCGGGCTCTACTCGATCCTGGACCTGCTGTGGCCGCTGTGGGACTCCAAGAAGCAGGCCATCCACGACAAGGTCGCGAAGACCAACGTGGTGCGGACCCGCTGAGGGATCCGCACCACGCGCACGGCCTAGAGGCCGAGCTCGAGGGTCGCGCCCGGGGGCAGTGCCTCGACGAGGCGCTGCCGCGCGAGGGCCGGGTGGTCCTCGAGCAGCTTGGCGCCGTTGGCCAGCGACCGGAGCGCCGCGGTCTCGGCGCGTGCGGCCTCGAGACGCGCCTGGCCGCGGGTGCGGGCGGTCGCGCGCTCGGCGAAGGCCATCCGCAGCTCGTGCGGCAGCACGACGTCCTTGACCGCCGCGGCCTCGACCGCGATCCCGACGCCAGCACCGGCCGCCCGGGCCGCGTCGAGCAGTGCGGCCCCGGCCAGTCGACGCGCGTCGCTCACGAGCGCGTCGAGCTCCACGGCGACGAGGGCGTCGCGCAGCGCGAGCTGGACGGCGAGGTAGACCTCGGCGAACGGGTCGGACGACGTCTCGACGTAGGCCCGCGGGTCGGCGACGCGCCAGCGCACGGCGGCGGTGACCCGCACGGCGACACCGTCGGCGGTGAGGACCTCCTGGGTGCCGATGGTGTCGAGGCGGGTGCGGGCGTCGGTGGGGACGAGGACGGCGCGGGCCGGCACCCGGTGACGACCGGGCTCGAGGACGCGGGTGAAGGCGCCGTCGACGTACACGACGGCACGCTCGTGGCTGGCGACGGTGACGGTGTCGGTGAACAGGGTGCTGAACAGGCTCATGGTGGTCCTCCTCCCGGGAGGTCGGGTCGTGGGTGGGCCGGCCGGAGCGATGGATGCGGGCGGGACGCGGCACGACAGGACACGGGACGTCGACCGTCGTGCTGACCGGTCGGGTCGCTGGTGCTCCGCCGCTGGTGCCGCGGCCCGCCCGCACCCGAGGAGAGCGGGGAGTCGAACCCCAGCCTTGGCAGGCGGTACCGGGACATGCGAGGTACGACGCGCAGGACCGGCCCGGGCAGAGCCCGGGCCGGCTGCTGATCTCGCGTGGACGAGGCTAGGTGAGGCGGTCCACGCGGTGCGACAGGTTTTCCTCAGTCCAGATCGCCCACCGCGACGAGCTGCGCCTCCTCGACGCTGTGCTCCTCGGGGGTGTGCAGGTGGGCGAGGTAGCGGCGACCCGCGGCGAGCACGAGCGCGGCGACGATGACCGCAGCGGCGCCCATCCAGAACGGCGCGTGGACGCTGACGTCCTCACCGAGCCGGCCGGCGGCCCAGGGGGCGACGGCACCGCCCGAGAAGCGGACGAAGGAGTAGGCGGCCGAGGCGACCGGCCGCTCGACGGGCGCAGCGCCCATGACGGCCTCGGTGATGACGGTGTTGTTGACGCCCAGGAACGCACCGGCCACGACCACGCCGACGACGAGGACGGCCTTGTGGTCGGTCCAGATCGCCATCGCCACGAAGTCCAGGGCGAAGAGCGCGAGGCTGCCGAGGACGGTCGGCACCGAGCCGATCGTGCGCTGCAGGATCGGGGCCAGCCACACCGAGGTGACGGCGAGCAGGATGCCCCAGCCGAAGAAGACGAAGCCGACCTGGTGGGCGCTCATGTCGAGCGGGAACGGCGTGAAGGCCAGCAGGGTGAAGAAGCCCATGTTGTAGAAGAGCGCGGTCAGGGCGATGACCAGCAGGCCGGGGTGGCGCAGGGCCCTGATCGGGTCGGCGACCGACGTCTTGCGCGGGGCCGGGGGCGTGGAGGGCAGCAGGAACGCCGTCGCGACCAGCGCGACGACCATCAGCGCCGATACCCCGAGGAACGGCGCACGCCAGCTGATCGACCCCAACGCTCCACCCAGCAGCGGGCCGGCCGCGATGCCGAGACCCAGTGCGGCCTCGAACAGGATGATCGCCTGCGCCGTCGAGCCGCGCGCCGACATCACGATGGTGGCCAGCGCGGTGGCGATGAAGAGCGCGTTGCCGAGACCCCAGCCGGCGCGGAAGCCGACGATGGCGCCGATCGAGTCCGAGAGCCCGGCGAGCGCGGCGAAGACGATGATGAGGGTGAGCCCGAGCATGAGCGTGCGCTTGGCGCCGATCCGGCTCGAGACGACGCCGGTGATGAGCATCGCGACGCCCATGACGGCCATGTAGCTGGTGAAGAGCAGCGACACCTGGCTGGGCGTCGCGTCGAGCTGGTCGGCGATCGGCTTGAGGATCGGGTCGACGAGGCCGATGCCCATGAAGGCGATGACGCACGCGAAGGCGACCGCCCACACGGCGCGTGGCTGCTTGAAGAAGGTGTTCACGAGGAGGTGCTCCCTGTCTGAGTCTCGGGTGCAGGCACCAGCACGCGCAGGACCTCGACGGCGGTGCGCAGCTGTGCGGTGGTGAGGGTGGGGTGCTCGGCCAGGCGTGCGGCGACGTGCTCGCCGTTGAGCCGTCGTACGCGAGCGAGCTCGCTGTGCCCCGCGGGCGTGAGCGAGACGAGCGTCGAGCGGGTGTCGGTGGGGTGCGGTGACTTCTCGGTCCACCCCTGCTCGACGAGCTGGGCGACCAGCGCCGACATCGTCGGCTGGGTGCAGCCGTACGCCGAGGCGAGGCTCGTCACCCCGGAGGGCCCGTGCTCGTCGAGCACCGACAGGACCCGCGCGGACGCCGGGATGTCGAGCTCGCGGCGCAGCGTGCGCACGAAGCGCGCGGCCTGGGTGGCCAGCTCGCCACCGAGGACGCTGGGATCGGTGGCGGCTGGCATGAGCCCCACTTTACATAGGAATCCTATGTATCTCCACGGGATGTGACCCGGGAGACAGCACGGCTGGCTGGCGGGTCGGATGCCGGGCAGGATGACCAGGGTGGCGGTGCGCATCGGGTTCCTGCGGGCGATCAACCTCGGCGCCAAGAGGAAGTTCCCGAAGGACGCCGTCGCCCGGTCCACCGAGGCGGCCGGCTTCACCGGCGTGGCGACGCACCTCAACACGGGCAACGTCCGCTTCGAGACCTCGATGCGCTCGCGGACGCGGATCGAGGCGGCGCTCGAGGCGGCGTACGAGGCCGAGGCGGGGTTCGAGGTGCCGACGGTCGTCTTCACGCCCGACGAGCTGAGGGCGGTCGCCGAGGAGGCGGGGCGACTCGGCCGCGAGCTGGGAGGGGAGGGGCGCCACTACGTCTCGTTGCTCAAGGACGAGCCGAGCGCGGAGGCGGTGCGGGCGGTCGAGGCACGCAGCTCGGCGGGGGAGGTCGCGCGGGTCGGTGGCCGTGCCGTCCACCTGCTGCTCGGGGAGAACTACCACGAGGCGAGGCTCACCAACGCCGTCGTCGAGCGGCACCTCGGCGTCGCCACCAATCGCAACCTGACCGTGATCTGCGCGCTGGTGGACAAGTGGTGCTGACCTGACAGGATCGGCGGGTTCCATCCGTACGACCTCTCGGGAGATCGCCCCATGCACAGCGACACGCACAGCCACGACCTGCCCCACGAGCCCCACCCGGACGTGGAGGCCCACGGCTGGACCGCCGGACGCCGCGGCGTCCTCACCGGTGCCGCCGCCCTCGCCGCCGCCGGCATCGCCGCCCCCGCGCTCGCCGACGACGACGTCGAGCTCGACGACCTCGGCGCCGGCCGCCGCCGCCGCTCGCAGCTGCGCCTGACCGTCCTCGGCACGACCGACCTGCACGGCAACGTCTTCAACTGGGACTACTTCAAGAACGCCGAGTTCGACAACGCCACCCACGACGACATCGGCGCCGCCAAGGTCGCGACGCTCATCAAGGCCGCGCGCAAGAAGTTCCGCAAGCGCGGCCCGGTGATGCTCCTCGACGCCGGCGACACGATCCAGGGCACCCCGCTGGCCTACTACTACGCGCGCATCGCGCCGATCACCGCCGGCGGCACCCACCCGATGGCCGCGGCGATGAACGTCATGAAGTACGACGCCGCCGCGCTCGGCAACCACGAGTTCAACTACGGCATCGACACCCTGCGCACCTACCAGTCGCAGCTCGACTTCCCGCTGCTCGGCGCCAACGTCGTCGACCCGGCGACCAAGCTGCCCGTCTTCCCGCCGTACGTCATCAAGAAGTACCGGCTGAAGTCCGGTCGCCGCCTCAAGGTCGGCGTGCTCGGTCTGGTCACGCCCGGCGTGGCGATCTGGGACAAGGCCAACGTCGAGGGCCGCATGGAGTTCCCCGGCCTCGTCGAGCAGGCCGCGAAGTTCGTGCCCGAGATGAAGAAGAAGGGCTGCGACGTCGTCATCGTGTCAGCCCACTCGGGTGCCGACACGTCCTCGTCGTACGGCGACGCGCTGCCCTACCCCGAGAACGCCGCCTCGCTCGTGGCCGAGCAGGTGCCCGACATCGACGCCATCCTCGTGGGCCACGCCCACAAGGAGATCCCCGAGCGCTTCGTGAAGAACGCCAAGACCGGCAAGGACGTGCTGCTCGTCGAGCCGTACTACTGGGGCATGCGCCTCGCCGTCATGAACCTGCGCCTGGAGTGGCTCGGCCGCAAGAAGGAGTGGAAGCTGGTCAAGGCCCGCGGCCACCTGCTCAACTCCAACACCGCCAAGGAGAACGGCAAGGTCGTCAAGGCCGTCCGCGCTCAGCACGACAAGGTCGTCGCCTACGTCAACGCGCCCGTCGGCACCTCGACCCAGCGTCTCGAGGCGGCCCGCGCCGTCGTCGAGGACGTGCCGATCATCGACTTCGTCAACTACGTGCAGGCCCAGGCGGTCAAGGCCGGGCTCACCGGCGCCGACGCCGCGCTGCCGGTGCTGTCCATCGCGGCGCCGTTCAGCCGCTCGGCGGTCTTCCCGCAGGGTCAGGTCAGCGTGCGCGACGTCGCCGGGCTCTACATCTACGACAACACGCTGCTCGGCGTGAAGATCACCGGCGCCCAGCTCAAGGCCTACCTCGAGACGTCGGCGGCGTACTTCCAGAAGGTCACCGGCACCGGCCCGTTCACGCTGGCGCAGGTCACCAACGCCAAGACGACCACCGCGCCCAACGGCATCCCCGACTACAACTACGACGTCGTCGCGGGGCTCGACGCCAAGCTGACCTACGACATCGACATCTCGCAGGACGCCAGCTCGCGCATCAAGAACCTCGCGTACGGCGGCACGGCGGTCGCCGACGGGCAGGAGTTCGCGCTCGCGGTCAACAACTACCGCCAGTCCGGCGGCGGTGGCTTCCCCGCGGTCAAGACGGCCCCGATCGTCTACAACCGGCAGAACGAGATCCGCCAGCTGCTCATCGACTGGGTCATCGCCAACAAGACGATCGACCCGGCGCAGTTCGCCTCCGTCGACTGGCGGCTGGTCTCCGGGAGCACGCAGATCACGGTGAGCTGAGGCTCGCGACCCTTCCGGGTCGGTAGTCCGTGACGTTCTGGCCCCTGTCCGTGTGGATCGGGGGCGAGAACGTCGCGGACTATCCCGCCGCCGGCGCGACCCTCGGCAGGTCGCGCACCTGGCGCGAGCACAGCGTCAGCAGGCAGACGACGACGTAGAGCAGACCGGCGCCGACCAGTGCGTGCTGTGCTCCGACGGCCCCGGCCAGGACCCCTGCGCCCAGCTGACCGATGGGGATGGCGACGAACGAGCCGAGCATGTCGTAGGAGTAGGCCCGCGAGAGCAGCGGCGGTGGCACGTGCTCCTGCATGGCCAGCGCCCAGCCGATGCTGAAGACCTCGATGGAGACCCCGGCGAGGACCATCGCCACGATCAGCGTCGGCAGGTGCGGAGTGAGGCCGAGGGTGATCATCGGCGCCGCGCAGAGCGTGATGGCGCCCATGCCCCACAGCAGCGGGCGCCGCAGCGAGACCCGCAGCAGCACGAGACCGGCCAGCACGAGCCCGAGCGCCTCGGCCGACAGTGCGAGACCCCATCCCGCCTCACCGATCTCGGTGCGCTGGGCGATCACCGGACCGAGCGTGAAGAAGAGCCCGGCGTGCAGCGCGTTGAGCACGCCGAAGGCCACGACGACGACCCACAGCCAGGTGGTGCCGACGACGTAGCCCCACCCCTCGCGCAGCTGGGTGAGCAGCGAGGGCTCGTCGGTGTCCCTGACCAGCGGGGGGAGCCGCACCTTCAGCAGCAGAGCTGCCGAGACCAGGTAGGTCAACCCGTCGGCGGCGATCGCCCAACCGGCGCCGACCGTCACCACCAGCACCCCGGCGAGGGCCGGTCCGACGACGCGCAGTGCGCTGCGCTGCAGCGCGACGAGGGCGTTGGCCTGCTGCAGGGCCCCGGGTGAGACGAGCTGGGGGAGCAGGCTCGCGAACGCCGGCAGGCTCGCCGCCGACACCACGCCGTTGACGGCGGTGAGCGCGACCAGCTGCCACACGGTGGCGTGTCCGCCGAGCACGAGCGCGGCGATCGCGAGCTGGGTGAGCCCGGCCGCGACGTTCGACACCTGGATGACCAGCGTGCGTGAGAACCGGTCGGCGATCACGCCGCCGAGCAGCAGGAACACCACCATCGGCACGCTGTGCGCCGCCAGCACGGTGCCGAGGGCCGAGGCTGAGTCGTCGACCGCCAGGACCGCGAAGGTCAGGGCGACGGAGTTCATCACCGAGCCGGCGAGGTTGACCAGCTGGGCGAGGAAGAACCAACGGAACGTCGGCTCCCGCAGCGGCGCGAGCGCCCCGCTCCCCGTGTCCGCCACGAGGGTCAGTGTGGGGGAGCGGTCGTGGGCCCGTCGAACGGGTTGCCGCCGCCTCAGCTCCCGCCGAACTCCGGACGCCGGCGCTCGCGGAAGGCGCGCATGCCTTCCGCGGCGTCGGCGGTGCGGAGCAGGAGGCTCTGGCCGGAGCGCTCGCGGTCGAGGGCGGGCTCGAGCTGGCTGAGCGTGGCGGCGTTGACGGCGCGCTTGGTGGCGCTCTGGGCGAGCGGGGCGCCGCGCACGAGCCGGCGCACGAGCGTCTCCAGGGCGGCGTCGTGCTCCTCGTCGGTGACGAGGTGACTGACCAACCCCGCGTCGTAGGCCTCCCGACCGGTCAGCGGCTCGCCGAGCAGGGCCATCCGCATCGCGCGGGGACGGCCGACGGCGGCGGCGACGGTGGCCGACGTGCCGCCGTCGGGCATCAGGCCGATCCGGGCGAAGGCCAGCAAGAAGTTCGCCGACTCGGCGACCACCTGGAGGTCGGCGGCCACGGCGATCGAGCAGCCGACCCCGGCGGCGACCCCGCGGACGCCGGCAACGACCGGCTTGGCGCAGCCTGTCACGGCGCGCACCATCCGGTTGGCGGCCTCGACCGCGCGCACGTCGAGGCGCTCATGGGCGTCGTCGGCCGAGATGTCGGCCCCGGCGCTGAAGGCGTCGCCGGCCCCCGTCACGACCACGGCCCGCACGTCGTCGCGCGCGTGCGCGGCCTCGAGCTCCTCGGCGAGGGCGAGCGCCATCTCGTCGCTGAAGGCGTTGAGCACCTCGGGCCGGTCGAGCGTCAGCCAGAGCGATCCGTCGTCGCGGAGGTCGACCCGCAGGTGGGCCTCAGGCAACGGTGACGCCCGCCTCGCGCATCGCGGCCAGCGCCGTCTCGGTCGTCGCAGGGGCGACCCCGGCGGTCAGGTCGAGCAGCACCGTGGTCGCGAAGCCCTCGGCCGCGGCGTCGAGCGCGGTCGCCCGCACGCAGTGGTCGGTCGCGATGCCGCAGACGTCGACCTCGGTGACGCCGCGCTCGCGCAGCCACTCCGCCAGCCGCGAGCCGTCCTCGGCCGTGCCCTCGAACCCGGAGTACGCCGCCTCGTGGCGGCCCTTGCGGAACACCGCGTCGAAGCGCGAGACCGCCGGCAGCAGCCCGGGGTGAAACTCCTCGCCGCTCGTGCCGACCTCGCAGTGCACGGGCCAGGAGTCGACGAAGTCGGGCTCGGCCGACCAGTGGGCGCCCGGGTCGACGTGGTGGTCCTTGGTCGCCACCACCACGTCGTACGCCGCCGCGCGGGTCGGATCGGCGACGAGCGCCGCGACGTCGGAGGCGACCTGGGCGCCGCCGGTGACGGGCAGCGAACCGCCCTCGCAGAAGTCGTTCTGGACGTCGACGACGACGAGCGCGCGGGTCATGCGGTCCAGGCTAGCCAGCGGAGACCGGCGCGCCCGGGATCGGGAGCCAGTCGACGACCTCGCGGATGACGGTGTCCCACAGACCCCACTCGTGCTCGCCGGGCCGCAGGTCGGCGGTCACGTCGACACCGCGGGCGCGCGCCGCGGCGATCAGCTTCTCGCTGCCGGGGAGCAGGGGGTCCTCGGTGCCGCAGGAGACGTGCAGCGGTGGTACGTGCTCGGCGCGCTCGAGCAGGGCGAAGAGGTCGGCCTCGGGTCCGGGCGCGCCGCCGTGGATGCGGTCGAAGAGTGCGGTGCGGGGCCCGGCGGCGAGCTCGACCACGTCGAGCGCCCCGGACAGCGAGGCGGCCGCGGCGTAGCGCTCGGGGTGGGTGAGGGCGAGCCGCAGCGCGCCGTACCCGCCCATCGACAGGCCGGCGACGAACGTCGACGCCGGCTCGGTCGCCACGCGGAAGAACCGCGCCACGAGCTCGGGCAGCTCCTGCGACACCCAGGTCCAGTACCGGTGGCCGTGCGCCTCGTCGGCGTAGAAGCTGCGCCCGACGGCCGGCATCACGACGGCGAGTCCCCGCTCGGCGGCGTACCGCTCGATCGAGGTGTAGCGGGTCCAGGCGGTGTGGTCGTCGGAGAGCCCGTGGAGGAGGTACAGCACCGGGGGCGGCCCGGTGACGTCCGCACCCGAGACCCCGATCTGCTCCTCGGTGGGCTGGGGGAGCAGCACGGTCACGGACGTGCCGACCTCGAGCGACTCCGAGAAGACGTCGCAGGTCAGGCGGGCCATCAGTGCCCCTCGAAGACGGTCGGGATCACCGGCTCGCCCTTCGACATCTGCTGGGCCGCCGGGGGCAGCTCGGCGCGCGACGACAGGTGCCGCTCGCGGGCCGCCTCGAGCGGCTCGCGGCCGACGACCTCGCCGTCGCGCACCAGCGGCACGAGCAGCTCCCGGTCGTCGCCGTCGTTGTGGCCGGGCGCCCCGATGCCGACCACCTCGGCCTCGGCGCGTCCTCGGGGGTCGAGGCGGCGCAGGGCGTACTTGCGCCCGCCGATCGAGGTCTTGTCGACGCTCCTCTTGGCGACCGAGACGAGCTCGCCGTCGTCACCCTCGCGCGCGACGAGCTTGTAGACGAACCCCGAGGTCGGGTGGCCGCTGCCGGTGACGAGCTGGGTGCCGACGCCGTAGCCGTCGACGGGTGCGCTGGCGAGTGCCGCGATGGCGTACTCGTCGAGGTCGCTGGTCACCACGATCCGGGTCCCGGTCGCGCCGAGGGAGTCGAGCTGGGCGCGCACCTCGTGGGCGAGCTCGCCGAGGTCGCCGGAGTCGATGCGGACGGCGCCGAGCCCGGTCCCGGCGACCTCGACCCCGACGCGCACGGCCTCGGCGATGTCGTAGGTGTCGACCAGCAGGGTCGTGCCGGCGCCGAGCGAGTCCACCTGAGCGCGGAACGCCTGGGCCTCGGTGTCGTGCAGCAGGGTGAAGGAGTGGGCGCTCGTGCCGACCGTCGGGATGCCGTACCGCTGGCGGGCGGCCAGCAGGCTGGTCGCGCTGAACCCCGCGACGTACGCCGCCCGTGCGGCCGCGACCGCCGCCTCCTCGTGGGTGCGGCGCGCGCCCATCTCGAGGCACGGCCGGTCGCCGGCGACCGCGGTCATCCGGCTCGCGGCCGAGGCGATCGCCGAGTCGTGGTTGTAGATGCTGAGCAGCACGGTCTCGAGCAGCACGGCCTCGGCGAAGCTCGCCTCGACGATCATCAGCGGGCTGTGGGGGAGGTAGACCTCGCCCTCGGCGTAGCCCCACGCGTCGCCGCTGAAGCGGTAGCCCGCGAGCCACTCGCGGGTGGGCTCGTCGACCACGCCCTCGAGCGCGGCCAGCGCCTCGTCGTCGAAGCGGAAGGCCTCGATCGCGTCGAGCGCGCGGCCCACACCGGCCACGACGCCGTAGCGACGTCCCTCGGGCAGCCGTCGGCCGAAGAGCTCGAACACCGAGCGGCGGTGGGCCGTCCCGCTCGCGAGCGCGGCCTGGAGCATGGTGAGCTCGTACTGGTCGGTGAGGAGGGCCGTCGACGTCACCGGACCAACGTAGTGCTGCCCGACGGGCGCGCTGTGCCACGATGGAGGAGTGGCCGCAGCAAGTCCCGTCGAGGTCGAGCCGACCAGCACCCCGGAGGAGATCACCGTCCTCGCGACGCCGTGGGTGACCATCGTCTGGAACGACCCGGTGAACCTGATGTCCTACGTCACCTACGTCTTCCAGAAGTACTTCGGCTACGACAAGAAGAAGGCCGAGAAGCTGATGATGGAGGTGCACGAGGACGGCAAGTCCGTCGTCAGCTCGGGCAGTCGCGAGGAGATGGAGCGCGACGTGCAGGCGATGCACGAGTACGGCCTCTGGGCGACCCTCGACAAGCAGAGCTGAGCGGACGTGAGCGGATTCCAGCGCCACCGTCGCTCCCAGCAGGTCATCGCGACGTTCACCGGCTTCGAGGCCGACCTGCTGCGCTCCCTCGAGGCCCAGCTCGTCGAGCTGCTGCGCAACGAGGCCGCCGTCCCGCGCGACGACGTCGACCCGTTCGAGGCGCTGATGGACTTCACCGGCCCCACGACCGAGCCTGACGACCCCGTCCTGCAGCGGCTCTTCCCCACGGCGTACCCGGACGACGAGGAGGCCGCCTCGGAGTTCCGCCGCTACACCGAGGGCGGGCTGCGCGACGGCAAGGCCGCCGCCGCGGTCACGGTCATCGAGACCCTCGAGGACGCCGGACTGCCGCCCGAGCTCACCGAGGACGGGCTGATGATCGACGTCGAGCTCGACGAGCCGACCGCCGAGACCTGGATGCGCTCCTTCACCGACGTGCGCCTCGCACTCGCCACCCGCCTCGAGGTCGAGGACGGCGACGAGGAGTACTGGGAGTCGCTGCCGGACGACGACCCCCGCGCGCAGGCCCACGAGATCTACGACTGGGTGGGCTACCTGCAGGAGACGCTCGTCATGGCCCTCTCGAAGCGCTGAGCTCTCCGGGCCCTAGGCTGGCCCCGTGCTGAGACTCGACCGGGCGACGTACGACGCGATCGTCGCGCACGCCAAGCGGGACCACCCCGACGAGGCGTGCGGCATCGTCGCCGGCCCCGCGGGCAGCGACCGGGCCGAGCGGCTCGTCGAGATGGTCAACGCCGCCGGCAGCCCGACGTTCTACGAGTTCGACTCCACCGACCTGCTGAAGCTCTACCGCGAGATGGACGACCGCGACGAGGAGCCGGTGGTGATCTACCACTCCCACACGGCGACCGAGGCCTACCCCAGCCGCACCGACACCGGGCTCGCCTCCGAGCCGGGCGCCCACTACGTGCTCGTCAGCACACGCGAGCACGGGAACAACGACGGGCCTGTGGAGTTCAGGTCCTACAGGATCGTGGACGGCGAGGTCTCCGAGGAGGAGATCGAGCTGGTCGACGAGCTCTGACCCACCCACTCACCCACGAGACCCACCGAGCACCGAGGAGCACCACCAGATGGCCATCGAGGTCCGGATCCCGACCATCCTGCGCACCTACACCGGCGACCAGAAGTCGGTCACCGCGGAGGGCACGACCCTCTCGGCGCTCATCGACGACCTGGAGGCCAACCACTCCGGCATCAAGGACCGTCTGATCGACAACGGCGACCTGCGCCGCTTCGTCAACGTCTACGTCAACGACGAGGACGTCCGCTTCCTCGGCGGTCTCGAGGCCCCGCTCAAGGACGGCGACCAGGTCGTCGTCCTCCCCGCTGTCGCCGGGGGCTGATCCGCGATGGGTCGCACGATCGTCCTCGTCGACGGCGAGAACATCGACGCGACCCTGGGCACCAACGTCTTCGCCCGACGGCCGCACCCCGACGAGCGGCCGCGCTGGGAGCGCCTGACGGCGTACCTCGCGGCCGAGTGGGACCAGCCGGCCGTCGGGCTGTTCTTCCTCAACGCCAGCAACGGCACCATGCCGACGCAGTTCGTGCAGGCGCTGCTGGCGATGGGCTACCGCCCCGTCCCGCTGTCCGGTCGCGCCGACCAGAAGGTCGTCGACGTCGGCATCCAGATGACCCTGGCCGCGCTCGTCGACCGCGACGACGACGTCGTCCTGGTCAGCCACGACGGTGACTTCGCCGACGACCTCGCCGCGCTGAAGCGACGCGGGCGCCGGCTCGGGCTCGTCGGCTTCCGCGAGTTCTTCTCCGGCCGGCTCAACGCCCTCGACCTCGACACCTTCGACCTCGAGGACGACGTCGAGGCGTTCAAGGCCCCGCTGCCGCGCGTGCGCGTCATCGACCTCGACGACTTCGACCCCGACCGCTTCCTGGTCTGAGGGGTCTCAGGGCTCGTCTCGGGTCCGGGCACCCCTGTCGCGGGTGTCATGCTGGAGGCATGCGCTACGACAACCTCCTCGCCTCGGTCGGCGGTACGCCGCTCGTCGGGCTGCCGCGGCTGTCGCCCAGCGCCGACGTGCGCCTGTGGGCCAAGCTCGAGGACCGCAACCCGACCGGCTCCATCAAGGACCGCCCCGCGCTGCGGATGGTCGAGGAGGCCGAGAAGGAGGGGCTGCTCCGCCCCGGCTGCACGATCCTCGAGCCCACCTCCGGCAACACCGGCATCTCGCTGGCCATGGCGGCCAAGCTCAAGGGCTACCGGATGGTCTGCGTGATGCCGGAGAACACCTCCGAGGAGCGCCGCCAGCTGCTGCGGATGTGGGGCGCCGAGATCATCACCTCGCCCGCCGCGGGTGGCTCCAATGAGGCCGTGCGCGTCGCCAAGCGGGTCGCCGAGGAGCACCCCGACTGGGTGATGCTCTACCAGTACGGCAACGAGGCCAACTCGCTCTCGCACCAGGAGAGCACCGGGCCCGAGATCCTCGCCGACCTCCCGTCGGTCACCCACTTCGTCGGCGGTCTCGGCACCACCGGCACCCTGATGGGCGTCGGCCGGTTCTTCCGCGAGGCCAAGCCCGACGTGCGCATCGTCGCCGCCGAGCCGCGCTACGGTGAGCTCGTCTACGGCCTGCGCAACCTCGACGAGGGTTTCGTGCCGGAGCTCTACGACGCCGACCTCATCGACGCGCGGTTCTCCGTCGGCCCGCGGGACGCCGTACGCCGGGTGCGCGAGCTGCTCGAGCTCGAGGGCATCTTCGCCGGCATCTCGACGGGCGCGATCCTGCACGCCGCGCTCGCCCAGGCCGCCAAGGCCGTCAAGGCCGGCGAGAGCGCCGACATCGCGTTCATCGTCTGCGACGGCGGCTGGAAGTACCTCTCCACCGGCGCCTACGAGGGCACCGTCGACGAGGCGGAGGACGCCCTCGAGGGTCAGCTCTGGGCATGAAGCCACAGTCGGGTGGTTTCGAGACAGGACTTCGTCCTTCCTCAACCACCGTGGACCGAACGGCCGCGTCGGTGGTTGAGGAGGCCGGCTACGGCCGTCTCGGGACCACGTCTCGGCGAGCGTGGTTTCGAGACAGGACTTCGTCCTTCCTCAACCACCGGGTGCTCCTGCTCCTCCTGGTGCTGACGACTCTGGCGTCGCCAGCGGTCGCCGCGCCGGCGGACCTGACGCCGACGGGCGGGCAGGCGCTGGTGGGGACGGCGCGCTACACGCAGACGCTGACCGCGCGGCCGGGCCGCTGGAGCGAACCGGACGTCGACGTCACCTACGAGTGGCGCTCGGGCGGGCAGGTCGTGGCGGGGGTGACCGGGCAGCGCTACGAGCTGCGGCCCGAGGACGTCGGGCGGCGGGTGCAGGTGCGGATCACCGCCACCGCGCCGGGGCTGGCGCCGGTCACCGTCACCGAGACCCGCGGGCCGGTGAAGCACCGCGTCGACGTGCGCCGCGTGGTGCGCTACAGCGTCGAGACGCGCGGTCGGATCACGGCCCGGCTCGGGGAGTTCCGCACCCAGGCGCAGGCGACGTACGACGACCCGCGGGGCTGGCGCAGCGCCGGCATCGAGTTCCGCCGGGTGGCGCGCGGTGGGGCGTTCACGCTCGTGCTCTCGCAGGCGAGCCTGCTCCCGTCGTTCTCGCCGGTCTGCTCGTCGATGTGGTCGTGCCGGGCCGGGCGCTTCGTCGTCATCAACCAGGACCGCTGGCTCGGCGCGTCACCCGCCTGGAACGCCGCCGGCCTCGCGCTGCGCGACTACCGCCACATGGTCGTCAACCACGAGACCGGGCACTGGCTCGGTCTCGGCCACGCCAGCTGCCCGGGGCCGGGCCAGCTGGCGCCGGTGATGCAGCAGCAGTCGAAGGGGCTGCAGGGCTGCCGGTTCAACCCGTTCCCGACCACCGGTGAGATCGCCTCGCGCAGCTGAGGCGTGCGCGAGGACACGTCGTCGTCCATTCCGCGCGGGCGCGCCGAGAGCCTAGGCTCGGACACCGTGCCTCCCGCAGCCCCCACGGTGTCGCCCGACGCCCCGATCGGGATCTTCGACTCCGGTTTCGGCGGGCTGACCGTGGCGCGGTCGGTCATCGACCAGCTGCCGCACGAGTCGGTGCACTACCTCGGCGACACGGCCCGGCAGCCCTACGGCCAGAAGCCGATCGCGGAGGTGCGCGAGTACGCCCTCGAGTGCCTCGACCACCTCTACGCCCAGGGCGTGAAGGCCCTCGTCATCGCCTGCAACTCCGCCAGCGCGGCCATGCTCCGCGACGCCCGCGAGCGCTACGACGTGCCGGTCGTCGAGGTGATCCTGCCCGCCACTCGCCGCGCGGTCGCCGCGAGCCGGAGCGGCCGGATCGGGGTGATCTGCACCCGGGCGACGAAGGAGTCGATGGCCTACGAGGACGCCTTCGCCGCGGCCCCGCAGGTCGAGCTGACCACCCAGGCCTGCCCCCGCTTCGTCGACTTCGTCGAGGCCGGCGTCACCGGCGGCGAGGAACTGCTCGCCGCGGCCCACGAGTACCTCGACCCGCTCACCGCAGCCGGGGTCGACACCCTGATCCTCGGCTGCACGCACTACCCCCTGCTCACCGGCGTCATCTCCTACGTCGTCGGCGACGCGATCACTCTGGTGAGCAGCGCGGAGGAGTGCGCCAAGGACGTCTACCGGATGCTCACCACCACCGGGCTGCTGCGCCCGTCGGGCGTGCCGACGTACACCTTCGCGACGACGGGGGAGCCGCAGGAGTTCGAGACGATCGGGCGCCGTTTCCTGGGAGCGGAGATGATGGCGGCCAGCCAGTTCGCGGGGGGTCTCAGATGAAGCTGACCGTCATCGGGTGCTCGGGGTCCTTCCCCGGCCCGGACTCCGCCGCGTCCTGCTACCTGCTCGAGGCCGAGCACGACGACGGCACCGGCGCGCGTACCTGGCGGGTGCTGCTCGACCTCGGCAGCGGCGCGCTCGGCGTGCTGCAGCGCTACGCCGACCCGCTGGCCGTCGACGCGGTGCTGCTGAGCCACCTGCACGCCGACCACTGCCTGGACTTCTCGGGCTACTACGTCATGCGCAAGTACCACCCCGACGGCGCGCAGCCGCGGATCCCGGTGCACGGCCCGAGCGACACCCCCGGCCGGCTCGCGCGCGGCTACGACCTGCCCGAGGACCCGGGCATGAGCGAGGAGTTCGACTTCGTGTCCTGGGCGCCGGGCGCCCCGGTCGAGGTCGGACCGTTCACCGTCGAGGCGTTCCCGGTCGAGCACCCCGTCGAGGCCTACGGCCTGCGCGTCAGCGCCGACGGGCGCACCGTCGCCTACACCGGCGACACCGCCGTCTGCGACGCCCTCGCGCCCCTCGCGGACGGTGTCGACCTGCTGCTCGCCGAGGCGTCGTTCCGCCACGGCGACGACAACCCTCCGGGCATCCACCTCACCGGACGCGACTGCGGCGAGCTCGCCGCCTCCGCCGGCGTCGGCCGTCTCGTGATCACCCACGTGCCGCCGTGGCACGACGCCGAGGCGATGCTCGCCGAGGCCACCGAGGTCTGGGACGGCTCCGCCGAGCTCGCCCGCACCGGCGCGGTCTACGACCTGTAGGAGACGGGCGCTCAGACCAGCCCGGCGTCGTGGACGCAGATGGCGATCTGGACGCGGTTGGTGACGGCGAGCTTGTCGAACAGCCGGGAGACGTGGGCCTTGACGGTCGGGACCGACAGGCACAGCTCGCGGGCGATCTCGGCGTTGGTGAGGCCGCGCCCGACCGCGAGGGCGACCTCGTGCTCGCGTCCGGTGAGCGAGGCGAGGCGCTGCTGGGCCTGCTCGGCGCGGTCGGCGGCGGGGTCGGCGCGCAGCCGCTCGATCAGGGTGCGGGTGACCGACGGGGAGAGCATGGGGTCGCCCTCGGCGACGGCCCGCACCGCCTCGAGCAGCTGGGCGGGCGGGGTGTCCTTGAGCAGGAACCCGTCGGCGCCGGCGGCGAGCGCCCCGAGCACGTGCTCGTCGGCGTCGAACGTCGTGAGCACGATGACGTGCGGGGGCTCGGGACGCGCGTGCAGCGCGGCCGTGGCCTCCAGGCCGCTCATCCGCGGCATCCGGATGTCCATCAGCACGACGTCGGGGCGCAGCTCGCGCACCTGCGTCAGGGCCTGCAGGCCGTCGCCGGCCTCGCCGACGACCTCGACGTCGGGCTGACCGCCGAGCATCAGGGTCAGCGCGGAGCGCACCAGCGGGTCGTCGTCGACGACCAGCAGCCTCACGCCGCCCACGGGATCCAGCCGTGCAGCACGAAGGTGTCGCCCTCGACGCGGGTCGCGAGCCGGCCGCCGCGCAGCTCGGCGCGCTCGGCGAGGCCGACCAGGCCGAGCCCGGCGCCCGGGGTGCGACTGCCGAAGCCGAGCGGGTTGCGCATCACGACGTCGAGTCCCTCCTCCGGCGAGCCGGTCAGCTCGATGGCGAGCCGGCTGCCGGGCGCGTGCTTGCGGGCGTTGGTCATGCCCTCCTGGACGATCCGGTAGACCGTACGACCCGCGGCGTCGGGCACGGTCTCGGCCCCGTCGCGCTCGACGCGGTCGTCGTAGTCGACGGCCAGACCGGAGCCGCGGGCCTCGGCGACCAGCGCCTCGAGGTCGGCGTACGTCGGCTGCGGGGCGGTGGTGAGCTCGCCGTCGCCGTCGCGCAGCACGCCGAGGACGCCCCGCAGGTCGGTGAGCGCCTCGTGCGCCTTGGCCTGGACGACCCCGGCGCTCTCGCGCATCGAGGCGGCGTCGAGGTCCTCGCGGAAGGCGAGCGCGCCGGCGTGCATCGAGATCTGGGAGATGCGGTGGGCGAGGACGTCGTGCATCTCGCGGGCGATGCGGGCGCGCTCGTTGGTGCGGGCCTGCGCGACCCGCAGCGCCTGCTCGGACTCCGCGCGCTCCGCACGGTTGCGCAGGGTCCAGATGAGCTCGCGGCGCGAGCCGATGTAGAGCCCCCAGGCGATGATCGCGAGGGTGCCGAAGGCGTTGAGCCCGAGCAGCAGCCACCACGGGTCGGCGTCGTTCGCGCTCGGCTGCCAGGTCACCAGCAGCTGTGCCGCCGCGAAGCCCACGCAGCCGACGACGACGATCTCGCGCCACCGGCGCCGGGTCGCGACCGAGACGGCCACGAGCACGCTGGGCCCGGCCGCGATGCCAGAGACCGCGGCGAGCAGGCTGACGACGACCGCGATCGGCAGCGGGTGGCGGCGGCGCCAGCCGAACGCCAGCACGTAGGCCAGGAGCCCGACGGTGACGTCGATCGCGAGCAGGCCGCGGCTCTGCTCGCCGATGAGCGGGACCCAGCCGAAGGCGCTGATCAGCAGGGTCAGCAGCAGGCGCCAGGTCCAGCCCCAGGCCGAGACCCGTGGCTGGTAGTCCGCCGGGGTCGGGCGGTCCTGGCTGTCCGGCACGCGGCCACGCTAGCGACCGACGTACGTCGCCCGCAGCGTGCGGCGGTCGGGCGCAGACCCCTACTTAGGTAGGTGCCGACACGTGACACTTGTCCGATGTGCGGGGCCTGCCGCTCGGGCAGGGTGGAGCCATGATCACCGTCGAATCACTCACGCGCAGGTACGGCGCCTTCACCGCCGTCGACGACGTCAGCTTCGTCTGCCAGCCCGGTCGGGTGACCGGGTTCCTCGGGCCCAACGGCGCGGGCAAGACCACCACGATGCGCGTCATGGTCGGGCTCACCCAGCCGACGTCGGGGCGCGTCACCATCGGTGGCCACCGCTACGCCGACATCCCCAACCCGGGCCGCCACGTCGGGGTCCTGCTCGACGCGTCCGCGCAGCACGCCGGACGCACCGGTCGCGAGATCCTCACCATCGGCGCCGAGACGATGGGGCTGCCGAAGTCACGCGTCGACGAGATGCTGCGGATGGTCTCCCTCGACGACCGCGAGGCCAAGCGCCGCCTCAAGAACTACTCGCTCGGCATGAAGCAGCGCCTCGGCATCGCCCACGCGCTGCTCGGCGACCCGTCCGTGCTGATCCTCGACGAGCCCGCCAACGGACTCGACCCGGCCGGCATCCGTTGGATGCGCGGCCTGCTGAAGGACTACGCCGACCGGGGCGGCACGGTGCTGCTCTCGAGCCACCTGCTGCACGAGGTCGAGCAGATCGCCGACGAGATGATCCTCATCGGTCGCGGCCGCATCGTGGCCAGCGGCACCAAGGAGCAGCTGCTCGCCGGGACCGAGACCAAGGCCGCCCACGTCACCGCCCTCGACAACGACCTGCTCGCCAAGGCCCTGCAGGCCAAGGGCGTCACCGTCGCGGCCGCCGGCACGGGCCTGCGCGCCGAGTGCGCGCCGGTCGAGGTCGGTCGCGTCGCGGCCGAGCAGGCCATCGTGCTGACCGACCTGCGCTCGGCCGGCGGGGGACTGGAGGACCTGTTCCTCTCCCTCACCGAGGACACCCAGCGCGAGGCCCCCGCCCAGACCCCGTCCGCGCCCGCGACCGCCGAAGGAACCGCCCGATGAGCGCCACCTCTGCCAGCACCGCCAACCCTCGCCCCCTCGACCTCGCGAGCACGCCGCAGGTGCCCCTGACCCGGCTCGCCAAGGTGGAGTACCGCAAGGCGCTCGACACCCGCGCCGGGCGCTGGTTCATCGCCGCGATCCTCCTGCTCGTCGTCGCGGTCGAGGTCATCTACGCCTTCGCCGCCGGCGACGACCAGAAGAACTTCCAGGACTTCCTGCAGGTGCCCGGCGCCGTCCTGGGCTACTTCCTGCCGATCATCGCGATCATGCTCGTGACCAGCGAGGCTAGCCAGCGCAACGGGCTGGTCACCTTCACCCTCGAGCCGCGACGTTCGCGCGTGGTGCTCGCGAAGTTCCTCGCCGGCCTCGGCCTGGCGGTCAGTGTCATGGTGCTCGGCCTCGTGCTGGCGGTGCTCGGCACGCTGTTCGGGATCGTCACCGGCGGCTCGCCGTCGTGGTCGCTCGACACGGGCATCGTCGTCAACGCCATCGTGCTGGCCAACGTCATCGGTGTCTTCGTCGGCTTCGCGCTGGCGATGCTCATCATGAACACCCCCGCGGCGATCGTGGGCTACTTCGTCTACTCGTTCATCCTGCCGACGGCCGTCGGGATCCTGCGCGCCCTCAGCGACGGCTTCGACAAGATCGCGCCCTGGATCGAGTTCAACACCGCGCAGACCCCGCTCATCTCGGGCGACTTCTCGCCGACCGGTGAGCAGTGGGCCCAGATCGCCACCTCCGGCTTCATCTGGCTGATCGTGCCGCTGGCCATCGGCATCTGGCGGCTGCTGCGGATCGAGTTCAAGTGATCGAGTTCGCGTAGCCCGCTGCTGAGGGTCCGGCACGACCCAGGCTTCACCCACCGGTGGCCGACACGACACGTCGTGTCGGCCACCTGGTGCGTGCGGGCCGCGACGCTCGGCTCGTGTACGTCAGGTACGCCGCCCTCGGAGACAGCGCGACCGTCGGGGTCGGCGACCCCGTGCCCGACGGGTGGCGCGGCTGGTCGCGGCTGCTGGCCGCCGCCCTCACGACGTCGTACGACCTCTCCTACTGCAACCTCGCGGTCTCGGGCTCGACCTCGGCCGACGTGCTGGAGCACCAGCTCGACGACGCCCTCGCGCACCGGCCCGACCTCGCCTCGCTCGTGGTCGGCCTCAACGACACGATGCGCGCGAGCTTCGACCCGGCCGACCTGCGCGAGCGGGTGCTCACCTGCGCCGAGGCACTCACCGATGCGGGGGCGCAGCTGCTCACCGTGCGCTACCACGACCACGCGGCCGTCTTCGGCCTGCCGAGCTGGCTGGCGCGGCCCCTGCGCGCCCGGCTCGGGTGCGTCAACGCGGTCTACGACGAGGTGCACGCGTCGTACGGCGGGCACCGGGTCGACCTCGCCCTGCAGCCGCAGGTCCTGCAGCGGGCGTTCTGGTCGGTCGACCGGCTGCACCCCTCCGAGCTCGGTCACCGCGCCCTCGCCCGGGCCCACGCCGAGCTGCTGCTCGCGGCCGGGATGGAGTTCCAGCCGCCCTCGCTGCTGCCGTCCGGCGGGCTCCCGCAGGGCTGGCGTGACGACGTCGCGTGGCTCGTGCGCGAGGGCGCCCCGTGGGTCGGACGCCGGGCGCGGGACTGGGCGCCGACCCTCACCCTTCTACCGGCACCGCGTCGCGCAGCACCAGCGCGTCGGTGACGAGGCTGATCGCCTGCTGCTCGCTGATCGCGTCGGTGGGGAACTGCAGCACGAGCAGCCCCTCCGGTTCAGCCGGCTGGCGGGTGCGGACCGCGACGGTGCTGTAGCCGCTCTGGGCGCTCCGGTCGACCCAGACGACCCGTCCGGTGTCCAGGACCCGCTTCTGGCCGCTCGGCGGGTTGCTGGTGAGCATCAGGACGAGCTTGCCCCCGAAGTCGTCGCGGCTCGAGGTGTCGCCGGGGCGGGCCATCACGAGCGTCGACGGGTCGTTGCCCTGGACCTGCCAGCCGGGGGGCGTGTTCGTGACGATGCCGACGTGGTTCGCCGAGGGTGGAGGCGTGGGCGAGGGCGTGGGGTCGGTGGTGGGCGCGGACGTGGTCTCGACGGTCGGTGGATCGGTCGCCACCGGGGCCGCATCGCGGTCGCGGCCGCCGATGCCCGTGGCTGCGAGTCCGACGACCCCGACGGCGGCGATGCCGACCGCACCCAGCGCCGTACGCCGGAGCCGGGTGCGGGCGAGCGCCCGCCGGCCGCGGACCACGTCGGGACGGGTGTCGTGGACGGCGTCGGCCTGTCCCGCGGCGCGGTCGAGCAGGTCGGACAGGTCGTTCATCGCTGGTCCTCCAGGGTCAGGTCGAGGGTGGCCCGCAGGTGGGCCAGCGCCTTCGCGTTCTGGGACTTCACGGTCCCGGTCGTGCAGCCGAGCGCGCGGGCGGTCTCGGTGGTGTCGAGGTC
Organism: Nocardioides flavescens; assembly: GCF_009823805.1. Classification (GTDB taxonomy): domain Bacteria; phylum Actinomycetota; class Actinomycetes; order Propionibacteriales; family Nocardioidaceae; genus Nocardioides; species Nocardioides flavescens. The sequence continues at coordinate 463,534 of NZ_WUEK01000001.1, read as the reverse complement.
GAGCCAGTGCCGCAGCACGACGACGGCGCGCTGGCGGGGCGGGAGCCCCCGCAGCGCGCCCAGGACGACGTCGGCGAGGTCCGGGTCGGTCGCGGGCGCCGTGGTCTCGCGGGGTGTCTCCGTCAGGTGCTCGCGGCGCCGGTGGGCGCGGCGCTGCTCGTCGACGAACGCGTGGGTGAGCGCGGTGCGGGCGTAGCCCACGGGGTTGCCCGCCCGTCGCACCCGCGGCCAGTGGACGTACAACCTGGTCAGCGTCGTCTGCACCAGGTCCTCGGCGTACGCCGGGTCTCCGGCCGTCAGCAGCCGGGCCAGGCGCAGCAGTGTCGGGCGCTGGGCGGTCACGAACTCGGCGAACTCGGTGTCGCGGTCGATGCTCCTCATCCGACCTCCTTCCACCCTGGCTGACGCGTCCGGGGGCGTTGGGGGTTGCCTCCTCTATCGTCGGGCCCATGACGCGCGCAGACGGACGGGCCGACGACGAGCTCCGCCAGATCAAGATCACCCGCAACTGGCTCGACCACGCCGCGGGCTCGGTGCTCGTCGAGTTCGGGCGCACCCGCGTGCTGTGCGCCGCCTCCGCCTCCGAGGGCGTGCCGCGCTGGCGCAAGGGCTCCGGGCTGGGCTGGGTCACCGCGGAGTACGCCATGCTCCCCGCCTCGACCAACACCCGCTCCGACCGCGAGTCGGTCAAGGGCCGCATCGGCGGCCGCACCCACGAGATCAGCCGCCTGATCGGCCGCTCGCTGCGCGCCGTCATCGACTACCAGGCGCTCGGGGAGAACACCATCCAGCTCGACTGCGACGTCCTGCAGGCCGACGGCGGCACCCGCACCGCCTCGATCACCGGCGCCTACGTCGCCCTCGCCGACGCGGTCTCGCACCTGCGCTCGACCGGTGCGCTCAAGGGTGAGCCGCTCACCGGGTCGGTGGCTGCTGTCTCGGTCGGCATCATCGACGGCGTGCCGCGCCTCGACCTTCCCTACGAGGAGGACGTGCGCGCCGAGACCGACATGAACATCGTCATGACCGGCGCCGGCTCCTTCGTCGAGGTCCAGGGAACGGCCGAGGGTGCGGCGTTCTCGCGCACCGAGCTCGACGCCCTGCTCGCCCTCGGCGAGAAGGGCTGCGCCGACCTGACCCGCATGCAGAAGGAAGCGCTCGCCTCGTGAGCGTGCAGGTCTTCCTCGCCTCCCGCAACGCCAAGAAGCTCGCCGAGATGGAGCGCATCCTCGCCGAGCACCTGCCTGGCGTGACAGTGCTCGGCCTCGACGACGTGCCGGCCTACGACGAGCCGGTCGAGGACGAGCCGACGTTCACCGGCAACGCGCTGATCAAGGCGCGGGCCGGCCTCGCGCGCACCGGGCTGCCCTCGATCGCCGACGACTCGGGCCTGTGCGTCGACGCCCTCAACGGGATGCCCGGGGTGCTGTCGGCGCGCTGGTCGGGACCGCCGAAGTCGGACGCCCGCAACAACGAGCTCCTGCTCGCCCAGCTCGCCGACGTGCCCGACGAGCGCCGGGGCGCTCACTTCGCCTGCGCGGTGGCGTTCTGCCGGCCCGGCGTCGACGGCACGAGCGACGAGATCGTCGTCGAGGGCCGGATGGACGGCCGGGTGATCCGCGAGGTCCGCGGCGAGGGCGGGTTCGGCTACGACGGGCTGTTCGTCGCCGCTGACCGTCCGGGGCTCACCACGGCCGAGCTGACCAAGGACGAGAAGGACGCCATCTCCCACCGGGGCCACGCGATGCGCCAGCTCGCGCCGCTCGTCGCCGCGGCGCTGGCGCCCGAGCAGGACCGGTAGGGCCGTGGCCCGTCCGTTCGCCGTACGACGAGCCTTCGCCCGCTTGGCCCTGCGCGTCGTGCGCTGGCGCACCGTCGGGGAGGTGCCGCAGCGCGGCATCCTCGTCGGGGCTCCGCACACGTCCAACTGGGACTGGGTGCTGACGGTGCTGCTCGCCTGGGACAGCCGCATCCACCTGCGGCTGCTCGTCAAGGAGTCGTTCTTCCGGGGCCCGCTGGCGCCGTTCATGCGCTGGACGGGCGCGGTCGCGCTCGACCGGGCCAACCCCGGCGCGACGATCCGGCAGCTGCTCGAGGACGCCGAGTCCGACGGGTCGTTCCTGCTCGGCATCGCCGCCGAGGGCACCCGCAGCAAGGGGGAGTACTGGAAGTCCGGCTTCCACCGCATCGCCCGGCAGACCGGCATCCCGATCACGCTGGCCTTCCTCGACGCGCCGTCGCGCACCGTGGGCTGGGGCCCGACGTTCCCCGCGAGCGAGGACGTGCGCGCCGACATGGACCGCATCCGCGCGTTCTACGCCGACAAGCGCGGCATCAAGCCCGACCAGGCCACGGTGCCGCGGCTGCGCGAGGAGGACCGTGCCGACCCGGAGGTCGACGGGGGTGCCGGAGGGGGGACTCGAACTCCGATGGACCCGGGTGCACCGGACAGCATGTAGGTGCCTACGGGGCGCCGAGGCCACCGCCTCACGCCGGTGGACGGGTGTCTTAAACGTCTGGATGTGCGCAGGTACATCGGCGGCGGTATCACGCCAGGTGTCACTCAGGTGTCGGCGCCGGGCGGGACGGTGGTTCGCATGAGGGGCGACCACGATGACCGCACACCTTCTCGGCGTCAAGCACCGGGCGCATTGCCGTTCGCCCTCGGTCGGGCCGACTGCCCGCCTCGTCGCCCGGCCGCTGCTCCAGCTGATCCGCCCCTGCGATGGGGACTTCGAGCTCGGCGTCCGCGCCGGGTCAGCCGAAGAGCGCGCGTGCGCTGGGGCGGTGTCACGGTGTACGCAGCCGACCGGCTCGCCACCGAGGTGCCGCGGATGTCGACCTGGGACGTCTGGGTAGACAGCTTCTGGGCCCACGCCCAGTGCGACACCCATGACGCCTCCACCCTTCTCCGCATCACCACCGGCGAGTGAACCAGCGCGAGACTGACGCGCAGAAGCGCCCCCATCCCTCCACCCAGAGGAACGGGGACGCCCTGTGCTGCGGACGAGCTGGGGGGTCAGCCCGTGATGTTGACGTTTTGGCACCCGAACCAGGTGTTGTCGCCGCTGCCGATGTTGATGGCGGCGATGCACACCTGCACCGTTCCCCTCAGCGAGGTGGGAACGATGGAGTCGAAGCCGTGCAGACCAGTCGTGCCCTGGGACGAGTTGACGTCGGGGCGGTCGACGGCGGTGGGGCCGAGGTTGGTCCCCTCCTGCCCGCTGCCGTCGGTCCTTGAGATGTAGACGTGGGTCTGCAGCGAGGCGCTGCGGTCGTTGGGGTCGAAGCTCCAGCCGGCGACGTGGACGCCGCCGCCGTAGGCCTCCACCAGAGGAACAGGGCCGATCGGGTTGACGGCGTAGCGGCGGTACTGATTGGGACCGGTGACCGTGGCCGGGTAGCCAGCACGCGTCCCGACGGTGGCTCCGGCGACGACCAAGTGACCCGGCGCGCTGGGGGTGTTCGTGAGGACTCGGCCGGCCGCGTTCTTGAGGAGCGCCTGGCCCTCACCGGGGGTGCCGGCGCCGGCCGGCATCGGCAACGTCTCACGACCGATGTAGTTGAAGGAGGTGTCGAACATCGCGAGGCCGACCTCGTTGTTCCCGTTCGGCACGGTGAACACGAAGCGGTTGTTCTGCAGGTCGAAAGTGAGGTGAGCTGACCAGCCACCGATCAGTCCGGGGTTGATGCGTGCGACCTCGGTGCGGGTGTTCGCGAAGGACGGGTCCGGGGAGCGGAGAACGACGATGGAGTTGCGCTCATAGGGTTCGATCTGGTTGGTGAACGCCATGTACCACTGGCCGTCGGAACCTTGCGCGACGCTGGTCTGCCCGCGGCCGTACTGTCCGGCGGTGAGGCCGGTGTACCGGCCGAGCAGGTTGCGGCTGATCTTGGTGTAGGTGCCGTCGATCGTGGGAGAGGAGGCGACGCCTGCTCCGGTGCTCCCGTTCGGGGTGTTGGAGTAGTGCAGGTACCAGGTGCCGTTGTCGCCGCGCACGACTGAGGGGTCACAGGTGTGGGTCTCGCCGCCCTCGGGCTGCAGGACGGTCTTGAACGCAGCGCCGTTGAGCCCAGCGAGAGTGGTGGCCGACTTCACCTGGATGTAGTCGCCGCTCTTGCCGACGCAGGCGAAGTAGTAGTACTTGTTGCCGAAATAGATCAGGTCGGGTGCATAGACGTAGGTCGAGTTGTTGGCGTCGACCTGGCCGCCGTCGACGACGTTCGATGCGTAAAAGCCGGATGCGCTTGCGGCTTGGGCTGGCGCGACCGGCTGGAGCGCCGTGAGGCCGACTACTGCGAGCGCTGCGGCTGCGAGTCGGCGAGACCAACGGATCATGGGTTCCCTCCCGAGAGACACGGCGTTCGCCGTGAGGTGGACGAGCGGCCCCACCATTGCATCGGCTGACCCGAGGGCGCAAAGGTTGATCTGTCAGCTGGAGTCGGCGGTCGAAGTGGCCTCTTCCCCCTCGACCAACGTGCCAGGTTGCCGTCATGGTTCCTTGGCAAGGAGTAGTCCGAGCAGATCCATCAGGGCCCCACGACGAGCGTCCGCCCGCGGGTCGTCGACCTCGACCCCGTCGAACAGCTCCGCCAGTGGCGCAGGCAGCGCACCTCGATCAGCCTCGACCTGGGCCGCGACGTCGCCCTCGTCCTCGGCACCATCGGCAGCGCCCACCTGCATCCCGAACGATTCTCCCGAGGGTCCACGCGACACCTCGACCGGTGCCGCCACGAGCTCGGCGAAGCCGCGCCGCCGGCGATCCGCGTCCACGACACCAGGCGCAGCGACGCCACGCTGCTGCTGCGGGCCGGCTAGCCCGTGCAGGTCGTGAAGGAGCAGCTGGGGCATACCGCGACATTCGCGGCGTTGCTGCGGGACGGAGCTGCGTCGTGAAGTGCGATCGAGCGGGGGTGCCGCGTCAGTATCACGGGGTGCCGGAGCCGCGCCTCCCGGCCATCGTCGAACTTCTGACCTGCGTCGGAGCCGCAGGGTCTGAGTGCCGGAGGGGGGACTCGAACCCCCACGCCCTGAGGCACAGGAACCTAAATCCTGCGTGTCTGCCAGTTCCACCACTCCGGCCGGAGTGCGCCCACGCTAGGGCATCACGCCAGGCCGAGGTCCTTGCGGAGCTTGGCGACGTGGCCGGTGGCCTTGACGTTGTACTGCGCGAGCTCGACGGTGCCGTCGGGAGCGATGACGAAGGTGGAGCGGATGACGCCCTGCACCTCCTTGCCGTAGAGCTTCTTGGTCCCGAACGCGCCGTACGCCGCGAGGACGGCCTTGTCGGGGTCCGAGAGCAGCGGGATGGTCAGTGAGTCGCGCTCGCGGAACTTCGCGAGCTTCTCCGGCTTGTCCGGCGAGATCCCGACGACGGTGTAGCCGGAGGCGGCGAGCGAGTCGAGCGAGTCGGTGAAGTCGCAGGCCTGCTTGGTGCAGCCCGGCGTCATCGCCGCGGGGTAGAAGTAGACGATCACGCGCTGGCTGTCGGCGAGGAGGTCGCGCAGCGCGACCGTCGAGCCGTCGTCGGCGGGCAGCGAGAAGTCGGGCGCGGTGTCGCCGGGGGTGAGCCGGGTCTGCTCGGAGGGGGCGTCGGTCATGGCGGGCTCCTGTCCGCCTCGCAGTTGCAAGGGAGTTGCAAGAGCGTAGGCTGAGCGAGTTCGAGAGAAGCGGTCCCCACGGTAGGGGACCACCGAGGCAGGAGGCACCCAGGGTGCACGTCCCCGACGGATTCCTGGACGCGCCGACCTCGGTCGGCACCGGCGTGGTCGCGGTCGCGGCCGTGGCGGTCGCACTGCGCGGCGCCCGACGCGAGCTCGACGACCGCACGGCCCCGCTGGCCGGGCTGGTCGCGGCGTTCGTCTTCGCCGTCCAGATGCTCAACTTCCCCGTCGCCTCCGGCACGAGCGGGCACCTGATGGGCGGGGCCCTCGCGGCCGTGCTCGTCGGGCCCTACACGGCGGTGCTGTGCACCAGCACGGTGTTCATCGTGCAGGCGCTGCTCTTCGCCGACGGTGGCATCACCGCGCTCGGCACCAACATCGTGCTGATGGGCCTCACCACGACGCTCGTCGGCTGGGCGGTCTTCCGGGCCCTGCAGACGGTCCTGCCCAAGCGGCTCTCGAGCGTCGCGCCCGCCGCCGGCGTAGCGGCGTTCGTCTCCGTGCCCGTCGCGGCGCTGCTCTTCGTGGCGCTCTACGCGATCGGCGGCACCGCCGACCTCTCGCTCAGCACGCTCGCCACCGCCATGGTCGGCGTGCACGTGCTCATCGGCATCGGCGAGGGCGTCATCACCGCCCTGGCCGTCGCCAGCATCGTCGCGGTGCGACCCGACCTGGTGTACGGCGCGCGGCGGGTGATGGCGGTCCGCGAGCTCGAGGTCCGCACCACCGGAGCGGCCGCGTGACGCGCGTGGCCCGCCGGCGCGTCAGCACCGGCGTCCTGGCCGCCGGGGTGCTGCTCGTCGCAGTCGTGCTCGCCGGCGTCGTCAGCTTCTACGCCGACAGCGACCCCGACGGCCTGACCAAGGTCTCGCAGGACCAGGGGTTCGCCCAGACCGAGACCGAGCACGCGACCAGCGACGGGCCCTTCGCCGGCTACTCCGCTGACTTCGTGGGCGACGACCGCCTGTCCGGCGGACTCGCCGGGGTCGTGGGCGTCGTCGTCGTGCTGGCCCTGGCCGGCGGGCTGGCGTTCGTCGTACGCCGCCGCGGGCGCGCGGACGAGACGGTCGACTCCGCCTGATGGGCGGTCCGCACGGCCACTCGCTGCACTTCCACGCCCACTCGCCACTGCACCGGGCCCCCGCCCACCTCAAGATCCTGGCGCTGCTGGGGTTCGTGCTCGTGGTGGTGGCGACGCCGCGCGAGTGGTACTGGGCCTACGCCGGCTACCTCGCCGTCATCGTCGGGGTCGTCGCGGTCTCCCGGGTGCCGGTGGGCTACCTGCTCAAGCGGATGGTCGTCGAGGTGCCGTTCGTGGCCTTCGCGGTGCTCATCCCTTTCGTCGCGCACGGCCCCCGTGTCGAGGTGCTCGGACTCTCGCTGAGCGAGTCGGGGCTGCTGTCGGCGTGGGGGCTGCTCGCCAAGGGCACGCTCGGTGTGCTCGCCAGCCTCACGCTGGCGGCCACCACCGAGGCCCAGGACCTCCTGCGCGGGCTGGAGCGGCTGCGGATGCCCGACCTGCTCGTGCAGATCATGGGCTTCATGGTCCGCTACCTCGAGGTCGTCACCGGCGAGCTGCAGCGGATGAGGGTCGCCCGCGCCTCGCGCGGCTTCGACGCCCGCAACCCGCGGCACTGGCCGGTGCTGGCCCGCAGCGCCGGCGCGCTGTTCATCCGCTCCTACGAGCGCGGCGAGCGGGTGCACCTGGCGATGCTGAGCCGGGGCTACACCGGACGGCTGCCCCGCTCGTGACCACTCCCGTGCTCGACGTCCAGGGGCTGGCCTTCGCCTACCCCGACGGTCACCAGGCGCTCTTCGGCGTCGACCTGCACGTCCACCGCGGCGAGCGCGTGGCCATGCTCGGCCCCAACGGCGCCGGCAAGACCACGCTGGTGCTCCACCTCAACGGCATCCTCACCGGCGGTCGCGGATCGGTCTCGGTGAGCGGCCTGCCGGTGACCCCGGCCAACGTGCCCGAGATCCGGCGTCGCGTGGGCATCGTCTTCCAGGACCCCGACGACCAGCTCTTCATGGGCACCGTGCGCGCCGACGTCGCCTTCGGCCCGGCCAACCTCGGCCTGCGCGGCGCCGAGCTCGACGCCCGCGTCCAGCACGCGCTCGAGCAGGTCGGGATGGCGGAGTACGCCGATCGCCCGCCGCACCACCTGTCCTTCGGTCAGCGGCGCCGGGTCGCGGTCGCGACCGTGCTGGCGATGGAGCCCGAGATCCTCGTCCTCGACGAGCCGTCGTCCAACCTCGACCCGGCCAGCCGTCGCGAGCTGGCCGACATCCTCCGCTCGCTCGACGTGACCGTGCTGATGGTGACCCACGACCTGCCCTACGCACTCGAGCTGTGCCCGCGCTCGGTGGTGCTCAGCGGGGGCACGATCGTGGCCGACGGGTCGACGTACGACGTGCTCACCGACGACGCCCTGATGAGCGCCCACCGCCTCGAGCTGCCGTTCGGGTTCGACCCGCGCAGCCTGCCGCGGAGCAGTTGATAGCCTCCCCAGGTGGCCAAGCGGACCGAAGACCCGGCGGATCGCCCGCCCTCCCAGCTCGAGCGCGAGATCGAGGAGACGCGCGAGCGGTTGGCGGGCACGATCGACGAGCTGCTGTTCCGCGCGCACCCCAAGACGATCGTCGGTCGGGAGGTCGCCGGGGTGAAGGCGTTCTTCGTCGACCACGCCACGGGCGAGCCGCGCACCGAGAACATCCTCAAGGTCGTCGGCGGGGTCGCTGCCTTCGTGGCGGTGCTCGTCGTCATCCGCCGCACCACCCGCTGAGCGACCTGCTGAGTCACCCGGTGAGCGACAAGACCCCCATCCGCATGCTGCACGACCGCGTGCTCGTCGAGGTGGACCGCGAGGCGGGCGAACGCCGTTCGACCGGCGGCATCGTCATCCCGGCGACCGCCGCGATGGGCGCCCGCCGGCTCGCCTGGTCGCGCGTCGTCGCCGTCGGCCCCCACGCCCGCAGCGTCGAGACCGGTGACCGCGTGCTCTTCGACCCCGAGGACAAGTCCGAGGTCGAGGTCCACGGCGAGACCTACGTCGTCATGCGCGAGCGCGACGTCCACGCCGTCGCCACCGACCGACTAGGCGGCACCGGCGAGTCGACGGGGTTGTACCTGTAGTCCTCGCGTGCATCTGAGGTGGTTTCGAGACAGGACTTCGTCCTTCCTCAACCACCGGGACCACCGGTGGTTGAGGAAGTCGCGCTAGCGACTGTCTCGAAACCAGCTGGGTCCGCTCAGTCCTTCAGCGCGCCGTAGGCCCGGGTGGGGGAGAGGCGTACGACGAGGCGCCGGTCGCGCACCATCGCGGCGCGGTAGTCGTCCCAGTCGTCGTGCTCGCCGTTGAGCGAGCGGTAGAGACCGACGAGCTCGTCGACCGTCGCGTCGTCGGGTGCGGCGGCCTCGGCCGACAGCGTGACGTCACCCTCGAGGACGGCGTAGCCCCAGAAGTCCTCGCCGTTGACGTGCAGGGCCGCCCACGGGGTGCGCCGCAGGTTGGCGGCCTTGGCCCGGTCGCCGGTGGTCGAGACCCGCACGAGACCGTCGTCGCCGACGGCGTGCAGGACGTTGGACAGCTGCGGTCGTCCGTCGGAGCGCAGCGTCACCAGGATCGACTCGTGCCGCGCCCGCGCGGCGCTCAGGGCCTTCTCGACGTCCATCTCGGGCCGGTACCCCCGACCGGAGTAGGTGGGCTCAGCCCTCCGGCTGCCCCAGCGGGGCGGCGGTGACGACGACACTGCGCTGGTAGCGCGAGCCGTCCCACTGCTCGGTGGAGATCGCGACGAGGCCGCCGTCGCCGGCGTCCTGGTCGAAGAGCCGGACGGAGGCGCGCTGCAGCCGATCGGGGCCGAGGGTGCGCACGGAGGTGACCTCGTAGCGCATCGTGCCCGCGCGGGTCGCGACATCGAGGTGGTCGCCCTCGGTGAGGTCGGCGAGGGCGGTGAGACCGCCCGCCTCGGCGCTCGCGTGCGCGGTCAGCACGGTCTGGCCCTGGGCGGCCCCTGGCTCGGCGCTGTCCTGCCACCACGTCACCAGGGGCGTGTCGTCGGGCGGGGTGGCCAGGGTCGAGACGGGGTCGCGGTCGGAGCCGAGCAGAGGCGCGGTGAGGCCCACGTCGGCCGCGCTCAGCTGCACGGGCTGGGCCGGCGTCAGCCCGGCGTACGACGGCCGGTCGTCGCCGCCCGAGCCCGGCCGCAGCTCGGGGAAGACGACCAGGACCAGCGCGACCAGCAGCCCCGCGAGGCAGAGTCCGGAGAAGGCTCGACCGACGTGGGACGCCGCGCTCCGGGTGGGCACGTCAGGGTCAACGGTGCAGCGGCGTCCGGGTCACGCGGGGACGCGAGCTCCGGGGGTGGCTCCGGGGACCAGTCCGAGCTCGCCGTCGGCGGCGTCGAGCAGCGGGCCGGGGTCGCGGCGCGGCGTGCGGGGGATGAGGACGGAGGCGAACGCCGCGAGGGCGGTGACGACCCCGAGCACGACGAAGCCGACGGTGTAGCCGACCTCCTCGGGGAAGCCGGTCGGTCCGACGTGGGCGGCGAGCACGCCGGCCATCGTGGCCGAGCCGATCGAGCCGCCGATCGTGCGGATGTTGTTGTTCATCCCCGACGCGACGCCGGTCTGCTCGGCCGGCACGGCGGAGACGACGACGGTCGCGAGGACGGAGAAGACCAGACCCGAGCCAAGGCCCTGCACCGTGGTGACGAGCACCAGCTGCCAGGCGTGGTCGTGGAGCAGCCCCATCCCGACGAACGACGCGCCGGTCACGACCAGCCCGACGGTGATGACGAGCCGGGCACCGACGACCTGCGCGAGGCGCCCGGCGAAGAAGCCGACGACGAACGACGCGACCGCCGACGGCAGCAGGATGTGGCCCGACTCGGTGATGGTGGCGCCGAGGCCGTAGCCCGCCTCGGGCGGCGTCTGCAGCAGCTGCGGCAGGAAGCCGAACGCGCCGAACATGCCGAAGCCGACGCAGCCCGCGACGACGTTGGCCGTCCACACGCCGCGCTGGCCCATCATCTTCATGTCGACCAGCGGGACCGCCGCCCGGCGCTCGACCTGCACCCACACGACGGCCAGCACGAGCGCGGCGACGGCGAGGGCGACGACGGGGACGGAGACCCAGCCCCACCGGTTGCCCTGGCTGATCGCCAGCAGCAGGCAGACGAGCCACGTGGCGAGCAGGGCCGCGGGCAGGACCGGCAGGCGGGCGCTGGTGCGCGTGGGCGACGGGGGTACGACGAGCAGCGCGGCCAGCGAGGTCGCGCCGGTCACGATGGCGGGCACCCAGAAGAGCCCGCGGATGCCGACGGCGTCGACCAGGGGCCCGGCGACGACGATGCCGACCCCGAACCCGACGGCCAGCAGCGAGGCGATGACGCTGATCGCCGTCGTCATCCGGCTTCCGAACTCGTCACGGATGATGCCGAAGCACAGCGGCATCACGCCGCCGCCGAGGCCCTGCAGGACGCGGGCGGCGATCAGCCAGCCGATGCTGGGCGCGAGCGCGGCGGCCAGGGAGCCGACCGCGAGTGCGCCGAGGCAGAAGACCAGCACCCGGTCCTTGCCGATCGCGTCGCCGAGGCGGCCCAGGAGGGGCGTCGCGACGGAGGCGGCGAGCAGGTAGCCGGTGAGCACCCAGGTGGCGGTGCTCTGGTCGGTGGCGAACTCGACCTGCAGCGTCGCCAGCACCGGGACGATGAGCGACTGCAGGAGGGAGAACGACGCGGCAGCCACGGCCAGCACGGCGAACGTGGCGCCGCGGTGGCCCCGCAGGCGGAGGAGGGCTGGGACGTGGGAGTAGGGGGACCGTTGCCCGTCATTTCGTTGCACAGTGCAACGATCTTCGCACGCTGTCGGGCCCTGGCTGGCATCGGTGGGTCTGCCTAGGTGTTGCCTAGGTGGAGTGTGGTTTCATGCGTCCATGACCCGCTTCCGCCGCTTCGGCTCGGTGACCGTCGCCGCCCTCCTCGTGCTCGCTGCCGCAGGCTGCGGGGACGACGGGGGAGACGCCGGCAGCGGTGGCGACGGCGGTGGGAACGGCGAGACGACGCTGACGGTCTTCGCGGCCGCCTCGCTCACCTCGACGTTCGAGCAGCTGGGCGAGGAGTTCGAGGCCGCCCACGACGGCGTCGACGTGCAGTTCAGCTTCGGCGGCTCTTCCGACCTGGTCTCGCAGCTGCAGGAGGGCGCGCCCGGCGACGTCTTCGCCTCGGCCGACACGGCCAACATGGACAAGCTCACCGCCGACGACCTGCAGGCCGGCGACCCGCAGGACTTCGCCACCAACACCCTCGAGATCGCCACTCCGCCCGACGACCCCGGTGGCGTCACGTCGTTCGCCGACCTCGCCGACCCCGACCTGAAGGTCGTGGTCTGCGCGCCCGAGGTGCCCTGCGGCGCGGCCACGGCGAAGATGGAGGAGGCCACGGGCGTCGACATCACGCCGGTGAGCGAGGAGCAGTCCGTCACCGACGTGCTGGGCAAGGTCACCTCCGGCGAGGCCGACGCCGGGCTCGTCTACGTCACCGACGTGACGGCCGCGGGCGACGACGTCACCGGCGTACCCTTCCCCGAGTCCGACCAGGTGGTGAACACCTACCCGATCGTCGCCCTGGAGGGCTCCGAGCACCGTGACCTCGCCCAGGAGTTCGTCGACCTCGTCCTCTCCCAGACCGGCCAGGACGTCCTCGCGAAGGCCGGGTTCGGCGCGCCCTGACCGACGCGCCAGGTCGTCGACGGTGGGCGTGCCCCGCTGGGTGTGGGTCCCGGCGGCGCTCGGCGCGGCGTTCGTGCTGCTGCCGCTGGTCGCGATCGTCGCCCGGGTCGACTGGGGCGACTTCGGCTCGCTGATCACCTCGGAGTCCTCGCGGGCGGCGTTCGCGCTGTCGCTGAAGACCTCGGCGGCGAGCACCCTGGCCTGCGTGGTGCTCGGGGTGCCGATGGCGGTGGTGCTGGCGCGCCACGAGTTCCCGGGGCTGGGGGTGCTCCGCTCGCTCGTGCTGCTCCCGCTCGTGCTGCCGCCGGTCGTCGGCGGGCTGGCGCTGCTCTACACCTTCGGCCGGCGCGGACTGCTCGGCTCCGAGCTCGACGCGCTCGGCGTGCAGGTGGCCTTCTCGACGCTCGCCGTCGTGATGGCGCAGACCTTCGTCGCGCTGCCGTTCCTCGTCGTCTCGCTGGAGGGTGCGCTGCGCACCGCGGGGGAGCGCTACGAGGTCGTCGCGGCCTCCCTCGGCGCCCGGCCCACGACCGTGCTGCGGCGCATCACGCTGCCGCTCGTGCTGCCCGGCCTGGCCTCCGGCGCGGTGCTCGCCTTCGCCCGGTCGCTGGGCGAGTTCGGGGCGACGATCACCTTCGCCGGCAGCCTGCAGGGCCGCACCCGCACGCTCCCGCTCGAGATCTACCTCCAGCGCGAGACCGACCCCGACGCCGCCGTGGCGCTCGCGCTCGTGCTGGTCGTAGTGGCGGTGCTGGTGATCGGGTTCGCGCGCACCGGGCGGGGGGCGCTGTGACGCTCGAGCTCTCGCTGCACGCCACGGAGCGCGACGTCGAGGTCGCGCTCGAGGTCGCCGACGGCGAGACGCTCGCGCTGCTCGGGCCCAACGGGTCGGGCAAGTCCACCGCGCTCGGCGTCGTCGCCGGGACGCTCGTGCCCGAGCGAGCACGGGTCGTGCTCGGCGGGCGGGTGCTCACCGACGTCGGCTCCGGCGCCCGGGGGACGCGGGTGGCCCCTCACGCCCGGCGTACGGCGCTGCTGGGGCAGGACGCGCTGCTGTTCCCGCACCTGAGCGCTCTCGACAACGTCGCCTTCGGTCCGCGCAGCACCGGCGCACGGCGCGCGTCGGCGCGGCGGACGGCGCAGCGGTGGCTGGACGAGGTCGGCGTCGGCGAGCTCGCCGAGCGCCGCCCGGCGCAGCTGTCGGGCGGTCAGGCGCAGCGGGTCGCCGTCGCCCGGGCGCTGGCCGCCGAGCCGGACCTGCTGCTGCTCGACGAGCCGATGGCCGCGCTCGACGTGGCGGTGCTGCCGGAGCTGCGCCGCACCCTGCGCCGGGTGCTGGCCGAGCGCACGACGATCGTGGTCACCCACGACCCGCTCGACGCGCTGATGCTGGCCGACCGCGTCGTCGTGCTCGAGCGCGGCCGGGTCGTCGAGCAGGGGGTGTCCCAGGAGGTGCTCTCGCGACCGCGAAGCGCCTTCGCGGCGCGCCTGGCCGGCCTCGACCTCGTCGTCGGCACGTGGCGCGACGGCGCGGTCGTCGACGCCGACGGTCGCGCCGTGCACGGCCGGGTGGTGGGGGAGCCGCCCGCCGAGGGTGCGGCCGCCGTGGCGACGTTCCGCCCCGGTGCGGTCGCGGTCTACCGCGAGGCCGTGGCCGGCAGCCCGCGCAACGCCTTCGACGTCGTCGTCACCGAGATCGAGCCCACCGCCGACCTGATCCGGGTGCACGCGGGCGCGCTGCACGCCGACGTGACCGTGCAGGCCGCCGCCGAGCTCGGGCTGGAGCCGGGACTGCGGGTGGTGCTCGTGGTCAAGGCGACCGAGGTCGCGGTCTACGCCCGGTAGGTCGCGCCGGTAGGTTGCGAGCGTGGCGGAGCACCTGCGGATCGGCGAGGTCGCCCAGGCGGTCGGCGTCAGTGTCGACACCTTGCGGCGCTGGGAGGCCGAGGGCCGCGTGCGGTTCGAGCGCCACCGCAACCAGCGGGTGCTGCCGGTCGACCAGCTCGCCCCGCTGCTCGCCTCGCTGTCGGGCTCGACCCGCACCAGCTCGGCGCGCAACCGGCTCACCGGCGTCGTCGTGGCGGTCAAGCGTGACGAGGTGATGGCCCAGGTCGAGCTGGCCTGCGGTGACTTCCGCATCGTCTCGCTGATGAGCCGCGACGCCGCCGACGAGCTCGGTCTGGAGGTCGGCTCGACCGCCACCGCGGTCGTCAAGGCGACCAACGTGATCGTGGAGGTCTGAGACAGCCGGGTCTCAGCCGGTCGAGCGCCGCGCCACCAGCTCGGGGGTGAACTGCACCTGCCGGTGCTCGTGGTCGGGGTTGCCGGCCTCGTCGAGCAGCAGGTCCGCGGCGGCGCGGCCGAGCTCGTGGCGCGGCTGGCGCACCGACGAGAGCGGCACCGCGGCGGCGGCCGCGAACTCGATGTCGTCGTAGCCCACGATCGCGAGCTGCTCGGGCACCGAGGTGCCGCTGCTGATGGCGTGCTGCAGCAGCCCGAGCGCGATCAGGTCGTTGGCGCAGAACGCCGCCGTGGGGCGCTTGGCCGAGCTCATGCCCGCCAGGCGGGCGCCGGCCTCGCGACCGCCCGCCACGTCGAGCCAGTCGGTCACGAGCACCACCAGGTCCTCGGCCGGCCGGCCGGCGTCGGCCCACGCCGCCCGCGCCCCGCGCAGGCGGTCGGTGATCTGGCCGATCTCCATCGGGCCGCCGATGAAGGCGATGCGCCGGTGCCCGCGGTCGACGAGGTGCTCGACGGCCAGCCGCCCGCCCAGCTCGTCGTCGACGGAGACCGAGCAGAACGACGCGTCGTGACGCGTCCGGTCGACGATCACGACCGGGGTGCCCAGGGTGCGGGTGCGATCGAGCAGCGGCGAGGTGGGGTCGACCGGGGTCACGAGGATGCCCTGCACCCGCTGCTGGGCGAAGAGCGCGAGGTGGGCGGCCTCCCGGTCGGGCCGCTGCCCGCTGTTGCACAGCACGAGCGAAAGACCGTGGGCCTCCGCCGCGCCCTCCATGCCCCGGGCGACGTCGGTGAAGAACGGGTTGCTGGCGTCGAGCACGACGTAGGCGAGCGTCTGGCTCGTGCCGGTGCGCAGCTGACGGGCGGACTCGTTGCGCACGAAGCCGAGCTCGCCCATGGCGGCCTCGACGCGCTCCCGCGTGGAGCTGCTGACCCGGTCGGGCCGGTTGAGCACGTTGGACACGGTGCCGAGGGACACGCCGGCGCGCGCGGCGACGTCCTTGACGGAGGCACTGCGCATCGGGGACTCCTCGCCGTGGCCGGGGGCTGGGTGAAACGTTGCGTGCGCACTCTACGCAACTTTCTTCGCTCGTGATCTTGACGACTGTGATCGCAGTCACCTAGCGTCTGCGGCGATGAATGAAACCTTTCAATCGGCGTCGCAGGGCGAGGCGCCGATCCTCGAGCTCGAGGGTGTGCAGAAGTCCTTCGGGGCCGTGCGTGCGCTGCGCGACGGCACCCTCAGCGTGCGTCCCGGCTCCATCCACGCCCTCATCGGCGAGAACGGCGCGGGCAAGTCGACGCTGGTCAAGATCGTCGCCGGCGTGCACCGCCGCGACGGCGGCGACCTGCGCTTCCGCGGCGAGAGCGTCGACTTCGCCTCGACCGCGGAGTCGAAGGCCGCCGGCATCGCGGTGATCTACCAGGAGCCGACGCTGTTCCCCGACCTGTCGGTCACCGAGAACATCTTCATGGGCCGCCAGCCGCTGCTGAGCGGACGCCGGATCGACCGCGGTGCGATGCACGCCGAGGCGACCTCGCTGTTCCGCCGTCTCGGCGTCGACCTCGACCCCCGCCGGCTCGCCCGCGGCCTGTCGATCGCCGACCAGCAGATCATCGAGATCGCCAAGGCCATCTCGCTCGACGCGGCGCTGCTCATCATGGACGAGCCGACCGCGGCGCTCAGCGGGGTCGAGGTCGAGCGGCTGTTCCAGGTCGCCCGCAGCCTGCGTGACGAGGGGCGCGGCCTGGTCTTCATCTCCCACCGCTTCGACGAGGTGTTCGCGCTCTGCGACACCGTCACCGTCATGCGCGACGGTGCGTACGTCGCCACGCAGGCCCTCGCCGACACCACCGTCGACGCGCTGGTCGCCCAGATGGTCGGTCGCGAGGTCGGCGAGCTGTTCCCGAAGACCCCCGCGCCGGTCGGCGACGTGGTGCTCTCGGTCGAGGGGCTCACCTCGGCCGGCGTCTTCCACGACGTCTCCTTCGAGGTGCGGGCCGGCGAGATCGTCGGCCTCGCCGGGCTCGTCGGTGCCGGCCGCAGCGAGATCGCGCGCGCCGTCTTCGGCGTCGACTCCTACGACAGCGGCACCGTGCGCCTCGACGGTCGCGAGGTCCGCCGCGGCGACCCGCGGGGCGCCGTACGCGCCGGCATGGCGCTGGTCCCCGAGGACCGCCGCAAGCAGGGCCTGGTCGTCGAGGGGTCGGTGGCGCGCAACATCGCCTCCGTCATCCGCCGCGGCCTGAGCACCGCCGGCGTGCTGACCGGGAGCGCCGAGGACCGCGCCAGCAGCCCGTGGGCCGCCAAGCTGCAGGTGAAGACCAACGCCCTCGACATGCCCGCCGCGACGATGTCCGGGGGCAACCAGCAGAAGGTCGTCATCGCCAAGTGGCTCGCCACCGAGCCCAAGCTGCTGATCATCGACGAGCCCACCCGCGGCATCGACGTCGGCACCAAGTCCGAGGTGCACCGCCTGCTCTCCGACCTGGCCGGCCAGGGCATGGCCATCGTGATGATCTCCTCCGAGCTGCCGGAGGTGCTCGGCATGGCCGACCGCGTCCTCGTCGTCTGCGAGGGCCGGATCAGCGCCGAGCTCGACCGCGCCGACGCCACCCCCGAGAAGGTCATGCTCGCCGCCACCCGCCGCAACGACCAGGAGGTCCACGCATGAGCACCGACCTGCTCGTCCAGCCCAGCGCGACCTCGCCGACCCGGCGGGTGCTCGGGGGGCTGCTCCGCTCCCGCGAGATCGCGGTGTTCACGGTCCTCGTCGCGCTGATCCTCGTCACGACGGTCAAGAACGACGGGTTCCTCTTCAGCTCGACCGGCTTCCGCGACCTGCTGCTGACCCCGTGCCTGCTGCTGATCCTGGCGACCGGTCAGACGGTCGTGATCATCACCCGCAACGTCGACCTGTCGGTCGGCTCGACCCTCGGGCTGTCGGCGTACCTCACCGGGCGGTTGTTCGTCGACCACCCGGGGCTGCCGATCCCGGTGGTGTTCCTCGCCGGCATGGCCTTCGGTGCCGTACTCGGCCTGGTCAACGGCGTGCTGGTCGCGTGGGGCAAGGTGCCCGCCCTGGTCATCACGCTCGGCACGCTCTACATCTACCGCGGCGCGTTCCTCACCTGGGCCGGCTCCGACCGGATCAACGCCTCCGACCTGCCGCGCGGCTTCTCGCGGCTCGGCACCCAGCAGCTGCTGGGCGTCCCGGTCCTGACGATCATCGCGCTGGTCGTGCTGGCGGTCGTGGGCTACTTCCTCTGGACCGCCCGGGCCGGCCGCGAGCTCTACGCCATCGGCTCCGACCCCGACGCGGCCACGCTCTACGGACTGCGGGTCAGCCGCCGCGTGCTCCTGGCCTTCGTGGTCTCGGGGGCGCTCGCCGGCCTGGCCGGTGTCGTGTACGCCGCGCGCTACGGCACCGTCTCCTCGGGCGCCGGCTACGGCATCGAGCTCCAGGCGGTCGGCGCGGCCGTCATCGGCGGCGTCGCGATCTTCGGCGGCAGCGGCACGGTGTGGGGCGCCGCGATCGGCGCCTTCCTGCTCGTGACCATCAACCGCGCCCTGCCGATCCTCGGCATCTCCGACTTCTGGCAGCAGGCCGTCGTCGGCGCCCTGATCCTCGCGGCCGTCGCCCTCGACCGGCTGCTCACCCTGCGGCAGGAGCGCAAGCTCGTGGAGGCCAACGACCGATGACCCAGCTCGCCACCCCTCCCACGGAGACGCCGCGCTCCTACGCGGCGCACGCCCAGCCCCTGTGGCGCCGGGCCCTGCTGACCCCCGAGGTCGCGGTCATCGTCGCCCTGGTGCTCGTCTTCACCTGGAGCACCGCCAACGTCCAGGCCTTCGACGGTCCGCTGACGCTCTACTACCTCTTCCTCGACACCGCGCCGATCCTGCTCATCGCCCTGCCGATGACGCTGGTCATCGTCACCGGCGAGATCGACCTGTCGGTGGCGAGCGTGGTCGGGCTGAGCAGCGTGCTCGTCGGCCTGCTCCACCAGGACGCGGGTCTCTCGATCCCGGTCGCCGCGCTCGTCGCGGTGCTGGTCGGCGTCGTCTGTGGGGCCCTCAACGGCTTCCTCGTCGGCTACGTCGGTCTGCCGTCGCTCGCGGTCACCATCGGCACGCTCGCGCTCTACCGCGGCATCGCGGTCGGCCTGCTCGGCACGGAGGCGGTCACCGACTTCCCCGAGCGCTGGACCGACCTGGCCAAGCAGCGCATCGTCGACGGCTCGAGCTACCCGGTCGTGCTGATCCCGTTCGTCCTGCTGCTCATCGCGTTCGCCTGGCTGCTCCACTTCACGCCGTTCGGCCGCGGGATCTACGAGATCGGGCTCAACGACGAGGCCGCGCACTTCTCCGGCGTGGACGTCGAGCGCACGAAGTTCTGGCTGTTCGTCATGACCGGCGCGGTCTCGGCGCTGGCCGGCGTCTACTACACGCTGCGCTACGGCAGTGCCCGCGGTGACAACGCCACGGGCCTCGAGCTCCAGGTCATCGCCGCGGTGCTGCTCGGCGGCGTCTCGATCTTCGGCGGCCGGGGCGCCTTGCACGGCGTCGTCGCCGGCGTGCTGCTCATCGGCGTGATCTCCAGCGCGATGCGCCTGGAGAACCAGACGGTCAACGTCATCAACATCGTCATCGGGAGCCTGCTCATCCTCTCGGTGATCGCACCCAGTCTCCTCGTCCGGCTGCGCAGTCTGGCCGGTCGGACGAGGTCCGCAACACCCGCTCCACCCAGAAACGACACGGGCGAAGCACCGGTCGACCACGAGGAAAGGCTCCAACGATGAAGTTGCACAACCGACGGGTGGCGGCGCTCGCCGCACTCGTCCTCTCGGCCGGTCTGTCCCTGTCCGCCTGCGGCGGCGACGACGGCGGCAGCGGCTCCGACAACAGCAGCGGTGGCGGCGACAGCGCGTCCGGCACCTACGTCTTCCTGCCGAAGAACCTGGGCAACCCGTACTTCGACACGAGCGACAACGCCGGCAAGGCGGCCGTCGAGGCCTTCGGCGGCACCTACCAGGAGGTCGGTCCCGACCAGGCCAGCCCCGACGCGCAGGTGCCGTTCATCAACACCGCGGCGCAGCAGGGCGCGAGCGCCCTCGTCGTGTCGGCCAACGACCCCGAGGCGATCTGCGACGCGCTGAACGAGGCGCGCGACGCCGACGTCAAGGTCGTCACCTTCGACTCCGACACCAACGCCGACTGCCGCGACCTGTTCATCAACCAGGCCACCGCCGAGGGCATCGCCAAGGTGCAGGTCGACATGATCGCCGAGCAGATCGGCGACGAGGGTGACATCGCCATCCTCTCGGCCGCGGCCAACGCGACCAACCAGAACGCCTGGATCGACCTCATGAAGGAGGACCTGGCGGCGAACCACCCGAACATCACGCTCGTCGACACCGTCTACGGCGACGACGACGACCAGAAGTCGTTCGACCAGACCGCGGCGCTCCTGCAGGCCAACCCGGACCTGAAGGGCATCATCAGCCCGACCACCGTCGGCATCGCGGCCGCCGCCCGCTACCTCTCGACCTCCGACGCCAAGGGCAAGGTCGCGCTCACCGGTCTCGGCACCCCGAACCAGATGCGCGAGTACGTCGAGGACGGCACCGTCACCGAGTTCGCCCTGTGGAACCCCGCCGACCTCGGCACCCTCGCGGCGTACGCCGCCAAGGCCCTCGTCGACGGCGACGTCACGGACGGCTCCGGCTCGTTCGAGGCCGGCGACCTGGGTGAGTTCACCGCCGAGGACGGCGTCGTGCTGCTGGGCGAGCCGTTCAAGTTCAACGCCGACAACATCGGCGACTTCGACTTCTGAGTCGAAGTCGGACCGACGCAGAGCACAGACCCAGAGACGAGAGAGGACCCGACGTGCGGCGTGTCTGCTTCCAGCTCCAGGTGAAGCCCGATCGGCTCACGGAGTACCGGCAGCGGCACGCCGCCGTCTGGCCCGACATGCTCGCGGCCCTCGCGGAGACCGGGTGGCACAACTACTCGCTCTTCGTGCGGCCCGACGGGCTGCTCATCGGCTACTTCGAGACGCCATCGCTCGAGGAGGCCCTGGCGGGCATGGCCCGCACCGAGGTCAACGGCCGCTGGCAGGCCGAGATGGCGCAGTTCTTCGAGGAGCTCGAGGGCCGTGCGCCCGACGAGGGGTTCCTCGTGCTCGAGGAGGTGTTCCACCTGGAGGACCAGCTGGAGCACCACCTCGGGTCCACTACCGACGCGTGAGTGAGTGAGATGACGACGTTCGAGCAGATCGCAGCCCAGCTGGAGGGGCAGGCGATCGAGGTCCCCTCGTGGGCCTACGGCAACTCCGGCACCCGGTTCAAGGTGTTCGGCACCCCCGGCACCCCCCGGACGGTGGAGGAGAAGATCGCCGACGCGGCGACCGTCCACCGCTTCACCGGCCTCGCGCCGACGGTGGCCCTGCACATCCCGTGGGACCTGGTCGACGACTTCGCCGCCCTGCGCCGCTACGCCGAGGACCTCGGCACCGGCATCGGCACGATCAACTCCAACACCTTCCAGGACGACGACTACAAGTTCGGGGCCCTCACCCACACCGACGCCAAGATCCGCCAGAAGGCGATCGACCACCACTTCGAGTGCCTCGACGTGATGGCCGCGACCGGCTCGCGCGACCTCAAGATCTGGCTCGCCGAGGGGACCAACTACCCCGGCCAGGGCGACATGCGCGGCCGGCAGGACCGGCTCGCCGAGAGCCTGCAGACGATCTACGAGCGGCTGCTGACGCTGGGCGACACCCAGCGCCTGGTGCTCGAGTACAAGTTCTTCGAGCCGGCGTTCTACCACACCGACGTCCCGGACTGGGGCACGTCGTACGCCCAGGTCAGCGCGCTCGGCGAGCGCGCGATGGTGTGCCTCGACACCGGCCACCACGCGCCCGGCACCAACATCGAGTTCATCGTGGCGCAGCTGCTGCGCCTGGGCCGCCTGGGCTCGTTCGACTTCAACAGCCGCTTCTACGCCGACGACGACCTGATCGTGGGCGCGGCCGACCCGTTCCAGCTGTTCCGGATCCTCTTCGAGTGCGTCCGCGGCGGCGGCTTCGGCCCCGACAGCGACGTGGCCTACATGCTCGACCAGTGCCACAACGTCGAGAAGAAGATCCCCGGCCAGATCCGCTCGGTGCTCAACGTCCAGGAGATGACGGCGCGCGCGCTGCTCGTCGACCGCGACGCGCTGACGGCGGCCCAGGAGGACGGTGACGTCCTCGGCGCCAACGCGGTCTTCATGGACGCCTTCTACACCGACGTCCGCCCCCACCTCGCCGCCTGGCGCGAGGAGCGGGGCCTGCCGGGTGACCCGATGGCGGCCTACCTCGCCAGCGGCTACCAGGAGCAGATCGAGGCCGACCGCATCGGCGGCGCCCAGGCCGGCTGGCTCTGAGCGCCCGGTCCTCCCACCCCTCCTCCCACACCACACCTCTTCGCACCTCACCGGAAGGCACCATGCCCACCTCCAACCCGACCGCGGCCGAGCTGATCGCTCGGTCCAATCGACTCGGCGCCGACCCCAAGAACACCAACTACGCGGGCGGCAACACCTCCGCCAAGGGCACCGAGACCGACCCGGTCACCGGTGAGCCCGTCGAGCTCGTCTGGGTCAAGGGCTCGGGCGGCGACCTCGGCACCCTGAAGGAGTCCGGCCTGGCCGTGCTGCGCCTGGACCGGATGCGTGCACTCGTCGACGTCTACCCCGGCATCGAGCGCGAGGACGAGATGGTCGCGGCGTTCGACTACTGCCTGCACGGCAAGGGCGGTGCCGCACCGTCGATCGACACCGCGATGCACGGCCTCGTCGACGCCGCGCACGTCGACCACCTGCACCCCGACTCCGGCATCGCGATCGCGACCGCCGCCGACGGCGAGGCGCTCACCAAGGAGATCTTCGGCGACCGCGTGGTGTGGGTGCCCTGGCGCCGTCCGGGCTTCCAGCTCGGCCTCGACATCGCCGCCATCAAGGAGGCCAACCCGCAGGCCGTCGGCTGCATCCTCGGAGGTCACGGCATCACCGCGTGGGGCGAGACCAGCGAGGAGTCCGAGACCAACTCGCTCTGGATCATCGACACGGCCGCGGCCTACATCGCCGAGCACAGCAAGGCCGAGCCGTTCGGCCCGGCGCTCGAGGGGTACGCCGCGCTGCCCGACGCCGAGCGTCGCGCCCGGGCCGCCGCGCTCGCGCCGACCATCCGCGGCATCGCCTCGGTGGACCGCCCGATGGTCGGCCACTTCACCGACTCCAGCGTCGTCACCGACTTCCTCGCCGCCGCAGAGCACCCGCGCCTGGCCGAGCTGGGCACGTCGTGCCCCGACCACTTCCTGCGCACCAAGGTCAAGCCGCTCGTCCTCGACCTGCCCCCGACCGCGAGCGTCGAGGAGTCGATCGCCCGGCTCAAGGAGCTGGCCGTCGCCTACCGCGAGGACTACCGCGGCTACTACGAGCGCAACGCGACGCCGGACAGCCCGGCCATCCGCGGCGCGGACCCGCTCATCGTGCTCGTCCCGGGCGTCGGCATGTTCAGCTTCGGCAAGGACAAGCAGACCGCGCGGGTCGCCGGTGAGTTCTACGTCAACGCCATCAACGTGATGCGCGGCGCCGAGGGCCTGTCGACGTACGCCCCGATCGACGAGGCGGAGAAGTTCCGCATCGAGTACTGGGCGCTCGAGGAGGCCAAGCTCCAGCGGATGCCGGCCCCCAAGCCGCTCGCGACCCGCATCGCGCTGGTCACCGGCGCGGCCTCGGGCATCGGCAAGGCCACCGCCCAGCGTCTGGCCGCCGAGGGCGCCTGCGTCGTCATCGCCGACCTCGACCTCGCCAAGGCCGAGGCCGCCGCCGCCGAGATCGGTGGCCCCGACGTCGCCGTCGGTGTCGGCGCCGACGTCTCCGACGCCGCCGCCGTGCAGGCGGCCGTCGACGCGGCCGTCCTCGCCTTCGGTGGCGTCGACCTCGTCGTCAACAACGCCGGTCTCTCGCTCTCGCGCTCGCTGCTCGAGACCACCGAGAAGGACTGGGACCTGCAGCACGACGTGATGGCCAAGGGCTCGTTCCTGGTCACCCAGGCCGCGGCCCGGGCGATGATCGCGCAGGAGATGGGCGGCGACGTCATCTACATCTCCAGCAAGAACTCCGTCTTCGCCGGGCCCAACAACGTCGCCTACGGCGCCGCGAAGGCCGACCAGGCCCACCAGGTGCGCCTGCTGGCCGCCGAGCTCGGCGCCCACGGCATCAAGGTCAACGGCGTCAACCCCGACGGCGTCGTCCAGGGCTCCGGCATCTTCTCCGGCGGCTGGGGCGCCAACCGCGCCGAGGTCTACGGCGTCGAGGAGAAGGACCTGGGCAAGTTCTACGCCCAGCGCACGATCCTCAAGCGCGAGGTGCTGCCGAGCCACATCGCCAACGCCGTCTTCGCGCTGTGCGGTCCCGACCTCACCCACACCACGGGTCTCCACGTGCCCGTGGACGCCGGGGTGGCCGCGGCGTTCCTGCGATGACGCATGCCCCCACCGTGACCGTGGCCGCGGTCGACCTGGGCGCCTCGAGCGGCCGGGTCGTCCGCGGCCGGGTGGGGCCCGACGAGCTGGTGATCGAGACGGTCGCGCGGTTCGTCAACGGCCCGAGCGAGATCCCCGGCCCCGCAGGCCGCGAGCTGAGGTGGGACACCCCCTCGTTGTTCGACCACGCCCTCGCGGGCCTGCGGGCCGCCGGTCCCGTCGACGGGGTCGGCGTCGACTCCTGGGCCGTCGACTACGGCCTGCTGCGCGGCGGCGAGCTGCTCGGGTGGCCGTGGTGCTACCGCGACGCCCGCACCGCCGCCGGGGTCGAGACCGTGCACCGTGCGGTCGACCCGGCGGAGCTCTACCGCCGCAGCGGGCTGCAGTTCCTGCCCTTCAACACGGTCTACCAGCTGGCCGCCGAGACGCGGCTGGCCGAGGCCGAGCGGCTCCTGCTCGTGCCCGACCTGCTCACCTGGCAGCTCACCGGGCGCGCGGTGAGCGAGCGCACCAACGCCTCGACCACCGGCCTTCTCTCGGTCAGCACCGGTGACTGGGACGACGACCTGCTCGCGCTGGTCGGCCTGCGTCGCGACCAGCTCGGCGAGCTCGTCGACCCGGGCACCGTCGTCGGCGAGCACGCCGGTCCGCACGGGGCCGTGCCCGTCGTCGCGGTCGGCTCCCACGACACCGCCTCCGCGGTCGTCGCCGTGCCGATGCGCGACCCCGGCGTGGCGGCGTACGTCTCCTGCGGCACGTGGGGGCTGGTCGGCGTCGAGCTCGAGACGCCCGTCGTCACCGAGGCCGCGCGCGCCGCCAACTTCACCAACGAGGGCGGCGTCGACGGTCGCACGCGCTTCCTCACCAACGTCATGGGCACCTGGCTGCTCTCGGAGACCCTGCGCTCCTGGGGGCAGGGCGGGGCCGACCTCGGCGAGCTGCTCGCCCGGGCCGCGGCGTACGACGGTCCGGTCGTGGTCTTCGACGTGCAGGACCCGCGGTTCCTGGCGCCCAACGACGGCAGCGACGACCAGCCGGCGCGGATCGCCGCGTGGTGCCTCGAGCACGACGTCGCCCCGCCGGCCGACCGCATCGGCCTGGTGCGCAGCATCGTCGCCTCGCTCGCCGAGGGGTTCGCCCGCGCGGTGGAGCAGGCGGCGACCCTGTCGGGCCGCACCCTCGAGCGGGTGCACGTGGTCGGCGGCGGCGCGCAGAACGCGCCGCTCTGCGACCTGCTCGCCGACCGGCTCGGGCTGCCCGTGCTCGCCGGCCCGGTGGAGGCGACGGCGCTCGGCAACGTGCTCGTGCAGGCCCGCGCCCTCGGCGCGCTGAGCGGTGACCTCGAGGCGCTGCGCGACCTCGTCGCCCGCACCCACCCGCTGCGCGAGCACCGCCCGCGTGCGGGCGTGACGCAGGATGGGGGAGTGGTGGTCTCGTGAAGGTCGCGCTGATGGTGACCTGCGTCAACGACGCGATGTTCCCCGACGTCGGGAAGGCCACGCTCACCCTGCTGCGCCGCCTCGGCGTCGACGTGGAGTTCCCGACCGCGCAGACCTGCTGCGCCCAGCCGATGGTCAACACCGGCTACCTCGACGAGGCCGTGCCGGTCGTGCGCACGTTCGTCGACGCCTTCGCGGGCTACGACCACGTCGTCGCCCCGTCGGGCTCGTGCGCCGGCTCCTGCCGCCACCAGCACTCGATCGTGGCCCGCCGCTCCGGCGACGCGGGGCTGCAGCGGGCGGTGGAGGAGGTCTCGCCGCGGGTGCTCGAGCTCAGCGAGTTCCTCGTCGACGTCCTGGGCGTCGAGGACGTCGGAGCGCACTACCCCCACCGGGTGACCTACCACCCGACCTGCCACTCGCTGCGGATGCTCGGCGTCGGCGACCGTCCCACCCGGCTGCTGCGCGCCGTGAAGGGGCTCGACCTGGTCGAGCTCCCGGCGGCCGAGCAGTGCTGCGGCTTCGGCGGCACCTTCGCCGTCAAGAACGCCGACACCTCGGTGGCGATGGGCTCCGACAAGGCGCGCCACGTGCGCGAGACCGGCGCCGACGTGCTGGTCGCCGGCGACTCGTCGTGCCTCATGCACGTCGGGGGGCTGCTCTCGCGCCAGCGGGCCGGCGTACGCGTCGTGCACCTGGCCGAGGTGCTGGCCTCGACCGAGGCGAGCGCCCGGGAGGTGGCCTCGTGAGCCGCACGTTCCTCGGCACCCCGGCGTTCCCGGAGGCCGCGCGGGCCGCGCTCGCCGACCCGCAGCTGCGCCGCAACCTCGCCCACGCCACCGGCACCATCCGCGGCAAGCGCGCCGCCGTCGTCTCCGAGCTCGAGGAGACCGGCGAGTGGGAGCAGCTGCGCCTTGCCGGCGCGGCGATCAAGGACCAGACGCTGCTCCACCTCGACGAGCACCTCGTGGCGCTCGAGGAGTCCCTGGTCGCGGCCGGGGCGGTCGTGCACTGGGCCCGCGACGCCGAGGAGGCGTGCGCGGTCGTCGCCTCGATCGCCCACGGCCACGGCTTCGACGAGGTCGTGAAGATCAAGTCGATGGCCACCGCCGAGATCGGGCTCAACGAGGCCCTCGCCGCCGAGGGCATCGCGGCCTGGGAGACCGACCTGGCCGAGCTCATCGTGCAGCTCGGCGACGACCTGCCGAGCCACATCCTGGTGCCGGCGATCCACCGCAACCGCGCCGAGATCCGCGAGATCTTCCTGCGCGAGATGGCAGGCGCCGGGCGGCCCGCGCCCGACGACCTCACCGACGAGCCCGCGCGCCTCGCCGAGGCCGCACGGCTGCACCTGCGCGAGAAGTTCCTGCGTGCCGGCATGGCGGTCTCGGGCGCCAACTTCGCCGTCGCCGAGACCGGCACCCTGGTCGTCGTCGAGTCCGAGGGCAACGGGCGGATGTGCCTCACGCTGCCCGAGGTGCTCGTGAGCGTGGTCGGCATCGAGAAGGTCGTCCCGACCTGGGCCGACCTCGACGCCTTCCTGCAGCTGCTCCCGCGCTCCTCGACCGGCGAGCGGATGAACCCCTACACCTCCACCTGGACCGGGGTCACCCCCGGCGACGGGCCGCAGGAGGTGCACGTGGTGCTGCTCGACAACGGCCGCACCCGCGCTCTGGCCGACGAGGTCGGGCGCCAGGCGCTGCGCTGCATCCGCTGCTCGGCGTGTCTCAACGTCTGCCCGGTCTACGAGCGCACCGGCGGGCACGCCTACGGCTCGGTCTACCCCGGCCCCATCGGGGCGATCCTGACCCCGCTCATGCGCGGGGTGGGGGAGGACGAGCAGGTCGACTCGCTGCCCTACGCCTCCTCGCTGTGCGGGGCCTGCTACGAGGTCTGCCCGGTGCTCATCGACATCCCGAGCGTGCTGGTCGACCAGCGCGCCCAGGTCGTCGACGCCCGCCGCGGACAGGTCTCGCACGTCGGCGAGGCGGCCGCCATGAAGGGCGCCGCCTGGGCCTTCGGCCGGGCCTCGCGGCTCGGCGCCGTCGAGCGGGCGACGGGCCTGGCCGGGAAGTTCCTGGGTCGCAGGCGTGTAGACCCGGGTGGACGCGGGGTAGTGTCAAGGTTGCTTGGACCGGGGGGCGCTTGGTCAGAGGCACGGGATCTCCCTGCTCCTCCACGGGAGTCGTTCCGCGCTTGGTGGCGACGGACGAACGGGGCCGACACATGAACGACGCACGCACGGCGATCCTCGAGCGGGTGCGCGGAGCACTCCACGGCACGGAGCGGGCCGCGGCCCCGGTGCCGCGGGACTACCGGACCAACCCGGCGCGCCGCCCGGTGCGCCCCGATCTGCTCGACCTCTTCGTCGAGCGGGTCGAGGACTACCGCGCCCGGGTGCACCGCTGCACCCCGGCGGAGGTGGCCGACACCCTGGCGACGGTGCTGCGGCGCCGTCGCACCGTCGTGCCCGACGGCTTCGCGTGGCCCGTGCCGCAGCCCGTGCCCGGAGCCGGGCTCACGGCGGCCGAGCTCGATCGGATCCCGGCGGTCGTGACGACCGCGACGCTGGGCGTCGCGACCACCGGCACGCTGGTGCTCACGCACGGCGAGGGCCAGGGGCCGCGGGCGTTCTCACTGGTGCCCGACGTGCACGTGTGCGTGCTGCCCGCGGACCGGGTCGTGCTCGGGGTGCCCGAGGCCGTCGCGGCCCTCGACCCGCACCGTCCGCAGACGTGGATCAGCGGCCCTTCGGCGACGAGCGACATCGAGCTCGACCGCGTCGAGGGCGTCCACGGTCCCCGCGAGCTGCACGTCCTCGTCGTCACCTGATCCCTGTGCCATAGCCTGCCAAGGTGGCGTCTGCGGCGGAGTGGTTGCTCGGCAAGCTCGAGCGGGCCAATGCCCGGACGAGGCTCGACGACCAGCACCCGGGCGACCAGGCGTGGTCGGAGGGCAACCTCGTGCGACCGCTGGTCCACGGCGCGACGTACTTCGCCGAGCTCTACGAGCGGATCCAGGCCACCCGCGAGGGCGACCTGGTGCTGTTCACCGACTGGCAGGGCGACGCCGACGAGCGGCTGACCGGCGAGCCGGGCAGCGAGGTCGTCGAGGTCCTCGGGAGCGCCGACGAGCGCGGTGTCGACGTGCGCGGCCTGGTCTGGCGCTCGCACTCCGAGGCCATCGGGTTCACCGCGCGCGGCAACCACCAGCTGGGCAAGCGACTGCAGCAGCGCGGCGCCGAGGTCATCCTCGACATGCGGGTGCGCACCGGCGGCTCGCACCACCAGAAGATGGTGGTCATCCGCCACCGCGACGACCCGTCGCGCGACATCGCCTACGTCGGCGGCATCGACCTGTGCCACTCGCGACGTGACGACGAGCGCCACCTCGGCGACCCGCAGCCGCTCACCGGCATGGCCGACGAGTACGGCGAGACCCCGCCCTGGCACGACATCCAGGCCGCCATCAGCGGGCCGGCCGTGCACGACGTCGAGACCGTGTTCCGGGAGCGGTGGGAGGACCCCACGACGCTGCGCCGCAGCCCCATCGTCATTGCCCACGACCGGCTGCGGGGCCTCGACACCTGGCCCGACCCGCTGCCCGAGCAGCTGCCACCGCCCCCGCCGGCCGGGCACCACGTCGTGCAGCTGCTGCGCACCTACCCCAACCTGCGCCAGGGCCGCGACTACGCCTTCGCCCGGGGCGGCGAGCGCAGCGTCGCGCGCGGATACACCAAGGCGGTGCGCAAGGCGCGCCGGCTCGTCTACGTCGAGGACCAGTACCTCTGGGGCGCCCACGTCGGCTCGGTCTTCACCGAGGCGCTCGCCGAGCACCCCGAGCTCCACGTGATCGCCGTCGTGCCGATCCACACCGACGTCACCGGCCTCAGCCGTCGCGCCCAGCAGCTCGGCCGACGTCGCGCGATGCTCGACATGCAGCGCACCGCGCCCGACCGGGTCGCGATCTACGGCCTGGAGAACGCCGAGGGCACCCCGGTCTACGTCCACGCCAAGACCTGCATGGTCGACGACACCTGGACGACCATCGGCTCCGACAACTTCAACCGCCGGTCCTGGACCCACGACTCCGAGCTCTCGGCCGTCGTCATCGACCCCGACGACGAGTTCGCCCGCACCCTGCGCCTGCGCCTGGCCGCCGAGCACCTCGACCGCGACGCCGACGACCCCGAGGCGCTCGTCGACCTGCACGAGCCCGAGGGCATGTTCGCGGCGTACGCCGAGAGCGCGGCGGCGCTCGACGCCTGGCACGCCGGCGGCCGCGTCGGTCCGCGGCCGCCCGGGCGGCTGCGCCGGCTCGAGCCGCCCGAGCTCGGCCCGGTCACCCGCGCGCTCGCCCTCGCGCCGTACCTGCTGCTGCACGATCCCGACGGCCGGCCGAAGCCTCTGCAGCGTCGCGACGAGTTCTGAGCGCTCCCGCGGCGCCCGCTGGGTACCCCCGTGGGTGTGAAGGCGCCCTGCCCGCACTGCGGCACGCGACGCGTGCTGGAGATGTCGTGCCCCAACCCCGCGTGCCCGACGCACGACGCGCGGCGGGGGAGCGGTCGGGCTGCGCCGCGGCGGCCCGGTCCCGCCGAAGGACGGGACCAGGGGCGGGACCAGGGGAGGAGGGTGTCGTGACGACCGCGGCGGTTTGCGCGGGACCGGCTTCGGGCACCGCCCGCCTGCGCTCGGCGACGCACTGCTCCGGGTCAGACTCGACGCACGCGCACGCACCGCTCGCCGACCCCAGGAGGACCCACGTGTCGACCGCGCACCAGTCGACCGCTCATGGTCCCGGGGACCCGTGCACCACGGTGCACCTGCCCCACGACGCGGGTGCCGCGCGCGTCGCCCGGGAGCAGATGACGTCCGAGCTGCGCAGCCGTGGCTGCCCCGGGCCGTTCGTCATGGACGCCGAGATCGTGCTCGGCGAGCTCGTCGCCAACGCCTACGAGCACGGTCGCCCCAACGCGAGCGGCGAGGTCGAGGTCAGCTGGTGCCTGCTCGGCGACCGGCTGCGGCTCAGCGTCATCGACGGCGGCGACGTCAGCGAGCTCGAGCCCAAGCGTGTCGGCCCCGAGTCGCCGCGCGGACGCGGCCTGCACATCGTCGACTTCATCTGCGACAACTGGAGCACCGACAACGACAACGGCACCCGCGTCACCGCGGAGCTCGCACTGCCCTGAGGCCGCCGCTGCGGTCGAGTGGTCTCGAGACAGGACTCCGTCCTTCCTCGACCACCGTCACGGTGGTTGAGGAGGCCGGCTACGGCCGTCTCGAAACCACTCTCGGCGTCACTCGGACTCGCGGGAGACCAGCCCGATGAACTCGTCGGCCATCGCGAGCTGACGGGCGAGCTGGCGGCGGCGCTCGTGCGCCTCGTCGCGGACCTCGCCGAGCCGCGCGCGGGCGGCGTCGCGATCGGCGGGCGACGAGGCGTCGTCACGCAGCAGGTTGAGGTCGGCCATCACGGCCTTCATCGACTCGATGCTGAAACCCAGCGGCTTCATGCGTCGGATGACGAGGATCTTCTCGACGTCGTCCTCGGTGTAGAGCCGGAACCCGCCCTCGCTGCGACCCGAGGGGGTGAGCAGGCCGACCTCCTCCCAGTGGCGCAGGCTCCGCAGCGAGAGCTCGGTGCGGGCTGCGACCTCGCCGATCTGCATGAACCCGCTCACGATGCGAACTCTACCCTCACGTGAGGGTAGAGTCTGGGTCTCGTGAGTTCTTCCTCCCCGACCGTGCGCACCGCGCTGCGCTCGCCCCGGCTGCTGCGCACCGAGGTGCTGGCGGGCCTCGTGGTCGCGCTGGCGCTGATCCCCGAGGCCATCTCGTTCTCGATCATCGCGGGCGTCGACCCGCGGGTCGGGCTCTTCGCGTCGTTCACCATGGCGGTGACCATCTCCTTCCTCGGGGGCCGTCCCGCGATGATCTCAGCCGCCACCGGAGCGGTCGCGCTGGTCATCGCCCCGGTGATGCGCGAGCACGGCTACGACCACCTCATCGCGACAGTCCTGCTCGGGGGGATCATCCAGCTCGTGCTGGCCGCGGTGGGGGTCGCGCGGCTGATGCGGTTCGTCCCGCGCTCGGTGATGATCGGCTTCGTCAACGCGCTGGCGACCCTCATCTTCCAGGCCCAGCTCACCCACCTCGTCGACGTGCCGTGGGCGGTCTACCCGATGGTGGCGGTCGGCATCGCGGTGATCGTCGGGCTGCCGCGGGTGAGTGCGGTCGTGCCGGCTCCGCTCGTCGCGATCGTCGCGCTCACGGCGTTCACGCTCTTCGCGGCGGTGCAGGTGCCCGACGTCGGCGACGAGGGGCGGCTGCCCGACTCGCTGCCGTCGTGGTTCGTGCCCGACGTGCCGTGGGACCTCGACACCCTGCGCACCATCGCGCCCTACGCCCTCGCCATGGCGGTCGTCGGACTGCTGGAGTCGCTGCTCACCGCGAGCCTGGTCGACGACCTCACCGACACCCCGTCCGACAAGACCCGCGAGGGGCTCGGCCAGGGGGCGGCGAACGTCGTCACGGCGTTCTTCGGTGGCATGGGCGGCTGCGCGATGATCGGCCAGACGATGATCAACGTGAAGGTCTCGGGTGCGCGCACCCGGATCTCGACGTTCCTCGCCGGTGTCTTCCTGCTGCTGCTGGTCGTCGGGCTCGGCGACGTCGTCGCCCTCATCCCGATGGCCGCCCTGGTCGCGGTGATGGTGATGGTCTCGGTCGCGACGTTCGACTGGCACTCCGTGCGTCCCTCGACGCTGCGCCGGATGCCGCGCTCGGAGACCGCGGTGATGCTCGTGACCGTCGCGGTGACCGTGCTGAGCCACAACCTCGCCATCGGGGTCGTCGTCGGGGTGCTGACGGCCATGACGCTCTTCGCCCGCCGGGTCGCCCACGTGACGCGGACCCACCGCGAGCTCGTCGAGGACGAGCACGGTCGCGCCACCGCGGTCTACCGCGTCACCGGCGAGCTCTTCTTCGCCTCGAGCAACGACCTGGCGACCCAGTTCGCCTACGCCGACGACCCCGACCGCGTCGTCGTCGACCTCTCGCAGGCCCACGTGTGGGACGCCTCGACGGTGGCGACGCTCGACGCCATCACCGCGAAGTACGCCGCCCGCGGCACCGAGGTGAGCGTCACCGGGCTCGACGGGCACAGCGCCGAGCGCCACGACCGGCTCACCGGGCAGCTGAGCGGGCACTGACCCGGAGGGTCGCCGCGAGCAGGGCTGCCGCCGCGACCTGGAGCACGGCGATGCCGGCCGCGAGGAGGCCGACGTGGCGCTCGACCAGCGCGCCCGCGACCGTGCCCCCGGCGAGCGCCCCGACGCCCTGCACCGCCGCGAACACGCCGTACGCCGTGGCGCGTCGACCGGTCGGCACGAGCCCGGCGACGTAC
This sequence comes from Nocardioides flavescens, assembly GCF_009823805.1. GTDB lineage: Bacteria > Actinomycetota > Actinomycetes > Propionibacteriales > Nocardioidaceae > Nocardioides > Nocardioides flavescens. Next base: position 430,515 of record NZ_WUEK01000001.1, on the reverse strand, counting down.
GCCTTGACCGTCGAGTCCTGGACCCCGGTGCCCGCGCCCCACGCGACGACGCCGACGAGGACGAGCCACAGCCGGTCGGAGAAGACGGTGAGCGGCACGGCCACGGTGAGCGCGGGCACCGCGAGCAGCACGCCGGCGCCCCACCGGTCGAAGAGGTCGCCGGTGGCCAGCGCGACGAGCGCCTCGACCGCCATCGCCAGCGCGTAGACCAGCGGCACCGCTGCCGCGCCGACCAGACCCGTGTCGACCCAGCGGTAGGAGATGACCCCGAAGGTCATCAGCCCGGCCGTGGTCAGCGCCGAGGACAGCGAGAAGACGTGGAAGACGCGCGGCAGGGGGGTGCGCGGGGCGTCGAGGCGCTCGGCCGGGTCGGGGCGGGTGATGGACGGGACGCGGCGGCGCAGCTGGGCCAGCAGCAGCAGGGAGACGAGGCCCGGCACCGCCAGCAGGGCGAACCCCGGCCAGTAGCGGCCGGTGAGGGCCAGGACGCCCGCCAGGAGGAGCGGTCCGGCGAAGGCGCCGACCTGGTCGAGCGCCTTGTGCACCGCGAAGCCGCGCCCCTGCCCGGTGCCGACGGCCATCCGCGCGAGCAGTGCCGACTTCGACGGGCTGCGCACGGCCTTGCCGGTGCGCTCCAGCAGGACGAGCGTGGCGGCGACGCCGACCCCGGCCGCCCCGAGGAACGGCGCCACGGCCAGCAGCGGCACGCAGACCGCGGTCATCGCGTAGCCCACCACGGTCAGCCGCCAGTGCCGGTGGCTGCGGTCGGCCCACGGCCCGGTGAGCAGGCGCAGCACGAGCGCGATGCCCTCGCCGGCCCCCGTCACGATCCCGACCGTGAGCGCCGAGGCGCCGAGCGAGCCGAGGAACGGCCCGGAGACCGAGCGCATCCCCTCGTAGACCATGTCGGCGGCCAGGCTGACCAGTCCGAACGCCACGACCGTGCGCCACGGCGACCAGCTGCTCACCACCCGACTCTGGCAGGTCGGGCGGCCGGGGACGACGAAGGCCCCGACCGGCTGGTGCTGGTCGGGGCCTTCGGTGGTGGTACGGCATCAGGGACTCGAACCCCGAACCCGCTGATTAAGAGTCAGCTGCTCTGCCAATTGAGCTAATGCCGCATGCGCCTGGCGCGAGAGACAACATTAGCAGCGGGGGTCCGCGAGACCGAAATCCGGGTCAGGGAGAGGCCAGCACGGCCTGGGCGGCGTCGCGCCCGGCCACCCCCGAGAGCGTGCCGCCGCGCCGCGCGCCGGACCCCGCGAGGAGGACGCGGGGGTGGCCGGTCGCGACACCCCAGGCCAGCTCGGGGGTGTCGAGGCGGGCGCGCGGCGGCGCCCAGGGCCAGTCGAGGTCGCCGTGGAACGGGTGGCCGCCGGGGGCGGCGAACTCCGCCTCCAGGTCCAGCGGCGAGCGTGCCTCGGCGCAGGGGTGCCCAGCGGCGTCGCGCGCCAGCAGTCCCTCCACGGACTCGCCGAGGGTGTCGTCGAGGACGGCCAGGACGTGGCGCAGTGCCTCCTCGCGTCGTTCCCGCGGGTCGGGGTCGAACAGGTGCACCGGGTGGTGCACGCCGACCCAGGTCAGCGTGTGGGTGCCGTCCGGCTCGCCCGCGACCAGGGAGGGGTCACGCAGCGACGGGCTGTGCAGCGCGCCCGGAGGACGGCGGGGCAGCCGGCCGCTCCGCGCGTCGTCGTACGCCGCCGCGAGGCTCGCCGCGTCGGCCGCGACGACCAGTCGCGCGCCCTGCAGCTCGAGGACGCGACGGGGGAGCCGGTCGACGAGGAGGTCCACGACGAAGCGCGAGCCCTGCGGCTTGGACTCGGCGTCCTCCGGCTCGCCGAGCAGGATGTGCAGGATCCAGGGCGCCAGGTCGGCGAGCACCCAGCGTGCACCGATCGTCTCGCGGCCGGAGGCGAAGTCGGCGTCGACCTCGTGCGGTGCCTCGTCCGCGCCCGTGCGGACCGCGGAGACGCCGCCGCCCAGGCGCAGCTCGGCACCGGCGCGGGTCGCCGCCGCGGCGAGCGCGTCGGCCACGGCCGCGCCGCCGCCCACCACCTGCGGCCAGCGGTCGGCGCCCCCGGCGAGGGCGGCGCGCAGAGCCGACGGGTTCGCGACGGCCGGCCCCGGCGAGCCCGCCAGCGCGTCGAGCGCGGCGAGGCCGGAGAGCGGCTCGGTCCCGGGGACGGGTGGCAGCGACCGCGTCGAGGGCAGCGGGTCGAGCAGCGTCGCCTCGACGGCCGCGGCGAGGGCGTCGAGGGGAGTCGGCGTCGGCGGGTCGGCGGGCGGCGCGACGACGTCGAGGCGCAGGTCGAGCTCCTCGGCGAGCCGTTGCGGGAACGGCGGCACCGGGCCGGGCCACCGCGAGACGCGCGCGCTGCGGCCGGACCACGGCTGCGTCGTCGCCGCGGCGCCGCCGGGGCGGTCCAACCGGTCGAGGACGACGACGGACAACCCGGCCTGGGCGAGCAGCGTGGCCGCGGTCAGGCCGTGGTGGCCGGCGCCGACGACCGCGACGTCGTACGAGGCGGTGGGGGAGTCCGTCACCTCCTCAACCTAGCCGTGTCGCACCGTGGCGAGTGGTCCAGGATTGAACTATTCTGGGCGCGCCATGCCTGCCATCACCGTCGACGACGTCACCGCCCTGCCACGCGTCAGCGGCCCGGGCCTCGGCGACCAGCCGCGCCCGGTCCTGCAGGTCACGACGGCGCCGAAGGGCTACGAGGGCGAGGGCTTCCCGGTGCGCCGGGCGTTCGCCGGCATCGACCTCAAGCGGCTCGACCCGTTCATCATGATGGACCAGATGGGTGAGGTGGAGTACGCCCCCGGCGAGCCCAAGGGCACCCCGTGGCACCCTCACCGCGGGTTCGAGACGGTCACCTACATCATCGACGGCCAGTTCGACCACCGTGACTCCCACGGCGGCGGCGGGTCGATCACCGACGGCGACACCCAGTGGATGACCGCCGGCAGCGGCCTGCTGCACATCGAGACGCCGCCCGAGTGGCTGGTCGCTCGGGGCGGGCTGTTCCACGGGCTGCAGCTGTGGGTCAACCTGCCGCGCGAGGCGAAGATGACGACCCCGCGCTACCAGGACCTGCGATCGCGCGAGGTCGGCCTGCTCGCCTCGGCCGACGGCGGTGCCCTGGTCCGGGTCGTCGCGGGATCCGTCGCCGGTCAGTCGGGTCCCGGCGCGACCCACACGCCCATCACGTTCGTGCACGCCACCCTCGAGCCCGGCGCCCGTCTCGACCTGCCGTGGGACGTCGAGTCCAACGCCCTGGTCTACGTCCTCAACGGCGCCGGGACGGTCGGGGCGACCGACGCCCGTCCCCTGCGGGCCGGTCAGACGGCCGTGCTCGGCGCCGGTGACTACCTCACGGTCAGCGCCGAGGCCACGCAGGAGAGCCGCTCGCCGCGGCTCGACGTCGTCGTCCTCGGCGGGCGCCCCATCCGCGAGCCGCTCGCCTGGGCCGGTCCGTTCGTCATGAACTCCAAGGCCGAGGTCCTCCAGGCCTACGAGGACTACCAGCGCGGGCGCTTCGGGCAGCCCGACTACTCACCTCGCTGACCCGTCCCATCCGAGCTGCTTCTCGAAGAAGACCTCGGCGTCGGGGTTGTCGTTGTAGCGCTCCGTGCGCCGGTAGCCGGCCCGCTCGTACATCGCGATGGCCTCGGTCAACGACCCGTGGGTGTCGAGGCGTACGCCGGCGAAGCCCCCGCGTGCGGCCTCGGCCTCGAGGTGGCGCAGCATCCGCGCGCCGAGTCCGGCGCCGCGCCACGACGGGTCGACCCACATCCGCTTGACCTCGGCCCAGCCCTCGCCGAGGTCGCGCAGACCGCCGCAGGCGACCGGGTCGCCGTCGCTGACGGCGAGCACGAAGGCCCCGCGCTCGGCCGGGCGCAGCCCTCCCGTGTCGAGAGGACCGGGCGCGAAGCCGGCCGCGAACCGGTCGTCCAGCTCGGCGACGTAGCGGGCGACGGCCGCTCGCGCGTCGGGCTCGTCGGGGTCGACCGTGCGCAGCTCCAGGGTGGCCGCGCGGACCAGCAGGTCCGCGGTGGCCAGCGCCTCGGCCAGGCGGTCACGCTGCCGTTCGGTGAGGGGCTCGACGAGCCGCTCGGCGAGGTCCTGCGAGCGCCGCTCGAGCCGGTCGCAGCGCTCCCGGCCGGCGGCCGTGACGCCGACCAGTCGGCGCCGCCGGTCGCGCTGGTCGGGGGTGACCCGCACCAGGTCGTCGTCCTCGAGGCGGCGCAGCAGTCGGGTCAGGTGGCCGGAGTCGAGGCCGAGCCGGGCCCGCAGGTCCCGCACGGTCGTCCCGTCGCCGTCGGCACCGTCCCGCCCGCCGACCTCCCAGAGCACCCGTGCCGCCGCGAGCGGCAGTCCCGTCCCGAGGTGGGTCTCCTCGAGCACCCCGACCCGCTGGGTCCAGGTGCGGTTGAACCGGCGCAGCACCGCGGTCTGATCCACATCTCTGACTATAGTCAGAGACTGTTTCCCCGGCACCCTCCCCGGGCACCCGTTCCGTGTGAGCGACACGACAGGTGCCCCGACTGCGGAGGCCGACGCCTACGGACCCCCGCCCGCGATGCCCTCGATCGTGGGCTCGGCCCTGCGCGAGATCGCCCTCCTGCTGCAGAGGGGCTGACCCCCTCGGGAGAAGAGTTCGCGCCCCCGGTCCGCTGCGTGAGGGACGGGGGGCGCACTCCACAGGTACCTCAGAGGGCTCCTCACAAACGGAGTCGGGAGGAATTCCACCCCGAGGGGTGAACGGTCGTCGGGGCTAGGGTCGGGGCGTGACGGAGTACCAGGTGACCAGCTGGCGGGAGCTGCCCTCGATGGTCGCGGCCCGCGCGGGTGACGACACGGCCAAGGTCCAGCTCGCCCCGCGTTTCCAGGAGGCGATCGACGAGGCCGCGATGCGGCTCGGCGACACCGGCTCGGACGACTACCTCGCCGGGTGGGAGCGCTCGGCGTGGACCGCCGCCGACGGCGCTCCGGGCGACGTGCTCGACCGGGTCGCCGCCGAGCTCGACGGCGCGTGGCCCCAGGAGCGCATCGACGCCTACCTCGACACGCTCGGCCCGGCCTCGGGCGGTGCCGCGTGAACCGGCTCGCGCAGGTGCTGGGGCAGCAGCGCCCGGTCGTCCTCGACGGCGGCATGGGCACCCTGCTGCAGGACAGCGGGCTCGAGGACGGCGCGCCCGGTGAGCTGTGGAACCTCGAGAACCCCGACGCGGTGCGCGCCGCCCACGCGGCGTACGCCGAGGCGGGCGCACGGGTGCTGACGACCAACACCTTCGGCGGCACCCGTCCGCGCCTCGACATGCACGGGCTGGGCGAGCGACTCGCGGAGGTCAACACGACCGCGGCGCGCATCGCCCGGTCGGTCGCCGACGAGCACGCCGGCATCCTGGTTGCGGGCGACCTCGGCCCGACCGGCGAGCTGATGGCGCCCCTCGGCGCCCTGGAGCCGGCCGACGCCCAGGCGCTCTTCGCGGCGCAGGTCGAGGCGCTCGTCGAGGGCGGTGTCGACCTGGTGCTCGTCGAGACCCTCAGCGACCTCGCCGAGGCCGAGGCGGCCGTCGCGGCGGTGCGCCAGGTCGCCCCCGACCTGCCGCTCGCGGTGACGATGAGCTTCGACACCAACCTGCGCACGATGATGGGCGTGCGGCCCGGTGACGCCGTACGCCGCCTCGCCGAGCTCGGGGTGGACGCCGCCGGGGCCAACTGCGGTCGCGGCCCGGGCGAGATGGAGCAGATCGCCCAGGAGATGGCCGAGGCCCGCACCGGCGAGCTGCTGCTCATCGCCCAGTCCAACGCCGGGCTGCCCCAGGTCGTCGGCGACCACTTCGAGTACGACGCCACGCCAGACGACCTCGCCTCCCACGCGCTGCGGCTGCGCGAGCTCGGCATCGACCTCGTCGGCGGCTGCTGCGGCTCGACCCCGGCGCACATCGCCGCGATCGCCGGACGGCTCTGAACCGACCTCTCTGAGCCGGAGACGACAGCAGGCCCCGATCCTCGGATCGGGGCCTGCTGCGTGCTGGGGTGAGTGACGGGACTCGAACCCGCGGCATCTGCGACCACAACGCAGCGCTCTACCAGCTGAGCTACACCCACCGTGGACCTCGGGAGCCGAGGCCGTCGAGAAGTCTAGGGGAGCGGGTCGGGTTCCGCGGAATCGGGTGCGGCTGAGCCGGACGGGGCCTCCGGGGCGGTGATCCCGGTGAGCGCTCCGCCGTGCTTGGCGGCGAGCGCCCGAGCGGTGTCGGAGTCGGGCCCGGGGGCCGGCACGAAGACCGCGTCGCGGTAGTAGCGCAGCTCCTCGATGCTCTCCTGGATGTCGGCGAGCGCCCGGTGGTTGCCGCGCTTCTTCGGGGCCTGGTAGTAGGCCCGGGGGTACCACCGGCGGCTGAGCTCCTTGATGGAGGACACGTCGACGATGCGGTAGTGGAGGAACCCCTCGAGCGTCGGCATGTCGCGGGTGAGGAACGAGCGGTCCGTGGCCACCGTGTTGCCGGCCAGCGGCGGGCGCGACCCCGCGGGGCAGTGCTCGCGGACGTAGGCCAGCACCTGCTCCTCGGCCTCGGCGAGGGTGAGGCCCCCGTCGAGCTCCTCGAGCAGCCCCGACTTCTCGTGCATCGAGCGGACGAAGTCGCCCATCTGGTCGAGCGCCTCGGCCGGGGGCTTGACGATCAGGTCGACGCCCTCGCCGAGCACGGTGAGGTCGTAGTCGGTGACCAGCGCGGCCACCTCGATGAGCGCGTCGGCGCCCAGGTCGAGGCCGGTCATCTCACAGTCGATCCAGACGAGTCTTTCCTTCACCCCCGCACCCTACGCCGGGGAACGGTCCGCCTCTCAGGTCCGGCTCAGCCGAGGTGCCTAGGGTGAGGGGGTGCGTGAGTGGCTCGGGACTGCAGCGCGCCTGGTGACCGGCGCGGTCTGGATCTGGGCGGGTCTGATCAAGCTCCCCCACCCCGAGCAGAGCGTGCTCGCGGTCCGCGCCTACGAGCTGCTGCCCGGCGACACGGCGACCACGGTGGGCCACCTGCTGCCGCCGCTGGAGATCGCGGTGGGGCTGCTGCTCGTGCTGGGGCTGCTCACGCGGTTCGCGGGGGTGCTGTCCGCGCTGCTCTTCGTGGCGTTCATCGTCGGGATCGCCTCGGTGTGGGCGCGCGGGATCAACATCGACTGCGGCTGCTTCGGCGGCGGGGGCTACGACCCCGACGCCGCCTCGAAGTACCCCTGGGAGATCGCCCGCGACGCCGCGCTCCTGCTGGCCTCGGCGTACGTCGCGTGGCAGGGCCGCACGCGCCTCGCTCTCGACCGGCTGATCTTCCGTCCGACGTACGTCCCCGACCACGAGCAGGCAGGAGCCTGATGTCCAAGCAGAACCGTGAACAGCGCGCCGAGCGCGCCGCCGCCCTGGTCAAGGAGCGGGAGCGCAAGGAGCGTCGTCGCCAGGTGCTGAGCGTCGTGGGCGTGGTGCTCGCGATGGTCCTGATCATCGGCGGCGGGTTCCTGATCAACTCGCTGCGCGACGGGAGCGACGACGTGGCCGCCGCTGCCGAGCCCACCGGCAGCGAGCACGGTCTGACGATCGGGGAGGCGTCCGCGCCGCACAAGGTCGTCATCTACGAGGACTTCATCTGCCCCTACTGCGGCGAGCTGGAGAAGCGCACCCACAGCGAGCTGGAGCAGCTCGCGGCCGACGGCAAGGTCCAGGTGGAGTACCGCCCGTTCGTGCTGCTCTCGCGCATCGGCCCCTACTCCCAGTCGGCCACCGAGGCGTTCGGCGTGACGCTCGAGCAGTCGAGCAACGAGGTCGCGCTCGCCCTGCACGACGCGCTCTACGCCGACCAGCCGAGCGAGGAGGGGCCGTTCCCCTCCGAGGACGACATCGCCGAGCTGATGACGAAGGCCGGGGTCAGCGCCGAGACGGTGCAGGCCTACCGCGACGGCGACGGTCAGGCGTGGGCGGAGGCCGCGACGAAGGCCGCGGAGAACGCCGGCGTCCCGGGCACCCCCACGATCATCCTGGACGGCAAGCCGTTCAGCGACGGCGCCAACGTCGACCAGCTGTCCGCCAACTTGCTCGCCGCCGTGAGCTGAGACCACGCTGGCGCGTGTGAGCGACACCCGAGACCTCAGCGCGTTCGTCCGTGGCCTGCCGAAGGCCGAGCTGCACGTCCACCACGTCGGCTCGGCCTCGGCGCGCATCGTCAGCGAGCTGGCCGCGCGCCACCCCGGCACCGTCCCGAGCGACCTCGACGAGCTGCGCCGGTTCTTCGAGTTCCGCGACTTCGCGCACTTCGTCGAGGTCTACCTCGCCGTGGTCGCGCTGATCCGCACCCCCGAGGACATCCACTACCTGACCTACGAGGTCGCCCGCGAGATGGCGACCGAGCAGCAGGTGCGCTACGCCGAGCTCACCTGCACGCCGTTCACCTCCGTGCGCCCCGACAGCGACGAGGTCGGCATGCCGATCGAGGGCTACTCCGAGGCGCTCGAGGCCGCCCGCGTGGAGGCCGAGCGCGACTTCGGGCTCGTGCTGCGCTGGATCTACGACATCCCGGGCGAGTCCGGGGTCCCGGCCGCGGACGCGACGCTGGAGTACGCCACCCGCCACCGCACCGAGGGGCTGATCGGCTTCGGCCTCGGCGGCCCCGAGATCGGGGTCCCGCGCGAGCAGTTCCGGAGCCACTTCGCCACGGCCCGCGCGGCGGGCCTGCACTCGCTGCCGCACGCCGGCGAGACCACCGGCCCGCAGACCGTGTGGGACGCGCTCGACCTGCTCGGCGCCGAACGGATCGGCCACGGCACCTCCTCGGCGCAGGACCCGGCCCTGCTCGCGCGGCTCGCCGAGAGCGGCATCCCGCTCGAGGTCTGCCCCTCCTCCAACGTCGCGACCCGCGCCGTGGCCTCGCTCGGCGAGCACCCGCTCCCGGTGTTCCGCGACGCCGGGGTCGTGGTGACGATCAACTCCGACGACCCCCCGATGTTCGGCACGACGCTCAACCGTGAGTACGACATCGCCGCCGACCTCCTCGGCCTCGACACCGAGGGCGTTCGGGACCTCGCCCGGGCCGCGGTGCACGCGTCGTACGCCGACGAGCCGGTGCGCCGCCGGGTGCTCGCCGAGATCGACGCGTACTCACCCCGACGGGCGGGTGCCTGAGCGTCCTATGCTCTCGGCCATGGCGCAGAGGGACCGCGCGGTGCGCGTCGCCGTGGTCAACGACTACGAGCTCGTCGTGCTGGGGGTCGCGTCGCTCCTGGAGCCGTACGCCGAGCGCGTCGAGGTGGTCGAGCTCGACAGCAAGATGGCGGTCCGCGGCCCCGTCGACGTCGTCCTCTACGACAGCTTCGCGCAGGCCCGCGTCAGCGAGGACCAGCTGCGCGAGCTGATCGGAGAGCAGTCGACCTGCAAGGTCGTCATCTACACCTGGAACGTCTCGCGCCAGCTGGTCGAGGACGCGCTGCGGGCCGGCGCCGCCGGTTTCGTGGCCAAGGGTGCGGACGCCGAGGAGCTGGTGGCCTCGATCGAGGCCGTCCACGCGGGCGAGCGCGTCGTGCCCGGAGGCGGCGACGGGCACGGCGGGGAGCCGTCCCGCGAGCCCGGCCGCTGGCCCGGCCAGCGCGAGGGGCTCACCATGCGTGAGGGCGAGATCATCGCCCTCATCACCCAGGGCTTCTCCAACAAGGAGATCGCCGCGCGCAGCTACCTCTCGATCAACTCGGTCAAGACCTACATCCGCACGGCCTACCGCAAGATGGGCGTCGAACGCCGCTCGCAGGCGGTCGTGTGGGGCATCGAGCACGGCTTCGAGCCCGACAGCGTGCGGATGACCCCGACCGCACCCCGCTGACCGGTCAGGCGCGCACCAGGGGCGCGCAGTGGTGCAGCGCGGCCTCGACGCCCGGGGCCACGGCGAGCAGCGGGGGAGCGGCCAGCACCACGCCGGCCGCAGCCAGGGCCAGCGCCCGTCCGAGGTGCCCCGGCGCCGGCGCGGCCGCCCGCAGCCGGCGCACCCGCCGCAGTGTCGCCGTGCCGCTCGCGGCCAGCCCACCCGACGCAGCCGGGAGGGTGTCGGTGGTGGTGCCCGTGCTGAGGGCGACCAGAGCGCGGCCCAGCACCGCGCGCTCGTGCGGAGCGGCGGCGTCGTCGGCGGCGAGCTCGACGAGCTCGACGACCTCGCGGTGGGCCCGGGCGAAGAGCCCGACGCGACCGAACGTCCCGGACAGCAGCCCGGTCAGCGCGACCGCCCGGTGGTGGCGCGCCTGCAGGTGGCGGTGCTCGTGGCGCAGCGCGACACCGAGCTCGCGCGGCTCGAGCAGCTCGCGCGCGCCGGTCGTGACGACCACCGCCGCGGGCCGGCGCCACCCCCGGGGCAGGCACCACAGCGCGGCGCGTGCGTCGGCGAGCTCGACGTAGCCGTCGGGGTGCGGACGGCCGAGCAGGGTCAGGTCGTCGTGCTGGCGACTCCGGGCCCGGCGGGTGCGGGCGACCTGGCGGACGCCGGTCACCAGCAGCGCCGACAGGGCGGCGGCGAGCGCGACCTGGGCCACGAGGGCGGGCCAGGGGCCGAGCGGGTCGCCGTAGTGGACCCCACCGCCCGGCAGGGGGAGGTACGGGGCGGCGAGGGTCAGCGGCACGAGCGCCGCGGCCAGCAGGACGGAGAGGCACAGGGCCAGCCAGCACCGGACCGCGGCCTGCGGTGAGCGCGACGTCCACGCGGCGTCCTGCAGCAGACGCGGGCCGAGGTGGCCCGCGAGGAGCACGTGCGCGACCAGCGCGGACGCGGCGATCACGCCGGAGGCTCGTCGAGGGCGGCGCGCAGCTCGGCGACCTCCGCCGCCGTGAGCTGGTCGACGAGCCGCAGCAGCACCGCACCGCGGTCGCTGCTGGCGGCCAGCGCCTCGCCCATGACCTGCGCGGTGTGCTCCTCGCGCGAGCAGCGCGGGGTGTAGGCGTAGGCGCGACCGACGCGGCGCCGGGTGAGGTAGCCCTTGGAGTGGAGGTTGTCGACCACGGTCAGCACCGTCGTGTAGGCGAGGCGGCGGGCACCGTCCTGCTCCTCGAGGCCCTCCATCACCTCGCGGACCGACGTCTCGACGTCGCCGCGGGACCACAGCAGCTCCATCACGGCCGCCTCGAGCTGACCCAGTCGTCGCACCCGACCCCACCTCCAAGCGACGAGCGTAGACCGGTCGGGAGGGGGCGTGGAGACGGCTGCCGTCGACGAAGCGTCCTAGTACTACCCGCCTTCGAGACGTTCATCTCGCGTCCATCTCCCGTCCGCCGAGGACGAGGGTGGTTGTTCTGCGCAACCACGACGGTGACCGCGGAAACCCTCTCGAAAGGACCCCACCTCGTGACTCGCAGGACCAGACTTCTCGCCGGCGCGGCGGCTCTCGTCGCCCTCGGCGGCGCCGGCCTCACCGCCGCCCAGGCCGCACCGTTCGGCTTCGCCAACGACCGCTCGGCCGAGCTCGCCGGCCAGATCAATCCCGCCAAGCCGCGCAACGTCATCCTCATCATCGGCGACGGCACGGACGACTCGATCATCACCGCCGCGCGCAACTACGAGCTCGGTGCGGCGGGCCGCTTCGCCCTCGACGAGCTGCCGTTCACCGGCGAGATGACGACCTACGGCCTCAAGACCGCGCCCGACGGCTCGCGCTACCCGATCAACTACGTCTCGGACTCCGCCCCGACCGCCAGCGGCTGGTCGACCGGCAAGAAGACCGTCGACGGTCGCATCTCGCAGGGTCCCAGCTCCGCCGACACCGTGGCGGGCGTCGACTACGACACCGTGCTCGAGATCTACAAGCGCCAGGGCAAGCGCACGGGCAACGTCTCCACCGCGGAGATCACCGACGCGACCCCGGCGGCCGCCGCGTCGCACATCAACGCCCGGGCCTGCCAGGGCCCGGCCAACATGGCGACCTGCCCCTCGGCCCTGAAGGCGGCCGGCGGCAAGGGCTCCATCGCCGAGCAGCTGGTCGACAACAAGGTCGACGTCCTCCTCGGTGGTGGCGCCCAGCGCTACGCGCAGACCCTGCCCAGCGGCGGCACCGTGCTGGACTACGCGACGACCACCCGCGGCTACCAGACCGTCAGCGACAAGGCCGGTCTCGCCGCCGTCACCTCGGTGACGAGCAAGCCGGTCCTCGGCCTGTTCGCCACCGGCAACATGACCCCGCGCTACCAGCCGCTCCCGGTCGCCAGCCCGGCCGGTGCGGGCGACGCCAACACCACCTGCCAGGTCGCCAACCGCGGCAACCAGCCCACGCTCTCGGAGATGACGAGCAAGGCCATCTCGCTGCTGGACAACCCCAACGGGTTCTTCCTGCAGGTCGAGAGCGCGATGATCGACAAGCAGGAGCACGCCGCCGACGTCTGCGGCGCGATCGGCGACGTCGCCGAGATGGACGACACCCTGAAGGTGGCGCAGGCCTACCAGAAGACCCACCCCGACACGCTGATCATCGTCACCGGTGACCACGCGCACTCCACCCAGATCGTGCCCAACAGCACCTCCGCGGGCCGCGCGACGACGACCATCAAGACCAAGGACGGCGACCCGATGACGATCGCCTACTCCACCGCCGACACGACCGCGGCCGGCGGCTTCTCGATGACCCACACCGGCTCGCAGATCCGTGTCGCCGCGTCCGGTCCCCAGGCCGCGAACATCACGGGCACGATCGACCAGACCGACCTGTTCGCCACCCTGCTCGGGCGCACCCCGAGCACGATGCCGACGACGACCACCCCCGCCCCGGCCGCCAAGCCGGTCGCGGCCGTCGCGGCCCAGCCCCGCGTCAGCCGGGTCCAGCTGCGTCGCGGCGTCGTGGTCGACGTCGCCGCCAGCGGCGCCACCACCGTGACCGTAACGATCACCGGCAAGCGCGTCCTCAAGACCGTGACCGTCCCCGCCGCCGGCGGCTCGGTGAAGGTCAAGCTGAAGGCGAAGCAGCTGAAGCAGGTCAAGCGCTCCGTCACCGTCACCGTCACCGCGACGGGCGCCGGTGGCACCACCAGCAGCACGACGAAGATCAAGACCACGCGCTGAGCCTGCGCGTGCACCCGGGGAGGCCGCATCGACGAGGGTGCGGCCTCCCTCTTCGCGTCCGGCTCAGCCCAGCTCTCGGTCGAGGTTGATCGCGGCGCTGATGAGGCTGAGGTGGGTGAAGGCCTGGGGGAAGTTGCCCAGCTGCTCACCGGTGAGGCCGACCTGCTCGGCGTAGAGGCCGAGGTGGTTGGCGTAGGTGAACATCTTCTCCAGCGCGAGCCGGGCGTCGTCGAGGCGGCCGAGCCGGGTCAGTGCCTCGACGTACCAGAACGAGCAGAGGGAGAAGGTCCCCTCGGAGCCGTCGAGACCGTCGGAGGAGCTCTCGACGTCGTAGCGGAACACCAGGCTGTCGGAGACGAGCCGGTCCTCGATGGCGGCCAGTGTCGAGACGAAGCGCGGGTCGTTGGGCGCCACGAACTTCACCAGCGGCATCAGGAGCACGCCCGCGTCGAGGGTGTCGGCACCCTCGTAGGCCATGAACGCCCCGACCTCGTCGTCCCAGCTCTCGGTCATGATCCGCTCGTAGACCGCGTCGCGGACCTCGGCCCAGCCCGACAGGTCGCCGGGCAGGCCGCGCTGGCGGGCGGTGCGCATCATCCGCTCGATCGCCACCCAGCACATCAGCCGTGAGGTGGTGTGGGCCCGGGGCTCGTCGCGGATCTCCCACATGCCCGCGTCGGGGCGGTCCCAGTGCTCCATCACCCACTCCAGGACCCGGGTGAGGTCCTTCCAGGCGTCGTGGCTGATCCCGGGGCCGTACTTGTTGAACAGGTAGACCGAGTCGATGAGCTCGCCGTAGATGTCGAGCTGGAGCTGCTCGACCGCGGCGTTGCCGACCCGCACCGGCCGCGAGTCGCGGTAGCCGCGCAGGTGGTCGAGCTCGTGCTCCTCGTGCGGCACGTTGCCGTCGATGTCGTAGAGCACCCGCAGCGGTCCGAGCTCGTCGTCGAAGTCGTCGCGGTCGCCGAGCCGCTCCGAGAGCCACTCCATGAACGACGCCGCCTCGTCGGTGAAGCCGAGGCGCAGCAGCGCGTAGAGGCTGAACGCCGCGTCGCGGATCCAGACGTAGCGGTAGTCCCAGTTGCGCCCGCCGCCGATCTGCTCGGGCAGGCTGGTCGTGGGGGCGGCCACGATCGCGCCGCTCGGCTCGTGGGTCATCAGCTTCAGCGTCAGCGCGGCCCGGTCGACCATCTCGCGCCAGCGACCCTTGTACGTCGACTGGGAGAGCCAGGTGCGCCAGAACCGCGCGGTCTGCTCGAACAGCTCGGTGGTGCTGTCACCGTCGCTGGCCGTCGGCTCCTCGTCGTCGCCCAGCACCTGCAGCACGAAGATCGCCTCGTCGCCGCCCTCCATGGTGAGCTCGGCGGACGCCGTCCCGTCGTCGAGGTCGAGGCGGGTCGAGGCCATCAGCCCCAGGCGGAGCTCGGGGCCGTCGGTGGTCTCGGCCTCGACGAGGACGCCGCCGCTCACCTCGGTCAACCGCGGGGCCGCCCGGCCGTAGTCGGGCCGCGGCGTGACCTCGGTGCGCACCCGCACCCGGCCGCGCACCGCCACGATCCGGCGTACGAGCCGTTGGCGGTGGTCCTCGTCGTGGGCCTTGAGCAGCGGCATGAAGTCGTGCACCTCGGCCACGCCCTCCTCGGTGAGGAAGCGGGTGACGAGGATGTTGGAGTCGGGGAAGTAGAACTGGTTGGTCCGCACGTCGCCGTCGAGGACGCGCACCGTCCACGAGCCCGCATCGGGGTCGAGGATCGAGCCGAAGACGCTGGGGGAGTCGAAGCGCGGCGCGCAGAACCAGTCGACGGTGCCCTCGTTGCCCACCAGAGCGCAGGTGCGCAGGTCGCCGATCAGGCCGTGGTCGGCGATGGGGAGGTCAGTCACCGAGACGCCAGCCGCCCTCGGGGAGGTCGAGTGCGGCCTGCGGGCCCCACGATCCCGGCTCGTAGGACTGGACCTCGGGGCGGTCGTCGAGCAGCGGCTGGCAGACCTGCCAGAGCCGGTCGACCTCGTCGGCGCGGGTGAAGAGCGTCTGGTCGTCGCGCAGGACGTCGAGCAGCAGCCGCTCGTAGGCCTCGAGCGGGTGCGAGTCGTCGCCGCCGGCCGCGAGCGCGTCGACGAGGTCGAGGCACATCTCGGCCCGCGCCAGCGCCATGTCGGGCCCCGGGCGCTTGGCCCGCAGGTCGACGGTGATCTTCGGGTCGTCGGTGAGCTCGAGGACCAGCTCGTTGGGCCCGGGCTCGCCGTCGAAGAGGGAGGAGTCGGGGGTCCTGAAGCGCAGCGTGATGGTGCGCCGGGTCTCGGCCAGCCGCTTGCCGGTGCGCAGGTAGAACGGCACGTCGCGCCAGCGGTCGTTGTCGACGTGGGCCTCGATCGCCACGAAGGTCTCGACGTCGGAGTCGGCGTCGACGTCGTCCTCGTCGCGGTAGCCGGCGTACTGCCCGAAGACGACGTGCTCCTTGTCGAGCGGGCGCAGGTCCTGGAAGAGCGCGGCCTTGGCGTCGCGCAGCGCCTGCTCGTCGAGGGTGCCCGGGTCCTCCAGGGCCACGAACCCGAGCAGCTGGCACAGGTGGGTCGAGACCATGTCGCGCAGGCAGCCGGTCGACTCGTAGAAGCTGCCGCGACCCTCCATGCCGAGGGTCTCGGGCACGTCGATCTGGACCGAGGCGATGCTGCGGCGGTCCCAGGCCGGCTCGAAGAGCCCGTTGGCGAAGCGGAGGGCGAGGATGTTCTGCACGGCCTCCTTGCCCAGGAAGTGGTCGATGCGGAAGACCTGCGCCTCGTCGACGACGTCCTTCAGCGAGCTGTCGAGGTGGCGCGAGGACTCGAGGTCGAGGCCGAACGGCTTCTCGACGACCAGCCGCGCGCGATCGGTGATCTCCTCGCGCCCCAGCATCGCGATCATGCCGTCCATCGCGCTCGGCGGGACGGAGAGGTAGACGAGCCGGCGCACGTCGTCGACGTCGCTGCCGGTGTCGCCCGCGATCTGCTCCTCGGCGGCGCGCACGGCCTGCGCCAGCTCGCTGCCGTCGTCGGCGTTCGAGGTCTGGAAGCTGAGCCGCTCGAGCAGGGTGCGGGCGGCGTCGTCGTCGAGGTCGTCGACGGTCTCGCGCAGACCGTCGCGGATCTGGTCGCGGAACTCCTCGTCACTGCCGGGGGAGTGGCGACCGCTGCCGATGATGCGGAACTCCTCGGGCAGCCGGTCGGCCACCGCGAGGTGGTAGAGCCCCGGGAAGAGCTTGCGGGCCGCGAGGTCCCCGGTCGCCCCGAAGAGGACCATGACGTACGGCGGGAGGGAGGTGTCGGCCATGCCTGCCCCGTACCCGAGTCGACCCCGGTCCACGTGTGGGAGGAGGACCGGGGTCGACTGCCGGACTGTCCGGCTGGGTGATCCACGCGCCTGCACTCGGGGGGTTGGCACAGGTGAGTGGCTCACGTCATATGCAACTCCCGCGGTCGGACCTCTGCAAGCCGTTTGACAAGTTGTTCATGTCACCCCCGGGGGTGTCGAGAGCCGGCAAGGTGTCAAGCGGTGCCTGACGTCTCGCTGACCTGCGCAAATGTTGACGACTGTCCAGAGGGGTGAGGTCGGCCCAGTGGTCCAGACCAGGTCCCCACAGGTCCGGACCAGGCGCGTGTGAAGGCCTGCGCCGGACGACGTCACGCCGGCGCTGTCGCGACCCGCCCTGAAATGGGCGACGGCCCCGCCTGTTGGGGGTCAGGAGAGGGGCCGTCTGGCCGTCCCCATGGGGTCGAGGGACGGACTACGGCGAGCCTAGGGGTCGGTGATCGGGGTGGGGGGCCTTTTCCGCGCTTTCGTCGGCCGACCAGGATGGTCGGGTGCGCAACTGGGCAGGCAACGTCACCTACACCGCGACCGAGGTGGCCGAGCCGGCCTCCCTCCCCGAGCTGCAGGAGGCGGTCGCCGCGGCCCGGAGGGTGCGGGCCACCGGGTCTGGCCACTCGTTCAACGACGTCGTCGACGTCGTCGCCGCCGACGACCTGCTCGTGTCGACGCGCGGCCTGCCGGGCGAGGTGGTGGTCGACCGCGACGCGGGGCTGGTCGAGGTGCCCGGGCGGACGACGTACGCCGACCTCGGCGCGAGCCTGCACCGCGACGGCTGGGCGCTGCCCAACACCGGGTCGCTGCCCCACATCAGCGTCGCGGGCGCGGCCGCCACCGGCACGCACGGCTCCGGGGTGGGCAACGGCTGCCTGGCCAGCGCGGTCGCGGCCGTCGAGCTCGTGCGCGCCGACGGTGAGCTCGAGACCCTGCGCGAGGGCGACCCGGAGTTCCCCGGCGCAGTGCTCTCGCTCGGCTCCCTCGGCGTGGTCACGCGGCTGTGGCTCCACCTCCAGCCGACGTACGACGTCGCGCAGGACGTGCTGCTCGACGTGCCGTCCGACGTCGTCGTCGAGCGCGGCGCCGACCTGCTGTCGTCGGCGTGGAGCGTCAGCCTGTTCACCCGCTTCTCCGACCCGTCGCGCATCGACTCGGTCTGGCGCAAGCGGCGCGTGGGCCACGGTGGTGACACCGGCGACGCCACCGAGACCTGGGGCGGCCGCGTCGCCGAGACCGCCGTGCACCCGATCGTCGGCCTCGACGCGAGCGCGGCCACCGAGCAGCTCGGCGTGCCCGGCCCGTGGCACGAGCGGCTCCCGCACTTCCGGGCGGCCTTCACCCCCAGCGTCGGCGACGAGCTGCAGTCGGAGTTCTTCGTGCCGCTCGACGTGCTCGGCGAGCTGTGGCCCCGGCTGGTCGAGGCGTCGCCGGAGTTCCGCGACGCCCTGCAGGTCTCCGAGATCCGTGCGATCGCGCCCGACGAGATGTGGCTGAGCCCCTTCCGCGGCGGGCCGATGCTGGCCGTGCACTTCACCTGGGTCAGCGACCTCGAGGTCGTGCGGCCCGCGCTCGCCGCCGCCGAGCGGGTGCTCGCGGCGTACGACCCCCGGCCGCACTGGGGCA
Source organism: Nocardioides flavescens (assembly GCF_009823805.1). GTDB lineage: Bacteria > Actinomycetota > Actinomycetes > Propionibacteriales > Nocardioidaceae > Nocardioides > Nocardioides flavescens. Next base: position 412,475 of record NZ_WUEK01000001.1, on the reverse strand, counting down.
AGGTCTACGGCCCCTGGTGGGACACCGCGCGCGTCGCCGCGGCCTACCCCGAGCTGCCACGGTTCCAGGCGCTGGGGGAGCGGCTCGACCCGGAGCGCTGCTTCGTCAACCGGTACGTCGAGCGGCTGGGCGTGAGGTAGTAGCGTCGGCAGAGCGGGCAGCGTCGTAGATGGCGGCCGCCAGTTCGTTGGCGGCGCGTAGCGCGATGGACGTGTGGAGCTGGTGGGCTCCGTGGGTGATGGTCCCGGTCGCGGGGTCGAAGCGGAATCCCCAGTCGTCCCGCGCCACCTCGCGCGGGTCGTCGCCGGCGTCACGGCGGACCTTCTGTGGTCCGTGGCCTCGACCTCCTGACCATTCGTCGAAGTGGATGAGGGCGTTGCGCATGTGTTCGAGGCCGGGGAGATCGTGGAGATAGCGTTCGCGCGCGTCGCGAAGGCGCAGTCGGACGTCGGGGTCGACTTCGAGTTCTTTCAGCGCTGCTTGTTGCAGTGCTTCGGCGCGGAGCAATTGAGCGAGCGCCAGGACGAGGTGCCGGGCGTCGATCTGCCTGGTGCTGACGGGTATGAACCGGCAGTCGTCCTCGCCGGCGAGACGAGCGATGGCCAGTTGTGCCGCCCACTGCCACCACTGGCCCTCGCTGACGGCGATCGCTTCGGGGTGGTCGGCTGGCGACCAGTCGTCGGGAGGCTGAGCGCTCATTGCGCCCCCGCTGGCGTTCCGCCGTCGGTCGTGGGTGTGGCGATGAGTCCCGCGACCGGGCAGTCGTCAACGAGGTTCACGACGCGGGACCGGGCGGCTGCCCAGGCGGCCGCGTGGGGTGCGATGAGGTCGAAGACATAGCGAACGTCGTTCAGCCGCTCGAGCAGACCTGTCCGGGAGGAGAACACCGGCTCGTTGTGAGCCAGCCGGTTGCGAAACCTGTTGATGCGGCTGACGTGATCGTGGATGTCGCTGCGGTTGGTCTTGGCGGGGAAGGCTCTGGAGATCATCGGGTTCCAGAACAGTGGCGCTCGGTCCTTCTCGGTGAGTTTGGTCCAGAAGCCGAAGGTTTGCGCGGCGACGACTTGTCCGTGAGCAGGGTGCGCGCCGTGACCACGTCGCGCGATCTTCAGGTCGACCAGCGAGCGCTCATTCATAGTCCGCTGCTTCGCTCGCGCCGACGGGTGGCCCTGCTCGCGCTGGAACAGCGGACTGTGCGGGTCGATGGCCCAGTTGGGATAGGCGCCAACCAGCTGTCGGTCGTAGGCGTTGCGCAGCGCCACCTCCAGGTGACACGTGTCGGTGAATGCCGCCGCCGCGACCTCACTGTTCCACGCGTACAGTTCGAGTGCGGTCTCGAGGTTGTTGCCGCTTAGACCGCGATACCGGTTGAGACGAGGACTGCTCAACCAGAGCTCGACGTCAGCCTCACTCAACGCCTTCGGATCCGAAGTCTTGGCGGAGGGTGTCAAGCCTTCCGCTTGATTATTTTCGGTCATCTCAAGTAGTCTTTCGTCATCGCCCCGCGGCAACGGCCCTCTGGCTGACTCTCTGAGTCGAGTTAGGCACCGCGGGGCTTAGTCATTTTGTGATCGTGCGTTCCCTTTTAGGGGCTCACCGCACGACTGGTTGTACCGCACAACGATCGTCTACGTCGCGTCGTCTAACGTGGCGGTGCCGCGGCTCGACGCCGCGGTGACCTTGAGGTAGCGATATCGGGTGCGGCGAACAGCGTCGTGGTACCGCAGCGGTAGCAGCCGTCTGAGCGGTGTTCGACCCTGCCCCCCGGGTCGGCAGGACCGCCACGGCTCGGTCGAGGGCCTGAATCTGCGGCTGCTCGCCCACGTAGAGCGCGATCACCTTTTGTGGCGGGCGAGAGCAAGTCCACAGATGTTGGTGGACTTCCTGACCGGTTCGGTAGCGCGTCACAACGGGCGTCTTCGGCGGCGGATTCAGCGCCTCATCCGGTGATCGCGCGATGCTCGAGCTCGCGCGGACCGCCAAACATGAGCGCGTTCGGCAAACCTGCGATCCCGTGCCTCTCATAGCGGCCGCGCCCGTTCAACACAGTCGTGAACGTCGCGTCGGTGCAGTCCGCGATCCTCGCGCTCGCTACGCCGTCAGCGGCCAGCAGCACGATCCTGGCCCGCTTCGCCTTCGCGGCACCGAACCGGTCCGACCGCGCAAGCTCGTCCCGATCGCCGTCACGCTGCACCACCCGAGGGGCAGGACGACTCGCCATGCCCCATGACTCAGATGACGAACCCTCTAGCTGCATACGACACACGCGGTACTAGTAGTTTCGCAGGGTGGCCAGCAACGGTGTCGGGACTCTGGTGGTGCTCGGTGCGGACGGCGACCTCGCGGGGCGGCTGCTGCTGCCCGGCCTGGGTGCACTGCTCGCGAGCGACTGGGAGTCGCGCACGGCGCCGCGGCTGATCGGCGCGGGTCTCTCCGACCTGGACGAGGCGGCCTGGCGCAGGCGCATCCGCGACGCCTTCGCGGCGGGCGGGGCCGGCGAGCGGGTCGACGAGGTCGCGGGGCGCAGCACCTACCGGCGCACCGACGTGACCTCGGTCGAGGAGCTGAAGGCCCTGCTCGAGCAGTGCGACGGCGCCCCCGCGATCTACTTCGCGCTGCCTCCCGCCATCACCGCCCGCGCCTGCCAGGCGCTGCGGCTCATCGACCTGCCCGAGGGCACGGTGCTGGCGATGGAGAAGCCGTTCGGCACCGACCTGGAGGGCGCCCGCGAGCTCAACGCGCTGGTCGCGACGCTCGTGCCCGAGGACCAGATCTTCCGCATCGACCACTTCCTGGGCCGCAGCGACGTCCTCAACATCATCGGCACCCGCTTCGCGAACCGGCTGCTCGAGCCGGTGTGGAGCAACCAGCACGTCGAGTCCATCGAGATCGTCTACGACGAGACGCTCGCCCTCGAGGGCCGCGCCGGCTACTACGACAAGGCCGGCGCCCTCGTCGACATGATCCAGAGCCACCTGCTCCAGATCATGGCGACGCTGATGATGGAGCCGATCAGCCGCGTCCACGAGCGCGACCTGCGCGACGCCAAGGCCGCGGTGCTGCGCGCGACCCGCCTGCACGGCACGCCGGCCCAGGCCTCGCGCCGCGCCCGCTACACCGGCGGGACCATCGACGGACGCGAGCTCCCGGCGTACAGCCGCGAGGAGGGGGTCGACGCCTCGCGGCACACCGAGACGCTCGCCGAGATCACCGTCGAGGTGGCCTCGTGGCGCTGGGCGGGCGTGCCGGTCACGCTGCGCTCCGGCAAGGCGCTCGGCACGGCCCGCAAGGAGGCCGTCGTGACGTTCAAGCCGGCGCCGCACCTGCCGACGGGGCTGAAGGGCAAGGAGACGCCCGACACGATCACCATCGGGTTCAAGCCGCCGCGGCTCGCGGTGCACCTCGACGTCAGCGGCGCGGGCGACCCCTTCGACCTCGAGGACGTCGTCGCGCAGACCGACATCCCCGACGGCGCGCTCCCGGCGTACGGCGAGGTGCTGGGCGGGGTGCTGGAGGGCGACCCGATGCTCGCGGTGCGCGGCGACACCGCCGAGGAGTGCTGGCGCATCGTCGAGCCGGTGCTCGAGGCCTGGCGGGCCGGTGACGTGCCGCTCGAGACCTATGCCGCCGGCTCTGCTGGTCCGCGCTCCTGGGCCAAGGAGCAATGAGCGAGGCCTGCTGCGCCGGCTCGGTCGGCGGCCCGGCTCCGAGCGAGCGGGCCGCGCCGGCCCGGTCGCCGCTGTCGCGGCGCGGTCAGGTGCGGGTGCCCGGCGGCACCTTCGCGATGGGGGACGCGTTCGGCGAGGGCTACCCCTCCGACGGCGAGCGGCCCGTGCACGAGGTCGAGCTGCCGGACTTCTGGATGGACGAGGTCGCGGTCACCAACGCGATGTTCGCGGCGTTCGTCAAGGACACCGGCCACGTCACCGACGCCGAGGAGCTCGGCATCTCGGCGGTCTTCCACCTCGCCGTGGACGCCGAGCGCGCCGACGTGCTCCACCAGGTCGACGCCGCGCCGTGGTGGCTCGCGGTCCGCGGTGCCGACTGGCGCCACCCCGACGGCCCGCGCTCGAGCGTCGACCGGCGACCCCAGCACCCCGTCGTCCACGTCAGCTGGCGCGACGCCACGGCGTACGCCGCGTGGGCGGGCAAGCGGCTGCCGACCGAGGCCGAGTGGGAGTACGCCGCGCGCGGCGGCCTCGACGGCGCGCGCTACGGCTGGGGCGACGAGCTGACCCCGCGCGGGGCCTGGCGGATGAACATCTGGCAGGGCGACTTCCCGCGCACCAACACCCTCGACGACGGCTTTCTCGCCACCGCGCCGGTCAAGAGCTTCCGCCCCAACGGCCACGGCCTGTGGAACATGAGCGGCAACGCCTGGGAGTGGTGCACCGACTGGTTCTCACCCACCTATTACCGCTCCTCGCCGCGCACCGCGCCGACGGGCCCCGAGACCGGGGAGGCGCGGGTCATGCGCGGTGGCTCCTACCTCTGCCACGCGTCGTACTGCCACCGCTACCGGGTCGCCGCACGCTCCTCCAACACCCCCGACTCGGCCTCGGCCAACATCGGGTTCCGCTGCGCCAACGACGCGTAGGTTGCACAGCGTCCGTCTCCACGGTGGTTGAGGAGGTTGCACAGCTTCCGTCTCGAAACCACGCCGGGCTGATCGAGTGGTTTCGAGGCAGGACTTCGTCCTTCCTCAACCACCAGTGCCGGGCTCGCGAGCGATCTCCGGACAAATCTGTAGTAACTTGGTCGAGTTGCTCGGGTCAACCACCGTGCCCGGCTGCCGACCAGGAGGAGACCGCCATGACCATCCACCTCGAGCGCCCCACCCACCAGCGGGCCGAGCTCGCCGTCACCCGGATCGGCGGGCGCATCGGCGCCGTCGTCGAGGGCGTCCGCGTCGGTGGTGACCTCGCTCCCGAGACGGTCGCGGCGGTCCGCGCCGCGCTGCTGGAGCACAAGGTGCTCTTCTTCCGCGACCAGCACCACGTCACCGACGACGACCACATCGACTTCGCCGACCTGTTCGGCGAGACGACCAAGGCGCACCCGACGGTCAACACCGGCAGCGCCAAGGTGCTGAGCGTCGCCGCCAACCGCGGCATGGCCGCCAACAGCTGGCACACCGACGTCACCTTCGTCGACCGGGTCCCGGCGATGAGCACGCTGCGCGCCGTCACCATCCCGGCGTACGGCGGCAACACGGTGTGGGCCAACACCGCCGTGGCCTACGAGCAGCTGCCCCCGTCGCTCAAGGCGCTCGTCGACGACCTGTGGGCCGTGCACAGCAACGACTACGACTACGCGATGGCCACCGAGAACGACGCCGAGAAGGACGACGACAACCTGCAGTTCAAGCGCGACGAGTTCGCCAGCACCGTCTACGAGACCCAGCACCCGGTGGTGCGCGTGCACCCCGAGACCGGCGAGCGGACGCTGCTGCTGGGCCACTTCGTCAAGAAGTTCGTCGGCCTCAACTCCTCGGAGTCGACCGCGATCTACCAGCTGCTGCAGAACCGCGTCACCAAGCTCGAGAACACCGTGCGCTGGCAGTGGCGCGAGGGCGACGTGGCCCTGTGGGACAACCGCGCCACCCAGCACTACGCCGTCGCCGACTTCGGCACCCAGCCGCGCGAGGTGCGTCGCGTGACCGTCGCGGGCGACGTGCCGCGCAGCATCGGCGGTCGCTCGTCGGTGGTGCTGCAGGGCGACGCCACCGAATTCTCGACCGTGGCCTCGCTCGTCAGCTGAGGCGCTGCGGGGCGGGGCTCCCAGACGATCCCGCCCCGCAGCGGGTCTCAGTCGGTCCTCACCGCGCCGTCAGGACCAGGGCCCCGGTGTAGGTGCGACCGGCCTGCAGCGGCGTCGCGACGCCGTCGACGGTGAGCGTGGCGCCGCGGACCGAGGCACGCGAGCCCACCGTCAGCTTCGAGAGGTACGACGTTCCGGTCGGCGTCCAGGTGGTGCGGCCGGCCAGCGTGACGATCACCCCGTTGTTGACGACGGGGCTCGGGGTGTTGGTGACGACCCCGAGCTCGCGGTAGTCGGCCGCGGTGATCGTGTCCTGGCGGTGGCGCGTCCGCGTCGCGGTGACGGCGCCGCGCAGGGTGGCGTCGGTGAGGGTGAGCACGAGGTTCTTGCCCTTCACCCCGGGGCCGAACGGGCCGTCGGGGTTGTTGCCGCGCAGGCCGTTGTAGAGATTGCCCGTGAGGTCGATGTCGCGCAGGTCGAGCACCGCGTCGTCGTCGTGGACCGCCGTGACGTCGAAGTCGGCGACCTTGGTCGGCTCGCCGGTCGGCTCGTGGTAGACGCCGGTGTTGACCAGCTTGCCGTCCACCACGACCGGACCCGGGTCGTCGTCCTCCATCAGCTGGAAGAGCGTGCCGTCGGCCGGCAGCAGCTTCGCGCCGTCCGAGCCGTCGACGGTGACGTCGACCGCCTGCCCCTTGTCGAGGAACGTCGCGCGGCCGGTGCGCACCTGCGTGCCGCCGTCGATGCTCACCGAGCCCGAGCCGTGCCACATCACGCCCCACCGGTCGGAGTCGATGACCGTGCGGCGCCGGTCGAGGGCGCGCAGCTCGCGCTGGCTCAGGCGCAGGTCGAGCGAGGTGTTGAGCGCGGCGACCGAGGCGCGGTCGGAGTCGCCGTAGTGGATGGCCCCGCCGCGGTTGATCGCGGCGTAGGTGTCGACGTCGAAGCGGGTCCCGAGGAACTCCTCGGTAGTCCCTCCGATCGCGTAGGAGCCGTAGCCCTCGTCGCCCGTCGTCGAGACCCTGCTGTTGATCGCCGTGAGCTTGCCGTCGCTGCCGACGTCCGCGGACAGCACGCCCCAGCCCTCGCTCGAGATGTCGGAGTCGACGTACGTCGCGCGGGTGCCGTCGCCGAGCAGGTTGGTCGCGCGGACGTTGCCGACGATGCCGAGCATCCACGGCGCCTGCTGCATGTAGGCGAGCTCGACGGTGGACTGGTAGTCGGCGGGAAGTGTGCCGTCCTCGGTGTGGATCGTGGAGTCCTTCACGATCACGTTGCTGCCGCCGTCGGCCACCACGCCGGTCCGCGCCGCGCCGTGCCCGGTGATGCGGGCGTCGTCGACCACCAGGCGGGCGCCGCCGGTGGCGGTGACCGCCGCGCCGTAGCCGACGAAGTCCGAGCGGCCGTTGCCGGTGAGGCTGACGTCGGGCCGGTCGAGGGTGTAGGAGCCTCCGGCGACGTAGACGCCGTTGAAGTTCTCGCCGGTCGAGCGCACCCGCAGCCCCGTGGCTGCGGAGTCGGTGACCCGTCCGGAGACGGCCGCCGGCACGGAGAGCGAGCCGTCGACGCCGTCGCCGTCGACGTAGAGCGCCTGGCGCAGCGGGAAGGTGAGGCCCTGCCAGGCGACGAGGTTCTGCCCGGTCACGGTCAGCACGACGTCGCCTCGGTAGGTGCCGGGTCGCAGGACGGTCTCCTCGCCGCCGGTGGACTCGATCACGCCGCCCGTCTCGACGCCGTCGACCGTCAGGGTCAGGCTCGAGCCGGCCGGCGCGACGACCTGTCCGCCGGGGCGGATCGTGAGGGAGCGCAGCCGCGTGGTGCGGGTGACGGTCCAGGTCTGGCCCGCGGCCACCACGACGGCGCTCTGGCCGCTCGTCGCCGGTGCCGCCGTCGAGGGAGCCGCGACGGCCGCGGTGGAGAGGGCCAGCACGGTGGCGGCGACGGCGCAGCGCCGGGACGTGCGGGAACGGGGGTGGAGCATGACTGCTTCTCTCTGTGCCGCCACCGGAGGCAGACGGGTCGGTGGAAGGGGTCCTGGGATCCGGTGCCGGAAGTGAAACCGCCAGCCGGACGGGGGAGAACCCACCTCGCGGTGATGTCTGGGATACCTCACGCTGTGACCTCCGTCACCTGTGAGGCGGCTGTGCCGAGAAGGCGCACCGGCTCGTAGAGTTTGCCGGTGCGAGCCCTGCTCCGTCGTACGCCACCGGCGCGACTCGACCTGCTCCTGATGCTGGCCCTGACCTTCGGCACGGGCGTCGTCGACGCCGTCGGCTACCTCGGCCTCGACCGCGTCTTCACCGGCAACATGACCGGCAACGTCGTGGTGCTCGGCATGGGCATCGCCGGGGCCGACGACCTGCCGGTGCTCGGCCCCCTGCTCGCCCTCGCGGGCTTCCTCGCCGGTGCGGCCGTGGGCGGCGTCGTGCTGCGCGACGCCGCTGCGTCGTGGTCGCGGCGCACCGGCTGGCTCGTGCTGGTCGTCGGTGTGGTGGTGACCGGGCTCGGCGTGCTGCTGCTCGTCCTGCGCGACGTGCCGACCCCGGTCGCGGTCTCGGTGACGACCGCGCTCGGCGCCGCGATGGGTCTGCAGGCGGCCACCGCCCGCGTCGTCGCCGTCAAGGACGTCACCACCGTCGTCGTCACCTCGACGATCACCGGGCTCGCGGCCGACCTGTTCCTGCGTCGTGGCGGCGGCGCCCACGCGGTGCGCCGCGCGAGCGCAGTCGTGGCGATCCTGCTCGGTGCCCTGCTGGGAGCCCTCCTCGTGCGCTGGCAGCTCGGCAGCGGTCTCGTGCTCGCCGGGGTCGTCTGCCTGGTGGTCGCCGCCGTCGGCGGCCTCGCCCACCGCGGTCGGACGGCCTGAGGTGCGCGCGCTCGTCCTCACCGGCCCCGGACGCTCCGAGGTCCGCGACGTGCCCGCACCGGTCGCCGGGCCCGGCGAGGTGGTCGTCGAGGTCGCCCGGGTCGGTGTCTGCGGCACCGACGCCGAGCTGTTCAGCGGCGAGATGGAGTACGTCGAGCAGGGCCTCACGACCTACCCCTTCACACCCGGCCACGAGTGGTGCGGCACGGTCGTCGAGGTCGGCTCCGACGTCGACGTCGCGTGGCTCGGACGCCGGGTCACCGGCGACACCATGCTCGGCTGCGGCGTCTGCCCGCGGTGCCGCGCCGGTCGCCACCACGTCTGCGAGCAGCGCTCCGAGATCGGCATCCGCGGCGACTACCCCGGCGCGCTCGCCGAGCGGCTGCGGGTGCCCGCAGGTGCGCTGCTCGCCCTGCCCGACGCCGTCGACGACACCGCCGGCGCCATGGTCGAGCCCGGCGGCAACGCCCTGCGCGCCGTCCGCGCCGCCGCCCTGGCGCCGGGGGAGCGGCTGCTGGTCGTCGGCACCGGCACCATCGGGCTGCTCGTCGCCTCCTTCGCCGGTGCCGCGGGCCTCGAGGTGCACCTCGCCGGTGTCGCCGGGCCCTCGCTGGAGTTCGCCGCGTCGCTGTGGCCCGGGCGCACCTCGACCCTCGGCGAGGTCGAGCCCGGCTGGGACGCCGTCGTCGACGCCTCCAGCGGCTCCGGGGTCCCGGCGACCGCCGTACGACTCGTCGAGCCGGGGCGCCGGGTCGTCCTCATCGGTCTCGCCGCCGGACCCAGCACCCTCGACACCCGCGAGCTCGTGCTGCGCGACGTCACCGCGGTCGGGGTGCTCGCCGCCTCCGCGGGTCTCGACGGCGCCGTCACGGCGTACGCCGAGGGCCGGGTCGACCCGGCGCCGCTCGTCGGCGCCGTCGTCGGCCTCGACGAGGTCCACGACGTCCTCGCCGGGCACCGCCCCGCCGGAGCCGGGGGCCCCAAGGTGCACGTCGACCCGCGCGCCTGAGGCACCCGCCGAACGCATGAACGAAGGGCGGCCCACAGCGCACCCGCCCGCGTGGACCCGGTCCCGCGGGAGGGCGTTCGTTCATGCGTTGCGCCGCGCGGGGGGAGGCCGACCAGGGCGACTGTGCAACGAGAACGGGGTCAGTCGAGCTGCGCCAAGGTGATGGCGAAGGCCGCGTCGTAGGAGGAGACCCGCCACAACCTGCTCGTCTGCGGTGTCCAGCGGACCAGTGTCCGGCGACCTGTGGCGGGGTCGAGGACGGAGAGAAGCAGCACCTCCGACGCGAGCCACTGCACGGGGACCACCTCACCACCGTCGACCCACTGCCCCGATCGACCGGTGAACGCGAGGAATGCCCACGTCGAGGCGGTCGTGCGGTCGAAGACCGCAAGGCCGTCGCGGTCCGTCGCGCTTCCAGGATCGGAGTGACTGGTGTCGATCCTCGTCGCCGCGACCGTCGTCCGATTCGCCGTGAGCGCTCCGATGCCCTCGAGACCACCGATCGGGATCGAGCTCACCGGCACGTCGTCGACCCACTCGTCGACGGTCCGGGGACTGCGCCCGACGGCGAGAACCTCGCCGTCGGGCGTCACCGTCGTAGGCGCCCACCCCTGGAGGAAGGGCAGGCTCAGCACGGAGCCGCTGACGAGGTCGATGCGCTGGCCGCCGCGCCAGCTGTTGAGCACCACCTGGTCCGATGGCGGGAACCACGTGATCTGAACCCCCTCGCCGCGCACCGACCTCGGTGTCTCGACGTCGATCCACGAGGCAGCCGGCAGGTCGGTCAGGTCGAGCCAGGCCAGACCGTTCGAGGTGACCACGGCGGCCTTCCGCCCGTCCGGAGCGAGAGCCGCGGTCGAGCTGGCAGTCAACCCGGGGGGCGTCGGGAGTCTCATCCAACCGGCCGCATCCAGGACGGTGAGTGCGCCGCCCTCGTGTGCGAGGGCCAGGGCCGCCCCGGACAAGGGCCCTGTGGTGCGGACCTGGATCGGGTCGAGATCCGCCGGGAGGCCTTCGTCGGCCGTGGGCAGGGTCGCCGCCGACGCCGGGTCCCAGGTGGCCCGGACGGCGAGTTCGTCGATCGCCGGGGCGGGCGGCACTGACGCCGCATCCTCGCTGGTCTCGACCGGACCGGGCCCGGTCGTCGGGCCAGGGCCGGTCACTGGCTCGGTCCTGGTGACGTCACGCGGCAACAGGGACGCTGTGACAGCGATGGCGAGCACCGCGGCGATGGTGACGGCCCCCGCCGTCAGACGTCGCATGCGCTGCTGGCGGCGGCGCGTGATCCGGACCCGCTCCAGTCGACCCGGGTCGTGCAGGTCGACCGAGGCCTGCGCCTGCAAGGTCTGGCGGATGTCGTGCTCGAGACGGCTCATGGCTGTCCTTCCTGGAGGTGCTCCCCGAGCTTGCGCAGCGCCCGGTGTGCCTGGCTCTTCACGGTGCCGACCGAGCAGCCCATCGTCCGGGCGATCTCGACCTCGCTGAGGTCGTCGAAGTACCGGAGCACCACGACCGCGCGCTGACGACGCGGGAGCCGAGCGATCGCACGTCGGAGGTCGAGATGCGCGTCGAGGTCGGGCGCGGAAGCGGCCTCCTGGGGCAGATCCGCCGTGGGACGTTCCTGGTTCCAGCGTCGACGCCACCAGCTGGCGTAGGTGTTGACCATGATCCGTCGCACGTAGGCCTCGTGGCTCACGTCCACCGCGTGCCAGCGTGGCCAGGCACGGGCGAGGGCGGTCTGCACGAGGTCCTCCGCGGACTGCCTGCTTCCGCAGAGGAGCAGAGCGGTGGCGACCAGGGCGTCGGACCGGCCGCGGACGAACTCCTCGAAGTCCTCCTGTGTGCGGGTGTCCCGGCGCTCGGCCGCCGCGGACACGTCGTTGGTCATGCCCTGGAGACCGGCTGGCTCCTCTCCAGGTTGCACGCGACCCGGATCAGTTCTCCTCCGCCACCCCCAGCCCCGCGAGGTAGGTGTCGAGCAGTCGGGCGCAGACGGCGGCCCACGCGGGTCCGGGGCGTCCGGGCTGGGCGAGGGTGGCGCCGAGCCAGGCGATGTCGGGGACGTCGACGACGCGGCGCACGGAGCCGTCGGTGGCGCCGCGGGCGAGGACCGCCCGGATCGCGCCGTGCAGTCGGCTCTGCACCGCCCGGGTCTCGGCGCCGGTGACCGCCGGACCGCCGGTCGAGGGCAGCAGCATCTCGTCGCGGTCGTCGACGACGGCGGTCAGGAACGCGCGCAGCGCCTCGGTCGCCCGCTCGTGCTCGGCCGCGGCACGCTCGAGGTGACCGAGCATCAGCTCGAAGGAGTCGCGGGTCAGCGCGTCGAGCAGCTCCTCACGGGTGGCGAAGTGACGGTAGACGGTGCCGACCCCGACACCGGCGTCGGCCGCGATCGTCGCCATCGGCACTGCGAGCCCCTCGCGGTGGATCGCCGCCACCGCTGCGCGTGCCACCCGCTCGCGGTTGCGCACCACGTCGCTGCGGGGCGCTCGCGCGGGGCTGCTCGCGGACCTGGCCACGGTCCCAGCCAACCACGCGGGAATGAATCGGACGGATTCGTCCGTTACAGACTCACCGCGGTCGCACCGAGCGCCGCAGGACCCCAGGAGCCCGCCATGACCAGCACCCCCACTTCCAGCGGGACGATGACCGCCGTCCGCTTCCACGCCTATGGCGAGCCCGACGTCCTCTCCCTCGAGGAGGTCGAGCGCCCCGAACCCGGCGCCGGCCAGGTCCGCGTGCGCGTCGCCGCGACGTCGTTCAACGGCATCGACGCCAACGTCCGAGCGGGTCGGATGCAGGGTCCGATCCCGGTGGCGCTCCCGCACACGCCTGGCCGTGACGTGGCTGGCACGGTGGACGCCCTGGGCGAGGGCGTCGAGGGCCTCGAGGTGGGGCGGCCGGTCGTGACGTTCCTGCCCATGACCGAGGACGGCGCCTCGGCGCAGTTCGCGCTGGTGGACGCCGACACCCTGGCCACGGCGCCGGCGAGCCTCCCGCTCCCCGACGCGGCCGCCCTGCCCTTGGTCGGGCTGACGGCCTACCAGGCGCTCTTCGACCACGCCCGTCTTCGCTCCGGGCAGCGGGTGCTGGTCAACGGCGCCTCGGGCGCGGTCGGCGACCACGCCGTGCAGCTCGCGGCGGCCGCCGGCGCCCACGTCATCGCCACGGCGAGCCCACGCACCGCCGAACGGGTCCGCGCGGCCGGGGCGGCCGAGGTCGTCGACCACACGGCCGGCGACGTGGCCGCGGCGCTGACCGAGCCGGTCGACGTGCTGGTGCAGCTCGCCCCGATCGACCCCGAGCGGTTCGCGGCTCTCGCCGCGCGCGTCGCCGACGGGGGTGTCGTGGTCAGCACGACGGTGTGGATGCCGGCTCCCTCCGACGAGACCCGCGGTGTCCGCGCCGTCGACGTCTTCGTCCGCCCTGACCAGGACCAGCTCGCCGAGCTGGTCGCCCGGGTCGACCGCGGTGAGCTCGAGGTGCGCGTCGCTGAGCGGGTGCCGCTGGCCGAGCTCGCCGACGTGCACGCCCGCTCCGCGGCGGGTGAGCTCGACGGCAAGGTCGTCGTGGTGGTCGAGCCTGCCCGCTGACGCGACCATCCCTGGTATCCGCACGGGCGCGTTGTCCCCGGGTGGGACCGACCCGAGGATGGCGGGGCGGCCCCGCCCCGGGGGCGCACCCGACCAGGAGGACCGATGGGACGTCTCGAGGGCAAGGTCGCGCTGATCACCGGCATCGGCGCCGGGATGGGCCGCGAGGCTGCGCGCCGCTTCGCGGCCGAGGGGGCTCGCGTCGTCGGCTGCGACCTCGACGCGGACGGTCTGGAGGAGACGCTCGCGCTGGTGCGGGCCGAGGGCGGTGACGCCTCCGGCGCCGCGCCGGTCGACGCCGGCGACGCGGTGGCCGTGCGCGAGTGGATCGACGCCGCTGCCCGCAGCCACGGTGGGGTCGACGTCCTCTACACCAACGCCTCGGTCCAGCGCTTCGGGGCGATCGACGAGCTCAGCGTGGAGGACTGGGACTTCGCGATCGACATGGAGCTCAACCTCGTCTTCTACGCCGTCCGCGCGGCGTGGCCGCACCTGAAGCAGCGAGGCGGTGTGGTCGTCACGGTGGGCTCGATCGCCGGGATCCGCGGGGTCGAGTTCATGCCCCAGAACGCGCACGGGGCGGCCAAGGCGGGCGTCATCAACCTCACCCAGCAGCTCGCGGTCGAGGGCGGTCCCCACGGCATCCGCGCGGTGTGCGTCTCGCCGGGCTTCGTCGAGACCGCCGCGACGCGGTTCCTCGTGGAGGACCCGCCGCCGGCGCTGCGGGCGACCTGGGACCGCATCCCGCTGCGCCGGGTCGGCCGACCCGAGGACGTCGTGAGCGCGGCGGTCTTCCTGGCCTCCGACGAGGCCTCGTGGATCACCGGCGTCAACCTGGTCGTCGACGGCGGTGGGTCGGTCCTCGGCTAGGAGATGCGGGTGCTCGCCAGGCGGCGCACCGCCCGCTCGACGAGCTCGTAGTCGACCTCGGCGCAGGCGAACCTGAGGGTCCCCTGCGCGCTGACGTACGGCGCCAGGGCGCGGTCGAGGTCGGCATCGCCGGCGGGGGGCGCGGGGTAGATCGCGACGTGCTGCTTCCAGGCGGCGGCGTGGACGAGGGACGAGCCGTCGACCTGCCAGGTCGGCATGGCGTAGCGGATGACCCGGGTCGCACCGGGTGCGGCGGCGAGCACCCGTCGCTCGACCTGCTCGAGGACCGCGCGCTGCTCGTCGGGCAGGGACGCGAGGTAGTCGTCGACAGAGGCGAACGTCGGCACGACGCCATGGTGCGCAAGGTGCGCAAGGTGCGCAAGGTGCGCAAGGTGCGCAAGGTGCGCAAGGTGCGCAAGGTGCGCAAGGTGCGCCCGGTGTGCGGTCGCCGAGCCCGACCGCGCCTCAGTCCCGGGGGCCGCCGTGCATCAGCCCCGCGAGCCCGCCGGGCAGCGTCGCCGCGAGGCCGTCGTCGAACTCACCGTCGACGAGGACGAACACCACGCGGGCTACGACGTCGCCACGGTTGGCCCACGCGTGGTCGGTGCCGCGCTGGACGACCACGTCCCCGGCGCGGGCGGTCACCTCGGAGTCGTCCAGGACGAGCGTGATCTCGCCCTCCAGCACGATGCCGTAGTCGACCGACGCCGTGCGGTGGACCGGCGACTGCAGGCCGCGGTCGTCGAGGTGGCCGGGGGCGAACTCGTTGATGCGGATCTTCGTGCCTCGCGGCGGGGGCGGTACGGCGAGCAGCCGCTCGGTGGGGTCCTGGGGCTCCACGGCGACGATCCGGGCGGGTGCGCCCTCGGTGCTCCAGATCTCGTGGAACGCGACGCCGTCCTCGGGCAGCTCGCGCGAGACCGGCACCGGTCCGTCGGAGACGACGACCGAGACGCCGTCGGGCGTGTGCCCGGTGACGATGCGGCGCGGCACGCGCGGCTCGAGGGCGCTCACGCGTGGCACCCGATCGGCCCGCCGTGGAAGGCGACCATGTCGGGCCACACCTCGCCGACCCCCAGGCGTCGCCACGGCTGCGTGCCGTGCTCGATCTCGAGGTAGGCGCGGTGGAGGTTGCCCACGAACCGCTCGGTCTCGGCCCAGTGCGAGAACGCGTGGTCGCGGTGGTGGCGCGCGGCCTCGAGCGGCGTGAGGCCCGCGGCGTGGGCCTCGCCGGCCACCCCCTCGACGAGCGCGAGGTAGTCGTCCATGGCGCCCAGCAGACGGTCGACGGCGCCGCCGCGGCACACGGGTCCGTGGCCTGGCACCAGCACCTCGGGTCCGAACGCTCGCAGCCACGCGAGCGTCTCGCGGAACCCGGTGAGCGAGCCCTCGAGGACGAACGGCTGCCCGCCATTGAAGGCGAGGTCGCCGGCGAACAGGACGCCCTGCTCCGGGACCCAGACGACCACGTCGTTGGTCGTGTGGGCGGGGCGGCCGACGTGGCGCAGCTCGACGGCCCGGTCCGAGAGGTGGAGGGTCATCGCGTCGCCGAACGTCACGTCCGGCGGACGTACGACGAGCTCGCCGTAGTCGGGCTCGGTGATGACCCGCGTCGCCTCCAGGCCGGCAGCGAGCACCTCCTCACGGCAGCGCTGGTGGCCGACGACCCGGGTCTCGGCCGGCAGGAAGCCGTTGCCGTAGGTGTGGTCGGGGTGGTGGTGGGTGTTGACGACGGCCCGGGGGGCAGCGCCGGCGCGCTCGCGGGCCGCGGCGAGCAGCGCCCGGTTGCGGGCCTCGGTCGAGGTCGTGTCGACGAGCACGCTCGCGCCGTCGGGGTCGACCACGAGGCCGCAGTTGTTGACCATCCACCCGCCGTCGGGTTGCACGAAGGCGTGCACCCCCGGTGCGAGCTCCTCGACGTACGCCGTGCCGTCGTCCCACGTCATGGGCCCAGTCAGCCCCAGCCGCCCCGGCCGGGCAAGGGGCGCCACCATCGCGCCCACCGATCACAACCATGCGCGCGGACCGCGACCACGCGGCGGGAGCGCTCAGCCGCGTGCGTCCTCGACGGCGACGGCGACGTCGTGGAGCAGGTGGCGCAGCCAGACCACGGCCGGGTCGCTCTCGCGCCGGGGGTGCCAGTGCGCCGCCTCGGTGATAGTCACCGGGTCGAGCGGGGTCTCCGCGACCGTGAGGTCGAGGGCCGCGCAGCTGCGCTCCGCCAGGCGCGAGGGGACGAACGCGCACATGTCCGTGCCGGCGACGGCGTAGGGCAGCGTCAGCAGGCTGGTGACCTGCACCAGCACCGCGCGGTCCGCCACGCCCTTCGCCTCGAGCTCCACCTCCAGCGGGCGCTTGCGGGCCCCGGCGGCGGCGAAGACGGCCAGGGCGTGCGGCATCTCGCGCAGGTCGGCGAGGGTGAGGCGGCCGTCGCGCAGGCGGGGATGGGCGACGTCGACGATGCAGACGAGCCGGTCGGTGAAGACCGGCTGGCGACGTCCGGGCCAGTCGAACCCGATCGGACCGATGATCAGGTCGCGCCGCATCAGCTGGGCCTCGAACTGCTCGGGCAGGCGCGCGTCGACCGGGTCGAGGGCGACCGAGCAGCTGGGTGCCTCCTCGGCGAGCCGGCGGGTGAGCGGCTCGGCGAGCACGGTCATGGCGTACTCCGACATGCTCACCTTGAACCGCTTGGCGCTGCTGCGCGGGTCGAACTCGCGCTGGTTGCCGAGCAGGGCCTCGGCCGCCTCCACGGCGTCGGCGACGACCGGGCGCAGCTCGGTGGCGAGCGGCGAGAGCTCGAAGCCGCGCCCGACGCGGACGAGCAGCTCGTCGTCGAAGTGCTTGCGCAGCCGCCCGAGCGCACCGCTCATGGCGGGCTGGCTCATCGTCATCCGCTCGCCGGCGTGGGTCAGGTTGCGCTCCTCCAGCAGGGCGTGGAGCGAGAGCAGCAGGTTGGCGTCGACCTCGCGCAGGCGTTCTTTCACAGCGTCCTCACAGCCCTTCGTGGCCCCGTCGTGACGGCTGTCACCCTAGTGTTCCGGCCATGGCTCTGGGAGGCACCGACCTCAACCTGCTGCTGCCCCTCAAGGTGCTGCTCGAGGAGGGCAACGTCACCCGCGCCGGGCTACGCCTCGAGCTCAGCCAGCCCGCGATGAGCGCTGCGCTCGCCCGGCTGCGGCGCCGCTTCGACGACGAGCTGCTCGTGCGGACGGGCCGCGACTACGAGCTCACGCCGTTCGCTCGCGACCTGCTGCCCGAGGTGCAGCGCGCGCTGCGGCTGATGGGCTCGGCGCTGCACCTCGAGGACGAGTTCGACCCCGCCACCGCGCAGCGCGAGTTCCGCCTGGCCATGAGCGACTACGCGATCTCCGTCGTGCACGAGCCGCTGGTCCGGATGGTCGAGGCGCAGGCGCCCGGGGTGCGGCTCGCGATCGACGGCCTGAGTCCGCAGGCCCGGCAGTCCGAGCGGGTCCTGCTGGAGTACGACGCGCTGATCGCGCCACTCGGGTTCGGCTTCCCGGGCCGGTCCCGGCCCCTGTGGCGCGACCGGATGGTCCTGCTCGTCGACCGGCGCAACCGGTGTCTCCGCGACGGCGCGCTGAGCCTGGCCGACCTGGCCGAGCTGCCGCACGCCACCGCCGAGTTCGGGCCCGGTGTGCTGACGCCGGTCGACCGGGTGTTCGGCGAGCTGGGCATCGAGCGCCGGGTGACGCTGCAGGTCTACGGCTTCCTGCCCCTGGCCTTCGTGGTCACCGGCACCGACCTGGTCGCGGTGGTCCCCGAGCGCCTCGCCCGGCTGCAGGCCCGCGGCCACGCGGACCTGACGGTCGTCGAGCCGCCGTTCGACGACGTGGTCCTCGCGGAGGGCTACTGGTTCGCGCCCGACCGGCTCTCCGACCCCGCCCACCGCTGGCTGTTCGGCCGGCTCGACGCGGTGCGCGAGCAGCTGTCGACCGCCTCGGGTCCCGGGAGCTGACCCCGGGCCCGCCCCCGACCGCGCCCGGGGCGTATGCCAGGCATCAGCACCGGCTGCTTCTTCTCGGCAGGGGATCGGGGTCAGGCTCCCCCGTGACTGAGGTCACAGGCCCCGGCGGCCGAGCCGCCGACACACGAAGGAGCTCCAGATGCGCCACACGTCCATGCCGGCCCTGCGGGGGGTGGCCCTCGTCGGGGTCGTCCTCGGCACGATGCTCGCGGCCGGCTGCTCCAGCGGGTCCTCGGAAGCAGGCGACACCGGTGCCGCCGCCGCGACCAGCGACGAGGCCAAGCAGGCCCTCGAGGCGGCGTACGCCGGCGACACGGGGACGCCGCCCACGGTCGCGACCACGCCGAAGTCCGGGGTGAACGCCTGGGTCATCTCGTGCGGCGAGCAGGTGCCGTCGTGCGCGACGCCGACCGCCGGCATCGTCGAGGCCGCCGAGGCGGTCGGCTGGACGGCGAAGGTGTGCGACGGCCAGCTCAACCCCGACGGTTGGGCGACCTGCGTCGACCAGGCGACGACCGCGGGCGCCGACGTCGTGTTCCCGGTCGGCATCGACTGCGCCAGCATCCAGGAGCCCTTCACGCAGGCCAAGGCGGCCGGTGTCGCCATCGTCGGTGCCGGCGGCGCGGACTGCGCGGCGACCGGTGGTGAGTCGGTCTTCGACTCCGAGCGGCTCCAGCTGCCCGACACCACGATCGAGGAGTACTGGAAGAAGGCCGGCGCGACCGTCGCGGACTACCTCATCGGCAGCACCGACGCCAAGGCCAAGGTCATCGAGTACAAGTTCACCTCGCCGCTGTGGGGACCGTGGCTGAGCGAGGGCTTCGAGACCCAGCTCGCCACCTGTGGCGACTGCGAGATCGTCGGCAGCGTCGACATCTCCAACGACGACTTCGCCGGCACGGCGGCGGTCGACAAGTTCGCGGCCGGCCTGCAGAAGTACCCGGACGCCAACGCGGTCTACGTGCCCGTCGGGGGCTGGATGCCGACCGGCTTCGGTGCGGCCGTCAAGGCCTCGGGTCGCGACCAGGACCTCGTGGTGGCCTCCGGGTTCGGTGACGCCGCGGCGATGGACCTCATCCGCGACGACGGGGGACTCGACGCCGCGCTCGGGTACGCCACCGAGTGGGGCTCCTACGGCTCCGTCGACACCGCCATCCGGGTCCTGAACGGCGAGGAGCCGCAGGTCGAGGGCGACGGCTTCCAGGTCGTCGACGCCGACCACAACATGCCGGCCTCGGGCGACTACGTCGGCGGTGACGTGGACTTCAAGGCTGAGTACCTGAAGCTGTGGGGCGTCAGCTGAGATGACGCTCGCTCCCGACCTGCCCACCGCACCGGTCGCCGGTGACGAGGCGCTGGCCATCCACGGCCTCACCAAGAGGTTCGGCGCCACCACGGCGCTCGACAGGGCCTCGCTCGTCGTCCGGCCCGGCACCGTGCACGCCCTCCTGGGCGGCAACGGCTCCGGCAAGAGCACGACGATCAAGGTGCTGGCCGGGGTCCACCAGGCCGACGCCGGCCGCCTCGCGGTGGGCGGTCGGGAGCACGACCTCGCGACGTTCTCGGCCGCGGACGCCCGCGCCGCCGGGCTCCGCTTCGTCCACCAGGACCTGGGGTTGTTCTCCGGGCTCTCGGTCGCCGAGAACGTCGCGCTCGACGCCGGCTACCCGGTGCAGGCCCGCAGCCGGGTGCAGTGGCGCGAGCTGCACCGCCGGGTGGGCCGGCTGCTGCACGAGCACGAGCTGGACGTCGACCCGCGCACGCCGATCGACGAGCTGCGACCCGCCGAGCGGACCATGGTCGCGATCGCGCGAGCCCTCCAGGACGCCGGCCCCGACAGCCGGGAGCGGCTGGTCCTGGTGCTCGACGAGCCCACGGCCTCCCTGGCCCAGCACGAGTCGGCCGAGCTGCTGGACCGGGTCCGGCGCCTCGCCGACACCGGGCAGACGGTGGTGATGGTCAGCCACCGCATGAGCGAGGTGCTCTCGGTCGCCGACGACTTCACCGTCTTCCTCGACGGCCGCACCGTCGCCACCCTCACCGACGCCTCGCCCACGGAGGACGAGCTCGTCGAGCTGATGGCCGGACGAGCGGTCGAGGCGCTGCGCCCGGTCGACTCGTCCAGCGCGACCGAGACGCTGCGCCTGCGGACCGAGGCGCTCGCGGGCGGGCCGTTGCGCGGTGTCGACCTGGCGCTCCACGCCGGCGAGATCGTGGGCGTGGCCGGCCTGGTCGGCTCTGGACGCAGCTCGCTGCTGCGGATGCTCTTCGGCGACCTCCCGAGCACGAGCGGGACCGCGCACCTGGACGGCTCGGCCTACGCGCCGACCTCGGTGGCGGACGCCATGGCCCGCGGGGTGGCGCTGGTGCCCGAGGACCGCGGCCGCGAGGCGGCGTTCGCCCCGCTCAGCGTCGCCGACAACCTCTCCGTCACCCGCCTGCGCCGCTTCTGGGGCTGGCGCGGCATGGACCGGCGGGCGGAGTACGCCGAGGCCCGGCGGCTCATCGCCGACTTCAAGGTCAAGGTGGGCGGCCCCGAGGCGGGGTTCACCTCGATGTCGGGCGGCAACCAGCAGAAGGTCGTGCTGGCCCGGTGGCTGCAGCGCGACCCCACCCTGCTGCTGCTGGACGAACCGACCCAGGGCGTCGACGTGATGTCGCGCGTCGACATCTACCGCACCGTGCGCGAGGCCGCGCGGCGCGGCTCCGCCGTGCTCGTCGCCTCGTCCGACGCCAGCGAGCTGCTGGCCCTGTGCGACCGGATCCTCATCCTTCGCGAGGGGCGCGTGGACGAGGACCTGACCGCCGAGTCCCTGCACCCCGACGACCTGACCCGCAAGCTGCTGCGCGCGACGAGCGTGCGCGAGGAGGACCGATGAACCAGACCGAGCAACCGCGCCTCGCGACCGGACCGCTCCCGACGGCGGAGGCGGCGGCCGGTGCCGACCCGACGGCCCCGACCGCCTCCGCCGCGCCCCCCGCCCCCGGGCGGACGCGGCCGTCCTCGCTGTCGGCGCTCGGCCTCGCCGAGCGCTACGCCCTCCTCGCGCTGCTGGTCGTGATCTGCGTGGGGTTCACCGTGATCCCGACGAGCGGCGAGGTCTTCTCCTCGCTCAACAACGTCAACTCCGTCCTGCGGGGACAGACCGCGGTGGCGCTCATCGCGCTCGCAGCGGTCTTCCCGCTGGTGACCGGGCACATCGACTTCTCGCTCGGTGCCACCACGGCGTCGTCGATGGTCCTCTCGGCCGGGCTCATGTCGGACCACGGCACGCCACTCGTGGTCTGCGCCCTGGCCTCGGTCGCGCTCGGTGCCCTGATCGGGCTCTTCAACGGGGTGATGGTGACCCGGTTCCGGCTCGACCCGTTCGTCACGACCCTGGGCGTCGCGACCCTGCTCGGCGGCCTCATCCAGTGGTACACCGGCGGCCAGACGATCTTCCGCGGGATCTCCTCGACCCTCACCGACTACAGCTACTCGAAGGTCGCGGGGCTCCCGCAGGTCACGGCGATCGTCGCCGTCATCGCCGTCGTCGCGTGGTACCTCCTCGCCCACACCCCCTTCGGGCGTTCGCTCTACGCCATCGGCGCCAACCAGGAGTCGGCCCGCCTGGTCGGGCTGCCGGTGCGTCGCAACGTGATGCTGAGCTTCGTCATCGCCGGCACCATCGCCGGCGCGGCGGGGCTGCTCAGGCTCGCGGTGCAGGGCAGTGCGACCTCGGACTCGGGCACGTCGCTGCTGTTCCCTGCCCTCGCGGCGGTCTTCCTCGGGGCCACGGCGATCCGGCCTGGCTTCTTCAACGTCGCCGGCACCGTGATCGGGGTCCTGTTCGTGTCGTTCTCGGTCAACGGGCTGACGCTGTCGGGGGTGGACTCGGCCGTGCAGTACGTCTTCAACGGCGTGGCGCTGCTCGCGGCGGTCGGGCTGTCGACCTACCTCGGCCTGCGCCGGCGCTCCCGGGGCTAGGTCCGGGTGGACGAGCAGACGCCGTCGACGCTGGTGCTCGACGACCGGGCGGTCCGCGAGGTCTTCGACTTGGCGCCGGCCGTCGCGGCCCTGCGGGCCGCCTACGCCGCCGAGGTCGAGGACGTGCGCTTCCCGGCCCGCCGGATGGCCCGGGGCGACCACGGCTGGCTGCGCACCCTGAGCGGCGTGCCCGGCGCCTCGCCCCTGATGGGGCTCGAGGTGATCGCCGCGTCATCGTCCCACGGTCGCGTGTCCTACCTGGTGCCGCTGTTCGACCAGCGCAGCGCTGGTCGCCCTCCTCGACGGACACTCCGTCACCGGCTACCGGACGGCGGCCACCTCGGCGCTGGCGGTCGGCGGGCTCGCCGCCCGGGGACCGCTCGACGTCGCGGTGATCGGCTCGGGGTTCGAGGCGCGCCACCACCTGCGCGCGCTCGCCGTGGTGCGCTCGCTGCGACGGGTGCGGGTCTTCAGCCCCCGGGCCACCAGCCGCGCGGCGTACGCCGACGCGCTCGCCGACGTCGCGGAGGTCGAGCCGGCGGAGTCGGCCGAGTCGGCCGTCGCCGCGGCGAGCGTCGTCATCTGCGCAGCACGCTCGCGCGACGAGAGCCCGACCCTGCTCGGGGCGTGGCTCGCTCCCGGGGCCACCGTCGTGTCGGTCGGCTCCACCCTCCCCGAGCAGCGCGAGGTCGACGTGACGGTGCTCGAGCGGGCCGGCCTGCTGGTCGCCGACGTCGTCGAGGAGGTGCTGGAGGAGACCGGCGACCTGCTCGTCGCCCGCGCCGCCGGTGTCGACGTGCGCGCGGACCGTGGCGCTGGCCGACGTGGTCGCCGGCCGCCACGCCGGGCGCACCTGCACGGCCGAGCCGACGGACTCGTACACGACGACCTGCTTGGGGGTCGAGCTCGACCTCGGCCTGCGGCCCGTGGCCACGCGAGCGCACCGCACCCGGTCCCACCGTCGCGAGAGGAAGAGCAGACGTGCCCGCCTACACCCGTGGCGAGGCCCGAGAGTGGGCGCGCGAGCGCCTCGTCGGCGCCGTCGACTGCACCATCCCGTCGTTCTCGAACGACCTGCGCACGCTCAACGAGCGCGCCATCCGCCACGACGTCCGCCTGGCCCGTGAGCACGGCTTCCTCGGGACGCTCACGGTCTCGGAGGTCGCCATCGACCTGGAGGAGTACCTCGAGTTCATGCGCATCGCACGCGACGAGGCGGGCGACGACCTCGTCATCGTCCACCACGCGAGCTGGAGCGACCTCGAGCAGAACCTCGGGGCGGTCCGCGGCGCCGAGGACGCCGGTGCCGAGCTGGTGCTGCTGTCCTGCCCGCCATCTTCTACCCCGAGACCCAGCAGGAGGTCTACGACGACACCCGCGCGGTGTGCGACGCGACCGACCTGGCGGTCATCCTGTTCCCGATGTTCCTGTGGGGCTTCGGCTCGCGCATCCACCCCTCCGACCTCCCGGTGCGCCTGATCCGACGCCTCCTCGACGACTGCCCGAACATCGCGGTGATCAGGGCCGAGGGCGGCTTCCCCAGCATCATGAGCATCGTCGAGTGCCACCGCCACTTCGGTGAGGAGGCCGTCATCTCGTGCCCGATCGGTCCGGTGATCCCGCGGGTCATGCGGCTGCTGCGGGAGGGACGCTTCGACGAGGTGACGCAGACGTACTGGCAGCTGCACCCGGCCCGCAAGGTCACGCAGGGGCTCGCCGCGCAGCTCCACGGGGGAGCGTTCATCAACCGTCAGGCCTGGAAGTTCCAGGGCTGGCTCCAGGGCTACAACGGCGGTCCGCTGCGCCAGCCCACCCAGCGGATCCACGACGCGCAGATGCACGCGCTCCGCAAGGGGCTCGTCGACGCCGGTCTGGAGCCGAGCACGGACCCGCTGCGCGACTTCCTCGTCGGCCGTTACCCGGGGTAGGGCGCGTGGACTCGGTCCACGCGCGCTGTGACCGCTCCGGTCAGTCCCAGTGGTTGCGGTTCGTGGCGCCGTCGGGGCCGGCGAGGTAGCCGACGAACAGGCCGTCGGGGTCCCGCGCGGCGCGGACCCGCTGCAAGCGGGCCCACGCCTCGTCGGACATGAAGCGGACCTGGCGGTGCGCCAGGTCGCTGTCGCCGAGGTACTGCCCGAGGGTCACCGGCTCCAGCGACGCCATCACGTCGTCGAGCCAGCGGCGGTGGTGGCCGTCGCCGCCCGCCTCGGGCCAGCAGACGTAGGCGGCGAGGTAGATCTCCGACTGCAGCGAGAAGGCCATGTCCGGCAGCGCGCGCAGCGGCGCCATCGAGAACCAGATCGTGAACGCCTGCGGCCCGGGGAGCGTCGTGAACGCCGGTCGTATGGCCGCCACGACGTCGGCGGCGGAGCCGGAGAGCCAGGCGTTGTCGACGACCCAGCGGTGGCCCTCGGGGTTGTCGTGCAGCTGGCGCGACCGCTGCTCCTCGGCGGTGGTCGGCTCCGCGTCGATCACGAACACCGCCCGGTCGAGGGCCGGGTTGGACCGGAACGGCGCCAGGGCGTCGTCGGCCTCGGCCGGGGTGTCGACCAGCGCGAGGGCGGTGACCAGCAGCACCGGCTCCGGGGAGATCGCCGCGTCGGTCTTGGTCAGCGCGACGATCTCGACGGTGTCGGCGACGTCCTGGTGGGTGTCGTGCAGCCAGGTCATCACCTCGTCGAAGTCCCGCAGCCCGAAGCACTGCACGGTCTGGGCCAGGTGGCGCGGCGCGGGCATCGTGCGCAGGTGGAAGCGGGTCACGACGCCCGGGAAGCCCGGGCCCGCCCCGCGCGCGGCCCAGAACAGGTCGCTGTGGTGCTCGGCGTCGGCGTGCACCAGCTCGCCCTCGGCAGTGACGACGTCGACCGCCTCGACGTGCTCGGCCGCCCACCCCCAGCCGCGGGCGTTCCAGCCCTGCCCGCCCTGGAGCAGGAAGCCGCCGATGCCCACGGTGGGGCAGTGGCCGCCGGGGAAGAACCGACCGCGCTCGGCGAGGAACGGCGCCAGCTCGGCGCCGCCCTGGGTGGCGGGGGAGGCGCGCACGATCCCCGTCGTCTCGTCGTAGGCGAGCTCATGGAGCCCGCCGAGATCGATGACCAGGGCGTCGTCGCGCACGGACCACTGGGCCCACGAGTGCCCGCCCGAGCGGACCGCGACCTGCCAGCCTCGGGCCCGGGCGAGCCGCACGGCGTCGACCACCTCGGCCTCCGAGGTGGGCCGTACGACGGCCGCCGGCTGCCGGTCGGTGAGCCGGCGGTTGAAGACGCGGTCGACGCGGGCGTCCTCGAACCCCTCGCTGCCGCGCTCGACCAGGTCCATCAGGCGGGCTCGACCAGGGCGTGCAGGGTCTCGGCCATGATCCGGCCGGGGTCGGCGCCGGGGGTGTCGGGGTGCATCTCCCACTCGGCGAGCTGGAGGCTGTTGCCCAGCACGAGCTCCACGCGCGGACGCCGCCGGTCGACGTACGCCGGCAGGACGGCCTCGACGGGCTCGCCGGCGGTCAGCATCTCGGCGAGCACGACGGCGTCCTCGGCGCACATGGCGGCGCCCTGGGCGATCAGCGGCGGGCAGGCGTGGGCGGCGTCGCCGATCACGATCGTGCGCCCGCGGAACCACGCCTCGTCGACCTGCACGGACTCGATCCACTGGTAGTTGACCAGCGCGTCGTCGGCGAGGCTGTCGCGCATCTCGCCCCACGCGCCGCCGTAGCCGGCGCCGCGCTGCTTCAGCTCGGCGCCGCGGGGGCCCTCACCGACGGCGGAGCGCTCGAGGTTCTCCTCGATGAGGAAGGCGTAGCAGAGGTCCTCGGAGATCGGGGTGTAGCCGGCCTTGTACTTCGGGCCGCCGTAGTAGAGCTCTGAGCAGTCCGCCTCCGGCGGGCGCTTGGCCACGGTGCGCCAGATGCCCATGCCGACCGGTCGGGGTTGCACGTCGATGCCGATCATCGCGCGCACCGAGGAGCGGATGCCGTCGGCCCCGACCAGCAGGTCGACCGTCTCCGTGGTCCCGTCCGACAGGGTGGCGACGACGTGGTCGCCCCGGTCGTCGATCTCGGTGACCGTGGTCCGCAGGCGCACGTCGACCCCGGCGGCGACGACCTCCTCGGCGAGCAGGTCGGCCAGGTCGCCGCGGACCGCACCCATGGTGCCGGGCAGGTCCGGGCCACCCATGGGCGGCGTGGGGATCTCGGCGATGAGGTGCCCGTCCGCCGTGCGCAGCCGCACGTGGTCGAAGGCGTAGCCGCGCTCGGCGAGCCGGTCGTAGATGCCGACGGAGCGGAACGCCTTGAGCGCGTTGCCCTGCAGCGTGATCCCGTGACCCACCCCGCCGAGCTCGCTGCGCAGGTCGACGAGGACGACCTCGACGCCGCGCTGGGCCAGGGCGAGGCCGAGCACCCCTCCGGTGATGCCGCCGCCGACGACGAGCACCCGGGAGACCCCGGTTCGAGTCGGCTCCGGTGCGGTCTGGGACGTGGTCATGGGTCGCTCCTCGGTGCTCCGTGCTGCGGGTCTGGCCCGGGTCTGGCTGCAGGTCTGGCTGTGCAGTCGGTCACAGCAAACCGCCGTCGACCCCGGCCGGGAACCCCCAGGCGCGTGATGCCAGGCATCGGCTCGCGCTGGTTCCCGGGCCGCGGACGCCGACCTAGCGTGAGGCCGCCGCACCCCCATCGAGAACGAGAACGAGGAGCCACGCCATGGCCTACGTCGTCAGCGCCACCTGGACCGCCCAGCCGGGTCAGGAGGACGTCGTCCGCGACGCGATCGAGAAGCTCACCCCCGCGTCCCGCGAGGAGCCGGGCAACCGCTTCTACCAGGCCTACCAGGACCCGGCCGAGCCCGGCGTCTTCCGGCTCTTCGAGGTCTACGACGACGAGGCGGCCTACGCCGCGCACGGCGCGTCCGAGCACTTCCGCCAGTACGCCCTCGAGCAGGCGATCCCCGTCCTCACCGACCGGGCCCGGGCGTTCTACGAGACGCTCGGCTGAGCCGTGAGACTCGCCGCCTTCCGACGTCCGCACGAGGCCGCGGGGACCCGGCGCACCGGTCTCGTGCTCGGTGACGGCGCGGCGTGGTTCGTCCACCCCTTCCCCGACGGCGTCGACCTGCTCGAGCTGCTCGCCGCGGAGCCGGGCGAGCGCGAGGCGCTGGCCGACGCCGCCGCCCGCGAGGACGGTCTGCCGCCGGCCGAGGTCGTGCTCCTGCCGCCGGTCTACCCCGTGGCGATGCGCGACTTCCTGACCTTCGAGGCCCACGTCGACGGGATGGAGCGCGGTCACGGCAACCCCGGCCCGCCCCCGGAGTGGTACGACGCGCCCGTCTTCCTCTTCATGGCCCCGCACGCCGTCACCGGCCCCTTCGACCCCGTCGAGATGGCGCCGGACACCGAGCGCTTCGACTTCGAGCTCGAGCTCGCCGCGGTGGTCTGCCGCGACGTGCGCAACGTGACGCCGACCGAGGCGCGCGCGGCGATCGGCGGCTACGTGGTGATGAACGACTGGTCGGCCCGCGACGTGCAGGGCCGGGAGATGCGGCTCAAGCTGGGGCCCTCCAAGGGCAAGGACTTCGCGACCACCATCGGGCCGTGGGTCGTGACCGCCGACGAGCTGGACGGCTGCCGCGACGCCGACGGCGTGCTCGACCTCGCGATGAGCGTGCGCGTCAACGGCGTCGAGGTCGGGCAGGACCGCTCCGGTCACATGGGCTGGTCCTTCGAGCAGCTCGTCTCCCACGCCTCGCGCGCCTCGTGGGTCAAGGCGGGGGAGGTGCTCGCCTCGGGGACCTGCTCGGGCGGGTCGCTGGCCGAGGCGTGGGGACGCAGCGGCACGCTGAGCCCGCGACCGCTCCAGGTGGGCGACGTCGTCGAGATGACCATCGAGCGGCTCGGCACGATCCGCAACGAGGTGGTGCCGACCGGCGCCACGGTGGCCCCGGTCGCCCCGGCCCGCTCGACCCGCCTGGAGGTGCCCGCGTGAGCCATGTCGTCACCCGCAACCCGGCCACCGGCGAGGTGCTCGCGCACTACCCGGCCCACGACGCCGCCGGCGTCGAGGCCGCCCTCGCCGCGACGTACGCCGCCTCGCTCACCTGGCGCGACACGTCCCTGCCCGATCGGCTCGCGCTCGTGGGCCGCATCGGCGGGCTGCTCCGCGAGCGCCGCGAGCGCTATGCGGCACTGATCACCGCGGAGATGGGCAAACCGGTCGCCGAGGCGCTCGCCGAGGTCGACAAGTGCGCGCTCAACTGCGAGGTCGTCGCCGAGCTGGCTCCCGCGTGGCTCGCGGACCACCCGGTGGACTCGGCCGCCAGCCGCTCGTGGCTGAGCTACGAGCCGCTCGGTGTGGTCTTCGCCGTGATGCCCTGGAACTACCCGTTCTGGCAGGTGCTGCGGTTCGCCTGCGCGGCCCTCGCGGCGGGCGACGCCGCGCTGCTCAAGCACAGTCCCGACGTCACCGGCTCGGCGCTGGCCCTCGAGCAGCTCGTCGCGGACGCCGGGGCGCCTCCCGGCCTGCTCCGCTCGATCGTGGTGGCCGCCGACGACGTCGCGGAGGTGTCGCGCCGCATCCTCGCCGACGACCGGGTCGCCGCCGTGACCCTGACCGGCAGCGAGCGGGCCGGAGCCGCGGTGGCGGCCGCGGCCGGCGCCGCGATCAAGAAGTCGGTGCTCGAGCTGGGCGGCTCCGACCCGTTCGTCGTCCTCGCCGACGCGGACGTCGCCCAGGCCGCCGCGACCGCCGTGAAGGCCCGCTTCGTCAACGCCGGGCAGAGCTGCGTGTGCGCGAAGCGCTTCATCGTGCACACCGATGTCGCCGAGGAGTTCCTCGAGCGGTTCGTCGCCGGGGTGGCCGCGCTGCAGGTCGGCGATCCGACCGACCCCGCCACGACGATCGGTCCGATGGCCCGCGTCGACCTGCGCGACGCGCTGGTGGCCCAGGTCGAGCGCAGCGTCGCCCAGGGGGCGCGCCTCGTGACCGGCGGGCGGGCGATCGAGGCCGCCGGCGCGTGGATCGAGCCCACCGTGCTCGACGGGGTCGAGCCCGGCATGACGGCGTTCGTCGAGGAGACCTTCGGCCCCGTCGCGGCCGTCGTGCGCGCCCGCGACGACGACCACGCGGTCGAGCTCGCCAACGACACGACCTTCGGGCTGGGCGCCTCGGTCTGGGGTGCCACCGAGCACGCGCTCGCGGTGGGTCGCCGGATCCGCTCGGGGGCGCTCTTCGTCAACGCGATGGTCGCCTCCGATCCGCGGCTGCCGTTCGGCGGGACCGGACGCAGCGGCTACGGCCGCGAGCTGTCGGCCGAGGGCGTGCGCGAGTTCACCAACGTGCGCACGGTGGTCGTCGCGTGAGGCTCGACCACATCGGCCTCAACGTCACGGACCTGTCGGCCATGACCCGCTGGTACGCCGCCGCCCTCGACCTGGTCGTCGAGTTCGAGTTCGCGATCGAGGCGGTCGGACTGACCGGGGTGATGTTGCGCTCCGCTGACGACTCGGCGGACGCCTCGGCCGACGACCCTGCCGATGTCTACCGGATCGAGCTGCTCCACCGCCCGGACGCCGTCGCGGGCATCCAGGCGAGCAGCCCCGTCGACGCCGCGCTCACGCTCGGCTTCAGCCACCTCGCGCTCGACGTGCCCGACGTCGACGCGGTGCACGCCGCGCTGCTCGGCGCCGGCGCGAGCGACCGGATGTCGCCGCGCCCCTCGCCCGAGCCCGGCGTCCGGGTCGCCTTCGTGGCCGATCCCGAGGGCAACCTGATCGAGCTGCTGGACCGGACCCGGACCTGATGCCTGGCATCACCTGCGGCTGGTTCCGCGCAGGTGACGCCGGTCATAGCGTCGAGGCACCGAGATGGAGACGGAGACGGAGACCATGAGCCACCTGAACGAGCACGGCATCACCCACCTGCGCCACGTCGACCTGGCGGTGCCCGACTACGACGTGCAGCGCCGCTTCTACACCGAGACCTGGGGCCTCACCGAGGTCGGCACGGACGGTCGGCTGTCCTACCTCGCCGCCGAGGGCTCGCCCGAGCAGTACGTCATCCGCCTGCGCGGCGGCGACGACAAGCGGCTCGACCTCATCGCCTTCGGCGCCGACAGCCCCGCGTCCGTCGACGCGCTGGCCGCCCGACTGGGCAGCCAGGGGGTGCAGCTGATCAGCGACCCCGCGGCCCTGCAGACCGCGGGCGGCGGATACGGCTTCCGCTTCTTCGACATCGACGGGCGCACCATCGAGATCTCCTCGGACGTGGAGACCCGGCAGCACCGGGCCGTCGAGGAGGGCGAGGCGATCCCGGTGCGCATCTCGCACGCGGTGATGAACAGCGACGACCCCAACCGCACCCGCGACTTCTACGCGCGCGTGCTGGGCTTCAAGCTCTCCGACACGCTCTGGGGCGAGCACATGGGCGAGATGATGCACTTCATGCGGTGCAACGACTGGCACCACAGCCTGGCCATCGCCCGCGGTCCGCACACCTCGGTGCACCACGTCTCCTTCGAGATGCGCGGCCTCGACGAGTACATGCGCGGCACCGGCCGGGTCGTGCGGGCCGGGATCAAGAAGATCTGGGGGCCGGGCCGGCACAACGCCGGCAACAACACCTTCTCCTACTTCCTCGACCCCAGCGGCAACACGATGGAGTACACCACCGAGCTCGAGAAGATCGAGACCGACCAGTGGCACCCGTCGGTCTACGACATCGCCGACCCGATGACCCAGGACGTCTGGGGCACCGCGGACCCGATGTCGGAGCTCATCGCCCGCGACTCGTTCAACGACCCCGACAAGGGCGTCTTCGTCGCTCCGCCGGTCTGAGCCGGTGACTGCTGGAGACGGGCGGCTGGAGGGCAAGGTCGTCGTCCTCACCGGTGCCGCGCGGGGGCAGGGGGCCGCGGAGGCGTCGGCGCTGCTGAGCGCGGGCGCCACCGTGGTCGCGACCGACGTCCTCGACTTCGAGACGGCGGACCCGCAGGCCCAGGGGTGGGACGCCGGCCGGCTGGTCCGGCGCCACCTCGACGTGACCGACGCCGACGGCTGGGCCGGGCTCGCCGCCTGGCTGGCCGAGACGCACGGCCGCGTCGACGCCCTGGTCAACAACGCCGGTGTCGCCGCCCGCGAGCGGCTGCCGCACGTCACCCTCGACGCCTGGCGGCGCACCTTCGACGTCAACGTCACCGGACCGATGCTGGGCATCCAGGCCCTCGTGCCGCTGATGGCGCCGGGCTCCTCAATCGTCAACATCTGCTCCGTCGCCGCCGTCAGCGGTCACGCCGCCGCCGCCTACACCGCCTCGAAGTGGGCGCTGCGCGGTCTGACCCGGTCGGCGTCGCTCGAGCTCGGAGCACGCGGCATCCGCGTCAACGCCGTC
This sequence comes from Nocardioides flavescens, assembly GCF_009823805.1. Lineage (GTDB taxonomy): Bacteria > Actinomycetota > Actinomycetes > Propionibacteriales > Nocardioidaceae > Nocardioides > Nocardioides flavescens. The sequence goes on along the minus strand of NZ_WUEK01000001.1, from coordinate 381,052 downwards.
ATGCCGGGGCTCGTCGACACGCCGCTGATGGCGTCGGCCTCACCGGCGTTCGTCGACGCTGCGCTCGCCGAGATCCCGCTCGGGCGGATCGGCACCCCGGCCGACATCGCACCCGCCGTGGTGTTCCTGTGCTCCGACGACTCGGCGTACTTCAACGGCGCGGAGCTGGTCATCGACGGCGGCCTCACCGCGCACGTGTCGCACAAGCGGATAGCCGACGACACCCGGCCGCCGGCGTGAGGTTCGCGAGCCTGCGCCAGGGCCCCGCGGTGCTCGGTGACGGGGGTGCGCACCTGCTGCCCGAACCCGTGGCCGACCTGGTCGCGGGTGGGCTCGACCGGGCGCTCGAGATCGGCGCGACGGCGCTCGCGGGCCCGACGGTGGCGTGGACACCCGCCGACCTTCGGCTGCCGTACCGGCCGCCCTCGCTGCGCGACTTCGTGACCTTCGAGTCCCACGTCGAGGGCGTCCGCCGCTCGATCGACCACGCGGTCGGCGTGCCCGAGGCGTGGTACGACGCGCCGCAGTTCTACTTCACCAACCCGCACGCGCTCTACGGGCCGGGCGAGCCCGTCCCGCGGCCGGTCGGCTGCCGCGCGCTCGACTTCGAGATGGAGGTCGCCTGCGTGGTCGGCCGCACGCTGCGCTCGGCCACGCTCGACGAGGCCGAGGGGGCGGTCTTCGGCTACACCGTGCTCAACGACTGGTCGGCGCGCGACATCCAGTCGCGCGAGATGCAGGTCGGGCTCGGGCCCGCGAAGGGCAAGGACTTCGCGACGTCGTTCGGCCCCTGGATCACGACCGCCGACGAGCTCGACACGCTCGACCTCGAGTGCCGGGCCTTCGTCAACGGCGAGCTCGTCGGCCACGACCGCCTCGGCCGCATGCACTTCGGCTTCCCCGAGATGGTCGCCTACGCCTCGCGCGACTCGGTCGTCCTCGCCGGCGACCTGCTCGCCTCCGGCACCACCGGGGGCGGCGGGTGTCTCGCCGAGCTCTGGGGACGGCGCGGGGAGCAGAGCCCGCCGCCGCTGGAGCCCGGCGACGTCGTGCGGCTCGAGGTCGAGCGGCTCGGGGTGCTCGAGGCAAGCGTGCGCCGCGACGGCTGACGGGTCAGCGGCTCATCGCCGGCGCCGATGGTCACCATCACGGCTGTGCGCTTCCGCGCCCGGGTGACGGGCGGCACAGTCGCTGTCGTGTTCGAGTACTTCACCGGCCCCAAGTACGTCTGGAACCTCGGCGTCTGCGCCACCCTCAACAACGGCGGCGCGATCGACGAGGTGGACCGGGCGTGCCGTCCGGCCCGTGACGCCCCCGACGTCGACTCGGGCAGCCGGGTCTTCATGGAGTCGTGGAAGGCGGTGGCCGACCAGCTCGCCGACCAGGCCCGCGCCTCCGAGGCCGCCGGCCACCTGCGCACGGCCGGCCAGCAGTGGTACCGCTCCGGGCTCTACGTGTGCCAGGCCGAGCGGATGCTGAGCAACACCGACCCGGGCCGCCGCGCGTTCTACCAGCAGGCCCTCGACGCCTTCGCCAAGGTCTTCGAGCTCGCCGACCCCGCCACCGGCCGGGTCGAGGTGCCGTTCGAGGGCACCACGCTGCCGGCGTACTTCTCCGACGCGAGCGTCGACGGAGCCCCGGCCCCCTGCGTGGTCATGTGGAACGGGCTCGACTCGACCAAGGAGCACATGTACACCTCGGGCTGGCCGCAGGAGATGCGCGCCCGCGGCGTCTCGGTGCTGATGGTCGACTGCCCGGGCTCGGGGGAGGCGCTGCGGTTCCAGGGACTCACCGCCCGCATCGAGACCGAGGGCTGGGCCACGGCGTGCGTCGACTACCTCGAGTCGCGCGGCGACGTCGACCCCGACCGGATCGGTCTGGCCGCCTGGTCCCTCGGTGGCTACTACGCGCCCCGCGCCGCGGCGTTCGAGAAGCGGCTGGCCTTCGTCGCGGTGTGGGGTGCCAACCACGACTGGGGCGAGGTGCAGCGCCGGCGGCTCCAGCGCGAGGGTGAGAACCCGGTGCCGCACTACTGGGAGCACGTGCTGTGGGTGTGGGGCTTCGACGACGTCGAGGCGTTCGTCGACCACGCGGCGGGGGTCAACCTCGACGGCGTCGTCGAGCAGATCACCGTGCCGTTCCTCATCGCCCACGGCGAGGGGGACCGGCAGATCCCGGTCGCGTACGCCCACCGCTCCTACGAGCAGGCGGTCAACAGCCCGCGCCGGGAGCTGCGGGTCTTCACTGCCGACGAGGGCGCGACCGAGCACGTCGGCCTCGACCACATGCCCCACGTCAACGCCTTCGTCGCCGACTGGGTCGAGGACGTGCTCGCCGGACGCTGAGGCGAGGCGTCGCGGCGGGTCAGCGCCGCAGCTCGCGCTCGATGCCGGCGGCGGCCACCTCGAGCGCCGCGACGAGCCGCGGCCGGTCGCGCCGCAGCGAGGCGACGACCGCCCCGAGCGCCGCGACCACGCGAGCGTCGGGGCGGCGCACCGGCACCGCCACCGAGCACGCCCCCAGGGTCATCTCCTCCTGGGTGGTCGCCCACCCGTCGCGACGCACCCGCGCGAGCTGGGCGGACAGCACGCGCGGCGCGGTCACGGTGAACGCCGTCACGCGGGGCAGCTCGCTCTCGAGCACCCGGCCGAGCACCTCCTCCGGCGCGTGGGCGAGCAGCACCTTGCCGACCCCGGTGGCGTGCAGCGGCAGCCGCGTGCCGACCCGGCTCACCACCGGCACGGAGGCCCGTCCCGAGAGGCGGTCGAGGTAGAGCACCCGGTCGCCGTCGCGCTGCGCCAGGTGCACGGTCGCGCCGGTGGCGGCCTGCAGGTCCTGGAGGTACGGCGCGGCCAGCTCGCGCAGCCCCGTCTGCACCGGTGCGAGGAGGCCGAGGTCCCACAGACCCCGCCCCACGACGTACGTCGCGTCGGGGCGTCGTTCGAGCAGCCCGCCCGCGACCAGGCGCCGCACGATGCGCAGCGCGGTCGGCGGGGTGAGGCCGCTGCGGGCGGCGACGTCGGCGAGCCGCAGCCTGCGGTGCCGGTCGTCGAAGGCGCGCAGGACGGCCACGGTGCGGTCCACCAGCGACGCCCCCGGGTCCGACCCCCCTGCCACTCGGGCACGCTACCGCGGATCGCGGCGGATGTTCCACTGAGTGACATCGTGGCCTCGACGGCCACCCGGGCCGCTGCCTAGCGTGCGCTGCATGACGCCTCACCGCAGCCAGGTCGCGATCGTCGGCGGTGGGCCGGCCGGCCTGATGCTGTCGCACCTGCTGGGGCGGGCCGGGATCGACTCCGTCGTCGTCGACCACCGCGAGGTGGAGGAGATCCGGACCACCCACCGCGCCGGCATCCTCGAGCGCGACAGCGTCCGCCTCCTGACGGACACGGGCGTCTACGCGGGCGGACCCGAGCGGGTGCTGACCGAGGGCGACCGCCACGGTGGCATCTACCTGCGCTTCGGCGGTGGGAGCCACCACGTCGACTTCGAGCGGCTGGTCGGTGCCTCGGTGTGGCTCTACCCGCAGACCGAGGTGTTCGCCGACCTGCACGCCGCCCGGACCCGCGACGGCGGCGACCTGCACTACGCGGTCTCAGGTGTCCGCGTCCACGACGTCGGGACCGATCGTCCCCGGGTCACCTTCACCGGTGCGGACGGTGCCGAGCACGAGCTGGTCGCCGACCTCGTCGTCGGCGCCGACGGCTCGCGCAGCGTCTGCCGCGACCTCGTCGAGGGCCGCGAGCGCTGGACGCGCACCTACCCGTTCGCCTGGTTCGGCATCCTCTGCCAGGCGCCGCCCAGTGCGCCGGAGCTCGTCTACGCCCGCTCCGAGCGCGGCTTCGCGCTGATCAGCCAGCGCACCGACGACGTGCAGCGGATGTACTTCGAGTGCGACCCGGACGAGGACCCCGCGGACTGGTCCGACGACCGGATCTGGACCGAGCTCCAGGCGCGGGTCGCGGGAGGCGACGGCTTCGAGCTGCGCGAGGGCCCGGTGCTCGAGCGCACGGTGCTGCCGTTCCGCAGCTTCGTGCAGGCGCCGATGCGCAGCGGCCGGCTGCTGCTCGCCGGCGACGCCGCCCACACCGTGCCGCCGACCGGGGCGAAGGGGCTCAACCTCGCCCTCGCTGACACCCGGGTGCTCGCCGAGGTGCTCGTCGACGCCCTCGGTGGCGCCGGCTCCGCCGCGCTCGACACCTACACCGACCGCGCGCTGGCCCGGGTCTGGAAGGCCCAGCACTTCTCCTACTGGATGACGACGATGCTCCACCAGGGTGAGCGGCGGGACGGCTTCGACGAGCGTCGCCAGCTCGGCGAGCTCACCAGCCTGGTCTCCTCCGAGGCCGGCTCCACCTACCTCGCGGAGGGCTACACCGGATGGCCGACCCCATGACCCAGCCGACCCCGCCGACCCCGCCGCACCCGACCACCGGCCTCGAGCCGCAGGCGGCGCTGGACGCCGAGATGGCCGCGATCTCGTCGTCCTACGCCGCGACCCTCGACGCCACGGGCGCGTCGGAGGCCGGCGTGCGACGCGACTACCCGCCGTACCGCTCCAGCCGGCTGCGCCACCCCACCAAGGACCCGCACCAGGTCGACCCCGAGGGCATCGAGCTGTGGTCGCCGGTCTTCGGCGCGCGCGACGTCGACCCGCTGGAGGCCGACCTGACCATCCAGCGCGGCGGCGAGCCGCAGGGCGAGCGGATGGTCGTGACCGGCCGTGTCGTCGACGGCGACGGGCGACCGGTGCGCCGTCAGCTCGTCGAGATCTGGCAGGCCAATGCGGGTGGTCGCTACGTCCACCAGCGCGACCAGCACCCGGCGCCGCTCGACCCGCACTTCACCGGGATGGGGCGCTGCCTCACCGACGACGACGGCACCTACCGCTTCACCACGATCCGGCCGGGTCCCTACCCGTGGCGCAACCACCACAACGCCTGGCGGCCCGGGCACATCCACTTCTCGGTCTTCGGCACGCAGTTCACCCAGCGGCTCGTCACGCAGATGTACTTCCCGGGCGACCCGCTCACGGCCCTCGACCCGATCTGCCAGGCAGTCGTCGACCCGGCGGCGCGGGCGCGCCTGGTCGCGGCCTACGACCACGACGTGACCCAGCACGAGTGGGCCACGGGGTACCGCTGGGACATCGTGCTCACCGGCGCCCACCGCACCCCGCTGGAGCCCGAGGAGGACGCGTGACCAGCACCCCGACCAGCACTCCGACCAGCACTCCCGGTCAGACGGCCGGCCCCTTCTTCCACTACGCCCTGCCCTACGACGGCGACCACCTGCTGGTGCCGCCGGGCAGCCCGGGCGCGACCTGGCTGCACGGCACCGTGCGCGACGGTGAGGGCACCCCGGTGCCGGACGCGCTGGTGGAGGTGTGGCAGAGCGACGCCGCGGGCGAGGTGCCGCGCCTGGCCGGCTCGCTGCGCCGAGACGGGCGCTCCTTCACCGGCTTCGGGCGCTGCGCGACCGACGCCGAGGGCCGCTACGGCTTCTCGACGCTCGTGCCCGGCACGCCGTTCTTCGCGGTCGCGGTCTTCGCCCGCGGCCTGCTCCACCGCCTCGCCACCCGGGCCTACCTGCCCGGGAGCAGCGACGCACTCCTCGACGCGCTGCCGGCGGAGCGCCGCGCCACGCTGATGACCACAGAGGACGCGCACGGGCTCCGCTTCGACGTGCACCTGCAGGGGCCCCACGAGACCGTGTTCCTGACCTACCCGGGTGAGGCCGGGTGAGCCGGTGAGCGACCTGTTCTGGCCCGGCGACCACCGCGCGGGGGAGGTCTGCAGCGACCGCGCGTTCGTCGCGGCGATGGTGGCCGTCGAGTCGGCGTGGGTCGGGGTGGAGCTGACCGTCCCGGAGGTCGCCGCCCTCGGTGGCGACGTCGACCCGGAGGCCGGCGGCAACCCGCTCATCGCGCTGCTCCCGCTCCTGCGCGCCGCGCACCCGCACCTCGAGCTGCACACCGGCCTCACGAGCCAGGACGTCGTCGACACCGCGGTCGTGCTGATGATGCGCGACGCCGCGGCCGTCGTACGCCGGCACCTCGCTCGTGCGGTCGCCGCGGTCGACGACCTCGTCAGCCGACACGGCGACGTCGTGCTGGACGGGCGCACGCTGACCCAGCCGGCGCTGCCGGTGACCGTCGGCCACCGGCTGGCCGGGTGGCAGCGGGGGCTGTCCGAGGCCGGCGAGGAGCTGTCCGCACTGCGCTGGCCCGCGCAGTGCGGCGGACCCGTGGGGACCCTGCGCGACGCACGGCTCGCCGAGCGGCTCGGCCTCGACGACGTGCCGGCGTGGCACACGCACCGCCGTCCGGTGACCCGGATCGGCGACACACTGGTGGCCGCGGTCGACGCGTGCGGCCACGTCGCCCGCGACGTCCTGGAGGGCTCCCGGCTCGGCGAGCTGTCGGAGGGGCGCGGGGGCGGCTCGTCGTCGATGCCCCACAAGCACAACCCGGTGCTCGCCGTCCTGGTGCGTCGCGCGGCGCTGACCGCACCGCAGCTCGGGGCGACCCTGCACCTGGGCGCGGCCGACCAGGTCGAGGAGCGGGCCGACGGCGCCTGGCACGCCGAGTGGGACACCCTGCGACTGCTCGCCCGACGAGCGGTGGTGGCGGCGGCCCAGACCGCCGACCTCCTCGAGGGGTTGCGGGTGCACCCGGGGGAGGCGGCGCGGTGACCACGCTCGTGCTCGGCCCCTCGCTCGGCACCTCGGCCGCGGCCTGCTGGGGCCCCGTCGCGACGCTGCTCGCCGGCGAGCTCGACGTCGTGGCGTGGGAGCTGCCGGGGCACGGCGGCGACACCACCGCCGCGCCCGACGACCTGCTCGTCGTCGACCTCGCGGCACGGGTGCTCGACGCGGTCGAGGGGCCCTTCGTCTACGCCGGTGACTCCGTCGGCGGGCAGGTGGGCCTGCAGCTCCTGATCGACGCACCCGACCGGGTGCTGGGGGCCGTGCTCTGCTGCACCGGCGCCCGCATCGGCGGGGCCGACACCTGGACCGACCGCGTCGCCCAGGTGCGCGCCTCCGGCACCGCCTCGCTCGTGGGAGCGACGGCGCAGCGCTGGTTCGCGCCCGGCTTCCTCGAGCGGCATCCGGACCGGGCCTCGGCCCTGCTCCACGCGCTGCGCGACGCCGACGACGACGGCTACGTCGCCGTCTGCCACGCCCTGGCCCGCTTCGACGCGCGCGAGCGCCTCGGCGAGATCACCGCACCCGTGGTCGCGGTCGCCGGCGCCCACGACGCGGTGTGCCCGCCGGACTCGCTGCGCGAGATCGCCGACGGGGTGCGGCACGGCCGGCTCGTCGTCCTCGACGACGTCGGTCACCAGGCGCCGGCGGAGGCGCCGGAGCAGGTCGCCGAGCTGGTGCGCGAGCTGGTGCGCGAGCTGGACCGAGGACCCACCGACGAGGAGGCACGTTGAGCGGCTACGACGACGGCATGGCGGTGCGCCGCGAGGTGCTCGGCGACGAGCACGTCGACCGGGCGACCGCGAGCGCAGACGCGCTGACCGAGGACTTCCAGCGCTTCATCACCGAGTACGCGTGGGGTGGCATCTGGACCCGCCCCGGCCTCGACCGCCGCACCCGCTCGCTCATCACCATCACAGCGCTGGTCGCCCGCGGTCACCACGAGGAGCTGCGGATGCACCTGCGCGCAGCGCTGCGCAACGGGGTGAGCGTGGCCGAGATCCAGGAGACGCTGCTCCAGAGCGCGGTCTACTGTGGCGTCCCCGACGCCAACACGGCGTTCCGCATCGCCCAGGAGGTGCTGGGAGAGTCGGCGGACCGGGACTGAGTGACGCCGTTCCGCTGCCTCGGCGGAGGATGAGAACGGCGACGTTCCGCACTCGGTGGTCGAGGAAGGACGAAGGCCTGTCTCGAAACCTCTGTCGGGGGTCGTGTGGTTTCGGGACGGCCGTAGCCGGCCTCCTCGACCACCGGGGTGACGGCCGCGCCTCACTGCCCGGTCGACTCGCGCACGTGCTCACGGTGGGCGAGCGTCGCGGCGACCAGCCCGGCCGCGACCGGTACGAGCATGGCCCAGCGCAGGCTGGTGAGGTCGGACAGCCCACCGATGGCGGGTGAGGTCACGAGGAACCCGAGTCGCATCAGCCAGCCGAGCATCGCGATGCCGGTGCCCTCGGGCAGGCCCGGCACCCTCCCCGCGGCGGCGAACGCCGCAGGGACGAGGGTGGCGCAGCCCAGCCCCGTGAGGGCGAACCCGGCCAGGGCGACCGGCCACACGGGTGCCCCCACGACGACCAGGGCGCCGGCGGCGATGAGCAGGCCGCCGGCCCGGGCGACCCGGTCGCGTCCCCACCGGTCGGTCAGCGGGTCGCCGGTGAGGCGGCCGACGAACTGGGCGACGAGCACGGCGCTGACGCCGAGCCCGGCGATCGCGACGGGCGCGTCAACCACGGTGCCGAGGTAGAGCACGGCCCAGTTGTTGGCGACGTCCTCGACGAGGGTGCCGCAGATGGCGAGCGCCACGAGGGGGGCGAGCAGCAGCCAGGCCCGGCGCGCGGTCCGGGCGCCGACGGGGGCGTCGACGGCGTCCGCCTCGTCCTGGACGGCGACGTCGGCCGGCACCGCCGCCAGTCGGCACGCGACCAGCGCCACCACGCCCCAGACCAGCCCGTTGACCAGCATCTGCACCGCCGGGCCCACGTCGAGGGCCGCGGCCCCGGCCCCGATCGCGCCGCCGGTGGCCGCGCCGGCCGACCAGACGGCGTGCAGCGAGTTGATGACCGAGCGCCCGCGCCACTGCTCGACGAGCACGCCCTGGACGTTCTGCGCGGCGTCGACGACAGAGTCCACCGCCCCAGCGACCAGCAGGGCGAGCGCGAAGAGCCACACCCGGCCGCTCGCACCCGCGACGGCCATCGCGGCGGCCAGCGTCAGCGACCCCGCGGCGTTGGTGGGCAGGGTGCCGAAGCGGCGGATCAGCCGACCGGCGTACGCCGCCGCGAGCAGCGCCCCGGCCGGGAAGGCCACCACGAGCAGCCCGAACTCCGAGTTGGAGAGCCCGAACGCCGCCTTGAACTCGGGGTAGCGCGGCAGGAGCGCGCTGAACAGCACCCCGTTGGTGAAGAACATCAGCGAGACGCCGAGGCGCGCGCGAGCAGGGTAGGGGACGGGCACGCCGGGACCGTAGGTGGTCTGATGATCACGTGCAACGATCACTTCGGCACCGCATGATCATCCGGGCGGTCGCCACCGGGGCCACCGTGACGGTCGAGGGGCTCTGCCAGCTCACCGGAGCCGCACCGATCACGGTGCGCCGCGACCTGGCCGAGCTCGCCGAGCTCGGCATGGTGCGCCGCGTGCGCGGCGGGGCGACCCGGGCGGAGCTGCGCGGCTCGGCGATGCCGTTCTCGGTCCGCTTCGAGTCCGACCGCGCCCGCAAGGACGCCCTCGCGAGCGCCGTCGTCGGTCTCGTCGAGGACGGGCAGTCGCTCGTGCTCGACAACGGCACGACCTGTTATGCCGTCGCCCGCCAGCTCGTCGGTCGCCCGCTCACGGTCCTCGCGCTCTCGCTGCACGCCGCCGCGGCGCTGGCGACACGTCCGGGCGTGCGCGTCGTGGTGCCCGGGGGGCTCGTCGAGAACGACACCCTCGCCTTCACCGGCCACGACGCCGTGCGCGCGGTGCAGGACACCCACGCCGACCTCGCCGTCCTCGGTGCCTGCTCGGCCCAGCCCGGCTTCGGGCTGACCTCGACGACCTACGAGGACGCGCAGGTCAAGCGCGCGTGCCTCGCGGCCGCCGCCCAGAGGGTGCTCGTCACCACCGCCGACAAGCTCGCGCGCACCTCGACGTTCCGCTTCGGCACCCCGGCCGACCTCACCCACCTCGTGACCACCGACGACGTCGCCGACGACGTGGTCACAGCCTTCGAGGCGGAGGGGGTCGCCGTCCTCGCGGTGGCCGCCCCGGCCGCCCCGGACGCTCCGGACGCTCCGGGCGACTGAGGGTCAGTCCAGGATCTTCGACGGCCCGGCCGGCTGGGCCTCGCCGCGCTCGACCGCCTGCTCGTGGCTGTCGCGAGCCCGCTCGAGAAGCGCCATGAGCTCCTCCTCGCGACGCACCTTGGCGCGGTACTTCGGGCCGAGGGCGATGATCTGGTCGCGCTCCTCGAGCAGCTTGGCGAAGATCCGCTCGCGCTCGTCGGCGTCCTTCGTGTACTCCGCGTCGAGGTACGACGTGGCGTGGCGCCGGGCGCCGTTGATGGCGTTCTGCGCCCGGCCGGCGGGGCTCAGCAGCGACGCGGCCACGGTGACGACCAGGACGCCGATGATCACCGAGAGCGAGACGGCGGTGCTGACCTCGATCACCGGCACGTGCTCGCCGTCGTTGATGAACGGCAGGTTGTTCTCGTGCAGCGCGTGGAGGATCAGCTTCACGCCGATGAAGGCGAGGATCGCGGCCAGGCCGTAGGAGAGGTAGATGAGCCGGTCGAGCAGGCCCTCGATCAGGAAGAACAGCTGGCGCAGACCCAGCAGCGAGAACGCCACCGCGGTGAAGACCAGGAAGGTGTCCTGGGTCAGCCCGAAGATCGCGGGGATCGAGTCGAGCGCGAACAGGATGTCGGTCGCGCCGATCGCGATCATCACCAGCAGCATCGGCGTCATCGCCCGCTTGCCGTCGACCTCGGTGAACAGCTTGTCGCCGTCGTAGTGGTCGGTCGTGTGCACGAGCTTCTTGGCCGCGCGCACGGCGATGTTGTCGGCCTCGTCGTCCTCGTCGTCGGACTTGAGCATGTTGCCGGCGGTGAGGATCAGGATCACGCCGAAGAGGTAGAAGATCCAGGCGAACTGGTTGATGAGCGCGGCGCCCAGGAAGATGAAGCCGGTGCGCGCCACGAGCGCGAAGGCGATGCCGAACAGCAGCACCTTCTGCTGGTCCTCCCGCGGCACCCGGAAGCTCTGCATGATGATGAGGAAGACGAAGAGGTTGTCGACCGAGAGCGCCTTCTCGGTGATGTAGCCGGCGAAGTACTCTCCGCCCGGGCCCCCGCCGCCGAAGACCAGCACGCCGAGGCCGAACAGCACCGCGACACCGACGTACGCCGCCGACCAGATCGCCGACTCCCGCAGCGTCGGGATGTGGGCCTTGCGGACGTGGAAGAAGTAGTCGAAGGCCAGCAGCGCGAGGATCACGACGATCGTCACGATCCACACGAGGGGGGAGACGGTCACGGCTTCCTGCCTTCTGCGTCGGACCCGACCGCGTCGGGAGCGTGCCAGACGGGTACCCGACGGCGCCTCCCGGCTACCCGTGCCAGGCTGACTGCTGTGGAACGCGTGCTGGGTGTCGGTGGCTGGTTCGTGCGCTCGCGGGACCCCGCGGCGCTCACGGCGTGGTACCGCGACGTCCTGGGGCTCGACCTCGACGAGCACGGGCAGTGGCGTGCGCAGGCGGGCCCCACCGTCTTCGCGGCGTTCGACGCCGACACCGACCACCTCGGCCGGCGCGACCAGCAGACGATGCTCAACCTGCGCGTGCGCGACCTCGACGCGATGCTCGCGCAGCTGCGCGCCGCCGGCGCCGAGGTCGTCGACGGCATCGAGGACCTCGAGGGAGTCGGCCGGTTCGGCTGGGTCGTCGACCCCGAGGGGCGGCGCATCGAGCTGTGGCAGCCCGCCTGAGGCGGAACGGGCGCCCCCGGCAGGATTCGAACCTGCGACCGGCGGATTAGAAGGCCGCTGCTCTGTCCAGCTGAGCTACGGAGGCTTGGGTCCTCCCATTCTGGCGCACGGGTCGGGACGGTCCCGACCCGGTGACCGAACGGATGAATCTGCGTCGTTCCGCGGCGCGTCGCCTTGACGCGTGGTGACCTGCCTGTCGTGGACGTGATGAACAGGTGGGCTCGAGCGCGGCGGCTGGGACTCGCCCTCGTCGTCGTGCTGGCCTCGCTGCTGGCGGGTGCCGCCGTCGCCGTCGAGCCGGCCCGTGACGCCCGTGGCGCCGGGACCGACCGGTCGGACGTCGTACGACGGACGCCGGACGGGGAGAACCCGCTCGCCGGGCGCCGGTGGGGCGTCTACCAGGGCTCGGGCGACCAGGCGTGGGACCCCTTCGTCCGCGCCCGAGGCAAGAAGAAGGCGCTGCTCGCGCGGATCGCGCTGGCGCCCAAGGCCAAGTGGTACGGCATGTGGATCCCGAAGAGCCAGATCCAGGCCAAGGTCGCCGACCACGTCCGCAACGCGCAGGCGGGCGACCCGGAGACGCTCGTGCAGCTGACCGTCTTCGCGCTCAAGCCCTGGGAGGACGAGGCGTGCAAGCGGCTCCCGACCGCGAAGGAGCAGCGCACCTACAAGACCTGGATCGACCGGTTCGCCGCCGGTGTCGGGTCCGCGCACGTCGCGCTCGTCCTGCAGCCCGACGGCCCCTTCGCGCTCTGCGCCCCCGGTGGCTCGACGCTGCCCTCCAGCCTGGTCGGGTACGCCGCGCGGGTGTTCGCGGCGCTGCCGAACACGTCGGTCTACATCGACGCCGGGGCCTCCGACTGGCTGCGCAACGACCCGGCGAAGGCGCTGCAGATCCTGCTGCCCGCGGGCATCGACGTGGCGCGTGGCTTCGCGCTCAACTCCACGCACTACGCCTCGACCTCCGCCGAGGTCGCCTACGGAGCCTCGGTGGTGCAGGCGCTGGCCGCCGCCGGGCTGCCCGGCAAGCACTTCGTCGTCAACACCGCCGCCAACGGTGCGCCGTTCAACGGCTACGAATACCGCGGCAAGGGTCACTTCGACAACGCCGACACCTGCCGCGCCCCGGGCCAGACCGCCTGCGTCACCCTCGGCATCCCGCCCACCGCCGACGTCGCCAACCCGGCCTGGGGCCTCTCGGCCACCGACGCCGCCAGCGCTGCGGCGTACGTCGACGGCTACCTCTGGATCGGTCGCCCCTGGCTGCGCATGCAGGCCGACCCCTTCGACATGAGGCGCGCCCTCGCCGTCGCCCGCACCACGCCCTTCACCTCGCCGTACGCCCCCTGAGCCGGATGTTCGACTGTCGATCTCCCTCACCCGACAGTCCCGACTTCTGACCCTCTGGGTGACTGCAGACCTCGACTGTCGGTGGAGACCGGGCCCGCTGGCGATCAGTGCAGGTTCGGTGTCGCCAGGTGACTGCGATCCTGCACAGACGACGAGGGTGGAGCATCACGCCCCGACAGTCCCGGCTCGTGACCCTCTGAGTGACTGCAGACCTCGACTGTCGGAGGACGGACCGGCGAAGGCCCGGCTCAGGGCAGGTGGCGACCCATCCAGGCCTCGACGTCGGCGGAGGTGCGGGGGAGGGCGGCGGAGAGGTTCCGGGTGCCGTCGGCGGTGACGAGGATGTCGTCCTCGATCCGGATGCCGATGCCGCGCAGCTCGGCGGGGACCAGCTCGTCGTTGTCCTGGAAGTACAGACCCGGCTCGACCGTGAGCACCATGCCCTCGGCGAGGTCGCCCTTGGGGTAGACGTCGGGAGAGGTGCCGGCGCAGTCGTGCACGTCGAGGCCGAGCATGTGGCTGACGCCGTGCAGCGTCCAGCGGGCGTAGGTCTTGTTGTCGGGGTCGAGCGCCTGCTCGACCGGCACGGGCAGCAGGTCGAGGTCGGCGAGGCCGTGCGCGATCACCGACATCGCGGCGTCGTGACCGGCGAGGAAGGGACCGCCCGGGTGCAGGGCGTCGATGCCGGCCTGCTGGGCGTTGTGGACGAGGTCGTAGAGGTCGCGCTGCAGCGGGGTGAAGGTGCCGTCGACCGGCAGCGTACGGGTGACGTCGGCGGTGTAGAGGTTGCGGCCCTCGACGCCCATGTCGAGCAGGACCAGGGTGCCCGGGGTGATCGGGCCGGTGTTCTCGATCCAGTGCAGCGTCGTCGCGTGCGACCCGCCGCCGACGATCGAGTCGTAGCCGATGTCGTTGCCCATCGCGCGGGCGCGGCGGAAGAAGGTGCCCTCGATCCAGCGCTCGCCGTACTCCTGGACCTGGCTCCACTCGCGCACGGAGTCCTCGAAGCCGAGCGTGGTCGCGTCGCACGCCGCCTGCAGCTCGGCGATCTCCCAGGCGCTCTTGACCAAGCGCATCTCGCCGACGACGCGGGCGAGGTCGCCGTCGAGGACCGTGTCGCCGGGGACCATCCGGTCGACGGAGGCCGAGAGACCGCGCAGCACGCGGGTCTTGCCCGAGCCGCCCTTGGCGCCGAGGCGGTCCTGCAGCCGGTCGAGGTGGCGGCACTCGATGCCGAGCGCGGTCGACAGCTCCTCGAGGGAGGGACGACGCCCGACCCACAGCTCGCCGTACTGCCGGTCGCGGAAGAACTCGTCGCTGTCGCGCCCCGAGCTCGGGCGGGCGTAGAGCACGGCCTCGCCGTCCTCGATCACCAGCACCGCGTCGCTGGTCTGGTTGCCGGTGAAGTAGGTGTGGGCGGTGTCGGGGCGGAAGCGGTAGTCGGTGTCGTTGGAGCGCACCTTGAAGCCGCCGGCGGGCAGCACCAGCCGCTCACCCGGGAACGCCGCCGCGAGCCGCTCGCGCCGGGCCGCGGCCTCGTCGGCGACCGGGAGCCGCGTCACGTCGAGGGAGCGCTCGCCCCACCCGGTCCGCATGAAGGCGGCGTAGGCCTCCGGGACGGCGGGATCGTGCGACTCGGTGTGGAGCTCGGTGTCGGTCCCGGTGGTGGGCCTGGTGGTGGGCCCGGTGGTGGGCTGGGTGTCGGCACTGCTGTGGTCGGCGTTCGTCGTCTGCTCGCTCACGGCAGCAGCGTACGCCGCACGCCCCGCGCGCAGGCGCGCCCTCATAGACTCCCCACATGGCCGCCTTCCCCCGCGCAGCGCGCCGCGACAGCGTGGCCTTCACGGTCGTCGTGGCGGTGCTGGTGTGCCTCGGCGCCATCCCGATGCTGCTCATCATCGCGCTGTCCAGCGCACCCGGCATCGCGGTGCTCGCGACCGTCCTGGCGGCTCTGCCTGTCGTGCCCCTCGTCCTGTGCTACCTCTGGCTCGACCGCTACGAGCCCGAACCCCGCCGCCTGCTGCTCGCGGGCCTGCTGTGGGGCGCCTTCGTCGCGACCTTCGGGGCGCTCGTCGTGCAGGGCGTCGGCGGCATCTTCGTCGGCGTCACCGACGAGGTCAGCCTCGCGGTCCTCGCGCCGATCACGGAGGAGGCGAGCAAGGGACTGTTCCTGCTCCTGCTGCTGTGGTGGCGCCGCGCCGAGCTCGACGGCATCCTCGACGGCATCGTCTACGCCGGCATGGTCGGGATCGGCTTCGCCTTCACCGAGAACATCCTCTACCTCGGCGCCGCCTACGACGGCACGGACGGCACCGCGCCCGGCGGGCTCGCCGGCGTCACCGGCACCTTCGTGGTGCGCTGCCTGTTCAGCCCGTTCGCGCACCCGCTCTTCACGGCGTTCACCGGCATCGGGATCGGCATCGCCGTGAGCACCCGCCGTCCGGTGCTGCGGTGGGTGGCGCCGCTGGGCGGCTACGTCCTGGCCGTGCTCGCCCACGCGACCTGGAACGCCTCGACCATCTTCGGCTTCGAGGGGTTCGTCGGCGCCTACGTGCTCATCATGCTGCCGGCGTTCGCCGGGCTGATCTGGCTCGGGGTCTGGTCGCGCTCACGCGAGCGGTCCATGCTCACCGCCGCGCTCGGCGACGCCGCCCAGCGCGGGCTGTTCCCGGCGACCGACATCGGCTGGGTCGTCGACCTGCGGGCGCGCCGCGCCGCGCGCTCCTACGCCCGCCAGCTCGGCGGCAAGCCCGCCGAGGAGTCGATGCGCGACTACCAGCAGGCCGCGATCGAGCTCGGCTTCCTGCACCACCGCTACCTGCGCGGCACGGCCCCGGCCGACTTCGCCGCTCGCGGCCAGGAGTTCCTGCGCCGCATCGACGCGATCCGACCCGGCATCGCCTTCCCCGGACAGGTGGTGCCGACGCGATGAGCGACGACCCCAGCGACACGACCGGCACCGCCGCCCCCGGCTCGGCCCCGGTCCTCGGCAGCCCCACGCCCGCGTCGTACGGCACCGTGATGCTGACGGCCCTGGTGCGCCTGCACCACGCCCTGCAGGCCGTGCAGCTGCCGCTCGAGCTGCCGGGCGCCGCCGCCCACCGCACCGAGCTGCGCGAGATGGTCGACCAGCTCGAGGACTACGTCATCCCGCGCGTGACGACGCTCGAGGCCCCGCTGCTCACGGTCGTCGGCGGCTCGACGGGCGCCGGCAAGTCGACCCTCGTCAACTCCCTCGTGGGTCACCGGGTGACGCAGCCGGGCCTGCTGCGGCCCACGACCCGCTCGCCGGTGCTGGTGCACCACCCCGACGACCGCGAGTGGTTCGGCGCCGAGCGGCTGCTGCCCGACCTCGAGCGCGTCGACCACGCGACCACCGACCCCCAGGCGTTGCAGCTCGTCGAGTCCGACACGGTGCCCGCCGGACTCGCGATCCTCGACGCCCCCGACGTCGACTCGGTCGTCGACCAGAACCGCGAGCTCGCCGCGCAGCTCCTCGCCGCCGGCGACCTGTGGCTGTTCGTCACCTCCGCCGCGAGGTACGCCGACCAGGTGCCGTGGGAGTTCCTGCACCGCGCCGCCGAGCGGTCGACGGCCGTGGCGATCGTGCTCGACCGCACGCCCGAGGAGGCCGTGCAGACCGTCGCCACCCACCTCGGCCGGATGCTCGCCAGCCGCGGACTGAAGGACTCCCCGCTCTTCGTGGTGCACGAGGGGCCGATCTCCGAGGACGGGCTGCTGCCCGCGGGCCACGTCGCCGACATCCGCGACTGGCTGGCCTCGCTGGCCGCCGACGCGGCCGCGCGGCAGAGCGTCGTGATCCAGACCCTCGATGGGGCGGTCCGCACGCTCACCCGGCGCACCTACCCGCTCGCCGACGCGGCCACCGAGCAGGTGCGGGCCGTGCAGCGCCTGCGCGAGGACGCCGACGCGGCGTACGAGGAGGGCGTGCAGGCCGTGCTGTCCGCGATGGCGGACGGCACCCTGCTGCGCGGTGAGGTGCTCGCGCGCTGGCAGGAGTTCGTGGGGACCGGCGAGCTGCTGCGCACCCTCGAGAGCCGCGTCGGGTGGCTGCGCGACCGCATCGTGGGTGCCGTCAAGGGCAAGCCCCAGCAGGCCGAGCGGGTCACGGTCGCGGTCGAGTCGGGGCTCGAGATGCTGATCCTCGAGCACGCCGAGGCGGCCGCGGAGCGTGCCGAGGCCGCGTGGCGCCAGACGCCGTCGGGGGTGGCGCTCATCGCCGACGCCGGCTCCGAGCTCGGTCGCGCCTCGCGCCAGCTGCGCCGCGACGCCGAGCGCTCGGTGCGCGAATGGCAGGCCGACGTGCTCGAGATGGTGCGCACCCAGGGCCAGGACAAGCGCACGACCGCGCGGTTCCTCGCCTTCGGGGTCAACGGGCTCTCGGTGGCGCTGATGGTCGTCGTCTTCTCCTACTCCTACGGCCTCACCGGCGCCGAGGTCGGCATCGCCGGCGGCTCGGCGGTGATCGGGCAGAAGCTGCTCGAGGCCGTCTTCGGCGACCAGGCCGTGCGCAGCCTCGCCGAGCGGGCCCGCAAGGCGCTCGAGGTGCGGGTGCGCGAGCTGTTCGCCGCCGAGGAGGCCCGCTACGTCGCGCTGCTCGACAGCCTGGGCCTCGACGCCGACACCGCCGAGGAGCTGCGCCGGGCCTCGCGCCGGGTGGAGGACGCGCGGTACGCCGGTCTCGTCCGCTGACGAGTCGGCTCACGAGTCGGCCGACAAGTAGGGTGGGCCGCACCCACCATCCAGCGCCGACGACCGCAGCACGCGCCGAGACCCGAGGGAGACGATGACGTCCTTGCTCGAGGGGGCCAAGAGGCTCCTCTCGCGCGGCTCCGACCTCGGCACCCGACTCGAGGCGCTCGAGGCCGCGACCGAGGCATCGCGAGGTCGTCTCGACGACTCGGTCGTCGACGACGCCCAAGGCGTCGTCGACCGCGCTGCCGGCCGGCTGCGCCTGTCGGCGGAGCACACGGTCGTCGCGATCGCCGGGGCCACCGGATCGGGCAAGTCCTCGACGTTCAACGCCCTCACCGGCCTCGAGCTCTCCGCGGTCGGTGTGCGTCGCCCCACCACGTCGTGGGCGACCGCCTGCGTGTGGGGCGCCGAGGGTGCCGGTGAGCTGCTCGAGTGGCTGGGCATCCCCCCGCGCCACCAGATCACCCGCGACTCGATGCTCGACTCCTCGCGCCCCGACCGGCGCTCGCAGCGCGACCGGGAGCTCGACGGTGTCGTGCTGCTCGACCTGCCCGACCACGACTCGACCGAGGTCGCCCACCACCTCGAGGTCGACCGCATCGTGCGCCTGGCCGACCTGCTCGTGTGGGTGCTCGACCCGCAGAAGTACGCCGACGCCGCGATCCACGACCGCTACCTCGCGCCGCTCGCCTCCCACCAGGGCGTCATGGTCGTCGTGCTCAACCACATCGACACCGTGCCGGCCGACCGCCGGGCCTCGATGCTCGAGGACGTACGTCGCCTGCTCGACGCCGACGGCCTCACCGACGTGCCGGTCATCGCGACCAGCGCGCGGCACGGCGACGGCGTCGCCGAGCTCCGTGCCGAGATCGCCCGCCGGGTCTCCGACAAGGCCGCCACCCGCGGCCGGCTCGCCGCCGACCTCCGCGCCGTCGCCACCCGCCTGGACGAGGAGTGCGGCGGGGGCCGCCCCCGCTCGCTCGCCTCGGGCCGGGTGCAGGCGATGGAGGAGGCGCTGGCCGACTCGGCCGGAGTGCCCACCGTCGTCTCCGCCATCGAGCGCTCGACGCGGATGCGGGCCCGCCAGGCCACCGGCTGGCCGGTCGTCTCCTGGGTCTCGCGCCTGCGCCCCGACCCGCTGCGCCGCCTCCACCTCGACCTCGGCTCCGAGGGCAAGCAGCTCCTCGCCCGCAACCGTTCCTCGATCCCGACCGCGACGCCGGTCCAGCGCGCCAAGGTCGACACCGAGGTGCGGGCGCTGGCCGACGACGTCTCGGCCGGGATGAGCCGCCCGTGGGCCGACTCACTGCGCCGCGCATCGGTCTCGCGCGTCGACGACCTCGGCGACCGCCTCGACGTCGAGATCGGCCAGACCGACCTCGGCGTCGCCGGCATCCCCGCCTGGGCCGGCATCGTCCGCGTCCTGCAGTGGGCCCTCCTCCTCACCGCCGTCGCCGGTCTCGTGTGGACGCTCGCGCTCGTCTTCTCCGGTGGGCTCGGCGACGCCGCCGTGCCGTCGTACGCCGGGGTCGACCTGCCGTTCCTCCTGCTGATCGGGGGAGTGGTCGCCGGCATCGTGCTCGCCCTGCTCTGCCGGGTGCTGGTCGACCTCACCGCCCGCAAGCGGGCCGCGACCGCCGACCGGCGCCTGCGCGAGGCGGTGCACCGCGTCGCCCAGGAGCTGGTGGTCGCGCCGGTCGAGACCGAGCTCGACGCGTTCCGGACGGTGCGCACGGGGCTCGACACCGTCTTGCAGTAGACCTGACGGCTCGGGTGGTTTCGAGACGGGACTTCGTCCCTCCTCAACCACCGCCCGGGGTCAGGCGGCCTCCGCTTCCGCGCGGACCGCGCGGGTGAAGGCCGACGTGCCGCGGGCGAGGTCGTGGCCGACCGTGCGGGCGGTGAGCTCGAGGTCGGTGTGCGGCTTGCCGTCGGCGTCCTCCCAGGTGCGCATGGTGAGCCGGCCGTGCACCACGACGGGGTCGCCGGCCGACAGCGAGGCGCTGCAGTGGGTGGCCAGGGCGCGCCAGGCGGACACGGAGTACCACTGCGTCTCGCCCTCGACCCACTGCTGGGTGCGGCGGTCGAACCAGGACGGGGTGCAGCCCAGCCGGAAGCTCGCGACCGGCCCGTTGGCGGTCTCGTGGTGGCGGACCGGGCCGCCGAGGTTGCCCTGCACGGTGACGTGGACGTCGTTCACGGATCTCTCCTTCTCGAGGTGACCCGACCAGCCTGCGCGTGCTCGCGCTCACCCGTCGTACGACGGCCCGCGGCTGTGGAGAGAGCGCCGTGAGTCGCCGGTTGTGGAGGGTTCCGGGACACGCCGTAGGTTGATGACCATGGCGGAATATGTCTTCTCCCTGCGCAACGTGCGCAAGGCCCACGGTGACAAGGTCGTCCTCGACAACGTCACCCTCTCGTTCCTGCACGGCGCCAAGATCGGCGTCGTCGGACCCAACGGCACCGGCAAGTCGACCCTGCTCAAGATCATGGCGGGGATCGAGCACGCCAACAACGGCGACACCGTCAAGGACCCCGACGCCACGGTCGGCATGCTCCAGCAGGAGCCGCCGCTGACCGAGGGCAAGACGGTGCTGGAGAACGTCGAGGAGGCCGTCTCCGACATCAAGGGCAAGATGAAGCGCCTCGAGGACGCCTACATGGAGATGGGCGACCCCGACGCCGACCAGGACGCCCTGATGGAGGAGACGGGCAACCTGCAGACCGAGCTCGACAACATCAACGCCTGGGACGTCGACAGCCGTCTGGAGCAGGCGATGGACGCGCTGCGGTGCCCGCCCTCCGACGCGATCGTCGACAACCTCTCGGGTGGTGAGCGCCGCCGCGTCGCGCTGTGCAAGCTGCTGCTGCAGCAGCCGAGTCTGCTGCTGCTCGACGAGCCCACCAACCACCTCGACGCCGAGTCGGTCCAGTGGCTCGAGGGCCACCTCAAGAGCTACCCCGGCGCCGTGCTCGCCATCACGCACGACCGGTACTTCCTCGACAACGTCGCCGAGTGGATCCTCGAGCTCGACCGCGGCAAGACCCACCCCTACGAGGGCAACTACTCGACCTACCTCGAGACCAAGAAGGAACGGCTCAAGATCGAGGGGCAGAAGGACGCCAAGCGCGCCAAGATGCTCGAGAAGGAGCTGGAGTGGGTCCGGTCCAACGCCAAGGCGCGTCAGACCAAGAGCCGCTCGCGCCTCGCGCGCTACGAGGAGATGGCGGCCGAGGCCGACCGCGCCCGCAAGATCGACACCTCCGAGATCAACATCCCCGCCGGACCGCGTCTCGGTGACGTGGTGCTCGAGGCGAAGGGTCTGACCAAGGGCTTCGAGGGTCGCACCCTCATGCACGACCTGTCGTTCTCCCTGCCGCGCGCCGGCATCGTCGGCGTCATCGGCCCCAACGGCGTCGGCAAGACCACCCTGTTCCGGATGATCACCGGCAGCGAGCAGCCCGACGAGGGCTCGCTCACGGTCGGCCAGACCGTCAAGCTGTCGTACGTCGACCAGAGCCGCGGCGGCATCGACCCGAACAAGAACGTCTGGGAGGTCGTCTCCGACGGGCTCGACTTCATCAAGGTCGCCAACTTCGAGATGAACTCGCGCGCCTACGTCGCGTCGTTCGGCTTCAAGGGCCCCGACCAGCAGAAGAAGGCCGGCGTGCTCTCCGGTGGTGAGCGCAACCGCCTCAACCTGGCGCTGACCCTCAAGATGGGCGGCAACCTGCTGCTGCTCGACGAGCCCACCAACGACCTCGACGTCGAGACGCTGTCCTCGCTCGAGGACGCGCTGCTCGACTTCCCGGGCTGTGCCGTGGTCACCTCGCACGACCGGTGGTTCCTCGACCGCATCGCCACCCACATCCTGGCGTGGGAGGGCAACGAGGACGACCCCGCGTCGTGGTTCTGGTTCGAGGGCAACTACGCGGCGTACGAGGAGAACAAGATCGAGCGCCTCGGCATCGAGGCGGCCCGCCCGCACCGCGTCACCCACCGCCGCCTGACCCGCGACTGACACCCGCCGGAGCGGGGATCCGCAGGGCTCACCCCCTGCGGATCTCCATCTCGGGGTGGTCGGCGATGAGGTGGTCGGAGACGGCGTCCATCACCCGGCCGAGGGCGGCGAAGTCGGCCGGGTCGGCGAGGTCGACGAGGTGGCGGCGCACGTCCATGACGTGGTCGTGCGCGGCCCGCTCGAGCACGTCGAGCCCCTTGTCGGTCAGCGTGCACACGATGCCGCGACCGTCCTCGGGCGAGCTCGAGCGCTGCACGAGCCCGGCCTTCTCCATCCGGGTGACCGTGTGGGTGACGCGGCTGCGGCTGTGGGCGAGGGCGTCGGCGAGTGCCGCCATCCGCATCTGGCCCTCGCGCTCGGAGAGCCGCACGAGGATCTCGTACTCGACCAGCGACAGGTCGTAGCCGCGGCGCAGGTCGTCGTCGAGCCGGTCGAAGAGCAGGGTGGTGCCCATGACGAGGGCACGCCACGCGCGCTGCTGATCGACGTCGAGCCAGCGCGTGGGTTCGTCTGGCACAGGCTGCACAGGCGAATCCTAGGGGCAGGCGGTCAGGTTCGCGCTGTCGCCTGCCCCCGGGACTGGACGAGTGTCAGGACATCCGCTCGAGGATGAGCGCCATGCCCTGGCCGCCGCCGACGCACATGGTGATGAGACCGGTCTGCTTGTCGTGGAAGTCCAGGCTGTTGATCATGGTGTTCTGCAGGCGGGCGCCGGTCATGCCGAACGGGTGACCGACGGCGATGGCGCCGCCGTTGACGTTGAGGCGGTCGAGGTCGATGTCGAGGTCCTGGTAGGACGGTACGACCTGCGCGGCGAAGGCCTCGTTGATCTCGACGAGGTCGATGTCGCCGATCGACATGCCGGCGTTGGCCAGGGCGTTCTTGGTGGCCTCGACGGGGCCGAGGCCCATGATCTCGGGCGAGAGGCCGGAGACGCCGGTGGAGACGATGCGGGCCAGCGGGGTCAGGCCGAGCTCGGCGGCGCGGGTGTCGCTCATGACGATCACGGCGGCGGCGCCGTCGTTGAGGGCGCAGCAGTTGCCGGCGGTGACGACGCCGTCGGGGCGGAAGACGGGCTTGAGCTGGGAGATGGCCTCGATGGTGACGCCGGCGCGGGGGCCGTCGTCGGCGGAGACGACGCTGCCGTCGGGGGTGGTGACGGGGGTGATCTCGCGCTGCCAGAAGCCGGCCTGGAGGGCCTTCTCGGCGAGGTTCTGGGAGCGGACGCCGAACTCGTCGAGCTCGGCGCGGTCGAGCCCGCGCAGGGTGGCGACGTTCTCGGCGGTCTGGCCCATCGCGATGTAGGCGTCGGGCAGCAGGCCGTCCTCGCGGGGGTCGTGCCACGGGCCGGCGGCGTTGCCGGCCTCGGCGGTCGTCTTGGTGCGGGTCTGGGCGTCGTCGAAGCGGTGGTTGACGGTGTCGGGGAGGTGGTCGCTGGTGCCCTTGGCGAAGCGCGAGACGGTCTCGACGCCCGAGGAGATGAAGGTGTGGCCCTCGCCGGCCTTGATCGCGTGGAAGGCCATCCGGGTGGTCTGCACCGAGGAGGAGCAGTAGCGGGTGATGGTGGCGCCGGGGACGGAGTCGAGGCCGAGGAGCACGTTGACGACGCGGCCGAGGTTGTTGCCGGACTCGCCGCCGGGCAGACCGCAGCCGAGGTAGTGGTCGTCGATGGTGGTCGGGTCGAGCTCGGGGACCTTGTCGAGAGCGGCCTGCACGATGAGTGCGGTCAGGTCGTCGGGTCGGAACTCGGTGAGCGAGCCCTTGTTGGCTCGGCCGATGGGGGAGCGGGCAGCGGAGACGATCACGGCTTCGGGCATGTACTGCACAGTAACCGCCCCGGCCGGGCCGTGTGCGGGAGCCGGACCAGTGCTCGATCAGGGCTGGGTGAGCCCGTGGAGCACCAGCGACATCGAGTCGGCGAGGAAGCGGTGGCGCTCGGCCGGCGGTCGCTGCAGGGCGGCCAGCAGCAGGCCGTCGAGGGCGGCGACGAGCACCTCGGCGCGCGCGGCGCCGGCCTCGGGGGCCACCCGGCTCACGAGCTGGTCGACGACCGCGACGAGGCGCGATCGCCACGAGATCAGCACGGCCGCGACCTCGGGGTTGCGGGAGGCCTCGACCGCGAGCTCGGCCTTGGCGAGGGTGAGCTCGGGCCGGTCGAGCCAGCGCCCCAGCAGGTCGGTGGTCAGCTCGACGGCGAGCGGCTCGTCGCGCTCCGGGTCGCCCGCGCGGGCCTCCTCGAGACGGGCCGCCAGCACGTCGACGTCGTGGGCGAGGGAGCGCCCGACGTGCTCGGCAAGACCGACCTGGAGGGCCTGGCGGCTGCGGAGGTACGCCGAGCAGGTGCCCTCCGCTAGCCCGGCGCGACGGTCGACCGCACGGTGGGTGAGGCCGCGCAGCCCCTCGGTGGCGATGACGTGGACGGCAGCGTCGAGCAGCTCGCGGCGGCGACCGCTCGGGGCTGTGTCCGAGACCACCCTCGCAACGCTACCGGCGGCCTTGTCCGGTCTGCTCCTGCGGCGTACCTTCTACATCAGTAGAGATTCTACGAACGTAGAAGAAGGAGCCTCTCGTGCTGTTCGACCTCAGCGGCGTCACCGCCCTCTCCATCGTCATCGTCGTCATCGCCGCTGCGGCCTCGCTGACCGCGCTCGCGTCGATCGCCGTCAGCCTGACCCGGCACCACCGGGTCCGGCTCGCGCGCCATCAGAGCATCCCGGCCTACTACCGCCGTCTCACGCTGGCCCACTGATCGCCCGTCGCGCGCGCCCGATCTGACAGAGTCGGGCGCGTGCGACACCGCTACGAGTGCCCGATGCGGTGGGCCGACCTCGACCAGCTGCGCCACGTCAACAACGTCGTCTACGTCGACTACCTCCAAGAGGCCCGCGTCGACATGCTCCGCGCCCACGGGCGCGGCCCGGGCGCGCTGGTCGAGGGCCTGGTGGTCGTGCGCCACGAGGTCACCTACGTCGCCCCGCTGACCTTCGGCTTCCGCCCCGTCTCCATCGAGTGCTGGGTCACCGAGATCCGCGCTGCGACGTTCACCATGGCCTACGAGCTGTTCCAGACCGACGAGCACGGCGATCGCACCGTCCACCTGCGCGCCCGCACCGTGCTGACGCCGTTCGTCTTCGCCGAGGAGCGGCCGCGTCGGATCACCGCCGAGGAGCGCGAGGCGCTGACCCAGCACCTCGAGCCCGACGAGCATCCCGCACGACGGTGCGTCTCGCCGGCCGAGCCGGTCGCGTCGACGTACGACGTGCACGTGCGCTTCTCCGACGTCGACGTCTACGGCCACGTCAACAACGTGAAGTACTTCGAGTACCTCCAGGAAGCGCGCATCCTCTTCCTGCACGAGCTGACCGACGGTGAGCGCGACTTCCACCTCGTCGTCGCCCAGGTCGACGTCGACTACCGCGCCCCGATCCTGTTCCGCGAGGCGCCCTACGAGTGCCGCACGTCGGTGGCGGACGTCGGCACGAAGTCGATGACGCTGGAGTCCGACATCCGTGACGGTGACCGCGTGCTCGCCCGGGCCCGCGCCGTGCTCGTCTTCTTCGATCTCGACGAGCAGCGCTCGACCGAGCCGCCGGCGGCCGTGCGCGAGAGGCTGGTCGCCCTCACCACGAGGTGAGCGCCAGGGTGGTGATCACGCCACCCATCGCGGTGATGCCGCACGCCGCGAGGATCGGCGCGACCCGGCTCGCCACCGCCAGCGCCGCCCGAGACTCCGCGCCCCGGATGACCGCGTTGTTGCCGGCGAGGGCCAGCAGCCCGACTCCCACGAGCACGACAGCCATGCCCAGCCCGAAGGTCACCACGAGCAGCAGGGCGAACCCGGAGCGGCCCAGGAACAACCCCGTCGCCAGGGCCAGGAACGCCGACGGCGAGGGCACCAGCCCGCCCGAGATGCCGAGCAGGACCATGCTCGGGCGGCTGCTCGACGACGGCTCGTGCCCGTGCCCGTGCCCGTGCCCGTGCCCGTGGCCGTGGCCGTGGCCGTGCCCCGACCTCCACTCGCGCACCCAGCGGCGCAGCAGCCACACCCCGGTCGCGACGACGAGCAGGCCCGCGACGAGCTGCAGCGAGGTCGTCAGGGTGTGCAGGCCGACCACGTCGGAGAGGGACAGGAAGGTCCACGCCACCGCGAGCACCAGCACCGAGGCCGTGTGCATGAGCGCGACCGAGCCACCCATGAGCACGGCGTCGCGCACCCGGCCGCGCGAGCCGACGAGGTACGCCGCCGCGAGGCTCTTGCCGTGCCCCGGTCCGACGGCGTGGGCGGCACCGGCCGCGAAGGCGAGCGCGAACGCCGCCGGCGTCACGCCGGGCGTGTCGACGAGGTGCTGGAACTGTTCGGCGAGCGCCATCAGGCGACCTTCCGGCGCGAGACCCGGCGCCAGGCGACGGTGCCCAGACCGGCGGCTGCGGCGAACCCGGTGAGCACCCCGCCGAGCTGGAGGGCCGCGCTGGTGGCAGCGCCGGACGCGGCGCTCGAGCCGGGGTCGGCCGCGGTGACGGTGGTCAGCGACCAGTCGTGGGAGGGCGTCTCCGCGGTGTAGACCGCGCGCTGTCCGCCGGGGCCCGTCGCGAGGGTGCGGTAGGCCGGGTGCAGATCGGTGAGCATGTCGACGGCGACCGTGACCGGACCGTCGCCGGCCGGGCAGGTCAGCGCGACGACCACACCGTCGTCGCGGAGGTCCTCAGCCGGACGCGTGGCGCCCTCGCACGGCTCGCCGTCGCGCTGCGCGCGCAGGTGCGTCTCGGCGTACGCCGCGAAGGAGGGGTCGCCGGCGAGCAGGTCGTCGTCGCCGTCGGTGTAGAGCACGACCCCGTCCAGCAGCACCCGGTCGGCGGGCAGGACGCCGAGCGAGGCGGCCAGGGCCGAGAGGTCGTCGTCGGCGCCGAAGCGCCAGCGGACCAGCACCTCGTCGCCGGCCGTCGTGACCTCGGCGGTCTGGGGCGGGCCGAACGGGTGCGCGTCGGCGGGGGAGGGCGCCGACGCCAGAGCGGCGGCTGCCAGCGGCAGCGCCGCGAGGCGCAGGGAGAGGGAGCGGGACACGATCAGGCCTTCTCGGGTGGGTGGTCCCGGGTGCGCCGCGCGGAGGGCGCGGCACACCCGGGACCGGGGACTACTTCCTCAGGGTGAGCGTGGTGCGGGCCGACGAGCCGGTGGCGAACGCGTCACCGGCCCACGTCGCGCTCACCGTGACCCGGCGCTTCCCCCCGACGGGGAGGACGATCCGGGCTCCGCCGCCGTTGAGCGCCACGGTCCGGATGCGCGAGCCGACCCGCACCGTGACCGTGCCCGAGGCGGTGACCTCGGAGCCTGCCGTGACGGCGACCTTGACGCGCACCTTGCCGCGGGTGAGCCGCTTGGCCTTCACCGTGGCGCTCGAGGCGACCTTGGCCACCGTGACCGGGACCGTGGTGCTCGCCCCGGCGTACGACGCCGTCAGGACGTGCGCCCCCGGAGCCAGGCTCCGGGCCGGCAGGGCGATGGTCGCGACCCCGCCCGTGACGGCCGTCGAGGCGAGCGTCCGGGTGCCGTCGCGCAGGGTCACGACGCTGCCCGCCGGGACCCCCGAGGCGCTCACCGTGACGGTGGCCGCCTCGCCGTAGGCCAGCGCGGTCGGGCCCGCCGAGAGACCCACGCTGGCCGCGGGTGCGGCCGGCGCCTCGGCGATGCTGACCACGATCGGCACCTCGGACCCGGCGTGGGTGGTGTCGCCCGAGTAGATCGCGCGCACCGCGTAGCTGCCGGGCGGCGGGAGGGTCTGCGGCGAGCAGCTCGCCGCGCCGCGCACGACCGGGGCCGTGCACCAGACCTCCTCGCCGGTGAGGAAGGTGACCGTGCCCGTGGCCGTCGCGGGGGAGACGTCGGCGCTCAGCGTCAGCGTGCTGACCCCGAACGTCGCCGCGGCGTTGCGCGAGGTCACCTTCGTGGAGGTCTTGTCCGGCACGGGGATGGCCCGCACCGTGACCGACCGCGACGCCGCCACCTGGTTGCCGTTGGTGTCGGCGGCCAGGTAGGTCAGCGCGTAGCTGCCCGGGGTGGCCACGTCGACCGAGCCGACGACCTGGACCCTCGACGACACGTCGCCGTCGGAGTCGTCGACGGCCCTGACGCCGGTCATCGGGTCGAACGCCTCGCCCTGGGTCACCGTCGTGGACGGCGGCACCGTGAGGACCGGAGCCGTGGTGTCGGTGCCGCGAGCGGTGGCGACGAAGACCCCGCCGAACTGGTCGACGGTGCCGACCTCCTCGCCGGCCGCGTTGCGGCTGGTCGCCGTCCAGGCGTAGACCTCGCCCTTCTGCAGCCCCGACCAGGTCACCGACGCGGGCCAGCCCGAGCGGGCCGTGGCGGTGCCGATCACCGTGGTGCCGGGCGTGACGACCGTGAGCCCGTCGGTGCCGAAGCTCGTGGTGCGCGACGACAGGTCGACCGGCAGCGTGAGGTTGTCCTCCGAGCCGTTGTAGCGCTTGCGGTCGTCGTACTCCGTCGCGCCGAAGTTCTTGAGCAGCGGGGAGTAGGTGTCGATCGTGACCTCGGAGCGCTCCACGTCGAACTGCAGCAGGCGCATGAAGCTCGCGCCGAACTGCAGCATGTCGCTGGCCTTGCGGTCGGTGACACCGTCGCCGTCGAGGTCGATGTTGCCGTTCGCGTCGGCCTTGCCGGGGAACAGCTCGCCCGCGGAGACCTTGTAGAACTGGTAGTCCGCCAGCAGCTCCACCACGTCGTGCGCGACCGTGGCGCCGATGCCGCTCTTGAGGTTGGTGCCGACCCCGTGCTCGTGGCCCGAGAGGACCAGGAAGACGTTGGGGTTGGCCTTGACGACCTGGTCGAACAGCCGGGAGCCGTCCGTCGAGAAGCCCGCGCCGCGCCCGTCGGGCGCCGTGGAGGGCGCCAGGTAGGCGTGGGTCAGCAGGATGCCGTTGCGGTCGTGGTAGCGCTCGAACACCGAGCCGGCCCAGGCGGCCTCCTCGGCCGTGACGCCGTACGACAGCCCGACCGCGACGAAGTCGAGGCCACCGGCCGAGAACAGCACGTAGTTGTTCTGGCTGTCCTTGCCCGGCACCGTGACCGCACCGCTGGCGTCGGTCTGCTCGTCCCAGGCGTGGAACGACGCCTTCGACGCCGTCGGCCAGCCCTTCGCCGCCTGGTAGTAGCGGTCGGCGCTGAAGGTGCGGCTGAACCGGCTGGTGGGCCCGGTCTCGACGCCCAGCTGGTTGTCGTGGTTGCCGGCGATGACCTGGTTGACCAGACCGGCCCCGTCGAGGATGCCCTGCGCGCCCGAGGTGAAGGCGAGCTCGCGGTCGACCTGCTCGTCGAGCCCCGGGTAGAGCAGCTTGCCCTGCGAGTCGGTCTTGAGCGGGTCGTAGTAGTCGTTCTCGATGACGTCGCCGGTGTGGGCGGCGTAGGCGATCTTGCGCGACCCTGCGTTGTCACGGAGCCACTCCGTCTCCGCCAGGTAGGCCCGCTGCCAGACCGCCTGCTCCTCGATGGTCATCACGTCGCTGGGCTCGGCCACGCCGTCCCAGTCGTCGTAGGTGCCGCCCGCGGCGCCCTCGGCGAGGTACTGCGTGTCGGTGAAGTGCGCCAGCGAGAAGTCGTAGTCCGCCGGGTCCTGGAAGCGGTCCTTGTCGGCCTGTGCCGAGGAGTCGTGCGGCGACAGGTCGTCGGCGAACGGGTCCTCCCCGGTGACGAGCACGTGGACGACTCCCGTGCCCGACGTCGGGTCGAGCAGCGCCGGACGGACCGCGCCGGCGAGCGTGGTGTCGCCCTCGGCGCTGCCGCGGGCGGTGTCGAGCACGTCCCAGCGCTTCAGGGTCGTGTTCCAGGCGCGCAGGGTCACCGCGCGCTCGGGGTCGACGACACCGGTCCAGACGATCTCCTGGCCCTCGACGTACGACGCGATGGCGAGGTCGTAGCGCTGGAAGGGGATGCGGCCGGTCGAGACGCTGTCGAAGGTCGTGCCGTCGGGGGCCAGCGCGCCGGTGATCGGGGCACCCTGCTCGTAGGTGAAGGTCAGGCTGGTGGGCAGCACCGGCACGACGCCCTGGACGCCGCCCTCGGCGCTGGTGGTGGTGGCCTGGGTGAACGTCGTGGTCACGTCACCGCCGTCGTTGGAGCGGGCGATGGTCGACAGCGTGACGCGGCCGTTGCCCTGGCCGGTGTCGGTGCCGCCCTCGGACGGGATGTCGGCCGAGGTGAAGGGCACCTCCCAGCGCAGCGCCTTGCCGAACACGTCGGTCGCGGTCACGACCAGCGTGTGGGCGCCGGCCCGCAGCCCGGCGCCGATGCGCTGGCCGGGGTTCACCGGCGTGCCGTCGAGCAGGTAGGTCCAGCCCGTCGCGCTGGCCTGGCGCTCCACGTCGACGGCGAACTCCACGGGCTTCGTGATCCTCGCCCCGGTCGCCGGGGTGGTCGAGCGCAGCTGCACCTTCGCGTCGCGGGTCTCGCCGAGCGCGGCGACGTTCAGCCCGAGGGCGTCGGGGGCCGACAGCGCCCGGCTGTAGATGCGTGCGTTGGCGACGGTGCTGGCCGACCAGAACTGGCCGCCGGCGCTCGTGTTGGTGTCGGCGCCCACCATGAACGCCGTCTTGGCGTTGCCGCTCGGCAGGCCGAGGGTGCCGGTCGCGGCGGTCGAGCCGGCGAGCTGACCGTCGACGTAGACCTTGACCGTGGAGCCGTCCCACGTGGCGAGGGTGTGGTACCACTGGCCGCTCTTGGCCGGCACCGCGACGGAGCGGTAGCCGCCGCCGACGTAGGCCATGAAGGTGATGCCCGAGCCGGTCACGACGGTGGCGAAGCCGCCGGCCTCCTTGTCGGAGCAGACGGCGTTCTCGGTCGAGACGGGCAGCGGTCGGTTGAAGCGGAACGTGCACTCGAGCGAGAACCCGCCCGCCAGCTTGCTCCACTGCTCACCGAAGCCGTAGGACAGCGCGTCGTCGGTGCCGTCGAGGGTGACGACGTCACGACCGAGTGCCTCCTCCGCACCGATCTGCGGGTCGCCGAGCCGGGTGAGCGTGAGCCCCTGGGCGGCGTCCTTGGCGGTGCCGTCGGCGAAGTCGACGTCGAGGACGTCGGCCTTCGGGGTCGGCGGTGTCGTGTCCCACTCCTGGGCGAGCAGCAGGGCCTCGTCGGCGGTCACCGCGCGGGCGAAGACCCCCGCGGCGGCGTACGTCGAGGGCGGGGCCCACTGACCGACGGCGGGGCCGGGGGAGGCGTCGCCGCCGATGACGAAGTGGCGGGCGGTGGCGTTGGGCGGGATCGTCAGGGCGCCGGTGGCGGCGGTCGTGGCGACGAGCGCGCCGTTGACGTAGAGCCTGACGGCGCTGCCGTCCCAGGTGCCGAGCACGTGGTACCACCGCTGGCCGTCGACGGGGGCGGAGGCGATCTTGTAGCCGCCGCCGACGTGAGCCGAGAAGCCGAGGTTGGAGCCGTTCACGTAGAGGCTGGCGCCGCCGGCCTCCTTGTCGGAGCAGAGGTCCTTCTCGTTGGCGGTCGGCAGGGCGACGTCGATGCGCACGACGCACTCGAAGGTGAAGCCGGACGAGAGCTTCGACCACTGGCTCGCGAACGCCGGGAACGACACCGCGTCGTCGACGCCGTCGACGGTCATGGTGCCGGTCGAGGCGACGCCGGGCGTGACGGTGGCGTCGGTGCCGAACGTCGGCGTGCCGTGGGTGGTCGCCGGCATGGTCGCGACCCGCTCGGTCGGCTTGCCGTCACGGAAGTCGACGTCGAGGACGTCGGGGGTCGGCGCCTTCGGGGCGAGGCCCTCGGCGCGCGCGAGCGCGAGCACGGAGTCCGCCGGCAGGGCACCGCTGTAGATGCGCACGGTGGCGATCGAGGCCGGCGCGGGGAACTCCGCGGTGCCGGTCGCGCTCGTGTCGGCCCCGACGCCGAACCAGCTGCCCGTCGGCGGGGTCACCGTGCCGGTGACCGGGGTCGTCGCGGCGAGGCGGCCGTTGACGTAGAGGCTCACCGCGCTGCCGTCGTACGTCGCGACCGCGTGGGTCCAGGTGCCCGCGGTCAGCGGCGCCTCGGCGTAGCGGTAGGCGCCGCCGACGTAGAACTGCGCCTGGAGGTTCGAGCCGTTGGCACGGATCGTGTAGCCGCCGCTGTGCTTGCCCGAGCAGAGGTCCTTCTCGGCGGTGGTGGGCAGGGTGCCGTTGAAGCGGAAGGTGCACTCGAGGGTGACCGAGGTCGTGATGTTGGGCTTCGACGCGGGGTTCCAGGCGTCGGTGAGGGAGTAGACGACCGCGTCGTCGACGCCGTCGTAGGTGGTCACCGTGCGCTTCAGGGTCGGGTCGACCGACTGCGTCGGCGCGCCGCGGACGACGGCGGGCCGTGCGGCGGCGCGATCGGCGTAGGGCTTGGCGGGGTCGCTGCCGTCGACGTCGAGGACGTCGGCTCTCGGCAGAGCGCTGGCGGTGATGGCTGGAACGGCGATCGTCGGCGACGTGACGGCGGCCGGGGCCGGGGCAGGCACGGCGAGCGCGGCGGCGCTCGCGATGACCAGCCCCAGGGTGGCGGTCGCGGTGCGACGCCACGACCGTCCTGGGGTGCGTCGTGAGGACACGACATCTCCTTCTCGAGTGGGTGGCGGGCAGCACCGAGCGCCTCGGAGCCGGGCCGGGTCGCCCGGGACCGAGGTGCCGGTGGTGCGGCGTCCGGTCGGGTCGTGGGTGCGAGGTCCGCGGACGCGCTCGAATCGTCAGGGCTCTCAGTGGCCGACCCGGGGGTGGTCAGGGAACGTCGTACGGACGCGGGGTGAACGGCATGGGGTGGTCTCTGCGCGCGGCTCGACGGCACGGCTCCATCACCGGTTTGCCACAGTGGGGGAGTCGTGTCGTCGTGAGGGGGGAGCGCCGGTGAGCGAGGGTCCGCTGCCCGTCGTCTACGACCGCCGTCGCGGCGCCGCCCACGCACGCACCGCCGACCTGCCGCCCGGGGCGGTGGCGCCCTCCGAGCTGGGCCCGTGCGACGCGACGCCGGTCGTGCTCGTGCACGGCCTCGACGGGGTCGCCGCCCGCGACTGGTTCACCGCGGCGCCGCTGCTGGCCAACCTGGGGTTGCCGGTCGTGACCTTCTCCTGGACCAGCGACGAGCCGACCCTGCCGTGCGCGGGACGGCTCGCCGCCCTCGTCGACGAGGTCGCCGAGCGCACCGGCTCCGACCGGGTCGACCTGGTGGGGCACTCCTGGGGCGCCGTGCTCGCCCGAGCCGTCGTCCGGCTGCCGGAGCACGCCGCGACCTCACCGCTCGTGCGGCGGCTCGTCGGCCTCGCCCCGACGTACGCCGGGACGACACTGCACGGCCTCGCCGGGCTCGCCGACCACCCGCGCACCGAGGGCGCCCGGGCCTGGCTCGACGCGCACCGTCCGACCTGGCGCGAGCAGATGGCCGGCTCGACCGTCCTCGACGGCCTGGCGCGCCCGGAGCTCGATGCCCACGACGCCCACGTCGCCTACACGAGCATCGTCACCCGCTTCGACCAGGTCGTGACGCCCTACCGCGCCTCGCTCACGGCCGAGCCGCGCGCCGAGGCCGTCGTGGTGCAGGACGTCTGCGGCTCCGACCTCACCGACCACGTCGCGATCACCCACGACGCCGTCGCGCTGTGGCACGTCGTGAGGGCGCTCGCGCCCGGGCGGGAGGGGCGGCGTCCCCGGGGTCTCGTGCTGCCGTTCGTGGGTGGACCGGCGAGCGCATCGACGCGCTGACGTCCGCGGGGCGACCCGAAGTCGTCAGAGGTGCCGGCCGAGGAACCCCACCTGCGGGCTGGCCATCCGCCGCCAGTAGCCGAGGTCGTGGTCCCCGCGCTGGAAGCCGCCGGCCGGTGCCTGGGCGAAGCCGGCGACGTAGTCCTGTGCGGCTCCGCAGAACGGGTCGCCCAGCCCACAGTCGATCCGCGTCGCGATGCCGGCGAGGCGGTCCTGGCGGCCCATGACGGTCGTCGCCGCGAAGTCCTGCGGGCCGTCCTACGCCCCGGGTGCGGTGTCGGCGTAGTCGCGCCAGAGGGCCGGGCTCATCGCGGCGACGGCGCTAACCCGGTCGCGGCCGAGCACCCCTGCGAGGTGCAGTGCGCCGTACCCGCCCATCGACCTGCCGAGCAACCCGAGACGGGAGGTGTCGAGGCCGCGCTCGGCGAGGAGCGGGAGGAACTCGTCCACCACCATCGCGGCGGGGTCGTCGCCGTCGGCGCGGGCGTGCCAGTACTCCTCGCCGCCGTCGACGCTCGCCAGGGCGTACGCCGGCACACCGGTCACGACGGTCGCGTCGCGGAACCGGTCGAGGCCGAGGTAAGTGGGGGAGAAGGCCGAGGAGTGGTCGCCGCCGCGCCCGTGCAGCACGACCACGACCGGCAGCCCCGCCCGCGGACCCGCCGGACAGGCGATGCTCCAGCCGCACCGCCGGCCGTTGCGAGCCCGCGAGGTGAGCACGCCGTTCTCGGTCTCGCCGGTGCTCGAGGTCGGCACCACCCCGTCCGGTCCGTCGAGGTGGAGGTGGCGGTAGAGCGACGTCCGCCCGGGCAGCACGCCCTCGGCGACGCCCGCCGCAGCCCCTGCCGCGACCGCGCCCGTCGCGCCCGCCGTCAGCAGCGCCCGTCTCGTGATCGCCGTCGCTGCCTCCCCTCCGTCGGCGGCGCGCTGCCTCCCCCGGGGAGATGGTTGCCCGCGGGGCCGGCCCAGCCCGTCACAGCCGTGCCCGCCCCAGATCGTGCCAGGATCGACATGTGCGCTGCCTCCTCGCCACTCGGCTGCTCGCCGTGCTCCTTGCAGCGTCGGCCGCGGGCCAGGGCGGACCCGTCGCTGCCGACGGAGGCGACTCGATCACCCATGAGGACGCACGCAACGACGTCCGCATCGCGACGGGCGAGCCTGGTTTGGGCCGCGACTCTCGGCACAGCGTCGACCTGACCCGGCTCACCGTCGTTCCAGGAGCGGAGGGCTCGACCTACGCGCTGCGGCTGCGGCGGGTCACGACCGCTGAGCGGTTCGACCAGTACTTCTTCCTCTACGTCGAGACCGCCGGCGACGGGCTGCCGTTCGGCTTCCTCATGCTGAAGGCCTCCGACCTGCGCGGCGAGATGGTGGTCGAGGGCACCGATGATCCCGAGGGCTACGTCAGCTGCCGGGTGCGAGCCACGGTGGCGGACCGACGCCACTCGTTGATCTTCACGGTGCCGAGCCGCTGCACCCCCGCTGGACCGGTCACGATCGAGATGCTCGCCTACACGACCCCGAGAGGGCGGAAGGGTGGCGAGGTCGTCTGGTCCCGCGACCGCGTGCGCATTCCCGGTCTTGTCGACCTGCACGGCGGCGCTGCCGGATGATCGCGGAGGAGTCCGGTGCCGGTGGGGCGCGCGGTGGCGCCACACCCGCGGTCGCCGTCGTCGGCAGCTTGAACGTCGACCGGGTCGTCCCGGTCCGGGAGCTGCCGGCGCCGGGGGCGACCGTCATCGGGACGGGTGCGTCCCGGCTCGGGCCCGGCGGCAAGGGCGCCAACCAGGCCGCGGCGGCGGCCGCCGCCTCGGGCCGACCGGGTGCCGTCGTCATGGTGGGTGCCGTCGGTGACGACGACGGTGCCGACCTGTGCCTCGACGACCTGGCCGGCCGCGGTGTCGACACCTCACGGGTCCGACGGGTGGCGAGGGTGTCGACAGGTCTGGCCACCGTCGTGCTCGACGACGCGTCGCAGAACCTCATCGTGGTCGACCCCGGCGCCAACGCCGGGCTCACCCCGGACGACGTGCGCTGCGACGAGGTGCGCGACGCGGCCGTGGTGCTGCTGCAGCTCGAGGTGCCGACCGCAGCCGTGCTCGCGGCGGCCGCACACGCCACCGGCGAGGTGGTGCTGAACCCCGCACCGTCGCCGGGCCCGGACGACGTGGGGGAGCTGCTCGCCGCAGCCGACGTGCTCGTGCCCAACCGCGGGGAGCTGGCCGATCTCGTCGGGGAGCCGGAGGCCTCCGGCGTCGACGGTGTGGTCGCCCAGGTGCGAGCGCTCCCGTTCGACGGGGTCGTCGTGGTCACGATGGGCGCCGACGGGGCGCTCGTCGTCGCCGAGACCGTCGAGCACGTCGAGGCGCCCCGCGTCGCCGCCGTCGACACCACGGGCGCCGGCGACTGCTTCTGCGGCGCGCTGGCCGTGGGTCTCGCCGAGGGGACGCCGCTGCTCGAGGCCGTGCGGGCCGCCGTACGCGCGGCCGCCGAGTCGGTGACCCGTCCGGGCGCGCGGTAGGTGCAGGCCGCCTGTCGGTGGCCGCTGGTAGTCCTGGACGCATGACCGACGCCGCCCTCCCGCTCTTCGGCGGGCCCGACGACGCGGGCGAGCCGTCCGTGGACGAGTCGTTCGCGTCCGCCTACCGCGTCTCGCTCGACGAGCACTCCTGGATCGAGCACGTCCCGGGGTTGCTGCGCGGCGCCGACGCCGTCTTCGAGGAGCTCCACGCGCTGGAGGAGTGGGAGCAGCGCGACCGCTGGATGTACACCCGGCGCGTCGACGAGCCGCGACTGACCGCGGAGTTCCCGGACCTGGCCGAGGCACCCGCGGTGCTGCAGACCGTGGCGCGGGCGCTGAGCGCGCACTACGGCGTGACCTACGACCGCCTGTGGCTCAACCTCTACCGCGACCACCGCGACAGCACCGGGTGGCACGGCGACGGGGCGACCGCGCTCAAGCGCAGCAGCATCGTCCCCGTGCTGAGCCTCGGCGCGGCCCGTCGCTTCCTGGTGCGGCCCACCCAGGGCGGGATGAGCAGCACCTGGCACCCGCTCGCCGGCGACCTGATCGTGATGGGCGGGCGCTGCCAGACCGACTGGCGCCACTGCGTCCCCAAGCAGAGCGCTCCGTCCGGGCCCCGGATCAGCGTCAACTTCGCCGCGTCGAGCCAGGCGCGTCCCGACTCCCCGGAGCCCGCCACGCGTCGTGCGACCAACCGCTTCCACAGAGACGGGTCGATGGAGGCTGGGCCGACCTGGTGACGGGGGACGGCTGGGGAGGCCAGGGCGGCACCGCCGGACGTCACGAGGCAGTCCATCCAGGGCAGGGATCGTCTGCGACGGTGGTCAGCCACTTCGCGCGCGCACCAGCGAACGTGAAGAAGTAGTGCACGGCGTACTGCCGTCCGAGTTCACGCTGCAACTCTCTGCTCATGTGCATGCCGCGCCCGTCGAAGTCCCACATGTCGAGCTCACGTTCGCCACCGTCGTAGCGGCGGTAGCGATCGGCCCACGCGAGGATGCGATCGCGGAGGTCGTCCGACACAGGCAGCACGTGCTCCAGGTCTTCGACGTCGTGGTCACCGCTGGCCGGGCACGGACGCCACGGGTCGCCCCAGAGGGCGTACTCGCATCCGACCTCGGCCATGAACCTGACCCGATAGGGCTTCACGACGCTCAGTCTCGGGCATTCGAGCGTCCGAGCGCTGCGATGGCTGAGCCGTACGGTCCACCGGGAGTCGAGGGGCGACGTCGCCGATCCGCGGACGCATGGTGCAGATGGCCCTCAGCCGTCTCTGTCGTTCGTGGCCGCGTGTCCACGCACGAGCCCCTTCCGGATCCCGGCACCGGGATGACAGGGCGGTCATGTCGCGTGGGAGCGTCCGGCCCTGCCGTGGCTGCCCCCGGTGCACCACGCCGACCGACCTACCCACCGGTCGCGTTCGCCTCCCGGACTCTGGCTGGAGGATGCAGCCGGGCGGGGCTCCCTGATCACGCAGACAGCGCGGGCCATTCCTGCTCCGGGCCACGAGCGGCGTGCGCTCGATGAGGGGAGCGCCGTGCTCCAATGCCGCTGTGTACATCCGCTTCCAGTCGCCCACTGCCGGGAAGCGAGGCGTTCACACGGGTGTCTTCGGCCTGATGAACCTGCTCGGCCGCGCCGGCCGGCTCACCGCTCGAGAGGAGCAGGACTGGCGCGTCGGCAACGACTGGTTCGACGCCGCGTACCCGGATCCCTCCGTCAGCGATCCCACGGTGTACGACGAGCACCTCAACCCGCTCGCCACCGCATGGTTCAGGACCTCCGCGACTCATCTGCTCGAGCGCGTTCCGCGTTGTCTGGAGATCCTGGCTGCACACGACGTGGCGTGTAAGCGCGTCGAGGTCGAGGACCCGGGGCGGATCATCTACGAGGACGACGTCCAGATCGTCGTGGTGCCCCACGACCCCCGCGCGACGACGTCGTTCCATCCCTCGCGCTGACGCACTCTGCTGGTCGACGCTCTCTGCTGGTCGACGCATCTGCTGGTCCGTCGCGCCGACCCATTCCGGCCGCTGTGCGTGCACGGGGCCGTCGCGAGAATCCTGCTCAGGCCTGGGATCCGGTGTTCTGGGGCTCCTCGAACGTGTTGACCATGAACTGCGCCGCGTGGGTGACGTACTCCCAGAACTGGGTGTCCTGCTCCGGCGTGATCCGACCCTCGGCGAGAGCCTCGTCGAGGCCGGCGCGGAAGTGCAGCAGCCAGTGGTCGCGGGCCCGGGGGGTGACGGCGAACGGCGCGTGCCGCATCCGCAGGCGCGGGTGGCCGCGCTCGTCGCTGTAGGTGGTCGGCCCGCCCCAGTACTGCATCAGGAACAGCGCGAAGCGCTCCTCGGCGGGGCCGAGGTCCTCCTCGGGGTAGAGCGGTCGCAGCACCGGGTCGTCGGCCACCCCGGCGTAGAAGCGGCCGACGATGCGACGGATCGTCTCCTCGCCGCCGATCTCGTCGTAGAAACTCACCTGCCCCATTGTGCCGAGCGGCCCGAACGCCCCTCGCACCCGCTCTGCAAGACTCGGAGCATGGCGACCACACGCAAGGCGAACACCACCTGGCAGGGCTCCCTCTTCGAGGGCTCCGGCACCGTCGAGCTGGCCTCCTCGGGCCTCGGCACCTACGACGTCTCCTGGCCGGCGCGCTCGGAGGAGCCGAACGGCAAGACGAGCCCCGAGGAGCTCATCGCGGCGGCCCACTCGGCCTGCTTCTCGATGGCGCTGTCCAACGGACTGGCCAAGGCCGATCACGCCCCGCAGAAGCTCGAGACCTCCGCCGAGGTCGACTTCGTGCCGGGGACCGGCATCACCGAGATCCGGCTGACGGTCGTCGGCACCGTCGAGGGCATGAGCGAGGAGGAGTTCGTCGAGGCCGCGGAGGCCGCCAAGGCCGGCTGCCCGGTCTCGCAGGCGCTCGCCGGCACCACCATCACCCTCTCGGCCTCGCTGGCCTGAGGCTACCGACCCGACCCGACCCGACCCCACTCCCGACGTACGACGACCCGGCGGCGCCGGCGCGGCTCAGGCCGTGCCGGCGCCGTTGTCGTCCCGGGCGTCGTCGCGGGCGTCGTCGCGGGCGCCGTCGCGAGCGGGCGGGGGAGTCGCCTTGTGGCGCTCGTCGTCGCGGTGCCAGACCACCCGCTGAGCGAACGGGATCTCGATGCCCTCGTGGTCGAAGCGGGCCTTGATCCGCTGGCGCAGCTCGCGGGCGACCGCCCACTGCTCGAGCGGGGCCGTCTTGACCAGCACGCGCAGCGTGACCGAGTCGGCCATCAGCGCCTCGACGCCGGTCACCTCCGGCTCCTCGATGATCACGTGGCGGAAGTCGTCGTCCTCCCACATCGCGTGGGCGACCTCGGTGAGAACCGTCGTGACCCGGGCGAGGTCCTCGCCGTAGGCGACGCCGACGTCGACCACCGCGCGCGACCAGTTCTGGCTCTTGTTGCCGACGCGCAGGATCTCGCCGTTGGGGACGTACCAGACCGTCCCGTCGAGGTCCCGCAGCCGCGTCACCCGCAGGCTCACCGCCTCGACGGTGCCCGTGGCCTCGCCGACGTCGACGACGTCACCGACGCCGTACTGGTCCTCGAAGATCATGAAGATGCCCGAGAGGAAGTCCTTGACCAGCGACTGGGCGCCGAAGCCGAGCGCGATGCCGATGATGCCGGCGCTGGCGATGATCGGGGCGATGTTGACCCCGAGCTCGCTCAGCATCATCGTGCCGAAGATCGCGACCAGGACGCCCGTGATGATGCTCTTGAGCAGGCTGCCCATCGTCTTGGCCCGCTGGATGCGACGGTTGCGCACCGACATGTCGCGGGCCTCCTCGGCCGGCGTCAGGTCGTGCTGACGCTTGCGCGAGAAGCGGCGCGTGCGCCCGGACCGGTCGGTGCTGAGCACGCCGTCCTCGGCTCCGACGACGACGCGGTCGACGATCCGGTGCAGCACGAACCGCACGAGCACGCCCAGCGCCAGCAGACCCAGCAGGGCCAGCGGCTTGCCGATGACGACGTCCGCGACCCGGGCGAAGGTGTCGTTGGGCCACAGGTCGAAGGCGACGTTGCAGGTCTGCTCCTCGGAGTCGCACGGACTGGTGGCGGCGAGCACAAGCATGGCGCCCAGTATGTCGAGCGGTGGGTGAGGACGACGGTCCCCGGGGGTCGGTGCGGACACGGCGTCCGACCAGGCGTCCGACCCGGCGTCCGACCCGGCTCGGGGTGTGACCGTCGGCACCTCGCACGACGTCGACCGGACCGTGGCGCGAGCAGGTGCACGACACCGATATCCTCGCCCTGTGAGCCTGTCGTCGACCGCCCTGGCAGATGCCGTCCCGGCCTTGATCCCGATGGACGTGCCGGTCGGGTGGAGCGATCCCGACCAGGTCAGCATCGTCCACGCCCTGCTGGTGCTCGGCGGCATCCCGGTGCTGCTGTTCATCCTGATCGGGCTCGCGATCTACGCCCCGGCGCTGGCGCGCGGGGAGCGGATCGCCCCCGGTGCGCAGCCGATGCAGAACCAGTGGCTCGGCGGTCCGCGCGGCGACGCCGGACAGCTGAGCGCCGGCTCCAGCACCTCCACCGCCTCCGCCGACGCGGAGTCCCAGACCGGCGGTGCCAGTGGCCGCTGGTGAGCGCTTCTCGTCCTCCGAGCGCGCCGCTCTCGACGAGACCATCCGTCTGGCCGAGCGCGTCTCCCGCGTCGAGTTCTCCGTCTTCGTCGGGCGCGCCGAGGGTGACCCCCGCGGCTTCGCCGAGGGGCTGCACGGCTCGCTCGTCGCGCCCGCGCGCAGCGTCCTGGTGATGGTCGACCCCGAGGCCCGCGCAGTCGAGGTGGTCACCGGGGCCGACGTGCGTCGTACCCTCTCGGACCGTCAGGTCGAGTTCGCGGTCGCCGAGATGCAGTCCCGTTTCGCCGCCGGTGACCTCGTCGGCGGCCTGCGTCGCGGCGTCCAGATGCTCGCCGAGCACTCCCGCGCCCCCCAGACGCTCCACGCGCCCCACCAGGGCTGACCTCCCGCCCGACCCGGCGTACCGCCAGGCACGTCACACGCGTCACGAGAACCCCAGCATCTGCTGGGGTTCCTGACGTTCTGGGGTGTTGCAACACCCCAGAACGTTGGCGATCCCAGCAGATGCTGGGATTCCGCCGCCCCCGTCAGCCCTCGGCGACGGGGGCGAGCTCGGCGTCGACGCTGAGCTCGGTGGCGTCGGGGGAGACCGTGAAGACGAGGTCACCGGTGATGCGGCCGGTGCGGCGCAGGTCGTCGGCGGCGGACTCGGCGGCGCGCACGAGCTCCTCGGGACCGGAGATCTCGACGCGTGACAGCTCGGCGCGCATCGAGACCTTGGCCGTCGACTTGGCGCCGCGGATGCCGATGAGGGCGGCGGCGACGGCGTCGATCATCGAGGCGTCCGCCGCGGCAGCGGCCCCGAGGTCGACGACGGAGGGCCACGGGGCGCGGTGGATCGAGCCCTCGCGCCACCACGACCAGACCTCCTCGGTCACGTAGGGCAGGAACGGCGCGAGCAGGCGCAGCTGCACCTCGAGGGCGATCGCGAGCGTCGCCTGGGCCGAGGCGGTGGCGGTCGCGTCGGCAGGTTCCTCCGAGTAGGCGCGCTCCTTGACCAGCTCCAGGTAGTCGTCGCAGAACTCCCAGAAGAAGCGCTCGGTGACCTCGAGGGCGGTGGTGTAGTCGTAGGCCTCGAACGCCTCGGTGGCGCGCGTGACGACGTTGGCCAGGCGACCGAGCAGCGCGCAGTCGACCGGGGCGGAGACCTCGAAGGCGTTGAGCGAGGTCGCGCCGACGTTGCCCAGCACGAACTTGGAGGCGTTGAGGACCTTCATGGCCAGGCGGCGCCCGACCTTCATCTGGGTCTCGTCGAACGGCGAGTCGAGGCCCGGACGGGCCATCGCGGCGCGCCAGCGCACGGCGTCGGCGCCGAACTTGTCGAGGATGTCGGTCGGGACGACGACGTTGCCCTTCGACTTCGACATCTTCTTGCGGTCGGGGTCGAGGATGAAGCCCGAGACCAGCGCGTGGCTCCACGGCGAGGCGTGGTGCTCGAAGTGGGCACGCACCACGCGGGCGAAGAGCCAGGTGCGGATGATGTCGTGGGCCTGGGTGCACAGGTCCATCGGGAAGACCCGCGAGAACAGGTCGGGGTCGGACTCCCAGCCACCGGCGATCTGCGGAGTGAGCGAGGAGGTCGCCCAGGTGTCCATCACGTCGGGGTCGCCGATGAACCCGCCGGGCTTGCCGCGCTGGTCGTCGGAGTAGCCGCTCGGGGCCTGCGTCGACGGGTCGACCGGCAGGTCGGCCTCGCGGGGCAGCAGGGGGTGGTCGTAGTCGGGGGCGCCCTCGTCGTCGAGGGGGTACCACACCGGGAACGGGATGCCGAAGAACCGCTGGCGCGAGATGAGCCAGTCACCGTTCAGCCCGCCGACCCAGTTGTCGTAGCGGTGCTTCATGTGCGGCGGGACCCACTCGATCTCGCCGCTGCGCTCGAGCATCTCCGCGCGCAGGCCGGCGTCGCGACCGCCGTTGCGGATGTACCACTGACGGGTGGCGACGATCTCGAGGGGCTTGTCGCCCTTCTCGTAGAAGTTCGTCATCCGCTGGGTGGGCTCCGGGTCGCCGTCGAGGTCGCCGCTCTCGCGCAGCGCCGCGACGACCGCCTCGCGCGCGGAGAAGGCGGTCTTGCCCTTCAGCTCCTCGTACGCCGTGGCCGCGGGCTCGTGGGACAGCCACTCGGGCGTCTCGCGGGTCAGGCGGCCGTCGCGGCCGATGACGGTGCGCACCGGCAGGTCGAGCTCGCGCCACCACTGCACGTCGGTGAGGTCGCCGAAGGTGCAGCACATGACGAGGCCCGAGCCCTTGTCGGGCTCGGCGGCGGGGTGGGGGAGCACCGGGATCTCGACGCCGAAGACGGGCGAGGTGACGGTGCTGCCGAACAGCGGCTGGTAGCGCTCGTCGTCGGGGTGCGCGATCAGGGCGACGACCGAGGGGATCAGCTCGGGACGCGTGGTCTCGATGAAGACCCGCTCACCGTCGGGGCGGTGGAACGCGACGCGGTGGTAGGCGCCGGCGTAGTCACGGGCCTCGAGCTCGGCCTGCGCGACCGCGGTCTGGAAGGTGACGTCCCACAGGGTCGGCGCTTCCTGGAGGTAGGCCTCCCCGCGGGCGAAGTTGCGCAGGAACGCCCGCTGGCTGACGGTCTGCGCCTTGGCGCCGATCGTCGTGTAGTGCTGTGACCAGTCGACCGAGAGGCCGAGGGTGCGCCACAGGGACTCGAAGACCTGCTCGTCCTGCTCGACGAGCCGCTCGCACAGCTCGATGAAGTTGGGCCGGCTGATCGGCACCTGCTTCTTGGCGTCGGGCTTCTCCGGCGGGGTGAACTCCGGGTCGTAGGGCAGCGAGGGGTCGCAGCGCACGCCGAAGTAGTTCTGCACCCGGCGCTCGGTCGGCAGGCCGTTGTCGTCCCAGCCCATGGGGTAGAAGACCGACTTCCCGCGCATCCGCTGGAAGCGGGCGATCAGGTCGGTGTGGGTGTAGGAGAAGACGTGGCCCACGTGCAGGCTGCCGCTCACGGTGGGCGGCGGGGTGTCGATGGAGTAGACGTCGGCGCGCTCTGCGGTGCGGTCGAAGGCGTAGGTGTCGTCGTCCTTCCACCGCTGCGACCAGGTCGCCTCGAGGCCCTCGAGGGCCGGCTTGTCGGGTACGTCGACGGCACGGTCGGCCGTCGTCGTCTCCGGGGCGCGGTCCTGCGAGGTCTCGGTCATGGCGAAATCCTAGGGTCCGCCCGCCGGTGACGACGAACACGGGTGGGCGGGCTGTGCAA
The DNA here is from genome assembly GCF_009823805.1 of Nocardioides flavescens. Taxonomy (GTDB): domain Bacteria; phylum Actinomycetota; class Actinomycetes; order Propionibacteriales; family Nocardioidaceae; genus Nocardioides; species Nocardioides flavescens. The sequence continues at coordinate 337,191 of NZ_WUEK01000001.1, read as the reverse complement.
AGCCGCCACCGCGCCCCACCTGCGGCGATAGGCTCTACGGGCGCATGATGAATGCGCACGGAGCAGTGCACACACGTTGGGGGACGAGGGCCCATGCGGGCACGCACACATCCACCCCGGGTCCGGACGGGGTGCGACCTGCAGCGGATCGAGGACGTCGCGGACGCGATCCGCACCTTCGGTGACCGCTACCTCGACCGCGTCTACACCCCGGTCGAGCAGCGTGCGGGCCGGATCGGCGGCGCGGCCTCGCTGGCTGCGCGGTTCGCCGCCAAGGAGGCGGTGCTCAAGCTGATCGGCACCGCGGACGGCGTCGACCTGCGCTCCGTCGAGGTCGACCAAGAAGCCGGCCGGCCTGTCGTGCGCCTGACAGACCGCGCCCGCGATCTCGCCGAGGCTGTCGGCCTCGGGCCCGTCGACGTGAGCCTCAGCCACAGCGGCGACCACGCGATGGCCGTCGCCGTGGCGATGGTCGCGCCCACCACGGACCCACACCACCAGCACACCGATCAGCACGACGACCACCACACCGACCACCACACCGAGCACGGGGGAACCACCGCATGAGCAGCACCGTCACCGACTCCATCCGCGCGCTCCTCGCCGAGCACGCCCGGCTCGGCGTCGACGTCGCGTCGCTCTCCGACACCGACGACCTCTACACCGCAGGCATGACCTCGCACGCGTCGGTCACGGTCATGCTCGCCTGCGAGGACGAGTGGGACGTGGAGTTCCCCCAGCAGATGCTGAAGAAGTCGACGTTCGCCTCCATCGCCAACATCCGCGCGGCGCTCGCCGAGCTCGAGGTCGAGGGAGCGAGCGCCTGATGAGCATCCTCACCGCCCCGGGCACGACCGACCCGTCCGTGCTGCGCGAGGCCGTCGCGCTCGCCCACCGGATCGGCAAGGAGACCGCGGCGGTCCACGCCGCCGACGTCGACCGCGAGGGCCGGTTCCCGAAGGAGACCGTCGACGCGTTCCGCGCCGAGCGCCTGCTCGGGGCGATGGTGCCGACCGAGCTCGGCGGCCTCGGCCACGACGTGCGGACCACCGCGGCGATCGTGCGCACCGTCGCGCGCTACTGCGCCTCCTCGGCGATGATCCTCGCGATGCACCACATCCAGGTGGCCAGCCTGGTGCGTCACGGCCGCTCCGAGGCGCTGCGCGACTACGCCCGCCGCGTCGCGGCGGAGCAGCTGCTGCTCGCCTCGGCGACCACCGAGGTGGGCATCGGCGGCAACACCCGCAACTCCTCCTGCTACGTCGAGCGCGTCGGCGACGACGGCCCCGGCCAGACCTTCAAGGTCACCAAGCAGGCGCCGGTCATCTCCTACGGCCAGTACGCCGACGCGATCTTCACGACCGCCCGCCGCGCCGAGGACAGCCCGGCCAGCGACCAGGTGCTCGCGGTCTGCGAGTCCGCCGCCGTGCACCTGACACCGCTCAGCGGCTGGGACACGATGGGCTTCCGCGGCACCTGCTCGCTGGGCTTCACCCTCGAGGCGACCGGCGACGCGGCGCTGATCCACGACGACTCGTTCGGCGACATCTCGGCGCAGACGATGCTGCCGGTGGCCCACCTGCTGTGGGGCTCGCTGTGGCTCGGGCTCGCCGAGGAGGCCTCGTGGCGCGCCCAGCGCTTCGTGCAGAAGGCCGCCCGCAAGAACCCCGGCCAGACCCCGCCCGCCTCGGCCCGCCTCGCCGCGCTCATGGTGACGCGTCAGGAGTTCGCCGCCTCGGTCGACTCGATGATGACCCGCTACGAGCAGATCCAGGACGACCCGGAGGCGCTCGGCTCGATCGACTTCATGGTCGCGATCAACACCCTGAAGATCTCGGCCTCGACCGAGGTCGTCGACGTGGTCAACCAGGCGCTGCTGATCTGCGGCATCCAGGGCTACCGCGAGGACACGGAGTTCTCGCTCGGCCGTCTGCTGCGCGACGCCCACGGCGCGGCCGTGATGGTCAACAACGACCGCATCGCCGGCAACACCGCCCAGCTCGCGCTGATGCAGCGGGAGTTCTGATGGCCGAGGGCGGGGCGCCGTACACCACCCCCGACGACCTGCGCACGACGCTCGAGGAGGCCGGGGTCTTCCGGACCACCGCGGTCGACGGCGTCTACCACCGCTCCTGGGACTGGGAGCGGGTCCTGCGCGGCGTCGAGCAGCACGTCATGGGCAAGCGCGTCGCGACCGACGCGCCGCGCCGGTGGTTCCCGCCGGTCATGCCGCGCGAGGAGTTCCTCAAGACCGACTACCTGCGCTCCTTCCCCGACCTCGTCGGCTCCATCGACGTCTTCGACGGCACCGACAAGGAGCACCGCGCGCTGCTCGCCGTCCTCGAGGACGGCGGCGACTGGACCTCGCACCTGACGCCCGGCGAGGTCGTGCTGCCCTCCTCGGTCTGCCACCCGCTCTACGGCACCCTGCCCACCGACGTGCCCGAGGACGGGCTGGACGAAGAGTGCAGCGGCTGGTCGTTCCGCCACGAGCCGAGCCTCGACCCGGCCCGGATGCAGATGTTCCGCATCTACGAGTACGTCCGCATCGGCACCCCGGCGCAGGCCCTCGCCCACCGCGACGAGTGGCTCGACCGCGGGCTCGCGGCGCTCGGCGAGCTCGGGCTGCCGGTGCGCTCCGAGGCCGCCAACGACCCCTTCTTCGGCCGGGTCGGCAAGATGCTCGCGGCCAACCAGCTCGAGTCGTCGCTGAAGTACGAGATGGTCGTCGACCTCACCGACGTGCGCCCGACCGCCATCGGCTCCTCGAACTACCACGAGGACCACTTCGGGGACACCTTCGGCCTGCACCTGGCCGACGGCACCCCGGCCCACAGCTCGTGCATCGGCTTCGGTCTCGACCGGATCACCCTCGCGCTCTTCGCCGTCCACGGGGTCGACGTCGCGGGGTGGCCCGCAGAGGTGAGGTCGGCCCTGCAGTGCTGACCGCGGACGTCAGCCGGGTCGAGAGCGGGGTCACCAGCACCCAGGTCTGGTTCGGACCCGAGGACCGGCCCCTGTGGGGCTGGGTCTCGCGGCCGTCTGACGGCACAGCGCGCGGCGGGGTCGTGCTGTGCCCGCCGGTCGGCGAGGAGGGGCGCGCCGCGCACCGCACGTTCCGCCGGCTCGCCGAGGCCCTCGCGGGACGCGGGCTGGTCGCGCTGCGCTTCGACTACGACGGCACCGGCGACTCGGCCGGGCTGCAGGACGAGCCCGATCGGGTCGAGGCCTGGCTCGCCTCGATCGAGGCGGCCCGCCAGCACCTGCTCGACCTCGGCGTCCCCGCCGAGCCCGGGGTCGCCGCCGTCGGGATGCGCCTCGGCGCCACGCTCGCCGGCGTCCACGCCGCGGCGGGCGAGGAGCCGGCGTTCTCCTCGCTCGTGCTCTGGGACCCCTGCGTCTCGGGGCGCACCTTCCTGCGCGAGGGCGAGGCGCTCTTCGGCTTCGGTGAGAACGCCGACTCGGCCGAGGGGCTCGAGGAGGGGTGGCGCCACACGCCGGGGTTCCAGTACGACACCGCGACCGCCTCGGGGCTGCGCCGCGTCGACCTCGGCAAGCTGCCCGCCACGCGGCCGCTCGCCGAGCGGACCCTGCTGCTGACCCGCGTCGACCGCCCGGTCGCTCCCGCACTGTCGACGCGGATGCAGGCCGAGGGGGAGCGGCTCGAGACCGGTGCCGCCGACGGCCAGGGCCAGCTGCTCGACGTACCCCCCGAGCTGAGCGTCGTGCCCGAGGCGCCGCTGCGCCGGGTCGTGGAGTTCGTGGCCGACGGCTTCGCCGACCAGGCGCCGGTGCCGGTCAAGGCACCCGAGGAGCGCGCGGTCGTGATCGGGTCGGAGGCCGACGGTGGCTCGCCGGTGCGTGAGCGGGTGGCCCGCTCCGGGCCCGCGCGCATCGTCGGCATCGTCGACGAGCCGCTCGACCTCGCCGAGCGCTCCGCCCACGGGCCGGTGCCGTGGGTCGTCCTGGTCAACGTCGCCGCCGAGCACCACATCGGCCCCGGCCGCCGCTGGGTCGAGTGGGCGCGCCGGTGGGCCGCCCAGGGCTACCGCGTGGTGCGCATCGACCAGAGCGGGGTCGGCGACAGCCCGACGCCGCCCGGGCAGGCCGACGACCGGGCGTTCGCCCCGGAGTGGATCGACGACATGCGCCACCTCGTCACCGAGCTGCGCGCCGACGGCGCCCGCGTCGGCATCGTCGGGCTCTGCTCCGGCTCCTACTCCGCCCTCGAGGTCGCGATGTGGGAGCACGTCGACGCGGTCTTCGCCATCAACCCGCGCCTCACGCTCTACCCCGCGGCCAAGGGCACCGCCGTCTACACCGACCGGCGCCGCGCCGCGGCCCTGCCGGTCGCCCCGATCGCCCGACTGGCACGGCACCGGCGGATCCTGGCGGGCGGCATCTGGCGCATCTACCGCGAGTTCGCGCTGTGGCACGCCCCGTTGCTGATCCTGTGGCGCGTCCTGCGCCGCGGCACGGCCGTCGAGGTCATCGCCTGTCACGACGACGCGCAGCACTTCACCGAGGTCTACGCCCTGCGTCCGCTGTTCTGGTGGATGCGGCGCACCGGGCGCTTCGGCTTCACCGACGACGACGCCATCGACCACTCGCTGCTCTCGCGCCGTGCGCAGCTGCTCGGCTACGAGCGCGCGACGGCGTTCCTGTCCCGTCAGCTGCCCCTGACCTCTCCACCCCGGTCCTCGAACCCCACCGCCAGGAAGGCGTGAGCCGCGTGAGCCTCGTCCGACTCTTCGACCTCGACCCCGCGGCGTACGCCGTGCACCCGCTGCACGACGACGAGCGGACCTACTCCGAGACCAACTGCTACGTCGACTGCCTGGTCGAGCTGATCGCCTCGGCCGGCCTCGAGCCCGAGGCGATGCTCGGCGGCGCGGTGATGGCCGACCTCGAGCTCGACCAGTGGACCTTCTTCAAGCCGACCCCCGGCGACCTGTTCGCTCTCTACGGCATCGACCTGCACGAGGTGCAGCCCTACCGCGGCTTCCCCGACCTCATCGCCTCCCGCCTGGCGGTCGGGCAGACGGTGATGCCGGAGGTCGACTCGTTCTACCTGCCCGACGTCGCCGCGACCTCCTACCGCAGCGCCCACGTGAAGTCGACGATCGTCGCCGAGTCGATCGACGTCGAGGCGAAGGTCCTGCGCTACTTCCACAACACCGCCTACCACGAGCTCAGCGGTGAGGACTTCGACAAGCTGTTCGCGACCTACGACGGCGACGGCCACCTGCCGACGTACGTCGAGCTGATCCGCTTCGGCGCCGGACCGGTGCCGACCGGTGAGGAGCTCAAGGCGGTGGCGCGGGGCCGGTTCGCCGAGTTCCTCGCCCGACGCCCGGCCGACAACCCCTTCGTGCGGTTCGCCGCGACCCTGGCCGCCGACCTGCCGGTGCTGCTCGAGGGCTCGACGGAGGACTACCACGCCTACGCCTTCCACAACCCGCGCATGGTGGGAGCGTCGATGGAGCTGCTCTCCGCGCACGTGCGGTGGCTCTTCGGCGAGGAGGGCGAGAAGGCCGCCGCCCACCTCGACGACGTCGTCGGCGGCTCCAAGATGCTGCTCTTCCGCCTCGCCCGGCAGCGCGCCTTCTCCGTCGAGGGGGTCGTCGGGCCGATGGCCGAGGCCTACGACGCCGCGATGACCGAGCTGGACGCACTGGTCCGGTGAGGGTCCCGTGACCCGCTCGGTCCTCTCCTTCACCCGGCTCACGCCGGAGCCGGGGCCGGACGCCGACGAGGTCGAGCACGTCTTCGTCGCCCGCGTCGAGGCACCCGAGGACGGCGTCCTCGAGGTCGAGGGCATCGCGACGGTCTGGGACCTGCTGGTCGACGGCGAGGTCGCGGCGTCGGGACGCTCGCAGTTCGAGCGCCACGAGGTGCCGGTGGGAGCCGGGGCCCACGAGGTGCGCATCGTCGTGCACCCGCTGGCGCCCGTCCTCGACGAGACGGCCCGCAAGCCGCGTCAGCGCTGGCGCACGATGCTGGTCGAGGACGCGCGGCTGCGCTGGGTGCGCACCCAGCTGCTGGGGCGCGCGCCCGGCTTCTCGCCCGGCCCGCCCGTGGTCGGGCCGCACCTGCCGGTGACGCTGGTGACGGGTCCTCGCCCGCCGCGCGTCGTACGCACGTGGCTGGACGGCACCACCGGGGTCGTCGAGCTGTCCGACGGGCGCTCGGTGCGGGTGCCCGACGCGCAGCCGTGGTGGCCCCACACCCACGGCACGCCCCACCTCCACGACGTCGAGGTCGACGGGCACGTGCTGCGGGTCGGCTTCCGCACGGTCGAGAACCGCTCGACCGACTCCCTCGACCTGTGGGTCAACGGCGTGCGCGTCTTCGCCCGCGGTGCGGTGTGGACGCCCGGTCCGCTCGACGCGCTCGACGAGGCCGTCGCGCTCGGGCTCAACCTGGTGCGGGTGCCGGGCATCGCGGCCTACGAGTCGGAGGCGTTCCACGCCCGCTGCGACGAGCTAGGGCTGCTGGTCTGGCAGGACCTGATGTTCGCGACGTTCGACTACCCGCTCGCCGACCCCGGCTTCGCCGCCACCGTCGAGGGCGAGGTGCGCGTCGTCACGGCACTGCTCGCGCGCCACCCGTCGACCGCCGTCGTCTGCGGCTCCGCCGAGCACGAGCAGCAGGCGGCGATGTTCGGCGTCAGCCCCTCGACCGGGGCGGCCCGCGAGCTCGCCGCGTTGCTCGCGCTCTTGGTCCGCGGGTCGGCGACCGACGCCGTGTGGGTCGACTCCTCGCCCTCGGGCGGCGACCCGGTCATCCGCGTCGACACCGGCATCGCGCAGTACTTCGGCGTCGGCGCCTACCTCCGTGCCCTCCCCGACGCCCGGCACAGCCGGGTGGGCTTCGCGGCCGAGTGCCTGGCCTTCTCGAACCTCCCCGCGCCCGACTCTCCTGCTGACGTACGAGGGGGAGTGCCGCAGGACAACGGCGCCGACTGGGACTTCGCCGACGTGCGCGAGCACTACCTGCGCGAGCGGTACGGCGCCGACGCGACGCCCGACGGCGACGAGGCCCGGCGGGTGACCGGCGAGGTGATGGCCGACGTGTTCGGCGAGTGGCGCCGCCCGGGGTCGGGCTGCGGCGGCGGCATCGTGCTGTGGCTGCGCGACGTGCAGCCGGGCGCGGGCTGGGGGCTGCTCGACAGCACCGGCCGTCCCAAGCCCGCGGCGCTCGCGCTGGCGCCGGTGCTGCAGCCGACCGCGGTGTGGGTCGTCGACGAGGGGCTCAACGGCCTCGACGTGCACGTGGCCCACGACGGTCCTGCGCCGCTGGAGGCCACCCTCGAGGTGGAGCTGCTGCGCCCCGACGGCTCGGTCGGTGAGACCTGCGCCGCGGAGGTGTCGCTGCCGGCGCACGGCCACGCGTCGTACGGCGTCGAGGCCCTGCTCGGCCGCTTCGCCGACGTCTCCTACGCCTACCGCTTCGGCCCGCCCCAGCACGCCGGCGTCCGCGCCCGCCTCAGCGCCCCCGACCTCGGCCTCGAGCGCACCGCCACCTGGCTGATCCCCCTCGCCGCCCGCCAGCTGTAACGCGGAGTTGGTGATCCTGGCGACCCGTTGCAACGGGTCGGAACCGTCACCAACTCCGCGTTACAAGCGGGAGGGGCGGGGCGGAAACCGGAGGCGGTCGGGCGCCGCGCGCCGTTAACGTCGCCGAGTGACCTACACGCTGGAGTGGTACGACGAGCCGCGGGCCTTCCTCGACCGGGCCGGTGCCTGGCTCGACGCGGATCCGGTCGTCACGACGGTGGTCGGGTCGGTCGCCGTCCGGGCGGTCGAGGACGACGAGGCCGGGCGGCCCGTCGGTGACCACCCCCGGTGGTGGGTGGTCGCCGCCGACGAGCGCGGCGAGGTCGTCGGCGTCGCGATGCGCACAGCGCCGTTCGCGCCGCACCCCCTCTACGCCCTGCCGATGCCTGACGTGGCCGCGCGCGAGCTGGGGCGGGCGCTGCGCGCGCGAGGCGAGGCGATCACCGCGGTCAACGGCGCGCTGCCGGCGGTCGAGCTGGTCGCGACCGAGCTGGCGGCGGGCACCGGGACGGTGCGTGTGCACGAGGGCATGCGACTCCACGTCGTCGACGACCTCGCCGCGCTGGTGGAGCCCGACCGGCCCGGCCGCGCGCGGCTCGCGACCGCGGCCGACGAGGAGGTCGCGTTCGCGTGGTTCACGGCGTTCCACCACGACGCGGCGGTGCAGGCGGGGCGCGACCCGGCGGGGGAGACCGAGGTCTTCGAGGGCGGTGAGGTGCAGGCCCGCGTCGAGTCGGGTCGGGTCTGGCTGTGGGAGGACGCCGACGGGGTCCCGGTCAGCCTCGTCGCCCACAACCCGTCGGCCGGGGGCGTGGTGCGGATCGGGCCGGTCTTCACCCCGCCCGAGCAGCGCGGTCGCGGCTGGGCGGGCGCGCTGACCGCCCACGTCACCCGGCGGATCCTGGAGGACGGCGACCTGGCGTGCCTGTTCACCGACGTCGACAACCCCGTCTCCAACCACGTCTACGCCGCCATCGGCTACCGCGCGGTCGTCGACATGGCCAACCTCGTGATCGAGCCACCCAACTAGACTCACAGGACCATGACCGAGACCGACGCACCCCGGCTCGCCCAGACCTTCGCGGAGGCCGAGGACGCCCTGCTCTCGCGCTGGCCCGAGACCCGGCTGGAGCCCTCGCTCGACCGGATCCGGGCCTTCGTCGACCTGCTCGGCGACCCCCAGACGGCCTACCCCGTCGTCCACCTCACCGGCACCAACGGCAAGACCTCGACCAGCCGGATGATCGACACCCTGCTGCGCGCGCTCGACCTGCGCACCGGCCGCTTCACCAGCCCCCACGTGGAGTCGATGACCGAGCGCATCTCGATCGACGGCGAGCCGCTCGGCGAGGAGGAGTTCGTCGCGGCGTTCAACGACGTCGCGCCGTACGTCGGCATGGTGGACGAGTCCGAGGCCCACCCGGTGTCGTTCTTCGAGACCGTGGTGGCGATGGCCTACGCGAAGTTCGCCGAGGCCCCGGTCGACGTCGCCGTCGTCGAGGTCGGCATGGGCGGCACGTGGGACGCGACCAACGTCGTCGACGCGGCCGTCGCGGTGGTGCTGCCGATCGCGGTCGACCACGCGAAGTACCTCGGCGAGACGCCGGCCGCCATCGCCGTCGAGAAGGCCGGGATCATCAAGCCCGGCTCCGTCGTCGTGATCGCCGAGCAGGAGCCCGAGGTGGCCCAGGTGCTCGCCGCGCGCATCGCCGAGGTCGGCGCGACCGCGGTGCGCGAGGGCGTCGACTACGGGGTCGTGTCCCGCACGCCCGCCGTCGGCGGCCAGGTCGTGTCCCTGCAGGGGGTGCGGGCGCGCTACGACGAGGTCTTCCTCCCGCTCTACGGCGCCCACCAGGCGCAGAACGCCGCCGTCGCGCTGGCCGCGGTCGAGTCGTTCGTCGGCGGCTCGGAGCCGCTCGACGCCGAGCTCGTCCACGCGGCGTTCGGCCAGGTCACCTCGCCCGGGCGCCTCGAGATCGTGCGCCAGGGCCCGACGGTCATCCTGGACGCCGCCCACAACCCGCACGGCGCCGAGGCCACCGCCGCCGCGCTCGAGGACTCCTTCACCCTCGACCCGCTCATCGGGGTCATCGGCGTCATGGGCGACAAGGACGCCGAGGGCCTGCTCGCGGCGTTCGAGCCGCACCTGGCCCACCTCGTCGTCACCCAGAGCTCGACCGACCGGGCCATGCCGGCCGAGGAGCTGGCGGAGGTCGCGCGCGAGATCTACGGCGAGGACCGCGTCACCGTCGTACCCCGCCTCGACGACGCGCTCGAGGAGGCCACGACGCTGGCCGAGGAGGGCGCGACCGCCTCGATCGGCACCGGCGGAGTGCTCGTCACCGGCTCGGTCGTCACCGCGGGCGAGGCTCGCGCGATGCTGAAGCGGGGCCGTCGATGAGCGAGCAGGGCCCGGTCGGGGCACCCGTCGACCGCGAGCGCACCCGTTCCCCGCGCCGCGGCATGTGCGCGGCCACGCTCAGCCTGGAGGCGATCGTCCTCGCCCTCACGACGCCGGTGATGATCGTGATCGCCGACGTCTCCGCACCCATCGCCGTGACGGTCGGCATCGGGCTCGCCGTGCTGTGCCTGCTCACCGCCGGCGCTCTGCGCAGCGAGGGGGCCTACCTGCTCGGGTGGGCGATCCAGGTGGCGGCCATCTGCCTGGGGTTCGTCGTCACGCTGATGTTCTTCCTCGGCGCGGTCTTCGCCGCGCTCTGGGCCACGGCCTACCTGCTCGGCCGCAAGATCGAGGCCGAGCGGGCTGCGGCCTACGCCGCCTACGACGCCCAGTAGGGTCGGCGCCATGGCGCGCACCCTGGTCCTGCTCAAGCCCGACGCCGTCCGCCGCGGACTCGTCGGACAGATCCTGTCCCGCTACGAGGCCAAGGGGCTCACGCTCACCGCGCTCGAGCACCGGACGATCGACGCCGAGACGGCCGACCGCCACTACGCCGAGCACGTCGAGAAGGAGTGGTACCCGCCGCTTCGTGACTTCGTGACCAGCGGCCCCCTCGTCGCGATGGTGCTCGAGGGCGACGAGGCGGTCGAGGTCGTGCGCGGCCTCAACGGCGCCACCGACGGTCGCAAGGCCGCCCCCGGCACCATCCGCGGCGACCTCTCGCTCAGCGGCCGCGAGAACCTCGTCCACGGCTCCGACTCCGCCGAGTCCGCCGAGCGCGAGATCGGGCTCTGGTTCCCCGGTCTCTGACCCCCCTCCTCCCGCCGTACGGCGGACCGAGCCGACCCGGCGCACTGTGCGCCGGGTCGGCCTCATTTCGGCAGCACTTCGCGCCGGTCGGCGTACGCACAGCAGCAGTTCGCGCCGGGTGGGCGTACGCACAGCCGCACTTCGCGCCGGGTCGGCGTACGCACAGCAGCAGTTCGCGCCGGGTCGGCGTGGAAAGCCACCTCCAGTCACATCCGTCACTCCCGTCTCGGCGAGTCTCCCGGGAGGGGCCGGTTGCGCCACCTAGCCTCGGAGGGCCAGAGGCGGGTGCGGCGCGCGTCTCTGTCTTCCCCGCAGCTTCCCCGGCAGCACCACGACGCACGAAGGACTAACCCGGATGGCGAACAACCTCGTCGGCCGTGACATGGCGGTCGACCTCGGGACCGCCAACACGCTCGTCTACGTCCGAGGCAAGGGCGTGCTCGTCGACGAGCCCAGCGTCGTCGCCGTCAACGAGAAGACGGGCGAGCTGGTCGCGGTCGGCCACGACGCCAAGCGGATGGTCGGGCGCACGCCCGAGGACATCACGACGGTGCGCCCCCTCCAGGACGGCGTCATCGCCGACTTCGAGGCGACCGAGCAGATGCTGCGCCACTTCATCGCGCTGGTGCACCGCCGCCGCTACCTCGCCAAGCCGCGGATGGTCGTGTGCGTGCCGAGCGGCATCACCGCGGTCGAGCAGCGGGCGGTCAAGGAGGCCGGCTACCAGGCCGGCGCGCGCCGGGTCTACATCATCGAGGAGCCGATGGCCGCCGCCATCGGCGCCGGGCTGCCCGTGCACCAGGCCACCGGCAACATGGTCGTCGACGTCGGCGGCGGCACCACCGAGGTCGCGGTCATCAGCCTCGGCGGCATCGTCACCAGCCTGAGCGTGCGCACCGCGGGCGACGAGCTCGACCGCGCCATCACGACGTGGATGAAGAAGGAGCACGGCCTCCTGCTCGGCGAGGCGACCGCCGAGGAGGTCAAGCAGACCCTCGGCTCGGCGTACCCCGGCCCGGCCGACCGCCAGGCCGAGATCCGCGGTCGAGACCTGGTCAGCGGCCTGCCCCGCAGCATCACGCTGACCAGCGCCGACGTGCGCAAGGCGCTCGAGGAGCCGCTGCACGCGATCGTCGACGCCGTGCGGGTCACCCTCGACCAGACCCCGCCCGAGCTGGCCGGCGACATCATGGACCGCGGCATCGTGCTGACCGGCGGGGGAGCGCTGCTGCGCGGCCTCGACGAGCGGCTGCGCCACGAGACCGGCATGCCCGTGCACGTGGCCGACGAGCCGTTGACCAGCGTGGCGCTCGGCGCCGGTCGCTGCGTCGAGGAGTTCGAGGCGCTGCAGCAGGTGCTGGTCACCGAGCGCCGCAGGCTGGCGCGATCGGCATGAGCGACCGGCTCAACCGCCGCGGCAGCCTCGAGCCCCACGACCCGCGCCGCCCCCGGCGCTCGCTCGTGACCGCGCTCGTGCTCACCAGCCTCGCGCTGATGGCTGTCGACCAGGTCGCCGGCGCCGACGGCTCCTCACCGGTCGACCCGCTGCGCCGCGCGGTCGGTGAGGTCTACGGCCCCGTCGAGAACGCCGCCACCACGGTCGTCGACCCGGTCGCCGCGCTCCCGTCGTGGGTGCGCAGCCGCCGCGAGATGGCCGCCGACCTCGCCTCCGCCCGCTCAGAGGCCGACCAGCTGCGCGCCCAGCTCGCGAGCGACGACTACGACCGCAACCGCCTGCAGGAGTACGACGACCTCACCGCGACCGCCGAGTCGCTCGGCTACGCCCTCGTGCCCGCCCGGGTCACCGCGATGGGCTCGGCGCAGTCGTTCTCGCGCACCGTCACCATCGACGCCGGCGCCCGCGCTGGTCTCGCACCCGACATGACCGTCGTCAACGGCCAGGGACTCGTCGGGCGCGTCCTGCGCGTCAGCGCCACCACCGCCACGGTCCTGCTCGTCACCGACGCCGACTCCACCGTCGGCGGCCGGGTCGGCTCGAGCATGAAGGTGGGCTTCCTCCACGGGCGCGGCGACCTCGGCGACGGCTCGCGGCTCGACCTCGAGCTCGTCGACCAGACCTACGTGCCGAAGGCGGGCGAGCCGGTGGTCACCTGGGGCAGCCAGGACGGCGCGCCGTACGTCTCCGGGGTGCCGATCGGCACCGTCGAGTCGGTCTACTCCAGCCTGCGCGAGACGACCCAGCGCGCCGTCATCACGCCCTACGTCGACTTCTCGGCGCTCGACCAGGTCGGCGTCGTCGTCCCGTCGGGCACCACGAGCGACCGCGCCGTCATCGAGGTCGACGGGAGCCTGCGGTGAACGCCCGCAACCTCGCGATCGCCTTCGCGGTCTCGGTCGCGCTGGTGCTCCAGACGACGGTCTTCTCGCGGCTCACCGTCGAGGGCGTCGGCCCGGACCTCGTGCTGCTGGTCGTCGCCGCGGTCGCGCTGCGCCACGGCTCGCAGGTCGGCCTCGCCACCGGCTTCGTCGCCGGGCTGCTGCTAGACCTCGCCCCGCCGGCCGACCACGTCGCCGGCCGCTGGGCGCTCGCCCTGCTCGTCGTCGGCTACGTCGCCGGTCGGCTCACCAGCACCGGTGAGCCCCGCCCGGTCCAGTGGCTCGGCGCGGCCGCCGCGTCGTCGTTCGTCGGCACGTCCGTCTTCGCCCTGAGCGGGATCGTGCTGAGCGACCCCGCGGTCGCCACCGGCGAGCTGCTGCGCACGAGCGCGGTCGCGCTCGGCTACGACGTCGTGCTCGCCCTGGCCGTCGTGCCGCTGACCCTGGCCCTGCTGGAGCGCGTCGAGCCCGACCGGGTGCGCGTGCTGGGCCTGAGCCGCCCGTGACCGGCCGATGAGCAGCCGATGAGCAGCCGATGAGCAGGACAGGCGAGAACCGCAGCCGCCTGCGCCTGGTGGTCGTCCAGGCGCTGGTCTTCTCCCTCTTCGCGACCCTGCTGGTGCGTCTCTACTACCTCCAGGTCGTCGACGGCGACCAGTACGCCGCGCAGGCCGCCGACCAGTCGGTGCGGGAGGTCGTCACACAGCCCCAGCGCGGGCTGATCGTCGACGACGTCGGGCGCCCGCTCGTCGCCAACCGCACCTCGTGGGTCGTCTCGATCGACCGCGGCACGCTCGCCAAGCTGCCCGACGACGAGCAGCGCCAGCTCCTGCAGCGCGTGCGCACCGTGACCGACGTGCCGGTCAAGAAGATCCAGCGCAAGCTCGTCACCTGCGGCGACGACGACGCCGTGATCGGCGAGTGCTGGAACGGCTCGCCGTTCCAGCCTGTGCCGGTCGCCTCCGACGTGCCGCAGCCGATGGCGCTGCGGGTGCTCGAGCAGCCCGAGGACTTCCCGGGCGTCACCGCCGAGCAGCAGAGCCTGCGCGCCTACCCCGCGCCGTACGGCATCAACGCCGCCCACGTGCTCGGCTACCTCAGCCCCGTCACCGGGGAGGAGTACGACGCCGCGAAGGCCGACGGCGACGACTCCCTCAACGGCGCGTCGGTCGTCGGACGGGCCGGGGTCGAGAAGGAGTACGACTCCTGGCTGCGCGGGATGCCCGGCTACACCTCGGTGCAGGTCGACTCGATGGGTCGCGTGATCGGCGACGCCGACGAGGTCGAGGCCCAGCCCGGCGACACGCTGGTCACCTCGCTCGACGCCCGTGTGCAGTCGGTCGTCGAGCAGCAGCTCGCCACGGCCATCTCCACCGCCCGCGCCACCCTCGACCCGGTCACCGGGCGCAACTACGTCGCCGACTCCGGCGCCGCAGTGGTGATGGAGGCCAAGACCGGCCGCATCGTCGCGATGGCCAGCCAGCCGACGTACGACCCCTCGGTCTGGGTCGGCGGCATCACCAACAAGGAGCTCTCGCGGCTCTACTCCAAGGCCGCCGGCGAGCCGCTGCTCGGCCGGGCGACCCAGGGCCAGTTCGCACCCGGCTCGACCTGGAAGCCGTTCATGACCGCGGGGGCGCTCACCCACGGCTACTCCACCGACACCCACCTCGACTGCTCCTCGTCGTTCCGCGTCGGCAACCGCGACTTCAAGAACTACGAGTCCGGCGCCTACGGCTCGATCGACTTCGCCAAGGCGCTCGAGGTCTCCTGCAACACCTTCTTCTACCGCGTCGGCTACGACTACTGGCAGCGCTTCGGCTCCGACGTCGACGACGTCAAGGCCAAGGACCCGCTCGTCGACGAGGCCAAGGCGTTCGGCTTCGGCTCGCGCACCGGCATCGACATCCCCGGCGAGGCGCCCGGTCGCATCGCCGACCGGGAGTGGAAGCGGTCGTACTGGAAGCAGATGCGCTCGTTCTACTGCGACATCGCCGACAAGCCGCAGGACGGCACCACGAGCGACTTCGTCTACAAGTTCGCCCAGGAGTTCTGCGTCGAGGGCTACGCCTACCGCGCCGGCGACGCGGTGAACTTCGCGATCGGACAGGGCGACACGATCGTCACCCCGCTCCAGCTCGCCCGCGCGTACGCCGCCCTGTCGAACGGCGGCACGCTCTACGCCCCGCGCGTCGCCAAGGCCGTCGTCAGCCCCGACGGCGAGGTGCTGCGCCGGTTCGCGCCGAAGAAGACCGGCGAGCTCGACCTGCCGAAGAGCGTCATCGACTACATCGACCAGGCCCTGCAGGGCGTCACCCGCGAGGGCACCATGGCCTGGAAGATGGGCGGCTTCCCCCTCGACCAGGTGCCCATCCGGTCCAAGACCGGCTCCGCCGAGGTCTACGGCAAGCAGTCGACCTCCTGGGTCGCGTCCTACGACGACGACTACGTGGTCGTGATGATGGTCAGCCAGGGCGGCACCGGCTCCGGCACCTCCGGCGAGGGCGTCCGCGCCATCTGGGAGGCGCTCTACGGCATCGACGGGGAGAGTGTTGACCCCGCGAACGCCGCCATCGCCGGCACGACCCCGCCCAGCGGGCTGCCGACGTTCATGGACGACGGCTCGATCCTGCCGCCCACCCGCTCCGAGGAGGACGAGTGACCACTGCGACCGCGACCTCCCGGGCCTTCTCCCTGCGCCGTCTCGACTGGGTCCTGCTCGGCTCGGTCCTCGCGCTCCTCGTGCTCTCGGCGCTGCTCGTCTGGTCGGCGACCAGCAGCCGCGACGTGCTCACGGGGGGCGACCCGACGGCGTACCTGCGCAAGCAGCTGGTCAACATCGCCATCGGCCTCGTGCTGCTCACGGTCGTGACCGTCACCGAGCACCGGTGGGTGCGCATCGTGGTGCCGGTGATCTACGCCGCCTCGATCGCGGGGCTCGTGCTCGTGCTGACGGCGGGGTCGACGATCAACGGCTCGCGCTCGTGGGTGCGCCTGGCCGGCATGTCGATCCAGCCGTCGGAGTTCGCCAAGCTCGCGGTCGTCGTCGGCATGGCGCTCGTGATCGCCGAGCGCGCCGAGGGGCGCTGGCGCTCGCGGGTCGGCACCGCCGAGGTGGTGCTGATGCTGGCCATCGCCGGCCTGCCCGCCGCGCTGATCCTGCTGCAGCCCGACCTCGGCACGATGCTGGTCCTCTCGGCGACGGTCTTCGGCGTCCTCGCCGTCTCCGGCGCCCGACGTCGCTGGCTGGTCGGTGTGGTCGTCACGGCCGTGTCCGTCGCCGTCGGCGCGGTCACCGCCGGGGTGCTGAAGGCCTACCAGGTCGACCGGTTCCTGGCCTTCGTCGACCCCGACCTCGACCCCCGCGGTGCCGGCTACAACGTCGAGCAGGCCCGTATCGCCATCGGCAACGGCGGCCTCCTCGGCCAGGGCCTCTTCCAGGGCTCGCAGACCCGCTCGGGGTTCGTGCCCGAGCAGCAGACCGACTTCGTCTTCACCGTCGCCGGCGAGGAGCTCGGCCTGGTCGGCGCCGGCCTCCTCGTCGCGCTGCTCGCCGTCGTCATCTGGCGCGCCCTGGTCATCGCCCGCCGCGCCGAGGACGTCTTCGGCCGCGTCGCCGCCGCCGGCATCGCCTGCTGGTTCGGCTTCCAGGCCTTCCAGAACGTCGGCATGTGCCTCGGCATCATGCCCGTCACCGGCGTGCCGCTGCCGTTCGTGTCGTACGGCGGCTCGTCCCTCTTCGCCGGCATGCTCGCGGTCGGGCTCCTGCTCAACATCCACCTGCGCGCCCAGACCCCGACGTACGCCGCCCCGATGGCCGAGCGGCGGGTCCTCGTCGGCCGCTGAGCGTCACGAGGGAGGTCGCGGCGGCGACCGTCGCCCCGGTGGTTGAGGAGGGCCGCTGGGCCGTCCCCGCCGGTGGTTGAGGAGGGCCGCTAGGCCCGTCTCGAAACCACTCTCCCGGTCGGGTGGTTCCGAGACGGGACTTCGTCCTCGACCACCGGTCGGAATGGTGAGTGCGCACGCAGCGTTGTCAGGACATGAGCGACGAGACCGAGTCCGAGCTGGTCGCCCCGGCCCTGGTGTTCCCGGGCCAGGAGGCGCCCGAGTCCGCCTTCCGCGTGGCCTACGACCTGCTGGAGCGCAGCGCTCCCGCGGGGGCCCTGGCCGTCATCGAGCCCGCCTTGGCGGAGGACCCGCGCAACACCGGGCTGCGCACGCTGCGCGCGTGGGCCTTCCTCGCCCGCGCCCAGCTGGGCCGCGCGACCGAGGAGCTGACGTCGCTGGTCGAGGACGACCCCACCGACGTGTGGAGCCGCCACGCGCTGGGTCGCGCGCTGGAGCGCCAGTCGCGCCCGGCCGAGGCGCTGCCGCACCTGCGGCTGGCCGCGGTGATGAGCGGCGACCCGGAGCACGCCGCCGCCGTGACGCGGGTGCAGTCCCGCCTCGCCGCGGCGCGCAACTGACGCGCGGCTGAGAGCCCGTCTGACGGGGGCCCGGATGGCTACCGGGCCCTCGTGAGTCAGACCCCCACCGACGCCGCCTTCGACTCCGCTGTGGACGACTGGGGCGTCCAGCACCGCTGGCTCGACGCCGCCGACGAGGTGCACGAGGCCGACGCCGACACGGTCCGCCGCCTGCGCGAGGCGATCGGCACCCCGCCGGCGGACCTCGAGGACCGGGCGCCCGTCGTGACCCGGCCCGGGCGCGAGCTGGGCCTCGGTCGGGTGCAGGTGCGCTGCGAGGACGGCACCGAGCGCGAGGTCGACGGGCGGCTGCCCGAGGACTTCCCGCTCGGCTACCACCGGCTCACGACCGCCGCGGGCATGGAGCGCCGGCTGGTCGTGTCACCGGGCCGGTGCTGGCTGCCGGACGAGCCCACCTGGGGCTGGGCGGTCCAGCTGTACGCCGCCCGCTCGACGCGCAGCTGGGGCATCGGCGACCTCGGCGACCTGCGCACCCTGCGGGAGTTGACCGAGGCCGCCGGCGGCGGGTTCGTGCTGGTCAACCCGCTCCACGCGGTCGCGCCGGTGGTCGAGGGCTCCTCGATGGAGGCGAGCCCCTACCTGCCCGCCACCCGGAGGTTCCGCAACCCCGTCTACCTCCGCGTCGAGGACGTCCCCGGCCACGAGCCCGGCGACGTCGACACGGCCCGCCGTGACGCCGTGGCCGCCACCGACCTCGTCGACCGCGACGCGGCCTGGGCCCTCAAGCGCGCGGCCCTTCGCGCGGCGTACGACCGCAGCGGCGGAGCGGACAGCGCCTTCGCCGCCTGGCGCGACGAGCAGGGCGAGCCGCTCGAGGAGTTCGCGACCTGGAGCGCGCTGGCCGAGGCGCTCGGCGCCCAGCACGGCATCGACTGGCACGGCTGGCCCACGGAGCTGCGCGACCCGCGCGGCGACGGCGTGGCGACGTGGCGGGCCGAGCACGCCGAGGACGTCGGCTTCCACGCCTGGCTGCAGTGGCAGCTCGACGCCCAGCTGCGCGCGGCCTCCGGCGACCTCATCGTCATCCAGGACCTCCCCATCGGGGTGTCGGGCGGCGGTGCCGACGCGTGGGCGTGGCAGGACGTTCTCGCGGAGGGCGTGAGCGTGGGCGCACCGCCCGACGCGCTCAACACCCTCGGCCAGGACTGGGGCTCGCCGCCCCTCGTGCCGTGGCGGCTGCGGGCGGCCGACTACGAGCCGTTCGTCGAGTCGGTGCGCGCGACCATCGCGGGCGCGGGTGGGCTGCGCATCGACCACGTGATGGGGCTGTTCCGGCTCTGGTGGATCCCGGAGGAGGGCGACGCCCGGGGCGGCGGCTACGTGCGCTACCCGAGCGACGACCTGCTCGACATCGTGGCGCTCGAGTCGCACCGGGCGCAGGCCGTGGTGGTGGGGGAGGACCTCGGCACCGTCGAGCCCGGGGTCGCCGAGGCGCTCGCGGAGCGGCGCATCCTGTCCTACAAGGTGCTGTGGTTCGAGGACGACGCCCCGTCCTCGTGGCCGCGCGAGGCGCTCGCGACCGTGACCACCCACGACCTGCCGACCGTCGCGGGGCTGTGGACCGGCGCGGACGCCAGGGACCAGCTCGACGCCACCGACATGCCCGAGGACGACGTGCGCAGCGGCCGCGAGGAGCTGCTCTCCCGGCTCACCCGGGAGCCGCTGGACGACGGCGCGGGTCCGGCCGACGCCGTTCAGGCGGCCTACCGCCAGCTCGTCGAGGCGCCCTCGCTGCTCGTCGCGCTGTCGCTCGAGGACGCCGTGCTGGAGGAGCGCCGGCCCAACGTGCCGGGCACGACCGAGCGCGAGAACTGGCGCATCCCGCTCGCCGTCCCCGTCGACCGCCTCGGCGACTCGCCCGAGGTGGGCCGGCTGCTCGACCTCGTGCGGGCGGCGTACGGCGGCTGAGGGTCGCGCTCTGGGGGTCGGGCGGGGAGCGGAGCGTCAGGACGGCACGAGGGCGCGGGTCACGACGTCGCGCAGGGTCGCGCGCCGGCGCTCGTGGTCGGCTTCGGGGTCCGAGCCCGACGCGGTGAAGGTGCCGCTCACCGGCGACCAGGTGCCGGCCAGCGCGATGAGCAGCGCGTAGAC
Source organism: Nocardioides flavescens (assembly GCF_009823805.1). Classification (GTDB taxonomy): domain Bacteria; phylum Actinomycetota; class Actinomycetes; order Propionibacteriales; family Nocardioidaceae; genus Nocardioides; species Nocardioides flavescens. Next base: position 317,506 of record NZ_WUEK01000001.1, on the reverse strand, counting down.
CTCGTCGGGTCGGATGCCGTCGACGATGCGGCCCTCGCGCTGGGCCCGGGCGATGGCCTCGAGCTTGGGGTCGGTCAGGTCGGCGCGGCCGGAGAGCAGCGCCCCGGTGGGCACCTTCTCCAGGCGGTACCAGCTGGAGAGGCGGACCAGCTCGGGGTCGGTGAGGTAGGAGTCGTAGAGCCGGGTGACGTAGCCGGGGAGGTCGTCGGCGGTGAGCGGCACCGAGTCGACGATCGCCTGGAGGTGGCGGGCGAAGACCGCCTCGAAGAGGCCGTCCTTCGAGCCGTACCACGCGTACATCTGCGCCTTGTTGACCCCGGCCGCCTCGGCGATCCGGTCGACCCGCGCGCCGGCGATGCCGTGCTCGGCGAACTCCGCCGTCGCGGCGACCATCAGCCGCTCCCTGCTCTCGTCCCCTCGCGCCACGGCTCCAGTTTAGTCAAACCAACTAGTTGGTATGTTCGTGGCATGACCAAGACCGAGAACGACCACACCGACCGCACCACGGCCCTGGAGGTCGTCGAGGGCGTCGACCTGACCGGACGCCGCGCCCTGGTGACCGGCGCGTCGTCGGGCATCGGCGTCGAGACGGCCCGCGCCCTGGCCCACGCCGGCGCCCAGGTCACGCTCGCCGTGCGCGACACCGAGGCGGGTCGGCGGGTCGCCGACGACATCGCCGCCACCAGCGGACGCGACGACCTCGTGGTCGCAGCGCTCGACCTGTCCGACCTCGCGAGCGTCGACGCCCTCGTCGCCTCGTGGGAGGGTCCGCTCCACGTGCTCGTCAACAACGCGGGTGTGATGGACACGCCGTTCGGGCGCACGGCCCAGGGGTGGGAGACGCAGTTCGGCGTCAACCACCTCGGCCACTTCGCGCTGACGACCGGTCTCCACGCGGCGCTGGCGGCCGGCGCGTCGCCCGAGCGCGGCGCCCGGGCCGTCTCCGTGTCGTCCTCGGGCCACGCGGCCTCGCCGGTGGTGTTCGACGACCTGTTCTTCGAGCGTCGCGCCTACGACCCCGGGCTGGCCTACGGCCAGTCCAAGACGGCCAACTCCCTCTTCGCCGTCGAGCTCACCCGGCGGTGGGGCAGCGAGGGCATCACGGCCAACGCACTGATGCCCGGCGGCATCTGGACGCCGCTGCAGCGGCACTGGAGCGACGAGCAGCGCGCGGCCGCCGAGGAGCAGTCGCGGCGCGCCGAGCAGAGCGGCGCCTTCCGGATGAAGTCGGTCGAGCAGGGCGCCGCGACGTCGGTCTTCCTCGCCACCTCACCGCAGGTCGAGGGCATCGGCGGGCGCTACTTCGAGGACTGCCACGAGGCGGAGGTCGTCGAGCGGCTCGACGGTCTCGCCGGGGTGCTGCCGCACGCCCTCGACCCCGAGGACGCCCGGCGGCTGTGGGAGGTCTCCGAGGAGCTGCTCAGCGACGCCCGGCGCTGAGTCCCTCCAGCACGGCCTGGGCCGCGCGCTGACCCGACACGAGCGCGCCCTGGATCGACCCGGTGTCGCGGTGGTCGCCGCACACGACGAGGTCGCCGACGCGGACCGGCCGGGCGTCGGAGTACGGCGCGGGCTGGGCGGGGAGCGCGTGCGGGACCTCGTGGCGGGCCACGACGTCCCACCCGCTCGGGTCGAGTCCGAGCAGCTCGCCCGCGTGGCGGCGCTGGTCGGCCTCGGACGGCGTGCGCCCGGCCGCGGTGTCGAGCAGCGCCGAGCCCTGCACGAGGTGGCGACCGGGCGGGGCGTAGCTCGGCGCCGCCCGCGAGACGACGGCGGCGTTGACCAGCGGCCCGGTCGGGCGCACGCGGGCGTCGACGTGCAGCAGGTCGGTGTCGGGTGACTCGGGCGCCGACCACCAGGTGGTGACGACACCCTTGGTGGCCGGCACCGGCGCTCCGGTGAGCTCGTGCGCGGCCGGGGCGCCGGTCGCCACCACGACGCGCCGGGCGCTCACGCTGCCCTGGTCGGTCTCGACGGCGGTGCCGGTGACGGCGGTGACCCCGTGGCCGAGCCGGACCCGGTCGCCGAGGGGCGCCGCGAGCTGCTCCGGCAGCGCCTGCATGCCCCGCTCGGGCAGCGCGGGCACCCCGCGGGCGAAGGTCCAGGCCAGCAGCAGTGCGTAGGCGTCGGCGGTGCTGCCGTCGTCCTCCAGCAGCACTCCGGCCAGGAACCCGTCGACCACGCGGCGCAGCAGGCCGTCCACGCCCGCGCGGTCGAGCGCCGTACGCCGGTCGACGTCGTGGCGCGTCCCCCGGGCGGCGAGGACGTCGGTGAGCGTGCGGTCCGGTCGCGGGCGCAGCAGCGGCGCGGCCCAGCGCGCGAGGCCCAGCACCTCGCGCAGCCGGGGGAGCGCCGTCGTCGCGGTGCGGGGCAGCAGCCCGGGAGCGCGCAGCGGGTGGCCGAGGGTGCGCGGGCCGTCGTCCGTCACGGCGGTCACCCCCGCACCGAAGGGCTGCAGGCGCAGCGCGTCAGCGTCCACCCACCGCCGTACGGCGGGGTAGGCCGGGTTGAGCAGCTGGAACCCACGGTCGACCAGGAACCCGTCGACCCGGTCGGTGCGGATCCGCCCACCCACGGCGTCGTCCGCCTCCAGCACGACGACCTCGTGGCCCGCCCCGTGCAGCACCGCCGCGCACCGCAGCCCCGCCAGCCCCGCTCCCACGACCGCCACGTCCACCTCGGTGCGCACGGGGCGAACCTATCCGGGCGGCCCAGTCCCGTGGTCGGGTCTTGGCCCCTCGGTGGTTGAGGAAGGACGAAGTCCTGTCTCGAGACCACTTCCGGCCGGGAGTGGTCTCGAGACAGCCGTGGCCGGCCTCCTCGACCACCGTGGGCGGCGGCTCGACTGTTCGTCCACCGGCGGCTCTGGCACGCTGGGAGGCGTGCCTGTGACGCGTGGGTTCTTCCGCAAGCGGCCCGAGAGCCCGGCGGGGCGGCTGCCCCCCGGCCAGTACGACACCGGGTCGGGCTGGCCGGTGCTGACCGCCGAGGCGACGCCGCGGATCCGGCCCGAGCAGTGGAGCATCGCCGTGGACGGCCTCGTCGAGCGGCCCACGACCTGGAGCTGGGACGAGGCGCACGCGCTCCCGCGCTCGTCGTACTCCGGCGACATCCACTGCGTGACGACGTGGTCGAAGTTCGACGTGACCTTCTCCGGCGTGAGTGTCGACGAGCTGCTCTCGGCGGCCGGCCCCGGCGACGACGCGCGCTTCGCGCTGGTGCACTCCAGCACCGGCTACACGACCAACCTGCCGCTGGCCGACCTCACCGGCGGCAAGGCGTGGGTGGTCTGGGAGGTCGACGGCAAGCCGCTGCCGACGCAGCACGGCGGGCCGGCGCGGCTGCTCGTGCCGCACCTGTACTTCTGGAAGTCGGCCAAGTGGGTCAGCCGGATCGAGCTGCTCGCCGAGGACCAGCAGGGCTTCTGGGAGCGCAACGGCTACCACGACCGCGGCGACCCGTGGCTCGAGCAGCGCTACCAGGGCGACTGAGGACGACGACGGTGTCGCTCGAGACCTCCTGGACCACCGGCACGATCATCGCGAAGGACCAGCCCAGCCGCGACGTCGTGCGCCTGCGCATGCACGTCGACGACCGCCAGCGCCACCGGCCGGGTCAGCACTACGTCATCCGGCTGCGCGCCCCCGACGACTACACCGCGCAGCGCTCCTACTCCATCGCCTCCGACGACGACGACCCGCTCGTGGAGTTCCTCGTCGAGCGGCTGCCCGGGGGAGAGGTGTCGGGGCACCTGTCCGACGTCGCCGAGGTGGGCGACGTGCTCGAGCTCCGCGGCCCGATCGGGCGGTGGTTCCTCTGGGACACCCGCACCCCGGCGCTCGCCCTCGTCGGCGGCACCGGCGTCGTGCCGGCCGTCGCGATGACCCGCACCGCGCGCCGACTCGGCCGCACCGACCTGCTGCACGTCGTCGCCGTCGGGCGCGACCCGCGCTCCCTGCCGTACGCCGACGAGCTCGCCCGGTCCGGCGCCACCGTCGCCTTCACCCGCCACGACGACGGCACCCGCCCGGCCGGTGCGCCGAGCGTCGCCGAGCTCGCGCCGTACGCCGCCGCCGCGGAGGTCGCCTTCGTCTGCGGCTCGCCCCGCTTCGCCGAGTACGCCGCGCCCCTGCTCATCGAGGCCGGCGTCGACCCGACCGTCATCCGGGTCGAGCAGTTCGGCGCCACCGGCAACGCTGGTTGACCGCGTCCGGTTGACCGCTCAACCACCTCGCCCAGCGGGTACCGCGCGAGCATGACGACACTCGCGATCATCGGTGCAGGCAAGGGGCTCGGGGCCGCGGTGGCGCGCCGGTTCGGACGCGAGGGGTTCGCGGTCGCGCTCATCTCGCGCCACCAGGGCCGCGTCGACGCGCTGGCCGCCGAGCTGGAGGGTGACGGAGTGCAGGCCAAGGGCTACGCCGCCGACGTGCGCGACCCCGACTCGATCGCGAAGGTGCTCGAGCGGGCGACCCAGGAGCTCGGCCCGATCGAGGTCCTCCAGTACAGCCCGCTGCCGCAGAAGGACTTCATGCGGCCGGTGCTCGAGACCGTGCCCGCCGACCTCGTCGGCCCCGTCGAGTTCTCGATCTACGGCCCCGTCGCCGCCGTGCACGCGGTCGTCCCGGGCATGCGGTTCCTCGGCGAGGACCGCGGCACGATCCTCTTCGTCAACGGCGGTTCGGCGGTCAAGCCGGGGCGCAACGTGACGGGCACCTCGATCGCCTTCGCCGGGCAGGCGGCGTACGCCGAGCTGCTGCACGAGGTGCTGGGCGAGGAGGGCATCGCCGTCTCGCAGCTCATCATCGGCGGCGAGATCATCGAGGGCGACGACGAGAAGGACCCGGCCGTGCTCGCCGACCACCTGTGGGACCTCCACACGAAGCGCACGGAGTTCCGCCGCCAGATCTCCGAGGACTGAGCCGCTCCTCACCCCGACGAGCGTCAGGAGGCGACCTCTAGGATCGAGGTGTCGCCGCCCACCCGGCCGTCCACCCGAGAGGTCCGATCGTTGCTCCTCCTCGTGCTCTGCCACGCCGTCGCGGCCCTGCTCGCGCCGTTCGTGGCCGGGAGGATCGGCCGCTGGGTCTTCCTGCCGCTCGCGCTCGTCCCGACGGCGACCGTCGTCTGGGCGCTGACGCACACCCGCACCGTCCTCGACGGGGACCGGGTGACCCAGAGGGTGACGTGGGTGCCCGATCTCGGCATGGACATCGACCTGTCGATGGGCGCCCTGCAGTGGCTGCTGGTGCTGGTCGTGGCGGGCATCGGCGCGCTCGTGCTGGCCTACTGCACGTGGTACTTCCGCGCCGGCTCGCCCCACCTGGCGTCGTTCGCGGGACACCTGACGGCGTTCATGGGCGCCATGCTCGGGCTGGTCGTCAGTGACAACCTGCTGGTGCTCTTCGTCTTCTGGGAGCTCACGACCGTCTTCTCGTTCCTGCTGATCGGCTTCGACCCCGGCAAGCGCGCGAGCCGTCTGGCCGCGCTGCAGGCGCTCGTGGTGACCACGCTCGGCGGCCTGGCGATGCTCGTCGGCTTCCTGGTGCTGGGCCACGAGGCCGGCACGCTGTCGATCAGCGGTCTGCTCGCCGACCCGCCGCGCGGCACCGCCGTCACCGTCGGCGTGATGCTGGTGCTCCTCGGTGCCCTCAGCAAGTCGGCCCAGGTGCCGCTGCACTTCTGGCTGCCCGGCGCGATGGCCGCCCCGACGCCGGTCAGCGCCTACCTCCACGCCGCGTCGATGGTGAAGGCCGGGCTCTTCCTCGTCTCCGTGCTCGCGCCCGGCTTCAGCACCGTGCCCGGCTGGCACCTCGTGCTGCTCACCCTCGGCACGCTGACGATGCTGGTCGGCGGCTGGCGGGCCCTGCGCCAGATCGACATCAAGCTGCTCCTCGCCTACGGCACGGTCAGCCAGCTGGGCTTCCTCATGGTGCTGCTCTCGATCGGCAGCCGCACCGCCGCGCTCGCCGGCCTCGGACTGCTGCTCGCCCACGCGATGTTCAAGGCGACGCTGTTCCTCTGCGTCGGCATCGTCGACACCCTCACCGGCACCCGCGACCTGCACAAGCTCTCCGGCGTCGGGCGGCAGCTGCCGGTCGTCGCGGTCGCCGCGACCCTCGCCGGTCTCTCGATGGTCGGCTTCCCGCCGCTGCTCGGCTTCATCGCCAAGGAGACGATGTGGGCCGCGCTGCTCGAGCTCGCCCACGGTGAGACCGCCGGGGTGCCGTCGTACGCCGGCTGGCTGGTGCTCGCCGGGCTCGCGGTCGGCTCGACGTTCACCGTCGGCTACACCGCGCGGTTCGTCTGGGGTGCCTTCGCGACCAAGCCCGGCGTCGAGCCGACCGAGGTCCGGCCGCTGGCGGCCGGCTTCGCGGCGCCGCCGGTCGTGCTGGCGCTCGCGGGTCTCGTCCTCGGCTTCGCCGGGGCCGCGCTGACCACCGCCATCGCGCCGTACGCCGACACGCTGGTCGCGGGGGAGCACGAGGAGTACCTCGCGCTCTGGCACGGCTGGGAGCTGCCGCTGTTGTTCTCGGCCCTCACCCTGCTCGCCGGTGCGGGCCTGTTCGCGGCTCGCGACCGGGTCTGCCACCTCCAGGCGCGCACCCACCCGCCGGTGAGCGCCGAGCAGGTCTACCGCGCCGCGATGCGCGCGGTCGACCGCAGCGCCATCGAGGTCACCGGCTTCGTGCAGCGCGGCTCGGTGACGACCTACCTGACCGTCGTGCTCGTCGTGGTGCTGGCGGTGCCGGGCAGCGCACTCGTCGCTGCCCTGGTCTCCAGCCTGGGAGGCGACGGCCCGGGCATCGACGTGGTGGCGTGGGACCGCGCGGCGCAGCCGGTCGTCGGCGTGATCATGCTGGCCGCCGCGGTGATGACGGTGCGCTCGCGTCGCCGGCTGCGCGCGGTGATCCTGGCCGGCATCACCGGCTACGGCTGCGCGCTGCTGTTCCTCGTGCACGGCGCCCCCGACATCGCGATGACGCAGGTGCTCGTCGAGACCGTGACCCTCGTGGTCTTCGTGCTGGTGCTGCGCCGCCTGCCGGAGTACTTCACCGACCGGCCGCTGCGCCCGGTCCGCTACGCCCGGATGGCGCTGGCCGCGGGTGTCGGGGTCGCGGTGGCCGGGTTCCTGCTGGTCGCCGGCTCGGGCCGCACCGCCGAGCCGATCTCGTCACAGTTCGCGAAGGCCGCCTACGACTTCGGCTACGGGCGCAACGTCGTCAACGTGACGCTGGTCGACATCCGCGCCTGGGACACCTTCGGCGAGATCTCGGTGCTGGTCGTCGCGGCCACCGGCGTGGCGAGCCTGATCTTCCTGGACTCCCGCTCCTCCGGGATCCGGCGCGTCTTCGACGTGCCCTACCCCGAGGGCGTGGACCGTCAGGCGGCCCGGCCCGGACGCCGGGTGTGGCTGCCGGGGCCGCGCACGCTGAGCCCGGAGCGGCGTTCGATCGTCTTCGAGGTCGTCACCCGGCTGCTGTTCCCGACCGTCGTGGTCTTCTCCATCTACCTGCTCATCGCCGGTCACAACCTGCCCGGCGGCGGCTTCGCGGCCGGCATGGTGACCGGGCTCGCGCTCATGGTGCGCTACCTCGCCGGCGGTCGCTACGAGCTCGACGAGGCCGCGCCCGTCGACGCCGGCGTGCTCATCGGCACCGGGCTCTTCGTTGCGGCGCTGTCGGGGCTCGGACCGGTCGCCTTCGGAGGTTCGGTGCTGCAGACCGCCGACGTCTACGTCGACCTGCCGCTGCTGGGCGAGATCCACCTCGTCTCCTCGATCGGGTTCGACATCGGCGTCTACCTCGTCGTCGTCGGGCTCGTGCTCGACCTGCTGCGCACCTTCGGCTCGCGGCTCGACCGGCAGATCCTGCGGGCGGAGCGCGAGGCCGCCGAGGGCGTCGACAGCGAGGACAGCCGCAGCCGCGAGCGGCGCGAGCGGGCGGAGGTGAGCGGCTGATGGAGATGAACGCGACCCTGCTGCTGGTCTGCGGCGGCCTCGTCGGCTGCGGCGTCTACCTCCTGCTCGAGCGCAGCCTGACCCGCGTGCTCGCGGGGCTGGTGCTCATCGGCAACGGCATCAACGTCGGGTTCCTGGCCGCCGGGGGACCGGCGGGCAGCTCGGCCTTCTACGGCTCCGCCGACCCCGAGGACATGGCCGACCCGCTGCCCCAGGCGCTGGTGCTGACCGCCATCGTCATCACGCTCGGCACCGTGGCCTTCCTGCTCGCCATGGCCCACCGCAGCTGGCAGCTCCACGGCGCCGACGACGTGCAGGACGACGTCGAGGACGCCGCGATCCGCCGGCTCGCCGTCGACGACGAGACCTCGGTCGGTCACAGCGCGACCACGCAGGGCCAGGAAGAGGACGACCCCGAGGAGGACGACCGGTGACCTCCGCGCTCGTGCCCCTGCCCGTGGTGCTGCCGCTGCTCGGCAGCGGCGCCGCCCTGATGATGTCGCGCTGGCCGCGCGCCCAGCGGATGGTGAGCGTGGTCGTGCTGGCCGCGGTCGTCGTGGTGGCCGCGCTGCTGCTCGTGGCCGCCGACCGCGAGGGCCCGCAGGTGGTCTGGCTCGGCGGCTGGCGCGAGCTCGGCATCGCCCTGGTCGCCGACCGGCTCGCCGCGCTGATGCTGCTGGTCTCCTCGATCGTCACGCTCGCGGTGCTCGTCTACTCGATCGGCCAGGGCGTCACCGACAACGACCGCGAGGCGCCGGTCTCGATCTACCACCCGACGTTCCTGACCCTGGTCGCCGGCGTGAGCAACGCCTTCCTGGCCGGCGACCTGTTCAACCTGTTCGTCAGCTTCGAGATCCTGCTGTTCGCGAGCTACGTGCTGCTGACGCTCGGCGGCACCGCCGCGCGGGTGCGCGCCGGCACGATCTACGTGATCGTCAACGTCGTCTCCTCCGCGCTGTTCCTCATCGCCATCGCCACGGCGTACGCCTCGCTCGGCACGCTCAACCTCGCCCAGATCGGCGAGCGGGTGCCCGGGCTCGACGCGACCACGGCGCTGGTGGTCCAGCTGCTGCTGCTCACGACGTTCTCGATCAAGGCGGCGGTCTTCCCGCTGTCGCTGTGGCTGCCCGACAGCTACCCGACCGCCCCCGCGCCCGTCACCGCGGTGTTCGCGGGGCTGCTCACCAAGGTCGGCGTCTACGCGATCATCCGCACCCAGACGCTGCTGTTCCCCGACCGCCCGCTCACCGACCTGCTGCTGTGGGCCGCCCTGGCGACGATGCTCGTCGGCATCCTCGGGGCGATCGCGCAGTCCGACATCAAGCGGCTGCTGTCGTTCACGCTGGTCAGCCACATCGGCTACATGGTCTTCGGCATCGGGCTCGCGACCCAGGCCGGGATGTCCGGCGCGGTCTTCTACGTCGCCCACCACATCACCGTGCAGACGGCGCTGTTCCTGGTCGTGGGACTGATCGAGAACCTCGGCGGCAGCAGCGCCCTGCTGCGCCTCGGCGGCCTCGCCTCGCTCTACCCGCTGATCGGCGTGCTCTTCTTCGTCCCGGCGATGAACCTCGCCGGCATCCCACCGCTGTCGGGCTTCATCGGCAAGGTCGGGCTGCTCCAGGCCGGCATCGCCGACGGCAGCCCGCTGGCCTGGCTGCTCGTCGCCGGCGGCACGGTCACCAGCCTGCTCACGCTGTACGCCGTCGCGAAGGCCTGGGCGCTCGCCTTCTGGCGCACGCCGCGCGAGGCGCACGAGATGGCGCTGCAGCTCGGCGGCGAGCGCGAGGGCGACGAGGAGCACGAGACCCCGCAGGTGAGCGCCCGTGGTCACGTCCACCTCGGGTCCACGGTCTTCGCGGCCGGTGACGTGCAGGAGGCCACCCGCGCCGCCGACACCGACGTCTCCGACGACTCCGAGGACGACCTGTTCCAGCTGCTCGAGCGCGAGGGCCGCCGGCCCCGTCCGCCCTGGGCGATGATCCTGCCGACCGCGGGCCTGGTCGGCGTCAGCCTGGCCATCACCGTCTTCGCCGGCCCGCTCTACGCGCTCACCGACCGGGCTGCGTCCGACCTGCTCCTGCGCACGCCGTACCTCGAGGCCGTGCAGGAGGCGGGCCGGTGACGGGCACGGGCGGCACGACCGGCGTGACCGGGCGGGGGCGCGACGGGCGGCGGGGCAGCAGCGTGCGGCAGCGCCGCGACGGCCGGTTCCGGCCCTCGCGGGTCAAGGCCGTGCAGTGGCCGATGGTGGTCTGGCTGACGCTGGTGTGGGCGGTGCTGTGGGGTTCGTGGACGCCGCTGTCGTTCGTCTCCGGCGTCGTCGTCGCCGTGCTCGCCTCGGTCGTCTTCCCTCTGCCGCCGCTGCACGTCCACGTGCGGATCCGGCCGGTCGGGGTCGTGGTGCTGGTGGCGCGGTTCGTCGCCGACGTCGTCGTCGCCAGCCTGCAGGTCGCGGCGATCACGCTGCGACCGCCGCCCGACCTGCGCAGCGCCATCGTCAAGGTGCCGCTGCACACCGAGTCCGACCTGGTGCTGACCGCGACCGCGCTGATGGCCTCGCTCGTGCCGGGCAGCGTCGTGGTCGAGGTGCACCGCTCGACACACACGCTCTACCTGCACGCGCTGCGCGTGCGCGACGAGGCCGAGCTGGAGGAGGTGCGCTGGACCGTGTGGCGACAGGAGCAGCGGATCCTGGAGGCGTTCGGGGTCGACCGGCTCGATGAGCTGCGTCCCGTCACCGCGCCTGTGTCGGTGGAGCCGGAGGCGTCGTCGTGAGCGCCGTGACGTGGCTGCACTACGCCAGCGGCGGGGTGCTCGGGCTCGCCGCGCTGCTGGTCGCCGTGCGCATCACCCGCGGCCCGACGATGCTGGACCGCTCGATCGCCTTCGACGTCATCGTGGCGATCGCCCTCGGCGGCTTCGCGGTCGACGCCGCCCTGCGCCACAGCGCCGAGAACCTCCCGCTGCTCCTCGTCGCGACGATGCTCGGCTTCGTCGGGTCGGTGAGCATCGCGCGGTTCAGCCCCGGCAGCGACGACGTCGAGGCCGAGCGCATCGAGCGCCAGGGCGACGTCGGGTTCGGCGACCGGACGGGGGACGGGCCGCTGTGAACGACTCCCTCGCCTCCGCCCTCGACCTCGTCGGGGCCGTGCTCATCCTACTCGGCGCCCTGCTCAGCCTCGTCGCGGCCGTCGGCGTGCTGCGCTTCCCTGACCTGCTCACCCGGATGCACGCCGCGACCAAGCCGCAGGTGCTGGGGCTGATGCTGGTCTGCGTCGGCCTGGCCCTCACGCTGCGCGACGCCCGGTCGGTCGCGATCCTGGTGCTGGTGCTGCTCGCCCAGATGCTGACCGCACCGGTCGCCGGGCACATGGTCGGGCGGGCGTCGTACCGCGCCGGCCAGCTGCGCGAGGACCTGCTGCTGGTCGACGAGCTGAGCTCCGACGTGGGCCCGCGCGACGACGACCGCGGCGCTCCGTGAGTTCTCGCGTAACCTAGGGGGTCGGCCTGTCCTCGACCTCGGAGTCCTTCCTGTGTCTGCGCCCGCGTCGCTCTTCGCACGTCTCGAGCCCCTGCTCCCGACCGTCTCGAAGCCGATCCAGTACGTCGGCGGTGAGCTCAACTCCACCGTCAAGGACTGGGACTCCGCCCTGGAGGGCGAGACCGTCCGCTGGGCGCTGATGTACCCCGACGCCTACGAGGTCGGGCTGCCCAACCAGGGCGTGCAGATCCTCTACGAGGTGCTCAACGAGCGGGACTGGATCGTCGCCGAGCGCACGTACTCGGTGTGGCCCGACATGGAGGCCGTGATGCGCTCCGGCGACGCGCAGGGCCCGATCCCGCAGTTCACCGTCGACGCGCACCGTCCGGTGCGGGCCTTCGACGTCTTCGGCCTGAGCTTCTCCACCGAGCTCGGCTACACCAACATGCTCACCGCCCTCGACCTCGCGGGCATCCCCCTGCACGCCGCCGACCGCGGTGACGACGACCCGGTCGTGCTCGCCGGCGGCCACGCGGCGTTCAATCCCGAGCCGATCGCCGACTTCGTCGATGCCGCCGTGCTCGGCGACGGCGAGGAGGTCGTGCTCGCGATCTCCGAGGTCGTGCGCGAGTGGAAGGGCGAGGGTCGCCCCGGCGGTCGCGACGAGCTGCTGCGCCGCCTCGCCGTCAGCGGCGGCGTCTACGTCCCCCGCTTCTACGACGTGTCCTACGCCCCCAGCGGCGAGATCGCCGCGGTCGAGCCCAACCGCCCCGGTGTGCCTCACCGGGTGCGCAAGCACACGCTGATGGACCTCGACGCCTGGCCCTACCCGGCCAAGCCGCTGGTGCCGCTCGCCGAGACCGTGCACGAGCGCTTCAGCGTCGAGATCTTCCGCGGCTGCACCCGCGGCTGCCGCTTCTGCCAGGCCGGCATGATCACCCGGCCGGTGCGCGAGCGCTCGATCGAGACCATCGGCGCGATGGTCGAGAACGGCATCCGCAAGTCCGGCTTCGAGGAGGTCGGCCTGCTCTCGCTCTCCAGCGCCGACCACACCGAGATCGCCGACGTCGCGACCGGCCTCGCCGACCGCTACGAGGGCTCCAACGTCTCGCTCTCGCTGCCCTCGACCCGCGTCGACGCCTTCAACATCACGCTCGCCAACGAGTTCTCCCGCAACGGTCGCCGCTCCGGGCTGACCTTCGCCCCCGAGGGCGGCAGCGAGCGGATGCGCGCGGTGATCAACAAGATGGTCACCGAGGAAGACCTCATCCGCACCGTCGCGACGGCGTACGGCAACGGGTGGCGGCAGGTGAAGCTCTACTTCATGTGCGGTCTGCCGACCGAGACCGACGAGGACGTCCTCGCCATCGCCGACCTCGCCCGCGAGGTGATCCGCAAGGGCCGCGAGGTCAGCGGGCGCAACGACATCCGCTGCACCGTCTCGATCGGCGGCTTCGTGCCCAAGCCGCACACGCCGTTCCAGTGGGCCGCGCAGCTCGACCACGAGACCACCGACGAGCGGCTGCGCAAGCTGCGCGACGTCGTACGCGCGGACAAGAAGTTCGCCCGCGCCATCGGCTTCCGCTACCACGACGGCCAGCCCGGCACCATCGAGGGACTGCTCTCCCGCGGCGACCGCCGCGTCGGCGCGGTCATCGAGCGCGTCTGGCGCGAGGGCGGTCGCTTCGACGGCTGGAGCGAGCACTTCTCCTACGACCGCTGGGCCACCGCCGCCGACGAGGAGCTCGCCCGCCAGGGCGTCTCGCTGGCGTGGTTCACCACCCGCGAGCGCGGCTACGACGAGACCCTGCCCTGGGACCACCTCGACTCCGGCCTCGACAAGGACTGGCTCTGGGCCGACTGGGAGGACGCCCTCGCCATCGCCGACGGCAGCGCCGCCGTCGAGGTCGAGGACTGCCGCTGGACGCCCTGCTACGACTGCGGCGTGTGCCCCGAGATGGGCACCGACATCCAGATCGGCCCCACCGGGCAGAAGCTGCTGCCGCTCAGCGTCGTCTGACCGAAGCGGGTGTCCGTCAGAATGACGGTGCGCACGATGACGTGGCCAAGTCCCGGCTGTGGCGCTCGCTCTCGGCCGGGCATCGATCGCTGATCGTCAAACTCGACGGGCTGGACGAGTACGACGCACGTCGGCCGATGACCCAGACCGGGACCAATCTGCTCGGGTTGGTCAAGCACGTCGCGACCTGGGAGTCGCGCTACCTGGGCTTCGTCATGGGTCGGCCCTTCCAGGGCCCACCCGTCCCGGTATGGGACGACGAGAGCGCCCGCGGTGCTGATCTCGTGGTGGGTCCGAACGAGTCGCGCGCCGACGTGCTGGCCCTTGTCGAGAGCGTCTCCGCATCGTCGAGGCAGACCATCGACGCTCTGCCCCTGGACGCGGCCGGGCTGGTGCCGTGGTGGGATCCGTCTGAGGTGACGCTCTTCGACGTCCTGGTCCACCTCGTCCGCGAGACCGAGCGGCACGCTGGGCACGCCGACATCATCCGCGAGCAGATCGACGGACGAATCGGCCCCATGGGAGGCGTGAGGGTGTCCGACGATCGGGAAATCTGGGCGGAGCGTCGTGCTGAGGTCGAGCGAGCGGCGCGAACGGCGGGTTGATCGACCCCGGTTGATCTAGTCCGCTGCAGCAGTGTCCGTCACCCGCGTCTTCCAGCCGTCCGGTCCGCTGTTCTCCAGCGGGCCGTCACTCCACAGTTGCACCTCGACGTAGTGCTCGAAGTCGTCGTGCTGGTGCCCGTCGTAGGAGGTAGGTCGGGCGCTGTTCGGCCAGCCGTACCGAGCCAGGGCGTCCGGCAGTTCTTCCAGTCGGAACACCTGACCGTGCCACGGTCTCGGAGTGACCTCGACACCGAACTCCGCCAGCAGCCCCATCGACGTCACACTGTCGGGGAAGGTGATGCTGACGAGATGGCTCGGTACCTCCAGGAGCGCGAGACGCACCTCCGCCACCGGCTCGTAGAGCCCGCGGAACCACGCCGACTGCCCGAGGACGAAGTAGTGAGGGCTCACGCGTTCCGGTAGTCCGCCTCGCTCGACGAACCGATCACGGAGGCGACGTTCGGTTGCTCGCCGCAGCGCGAGGTAGCGCGGCCCGAACCGGCGCGCCGAACGTCCCGCCCGGACGTCCGCCCCGAGCGCGGCCAGCACCTTGCCCACATCTGCGTCGTCGAGGTCGCTGAGGTTCGAGAACGGGGGCCGATCCGGGTGGTAGTAGTGAGTCGCGAAGTCCGGGACCGGCGCGTCGTAGCCCACAGGTCGGGCCTCTGCGCTCACGGCTGAGTGTCTCGGCTGAGGTAGCGCACCGGCGTACCGAACGCCTCGGCGTGCGCGATCTCGTGGCGGGTCGACTCACCGACGTAGCCGCCCGGGTCGACGACGTACACCTCGTCGGCCATCCGGACCTTCTGCAGGTGCACGCGCGACAGGCGACCGCGCAGGTCGTCGGGGTCGGTGGCCCAGTCGTAGCCGTCGAGGTCGGGGAGGACGAACAGGCCCGGGCCGAGCACGACCCAGCCCTCCAGGGTCAGGCGCCGGCTTGCCTCGGCGAACTCCGCCTGGAACCGGGTCGAACCGCAGAGCGTCACGACCTTCGCAGCGAGATTGGCCGGTTGCGGCGGCTCCTCGTCGGACATGGCTCCATCATCAGCGGTCGCGACCGACGATGGCACCCTTGCGGCCATGATCTCTGCGGACCGTCCTCGTCGTCGCGACCGGCTGCTGGACCTCGGGTCGCGTCGGTTCTGGCACGTGGTCGGGCGGAGGGTCGACCTGGCGGGCCGCGAGGCCTGGCTCGACGCGCCGGTCAGCGCGGCGTCGCGGGTCGCGGGCGACTGGGTGCCGGGCGAGACGGCCCGCCACGGGGGAGTGGTGGGCGATCTCGGTGCGCAGGACCCGGCGGCCGGACTGCTCCCGTCGATGGCGGCGCTGGACGGACCCGGGTTCGAGGCCCGTCGGCTTCGGCCGGAGGTCCGCGATTTCTACGAGCACACCGCGGGCTGGAAGCTGCGGACCTGGAGCGAGTGGGCGCCGTTGTTCTGGCCGGGCGGGGAGATCGTCGCGCGGTTCTGGGGGCGGCGGGTCGAGCAGCTGGCACTGCCGATGCGCCCGCTCGAATCGGCGCGGGGCATGGACAGTCAGGTCGTGCCCATCCGCGACGCCGCCGGCACCCAGGTCAGCGCCGCGTGGATGCGGACCCTGCGCGGGAGCGGCCGGACGGTCTTCAGCGGCGCCTACAGCGTGCGAACGCTGCCGGGCGCTTCCCGCCCGAGCGTGCACGTGGCCTTCCCGCTCGAGTCGGGCAACGTGCAGGTCTTCCTCCGGCCCACGGTCACCGACGACGGCGGGCTCGTGCTCGACTCGCCCCACGGGCGCTGGGGCGACAACGGCGCGTACGTCGTCGTCCGTGACGGCGGCGACCACGCTGCCCGCGTGCCGGTCCACGAGCGGTTCCACGTCTACGTCGACCCGGACGGCGTACTCCGCACCGACCACGACCTTCGGATCGGCCCTGCGCGGGCGATGCGGCTGCACTACGAGCTGACCCCCTCATCCGCGTTGTCGTGACCGTCCACACCTTCCACCTCGCCGAGGTGCCCGCCGTGGTCGGTGCTCGCGCGCTGCTGCGCCCGCCGACGCCGGACGCCGTCCCCGGCCTCGACCACGCCGAGTGCCTGGCCACGATGCGGCTCGGGGCGCCGGTCGTCTCTCCCGACCGGCTGCAGCTGCGGCGCCTGGCGGTCTTCGCCCAGTGGCGCGACGAGGCCGCTGTCGACCGGTTCCTCTACTCCGACGGGCTGGGACGGGCTCTCGCCGGGGGCTGGCACGTGCGGTTGGAGTACCTCCGCCGCTGGTCCACCATCGCCACCTTCCCCTGTCTGCCCGTGCGCGCCGGACGCTGGGAGCCGGACGAGCCGGTCGTCGCCGTCACGCTCGCGCGGATGCGTGCCGCGCAGGTGCCGCGGTTCCTGCGCTGGGGCCGCCCGGTCGAGCGGCAGGTGCGCGACCACCCGGCGACGACGCTCGCGTTCGCGGCGTACCGCCCGCCGCACACCATCTCGACGTTCTCGGTCTGGCGCAGCGCCGCCGAGATGGAGGAGATGGTGCACGGTCACTCCACCGGGCCCGAACCGATGCGGCACCGTGACGCGATGGCCGAGCGCGCACGCCACGACTTCCACCACGAGTTCGCGACCTACCGGTTCCGTGCGCTGTCCGAGCACGGGTCGTGGGCGGGACGGACCGGGATCCTGCCGAGCCCGCCTGCGTGACCTGCAGTGGCGCGTCTATTCCCGTCGGTGGAAGGTGATCTTGCCGCCGGGGAGGTGCTCGGTGCGGTAGGCGGGGTCGTGGGCTCGGGTGTGGTGGAAGGGGCAGAGGAGGCGGCCGTTGTGGAGGTCGGTGGGGCCGCCGGCGGCCCAGGGGGTGTCGTGGTGGGCGTGGGTCATGGCGGGTGGCCAGTCGCAGCCGTCGGTGGTGCAGCCGCGGTCGCGGATCGCGAGGGCGAGGCGCTGGCGGCTGGTGAAGAGGCGGGTGGTGCGGCCGAGGTCGAGCACGGTCCGCCCGTCGGTGGCGAGGACGGCGGGCAGGAGGCCGGCTTCGCAGGCGATCCGGCGGGCCTGGGCGGCGGAGATGGTGTGGCCGTTGGTGAGGGTGGCGGGCCGGTCGGTGTGGCCGAGGAGGTCGGCCAGGGTCATGGTGACCATCACGGTGGCCGCGAGGCCTCCGGTCTCGGGTAGCGCGGTGGCGGGGTAGCGGGCGACGTACTCGGCGAACGCGGCGCCCATCCGTTCGGGGGCCGGGCGGCGTGGCGGGATCGGTCCTTGCGCGGTGTCGTGGGTGGCGCTCTGGTGCTTGGGTGCGGCGATGGCGAGGAGGGCGGTGCGCAGCATGGCGCCGGTGGTGGCGTCGAGGGTGAACCGGCCGTGGACGCGGCCGTGGCCGTCGTCGTGCAGGACCAGGCGCTGGTCGGCGGCGGCAGCGCGTTCTTCGGCTTGGAGGAGGCGGGCGGTGTGGGCCTCGGCGATGTCGGGGGCGACGACCTCGACCAGGTGGGTGCCGAGGGTCTTGAGGTGGCGGGCGTCGAAGTCGGCGGCCTGGTCGAGCAGCTCGTGCTCGGCCCGGTCGCGCAGCGTGTCGTCGACCCGGTCGAGGTCGTCCGGGAGCTGGTCGACGGCGCGGGTGACGGCGAGGGCCTGGTCGAGGTGGAGGGCACCGGTGGCGAGGGCTTCGGCGGTGGCGGGGTGGGTCTGGAGCGCGGCGGCGGCGCGGGTCTCGCGGTGGGCCTGGGCGCGGGTGAGGCGGGTGCGGTGGGCGTACCAGTGGGCGGTCGAGGCGGCGCCGGCGCGGCCGGCGACGCCGAGGGCGTCGGCGTGCGCGAGGAGCCGCAGGCTGAGGGACTCGACCTGGGTGCGCAGGCGGAGCAGCTCGACCAGGGTGGCCTCGGTCTCGGCGGCGTCCATGGTCCACACCGGGACCTCGGCGAGGTCGGTGGCCGCCGTACGCATCCCCGAGACCGCGCGGGACACGCGGTGCGTCGGGGTGGTGGTGGCGGCCATGACTCCATCAGACCACCCGCCACCGACAGTCGAGTCGGGGTCGCGGCGGGGTCCTCGGAGGGGTGGATGCGGCGTCGGGGGCGGTGCGTCAGCAACCGTCCGAGACACGGAGAAGGTTGCTACGGCACCGCCACCCCAGCCGTTCTTCGGGCGACTGTCGAGTCCTAGGCCCAGCACCGAGGTGGGGCGCGTTCTCAGGCACACGGCCCGGTTCGGAGCCGGTCGGCCCGCCCCCGGCCGACGCCGGCAGCCAGGGCAGCGCGGGTCTCAGCGGGTGAGCACGCGCCCGTCGATGCGCTGACCGTCGGCGGCGAAGGCGAAGCAGGCGAGCTCGTCGCCGTCGGAGGGGCGGCGGGTGTCGGCGATGCCCGCGATGAGCAGGCGCTGGCCGGCTGCGGAGGCGGAGTCGCGGTCGCCGAGGGCGTCGGTGCACACCGCGTCGGGCACCTCGGGGCGGTACGCCGCGGCCTGGGCCGCGTCGAGGTCGACGACGAGCAGCACCTCGGCGTCGTGGGGGTCGTCGCAGTCGGCGCGGGTCAGGTCCGCGAGCGCTGGTTGCGCGCCGCGCAGGAAGGCGGCGGCGTCGACGCAGTCACCGCGGTCGAGGTCGGCGACGGTGTCGACGTGTCCGTGCTGGCTGCGGACCACCCACACCGCGACGGCGATCGCCAGGACGGCGACCACGACCGCGGTGCCCACCGCCTTCTTCACGAGCCGGTCCTCACGAGCCGGTCTCCACGAGCCGAACCCTCACGAGCGTCCCCCGACGTCCCGGTGCGGCCGGCGTCAGCCGCCGAGCTTGCCGGTCAGCGGCGAGCCGTCGGTGTTGAACGCGATGCAGGCGACCCGGTCGCCGGCCTCGGGCTGCTCCGCGGCCAGGGCGGTGAAGTTGACCGTGTCGCTGATCAGGTCCGACTTGCCGGCGGCGGTGATCGCGTCGGCGCAGGCGGAGATCGAGGGATCGGTGGTGAAGTTCTGCGCCTGGTCCGCGGTGAGCGTCGTCGTCGTCAGCACCTCGCCGTCGTGGCTGTCGGAGCAGTCGACGACCTGGATGTCGGTGACGGTCTTGGCCGTGCTGTCGGAGAGCCCGTCGGCGGTGACGCACTCGCCGGTCTTCAGGTCGTCGACCTCGACGATGCTGTTGACCGCGGCCACGACGCCGACGGCGATCAGCGCGCCCACGACGAGGCTGATGACGCTGATGATGATCGCCGCGATGGCCAGGCCCTTGCCGTGGTTGCGACCGTCCTTGCCGCGGCGCAGCACCACCACCGACATGATGATCGAGACGAGCGCGAGGATGCCGGTGCAGCCGAGGAACGACAGCACGAGCGCCGTGATCGCGAGCCCCTTGGGCGCGTCCGGCGTGCTGCCGGGGGCGCCGTACGCCGGCGCGCCGTAGCCGTACTGGCCCGGCTGCCCGGGCTGGCCCGGCTGCTGCGGCGCGCCGTACGCCGGCTGCTGCGGGGCGCCGTACGGCGGTGGCGCGGGCTGGCCGTACGCCGGGGGAGCGGGGGGCTGGCCGTAGGCCGGGGGCTGCTCGCCCTGGGGCGCGCCGTACGGGTTCTGCGCGGGCGGGGGCGGCTGCTCGCCGGCACCGCCGTAGGGGTTCTGCTGCCCGTAGGGGTTCTGCTCGCCGTCGGGGTTCTGCGGTGTGGTCATCGGGTTCCCCTCAGGTGGAGCGCGGCGGACGTCTGCGCGAGCCAGGGTTCCACATCGCGGCCCGGCGCACAGCGATAGGTGCGATCAGGCGTCGGCGTCGATCAGGGCGGTGCGCGGCAGCTGCTGCTCGATGGTGCGCGGGCGGCCGACGTAGGCGCCGACGAGCGCGAGCGGCACGCTGAGGGCGGCGAGCACGATCAGCGGGACCGTCCACCCGTCGGTGGCCTCGTGGAGTGTGCCGACGCCGAACGGCCCGACCGCGGCGAGCAGGTAGCCGACGGCCTGGGTGAAGCCGGACAGGGCAGCGGTGGTGCCGGCACTCTCGGAGCGCAGGCCGATGAGGGTGAGCGCGATGGGGAACGTCGACATGCCCACGCCGAGGACGAGCGCCCAGACGACGGCGAGCGAGACCGGCGCGACGATCAGCCCGACGTAGGAGACCGGGTAGCACGCGATGATCGCCAGCAGCACCGCGCGGCGGTCGCCGGGCCGGGCCACGAGCTGGGGCAGCCACAGCGACAGCGGGATCGACACCCCCGCGACCAGACCGACGAGCGCGCCCGCCGTGCCGGCCCCGAACCCGGCGTCGCGCCACAGCGTCGCGAACCAGCCGAAGACGGCGTAGGCCTGCAGCGACTGCAGGCCGAAGAAGACGGCCATCGCCCAGCCGAGCGGCGTACGCGCGATCTGGCCGAAGCTGACCGAGCGCTCGGTCACCTCGGTCTCGGCGCGCTCGTCGTGCGCGGCCAGCGCGAACCACGGCGCGGTGCAGGCCAGCGCCAGGATCGCCCAGACCCCGAGCCCCCAGCGCCAGGAGCCGAGCCAGTCGGCGAAAGGCACCGTCAGCAGGAACGCCGAGGTCAGGCCGATCGCCAGCGAGGTGGAGTACGCCGCGGTCATCAGCCCGATGCGGTCCGGGAAGTGCAGGCGGACCAGAGAGGGGATGAGCACGTTGGCCATCGCCATGCCGCCGACGGCGACCAGCGACAGTGCGAGGAAGGCCAGGTCGTCGCCCACCACGGCACGCCCGGCGAGCCCGACCACGACCGCGAGCAGCGCGAGCAGGGTGACCCGGTGCGGCCCGATCCGGCGGGCGGCCAGCGGGGCCAGCGCGCCGAAGACGGCGAAGGCGAGGACGGGCAGCGAGGTGAGCAGGCCGGCCTCGGCGGCTCCCATGTCCAGACCGTCGCGCAGCTCGTCGAGGACGGGGCCGACGCTCACAGCCGCGGGTCGCAGGTTGAGCGAGAGGAGCAGGATGCCGGTCAGGACCAGCGCGAGGCTGGTGGACCCGACACGGCCGGGGGAGGGTCGTGACACTGACGTCACACTAATCCCGATGAGGCACATCCCCGATTCGGAACGGCGCGCTCGGCTCGGGCGTCGTCACGCCCTCGCCCCGGGCCACCGCGCGACCGACGCCGAGGCGGCCACGCGGGCCGTCACCGTGCTGCACGCCACCGAGCCCGCGACCGTCCACCTGTCGCTGCGCGCCCGGGTCGACGACCTCACCGTCGCCGACGTCCAGCGGGCCCTCGAGGCCGACCGCACGCTGGTCAAGCAGCTCGCGATGCGTCGCACGCTGTTCGTCTTCCCGCGCGACCTCCTGCCCGCGGCGTGGGGCAGTGCCTCGGCCCGGGTGGCCGAGGCCGAGCGCAAGCGGATGGCCAAGGACGTCGAGAAGGCCGGGGTCGCCGCCGACGGCCTGGCCTGGGTCGACGACGCCCGTGTCCAGGTGCTCGCCGCGATCGAGGCCAGCCCCGATGGCCTCACCGCGGTGGAGGTCCGCGAGGCGGTGCCGGAGGTGGCCCGGAAGTTCGACGTGAGCGCCGGCTCGGTCTGGAACCACGGCCGCCTGCTCACCCACCTGGGTCTCACCGCCGACGTCGTCCGCGGCGTCAACACCCAGCACTGGCGGCTCTCCCGGCCGCGGTGGACGCGGATGGAGCGCTGGCTCGGCGAGGCCCCGGTGCCGCTCGAGTCCGACGACGGGTACGCCGAGATCGTGGCGCGCTGGCTGCGCAGCTCGGGACCGCTCACCGAGGACGACCTCGTGTGGTGGCTCGGTGGCACCAAGGCGGCCGTGCGCGCCGCGCTCACGCGGCTCGAGGCCGTCGAGGTGTCGCTCGACGGACCGCTCACCGGCTGGGTCCTCCCCGACGACCTCGAGCCCGAGCCCGTCCTCGAACCCTGGGCCGCGCTGCTGCCCGTGCTCGACCCGACGGTCATGGGATGGAAGCACCGCGACTTCTACCTCGGCCCCCACGCCGCCCAGCTGTTCGACCGCAACGGCAACGCCGGCACCACCGCGTGGTGGGACGGGCGTGTCGTCGGCTGCTGGGTGCAGGACGACGCCGGGGTCGTCGAGGTGCGGCTCCTCGAGCGGCTCCCGCGGGCCGGCGTACGCGCCCTGGCGGCGGAGGCCGAGCGGCTGACCTCGTGGATGGGGGGAGTCCGGGTGGGCACGGTCTACCCTTCTGCCGCCATGAAGGTCGTCGAGTGGGTGCACCCGTGATGCGGGCCGTGAGTCAGCAGTGAGCCAGCAGTGAGTCGTCAGCAGCCCAAGCAGGCCCCGCCGCCGGTCCAGCGCCTGCGGATCCGCTACGCCAAGCGCGGTCGTCTCCGCTTCACCAGCCACCGCGACTTCAGCCGCGCCTTCGAGCGCGCGGTCTTCCGCGCCCGGCTGCCGATGGCCTACTCGTCGGGGTTCAACCCCCACCCGCGCATCTCGTACGCCGGGGCCGCGCCGACCGGCTCGGCCAGCGAGGCGGAGTACCTCGAGATCGCCCTCGCCGAGGTCGTCGACCCCGCCGCCGTCCACGCCGCGCTCGACGAGGCGATGCCGGACGGACTCGACCTGGTCGAGGTCGTCGAGGCGCCGCCGGTCGGGCTGACCGACCTGCTGCAGGTCAGCCACTGGCGCATCCAGCTCACCGCGACCGTCGCCGAGGCCGAGCACGCCGTGGCGGCGTTCCTGGCCGCCGACGAGGTGGTCGTGCAGCGGATGACCAAGAAGGGACTGCGCGACTTCGACTCGCGCGCGGCCGTCCTCTCGCTCGCGGTGTCGGTGGACGACGACGCGCCGCTGGAGCGCTCGGTGCTGGACCTGCTGCTGCGCCACGTCGAGCCCGCCGTGCGCCCCGACGACGTGCTGTCCGCGCTCGGCTCCGCAGGTGGCCTCGAGGTCGTCGGCGTCCCCCTGCTCACCCGGCTCGCCCAGGGCCCCCTCGACCCCGACACCGGTGAGCTGGGGGATCCGCTGCACCCGTGAAGGGCGGCGGCGGGAGTTTCACCGGGTACCCGGTGAAACTGGTGCTGGGGTCACGAAACTTCGTCGGGGAAGCGTGAGTTCCGTGCACCCAGTGGTGCGGGAGGGGTCGCGGAGGCTTCGCCCGCCGCGCCCGGCGACCGCGCAGGGACCAGGCCGACCTGGCGAGATGTGCGATACTCGCCGTGGTCGACCCCCGGTCGACCCGACGACGTTCTCGCCGTACCCCCGGCCCACCGGGAAGGGCGGCACTCTGGGAGCCCGTCGGCGCCAGACCGCGACGCGGCCCGGCCGGTCGGTGACAGCGACCGCCAGGGCGAGCGACCGCGGCAGGCGTCGGGCAGGAGTCCAGCGGCGCAGTGCGGAGGGTGTCGCCGTCCACAGGCTTGAAGTCGCGCACCGGTGACAGCGGTGCAGCGGCTGTGACTGCCCGGCGCCGAGGCGACCGGGCCCCGAGGAGCATCACGTGCCCGACGACCTGAACAACGAGCAGAACCCTCCCGAGAACGGCGAGCAGACGGCCAACCCGGCCGAGGAGCTCACCGCCGCGCCGGCCAAGAAGACGACCGCGCGCAAGACCGCGGCCAAGAAGACGGCCGTGAAGAAGACCGCCGCCAAGAAGACCGCGGCGAAGAAGACCACCACCCGCAAGAGCGCGGCGAGCAGCGCGGCCGCCTCCAGCGAGGACGTGGCCGCGCCGGAGACCCCGGTCGAGGCGGACGCCACGCCGGCCGGGACCGAGACCGACGCCTCGGCCGCGCCCGTGGTCAAGAAGACCACCCGCAAGCGCACCACCAAGAAGGCCGTCGTGGCTGCGCCTGAGGCCGGTGCGCCCGAAGCCGAGCACGCTCCCGAGCCCGTCGAGGTCACGCCCGAGATCTCGGCCGCGGTCGAGGACGAGCCGGCCAAGCCGGTCGTGAAGCGCACGACCCGCAAGCGGACCACGAAGAAGGCCGTCGCCGCGCCGGCCGAGCCCGAGGTGGATGCCGCGGCGGCGGTCGACGCGCCCGCCGAGGCCGCGACGGAGGCAGTCGCCGAGCCGACCACGGAGCCGGCCCCGGAGACCGCGGTGCTGTTCCAGGCGCCCAAGCCGGTCGTCAAGAAGACGTCGCGCAAGCGCAAGAAGGATGCCGAGCCGGTCCCGGAGCCCGTCGCCGAGACCGACGCGGCCGCCGAGACCGACGAGGCCGACGAGGCCGCCGTCGAGGCGGCCGCGCTCGAAGCCGTCGCCGACGACGCCGCCCAGGACACCGCCGCGACGAGCGACGACGACGAGAGCGACGAGTCCGAGCAGGACGGCGAGCAGGGCGAGGGCGGCTCCGGTCGCCGCCGTCGCCGCCGCGGCGGACGCCGCCGGCGCAAGTCGTCCGACTCCGGTGAGTCGAACGGCGCGAGCACCGACGACGCCCAGGGCGACGCTGCGCAGGACGCTGCACAGGAAGGCGCGACCGACGACGCGGCCTCCGACGGCGAGACCGCGGAGAACGGCGAGGCCCAGAGCGACAGCGGTGAGGAGTCCGGCGAGGGCGGGGGCTCGCGCCGTCGTCGCCGCCGGCGCCGCTCGGGCGACGGGGACTCCGCCGACGGCGAGGGCGACGCCAAGACCGTCACCCGCAGCCGCCGCAGCCGCACCGGCGAGGACCAGATCACCGCGATCAGCGGGTCGACCCGCCTCGAGGCCAAGAAGCAGCGCCGCCGCGAGGGCCGTGAGGCCGGCCGCCGCCGCGCCCCGATCGTCAGCGAGGCGGAGTTCCTGGCCCGCCGCGAGTCGGTCGAGCGGGTCATGGTCGTGCGCCAGCGCGAGGAGCTCACCCAGATCGGCGTCCTCGAGGACAAGGTGCTCGTCGAGCACTACGTCGCCCGCGAGTCGCAGACCTCGCTCATCGGCAACGTCTACCTCGGCCGCGTCCAGAACGTCCTGCCCTCCATGGAGGCGGCGTTCGTCGACATCGGCCGCGGCCGCAACGCCGTGCTGTACGCCGGCGAGGTCAACTGGTCGGCGCTCGGCCACAAGGACGGCCAGGCCCGCAAGATCGAGTCGGTCCTGAGCTCGGGCCAGTCCGTGCTCGTGCAGGTCACCAAGGACCCGATCGGCCACAAGGGCGCGCGCCTGACCAGCCAGATCAGCCTGCCCGGCCGCTTCCTGGTCTACGTGCCCGACGGCACCACCAGCGGCATCTCCCGCAAGCTGCCCGACACCGAGCGCAACCGCCTCAAGACGCTGCTCAAGGAGATCGTCCCCGACAGCGCGGGCGTCATCGTCCGCACCGCCGCCGAGGGCGCCAGTGAGGACGAGCTGACCCGCGACGTCGAGCGGCTCAAGGCCCGCTGGGACGACATCGAGAAGAAGTCGAAGGGCAGCGCTCCGCAGCTGCTGTACGGCGAGCCCGACCTGACCCTCAAGGTCGTGCGCGACCTGTTCACCGAGGACTTCTCCAAGCTCGTCATCCAGGGCGAGGACGCCTGGGAGTCGGTGCAGTCCTACGTCTCCCACCTCGCGCCCGACCTCGAGGAGCGCCTGGAGAAGTACGACGCCGCCGAGCACAACGGCGTCGACCTGTTCTCGACGTACCGCGTCGACGAGCAGATCGCCAAGGGTCTCGACCGCAAGGTCTGGCTGCCCTCGGGCGGCTCGCTGATCATCGACCGCACCGAGGCGATGACGGTCGTCGACGTCAACACCGGCAAGTTCACCGGCTCCGGGGGCAACCTCGAGGAGACCGTCACCAAGAACAACCTCGAGGCGGCCGAGGAGATCGTGCGCCAGCTCCGGCTGCGCGACATCGGCGGCATCATCGTCGTCGACTTCATCGACATGGTGCTCGAGTCCAACCGCGACCTGGTGCTGCGCCGCCTCGTCGAGTGCCTCGGGCGCGACCGCACCCGCCACCAGGTCGCGGAGGTCACCTCGCTCGGCCTGGTGCAGATGACCCGCAAGCGGATCGGCACCGGCCTGCTCGAGGCGTTCAGCGAGACCTGCGACCACTGCCAGGGCCGCGGTCTCGTGCTGCACGACCACCCGGTCGACACCCACCGCGGTGGCGGCGGCGGCGCTGACGACGGCGGCGGCGACAACCGCCGCAGCGGCGGTCGCCGCTCGCGCGGCGGTCGGGGCCGCAACGGCGACGACCAGCAGAACGGCGGCCAGAACGGCGGCCAGCAGAACGGGGGCCAGCAGGCCTCGAAGCCGGCCGGCCCGCCCAGCCCGAAGGACGTCGCGGCGATGGCCCGGCCGCCGGCGCCCGAGTCGGAGGTCGAGCAGCCCGACGCCGAGCCGACGGAGGTCGAGCAGGTCGAGGAGCCGTCGTTCGAGGACCGCGCCGACGCCCCGACCGAGGCGCCCACCGTGGTGGAGGAGATCGCCCCGGTCACCGAGGTGGAGCCGACGCCGGAGCCCGAGCCGACGCCGGAGCCCGAGCCGACGCCGGAGCCCGAGCCGACGCCGGAGCCCGAGCCGACGCCGGAGCCCGAGCCGACGCCGGAGCCCGAGCCGACGCCAGAGCCGGAGCCGACGCCCGAGCCCGAGCCGACGCCCGAGCCGACCAAGCCCACCGTGGTGACCCGGACCCGGCGCCGCAGTGCCAGCCGCCCCGCCGGTCCGCCGGCGGTCACGACGGCGGACATGGGCACGCCGGCGGCGGACGGGTCCGTCGAGCCCGGCACCGCCGACGCTGCCGACAGCGCGCAGGAGCAGACCGCCGAGCACGTCCCGGTCAAGCGCCGGGGCTCGCGCAAGCGCTAGCAGCTCAGAGCGAGCCGGGGTCCGCGTTTTGCGGGCCACCGGCTCGCTCCGTACTATGGAACGTCGGCGCGCCCGCGTGCGCGCCGTCTGCCTGCGAGGCGCCGCCCGTCGCGTGCCCCAGGCCAGCAGCACCCAGCACAGACTTCAGCATCCACGAACCAACGAGGAGACCGCGGTGTACGCGATCGTGCGCGCAGGCGCGAAGCAGCAGAAGGTCGCCGTCGGCGACGTCATCGAGATCGACAAGGTCTCGACCGGCGTGGGCGAGAGCGTGACCCTGCCCGTGGTCCTCGTCGTCGACGGTGACTCGGTCACCTCCGACGCGTCGAAGCTCGACAAGGCCTCGGTCACCGCCGAGGTCGTCGGTGCGACCAAGGGCCCGAAGATCGTGATCCAGAAGTTCAAGAACAAGACCGGTTACAAGAAGCGCCAGGGCCACCGCCAGAAGTACACCCAGGTCAAGATCACCGACATCTCGGCCTGACGGTCACCCACGAGCAGCACGAGCAGACGGAGACAGTTCAGATGGCACACAAGAAGGGCGCGGCGTCCACCAAGAACGGCCGCGACTCCAACTCCCAGCGCCTCGGCGTCAAGCGCTTCGGCGGCCAGGTCGTCAACGCCGGCGAGATCATCGTCCGCCAGCGCGGCACCCACTTCCACCCGGGCGCCAACGTCGGCCGCGGTGGCGACGACACGCTGTTCGCGCTGTCGGCCGGCGCCGTCGAGTTCGGCACCCGCCGCGGCCGCAAGGTCGTCAACATCGTCCCGGGTGCCGACGCCTGACGTCGGTCCACCAGACATTCCACGCAGGGCGTCCCGGTCACGGGGCGCCCTTCGTGCGTCATCAGGGGCGCAGCCCCGCACCACTGAACCAGGAGCACCACCATGGCCGTCCCGACCTTCGTCGACCGCGTGACGCTGCACGTCAGCGCCGGGCGCGGCGGCCACGGCGTCGCCTCGGTGCACCGTGAGAAGTTCAAGCCGCTCGGTGGCCCCGACGGCGGGAACGGCGGTCCGGGCGGCTCGGTGATCCTGCGCGTCGACCCCGACGTCACGACGCTCGTCGACTACCACCACAGCCCCAAGCGCCGCGCCGAGCACGGCGGCCAGGGTGCGGGCGGCCACCGCAACGGTGCCCACGGCGCCGACCTGGTGCTCCCGGTGCCGGACGGCACGGTGGTCTCGGACCGTCGGGGGGAGGTGCTCGCCGACCTCGTCGGTCCCGGCACCGAGCTGGTCGTCGCCCAGGGCGGGCGCGGCGGCCTCGGCAACGCCGCGCTGGCCAGCAGCAAGCGCAAGGCACCCGGCTTCGCCCTGCTCGGCGAGCCCGGCGACGAGCTCGAGATCGTCCTCGAGCTCAAGGTCGTCGCCGACATCGGCCTGGTCGGCTTCCCCAGCGCGGGCAAGTCCAGCCTGATCGCCGCGATGAGCCGCGCCCGGCCCAAGATCGCCGACTACCCGTTCACCACCCTGGTGCCCAACCTCGGGGTCGTGACCGCCGGCGAGACGACGTACACCGTCGCCGACGTGCCCGGGCTGATCGAGGGGGCCAGCGAGGGCCGCGGGCTCGGCCACGAGTTCCTGCGCCACGTCGAGCGCTGCGCCGCGCTCGTGCACGTCGTCGACACCGCCTCGATGGAGCCCGGCCGCAACCCTGTCGACGACCTCGAGGTGATCGAGAACGAGCTGAGCCGCTACGGCGGCCTCGAGGACCGACCCCGCCTGGTCGCCCTCAACAAGGTCGATGTGCCCGACGGGCGCGACCTGTCCGACATCGTCATCGACGACCTGCGCGAGCAGGGCCACCGGGTGTTCCCGGTCAGCGCGGCCTCGGGGGAGGGCATGCGCGAGCTGACCTTCGCAATGGCCGAGATCGTGCGGGCGGCGCGGGCCGAGAAGGTGGTCGCCGAGGCCACCCGGATCGTGCTGCGGCCGCCGTCGGCCGACGGGGGCGACGACTTCACCGTCACCCGCAGCGACCTCGGCGGCGACCTGGTGTGGTCGGTGCGCGGCACCAAGCCCGAGCGCTGGGTGCGCCAGACCGACTTCAGCAACGACGAGGCGGTCGGGTTCCTCGCCGACCGGCTCAACCGGCTCGGGGTCGAGAAGCGGCTGCTCACGCTGGGCGCCGAGGAGGGCGACGCCGTCGCCATCGGGGACCCCGACAACGCCGTCGTCTTCGACTTCAAGCCGGGCCTCGACGCCGGGGCCGAGATCCTCTCGCGCCGCGGGGAGGACCAGCGCTTCGACGAGGAGCGGCCCGCGGCCCAGCGCCGCCGCGCGATCGACGAGGCCATGGCCGACCGCGCCGAGGGCGAGACGCGCGCCGACGTCGCCCGCCGTCTCGACCAGGCGCTGAGGGAGCAGAACCGCCCGTCCGGTCCCACGTCGTACGAGATCGGCTCCGCGGAGGACCCCGACGCATGAGCGGCGCATGAACGCACAGCAGTCGCGGGCTCAGGTGACCGCGGCGCGCCGCGTGGTCGTCAAGGTCGGCTCGTCCTCGCTCACCACCGCGGGCGGTGGCATCGACCCCGTCCAGGTCACCGCGCTGGTGGACGCCCTGGTCAGCGCGCGGCGCCGCGGGGTGGAGGTCGTCCTGGTCTCGTCCGGCGCCATCGCGGCGGGCCTGTCTCCGCTCGGCCTCAGCCGGCGTCCGAGCGGTCTCGCCGCCCAGCAGGCCGCCGCCTCGGTCGGCCAGGGGTTGCTGATCCACCGCTACACCTCCGAGCTCGACCGCCACGGCGTCGTCGCCGGTCAGGTGCTCCTCACGGTCGACGACGTGACGCGCCGCTCGCACTACCGCAACGCCTACCAGACCTTCGCCAAGCTGCTGGAGCTCGGCGTCCTGCCGATCGTCAACGAGAACGACACCGTCGCCACCAGTGAGATCCGCTTCGGCGACAACGACCGGCTCGCCGCGCTCGTCGCGCACCTCGTGCACGCCGACCTGCTCGTGCTGCTCTCCGACGTCGACGGGTTGTACGACGGCCCGCCGTCGACGCCCGGGGCCGCGCTGCTGCCCGAGGTGCACTCGCTCGACGACCTCGCCCACGTCAAGGTCGGCGGAGCGGGGTCGGCCGGCGTCGGCACCGGCGGCATGCAGACCAAGCTCGAGGCGGCCCGGATCGCGACCGGGGCCGGCATCCCGGTGGTCCTCACGGCCGCCGCCCGCGTCGCCGAGGCGCTCGACGGCTCCGAGGTCGGCACCCTCTTCCACGCCACCGGCCGCCGCCGCCCGACCCGGCTGCTGTGGCTCGCCCACGCCACCGAGCCGATGGGCACCCTCGTGCTCGACGCGGGCGCGGTCGCGGCCGTCACCCAGCGCCGCGCCTCGTTGCTCGCCGCCGGCGTCACCGGTGTGGAGGGTGACTTCCACGCCGGCGACCCCGTCGACATCGCGGGCGCCGACGGTGTTCCGGTCGCGCGCGGCCTGGTGAACTTCGACGCCGCCGAGCTGCCCGACCTGCTCGGTCGCAGCTCCGGTGAGCTGAAGCGCGAGCTCGGGGCGGCGTACGAGCGGGAGGTCGTGCACCGCGACGACCTCGTGCTGCTGTGACGCGCGCTGCTGCGCCGCGTGCTGCTGCGCCGCGTGCTGCTGCGACGAGCAGCCCGCTGGCCCGCACGGTCTTCTGGCTGGTCGTCGCGGGGCTCGCGCTCCCGGCACTGCTGCTGACCGGGAGCCGGATCGTCGACAGCGACAACGGCTCGATGATCCGGCTGGTGTCGTTCACGCCGCTCGGCGTCGTGCTGTGGGGGCTGCTGGTCTTCCTGCTGTCGTTCCGCGCCGCCGCGCGCACCGATCGCCGGCCGCTGCGGATCGGGGCCGTCGTGGTGGCCGGGGGAGCGCTGTTCCTGCACCTGCTGTGGGTCGGTCCCCAGTTCGCGGGCGCCAACCCGCCGCCCGCGCCGGGCGCCGAGCCGATCACGGTCATGAACTCCAACCTCTTCGAGGGCCACGCCGACGCCGCCCAGGTCGCCGAGACGGTGCGCCGCGAGGGCGTCGACGTGCTGGTGCTCGAGGAGATCACCCCCGACTTCCTCGCCGACCTCGACGCAGCGGGCATCGCCGACGTCCTGCCGAACCGCGCGGGCGGCACCGACCGGTTCGTCGCCGGCACCATGGTCCTCTCGGACCTGCCGCTGGGCGAGCCGGTGCTGCTCGACACCGAGTTCCAGTCCTACCGGATGAGCGTCGGCGACCTCACGCTGCTCGCGGTGCACCCCACCGCCCCGGTCCTGCCCGACGCCTGGCGCGCCGACCACGCCGTGATCCGCGAGGACGCCGACCGGTCCCACGCCGACCTGATCGTGGGCGACATGAACGCCACCCCCGACCACGACGTGATGCGCCGCCTCGACGGCCTCGGGTTCCGCGACGCCGGCGAGCTGGCCAACGAGGGCCAGCAGCCCACCTGGCCCGCCAACCACCTCGGCGTCGCGCCGTTCCTGCCGCCGGTCATCCGCATCGACCACGTCCTCGTCGCCGACACCCTCGCCTCCCTCGGCACCCGCACCGTCGAGATCGAGGGCACCGACCACCTCGCGCTCATCGCCGAGGTCGCGCCGCGCTGAGGCCCCCGTGTGCGGCGTACGCCGGTCGGGCACCACTGAGGCATGAGCGACGACACCTCCATCACCGTCAGCCGCACCATCGACGCCTCGACCCAGGACGTCTTCGACGTCCTCACCCGCCCCGACCGCCACGTCGAGCTCGACGGCTCCGGGTTCGTGCAGGGCGACGAGAAGTCCGACCGGATCACCGCCACCGGGCAGACCTTCACCATGAACATGAGCGGCCCGCACATGGGCGGCGACTACCAGACCGACAACCACGTCACGGGCTTCGACCCCAATCACCTCGTCGCGTGGCAGACCGCGCCCGCCGGCCAGGAGCCCCCCGGCTGGGAGTGGGTGTGGCGGCTGCAGGCCGAGGGCTCCGACGCCACCGAGGTCACGCTGACCTACGACTGGTCGAAGGTGACCGACCCCGAGGTGCTGAAGCAGGTGAGCTTCCCGCTGGTCGAGCGCGCGCAGCTCGAGGACAGCCTCGACAAGCTGGCCGCCGCCGTCTCGAGCTGACCCGGGCCCGTCCCGGCCTGTCCACCGCGCGGGTGCCCCGGAGCCTCCGGGCACCCGCGCGTAGGCTTGGCAGGTCATGCGCGACCCAGGCCCGAGCGATACCGTCGTCTACCTCGACCACGCCGCGACCACCCCGATGGTCCCCGCGGCGGTCGAGATGATGACGCGGCACCTGCTCGACGTCGGCAACCCCAGCTCGATCCACGCCAGCGGCCGTCGGGCGCGCCGCATCGTGGAGGAGTCGCGCGAGACCATCGCCCAGGCGCTGGGGTGCCGCCCCGGTGAGGTGGTCTTCACCTCCGGGGGCACCGAGGCCGACAACCTCGCCGTCAAGGGCATCCACTGGTCGCGGCAGAGCGCCGACGCGCGCCGGCGCCGCATCCTCACCACCGCGATCGAGCACCACGCCGTCCTCGACCCCCTGATGTGGCTGGCCGAGGTGGGCAGCGCCGAGGTCGAGCTGCTGCCCGTCGACGGCGAGGGGCGACTCGACCTCGACGCGCTCCGCGCCTCGGTCGAGCGCGACCCGGCCTCGGTCTCGATGGTCTCGGTGATGTGGGCCAACAACGAGGTCGGCACCGTCCAGCCCGTGGAGGAGGTCGTCGCGATCGCGGCACCCCACGGCATCCCGGTCCACACCGACGCCATCCAGGCCATCGGCACCCTGCCCGTCGACTTCGCCGCCAGCGGCACCGACGCGCTCAGCCTCACCGCGCACAAGCTCGGCGGTCCCTACGGCGTCGGCGCGCTCGTCGTACGCCGCGAGGTCGACGTCGTCGCGCTGGTGCACGGCGGCGGTCAGGAGCGCGACATCCGCAGCGGCACGATCGACACCCCCGCCATCGCCGGGTTCGCGACCGCCGTCGAGCTGGCCGTCAAGGAGCAGGCCGAGCGGGCCGCGCACGTCGGGGCGCTCCGCGACGACCTGGTCCGCCGCGTGCTGGCCGTCGTGCCCGACGCCCACCTGCACGGCGCCGCGCTCGACCCGCTCGGAGTGCACCGGCTGCCGGGCAACGCCCACCTCGGCTTCCCGGGCTGCGAGGGCGACTCGCTCCTGATGCTCCTCGACGCGCGCGGCATCGAGTGCTCCACCGGCTCGGCCTGCTCCGCCGGGGTGCCGCAGCCCTCCCACGTCCTCCTCGCGATGGGCTGCACCGAGGAGGCCGCACGCCACTCGCTGCGGTTCTCGCTCGGTCACACCACCACCGCGGCCGACGTCGACGCGCTCGTCGAGGCGGTCGTGCCGTGCGTCGAGCGGGCCCGGGCGGCGAAGCGGTCGTGAAGGTCCTCGCGGCCATGTCGGGCGGCGTGGACTCCGCCGTCGCGGCGGCCCGCGCCGCCGAGGCCGGCCACGACGTCACCGGCATCCACCTCGCGCTGTCGCGCAACCCGGCGTCCTACCGCTCCGGTGCGCGCGGGTGCTGCACCATCGAGGACGCCAACGACGCCCGCCGCGCCGCCGACGTCATCGGCATCCCGTTCTACGTCTGGGACCTCAGCGACCGCTTCCACGCCGACGTCGTCGAGGACTTCATGGACGAGTACGCCGCCGGCCGCACCCCGAACCCGTGCCTGCGGTGCAACGAGAAGATCAAGTTCGCCGCCGTGCTCGACCGGGCGCTCGGTCTCGGGTTCGACGCCGTCGCGACCGGCCACTACGCCCAGCTGCGCGAGGGGCCCGACGGGGTCGTCGAGATGCACCGGGCGGTCGACGACGGCAAGGACCAGAGCTACGTGCTCGGGGTGCTCGACCAGGCGCAGCTGCGCCACTCGCTCTTCCCGCTCGGCGGCTCGACCAAGGCCGACGTGCGCGCCGAGGCCGCCGAGCGCGGGCTCCGGGTGGCGGACAAGCCGGACAGCCACGACATCTGCTTCGTCGCCGACGGGGACAACGCCGGCTGGCTGCGCGAGAAGATGGGCGACCGTGCCCCCAACCGGGCCGGCCCGATCCTCGACGAGGACGGCACCGAGGTCGGCCGCCACGAGGGCACCTTCGCCTTCACGATCGGTCAGCGCCGCGGTCTGCGGCTCGGGCGCCCGGCGCCGGACGGCAAGCCGCGGTTCGTGCTCGACATCGAGCCGGTCGCCGGCACCGTCACGGTGGGCCCGCGCGAACGGCTGGCCGTGCACGGGCTGCGCGGCGAGCGGCCGCGGTGGTGCGGCACCCCGCCCTCGCGTCTCCACGGCACCGTGCAGCTGCGCGCCCACGGCGCCGAGCACCCCGCAGTCGTCACGGTCGCGGGCGACCAGGTCGACGTCGAGCTCCTCGAGCCGGCGTACGGCGTCGCGCCCGGTCAGGCCGCGGTCGTCTACGACGGCACGCGGGTCGTCGGCTCGGCCACCATCACCTCCACGCGGCGCGACCCGTGACCACGGCGACCGGCGTCGGCTCGCACCCCGGTGCGGAGCAGCGCGACCTCGACGAGGCCCTGCGGGTCGTGATCGGCGAGGTCCCCGACCTCGTCTACCTCCCCGAGGTGCCCGGTCGCGGCGCGGTGGCGTCGATGACCGGCCGGGCCCTGGCCGTGGTCGACGGGCTCGACGCCGACCTGCAGCCGGCCGGCTGGCGGCTCACCGGCACGTCCGGGACCGCCGGGGTCGACCACCGGCGGGCCCGGAGCCTGCTGGCGCAGGACCTCGACACGCTGGAGGAGCAGACCCAGGGTCTGGAGGGTGCGCTCAAGGTGCAGGTCGCGGGTCCGTGGACCCTCGCGGCCACCGTCGAGCGCCCGCGCGGCGACAAGGTGCTGGCCGACCACGGCGCCCGCCGCGACCTGGCCCAGGCGCTAGCGGAGGGCGTCGCCGGCCACGTCGCCGACGTGCGCCGCCGGGTCCCGGGGGCCTCCCGGCTGGTGGTGCAGGTCGACGAGCCCGCCCTCGCCTCGGTCCTCGCCGGGACCGTGCCGACGGCGTCCGGCTACGACCGCCACCGCACGGTCGAGCCGCCCGAGGCCAGCCAGGCGCTCACCTGGGTGCTGGAGGCCGTCGTCGCGGCCGGGGCCGAGCCCTGGGTGCACAGCTGCGCGCCCGGCACCCCGCTCGACCTGCTCCGCGGGGCGGGTGCGCGCGGGCTCGCCGTCGACCACGCCCAGCTGACCGCTCGCGACCACGACGAGCTGGCCACCGCACTGGAGGCGGGGGAGAGCGTCGTGCTCGGCGTGCTGCCCGGCACCGACCCGGCCGCCGTGCCGGACGACTCCCAGGTGGCCGAGGGTGTGCTGCGCTGGCTCGACATGCTCGGGCTCGACCCGGCCGAGGTCGGCGACCAGCTGGTGCTCAGCCCCGCCTGCGGTCTCGCGGGGGCGTCGCCGGCCTGGGCCCAGCGAGCCCTGACGCTGTTGCGCACCGCGGCCACTCACCTGACGGGGTGAAGGTCGCTCTCGGGCCCACCGGTTACCGAGTCGGCATGGCAGATCTCTCCGGCAAGCACATCGCGATCATCGTCACCGACCACTTCGAGGAGGCCGAGCTCGTCAAGCCGCGCGACGAGCTGCGCGCGGCCGGCGCCGAGGTGAAGGTCTACTCCCTCGGCACCGACCCGATCCAGGCCGTCGAGGGCGACAAGGAGCCGACGCAGAAGGTCGAGGTCGACGGGACCTTCGACGACCTCGACGTCGACTCCATCGACGCCCTCGTCGTACCCGGCGGCACCGTCAACGCCGACCAGATCCGCGTCGAGGAGAAGGCGCAGTCGATCGTCAAGGCCGTCACCGAGGCGGGCAAGCCCCTGGCCGCCATCTGCCACGCGCCGTGGCTGCTGATCTCGGCCGGCCTGGTCGACGGCAAGCGCCTCACGAGCTACGCCTCGCTCTCGGTCGACCTGAAGAACGCCGGCGCCGACTGGGTCGATGAGGAGGTCGTCGTCGACGGCAACCTCATCACCAGCCGCGACCCCGACGACCTCCCGGCGTTCATCTCGGCGATCCAGGACGCCCTGGTCTGACTTCTGCTCGTGCGTGTGGCGCCGGTGGCGCTGCGGGAGCGGTGCCCTGGCAACCTCTCGCGGCCGACGAAGGGTTGCTACGGCACCGCCCCCCTCGCGCCGACCGACTGAGGTGCTGACCTCGCGCACGACGTACGACGGCCCCCGACCTGTGCAGGTCGGGGGCCGTCGTGCGTGCGGGAGGAGGCGTCAGCCGACGTGGACCCCGCCCTCGGGGCCGTCGGTGGCGAGCTCCTCGTGCTTGACGTTGAGGAACGCCCAGATCGCCGCCGAACCGAGCGCGATGAGGACCGCGCCGACCAGGAAGGCCGCGGTCGCGCCCTCGGTGAAGGAGCCGAGGAAGGCCAGGCCGCTCGCGGCGTCGGCCGGCAGGCCCTGACCGGTCAGCTGGCTGACCAGGCCGTCCTTGGTGTCGGACGCCGCGCTCAGCGAGACCGTGCTGAGGATGGCGAGGCCCAGGGCGCCGCCGACCTGCTGCATGGTGTTGAGCACGCCGGAGCCGATGCCGGAGTCCTGCGCGGGCAGGTGGTGCACCGCGGTGAGGGTCAGCGGCACGAAGGTCAGGCCCATGCCGACCGACATCAGCATGATGAACGGGAAGATCGAGGCCCAGTAGTTGACGTCGGCGCCGAGGTGGCCGCCGTTCGCCAGGGCCGCGACGTCGGCGACGCCGTTCGGGACCGAGAGGCGGGAGAAGCCGACCAGGGCCGCGGCCGCCATCAGGGTGCCGATGCCGGCGATGAAGCGCGGGTCGATCCGGCTCACCAGGTTGGACGAGAGCCCCGCACCGATCACGATGCCCACCGAGAACGGCAGGAACGCGAACCCGGTGTGCAGCGGGCTGTAGCCCACGACCAGCTGGATGAACAGGCTGAGGAAGTAGAACATCGCAAACATTGCCGCAGGCACCAGCATCATCACCACGAAGCTCGTGGCGCGGGTGCGGTTGGCGAAGACCCGGACCGGCAGGAGCGGGTGCGCGACGCGGGACTCGATGACCGCGAAGACGACCAGGAGCGCGACGCCGGCGACGAGCGAGGCGATGGTCCAGGTGTCACCCCAGCCGTGGGCCTCCTCGCCGGCGCGGCTGAAGCCGTAGACCAGGCCGAGCAGGCCGAGAGTGCCGGTGATGGCGCCGGGGACGTCGAGCCACCCCGAGTGCGACTCCGACTCCTTGAGGAAGCGGGGAGCCAGGGCGGCCGCGACGAGGCCGATCGGGGCGTTGATGAAGAAGGTCCAGCGCCAGCCCTCGGCGCCGAGGATCGGGTCGAGGCCGGTCAGCCAGCCGCCGAGGATGAGGCCGACGGCCGCACCGGCCCCCGACATGGCGGCGTACACGGCGAACGCGCGGTTGCGGGCCGGGCCGGCCGGGAACGTCGTGGTGATGAGCGCCAGGGCGGCAGGGGAGGCGAGCGCGGCGCCGAGACCCTGGAGACCGCGCGAGCCGAGGAGCATGGCCTCGTTCTGGGCGAAGCCACCGACGAGGGAGGCGATGGCGAACGTCGCGAGGCCGATCATGAAGATCCGGCGACGGCCGTAGAGGTCGCCGAGTCGGCCACCGAGCAGCAGCAGACCACCGAAGGCGAGGGCGTAGCCGGTGACGATCCAGGTGAGGTTGGCGTCGTTGATGTTCAGGTCCTGACCGATGAACGGCAGGGCGATGTTGGCGATGGAGGCGTCGAGCACCACCATCAGCTGGGCGACCGAGATGAGCACGAGCGCCCAGCCGAGGTTCTTGCCCCCGGTTGTGCTGGGCTCGGCCTCGGAGGCCGCACGGGTGTCAGTCATGGCGTTCCTTCTGTGGTGCGTTCTGTGGTGCGGAGTGGGTCCGTCAGTCGGCCGCGTGGGCGGCCGGCAGGATGATCTGGTCGATGACGCGGACGACGATGTCGCGCGTGGGGGGCTGGCCCATCAGGAAGAAGCGGTGCATCACCACGGCGGCCAGGGCCGGGGCGAGCAGCTCGATGTCGACGCCCTGGCCGATCTCGCCGCGGGTCCTCGCCCGCTCGAAGAGCGCTGTCGTCGCTGCGACCTTGGGGGCGAGGATCTCGCTCCGGAAGGCCGCGGCGAACTCCGGGTCGATCGCGATCGCGGTCATGATCGCGGCGAAGGCGTCGACCTCGGGCTTGTCGGTGAGCCCCCCGGCGGCGCAGAACGTCGCGATCAGGTCGCCGCGCAGGGTGCCGGTGTCGACGGGGGCCTCGAAGGTGTCCGGGTGTGCGTGGCCCTGCTCGAGGGCGTCGATCACCAGGCGGGCCTTCGAGCTCCACCGGCGGTAGAGCGTGGCCTTCGACGCCTTCGCCGCCTGGGCGACGGCGTCCATCGTGAGCCGGTCGTAGCCGACGTCGGCGAGCACGCGCAGCGCGGCGGAGAGGATCTCGACCTCGCGGTCGCCCTCCACGCGCGGCCGACTGACGGCGGCGGTCTCGGCGGGGGTCATGGGGTGCGCTGCTCCTCTGGTCGCTCCGCGTCAGGTGCGGAGTGACGGTCGTCACGGATGGAACGAAACCGTTCCGTTTCATCGCGAACAGCGTCGCACGGTGGTTGATTCCGAGCAACCGGATTGACCGGCACTGGTCTGGACCAGTGCGGTTCGAGGGTGCGGAATCCCAGCATCTGCTGGGATCGCCAACGTTCTGGGGTGTTGCAACACCCCAGAACGTCAGGGATCCCAGCAGTTGCTGGGGTTCTCGGGACAGATGTGACAGGCGGGGTCAGGGGAGGAGAGCGAGGACCTGCTGGGTGGCGAAGGCGTTCCAGGCCCGGCGGCGGCTGAGGAGGTAGTGGCCCGCCCAGCCCATCGACCGCACGGAGGCGTCGCCTCCGGCGGCGACCACGCGGGCGGCGAAGGCCCGGCTCGCGGCGTACGACGTGATCCGGTCGCGGCGCCCGTGCGCGGCCCGGAGCGGGACGCCGAGGGCGGCGTCGACGGGCTCGCCGAGCGGCCACCACGGGGCGAGGGCGACGACGCCTCGGACGGCGGGGTCGTCGGCCACGTGGACCGCGGTGCGGGCGCCCATGGAGTGGCCGAGGAGAACGACGGGCAGCTCGCCCAGCCCGGAACGCACCTCGTCCAGCGCCCACCGCGCGTCGGCGACCTTGTCGGCGCCGCCGTCCCAGCCGCGGGTGCGGTAGCGCAGGAGCCAGGTGCTCGCGCCGGCTGCGTGCAAGGCCGGCGAGACGTCGCGCTGCAGGGCGGCCATCCGCGCCCAGGAGGCGCTGCGGGCATCGACCGGGCGCCGCGACGTCTCTTTGCCGCCGTGCAGGAGCAGGACGACGGCACGCGGGTGCGCGACGTCGAGACGGGTCAGGGACGGGCTCACGCGAGTGGTTCGGAGCGGGTCACTCGTCCGGTTCGGGGGCTGGGGGCGGGCCCTCGGCGAGCAACGCCTTGAACCCGTCCTCGTCGAGGATCGGGACGCCGAGGGACTCGGCCTTGTCGGCCTTGGAGCCGGCGTTGTCGCCGACGACGACGAAGTCGGTCTTCTTCGACACCGAGCCCGCGGCCTTGCCGCCCCGGGCGAGGATCGCCTCCTTGGCCGAGTCGCGGCTGAAGTCCACCAGTGAGCCCGTCACGACGACGGTCAGCCCCTCGAGGGTGCGGGGGACGGACTCGTCCCGCTCGTCCTCCATGCTGACCCCGGCACGGGTCCAGGCGTCGACGATCTCGGCGTGCCAGGGCTCGGCGAACCACTCGATGACCGCCTCGGCGATGGTCGGGCCGACGCCCTCGGCGGCCGCGAGCTCGGTCTCGCTGGCCGCGCGGATGCGCTCCATCGAGCCGAACTCCTGGGCGAGAGCCCGGGCCGCCGTCGGACCGACATGGCGGATCGAGAGGGCGACGAGCACCCGCCAGAGCTGGACCTGCTTGGCGCGGTCGAGGTTGGCCAGCAACCGCTCGCCGTTGGCCGAGAGCTGCAGGCCCTCCTCGCCCTTCTTGGGGGCGCGGGTGAACAGCGGTGTCCGGCGCAGCTGGTCGGCGTCGAGGTCGAACACGTCGCCCTCGTTGGCGATCACGCCCGACTCGAGCAGCGCGCTCGCCGCCTCGTAGCCGAGCCCCTCGATGTCGAACGCGCTGCGCGAGCTGACGTGGAAGACCCGCTCGCGCACCTGGCCGGGGCAGTTGCGGTGGTTGGGGCAGCGCAGGTCGCGGTCGCCCTCCTTCTGCTGGTAGAGCTCGGTGCCGCAGGCCGGACACGTCGTCGGCATCTCCCACTCGGGCAGCCCCTCGGGGCGCAGGGCCAGCACCGGACCGAGGATCTCGGGGATGACGTCGCCGGCCTTGCGCAGGATCACCGTGTCGCCGGGGCGCACGTCCTTGCGCTTGACCTCGTGGGCGTTGTGCAGCGTCGCCTTCTCGACCGTGGAGCCCGCGACCCGGGTCGGCACCATCCGGCCGAACGGCGAGACGCGGCCGGTGCGCCCGACCTGGACGTCGATCGCGAGGAGCTCGGCGTTGACCTCCTCGGGCGGGTACTTGAACGCGATCGCCCAGCGCGGCGCGCGACTCGTCGAGCCCAGCCGACGCTGCAGGGCGACGTCGTCGACCTTGACCACCACGCCGTCGATCTCGTAGGGGACGATCGAGTGGCGGTGCTCGCCCGCGTGCTCGACGTAGCCCTGCACGGCCTCGAGGTCGGGCACGACGCGGACCTGGTCGGACACCGACAGCCCCCAGGTCTCCAGGGCGCGGTAGGCCTGCGACTGCGAGGACACGTCGAACCCCTCGCGTGCGCCGATGCCGTGGCACACCATGCCGAGGGCCCGGCTCGCCGTGACCCGTGGGTCCTTCTGGCGCAGCGAGCCCGCGGCGGCGTTGCGGGGGTTGGCGAAGACGGGCTTGCCGGCCTCGACCATGGAGGCGTTGAGCCGCTCGAACGCCGCGACGGGCAGGAACACCTCGCCGCGCACCTCGACCAGGCGCGGCACGGGGAACTCCTCGCTGCCGCTCAGCCGGGTGGGCACCGTGTCGATCGTCTTGACGTTGGGGGTGACGTCCTCGCCCGTGCGACCGTCACCGCGCGTCAGGGCACGCACGAGCCGCCCGTCCTCGTAGAGCAGGTTGATGGCCAGGCCGTCGACCTTGAGCTCGCACAGCAGCGCGGGGTCCTCGGCGCCGTCGCGCGCCAGCCGCGCGTGCCACGCCGCGAGCTCGTCGTAGGTGAAGGCGTTGTCGAGGCTCTCCATGCGCTGGAGGTGGTCGACCGCGGTGAACTCCGTCGAGACCGCGCCGCCCACCTTCTGCGTGGGGGAGTCGGGCGTCTGCAGCTCGGGGAACTCCGCCTCGAGCGCCTCGAGGCGCCGCAGCCGCCGGTCGAAGTCGGCGTCGTCGAGCGTCGGGTCGTCGAGGACGTAGTAGCGGTAGCGGGCGTCCTCGATCTCGTCGGCGATGCGCCGGTGCTCCTCGCGGGCCTCCGGGGTCGCCGCCGTGGGCTGCTCACTCACGCTCCTCATCATGCCGCCCAGCACCGACAGTCCCCTCGGGGGACGACCGGGTCAGCTGCCGTCGTCGAGCGGGCGGCGGCGCAGCCGGACGGTGAGCAGGCGCCGCTCGGCGTCGTTCGAGGTCAGTGACAGGGCGGTCTCGTCGGCGGAGCGGGCCTCCTCGTCGCGACCGAGGGCCCGCAGCAGCTGGGCCCGCGTCGCGTGGAAGAGGTGGTACGACGCCAGCGCGGTCGCGAGGCCGTCGAGGCGCTCCAGGGCCTCGGCGGGCGAGCCGGTGTGCGACCGGGCGATCTCCTGGTTGAGGCGGACGACGGGGGAGGGGTCGTGGGCGGCGAGGAGGTCGTAGAGCGCGACCACCTGCGACCAGTCGGTGTCCTCCCAGCTCGGTGCGGTGGCGTGGACGGCCGCGATCGCCGCCCGCAGCTGGTAGCGCCCGGGCGCGCGGAGCCGGGCGGCCCGCTCGAGCAGCGCGTCCGCGCTCGCGATCGCCTCGTGGTCCCACCGGGAGCGGTCCTGGTGGGCGAGCAGGACCAGGTCGCCGTGGGCGTCGAAGCGCGCGGCCGCGCGGGCGTGCTGGAGCGTCAGCAGCGCGGCGAGGCCCAGGGCCTCCGCCGAGGTCGGCTGCGCCGCGGCGACGGCGGAGGCCAGCCACACCGCGTCGGCCGCCAGGTCACGGTCGTGGCCGGTGCCGGTGGTCGAGACGAACCCCTCGCTGAAGACCGTGCAGATCACCGAGAGGACGTCGTCGAGGCGGGCGGGGAGCTCGGTGGCCGCCGGCACCGTCAGGCTGATCCCCACGGTGCTCACCTTCCGCTTGGCGCGCACGATGCGCTGCGCGAGGGTCGCCTCCGAGGTCAGGAAGGCCCGCGCGATCTGCGGGGTGGTCATCCCCACCACGGCGCGCAGGGTCAGTGCGAGCCGGGCCTCGGGGGCCAGCGCGGGGTGGCAACAGGCGAACAGCAACGCGATGCGGTCGTCGGTGCCGGTCGAGTCGGCCGTCGAGGCGACTTCGGAGGCGCCCTCGGAGGGTGCGGGCACGCGCTCCGCGAGGCGCCGCTGCCGCGCGGAGCGGCGTACGCCGTCGAGGGCGTTGCGCTGGGCGGCGACCTGCAGCCACGCCGCGGGGTTGCGTGGCGGCCCGTCGCGCCGCCACGCGGTGAGCGCCTCCACCACCGCCGACTGCACGGCCTCCTCGGCGAGGTCGAAGTCGCGGTGGCGACGGGCCAGGCGGGCGACGAGCGGGCCGGTCTCCTCGCGCAGGACCTGCGCGAGGAGACCGTCGGTGACCCGGTGGTGGCTCACTCGAACTGCGAGTAGTCCACGACCATCGGCCGGATCTCCACGGAGGTGCCGGGAAGGTCGAGCATCGGCCAGGTGCGGGCGATCGCGATGGCGGCGTCGAGGTCCGGCACGTCGAGGACCGAGAACCCGCCGATGACCTCCTTCGCCTCGTTGAACGGGCCGTCGACGACCACCGGGCCCGCGTCGGAGCGCCGGACGGTCGTGGCGGTCTCGACGCCCATCAGCTCGGCGCCGCCGTCGGCGATGGAGGCGGCGTGCTCGCCGAACCACTCGTAGATGCGGCGGTAGACCGCGCTCGCCGTCTCGGGGTCGGTCTGCGCGTCGAGATCGGGGCTGGAGGTGAACATGACGACGTACTTCACGGTTGTGGCCTCTCTGTCGTGACCCCGGGCGGGGTCGTCTGCACCACTCGTCGCCGCTCGGTCGTCGTTCTCGACAGCGACCCGCGAGATTCTGCTACTCCTCGCTCGGTGCTGTCTGCGCCAGCAGCTGCTCGCGCAGCACGTCGCCGTGGCCGGCGTGGCGGGCGAGCTCGCGCACGAGGTGCAGCAGCACCCACCGCAGGCTCAGCGGGCTGCGGCGGTTGTGCGCCACCACCGCGTCGAGGTCGTACGACGCCACGAGGGCCCGCGACTCCTCACACGCGGCGAGGTAGGCCGTGCGGACCGAGTCGATCGTGTCGGCGTCGTGGAGCGCCCAGCTCGCCTCGGCGTCCTCGGGCACCCCGACCTCGGTGCGCGAGCGGCCCTCCAGCGACACCGGGAACCACACCCGCTCGACGAACGTGCAGTGCTTGACCAGCCCCAGCAGCGTGGTGGCCGAGGGGACCAGGCGGGC
The DNA here is from genome assembly GCF_009823805.1 of Nocardioides flavescens. Classification (GTDB taxonomy): domain Bacteria; phylum Actinomycetota; class Actinomycetes; order Propionibacteriales; family Nocardioidaceae; genus Nocardioides; species Nocardioides flavescens. Next base: position 274,200 of record NZ_WUEK01000001.1, on the reverse strand, counting down.
CCGGACCTGCGCCTCGTCCAGCCCGTCGAGCAGGGCCAGGACCTCGGCGCGCTGGGCGTCGACGAAGGCGAGCAGCTGCACCCGGTCGTCGGCGAGGAGGGCGTCCTCGGGGTCGACCTGTGGCCGGTGGTCGGGCGGGTGATCTGGCTCGACACGGCGTGGCTGGCTCATGGTCCGCCCACCGTAGATGGTCAACTGGTGTCCTGTGCGGGCAGATGACGGCCAGAACCGCTGGTACCGTGCCCCGCGCTGAGAGTCGTTCTCGCACCATCTGGAAGGAACCCCATGAACAAGAGCCAGCTCAAGGACGCCGTCTCCCAGGCCTCGGGCCTGAGCGGAGCGGACGCCGAGCGCGCGCTGGACGCCCTGATCGAGACCATCACCAAGACCGTCGCCGCCGGCGAGAAGGTCACGATCCCCGGCTTCGGCACCTTCGAGGCCCGTGAGCGCTCCGCTCGCACCGGCCGCAACCCGCAGACCGGCGCCGAGATGCAGATCGCCGCGAGCACCGCCCCGGCGTTCAAGGCCGGCGCCGCGTTCAAGTCGGCGGTCGCCGGGTCCTGAGGCCCCGCCCCACACGCACACGCACACGGCCCCCGGTCCGCCCGTCGTCTGACGGAGCGGCCGGGGGCCGAGTGCTGTCGCGGGGCCGTTGCTCAGGCGGGCGCGGCTGGCTTCGGCTCGACCGTGTCGAACCACCGCGACAGCGCCGGGACCCGGCGCAGCACGAGCTGGTCGAGCAGCAGCACGACCACCAGCGAGATGCCGAACAGCGGCAGGAACACCCCCAGCGCGACCAGACCGACCACGAGCAGCGGCGTCGCCTTCAGCGGCAGCCGACCGCGCGGGGCGCCGAGCCGGCCCGCTCCCTTCGGCCGGCGGCGCCACCACATCAGCGGACCGCTCAGGCACATGAAGACGACGCCGATGCACATCAGAGCGGCGCCCCAGAACGACCACAGGCCGAGGCTGCGCCCCTCGTGCAGGCCGATGCCCTGCGAGACGACCTTGGCGAGCAGCGGGTAGTCGTCGAAGCCGTACGTCGACACGACCTCGCCGCCGTAGCGCCCGACGTGCACGGTGCGCTCGTCGGAGGGGGCGTCGAAGGCGTAGCCGATGACCGAGTAGACGCCGGTCTCGTCGTCGGGCGCGGGCAGTGCGACGGTCATCGGGTGGCGCAGCCCCTCGCGGTCGGCGACCGCGACCGCGGTGTCGACGTTGGCCGTGCTGATCTCGCCGTTCTCGTCGACCGTGACCGCGTCGGGATCCGACCGCGGCACCTGCGAGTGGCCCATGCCCCACGGGACGTCCTGGGAGTGCGAGTGCGGCAGCGACTCGTCGAGCGACGACGTCGGGTCGCTGATCGCCCCGGGGTCGGCGCTCCACATCGACGAGCCGCGCGCGGTGGCGAGGCTCTGGACCTGCGCGCCCCAGAAGCCGGTCCAGGGCAGCCCCGAGACCAGCAGGGTGAGCAGCCCGACGCCGACGACCGCACCGACCAGGCCGTGGCGGTAGCGCAGCCTCGCGCCCGCCCGCTCGGCCTTGCGGGCCCGGCGCCGGTTGCGCCAGCCGCGGACGAACAGGTAGTAGCCGGTCAGGGCCATCACGATCGCCCAGCAGGCGCCGAGCTCCATCACCCGGTCGCCGACGGTGCCGGCCATCAGGTCGGCGTGCAGCGCGATCGCCCGCCCCGACAGCGTCGTCTCGGGGTCGATGGAGCCGAGCACGGCGGGGGCGTACTGGTCGACGTAGACGTCGCGGGCGGCGCCGTCGGCCGTGGTGATGGAGACGACCGTGGGGCGGTCGTCGTCGCGCGGCTCGGCGAGGGAGAGGGCCATCGAGCCGGGGTAGGCCTCCTCGACCAGTGAGAGCTGCGTCGAGTAGGGCTGGGCCACCCCAGTGCCGCTGGACGGGTCGACCTTCATCAGGTCGGGGTGCATCAGCGGCTCGAGCTGGAAGCGGAACAGGTAGATGAGCCCGGTGCTCGCGAGCACGAGCAGGACGGGCACGACCAGGAAGCTGGCGAAGAAGTGCCAGCGCCACACGGCCCGGAACAGGCCGGAGGACTTCGGGCCGCCGGACCTCGTACGGCGGGTGGGCGGTGGCTGGGCAGGCTCGCGCGAGTGCGCGAGGACGTCGGTCATGGGACTCTCCTCGAGACGGGTGGGAGCGCGCAGACGCGCCCGCCGGCCTCGGTCTCGAGTCGGGCCTGGTCAGGTGCGGGGCGTCAGCGCGCGGGGACGGCGAGGAGCAGCCGGGGCGGACCGCGACGCGCGTGCGAGCGGGCGATCCAGAGCGTGCGCGGACCGGGGGAGGCCTGGGTGACGGTGCGGGTCGCCACCCGCCGGGGCACGGCGGGCGCGGCGACCGGGCGCACGAGTGCGACGAGGGCCCGGGTGGTGAGCTCGACGAGGGTCCACAGGACGCGCTCGCCGTGGGCAAGCCAGAGGCCGACGAGGGCGGCGGCGAGCAGGTGGGCGAGCATCATCGGCGCGTGCGCGTGCAGGTCGGCCACGAGGTGGCCGACCGCGTCGCGCAGCGGGTCGCCGCCGGCACCCGGCGGCACGTCGGTGACGCTGCGGTAGGCGTCCTGCAGCGAGCCGACCCGTCGGCCGTCGACCGTGGCGAGAGTGCCGAGGTCGGGCACGGTCGGCCTGGGCGCGGGTGTCGCCGCGGCACCGGCCGCGGTCACGGCGTGGTCGCCGCGGTGGCCGGCGGTCATGGTGAGGCAGAGGTGGATGAACGTCTGTCCCACCACCAGCAGGGCGACCATCGCGGGCGCCCCCACCCGGCGTACGACGACCGGCGCGGTCGTCAGCACCGTCGCGGCCAGCAGGGCGGTGACCAGCACCGGGCCGGGGAGCAGGCCGTCGGCCATCACGTGGCCCGTCACGCCGAGGAAGAACGCCATCGACCCCACCACCAGCGCGCGCGACCACAGCGCGGCGGCGCTGACGCGGGCGTCGCTGGGCGTCTCGGTGCGGGCTCCCATGGCGCCCGCATCCTCTCACGGGGATCAGGACTCGTAGGTCACTCCGCCGAGCCGTACGTCGTCGCTGCCGGCCCCGGCCGGCAGGTCGAGACGGGTCTCGACGCATTCGCCCGTCGTGGGCGAGCACGTGGTCAGCCGGTCGCCGTCGAGGGTGAACGGCTCGTCGGAGGGAGACCACCCGATCGGGCCGCGCAGGCCCACCCGCGTGATCGCCTGGGTCTCGAGATCGACGATCCGCTCGCCGACCCGGGCGTAGCGGCCGTCCGGGGACAACGAGAGCATCCCGCTGCGACCGGTGGTGCCGGCGAGCAGCTCGCCGGTGGCGACGTCGACGACGATAGGCGCCCCGTCGGCCGTGGCGATGGTGTGGCCGCCTCGGACGTCCGGGTAGACGTCGACCTCGGCCGTCTCTGTCACCTCGCCTGTTCGCCAGTCCACAGACACGGACCCTTCCGCGCTGCCGACGTAGACGGTGTCACCGTCGAGTGAGACGACGGGGGAGGTCCAGGCTCCCCACTTCGCGACCTGGGGCACCGGCACACGTGCTGCCTCGACCCCGTCGCGAACGTCGAGCACGACCACCTGGACGGTGCCCTCAGCCACGGTCGAGAAGGCCAGGTAAGGCTCCGTGGGATCGGTTGACGGGACGGCTGACTGGAGCTCGATCGGTAGTCGAGTAAGGCTCCCGGATGCTGTCAGCAACGAGAATCGCATCACGGCTGATCCATCCTGGGCTGCGTCAGTCCCGTGGCGGACGACGACGCCGGCCGACGTGTAGTAGAGCGACCGGACTGCATCCGCCCCTACGCGAGCGATGACGTCTCCGCCGTCGAGGACGACCGTCGAACCCACCGCGAGTGCCGGGCCGTTCCCCGCGAGGTCCTCGGCTCTCCCGGTGTCGTCGGGCCGTGCCGGCTCGACCTCGGAGGTGCCGCGCCAGGTCGCGCCGACGCCGATGCCGGCGACCAGGACGACGGCCGCGGTGACGGCCGCGGCGGTGCGGCGGCGGGTGCGGCGTACGGCCCGTCCCTGCGCGACGACGCGCTCGGTGGGGGCCGGCGGGACCCGCAGGTCGTCGACGGCGCGCTGCATGAGGTCGGTGAGGCGTTCGGTCACGGTCGGCTCCTCGGGAGGCCCCGGGCGGGGGCGGGCACCACGTCGTCGCCGAGGGCGACGCGCAGCCGGTCGAGGGCGTGCGAGGTCTGGCTCTTGACCGTCCCCTCGCTGATGCCCAGGGTGTCGGCGACCTCGCGCACGCTCAGGTCGTCGAAGTAGCGCAGCACCACGACCGCCCGCTGGCGGGGCGGGAGCGTGCGCAGGGCCGCGACGACCGCGGGGCGGTCGGACGGGTCGTGCCCGGTGGCGGTCTCGGGCAGCTCGTCGGTGGGCCACTCGCGCCGCCACGAGCGGCGACGGAACCAGGAGGCGGCGGTGTTGACCAGCACGGTGCGGGCGTACGCACGGGCCGCGGCCGGCTCCCGGACCCGCCGCCAGGATGCGTAGGTCTTGGCGAGCGCGTCCTGCACGAGGTCCTCGGCGAGCTGGTGGTCGCCGAGCAGCAGGTAGGCCGTGCGGTAGAGCCCCGGCCACGCCACCTCGACGAACTCGGTGAACGACGGCAACCCCGGTGTGGCGTCCTGGCCCATCGCGTCGCCTCCCCGCTCGTCCTCGGTGTCCGTCAGTCGGTCACCAGGAAGGATGCGCGCGGACGCGGATCGGTTGGTAGGGGTTGTCGGAGTCGCCAGCGCCACAGGTGTCCCACTGGGGTCACGGAACTGGTGCTTGCCGTACGAAGTTTCGTGCGGGAAGCGTGAGTTTCACCGGGTACCCGGTGAAACTGGCGGCCGGCGACGTACTGGACGCGGGCGGACGCCGATGGCGAACTGGGGTCACGGAACTGGTGCTTGCCGTAGGAAGTTTCGTGCTGGGAGCGTGAGTTTCACCGGGTACCCGGTGGAACGGGCGCGGGCCGGCCCGAGCTCAGCCCTCCCGCGGCGTACGACGCCAGGCGGGGAGGTGGGTGCCGAGCTCGACGAAGAGGGCGCGGTTGAGCTGGAAGGCGACCTGGACCTCGGCGACGACGCGGGCCTTGTCGTCGTGACTGGAGGTCAGCGCGTCGAGGCGGGCGCGGTAGGAGTCCTTGTAGGGCTTGGGCTTGGGGATCGCGGCGAAGCGGTAGAAGTCGGTGCCGCGACCCTCCAGCCCGAACTCGCGGTCGAGGGTGCGCCCGATCGCCTGGCCGCCGGAGAGGTCGCCGAGGTAGCGCGTGTAGTGGTGGGCGACGAAGAGCCCACCCCAGGCGGCGCTGGCCTCCAGGCGGTCGACGTACGCCGCCGCCGCGGGCGACTCGCCCGGCGCCAGGTCGTGCGAGACGTCGGGCGCCCAGTGGTCGAGGTCGGCGTCGAGGGCGTCGAGCCGCTCGAGGGCGACGTCGCGCACGGCGGCGACGTAGGGGTCGTCGGCGCGCTCACGGCCGGCGGTCTCGAGAGCGGCGTAGACCGCGCGCAGACGGCGAAGGTAGGCGGCGTAGCCCGTCTCGTCGACGCGGCCGGCCATCAGCTCGCCGACGAAGGACGAGCCCTCGGCGGCCTCGTGCTCGGCGCGGCTGCCGTCGCGCATGGCGATCGAGAGCGGCTGGTCGAGGGGGGTGTCGAGGACGGTCACGGGGCTCCAGTCGGGGCTCGGCCTGAGACAGGTCTCAGGCGGTGGGCGCAGTGGGAACGCTACGCCGTCCCGTCGGTGGGACGGTCCCTGCCACGCCGAACTGCGCATAGGTTAGCCTCACCTCACTCAGGTAAGGCTTACCTCATCTCAGGAACGGAGGAGTCGTGCGCACACGTCTCGTCGCCGCAGCCGTGCTGGCGTCCGTGCTGGCGTCGACGGCGCTGCTGGGCGGGTGCGGCATCGACGCCCCCGACCCCGGCGCCACCGCAGACGGCGGCTCGTCGGTCGGGGGAGTCTCGCTGGCCGACGTGACGCCGGCCGCCGACCCCCGCGCGTACGACGGCCCGACGAGCGCGGTCGTCGCCGACCCCGCCGTCGAGCCGGTGGCCGACGCCCCGACCTCGCAGCTGCCCGTGACCGTCACCGACGCCCAGGGCACGGAGGTCACCGTGACCGACACCAGCCGGATCCTGGCGCTGGACGTCTACGGCACGCTCGCGCGCACCGTCTTCGAGCTCGGTCTCGGCGACGCGGTCGTGGGGCGCGACGTCTCGACGCAGTTCGCCGAGGCCGCCGACCTGCCGCTGGTCACGCGCGGCGGGCACGACCTCTCGGCCGAGGCGATCCTCGCCCTCGACCCGACGGTGCTCATCACCGACACCACCCTGGGGCCGTGGGACGTCGTCCTGCAGGTGCGCGAGGCGGGCGTGCCGGTGGTGGTGCTCGACTCCACGCGCAGCCTCGACAACGTCGCATCGCTGACGACCTCGGTCGCCGAGGCGCTCGGCGTCCCCGAGCAGGGCGCGGCCCTCGCCGCACGCACCGCCGCCGAGGTCGACCGGGTGCGGGCCGAGATCGCGGGGATCGCCCCGGCCGAGGAGAGCCGCCGGCTGCGCACCGTCTTCCTCTACGTGCGCGGGCAGTCCGGCGTCTACTACATGTTCGGCGAGGGCTCGGGCGCCGACGGGCTGATCGAGGCGGTGGGCGGCTACGACGTCGCCGACGAGATCGGCTGGGACGGAATGAAGCCGGTCACCGACGAGGGCATCGTCGCCGCCCAGCCCGACGTCGTGCTCGTGATGAGCAAGGGCCTCGAGTCCGCCGGTGGCGTCGACGGCCTGCTCGAGCGGCTGCCCGCCCTCGCCACCACCCCGGCCGGCCAGCACCGCCGCTTCGTCGACATGGACGACTCCCAGGTGCTCGGGTTCGGACCGCTCACCGCCCAGGTGCTCGAGGCGCTCGCCGTCGCGATGTACGCCCCCGAGGCGGTCGCGTGACCGCCACACTGCCCGCCGGCACGACGGCCCTGGCGCGTCCGCGGATCCGGGCGGGGAGGGTCGGGCTCCTGGCCGGACTCGGTGCCGCCCTCGGCGCCGCGCTCGTCGTCGCCGCCGGACGCGGGCAGCTCGACGTGCCCCCGGGCGAGGTGCTCGGCTCCCTGTTCCACCGCGTCGGGCTCGACGTCGGCCCGCTGCCGAGCCACCCCCAGGGCGAGGCGACGCTGTGGCAGGTCCGCTTCCCGCGGGTGCTGACCGCCGCCGTCGCCGGAGCTGCGCTGGCCACCGCCGGTGCGCTGATGCAGGGCGTCTTCGGCAACCCGCTCGCCGAGCCGGGCGTCGTCGGCGTCTCGTCGGGGGCCGCGCTCGGGGCGGCCTCCGTCATCGTCTTCGGCTGGACCTTCCTCGGCACCTGGAGCGTCGCGGTGGCAGCGTTCGCCGGCGGACTGGCCACGACGCTGCTGGTCTACCTGCTCTCGCGCGACGCCGGGCGCACCGAGACGGTGACGCTGGTGCTCACCGGCATCGCCCTCAACGCGATGACCAGCGCCGGCCTGGCGTTCCTGATGTTCCTCGGCGACACCCAGGCTCGCGAGGAGATCGTCTTCTGGACCTTGGGCAGCCTCAACGGCTCGCGCTGGGAGCACCTCGCCGTCATGGTGCCGGTCGCGGCCGTGGGGCTCGTCGCCGCGCTGCTCCTCGCCCGGCCGCTCGACCTGCTCGCCCTGGGCGACCGGGCCGCCCGCCACGTCGGCGTCGACGTCGAGCGGCTGCGGCTCACCACGATCGTCGTCGTCGCGCTGCTCACCGCCGCCGCGGTCGCCTTCTGCGGGGTGATCGCGTTCGTCGGGCTCGTCGTGCCCCACCTGGTCCGCCTCGCCGCCGGCCCCGGCCACCGCCTGCTCGTGCCGGCGTCCGCGCTCGGCGGGGCGGTGCTGCTCGTGCTCGCCGACCTGTGGGCGCGCACCGCGGTGGAGTACGCCGACCTCCCGATCGGGATGCTCACCTCGCTCGTCGGCGGCCCGTTCTTCTTCTGGCTGATCCGCCGCGCCCGTCGTACGGCGGGGGGCTGGGCGTGAGCTCCCACGAGCACAGCCTCGCGGCGCAGGCCGTCGACGTTCGCCTCGGCGAGGCGCACGTGCTGCGCGGCGTCTCGCTGAGCGTCGGGGCAGGCGAGCTCGTGGCGCTGGTCGGACCCAACGGCGCCGGCAAGTCGACGCTGCTGTCGGTGCTGTCCGGCGACGTCGTGCCCGAGCGCGGCACGGTCACCCTCGACGGGCGGCCGCTCGCCTCGCTCGCCGCCCGCGAGCTGGCCCGCCGGCGGGCGGTGCTGCTGCAGCGCCAGGGCCTCGCCTTCGGGTTCCGCGTCGCCGACGTCGTCGCGATGGGCCGGGCCCCGTGGCACCGCACGCCGGCCGCCGCCGACGACGAGCTGCTCGTGGCCGCGGCGATGGAGCGCGCCGACGTCACCCCGCTCGCGCTGCGGCTCTTCCCGACCCTGTCGGGAGGGGAGCAGGCCCGGGTGTCGTTCGCGCGCGTGCTCGCCCAGGCCGCACCCGTGCTGCTGCTCGACGAGCCCACCGCCGCCCTCGACGTGCGCCACCAGGAGGCCGTGCTGGGCGTCGCCCGCGCCGCCGCCGACGAGGGTGCCGCCGTGGTCGTCGTGCTGCACGACCTCTCCCTCGCCGCGGCGTACGCCGACCGCGTGGCGGTGCTGTCCGACGGCGTCGTGGCCGCCGACGGGCCGCCCGCGGCCGTGCTCACCGACGAGCTCGTGAGCCGCGTCTACCAGCACCCGGTGCGGGTGGTCGACGTCGGCGGGTCGCTCGTCGTCGTGCCGGTCCGCACCTCGACGAAGGAGGCGCCGTGCGCCGTGTCCTGATCGTGCTGCTCGCCGCGATCGCGCTGCTCGTGCCTGTCGCCCCGGCACACGCCGCCGCCCGCGTGACGGTGACGGGCGACGGGGGCACGGCCACCGTCGACCCGACGTACCTCACCACGCTGACCGTCACCGGCCGCGGGTTCCAGTCGGTCGCCGGCGGTCACGGCGGCATCTACGTCTTCTTCGGCACGGTCAGCGGCACCTGGCGCCCGAGCCAGGGCGGCCAGACCGGGCGCGACCTGCTCTACGTGCCCGACGACGAGTCGGCCGACAACGCAGGCCACCAGCGGTTCATCGCCTTCCCGGGCTCCGACACCGCCGGCTCGGCCACCTCGACCATGCGCGCCGACGGCTCCTGGTCGACCACGATCAACGTGCCCGGCGCAGCGTTCGACACCGTCGACCGCGACGGCGCGGTGCGCCGCGTCGACTGCCGCCGGGTCACCTGCGGGGTCATCACCGTCGGCGCCCACGGCGTCGTCAACGCCCGCAACGAGTCCTTCACCCCCGTGCGGGTCGCCTCGGTCGCACCGACCGAGCCGGCCGCCTCGACCCCGGCGAGCACCACCACGGATGGCGACGACGTGTCGACCGCGGCACCCACCGCCGAGCCGGCGGACGAGCCGACGGACGAGCCGGCCGGCACGAAGCGTCCTCGCCCCGGCAAGGCCGTCCCCGCGACCCTCGAGGTCGACCGGGCCTCCGCGCGCCCGGGCAACGTCCTGGCCTTCACCGCCGCCGGGCTCACGCCCGGCAGCCAGGTCTCCGCCGTCCTCGACGACGGCGCGGCCGGCGCCGGCCCGTTCCTGGTCGGCCCCGACGGTCGCCTCGCCGGCGTCGTCTCCATCCCCGCCTCGACCGAGGTGGGGACCCACGAGCTGCGGTTGTTCGGCGTCGAGGAGCCGCCGTCGGTGAGCTTCGCCGTCACCGACGTCTCGACGCCGGACACCGCTCCCACCCCTGTGACCACGCCCGTCGCCGCCGAGGTGCCCGACGAGCGCGGGGCCGTGCTGTTCGCGGCCGGCTCGGCCGCGGTGCTGCTGCTCGCCCTCGCCCGCCTGGTCGTCGTACGCCGCAGGACGCGTCGTGCGTAGGGCGGTCCTCGTGGCGCTGGTGCTCGTCGCCCTCCCAGCCCGGGCGGTCGCGAGCGAGGAGCCGACCCCGACCCCCACGGCCACCCCGACGAGCACCATCAACGTCACCGGCGCCACGCTGCGCTGGGGGCTGAGCCGTGAGTCGGGCAACCGCGCCCACGCCCCCGGCACGGTCAACCTCTTCTCGGCCGGGCGCCACCCCGACCCGGGCCGCGGGGGAGTGCAGATCGCGCCCGAGCAGTGGCGCCAGAGCGACGGTGCGGTCTCGGTGCAGAAGTGGACCGGCGGCGCCTGGCAGCCCGCCACCTGGGCCGGCCTGTCGACCACCAGCGACGGCGCCCCGCTCGGTCCGCCGGCGGCCGGCACCACGAGCGACCACACGTTCGTCTTCGCCGGCGGCAGCGGTGAGGTCGACGCCGCGGCGGGCACCGCCCGGATCTCGTGGAGCGGCTCCGTCAGCGTCCTCTACTACTCCGGGATGTCGGCGTTCGTCGTCTCCGACCCCGTCCTCGAGGTCGCCGGCGGCCGTGGCGAGCTGCGGGCCAGCGTCGGCGGCCACGCCTCGTCGCAGACCGACCAGACCGTGTGGCAGGAGGTGCCGGCGCAGGTCGTCACCCTCGCCACCCTCCCGGCGGTCGACCTGTCCGACCCGCGTGGCTTCACGGCGACCCCTGCCTACCTCGGCGTCACGGTCTCGGGCGTCCCGCAGGTGACCGGTACGCCGAGCAGCGGGTCGTTCCCGCAGTCGTTCGTCGACCAGCTCGACCGGCTCGGCGCGGCGGCGTTCTGGTACTCCTCCGGCACCTCCACCGACCCCTTCAAGGTCGCGCTGCCCCTGACCGTCGGCCTCGACGCCGCGGGCGGTCCGCCGGCCGCGCCACCGACGAGCGCCCCCGCGACGCGGCCGCCGTCGGTGCAGAACTCCGCGCCCGTCCGTCCGTCGTCCTCCACGCCCGACCCGACCCCCACCCCGAGCGCCTCCGCCACGCCCACCGCGGCGTCGCAGCCCCAGCCGGTGGCGGTGCCCCCGCTGGCGGCCCCGACCGCCGCCGACCCGGTCCCGGAGGACGCGGCGGCGGGTGCCCTGCTCGCGCAGCCGCCGACCGCGACCCGGGTGGCCCCCGTCGCGGCCGTCATCCCGGCGACCCCCGCCTCCGACCCCTGGCCGTGGTGGCTCGGCAGCGCCCTGCTGCTGCTCGCCGCCGCCAGCCTGCTCGTCCCACCCCGCTCCGCACGCCGTCGGTGAGACGTCCGTGACGCGAGCTCTCCACCCACCCGGTCCCACCCCGAGAGGAACCACCATGTCCACCCTCGTCACCCGCACACGCCGCTGCGCGGTCGGCACCGTCGCGGGAGCGCTCGCCACCGGCGGGCTCCTCGCGCTGGCGCCCGTGCAGGCCCAGGCCGCCGCCCCCGCACCCGTGCTGGCCTGGGAGGTGTCCCAGCAGTTCGACGACCACCTCTCCACCCACGTCCTCGGCGGCGGCGCCACCGAGGACGCCGACGGCGTCGTGAGCTTCCCCGGCGGCACCGCGACCTACGAGGTCGCGACGCGCGCCTCGACGGTGCAGTACGCCGGGTCCGTGGCCGGGTCGTTCGTCAACGCCGGCACGACCCTCTACACCGTCACCCTCGCCGACCCGGCCGTGACCTACGGCCCTGACGGCAGCGGCCGCCTCACCGCCGTCGTGTCTGCCTCGAACGCCGCCTTCGGCGGCCCCGCAGCCAGCACCGACCCGGCTCGCGTGGTCGTCGCGACCTTCGCGGCCTCGACCCGGCCGGACCCCACCACGCTCGCCGCCACACCCGACTGGGCCGGCGTGCTCCCCGCCGACAGCGCCGAGGCGACCGCCCTCGGCATCGGCGCCGGCAAGCCGGTCGACGGCAAGTCGTTCGCCGCGTCGTTCCTCGGCAACCTCACCAGCGGGGTGCGGGCACACTTCTACGCCACCGGGACCAACCCGGCCTCGGACCTGAAGAAGCAGGTCGCGTCGTTCACCGCCGGCGTGCCGACCCCGACGGTGACCGCGCGGGTCAGCGACGCCAGCCCGACCGCCGGCCTCACCGTCGCGGCGACCGGCACCGGATTCCGCGGGGTGACCAACATCGGCGACAACGGCATCTACGTCGGCCTGGCCCCGGCGGGTGGCCTGCCCCCGACCGGCTCGCGCGATGGCATGGACGCCTTCGCCGCCGCGACCTGGGTCCCGGCCTCGGCGCTCACCAGCGGCTCGTTCTCGACCTCGCTGACCGCACCGACGGCCCGCCTCGACCGCACGAAGGCGTACTCCGTCTACACCTGGCAGGCCCACACCCGGTCGAACACCACTCAGGACACCGAGACCCCGGTCGCGATCGACTGGACGCGCCTGCAGGCCCCGGTGACCACGCAGCCCACCCAGCCGACCACGCCTGCTGCGGTCGTCAAGGCCACCCCGAGCGTCACCGCGACGATCAAGGGCAAGCCCGTCGTCGGCCGCCGTGCGAAGCTCGCCGTCGCCCTCGACGGCACCACCTCGGTGCCGAGCGGCGCCCTCGAGGTCGCGCTGACCAAGAAGGGGACGAAGAAGTCGAAGGTCGTCCGGGTCGCCGTCTCCGGCACCACGCAGAGGGTGACGCTGCCCCGGCTCACCCGCGGCGTCTGGAAGGTCGTCGTCGCCTACTCCGGTGACACGTCGCACGCCGCCGCCTCGGGCACCACGAAGCTCACGGTGAAGGCGAGGAAGTAGCGCCCGGCACAGCGCGGGCCGGGTCGCCGCAAGGCGGCGACCCGGCCGTCGTCGCACTTCCCTAGGATCGACCCCATGCCCGACTCGCTCTCCCGTGACGAGGTGGCCCACCTGGCCGACCTCGCCCGGATCGACCTCACCGACGCCGAGCTCGACCACCTCGCGCCCCAGTTGTCGGTGATCCTCGACTCCGTCGCCTCCATCCGCGGGGTGGCCGGTGACGACGTCCCCCCGACGTCGCACGCGCTGCCGCTGACCAACGTCTTCCGCGACGACGTCGTGCGCCCGAGCCTGACGCCCGCCGAGGCGCTCTCGGGGGCCCCCGACGTGGACCAGCAGCGCTTCTCCGTGCCGCGCATCCTGGGGGACGAGCAGTGAGCGCCGACCTGCCCGAGGTCCTGACCCGCTCCGCGGCCGACCTCGCCGACGACCTCGCCTCCGGCGCGACCACCAGCGTCGAGCTCACGCGTGCGAGCCTCGACCGCATCGCCGCCGTCGACGGCGCGGTCCACGCCTTCCTCCACGTCGACGCCGAGGGCGCGCTCGCCCAGGCCGCCGCGGCCGACGAGCGCCGCGCCGCCGGGCAGCCGGCCTCGGCCCTCGACGGCGTGCCGATCGCGGTCAAGGACGTGCTCGCCACCCGCGGTCTGCCGACCACCTGCGGCTCCAAGATCCTCGAGGGCTGGGTCCCGCCGTACGACGCCACGGTGGTCGCCAAGCTCCGTGAGGCGGGGCTGCCGATCCTCGGCAAGACCAACATGGACGAGTTCGCCATGGGCTCCTCGACCGAGCACTCGGCGTACGGCCCCACCCACAACCCGTGGGACCTCACCCGCATCCCCGGTGGCTCGGGCGGCGGCTCGGCCGCCGCGGTGGCCGCCTTCGAGGCGCCGCTGGCGCTCGGCACCGACACCGGCGGCTCGATCCGCCAGCCCGGTGCGGTGACCGGCACCGTCGGCACCAAGCCGACGTACGGCGGGGTCTCGCGCTACGGCCTCGTCGCGATGGCCAACAGCCTCGACCAGGTCGGCCCGGTCACCCGCACCGTCCTCGACGCGGCGCTGCTGCACGAGCTGATCGGCGGCCACGACCCGCTCGACTCCACCTCGATCGCCCAGCCGCTGCCCGGCATCGTGGACGCCGCCCGCCAGGGCGCGACCGGTGACATGAGCGGGGTGCGCATCGGCGTCATCACCGAGCTGGGTGGTGACGGCTGGCAGGCGGGCGTGCAGGACCGGTTCCGCGAGTCGCTCGACCTGCTCGTCAAGGCCGGGGCCGACGTCGTCGAGGTGTCGTGCCCGAGCTTCGTGCACGCGCTGGCGACCTACTACCTCGTGATGCCGGCCGAGGCGTCGAGCAACCTCGCGAAGTTCGACGCGATGCGCTACGGCCTGCGGGTGCTGCCCGAGGGCGTCGCCTCGCCTTCCGCCGAGGAGGTCATGAAGGCCACCCGCGCCGCCGGCTTCGGCGACGAGGTCAAGCGCCGCATCATGATCGGCACCTACGCCCTCTCCAGCGGCTACTACGACGCCTACTACGGCCAGGCGCAGAAGGTGCGGACGCTGATCAGCCGAGACTTCGCCGCGGCGTTCGAGAGCGTCGACGTGCTGGTCTCGCCGACCGCGCCGACCACGGCGTTCCCGATCGGGGAGAAGGTCGACGACCCGCTGGCGATGTACCTCAACGACCTCGCCACCATCCCCGCCAACCTCGCCGGCGTGCCGGGCATCTCGGTGCCCAGCGGCCTCGCCTCCGAGGACGGCCTGCCGGCCGGGTTCCAGATCCTGGCCCCCGCGCTCGCCGACGACCGCTGCTACCGCGTTGGCGCCGCGCTCGAGTCCCTGCTGGTCGAGCAGTGGGGCGGCCCGCTGCTCGCCCAGGCCCCGGCCCTGCCCTCGGAAGGTGCGTCCGCATGACCACGACCTCCCACGACGACGTCGAGCTCGTCGACTTCGACACCGTGCTCGCGGCGTACGACCCGGCCCTCGGGCTCGAGGTCCACGTCGAGCTCAACACCGCGACCAAGATGTTCTGCGGCTGCCCCGCGACCTTCGGCGGCGAGCCCAACAGCCACGTCTGCCCGACCTGCCTCGGCCTGCCCGGCGCGATGCCGGTCGTCAACGGCAAGGCCGTGGAGTCCGCGATCCGGATCGGGCTCGCGCTCAACTGCGAGATCGCCGAGTGGTGCCGCTTCGCGCGGAAGAACTACTTCTACCCGGACATGCCGAAGAACTTCCAGACGTCGCAGTACGACGAGCCGATCTGCTTCGACGGCTACATGGACGTCGACGTGGACGGCGAGACGTTCCGCGTCGAGATCGAGCGCGCCCACATGGAGGAGGACACCGGCAAGTCGACCCACGTCGGCGGCTCCACCGGTCGCATCCACGGCGCCGACCACTCCCTGGTCGACTACAACCGCGCCGGCATCCCGCTCATCGAGATCGTCACCCGCCCGATCCTCGGCGCGGGGGAGAAGGCCCCGGCCGTCGCCCGCGCGTACGTCGCGCAGCTGCGCGACCTCATCGTCGCGCTCGGCGTCTCCGAGGCGCGGATGGACCAGGGCAACCTGCGCGCCGACGTCAACCTCTCGCTCTCGCCGAAGGGGTCGGGCACGCTTGGCACCCGCACCGAGACCAAGAACGTCAACTCGTTCCGCTCGGTCGAGCGCGCGGTGCGCTACGAGATGCAGCGCCACGCGGCGGTGCTCGACTCCGGCCGCTCGATCCTGCAGGAGACGCGCCACTGGCACGAGGACACCGGGATCACCACGAGCGGGCGCGAGAAGTCCGACGCCGAGGACTACCGCTACTTCCCCGAGCCCGACCTCGTGCCCGTCGCGCCGTCGCGCGAGTGGGTCGAGGAGCTGCGCGGCACGCTGCCCGAGAACCCCACCGAGAAGCGCGCCCGGCTGCAGTCGGAGTGGGGCTTCAGCGACCTCGAGATGCGTGACACCGTCGGTGCGGGCGCCCTCGGTCTCGTCGAGGAGACCGTCGCCCTCGGCGCCGCCCCGCAGGCCGCCCGCAAGTGGTGGCTCGGCGAGCTCGCCCGCCGCGCCAACGACGCGGGCCAGGAGCTCACCTCGCTGGGCGTCACCCCGGCCGACGTCGCCGCCGTGCAGGGGCTCGTCGACGACGGCACCCTCAACGACAAGCTCGCCCGCCAGGTCTTCGACGGCCTCTTCGCCGGCGAGGGCACCCCGGCCGAGATCGTCGCCGCCCGCAGCCTGGCCATCGTCTCCGACGACGGCGCCCTCTCGGCCGCCGTCGACGAGGCCATCGCCGCCAACCCCGACGTCGCGGACAAGATCCGCGACGGCAAGCACGCCGCCGCCGGCGCCCTCATCGGCGCCGTCATGAAGTCGATGCGCGGGCAGGCCGACGCCGGCAAGGTGCGCGAGCTGATCCTGGCCAAGCTGTCCTGAGGGTGTCGGGATCCCAGCATCTGCTGGGATCCCGACCGTTCTGGGGTGTTGCAACACCCCAGAACGTCAGGAAGTGCCCCCGCCCGGCGCGCGATTCTCCGCCGTGCCGGGGGCGAGGTACGGTGCCGGGGATCTGACAACTCCATCCAGTCGACGCCCACAGCAGGGGAAGCCGGTCCGAGTCCGGCGCTGACCCGCAACCGTAGGCCCGCCTCCCGCCGTACGAGTCCGTACGCCGCGCGAGGGGCGAGCGAGCCGGAGCACCTGCCGCGGTGCGTTTCCTGACCAGTCGCTGTCGAGGAACGCAGCGGGTCGGACTCCCTCGTGGAGCCTGCCCGCTCGTGCAGCGGGAAGGACCACCATGCGCACCACCACCCGCCGGGTCGCGGCACTCGTCGCCGCGCCGGCTCTCGCCCTGGGGCTCGTCTCCGGGTTCGGGCCGGCCGCCCAGGCCGCCCCCGGCCCGTCCAGCACGTCGGCCGCCTCGTGGCTCACCACGCAGCTCAGCAACGGCCTGTTCCGTCCCGGCGGCACCGTCAACTACAGCGTCAGCATCGACATCGCCCTCGGTCAGCTCGAGGGCGGCAACCCCGCCGTCGCGACCCAGATCCGCGACGCGATCGCCCCGTCGGTCAACGACTACATCCAGAACGGCGCCACGCAGTACGGCGTCCGCACCGCGCAGGTCCTCGACCTGGTGCAGGCCACCGGCGGCAACGGCACGGCCTTCGGCGGCGTCAACCTGGTGAGCCGTCTGGAGTCGCTGACCGCGGCCGACGGCAAGCTCACCGACTCCAACGGCGGCAGCTACTCCGCCTACGGCCAGGCGCTCGGCGTCGACGCCCTGACCGCGGCGAAGAGCCCCGAGGCCGCCCAGGCAACGGCCTTCCTGCTCGGTCAGCAGTGCCCGGCCGGCTTCTTCATCCCCTTCGAGGGCACCGCGTGCGGCGACGAGTCCGCTCCCGACACCGACGCGACCGCCCAGGCCGTCCTCGGGCTGCAGGGCCGGCTCGCCGAGCCCAACGTCAAGGCCGCCGTCGACCGGGCGATCGCCTGGCTCAAGGCACGTCAGGCGGCGGACGGCTCCTTCATCGGCTCGAGCTTCGTGCCGTCGGCCAACACCAACAGCACGGGCCTGGCCGCCGCCGCGCTCGGCGCGTCGTGCGAGGTCGGTGCGGCCGACCGCGCGGGGACGTTCCTGCGCAGCCTGCAGGTGCCGGCCGGCACCACCGGTCCGCTCGCCACGGCGGTCGGAGCGGTCGCCTACGACCAGGCCACGCTGACCGACGGCAGGACCAACGGCATCGACCCGGCCGACGTCTACTCCTGGCGCCTGCCGACCGCGCAGGCCGCGCTCGGCCTGCCGTGGGACAAGACGGCCAAGTCCGAGCTGCGCCTGCGCGGCCCCAAGGGCGGCTACGTCAAGGCCGGTGCCACGTCGACCTTCCGCATCAAGGGCGCCCCGGACGGCGAGCGGGTCTGCGTCACCACGCCGACCGGCACGCAGGCCGTGACCGTCACCGGCGGCAAGGTCGAGGTCACCGTCAAGACCCGCCGCAAGGCGACCGAGGCCTACACCGTGTCGGCCACGACCGGCCCCGGCGAGGTCGCCAAGACCGTCACCCCGCTCCCGCGCACCCGGCTCAAGGCGGCCTTCGCCAAGCGCGTCGAGCGCGGCGACCGCGTCGTGGTCAAGGTCCGCAA
Organism: Nocardioides flavescens; assembly: GCF_009823805.1. GTDB lineage: Bacteria > Actinomycetota > Actinomycetes > Propionibacteriales > Nocardioidaceae > Nocardioides > Nocardioides flavescens. Next base: position 256,434 of record NZ_WUEK01000001.1, on the reverse strand, counting down.
GCTGGCCTCGAAGGAGCGCGCCCGCATCGTCGTCGACGGCAAGGTCGTCGCCAAGGGCAAGGCCAACGCCAAGGGCGTCTTCGTCGCTCGCTTCCGGGCCCGCTACGGCCTCGGCCAGCACAAGCTCGTCGCCCAGGGCGCGTACGGCAACCGCAAGGCCGTCTACCGCTTCACCGTGACGCGCTGACGGTGTCCCTCCTGCGCCACACCGCTCGTCTCGCCGCCGCGGTCCTCGTGACCGCGGCGGCGACGACGGCGGGACTCGCGAGCGCGCCGGCCGCTCAGGCCGCGACGTGCTCCACGTCGGCCGGGGCCAGCGTCGTCGTCGACCCCGGCTCGCTCGGCGGGTCCGTCCAGTCCGGCTGCGTGGCCGGCGGCCGGACCCCCGCCGCGCTCTTCCCCGACGCCGGCTTCCCCCTCACCTACGTGCAGAGCCAGCCGGGCTTCGTGTGCCGGGTCGCCGGCCAGCCGTCGGGCTCGGACGAGGCGTGCGTCGACACGCCGGCTGCGAACGCCTACTGGGGTCTGTGGTGGTCCGACGGCCGCACCGGCACCGGCACCTGGACCTACGCCAGCTACGGGGTCAGCGGCTTCCGCGTCCCCGAGGGCGGGTCGGTCGCCTTCGTCTGGCAGGACAGCAGCACGCGCACCGCCCCTGCCGTCGCGCCGCCCGTCAACGCCGCTCCGGCGTCCGCGGCACCGAGCCCCACCGCCGCTCCCACGCGTCAGCCGAGCGCCAAGCCGAGCGCCAAGCCGACCCGCCAGCCGACCCGCCAGCCGACGTCTCGGCCCACGCGTCAGCCCAGCACGGAGCCGACGACCGCTCCGACGGCTCCGTCGAGCAGCCCGTCCGCCTCCGCGTCGGTGTCGTCCCCTGCCTCTGCGTCGGCCTCGGCCGTCCAGCCGTCGACCGCACCGAGTGCCCCGGCGCCGGCACCGACGTCGCCGGCGACGCCGTCGTCAGCAGCCCCGAGCCCGAGCGAGGTCCTGCCGTCGAGCGCGGCGAACGACGCGCCGTACGACGACGCCTCACCGGCGTCGGCGACCACCGACGGGGCGCTGCCCGCGTGGGTGGCTCCGCTGGTGATCGTGCTGGTGCTCGGTGCAGCGGCGGGCGCGTTCGTCGTGCGTCGCCGTCGGCAGTCCACAGGCTGACACCTCGCTGTGGCGGTGCTGTGGGTCCTCGTGGGTTAGTCTCCGCGAGGTCGACCAGACCACCGTCCGGACCCGTCCGGCACGGTCCGCCTCCACCGCACAGGAGCCGACGGTGAGCCCGAGCCGCACCCGCCTCGCCCGAGCGCTGGTCGCCGTCCTCCTCGGCCTCGCGGCCGGGCTGGTCGCCTGGTGGCCGCAGGCCGCGCTCGGTCAGGCCGCCCAGGTCTCGCAGTCGGTCGTGCGGGCGAGCGCCGCGGCGCTCCGCGCCACGCCGACCGCGCCGACCAAGCCGACGCAGCGTCCGACCGACCCCAACGGCCCGGGTCAGGGGCAGGGCCCCGGCCAGGCCCCGACCAAGACCCCCACCGCTCCGACCCAGCCGTCGCCGACCGTCCAGGCCGCCGATCCGACGACCGCGGCCGCGCAGCCGCAGCCGGCCTCGGCGACCGTCCAGCCCACCCACGGCGCGCCCGGGCAGGGCAAGGACCCCAAGCCGCCGAAGTCCGGTGGCGGCAAGAACGACGGCAAGGGCGGCTCCAGCGGCTGGAGCGGCAGCAACGGTGGCCAGGGGGGCACCAGCGACCACAGCAGCAACAACGGCAGCAGCAACAACGGCGGCCAGTCGCAGGCCCAGCCGACCAGTCGACCGACGTACGCCCCGACCACGAGCGGCTCCAGCGCCTCGCAGTACGCGCCCCCGGCGCCCGTCTCGTCCGCGTCGGCGGCCGCAGCGAGCAAGCCCGCGAAGCCCGTCCGCCCCAGTGCCGCCGCCGTCCCGTCGACCGCCGCGGCGTCCCCGGCCGCCGGGGCGCAGACCGAGGCCGACGCCAGCGACACCTACCTCGCCAGCGCCGCACCCGAGCCGACCACCGGCGGCGGAGCACCGGTGTGGCTCATCCCCGGCCTGCTGCTCCTCATCACCTCGGTCCTCGCGCTGCTCGGCGGGCTCGCCGGGCGCAACCGCGCCGAGGCGCCCGCCGACGTCTGAGCGCCGGCCCCGCCGCCGATTCCCCGGCGGGTCTCGCGACCACGGATGATCGGGGGATGAGCTCGGCCCGCCTGCCACGGGACCTGCATCCCGTCGCCTGGTGGGTGTGGGCCATCGGGCTCGCCGTCGCCGCGTCCTCCACGACCAACCCGCTGGTGCTGCTGACGGTGGTGGCGGTGGCCTCGCTCGTGGTGTTCGCGCGGCGCTCGGAGCAGCCGTGGGCACGGGCGTTCCGGCTCTACGTGCTCGTCGCGGTGGTCATCGTGGTGATGCGGGTGCTGTTCCGGGTGCTGCTCGGCGGTGGGGTCGGCGGCGGGCACGTGCTGCTCGACCTGCCCGAGGTGCCGCTGCCCGACTGGGTGCTGGGCCTGCGGTTGCTCGGGCCCGTGACGCGGGAGTCGGTGCTCGCGGGGCTGTACGACGGCCTGCGGCTCGGCGCCGTCGTCGTCTGCGTCGGTGCGGCCAACGCCCTGGCCAACCCCAAGCGGCTGCTGCGCTCGGTGCCCGCGGCCCTGCACGAGGTCGGCACCGCGCTCGTCGTCGCCGTGACGGTGCTGCCCCAACTGGCCGAGAGCGCGCGCCGCGTGCGCGCCGCGCAGGCGCTGCGGGCGGGCGACGAGCGGCGTACGGGTCGGTTGCGGCGCCAGCTCGTGCCGGTCCTCGAGGACGCCCTCGACCGCTCGTTGCAGCTCGCGGCGGGCATGGACACCCGGGGCTACGGACGGGCCGGCACCGCCACCCCGGCCGAGCGCCGCGTCACCGGCGCCCTGATGCTGACCGGTCTGTGCGGGGTCTGCGTCGGCACCTACGCCGTGCTCGACACCTCGGTGCCGCGGCTGCTGGGCACGCCGATGCTCGTGCTGGGCGTCGCCGCCGCCGTCGCCGGCCTGCTGAGCGCCGGGCGCCGCGTCGGGCGCACCCGCTACCGGCCCGACCCGTGGCGCTGGCCGGAGTTCGCGGTGATGGCCTCGGGCATCGCCACCGGGGCGGTGCTGCACTGGGTCTCCGAGCACCAGCTCGTCGTCGCCTACCCCGACCTCGCGTCGTTCCCCCAGGTGACACTCGTGGCGCTGCTCGGCTCGCTGGTCGGTCTGCTCGCCGCGGTCGCCGCCCCCGAGCCCCGGCCGGTGACGTCATGAGCCTGCTCGAGCTGCGGGGTGTCAGCGTCGACTACGACGGCACACCCGTCCTGCGCGACGTCGACCTCGACCTCGCCGACGGCGAGCTCGTGCTCGTCTCGGGCCCGACCGGCTCCGGCAAGTCGACGCTGCTCGGGGTCGTGACGGGCCTGGTGCCGCGCTTCTCCGGGGGGACCCTGGTCGGCGACGTGCTCCTCGACGACGTCAGCGTCGTGCACGCGGCGCCGCGCGAGCGCGCCCACGCCGTCGGCTACGTCGGCCAGGACCCGCTCGCGGGGTTCGTCACCGACACGGTCGAGGAGGAGCTCGCCTACGGCATGGAGCAGCTCGGCCTGCCGCCCGAGACGATGCGCCGCCGCGTCGAGGAGACCCTCGACCTGCTCGGCATCGCCGACCTCCGCGGCCGCGACCTGCGCACGCTCTCGGGCGGGCAGCAGCAGCGCGTCGCCATCGGCGCGGTCCTCACCATGCACCCGCGACTGCTCGTGCTCGACGAGCCCACCTCCGCGCTCGACCCGACCGCCGCCGAGGACGTCCTGGCGACGCTCACCCGCCTCGTCCACGACCTCGGCGTGACGGTGCTGCTCGCCGAGCACCGCCTCGAAAGGGTCGTGCCGTTCGCCGACCGGATGGTGCTGCTCGGCGCCGACGGCCGCGTCCAGGTGGGGGAGCCGGCCGACCTGCTGGAGACCTCGCCTGTCGTGCCGCCGCTCGTCGAGCTCGGCCGCGCGGCCGGCTGGTCGCCGCTGCCGCTCAGCGTGCGCGAGGCGCGTCGTCGGGCACGGGCACTCGACCTCGTCCCGCCTGCTGAGGCCGTGTCTGTCGACCCTGCGCCCGGTGTCGACGTACGCCGCCTCTCGGTGGTCCACGGGCGCACCGTCGCGGTGCGCGAGGTGTCGCTGCCGCTCGGGGCCGGGCGGGTCACGGCCCTCATGGGGCGCAACGGCGCGGGGAAGTCGTCGCTGCTGTGGGCGGTGCAGGGGTCCGGGCCGCGCCAGGCCGGGTCGGTGAGGGTGGCGCCCTCCGGCTCCGACCCGGCCGACCTCAAGGCGGGTGGCCGGCGCTCGCTGGTCGGACTGCTGCCGCAGCAGGCCGGTGACCTGCTCTACCTCGAGACCGTCGACGAGGAGTGCGCGGCAGGCGGCCCCCGCACTCGCGGGCTGCTCGACGAGCTGGTGCCGGGCATCCCCGGCGACCGGCACCCGCGCGACCTCTCCGAGGGTCAGCGCCTGGCCCTCGCGCTCGCGCTCGTGCTGGCCGGCGACCCGCCGGTCCTGCTGCTCGACGAGCCGACGCGCGGTCTCGACTACGGCGCCAAGGCGGCGCTGGCCCGGACCCTGCGCCGCCTCGCCACCGACGGGCGCACCGTCGTCGTCTCGACCCACGACGTCGAGTTCGTCGCCCAGGCCGCCGACGAGGTCGTCGTGCTCGCCGACGGAGAGGTCGTCTCCCGCGGACCGGCCCGCCGCGTCGTCGCCGAGTCGCCCGCCTTCGCCCCCCAGGTCACCAAGGTGCTCGGGGCGCCGTGGCTGCGCGTCGACGAGGTCGCCGCCGCGCTCGAGGGACGTGGCTCGTGAGCACGCCTGCCGCCGTACCCGTCTCCCGGCGCACCGCGCTGGTGCTCGCGCTCGCCTCGCTCGGCGGGCTGATGATGCTCCTCTGGCCGCTGCTGCTGCGGGTGCCGCCCGATACCGAGCGGATCGACCCGCCGTTCCTGTTCCTCGCGCTGCTGCCGGTGGTGATCGCGGTGGTGCTCGCCGAGCTCAGCGAGGGCGGGCTCGACACCCGGGTGCTCGCGGTGCTGGGGGTGCTGTCCGCGGTGATCGCGGTCCTGCGCGGCATCTCCGCCGGCACCGGTGGCATCGAGCTGGTCTTCTTCCTGCTGGTGCTGGCCGGGCGGGTGTTCGGCCCCGGGTTCGGCTTCGTGCTGGGGGTGACGTCGCTGTTCGCCTCGGCGCTGATGACCGCCGGCGTCGGGCCGTGGCTGCCGTTCCAGATGCTCGTCTCGGCGTGGGTCGGGATGGGTGCGGGGCTGCTGCCCCGGCGGGTCACCGGCCGCGCCGAGATCGTCATGCTGGTGGTCTACGGCGTGCTCGCGGCGTACCTCTACGGCCTGCTCATGAACCTCTCCGGCTGGCCGTTCCTGCTCGGCATCGTCGTCCCGGGACACGAGCAGACCGCGCTGTCGTTCGATCCCGGCGCCCCGCTGTGGGAGAACCTCCGCCGCTTCGGCGCATTCACCCTCATCACCTCGACCGGCTCCTTCGACACCGGCCGCGCGATCACCAACGCCGTCGCCATCGCCGTCCTCGGCCCCGCCGTCCTCACCACCCTGCGCCGCGCCGCCCGCCGCGCCACCGTCCGCGGTCACGTCGACCCGGCGCGAACTGCTGCCTGAGCGACGCCGACCCGGCGTGAAGTGCGGTGCGAACGACGCCGACCCGGCGCGAAGTGTCGTCCGCCGACGGCACTTTCAGCCGGGTCGACGTGCGTGGAGCAGCACTTGCAGCCGGGTCGGCGTACGCGGAGCAGCAATTTGAGCCGGGTCGGCGTACTTCGAGCAGCACTTTCAGCCGGGTCGGCGTACGTGGAGCAGCACTTTGCGCCGGGTCGGCGTCAGCCGGTGGGGCTCACCTGGAGGATGCGGTCGTCGTCGGGGCCGGGGCGGCCGCGGCCGTCGCGGTTGGAGGTCGTGACCCACAGGGTCCCGTCGGGGGCGGGTACGACGGTGCGCAGGCGGCCGTAGTCGCCGACGAGGTACTCCTCGGGCGTGCCGGCCTGCTGGTCGGCACCGGAGCCGTCGGACGAGGAGGTGACCGGGATCTTCCAGAGCCGGTTGCCCTTGAGGGCGGCCATCCAGAGCGCCCCGTCGGCGTAGGCGAGGCCGGAGGGGGAGGCGGAGTCGGTGTCCCAGGTGGCTTGCGGGTCGACGAAGCCGTCGGCGGTGCCGCCGGTGCCCTCGAACGCCGGCCACCCGTAGTTCGCCCCTGCGTCGATGCGGTTGAGCTCGTCGCTCGTGGACGCCCCGAACTCCGAGGCCCACAGCTGGTCGCCGTCGAAGGCGAGGCCCTGCACGTTGCGGTGGCCGAGCGAGAACACCGCCGTGCCGGACGGGTTGCCCGGCGCGGGCTCGCCGGTGGGCGTGATGCGCAGGATCTTGCCGGCCAGGCTGTCCGGGTCCTGCGCGAGGTCGGGCTGGCCGGTCTCACCGGTCGAGGCGTAGAGCATGCCGTCGGGGCCGAAGGCCAGGCGTCCGCCGTCGTGGATCTGGCCCAGCGGGATGCCGGTCAGGATCGGCGTGGTCGGGCCGAGCCGGCCGTCGCGCAGCGTCGCGGTGACGATGCGGTTGTCGGTCGCGGAGGAGACGTAGAAGTACAACGTCGCGTCCTGGTCGTACGACGGGGAGACGGCGACGCCGAGCAGCCCGCCCTCACCCTGCGGGGCGGCCTCCCCGACGGTGCCGACCGTCTCCACCTCACCGGTCCCGGCGGCGACCACCTTGACCGAGGCGGTGTCACGCTCGGTGAGCACGGCGTCGCCGCCCGGCAGGAAGGCCAGTCCCCAGGGCGCGTCGAGACCCGTGGCGATCGTGCCGACCACCCTCGGCGCCGTCCCCGACGCGCCGGCGCTGGCCGTGGGCTCCACGTCGGGCTCGGCCGAGACGGTCACGCCGATCTCGCGACCTGCGTCGGGCTCGGAGCCGGACCCGGAGGAGCAGGCGGCGAGCGCGAGCAGGGCACCGACCGCGAGGACGGCGGGACGCCGCATCAGGCGGAGGCCCGCGCGATCAGCTCGAGGAGCAGTTCGTGCACCCGCTCGGGCTGCTCCATCTGCAGGAAGTGGCTGCCGGACAGCTCGACGTAGACGGCGTCGGGGATGCGCTCGGCCGCGGTCGCCATGTCGCGCGCGCCGGCCAGCACGTCCCAGGTGCCGCCCACGAGGGTGACCGGCACGCGCAGCCGCGACAGCGAGACCCGGCCGTGCTTGGCGGTGGCGAGCGCGAGGTGGAAGTACCACTCCAGCGGGGTGGTGAGGAACTCCTGCACCGCCCGCGCGGTCATCGCGGGGTCGGCGACGGGCAGCATGAAGCCGGAGTGGCTGATCGCGGTCACGGCGACCGGCCCGATGGGCAGCCGGGTGCTGATCGGGGAGACCGCGCGGCCGGCGACCTGCACGGTGCGGGCCAGGGCCGTCGTGACGGTGCGCGTCACGCGGCGGGGCAGGTGGAACGGGCCGAGCATGGTCGAGAAGGTGTCGCCCGGCACGCCGGCGACGGCGAAGATGCCACGGACCCGTTCGGGGTGGCGGAAGGCCAGCTCGAAGGCGGTGTTGACGCCCATCGACCAGCCGATCAGCACCGCCTGGTCCACGCCGTAGGCGTCCATCACCGACAGCGCGTCCTCGACGAACTCCACGATGCCGCAACGCGCCGGGTCCTCGGGGCGGTCCGAGCCGCCGACGCCGCGGTGGTTCCACGACACGACGCGCACGCCGCAGTCGGGGTCGAGCAGCGCGGGCCAGCACCAGGGGTTGGTGCCGAGGCCGTTGCACAGCAGGACCGTCGGACCCTCGATGGTGCCGTCGGGGTCGTTGGTCCAGGCGGTCAGGCGGGTGCCGTCGTCGGAGAGGACGTCGCGGAAGGCGATCGGTGCTGCTTCGGACGTCGGTGCGGCCGAGGTACGCATGTGCACCAGTGTGCCCGAGGCCCCCGCCCCCGGTCGGTGACCCAGGTCACGGGTTCGGCGTCGCGCTCGCCTCAGTGGTGGGCGGCGTGGTGCGCCGCGTGGTGGGCGGCGTGGGGCGCGACCGACGGTGTCTCGTCGGCGCGTACGCCGGGCGTCCGCGCCGCGAGGAACGCCTCGACGTCCTCGCGCTCGGCGCGCCGCGCGGCCAGCGCGGTGCCCGCGACCATCGCGTTGCGCCGGGCCCGCAGCTGCGACTCGACCGGCCAGGCACGCACCCGCTCGACCGCCGGGGCGACCAATGGTGAGACGACAGCGCTCACGGCCGCCCCGACCCTGCGCGAGGCGCCGAGCCGGGAGGAGAGGGCGATGAGGGGGGACATCGGGACCGAACCTAGTCGGACAGGTCGGGGTTGTCGTCACCCCCGCGTGAAGAACGTGTGAACAAGCCGCTGAGCGAGTGCTGAGAGGCCTCTGGGGGCCTGAGACGGGCGCAGACGTCAGTCGGGCGCGGGCTCGCGCAGGGTCCCGGAGCGGGTGGCGCCGATGCTCGCGGCGACGACGCAGGCCATCGCGAGCAGCTGCACCGGACCGAGCAGCTCGCCGACGACGAGCAGCGCGGCGAGGGCGGCGGCGGCGGGCTCGAGGCTCATCAGGATCGAGAACGTCGCGGGGCTCAGCGAGCGCAGCGCCACCAGCTCGAAGCTGTAGGGGATCACCGAGCTGAGCAGCCCCACCAGCGCACCGACGACGAGGATGCGGACGTCGAGCAGCTGCTCGCCGTACCGGCCGAGGGTGAGGGGGCTGAGAAGCAGCACGGCCACCAGGCTGGCGACGGCGAGGCCGTCGACGCCCTGCCAGCGGGCGCCGGTGCGGGCGCTGAGCAGGATGTAGCCCGCCCACATCGCGCCGGCGAGCAGCGAGAAGCCCACGCCGGCCCAGGTCAGGTCGCCGGGCTGCAGACCGAGCAGGACGACGCCGAGGCCGGCGAGGACCACCCACACGAGGTCGCGCCGGCGGCGGGAGCCGAGGACGGCCAGGGTGAGGGGACCGACGAACTCCAGCGTCACGGCGATGCCGAGCGGGATGCGCGCGAAGGCCTGGTAGATCGCCCAGTTCATCACGCCCAGGCAGACCCCGAACCCGAGGACGACCAGCCAGTCCTCGCGGCTGCGGCCGCGCAGCCGCGGACGCGCGATCGCGAGGAGCACGACCGTGCTGGTGGCCAGGCGCAGCCAGACGATCGTGGTGGGCGAGACCTCGTCGAAAAGCGTCTTGGCGATGCTGGCGCCGAACTGCACCGAGAGGATGCCGCCCAGCACGAGCCAGACGGGGGAGACGCGGTCCCGTCCCGAGGGTGACGATGATTCCGAGGCCGCCACCGGGTCAACGTAGTGCGCCGTGCGGACGGCGGGACGAGGAGGTCGTGATGACGACGACGGTGCTGATGGTCGGCACGCGCAAGGGGCTGTGGGTCGGCCGCTCGGACGAGGCGCGCGAGGAGTGGAGCTTCACCGGCCCGCACCTCGACATGGAGGAGGTCTACTCCTGCCTCGTCGACACCCGCCACGACCCGCCGCGCCTGCTCGCGGGGGCCTCGTCGAGCTGGCTCGGGCCGAGCGTGCGGCGTTCGGACGACCTCGGGGCGACCTGGGCGGAGGGCGAGGTCGGCGGCATCCGGTTCCCGGAGTACGCCGGCGCCAGCGTCGAGCGCGTCTGGCAGCTCGTGGCCGGCCTCGAGCCCGACACGGTGTGGGCCGGCACCGAGCCCGGGGCGGTCTGGCGCTCGGACGACGGCGGGCGCACCTTCGCCCTCGAGCAGGCGCTGTGGGACCACCCCCACCGGCCCCAGTGGGGCGAGGGGTACGGCGGGCAGGCGTTCCACACCGTGCTGCCGCACCCGAGCGACCCGGCGTCGATCACCGTCGCGATCTCGACCGGCGGGGTCTACCAGACCCGCGACGCCGGTGCCTCGTGGGAGCCGCGCAACGTCGGCATCCGGGCGGAGTTCCTGCCCGAGGGGCAGCAGTTCCCCGAGTTCGGCCAGTGCGTGCACAAGGTGGCCCGGCACCCGTCGCGGCCCGAGCGGCTGTTCCTGCAGAACCACGGCGGCGTCTACCGCTCCGACGACCACGGCGCCTCCTGGCGCTTGATCGCCGCGGGCCTGCCGGCCGACTTCGGCTTCCCCGTCGTCGTGCACGCCCACGAGCCCGACACCGTCTTCGTCTTCCCGCTGAACGGCGGCGACCGGCGCTACCCGCCGCGCGGCCAGGCCCGGGTCTGGCGTTCGCGCGACGCCGGCGAGACCTGGGAGCCGAGCGGCTCCGGCCTCCCCGACGACTTCTGGGTCGGCGTCGTGCGCGACGCGATGTGCGCCGACACCCACCCGGCCGCCGGGCTCTACGTGGGCGCCCGCAACGGCACGGTCTGGGTCTCCACCGACGACGCGAGCTCCTGGCGGCCCGTCGTCGCCAACCTGCCCGACGTGATGTGCGTGCGGGCCGCGGCGCTGGCGTGAGCTGGGACGTGGTTTCGAGACGGTCGTTGCACGACCTCCTCAACCACCGCGACGGTGGTTGAGGAAGGACGGAGTCCCGTCTCGAAACCACTCGGCTCAGCGGGCCGGTGAGACCGCGGGCGGCGCGACCCGCGGGCCGTCGTACGCTCCCTGTCATGGCCGAGCAGTCCCCGCAGCAGTCCACCACGCCCGACATCAAGCCCCGCTCGCGCGACGTCACCGACGGCCTCGAGAAGGCCGCCGCGCGCGGGATGCTGCGGGCGGTCGGCATGGGCGACGACGACTGGGTCAAGCCGCAGATCGGCGTCGCGTCGTCGTGGAACGAGATCACCCCCTGCAACCTCTCCCTGCAGCGGCTCGCGCAGGCGGTCAAGAACGGCGTGCACGCGGCGGGCGGCTACCCGCTCGAGTTCGGCACGATCTCGGTCTCCGACGGCATCTCGATGGGCCACGAGGGGATGCACTTCTCGCTGGTCTCGCGCGAGGTCATCGCGGACTCCGTCGAGACGGTGATGAACGCCGAGCGCCTCGACGGCTCGGTGCTGCTGGCCGGCTGTGACAAGTCGCTGCCCGGGATGATGATGGCCGCCGCGCGCCTCGACCTCTCGAGCGTCTTCCTCTACGCCGGCTCGATCATGCCCGGACAGGTCGACGGTCGCGACGTCACGATCATCGACGCCTTCGAGGCCGTCGGCGCCTGCCTGGCCGGCAAGATCACCCGCGAGGAGGTCGACCGGGTCGAGAAGGCGATCTGCCCGGGCGAGGGCGCCTGCGGCGGCATGTACACCGCCAACACGATGGCCGCCGTCGCCGAGGCGATCGGCATGAGCCTGCCCGGCTCGGCCGCCCCGCCGGCCGTCGACCGCCGGCGCGACGGGTTCGCCCACCGCTCCGGTGAGGCCGTCGTCAACCTGCTGCGCAAGGGCATCACGGCGCGCCAGATCATGACGAAGGAGGCGTTCGAGAACGCCATCACCGTCGTCATGGCCCTCGGTGGCTCGACCAACGCCGTCCTCCACCTGCTGGCCATGGCCCGCGAGGCCGAGGTCGACCTGACCCTCGACGACTTCAACCGCGTCGGCGACAAGGTGCCGCACCTCGGCGACCTCAAGCCGTTCGGCAAGTACGTCATGTACGACGTCGACAAGGTCGGCGGCATCCCGGTCGTGATGAAGGCGCTGCTCGACGCCGGCCTCATGCACGGCGACTGCCTCACCGTCACCGGCAAGACCATGGCCGAGAACCTCGCCGACATCGCGCCGCCGCCGCTCGACGACGACGTGATCCGCTCGCTCGACCGCCCGATCCACGCCACCGGCGGCCTCACCATCCTCAAGGGCTCGCTGGCCCCCGAGGGTGCCGTCGTGAAGTCGGCCGGCTTCGACGAGTCGGTCTTCACCGGCACCGCCCGGGTCTTCGACGGCGAGCGCGCCGCGATGGACGCCCTCGAGCAGGGCCGCATCGGCGCGGGCGACGTCGTCGTCATCCGCTACGAGGGCCCCAAGGGCGGCCCCGGCATGCGCGAGATGCTCGCCATCACCGGCGCCATCAAGGGCGCCGGGCTGGGCAAGGACGTCCTGCTCATCACCGACGGCCGCTTCTCCGGCGGCACGACCGGTCTCTGCGTCGGCCACATCGCGCCCGAGGCGGTCGACGGCGGCCCGATCGCGTTCCTGCGCGACGGCGACACCATCACCCTCGACGTCTCGAACCGCTCGCTCGAGGTGGAGATCGTGGACGAGGACGAGTGGGCCTCGCGCCGCGAGGGCTGGGAGCCCAACCCGCCGAAGTACACCCGCGGCGTCCTCGGCAAGTACGCCAAGATGGTCCAGTCGGCCGCCCACGGCGCCGTCACGGGCTGAGGCTGTCGGAATCCCAGCATCTGCTGGGATCGCCAACGTTCTGGGGTGTTGCAACGCCCCAGAACGTTGCTCTTCCCAGCAGATGCTGGGGTTCCGCCGCCAGGGTGACCTGACGGGCGGCGCGGGTCCGCGAGGGGGCGGCTGGGCTCGGTTAGGGTCGGCGCCGATGTCTCGGAAGCTCCTCCCGTCCGGCCCCCGTGAGCGCTCGTTCGCGGTGGGGCTGCTGCTCGCCCTGCTGACCCTCGCCGCGGTGGCGTACGCCGTGCTGCCGTCGTCCGGCCCCGACGCCGACCCCGATGCCGAGGAGCGGGGCGCGCTCGCGGCCCTCGAGACGACACCACGTCCGGAGCCGGTCGCGAGTGCCGCTCCTGCGCCTGGGACCCCGGAGGTCACGGCAACCCCGACGGCCGCCCCGACCGCAGCGCCGACCGCAGCCCCGAGTGCACAGCTGCCCGGCGGCGTCGACACGATCTTCGGCGACGACCGGTTCCTGGTCGCCTACTACGGCACCGCCGGCACCGGCGCGCTCGGCGTGCTCGGCGAGGACCCGCCGGAGCAGGCGTTCGCGCGGCTGCAGCAGGCGGCGGCGCCGTTCGCCCGCCCCGGCAGCGAGGTGATGCCGGTCTTCGAGCTGATCGTCACTGTTGCCGACGCGGCGCCCGGCAAGGACGGCGACTACGCCCACGACATCTCGCGCGCGGCGGTGCAGACCTACATCGACGCCGCCCACGAGCACGGCGCGCTGCTGCTGCTCGACGTGCAGCCGGGCCGCACCAGCTTCGACGAGGCCGCCAAGCGCTGGGCGTGGGCGCTGAAGGACCCCTACGTCGGCCTCGCGCTCGACCCGGAGTGGCGGATGGGAAACCGCGGCGTGCCGGGGCAGCGGATCGGCTCCGTCGGCGTCGCGGAGGTCAACCGCACCTCGGCGTGGCTGCGCGACCTGGTGCGCCGACACGACCTGCCGCAGAAGCTCTTCGTCCTCCACCAGTTCCGCACCGACATGGTCCGCGACATCGAGCGGGTCCAGCCCCGTCGCGGGCTGGTCATGGTGCAGCACGTCGACGGCTTCGGCACGCCGGGCCAGAAGCTCGCGACCTACCGCCACGTGGCCCGCCCGGGGCAGATCCGGATGGGGTTCAAGCTGTTCTACGACGAGGACGTGCGCCTGATGAGCGCCGCCGACGTACGCCGGATCCGTCCGACGGTGCGCTTCGTCAGCTTCCAGTGACGGAGGCTAGGTTCGGCGTCATGAGCACCGGCACGATCACCGACCCGGCCCCGCTCGACGCCGCCGACCCGCTGGCGGCCCACCGCGACCTGTTCGTGGGCGCGGAGACGCCGCTGGTCTACTTCGACGGCAACTCCCTCGGCCGCCCGCTGCGCGTCACCGGCCCGCGCCTGGCGGCGTTCGTCGAGCAGGAGTGGGGCGGCCGGCTCATCCGGGGCTGGGACGAGCGGTGGTTCGAGCTGCCGCTGACCCTCGGCGACCGCCTCGGCCGCGCCTGCCTCGGGGCGGCGGCGGGCCAGACGGCGATCGCCGACTCGACGACCGTGCTGCTCTACAAGACCATCCGGGCCGCGCTCGCCGCCCGCCCCGGCCGCACCGAGATCGTGCTCGACCGCGACCAGTTCCCGACCGACCGCTACGTCGCCGCCGGCATCGCCGAGGAGACCGGCGCGACGCTGCGCTGGATCGAGGTCGACACCAGCGCCGGCGTCACCCCCGAGCTGCTCGCCGAGGTGGTGGGGGAGCAGACCGCGGTCGTGCTGCTCAATCACGTCGCCTACCGCTCCGCCTGGCTGGCCGACGCCCCCGCGCTCACCCGCATCGCGCACGACGCCGGCGCGCTGGTGATCTGGGACCTCTGCCACTCCGCCGGGGTCGTGCCCGTCGAGCTCGACGCCTGGGACGTCGACCTCGCGGTCGGCTGCAGCTACAAGTACCTCAACGGCGGCCCCGGCGCTCCGGCGTTCGTCTACGCCGCCGCCCGGCTGCAGGACGAGCTGCGCCAGCCCCTGCAGGGGTGGATGGGCGCCGCCGACCCGTTCACGATGGGCCCGTCCTACGAGCCCGCCCCCGGGATGCGCCGCTGGCTCTCGGGGACGCCCGCCGTCGTCGGCATGCTCGCGCTGGAGGACATGGTCGACCTGCTCGGCGAGGTCGGCGTCGAGGCGGTGCGGGCCAAGTCCGTCGGGCTCACGGCGTACGCCGCCGAGGTGGCCGCGGAGCTGCTCCCCGAGGTCGCCCCGGCCTCGCCCACCGACCCCGAGCGGCGCGGCGGCCACCTCACCCTCAGCCACCCGGCCATGCGCGAGGTCACGGCCGCGCTGTGGCGCCGCGACGTCATCCCCGACTACCGCGACCCCCACGGGCTGCGCATCGGGCTCTCGCCCCTCTCCACGTCGTACGCCGAGGTGCGGGCCGGGCTCGACGCCGTCCGCGAGGTGCTGGACGAGGTGACGGCATGACCCGGTGGCCGCGGCCGCTCGCGCCGGGCGACACGATCGCGGTGACCGCACCCTCCAGCGGGGTCGCCGCCGAGCTCCGGCCCCGGCTGGACTTCGCGGTCGGCTGGCTGCGCGAGCGCGGCTACGACGTCGTCGTGGGCGACTGTCTCTCCGGCGACCACGTGCGCTCCGCGTCGCGCGACGAGCGGGCCGCCGAGCTGACGGCGTACCTCACCGACCCCGCGGTCGCCGCCGTGCTGCCGCCGTGGGGCGGCGAGCTGGCCATCGACCTCGTCGACGTCCTCGACTGGGACCGGCTCGCGGCCGCCGAGCCGACCTGGCTCGTCGGCTGGAGCGACATCTCGACGCTCCTGGTGCCGCTCACGACGCGGCTGGGCTGGGCGTCGCTGCACGGGGTCAACCTGATGGACACCCCCTACACCCCGCCCGCAGGGCTCGCCCACTGGCTCGACCTCGCGACCGCCGCGACCGGCACCCGGATCGACCAGACCAGCCCGGGCCGCACCCGCGACGGCTTCGACCGGTGGCAGGACCAGCCGGCCATCACCACGATGACCCTCGACCGGCCGGCCTCGGCCGCGGTGCTCGGCGGCGGCGACGCCGAGGTGAGCGGCACGCTCATCGGCGGCTGCGTCGAGGTGCTCTCCCCGCTCGCCGGGTCGCCGTACGCCGACGTGCCGGGCTACGCCGCCGACCACCCCGACGGGCTGCTCGTCTACCTCGAGGTCGCGGAGACCGACGCCTACGACGCGTGCCGCAAGCTGCACGGGCTGCGGCTCTCGGGCTGGTTCGAGCACGCCACCGGGGTGCTGGTCGGGCGCACCAGCGCGCCGGACTCGCCCGACCTCACCCAGGCCGAGGCGGTGACCGACGCACTCGGGTCGCTGGACGTGCCGGTGCTGACCGGCCTCGACATCGGCCACACCCAGCCCTACCTGCCCCTGGTCAACGGCGCCCGGGCGACCGCCCGGGTCGTCGACGGGGTCGCGACGGTGGAGCAGACGCTGGGCTGAGCTCCGGCTGCAGGCGAGCCGCAAGCGGCGCCAAGGTGGGCACAAGCGGGGCGGCCGAGGGTGGTGGTGTCCAGCACAGACCACCCTGGGAGCCACCATGCCCGCCCGCTCGACCATCCGCACCCTCTCCGGAGTCCTGGCCGCCGCCACCCTCGTGGCCGCCGTCCAGCCGGGCGGGGCCTCCGCCGCCGGCGGCGGCCAGAAAACGAAGAAGGCCGACCTGAGCGTGACCGCGCTCAGCGGCGTGCCGACGACCGTCTCCCGCACCGCCCCGCTGCCGCTCACCGCCACCGTCCGCAACCGCGGCAAGGTCAAGGCCAAGAAGGGCACCGTCTCCTTCTGGTGGTCCGCCGACACCCGCGCCGGGGGCGACACCCTGCTCGCCAGGGTTGGCGCTCCGGGTCTCGGGCCGGGGCGCACGGCCGAGGTGAAGGCGGTTGCGACCGTCCCGGCGTCGGTCTCGGGCGGCGGCCACGTCCTGGCCTGCAGCACGTCGGCCAAGGACGCCTCGTCCCGCAACGACTGCAAGGCCTCGACGCCCACCACCGTCCCCGCGGTGGTCACCACTCCGCCGACCACCCCGCCGACCCAGCCCCCGGTGCAACAGGCGCCCGGGTCGACGTTCTCGGGAGAGCTCAGGGGCGACCTGCACTTCGTCGACGCCGGGTCGGAGACCAGGGACGCCGACGTGTGGCGGTTCACCGCCGACGTCAGCATCGGCGCGACGGTCTCGGGGACGACGGTCCAGCCCACGAGCGCGGTCGTCGCCTCGACGACCAGCAGCTACGTGCTGGCCGGCAGGAGTCTGACCCGCACCTCCTCAGCGCCCTGCCCCGGCAGCTGGGAGCAGGTCAGCCAGGGCAGTGGCCGGTTCCCCTGGACCGGCGACCCCTACGAGGACGGTCTGCGCACCGGCATCGCCAAGACCGACATGTCCGAGCTCTCGATGGTGATCGAGATGCCGTTCACCCACACCGAGACGTGGAGCAGCTGCGACGGGAGCCAGTCGCGAACGTTGCCCGCCCGCCACATCATCGTGCTCGAGTTCGAGCAGGTCGCGCGCACCGCCAGGAGCGTGCGCTACGCCGTGAGCGACTACCACGACGTCGACAGCACGACGTCGGAGTTCGAGACCCTGACCGGCCAGCTCGAACTCTCGCTCGACTGACCTTCCTCAGTGGATCTGCGAGCGCCAGTCCAGCGGCACCCGGCCCCGAGGGCCGGGTGCCGGCTGGTCCTCGGGGTGCGAGGTCGGCGGCGCGAGCGGCGGGCCGTCGTACGCCGCCTCCTCGGTGAACGACCAGAACCACTCCTCACCGGGCTCGAAGCTCTGCATCACCGGGTGGCCGGTCGCGCGGAAGTGCGCGCTCGCGTGCTGCGCGGGGGAGGAGTCGCAGCACCCGACGTGCCCGCACTGGGCGCAGCGGCGCAGGTGCACCCACCAGCCGCCCACCTCGTCGCACTCGGCGCAGCCGGTGCCGCTCGGCGGGACGTTGGTGTCGATGCCCGGCGATGCACTCATGCGGTGACGCTACTCGCGACGGGACCGGTCGCGACGCGGCAGTGGTCGACCCTGCACGTCGACAATCCGGACGACGGCTGCGAGCGCCCCGAACAGCGCGGTCACGGCGAGGCTCGCGACGAGCACGCTGCCCCACCCCTCAGTGTCCACGTCGAGGAACGGGTAGGGGTACCAGCCCGTGGTCGCCCCGACCACCAGCGTCACGCCGAGCCAGGCGAGCGGCCACGCGGTGGCGAACGCCAAGGTGGCGAGGTCCCAGCGCGGCCGCGGCCCGGCCAGCAGCCAGCCCGCCACGGCCAGGAGGGGGACCACGACGTGCAGCAGGGTGTCGGCCAGCAGGTCGAGACCGTCGAGGTCTTGCAGGGGTCGCAGCAGGAAGAAGTGGACGAGCGCGGTGACGGTGATGCCCAGGAGACCGGCCAGTCGCACGGGACACCGGGCCGTCGCGGTCGGGCGCGGCTGCGAGGAGCCCCGCGCCGAGCGCGACGAGCAGATTGCTCTGGATCGTGAAGTAGGCGATGAGCCGGAGCAACCGGGTGCCGGTCGGCGCCACCGCCGAGTCGTCCAGGACCCGGCCGCCCTGGAGGACGAGCACGAGCTGCAGGAGCAGGGCGGCGGCCGCCACGCCGGCGGTGACCGTGTGCCAGACGCGCGCCTGCCGGGGGTCCACGGCCCGACCCTAGGGTGACGACGTGGTGAGCATCAACGAGCACGGTCAGCCCGTCGGTGACGAGGTGCCCGGCTGGGCGGGCTGCCCGTGGCCCGAGCCGGTCCGGCTCGGGGGTCGCCACGTCGTCGTCGACCCGCTCGCGCTCGACCACGCACCGGCGCTGTTCGCCGCGCTCTGTGGCGCCGAGGACCACGCGCTGTGGACCTACCGCGCGACCGAGCCCCCGGCCACGGTCGAGGACATGACCGACCTGGTGCGACGCGACCTCGAGGACCCCTCGACGGTGACGTTCGTGCTGCGGCCGGACGGCGGCGAGCCGGCCGGGCTGGCGTCGTACCTCCGCATCGACGCGGCCTCGGGCAGCATCGAGATCGGCAGCATCCTCTTCGCCCGCTCGCTGCAGCGCACCGCCGCCGCGACCGAGGCGGTCCACCTGCTGATGCGCCACGCCCTCGAGGACCTCGGCTACCGGCGCTTCGAGTGGAAGTGCGATGCGCTCAACGAGCCGTCGCGGCGGGCGGCGGAGCGGTTCGGCTTCACCCACGAGGGCCGGTTCCGCCAGCACCTCGTCGTGAAGGGTCGCAACCGCGACACCGACTGGTACGCCGTGACCGACGCCGACTGGCCCGCCGTGCGCCGCGAGCACGAGCGGTGGCTCGACCCGGCCAACTTCGACGCCGAGGGCCGGCAGCGCAGTCGGTTGCGTGTGGTGGGGTGAGGGGGTGGACCAGCGCATCAGCTTCCTGACCCTGGCCGTGCGCGACCTGGCCGCCAGCCGCCGCTTCTACGTCGACGGCCTCGGCTGGACGCCCGAGGTGGAGGTCGAGGGCGACGTCGTCATGATCCGCACCGGGGACCGGCTCGTGCTGAGCCTGTGGGACCGCGAGTACTTCGAGGCCGAGGTCGGCCGGATCGGCGACGGCGACGGGGTCGCGCCGTTCACCATCTCCTACAACTGCGCCACCCCCGCCGACGTCGACGACGTCCTCGAGACCGCCCGCGCGGCCGGCGCCGACCCGGTGCAGCTCGGCGAGGAGCGGGTCTGGGGCGGCTACTCCGGCTACTTCGCCGACCCCGACGGCTACCGCTGGGAGGTCGCCTGGAACCCCCAGGAGATCGGGATGTCCGTCGTCTCCTGACGTTCGGGGGACGGCGCACCCCGGGCGAGCCTCAGACCAACCCGTTGAGCCAGGGGAGCACGACGAACGCCGTGGGGAGGGCGAGGACGGCGCCGGCGAGGGCGACGAGGACGGCGGCCTGGACGCGGTGGGGGCGGTGGTCGGCGAGCAGGCGGACGCGCACGAGCAGGGTCGAGTCGTCACCCGAGGCGGCGAGGGCGAAGCCGGGGCCGGTCGCTCGGCCCTCGGCGAGGGTGACGAGCGCGCGGCCGAGGGCGGCGCAGCGGCCGTCGCGGGAGGCGGCCCGGTCGGCGAGCACCTCGACGAGCAGCCGCACCTCGGCGAGGGCGGCGGCGCTGGAGACCCAGCGGGGGAAGGCGTGGTGCAGCACGCTGAACGCCTCGAGCACGAGGTCGTGGCGCGCCCGCAGGTGGGCGCGCTCGTGTGCGAGGACGGCGCTGACCTCGTCGGGGGAGAGACGGTCGAGAGCGCCGACGGACACGACGACGCGCTGGACGTGCCGCCCGGGCACGCAGTAGGCGACGGGCAGGTCGTTCTCGAGCACGGCCGTGCCGCCCGGCGCGCGGGCGTCGCGGCGCGCGACCACGTCGAGCTGGTCGCGGTGGCGGCGGCGCAGCGCCCGCAGGTCGGTGCCGACCAGGTGACCGCTGAGCAGCAGCCGCCCGAGCACGAGCGCGGTGAGCAGCAGGGCGATGCCGGCGGTGAGGTACGGCAGCAGGTCGGGGGCGCGCTGCCACGCCGTCCCGGTGACCAGCGAGAGGCCGGCCCCGACGGCGGCCAGCACCGCCGCGAGGGCCCCGCTCTGCCACAGCACCATCGCGGCGCGCGGGGTGTGGCGGGTGCGGTGCACGCGGGCGAGCAGCGCCGGCGCCGGGCCGGCGAGCAGCACGGCGAGGGCACCGAGCAGCAGCGGGGTGACCACGACGGGGAGACAGACCGGCGGGTCAGCGACCGTCGAGGCCCGACAGCGCCTCGCGCAGCGCCGCGATGTCCTCGGCGCTGGCGTCCTCGACGAACGCCGCGAGCGCGGTCTGGCGGTCGTGGCCGGTGAAGTCGGCAAGGGTCTCGCGCATCAGCTCCGCGGTCATCGCGGCCCGCGAGCCGCGGGCGCGGTAGCGGTAGGCGCGACCGTCGCGCTCCTGGGTGACCAGCTCCTTGCGCGCCAGGCGGTCCATCACGGTCATCACCGTCGTGTAGGCGATGTCGCGGGTCTCGGCGAGGGCGGCGTGCACCTCGCGGACGGTCATCGCAGCGTCGGGGGAGTGGGCCGCCCACAGCTGCTCCATGACCGCGCGCTCGAGGTCTCCGAGGTTGCGAGGGGGCATGCCGGCGATTGTACCTACGGACCGCGTCGTACTACATTCAGTAGTAGTTACTACGCGTTGTAGTAAGACGGGCAGTCCGGCAGACAGGAGGCGTCCGTGGACGTCGTCGACATCGCACGGTGGCAGTTCGGCATCACGACCGTGTACCACTTCCTCTTCGTCCCGCTGACGATCGGGCTCACCGCCCTCGTCGCGCTCCTCGAGACCCGCTGGCTGCGCACCCGCGACCCGGCGTACCTGCGGCTGACGAAGTTCTTCGGCAAGCTCCTGCTCATCAACTTCGCCATCGGCGTGGTGACCGGGATCGTGCAGGAGTTCCAGTTCGGGATGAACTGGTCGGACTACTCCCGCTTCGTCGGCGACGTGTTCGGGGCCCCGCTGGCCATCGAGGGGCTGCTGGCCTTCTTCCTGGAGTCGACGTTCCTCGGCCTGTGGATCTTCGGCTGGGACAAGCTGCCCGGGCGGCTGCACGCCGGCTGCATGTGGATCGTGCACCTCGGCACGCTCTTCTCGTCGTGGTTCATCCTCGCGGCCAACTCCTGGATGCAGCACCCCGTCGGCTACCGCTACGACGCCGAGACCGGCCGCGCCGAGCTCACCGACTTCGCGGCGGTGATGTTCAACGAGGTCCAGCTCGTCACCTTCCCGCACGTCATCCTCGCGGCCTACCTCACCGCGGCGGCGTTCATGGTCGGCGTCTCGGGCTGGCTCTACGCCAAGCGTCGCCGCGACCTCGACGGCGAACAGGGCGAGGCCGCCGACGCGGAGCGCTCGATGCACCGCAAGGCGATCCGCATCGGCGCGGCCGTGGCGATGGTCGCGGGCCTCGGCGTCGCCGTCACCGGCGACCTCCAGGGCAAGGTGATGACCGAGGTGCAGCCGATGAAGATGGCGGCCGCCGAGGGGCTCTACGAGACCCGTGAGTCGTGCGCGCCGTTCTCGGTCTTCACCCTCGGCACCCCCGACGGCCGGGAGGAGAAGTTCGCCCTCACCGTGCCGTGCCTGCTGTCCTTCCTCGGCACCGGCTCTTTCGACGGCAAGGTCGAGGGCATCGACGACCTGCGCGAGGCCTACCGCCAGGAGTACGGCCAGGACCCCGGCACCGTCTACTACCGCGCCTCCGACTACGTGCCGGTGATCCCGGTGACCTACTGGTCCTTCCGCTTCATGATCACCTTCGGCATGGCCTCGGCCGCCGGCGCGGCGCTCGTGCTGTGGCTGACGCGGCGTGGCCGCACGCCGACGGCGCGCTGGTTCCCGGCGCTGTGCGTCGCCCTGCCGCTCGCCGCGCTCGCCGGCAACTCGTTCGGCTGGATCTTCACCGAGATGGGCCGCCAGCCGTGGGTCGTGTTCGGGCTGATGACGGTCGACCACGCGGTCTCGCCCAGCGTCTCGACCACCGAGGCGTGGATCTCGCTGCTCACCCTCACCTCGCTGTACGGCGTGCTCGCGGTCGTCGAGGTCGGGCTGATCCTGCGCACGATCCGCAGCGGACCCGCGCCGTACGTCCAGCCGACGGGGCGCGACGGCAGTGACGCCGACGACGACCAGGACGCCCCGCTGGCGTTCGCCTACTGATCTCGCGAGCTGAGGAGGAGTCATGGAGCTCACCACCGTCTGGTTCGCGCTCATCGCGCTGCTGTGGATCGGCTACTTCGCCCTCGAGGGGTTCGACTTCGGGGTCGGGATGCTGCTGCCGGTGCTCGCCCGCGACGACACCGAGCGCCGCGTCATGATCAACACCATCGGCCCGGTCTGGGACGGCAACGAGGTGTGGGTGCTCGTCGCCGGCGGCGCGACGTTCGCGGCGTTCCCGGAGTGGTACGCCACGCTGTTCAGCGGCTTCTACCTCCCGCTGCTGATGATCCTCGTGGCGCTGATCCTGCGCGGGCTCGCCTTCGAGTACCGCCACCAGCGCGCCGAGCGCCGCTGGCAGGCCCGGTGGGACCGCGCCATCACCTACGGCTCGCTCGTGCCGGCCGTGCTGTGGGGCGTCGCCTTCGCCAACATCGCGGGCGGCGTGCCGCTCGACGCCGACCACGAGTTCACCGGCTCGCTGCTCACGCTGCTCAACCCCTTCGGTCTGCTCGGCGGGCTCACGACCCTGCTGCTCTTCGCCACCCACGGGGCGATGTACGTCGCGCTCAAGACCGACGGCGACATCCGCTACCGCGCCCGGGCACTGGCCCTGCGGCTCGGCCTCGCCGCCGCCGTGGTGGCGGTCGCCTTCCTGGTGTGGACGCAGGCGCGGACCGGCTCGGCGGTCTCGGGCGCGCTGTTCGTGCTCGCCGCGCTCGCGCTGGTCGCCGGGCTCGTGGCCGTGCGCGCCGGGCGCGAGGGGTGGGCCTTCACCGGCACGTTCGCCACCATCGCGCTGGCCGTCGCCGGGCTGTTCGTCGCGCTGTTCCCCGACGTGATGCCCTCGACCCTCGACCCGGCCTGGAGCCTCACGACGACCAACGCCGCGGCCACGGCGTACACCCTGACGATCATGACGTGGGTCGCGGCGGTGTTCACGCCGCTGGTGCTGGCCTACCAGGCGTGGTCCTACTGGGTCTTCCGCAAGCGGATCTCGACCCACCACATCCCGACGGCCGAGCTGGCCCACTGATGGCTCGCCCCCTGGACCCGCGGGTCCTGCCCCACCTGCGCCCGGCGCGCGGCCCGCTGGCCGTGGTGGTCGGCGGCAACCTGCTCGCCGGGGTGCTGGTGGTCGCCCAGGCCTTCGCCGCCGCGTGGCTCGTGGCGGGGCTGCTGACGGGGCCGCGCACGGGGGAGGCGTGGCACCCGGCCGCGGCCGCCCTCGTGGCCACGCTGCTGGGCCGGGCCCTGGTCGGCTGGGTGGTCGACGTCGCCGCCGCGGCCGCCGCCCAGCGGGTGGGCGACGGGCTGCGGGAGACCCTGCTGCGGGGCGTGCTCGACCACGCGTCCGACGTACGACGCTCCGGCGAGGTCGGCGCGCTGGCCACCCGCGGCGTCGCGGCGGTCGAGCCCTACCTCACCCGCTACCTCCCGGCGCTGGTGCTCGGCGTCGTCCTGCCGGTGCTGACGGTCGTGGCGATGGCGACCCAGGACCTGCTCGCCGCCGGCGTGGTGGTGGCGACGCTGCCGCTCGTGCCGGTGTTCGCGGTGCTCGTCGGCGTCGAGACCCGGCAGCGCGCGGAGCGGCAGTGGCAGGCGCTGGCCGCACTGTCGGGCCACTTCGTCGACGTCGTGCGCGGGCTCCCGACGCTCGTGACCCACCGGCGCGCGCGGGCGCAGACCGCGCGGATCCGCGAGGTCACCGACCGCTACCGCCGCGCCAACCGCGACCTCCTGGGCGTCGCCTTCGCCTCCTCGGCGATCCTCGAGCTGGTCGCCACGCTCTCGGTCGCGCTCGTCGCGGTCGTGGTCGGGCTGCGCCTGGCCGACGGCGGGCTCGACCTGCGCACCGCCCTCACCCTGCTGCTGCTCGCGCCGGAGGCGTACTGGCCGCTGCGCCGCGTCGGCGCGGAGTTCCACGCCGCGGCCGAGGGGACCGCGACGTTCGAGGCGATCCACGCGCTCGGCTCGTCGCAGCCGCCCTCCCGTGGGCTCATGGCTCCGCGCGGGCCGCTCGAGCTGGCCGGGGCCTCGGCGAGCTGGCCGGGCCGCGAGCGACCGGCCGTCGCCGGGGTCACCGCGACCGTGCCCGAGCGCGGGCTGACCGTGCTCGTCGGGCCGAGCGGCTGCGGCAAGAGCACGCTGATGGCCGTGCTCCAGGGCGACCTGGCGTACGCCGGCAGCGTGCGCGTCGGCGGCGTCGAGCTCGACGGCGTCGACCGCGGTGCGTGGCGGCGACAGGTCGCCTCGCTGCCGCAGCGGCCCTGGCTCGCCGACGCGACGGTCGCCGACAACGTCCGCCTCGGCCGGCCCGACGCCTCCGCCGCCGAGGTTGCCGCCGCCCTGGCGCGGGTCGGTCTGGACCTCGACCCGCAGACCCGGCTCGGCGAGGACGGCGCCGGGCTCTCGGCCGGGCAGCGCGCCCGGGTCGGTCTCGCCCGCGTGCTGGTCGCCGACCGACCGCTGGTGCTGCTCGACGAGCCCGCCGCCCACCTCGACCCCGCCACCGAGGCCCTGCTCGTCGACGCCGTCCGCGAGCTCGCCCGCACCCGCGCGGTCGTAGCCGTCGCCCACCGGCCCGCCCTCGTCGAGGCCGCCGACACCGTGGTCGAGCTCGTCCCGCCCGCGCCCCCGGTGGTCGAGGAGGTCGTGCAACGACCGTCTCGAGACCACGTCGCCCACAGCTCTGCGCCCGCACCCGCACGACGCCGTCCCCGCCTCCTCTGGCCGCTCGTCTGGCTCCTCGGCGTCCTCGCCTCGACCTCGGGGGTGGCGCTGACGGCGACGGCGGGCTGGCTGATCGCCCGGGCGGCGGAGCAGCCGCCGGTGCTGACGCTGATGGTGGCGATCGTCGGGGTGCGGCTCTTCGGCCTGGCCCGCCCGGTGCTGCGCTGGCTCGAGCGCCTCCTGGGTCACGACCTCGCGCTGCGCGAGCTGGCCGAGCAGCGGGCCGCGGTCTACGACGCTCTCGTGCCGCTGGTGCCGGGGCGGCTCGGTCGTCGCCGCGGCGACCTGCTCGCCTCGGTCGTCGACGACGTCGACGCTCTGCTGGACGCGCGGCTGCGGGTGCGGGCGCCGCTGTGGACCTGGCTCGGCACCAGTCTGCTCACCGGCGCGCTGGCCGCCTGGCTGCTGCCGGCTGCCGGGGCCGTGCTGCTCGTGGCCGCCCTCGGCGGCGGACTGCTCGCCTGGACGACCGGCCGGGCCGCCGGACGTCGCGGTGCCACCGACGGCGTCGCGGCGCGGGCGGCCCTGTCGCGACGGGTGCTCGAGGTCGTCGCCGACGCCCGGCCGCTGACGCACTGGCAGGCGGAGGGCGCGGCCCTCGACCGGGTCGCCGCCGAGGCCCGGCGCCGGGCTGCCGCGGCCCGCAGACGCGCGAGGTGGGTCGCCACCGCACGCCTGTGGCCCGCCGTCGCGGTGGCCGCGGCGATCGCTGTGACCGCGACGGTGCTCGACCCGGCGCTGCGCGCGGGCGAGGTCGGCGCTCCGGTCGCGGCGCTCCTGCTGCTCGTGCCGCTCGCGCTGCTCGACGTGCTGTTGCCCGTCGCCGACGCGGGGGCGCTGCGCGCCGACTGCGCGGCCGCTCGTCGCCGCCTCGACGACCTCGCCGCGCTCGAGCCGGCGGTCGTCGACCCGCGCCGCCCGGCGGCGTACGACGGGAGCCGGGACGGCACCGTCGAGCTGCGTCGTGCAGCCGCCCACTGGCCCGGCGGTCGCGGACTGGCCCCCGTCGACCTGCGCCTCGACCCCGGGGACAGCGTCGCCGTGGTCGGCCCCTCGGGGTCCGGCAAGAGCACGCTCGCCGCGCTGCTGGTGCGCCACCTCGCCCCGGACTCCGGGCGCTACGCGCTCGGCGGCACCGACACGGCGACCCTCACCGGCGACGACGTACGGCGCACGGTGGGGCTGCTCGACGACGACCCCTACCTGTTCGCGACCACCCTGGTCGAGAACGTCCGCCTCGCCCGCCCCGACGCCTCCGACGCCGACGTCGAGCGGGCGCTGCGGGAGGCACGGCTGGCCGGCTGGCTCGACGCCCTGCCCGACGGGCTGGCGACCCGGTTGGGGGAGGGTGCCGCATCGGTGTCGGGAGGTGAGCGCACCCGGATCGGACTGGCCCGGCTGCTCCTCGCCGACCACCAGGTGGTCGTCCTCGACGAGCCGACCGCCCACCTCGACGCACCGACCGCGCGCCTGGTGGCGAGGGACCTGCTCGCGCAGCGCGGACGGCGTACGGTCGTGTGGGTGACGCATGACGGCATCGGGCTCGACTCCGTCGACGGCGTCCTCGACCTGACGGACACGAGCGAGCGGGAGATGGCACCGGCATGAGCGACGCGAAGCGGACCCTGACCTTCGAGCAGGTGGAGGAGGAGACCGGGCTGGGGGACTGGCGCTACGTCTACGGCAAGCTGCGGGCGCGGTTCGCGACCGGCGACTTCGCCACGGGCCTGGCGCTCGTCGACCGCATCGGCGCCGCGGCCGAGGAGGCCGACCACCACCCCGACGTGACGCTGACCTACCCGCAGGTCGACGTCGTGCTGGTCAGCCACGACGCCGGCGGGGTCACCTCGCGCGACCTCGACCTGGCCCGCACGATCAGCGGCTTCGCGGCCGAGGCGGGCGTCGAGGCGCGGCCCCACGAGGTCGCGGTGGTCGAGCTCGCGCTCGACGTGCCCGACGAGGCCGAGGTGCGCGACTTCTGGGCGGCGGTGCTCGGCTACGAGGTCGACGGCGACGAGGTGCACGACCCGGCCGCGGCGCTGCCCGCCCTGTGGTTCCAGCGGGCGCCGGGCGCGACCGGACCGCTCGGCCAGCAGCGCTTCCACGTCGACATCGGTGTGCCGCTCGAGCTCGCCGAGGAGCGGGTCGCGGCGGCCGTGGCGGCGGGCGGCACCCTGGTCAGCGACGACCGGGCGCCGGCGTTCTGGGTGCTGGCCGACGCCCACGGCAACCAGGTGTGCGTCTGCACGTCCGCGGGCCGCTCGTCCAGCGATGGTGCCACCGACTGAGACGCGCGTCTCGAATGATGGGATGGCCAGGGTGCGGAATGACGGCTGCGCGCCCTGGCCGTTACCGTGGTGACATGCACCAGGACCTCCTCGTACGCACGCGACGCGCCGACTGAACCGATCAGTCAGTGCGTCACCCCCTCGTCGCCCGGTGCGACCGAGGGGTTTTTTGTTGGTCGAGGCAGAGACGGAAGAGGAACGAGCAGGGATGAGCAGCGAGCAGATCACCGGGGCCCAGAGCCTGGTCACGTCGCTGGAGGCAGCGGGCGTCACCGACATCTTCGGCATCCCCGGCGGGGCGATCCTGCCGGCGTACGACCCCCTCATGGACAGCTCGATCCGCCACATCCTGGTGCGCCACGAGCAGGGCGCGGGCCACGCCGCCCAGGGCTACGCCAGCGCCACCGGCCGGGTCGGGGTCTGCATGGCCACGAGCGGTCCGGGGGCGACCAACCTGGTGACGCCCATCGCCGACGCCCACATGGACTCCGTGCCGATGGTCGCGGTGACCGGGCAGGTCGGGGCGTCGATGATCGGCACCGACGCCTTCCAGGAGGCCGACATCCGCGGCATCACGATGCCGATCACCAAGCACAACTTCCTCGTCACCGACCCGGCCGACATCCCGCGACGCATCGCCGAGGCCTTCCACATCGCCAGCACCGGCCGCCCCGGCCCGGTGCTCGTCGACGTCGCGAAGTCGGCCCTGCAGGCCACCACGACGTTCGAGTGGCCCGACGAGATCCAGCTGCCCGGCTACCGTCCGGTGACCAGGCCCCACGCCAAGCAGGTGCGCGAGGCGGCCCGCCTGCTGCTCGACTC
The DNA here is from genome assembly GCF_009823805.1 of Nocardioides flavescens. GTDB lineage: Bacteria > Actinomycetota > Actinomycetes > Propionibacteriales > Nocardioidaceae > Nocardioides > Nocardioides flavescens. The sequence continues at coordinate 228,534 of NZ_WUEK01000001.1, read as the reverse complement.
GCGCCGTCCGGTGCTCTACGTCGGCGGCGGCACCATCCGCGGCAACGCCCACCGCGAGCTGCTCGAGCTCGCCGAGCTCGCGGGCATCCCCGTCGTCACGACGCTGATGGCCCGCGGTGCGTTCCCCGACAGCCACGCCCTCAACTACGGCATGCCCGGCATGCACGGCACCGTGGCCGCGGTCGCCGCCCTGCAGAAGAGCGACCTGCTCATCAGCCTCGGCGCTCGCTTCGACGACCGCGTCACCGGCAACCTCGACTCCTTCGCCCCCGGCGCCAAGGTGATCCACGCCGACATCGACCCGGCCGAGATCGGCAAGAACCGCCACGCCGACGTCCCGATCGTCGGCGACGTCCGCGAGGTCATCACCGACCTCGTCGCCCTGCTCCGCGCCGAGGCCGACGCCGGCACCACCGGTGACTACGAGGGCTGGGTCCGCTTCCTCGACGGCGTGCGCGGCACCTACCCCCTCGGCTACGACACGCCGATCGACGGCCTCGCCCCGCAGTACGTCGTCGAGCGGCTCGGCGCCATCGCCGGCCCCGACGCGATCTACGCCTCCGGCGTGGGCCAGCATCAGATGTGGGCCGCGCAGTTCGTGAAGTACGAGAAGCCGCGCACCTGGCTCAACTCCGGTGGCCTCGGCACCATGGGCTTCGCGGTGCCCGCGGCGATGGGCGCCAAGGTCGGCGCGCCCGACACGACCGTGTGGGCGATCGACGGCGACGGCTGCTTCCAGATGACCAACCAGGAGCTGGCCACCTGCGCGATCAACAACATCCCGATCAAGGTCGCGATCATCAACAACGAGTCGCTCGGCATGGTCCGCCAGTGGCAGACGCTGTTCTACAACGAGCGCTACTCCAACACCGACCTGCAGTCCAAGCGGATCCCCGACTTCGTCAAGCTCGCCGACGCCTACGGCTGCGTGGGCCTGTCCTGCGACAGCCCCGAGGACGTCGACGCCACGATCACCAAGGCGATGGAGATCAACGACGTCCCCGTCGTCGTCGACTTCCGGGTCCACCGCGACGCGATGGTGTGGCCGATGGTCGCCGCCGGCGCCAGCAACGACGAGATCAAGTACGCGCGCGACCTCGCGCCGAAGTTCGACGAGGACGACCTGTGATCACCCCACGAAACTGCGGGCTCCTCCCGCTTCGCTCCTTCCGCCCACACTTCCGCGGGGGCCCCGACCTGTGAACACCCACACCCTCTCGGTCCTCGTCGAGGACAAGCCCGGCGTCCTGGCCCGCATCGCGGGGCTGTTCAGCCGCCGCGGCTTCAACATCGAGTCGCTGGCCGTCGGCCCGACCGAGCACCCCGAGGTCTCGCGGATGACGATCGTCGTCAACGTCGAGTCCTCGCCGTTGGAGCAGGTGACCAAGCAGCTCAACAAGCTGGTCGAGGTCATCAAGATCGTCGAGCTCGACCCCGAGCACTCCGTCACCCGTGAGCTGGTGCTGGTGAAGGTCGCGGCCACCGCCGAGACCCGCAGCCAGGTGCTCGACGTCGTCCAGCTGTTCCGCGCCAAGGTCATCGACGTCGCCACCGACGCCATCACCATCCAGATCACCGGCAACAGCGGCAAGATCGCCGACCTGCTGCGGGTGCTGGAGCCCTTCGGCGTCCGCGAGCTCGTGCAGTCCGGCATGGTCGCGATCGGTCGCGGCTCCCGCTCGATCTCCGAGCGCTCGCTGCGCCCCGTCGGCGTTCCCGTGCCGCCCGCGGCTGCCGGCTGAGCCGCGCCGCCCCCGAATCTCGAACCCGAGAAGAAACCACAGAAGGAGAAGCCCACCGTGGCTGAGATGTTCTACGACGACGACGCCGACCTGTCCCTGATCCAGGGCAAGAACGTGGCGGTGATCGGCTACGGCAGCCAGGGCCACGCGCACGCGCTGTCGCTGCGCGACTCCGGCGTCGACGTCCGCATCGGCCTGCAGCCGGGCTCGAAGAGCCGCGCCAAGGCCGAGGCCGAGGGCCTGCGCGTCGTCACCCCCGCCGAGGCTGCGGAGGAGGCCGACGTCATCGTCATCCTCGCCCCCGACCAGCACCAGCGGAAGCTCTACGCCGAGGAGATCGAGCCGCAGCTCGCCGAGGGCGACACCCTGGTCTTCGGCCACGGCTTCAACATCCGCTTCGGCTACATCACCCCGCCCGAGGGCGTCGACGTCTTCATGGTCGCCCCCAAGGGCCCCGGCCACCTGGTCCGCCGCGAGTACGTCGACGGCCGCGGCGTCCCCGTCCTCGTCGCCGTCGAGAAGGACGCCTCCGGCAACGCCTGGCCGCTCGCCCTGTCGTACGCCAAGGGCATCGGCGGCCTGCGCGCCGGCGGCATCAAGACCACCTTCACCGAGGAGACCGAGACCGACCTGTTCGGCGAGCAGGCCGTCCTCTGCGGTGGCGCGAGCCAGCTGGTCATGTACGGCTTCGAGGTCCTGACCGAGGCGGGCTACCAGCCCGAGGTCGCCTACTTCGAGTGCCTCCACGAGCTCAAGCTGATCGTCGACCTGATGTACGAGGGCGGCATCGCCAAGCAGCGCTGGTCGGTCTCCGACACCGCCGAGTTCGGTGACTACGTCTCCGGCCCCCGCGTCATCACCCCCGAGGTGAAGAAGAACATGGAGGGCGTGCTCGAGGACATCAAGAACGGAAAGTTCGCCGAGCGCTTCATCTCCGACATGGACAACGGCTCGCCGGAGTTCACCACGTTCCGCGAGACCGCCGAGCAGCACCCCATCGAGAAGACCGGCCGCGAGCTGCGCAAGCTCATGGCGTGGGTCAAGAGCCACGACTCCGACTACGTCGAGGGCAGCTCCGCCCGCTGACCTCTGGACGCCGAGAAGGCCCGCTCCCACCGCTGGTGGGGGCGGGCCTTCGTCGTCTGCGACGTGAACGTCGGCCTAGGACACGGTCGGCTCGAACCGGTGCCACTGCCCGTCCGAGACCACCTCGACCTCGCCGTCGACCACCCGCAGGGCGCTCCGCTCGTCCAGGGCGTACGCCGGAACGTCGAGCCCGGCGGCCCACCGCTCGGCCTCGGCGAGGGTGTTCTCGGGCATGTCGGGGTGGTCGAGGTGCGGGAAGATCGCGAACTCGACGAGCCCGAGGGTGCGGTCGTCGTCCGGGTCCTGATCAGCGGAGCGCCACTGCACGAACTCCGGCCCGACCCGGGGCGTCAGCACCATGCTGCCGGCGCTGACGCCGACCCACACCAGGTCGGGGCGCTCGGCGAGCGCGTCCCACAGCCCCGACGCGCGCAGCCAGTGGGCGAGGAAGAGCGCGTCGCCGCCGTCGACCAGCAGCGCATCGGCCCGGTCGAGCCACGGCTGCCACCGGGCCGGGTCGACGTGGGGCAGCGCGGTGAGCTCGAGCAGCCCGAGCGAGCCCCAGCCCAGGTCGCTCATCGGGGCGATCGGCCCGCCCAGCGGCTGCCCGCTCACCGCCCGCCACGCCGACTCGGGCGTGCACATCGGGTGGCCCCACTGGGCGCTGGGCACGACGAGCGCCGAGCACTCCGCGACGGGTCGGGGGAGCAGGTCGTCGAGGGCGGTGCGGATCGCGGGAGCGGGCACGCCGCCGGAGGTGAGCAGCAGCTTCACGGGGCACTCCTGGTCGGTCGGATGTGCCCATGGTGACCCGTCACGGCCCTGCGAATCAGCGGCAGACTCAGCGGCAGCCCGAGAGGCCCGTCGCGAGCAGCCCGGCGTAGACCTTCTCCCCGCGGTGGGTGGGGTGGGTGCCGTCGAGGAGCAGCCCGGGGCGCTGGTCGAGCAGCCGCGGCCAGTCGGCGACGCAGGTGCGGGACCGCGTGCGGGCGAGGTCGCGCATCCAGCCGCCGTACGTCGCCGCGCTGGGCGCGTTGCCGCGGGCGACCTGGCGGTAGGGCAGGACGAACAGCACGGCGGTCGAGCGGGGCAGGGAGCGGACGCTCGAGCGCAGGTCGCGCTCGGAGAACCCGGTCGTGGCGTTGGTGCCGAGCTCGACGACCAGCGCCGACGGCTGGCCGTGCACGGCGCGGTAGGCGTCGAGGCGCCCGCGCAGCTCGCCGATCTTGCGCGAGGGCATCGCGTCGACGGCCCACCCGGGCCGGCGGCCCTCGAGCTCGTCGGCCGAGCGCCAGCCCAGCGAGTCGCCGATGACGAGGGTCTGGTCGGTGTGCGCCGGCGGCGGGGCGTCGCTCAGCGCGCAGACGCCGTCGACCATCGCCCGGCCGACGCGGTCGCCGCACTGCAGAGCGGAGCGGCGGTCGACCTGCTGGGCCAGGGTGGTGCCGGCGGCGGCGGCGAGGCCGCGCAACTGGTCGGCGTACGCCGGCGCGAGGCACTCGTCGTAGTGCCCGGGCTTCTCGCCCTGGACGACATAGACCGCGTCCGGTGCGCGGCACTGCGGGGCACCCGCGACCGCCTCGGTGCCGCGGTCGGGGGAGGAGGCGCAGTAGTTGGCCGAGGCCACCCAGACCCGGCCGAGAGCCACGCAGCGCGACGGCTCGACGTAGGTGCCGTACGGCGCACCCGCGCGTGACGCGCACACCTCGGCGCCGAGATTGGCATTGAAGAGGACGGCGCCGGCGACGCACCGCGAGCGCGCACAGCCGCGCTGCTGCGACCACCGCCGACCGAGCAGGGCGCACTGGGTGGCGCCGACGGAGGAGTCGAAGGCGCCGGGCTGCTTGACGGCCTGGGCGCCGCCGCTCAGGCTGACGAGCCCGACCACGAGCAGCGGTGCGACGAGCGCGACCAGCGCCACCAGCACGCGCTCGCGCCGACCCATCCGTCCCCCTGACCCGTGTGACTCCTGGGACAGGATCGCAGCGGTTCAGCGACGCAGGCGCAGAACTCCGGAAACAGAACCGTAGGTGTTGTCGGCGGGCTGGACCACTGCCCGCACCCGGGTCCCGATCGGCAGCCGCTTGCGCAGCTTGGCCACGCCACCGGCCGCGGTGAGGTCGCGGCGCACGACCGGTGCCCACTGGTCGCCGACCAGTCGCTCGAAGCGCACCAGCGCCCCGGCGTACGGCGTCCAGCCCTGGGCCCGCTCCTCGGAGACGCGCGCCTTGAGGACGTAGCGACCACCGCGGATCCGCTTCGCGGACAGGACCGCGGAGGACTGGGCCGGGCGGACCTCGAACGTCGAGTCGGCGAGCGCGGCGGTGCCGGTCTGGGGGTCGGTGAACAGGCAGGTGAAGCTGGCGCACAGGGCGCCCTTGACCGTCCAGGTGCCCGGCAGCTCGGAGCCGCAGAACTGCATCGAGAAGGTGCCGGTCGTGGCGGCGCCGGCGTTCGAGTTCGCGACGAAGCCCTGCGAGGTCCGCCCGTCGGGGTCGAAGATCTGCAGCTGGAGCCGCCACGAGGTGGCCCCACCGGGGTCGATCGCGTAGCTGATCGGCACCTGCTGGCAGGCGTCGTAGAGGACGACGCCGGGGGCGCTCGTCGTCCCGCCCACGGCCGCCTGCGCCGGAGCAGGCGCCGCCGCGAGGGAGGCGAGCAGGACGCCCAGGACCGTGGCGGCTGCCGCGAGGGGTCCACGCAGGTGGGTCGGTGCACGCATGTACCCGACGGTAACCGCGGGTGCGCCGTTCAGCGCACCCGCGGAGCCCGACTGTGACCGATCCGACGGCGCGGGCTGCCCAGAGGGCACGACGCCCTACTTCACCTCGGAGCGACCGACCAGCCAGAGCCCGACGGCGAGCGGCAGCACGAGCCAGAGCGAGCCGGTGACCGCGAGGTGCGCCCAGGCGGTGGCGTCGAAGGTGCCGTCGAAGAACGGCGCCTGCGCGGCGTTGAAGTCGACCCAGGGCTGGAGGTCGGCGAACCACGGCTGGTAGGCGGCCAGGGCCATCGTCAGGGTCGAGAGCACGAAGTTGTAGACGAAGTACGCCACGATCGCGCCGGGGGAGTTGCGGATCAGCACTCCCAGCATGAACCCCACGAGCATGAGCAGGACGTAGGCGAGGACCAGGCCGCCGAGCTGGGCCGCCGAGACGTCCCAGACGGTGTCGACGCCGGCGACCGAGGAGCCCACGAGGTTGCCGACCGCCCCGGTCCCGAGCGCCACCGCGATGCCCACGATCCCGACGAGGACCGACGCGACGAGCTTGGCCCGGACCACGCGATGGCGGTGCGGCACGAGGGTGAACGTCGTGAGCCCGCTGCGCTGGGTGTACTCGCTCGTGACCGAGAGCAGCGCGAGCACCGGCAGCAGGACGGCCATCGGCACGCCCACCGCCGTCCCGAACGTGTCGAAGGTGAGGGCGGTGTCCGGGGCGAACGCGATCACGGCTGCGGTCGCGATCAGGGCGGTGACGGCCACCGAGGTGGTGAGCCAGCGGCCCGAGCGGGTGTCGAACATCTTGGTCAGCTCGACCCCGAGCAGCCGGGTGAACGGGATCGGCTCGGGCGCGGGGCGTGGTGTGCGGTCGGCGGCACGCGCGGGTGAGGCCGTGATCGGTGCGGGGGCGGTGGCGGGGGTGGTGGTCGTGCTCATGCTGCGACTCCTTCGGGGGCGCTCTCGCGAGCCGTGTCGGCGGTGAGCTCGAGGAACATCTCCTCGAGGCCGGCGCCGTCGGCGGCGCGCAGCTCGGTCAGGGGGGTGGCGGAGGCGAGCGCGATGCGCCCGACGAGGTCAGGGTCGGCCTCGACGCGCAGGCCGTCGGGACCGACGGGCGCGACGTGGACGCCCTCGGCCTCCAGCGCCTGGGCCAGGGCGGCGACGCCGGGCGAGCGCACGAGCGTGCCGGCCGCGGTGAGCAGCTCGGCCTTCGAGCCCTGCGCCACGATGCGGCCCTGCCCGATGACGACGAGGTCGTCGGCCACGACCTCGATCTCGTGCAGCAGGTGGCTGGAGAGCAGCACGGTCCCGCCGTCGTCGGCGAAGCCGCGCAGCAGGTCGCGCATCCAGCGGATGCCGGCCGGGTCGAGACCGTTGGCCGGCTCGTCGAGGATCAGCACCTCCGGGTCGCCGAGCAGGGCGGTGGCGATGCCGAGGCGCTGGCGCATGCCGAGGGAGTAGTTCTTCACTCGACGGCGGGCCTCGGGGCCGGTCAGCGACACGCGCTCGACCATCTCGTCGGCGCGTCGCGCCGGCAGCCCCATCGTGCGGGCGGCGATGCGCAGCGTCTCGAGCCCGGTGCGTCCGGCGTGCTGTGCCGAGGCGTCGAGCAGGACGCCGACCTCCCGGCCGGGGTTGGGCAGGTCGGCGTAGCGGCGCCCGAGCACCGTGGCCGAGCCCGAGGTGGCGGGGGTGAGGCCGACCAGCACGCGCATGGTGGTCGACTTGCCGGCGCCGTTCGGACCGAGGAACCCGGTCACGCGGCCCGGGAGGGCGGTGAAGGTGACGTCGTCGACGGCCCGGTGGCCGGCGTACGTCCTGGTGAGTGCGGTGACGTCGATCATGGGTCACACGCTGGCGCCCGGCGGGGTCCGCGCACATCGGGGACGGGACCCGACCCGCCCCCGGTGCGACCCCGAGACGAGACCCACGCCACCTCGGGGTCGACCGGGGAACACCGTTCCTCTGCGCTGTGTTGGGTCGCCGTGCGCATCGAGATCTGGTCCGACGTCGTCTGCCCGTGGTGCTACATCGGCAAGCGCCACCTCGAGGAGGCGCTGGCCGACTTCGAGCACCGTGACGACGTCGAGGTCGTCTACCGCTCCTACGAGCTCGACCCGAGCGCCCCCGAGGTGCCGGTCGAGACGACGGAGGAGGCCCTGGCCCGCAAGTTCGGCACCGACGTGGCGGGCGTGCGCGAGCTGATGACCCGCACCGACGCCCCGGCCGCGGCCGCCGGCCTCATCTTCCGTCACGGCGAGGCGCCCCACGCTCGCACGGTCACCGCCCACCGGCTGCTCCACCTCGCCCTCGACCTCGGCGGCCCGGCCCTGCAGGCCGAGCTGAAGGAGGCGCTGCTGGCGGCGTACTTCACCCGCGGCGAGTCGATGGGCGACGCCGTCGTGCTGCGCCGGGCCGCGGTCGGGGCCGGGCTCGACGCCGAGCGTGTCGACGCCGTCCTGGCCTCCGACGAGTACGCCGACGCCGTGGCCGCCGACATCGCCCAGGCCCGCGCGTACGGCGCCACCGGGGTGCCGTTCTTCGTCGTCGACGCGAAGTACGGCGTCTCCGGCGCCCAGCCGACCGAGGTCTTCAGCCAGGTCCTCGCCACCGCCTGGGGCGAGGCCCACCCGCAGGTCCAGCTCGTCGGTGGTGACGCGGGTGCGTGCGGCCCCGACGGCTGCGCGATCTGACGCCTCCCGACCCGACCGGTCGCCCGCTCGCCGGGTGGTCGTCGCGTCGACAGTCGAACATCCGGGACAGCCAGACGTCCCGGATGTTCGACTGTCGACCGGGGAGCCACGTGGCGTGCGCAACTATGGTTAGGCAGTCCTAAGGAACCGGAGTAGATTCCTGCTCCGTGTTCGCCAACTACCTGATCGGACTGCGGGAGGGCCTCGAGGCCGCGCTGGTCGTCAGCATCTTGGTGGCCTACCTCGTCAAGTCCGACCGTCGGCACCTGCTGCCGCGGATCTGGGCCGGGGTGGCCCTGGCGGTGGCGGTCAGCCTCGCCTTCGGCGCGGTGCTCACCTTCGGCCCCCGCGGGCTGACCTTCGAGGCCCAGGAGCTCATCGGCGGCGTGCTCTCGATCGTCGCGGTCGGCTTCGTGACCTGGATGATCTTCTGGATGGCCCGGGCCGCGCGCAGCCTGAGCGGCGAGCTGCGCGGCCAGATCGACGAGGCCGCCGAGGGCAGCCGCTGGTCGCTGGTGATCGTCGCGGTCCTCGCGGTCGGTCGTGAGGGACTCGAGACCGCGCTCTTCCTGTGGGCGGCCACCCAGGCCGGCACCCGCGACGCGGGCGGCGTCGCCGCCCCGACGTGGCAGCCGCTCCTGGGCGCCGCGCTCGGCATCCTCACCGCGGTCGCACTGGGCTACCTCATCTACCGCGGCGCGATCTCGATCAACCTCTCTCGCTTCTTCACCTGGACCGGCGCGTTCCTCATCCTCGTGGCCGCCGGCGTCCTCGCCTACGGCGTCCACGACCTGCAGGAGGCGCGCTTCCTCCCGGGCCTCAACGACCTCGCCTTCGACGTGAGCGACACCGTCGACCTCAACACGTGGTACGGCGCGCTGCTCAAGGGCATCTTCAACTTCTCCCCGGCCACCACCTGGCTCGAGGCGGCCGCCTGGCTGCTGTACGCCGTCCCGGTGATGGCGCTGTTCGTGGTCGGCGTCCGTCGACGCTCGACCCCCACCCCGGCCGCGCCCGCGCGCGCCGCCGTCTGACGAAGAAGGCACGACCATGCGTCCGATCCAGCGCACGACCCTGCTCCCGATCGCCCTCGCCGTGGCGCTGCCGTTCCTGGCCGCGTGCACCGAGAACGCCGAGCCCTCCGCCGCGGGCACCGGCGGCGGCAGCGGTGGCGGCGACCCCCGCGCCGTCACGGTCGAGTCGACCGACGACGCCTGCGACGTCTCGACGACCGAGGTGCCCGCCGGCACTCTCACCTTCGACGTGACCAACTCCGGGTCGCAGGTCACCGAGTTCTACCTCCTGGACGAGGACGGGCTCCGCATCGTCTCCGAGGTCGAGAACATCGGCCCCGGCCTGAGCCGCGAGATGACCGTGAGCGCACCGGCCGGCTCCTACCTCACCGCCTGCAAGCCGGGCATGCAGGGCGAGGGCATCCGCGCCGACTTCACCGTCTCCGAGTCCGACGACGACTCGCAGCCCTCGGTCAGCGCCGACGACCAGCAGCTGATCGACCAGGCGACGGCCAACTACGCCGCCTACGTCAACGACCAGACCGACCAGCTGCTCGACAAGACCACCCAGTTCGTCCAGGCCTACGAGGCCGGCGACGACGACAAGGCCCGGGCGCTCTACCCCGTCGCCCGCACCCACTGGGAGCGCATCGAGACCGTCGCCGAGTCCTTCGGCGACCTCGACCCCAAGATGGACCTGCGCGAGGCCGACCTCGAGCCCGGCGCCGACTGGACCGGGTGGCACCGCCTCGAGAAGGACCTCTGGCCCCAGCGCGCCGAGCAGGAGGACGGCGGCTACACCCCGCTGACCGCGGCCGAGCGCACGACGTATGCCGACGACCTGCTCGCCAACACCACCGAGCTCGACCAGCGCGTCGGCGAGCTCACCTACACCGTCGACCAGATCGCCAACGGCTCGCGCGGCCTGCTCGAGGAGGTCGCGACCGGCAAGGTCACCGGCGAGGAGGAGTACTGGTCGCGCACCGACCTGTGGGACTTCCAGGCCAACGTCGACGGCGCCCGCGTCGGCTACGAGGGGCTGAAGCCGATCCTCGAGCAGAAGGACCCCGAGCTCGCCACCCAGCTCGACACCCGCTTCGCCGACCTGCAGACGCTGCTCGACGCCCAGCGCCAGGGCGACGGGTTCGTGACCTACGACCAGCTCACCCCCGAGCAGGTCAAGGCCCTCTCCGACGCGGTCAACGCACTCTCCGAGCCGCTGTCGAAGCTGACCGCGGCCGTCCTGGCCTGAGGTCCCAGTGACCAGCAGGTTCTCCCGTCGCTCCCTGCTCGGCGGCGGCGCGGCCGCCGCGGGCGCGATCGGCGCGTTCGCCGTGGGCCGGGCGACCGACTCCGGCGCGCCCGCCGGCGCCGCCGCGCGTACGTCGGGCGAGCGGGCCGCGTCCTACGCCTTCCGCGGCACCCACCAGGCCGGCATCGTCACCCCGGCGCAGGACCGGCTGCACTTCGCGGCCTTCGACGTCACCACCGACGACCGCGCGGCGCTGGTCGAGCTGCTGCAGCAGTGGACCGACGCCGCCGAACGGATGACCCGCGGTGAGCCGGCCGGTCCCAGCGGCGCGGTCGAGGGGCCGGTCGACCTGCCGCCCGACGACACCGGGGAGGCCTACGGGCTGCCGGCCTCGGGGCTGACGATCACGTTCGGCTTCGGCCCGAGCCTGTTCCGCACCGACGACGGCGTCGACCGGTTCGGGCTGGCCGACCGCCAGCCCGCCGCGCTGCGCACCCTGCCGCACTTCCCGGCCGACGTGCTCGATCCCGCCCGCTCCTACGGCGACCTGTGCGTGCAGGCCTGCGCCGACGACCCGCAGGTCGCGGTCCACGCGATCCGCAACCTCGCGCGCATCGGCTTCGGCACCGTCTCGGTGCGCTGGAGCCAGCTCGGCTTCGGCCGCACCTCGAGCACGTCGGTCGACCAGACGACGCCGCGCAACCTGTTCGGCTTCAAGGACGGCACGATGAACCTCAAGGCCGAGGAGCCCGAGGAGGTCGACGCGCACGTGTGGGTCGCCGCCGAGGACGACCCGGCCGCCGGATGGCTGGCCGGCGGGTCCTACCTGGTCGCGCGGCGCTTCGCGATGGGCATCGAGGTCTGGGACCGCCAGCCCCTCGGTGACCAGGAGGCGTTCGTCGGTCGCACCAAGGACTCCGGCGCCCCGCTCTCGGGCGGCGACGAGTTCACCGCGCCCGACTTCGACATGCCGGGCTCCGGCGGCACCACGATCATCGCCGAGGACGCGCACGTGCGGCTCGTGCACCCCGACTTCAACGGCGGCGTCAAGATGCTGCGCCGCGGCTACAACTTCGTCGACGGCAGCAACGCGCTCGGCGGCCTCGACGCGGGGCTGTTCTTCCTCGCCTTCGTCCGTGACCCCGACACCCACTTCATCCCGATTCAGACGAAGATGGCGGCGGGCGACGCCCTCATGGAGTACCTCAAGGTCAACGGCTCCGCCCTCTTCGCCGTGCCGCCCGGCATCGGCGAGGGCGAGTACGTCGGCCAGGCGCTCTTCGCCTGACGCCCGCACCTCACCGTCACGAGGGCCCCGCGTGGGGGTCTCGTGGGTGCGTTGTCACTGTCTCGTGGACGACGTCCGGGAGGCCTGACGCACTCGCTGGACCAGCGGTCGCCAAGACCCCCGCGCACCGCCCCGGTCGTGAGAACCTTCCTCACGTGACCGCCGTCGTCCGCGCCTGCCTCGTGGCGCTCCTCGCCCTGGTCGCCGCGCTGCTGCCGGTGCCGGGGGCCGTCGCCTCTGGTGCCGGGACGGGATCCATCTGGGTGCAGGTGAAGAGCCAGAGCGCGACCCCGCTGCCCGCGGGGACCTGGGTCGACCTGGTCAAGGTCAACGCCCCTCAGTGGACCTCGGACCCGCAGGACGTCGCCGTGGACGGGACCTACACCTTCACGGGTCTCGAGCCGGGCACCTACCGCCTCCAGGCCGAGAACAACGCCGTCGGTGGAGCGTGGTGGCCGCGTGCGGCGACCTACGAGACTGCGTCGGACATCGTTGTCGTGGCCGGGAGCACCACCGAGGTCACCATGGCCCTGGGGCCGACGGGCAACGTCGCCGGCACAGTGCTCGGGCCTGACGGCGGGCCGGTGTCCGGCATCGCGGTCGTTGCCTACTCGACCACCGACGACGGGTTCCCGTCGCGATCCAGCCGTGGGGCTCAGACGGATGCCTTCGGCCGCTACGACATCGCCAACATCGCCCCCGGGACCTACAAGGTCGAGTTCCTCGACCCGAGCGGACGACTCGCGGGCGAGTTCTGGAACGACACGCTGACCTACCAGACCGCGACGGTCGTCAACGTGGAGGCGAGTCAGGTCACGACTCTCGGCCCGACCACGCTCGCGCTCCCGGTCAGCATCAGCCAGCCCGGCCCGGTCCTGCCGGGAGCCGGCACCGGCACCGCGGCCGTCATCACGGTCGCCCAGCGTCCGCGCATCGTGGGTCGCACCCGCGTCGGCCGCACCCTGCGGGTCCGCCCGGGCACCTGGTCGCCGGCGGCCGTCAACCTGACCTACCAGTGGTTCGCCCGCGGCGTCGCGATCGAGCGCGCCACCACCTCGACGCTGCGGCTGACCCGGGCGCTGCGCGGGAAGCGGATCCAGGTGCAGGTCACGGCCTCGCGGATCGGCTCCATGCCGGTCATGGCCGCCAGCCCGCGGACCGCGCGGATCAAGCCGCGCCGCTGAGCCGTTCGCTCGACCCACGTGGTTTCGAGACGGTCGCTGCACGACCTCCTCAACCACCGACCACGGTGGTCGAGGAAGGACGAAGTCCTGTCTCGAAACCACACCCGTCCCGGATGACGGCCCCGCCGCGGGGCACCGGGGCTTCCGTGCAGACCTTCCTGCCGTACGCCGACTTCCGTCGCTCCGCCGAGGTGCTCGACCGTCCGCGGCTGGGCAAGCAGCGCGCCGAGTGCCTCCAGGTGCTGCGCGGGCTGACCGTGCCGACGTACGGCTGGCGCCACCACCCGGCGGTGAAGATGTGGCGCGGGTGCGAGGAGGCGCTGGGGCGCTACACCTTCACGGTCTGCGACGTGTGGGTCGAGGGCGGCGGGGCCGACACCGTGGCCGAGAGCTTCGCGCGCGAGCTCGCGGCGATCGACGTCGACACCGTGCGCACCCAGGAGCAGCTCGCCGAGGCCGATCGGCTGCCCGCGTGGCTCGGCGACCCGGCGTTCCACACCTCGCACCAGTCGGCGCTGGTGCGCAAGGACCCCGAGCGCTACGCGCGGCTGTTCCCCGGTGTGCCCGACGACCTGCCCTACCTCTGGCCCGATGTCGACTGGCCCGAGGTCGACGCCGTCAGCCCAGGGTGAGGGTGCGGTCGACCCCGATCTCCTCGAGGAACGCCGCGTCGTGGCTGACCACGACGAGCGCACCGCGGTAGGCCGCCAGCGCCTCGACGAGCGCGTCGAGGGAGGCCAGGTCGAGGTTGTTCGTCGGCTCGTCGAGCAGGAGCAGCTGCGGCGCCGGGTCGCTCAGCAGCAGCGCCGCCAGCGTCGCTCGGAACCGCTCGCCGCCCGACAGCGTGCCCGCCGGCTGGTCGGCGGACGCGCCGCGGAACAGGAACCGCGCCAGCTGTGCGCGCACCGGGTTGGGCTCGGACCCCGGCGCCCGCGCGACGACGTTCTCGAAGACCGAGAGGTCGTCGTCGAGCACGTCGAGCCGCTGGGGGAGGAGCCCGAGCGGCACGTGCACCCGCACCGAGCCCGCCGCAGGCGCCAGCCTGCCGGCCAGTGTCTCCAGCAGCGTCGTCTTGCCGGCTCCGTTGCGTCCCACCACGGCGACCCGGTCGGGGCCGCGCAGGTCGAGCTCGACCGCCACCCCGTGGCGCAGCACGAGCCCGTCGGTGCTGAGCACCTCGCGACCGCGCGGCACCTGGGTGTGCGGCAGGTCGACCCGGATCGTGCGGTCGTCGCGCAGCCGCGCCTCCGCCTCCTCCAACCGGTCGCGGGCGGCGTCGAGCCGCTCGTCGTGCACCCGGCGGTACGACGAGACGTGCTTCTCCGAGCGGTTCTGCCAGAAGTGCTGCGCGCCCTTGCCCATGTTGCTGCGCACGGCGTTGCGGGCGCCCTGCCGCTTGCGCTGGGCGAGCAGCCGCTCGGCCTCGGCGCGGTCGGCCCGCTGTCGGCGAACGTCGCTGCGCGCAGTCGCGACCGCCTGCTCGGCCGCCTCCTGCTCGGCCCGCACCTGCGCGGCGTACGCCGAGAAGCCGCCGCCGTACCACCGCACCGAGCCGTCCCTGAGGTCGCCGACGCGGTCGACCCGTTCGAGGAGCTCGCGGTCGTGGCTGACGACGAGCAGGGTGCGCGGCCACGAGCCGACGACGTCGTGCAGACGGGCGCGGGCGCCTGCGTCGAGGTCGTTGGTCGGCTCGTCGAGCAGCAGCACGTCGGGGCGGCGCAGCAGCAGCCGGGCGAGCCCCAGGCGCACCACCTCGCCTCCCGAGAGCTCGCCCAGGCGCCGGTCGAGGACCGCGGGGTCGAGACCGAGACGGTCGAGCTCGGCGGCGGTGCGCTCCTCGACGTCCCAGTCGTCGCCGACGGTCTCGAGATGGGCGGCGACCTCGGCCGGGCTGCCGGTGCCCGCCTCCAGCGCGCGGATCGCGGCCCGGACCTCGTCGATGCCGAGGAACGTCGCGACCGGGCGCTCGCGGTCGAGGGTGAGGCCCTGGGGGAGATAGCCGACCTCACCGCTGACCTGCACCGATCCGGTGGTCGGGCGCAGGAGTCCGGCGGCGAGCCGCAGGATCGTGGACTTGCCGGAGCCGTTGGACCCGACGAGGCCGGAGCGACCGGTGGACACGAGCAGGTCGAGACCGTCGAGGGCGGTGCTGCCGTCGGGCCAGGTGAGGCCGACACCGGAGAAGGAGACAGCGGTGGGAGCGGGTGAGGACACGAGACACCTCGGGAGGGAGGACGGGCAGGCGGGCGGGCAGGACTGCGCGGCGGCTCCGGTTCACTCCACGCCTCGAGGCTAGGCGCAGGTGCGTGTGCGGCTCCACCGGTTTTCCGGTGTTTCGGTGGAGTAACGTGACACCGCACAGCGTCGTGCAGCCCCGCTTCCCCGCGCCCGCTCTCTCGAGCCCGAGCCCCGGAGACCCGCTGTGAGCAAGCCCGTGGTGCTGATCGCCGACGAGCTGAGCCCCGCCGTGCTCGCCGAGCTCGGTCCCGACTTCGAGGTACGGCACGTCGACGGCGCCGACCGCGCGGCGCTGCTGGCCGCCGCACCCGAGGCCAGCGCGCTGCTCGTGCGCTCCTCCACCGTCGTCGACGCCGAGCTGCTGGCCGCGGCGCCGCGCCTGGTCGTCGTCGCCCGGGCCGGGGTGGGGCTCGAGCACGTCGACGTGCGCGCCGCGACCCAGGCCGGTGTCATGGTCGTCAACGCGCCGTCGTCCAACGTCGTCTCCGCAGCCGAGCTCACCGTCGCCCTGATGCTCGCCGCCGCCCGGCAGATCTCGCCCGCGCACGCCGCGCTGCGCCGCGGCGAGTGGGAGCGCTCGCGCCACATCGGCACCGAGCTCTACGAGAAGACGGTCGGCATCGTCGGACTGGGCCGCATCGGGGTGCTGGTCGCGCAGCGGCTGGCGGCGTTCGGCATGAGCGTCATCGCCTACGACCCCTACGTCCAGGCCGGGCGCGCCGCGCAGGTCGGCGTGCGACTGGTCGACCTGACGACGCTGCTCGAGCAGTCGGACTTCATGTCGGTGCACCTGCCCCGCACGGCCGAGACCGTCGGGCTGATCGGCGACGCCGAGCTGCACCGGGTGCGCCCGCACCTGGTCCTGGTCAACGCCGCCCGCGGCGGCATCGTCGACGAGACCGCGCTCTACGCCGCGCTCAAGGAGGGGCGGGTCGGGGCCGCCGGGCTCGACGTGTTCGCGACCGAGCCCGCCGTCGAGAGCCCGCTGCTCGAGCTCGACAACGTCGTGGCCACCCCGCACCTCGGCGCCTCGACCCAGGAGGCGCAGGAGAAGGCCGGCCTGTCGGTCGCCCGCTCGGTGCGGCTCGCGCTCGCCGGCGAGCTGGTGCCCGACGCGGTCAACGTGCAGGGCGGCGTCATCGCCGAGGACGTGCGGCCCGGGCTGCCCCTCACCGAGAAGCTGGGCCGGATCTTCTCCGCGCTGGCGGGCGAGGTGGCGCAGCAGGTCGACGTCGAGGTGCGCGGCGAGATCGCCGACCACGACGTCAAGGTGCTCGAGCTCGCCGCCCTCAAGGGCGTCTTCGCCGACGTCGTCGCGGAGACCGTGTCCTACGTCAACGCCCCGCTGCTCGCCGCCGAGCGCGGCACCGCCGTACGCCTCGTCGCCGACCCCGAGAGCCCGCACCACCGCAACCTCATCACGCTCCGCGGCACCCTGGCCGACGGCTCGCAGGTCTCGGTCAGCGGCACGCTCGTGGGCATCCACCAGCGCGAGCGGATCGTCGAGGTCAACGGCTTCGACGTCGATCTCGAGCCGACCGACCACCTGGCCTTCTTCACCTACGACGACCGTCCCGGCATGGTCGGCAGCGTGGGCGTGGTGCTCGGCGAGGCGGGTGTCAACATCGCGGGCATGCAGGTCGCGCGCGCCAGTCTCGGCGGGCGGGCGCTGGTCGCGCTGTCGGTCGACTCCGCGATCCCGCACGACGCCCTCGTCGAGATCGAGCACGCCATCGAGGCGTGGTCGGTGCGTGCGGTCGACCTGACGGACGACCCCGCCCGACCGTGAGGCCCTTCGTCGTGGCGACCCGGTGGTGAGCCGGTGGTGAGCCGGTGGTGAGCCTGCCGAGGCTGGGGTCGCTGACCCGCTCCGGCCCGTACGGCTCTCGGCTGCTCGGCCCCGCGCACCAGTCGACCCGCGCGCTGCGGGTGCGGGTGCAGCTGCTGCTGACCGTGCTGCTGGTCGTCACCAACGTCATCGGGGCCGGCGCGGTCGTCTCGATCCTGCTGCTCGTGCGACCGCGCGAGGCGCTCGACCCGGACCTGGTGCTGTCGACGTTCATCGCGGTGCCGGTCTACGTCGTGCTCGCCGTCGTGGTCGGGGCCACCGTCGGCACCCGCAACGCCTTCGACGCGCTGCGCTGGGCCTACGAGGACCGCGAGCCGACCGAGACCGACCGGTTGCGCACCCTGCGGGTGCCCCGCACGCTCACCGCCGTCCAGGCCGGTCTCTGGGCGGTGGCGACCGCCCTCTTCAGCGGTCTCGCCCTGCTCCTCGACCCGCAGCTGTTCACGACCGAGCTGCTGGCGGTCGGCATCACGGGCGCTCTCATCTGCGCGATCGCCTACCTCGTCACAGAGTTCGTGCTGCGGCCCGTGGCCGCCCGCGCCCTGGTCGACGGGGTGCCGGCGCCGGGACGCGGGTCCGGCGTACGCCGCCGCATGATCGGCTTCTGGGCGATCGGCAGCGGGGTGCCCGCGGCCGGGATGGTCGTCGTCGGGATCCTCGCCCTGGCCGACGACCAGCTCACGCTCACCCGGCTCGCGGTCGTCTCGCTCGTGCTCGGCACGGTCGTGCTGGTCGTCGGGCTCTTCATCACCGCACTCAACGCCCGCGCCGTCGTCGGTCCGATCTCGTCGGTGCGCCACGGGCTGCGCCGACTGGAGGAGGGGGAGTTCGGCGCCGACATCCCCGTCTACGACGGCACCGAGCTCGGTCTGCTGCAGTCGGGCTTCAACCGGGTCTCGGCCGGGCTCGCCGAGCGGGAGCGGATCCGCGACCTGTTCGGCCGCCACGTCGGCCAGGAGGTCGCCGAGGCCGCGATGGCCGCCGGCGTCGAGCTGGGCGGCGAGGTGCGCACGGTCTCGGTGCTCTTCGTCGACCTCAAGGGCTCGACCGCGCTCGCGACCGAGCGGCCCCCGGGCGAGGTCGTCGAGGTGCTCAACCGGTTCTGCGCCGTCGTCGTCGCCGAGGTCGACCGGTGCCACGGGCTGGTCAACAAGTTCATGGGCGATGCCGTGCTGGCGGTCTTCGGCGCCCCCGTCGAGCGCGAGGACCACGCCACCGACGCGCTGCGGGCCGCTCGCGCCATGGCCGACCGGCTGCGCGCGGAACTGGCCGAGATCGACTTCGGGGTCGGCGTCGCCACCGGCGAGGCGGTCGCCGGCAACGTCGGCGACCGCGAGCGCTTCGAGTACACCGTCATCGGCGACGCCGTGAACTCCGCCGCCCGCCTCACCGAGCTCGCCAAGGACCGCCCCGAGCGCGTCGTCGCCACCGCTGCCTCCCACGAGGCGGCCTCGTCCGACGAGCAGGACTGCTGGGTCCCCGGCGGCGAGGAGACCCTGCGCGGCCGCTCCGAGCCCACCCGGCTCGTCGTACCCCGCCGATAGTCCGCGACCCCGTCAGGCCACCATGACGCGACCGCCGGTGCGGGAGCGCTGGGGACGACGGTCCTCGACGGCCGTCCAGGCGGCGGCGAGCCGGTCGACGGCGACCTCGAGCTCCTCGACGCGGCGGGTGTAGGGCACGCGGACGAACCTGTCGAGCCCACCCTCGGCGGCGAACACCGGCCCCGGCGCCACGATGAGCCCGTGGCGCTCGGCCTCGGCCGCGACGGCGACCCCGGCGCCGCGGTGCGGCAGCTCGCACCACAGCGCCAGCCCGCCCGCGGGCAGCCGGAACCGCCAGCTCGGCAGCGCCCGCGCGAGTCCGGCGGCGAGGGCGTCGCGCTGGGCGCGCAGCTGCTCGCGGTGGCTGCGCAGCACCGCGTCGGCGTCGGCGAGCAGGCTCGCAGCCGCGAGCTGCTCGACCACCGGCACGCCCAGGTCGAGGGTCACCCGGGCCTCGACGAGCCGTTCGAGCAGGTCGTGCGGCGCGCGCACCCAGCCGACCCGCAGCCCACCCCAGAAGCCCTTGCTGAGGCTGCCGACGGTGATCGCGCCGGGGGCGTGCGCGGCCATCGGCCGCGGCATCGGTTGGCCCTCCAGCGCGAGCATCGCGTGGGACTCGTCGACCACGGCGGTGACGCGGTGGCGGTGCAGGTCGGCGGCGAGGCGCTCGCGCTGGTCGTCGTCCATCAGCAGCCCGGTCGGGTTGTGGAAGTCGGGGATGAGGTACGCCGCGCGCGGGGCGACCTGGCGCACCGTCGCGGCGGTCGCCTCCAGGTCCCAGCCGTCGGGGTCCACCACACTGGCCGCGACGCGCGCCCCGGCCAGGCGGAACCGCTCGGTGGCGTTGGGGTAGCCCGGCGTCTCGACGAGCACCCGCTCACCACCACCGCGGCCGAACAGCGCCGCGGCCACGACGCTCACTGCCGCCAGTGCGCCGGGCGTGACCATGACCTGCTCCGGGTCGGTCGGCAGCCCGCGGGCGTCGTACGACGCGGCGATCGCGGCTTGAAGCTCAGGCACGCCGGCGGGGAAGTAGCCGTGCCCGCCGAGGTACGCCGGCAGCCGGGTCAGCGCGTCGGCATAAGCCCCGGCGATGGCGGGCGGGGCGAGCGGTGCGGCGCAGTTGAGGTCGATGGCCTCGGCGTCGCCGGCGCGGGGGAGGAGGGCGCGGTCGTGGGCGCGGGTGGTGCCGCCCGGCACCCGGGTGAAGGTGCCGGCACCCTGCCGCGCCTCGGCGTACCCGCCGTCGCGCAGGGTGGCGTAGGCGCGGGTGACGGTGGTGCGCGAGACGCCGAGGGCCTCGGTCAGCTCGCGCTCGCTCGGCAGTCGGGTCTCGGCGGGCAGCCGGCCGTCGCCGATGAGCAGGACGAGCGCGTCGGCGAGGCCGGCGTAGGCCGGGCTGCGGTCGAAGTCGCCGACGAGGGTGGCCACGCGGCGGGCGCCGATGGAACGGGTCATGCAGGCCACTGTCTCACGATTGGCCATTTCGCTGCAGTCCACTTCGGGTCAGGATGAGCAGGTGAGCACGACCGCCCCGACCCCCTCGACCACCCGCCCCCGCCGCACCCTCGCCGACCTCGGCCCGATCGCGCAGCTGCGTGCGGGGCGTCTCGGGCGCCGGCTGCCGCAGCTCGTGCTGGGCCTCGCCCTCTACGGGCTCTCGATCGCGATGATGGTGCGCGGCCGCCTCGGCACCGCGCCCTGGGACGTGCTCCACACCGGCCTGACCCGCCACCTGCCGATGAGCATCGGTGCGGCACTGGTGCTGACCAGCGCGCTCGTCATGCTGCTCTGGGTGCCGCTGCGCGAGGTGCCCGGCCTCGGCACCGTCGCCAACGGCGTACTGATCGGCGTCTTCGCCGACCTGTTCCTGCGGGTGCTGGACAGCCCCGACGCGCTCGTGCTGCGCGGCTCGCTGACCGTCGGCGGCGTCGTGGTCTGCGGCCTCGCCACTGCGATGTACATCGGCGCCCAGCTCGGCCGCGGTCCGCGTGACGGGCTGATGACCGGCCTCGCGCGGCGTACCGGACTCTCCCTGAGGCTGGTGCGCACGCTCCTCGAGGTAGCCGTCGTGGTCGTCGGCCTGCTGCTCGGCGGCGCCCTCGGCCTCGGCACCGTGCTCTACGCCCTCGCCATCGGGCCGATCGCGCAGTGGATGCTGCCCACCTTCATCGTCGACCTCCCGGTGCGCGCCGAGGCCTGACGGGTCCCTGATGCCTCCCCGAGGCGTGCCTGGCGTCGACAGTCGAACATCCGGACCACCCAGCGGTACCGGATGTTCGACAGTCGACGCGACGGTCGAGAGGGGCCTCAGCGCTTGGTGGCGATGATCGTCGAGGCGTCGGGGGCGACCATGACCTCGACGGCCGTGAAGCGCTCGTCGGTGAGCCAGTGCTCGCGAAGGGTGTCGACGCGCCCGCCCGTGATCGGGGGCCAGAGCTCGCACGGCACGAAGTCGTCGAGCACGACGATGCCGCCGTCCTCGACCAGGTCGGCGATGGCGTCGACGGTCACCGCCGACGGCTCGCCGGCGTCGAGGAAGAGCAGTGAGTAGGGGCCCTTGTCGAGCAGGGTCGACCAGTCGGCCGTCAGCACCTCGACCTGCGGGTCGTCGGTGAAGATCTCGGCCGCGCTGCGTGCCAGCTTCGGGTTGAGCTCGGCGGTGACGATGCGCGCCTTCTCGCCGCGTACGCCGGATCTCAGCCATGCGGTGCCGACGCCGCAGCCGGTGCCGAACTCCGCCATCGTGCCGTCGCGGGTGGCGGCCAGCATGGCGAGCAGCCGGCCCGTCTCGTTGCGGCAGAAGGACACGTAGCCCGCCTTGCGCGAGACCGCGAAGGCGCGGTTCACGATGTCAGGCAGATCCGGCGGGTGGCTCACCGCTCGAGTCTCCCATCCCGGAACGGTCGTCTCACATGGAGAGACAGTCGTGGGAAGCTCGCTCCGCGAGCCGGGGGAGCGTCGTAGCCTGGCGAGACCATGCGGAGCGTCTTCGTACTCATCGAACGCCGCGGCGAGGCCTGACGAGAGGCCACCTCGCCGCGGTGGTTCGGCGTTGCGTGGCTTCTCACCTCGATCGAAGCCCCGCGGCGGGCCGCCCCAGCAGCCCCGCGCGATCCGCTCCCCTCCTGGCAGGCCCTGTGCGGTCCCGGTGCGATCCACCCGCACCCACCCGGCCTCCGCGACCCGCCCCGGGTCTTCGGTCACCGCTCACCGCGTCGCTCGACACGTCACTCGACGCCGGTGCGCACCCGACCGATCCAGACACCTGACGCACACCCGGAGCTGAGCGATGTACGACATGTATCCCGACTGGGGCCCTGCGAGCCACCACCCCGAGAACCCCCGCAGCCACGAGAACATCAACGCCGCCGTCCAGGCCGCGCTCGACCTGCGGGACGGTGGCGGCCCGCGCCACGACGACAACTAGCCTTCACGACCGTGACCACGACCCCCGGCGCCAACGCCTCGTCCGAGCCCACCGTCGACCCCGCAGCCGCCTCCGGGACCGTCCGCCTCGCCGTCATCCCCGGCGACGGCATCGGCCCCGAGGTGACCACCGAGGCTCTGAAGGTGCTCGAGGCCGCCGCGCCCTCGGGGGTCACGTTCGACCAGACCCGCTACGACCTCGGCGCGGAGCGCTACCTCGCGACCGGCGAGGTGCTGCCCGACTCCGTGCTCGGCGAGATCCGCGAGCACGACGCCATCCTCCTCGGGGCCGTCGGCGGCAAGCCCAACGACCCGAACCTCCCGCCCGGCATCCTCGAGCGGGGCCTGCTGCTCAAGCTGCGCTTCGAGCTCGACCACTACGTCAACCTGCGACCGTCGCGGCTCTTCCCGGGGGCGACCTCCCCGCTCGCGCCGCACGTCCTCGACGCCGGCGAGATCGACTTCGTCGTCGTCCGCGAGGGCACCGAGGGCCCCTACACGGGCAACGGCGGCGCCCTGCGCGTCGGCACCCCGGCGGAGATCGCCACCGAGGTCTCGGTCAACACGGCGTACGGCGTCGAGCGGGTCGTGCGCGACGCGTTCGCCCGCGCCCAGCGCCGCCCCCGCAAGAAGCTCACCCTGGTCCACAAGACCAACGTGCTCGTCAACGCCGGGTCGCTGTGGTGGCGCCTCGTGCAGGCCGTCGCGCCGGAGTTCCCCGAGGTCAGCGTCGACTACATCCACGTCGACGCGGCCATGATCTTCCTCGCCACCGACCCGGCGCGCTTCGACGTCATCGTCACCGACAACCTCTTCGGCGACATCGTCACCGACCTCGCCGCCGCCATCACCGGCGGTATCGGCCTCGCGGCCTCGGGCAACGTCAACCCCGACCGCACCGCCCCGAGCATGTTCGAGCCCGTCCACGGCTCGGCGCCCGACATCGCGGGCCAGCAGAAGGCCGACCCGACCGCCGCCATCCTCTCGGCGGGTCTGCTCCTCGACCACCTCGGCCACCCCGAGGCCGCCGCCGCCGTCGAGCGCGCCGCGATCGCCGACATGGCCGATCGCAGCCCCGGCGCCACCCGCACCACCACCGAGATCGGCGACGCCATCGCCGCTCGGGTCGCCGGCTAGTTCCTGCTGGCGAAGCCAGCCCGCCCGACCGCGAGCGCAGCGAGCCTGGTCGGGCGGAACAGCAGTCAGTGCCGCGCAGCGGCTCGACGCCTCTGAAGCCCGAAGGGCAGTATTGATGTCCATGCAGATCAGCACGACGCGCTCAGAGCGACCCGCGGACGACGCCCGCCTTGCCGATATCCTGGCCAACCCCGGCTTCGGCACCTACTTCACCGACCACATGCTCACGGTCGAGTGGACGCCGGACGCCGGGTGGCACGCCGCCCGGATCGAGCCCTACGGCCCGCTCTCGCTCGACCCGGCCACCGCCGTCCTGCACTACGGCCAGGAGACCTTCGAGGGGATGAAGGCCTACCGCCACCCCGACGGCTCGGTGTGGTCGTTCCGCCCGGAGGAGAACGCCGCCCGGGCGATCCGCTCCAGCCAGCGCCTCGCGCTGCCCGAGCTGCCGGTCGACGACTTCGTGCAGGCGGTCGACGCGCTCGTCGAGGTCGACCAGCGCTGGGTGCCGACCAACGACGAGGCGGGCGAGAAGAGCCTCTACCTGCGTCCGTTCATGTTCGCCTCCGAGGCGTTCCTCGGGGTGCGGCCCTCGCAGCACGTGACCTTCATGGTCATCGCGAGCCCCGCCGGCTCCTACTTCAAGGGCGGCATCAAGCCGGTCAGCCTCTGGCTGTCGGAGACCTGGACCCGCGCCGGCCGCGGCGGCATGGGCGCGGCCAAGACCGGTGGCAACTACGCCAGCTCGCTGCTGCCGCAGCACGAGGCGATCGCCCAGGGCTGCGACCAGGTGGTGTTCCTCGATGCCGAGGAGTCGACGTACGTCGAGGAGCTCGGCGGCATGAACCTCTACTTCGTCTTCAAGGACGGACGCATCGTCACCCCGGCGCTCGGCACGATCCTCGAGGGCATCACCCGCGCCTCGATCATCGAGCTCGCCGGCAAGCTCGGGCACCAGGTCGAGGAGCGTCGCGTCGGCATCGACGAGTGGCGCGACGGCGTGGCCAGCGGCGACATCGTCGAGATCTTCGCCTGCGGCACCGCCGCGGTGGTCACCCCCGTCGGGGAGCTGAAGTGGGACGGCGGCTCGACGCCGGCGCCGGCCTCGACCGAGCTGACGTTCAAGATCCGCCAGGCGCTGGTCGACGTGCAGTTCGGCCGGGCCGAGGACACCTTCGGCTGGATGCACCGCATCGTCTGAGCCTTGTCCAGCCGGGAACCGGACGCCCCACGCCTTAGTCTGACTGGCGTGACCACTGCACCCGAGACCCCGGCGCGGGGCGTGCCCACCGTCCGCCCGGGGTCGGGTGCGGGTGCCGCTGCGCCGCGGGTCGGCGGCTACCAGCTGCTGAGCCGCATCGGCGAGGGCGGCATGGGCGTCGTGCACCTCGCCCGGCGCGACGGCGGACCGCGGGTGGCGCTCAAGGTACTGCGTCCGCAGGTCGTCGGCGACGACGAGGCCCGCCACCGGCTCGCGCGCGAGGTCGCCTCGTTGAGCCTGGTCCGCAGCCGCTGGGTCGCCGAGATCGTCGACGCCGACCCGTGGGCGCCGGTGCCCTACGTCGCCACGCGCTACGTGCCCGGGCTCTCCCTGCACGACCACGTGCACGAGGAGGGGCCGGTCACCGGGCGCGACCTGACGTGGTTCGCCGCGTGCCTGGCCGAGGGGCTCGCCTCAGTCCACGCGGTCGGGGTGCTGCACCGCGACGTGAAGCCGTCCAACGTGCTGATGGAGGGTCGCACGCCGATCCTCATCGACTTCGGTCTGGCGCGCGTCGCCGACGACCCGAAGCTCACCCACACCGGCTGGCTGCTCGGCACGCCGGGCTACCTCGCGCCCGAGATCCTCTACGGCGACGACGCGACCACGGCCGCCGACGTGCACTCGTGGGCCTCCACGGTCGCGTTCGCGGCGATCGGGCGAGCGCCGTTCGGGCGCGGGCCGTCGATGGCGATCATGGACCGCGTCCGTCGCGGCGAGCACGACCTCGACGGGGTGCCCGTGCCGCTGCGGCACCTGCTCGCCGAGTGCCTCGACCCCGAGCCGGCCCGCCGCCCCACGCTCGACGCGGTGCTCGGCTGGCTGCGCCCGCAGGTCGCGCCCGGAGCCGCGCAGCCACCCGGGCCCGTGCCCTCGGCGCACGTGCCGCTCCCTCTGCACAGCCCCGTCCCGCCGGCGCCGCCGACGGTCGTCGCGCGTCCGCGGCCAGGCGTGACCGCGCCGTACGCCGCGGCACCGGTCCGTCCCGCGGAGCAGCTGGTTCCCGACCGGCCGACCGACGTGCTCCCCGGGTCGCAGCCCGGGCCGACGCGCTACCTCGACGGCGGCGCGCCGTACGCCCAGGCCTGGCCGGCGCCGCTGCACGAGCCGCCCGTCGGCGCGGTCGAACGGGCCCGTCGCGGCAGCCTGCTCGTCGTGCTCGCGCTGGTCGTCGGCGGACTGGTCTCGCTGTGGCCGTGGTGGAGCTCGCTCGTGCTCGTCGTCGCCGTGTGGCTGCTCCGTGCGGGGTCGCTGGCCGCGAGCCGCGCCGGCGACCGACGCCGGCTGCGCGGCCGGCGGTGGTACGACGGCGTGCTCGTCGCCGTCCGCACCCCCTGGGACCTCGTGCGCTCGCTGGTCACGACCCTCGTGCTCGTGCTGTGGGCGGCCGGACTCGCCGTCGCCGGTGCGCTGCTCTGCTACGCCTTCGCGGCGGGGGAGAGCCTCACGCTCTTCGTCTGCGGCACGGTCTTTGTGATCGCCACCTGGAGCGGTCCCGGTGGGTCGCGGCTGCGCTCGCCCGTGGGCCGGGTCGTGCGGCCGGTCGCGCGCCAGTGGCGCCTGTGGCTGCCGGTCGCCTTCGTCCTGCTGCTCCTGGCCACCTCGCTCGGCGCGCTCGCCGAGTCGCGCGGGCCGTCATGGTCGCCCGGATCGGACCGTCCGCTCTCCGGACCGGCCCTCGACGATGTGACGTCCGTGGCATGATCGGCGCCGTGACGACCTCGCCGCCCTTCCGCACCGAGATCATCATTCGCTAGCGCGTCGAGTTCCTCGACGCGCCGACCTCTCGCACTCCGAGAGGTTTTTTCATGTCCGGACCAGCAACCGAGAGCGACCCCATGGACCTGCACGGCGCCTTCCACGTCTACGACACCACCCTGCGCGACGGCGCGCAGCAGGAGGGGCTCAACCTCTCCGTCGCCGACAAGCTGGCCATCGCGCGGCAGCTCGACGGGCTCGGGGTCGGGTTCATCGAGGGCGGGTGGCCGGGGGCCAACCCCAAGGACACCGAGTTCTTCCGCCGGGCCGCCCAGGAGCTGGACCTGCGCCACGCGCGGCTGACGGCGTTCGGCTCGACCCGCCGGGCGGGCGTACGCGCGGCCGACGACCCGCAGGTCGCCGCGCTGCGCGACAGCGGAGCCCCCGTGGTCACCCTGGTGGCCAAGTCGCACGACCGCCACGTCGAGCTCGCGCTGCGCACCACGCTGGAGGAGAACCTCGCGATGGTGCGCGACACCGTCGGCCACCTGCGCGCCGAGGGGCAGCAGGTCTTCCTCGACGCCGAGCACTTCTTCGACGGCTACCGCGCCAACCGTGACTACGCCCTCGAGGTGCTGCGCACCGCCCACGAGGCCGGGGCCGAGGTCGTCGCGCTGTGCGACACCAACGGCGGCATGCTGCCCGGCTGGATCTCCGACGTGGTGCACGACGTCATCGAGACCGCGGGCGTGCGCGTCGGCATCCACGCCCACAACGACTCCGGCTGCGCCGTCGCCAACAGCCTCGCCGCGATCGACGCCGGCGCCACGCACGTGCAGGGCTGCATCAACGGCTACGGCGAGCGCACCGGCAACGCCGACCTCGTCACCGTCGTCGCCAACCTCGAGCTCAAGCTCGACCGGGCGGTGCTGCCGGCCGGGCTGCTGCAGGAGTCGACCCGCATCGCCCACGCCGTCGCCGAGGTCACCAACGTCCCGCCCGCCTCGCGCCAGCCCTACGTCGGCGCCTCGGCCTTCGCCCACAAGGCCGGGCTGCACGCCAGCGCCATCAAGGTCGACCCGGACCTCTACCAGCACACCCAGCCCGAGCGGGTCGGCAACGACATGCGCCTGCTCGTGTCCGACATGGCCGGGCGCGCCTCGATCGAGCTGAAGGGCCGCGAGCTCGGCTTCGACCTCGGCTCCGACAAGGAGCTGCTCGCCCGGGTCACCGACCGCGTCAAGGCGCTCGAGGCCACCGGCTTCACCTTCGAGGCCGCCGACGCCTCTTTCGAGCTCCTGCTCGAGGAGATGGTCTCCGGCCAGCGCCCGTCGTACTTCGAGGTCGAGTCGTGGCGCGTCATCACCGAGACCCTCGACCGTCGCTCCGCGGGCGAGGAGGCCGTCTCCGAGGCGACGGTCAAGATCGTCGCCCAGGGCCAGCGCCACGTCGTGACCGGCGAGGGCAACGGCCCGGTCAACGCCCTCGACCAGGCCCTGCGCACCGCGATCGGGCAGGCGTTCCCCGCGGTCGTGAAGTTCGAGCTCATCGACTACAAGGTGCGCATCCTCGACCAGGGCCACGGCACCGACGCCATCACCCGCGTCCTCATCGAGACCACCGACGGCGAGTCGTCGTGGGTCACCGTCGGCGTCGGCCACAACGTCATCGAGGCCTCCTGGGGAGCCCTCGTCGACGCCCTCACCTTCGGCCTGCGGCGCCAGGGCGCCTGAGCCCGCCCCGCAGCGGGGCGTCGTACGGTCGAGGCGTGAGCGAGCTGCACGACCTGACGGCCCTCGAGCAGGGGGACCTGGTGCGCCGCGGCGAGGTCTCGCCCCGCGAGCTCGTCGAGCACCACCTCGAGCGCATCCACCGCATCGACGGCGAACCGGCGACGACCCTCGGCGCGTTCGTCACGGTGACCGACGACCTCGCTCTCGAGCGCGCCGACGCCCTGATGGCGGCGGGTCGGCCCGAGGCCGCCTCCCCGCTGTGGGGCGTGCCGACGGCGGTGAAGGACCTCAACCTCACGGCCGGGGTGCGGACCGAGTTCGGATCGCCCGCCTTCGCCGGCTTCGTGCCCGACGTCTCCGACGCCGTGGTCCTGGCGCTGGAGGCGGCCGGCACGATCAGTCTCGGCAAGACCGCGACGCCGGAGTTCGGCTCGCCCTGCTACACCGAGCCCGAGGGCCGGCCCCCGGCCGTGACGCCCTGGGACCGCACCCGGATGGCGGGCGGCTCCTCGGGCGGAGCGGCGGCCGCCGTGGCGGGCGGACTCGTGCCGGTCGCCCAGGGCTCCGACGGCGGCGGCTCGATCCGGATCCCGGCCTCGTGCTGCGGACTGTTCGGCCTGAAGCCGACGCGTGGCCGCATCAGCGCCTACCCCGGGTACGGCGACCCGGTCGGGTTGGCGACGGCCGGGCCGATCGCCCGGACCGTGCGCGACGCGGCGGCGGTGCTGGACGCACTCGCCGGTCGTCGGGTGGAGGACCCCGCCTGGGCACCACCGCCTTCCTCGTCGTTCCTGGCCGCCTGTGACCGGTCTCCGGGGACGCTACGGATCGCCCGGATCACCACGCCACTGATCGCGGACGCCCCTGTGGACGACGCCTGCCTGCGCGCGGTTGTGGACGCTTCGCGGACACTCGAGGACCTCGGCCACGTGGTCGTCGACGTCGAGGCTCCGCTCCCGCGCGAGGCGGTGGCGGAGTTCGAGACGTGCTGGTCCGTGCTGACTGCACTGTCCGTGGTGCCGCCCGAGCAGGAGCCGCTGCTGCGTCCGCTGACCCGGTGGCTGAGCGAGCGGGGCCGGGCGGTGAGCGGGCCGGAGTTCGGCCTCGCCATCGGCGCCGTGCGGCGTTTCGCCGGCGCCGCGCTCGCCGCGCTCGCGGCGTACGACGCCGTGCTGACGCCGACGCTCGCCCAGCCGCCTCTGCCCATCGGGGCGCTGCGTGACGACGCGGACCCGGCGGCCGACTTCGAGGCGCAGAAGCGCTTCACCCCGTGGAC
Organism: Nocardioides flavescens; assembly: GCF_009823805.1. Lineage (GTDB taxonomy): Bacteria > Actinomycetota > Actinomycetes > Propionibacteriales > Nocardioidaceae > Nocardioides > Nocardioides flavescens. The sequence continues at coordinate 199,389 of NZ_WUEK01000001.1, read as the reverse complement.
CTCGGCCTGGAACGTCACCGGCATGCCCGCCGCCAGCCTCCCGCTCGGCTGGACCGACGACGGACTGCCGGTCGGGGTGATGCTGGCCGCGCGGCCCGCGGAGGAGGAGCTGCTCCTCGCGCTCTGCGCGCAGGTCGAGGAGGCCGTGCCCTGGGCGCACCGGCGACCGCCGGGGTGGTGAGCGCCCCCCGCACGGCGACGGCCTCAGAGAGGCGCGGCGGGCACGGCCCGGGTGATCTCGGCGGTCACCGTGGCGCGACCGGCGGCGCCGCTGAGCGAGAGGGCGAGCGAGACGCGGCGACAGTCGTCGGCCAGGGTGAGCGTCGAGGGGCCGGCGCCGGGGTCGAACCACCACGCCGACTCACCGTCGTCGCCGAGCTCGAGGCCCCAGTCGAGGAGGTCGTCGAGCCCGGAGGCCCGGCGCGCGGCGTAGACCGCCGCGAGGTCCCAGGTGCCGTCCCTCGCGGGCTCCGGGAGCAGGAAGGCCAGGCGGGTCAGCTCGTGGCCGTCGAGGACCGGGCGCGCGTCGGCCAGGGGGAGGACCTCGACGAGCAGCTCGCCGTCGACCTCCTCCCACCGCAGGGGCAGCTCGGCATCGACCGCGCCGTCTGCGGTCCCGGACGACCGGAGGGAGACCTGCGCGCGGGGGAGGGCCCGCAGCTCGGACTGCTCGGCGGCGACCTGCTCGGCCTCGGCGAGGCGGCGGCGCTCGGCCTGGCGCTCGGCGGCGTCGGCGAGGCCGGGCAGGGCCGTGCGCACCGCCTGGTCACCGAGGCCCACCCGGGCCTCGTGCTCGACCTGGTCGGAGCGGAGGCCGGCGTCCTCGCGGACGGAGCGGTCGGTGGTGATCAGCTCGGTGGTCTTCACGTGCACCCACGCACGCGCCATGCCACCGAGTCGGTCGGTGAAGCCCATCTGGAGTCCCTCCTGTTCGCAGGACGAGGACGCTAGGGGGCCGTGCGACCCGGCGACCACGGACGGGCGTCCCGGCGGGGAGGCACCGATGGCGGCAGAGTCAGCCGGCGAACCAGCCTGCTGCCGCAGCGCGGAACGCGTCACCGTCCAGGGCCCCGGCACCCTCGGGCACCGTCGCGACGACGTCCACGCCGATGCGGGGCAGGTCCTCGCGGTTGCACCGCTCGGCGAGTCCCGGCTCGGCCGGCCACGAGCCGATGACCAGCCCTGCGGGCTCGACGTCGCGCGCCCGCAGCGCCTGGACCGTGAGCTCGGTGTGGTTGAGGGTGCCCAGCCCGGCGGCCACGACCACGACGACGTCGACGGGGACGTCGGGGAGCGACGACCGCAGGGCCAGGGCGAGGTCGAGCAGCGTGCCGCCGTCGGAGTCCAGGCGCACCAGCAACCCGCCCGCGCCCTCCACCACCACCGTGTCGTACGACGGCACGAGGTTCGCGAGCCGCGCGGCGTGAGCGGCGACGGTGGGGATCGAGACGCCCTGGCGGCGAGCGGCGGTGTCGGGCGCCAGCGGCTCCTCGAGCACGGTCCACTCCTGGACCTCGCCGCCGGTGAGCCGGGCGACCTCGCGGGCGTCGGAGTCGCCGTCGAGCGAGCCGGTCTGCACGGGCTTCACGACGAGGACCGAGCCGGTGCGGGCGGCCTCGACGGCCAGGGCGGCGGTGGCGACGGTCTTGCCGACGCCGGTGCTGGTGCCGGTGACGACGACGACGCGGCTCACCGGTGCTCCTTCACGACGGCGAGCAGCACCTCGACCGCGCGGTCCCAGTCGGCCTGCGGCACACCGGCGCTCACGGTGACGCGCAGGCGCGAGACGCCGTCGGGCACCGAGGGCGGCCGGAAGCAGCCCACGGCGACGCCCTGGTCGCGGGCCGCGGCCTGGGCGGCCACGGCGACCTGGGGCGAGGGCATCGGCACGGAGAGGACCGCTCCGGCGGTGGGCTCGACGCCGAGGGTGGCGGCGAGGTCGTGGCGGCGCCGGGTGACCAGGTCGGTGAGCTCGGGGCGGGCCCGCAGCTGGCGCAGGGCCTCGAGCGCGGCGCCCGCGGCGGCCGGCGCGAGCCCGGTGTCGAAGATCAACGGACGGGCGCGGTTGACCAGGTGGTCGAGCAGCGGCTGCGGCCCCAGGACGGCGCCGCCCTGGCTCCCGAGCGCCTTGGAGAGGGTGACGGTGACGACGACGTGTGGCAGTCCCGCGAGCCCGCGCTCGCGCACCAGGCCGGGCCCGTGCACTCCGAGCCCGTGGGCCTCGTCGACGACCAGCAGGGCACCGTGCTCCTCGCACAGGGCGGCGAGCTCGACGAGCGGCGCCTCGTCGCCGAGCACCGAGTAGACCGACTCGGCGAGCACGAGCACCCGGCGACCGTCGGCGGCCTCGAGCGCCGTGCGGACGGCCGCCACGTCGGAGTGGGGCACGACGGTCAGCGTCGAGCGGGAGAGCCGCACCGCGTCGACGAGCGAGGCGTGGATGTGGGCGTCGGAGACGACCAGCACGTCGGGTCCGCCGAGGGCGGCGACGATGGCGAGGTTGGCGTGGTAGCCGGTGGAGAGCACCAGCCCGGCCGGCTGCCCGACGTACGCCGCCAGCTCGCGCTCGAGGTCGGCGTGGAGCTCGAGCGAGCCGGTGACCAGGCGCGAAGCGCCCGCGCCCGCACCCCAGCGGCGAGCCGCGGCACCCGCGGCCTCGACGACGGCGGGGTCGCGGGCGAGGCCGAGGTAGTCGTTGCCGGCGAGGTCGACCAGGCCGTCGTCGGACGCGCGCGGGCGCAGGGTGCGCACGAGCCCCGCGGCCTCGCGGGCGGCGGCCTGCCCGGCCAGCCAGTCGCTCCAGGTGGCGCTCATGCGACCGCGACCGCCGCGGCGACCCCGCGGCAGATGAGCTCGACGTCGGCGTCGGTGGTGACGTAGGGCGGCATGACGTAGACCAGGTCGCGGAACGGCCTGACCCACACCCCCTCGGCGATCGCGGCGTCGGAGGCGGCGACGGTGTCGACGGGGTGGTCGAGCTGCACGACCCCGACGGCGCCGATGGTGCGCACGTCGGCGACGCCGGGTGCGGTGCGCAGCGGCTCGAGGCCGCGAGCCAGCCCGGCGCCGACGCGGGAGACGTTGGCGGACCAGTCCGAGGACTCGAGCAGGTCGAGCGAGGCCAGCGCCACGGCGCAGGCGAGCGGGTTGCCCATGTAGGTCGGCCCGTGCATGAGCACGCCCGACTCCGACGCCGAGAGCCCGCGGGCGACCTCGCCGGTGCAGACGACGGCCGCCATCGTGAGGTAGCCGCCGGTCAGCGCCTTGCCGACGCACAGGACGTCGGGGGTGACCCCGGCGGCCTCGGCGGCGAAGAACGTGCCGGTGCGCCCGAACCCGGTCGCGATCTCGTCGAAGACCAGCACCAGGCCGTGCTCGTCGGCCACCTCGCGCAGCACGCGCAGACAGGCGGCGTCGTAGACGTGCATCCCACCGGCGCCCTGGAGCAGCGGCTCCACGACGATGCCGGCGAGGTCGTCGTGCCGTTCGGCGAGGGCGCGGACGCCGGCTGCCCAGGTCTCGACGTCGCCTCCGGGCGCCGGGGGACGGTCCGCGAACACGTGCTGGGGGAGCACGCTGGCGAACATCGAGTGCATCCCGCCCACCGGGTCGCACACGCCCATGCAGCCGAACGTGTCGCCGTGGTAGCCGCCGCGCACGGTCAGCATCCGGGTGCGCTCGGGGTGCCCCGTCCCGCGCTGGTGCTGCAGCACCATCTTCAGCGCGACCTCGACGCTCACCGAGCCCGAGTCGGCCAGGAAGACGTGCTCGAGCCCGTCGGGGGTGACCTCGACGAGCCGCTGCGCGAGGCGTACGGCGGGGGCGTGGGTCAGCCCGCCGAACATCACGTGGGCCATGTCGCCGAGCTGGTCGCGCAGGGCGGCGTCGAGCTGCGGCACGGCGTACCCGTGGACCGCCGCCCACCACGAGGACATGCCGTCGACGAGCTCGGTGCCGTCGGCGAGCCGCAGCCGGGTGCCGGCGGCCGAGGCGACCATCCGCACCGGCGCGGGGTCGGTCATGGAGGTGTAGGGGTGCCAGACGTGCTCGCGGTCGTAGGCGAGCAGGTCGGCGGGGGAGTCGAGCGTCACGCGTTGGGCGCGATCGCCGTCCCGGCGCCGCGGCGGCGCTTGCTCGGGTCGCGCGTCTCGACACCCGACCCGGCGTCGAGGACCTCGACCGGGGCGTCGGGCGCACCGAGCACGGTGAAGCCGTGGTCGCGGATCAGCTCGAGGTCGGCCTCGGCGGCCTGGCCCTCGGAGGTGAGGTAGTCGCCGAGGAAGATCGAGTTGGCGACCTGCAGCGCGAGCCCCTGCAGCGAGCGCAGGTGCATCTCGCGGCCGCCGGCGATGCGGATCTCCTTGTCGGGGCACACGAAGCGCGCCATCGCGAGGATCTTGACGCAGCGGAGGGGGGTGAGGTCCCAGACGTTCTCGTAGGGGGTGCCGTCGAACGGCATCAGGAAGTTGATCGGGATCGAGTCGGAGTCGAGCTCCTTGAGCGCGAAGAGCGCCTCGACGAGCTGCTCGTCGGTCTCGCCGAGCCCGGCGATCAGGCCGCTGCACGGCGACAGGCCGGCGCCCTTGGCCTTGGTGACGGTGTCGACCCGGTCGGCGTAGGTGTGGGTCTGCACGATCTGGTCGTGGTGGGACTCGGCGGTGTTGATGTTGTGGTTGTAGGCGTCGACGCCGGCCTCGCGCAGCCGCTCGGCCTGGCCGTCCTTGAGCAGGCCGAGGCAGGCGCAGATCTCGACCTCGGGGTGCTCGGCCTTGATCGTGCCGACCATGTCGGCGACGCGCTCGACGTCCTTGTGGGTCGGGCCGCGGCCGCTGGAGACCATGCACACCCGGGTCGCGCCGCCCTTGAGCCCGGCGCTCGCCTGGGCGAGGGCCTCGTCGGTGTCGAGCCACTTGTACTTCAAGATGTCGGCGGTCGAGCCGAGGGCCTGCGAGCAGTAGTTGCAGTTCTCGGGGCACAGGCCGGACTTGAGGTTGACCAGGTAGTTGACCTTGACGGTGCGGCCGAAGTGCTCGCGCCGCAGCCGGAACGCCGCGGCCACCACGTCCAGCAGCTCGTCGTCGTGCGAACGGAGCACCGCGAGGGCGTCGTCCTCGGTGGCGGGCTTGCCGTCGAGGATGGAGCTGGCCAGCTGGTCGAACGGCGACGTCATGGTCAGCAGTATGCCGACCGGCGCGGGTCACCCGGCTGAGGAGTCCACCACAAGGTCCACGACAGCGCCGTGCAGCTCGGCCAGCGCGACCGCTCCCGCCAGGTCGAGCCGGGTGCCGCGCAGCCGGGCCGCCGTCAGGTCGACGCCGTCGAGCTGCGCGCCGCGCAGGTCGGCCTCGCTCAGGTCGGTGCCGTGGAGCTCAGCCCCGCCGAGACGGGCGCCGCGCAGCACCGCCCTGGTCAGCACCGCCGACGACAGGTCGGCCTCGCGCAGGTCGAGTCCGGTGAGGTCGAGCCCGGACAGGTCGGCGCTGCGCAGCGACACCGCCCGCCACTGCCCGCCACGCACCGTCACCGGCTTGAGCGTGCAGCGCGTGAACGTCGAGCCGGTCAGCTTGCAGCCGTCGAGGGTGGCGTCGAAGAGGTTGGTGCCGCTGAAGGTGCAGCCCGTGAACGCCGTGGCGGTGTGCACCGAGGCGTTGAAACGGCAGCGCTCGAACGAGCAGTCCTCGAACACCGCGCCGTGGGTGCGGGCCTCGGTGAGGTCCACCTCGACGAACCGGACCCCCACGTGGCGGGTCTCCGGGCCCAGCTCGACGGCGTACCAGTCCTCGTCGCGCACCTCTTCGCCCGCGTTGCCCACGAGGGTCAGACTAGGGAAGTGCTGATCAATGGGGGTGGATGTCAGCGTCGTTCCGGTGCGTGCACGGGCGGTGCCGACGAGGGAGCCGTGCCGGAGGCACGGCGACTGAGGAGAAACCGCTCGGGTGCGTGCTGGGGCGGGGCTGACGCCGCCCTCGCCATTGGTCAGCGCTTCCCTAGGCAGTCGTGAGGACACTGCGCGTCGCTCCGGTCGTGGCTCCGCTGGCCCTGCTGATGCTGCTGGTGGGGGGATGCAGCGGAGACCCGCAGTCCTCGTCAGAGCCGTCCGGTGCCGACGCCGGAGCCTGGGTCGAGGCGGTCGCCTCGGGCGACCCGTCGTCGCTCGACCGGGCCGCCGAGGACGCCGCGCCGGGCTCGCCCGCACGCGAGTACGCCGCCGCGCTGGCGACGTACGCCCGCGCGTCGGCCGCGGCCGGGCGACCGGTGAGCGCCGCGACGGTCAGCGGCGACGGACCGTGGAAGGTCTGCGTGGCCGACGCCTGCACGACGTACGCCGACCCTGTCGGCGCCGAGGGGTCGGACGGGGCGCTCGCCGACCTGAGCGTCGACAGCGGCTCGCTCGCCGACGAGGTGGTGGACGTGAGCGGGCAGGGACCGTTCGAGCCCGACGGGCTGTTCGAGGTCGCCCCTCGTGTGGCCGTGGTCGCGCCCGGCGGCGACCTCGCGATCGTCGTCGGCCTCACCTCCCGCGACGCCGCCCTCGAGGTGCGCGCCCGGGGCGCGCTCTACGTCGAGGCCAGCACGGTCCTCACCGGCGCCGACGCCGCGACCTCGGTCCCGGCCGGCTCGTCCGCCGGCGCCGTGCTCGTGTTCCCGGGCGCCTCCGGCGTCGCCCTCGACGGCCAGGTCACCTTCGACGTGCTCCTCGGCGACCGTCCGACCTCCGTCGGGTTCGGGCTGGGCGACGCTGGCTGATGTCGACAGTCGAACTTTCGGTACGTGCCAGCGTCCCGGATGTTCGACTGTCGAGGAACTGGCCTCAGGGACCGTCGAAGTCCGACCCGGACCCGAGACCGAAGACGTCGAGCCAGAACGTCGGGCGACCGGTCTCGGACCAGCGGTGGGTGAAGGCGGCGTCGAGGAGGGCCCAGCCGAGCTCGAGGGTGGTGGCGGGGGCCTGGCGGGCGGAGACGTCGAGGTCGTGCCAGACGAGCGCGACGCGGGCGCCGTCGTGGTCGGACACGAAGCCGTGGACGCAGTCGGCGAAGGCGTCCCACGAGGCGCCGTACCAGTCCGGGAAGTCGAGCAGCGAGGCGAGCTGGGCGTGGGCCGAGGCGCGGTCGACGACCTGGCGGCCGTCGAGGTCGAGGCGGAGGTACTCCTCGGAGGCGAGGTAGGCGTCGACGAGGCCGGCGTGCTCGGCGGAGACGCGCCACAGCGGCCCGGAGCGCAGCCACGGCATCGCACCGCGGACGTGGGGCGGCCTCACGTGAGCCCGACCGCCTGGACGCCGTGCACGACGAGCTCGACGCCGATGGCGAGGATGAGGAAGCCGATGATGCGCGTCAGGGCGCCGATGCCGGTCGGGCCGAGGCGAGCGACCAGGGGCGTGCCGAAGCGCAGCAGGACGCCGATGACCACGGCGAGCACGGCCACCGCGGCGACGATCGCGCCGCGCTCCGCGATGCCGGGGTGGCGGGCGGACAGCGCGATGACGACGCCGATCGCGCCGGGACCGGCGACCAGCGGCAGCGCCATCGGCGAGAACGACACGTCGTCCTTGGTCGCCGCGTGGTCCTTCTCGGCCGCGGTGAACCCCTCGCGCGGCACGATCATCCCGAATCCCGAGTGTGCGACCACCAGTCCGCCGGCGATCTGCAGCGCGCCGAGGCTGATCCCGAACGCCTCCAGCACCAGCGAGCCGAGGAGTGTGAAGACGGCGAGGATCGCGAAGACGTAGATCGCCGTCATGGTGGCCTGCCGCTTCACCTCGGCGGGGGTGAAGGACCCCGTCAGCCCGGCGTACGCCGCCAGCGCGCCGAGCGGGTTGGTGATGGGCAGCAGCGCGGCGAGCGAGGCGACCGCCACCTGCACCACGTCCACGAGGAGAGCCTAGACAGCCGCGCCGGCGACCGCGGCCAGCAGCCGCTCGCACACGACGAGCAGCTCGGCCCGCAGCACCTGACCGCGCTCGGCGAAGCCGCGCTGGGCCTCGGCGTACTCCTGCTTGCCGGACGGTGTCTCGATCCGCACCGGCTCGTAGCCGAGCGGGGCGAGGTCGTACGGCGAGGCGCGCATGTCGAGCACCCGGATGTCGCGGGCGAGCTCGAAGCAGTCGGCCACCAGCTCGCTCGGCACGAGCGGGGCGACGCGGAAGGCGTGCTTGTAGAGGTCCATGCCGGCGTGCAGGCAGGCCGGCTGCTCGAACTCCACGCGGTCGGCCGACGTGGGGGCGAGCGTGTTGAGCGGGCGCGCCGGCTCGGTGAAGAACCGGAAGGCGTCGAAGTGCGAGCACGCGATGCGGTGCGACTCGACGACCCGGTCGGTGCCCTCGGGGCCCAGGCGCAGCGGGTGGCTGGCGTGGCGGGTGCGGGTCTCGTCGAGGCGGTAGACCATCGCCCACTCGTGCAGGCCGAAGCAGCCGTAGTGCGCCGGGCGGCCGGCCGTCGCGGCCAGCAGGCGGCGGGTCGACTCCACGAGGGGAGCTCGCGACTCCAGCAGGTCCGCCCCCGGCTCGAGGTCGGCGCCGCCCTCGAGCCGCACGCCCCACCCGGGCGACCAGCGCCGCAGCTGGGCGGGGCGGAAGGAGTAGTAGGTGAAGAGGAAGTCGTGGACCGGGTGCTTCACACCCGCCTGGCGACGCGCGAGGTGCTCACCGACGAGCGCGTCGACCCGGGCCTCGTGGGCCGCGGCGCGGGTGCGCCACTGCTCCTCGCTGAGGCTCGCCGGGCGCGACGCGGTGAGGTCCACGCCACCAGTGTGCGCGACGGCGTACGCCGCGACGAACCGGCCGGTGGCGCCGCTCGATAGTGTCGAGGGGTGCGCATCGCGAGGTTCAGTGCAGGTGAGGAGCCCCAGTTCGGGGTCGTGACGGGCGAGCTCGACGAGCACGGCCAGCCGGATCCGGACGCGGTCGTGGTCGCGCTCGCCGGCGACCCGTTGTACGTCGGCACGAAGGTCCTGAGCCAGGAGCACAAGCTCTCCGACGTCAAGCTCCTCGCCCCCGTGCTGCCGCGCAGCAAGGTCGTCGGCATCGGACGCAACTACGCCAAGCACGCGGCCGAGATGGGCAACGACGTGCCCACCGAGCCCCTGATGTTCCTCAAGCCCAACACCAGCGTCATCGGCCCCGGCGAGTCGGTGCTCTACCCACCGCAGACGAGCAACCTGCACTACGAGGGCGAGCTCGCCGTCGTGATCGGCCGGATCTGCCGCGACGTGCCGGTCGAGCAGGCCACCGACGTGATCTTCGGCTACACGATCGCCAACGACGTCACCGCCCGCGATCTGCAGAAGTCCGACGGGCAGTGGACCCGCGCCAAGGGCATGGACACCTTCTGCCCGCTCGGCCCGTGGATCGAGGACGACCTCGACCCGCAGGCCTTCGCCGACGGCCGCCGCGTGCAGACCTACCTCAACGGCGACCTCGTCCAGGACGGCACGACCGCCGACCTGGTCTTCGACATCCCGACCCTGGTCGCCCACGTGAGCGCGGCGATGACGCTGCTGCCCGGCGACGTCATCCTCACCGGCACCCCCGACGGCGTCGGGCCCATGGAGGTCGGCGACGACGTCGAGGTCGTCGTCGAGGGCATCGGCAGCCTGAGCAACACGGTGGCCAAGCGATGACCGAGACCAGCACCAGCACCGGCGACCGCCCCGTCCGCGTCCGGTTCTGCCCCTCGCCGACCGGCTCGCCGCACGTCGGCTTCGCGCGCACCGCGCTCTACAACTGGGTCTTCGCGCGCCGCCACGGCGGCACCTTCGTCTTCCGCATCGAGGACACCGACAAGGAGCGCAGCACCACCGAGTCGTACGACGCGATGCTGGGCGCGATGGAGTGGCTCGGCCTCGACTGGGACGAGGGTCCGGGCAAGGGCGGCCCGCACGCGCCGTACCGCCAGTCCGAGCGCGGCGACCTCTACCGCGACGTCCTGGCGAAGCTGCGCGACTCGAAGTTCACCTACGACTGCTACTGCACCACCGAGGAGGTCGACGCGCGCCGCAAGGCGAGCGGCTCCAAGGTGCAGGGCTACGACGGCTTCTGTCGCGACCTCTCGGCCGATCAGGTCGCGGCGTTCGAGGCCGAGGGACGCCGTCCGGTGGTCCGGTTCCGGATGCCCGAGGGTGCGGTGACCTGGGACGACCTGGTGAAGGGCGAGACGACGTTCCAGACCGAGTTCGTCCCCGACTTCGCGCTCTGCCGGGCGAACGGCGACCCGCTCTACACGCTGGTCAACCCCGTCGACGACGCGCTGATGGGCATCACCCACGTCCTGCGCGGCGAGGACCTGCTCTCCAGCACCCCGCGCCAGATCCCGCTGCACCGCGCGCTGGTCGAGCTCGGCGTGAGCGAGGGCGTGCCGGAGTTCGGCCACCTGCCGCTGGTGATGGGGGAGGGCAACAAGAAGCTGTCCAAGCGCGACCCCGAGTCGCACCTGTTCATGTACCGCGACCAGGGGTTCCTGCCCGAGGGACTGCTCAACTACCTCGCGCTGCTCGGCTGGTCGATCGCGCCCGACCGCGACGTCTTCACGCTGGAGGAGATGGTCGGGGCCTTCGAGGTGCGCGACGTGGTGCCCAACCCCGCGCGCTTCGACCTCAAGAAGGCCGAGGCCATCAACGCCGACCACGTGCGGATGCTGTCGATCGAGGACGTCGAGCACCGGGTCGTCCCGTGGCTGCAGCAGGCCGGGGTGCTCACCGACCCGGTCTCGGACGCCGACGCGCAACTGCTGTCGCTGGCGATGCCGCTGGTGGCCGAGCGGATGAACAAGCTCACCGAGGCCGCCCCGATGCTCGGCTTCCTGTTCGCCGACGAGGACTCCCTCGAGCGCATCGACGCCCTCGACGACGCCGGTCGCGACGTCGTACGCGCGGCCCACGAGGCCCTCGCGGGACTCGAGGTCTGGTCGACAGCGGAGATCGAGGCGGCGCTGCGCGACGCCCTCATCGAGGGCCTCGGGCTCAAGCCGCGGGTCGCGTTCGGTCCGGTGCGCATCGCCGTCACCGGCCGCAAGGTGTCGCCGCCGCTGTTCGAGTCCCTCGAGCTGCTCGGGCGCGAGCGGTCGCTGCGGCGGCTGCAGGACGCGCTCGGCTGAGCGGGGCCGACGTGAGCGCAGGCGTGGGGCCGGGACCCGAGGGGCCGGGACTGGAGTACCACCTGCTCCAGCGCGCCCGCCGCTGGTCGTGGTGGCGGCCGCTGGTCGGCGTGCTGACCCTCGGGATCCTGACCCAGTTCATCGCGCTGATCGTGCTGATGGTCGCCTTCACGGTCGGCTTCGTGGTGCTCGGTGGCGGCGGGAGCGTGGGCGACTTCCTGTCCTCGCTCGCCGACACCGACGACGTCAGCCCGCTCAGCCTGGCCTTCCTCAACGCCCTGTGGGCTCTGGCGATCCCGTGCGTGCTGCTGACGGCGTTCGCGCTGCACGGCATGCGCCCGGGCTGGGTCGCCTCCGTCGCGGGTCGGCCGCGCTGGCGCTGGATGGCGACCTGCTTCGGCCTGGCGCTCGTCGCGCTGGTCGCGACCCTCCTCGTCTCCGCCCTCCTGCCCGCGCAGAGCGGCGACCCGCAGATCACCGGACAGGTCAACGACTGGACGAGCACGACGCGCGACTTCGTGCTCGTCGTGCTGCTGCTGACCCCGCTGCAGGCGGCAGGGGAGGAGTACGCCTTCCGCGGCTACCTCACCCAGGCCTTCGGCGGCCTGCTGCGCTCCCGCTGGGCGGCCGTGCTCGTCCCGGCGTTGATCTTCGCGCTGGCCCACGGCGCCCAGGACCCGCCGGTCTTCGTCGACCGGTTCGCCTTCGGGCTGGTCGCCGGGGTCCTGGTCATCACGACCGGCGGGCTCGAGGCCGGCATCGCCATGCACGTGCTCAACAACTTCCTGGCCTTCGGCCTGGCCCTGGCCTTCTCCGACATGAGCTCTGCGCTCAACCCGACCGGCGGCACCTGGTGGAGCCTGCCGACCACGGTGACCCAGTCGGTGGTCTACCTCGTGCTCGCGACCTGGGCCGCCCGGCGTGCTGGCATCGCGACGCGCACGGTGCCCGAGGCGGGTGGCCGGGGTGGTCAGGCGGGTGCTGAGTTGGAGCCCGCACGACCGCCCGTGTAGGTTTCTCTTCGGCCTCGGGCCGATCTGCCGAGCAGGTCGCCGGGGCCGAACACTGGTAAGACAGTGGGATATGGTGTAATTGGCAGCACGACTGGTTCTGGTCCAGTTAGTCTAGGTTCGAGTCCTAGTATCCCAGCGAGACCGAGGCCACACGGCCACGATTTCACCCCTGCAGAGCGTTCCCAGTAGTGTTCAGCAGGTTGCAAGCCCCCGTTGTGTAGCGGCCTAGCACGCTGCCCTCTCACGGCAGTAGCGCCGGTTCGAATCCGGTCGGGGGTACTCGCCACGAAGCGCCGCCGGGCCCCGCCCGGCGGCGCTTCTGCGTTCGGGCGTGGTTTCGAGACAGGACTTCGTCCTTCCTCGACCACCGGCACCGGTGGTCGAGGAGGCCGGCTACGGCCGTCTCGAGACCACGCGACCGGATTCCCCGCGACAGCCCCTGTTCGGTGGGTCTTGGCATCCGTACGATCGACCCGCACGACGGGGTGTCGCCGTGCCGCGACGGGAGGACACGGGGCACGGTGGCAGGAGTCGGTCTGGGACTGCCCGCGGCGCCCGAGCGCGCGCCCGAGTGGGGCCACGACGCGCTCGTGGTGTGCGACAACCTGGTGCGGATCTACCAGTCCGAGGGCATCGAGGTGCAGGCCCTGCAGGGGCTGGACCTGCTCGTCCACGCCGGCGAGATGATCGCGCTGGTCGGCGCCTCGGGATCCGGAAAGTCGACGCTGCTGCAGGTGCTGGCCGGGGTCGACGCCCCGACCGCCGGCCGGGCCCGGGTCGCCGGGCACGACCTGCTGACGCTCACGCGCGCCGAGCGCCTGCACTACCGCCGCCACATCGTGGGGTTCGTGCGGCAGCAGACCGCGCGCAACCTGGTGCCGTACCTCACCGGCCGCGAGGTCGTGGACCTGCCGATGAGCATCGCCGGCACGCCTCGTGGCGAGCGAGCCGAACGGGCCGAGCACCTGCTGACGACCCTCGGGGTGGCGCACTGCGCCGACCGGCGTCCCGACCAGATGTCGGGCGGCGAGCAGCAGCGGGTGGCGATCGCGGTGGCCCTGGCCAACGCGCCGCGGGTGCTGTTGGCCGACGAGCCGACCGGCGAGCTCGACAGCGAGACCGCCCAGGAGGTCTTCGACGCCCTCCGCACCGCCAACCGCGATCTCGGCGCCACGGTCGTCGTGGTCACCCACGACCCGTCGGTGAGCGGCCAGGTCGCCCGCACGGTGGCGATCCGCGACGGCCGTACCAGCAGCGAGGTGCTGCGCGCCGACGGCGGTGGTGCGACCCTCGGCCCCGCGGAGGAGTACGCCGTGATGGACCGCGCCGGCCGGGTGCAGGTGCCGCGGGAGTTCCGCGAGGCGCTCGAGCTCACCCGGCGGGTGCGGCTGGCCCTGACCGGTGACCACGTGGAGATCCGCTCCGACGGACACCGGGACGCTGAGACCCCGTGAGCGACACCTTCCGGCGCCCGCACGACCCGATGGTCGTGGTCCGCGGCCTCACCCGCACCTACGGCACCGGGCCGGCGCCGGTGCACGCGCTGCGCGCCGTCGACCTGGAGGTGCGCGCCGGCGAGCTGGTCGCGGTGGTCGGGCGCTCGGGGTCCGGCAAGACCACGCTGCTCAACCTGGTCGGCGGGCTCGACCGACCCGACGCCGGCACCGTCGAGGTCGACGGCACCGAGGTGACCGCGCTCGACGACGACGGGCGCAGCCGGCTGCGTCGCGACACCGTGGCCTTCGTCTTCCAGACCTTCGGGCTGATGCCCGCGCTCACGGCAGCGGAGAACGTCGGCGTGCCGCTCCGGCTGCGGCGCACTCCGGCCGCCGCGCGCGAGGAGCGCGTCGCGCTGCTGCTCGACCTGGTCGGCCTGCGCGACCACGCCGACCAGCGTCCGGGGGAGCTCTCGGGTGGGCAGCAGCAGAGGGTCGCGATCGCGCGGGCGCTCGCGGGCTCGCCCCGGCTGCTGATCGCCGACGAGCCGACCGGCCAGCTCGACGCCGAGACCGGGCTGGCGGTGATGGCGCTGCTGCGTGCGGTGGTCGAGTCGGAGGGCGTCACCGCGATCGTCGCCACGCACGATCCCGTGATGATGTCGCTCGCCGACCGGGTGCTCACGATCGCCGACGGGCGCGTGGGGGAGTGACGGGCCGGACGTGCTGACGCTGCTCCTGCGCCGCGCCCGGGCGCAGTGGGGTCTCGCGCTGTCGGTGACCGCCCTGGTCGCGCTGGCGGCCACGCTGCTGGGCGTCTGTGCCCTCCTGCTCGGCCCGACCCAGGACCTCGCCTTCACCCGCGGGGTGCAGCGCAGCGACCCGCAGGAGCTCGCCGTCGACGCCTTCCTCGTGGACCTCGCCGCCGACGACGCGGACGGGGTGGGTGACGTCGCCGCCGGGCAGCTGCGCGACGTCCTGCGCGGGCTCGACCCGTCGGTGAGCGCGGTCGTGACCTCGAGGATGCGGGAGCTGGAGAGCCCGGCCGGTGCCGGGCTCGCCTACCTCGCGGCCGGCGACGGCATCGCCCCGCACGCGCAGATCGTCTCCGGGCGCTGGCCTGAGCCGCCCGGGTCGCTGCCCGAGTCGGGGCTCGCGGAGACCGCCGTGCCCGTCGCGGCCGCCGAACGGCTCGGGCTCGCCGTCGGCACCCGGGTCACCCTCGGCCGGGCGACCGGCATCGGCGGCTCCGTGGAGCCCGTCTCGCTCGTGGTCGTCGGGACCTACCGCGCCTCGTCGCCGTCCGGGTGGGACGCCGACCCGCTGCGCGGGGCGGGCTACCAGGCCGACTACAGCGACGGCTCGCAGCAGGCCGCGGCCTACGGACCGCTGGTCGTCGAGGAGGGCGCCCTCGTCACGTCAGGATCGCCGGTCTCGAGCCTGCGGGTCGAGGCCGAGCCGGACGTCGCACTCGCCACGCCCGCCACCGTGCGGGCCGCCGCCGCCAGGCTCGACGGTGCGACCACCCTGCTCGACACCGAGGTCGGTGACCGGGTGCGCATCACCCGGATCGCCTCACAGCTCCCCGCCACGGTCGAGCGGATCGAGGGTCAGCAGACCGCGGGCCGCGCCACCGTGCTCGTGGCCGTCCTGCTGGGGGCCGCGCTGTCGCTGGCCGCCCTCGTGCTCGCCGGTCGGCTCGTGGCCTCGGCGCGCGACGAGGAACGGGTGCTGCTGGTCGCGCTCGGCACGAGTCCGCAGCAGCAGGTCGCGGCCGCGGCGGGCGAGGGGGCGCTCCTCGCGGTGGCGGCGGCGGTGGTCGCCGTCCCGGCGGCGTCGTTCCTGCACGCGGCTGTGACCCGCACCGGTGCCCTGTCCGCCGCCGGGCTCCGGCAGGCGCCCGCAGCGTCGCCGGGGCTCGTGGCCGTCGCGGTCCTCACCGCCGCCGCGGTGGTGCCCGTGCTGGTCGCGACCGGCGTCGACACCCGCACCAGCTCGGTCGCGACGCGGCGCCGCTGGGCGCTGGCGCGCGCCGGTGCCGACCTCGTCCTCCTGGCCGTCGCAGCGGGCGTGGCCGTCCTTGGCTGGTGGCAGCTGCGCTCGCAGCCCGAGGCGGCGACCGGTCGCACCGACCTCGTGGCCACGCTCGCGCCGGCCCTCTGCCTCGGCGCCGTCACGGTGGTCGCCGTGCGCGTGGCGCCGCTCGCGCTGCACCTCGGCGCCCGGCTCGCCCCGCGCTCGCGCTCGCTGGTCGGGCCGCTCGCGATCCAGCAGGCGGCGCGCCGTGCCCACCCCGGCACGGCCGTGCTGCTCGTCGCGGCCTCGGTCGCCGCGGCGACGTTCGGCATGGGACTGCGTGCGACCTGGGAGCGCTCGCAGGCCGACCAGGCCGACCTGCGCACCGGCAGCGACCTCACCCTGACCCTGCCGGGCCCGGCCGACACCTCCGAGCTCGCCACGCTCGAGAGTGCGGCCGCGCGGGTCCGCGCCGCGGCCGCCTCCGCGGTCGTCGACCGGCCGCTCGCCCTCGGGAGGTACGTCGGCGGCGCGGGCCCCGCGCCCCGGCTCGTCGCGCTCGACACCACGGTCGCCGGTGCGCTGCTGCGCGGCCGCGGGGCGCCGGGCACCACGTGGGCCGGGATCGGCGAGGCTCTCAGCCCGGGCTCCGCGGTCACCGGTGCGGCTTTCGGCGACGCCGTGCTCCTGGGCCGCGCGGACACGCCCCTGGCCCTCACGGTCACGCCGACCGCCGTCGTGCAGGACGCGCACGGGCTGAGACACCCGGTCGGTGCGACCGCGGTGGCGCTCGACGGCCGCCCGCACGTCCTGGACTGGGACGCCCCGGTCGCGGCGGGGTCGAGCCTGGTCGCCCTGTCGCTGCGCCTCGACGGCCCGTCGCCCGACACCGGTCAGGCCGGAGTGGTGCCGGTGCGCATCAGGATCGGGTTGCGCGGCTCGGGTCCGCTGGCTGCAGGCCGCGGAGCCGGGGACGGGTGGCACGTCGAGACTGCGCGGGACAGCCCCGTGCAGGACGCCCGCGTCGCCGTGTCCGCGCCGGCCACCGGTCGCGCGCTGGTGGCGGTCGGTGCCGACGTCGACGTGACCTACCTGTCCTACGGGGGCGGCACGGTCCTGGCGACGGCGTTCGACCCGCCCGACGCCGTCCCGGTCGCGGTCTCGTCGTCGCTGGCGTCGTCGGTGGGCACCCGCGTGGGCGGGGAGCTGGCTGCGGTGGTGGGGACGGCGGCGGTGCCGCTGCGCGTCGTCGCGGTGGTGCCGAGCGTGCCGTCGGCCCCGGGGGCTCCGGCCCTGCTCGCCGACACCGACACCCTGTCGCGGGCCCTGGTCGCGGGTGGCGCGCTCGACCCGGTCGTCGACGGCTGGTGGTTCGCCGACCCCGCCGCGGGAGCGCCCGCGGCCCTGAGGGACCTCGACCTCGGCACCGTGCGCACCCGCGCCGCGGTGACCGCCGACCTGACCCGGGGGCCGCTGCAGGTCACCGTGCCGACGGCGCTCACGCTGCTGAGCGCCGCCTCGATCGCACTGCTCTGGGCCGGCACCGCGATCGTCACCGGCAGCGACCGGCGACGTCGTGCGGCCGAGCTCACCCGGCTGCGCGCCCTCGGTCTGTCGCGCCGCGGTGCCCGGTGGCTGCTGCTGGGCGAGCAGGCGGCGTTCCTCGCGCCGCTGGTGGTCGTCGGGGCCGCGGTCGGTGCCCTCGTCACGCTGGTGCTCGGACCGCTCGTCGTGCGCTCCGACCTCGGGGCGGCGCCCGTGCCGCGCGCGCTGGCGACCTGGCCGTGGGCCCAGGAGCTCCTCGTGCTGGGCGTCGCCGTCGCCGGGGTCGCCCTGGTGACGTGGGTGTTGACGGCTCGTCAGGTGCATGGCTCCGACACCGCCGGGCTGAGGGTGGGTGACTAGTGGTCATGTCCGGAAGTTGTTCGGGGGTGGCCCGTGCTCCGAGTGCGTGCATCGCAAGGCGCAGGCGCGACGCCATACCGGGTCGTCTTGCGAGTGTCTGCAACGCAGCGAGGTGCGTGCTCGGGGTGCGGGACACCCGGAGAACTTCCGGAGATGACCACTCATGAGGACGCTGCCTCGCCCGCACGGCCCGAGCGTGCGCGGCCGGCTGCGCACCGACCGCGGCCTGCTGGTGCTCACGGCGGCCGTGGTGGCCCTCGTGACCGCCCTGCTCGCCGCGGTCGGGCCGCTCACCGTCCGCACCGCCGACCGGGCTGTGGCGGCGTCCGTCAGGGACGCCGGCACCCGGGGGGCCGTCGTCGCCACCGTGGCACAGCCGGACTCACGAGGCCCGCGCCGGCGCGACCCCGGCTCGGTCGAGCGTCTCGCGGGCGACGTCGAGTCGGCGCGCAGCCGGATGCCCCGCGTGCTCGCCGCCGCGGTCCGTCCCGGGGTGGTCTCCCTGACCTCCAAGCCCCTCCAGCTGACCGACGCGGGACCCGGCCGCTACCTCCGGCTGGCCTACGTCGCCACGGCCTCGGGTCCGCCGTCGGTCACCTGGGTCGACGGCGAGGCGCCCGCCAGCAGCGCCGCGCCCGGCCAGGAGGCCGTCGTCGTCGACGCGGCGGCACCGCCCTGGCCGGTGCAGGTCGGGCTCTCGACGAGCGCCGCGTCCGCCCTCGGAGTCGGGGCGGGCGACCAGCTCGAGGTCGAGGACGAGGCCCGTCGCTCCGTGGACGTGCGGGTCAGCGGCATCTTCAGTCCCGTCGATCCGGACGACGAGGCGTGGCTCGCCCAGCCGGGGCTGCTGAGCGCCACGACCGGCACCACCGAGGGCGTGGTGCGCACCTCGGCCACCGCGCTGGTCGGTGACGCGTCGCTGCCCGACCTGCGGATCGGCGTACCGTCCGACGACCTGAGCGAGCAGGTCAGCTTCCTGCCGGTGCCCGAGGACGTCACCTGGCGCGGGGCGCCGGCGCTGCGCCGGGCCGTCGTCGGGCTGCAGTCGGGCGGCCAGGGTGAGCTGACGGGCACGGGCTTCGACACCCTCCTGGACCGGGTGCTCGACGACGCGCTCACCCAGGTCGCGACGGCGCGCGGACAGGCGCAGCTCCTGCTGGTCGGTCTGACGGCGACCGCCCTGCTGGTGCTCGTGCTGGGCGCGCAGCTGCTCGTGAGGCGCCGGGCCGGCACGCTCGCGCTCGCCCGCGAGCGGGGGGCGGGTCTGCTCGGCCTCGGTCTCGAGCTGGCGGTCGAGTCGGTGCTCGTCACGGCCGTCGGGACGGCGCTCGGGCTCGGAGCGGTCCTCGCGCTGCTCGGCCCCGAGGGGTGGACGGTGGCGCCGTCCGTCGTCCTGGTCGTCGTGGTGGTCGCCGGGCTGGCCGCGCCGGTGCTGGGGGCGGTCGAGGCGGCGCGGGCCACCGGGGCCCGACGGGTGCCGGCCAACCGGGCCGCTCGCCGCGCGCTGGTGCAGGCCCGCGCGACCCGGCGGCTCCTGCTCGAGGGGCTCGTCGTCACCGCAGCCGTGCTGAGCCTGCTCGCGCTGCGTCAGCGCGGCGTGGGCGACGGCGACCTCGCGGTCGGGAGTGTCTCGACCTGGTGGGCCCTCGTCGCCGCCCTGCTGCTGGTGCGAGCGCTGCCGCTGCTCGTGCGCCCTGCCCTGCGCTGGGCCCGGCGCACGAGCGGACTGAGCCGCCTGGTGGTGGTCGCCCGCGTCGCCGAGGCGGGCACCCGGGCGCTGCCGCTGACGGTGCTGACCGTGGCCGTGGCCCAGCTCGTGCTGGGTGTGTCCCTGGCCGCGACCGAGCGGGCCGGCCAGGAGGCCGGGGCTCGCGTCGCCGTCGGCGGCGACGCCCGGCTCCGGGCCTCACCGGAGCCCTCGCTCGTCCGCACCGCCGCGACCGTCGCCGCCGCCCCGGGAGTGCGGACCGCGGTCGCCGCGCGGGTCACGGACGCACGGCTCTCCTCGAGCAGCCAGGCGGTCGACGTGCGCCTCGTGGTGGTCGACGCGGCAGCGTGGGCGCGGCTGCTCGACGACAGCGACCTGCCCGCGGGGTCGGGTCCGGCCCGGCTCGAGGGCCCTGGTCGGGTCCGCGCCCTCGTCTCCGGTGGATCGGCAGCGGTGGGGGAGGGAGCGCAGCTGCGCTGGGACGACGCGGTCGTCCCGCTCGACGTCGTCGGCACGGCACCGCAGGTCGAGGGGTCCGCCGAGCCCGTCGTGGTCGTCGACACCCGGGCCCTGGCCGGTGCCGGCACCACGGCACCTCCCGACACGGTGTGGGCCACCGGCCCGGGCGCCGTCGAGGCGGTGCGGGCCGCCGCCGAGGCGGGCGACGACGTGACGACGTACGCCGGCGTGCTGGCGCAGCGCCGCGCCGCGCCGCTGCCGAGCGCGCTCGTCGCCCTGGCGGCCGCGTCTGCACTGGTGCTCCTCGCCCTCGCGGCCCTCGGCGTGGTGCTGGCCGCCACGGTCGACGCGCCCGCCCGCCGCGTCTCCGCAGGCCGGCTGCGCTCGCTCGGGGTGCCCGACCGCACGCTGCTCACGATGCTGACCGGCGAGCTGCTCGTGCCGGTGCTGGCCGGCGTCGTCGCGGGACTCGTCGCCGGCGCGACCTGCGCGGCGGCGATCACCGGTCACCTCGGCCTCGAGGTGGTCACCGGCGAGACAGCGCCTCCTTCGCTGGTCGTGCCGTGGTGGGTGCCGCTCGCGGCACTTCTCGTCGCGCTGGTCGTGCCGGTCCTCGCGGTGCGCGAGGCGGCTGCCGTGCGGCGCGCCAGCCTGGCGCGGCTGCTGCGCGGCGGCGGCCCCGGCTGAAGAGTTGGCTGAGGACGTGGCTCAGGATCGGGGGCCGGATCAGGCGCAGAGGCCGTTCTGCGCGGCCTGCTCCTCGGTCTCCTGCTGGGTGGGTCCCTCGGTGGGGGCAGCCGACGTCGCG
Organism: Nocardioides flavescens; assembly: GCF_009823805.1. GTDB lineage: Bacteria > Actinomycetota > Actinomycetes > Propionibacteriales > Nocardioidaceae > Nocardioides > Nocardioides flavescens. The sequence goes on along the minus strand of NZ_WUEK01000001.1, from coordinate 178,951 downwards.
CCGTCGGAGGGCGACGCGCTAGACGTGGTGCCGGGGGAGGCGCTGGGGCTGCTCCCGGAGGCCGTCGCGCTCGGGGTGCCCGGCGTCTCGGCGGCGCTGATGCTCCCGTCGCGGTAGCGGGCGGGCAGCGGCTGGTCGGCGGTGATCGCCTTCCAGAGCCCCTGCGCCTGGTCGGTCCACACGAGCCGGTTCGGGTCGGAGGGCGCCTCGGCGATCGGGACGGTCACGAAGGTGATGTCGTCGAGTCCCGTCTTGCGGAACTGCAGCGCCAGGTCGCCCAGGTCGCGCAGGGAGTCGAGCTCGGGGTCGGTGACGATCGAGGCGGTCGCGGCCCGCAGGAAGGCGAAGACCCGGGTCGGCTTCGAGAGGGTGCCGGCCGAGACGACCTTGCTGACCATCGAGGCGATGAAGGCCTGCTGGCGCTTCATCCGGCCGATGTCGGCGTTGGGCGTCGAGGAGCGCTCGCGCACGTAGTCGAGGGCCTTCTGGCCGTCGAGGGTCTGCGTGCCGGCCTGGAAGGTGATGCCGTGCTCGCTGTCGTCGATGTCCTCGGGGATGCACACCGTGACGCCGTCGACCGCGTCGACCATGTCCTTGAAGCCGGCGAAGTCGACGACGACGTAGTGGTCGATGTAGACCCCGGTGAGGTCCTGCACCATCGCGACCGTGCACGTCGGACCGCCCACGGAGAATGCGTCGTTGAACATCACGTCGTCGGCGGCCGGCACGGTGTCGCCCTGTGCGTCCGTGCACTCCGGTCGGTCGACGAGGGCGTCGCGCGGCAGCGAGACGCCGTAGACGGTCTGCCGGTCGGCGGAGACGTGGACCAGGATCGTGGTGTCAGCACGTTGACCGATGTCGGTCTGCCCGTCGAGGTCGTTGCCGGCCCCGACACGGGAGTCCGAGCCGAGCACCAGGACGTTGAGGGCGTCACCGCCGATGGCGGGCTTCTTCCCGCGGTGGGGGATCGGGTCGCCAGCGCCGATGTCGTCGACGCGGCCGTACGCGTAGCTCACGGTCAGCCCGGTCAGCAGGGCCAGCACGAGCTGGGTGGCGACGACGACGATCAGCACGGTACGGCGATCGCGCGGCTCCAGCCGCCTGGCGGACACGTGTGAATCGTGGCAGACGTCCGCAACCGGCGTCGGCGGATCGCGCCTGACCGGCGCGGACGACGTTCTGTCCTGGTGTCCGAATCCCGCCAGCCCGGTGTCGGTGCCGTGGGTCAGGATGGTGGGGTGACGACGAACACCGAGGACGAGGAGCCGCGCGCCGGGCTCGATCCCGAGTCCTGCTACCGGGCGGTGAAGTCGCGCGACCGCCGCTTCGACGGGGTGTTCTGGACGGCCGTGCGCACGACCGGCATCTACTGCCGGCCGTCCTGCCCGGCCCGCACCCCGGCGTACGCCAACGTGAGCTTCCACCCGAGTGCGGCCTCGGCCCAGGCGGCGGGCTACCGCGCCTGCAAGCGCTGCCTACCGGACGCCGTCCCCGGCAGTCCCGACTGGGACGTCGCGGCCACGGTCGCCGGCCGCGCGATGCGCCTGCTCGCCGACGGGGTCGTCGACCGCGAGGGCGTGGAGGGGCTGGCCCGTCGCGTCGGCTACACCCCGCGCCACCTCACCCGTCTGCTGACCGCCGAGCTGGGCGCCGGACCGCTCGCGCTGGCCCGGGCCCGTCGCGCCCAGACCGCCCGCGTGCTCGTCGAGACGACCGACCTGAGCTTCGCCGACATCGCCTTCGCGGCCGGGTTCAGCAGCGTGCGGCAGTTCAACGAGACGGTGCGCGAGGTCTACGCCTCGACACCGACCGAGCTGCGCCGCCGCAGCGGTGGTGGCCCGACCCGGGCTCCCGGCGAGCCGGTCGCCGTGGGGACGGTGCGGATGCGCCTGGCCGTGCGGACGCCGTTCGCGGGCCGGGCGCTGCTCGCCTTCCTGGCCTACCACCTCGTGCCCGGTGTCGAGACCGCCGGTCACCACCCCGACGGCAGCGGCTGGTACGCCCGCACCCTCGACCTCCCGCACGGGCCCGGCACGGTGCGGGTCGAGCTCGACGACGCCCCGGCGACCGGCCAGACGGCGTTCGTCACTGCGGAGTTCCGGCTGCACGACCTGCGCGACACCGCCGCCGCGCTCGAGCGTGCCCGCCGGCTCGTCGACGCCGACTGCGACCCGGTCGCGGTCGACGACCAGTTCCTCGGCGACCCGGTCATCGGTCCGCTGGTGCGGGCCTGCCGGGGCCTGCGCGTGCCCGGGCAGGTCGACGGCGACGAGACCGCCATCCGCACCGTCGTCGGACAGCAGGTCAGCGTGACCGGCGCGCGCACCGTGCAGGGCCGGATGGTCGCCGAGCACGGCACTCCGGTCGAGACCGGCGAGCCCGGCCTCACCCACCTCTTCCCGTCGGCGGCGACGCTGGCCGGTGTCGACCCCACGACGCTGCCGATGCCGCGGGCTCGCGGGCGGGCCCTGGTAGCACTGGCCGGCGCCCTCGCCGACGGCACCGTCGCCCTCGACCGCGGGGCCGACCGCGACGCCGTGCGCACCGCGATGATCGCCCTGCCCGGCATCGGGCCCTGGACCGCCGACTACGTCGCGATGCGCGCCCTCGGCCACCCCGACGTCTTCCTCCCCACCGACATCGGCGTCCGCAACGCCCTGCGCGGCCTGGGCCACGACCCCGACTCGGTCGCCGCCGTGATCGCCGACAGCGACCGCTGGCGTCCGTGGCGCTCCTACGCCCTGCTGCACCTGTGGAACACCCTCATGCCGGCCCCCGCAGCCCTCCCAGACCAAGGAGCCTGACGTGTCCTGGACCGTCCTCGACTCACCGATCGACGAGCTGCGGCTCGTCGCCCACGACGACGCGCTGACGATGATCGAGTTCTCGCCGTTCCCGGTCGTCGGTCCCGACCTGCCCGCCGACGGTCTCGACCGGGGCGAGCGGGATGACGCCGATCCGGTGCTGGTCGAGACCGCCGCCCAGCTCACGGCCTACTTCGCCGGCGAGCTCGAGGATTTCGACCTCCCGCTCGCCCCGCGCGGCACGCCGTTCCAGCAGACCGTGTGGACGGCGCTGCGCGGCATCGGCTTCGGCGAGACCGCGTCGTACGGCGAGCTGGCGCGGCGCATCGGCAAGACCCCGGCCGCCTCGCGCGCCGTCGGTCTCGCCAACGGCCGCAACCCGATCCCGGTCGTCATCCCGTGCCACCGCGTCATCGGGGCCAACGGGACCCTCACCGGCTACGCCGGCGGGCTCGGGCGCAAGCAGACGCTGCTCGACCTCGAGACCCGCGGCGCCCTGTTCTGACGCCGACCCGGCGCGAAGTGCTGCTGGACGTACGCCGACCCGGCGCGAAGTGCTGCTGGACGTACGCCGACCCGGCGCGAAGTGCTGCTGGACGGACGCCGACCCGGCGCGAAGTGCGGCGCCTCAGGCCCAACCGAGCTCGAGCGCGGCGAGCAGGAGTGCTCCGGCGGTCTCGGAGTCGTGGATGGTGCCGTCGCGCAGCATCTCGCGCACCTCGCCCCACGGGTGGGCCGAGACGGCGGCGATGCCCTCGGCGGCGTCGAGGCTCGCACCGGGCTCGCGGCTCAGGCCCCTTGCGAGGAAGACCCGCGCCTCGGCGCGCGCCACGCCGTTGAGCGAGAACTGCGTGCCCAGCGGCGTCCAGTCTCGGGCCGTGTGACCGGTCTCCTCCAGCAGCTCACGACGAGCGGCGACCTCGAGGTCGTCGCCGTCGCTGCCCCCGGCCGGCACCTCGACGCTGCGCCCGGTCGTGTAGCGCTCCAGCGTCACGAGCAGCACCTCGTCGGCGTCGGTCACCGCCACCACGAACACCGCGGGCTGGCGCACCTCGACCACGCCGTAGATGCCCGCACCGCCGTCGGGGCGCGTCACGTCGTCCTCGCGCACCCGGATCCAGCGGTTGGCGTAGACCTCCCGCGTGGCCAGCGTCCGCCACCCGGCGCCCTCGGTCGTCACCCCCCAATTGAACGCCACGGCGTTCCGGCGGAACCCCAGCAGATGCTGGTACTGCCAACGTTCTGGGCCGTTGCAACACCCCAGAACGTTGGCGATCCCAGCAGATGCTGGGGTTCCGACACCCTCAGACGGCGTCGGTGGCGGCGGCGCGCCGCAGCGACTCGGAGAGCCGCTCGGCGGCGGCGAGGACGGCAGGGGCGTGCATGCGGCCGGGCTGACGCGAGAGGCGCTCGAGGGGGCCGGAGACGGAGACGGCGGCGATGATCTTGCCGCTGGGGGAGCGCACCGGGGCGGACACGGAGGCGACGCCCTGCTCGCGCTCGCCGACCGACTGCGCCCAGCCGCGGCGACGGATGCCGGACAGCGCCGCGGCGGAGAAGGCGGCGTTCTGCAGGCCGCGGTGCATCCGCTCGGGGTCCTCCCAGGCCAGCAGCACCTGCGCGGCGGAGCCGGCGCGCATCGTGAGCTGCGAGCCCACCGGGATGGTGTCGCGCAGGCCCGAGGGGCGCTCGGCGGCGGCGACGCAGACGCGGACGTCGCCCTGGCGGCGCCACAGCTGGGCGGACTCGCCGGTGATGTCGCGCAGTCGCGCGAGAACCGGACCGGCGGTGGCGAGCAGCCGGTCCTCGCCGGCGGCGGCGGACAGCTCGGCGAGGCGCGGACCGAGGACGAAGCGCCCCTGCATGTCGCGCGCGACGAGGCGGTGGTGCTCGAGGGCGACGGCCAGACGGTGAGCGGTCGGTCGGGCGAGGCCCGTGCCGGCGACGAGTCCTGCCAGGGTGGCGGGGCCTGCTTCGAGGGCCGTGAGCACCAGGGCGGCCTTGTCGAGCACCCCCACGCCCGATCCGTTGTCCATATGGCAATACTGCCGTCTCAGACTATGGGACCGCAAGGCGTACACTCGACCGGTCGAGTGACGAAGGAGTGCACATGGGCAAGACACTGTCGGAGAAGGTCTGGGACGAGCACGTCGTCCGCTCGGAGCCGGGCGAGCCGGACCTGCTCTACATCGACCTCCACCTCATCCACGAGGTGACCAGCCCCCAGGCCTTCGAGGGCCTGCGGCTCAGCGGTCGCACGGTGCGCCGCCCCGACCTGACGCTGGCGACCGAGGACCACAACGTCCCCACGGTCGACTGGGACAAGCCGATCGCCGACCCCGTCTCCCGCACGCAGGTCGAGACGCTGCGCAAGAACGCCGCGGAGTTCGGCGTGCGCCTGCACCCGCTCGGCGACCTCGACCAGGGCATCGTCCACGTCGTCGGCCCGCAGCTCGGGCTCACCCAGCCGGGCATGACGATCGTCTGCGGTGACAGCCACACCAGCACCCACGGTGCGTTCGGTGCGATCGCGTTCGGCATCGGCACCTCCGAGGTCGAGCACGTCCTGGCCACCCAGACGCTGTCGCAGTCGAAGCCCAAGACGATGGCCGTCACGGTCAACGGCTCGCTGCCCGAGGGCGTCACCGCCAAGGACCTCGTGCTCACCCTCATCGCCCACACCGGCACCGGCGGGGGACAGGGCTACATCGTCGAGTACCGCGGCCAGGCCATCGAGGAGCTCTCCATGGAGGGCCGGATGACGGTCTGCAACATGAGCATCGAGTGGGGTGCCAAGGCCGGTCTCATCGCGCCCGACCAGACGACGTTCGACTACATCCAGGGCAAGCCCGAGGCGCCGCAGGGCGAGGAGTGGGACGCCGCCGTCGCGCACTGGCGCACCCTGGTCACCGACGACGACGCCGTCTTCGACGAGGAGATCGTCCTCGACGCCTCGACCATGACGCCGTTCGTCACCTGGGGCACCAACCCCGGCCAGGGCGTGCCGCTCGGTGGGGTCGTGCCCAGCCCCGACGACTTCGAGGAGCCGACCGACAGGACGGCCACCGAGAAGGCGCTGGAGTACATGGGCCTCGAGGCCGGCACCCCGATGCGCGACATCAAGGTCGACACCGTGTTCGTCGGCTCCTGCACCAACGGCCGCATCGAGGACCTCCGCCTCGCCGCCGAGATCGTCAAGGGCCGCCGCGTCGACTCCTCGACCCGCCTGCTCGTCGTCCCCGGCTCGGTCCGGGTGCGGCTGCAGGCCCAGGACGAGGGCCTGGACGTCATCTTCAAGGAGGCTGGCGCCGAGTGGCGCGGCGCCGGCTGCTCGATGTGCCTGGGCATGAACCCCGACACCCTCGAGCCGGGCGAGCGCAGCGCCTCGACCTCCAACCGCAACTTCGAGGGCCGCCAGGGCAAGGGCGGTCGCACCCACCTCGTCTCGGTGCCGGTCGCCGCGGCGACCGCGATCCGCGGCACGCTCTCCTCGCCCGCCGACCTCGAGCCGCTCGAGGTCGCCAGCACCAGCACCGGACAGGAGGGCTGACGTGGACGCGTTCACCAGCCACACCGGCGTCGGCGTCCCGCTGCGCCGCAGCAACGTCGACACCGACCAGATCATCCCCGCGGTCTACCTCAAGCGCGTGACCCGCACGGGCTTCGAGGACGGGCTGTTCTCCGCCTGGCGCAACGACCCGTCGTTCGTCCTCAACCGTCCGGAGTACGCCGCTGGCACGGTGCTCGTCGCCGGCCCCGACTTCGGCACCGGCTCCTCGCGCGAGCACGCCGTGTGGGCGCTGATGGACTACGGCTTCAAGGTCGTGATCTCGAGCCGCTTCGCCGACATCTTCCGCGGCAACTCCGGCAAGGCCGGGCTGCTCGCGGCCAAGGTCGACGAGAAGGTCGTCCAGCGCCTGTGGGACTTCCTCGAGGACAACCCCGGTGGCGTCATCACCGTCGACCTCGAGTCCCGCACGGTGCGCGCCGGTGAGGGCCCCGACGCGATCGAGGACTCCTTCGACATCGACGACTACACCCGCTGGCGGCTGCTCGAGGGGCTCGACGACATCGGGATCACCCTCGGCCACGCCGAGGCCATCGACGCCTTCGAGCAGCAGCGCCCGTCGTTCAAGCCGGTCACGATCTACTCCTGACCCGCGTCTGACCCGCGTCTGACCCGTCCGTCGGGGCGGGGGTACCGAACCACTCCTGGTTCCACCCCCACCCGACGGAAAGGCGCGCTGTGCCCACGATCGAGTCCAACGGCATCTCCCTCAGCTACGAGGACACCGGCGGCGACGGCGCCGTCGTCGTGCTCATCCACGGCTGGCCGCTCAGCGGCGCCTCGTGGTCCGAGCAGGTCCCGGCCCTCACCGAGGCCGGCTACCGCGTCATCACCTACGACCGGCGCGGCTTCGGCCACTCGGACAAGCCTGACGACGGCTACGACTACGACACCTTCACCGCCGACCTCGCCGGCCTGCTCGACGGGCTCGAGGTCCAGGACGCCACGCTCGTCGGCTTCTCGATGGGCGGCGGCGAGGTCGCGCGCTACCTCGGCACGTACGGCGGCACGCGGGCCTCGGCGGGCGTCTTCGCCGGCGCCGTGCCGCCGTACCTGCTGAAGAGCGAGGACAACCCCTCCGGCGGGCTCGCCGAGGAGGACGTGCAGGAGATGGAGGAGGGGGCGCGCTCGGACCGCGCCGGCTTCCTGCAGGAGTTCATGAAGGGCTTCTTCTCCGCGGGCAGCGAACTGATGGTCAGCCAGGCCCGGGTCGACCAGGCCATCGGGCTCTCCGAGCCCGCCCGCGACGAGGCCGTGGTCGGGTGCATCGGAGCCTTCGGCCGCACCGACTTCCGCGCCGACCTGGCCGCGATCTCCGTGCCCTGCCTCGTCATCCACGGCGACAGCGACGGCGTGGTGCCCTTCGAGGTGTCGGGCCAGCGCACCGCCGACGCGCTGTCCGACAGCACCCTCGTGGTCGTCGAGAAGGGCCCGCACGGGTTCAACGTCAGCCACGCCGAGGAGTTCAACCGGGCGCTGCTGAGCTTCCTCGACCGCTGAGCGCTTCCCTCACACCGAGCCCGGCCCCGCGAAACTTCCCGGTTTCGCGGGGCCGTGGTCGTTGTGGGTGGGAGCGTGTGTCCCTAGGTTGCTCAGCAGGGACGGGCGACCGCTCTGCCACGGCATCCGGAAGGGAAGTCAGTTGAACAAGAACCAGCTGATCGACGCGCTCGCCGAGCGCTTCGAGGGCAACAGGAAGGCCGCCCGTCACGCGCTCGAGGCGGTGCTCGACACCATCACCCGCGAGGTGGTGAAGGGGGAGCGCGTCGCCATCACCGGCTTCGGCGCCTTCGAGAGCCGGGTGCGCCAGGCCCGGATGGTCCGCAACCCGCAGACCGGTGAGCGCATCGAGGCCCGCGAGACGACGGTCCCGAAGTTCACCGCCGGTCAGGACCTGAAGAACATCGTCTCCGGCGCCAAGAAGCTCCCGCAGCTGACCATCGCCGCGGCCTACCCGGTGGCCAAGAAGACCGCCGAGAGGGCCGTCGCCGTCGCCACCCCGGGCTCGAGCGGCTCCGCGTCGAAGAGCACCGCGTCGAAAAGCACCGCGAAGAAGGCGTCGGCCTCGAAGACCACCACCTCGAAGACCACCGCCACGAAGGCACCGGCGAAGAAGGCCTCGGCGAAGAAGGCCCCGGCCGCGAAGAAGTCGACGACCGCGACGAGCACCGCGTCGAAGAGCACCGCGTCGAAGAGCACCGCGAAGAGGAGCACCGCGAAGAAGACGTCGGCGTCGAAGACCACCGCGAAGAAGACGTCCACGGCGAAGAAGACCTCGACCGCGAAGAAGGCGCCGGCCAAGAAGACGACGGCCAAGAAGACCGCCGAGAAGGCCTGAACCCGATCAGCCCACGCGCGGGCCGTCTCCCCTCAGGGAGGCGGCCCGCGCGGCCGTCCGGGGCCCGACACCGAGGGCGAGGGCGACGTCGAGGTCGTGCAGGTCGTCGACGTCGCGGCGCAGGCGCTCGGTGGCCTCGAGTCGCCGGGCCCCGCCCGCCTCGTGCGCGGCGGCCGATCCGGGACCGAACCGCGGCGCGAACGCGTCGTACGCCGCCGTGTACGTCGTCGTGCCCACGCCCTCGCTGTCGGCGACGTACGCCGCCTCGCCGGGCTCGACCCCGGCCAGGGCCGCGTCGAGGTCGGGCGCACGCAGCGCGGGGAGGTCGGCGGTGAGGGCGACGGGCACCAGCTCGGGCCAGCGGCGGCGAGCCTCGGCCGCGCACTGCAGCAGCGTGCCGTTGAGGTCCTCTGCGACGCCGTCGGGGATCGTGTGCGCGCCGAGGGCGTCGAGCTCGCTGGCGAAGGCGGCGTCGTCGGTCGCGACGAGCACGTGCGCGACCAGGGCGGCGTCGAGGCAGGCGGTGACGGTGTCCATCGCGAAGGCCGCGGCGAGCGTGCGGCGCTGCTCGTCGTCGAGACCGACGAGGCGCGACTTGCCGACCGCGGGCGGCTTCACGGGGACCAGGGCGACGTACATCGAGCCCATCGTCTCAAGGCGGCCGGGCGCTGCCGCGCGCGGGAGATAGCCTGGCGCGCGTGAAGGTGCGGTCCTTGCAGGAGCGGCCCCGGGGCTGGGCGTGGTGGTTCGCCGTCCCGATCGTGAAGCCCGCTCTGCTGGCCACCACCCGGCACCGCTGGATCGACGGCGACAAGCTGCCCGCGCACGGCGGGTTCATCCTCGTCCTCAACCACATCTCCGAGGCCGACCCGCTGATCGTCGCGCACCTGGTCTGGGACCACGGCCGGATCCCGCGCTACCTCGCCAAGTCGGGCCTGTTCAAGAACCGGACGCTCGGCTGGTTCCTGCGCTCGGCCGGCCAGATCCCCGTCTTCCGTGCCAGCCGCGACGCCCTCAGCGCCTACTCCGCGGCCGTCGACGCCGTCCGCAACGGCAAGTGCGTCGTCGTCTACCCCGAGGGCACGATCACCCGCGACCCCGCGCTGTGGCCGATGACGGGCAAGACCGGTGCGGCTCGCATCGCGCTCGCCACCGGAGCGCCTGTCGTGCCGGTGGGGCAGTGGGGCGCTCACGAGGTGCTGGCGCCGTACGCCAAGCGGCCGCACCTGTTCCCGCGCACCCTCGTCACGATGAAGGTCGGCGACCCCGTCGACCTGGCCGATCTCGAGGGTCAGGAGGGGGCGGCGGCGATCGCCGAGGCCACTGAGCGGATCATGTCGGCTCTCACCGCGCTCGTCGCCGACGTGCGTGGTGAGGAGCCGCCGCCCGAGCGGTTCGACCCGCGCACCCGTGGTGTCTCGGAGTTCGGCAACCCCCACCAGGAAGGACGTCGATGAGCAAGGTCGCGGTGTTCGGAGCCGGCTCGTGGGGCACGGCGTTCTCGATCGTGCTCGCCGACGGCGGCAACGACGTGACGATGTGGGCCCGCCGCGAGGAGGTCGCCGCGACGATCAACGAGCGTCGTGAGAACACCGACTACCTGCCCGGCATCGAGCTGCCGCCCGCGATCTCGGCGACGCACGACGTCGAGAAGGCTGCCCACGACGCCGACGTCGTCATCTTCGCGACCCCGTCGCAGACCTTCCGCGACAACCTCGCCGAGTGGGCGCCGCACATCGGCGACGGGGCGGTCATGGTCTCGCTCATGAAGGGTGTCGAGCTCGGCACGCTCAACCGGATGAGCGAGGTGATCGCCCAGGTCACGGGCGCAGGCCCCGAGCGGGTCGCCGTGATCTCCGGGCCCAACCTCGCCAAGGAGATCGCCCGCCGCGAGCCCGCCGCCTCCGTCGTGGCGTGCGAGGACGAGGGCGTGGCCAAGATGCTGCAGGACCGCTGCCACTCGCCGGCGTTCCGCCCCTACACCTCCACCGACGTCCTCGGCTGCGAGCTCGGTGGCGCCTACAAGAACGTCGTCGGTCTGGCCGTCGGCATGGCCGTCGGCCTCGGCTTCGGCGACAACACCACCGCCTCGGTGATCACCCGCGGGCTCGCCGAGACCGCCCGCCTCGCCATGCGCCTCGGCGCCAACCCGCTGACGCTGATGGGGCTCGCCGGCCTCGGCGACCTCGTCGCCACCTGCTCCTCGCCGCTCTCGCGCAACCGCACGTTCGGCGAGCGCCTCGGTCAGGGCCAGACCGCCGAGCAGATCTACGCCTCCACCCGGCAGGTGGCCGAGGGCGCCAAGTCCTGTGCCTCGCTGCGAGCCCTCGCGGAGTTCAACGAGGTCGACGCCCCCGTCGCGCAGTACGTCGACGACGTGGTCTCGGGGCGTCTCGACGCCCGCCAGATGATGGACGCGATCCTCGCTCGCGACACCAAGGCTGAGACGGACTGACGACCGGGCCGCGCCGTCGGAGTGGCTTCGAGACAGGACTTCGTCCTTCCTCAACCACCGGCACGGTGGTTGAGGAGGCCGGCCGACCACCGGCACGGTGGTTGAGGAGGGCCGGCTACGGCCGTCTCGACACCACCTCAGCCGGGCAGGCGGTCGAGGGCCTGCTCGAGGTCGTCCCAGAGGTCGTCGACGTCCTCGATGCCGACCGAGAGGCGCACGAGGCCGTCGGGGACGGTCGCGGGCTCGGCCTGCCAGCGGCGGCGGCGCTCGAGCGTCGACTCGACCCCGCCGAGCGAGGTGGCGTGCACCCACAGCGCGGTGGAGCGCACGAGCAGGTCGGCGTGGTCGGCGGAGGCGAGGACGACCGAGACGATGCCGCCGGCGCCGGGGTAGCGGACCTCCTCCACGGCCGGGTGCGGCGCGAGGCGGCGGACGAGCTCGGCGGCATTGGCGGACGACCGCTCCACCCGCAGGTGCAGGGTGCGCAGCCCGCGCAGCCCGAGCCACGCCTCGAACGGGCCCGGCGCGTTGCCGTGCAGGTCGCGGCGGCCCTTCAACACGCCGTACAGCTGCTCGTCGGCGGTGACGACGGCACCGAGCAGGACGTCGCTGTGCCCGGCGATGAACTTGGTCGCCGAGTGCACCACGATGTCGGCGCCGAGCTCGAGCGGACGCTGGAGGATCGGGGTCATGAAGGTGTTGTCGACGACCACCCGGGCGCCGGCCTCGTGCGCGGCGGCGCAGATCGCCTCGACGTCGGCCACCTCCAGCGAGGGGTTGGTCGGCGACTCGAACCACACCAGTGCGGCGTCCTCGCAGGCCTCGGCGACGGCAGCGGTGTCGGTGATGTCGACGTACGTCGCCGTGAGGCGCCCGCGCATCTCGAGGTCGGCCAGCGAGAGCAGGGTGCCGGTGTAGGAGTGGCGCGGCGCGACGACCTTGTCGCCGTGGGCCACCAGGTCCAGCACGGTGGTGATGGCCGCCATGCCCGACCCGAACGCCAGGCACCGTCCGCCCTCCAGGTCGCCGAGCGCGTCCTCGAACGCGGTCCACGAGGCGTTGGCGTAGCGGCCGTACTCCAGCTCGCCGCCCGCGACGTACGTCGAGGCGAGGGTGATCGGGACGTTGAGCGGCTCGTCGGGCCGGTGCGGCGGACGCCCGGTCTGGACGGTGCGGGTGGCGGGGTGCAGCGGGTGCAGCGGCTCGGCCATGCCGTCCAGTCTGCCTGGGGTGCGACCTCCTAAGGTGGCCGGGTGATCGCGCTGACGCTGCGGGAGATCGCCGAGGTGGTCGGCGGGACGGTCGAGGGTGACGGCGAGGGTGACGGCGAGGGTGACGGCGACGTCGTCGTCTCGGGTCCGGTGGTCATCGACGGCCGGGAGGCGCGCGAGGGCAGCCTGTTCGCGGCGTTCGTGGGCGAGCGGGTCGACGGCCACGAGCACACGGCCCAGGCCGCCGAGCACGGCGCCGTCGCGGTGCTGGGCTCGCGTCCGACCGAGCTGCCCACCGTCGTGGTGGCCGACCCCCAGGACGCACTGCAGACGCTCGCGGCGTACGTCGTGGCGCGGGTCCGCGAGGCCGGCGACCTGACGGTGCTGGCCGTGACCGGCTCGTCGGGCAAGACCTCGACCAAGGACCTGCTCGCCGCCGTGCTCGGCTCCGCCGGGCCGACCGTGGCGACCCGGGGGTCGTTCAACAACGAGCTCGGCATGCCGTTGACGGCGCTGGGCGTCGACGAGACCACGCGCTTCCTGCTGCTGGAGATGGGTGCGCGCGGGCGGGGTCACATCGCCCAGCTCGCCGCGCTCGTGCCGCCCGACGTCTCGATGGTGCTCAACGTCGGCACCGCCCACCTCGGCGAGTTCGGCTCTCGCGAGGCGATCGCGCAGGCCAAGGGCGAGCTGGTGAGTGGGCTTTTCACCGGCGGCACCGCCGTGCTCAACGCCGACGACGACAAGGTGGCCGCCATGGCCGGGCTCGCGCCGGGCCGGGTGCTGAGGTTCGGCACCGGACCCGGTGCCGACGTGCGCGTCGAGGGGCTCCGGCTCGACCGCCTCGGGCGACCTGCGTTCACGCTGACCGCGGGCGGTGGGAGCGAGGACGTCACGCTGCGCCTCGTCGGCGCCCACCAGGCCCTCAACGCCGCCGCCGCGGCGACCGCGGCCCTCGCGGTCGGGATGGCGCTGCCCGAGGTGGCGGCGGCGCTGCGCGAGGTCGCCTCGCTGTCGCGCTGGCGCATGGAGCTGCACGAACGCGCCGATGGCGTGATCGTGCTCAACGACGCCTACAACGCCAATCCCGAGTCGGTGCGCGCCGCCGTCGACGCGCTCGAGGTGATCGGCGCCGACGACGGCGTACGCCGCACCGTGGCCGTGCTCGGGGAGATGCGCGAGCTCGGCGACGACCACGAGTCCAGCCACCGCGAGATCGGTGCGTACGCCGCGGCGAGGGTCGGCGAGCTGCTCGTCGTCGGCGAGCCCGCGCGCGGCATCCACGACGCCGCGCTCGAGGCGGGCGCGACGACGACGCTGGTCGCCGACGGCGCCGCCGCGACGGCGTGGCTGCGCGAGCGCATCGGCCCGGGTGACGCAGTCCTCGTCAAGGCCTCCCGCGGCGCGCGCCTCGACGAGGTGGCCGACGCGCTTCTGTAGCGTGGCGGACCATGAGTGAGCGCAAGGTCCGGGTCGCGCTGCTGTTCGGTGGACGCTCCGGCGAGCACGCCATCTCGGCGGCCACGGCGGCGGGGGTGCTGCGCGCGATCGACCGCGAGAAGTACGACGTCACGCCCGTGGGCGTCACCCGCGACGGGCGCTGGGTCGTGGCCTCCGACGACCCGACGGTGTGGGAGCTGCGCGCCGACCGGCTGCCCGAGGTGACCGCCCCGGCCGGCTCGGAGATCGTGCTGTCGACGTCCGGCGAGGGCCCGCAGCTGCAGGTGCTGGAGGCCGGCGCGGTGCCGGAGGTGCTCTCGCAGGTCGACGTGGTGTTCCCGGTGCTGCACGGACCGTTCGGCGAGGACGGCACCGTCCAGGGACTGCTCGAGCTGGCCGACGTGCGCTACGTCGGCTCCGGGGTCCTCGCCTCCGCCGTCGGCATGGACAAGCACTACATGAAGCTCGTCTTCGCCGCCCACGGCCTGCCCGTCGGGCCCTACGTCGTCGTGACCCCCCGCGACTGGGTGACCCGGCGCGACGACGTGCTGACCCGGGTGAAGGAGCTGCGGCTGCCGCTGTTCGTCAAGCCCGCCCGCGCCGGCTCCTCGCTCGGGGTCACCCGCGTCGACGACCTCGCCGACCTCGAGGACGCTGTCGAGGCGGCCCGGGTCCACGACCCCAAGGTCATCGTCGAGGAGGGCGTCGACGGGCGCGAGGTCGAGTGCGCCGTGCTCGGCTCACGCGGCGACGCCGCTCCTCGGGCCTCGGTCGTCGGCGAGATCGTCGTCCAGGACACCGGCGAGTTCTACGACTTCGAGGCGAAGTACATCGAGGCCGACACCGCCCGACTCGACATCCCCGCCGACCTGCCCGACGCCGTGAGCGAGCAGGTCCGCGCGCTCGCCGTGGCGGCATTCGAGGCGGTCGGCGCCGAGGGCATCGCCCGCGTCGACGTCTTCGTGACCCCCGAGGGCCGCATCGTCGTCAACGAGATCAACACGATGCCCGGCTTCACGCCGATCTCGATGTACCCCAAGCTCTGGGAGGCCTCCGGGATCTCCTACCCCGACCTCATCGACGAGCTCGTCCAGCTCGCCCTCGACCGGCCCACCGGCCTGCGCTGAGGCGTCGCCCGGCGCCGCCCGTCGGGTCGTGTGCCTGAGAGCGGGTCCGGTCTCGCTCCTGGGCCCGGCGCCCGCCCGAACCGGCTCACTTCGCCCCAGGGAGCGGCAGCCTCAGGCCGGTACGCCGGCGCGGACGGCCCGGGCGAGCAGGTCGCGGGCGACCTCGCCGAGGGAGGTGCCGGAGGCGGTGGCGGCGAACGGCAGCACCGAGGTCTCCGTGGTGCCGGGGGTGATCGCGGTCTCGAGGACGACGAATGAGCCGTCGGCGGCGACGATGAAGTCGCTGCGCGAGACGTCGCGCAGTCCGAGCGTGCGGTGGGCCTGGCAGGCGACCTCGCCGAGGCGAGCCAGCTGCTCCTCGGGCAGGTCCGGGCGGCTCAGCGAGACGAACTCGGCGGTGTAGCGCGCCATGAAGTCGAACTCGTGGCCGCGCTTGTAGGCGATCGCCACGGGCTGCAGCGAGGTGAGGCCGTCGTCGGTCTCGAGCACGACGACCGAGACGTCGACGCCCTCGTGGAACCGCTCGACCAGGGCGTCGTCGCAGTAGGCGTAGGTGCCGACGAGGGCCGAGGGGAGGGCACCGAGGCCGTCGACGCCGGCGACGCCGAGCGCCGAGCCGCCGCGCGCGGGCTTGACGACCACGCGGGAGCCGAGGCGGTCCATCACGTGCGACATCAGTGCCGCGGCCCCGATGTCGCGGAAGGTCTGCGCCGACAGGCTCACCGAGTCGGGCACGGGGATGCCGTCGCGGCGCAGCAGCTCGCGCGCGGTGCCCTTGTCGAACGCCACGCGGCAGGCGCGGCTGCGCGAGCCGACGTAGGGCAGGTCGATCAGCTCGAGCAGGGTCTGGATCTCGCCGTCCTCGCCGAACTGCCCGTGCAGCGCCGGCATCGCGGCGACGACGCGGTCGCGCTCGAGGACGGCCAGCAGGTTGCGGTCGAAGTCGTAGGCCTGCGCCTCGACACCCAGCTGGCGCAGCTCGCGGACGAGGTTGCGGCCGCTGGCCAGCGAGACGTCGCGCTCGTGGCTGAGGCCCCCCGCGATGATCGCGACGGGGCCGGGGAACTCGAACGACGCCATGGCGGGCAGCCTCCCACACGCGCCCGAGGCAGCGGTGCCCCGGACGCACGAGCGCCCCGCACCGGCGAGGTGCGGGGCGCTCGGGACGACGTGGGTCAGGCGTGGGTCAGACGTGGGTCAGATGTGGACGACCGGGCAGGTCAGCGTGCGGGTGATGCCCTCGAGGGTCTGCACCTTGGCGACCACGAGCTTGCCCAGCTCGTCGACGTTGCGGGCCTCGGCGCGCACGATGACGTCGTAGGGACCGGTGACGTCCTCGGCCATGGTGACGCCCTTGACCTGTGCGATGGCGTTGGCCACCTCGGCAGCCTTGCCGACGTCGGTCTGGATCAGGATGTAGGCCTGCACCACCATGTGCGGATCTCCCTGCTGTTGCCGTGCGGGGTGTGGACCCGCTCAACCTACCGTGACCCGTCGCGCGGGTCACACCGCGCGCTGCCGCAGGCCCCCGGGTCCGCTCCGACCGGATGGCTGGTGGGATGGAGGGGTGACCCTGCCAGCCGGTGTGCCCGCCGACGCGACCCTCGCCGACCTCGGGGAGTTCGGCCTCGTCTCCCAGCTCGTTGCGCTCTTCGCGCAGGGTGAGCACGTCCTGGTCGGACCGGGCGACGACGCGGCCGTCCTGCGGGTGCGGACCGGGCACGTCGTGGTCTCGACCGACCTGCTCGTCGAGGGCCGTCACTTCCGCCGCGACTGGTCGGAGGCCGAGGACGTCGGCCACCGCGCCGCCGCCCAGAACCTCTCCGACATCAACGCCATGGGGGGCCGGGCGCACTCGCTCACCGTCGGCCTCGCCGCGCCGGCCGACCTCCCGGCCCGGTGGGCGCTGGAGTTCGCCCGCGGGTTCGCCGACGAGTGCGCCCTGGTCGGTGCGAGCGTCGTCGGGGGCGACCTCACCCGCGCCGACGAGGTCGTGGTGGCCGTGACCGTCATCGGGGCGTGCACCCAGGCTCCCGTCCTGCGCTCGGGGGCCCGGGCGGGCGACGTGCTCGCCCTGACCGGCCGCCAGGGCTGGTCCGCGGGCGGGCTGGCCGTGCTGAGCCGCGGGTTCCGCTCGCCGCGGGCGCTCGTCGAGGCCTACCGCCGCCCCGCTCCGCCGTACGACGCCGGCAAGGTCGCCGCCGAGGCCGGCGCCACCGCGATGATCGACGTCTCCGACGGCCTCCTCGCTGATGCGGGGCACATCGCGGCCGACTCCGGTGTCGCGCTCGACGTGCGCACCGGCTCGCTCGAGGTGCCCGAGCCGCTGCACGCCGTCGCGGCCGCGACCGGCTCCGACCCGCTCAGCTTCGTCCTGGGCGGTGGCGAGGACCACGGCCTGCTCGCGACGTTCCCGGCCGACTCCGTGCCGCCGGGGTGGCTGCAGATCGGCGTCGTCACCGAGGGCGAGGGCGTGACCGTCGACGGGGCGGCGTACGACGGCGACGCCGGCTGGACGCACTTCTGAGGAACGCGGCGCGGCAGAGACGCACGGAGCCCCCGACAGCCAGGCTGTCGGGGGCTCCGGGACGTGCGGGGAGCGGGGGTCAGCGCGTGACCTTGCCCGCCTTCAGGCAGCCGGTGCAGACGTTGAGCCGCTTGGGCGTGCCGTTGACGGTCGCGCGGACCCGCTGGATGTTGGGGTCGAAGCGACGCTTCGTGATCTTCCGCGACCACGGCCGGTTGTGGCCGAAGCCGGGCTTCTTGGCGCAGATGTCACAGACGGCAGCCACCGGATGCTCCTGGGATAGTCGAGGTTCTGGGAGAGCCCGGCGTCTCCAGTCCCGTGGGGGACTGGGCGGCCACGGAGAGGCTCCGTGTGTCGGGCAACCGCACGAGGATATCCGACACCCGCCGAGCCGCCGAAATCCCGACCCGACCTTCGGGCGCGGCTCTCGAACTCCCACGCTGGTTCGAGGGCCATGCCCTAATCTCCCCCCTCGTGGAGGAGCAGGGGAGCGCGCCGGTCACCGGTGACGACGGTAGCGCGATCCGGCTCGAGAGCCTGCTCCTGTTCGTCGATCTCGCGGTCGACGCCCTCGCCGCCGCGCGCGAGGAGATCGACGCGCTCAACGTCTACCCGGTGCCGGACGGCGACACGGGCACCAACATGTACCTCACCGTCGCCGCGGCCCGCGACGCGCTGCGCGAGCGGCTCGAGGCCGGCGCCGGTCGTGCGGAGGCGTTCGAGGCGTTCACCCGCGGCGCGCTGATGGGTGCGCGCGGCAACTCCGGCGTCATCCTCAGCGAGATGCTCCGCGCGATCGTGCGACGCCTGGCCGCCGCGACGCCGCAGGAGCGCAACGCCGCGGTCATGGTCGAGGCCCTGCGCGCGGCCAGCGACGCGAGCTACGCCGCCGTCGGTGAGCCGGTCGAGGGGACCATGCTCTCGGTCTGCCGAGCCGCGGCCGAGGCCGGCGAGGAGCTGCTCGAGCGCGGCGCGGCCGGCCGCTCCCGCGACGTGCTGTTCGCCGGCGCCGCGGCCGCCCGGGAGGCGCTGGCCCGCACGCCCGAGCAGCTGCAGACCCTGCGCGACGCCGGTGTCGTCGACGCCGGGGGACGCGGCGTCGTCGTCGTGCTCGACGCCGCCGAGACCGCGCTCACCGGGCGCCGGCCCGCGCAGGAGCCCGGCCACCGCCCCGCGCTGCCGCAGCCGGTCCTCGCGACCACCGTGCCGGGCGCCGACCTCGAGGCCGGCGGGCCGGCGTACGAGGTGATGTACCTGCTCGACGCCGACGAGGACGCCGTGGCGCACCTGCGCGAGCGCCTCGGCGGACTCGGCGACTCGCTGGTCGTGGTGGGCGGCGAGGGGCTCTGGAACGTCCACGTGCACGTCGACGACGTCGGCGCCGCGATCGAGGCCGGGATCGAGGCGGGCCGCCCGCACCGGATCCGGGTCACCCACTTCGCCGACGAGGCGCACCGCGCCGACCACCACGAGCGTCCCCGCACCGGCCGCGCCTACGTCGCGGTCGCGGCCGGCCCGGGCCTCGCCGCGCTCTTCGAGGAGGCCGGAGCGGTCGTGGTGCCCGGCGGACCGGGGCACCGGCCCTCGACCGGTCAGCTGCTCGAGGCGATCGAGGCGACGGGCGCCGAGGAGGTCGTCGTGCTGCCCAACGACCACGACTCGGTGCGCGTCGCCAAGGTCGCGGCCAGCACGGCCGAGGCCGACCACGGCGTGCGGGTCGCGGTGATCGCGACGACCGCGCAGGTCGAGGGGCTGGCGGCCATCGCCGTGCACGAGCCGGGGCGCACCTTCGACCAGGACGTCCTGGAGATGACGGCCACGGCACGTCACACGCGCCAGGGTGGCGTCACACGGGCCGCGCGCACCGCCATGACCATGGCCGGGCCCTGCGAGCCGGGCGACGCGCTCGGCATCATCGCGGGCGACTTCGTGGTCGTGGGCAGCGACCTGACCGAGACGGCCACCGACGTGCTGGGGCGCCTGCTCGGGGGCGGGGGAGAGCTGGTCACGCTGGTCTCCGGCTCCGACGACGCCGACGGCGAGCTGGCCGCGGCGTGCGCGTCGTGGGTGGAGCGGGCGCACCCCACTGTCGACGTCGTGGTGTACGACGGTGGGCAGGACCGCTACCCCCTGCTGGTCGCAGTCGAGTAGCCGCCGAGACAGGAGCCCGACCGTGATGACCCCTGCGAGCGCACGTGCGAGCGCCCGTGTGAGTGACCGTGGGAGCGACCGGTGATCGAGCTCGACTCACCCGTCGAGACCGTCCTCGGCGAGGCGAAGGACGCGAAGGGCCGCTCGCGCAACCAGAAGATCGTCGAGGGCCTCGGGCTGCGGACCGTGGGCGACCTGCTGCGCCACTTCCCGCGCCGCTACGTCGAGACCGGCGAGCTGACCGCCCTCGACGAGCTCGAGAAGGGCCAGTTCCTCACCCTGGTCGGCGAGATCGCCACCTCGCGGATCAACACCTACCGCGACCGCCGCACCGGCCGCGAGGCCTACCGCGTCGACGTCGTCCTGCGCACCGAGGTCCACCGGCTCAAGATGACGTTCTTCGCCAAGGGCAGGGGGATGGCCGAGTGGCAGGCCAGGAAGCTCAGGCCGGGGAGGCGCGGGCTGTTCATCGGCCAGGCCGACACCTTCCGTGACGAGTGGCAGCTGAGCCACCCCCAGATGATCCTGTTCGGCGAGGAGGACGACGACTCGGGCGTCGCCGACACCCCGGAGGTGGCGGCCCAGCGCACGCTCGACGCCATCGGCGCGCTCTACCCGATCTACCCGCTCACCAAGGGCGTCGAGTCCTGGGACCTGCAGCGTGCGATCGCCTTCGCCCGCACGGTCGTCGACGACGTGCCCGACCTCGTGCCGGCGTCCGTGCGCACCGAGCACGGCCTGCTCAGCGCGCGCGACGCCGTCGACCGGATCCACCAGCCCGACTCGTGGGCCGACGTCGGCAAGGCGCAGAAGCGCTTCCGCTTCGAGGAGGCGCTGGTCACCCAGCTGCTGCTGGGCCGGCGACGGCGGGCGGTGCGCGCCCTCGGCGCCCGGGTGCGCGACGGTGGCGACGGCTCGCTCCTGACGGCGTTCGACGCCTCGCTGCCGTTCGAGCTCACCGCGGGTCAGCGCGAGATCGGCGCGACGATCGAGGCCGACCTCGCCGAGCCCCACCCGATGAACCGGCTGCTGCAGGGTGAGGTCGGCTCGGGCAAGACCCTGGTCGCGCTGCGGGCGATGCTCCGCGTCGTCGACTCCGGCGGTCAGGCGGCGCTGCTGGCCCCGACGGAGGTGCTCGCCCAGCAGCACCACCGCTCGATCACCGCGATGCTCGGCGATCTGGCCGGGGGCGCGCTGATGGGCGGCACGACCGTCGAGCTGCTCACCGGCTCCATGTCCAAGGGCCAGCGCACCGAGCCGCTCTCGCGGCTCGCGACCGGCGAGGCGGGCATCGTCATCGGCACCCACGCGCTGCTCGAGGAGCAGGTGCAGTTCTTCGACCTCGGCCTCGTGGTGGTCGACGAGCAGCACCGCTTCGGCGTCGAGCAGCGCGCCGCGCTCACCTCCAAGAGCCAGGGCGAGGTGCCGCCGCACGTCCTGGTCATGACGGCCACGCCGATCCCGCGCACCGTCGCGATGACCGTCTTCGGCGACCTCGAGGTCTCGACGCTCTCCGAGCTGCCCGCCGGGCGTGCGCCGATCCAGACCAACGTCGTGCCGCTCGCAGAGGCGCCACGCTGGATCGACCGGGTCTGGGCCCGGGTGCGCGAGGAGGTCGAGAAGGGCCACCAGGCCTACGTCGTCTGCCCCCGCATCAGCGGCGACGAGCAGGAGCCCGGCGAGGTCGACGCGGCGTACGACGAGTCGCCGGACCCGGACGGCCCGGCGGTCGCAGGCGGGTCGGACCCGCGGGCGAAGGCGCCGCTGACGGCGGTCGAGGACCTCGCGGCCGAGCTCGCCGACGGACCGTTGCGGGGGCTCCGACTGGCGGTGCTCCACGGCCGGCTCGCTCCCGAGGTCAAGGACCGCACCATGCGGGCCTTCGCCGCCGGGGAGGTCGACGTGCTCGTCTCGACCACCGTCATCGAGGTCGGCGTCGACGTCGCCAACGCCACGACAATGGTCATCACCGACGCCGACCGGTTCGGCATCTCCCAGCTGCACCAGCTGCGCGGCCGGGTCGGCCGTGGCGGGCTGCCGGGCCTGTGCCTGCTCGTCTCCCACGCGCAGCTCGACACCCCCGCCCGCGAGCGGCTCGACGCGGTCGCACGGAGCACCGACGGCTTCGAGCTGAGCCGCGTCGACCTCGAGCAGCGCCGCGAGGGCGACGTGCTCGGCAGCTCGCAGTCGGGCTACCGCTCGACGCTGCGCGACCTGCGGGTGCTGCGCGACGAGAAGACGATCGTGGCCGCCCGCAAGGCCGCCGAGCAGCTGCTCGACGAGGACCCCGCGCTGCGCGCCCACCCGCTGCTGGCGGGTGCGCTCTACCACCTCGAGGACTCAGCCCAAGCCGACTTCATCGAGAAGTCGTAGGGTCCCGCCCAGCCATGACACGCATCATCGGAGGAGACGCCGGCGGCCGACGCATCGGCACCCCGACCGGCCAGCACACCCGTCCCACCACCGACCGGGTGCGCGAGGCGCTGTTCTCCAGCATCGAGTCGTGGTGCGGCTCGCTGCAGGGCCTGCGCTTCCTCGACCTCTACGCCGGCTCGGGGGCGGTCGGCCTCGAGGCGTGGTCGCGCGGGGCGGGGGTCGTGACGCTGGTCGAGTCGGACCGGCGCACGGCGAAGCTGATCTCCGACAACGCCCGGGCGCTCGGCTGCACCCGCGCCGACGTGCGCTCCGCGAGCGTGCCGACCGTGCTGGGCCGCGCGCCGTCGGCGCCCTACGACGTCGTGTTCCTCGACCCGCCGTACCCGCTCACGGAGGCGCAGCTCGCCGACGACCTCGCCGCGCTGTGCGGTCAGGGCTGGCTCGTGCCGGGCGCGATGGTGGTCGTCGAGCGCTCCGGTCGCAGCCCGGAGCCGACCTGGCCCGAGGGCATCGAGGCGACCCGGCACAAGGCCTACGGCGAGACCGCGCTCTGGTACGGTCGCGCGTCGTGACGCGCGCGGTCTGCCCGGGTTCCTTCGACCCCGTCACCCTCGGTCACCTCGACGTCGTGCGCCGCGCGGCCGGGCTCTTCGACGAGGTCGTCGTCGCGGTCGGCGTCAACGCCTCCAAGCGCCGGCTCTTCAGCGACGAGGAGCGGCTCGCCCTCCTCGAGGAGGGCACCCGAGAGCTCGCCAACGTCCGCGTCGCGGGCTTCACCGGCCTGCTGACGACGTTCTGCGCCGAGCAGGGCGCCCAGGCGGTCGTGAAGGGGCTGCGCGGGCCCGGCGACTACGAGTACGAGCTGCCGATGGCGCAGATGAACGCCCACCTGACCGGTCTCGAGACCGTCTTCCTCGCGACCGACCCGCGGTGGTCCTTCGTGTCCTCCAGCCTGGTCAAGGAGGTCGCCGGGCTCGGCGGCGACGTCGCCGCCCTCGTGCCCGACTTCGTGCTCGAGCCGCTGCTCGCGCGGGTCGCGGAGCGCGCCGGCGCCTGAGTCCACGCCCGAGTCGTGCGCGGGTGGGGCTGCATTTGGCCCCGGAGTTCGCGGTGCGTACGATTCTCGCTGGATCTGCCTGCCTGGACCTGGATGTGACCTCCTGAAGACGCTGGACCCGAGAGCGCCGCTCGTGCTCGACACTCGCGAGCTCGGCCGCCGCCCGGGGTCCACCCGTCAGGTGTCACGGACAGTGCCGGCGCCGGCAGATCTGGGCATCGAAGTCCTCTCTGTCCCCGAGGGGTCGCCGGTCGAGTTCGACCTGCGCCTCGAGGCGGTCATGGAGGGGGTGCTGGTCACCGGGACGGCGGACGCCTCGCTCAGCGGGGAGTGTGCACGGTGCCTGGAGCCGATCACGGACGAGATCGTGGTCGACCTCCAGGAGCTGTACGTCTACGAGGACCACGCCATCCCCGGCGAGGACGACGAGGTCAGCGCGCTGCAGGACGACCTGGTCGACCTGGAGCCCCTGCTGCGGGACGCGGTGGTGCTCGCACTACCGTTCCAGCCGCTGTGCACGGACGACTGTCCCGGCCTGTGCCCCGACTGCGGGGCGCGCCTGGCCGACGACCCCGGTCATGCGCACGACGCGGCGATCGACCCGCGGTGGGCCGCGCTGAGCGAGCTCACCACCCAGACCGAGCAAGACCCGCAGAACTGAACCGAAAGTAGGAACCATGGCTGTCCCGAAGCGGAAGATGTCGCGCAGCAACACGCGCCACCGTCGCTCGGCCTGGAAGACCACCGCGCCGACGCTGGTCACCTGCGCCAACCCCGCGTGCGGTGCCAAGCACCTCCCGCACCGCGCCTGCGGCAACTGCGGCCAGTACGGCGCTCGCTCGGCCCGTCGTCAGGTCCTCTGACGCCGGATCGGCACCTGACCACGTGACCGACTCTTCGGTCGACTACGCGCAGCTGCGAGAGGCGCTCGGGGACCCCGTCCTGGACCCCGAGCTCCTCGAGCGCGCGCTGACCCACCGCTCGTTCGCCTACGAGAACGGCGGGCTGCCGACCAACGAGCGCCTGGAGTTCCTCGGCGACTCGGTGCTCGGTGTCGTCGTCACCGAGACGCTCTACCTCACCCACCCGGACCTCTCCGAGGGCCGGCTGGCCAAGCTGCGCGCCGCGGTCGTCAACGCGCGCGCCCTCGCCGAGGTCGCCCGCACCATCGGGCTCGGCGAGCACGTCAAGCTCGGTCGCGGCGAGGAGACGACCGGCGGTCGTCAGAAGGCCTCGATCCTGTCCGACACCGTCGAGGCGGTGATCGGCGCGGTCCACCTCAGTGGCGGCATCGAGGTCTCCGCGGTCGTCGTCCACAAGCTGTTCGACCCGCTCATCGAGGCCGCCTCGGCCCTCGGCGCCGGGCTCGACTGGAAGACCTCGCTCCAGGAGCTGTCCGCCGAGCACGGTCTCGGCGTGCCGGAGTACCTCATCGAGGACGAGGGCCCCGACCACATGAAGACCTTCACCGCGCAGGTGCGCGTGGGCACCAAGGTCTACGGCAACGGTGTCGGTCGCTCCAAGAAGGAGGCCGAGCAGGCCGCTGCGGAGACGGCCTACGGCCAGATCGCCGGCACCCCGGGCGCCGCCGACCCCGTCCAGGCCAAGATCGAGGACGCGGTCGAGCAGGCCGCCGAGGACATCTGATCCGCGCCGTCGCCGTGACCGCCCGTGCCTGAGCTGCCGGAGGTCGAGGTCGTCCGCAGCGGTCTCGAGCGCCACGTCACCGGCGCGCGGATCACCCGCGTCGACGTCCTCCACCCGCGGCCCGTACGCCGTGACCCGCGCGGCCCGGCCGGCTTCGCCGAGGCGCTCGTCGGGCGCCGTGTCGAGGTCGCCCGCCGCCGCGGGAAGTACCTCTGGGTGCCGCTCGACAACGGCGACGCCCTGCTCGCCCACCTCGGCATGAGCGGGCAGTTGCTCGTGCAGCCGCACGACGCGCCGCCGGAGCGGCACCTGCGGGTGCGTCTGGTCCTCGACGGCGCCGCGGAGGGCCGCGAGCTGCGCTTCGTCGACCAGCGGATGTTCGGCGGGCTCTCCGTCTCACCCGGCGGCGCCGAGCTGCCCGCCGAGATCGGCCACATCGCGCGCGACCCGCTCGACCCGGAGTTCGACGACGACGCCTTCGTCGCCAAGGTCCGCCGCCGCGCGTCGGGCATCAAGCGCCAGCTGCTCGACCAGGGGCTCGTCTCCGGCGTCGGCAACATCTACGCCGACGAGGCGCTGTGGCGAGCGCGCATCCACGGCGAGCGGCCGGGGGAGCGGCTCACCGCGGCGCAGGTGCGCGAGCTGCTCGGCCACGCCCGCGACGTGATGACCGAGGCGCTGCGCCAGGGCGGCACGTCGTTCGACGCGCTCTACGTCAACGTCAACGGCGAGTCCGGCTACTTCGACCGCTCCCTGCACGCCTACGGCCGCGAGGGCGAGCCGTGTGAGCGCTGCGGCACCCCGATGCGACGGGCGGCGTTCATGAACCGGTCGTCGTTCTTCTGCCCTGTGTGCCAGCCCGTGCCGCGCCGCCGACGCGCGCCGGGTCGCGTCCCCCCGGTCACGACCGCGCCGGATTGACCTCGGGGCCGCAGCGGTGGGACATTTGCAGACGGCCCGCTCGCGGGTCGCACCACCCCCGACACCCCCCTCTCGTCACGGAAGGTCCCACATGGCCAAGGCGCTGATCGGCCACCTGAGCAGCGACCTGCGCGACCCCCGCATCGCGGCTGACAACAGCCGGCTGCGCGCTCGGGTCGCCGAGCTGGAGGCCCTCGTGCTCCGGCTCAGCGAGGAGAACGACCGGCTCGTCTCGGCTCGCGCCGAGGAGCTCCTCGTCTCCGCGCCCCTGCAGGAGATGCAGCCCGCCTGAAGGCACCGGCCCCACCCGCCGCGCGGCGTACGGCGCGCGCGGTGAGCGGCCCGCTCGACGTCCTCGCACCCCCGCGGCTGGGCGTCGGTTTCCGGCGACTCCTCGCGTCGTCGTGGACGAGCAATCTCGCCGACGGCATCGGCCTGGCGGCCGGACCGCTGCTGGTCGCCTCGCGCACCGACGACGCCTTCGTCGTCGCCCTCGCCGCCCTGCTCGTGTGGGCACCCCCGCTGGTGTTCGCGATCCCCGCGGGCGCGGTGACCGACCGGCTCGACCGTCGCCTCGTCGTGGTCACCGGCAACCTCGTGCGCGTGGCCGTGCTCGCGGTGCTGACTGCGGCGGTCGCGACCGACCGGGTCGGCGTCGCCGCCGTGCTGGTCGCGCTGTTCGTGCTGGGGACGTGCGAGGTCTTCGTCGACAACACCGCGCAGACGCTGCTGCCGATGCTCGTGCACCGCGACGACCTGGCGATCGCCAACGCCCGGCTCCAGGTCGGGCATGTGACGCTCAACCAGCTCGCGGCGCCGCCCCTCGGCGCCCTGCTCTTCACGGTCGGGCACGCTGTGCCGTTCGGCGCCCAGGCCGCCTTGGTGCTGCTCGCGGCCGTGATCGTCGGGCGGCTGCGGCTGCCGGAGCACCGCCGCACCCCGGACGAGCTGCGGCCGGTCTGGCACGACGTCGTCGAGGGGTTCCGCTGGACCTGGCACCACGCAGCCGTGCGCACGCTCGTGCTCACGATCTTCGTCTTCAACCTGACCTTCGGCGCGGCGTGGTCGGTGCTCGTCCTCTACGTCACCGAGCACCTCGGGCTCGGCGACCTCGGCTACGGCCTGGTCACCGCCGTGATCGCGGCCGGCGGACTCGTCGGCACGCTGTCCTACGGCTGGCTGACCCGGCGGTTCAGCCTGGCCGACCTGATGCGGGTCGGCCTGGTCCTCGAGACGCTCACCCACCTCGCGCTGGCCGCCACCTCCCGCGCGTACGTCGCGCTGCCGGTCTTCTTCGTCTTCGGGGCGCACGCCTTCGTCTGGGGAACGACGTCGATCACCGTGCGCCAGCGGGCCGTGCCGATGCACCTGCAGGGCCGGGTCGGCTCGGTGAACCTGGTGGGCATGTACGGCGGCCTGGTGATCGGGGCCGCGATCGGCGGTGTGATCGCCCAGGGCTACGGCGTCACGGCGCCGTTCTGGTTCGCCTTCGCCGGCTCGGTGCTGTGCTGCGTGCTCATCTGGCGCCAGCTCGGCCACATCGCCCACGCCGAGGAGCGAGCGGCGCCGCTCACGGAGGGCACCTCCAGGACGCCCTGACACGCGGGCTGACACGAGGGCTGACACGCGGGTCGCCGTACGGCGGCTGCCCGGCGGTGTCGGCGCGCGAGGTTAGGGTGTGCGCGAGATCCGAGGGAGGCACCGTGCACCTGAAGAGCCTGACCCTGCGGGGGTTCAAGTCCTTCGCCTCCTCGACGACGCTCCAGCTCGAGCCGGGCATCACCTGCATCGTCGGGCCCAACGGCTCCGGCAAGTCCAACGTCGTCGACGCCCTCGCCTGGGTCATGGGCGAGGCGAGCGCCAAGTCGCTGCGCGGCGGCAAGATGGACGACGTCATCTTCGCCGGCACCTCCGGTCGCCCGCCGCTGGGTCGGGCCGAGGTGCTGCTCACCATCGACAACACCGACGGCGCGCTGCCGATCGAGTACTCCGAGGTGACGATCAGCCGCACGATGTTCCGCTCGGGCGGCTCGGAGTACGCCATCAACGGCACCTCGTGCCGCCTCCTCGACGTGCAGGAGCTGCTGAGCGACTCCGGCATCGGACGCGAGATGCACGTCATCGTCGGCCAGGGCCAGCTCGACGCGATCCTGCACGCCACCCCCGAGGACCGGCGCGGCTTCATCGAGGAGGCGGCTGGGGTCCTCAAGCACCGCAAGCGCAAGGAGAAGGCGCTGCGCAAGCTCGACGCGTGCGAGGGCAACCTCACCCGCCTCGGCGACCTGCTCACCGAGCTGCGGCGCCAGCTCAAGCCGCTCGGGCGCCAGGCCGAGGTCGCCCGCCGCGCCGCCGGGGTGCAGTCGACGGTGCGCGACGCCCGCGCGCGGCTGCTCGCCGACGACCTCGTCACCGCCCGCACCTCGCTCGAGCAGGAGCTCGCCGACGAGAGCGTCCTCGTCCAGCGACAGGAGCAGGTCGCGGCGGCCCAGACCGAGGCGAGCGAGCAGGAGGCGCAGCTCGAGGCGGCCCTGCGCGAGGACCTGCCGGCCCTGGCCCAGGCGCAGGAGACGTGGTTCGCTCTGTCGGGCCTGCGCGAGCGGTTGCGCGGCACCGTGTCGCTGGCCGGCGAGCGCGTGCGCAACGCCCAGGGGCTCGCCGGCACCGAGGTCACCTCCGGCCGCGACCCCGACGCCCTCGAGGCCCAGGCCGCGCAGGTGCGCCAGCAGGAGGAGGCGATCGCCGCCGAGGTGGAGGCCCACCGGGTCGCCCTCGAGACCTCGGTCGCCGCGCGCCGCAGCGCCGAGGACGCCGTCGCCGAGGAGGAGCGCCGCGTCGCCGGACTGCACCGCGCCGCCGCCGACCGCCGCGAGGGGCTGGCCCGGCTCACCGGTCAGGTCAATGCCGCCCGCAGCCGGGCCGCGGCCAAGGCCGACGAGATCGGCCGGCTCACCCAGGCCCGTGGGGACGCCCTCGCCCGGGCTCAGCGCGCCCAGCGCGACTTCACCGCCCTCGAGACCCGGGTGGCCGGGCTCGACGCGGGGGAGGAGGGCCTCGACGCCGAGCACGAGACCGCGGCCGCGCTGCTCGACGACGTCGAGGAGCGCCTCGCCAAGGCCCGCGAGGAGCAGCAGCTCGCGGAACGCGACCGCACCGCGCTGACCGCCCGCAAGGACGCCCTCGAGATCGGTCTCAACCGCAAGGACGGAGCCGGCGCCCTGCTCGCCGCGTCCGGCGAGCTCTCCGGTCTGCTCGGCTCGGTCGCCGCCGTCCTCACCGTGCGCGCGGGCTACGAGGCCGCCGTGGCCGCCGCGCTCGGCAGCGCCGCCGACGCCGTCGCCGTGACCGGGGCCGACGCGGCTCTCGCCGCCGTCGCACACCTCAAGGAGCACGACCTCGGCCGTGCCGGGCTGCTGCTCGCCGGCGCCCCCGGCCCCGCCGACGCGAGCGGCTGGCCCGCCCTGCCCGCCCACGCGACGTACGCCGTCGACGTGGTGGAGTGCCCCGCCGAGCTGCGGCCCGCGCTCGCGCGCCTGCTCGATCGGGTGGCCGTGGTCGACGACCTGCCGGCCGCACGGGCGCTGGTCGCCGACGACGCGAGCCTGGTGGCCGTCACCCGCGAGGGCGACGTGCTCGGCGCCCACCTCGCCTCGGGCGGCTCGAGCAGCCAGCCGAGCCTGATCGAGGTGCAGGCCGCGGTCGACGAGGCGACCGCCCAGCTCGCCGAGGCCGTCGCGGCCACCGAGCGCCTCGGGTTCGACCTCTCCCGGCTCGAGCGCGAGCGCCACGAGGCCCAGCTCGGCGTGGACGTGGCCCTGGCCAAGCTGCACGAGTCCGACGCGACCCTGGCGGCGGTCGCCGAGGAGCTCGGTCAGTACGGCGCCCAGGCGCGCGCTGCCCGCGGCGAGGCCGAGCGGCTCGAGGGCTCGCTCGAGCAGGCGCAGCAGGCCGTCGGGTCCGAGGCCGAGGCGCTCAGCGAGCTCGAGGCGCGTCTCGCCGCCGCGGAGTCGGACCCCCAGGCCGAGGAGGAGGTCGTCGACGAGCGCGCCGCGCTCACCGAGGCCGCCCGTGCCGCCCGCCAGGGCGAGATGGACGCCCGGCTGTCCCTGCGCACCGCCGAGGAGCGGTCCCGGGCCATCCACGGCCGCGCCGACGGACTGCTGCGCGCCGCCCGCGAGGAGCGCGCCAACCGCGCCCGTGAGCAGGAGCGGCGCGAGCGGCTGCTGCGCGAGGGCCGGGCCGCCGAGGCGGTGGTCGCCGCGGCGACCTACGTGCTGGAGCGCCTCGACACCTCGATCACCCGCGCCGCCGCCGCCCGCGCCGAGGTCGAGCAGGCCCGGCTCGGTCGCGAGCAGGCGCTGCTCGCCGTCCGCGCCCGGCTGCGCGACCTCAACCGCGAGCACGACGAGCTGGTCAACTCCGCCCACCGCGACGAGCTGGCCCGCGCCCAGCAGCGGATGCGCATCGAGCAGCTCGAGGAGCGGGCCCTGGAGGAGCTCGGCCTCGACCCGGCCTCGCTCGTGCGCGACTACGGCCCCGACGTGCCCGTGCCGGTCGACGCCAAGGACGCCAAGGCCGCCAAGGCCGCCGAGGCCGCACCCGTCGACGGCGAGGAGCCCGGGGAGCCGGAGACGGTGCCGTTCGACCGGGAGCAGCAGCGCAAGGGGCTGCGCGCCGCCGAGCGCGAGCTGTCGATGCTCGGCACGGTCAACCCGCTGGCGCTCGAGGAGTTCAGCGCGCTCGAGGAACGACACCGCTTCCTCACCGAGCAGCTCGAGGACCTCAAGACGACGCGCAAGGACCTGATGGACATCGTCCGCGAGGTCGACGCGCGGGTCGAGCAGGTCTTCGCCGAGGCCTACGCCGACGTGGAGCGCGCCTTCGACGCGACGTTCGCGCGGCTCTTCCCGGGCGGCGAGGGGCGTCTGGTCCTCACCGACCCCGACGACATGCTCACGACCGGCATCGAGGTCGAGGCCCGCCCGCCCGGCAAGAAGGTCAAGCGCCTCTCCCTGCTCTCCGGTGGCGAGCGCTCGCTGGTCGCCGTGGCGTTCCTGGTGGCGCTGTTCAAGGCCCGCCCGTCGCCGTTCTACATCCTGGACGAGGTCGAGGCGGCGCTCGACGACACCAACCTCGGGCGGCTGCTGCAGATCTACGAGGAGCTGCGCGAGAGCTCGCAGCTGCTGGTCATCACGCACCAGAAGCGCACGATGGAGGTCGGCGACGCGCTCTACGGCGTCACGATGCGCGGCGACGGCGTCTCGACCGTCATCAGCCAGCGGCTGCGCGAGCCCGAGCCCGCCTGACCTCTCGAGGGTGCTTGGATCGGGGCATGGCTGCTCGACCTGACCGTCCCCGGCGTGCCGACTACGTCCACTGGGAGCAGGTCACGACGCGCTGGGCCGACATCGACGTCTACGGGCACATGAACAACGCCCGCTACTTCGAGCTCATCGACACCGTGGTCAACAACCACCTCGCCGAGGCCACCGGCACCGACATCCGCCGGCTCCCCGCGATCGGCGTCGTCGCCGAGGTCGGCTGCCGCTACTTCGCCGAGATCGGCTACCCCGAGCCCGTCGACGTCGGGGTCGTCGCCGACAAGGTCGGCACCTCGTCGGTGGTCTACCGCGTCGGGCTCTTCCAAGCTGGCTCCGGTGAGCCGGACGAGCAGGCCCGCGCCGAGGGGCGCTTCGTCCACGTCTACGTCGACAACGACGACCCCGCCCGGCCCGTCGTACCGATGCCCGCGGAGATCCGCGCGGCCGTCGAGCCGCTCCTGCGGGGATAGTCCGCGACGTTCCTTCCGCCGACGCCCCAGGCGATCTGGTCCGCGCCACCCCGGGCCCCGACCCGCTGAGTCGGCGCTGGGGTGAGCGGCTGACAGGATGGAGGCATGTCTGCTCTGGCCGTGCTGATCCTGGTCATCGCCGTCGTCGGCGTCGCGCTCGTGGGCACCGTGGCGGGGCTGCTCGTGCGGGGTCGGCGGCCCAAGCCGCTGCCAAACACCCACACCGACGTCATCGTGTCCCCGCCTCCGGCGGCGGACACCGACACCGACGTCCCGCCGGTCGAGCTCTCCTCCCCGCCGGCCACCCTCGAGCCGACCCTCGAGCCCGAGGCGCCGACCGTTCCCCCGCTCGAGCGGCCCGAGCCGACCGCGTCGCGGCTGGTGCGGCTGCGCCAGCGCCTGGCGGGCAGCCAGGGAGGCTTCGGCCGCGGGCTGCTCGCGCTGCTGAGCCGTGACCGTCTCGACGAGGACACCTGGGAGTCGATCGAGGACGTCCTGCTCACCGCCGACATCGGTGTCGCGGCCACCCAGCAGGTCGTCGAGGGGCTGCGCACCCGGATGCGCGTGGAGGGCGGCGCCGCTCCTGACGCGCGTACGGCGCTGCGCGAGGAGCTGGTCAAGCTCGTCGACCCGGCCATGGACCGCCGCCTGCAGGTGAGCGGCAGCGACGGCAAGCCCGGTGTAGTGCTCGTCGTGGGCGTCAACGGCTCCGGCAAGACCACGACCGTCGGCAAGCTCGCGCGCATCCTGGTCGCCGAGGAGCGCACGGTGACGCTCGGCGCGGCCGACACGTTCCGCGCGGCCGCCGTCGACCAGCTCGCCACCTGGGGTGAGCGCGTCGGCGTCGAGGTCGTGCGCGGCAACGAGGGCACCGACCCCGCCAGCGTCGCCTTCGACGCGGTCAAGGACGGCGTGGACAACGGCGTCGACACCGTCATCGTCGACACCGCCGGCCGCCTGCAGAACAAGGCCGGCCTCATGGACGAGCTCGGCAAGGTCAAGCGGGTCATCGAGAAGCAGGCCCCGGTCACCGAGGTGCTGCTCGTGCTCGACGCCACCACCGGTCAGAACGGCCTGGTCCAGGCCCGCGTCTTCTCCGAGGTCGTCGACGTCACCGGCGTCGTGCTGACCAAGCTCGACGGCTCGGCCAAGGGCGGCATCGTGGTCTCGGTGCAGCGCGAGCTCGGGGTGCCGGTCAAGCTCGTCGGCCTGGGCGAGGGTCCCGACGACCTGGCGCCGTTCGACGCTGAGGCGTTCGTCGACGCGCTGCTGGGCTGAGCCGTGGTGCGGGTCAGCGTCGTCCTCGACGGGGGCCACGACGAGGAGCTGCGCGCGGCCTCGCTGGCCTCGCTGGAGGCGCAGACCGTCACCGACTGGGAGGTCGTGACCTCGCTGGCCGAGGCGACGGGGGTGTACGTCGCGTTCCTCGAGGCGGCCGACCGCTGGGTGCCCGACCGGCTCGAGCGGCTCCTCGCCGTCGGCGCACCCGCCGTCGCCGACCAGGTCGAGGGGGAGCGGGGCAACGGAGAGACGGTGCTGCTGCGCGCGCCGGCCCCCGACGTCGAGCCGGCCCGGCTGCTCATCCGTCGTGACCTCGTCCACCCCGACGCGCTCGCCAACCCGGCGTGGCCGTTCGACCTGTTCCTCCACGGGGGTCTGGAGGTGGCGGCGCTCGACCGGGTCGGGCTGCGGCGACGGTTCCCCGACCGCCGCCGCGCCCTCGCGCTGCGCCCCGGCCACCACCGCAACGCGGTGCTGGCCCGCCACATCGACTGGGACGCCCTCGCCGCGCGTACGCCGACCCGCGGGCTGACCAGCGTCATCGTGCCGACCTACGAGGACGCCGAGCTCACCACCGCCTGCGTCGGGTCGCTGCTCGCGGCGGGCGACGACGTCGAGGTCGTGGTCTGGGACAACGGCTCGAGCCGGGAGATCGCCGAGCAGCTCACGCCCCTCGGCGAGCACGACCGCGTCACCCTGGTGCGAGCGGAGACCAACCACGGCTTCGCCCTCGGCAACGACTACGCCCTGCGCGAGTGCCACGGCGACGTCGTCGTCTTCCTCAACAACGACACGACCGTGCCGCCGGGATGGACCGCCCCGCTGCGGCGAGCGCTCGAGGACCCCGAGGTGCTCGGGGCGCAGCCGCTCCTGCTCTACCCGAGCGGGGCGGTGCAGTGCGCGGGCATCGCGTTCCCGAGCTGTGGCGGGCTGCCGCACGCGTTCCTGCAGGGGTTCCCGGTCGAGGACGCCGCCGGCGTCGACGAGCTCGAGTTCGCGGCGATCACCGGCGCTGCGCTCGCGTTGCGCTGGGAGGACGCGGTCGCGCTGCAGGGCTTCGACGCGACGTACACCAACGGCATGGAGGACGTCGACCTCTGCCTGCGGCTGGCGGCGCTGCGACCGGGGCACTTCCGGGTCGTCGCCGAGGCGCCGGTCGTGCACCACGAGTCGCGCACCCCGGGGCGCTACGACAAGCACCTCGTCAACCGCGCGGTCTACCTCGACCGCTGGCAGCGGGTCGCCGAGCCCCGCGACGACGAGGCCCTGTGGGCCACCCGGGGCTTCACGGTCGCCGGGCACGACCTCGGTCGGCCCCGCCACGGTGAGCAGCCGCGGCTGCGGGTGCCCGCACCGGTCCTGGTGCGCGAGCGGACGACGCTGCGCTGGGCGATCAAGAACCCCGCACCCGCCGGCCCCGGCGGCGACCGGTGGGGCGACACGCCGTTCGCCGAGGCGCTCGCCGCGGCCCTGCGCGACGCCGGCCAGGAGGTCGTCGTCGACCGGCGCCCCGAGTGGGACCGTGCGACCGCGCGCCACGACGACGTCGAGCTGGTGCTGCGCGGGCTGACCCGCCACGACCCCGGCCCCACCGCCGTCTCGCTGCTCTGGGTGATCTCCCACCCCGAGCTGGTCACGCCCGAGGAGGCGCGCGGCTACGACCGGGTGCTCGCCGCCTCGCTCACCTGGGGTGTCGGTGACGTGCCCGTCACGCCGCTGCTGCAGGCCACCGACCCCGACCGCTTCCACCCCGACGCGGCCGAGCCGGACAGCGGAGAGCGGGTGCTCTTCGTCGGCAACTCCCGCCGCGTGCTGCGCCCCGTCGTCCGCGACGCGCTGGCCGCCGGCCTCCCGCTCTCGGTGTACGGCGACCTCTGGTCGGGACTCGTGCCCGACGAGGTCGTGCGGGCGCGCTCGCTGCCCAACCACGCCCTCGCCGCGGCGTACGCCGGCGCGGGGGTGGTGCTCAACGACCACCACCCGGGCATGCGTGCCGCGGGGTTCGTGTCCAACCGGCTCTTCGACGCGGTCGCATCGGGTGCGCGGGTGGTGAGCGACGACGTGGCCGGGGCCCGCGAGCTGTTCGGCGACAGCGTGCAGGTCTACCGCGACGCCGACGACCTGCGCAGGCTGGCGACGGCGCCCGACCTCGACGCGGTCTTCGGCGACCTCGCGCGCCGCCGGGAGGCTGCCGAGCGGGTGCGCCGCGAGCACTCCTTCGCCGCCCGCGCCGCCACCCTCGTCGAGGTCGCGCTCTCAGCCCGCGCCGCCCGCGGGCTCGGCTGAGGTCGGGGCGTTTCCCCGGTCAGCCGGGGAAAGGTGCACCTGGGGGGCGGAATGTTGGCCCCCAGGCGCACCGATCCCCGGTCAGCCGGGGAAATGTCCGCCCGCGGCGAAGCTCGCGGCCAGGTCGGCAGGGTCGGCGACGCGTAGCAGGTGCCGCTCGAAGGCCTCGACGGGAGCGTCGGGCACCTCGGCGCGGATCCGCTCCTTCCACGCCCCGAGCCCGGGGGTGTCGTAGGGGTTGGCGACCAGGAAGCGCCGCTTGAACAGTGGGAACCCCTCGCCGAGCAGGGCGAACGCGCCGGGGCCGTAGACCGGGTGGTTGGGGCGCAGGTCGGGCAGCCAGGTGTCCCAGGCGAAGCCCCGGCCGAGCAGGTAGGCCGTCGTGCCGTACTCGTACTTCTGCACCAGCAGCTCGTGGTCCTCCTGCGGCACCACCGCGTCGAGCCGACGCCGGAAGCCGGAGTCGTCGAGCACCGGTCGGCGCAGCGCGAGGAAGTAGGAGCCGAGGTGCACCTGCTCGCGGGTGCGGAACACCGGCTGGTCGACCCAGGAGCGGCGCACCTCGTCGAGCGGGACCGACTGCGGCTCGAGCGGCGTCGGCTCGAAGCGGCGCGCGGTGAGCTGCATCGCCCAGACGTCGCAGGCGCGGGCGTCCATGCGCGCGAACACCTCGTCGAGCGGGCGCACCAGCCAGCACGAGTCGTTGGCCAGCACCACCTCGTCGTACGCCGCCAGCGCGTCCCAGCCGACGAGCGTGCGGGCCAGGTGGCTCCACGAGCCGAAGTCGTGCGCGCCGCGCCGCTCGGCCCACGACCCGCGGGTGATGCCCGCGAGCCGGTCGAGCTGGCCGGGCTGCAGCGCGCCGTCGTAGAGCACGAACACGTCGGCGTGGCGGGCCAGCTCGGTGACGTAGGCGACGACGGTGTCGTCGACCAGGCCGTCGACGTCGTACGCCGCGAAGAGGACCGCGCGCCGCGGCGTGGCGGGCAGCCGGGCGGGGGAGCCCGGCGGCGGGACCAGGGGAGCGCCGGCCACCGAGGCCTCCACAGCGGGTGGCAACGGCGCCAGCCCGCGGAAGCGGCCGTCGAGCAGGAAGTGCACCAGTGGGTCGACCGCCGTCTCGGAGTCGTCGGCGGGGTCGAGGTGCTCGGTGACGTACCACCACACGTCGAAGTCCAGGCTGGGGTTGCGCTGCCGGCGCCAGCCGCGGCGGCAGAAGTGGTCGACGGGCTCGGCGCCGCGGTCGGCCTGCGGCGGGTTGTGGGCGAGGTAGCCCGCCTCGTCGACGGCCCCGGCCTGCCGCACCACCGCCACCTCGCAGCGACGACCCAGCCCGACCGGGGGTGCGGGCGCCGCGGGGAGGTCGAGGGCGTGGACGCCGTCGGTGAGCGCCCGCTGCAGCAGCTCGCGGGCGGCTGGCGAGTCCGGGCCGGCGGCCTTCCAGGCAGCGACGAGTGCGGCCCAGGACGACGCCCAGCGGGCGAGCTCGGGCGCGGTCACCGGCCCATCATCGCCGAGCCGGTCCCGTCGGGCGTCCCGTGCCTGCCCGAGCGTCGTGCGAAACCTCGATGTAACACCGGCGCGGATGTCGTTTCCTGCTCGCAACACGGGCACGTGCGCGGTGAAACCTCGCGCCGCGAACGTTGCCTGCACCCGAGGGGGACGTCGGTCGAGTGCCGGTGCGTCCTCCACTCACGATCTAGATGGAGGTCTCGTGGACGGCTACTACGCGTTCATGCTCGTGGCCACGGCGCTGGTCCTGATGATGACCGTGCCCGCCCTGGCCCTGTTCTACGGCGGCATGTCCCGCTCGAAGTCCGTCCTCAACATGATGATGATGTCCTACGTCGCCGCCGCGATCGTGGGCATCCTCTACGTCGCGGTCGGCTGGTCGATGGGCTGGAGCGGCGACGGCACGTTCTTCGCCAACCCGTTCGACCTGTTCTGGCTCGACGGAGT
This sequence comes from Nocardioides flavescens, assembly GCF_009823805.1. Lineage (GTDB taxonomy): Bacteria > Actinomycetota > Actinomycetes > Propionibacteriales > Nocardioidaceae > Nocardioides > Nocardioides flavescens. The sequence continues at coordinate 142,015 of NZ_WUEK01000001.1, read as the reverse complement.
CGGCACCGGCGACTACGTCTTCGTGATGTTCCAGATGACCTTCGCCATCATCACGGTGGCCCTCATCAGCGGTGCGGTCGCCGACCGCATGAAGTTCTCCGCCTGGGTCGTCTTCGTCCCGGTCTGGGCGCTGCTGTGCTACTTCCCGATGGCCCACATGGTCTTCAGCTGCACCGAGGACTCGCTCATCTGCGGCCGGATCGGGGCGCAGGACTACGCCGGCGGCACGGCGGTGCACATCAACGCCGGTGTCGCGGGTCTCGTGCTCGCCGTGCTGATCGGCAAGCGCCTCGGCTTCGGCAAGGAGCCGATGCGTCCGCACAACCTGACCCTCACCATGCTCGGCGCCGGTCTGCTCTGGTTCGGCTGGTACGGCTTCAACGTCGGCTCGATCGTGATCGTCGACCAGGACATCACCGCCGAGATGGGCCGCACCTTCGCCAACACCACCCTCGCCACCATGGGCGCCATCATCGGCTGGCTCGTCGTGGAGAAGGTCCTGCACAAGAAGGCCACGTCGCTGGGCGCCGCCTCGGGCATCGTCGCGGGTCTCGTCGCCATCACCCCGGCCGCCGGCGCGGTCGACCTCAGCGGCGCCACGGCCATCGGCCTCATCGCTGGCGCGGTCTGCGCCTGGGCCGTCGGCCTGAAGTTCAAGCTCGGCTACGACGACTCGCTCGACGTCGTCGGCGTCCACCTCGTCGGCGGCATCATCGGCACCGTGCTGATCGGGATCTTCTCGACCTCGGAGGGTGCGGGCGGCGTCGACGGCCTGCTGTACGGCGGCGGCCTCGGCTCGCTCGGCGACCAGACCCTCGGCGCCCTCGTGGCGATCGTCTTCTCCGGCGTGGTGACGACCGTGATCGCCCTGGCCATCAAGTTCACGATCGGGCTGCGCCTCGACGAGGACGGCGAGGTCGCCGGCATCGACGTGGCGGCGCACGGTGAGTCGGCCTACGACATCCACACCGGTGGTGGCGGCGCGGGCTCGTCCAGCGTCCTCGCCCCCAAGACGGCCCCCCTCTCGCAGAGCGAAGGAGCACGCGCATGAAGCTCGTGACCGCGGTGATCAAGCCGCACAAGTGGGAAGACGTCCGCGAGGCCCTCGAGACCTTCGGCGTGACCGGCATGACCGTCAGCGAGGTCAGCGGCTACGGCCGCCAGAAGGGCCACACCGAGGTCTACCGCGGCGCGGAGTACGACATCGCGCTCGTGCCCAAGATCCGCATCGAGATCGTCGTCGACGACGGCGAGGCCAACGACGTGGTCGACATCGTCGTCAAGACGGCGCAGACCGGTCGCATCGGTGACGGCAAGGTCTGGATCAGCCCCGTCGAGACCGTCGTGCGGGTCCGCACCGGCGACCGCGACAGCGCAGCGCTGTGACCCTCGCTCGGACCCCGCACCTCCAGCAGTGAGACACCGGCTCGGCTCCCCAGGATGGGAGCCGGGCCGGTGCCATGATCGCCCCACCCACATCCCCCGGAGGCCCCCGTGAAGCTCGTCACCGCCGTCGTCAAGCCGCACAAGTGGGAGGACGTCCGCGTCGCCCTCGAGACCGTCGGTGTGACCGGCATGACGGTGAGCGAGGTGAGCGGCTACGGGCGCCAGAAGGGCCACACCGAGGTCTACCGCGGCGCGGAGTACGACATCGCGCTCGTGCCCAAGATCCGCATCGAGATCGTGGTCGACGACGCCGACGTGACGAGCGTCGTCGACGCGATCAGCTCGAGCGCCCAGACCGGGCGCATCGGCGACGGCAAGGTCTGGGTCGTGCCCGTCGAGTCGGTCGTGCGGGTGCGCACGGGCGACCGCGACGCCGCCGCGATCTGACGACCGCGTGACCTCACAGGAGCGGGCGCAGCGCACGGCCGACGCCGACGCGCTCTGCGTCAAGGCCTGGGCCGACGTGGGAGCGCCCGAGGTCGGGCTCGCGCTCGTGGCCGTCGGCGGCTACGGCCGCGGCGAGCTCGCGCCGCACTCCGACCTCGACCTCGTCCTCGTCTCCGACGCGCCGCCGGGCGAGCCGGTCGCGGAGGACCCGCTCGTGCGGGACGTGGCCGAGCGGGTCTGGTACCCCCTGTGGGACTCCGGTGCGAACGTCGACCACTCGGTGCGCACGCTGCCCGAGATGCTCACCGCGGCTGACGGCGACCTGCGCGTCGCCTCGGGGCTGCTCGACGTGCGCCACGTCGCCGGCGACCCCAACCTCACCCTCCGGCTGCGCACGACCATGCTCGCGCACTGGCGCCGCCACGCCCGCGAGCGGCTGCCCGCGCTGCAGAAGCTCGTGCGCCAGCGGCACTCCCTCATGGGCGAGCTCGCCCACGAGTCCGTCCCCGACCTCAAGGAGGCCGAGGGCGGCATCCGCGACGCGACGGTGCTGAAGGGACTGGTCGCGACCTGGCTGGTCGACGTACCCCACGTCGAGCTGGAGCGCAGCCGCATCGCGCTGCTCGACGTGCGCGACCACCTGCACGCGGTCGCGGGCCGTGCGACCGACCGCGTCGCGCCCGAGACCTGGGGCGAGCTCGGGGTGCGGCTCGGCCTCGAGGACGCCCGCGCCGCGCAGGTGCACGTGCGCGAGCTCGGCCGCCGGATCACCCACCTCTCGCGGCTGACCTGGCGCCGCGTCGACGACGTGCTCGACCGCCCGGCCTCCCCGGCCCGCGCCCGGAGACCCCAGCTCCTCCCGGTCGCCGAGGGCGTCGCGCTGGCGGGCGGCGAGATCGTCCTGCAGCGCACGGCCCGCCCGGCCCAGGACCCGGTGCTGCTGCTCCGCGCGGCGGCGGAGGCCGCGGAGCGCGACGTCGTGCTCGCCCCACCGACCGCCGCCCGGCTCGCCCGCGAGTGCCCCCCGCTTCCCGACCCCTGGCCCGCCGAGGCGCGCCGGCTGCTGGTGCGGCTGCTCGCGTCCGGTCCCGGGCTGCTCGGGACGTGGGAGACGCTGGAGGAGACCGGCGCGCTGGCAGGGTTCCTGCCCGAGTGGGAGCGGATCCGGCTGCTGCCCCACGCCTCCGCGATCCACCGCTTCACCGTCGACCGGCACGTCGTCGAGACCTGCATGGAGGCGGCCGCCCTGATCCGCAGGGTGGCCCGCCCCGACGTCCTCATGGTGGCGGCGCTGCTGCACGACATCGGCAAGGGCGGGCTGACCGAGCACAGCGTGGCGGGCGAGCCGATCGCGCGCCGCATCGCGGCCCGCATGGGCTTCGAGCCCGCCGCCGTCGACCTCGTCGCACTGCTCGTGCGCTGGCACCTGCTGCTGGCCGAGACCGCGACGACGCGCGACCCCGACGACCCGGCGACCGTGGAGGCGCTCGCCTCGCGGCTCGGGAGCGCCGAGGCGCTCGAGCTGCTCACCGTGCTGACCGAGGCCGACGCCCGCGCGGCATCGCCCAAGGCCTGGTCGTCGTGGCGCTCCGGGCTGATCCTCGGGCTCGCGCGGCGCGCCAACGCCGCGCTGACCTCCGGCGACGCGCCGTCCCTGCCGACGGACGAGTCGGTCGTGGTGCCCGCCGAGGTGGTCCGCGGGGGAGTGTCGATCACCGTCGACCCGGTCGACGACGGGGCCCGGGTCACCGCCATCGCCCCCGACCGGGTCGGCCTCCTCGCCGACCTCGCCGCGGCCTTCGGGCTCCAGCGCGTCGGCATCCGCGCCGCCCGCGTCTGGTCGCAGGAGCAGTACGGCATCTCGGTGTGGGAGGTCGCCGACGAGCACGTCGACGCGACCATCCTGCGCCAGCGCTACGACGCCGTCGTCGAGGGACGTCTCGACCCCGCGGGTCGCTTGGCGCCGCCCGCGGGCCAGTCGCTCGACCCGACGGTCGTCGTACGCCACGAGGCCTCGGCGCAGTCGACGGTCATCGAGGTGCGCACCACCGACCGGCCCGGCGTGGTCTACCTCGTCTGCGCCGCCCTCGCCCGTCTCGACATCGCCGTCCGCTCCGCCCACCTCGACACCCTCGGCCCCCAGGCCGTCGACGTGTTCTACGTCCAGGAGGCCGCCGCCGGCGTCCTCTCCGACACCCGCTCCGCCCAGGCCGCCCACGCTGTCCGCGAGGCCCTCACCGGCTGAGGTGGGAAGATGGCAGTCACTCCCAGAGTCGCCAGTTTCACCGGGTACCCGGTGAAACTGGCACGGGGGAAGACTGACCGCGAGGAACTCACGCCTCCCAGACGAAACTTCATGAGGGAAGCGTGAGTTTCACCGGGTACCCGGTGAAACTGGCCGGGGCTGCCACGCCGGTCCGCGGGGCTCACCGCGCGCCGTTAGGCTGGCGGGGTCCCCGAGTACCAGAGGAACCGTCTTGTTCGCCACGCTCTCCGACCGCCTCGCCGACACCTTCCGCAACCTGCGGGGCAAGGGTCGGCTCTCCGAGGCCGACATCGACGCCACCGCGCGCGAGATCCGCATCGCGCTGCTGGAGGCGGACGTCGCGCTGCCGGTTGTCAAGGAGTTCGTCGGCGCCGTCAAGGAGCGGGCGCGCGGCGAGGAGGTCTCGGGCGCGCTCAACCCGGCGCAGCAGATCATCAAGATCGTCGACGAGGAGCTCGTCGCGATCCTCGGCGGCGAGACCCGCCGGCTGCGCTACGCCAAGTCCGGTCCCACGGTCATCCTGCTCGCGGGTCTGCAGGGTGCGGGCAAGACCACGCTGGCCGCCAAGCTCGCGCTCTGGCTCAAGGAGCAGGGCAAGACGCCGATGCTGGTGGCCTGCGACCTGCAGCGGCCGAACGCCGTGCAGCAGCTTCAGGTCAACGGCGAGCGCGTCGGCGTGCCGGTCTTCGCGCCGGCCCCCGGCAACGGTGTCGGCAACCCGGTCGAGGTGGCGAAGGAGTCGATCGAGGAGGCCAAGCGCCGCCTGCACGACGTCGTCATCGTCGACACCGCCGGTCGACTCGGCGTCGACGCCGAGCTGATGCAGCAGGCCGCCGACATCCGCGACGCCGTGCAGCCCGACGAGGTGCTGTTCGTCGTCGACGCGATGATCGGCCAGGACGCCGTGCAGACCGCGCAGGCGTTCCTCGACGGGGTCGGCTTCGACGGCGTCGTGCTCACCAAGCTCGACGGCGACGCCCGAGGTGGCGCGGCGCTCTCGATCGCCTCGGTCACCGGCCGTCCGGTCATGTTCGCCTCCAACGGCGAGAAGATGACCGACTTCGACCTGTTCCACCCCGACCGGATGGCCTCGCGCATCCTCGACATGGGCGACGTGCTCACCCTGATCGAGCAGGCCGAGAAGACCTTCGACCAGGAGCAGGCGGCCAAGGCGGCCGGCAAGCTGTTCGGCGGTCAGGGCGAGTTCACCCTCGACGACTTCCTCGAGCAGATGCAGCAGGTCCGCAAGCTCGGCTCGATGAGCAAGATCATGGGGATGCTGCCCGGGATGGGGCAGTTCCGCGAGCAGCTCGAGAACTTCGACGAGCGCGAGATCGACCGCATCCAGGCGATCATCCAGTCGATGACCCCCGCCGAGCGGGCCAACCCGAAGATGATCGACGGCTCGCGCCGCCTGCGCATCGCCAAGGGCTCGGGGCGCACCGTCACCGACGTCAACGCCCTCGTCGACCGCTTCTTCGAGGCGCGCAAGATGATGCAGCAGATGGCCAAGGGCGGCGGCATGCCCGGCATGCCGGGGATGCCCGGCATGCCCGGGATGGGCAAGCGCGGGGCGAAGGCCAAGGCGCAGCCGAAGAAGGGCAAGGGACGCCGGGTCTCCGGCAACCCCGCCAAGGCCGCCCAGCAGGCCGCGGCCGACAAGGACAAGGCGGCGGCCTCGGCCGGCAGCAACCCGTTCGGGCTGCCGGCGGGCGAGGAGGTCGACTACGAGAAGGCGGCGGCCAACCTCAACCTGCCGAAGGACTTCTCGAAGTTCCTGAAGTAGGCAGCGCCGGGGTGGTGCGGGTCCTGGTCGTCGACGGCGCGAACGTCGTGGGCGCGCGTCCCGACGGGTGGTGGAAGGACCGGGCCGGGGCCGCGCGACGGCTGCACGAGGGCCTGCTGGTCGCGGACCTGCCTGCCGACGCCGTCGTGCTCGTGCTGGAGGGCGCCGCCAAGGGCGGCGTGCGCGCGGGGCGCGACGGCGACGTCACCACGGCCCACGCGAAGCGCAGCGGGGACGACGAGATCGTCGCGCAGGTCCGCGCCGCGTCCGAGCGCGGCGACGCGGTCACGGTCGTGACCGCCGACCAGATGCTGCGGGCCCGCGCCAGCGCCGCGGGCGCGACGATGTCGCTCGGGCCGAGCTGGCTGCTCGACCTGCTCTGAGCCGGAGGACGGGCGGTCAGCCGGAGGCGACCCGGTTGATCGCCAGCGCGACGGCACCGACGACCTGGGAGCGGTCCTCGAGCCGCCCGGCCACGACCCGCAGCGCCGCCGAGGTCTCCGGCTGGGCGTAGCGGCCGACCGCCCACCGCACCCCCTCGACCACCGACGGCACCCGTCCGACGGGGCCACCCATGACGATCAGCTCGGGGTTGAGGCTGTTGGCGAGATCAGCGACGGCCCGGCCGACCTGGCGCCCGGCGTCGGACAGCACACGCCGCACGCCGCGGTCGCCGCTCGCCTCGAGAGCCTGCACGTCCGCCCAGCCCAGCGTCTCGCCGTACGCCGGTCGCAACAGGTCCATCAGGCGGGGACCGGAGGCGAGCGTCTCGAGGCAGCCGCGGTGACCGCACCGGCACACGGGGCCGTCCTCGCCCACCTGCACGTGCCCGATCTCGCCGGCCGCCCCGGTGGTGCCGCGGTGCAGCCGGCCGCCCAGCACGATGCCGGCGCCGAGGCCGCTGGCGATCTTGATGTAGATGACGTCGTGAGCGCCGCGCGCGGCGCCCTGGGTCAGCTCGGCCAGGGCGCCGAGGTTGGCGTCGTTGTCGGCGAAGACCGGCACGCCGAGTCGTCGGCGCAGCTCCTCGCCGGGGTGCAGGCCGTGCCAGCCCGGCATGATCGGCGTCCGGATGCCGGCCGAGCGGCGGTCGATCGGGGCGGGCACGCACATGCCGACGGCGGTGAGCTCCTCGGGGGTGAACCCGGCCCGCTCCACCAGCTCGCGCACGATCGCGTCCACCCGGTCGAGCGCCTGCGCCCCGTCGGCGTCGACGTCGAGGTGCACCTCGTCCTCCGCGCGTACGACGCCCGCCCGGTCGGCGACGGCGACTCGCACGTGCTCGTGGCCGAAGTCGACGCCCGCGACCGCCCCGGCCGGAGCGCTCAGCGCCACCAGCACCGGCGGTCGGCCGGACCCGCCCTTGTGCGGTCGGCCGCGGTCGGCGGTCTCGACGACCTGGCCTCCACGGATGAGGTCGGCGACGAGGCTGGAGACGGTGGTGCGCGAGAGCCCCGTGCTGCGCACGACGTCTGCGCGGCTCATCGGCCCTTCGGAGGCGAGCGTCGCGAGCACCGTGCGCTGGTTGGCGGCGCGCAGCCGCTCGAGCGCCCCTGCTCCCGACCTCACCGCCACGGCGCACAGTCTAGGTCGATTCATCCCGACCGGGGAGGAAGGTGAACGTGAACACTCGACCTTTGCGCCAGGTCCGGGACGAACCCGACCGTCGTGAGGACCCGTCCGTCGACAGTCGAACATCCGGGACGTCAGAGGGGCCCGGATGTTCGACTGTCGACGACGCGGCCGGCTCCGGGCGTAGGGTCCGCCGGGTGAGTGCACTGCGGGTGAGCGGGCCGGTCCTGCCCGACGGCGAGAGCCGCGACCTCTACCTCGTCGACGGCCGGGTGACGCTCGAACCGCAGACCGGGGCCGAGACCGTCGCGACCGGCTGGATCGTGCCCGGGCTGGTCGACGCGCACTGCCACATCGGCCTCGACGAGCACGGAGAGGTCGACCGGGCGGTCACCGAGGCCCAGGCCGTCGCCGACCGCGACGCCGGCGCGCTGCTGCTGCGCGACTGCGGCAGCCCCACCGACACCCGCTGGGTGCAGGAGCGCGAGGACCTGCCGCGGCTGGTGCGGGCCGGGCGCCACGTCGCGCGCACCAAGCGCTACATCCGCAACTTCGCCCACGAGGTCGACCCCGACGACGTCGTCGCCCAGGTCGAGGAGGAGGCGCGGCGCGGCGACGGCTGGGTCAAGCTCGTCGGCGACTGGATCGACCGTGGCGACGGCGACCTGACGCCGTCGTTCCCGGCCGAGACGTTCGCGGCCGCGATCGAGGCCGCCCACGCGCTCGGCGCCCGGGTGACCGCCCACTGCTTCGGGCGGGAGGTCCTGCCGGGGCTGATCGAGGCCGGTATCGACTGCATCGAGCACGGCACCGGCCTGACCCCCGACCTCGTCGAGTCGATGGTCGCGCACGGCACCGCGCTCGTGCCGACCGTCATGCAGCTCGAGAACTTCCCGGGCTACGCCCGCCAGGCCGAGGACAAGTTCCCGGCGTACGCCGCCACCATGGACGACCTCTACCGGCGTCGTCGCGACACGATCATGGCGGCCTGGGAGGCGGGTGTGCCGCTCTACGCCGGCACCGACGCCGGCGGCGTGCTCGCGCACGGGCTGCTCGCCGACGAGGTGCGCGAGCTCGCGGCGTACGGCGTGCCCGTCGAGGACGCGCTCGGTGCCGCGTCGTGGCGGGCCCGGGAGTGGCTGGGGTGGAACGCCGCGCTCGACGAGGGCGCGCCCGCCGACCTCGTCGTCTACGACGCCGACCCGCGCCTCGACGTCACCGTGCTCGCGCGTCCCGCGCGCGTCGTGCTGCGCGGCCGGGTCGTGGCCTGAGTCGGCTCAGGAGCCGAGGTCGCGCACCAGGTGCTCCGGCGGCGGGTACGTCGCCACGGCGCAGGGGCGCACGACCAGGTCGACCAGGTCGACGTGGTCGCCGGTTGCGCCGTTCGGCCCGGATTTTCCCGGCCCCGCGGCGGTCTGGCAGGATTGCCCGCTGAGTCCTGCCCGCCACGGTCCCTCTCACCCGGGGCGGTGCACGGCCCATCGGAGGTCTCGGCCCGGTGCCCCACACGGGGTCCGATCCCTCCACCACCACCACACTTCGAGGAGACACCACAGACGTGGCCGTCAAGATCCGTTTGAAGCGCCTGGGCAAGGTCCGGACGCCGCAGTACCGCATCGTCGTCGTCGACTCGCGCAAGAAGCGCGACGGCAAGGTGATCGAGGAGATCGGCAAGTACCACCCGAAGGAGGACCCCTCCTACATCTCGGTGGTCTCCGACCGGGCGCAGTACTGGCTCGGCGTCGGCGCGCAGCCTTCCGAGGCCGTCGCCAAGATCCTCAAGATCACCGGTGACTGGCACAAGCACAAGGGCATGACCGAGGGCGCCGAGGGCACCCTCAAGACCGCTGCGCCGAAGCCCGACAAGCTCGAGCTGTTCAACGCCGCGCTCGCCGACGCCCACGGCAGCTCCGCCGCCGAGGCCACCACCAAGAAGTCCGCGGCCAAGAAGCCGGCCAAGGACGAGGCGAAGGCCGACGAGAAGGCCGAGGCCAAGACCGAGGAGAAGGACGGCGCCGCCGAGGCGCAGGCCCTGACCCCGGCCGACGAGACCCCCGAGGGCGCCACCGCGGCGGCCGAGGAGGCCGAGGCGGCCGAGAAGCCGGCCGAGTCCGCCGACTCGGACTCCTGAGCATGCTGGCCGACGCTCTCGAGCACCTGGTCCGCGGCGTCGTCGAGCACCCCGACGACGTCGTCGTCCGCGACAAGCAGCTGCGTCGCGGCTCGATCCTCGAGGTCCGGGTCCACCCCGACGACCTCGGCAAGGTGATCGGGCGCGGCGGTCGCACCGCCACGGCGTTCCGCACCGTCATCGGCGCCCTCGCCGGGCGTGACGGCGCGCGGATCGACTTCGTGGATGTCGACCGGCGCCGCTGAGCCCACGCGCGACCCCGGTGCCGGCTCGTCCGGCACCGAGGTCGTCGTCGGCCGCATCGGCAAGCCGCACGGTCTGCGCGGCGAGGTGACGATCGACGTACGCACCGACGAGCCCGAGCGGCGGTTCGCTCCCGGAGCAGTGCTCCGGGCCGAGCCGCCCTCGGGCTCTGCGTCGTCTCTGCAGACGCTCACGGTGGCCCGGGCCCGCTGGCACCAGTCGGTGCTGCTGCTGAGCTTCGAGGAGCTGCCCGACCGCACGGCGGCCGAAGGAGCGCGCGGCACGCTGCTGCACACGACGATCCCCGCGGGCGAGTCCCCCGAGGACCCCGAGGAGTTCTACGACCACCAGCTCGTCGGGCTGGCCGTCCACGACCTCGACGGCATCCGGATCGGCACCGTCGCCGGGCTGATGCACGGCGGCGCCCAGGACCTGCTGCGGGTCACGACGCCCGACCGTCGCGAGGCCCTGGTCCCGTTCGTCTCCGCGCTGGTGCCGGAGGTCGACCTCGACGCCGGCCGTGTCGTGGTCGCCGACCGCCCCGGGCTGGTCACGCCGTTCCCCGACGACGAGTGAGCGAGGGCTGATCGGGTGCGGCTCGACTACCTCACGATCTTCCCGGGCTACCTCGACGCGCTGCGCGAGTCGCTGCCGGGCAAGGCCGTCGACAAGGGCCTCATCGAGGTCCACGTGCACGACCTGCGTCGCTGGACCCACGACCGGCACCGCACCGTCGACGACAGCCCGTTCGGGGGTGGGGCCGGCATGGTCATGCGACCCGAGCCGTTCGGCGAGGCCTTCGACGAGCTCGAGGTCGACGCCTCGACCACCGTGGTCGTGCCCACGCCGTCGGGCACACCCCTCACCCAGGAGCTGGCCCGGTCGCTGGCGCAGCGCTCGCGGCTGGTGTTCTGCTGCGGGCGCTACGAGGGGATCGACCAGCGGGTCCTCGACCACGCCGCGACCCGCGCCGAGGTCGTCGAGGTCTCGCTCGGCGACTACGTGCTGAACGGCGGCGAGGTGGCGGCGCTCGCCGTGACCGAGGCCGTGGTGCGTCTCCTGCCCGGCTTCATGGGCAACGCCGCGTCGCTGGTCGAGGAGTCCCACGAGGACGGGCTGCTCGAGCACCCCGTCTACACCCGCCCGGCGAGCTGGCGCGGGCTCGACGTACCGCCGGTGCTGCTGTCGGGCGACCACGCGCGCATCGCGGCGTGGCGCCGTACCCAGGCCGAGGAGCGCACCGCCGCGCGCCGTCCCGACCTGCTGCGACCCGCCTCCCTCGGCGCGGCGGGGGAGTGGCACCCGGAGCGGGCCGTCCGCGGTGACGCCGGGGAGCTGCTGACGCTGCAGCTGGCCTGCTGGGTCTCCGAGGCGGTCGCCAACGACGACCTCACCATCCCGCCGCTGCACGAGACGCTGTCCGACGTGCAGGAGTCGATCGCCGCCTGGGAGACCAGCGTCGTGCGGGTCGACGGGCGGCTCGTCGGATCCGTGCGCGGACGGCTCGACCCGGAGGACCCCCGGGTCTGGGAGGTGGGACGGCTCATGGCCGCCCCCGACCTGCGCGGCCGCGGCCTCGGTCGGGCGCTGCTCGAGCACGTCCACGCGCTCGCGCCCGCCGGCGTGACGACGTACCGCCTGTTCACGGGCAAGGCCAGCACGCGCAACCTCGCGATCTACCGCAAGGCGGGCTACCGTCCCGTGCGCACCCTCGGCGGGCCATCCGGTCCCGTCGTCCTGGAGCGCCGTCGTCGCTGACCCCGGGCGTAGCGGACGATTTCTGGGGGGTGAGGCGCGTGTGGCAGACTCAACCCTCGGCCCTGACCGGCCCGGCTCTGCCACAGGGGAGCCCGGTTGCCGCAGGCGCACCGCACCACCTTCCGTGATCGTCCCCGATTCCGTGGCTGACCTGTGGCATCTGCGAGGAGCACCATGAGCAACCTGATCGCCGAGCTCGGCAACGCCTCGAAGCGCGACGACGTCCCCTCCTTCCGCGCTGGCGACACCATCAAGGTGCACGTCAAGGTCGTCGAGGGCAGCCGCTCCCGCGTCCAGGTCTTCCAGGGCGTGGTCATCCGTGTGCACGGCTCCGGCGTGGGCCGCACCTTCACCGTCCGCAAGGTCTCCTTCGGCGTCGGTGTCGAGCGCACCTTCCCGCTGAACTCCCCGATCTTCGAGCAGATCGAGGTCGTCACCCGCGGTGACGTGCGCCGCGCCAAGCTCTACTACCTGCGCAACCTGCGCGGCAAGGCCGCCAAGATCAAGGAGCGCCGCGAGGCCTGAGCCCCGGCTCCCTGATCTCTCGCGTGACGACCGACGACGCCACCGCGTCCACCGAGCCGAGGCGCCGCCCCGAGCGGCGGCACCTGCCCCTGTGGCAGGAGTCCCTCGTGCTGCTCGTGGTCGCGGTGGTGCTCGCCGTCGTCCTCAAGACCTTCTTCGTCCAGGCGTTCTACATCCCGTCGGAGTCGATGGAGCCCGGGCTGGTCAAGGACGACCGCATCCTCGTGCAGAAGGTCTCCCACTGGCGCGGCAGCCCGCAGCGCGGTGACGTCGTGGTCTTCGAGGACCCCGGTGGGTGGCTGCCGACCGACGAGGTCCCGGGACCGGGCAACCCCGTCACCGAGGTCCTCACCCGGGTCGGGCTGATGCCCAGCGGCGGACACCTGGTGAAGCGCGTCATCGGTGTCGCCGGCGACACGATCGTCTGCTGCGACGACAACGGCGACCTGCAGGTCAACGGTGTCGCGATCGACGAGTCGGGCTACGTCCGCGACGACCCGGACTCGCCCTGCAACGGTCCGATGCCGGCCAGCAAGTGCAACTGGACCGCCGGGCCCGTGCCCGTGGGCCACGTCTTCGTGATGGGCGACAACCGCGCCAACTCCGCGGACTCCTCGCAGAAGCTGTGCCTGCCCGACGTGACCGACTGCGTCCCCGGTCGCGAGTTCGTGCCCGACGACCTCGTCGTCGGCAAGGTCTTCGCGCTCGTGTGGCCGCTGAGCCGCTTCGGCGGCGTCACCGGCGCCGGCAGCACCTTCGACGAGGTGCCCGCCGGCACCTCGTGAGCAGCGGAGCGCATCCGTCGTGAGCACCCTGCCCCGAGGATCGACCGTCCGGCGTGACGCCGGCATCTACGGCTACGAGCGCGCGCTGCGCCGTCAGGGGATCGACCCGATCGCCGGCGCCGACGAGGCGGGACGCGGCGCGTGCGCCGGCCCGCTGGTCGCCGGCGCGTGCATCCTGCCCGCGGGCCGGGCCGGGATCGTGCCGGGGCTGGCGGACTCCAAGCTGCTGACCGAGAAGGCCCGCGAGCGGGTCTACGCCCAGGTCGTCCGCCGCGCACTCGCCTGGTCGGTGGTCGTGGTGTCCCACGAGGAGTGCGACCGCCTCGGCATGCACGTCGCCAACCTCGAGGCGCTGCGGCGGGCCGTCGCCGCGCTCGAGGTCGCGCCGGCGTACGTCCTGACCGACGGCTTCCCGGTCGACGGGCTCGGCGCGCCCGGGCTGGCGGTGTGGAAGGGCGACCGGGTGGCGGCCTGCATCGCGGCCGCCTCGGTGCTCGCCAAGGTCACCCGCGACCGGATCATGACCGAGCTCGACGCCAGCTGGCCGGCGTACGACTTCAAGACGCACAAGGGCTACATCACCGAGGTGCACACCGCGGCGCTGACCGCCCACGGGCCCTCGCCGGTGCACCGGATGCGCTTCGTCAACGTCCGGCGCGCCGCCGGGCTCGAGGAGCCGGGTCACGAGGTCGGCACTAAGGTCGTACCGTGAGCGCGGAGGACCTCGAGAAGTACGAGACCGAGATGGAGCTGACGCTCTACCGCGAGTACCGCGACGTCGTCGGCATCTTCAAGTACGTCGTCGAGACCGACCGGCGCTTCTACCTCTGCAACCAGGTCGACGTGAAGGCGCGCAGCGAGGCCGGCGAGGTGTTCTTCGAGGTGTCGATGAGCGACGCGTGGGTCTGGGACATGTACCGGCCCGCCCGCTTCGCCAAGACCGTGAAGGTGCTGACGTTCAAGGACGTCAACGTCGAGGAGCTGAACCAGTCGGACATCGACGTCCCGAAGTCCTCCTGACCCTGTCAGGTTCCCGTCAGGGCGGTCCTGTCTGGACCGCAGTCTCCTCTCGTGCCGTGAGCACCACCTGCGAGACCCGGCCTCCTTAGGATCGGCTCGTCGCCGGTGGGAGGGCGACTGGACCACGTCGGGGGCCGCACAGGAAGTGCTGCCGGATGGACAGCTGGGGCGCGCTGGCATGCCGCCGTCGGCGCGGCGAGGACGGCGCCGCGGCCGTGGAGTTCGCGCTGCTGGTCCCCGTGATCTGCCTGGTCGTGTTCGCGACGATCTCCTACGCCTACATGTTCAGCTTCCGCCAGGCGCTCTCGCAGGCCGCGGCGGAGGGAGCCCGGGCCTCCGTGGGCGCGACCGTCAGCGGGAGCTGTGCCGCCACCGCCGCGTCGTACCCTGCCGCGACGTGCCCAGCCCAGGCCGCGGCTGCTGCCGCTGTCGCCCGGTCCCTCGACGGCTACGGCATGACCTGCAACGGCACGGCCCACCTCACGTGCGCGATCACGCCGCCGACCGCCTGCGCGGGAGCGGCCTCCGGCTCGCCGAGCGGCGGCCAGTGCGTGACGGTCACGGTGAGCTACCCCTACCGCGACCACGACCTGCTGCCGAGCGTGCCCGGCATCGGCTTCACGCTGCCCGAGACGCTCCGCTTCTCCTCGACGGTGGTGGTGCGGTGAGCCACCGAGATGTGCGTCGAGGGGACGAGCGCGGGGCCGCAGCCCTGCTGCTGTCCCTCGTGCTCTGCTTCGTGCTGCTGCCGCTGAGTGCGCTCGCGGTCGACATCGGGATGCAGCGCGTGGCTCGTCGCGACGTGCAGGCGATCGCGGACACGACGGCGCTGGACATGGCCCGCACCCTCGGAGCCGGCACCGTGCCCACCGACGCCATGGCCGCCACGAGCGCGGCCCGCAGCACCGGCTCGATCGGCCGCACACCGAGCGTCTCGGTCCACGTCGGCTACGTCGCCCCGACCGCGCCGTTCCTCTCCGACCAGTCGCTGGGGTGCGGCGGGGAGTCGACCGCCTACAACGCCTACTTCGCGCGCGCCGTCACGGCCGCCCAGCGCAACGCGGTGCTCGTCGTCGTCAGCACCAGCGTGGACTTCTCGCTCCGGCCGGGCGAGGGCGCCGCGTGCCGCTCGGCCATCGCCGGTGTGCCGGGGTCCGGGTCGGCAGCGGGACAGGCGGCCACGGCCTGCTACACGGTGGGCTCCTTCGCCGCAGCTGTCGACACCCGCAACTCCGCGCTCATCGACCCCCTGATGCGGATGCTCGCGCAGCAGACCGGAGTGTTCAGCAACTCGGCGGCGGTGTCCGCCCTGGGCTTCCAGGGGCTCGCGACGTCGCAGGTCGACCTGGCCCGGCTCGCCGCCGGACTCCGGCTCGGCTCCGTGCAGGAGCTGGCGACCGCGACCGTGGGGCTGCACGACCTCTACGTCGCCACGCTGGCCGCCCTCGTGCAGCCCGCCAACGCCTCGTCGGTGAGCGCGCTCGGCACCCTCGTGCAGACCACGACCGCCACCCGCGCGACCGTCGCGCTGGGCCGGATCCTCGGCATCGCGAGCGGGAGCGGCGCCGGGGCCACGTCGAGCATCGACCTTCTCGACCTCGTCGGCGGCTCGCTGGCGGTGGTCAACGGCACCAACCTGGCCAGCCTGAACGTCGGCGCGTCCCTCCCGGGCATCGCCAACGCCAACTTCCAGGTCAAGCTGATCCAGGGCGCGCACCAGTTCTGCGGCGCGGTCGGCGACGCGTCGACGACCGCAACCAGCACCGACCTCACCGAGCAGCTGCGGGTCAGCGCCACCGCCCAGCTCGCCCCGGTCAACGCCACCATCGCCGTGCCGGCCCTGCCCGGACTGATGGGGGCCACGAGCGGCGTCGTCGCCCTGCCCAACAACGTGACCACGACCGTCTCGGTCGCCCCCACCACGACGACGCTCACGGCGATCCGCTGCGCCGGGTCGCCCAAGGGCATCACCCTCGACGTGAGCAACGGCCTCGCCACCGTCACCCTCGACACCTACCTGTCGAACCTCGTGGTCAACGCCGACCTGCTCAACCTGAACCTGCTCGGGGTGCCCGTCGCCCGGCTCAACGCCAAGATCTCGATCAACACCGCGGTCCGGGTCACGGCGACCCTGAGCCCGTCGGGCGTGCAGTCGTTGCGGATCGACGTCCCGAGCCAGAGCTTCGACCACGCCTACCCGGCCGGGAGCGGCGGGGTCGGGCTGGGCCCGGTCACGACGACCTCCCCGTCGATGCAGGTGCAGTCCAACGCCACCCTGCTCGGCGTCATCAGCACCGGCGCGCAGGTGAACCTCTCGGCGACCCAGCGGGGCCAGATCCTCGACCAGGTCGTGCGCGCGACCCTCGCGCCGATGTTCGACTCCACCAACCCGACCAGTTTCGTGCGGACCGTCGTCGATCCCGTGCTCGGGCTCCTCGGCACCCAGATCGGGGGCTCGCTGGTCACGCTCAAGGGCACACCGCCTCCCACCTGCGAGCCGCGGCTGCTCGGCTGAGCCGTCGGCCCGGCCTCAGGCCCGGGGGTGCGCCTGTCGGTAGGCCGCGCGCAGCCGGTCGGTGGTGACGTGCGTGTAGAGCTGGGTCGTCGCCAGCGAGGCGTGGCCCAGCAGCTCCTGCACCGAGCGCAGGTCGGCGCCGCCCTCCAGCAGGTGGGTCGCCGCCGTGTGCCGCAGGCCGTGCGGGCCGATGTCGGGCGCTCCGGGGACGTCGGCGATGCGTCGGTGCACCAGCGCGCGGACGGCCCGCTGGTCGATGCGTCGCCCCCGCGCACCCAGGAACAGGGCCGGTCCCGCGCCCTCGGCCCGCAGGGCCGGGCGGCCGACCGCGAGCCAGCGGTCCAGCGCGCGGGCGGCCGGCCGGCCGAACGGGACGGTCCGCTCCTTGCGACCCTTGCCGAGCACCCGGACGACGTCGCGGTCGCGGTCCACGTCGTCGAGGTCCAGGCCCACGAGCTCCCCGACGCGGATCCCCGTCGCGTAGAGCAGCTCGAGCATCGCGACGTCACGCACTCCCACCGGGCTGCCGTCGTCGGCCAGCTCGGCGGCCGCGCGGATCAGCTCCTCGGCCTCGTCGGCTCGCAGGACCGACGGCAGCGGGCGTCGTGCCTTGGGTGAGCCGAGCGTGGCACCAGCGTCGTGCGCCGCACGCCCCGTGCGGTGGAGCCAGGCCGTGAACACCCTCGCCGCCGTGGCCCGGCGGGCGAGGGTCGTCCTCGACAGTCCGAGGCTCTGCTGCTTGGCCAACCAGCTCCGCAGGCTGCGCAGGTCGAGCTCGTCGACGCCGTCGAGGCCCAGCCGGCTCGCGTGCTCGAGCAGGCCCGCGACGTCACCGACGTAGGCCCGCACGGTGTGGCCGGTGAGGTCGCGCTCGGCGGCGAGGTGGCGCTCGTAGTCGCCGAGCACCCGGGCCATGGGCTCGGGCAGTCCGGCCTCGACCGGCTCGGCCGGCGTCTGCGCGCTCACACGACCAGAGTAGGAACGCCACCGGTGCTCAGCTCTCTGCCGCGCCGTCGGCGAGCCGCCAGCCGACCGGGAGCTGCTCGACCAGGCCGCGCCGGGCCAGGGTGGCCAGCACCCCGGTCACCTCGAGGACCCCGAGGCCCGCCGTACGAGCGATCGAGTCCGACGGGGCCGGACTCGCCACCGGCACGGCCTCGACCACCCGCGCCTCCTTGGGGTTGAGCCGGTCCCGCACGCGTTCGGGGCCGCGCCGCTCCTCGACCAGGTGCTCGCCCGCGACCCCGACGAGCTCGAGCACCTCCGCCGCGCGCGTCACGAGCGTGGCCGCGCCGGTGCGGATCAGCTCGTGCACGCCCTCCGACGTCGCGCTCGTGACCGGGCCGGGCACGCCCATCACCGGTCGCAGCAGACGGTTGGTCCAGTTCGCCGAGTTGAGGGCACCGCTGCGGGCCGCCGCCTCCACGACCACCGTGCCGCGTGAGAGCCCCGCGATCAGGCGGTTGCGGGCCAGGAACCGCACCCGCGTCGGGGCACAGCCCGGGGCCGCCTCGGAGACGATCGCGCCGTGGCGGCCGAGGTGGTCCAGCAGCCGCTCGTGCTTGGCCGGGTAGGCGCGGTCGACCCCGCACGCCAGCACCGCCACCGTCGGACCGTCGCCCGCCAGGGCGCCCCGGTGGGCCGCCTCGTCGATCCCGATCGCCGCCCCGGAGACCACCACGCAGCCGGCGTGCGCCAGCCGCGCCGCGAGGTCCGTCGCGACATCGGTGCCGTAGGTCGTCGCCGACCGCGAGCCGACGAAGGCCACCGGGTCGCTGAGGTCGCGCAGCCTCACGGGACCGCGGACCCAGACGCCCAGCGGGGCGCGACCCAGGCGCTGGAGGGGCTCGGCCGCCTCGAGGTCGTCCAGCGAGGTGGGCCACTCCGGGTCACCCGGGACGACCCACCGGAAGCCGCGCCGCTCGGCCCGCTCCAGGTCGCGCTCGGGATCGTGGCTCTCGAGGCGTCCGGCGACGTCGTCGAGCATCCCGGCGACGTCGCGGTCGGCGAGCAGCGCGTCGAGCAACCGGGGAGCGCCGAGCTCGGCCACCAGGGCCGCGACCCGCAGGTCGCCGGGCTCGCAGAGCCGGTTGAGCGCGAGCCGGGCGAGCCGGTCGACCTGGTGCAGGGCGGCCTCGACCTCCGGTCCGCCCGCACTGCCGCTCATCCGGCTCTCCGGACCGTCGCTGCGAGCAGCGGTGTGCCCGATCTGAGTCGCAGCGCGACGTCGGCCTCCTCGACACCTGGCCGGTCGACGCCGGCGAGGTCGGCGACCGTCCAGGCGAGTCGGTGCACCCGGGTCACGCCTCGGCGGGTCAGTCGACCGTTCCAGAGGTGCTCGTCCACCAGCTTGACCGCCTCGGGCGTGAGCGGCCACCGCTGGGACAGCGACGGGCCGGGCACGTGAGCGTTGAGCCGCCAGCCCTCGCCGGCGTACCTCGCCGCCTGGCGGACCCGGGCGCGCTCGACCCGCCCGCGCACCTCGGACGTCGACTCCCGCGCGCTCAGCGGGTCGCGACCGGCGAATGGCGTCGGCGCGGCGAGGTGGCGGGTGATGTCGATGCGATCGGTGATCGGGCCAGTGACCTTGCGGCGGTAGTCGCGCCGTTCGACCTCACGACAGGTGCAGCGGCTCATCCGGGCCTCCGGGTGGAAGTCGCCGCAGGGGCACGGGTTGGCCGCGAGCACGACCAGGCCCCGGGCGGGCAGCGTCACCGACTCGTCGCGGCGGGCCACGCTGATGTCACCGCTCTCCAGCGGCTGACGCAGCGCGTTGATGACGTCGGCGCGGAACAGCGGGAACTCGTCGAGGAAGAGGACGCCGCAGTGGGCCCGGCTGATCTCGCCCGGCTTGACGGCACCCGAGCCGCCCCCGACCAGGCTGGCGGTGCTGGCGTCGTGGTGGGGAGCCGTGAACGGCGGTCTGGTCAGCATCCGGTCACCCGGCTCCAGAGCCCCCGCGAGCGAGTGCACCGCCGTGAGCTCGAGCGACTCCTCGGGCGTCAGATCGGGCATCAGTCCGGGGATGCGCTCGGCGATGCTGGTCTTGCCCGAGCCCTTGGGTCCGGAGAGCAGCAGGTGGTGACCGCCCGCGGCCGCGACCTCCACGGCGTACCTCGCATCCTCCATGCCGGCGAGGTCCGACAGGTCGACCTCGTCCATCCGGTCGGCCCCTCGCCACGACAGCAGGCGGCTGCCCGACATCTCGGCGACGGGCGGCGCCTCGGGCACGGGCTCGTCGCGGAGCTCGGCGACCACCTGCGCGAGCGAGCGCATGCCGAGCACGTCGACACCCGGCACCATCGAGGCCTCGGCGGCCTGCGGCTCGGGCACGACCACGTGGCGGATGCCGCGCTGCGAGGCGGCCAGCACCATCGGCAGCACCCCGGGCACCGACCGGAGCCCGCCGGCCAGGGTCAGCTCACCGATGAAGACCACACCGTCGAGTGCGGTCGGGGGCACGACACCGACCGCCCCGAGGACGGCCACGGCGATCGCCAGGTCGTAGTGCGTGCCGCGCTTGGGCAGGTCGGCCGGGCTCAGCAGGATCGTGGTGCGCCGCGTCGTCGGCCAGTCGAGGCGACTGTTGACGATGGCCATCCGGCACCGGTCGCGGGCCTCGTTGAGGGCGGTGTCGGGCCGGCCGACGAGGACGGTGGCGACCTGACCGGGTGAGACGTCGGCCTGGACGTCGATGAGGTGGCCGGTCGCGCCGCTGAGCGAGACGGTGCGGCTCGTCGCGAACGGCATCAGCCCAGCCCCTCGACGTGCTCGACCTCGGCCGGCCCGCGCCGGGGCCGCAGCACCGCGACGAGGTCCACGCGCACCTCCTCGGTCCGGTGGTCGTGGTGCTCGGCCCAGCGCCACACCAACCGGTGCAGCCGCTCGAGCCGGGCATCGTCGATGGCCTGGTGGGGCGAGCCGCACCAGGTGCCACGTCGGGTCTTCACCTCGCAGGCCACGAGCACGGGGCCGTCGGTGAGCACCAGGTCGAGCTCGCCCTCGGCGCACCGCCAGTTGCGGTCGAGCAGGGTCATGCCGCGCTCGAGGGTGAGCATCCGGGCGGCGACGTCCTCGCCGTAGGCACCCAGCGCCTGCCGGCTGGCCGCAGTTGTCGTCATGTCTGACCTCCTGGGCACGAGCCTCGTCCGCCGGCGGCCGCTCCGCTCGGGGCGGCGGTGCCTCTGTGGAGAAGTCGTCCGAGGCTGCCGCCTGTGGACGGGAAGTGGACTAGTACGAACGGCCACCTCCTCGCCGTTCGCTCCCGCAGCGCGCGGTGCGCGCCTAGCGTGACGCCAACAGGACTCGGTCTGGGGAGGGTGGCGAGGTGTACTGGCTCCGGTGCCGTCTGCGCGGGCGGTCCGAGCGCGGAGCCGTCGCCGTCGAGGCCGCTCTCGTGACCCCGATCCTGCTCATCATGGTCTTCGGAATCGTCGAGCTCACGATGCTCGTCAGAGATGACGTGGCGCTCACCTCCGCTGTCCGCAACGGAGGTCGGACGGCTTCGGCAGACGCGAACTCCGGGCAGGCCGGTGCTGCGCAAGGCGGAGACTGTGAGGCTGGCTGCGATCCGGTGGCGGCGCCCTTGTTCGCGCAGTATGCCGCCGACGCCATCGAACGGGCCGGGAGTGCCCTGCCGAGGGACTCCGTCCAGGAGTTGTGGATCTACAAGGCGAACGACGAGGGCTATCCCGGCCCCAACGGCTCCAAGCAGTGGATCTGCGGGACCGCGTGCATTCGGTACAAGTGGGTGGCGTCCAAGGACCAGTTCCGCTACGTCAGCGGGACGTGGATGTCGAAGTCGATCGCGGCTTGTGCCAACCAGTCGCCGGACATGGTCGGGGTGTACATGAAGGCACGCCACCGGTTCCTGACCGGGATGTTCGGTGACTCCATCGACATCGACGACCACGCCGTCTTCGGTTTCGAGCCCCTCGCCAGCAACATCTGCGCGGCCAATGCGGTGGGCCGCAAGTGACAGGGTGCCGGCGCCATCAGGACGAGGCCGGGTACGCCGCGCTGCTGGTAGCGATCCTTGCCTCTACGGTCCTGATGGGGTTGGCCGCGGTAGGCGTCGATACGGCCCGCTGGTACGCCGAGGCAGAGCGACTGCAGAAGACGGCCGATGCGGCCGCGCTCGCCGGGGTCACCTACATGCCCAACAACCTCACCGGTGCCCGGGCTGCCGCTGCCGCCGTCGCGAAGCGCAACGGCTATGACACCACGAGTGCTGGCATCGTCATGACTGTGTCGTCGGGCGACCTGCCCAGCGAGCTCCGGGTGTCGCTGTCCGCTCCGGTGGACAACGCCTTCGGGGGCTTCATCGGTCTCGACCGCACGACGATCACGCGATCGGCCACGGCTGACTTCACAGCGCCTGCGCCCATGGGAAGTCCGTGCAACACCTTCGGCAACGAACCACCGAGCCAGGCTGCACCGGCCGCCCAACCCGCCGGGTCTGCTCTGCCGTCGTCGCCGTTCCCGAACTGCTCGAGCACGCCATTCTTCTGGGCTGCGGTCGAGGGAGCCGACACCGACAAGGTGCAAGGCGACAGATTCATGACCTCCGCCTGTGCCGGTGCGTCGACGTATCAGTGCGCAGGCGGGAAGAACTCAGAGTTCCGGGCCGACGGCTACTACTGGGCCGTCCATGTCGAGGAGGAGGCAAAGAACACAGCCATCACGGTGCAGATCTACGACCCGGCCTACATGAGGACAGAGATCAACTGCAGCGCCAGTCCTGTCGGTGCGTACAACAAGATGAACAGCTACGTGACCACCGACGGCAAGAGTCGCTACTCGACGAGCGCGACCTACTGCTCAGGGGACTACAACCCCGGGGGGAAGTCGGGCAGCCCGCCGGTGACCACGTTTGTCCTCCGAGCCGCGAACGAGGCGCGCAACCCCCGTGTCGCAACCCCTATCTCGGGGTGCACGAAGCAGTTCGTCGGGAGCTCGAGTCCACCGACGACGTCTGAACTCTCGCAATGGACCAACATGGACCGAGCCACCGGCAACAACAGCTCCTACGACCTGCAGAAGGCGCAGCTGTTCCACCAGTGGGTCTCCTTGTGCACCTTCACCCCGGGCAGAGCCGGGGACTACTACCTGCAGGTCCGGACGAACGTCACGACGACAGGCGGGACGCCAGTCGGCAACCGGAACCCTGCGGGGGTGGTGAAGAGCTCTCTCGTGTACGAGGGCAATCCCAACGCGCTCCTGTCAGAGGGCAACACCCTGTCGGGGGTGGGCCTGAACTCGTTCGCGCTCCGGGCCGTACCCAGCGACCCGAGCAAGGCGTCGTACGTCGCCGTGGCGGGCAATGAGAACATGCCGATCCTGCAGAACAAGGCGGGCAGCACCGCGACCTTCAATCTCATCCGAGCCCTGCCGAACACGCGCGGACAGTACATCGCCTTCGACTTCTTCGACCCTGCCGACGGAGCCACCACGTCGGGGGCGACGGTGCGTGTCGTGGCGCCGACCGATGCCAAGAACACCCTGAAGTCCGCCAGCGCGATCCCGAACTGCACCCATGCGTTGAACGGTGAGGCGCTGACGCCCGCCGCGAACTGCACCGTCACGGTCCGGTCCAGCACCCACAACGGGCAAGTGGAACGACTGTTCATCCCCATACCCAATGACTACGACTGCAACGACACGACTCTCGGCGGTTGCTGGTTCTCCGTCGCGATCACGTTCCCATCCAGTGTCACGGACTTCACCACCTGGAGCGCGAACATCACAGGCGACCCGGTACGGCTCATCGAGTAGGCCTCGCCAACGGCTCATGGCGCCACAGTGGCAGCAGCCGCACCGGGCCGCCGCCGACGAGCAGCAACGGGTCGAGGTAGGTCTCGCCCTCGATCCAGCCCCAGTGCAGGCAGCTGCGAGGGAAGCAGTGCGATCCCGGCAGCTCGAGCGTGCCGATCGGGTCGCCAGCCGCCAGTGAGGTGCCGACGGTGACGCTCGCGCTCACCGGCTGGTACGTCGTGCGGGTGGTGCCGTGGTCGACCACGACGACCCCGCGCCCGGCCAGCAGCCCGGCGTAGGTGACGGAGCCGGCGAGCGCGGTCGCGACGACCTGGCCCGGGTGGCCGAGCAGGTCGACGCCGCGGTGCCCCGCGGCGTACGGGTCGGCCGGTGGGTCGAAGTGGGTGACGACCGGTGGGGGAGCGGGCTGGAGCGGCCAGACGCCGACCGGCACCGGATCGGGCAGGGCCGCGGCCCGGACCGGCAGGCACAGCAGCAGGAGGAGCGGGGCGAGCCCCACGAGCAGGACGCAGCGGCGGGTGCGGGTCATGACGACCACCCTGCGGCCGTGGGAGGCTCGTGGGCGGCGGAGCCGGGCCGTCTGTGGACGAACGGCAGGCCGAGGGCGCCTGTGGAGGATTCGCGGCCCGGTCGCGGTTGCGACTAGTCTTGCAAGGCAGCCCTCCGGGGCTGACTTCGCACGCATGCAGACCGCGACGGGCCGCCTTGTGAGGCCCGAGCACCCGCGGGCGTCGACCCTCGGTCCCGAGGCTCCACGGAGCGCCGGGTCGGGTCGCGCGCAGGCGTCAGGGCGGCCGACGCAGACCCCTGCACGAGGCCGTGACAACTGAGAACCCGACCGGACCCCGAGCCGGCACGTCCTGAGCCAAGGGCGAGCAGACGGCGCGCGGGCCCACCACAAGGAAGAGAAGATCATGGCAGTCGTCACCATGCGCCAGCTCCTCGAGAGCGGCGTCCACTTCGGTCACCAGACCCGTCGCTGGAACCCGAAGATGAAGCGCTTCATCATGACCGAGCGCAACGGCATCTACATCATCGACCTGCAGCAGTCGCTGGCCTACATCGACCGCAGCTACGCCTTCATCAAGGAGACCGTGGCCAAGGGCGGCTCGATCATGTTCGTCGGCACCAAGAAGCAGGCCCAGGAGGCCATCGCCGAGCAGGCGACGCGCGTCGGCATGCCCTACGTCAACCAGCGCTGGCTCGGCGGCATGCTCACCAACTTCCAGACCGTGCACCAGCGGATCAACCGCCTCAAGGAGCTCGACGACGTCGATTTCGACAACGTCGCCGGCTCGGGTCGCACGAAGAAGGAGCTCCTGCAGATGAAGCGGGAGCGCGACAAGCTCGACAAGACTCTCGGCGGCATCCGCGAGATGGGCCGCACCCCGTCCGCCGTGTGGATCGTCGACACCAAGAAGGAGCACCTGGCGGTCGAGGAGGCCCGCAAGCTGCGGATCCCGATCATCGGCATCCTCGACACCAACTGCGACCCCGACGAGGTCGACTTCCCGATCCCGGGCAACGACGACGCGATCCGCGCCGTCGGGCTGCTGACCCGCGTCGTCGCCGACGCCGTCGCCGAGGGCCTCATCGCCCGTTCCGGCGTGAAGGCCGGCGAGGGCACCGAGGCCGTCGGTGCCGAGGAGCCCCTGGCCGAGTGGGAGCGTGAGCTCCTGGGTGGCGAGGCCGAGAAGGCCGCCGAGACCGCGACCAGCGCCCCGGCCGAGGCCGACGCCGCGAGCGAGGCCACCGGCGCCAGCAGCGAGACCGCCGAGTCGCAGGAGGCCGCCGCGGCTGCCACCGAGGCCCCGGCTGCCGAGTCCACCGAGGCTGCCACCGAGGCGCCCGCGGACGAGTCCGCCCAGGCCTGAGCTCCACCCACCCACCGTTCGGTTCCTAGAGGAAGAGAGAAGCACCCACTCATGGCGAACTTCTCCGCTGCCGACGTCAAGAAGCTCCGCGAGCTCACCGGCGCCGGGATGATGGACTGCAAGAAGGCGCTCGACGAGAGCGACGGCAACATCGAGGCCGCGATCGAGCTGCTCCGCGTCAAGGGCGCCGCCAAGGCGGCCAAGCGCGGTGAGGAGCGCGAGGCCACCAACGGTCTCGTCGCCCACGCCCCCGGCGTGCTCGTCGAGCTCAACTGCGAGACCGACTTCGTGGCCAAGGGTGACGACTTCGTCGCCGCGGCCCAGAAGATCGCCGACGCCGCCTCCGCGGCGGGCGTCGACGACGTCGAGTCCCTCAAGAAGGTCGAGCTGGACGGCCAGACCGTCGGCGAGGTCGTCGAGGGTCTCGCGGTCTCGATCGGCGAGAAGATCGAGCTCGGTCGCTTCGTGCGCTTCGAGGGCGACGTCGTCGCCTACATGCACAAGCGTGCCGCCGACCTGCCCCCGGCGGTCGGCGTCCTCGTCGAGTACACCGGCGACGCGGAGGCCGCTCGTGCCGCCGCCATGCAGGTGGCCGCGATGCGCCCGCAGTACCTCACCCGTGACGAGGTCCCCGCGGACGTCGTCGCCAAGGAGCGCGACATCGCCGAGCAGACCTCCCGCGAGGAGGGCAAGCCCGAGCAGGCGATCGCCAAGATCACCGAGGGTCGCCTCAACGGCTTCTTCAAGGACGTCGTCCTGCTGGAGCAGCCGTCGGTCACCGAGAACAAGAAGACCGTCAAGGCGGTCCTGGACGAGGCCGGCACCACGCTGACGCGCTTCGCCCGCTTCGAGGTCGGCGCCTGAGCCACCACCTCGATCCCGTCCCCGACACCACCCCGGAGGAGCTGCACGTGCCCGGATACCGCCGAGTCCTGCTGAAGCTCTCCGGGGAGGTGTTCGGGGGCGGGAAGGTCGGCGTCGACCCCGACGTCGTCCAGACGATCGCCAAGGAGATCGCGGCCGCCTCGCAGGCCGGCACCGAGATCGCCGTCGTCACCGGCGGCGGCAACTTCTTCCGCGGCTCCGAGCTCCAGCAACGCGGCATGGACCGCGTCCGCGCGGACTACATGGGCATGCTCGGCATCGTCATGAACTGCCTCGCCCTGCAGGACTTCCTCGAGAAGCTGGGCGTCGAGACGCGCGTGCAGACCGCCATCACGATGGGTCAGGTCGCCGAGCCCTACGTGCCGCGCCGCGCGATCCGCCACATGGAGAAGGGCCGCGTCGTCATCTTCGGCGCCGGCATGGGCCTGCCCTTCTTCTCCACCGACACCGTCGCGGTGCAGCGGGCCCTCGAGAGCCGCTGCGACGTCGTGCTCTACGCCAAGAGCGGTGTCGACGGCGTCTACAGCGCCGATCCCCACAAGGACCCGACCGCGACCAAGTACGACGAGCTGACCTACTCCGAGGCCATCGCTCGCGACCTGCGGATCATGGACCAGACGGCGTTCACGCTCTGCAGCGAGAACGAGCTGCCGATGGTCGTCTTCGGCATGCAGACCGAGGGGAACATCCTGCGCGTCGTCCAGGGTGAGAGGATCGGCACGCTGGTCACCGCAGGGTGACCCTCCCGCCGGCGCGACCCGCCCACCGGCACCCCCCAGCAGCAGCCCCGCGCGCCCACGGCCGCCCGGACGAACAGGAGCAGTGGTGATCGACAGCATCCTCAAGGAAGCCGACTCCAAGATGGACAAGTCGGTCGAGGCCACCCGCGAGGAGTTCGCGGCGATCCGCGCCGGCCGCGCGCACCCGAGCATGTTCAACAAGATCACGGTCGAGTACTACGGCTCGATGACGCCGCTGCAGCAGCTCGCGTCGTTCACCGCCCCCGAGCCGCGGATCATCCTGGTGCAGCCCTTCGACCAGGGCTCGATGGGTGCCGTCGAGCGCGCCATCCGCGACTCCGACCTCGGCGTGAACCCCTCGAACGACGGCCGCGTGCTGCGCTGCGTGTTCCCCGAGCTCACCGAGGAGCGCCGCAAGGAGTACATCAAGGTCGCGCGCACCAAGGCCGAGGACGGCCGGATCGCCATCCGCAACCTGCGCCGCACCGCCAAGCAGAACCTCGAGAAGCTCGAGAAGGACGGCGAGGTCGGCAAGGACGACGTCACCGGCGCCGAGAAGCGGCTCGACGGCACGACCAAGAAGCACACCGACGCCATCGACGAGATGCTGAAGCACAAGGAAGCCGAGCTCCTCGAGGTATGACCGGCTCCCAGCCGGCCACGGCGCCCCCCGCCAAGGACCACGGGCGCGCCGGGCGCGACCTGCGAGCGGCGTTCGCCTCGGCGTTCGTCCTGCTCGGCGCGATCGCGCTGAGCCTGTTCTTCTGGAAGACGGCGTTCATGCTGATCGTCGTCGCGGCGGTGGTCGTGGCGATGTGGGAGCTGCGCAAGGGGCTGCTCGCCAAGGGCATCGACCTGCCGGAGCAGCCGCTCATGGTGGGCGGCGCGGTCATGGTCGTGGTCGCCTACTTCTGGGGCGCGCCCGCACTGTCCGTCGCCACCGCCGTCACCGCGCTCGTGACGATGCTCTGGCTCCTGCAGCGCGGCATCGACGGCTACGTCCAGAACGTCACCGCGTCGGTGTTCGCGCTGGTCTACGTGCCGTTCCTCGGCTCCTTCGTCGCCCTGATGCTGGCCGAGGGAGGCACCTCCGGAGCCGGGCTGAGCGACGACGGCGTCGCTGGCATCATCACCTTCATCCTCATCACCATCGCCTCCGACACCGGTGGGTACGTCGCCGGCGTCCTGTTCGGCAAGCACCCGATGGCGCCGGTGATCTCGCCGAAGAAGTCGTGGGAGGGGTTCGCCGGCTCGGTGGTCGCCTGCATCGCCGGCGGCATCGTGCTGGTCGTCTACCTCCTCGACGGCGACTG
Organism: Nocardioides flavescens; assembly: GCF_009823805.1. Taxonomy (GTDB): domain Bacteria; phylum Actinomycetota; class Actinomycetes; order Propionibacteriales; family Nocardioidaceae; genus Nocardioides; species Nocardioides flavescens. The sequence goes on along the minus strand of NZ_WUEK01000001.1, from coordinate 113,995 downwards.
GTGGGTCGGCGTCGCGCTCGGCGTCATCGCGGTCGTCATGGCCACGCTGGGCGACCTCTGCGAGTCGGTCATGAAGCGCGACCTCGGCATCAAGGACATGAGCCAGGTCATCCCCGGTCACGGCGGCCTGATGGACCGGCTCGACTCGCTGCTCGCCACCATCGCCCCGATCTGGCTGCTGCTGCACTACGCGGTGTTCTGAATCTGACCGACCGAGGAACGAGGTCGGTCAGAGTGATGGTGGTCGAGCGAGCGGCACGGCTGAGGAACGAAGCCGTGACCCGCGTGTCGAGACCCGGTGCGGTGCGAGCAGGTGCCGAGGTGTGGGGGTCTCGACGACGTTCAGGCCTGGCGGCCTTCTCTGCTCGACCAGCGGTGCGGTGGTGCCGTGGTTTCGAGACAGGACTTCGTCTTCCTCAACCGCCGTGGCCGGGACTCGGTCGTTCCCCGACCGGGGGTGGGCGTGCGAAGCGGGCCGCAGAGCCCGGGGCCGGATAGGGTCGGGGCGATGAGCACGGGCGAGCGGGCCGCCGACGCGGCGGCCGAGGACGACGGCGCGCGGCGAGGGCGCCCCGCGTGGCGCGACCGCGAGCACCCGACGTTCGCCGCGCTCACCGGCTTCTACGCCGGTCTGCTGTACGTCGCGCTGGTGCCGGGCGGGTTCATCGCCCTGATGACGGTGCTGTTCGGGGCGGACCGGGCCGAGGAGCTCGTGCCGTTCGTGCTGGTGACGCTGGTGGTGCCGATCGCACTCGTGGTGAACCAGCGCACACGCCGGTTCGGGAAGTACTTCTGGCTGGGGATGGTTCTCTCCGCCGTGGTCGTGATCGGAGTGGCAGCCGCCGTGCTGTGGTTCATGGTGGAGCGTCAGTCGTGAGCGACCAGGCCGGGCGGACGGAGCAGCCGCGCCAGCTGCCCCTCGTCTTCGACCCTCCGAAGGGTCGCGGCAAGCCGCCGCGCCACCTCGCCGACCTGACGCTGGCCGAGCGGCAGGAGCTGGCCGCCGAGCACGGCCTGCCGGCGTTCCGCGCCAAGCAGCTCTCCACGCACTACTTCGGGCGCCTCGTCGACGACCCGGCCGAGATGACCGACCTGCCGGCCGGGCAGCGCGAGGAGCTCGTCTCGGCGTTCCTGCCCGACCTGATGACCCCGCTGCGCACGCTCGAGGCGGACAAGGGCACGACCCGCAAGACGCTGTGGAAGCTCTTCGACGGCTCGCTCGTCGAGTCGGTGCTGATGCGCTACCCCGACCGTGCGACGGTCTGCGTGTCCAGCCAGGCCGGCTGCGGCATGGCGTGCCCGTTCTGCGCGACCGGCCAGGGCGGTCTGCAGCGCAACATGTCGACCGCCGAGATCGTCGAGCAGGTGCTGGCCGGGGCCCGCGCGATGCAGCGCGGCGAGGTGCCGGGCGGTCCGGGCCGCGTCTCCAACGTCGTCTTCATGGGCATGGGCGAGCCGCTGGCCAACTACAAGGCCGTCATCGGCGCCGTGCGCCGGCTCACCGACCCCGCGCCGGAGGGTCTCGGCATGTCGGCGCGCGGTGTCACCGTGTCGACCGTGGGGCTCGTGCCCCGCATCCGTCAGCTGACCGAGGAGGGCATCCCGGTCACGCTCGCGCTCAGCCTGCACGCCCCCGACGACGAGCTGCGCAACGAGCTGGTGCCGATCAACACCCGCTTCTCGGTCGTCGAGACCGTCGAGGCCGCCTGGCAGTACGCCGCGAGGACCAAGCGCCGCGTCTCGATCGAGTACGCCATGATGCGCGGGATCAACGACCAGGCCTGGCGCGCCGACCTGCTCGCCGACGTGCTGCAGGTGCACGGCGACTGGGGCTGGGTGCACGTCAACCTGATCCCGCTCAACCCGACGCCGGGCTCGAAGTGGACCGCCTCCGACCCGGCCGACGAGCGCGAGTTCGTGCGCCGGCTCGAGGCCCGCGGCATCCCGACGACCGTCCGTGACACCCGGGGACGCGAGATCGACGGCGCCTGCGGCCAGCTCGCCGCCTCGGAGTAGACCCACCCGGCCGTTCGTGAGGGCGGTCACGCCGGTCACGCGTCGTTCACACGACGTTGCGCGGGTGCTGGGTCCGCGTTGACCCCGCCTTCCTAGGGTCCGGACCGTGACCGACACACCCCTGCGTGTCCTCGTCGTGGCCGAGTCGTTCCTGCCCCAGGTCAACGGCGTCACCAACTCCGTCCGTCGCGTCCTCGAGCACCTCGCCGCGGAGGGGCACGAGGCCGTGCTCGTCGCGCCGACCGGGCCCGCGACGTACGCCGGCTTCCCGGTGCACCGCACCCGCGGCGCGTCGCTGCCGTTCTACCGCGACTTCCGCATCGGCCTCGAGACCCGCACCCGGCTGCGCGCCGAGATGCTGCGCTTCCGCCCCGACGTGGTCCACATCGCCTCGCCGGCCACCCTCGGCCACCAGGCGGCGCGCGTCGCCGACGAGCTCGGCATCCCGAGCGTGGCGATCTACCAGACCGACCTGGTCGGCTTCGCCCAGCAGTACACCGTGCCCGGGCTCGGGGCCGGGGGAGTGAAGGCGATGGCCTACCTCACCCGCCGCATCCACACCCTCGTCGACCGCACCCTCGCGCCGTCGTCGGCGAGCGTGCAGCAGCTGCGGGAGCTCGAGGTCCCGCGCGTGGCGATCTGGCCGCGCGGGGTCGACCTGTCGTCGTTCCACCCCCGCCACCGCGACCAGGCGTGGCGCGACAGGCTCGCCCCGGACGGTCGCCTCCTCGTGGGGTACGTCGGCCGGCTGGCGCCCGAGAAGGAGCTGGAGCTGCTGACCTACCTCTCCGGCGACGACCGCTACGCCCTCGTCGTGGTCGGCGGCGGTCCCGAGGAGGCCCGGCTGCGCCGCCTGCTGCCCGACGCGCACTTCCTCGGGGTGCTGCACGGCGACGACCTGAGCCGGGCCTACGCCAGCCTGGACGTCTTCGTGCACACCGGCCGCTGGGAGACCTACTGCCAGTCCGCCCAGGAGGCGCTGGCGTCCGGGGTGCCGGTGGTGGCCCCGCGGGCCGGCGGCCCGGTCGACGTCGTCGCCGACGGGGTCGCTGGGTTCCTCTACGAGCCCGGCGACGGCCACGACCTCGGCGGGTACGTCGACCGGTTGGCCCGCGACGCGGCGTTCCGCACCCGGATGGGCCTCGACGCCCGCCGCTCGGTGGAGGGCCGCTCGTGGCAGGCGGTCAACGTCGCCCTGGTCGAGCACTACCGCGACGTGGTCGGCACCTGCACCGGCTACCGCGCGCTGGTGGCCTGAGGCCCCGCGGCACCGGAGGTCAGCAGCGCCGCGGCCTCGTCGACGGTGTCGACGAGGTGCACCCGGTCCTGCATGGTGCGCCCCTGCGCCAGGGCGCGCAGCAGGGGCCACGCCGGCAGCGTCTCGGTCCAGTAGCTCCGCCCGACCAGCACCATGTCGGCCACCGAGGACTCGTCGGCGTAGTAGTTCTCGCAGGCGTCCTGGAACACCTCCTGCACCGTGCCGCCCGCGCCGGGCAGGAAGACGATCCCGGCGTCGCACAGCTCGAGCAGCACCGCCTCGCGGGTGGCGTTGCGGACGTACTTCGCGATCGCCGTCGCGAACACGTTGGGCGGCTCGTGGCCGTAGTGCCAGGTCGGGATGCCCAGCGAGTCGTGCGGCTCCGCGACACCGTCCAGCACCTCGAACGCCGGCGCCACCCAGGCGTCGACCGACGGGCGGAAGGACGGCGCGGCGCTCAGCCGCGCGAGCGCGTCGTCGAGGGCCGCGGCGGGCGCGCCGGCCAGCAGGCAGCCGAGGTTGGCCGCCTCCATCGCGCCGGGGCCGCCGCCGGTCGCGACCACGTGCGCGGCGCCGAGCGCGTGGCCCAGCCGCGCCGCGTCGGCGTACGACGGCTCGCCGCGCTCGGTCGCGTGGCCGCCCATCACCCCGACGAGGCGCTGACCCGCGGCGCGCCGTTGGTGGGTCCAGGCCTGCAGCGCCTCGTCGACGGCGTGGTCGTGGAGGGCCTGTGCCAAGGCGTCGTCCGGGCCGCCCCGTCCCTGCGACCAGGCGTAGGCGCGGGCATCGAGCGAGCGGGCGTAGGGCTGCACGTCGTAGAGCTCGCGCGCTGTGTAGAGCGCGGTGCGGTAGACGTCGACCGGCGCCGTCTCGATGCTCGGCAGCACCAGCGCCCCGGCCCCCTGGACCCGCTCGGCGTCGCCCGGCGCGAAGGTGCAGCCCAGGAACGTCGCGCCCGCGGGTCGGTGGGCGAGCAGCGTGTCGCCGCGCTCGCTCAGGTCGAGCCCGGTCACCCGCCACCCGGAGAGCCGGCTGGCCCCCGCCGCGAGACGCCGGTCGAGCTCCTCGAGCGTCCCGATCCGGACCACCCGACCCCGACTGCGGCTCACGGCCAGACCGTACCCGCACGGCCCGGCCGGCCTCAGGTGGTCGCGGTGCTGCCCGGCGTCGTCGCGCCGGACGGCGCTCCGCCGGGCGGCTGACCGCCGTTCGTCTGACCGGGCATCCCGCCGCCGGGCATGCCACCGCCGGGCATCTGGCCCATCTGACCCGGCATCCCGCCACCCGGCCCGAAGCCGCCGCGGCCCGGCCCGGACGAGGAGCCGCCGTCACCGGAGGCCGCCGCCAGGCCGGCCCCGCCGAGTGCCCCCGCCGCGACCGCGGCGAAGGCCGCCGCCACGAGTCCTGCCTTCCGGAGAGTCGTCTGCATGACGCCAGCGTGGCGAGCCGACCTGTCCGGAACCTGTGGCGCCCCGGTGCACCGCCTCAGAACGCCGCGGCCACGAGCTCGGCGAACAGCGTGTGCTCGTCCACGTCCAGCCCCCGCCCGCGGAACCACGCGCAGACGTTGGCGCAGTCGCGCTGCAACAGGTCGAAGCCCTGCGGGTTGGCCACCAGGTCGACCAGCTGCGGCAGGTCGATGACGACGAGCCGCTCGCCCTGGGCCAGCAGGTTGTAGGCCGACAGGTCGCCGTGGACCACGCCGACCTGGGTCAGCGTCAGCAGCACGGTGCGCAGCTGCTCGAAGTACGACGCCAGCAGCGCGGGCTCCGGACGGGTCTGTGCCAGGCGGGGAGCGGTCTCGCGGGTCCCGTCCGGACCGGTCACCGAGATCCACTCCATGAGCAGCTCGGTGCCGTCGATCTGGACGGGGTAGGGCACCGGCAGGCCGAGCGACCAGAGCCGGGTGAGTGCGGCCCACTCCGCCGCCGCCCATTCGCCCTGGGCCACGAGCCGCCCGAAGGTGCTGCCCCGCTTGACCGCCCGCACGTCGCGGGAGCGGCGCATGCCGCGCCCCTCGGCGTAGGTCGCCGAGCGGTGGAAGGTGCGGTGCTCGGGGCTGCGGTAGCGCTTGGCCGCCATCACGACCCCGCTGTCCGGGTCGTGGGGGTCGGCGCGCTCGAGCAGGTGGACGTCGCCCTCCTTGCCGGTCTTGAGGATGCCGAGCTCGGTGTCGACGGCGCCGCGCGAGGTCACGACCCAGTCGGGGCGGGGCTCCGGGCCGCGGCAGAGCGGCTCGACGTCGAGCCAGGTGCTCCAACGCTGGCCCTCGGCCAGGTCGTCGTAGGTCCGGAAGTCGAAGACGAACGCCGGGTCGAGCGCCGGGTCGAGCGCCGGGTCGAGCGCCGGTTCGTTCTCGTCGGAGGAGTCGTCAGAGGGGTGGAACGGGTGGGACGGCGAAGACATGGGTGGTGGTGCTCCGTGAGGTGAGAGGGGTTCGGGCTGCGGGCAGGCCGAGGACAGTCGTGGTCATGTCACGCCCCTCTCTGGTCACGGGTGGTCGCACGGGTCGGTCCGGCCCATCGTGTCGGCGTACGACGGACGTGCGCAACGGGTTTTGCGACCCGACACGTGGTGCCGACGCGCGGCGCCGAGGTCGCCGCGACGGACGGTTCACGACGCCCGGGACGGGACGGGCGCACTACCCTGACACGGTGAGCGCTGCTCCTCTCGTCGAAGACGTCGCCCACGCGGGTCTGACCGTCCCCGATCTCGACGACGCTCTCAGCATGTGGTGCGACGGCCTCGGGTTCACCCTCGAACGGCAGTTCACCCTCGACGAGGCGGTCACGCAGGGCACCACGGGCGTCGGTGGAGCCACGATCCGCGCTGCGACGGTGACTCTCGGCCCGCACCGCGTCGAGCTGCTGCAGTACGACCCGCCGACCCTCAGCGACGAGCTCACCAGCCCCGCACGATCCGGAGCGGCGCACATCGCGCTCACGGTGCGAGACCTCGACGCCGTGATCGACGTCTGCGGTCGCCACGGCTGGCACGTCGTCGGGGCTCCGCACCTCATGACCGCCGGGCCACGCGCCGGCACACGGATCATCTACCTGGACGGTCCGCGAGGAGGGCACCTCGAGCTCATCGCCCCGCCGCGGTCGCTCGACGATCACCACTGACCCTCGACGGCAGCCCCGGCCCCCTTGACGCGGGTGGCGGGAGTACGTTCACCCCGTGCGCACCCCTTCTCGGCTGACCACCCGTGTGCTCAGCGCCACCGCCGTCCTCGCCCTCTCCTCGACCCTCGTGGCCGGGACCGCCGAGGCGGGCCCCGCCGACACCGGCGCGAAGCCCCAGAAGGGCGCCGCGGGCATCGGCGACCGCTACTTCCCGCGCGACGGCAACGGCGGCATCGACGTCCTGCACTACGACATCCACGACCGCTACGCCTTCGGCAGCGGCCGGCTCACCGGCCGCACGACGCTCGAGCTGCGCACCACCGAGGCGCTCTCTCGCTTCAACCTGGACTTCCTGCTCGACGTCTCCTCGGTGCGCGTCGACGGTCGCCCCGCCGCCTTCGACCAGGTCGGTGACCACGAGCTGCAGATCACCCCGGCGAAGCCGCTGGCCGAGGGCGAGCGCGTCACGGTCCGCGTGGAGTACGCCGGCACGCCGGCCGAGGAGTCCTCGCAGGGCGAGAGCAACTGGCTCGCCGACGGCCAGGAGGTCGTGGCGATGAACGAGCCGCACATGGCGACCTGGTGGTTCCCGGCCAACGACCACCCCAGCGACAAGGCGACCTACGACATCGCGATCACGGCGCCCAAGGCGAAGAAGGTCGTCGCCAACGGCGACCTCGTGGGCCGCAGGGTCGAGGGCGGGTCGGCGACGACCCGCTGGCGCGCCAGCGAGCCGATGGCCTCATACCTCGCGTTCTTCGCGGCCGGGCCCTTCGAGGTGCGCACCGGCTCGACGGCGGGCCACCCGTGGACCGTCGCGGTGTCGAAGCAGCTCCCGCCCGCCCAGCGCAAGGACGGCATGGCCCTGATGCTCCAGAGCGGCGACGTGACCTCCTGGCTGGAGTCGGTGCTCGGCACCTACCCGTTCTCCTCGACCGGCGGTCTGATGACCTCCCTCGACGTCGGCTTCGCCCTGGAGAACCAGACGCGTCCGACCTACCCCGCCGCCAGCTCCGAGACGACCTCGCTGGTGGTCCACGAGCTCGCCCACCAGTGGTTCGGTGACTCGGTGTCGGTCGCGAAGTGGCGCGACATCTGGCTCAACGAGGGGTTCGCGACCTACATGGAGGCCGCCTACGCCGAGACCCACGGCGGTCCGACGACCGACGCCTGGCTGCGCCAGAAGTACGCCGACCTGGCGGGCAACGGACCCTTCTGGTCCGTGCGGGTCTCGGAGCCGGGGGCGAAGAGGATCTTCGACAGCGCCGTCTACGACCGTGGCGGGATGGCGCTGGCGGCGCTGCGCAACCGGGTCGGCGCCACGGCGTTCGCCACGATCCTGCGCGGCTGGGCCGAGCAGCACCGCTACGGCAACGCCTCCGTGGGCGAGTTCGAGGCCTACGCCGAGAGCGTCAGCGGCCAGGACCTCGACGGGTTCTTCGCCGCCTGGCTCGACGCGCGGACCGTCCCGGCGAAGACGGCGGAGAACGGCCTCGGCTGAGCGGGCCGGGGGTCAGCCCCGCAGCCGCACCGACAGGCAGGTCACGCAGCCCTCGAGCTTCTCGAACTCCGAGATGTCGACCGCGACCACGCGCAGGCCGCTCTCCTCGAAGAGCTCACGGGTGCGCGGCGCCGAGGTCGCCATGAGCACGGTGTCGGCGTCGAGCAGCACCACGTGGGCGCCACCCTCCTCGGGCACCGGCAGGAACGACGGGTAGACGCTCGGGTCGTCGACCAGCGGCTCGTGGCCGACCACGGTGCCGTCGGGCAGGGCTGTGACGGCCGACTTGAGGTGCAGGACCTTGGTGATCGGCACGCCCACGACGCGGGCGCCGAGCGGCTCCAGGTGGGCGGCCAGCTGGTCGACGCCGGCCTGGTTCGTACGCCCGCCGAGCCCGACCCACACGGTGCCGTCGTGCTTGAGCACGTCGCCGCCGTCGAGGGCCCCCGGCGCCTCGATGCGGGCGATGCGGTAGCCCGCCTCGACCAGGGCCCGCTCGGTGCCGGGCGTCTCGGGCTTGCGCTCGTCGGCGCCGGGTCGTGTGATCACGGCGAGGTCGCCGTAGACCACCGCGGTGTCCTCGACGAAGACCGCGTCGGGGCAGTCGTCGGCCGGCTCGACCTCGAAGACCTGCCACCCCTCGGCCTGCATCGCCTCGACGTAGTCGAGCCACTGCCGCTGGGCGAGCTGGACGTCGACCGGGGTGCGCTCGAGATGGGTCAGCAGCCCCTCGTCGAGGCGCGGACCGGGACGGCGGACGAGGGCTCGCTTCTGCACGGGACCCATCCTGCACCCTGCTGGGACCTTTCCCCGGTCAGCGGGCAGAGGGTGCACCTGGGGGCCGACATTTCGCCCCCCAGGTGCACCTTTCCCCGGTCAGCCGGGGAAATGTCCCCCTAGCCACCCAGGAGCGGAGCGACGGTGCGCGCCAGCACGCTGGGCCGGCCGGTGAGGCGCTCCTCGGCGTCGGCGGCGGTCATGAGGCGCAGGCCCGCGTTGATGCCGAGCCAGCGCAGCGGCTCGGGCTCCCACGACGGTGAGCGGTGCCCGACCCACGGCAGCCGGGTCAGCTCGGTCTCGCGACCCAGCACCAGGTCGCGCAGCGTGCGCCCGGCGAGGTTGGTCGTCGAGACGCCGTCGCCGACGTAGCCGCCGGCCCAGCCGAGACCGGTCGCGGGGTCGAGGCCGACGGAGGCGTGCCAGTCGCGGGCGATGCCGAGGGGCCCACCCCAGGCGTGGGTGAAGCGGGTGCCCTGCAGGACCGGGAAGAGGTCGAGCAGGGTCGCGTGCAGGTCGGCGAAGACCCGGTGGTCGAGGTCGTAGGACGCGGCGATCCTCGAGCCGAAGTGGTACGGCGCGCCGCGGCCGCCGAAGACCAGCCGGTCGTCGGCGGTGCGCTGGCCGTAGATGATCAGGTGGCGGTGGTCGGAGAAGGTCTCGCGCCGGGCGAGGCCGATCTCGTCCCACACCGCGGTCGGCAGCGGCTCGGTCGCGACGATGAGCGAGTAGACCGGCACCACGGCGCGGGCCAGGCCGCGCAGCCGCGGCGTGAACCCCTCGGTGGCCCGGATGACGTGGGTGGCCCGCACGTCGCCGTACGCAGTGCGGGCCCGGCCGGTCTCGAGGGCGGTCGCCGGGGTCTGCTCGAGGATGCGCACGCCGCGGCGCTCGACGGCGTCGGCCAGTCCGCGCACGAGGCGGGCGGGGTGCAGCGCCGCGCAGTCGGGGGAGTACGTCGCGGCGAGGGTGCCGCTCGCCCGCACGTGCTCACCGGCCTCGGCGGGGGTGAGCACCGGCTCGTCAGCGGCCCGGACCCGCGCCAGCTGGGCCTCGGTGCGCGCGAGCACGATCGTGCCGCCCTTGGCGGCCTGGGCGTCGATGCCCTCCGCGGCGGCGGCGCGCAGGGTCTCGTCGACCGCACCGCGCATCGCGGCGTACTGCGCCTCGGCCTCCGCGGGCGAGGAGGCCTTGGCCAACGTGGCCTGCGACGCGGGGAAGAGCGCCGAGCACCAGCCGCCGTTGCGCCCGGAGGCGCCGAAGCCGGCGACCTCGGACTCGACGACCACGACGCGCAGCGACGGCTCGGCCTCGGCGAGGTAGTGCGCGGTCCACAGACCCGTGAGGCCGGCGCCGACGATCGCGACGTCGGCGTCGAGCGAGCCGTCGAGGCGCGGGCGCGGGCTCCAGTCCGTCGTCGTCGTCTGGTGCCACAGCGACAGGTCGCGGTAGCGGGCGGCGCGCAGGTCGCTCACGACTCCATCACCGCACGCCCCAGGAGTAGGTCTGCTTGTGCAGGCGCAGGTACATGAAGGTCTCCGTCGCCAGCACGCCCTCGATGGCGCGCAGCCGGCCGCTGATGATCTCGAGCAGGTGCTCGTCGCTCTCCGCGACGACCTCGACGAGCAGGTCGTAGCTGCCCGCCGTGACGACGACATAGTCGACCTCGGGCAGCCCCGAGACGGCCTCGGCCACGGGCTCGATCGGGCCCTCGACGCGGACGCCGACCATCGCCTGACGGGCGAAGCCGAGCTCGAGCGGGTCGGTGACGGCGACGACCTGCATCACGCCGCTGTCGGTGAGCCGCTGCACCCGCTGGCGCACGGCGGCCTCGGAGAGCCCCACGACCTTGCCGATGGCGGCGTAGGAGCGACGCCCGTCCTGCTGCAGCTGCTCGATGATCGCCTTCGCGACGTCGTCGAGGGGTGCCCGTTCACGGGCGCGCTTGCGCGTCATGACACCGGAACCTACCCGGCCGCAGCATGGCGCGGGCGGCGCGGGCCGCACGTTTCGCGCAGCGACGTCCGGCGACGGATTTCGTTGCGAACACGTGACAGGAGCACTGGATCCCTTGTCGCACCCGGGTGATCGTGGCACGATCCCGCAGCAGGGTGCTTCTCGGAAAGGGGTGGTGACGGTGGCGACCGGCGACTCGCGGCGCGTCCAGCACGGACCGTCGACGACGCGCCGCGCCCTGCTGCGCGGCGGCGGCGCGGCGGCCTTCGTGGGGGTGAGCGCCGCTGCGCTCAAGCTCCCCTTCTTCGGGGTCGAGGGCGCGCGCGTCGAGGCGGCGTCCTGCGTCGGCACCGACGTCTCCGCCTCCCAGAAGGAGCTGGTCATCTCCAACTGGCCGGCCTACATCGACCCCCGGCGCAAGAAGACCTCGACCTCGGCGGTGTTCACCGCCCAGACCGGCATCACCGTCGACTACACCGACGACGTCAACGACAACGCCGAGTTCTACGCCAAGGTCAAGAACCAGCTCGGCTCCTGCCAGCCGGTCGGGCGCGACATCATGGTGCTCACCGACTGGATGGCCGCGCGGATGATCGACCTGGGCTGGATCCAGGAGCTCGACCTCGCCGAGATCCCCGACGTCACCGCCAACGTGATCGAGCCGCTGCGCGGGCTGTCGTGGGACCCCGACTTCCGCCACCACGTGCCCTGGCAGACCGGCCTCACGGGCATCGCCTACAACGCCGACGCCGTCGGCGAGGTGGGCAGCTTCGAGGAACTGCTGACCCGCGCCGACCTCAAGGGACGCATCTCCCTGCTCACCGAGATGCGCGACACGATGGGCTTCATGCTCAAGCTGACCGGTGCCGACCCGGCGGAGTTCACCGACGACCAGTGGGGGACCGCGCTCGACGAGCTGCGCAAGGTCGTCGCGGCCGGCCAGGTCCGCGCGTTCACCGGCAACGAGTACATCCAGGACCTCGCGGCCGGCAACATCGTCGCCTGCGAGGCGTGGTCCGGCGACGTGATCCAGGCCCAGTTCGACAACCCGGCGATCAAGTTCGTGACGCCGGAGGAGGGCCTGATGCTCTGGAGCGACAACATGCTCGTGCCCAACGGCGCGACCCACCAGGCCAACGCCGAGGCGTGGATGAACTACTACTACGACCCCGTGGTCGCAGCGAAGCTCGCCGCGTGGGTCAACTACATCTGTCCGGTCCAGGGCGCCCAGGCCGAGATGGAGAAGATCGACCCGTCGCTGGTCGACAACCCGCTGATCTTCCCCGACGACGCGACGCTCGCCGCGACGATGAGCTTCATGCCGCTCGACGAGGAGCAGATCACCCGCTACGAAGGAGCGTTCGCCGATGTCACAGGCGGCTGAGACCACCCGCGGCCACGAGCGGCCCGCCCCGCCCGGCGAGCCGAGTGCAGCGCCGTCCTCCGACGGGCTGTCGCTGCGCGCGGTGACCAAGTCGTTCGGCGGCTTCCACGCCGTGCGCTCCCTCGACCTCGACGTCCCGCGCGGGTCGTTCATCGCCCTGCTCGGCCCCTCGGGCTGCGGCAAGACCACGACGCTGCGCATGGTGGCGGGCCTCGAGGTGCCCACCTCCGGCACCATCACGCTGGCCGGTCAGGACATCACCCGGCTCAAGCCCTACCAGCGCCCGGTCAACACCGTCTTCCAGAGCTACGCGCTCTTCCCGCACCTCGACATCTTCGAGAACGTCGCGTTCGGGCTGCGGCGCCGCAAGGCCAAGGACGTCGACGCCACCGTGCGCCAGATGCTCGACCTCGTCGAGCTCGGGAGCCAGGCGCGCAAGCGGCCGGCCCAGCTCTCCGGTGGCCAGCAGCAGCGCGTGGCCCTGGCCCGGGCCCTCATCAACAACCCCGAGGTGCTGCTGCTCGACGAGCCGCTCGGTGCGCTCGACCTCAAGCTGCGCCGCTCGATGCAGGTCGAGATCAAGCGGATCCAGACCGACGTCGGCCGCACCTTCGTGCACGTCACCCACGACCAGGAGGAGGCCATGACGATGGCCGACACGGTCGCGGTCATGAACGCCGGCGTGATCGAGCAGATGGGTGCCCCGGCCGAGCTCTACGAGAACCCGCGATCGACGTTCGTCGCCAACTTCCTCGGCCAGTCCAACCTCATCGCCGGCCGGGTGGTCAGCCGCTCGGCCGACGTGGTCACGGTCGACATGCACGGCATCCAGGTCTCGGTGCCGGCCGCCCGCAGCCACACCGACGGCGACGGCGGCTGGGTCGGGATCCGCCCCGAGAAGGTGCTGATCGGCGAGGCCGGCAGTCAGCTCGACGCCCCGGGCAACACCATCCCCGGGGGAGTGGTGAGCGACGTCAGCTTCGTCGGCGTCTCGACGCAGTACCTCGTCCGGATGCCGTGGGGCCAGGAGCTGCAGGTGTTCAGCCAGAACACCGGCCGCACCCGGATCTTCGAGACCGGCGACCAGGTCGAGCTGTCGTGGCGACCGGAGTACGCCTTCCTCCTCGACGCCGCCCAGGACGCCTCCGCCGGCGCCCAGCGCGCGGACTCCGACTGAGGGCGCCGAGGTGACGAGCACCGCGGGGGTGGCCCCGCTCGCCGAGACCGACGTGACCCAGCCGTCCGCCCCGGACGACGTACCACCGCCGAGCGGGCGCAAGCGGGGCCGCATCGGCTACCTGCTGCTCCTGCCGGGGTTGGCCTGGCTGGCGGTCTTCTTCGTCGTGCCGTTCTACTCGCTGCTGGCCACGAGCCTGTTCGACCCCAGTGGGTCGGACACCCGGGGCTACGACATGACCTACCACGTCGCCAACTACTGGAACGTGCTGCAGGACTACTGGCAGCCCCTGCTCCGCTCGCTGTGGTACGGCGCGCTCGCGACGGCGTTCTGCCTGGTGCTCGGCTACGTGCTGGCCTACGCCATCGCCTTCAAGGCGGGTCGCTGGAAGAACCTCATGCTCGTGCTGGTCATCGCGCCGTTCTTCACCAGCTTCCTGGTGCGCACGCTGTCGTGGAAGCTGATCCTGGCCGACGACGGCTTCGTCGTGAACACCCTGCAGTTCCTGCACGTGCTCGGTGACGACGGCCGGCTGCTGGCGACCCCGGTGGCCGTGGTGGCGGGGCTGACCTACAACTTCCTGCCGTTCATGGTGCTGCCGCTGTTCGCCAGCCTCGACAAGATCGACGGCCGGCTGATCGAGGCCGCGAGCGACCTGTACGCCAACCCGGTGGTCGGCTTCTTCAAGGTCACCTGGCCGCTCTCGCTGCCCGGGGTCGTCTCCGGCACGCTGCTGACCTTCATCCCGTCCGTGGGCGACTACATCAACGCCCAGCTGCTCGGCAGCCCCAACCAGCGGATGGTGGGCAGCGTCATCCAGAGCCTGTTCACCGACGCCAACGACTACCCGGCCGCGGGGGCGCTGTCGGTGATCCTGATGGCGATCATCGTGGCGATGGTGCTCGTCTACGTGCGCCGGGCCGGGACCGAGGAGCTGCTCTGATGGCCTGGCTGCGTCGCAACCTGGTGCTGATCCTGGGCATCGCGGTCCTCGTCTACACCTTCGTGCCGATCTTCGTGGTCGTGCTGATGAGCTTCAACGACCCGGCGAGCCGGCTCATCTACTCCTTCGACGGCTTCACGCTGCACAACTGGCTGAACCTGTGCGAGGACCCCAGCATGTGCTCGGCCCTGGGCCGCTCGGTGCAGATCGGACTGCTCTCGACCGTCGTGTCGACGATCCTGGGCACGATGGCGGCGTTCGCGCTGGTGCGCCACGACTTCCGCGGCCGCTCGGCGACCAACCTGCTCATCTTCCTGCCGATGGCCGCCCCCGAGATCGTGCTCGGCTCCTCGCTGCTGGCGCTCTTCGTCGGTGCCGGCTTCGCGGGGCAGCTCGGCTTCTGGACGATCCTCATCGCCCACATCATGTTCTGCCTGAGCTTCGTCGTCGTCACCGTGCGCGCACGGCTCGCCGGCCTCGACGACACCCTCGAGCAGGCCGCGATGGACCTCTACGCGACGCCCCAGCAGACCTTCTGGCGGGTGACCTTCCCACTCGTCTTCCCGGGCATCCTCGGGGCGGCGCTGCTGAGCTTCAGCCTGTCGTTCGACGACTTCATCGTCACCAACCTCAACGCCGGCCAGACCACGACGTTCCCGATGTACGTCTGGGGCGTCGCGCAGCGCGGCGTGCCGATGCAGGTCAACGTCGTCGGCACGATCATGTTCCTGATCTCGGTCGTCATCGTCGTCGGCGGCGAGGTCGTCTCGCGTCGCCGCAGCCGCGCTCTGGCCTGACCGTGGGTGCGCCGGCTCAGGGTGCCTGGCGCTCTGAGGCCTGGGGGCCTCGGCGCCCGGCAGACCCAGGCTGAGACCGGGTCAGACCTTGAACCGCCCGACGAGGGCGTGCAGCCGCTCGGCGGTGGCCGCGACCTCGCGCGCGGACAGGTCGGCCTGGTCCGCGGTGGTCCGCATCCCCTCGGCGGCCGAGGCGACCTCGACGATGGTCTCGGCGATGCCGCGGGTGGCCGAGGCCGCGCGGGTGACGCCGTCGGCGATCTCGCCGCTGGTCGAGGACTGCGTCTCGACCGTGGCGGCGACACTGCTCTGGATCTCGTCGAGCGAGGCGACGACCGAGCCGATGGTGGCGACCGAGCCCGAGGCCCGCTCGACGTCGGCCTGGAGGCGCTCGATGCGCTGGGCGATGTCCTCGGTCGCCTTCGCGGTCTGCACGCTGAGCTCCTTGACCTCACCCGAGACGACCGCGAACCCGCGTCCCGCCTCGCCGGCCCGGGCCGCCTCGATGGTGGCGTTGAGCGCGAGCAGGTTGGTCTGGTGGGCGATCGAGGAGATGGTCGCGACGATCGCGCTGATCTCGGCCGAGCTGCTCGACAGTGCCTCGAAGACGGTGCGGGTCGAGCGCGACGCCTCGGCGGCCTCGTGGGCGATGCGGGCGGCCTCGGTCGTGCTGCGGGCGATCTCGCCGATGCTGGAGCCGAGCTCCTCGGCGGCCGACGCGATGCCGGTGACCTCGCCGCTCGCCTCCTCCGAGCGCGACGCCGCGACGCCGGTGCGCTCGGCCGAGGAGCCGATCGTCTCCGAGAGCCGGCGGCTCGTCGCGTCGAGGTCGCCCGCGGAGCGGTGCAGGGTCTCGGCCTCCGCGCTGATCTGCGCGACCGTGCCGGCCACGGTGTCGACGAAGCGGTTGAACGCCGCCCCGAGCTCGCCCAGCTCGTCGCGGCGGCTCTCGTCGACGCGGCGGGTCAGGTCGCCGTCGCCGTCGGCGACGTCGCGCAGGCTGTCGCGCAGCTCGCGCACCGGACGGCTCAACCGGCTGCCGATCAGCCAGGTCAGCAGACCGCAGACCAGGACCGCGAGCACACCGAGCAGGATCGTCGTACGCGTCAGGGAGCGCACCGCGGCCGTGACCGCGCTCTCGGGTGCCGCCACCACCAGCGACCAGGTCTGGTCGTCGGTGAGCTGCACCGGTGCCACGACGGTCAGGGCCGAGGCGTCGAGGAACGGGTCGTCGACCACGTCGTGCGTCGCCTCGGCGTCGCCGCTCACCTGGGCGGCCATGGTGCCGATCGGGCCGTCCGCCGCCTGGCTCAGCCGGTCGGCCTCGGGGTGGGTGACGACGGTGCCCTGGTCGGTCATGAGCGAGGCGTAGCCGGCGCCGTAGGGCTTGATGGCCGCGAGCGCGGTGGTCAGGCCGGTGAGGGTCAGGTCGACGGTCACGACCCCGACGAAGCTGCCGTCGACCACGATCGGGGCCGTCGCGGTCGTCATCATCACGTCCTGGCCGTCGACCTCGTAGGCGTAGGGCTCGGTGACCGACGGCTGGAGGGTGTCCTTCGGGTCGAAGTACCACGTCGAGACCTCGGGATCGTCGTAGTCGACGAGGGGCGCGTAGGCGATGTCGGAGCCGTCGCGGTACCAGTACGGGATGAACCGACCGGAGGCGTCGCTCCTCGGGTCGTCGACGAACTCCGCGTCGCGGCCGTCGAGGGCGTTCGGCTCCCACGCCGTGCACATGCCGAAGTAGTCGGGGTGGGCGGCGAGCGTGTCGCGCACCATCTGGGACATGACCGTGCGCGAGGTGTCGCCCTCGCGCCGCATGGTCGCGAGGCTCGAGGCGAGCACGGTCACCGTGTCGAGCGCGCCGGTCAGGTCCTCGCGAACGGTGGCGGCGTACTCACCGGCCAGGGCGTCGGTGTAGTCCTCCGCCTGCCGCTCGCCGAGGGCGGCGCTGCGCAGGGCGACCACGGCCACCAGCGCGGTCGTGGTCACCACCACCATCGCCATCACGCTCGCCACCAGGCGTCCCTTGATGCTGTGCACGTCTCTCCCCGTCCGTGAGGCCCCACTTGGCACGTGTCGGTCAGCCCATCGGCCGGAGCGGGGCGGAGATGAGGGATTCGGGTGGGGGCGGCTCCGTCCCGGGGGCGGAGGGACCGGCACTGACAGGTCCCGCCAGACTGTCGCGGTGGGGAGCGAGGAGACCGACGACGGCGGGCGCGCGGGTCTGGCGCTGGTCTGCGGCGCCGGGGTCGTCTGGGGCACCATCGGTCCCGTCGTCGACGTCGTCGTGCGCCGCTCCGAGCTGACGGTGTGGACCGCCGGCGCCTACCGGGCGGTCTGGGCGCTGCTCGCCCTCGCGGCCGTCGTGGCCGTGCTGCGCCGGGGCGCCGCCTGCGCCCGGGTCCTGCGGCGCTCGGCGTCGCGCACCGCGGCCGTCGGAGTGCTGACCGGCGCCTTCCAGGTGCTCTTCTTCGTCTCGGTCGGAGCAGGCGGCGTCACGATCGCCACCGTGGTGGCCCTCGGGGTGGCCCCGCTGGCCCCGATGGTCCTGCGCTCGGCGCTGCGCCGCCGCCCACCGGGTCGCGGCGAGGTCGTGGCCGTGGTGTGCGCCGTCAGCGGCCTCCTGCTGGTCAGCCTCGGAGGCGCCGGGGCGACCGATCCGGCTCACCCCGGGCTGGCGGTGGCCGCCGCGGTCGGCTCGGGGGTGGCGTTCGGCCTCTCGGCCGAGGTGGCGGGCCCGCTCACCCAGGTCCACGACTCGCTCGCCGTCGCCGCGCTGTCGACCGGCGTCGCCGCGCTGGTCGTGCTGGTCGCCGGACTGGCGGTCGCGGTCCCCGGTGGCCTGCCCCTCGGCCCCGGAGACCCCGGGACCGTGCTGCTCGTCGCCTACCTCGGCGTCGGCACCATGGCGCTCGCCTACGTGCTCTTCTTCGCCGGGCTCCGGACGACGGCGAGCGGCACGGCCGTGCTCGCCGCCCTCCTCGAGCCCGTGACCGCGGTCGTCATCGCCGTGCTGCTGCTCGGCGAGCGGCTCACGGTCGTGAGCGCGGTCGGGGCCGTGCTCATCGTGGCGACGATCGCCTCGCTCGGCCGCCGGCCGGTCGTCGTACCGCGCTGAGTGCTCAGTGCTGGTCGAGGAAGGACGAAGTCCTGTCTCGTGACCACTCAGCCGCAGCGGGAGTGGTTTCGAGACGGTTGCCAGCGCAACCTCCTCAACCACCGGGGAGCGCGGCGCTCAGGAGCGGTTGAGCGCGACCGCCTGCCGCACGAGGTCGGTGAACGCCGCCTCGTCGAGCTCCTCGCCCTCACGGATGTCGACAGCGCGCCGGGTGCCCGCGTCGAGACTGGCGTTGAACACGCCCGCCGGGTCGGAGAGCGAGGCCCCCTTGGCGAAGGTCGACTTCACCTTGTCCTTGTAGGTCTCGACCGTGCAGATGAGCCCGTCGCAGGAGAACGTCGGCACGCCGTCGGGGTTGGTCGGCTTGCGCCACTTGACCTCCTCGACCACGTCGGGGTCGGCCTGGGTGATCAGGGTGCGCAACCGTGCGACGGTCGCGCTGCGCCAGTCCTCGCTCACGGTCCGGGAGCGTACTCCGCGCCGGAGCCCTCCGCCCGCGCCACGACGAAGGCCCGCAGGCGCTCCGCGGGAGCCGGCAGGACGCGCCGGCGCGACCAGGCGAGGCCGATCGTGCGTCGTGCACCGGGGGCGCGCAGCGCGATGCCGACCGTCCCGGACTGGCCGGCGAACGGCTCGGGGACGACGGCGATCCCCAGCCCGGCTGCGACCAGCCCGGTGATCGTCGCGAGGTCCTGGCTCTCGAAGGAGATCGGCAGCGAGACGCCGGCGGTGGACAGCAGGCTGTCGACCAGCGTCCGGAAGCCGAAGCCGACGGGGGTCGTCACGAGCTCCTCGCCCTCGAGGTCGGCCAGCGCCAGCCGCCGCCGGCCCGCGAACCGGTGGGTCGGGGGCACGACCACGACGAGGCGCTCCTCGGCGAGCGGGTGCCACCCGAACCGCTCGTCCACCCCGAACGACGTCACCGCCAGGTCCGCGGCGCCGGAGTCGAGGTCGTCGAGGATCTCGTGAGCCGGCTCCTGGCTGAGCAGCACCCGGGTGGCCGGGGCGTGGGCGTGGAAGTCGCGCAGCAGACCCGGCACCAACGAGGTCGCGATGGAGTCGAGGAAGGCCAGGCGGACCGTGCCCGAGTCGGGGTCGCGCAGCGCCGCGAGCTCGTCGACCAGCCGCGTCCAGCGCGCGGTGACGGCCTGGGCCGCCTCGACGGCGAGCGCCCCGGCCGGCGTGGGGCGCACGCCGTGCGGCGTGCGGACGAAGAGAGCCGAGCCGAGCTCCTCCTCGATGCGGGCGAGGGCACGCGAGAGCGTCGGCTGGGTGGTGCCGAGGCTGGCCGCGGCGTCGGTCACGTGACCGGTCTCGGCGAGGCGGACGAGCCAGGCCAGGTCGCGCACGAGCATCGGTCGAGCATACGTCTGAGGCATGGAACAGCGCCATGCGGCGCATTGGACGTATCGAGCAGCGCGACGCAGAGTGGAGGGGTGAGCGCAGACGTGGTGGAGCGAGTGGAGCGGCCGGCCGTGGACGAGGGGTACGACGCGGGCACGGCGGAGTACCGCCGCGTCGTGGTCGCCCTCTTCGCCGCCGGCATCGCCACCTTCGCGCTCCTCTACAGCACCCAGGCCGTGCTGCCTGACCTGGCGACGGCGTTCGGCGTCTCCGCCGCGGCGACGACCCTCACGGTCTCGCTGACGACCGCCGGGCTCGGCCTCGCCCTGCTGGTCGCCGGACCCGTCTCCGACCGCACTGGGCGCACGAGGCTGGTGCACCTGTCCCTCGGTGCGGCCAGCGTGGTCGCGCTGCTCGGCGCGCTCGCGCCGACGTGGCCGGTGCTGCTCACGCTCCGCACGCTCGAGGGCGTGGCCCTCGCCGGGCTGCCGGCCGTCGCCACGGCGTACCTGCGCGAGGAGCTGCACCCGCGCACCCACGCCCGCGCGGCCGGTCTCTACATCGGCGGCACCGCCCTCGGCGGGATGACGGGACGGCTCCTGACCGGTGCGGTCGCCGAGGCTGCGGGGTGGCGCTGGGCGCTCGCGTCGTCGGCCCTGCTGGCGGCGCTGTGCGCCGTCGTCGTCTGGCTGCTGCTCCCGGCGTCACGGCGCTTCGAGGCGGCGCCGACCGGGGCCCGGGCCACCTGGACGATGACGGTGCGGGCGCTCTCCGACCCCGCCCTGCTCAAGCTGTACGCCGTCGGCGGCCTCGCCATGGGTGCGCTGGTGGCCGTCTTCAACACCATCGGCTTCCGGCTCGAGGCGGCGCCGTTCCACCTCGGTCTCGGTGCGGCCAGCCTGGTCTTCCTGACCTACCCGCTCGGCAGCCTCAGCTCGGCGCTCTCTGGTCGCGCCGCCGACCGTTGGGGACGCCGGGCCGTGCTCCCGCTCGGCGCGCTCGTCGCCGTCGCCGGCCTCGCCGTCAGCCTCGTCGACTCCCTGCCGGTGCTCGTCGTGGGCATCGCGCTGCTGGTGACCGGCTTCTTCGTCGTCCACGGGGTGGCCAGCGGGTGGGTGCCCGCCCGCGCCCACGCCGGCGCGGTCAGCACGGCGCAGGCGGCGTCGTTCTACCTGTTCACCTACTACGCCGGCTCGTCGGTCTTCGGCAGCCTCGCCGGCACGGCCTGGAGCCTCGGTGCCTGGCCCGCCGTCGTCGGTCTCGCGACGGTCCTCATGCTGGTCACCGTCGCGCTCGCGGTGAGCCTCAAGCACTCCGCGTCACTGCTGGCCCGCTGACCTCGGGTGGTTTCGAGACGGCCGTAGCCGGCCTCCTCAACCACCGTGACGGTGGTTGAGGAAGGACGAAGTCCTGTCTCGAAGCCACTCGGCCGACGGGTCAGAGCAGGGAGCCGGCCTTGTCGAGGACGACGCGCAGGATCTGCTCGATCTCGTCGAAGTGTTCCTGGGTGGAGACGAGCGGCGGGGAGAGCTGGACGACCGGGTCGCCGCGGTCGTCGGCGCGGCAGTAGAGCCCCTCGGCGAACAGCTGCTTGGAGACGAAGCCGTAGAGCAGGCGCTCGCACTCCTCGTCGGTGAAGGACTCCTTGGTGTCCTTGTCCTTGACGAGCTCGATGCCGTAGAAGTAGCCGTCGCCACGGACGTCGCCCACGATCGGCAGGTCCTTGAGGCGCTCGAGCGTCGCGCGGAACGCGCCCTCGTTGTCGCGGACGTGCTCGAGCACCAACTCGTTCTCGAAGGCGTCGAAGTTGGCCAGGGCCACGGCGGTGGAGACGGGGTGGCCGCCGAAGGTGTAGCCGTGGGCGAACATCTCGCCGTCGGCCTGGAAGGGCTCCATCAGCCGGTCTGAGGCGATCATCGCGCCGAGGGGGGCGTAGCCCGAGGTGATGCCCTTGGCGCAGGTGATCATGTCGGGCTGGTAGCCGTAGCGCTCGGCGCCGAACATGTGGCCGAGGCGCCCGAAGGCGCAGATGACCTCGTCGGAGACCATCAGCACGTCGTACTGGTCGCAGATCTCCCGCACGCGCTGGAAGTAGCCGGGCGGCGGCGGGAAGCAGCCGCCGGCGTTCTGCACGGGCTCGAGGAAGACGGCGGCGACGGTGTCGGGGCCCTCGTTCTCGATCGCGATGGCGATCTGGTCGGCGGCCCAGCGACCGAACTGCTCGGGGGTGAGCCCGGCCGGCGCGCCGTTCTCCTCGGCGCGGTAGATGTTGGTGTTGGGCACCCGGAACGTCGAGGGCACGAGCGGCTCGAACTGCTGCTTGAGCAGCGGCAGGCCGGTGATCGACAGTGCGCCCTGCGAGGTGCCGTGGTAGGCGATGGTGCGGCTGATGACCTTGTGCTTCATCGGCTTGCCGGTGAGCTTGAAGAAGTTCTTCGCGAGCTTCCACGCCGTCTCGACGGCCTCACCGCCACCGCTGGTGAAGAAGACGCGGTTGAGGTCGCCGGGGGCGTAGCCCGCCACCCGCTGCGCGGCCTCGACGGCGGTCGGGTGGGCGTAGGACCACAGCGGCATGAAGGCCAGCTCACGGGCCTGCGCGGCGGCGGCCTCGGCGAGGTCCTCGCGGCCGTGGCCGAGCTGGTTCACGAAGAGGCCGGCCAGGGCGTCGAGGTAGCGCTTGCCCTGGCTGTCGTAGAGGTAGACGCCCTCCCCGCGCACCATCACGGGCACGTCGGCGTCGCGGTAGGACCCGTGGCGGGTGAAGTGCATCCACAGGTGGTCCTTGGCGGCCTGCTGGAGCTGCTGGGGGTCGAGCGTCATGCGCCCATGATGAGTGACGGGGCGGCGTTCTGGCAAGCGGAATCCGTTGCGTTGTGCGCAGATCACGACGGATTCCGCACCAGCGGGTGGCGTCGGGGACGGGATCGGCCTGGTAGACATCAGCCATGACCCGGTACGGCGCGCAGTTCGGACCCGACATCACCTTCCTCGGCGTCGACCCGGTGGACCTCGACGACGCGGACGCGCTGGCCGCCGCGGACGTCGTGGTGCTCGGGGCGCCGTGGGACGGCGGCACCTCGCACCGCGCGGGCACGCGGTTCGGGCCGATGGCGATCCGCTCGACCGACTACCTGCCCCACGACGGCTCGCGGCCGCACCTCGCGCTGCGCGTCGACGCGCTGCAGGACCTGCGGGTGGTCGACGCCGGCGACGTGCTGATGCCGCCGGGGGAGCGCGAGGTCGCGATGGCCAACCTCGAGGCCGCGGTGCACTCCGTGGCCAGCGCGGGGGCGGTGCCGCTCGTGCTCGGCGGCGACCACGCGGTCGCGCTGCCCGACGCCACCGGGGTGGCCCGCCACCACGGCTTCGGCAAGGTCTCGATGATCCACTTCGACGCCCACGCCGACACCGGGGACATCGACTTCGGCTCGCTCTACGGCCACGGCCAGCCGATGCGCCGGCTCATCGAGTCCGGTGCCCTGCGCGGCGACCGGTTCCTGCAGATCGGGCTGCGCGGCTACTGGCCCGGACCCGAGACGCTCGCCTGGATGGCGAGCGAGCGGATGCGCTCCTTCGAGATGACCGAGATCGTCGCGCGCGGCCTCACCGACTGCCTCGACGAGGCCTTCGAGATCGCGACGGACGAGTGCGAGGCGGTGTTCCTCTCCGTCGACATCGACGTCTGCGACCCCGGCCACGCGCCCGGCACCGGCACGCCCGAGCCGGGTGGCCTGTCGAGCCGCGAGCTCCTGGACGCCGTACGCCGGATCTGCCTCGAGCTCCCCGTCGCCGGCATCGACGTCGTCGAGGTCTCTCCGCCCTACGACCACGCCGACATCACCGCGGCCCTGGCCAACCGGGTCTGCCTGGAGGCGCTCTCGGCGATGGCCGTGCGCAAGCGCGGTGGTCTCGTCCACGACCCCGCCGGCCCGCTCCTGGAGGGCCGGTGACCAGCGGCCTGGGAGCAGGCAGCCCCGGCCCGCACGTGCTGTTCCGGGCCGCAGCCGTCTTCGACGGCCACCGTCACGTCGGGGCCGGCGACGTCCGGGTCCGCGACGGGCGCGTCGTCGAGCTCGGGCGCGGCCTCGACGCCGAGGGCGCCGAGGTCGTGGAGGCGGCGTTCGTCTCGCCGGGGTTCACCGACGCCCACGTGCACCCGGTCCAGGGCGGGCTCGAGCGGCTGCGCTGCGACCTGTCCGAGCTCTCGACGCGCGAGGAGTACCTCACCGCTGTCTCGTCGTACGCCGCCGCGCACGACGGTCCGTGGATCCTCGGCGGCGGCTGGTCGATGCCGGCCTTCCCGGGCGGCACGCCCACGGCGGCCGACCTCGACACGGTGGTCGCGGACCGGCCGGTGCTGCTGCCCAACCGCGACCACCACGGGGCGTGGGTCAACACCCGCGCGCTCGAGCTCGCCGGCATCGACGAGCACACGCCGGACCCGCCCGACGGGCGCATCGAGCGCGACGCCGACGGCCGCCCGACCGGCACCCTCCACGAGGGGGCGACCGCGCTGGTGAGCCGGCTCGCCCCGCAGGCCACCGCCGAGGACTACCGCGCCGCGCTGCTCGAGGGGCAGCGCTACCTCCACTCGCTCGGGGTGACCGCCTGGCAGGACGCGATCGTCGGCGACTACGCCGGGATCGACGACGCGGGCGCGACCTACCTCGCCGCCGCGCGCAGCGGCGAGCTGCTCTCGCACGTCGTCGGGGCGCTGTGGTGGGACCGCACGCGCGGCGTCGAGCAGGTCGCGGACCTGGTGGCCCGGCGCGAGGAGCTCAGCCACGGCCGGTTCCACCCGACGACGGTCAAGGTCATGCAGGACGGCGTCGCCGAGAACGGCACCGCCGCGATGCTCGCGCCCTACCTCGACCGGTGCGGTCACGCGACGACCAACGCCGGTCACTCCTTCGTCGACGCGGCGCTGCTGCGCGAGGCGCTGCCGGCGCTCGACGCGGCGGGGTTCCAGGTGCACGTGCACGCCATCGGCGACCGGGGTGTGCGCGAGGCGCTCGACGCCTTCACGGGCACCGACCCGGCGACGCGGGCGGAGCGCCGCCACCACCTCGCGCACCTGCAGGTGGTGCACCCCGACGACGTGCCCCGCTTCGCCGAGCTCTCGGTGGCGGCCAACTGCCAGGCCCTGTGGGCCTGCTGGGACGAGCAGATGGTCGACCTCACCTGGGACGTGCTGGGGGAGGAGCGGGCCGGCTGGCAGTACCCCTTCGGCGACCTCCACCGCTCCGGCGCGCGCCTCGTGATGGGCAGCGACTGGCCGGTCTCGACGCCCGACCCGCTGGCGGCGATCCACACGGCGGTCACGCGCACGGCGTACGGCGAGCCGGGGCGCGCGGGGGAGGAGGTGTTCCTGGCCGACCAGGCGGTGCCGCTCGAGGTCGCGTTCGCGGCGTACACCTCGGGCAGCGCGTGGGTCGACCACCGCGACCGGCTCGACGGTGCGGGGGTGCTCGCCCCCGGCGCGGCCGCCGACCTCGTCGTGCTCGACCGCGACCCGTTCGCCGGTCCGGTCGAGGAGATCGGGGCGGCGCGGGTCGTCTCGACCTGGATCGACGGACGCGTCGTCTGGTCCTGATCGAGCGTCAGAACGCCGATCGACCGACGGATCCAGTGCCGATCTGGACCTGGGGCTGCCGAAACCGTCGCACGAGGCCCTAGGCTGCGGCCATGACCGACTCCGCCGGCCAGACCATCTTCCACAACCTCGTCGACGGCGAGGTCGTCGACGCCGTCTCCGGTGCGACGTACGACGTCGTCGACCCGACCACCGGCGAGACCTACGCCACCGCTCCGATGTCGGGCGCCGAGGACGTCGACCGGGCCTACGCCGCCGCGGCGCGGGCCTTCGAGACCTGGGGGCTCACCACGCCGCAGGAGCGGGCCAACGCCCTGCTGCGCATCGCCCGCTCGATCGAGGACCGGATCGAGGAGATCAACGAGGTCGAGTGCCGCGACACCGGCAAGCCGCGCGCGGTGACGATGGCCGAGGAGATGCCCTACGCCTCCGACCACTTCAACTTCTTCGCCGGCGCCTCGCGGGTGCTCGAGGGGCGGTCGGCGGGGGAGTACATGGCCGACCACACCTCGTGGGTCCGGCGCGAGCCGGTGGGCGTCGTCGGTCAGGTGACGCCGTGGAACTACCCGCTCATGATGATGATCTGGAAGATCGCGCCCGCGCTCGCTGGCGGCAACACCATCGTGCTCAAGCCGAGCGACACCACGCCGGCGAGCTCGACGCTGCTGGCCCAGATCTGCGCCGAGCACCTGCCGCCCGGCGTGCTCAACGTCGTGTGCGGCGACCGCGACACCGGTCGCGCGCTGGTGTCGCACAAGACCCCGCAGATGGTCGCGATCACCGGCTCGGTGCGCGCCGGCATGGAGGTCGCGGCCTCCGCGGCGACCGACCTCAAGCGGGTCCACCTCGAGCTCGGCGGCAAGGCGCCGGTCGTGGTCTTCGAGGACGCCGACCTCGCGGCCGCCGCCGAGGGGATCGCCGGCGCGGGCCTGTTCAACGCCGGCCAGGACTGCACCGCGGCCACCCGGGTGCTGGTCGCGGACGCGGTGCACGACGAGTTCGTCGCGGCGCTCGCCGAGGCCGCCCGCGCGATGCCGACCGGTGACCCGACCGCCGAGGACACCTACTACGGCCCCCTCAACAACCAGGCCCAGTTCGACCGGGTCGCGGGGATGGTCGACCGGCTCCCCGACCACGCCAGCGTCGAGACGGGCGGGTCGCGCCACGGGTCGGTGGGCTACTTCTACGAGCCGACGGTGCTGTCCGGGCTGCGCCAGGACGACGAGCAGATCCAGACCGAGATCTTCGGCCCCGTCATGACGGTGCAGCGCTTCTCCGACGAGGCCGAGGCCCTGCGCTGGGCCAACGGCGTCGACTACGGCCTGGCCTCCAGCGTCTGGACCAGAGACCACGCGCGGGCCCTGCGGATGTCGCGGCGCCTCGACTTCGGCGTCGTGTGGATCAACACCCACATCCCGTTCGTCTCGGAGATGCCGCACGGCGGGTTCAAGCACTCGGGCTACGGCAAGGACCTGTCGATGTACGGCCTCGAGGACTACACCCGCATCAAGCACGTCATGAGCTACCTGGGGGAGTCCTGATGCGCATCCTGCTCGTCGGTGCCGGCGGGGTGGGCGGCGCCTTCGGCGCCATCGCCGCTCGCCGCGACTTCTACGAGGCGATCGTCGTCGCCGACTACGACCTGGCCAAGGCCGAGCGGGCCGCCGAGGCCGACGCCCGGTTCAGCGCCGCGCAGGTCGACGCCTCGAGCGCGGACGCCGTGGCCGCGCTCTGCCGCGAGCACCGCATCACCCACGTGATGAACGCCGTCGACCCGGTCTTCGACATGCCGGTCTTCGAAGGCGCCCTCGCCGCCGGCGCGGACTACCTCGACATGGCGATGTCGCTGTCGCGGCCGCACCCCGAGACGCCGTACGAGACGCCGGGGGTCAAGCTCGGCGACGAGCAGTTCGCCGCCGCCGCGCAGTGGGAGGAGGCGGGTCGGCTCGCCCTCGTCGGCATCGGCGTCGAGCCCGGGCTCTCGGACGTGTTCGCGCGCTACGCCGCCGACCACCTCTTCGCCGAGATCGACGAGCTCGGCACCCGCGACGGGGCCAACCTGGTCGTGCGGGACGAGGACGGCCACGAGATCTTCGCGCCGTCGTTCTCGATGTGGACCACGATCGAGGAGTGCCTCAACCCGCCGATCGTGTGGGAGGACGGCGCCTGGCACACGACCGCGCCGTTCAGCGAGCCGGAGGTCTTCGACTTCCCCGAGGGCATCGGCCCGGTCGAGTGCGTCAACGTCGAGCACGAGGAGGTGCTCCTCATGCCGCGCTGGGTCGAGTGCCGCCGCGCGACGTTCAAGTACGGCCTCGGCGAGGAGATGATCAACGTCCTGCGCGTGCTCCACACCCTCGGCCTCGACTCGACCGAGAAGGTGCGGGTCAAGGGCGTCGAGGTCAGCCCGCGCGACGTCGTCGCCGCCGTGCTGCCGGACCCGGCGACCATCGGGCCGCGGATGACCGGCAAGACCTGCGCCGGCCTCTGGGTCACCGGCACCGGCAAGGACGCGGACGGCAACCCCACCGGCCCGCGCTCGACGTACCTCTACCACGTCGTCGCCAACGAGTGGACGATGCGGGAGTACGGCCACCAGTGCGTGGTCTGGCAGACCGCGGTCAACCCGGTCGTGGCGCTGGAGCTGCTCGCGCGGGGTACCTGGTCGGGCACGGGCGTGCTCGGACCGGAAGCGTTCGACGCCGTCCCCTTCCTCGAGCTGCTGACGGAGTACGGCAGCCCGTGGGGGATCCAGGAAGTCTCGGGGTGACGGGCCGGCGCGCGGGGTCTGTGGGGGGTTGCGCGCGCCGGTCTCTCTCCGGTCTCGTCCCGGTGTCAGGGCGCCGGGACGGTGAGGGCCTCGATGCCGTCGGGCCCGAACCGCTCGACGACCCCGTCGTCGTGCACCTCGAGCACCCCGTCGCGCTCCACCACGGGTACGCCGGCCGGCGGGTGCGCGACGAGCCGTCCGTCCTCGAGCGTGAGCGACATCGGCAGCGAGGTGGCGCCGACCTCGCGCAGCCAGGTGACCAGGCCGGGTCGGCCGTCCCGGTGGGTGAACGCCGCGCCGGCGTAGTGCAGGCCGTGGCTGAACCGGCGCCAGGGGCCGTCGTCGATGCGGTAGGCGAGGTGGTGCAGCCGCTCGGGCTCCCAGACCGAGACGAGCAGCACGTCGTGGCCGTCGATCGACCACCACTGGGGGCACTCCCAGGCGTGACCGGTGTAGTCACCCAGTCCGTCGGCACCGGCCTCGGGAGAGCGCTGCGCCAGCACCTCCGGTGACGACCAGGTCGCGAGGTCGTCTGAGGTGCAGACCCAGATCGTCGCCGCGTCGGCGGTCGCGCCGCCGACCAGCATCCGCCACCCGTCGCCGTACCGGTGCACGAACGGGTCGCGGAAGTGGGTGGCCCCGGGTGGGGTCGCGACGACGACGTCCTCCTTGCGCCAGGTGCGCCAGTCGTCGTCGAGCGGCACCGCGCGGCGCACGCGCCCGTGGTCGAGGAGCGGCTCGTCGACCGCGGTGTAGAACGCCACGCCGCCCGCGACCGAGCCCGACCAGCACCCGTCCTCCCCGTCACCGGGTGTCAGCGCGATCGGCTGTGGCTCCCAGGTGAGCAGGTCGGTGCTCGTGGCGTGGCCCCAGTGGCAGTCCGATCGCCACGTGGGCGAGCCCGGGACGTGCTGGAAGAACAGGTGGTACCGACCGTCGTGCCAGGTGAGCCCGTAGGGATCGTTGACCCAGCCGTCGGCGGGCTGATGGTGGAAGCGCAGGGCGCTCATGCAGTCGCGGCGAACGCCTCGGCCACGACGTCGAGCGCCTCCTCGAGCAGTGCGTCCGAGATGGCGAGCGGCGGCAGGAACCGGATGACGTTGCCCCAGGTGCCGCAGGTGAGGGTCACGACGCCGGCGCGGTGGCAGGCCGACGACACCGCGGCCGTGCGGGCGGCGTCGGGGGTCGTGGTGCCCGGCTCGCAGAGCTCGATCGCCATCATCGCCCCGCGGCCGCGGACGTCGGCGATCACCGGGTGGGTCTCGGCGAGCGCGCGCAGGCGGCGCTCGAGCACCGCGCCCAGCTCACGCGCCCGGCCGACGAGGTCGTGGCTGCGCATCTCCTCGATCGCCCCGAGCCCGGCGGCGCAGGCGACCGGGTTGCCGCCGTAGGTGCCGCCCAGACCCCCGACGTGCACGGCGTCCATCAGCTCCGCGCGACCGGTCACCGCGGCGAGCGGCAGACCGCCGGCCAGCCCCTTGGCCAGGGTCACGAGGTCGGGCACCACGCCCTCGTCGTCGCAGGCGAACCAGTCGCCGGTGCGGCAGAAGCCCGTCTGGATCTCGTCGGCGAGCAGGAGCACGCCGTGCTCGCGCGCCCACGCGGCGAGCGCGGGCAGGAAGCCCGGCGCCGGCACCACGAAGCCGCCCTCGCCCTGGATCGGCTCGATGGCCACGCACGCGAGGTTGTCGGCGCCGACCTGCTTCTCCAGCACGTCGATCGCGCGGGCCGCGGCCTCGGGCCCGGAGAGGCCGTCGCGCAGCGGGTAGGACATCGGCGCGCGGTAGACCTCGCCGGCGAAGGGTCCGAAGCCGTTCTTGTACGGCATGTTCTTGGCCGTCATGGCCATCGTGAGGTTGGTGCGGCCGTGGTAGGCGTGGTCGAAGACCGCCACCGCGTCGCGGCCGGTCGCGACGCGCGCGATCTTGACGGCGTTCTCGACCGCCTCGGCGCCGGAGTTGAACAGCGCCGACTTCTTGGCGTGGTCGCCGGGGGTCAGCTCGGCGAGCTGCTCGCACACGTCGACGTAGCCGTCGTAGGGCGTCACCATGAAGCAGGTGTGGGTGAACGCCGCGACCTGCTCCTGCACGCGGCTGACGACACCGGGGGCGGCGTTGCCGACGCTGGTGACGGCGATGCCGGAGCCGAGGTCGATGAGCGAGTTGCCGTCGACGTCGAGGAGCACCCCGCCCCCCGCGGCGACCACGAAGACCGGCAGCGTCGTGCCGACCCCGTCGGCGACGTGCGCCTTCTTCCGGTCGAGGCGGGCCATCGACTCCGGCCCGGGGATCTCGGTGACGAGAGAGCGCTGCTGGGGGAGTGCGGGGCCGCCGGTCTGCATGCCCGCGAACCTACTCGCCCGAGGCCCGCGACGGCAGGCCCGAACCTGCGTCAGGGCCGTCCTGCGGTCTGGTCCGCCTCCGTCCGGTGTGGGGCACACCGCTCAGGTGGGGGTTTTCCGGGCCGAAGAGGAAGGTCACTTCTGCGCTCGGAGGAACACCGTGGTCCGACTCGTCTCCCGCCTGAGCATCGGACGGCGCCTCGGCGCGACGTTCGCCGTGCTCATCCTGCTCCTCGTCGTGCTCGCCGGCGTCTCGCTGTCGGGGCTCGGCCAGATGAGCGAGGCGCGCCGGGAGGTCGCCCGCCAGGCCGCGCTGGTCGAGGCGGTGATGCAGGTGAAGTACCGCGCCGCGGACTTCAACGGCTGGCAGACGGCCTACGCCCTCGACGTCGCGACGGGTCCCTCGGACGACCCCGGGGCGGCGGTGGAGGGCGACTCGCGCGCCAGCTTCGTCGCCTCGGCGGCGGCGTTCGAGGACGAGCTCGCGACGGCGACGCGTCTCGCCACCGACGACGGTGAGCGCCGGCAGCTCGCGGCGATCGGCTCGACGTTCGAGGAGTTCATGAGCGTCGACGCGCAGATCGTCGAGCTCTACGGCACCGGGCTGTCTATGAAGGTCGCCCAGGCCGACAAGCTGGTCCTGGTCGACGAGATCGAGCTGTTCCAGTCCATCTCCGACCAGGTCGACGCGCTGGTCGAGGACGCGCACGGCGCGCTGGCAGCCGCCGGCGCCGCCCCCGAGGCGAGCGCGGCCCAGGAGACGGCGACCCGCACGGTGCTCGCGCTCGCTGTGGTCGCGGCGCTGCTGGCCGCGGCGCTCGCGCTCGTCATCACCCGCTCGCTCACCGGGCCGATCGCCTCGCTCCGTGGGCGGCTGCGGCAGCTGGCGGAGGGCGATCTCGTCACCGAGGTCGACAGCGACGGCACCGACGAGCTGGCCGTGATGGGCCGCGACCTCGGTCGGGCCATCGCCACGATGCGCACCTCGGTCGGCGCGATCCACCGGCACTCCGTCACGCTCGCGTCGGCCGCCGGGCAGCTGTCGGCGTCGTCGCAGCAGATCGCGGCCGGTGCCGAGGAGACCTCGGTGCAGGCCGGGGTGGTCTCGGGTGCGGCCGAGGAGGTCTCGCGCAACGTCTCGACGGTCGCGGCGGGTGCCGAGCAGATGGGTGCCTCCATCCGCGAGATCGCGCACTCCGCCAACG
>NZ_WUEK01000001.1:0-82626 GCF_009823805.1 Nocardioides flavescens | reverse complement strand
GGCTGGGGACCTCGAGCCAGGAGATCGGCAACGTCGTCAAGGTCATCACCTCCATCGCCGAGCAGACCAACCTGCTGGCGTTGAACGCCACCATCGAGGCCGCCCGTGCCGGTGAGGCCGGCAAGGGCTTCGCCGTGGTCGCCAACGAGGTCAAGGAGCTGGCCCAGGAGACCGCCCAGGCCACCAAGGACATCGCCGCCCGGGTCGAGGCCATCCAGGGCGACACCACCGGAGCCGTCGACGCGATCGGTGAGATCTCCACGATCATCACCTCGATCAACGACTACCAGCTCACCATCGCCTCCGCCGTCGAGGAGCAGACCGCCACCACCAACGAGATGTCGCGCAACGTCGCCGAGGCCTCCACCTCCTCCGGCGAGATCGCCGCCAACATCTCCGGGGTCTCGGGTGCGGCCACCACGACCACCGAGGCGCTGGCGCAGACGCAGGACACGGTCGACGAGCTGCGACGCACCTCGGTCGAGCTGACGGCAGCGGTGGGGGCCTTCCGCCACGAGTGACGGCGGTCCCCACCGCTGCGCGTCGGCTGCGCTGCTCAGCGGCGCGGGTCAGCCCCGCTTGCGCGCCACCCGCAGACGCACGGTGTCGGACGAGGTGAGCACGGCGCTCGTGCCGACGTACGTCACCACGAGGCGGTGCTTGCCCGGCTTGAGCCGCTTGATCCGCACCACGGCGCGACCCGCGGGGTCGAGGGTCGCGGAGCCGACGGTCTTGCCCTTGCGGGTGACCACCACGCGCCCCGTCGGCACGACGGAGCCCGCTGCCACGGCGATGCGCACCTTGCCGCGCTGGGTGCGCGCCACGACCGTGCGCTTCAGGTCGGCCAGCGTCACGCTGGTGGCCGGTGCCGGAGCGGGCTGGTCGCACGACTCGGCGCTGTTCGGGCTGGCCAGCGCGGTGCAGGCGAAGGCCGTCGGGTTGATCGACTCGGGCGAGCGCCAGACCGCGGCGGCGGCCTCGTAGTCCGAGGCGTAGGAGATCAGCGACGCCTCGGTGTAGGCCGTGCCCAGGAAGGTGATGGCCACGGGACGCCGGTTGGCCGGGTTGTAGCCGGCCGGCAGGGTCAGCGACGGGTAGCCGGCCCGGGCGCCGATGCCGGTCGTCTGGGCGCTGCTGACGATCGCCGAGACGTTGTTCGTCGTGAGGACCGTGTCGATGCCGTTGCGGCTGTCGGCGATGCCCTGGTCGCGGGCGGCGACGTAGGCGGCACGGGTGGTGGAGTCGTTCAGGTCGACGGCCTCGGACTGGGTGAGCAGCGTCTGGCCGAACTTGAGGGCGACGTCGGCGTGGGCGTCGTTGTAGGCGATGACGTCGGCCAGCGTCCTGATCGGCGCCGAGGCGGGCAGCCGCGAGAGGTAGGCGTTGAGGTCGCGCTTGAACTCCAGGTCCAGGATGCCCCGCTGCGACGTGCCGGTCGGCGCAGAGACGTCGACGAGGGTCGCACCCTGGTCCCGCAGGACGGTGAGGGCGTCGGCGTAGGGCCCCGGTGTGCCGAGTGCCGCGGCGAGCCCGATCACCCCGAGACGGACCCCCTGGAGCCCGGTGGTGCCGACGCTGGCGGTGTAGTCGACGTCGTCGAACCCCGCCGAGCGGCCGTCCTGCGTGGCGGCGTCCTCCGGGTCGGCTCCGGTGGTGAGGCCGGTCAGGACTGCGGCAGCGTCGAAGACCGACCGGGTCATCGGGCCGGCGGTGTCCTGCGAGGCCGAGATCGGGATGACGCCGGTGCGGCTGATCAGGCCGACCGTCGGCTTGATCCCGACCAGCGAGTTGGCGTTGGCCGGGCTGAGGATGGAACCCGACGTCTCGGTGCCGACGGTCGCCGCGGCCATGGCGGTGGATGCGGCCACGCCCGAGCCCGCCGAGGAGCCGCTCGGCGTCTGGGAGAGGTCGTAGGCGTTGAGCACCTGGCCGCCGAGCGAGCTGTAGCCCGCCGGCATGCCGGCGGTCGTGTAGTTGGCGAACTCGGTGAGGTTGGTCTTGCCGAGGATGATCGCGCCCGCGGCCTTGAGCGAAGCCGCGAGGGGCGAGTCCGCGCGGGGGTAGGAGTTGGCCAGTGCGACGCTGCCGGCCGTGGTGGGCATCCCCGCCACGTCGATGTTGTCCTTGACCAGGATCGGGATCCCGGCCAGCGGGCCGGTGGCGCGGCCGGCGGCCCGTGCGGCGTCGGCGGCCTGGGCGTCGGCCAGGGCGGTGGCCGAGAGCTGCCGGATCGCGTTGAGCCGCGGGCCGGCGTAGTTGATCGCGTCGATGCGGGCGAGGTAGGCCTTCACCAGGTCGACCGAGGTGAAGGTGCCGGCGCGCAGCCCTGCCTGGAGCTGCTGGATGCCCGCCGTGGCCAGGTCGAGGCCGCCCGGCAGCGTCTTCGGCGAGACGGGCGCCGCGGCGGCGGAGGCTGCCGGGGCCTGGGCCGCGAGACCGGTCGCGGCCAGGGAGGCGGAGAGCACGGCGGCTCCGAGGGCGTGGGCGAGCCGCGGCCGGTGACGGCGCGGACGAGCGGGTGTGACATCGAGATGGTGCATCGGGATCCTTCGCGACGAGGTGCGGCACCCGACCGGGAGCCGTGCTCGCACTCCACCCCGGGACTGTTTCGCCTGCGTGTCGGGACGACGACGGCTGAGACACCTCCTCACGATCCGCCGACTTTCACCTCCCGGGGTGGAGGGCCGGCGCCGGTCAGGCGCTGCGGTGGGACGATGACGACGTGGTGAGACCTGCGCGCAGAGATGTCGTCGTCCTCGGCTCTACCGGCTCCATAGGCACCCAGGCCCTCGAGATCGTGCGCCGCGACCCGGACCGGTTCCGGGTCGTCGCGATCACCGCGGGCGGGGGCAACCCGGAGCTGTTCGAGCAGCAGGCGGCCGAGCTGCGCGCGGCGTACCCGGGTCTCTACGCGGGGCTCGGCGAGGAGGCCTCGACCGAGGCCGCGGCGCTGCCGTGCGACGTGGTGCTCAACGGCATCACCGGCGCCGTCGGCCTGCGCCCGACGCTCGCCGCGCTCGACGCCGGCAACGTGCTGGCGCTGGCCAACAAGGAGTCGCTCATCGTCGGCGGACCGCTGGTGACCGGCCGGGCGGCCCCGGGCCAGATCGTGCCGGTCGACTCCGAGCACAGTGCGCTCGCCCAGTGCCTGCGTGGCGGCTCCGCCGAGGAGGTGCACAAGCTCGTCCTCACCGCGAGCGGCGGGCCCTTCCGCGGCCGGACGGCCACCGAGCTCGCCGACGTGACCGTCGACGAGGCACTGGCCCACCCTACGTGGGACATGGGCCCGGTCGTGACGATCAACTCCGCCACGCTGGTCAACAAGGGGCTCGAGGTCATCGAGGCGCACCTGCTCTTCGGCGTCCCGATCGAGCGGATCGAGGTCGTCGTGCACCCCACGAGCGTCGTGCACTCGATGGTGGAGTTCGTCGACGGCTCGACGATGGTCCAGGCCAGCCCGCCGACGATGCTCATCCCGATCGCCCTGGGGCTCGCCTGGCCCGACCGGGTGCCCGGCACGGCCCCCGCGGTCGACTGGACCAGACCGCAGACGTGGGAGTTCTTCCCGCTCGACGACGAGGCGTTCCCCGCGGTGGAGCTGGCCAAGCGGGCCGCGCTCACCGGAGGCACGGCCCCCGCGGTCTACAACGCCGCCAACGAGGTGTGTGTCGAGGAGTTCCGGCGGGGAAGGCTGCCGTTCGCCCGGATCGTGCCGACGATCGCCGCGGTGCTCGCGCGCCACGACGTACGCTCGGTGGGCGCGGAGGCGAGGACCGTGGAGGACGTGCTCGCCGCCGACGCGTGGGCGCGGTCCGAGGCTGCGGGCATCGCGCAGGACGCGGCAACAGGGGGAGAACAGCAGTGACCACGGTCTACTACGTGCTCGGGGTCGTGGCGTTCGTCGTCGCGATCCTGGTCTCGATCGGGCTCCACGAGCTCGGTCACATGATCCCGGCGAAGGCGTTCGGCGGGAAGGTCACGCAGTACTTCATCGGTTTCGGCCCCACGGTCTGGTCGCGGCGGCGCGGCGAGACGGAGTACGGCATCAAGGCGATCCCGCTCGGCGGTTACGTCAAGATCGTCGGGATGCTGCCGCCCGGCGCCGAGCAGCTCGGCGAGGTGTCCTACGACGAGCACGGCAACCAGGTCACCCGGGTGCGCAAGTCCAACACCGGGATGTTCACCCAGCTCATCTCCGACGCCCGCGCCGCGGAGTGGGAGCTGATCGGCCCCGAGGACTCCGAGCGGCTGTTCTACAAGATGCCGTGGTGGAAGAAGGTCGTCGTCATGGCCGGCGGTCCGTCGGTCAACATCGCGATCGCCTTCTTCCTGTTCTGGGGCGTCTTCGGCACCTACGGCAACCCCAACGACGTCGGGCCCGCCGAGGGGCGCCCGGTGCTGTCCTCGGTCTCGCAGTGCGTGATCCCGGCCTCCGAGCAGCGCACCGACTGCACGGCGAGCGACCCCGAGAGCCCGGCCGCCGAGGCGGGCCTGCGACCCGGCGACACCATCACGTCGTTCAACGGCACCGCCGTCACCGGCTGGGACCAGCTGCGCTCGCTCATCCGCGACAACGCCGACGGCCAGGCCGTCATCGGCTACGAGCGCGACGGGCAGGAGCTGAGCGGCACGACCAGCACCACGGTCGAGCTGCGACCCGACTCCGCGACCGACCAGACGCTGCGCGAGGTCGGGTTCCTCGGCGTCACCCCGCAGACCGTGCGGGCGACCGGCGGACCGCTCTACACGCTCGTGCAGATGGGCGAGACCGCCGAGCAGACCGTCGAGGCGCTGATCTACCTCCCGTCGCGGGTCTGGGGCGTCGGCAAGGCGATCCTCGGCCTCCAGGAGCGCGACCCCGACAGCCCCGTCAGCATCGTCGGCGGCGGCCGGCTCGCCGGTGAGACCGCGTCGACCGACCTCATCCCGCAGGACGCCAAGATCGCGATCCTGCTGCTGCTCGTCGCGGGCTTCAACTTCTTCATCGGCGCCTTCAACTTCATCCCGCTGCTGCCCCTCGACGGCGGCCACATCGCCAGCGCGCTGTGGGAGGCCGTACGCCGCGGCGCGGCGCGGCTGCGCGGACGCCCGGACCCGGGCCACGTCGACGCCGCGAAGCTGCTGCCGGTCGCGTACGTCGTCGCGACCGCGATGCTCGCGATGAGCGTCGTCCTCATCGTCGGCGACCTGGTCGTGCCGCTGAGCATCTACGGCTCCTGACCCCCGGCGGCCCAGTCGTCAAGACCTTGCGCCTGTGAGTGGCTGGCAGGAGCCTGTGAGTCCGACCGTCCACCTGTGAGAACCAGGCCCTACCTGTGAGTGCGGCACCGGGTGCTCAGGCCGATGCCGTCGCGACCGATGGCCGGGTCATGACGATCAACTGCGTGGGGAGCCAGAGCTCCTCGTCCCTGTCCAGCCTGTCCGGCCTCTCGGGTGCCTCGGCCTCCGCGGCGAGCCGCCGGCAGCCCGCGGGTCACTTCCAGGCGGTGTCCGAGCTGCTCGGGCAGTCCGCCGAGGAGCTCGCCGCGAAGGTCGCGGGCGGCACCAGCCTGATGGACGTCGCCACCGAGGCCGGCGTCTCCGGCGAGGACCTGCTGCAAGCGCTCGAGGACGGCGCGCCCGAGGAGCTGAGGTCCTCACCCGACCTGCGCGAGATCGTGACGCAGATCGCTCAGCAGACCGGGACAGCCGGCCCCGGTGGACCCGGTGGCCCGGGTGGCGGTCGGCCGCCCGGACCGCCGCCCACCGGTGCGCTGACCGGCTCGCTGACCTCGACCCAGGAGAGCACCCTCGAGGTGGTCGGCTCCCTGCTGGAGATGGACGGCGAGGACGTGCTCGAGGAGCTGCGCTCGGGCACGAGCCTGGCCGACCTGCTCGCGGCGCACGACGTGGACCTGTCGACGCTCGCCTCGAGCCTGCAGAGCGGGATGCAGCGGGGGTTCCAGGTCGACGTGCGCGCGTGAGGCCCGCCGCGCGCCGCGGTCAGCCCCGGGGGCGCGGAGGATGGGGGAGGAGTCGGTGCGGCTCAGTACGCTGGAGGCATGACCTCGATCGACCTGGGGATGCCCGCAGCGCCGCCTCCGACCCTGGCGCCGCGGCGCCCCACCCGCCAGATCAAGGTGGGCAAGGTGGGGGTCGGCAGCGAGTCGCCGATCTCGGTGCAGTCGATGACCACGACGCTCACCTCTGACGTCAACACCACGCTGCAGCAGATCGCGGAGCTCACCGCGTCCGGCTGCGACATCGTGCGGGTGGCGTGCCCCTCGCAGGACGACGCCGACGCGCTGCCTCAGATCGCGCAGCACTCGCAGATCCCGGTGATCGCCGACATCCACTTCCAGCCGAAGTACGTCTTCGCCGCCATCGAGGCGGGCTGCGCGGCCGTCCGGGTCAACCCCGGCAACATCCGCAAGTTCGACGACCAGGTCAAGGAGATCGCCAAGGCCGCCAAGGACCACGGCACGTCCATCCGCATCGGCGTCAACGCCGGCTCGCTCGACAAGCGGATCCTGGACAAGTACGGGAAGGCCACGCCCGAGGCGCTCGTCGAGTCGGCGGTCTGGGAGGCCTCGCTCTTCGAGGAGCACGACTTCCACGACTTCAAGATCTCGGTCAAGCACAACGACCCGGTCGTCATGGTCCGCGCCTACGAGCTCCTCGCCGCGGCGGGTGACTGGCCGCTGCACCTCGGCGTGACCGAGGCGGGGCCGGCGTTCCAGGGCACGATCAAGTCGGCGACGGCCTTCGGCGCCCTGCTCTCCCAGGGCATCGGCGACACGATCCGGGTCTCGCTGTCGGCCCCCCCGGTCGAGGAGGTCAAGGTCGGTCTGCAGATCCTCGAGTCGCTCAACCTGCGCCCGCGCCGCCTCGAGATCGTCTCCTGCCCCTCGTGCGGTCGTGCCCAGGTCGACGTCTACACCCTCGCCGAGCAGGTGACCGCGGGCCTCGACGGCCTCGAGGTCCCGCTGCGCGTCGCCGTGATGGGCTGCGTCGTCAACGGCCCGGGTGAGGCTCGCGAGGCCGACCTCGGCGTCGCCTCCGGCAACGGCAAGGGTCAGATCTTCGTCAAGGGCGAGGTCATCAAGACCGTCCCCGAGTCGCAGATCGTGGAGACCCTCATCGAGGAGGCCATGCGCATCGCAGAGGGCATGGAGGCCGTCGACGGCGAGGGCGCCACCGTCACGGTGAGCTGACGCCCCGAGCCTCGGCGAGCAGTCTCGTCGGGGTCGCGAGCCACGACAGGTCGAGCGCCTCGTCGGTGAGCCACGGCTCGGCGCGGGCGGCATCGGCCGCGCGGCGGGAGTCGGCGTCGGCCGCCAGCCGCGTGGCCACCAACTCGTCGGCGAAGGCCGCGACGCGCTTCTCGAGCAGGTCGTCGCGACGCCACGGCAGGCCGCGCAGCACCCTCGCGGTGAGTTCCTGCTCCACCTCGACCCAGGTCGGCGGCCACAGCAGGGCCCCGGCGGGCCAGGTCGGCGTCGGGAGGCCCGCGACCTCCGCTCGCCACCTGGCCGGCGTACGTCGCCACCAGGGCAGGATCGACAGACGGTCGCGCACGGTGCGCTGGCGCCTCGCCAGTTCCGAGAGCCCGCCGCGGAGCTCGCGTTCGTGTCGGCGCTGCACGTCCTCGAGCGACTCGACAGCAGGGATGGCGAGGTCGCCCGTCGTCGCGAACGTCGTGAGCGTCTCGGCCAGTTCGAGGACGGCGGTCTCGAGCTCGCGCTGGAAGCTCGCTCGACCGGCCAGCATCAGGGGCGCCAGCGTCGGCCACCACGCACCGAGACCGCGCACCCGCAGCGAGACCGTCAGCTCTCCCGCGCGTACGCCGGCCCGCAGCTCGACCCGCAGCCACGGCACCTCCACCTCGAGGTCCAGCGCCTCCGACTCGCCGGGGGCGAACCGGCCACGCCCACGCAGGACCGCCAGGTCGCTGGCGAAGCGGGCCTCGACCAGCCGGTCGAGCCCCTGCAGCTCCACGTGCGCCCGGCCCGGCTCGGCGTACGGCGCCCATTCGATGCCCGCGGTGCGACCCACCCCGGCGACGGCGCCGACCCAGCCGCGCACGAGGCCGGTGGTGAGCTCGGGGGCGATCCGGTAGTCCGCCCCCGGTTGGAGGTGGGTGCCCGCGGCCAGCCTGACCTCGGGGTCACCCGGACCGGCGCCGTCCATGCGCACCGTGCCGTCGGGCTCGACCCGCATCCCCGCCGCGGCCCGGTCGACGAGCTCCTCGCGCAGCCGCTGCCACCGGTGGTCCGC
The DNA here is from genome assembly GCF_009823805.1 of Nocardioides flavescens. Classification (GTDB taxonomy): domain Bacteria; phylum Actinomycetota; class Actinomycetes; order Propionibacteriales; family Nocardioidaceae; genus Nocardioides; species Nocardioides flavescens. The sequence continues at coordinate 74,370 of NZ_WUEK01000001.1, read as the reverse complement.
GGGCCACGTCACGGGGGCGGAGGCCGACCAGCGCATCCTGGGACCCTACGGGGGCGGTGGCGGCGGAATCCCAGCATCTGCTGGGATCGCCAACGTTCTGGGGCGTTGCAACACCCCAGAACGTCAGGAAGTGGCCCGGCGCCGGTGTCGCGATCCCAGCATCTGCTGGGATTCCGGACGTTCTGGGGTGTTCGCGACGACGCGGGCAGGGGGAGCGAGCAGGCCCGACGGACGAGCCGTGGTGCTGGTGCGGGCCGATCGGCATAGGCTCGACCCGTGCTCACCACGCGTCACGGCGTCCGCCCCCTTGGCGCGCCCGACCTCGACGCGTTCCTCGAGCTCGCGCACCGCGACCCGGTCGTCAACGTGTTCGTCGACCACCGGGCCCGCACCACCAACCTCGAGCCGCGTTGGCTGGGCGGTGAGATGTGGGGCCGCTTCGACGGGGGAGACCTGGTCGCGGCCTGCCACGTCGGCGCCAACCTGGTGCCGGTGCAGGCGACCGCGGACGACGCGCGGGCCTTCGCCGAGCGCGCCCTCACCCGCAGCCGCACCGTCTCGACCATCGTCGGTCCGCACGACGCGGTCGAGGTCTTCTGGCACGTCGTCGCCGACATGTGGGGCCGCCCCCGCGAGGTCCGCTGGCGCCAGCCGCACCTGGCGATCGACACCGACCCGCTCGTCGAGCCGGCCCCCGGCGTACGCCGCACCACGCGAGCCGATCTCGATGCGCTCTACCCGGCGTGCGTGGCGATGTACACCGAGGAGGTCGGGGTCTCCCCGGAGGCCGGCGGCGGCGCCGAGCTCTACCGCGCCCGCGTCCAGCAGCTGATCAGCCGGGGCTGGAGCTTCGCGCAGTTCGAGGGCGACGAGCTGGTCTTCAAGGCCGAGGTCGCCTGCGCCTCGCCGTACGCCGCGCAGATCCAGGGCGTCTTCGTGCCCCCGGAGCACCGCGGCCGGGGCCTCGCGAGCGCGGGGATGGCCGCCGTGGTCGACCTCGTGCGCCGCGAGATCGCCCCGACCGTCTCGCTCTACGTCAACGACTGGAACACCCCCGCCCGCCGCGCCTACGAGCGGGTCGGGTTCGTCGAGACCGCACGGTTCTCGACCGTGATGTTCTGACGGCGGGCGTCCCTCACCCGGCAGACGGGGTCAGCCGGTAGATCGGGTTGCGGCTGACCGGCGTCGCGCGCTCGCACACCGCGTCGGTGCACCTCACGGTCGCGGTGGCGCGGCGCGACGAGGCCTCCGCGAGCAGCGTGTCGCCGTCCTCGAACTCCAGCGCACCGAAGTAGCCGCGGTGCGCGACCCGGTAGGTGCCGGTGACCGCGCCGGTGACGGTGCGCACCTGCACCTGGTTGGGGCCGATGCCGTCGCTCAGGATGTCGTACGTCGCCAGGTGCGTGCCGTCGGTGGAGATGTCGGAGACGGTGCTGTCGCACGAGCGCCACAGCTTCGCGCCCGGGTCGCTGAGGCGGCTGACCACGGTGCAGCCCTCGTCGTAGGGGTCGCGTGTGTAGGACACGAGCAGGTCGTGCTGGGCGTCGGCGCGGTAGGCGATCCGGTCGCTGAGCCGCGTGAGGTCGCCGGTGGTGAGGTCCCAGGCGAGGGTGCCCCGGGTCCTGCGGTCCCAGCCGCCGAGCACGACCCGGTCGCCCGTCACGTCGAGCGGGGTGACGAAGCTGCGGAAGACCCGGCGGGCGGTCACCGCTCCGGTGGTCGCGTCGAGGACGCTGAGGACGCTGCGTCCGCGCTTCCACTCGTACGACACGACCCGGGTGCCGTCGGAGGACAGCACCGAGCTCCACGGGTCGCCGTCGCTCAGCTCCAGCTTCGAGCCGTCGGCCTCGACGCGCACCAGCGAGGTCGCCCCGGTCCGCTTGGACAGCCCGACGACGTGGCCCGTGCCGGACTCGCCGAGCAGCAGGACGGCCTGGGCCCGCAGCGGCACCCGCAGGGCGCCGTCGACGAGCACGTTGAGCCGCTGCCCCTCGAGGTGGGCCACGGCGGGCGCCGGGCCCTCGGGCAGCGTCTTCGGGTCGACGGTCGTGGGTGCGGCGGCCAGCGCGGACGTCGAGGCGATCAGCAGTGCAGCCGCGCTGAGGGCGGCCGCAGGGACGAGACGGGCGGGGGAGAAGCGGCGCATCGGGGGTCCTTCTGAGGTGGGGCCGGCCACGGGTGCGACGAGCACCGCGGCGCGGATGGTGCAGGGGAGACGCGCGCGGGCGGCGTACGGTTGCGTCGCGGCACGCGACGGACCGGGAAACCGCGTCGAGGCGCCCCGACCGCACGCCCAGGGTGTGTCGGTCAGTCCCCGTGGGAGCAGGCGTGGGGTCGCGCGGAGCTGGCAAGGCGGAGGAGCCCGCCGTGGCGGAGTCACGGCGGGCGACGACAACGCCGTCCAGGTCCGATGCGACGCCGCGCGGGCGACTGCGTGGGACTGATCGACGCGCCCTAGGCTGCTCGCATGATCCTGCGGATGTCGACCCTGTTCGTGCGCACGCTGCGCGACGACCCCGCGGACGCCGAGGTCCCGAGCCACAAGCTGCTGGTGCGCGCGGGCTACATCCGACGCTCCGCCCCCGGCATCTACACCTGGCTCCCGCTCGGTCTGCGCGTGCTGCGCAAGGTGGAGCAGATCATCCGTGACGAGATGGACGCGATCGGCGCGCAGGAGCTGCTGTTCCCCGCGCTGCTGCCCCGCGCGCCCTACGACGCCTCCGGTCGCTGGACCGAGTACGGCGACGGCATCTTCCGGCTCAAGGACCGCAAGGGCGACGACTACCTGCTCGGCCCCACGCACGAGGAGATGTTCACCCTCGTGGTGAAGGACCTCTACTCCTCCTACAAGGACCTGCCGCTCTCGATCTACCAGATCCAGACGAAGTACCGCGACGAGGCACGTCCCCGCGCGGGCGTGCTGCGCGGGCGCGAGTTCGTCATGAAGGACTCCTACTCCTTCGACGTCGACGACGCGGGGCTGCAGGCGAGCTACGAGAAGCACCGCGACGCCTACATCCGCATCTTCGACAAGCTCGGCTTCGAGTACGTCATCGTCAAGGCCCAGGCCGGCGCGATGGGCGGGTCGAAGTCCGAGGAGTTCCTCGCCAGGCTGGCCGTCGGCGAGGACACCTACGTCCGCTGCTCGCGCTGCGACTACGCCGCCAACGTCGAGGCCGTCGACACCCCCGCGCCCGCGCCCGCGTCGTACGACGGGCTGCCGGCCGCGCACGCCGAGCAGACGCCCGACACCCCCACCATCGACACGCTGGTCGCCCACCTCGACGAGGCCTACCCCCGCTCCGACGGGCGCGCCTGGACCGCCGCCGACACCCTCAAGAACGTCGTCTTCTCGGTGCGCCACCCCGACGGCCGCACCGAGGCGGTCGCGGTCGGCCTGCCCGGCGACCGCGAGGTCGACACCAAGCGGTTGGAGGCCGAGCTCGGCGAGGGCGTGGTCTTCGAGCCGCTCACCGAGGCGGAGTTCGCGGCCCGCCCCACGCTGACCAAGGGCTACATCGGCCCCGGCGCGCTCGGCGAGGACAAGCCCGCCGGCGTCCGCTACCTGCTCGACCCCCGTGTCGTCGAGGGCACCCGCTGGGTGACCGGTGCCGACGTCCACGGCTCCCACGTGCTCGACCTCGTCGCCGGTCGCGACTTCACCGGCGACGGCACGATCGACGTCGGCGAGGTGCGCGACGGCGACCCCTGCCCGGTGTGCGGCGCGAGCGACGGGGGAGTGCTCGAGAGTGCCCGGGGCATCGAGATGGGCCACATCTTCCAGCTCGGCCGCAAGTTCGCCGACGCCTTGGACCTCAAGGTGCTCGACGAGAACGGCAAGCTCGTCACCGTCACCATGGGCTCCTACGGCATCGGCCCCTCCCGCGCCGTCGCCGCGATCGCGGAGGGCACGCTCGACGAGCAGGGGCTGTGCTGGCCGCGCCACGTCGCGCCTGCCGACGTGCACCTGGTCGCGACCGGCAAGGACGAGGCGGTCTTCGCCGCCGCCGAGCGGATCGCCACCGAGCTGCACGCCCAGGGCGTCGAGGTGCTCTACGACGACCGTCCGAAGGTCAGCCCGGGCGTGAAGTTCAAGGACGCCGAGATCATCGGTGTCCCCACCATCGTCGTCGTCGGCCGCAACCTCGCCGAGGGCACCGTCGAGGTCCGCGACCGGCGTACGGGCGAGCGCGAGGAGGTCGCCGCCGAGCACGTCGTCGACCACGTCGTGCGGGTCGTCCGCGCCTGAGCACAGGAGCCGGCTCGTGATCGAGGCCGTCATCTTCGACTGGGGCGGCACGCTGACCGCCTGGCACGACGTCGACTTCCACGCCGAGTCGCTGGCGCTCGCCCAGGCGGTCGTCGGGGCCGAGCACGAGGTCGAGGTCTCGCAGCGGCTGCTGCACGAGGCCGGTGCGACGATCTGGGGCCGCTCCCGCGACCACCAGCAGTCCGCGACGGTGGCCGACCTGTTCGACGAGGCGGGGCTCGAGCACGACCCGGCGCTGCTCGCCGACTACTACGCCTTCTGGGAGCCGCACACGCTCACCGACCCCGAGGTCCGCCCGACCTGGGAGCGGCTGCGGGCCGAGGGCCGCAAGGTCGGGGTGCTGTCCAACACCATCTGGCCGCGCGCCTTCCACGAGGCGGTCTTCGAGCGCGACGGTGTGCTCGACCTGATCGACGGCGACGTCTACACGAGTGAGATCGCGTGGACGAAGCCGTCACCGCTCGCGTTCCGCGCGGCGCTGGACGCGGTCGGCGTCAGCGACCCCGGCCGGTGCGTCTACGTCGGCGACCGGCTCTTCGACGACGTGTGGGGAGCCCAGCAGGCCGGGATGCGCGCCGTGCACGTGCCGCACAGCCGGATCCCCGCCGTGCAGATCGGCCACACGGAGGGTGAGCCGGACGCCGTCGTGCAGTCGCTCTCCGAGCTGCCCGACGTGCTCGCCCGCTGGGACTGACCCCGCTCCGTCGCGCTCGGCGATGCCCCCGGGGGCGTCCACTTCTGCAGGTTCTTGCAATGCAGACTTGTGCAGATGCCGCTGGCTCGCCGTCGGGTCGTCGGGTCCTGCAGACTCGTGCACAGGACGACAGAGGCGCCTGCTTCTCGGGAGGCAGCTACTCGCCCTGCGGTCCGTGAGCCCGTCAGCTCCGGGTGTCCATCTCGGGATTCCCCCGTAGCCGGCTCGCTCACGGACCGCCGTCCTCTCTCCCGCGGTTGCCCGCTCGACCGCCTCAGGAGAGCGAGTCGGAGGGCAGCCCGGGGAACGCCTCGGGCTCGCCGCCGAAGGACAGCTCGCGCACCGCCGCGTCGGCGAGCATGCCCACGGCGCGCGTACGTCGCTCGCCGGTCGTCGAGCCGACCAGGGCGGCGTAGGTCTCGGCGCACGAGCGCTCGACGACGAGCGCGGCGCTCGCGCGACCCGCGGCGGTGTCGAGGCCCGCGGGCGGTGTGTAGGCCGGTGCCGAGCCCACAGGGGAGGCGCCCAGTGAGGCGATGTCGCCGGTGAGGGCGTCGCGGCGCTCGCGGTGCGCGTCGTACGCCGCACGGACGGCGGTGTAGAGGCCGGCCTCGGCGGACTGCGAGGTCCGGGCGCCCAGCAGGCCGTAGAGCCAGACGGCCGCGTGCTCGGCGGCCAGGGTGGTCTGCAGGGCGTCGACCTCGGTGCCGGACCCGCTCACCGGGCACCTCCGGTGGGCAGGACGGCGAGGTGCTGGTCGACGGAGGCTGCCATCGAGGCCAGCAGCCGGGCCAGCGCGCCGCTCTCGGCCCGCCCCGCGGAGTCGACGAGCGAGCCGCGCAGCGCGAGCTCCTGCGCCCGCACCTGCTCCACGGACACCGGGGTCGGGCTCGGCGTGGCCCGGGACGTGGCGTCGAGCGCCTCGACGTGCCGGCGGTGCGCGCGCAGCAGCGGGACGACCGCCGCCCGCTGGGCGGGCACGCTGCGCGCGGCCAGCAGCTGGGCCAGCACGGCGTCGAGCGCGGCGACGACCTCCTCGACCACCGCGGTGTCGCCACCGGGGGCGCCCGTCGGGCTCGCCGACGCCGCAGCGGAGGGGGTCGGGTCGTCCTGCGGCGGGCGCAGGTCGTCGACGTCGCACGCCGCCGTCGCCCCCAGCGCGACCAGGCCGGGCAGGGCCAGGCTCGTGCGCCGGGACAGGAGCGGACGGTCGGGCACGACCGAGACCCTACGTCGCGGGGGCCGACGGTCCGCGGTCCTCGTGGGCCGTCCGCGTCGGGATGGGGTGTGGGCCGGTCCGCGGCTAAGGTGTCCCCGCACCGAGAACACGCACCGCACGCGCACAGCAGCACCCACAACAGCAGAGGGAGGACCCGCCGTGGCTGGTCGAGCAGACGAGCTCCGTGACCGGATCGAGCAGGAGCTGGTCCCCGCCCTGACCCCGCTCGGCCTCGACGTCGAGGCGGTCGAGATCACTCCCGCCGGCAAGCGCCGGGTCCTGCGGGTCGCCGTCGACGGCGACCGCGGCGTCACCCTCGACGACGTCGCCGAGGCCACCCGGGTCGTCTCTGACACCCTCGACGCCGGCGACGTCATGGGGGAGCAGCCCTACACCCTCGAGGTGACCTCCCGCGGCGTCGACCGACCGCTCACCCTCCCGCGCCACTGGCGTCGCAACGCCGACCGGCTCGTCGCCGTCCAGCTCACCGACGGCACGTCGGTGACCGGGCGCGTCGTCGGCTCCGACGACCGCGCCGCCACGTTGCTGGTCGAGAGCGACGGCACCCGGCGCGAGGTCGCCTACGACGAGGTCGCCAAGGCGCTGGTGCAGATCGAGTTCAACCGCAAGGGCCGCGACGACGACGAGGCGGCCGTCGAAGGAGAGGAGTCCTGACGTGGACATCGACATGAGCATCCTGCGCACCCTCGAGCGGGAGAAGGAGATCTCCTTCGACGTGCTGGTCGAGGCGATCGAGCAGGCCCTCCTGACGGCGTACCAGAAGACGCCCGGCGCCGCCGAGCAGGCCCGTGTCGTGCTCGACCGCAAGTCGGGGCACGTGACGGTCTTCGCCACCGAGCTCGACGAGGACGGCACCAAGGTCGGGGAGTCCGAGGACACCCCCGCCGACTTCGGCCGCATCGCCGCGACGACCGCGAAGCAGATCATGCTGCAGCGCCTGCGCGACGCCGAGGACGACATCCGGTTCGGTGAGTTCTCCGGCAAGGAGGGCGACGTGATCTCCGGGGTCATCCAGCAGGGCCGCAACCCCGACGACGTGATGATCGACCTCGGCAAGGTGGAGGCGCTGCTGCCCGTGGCCGAGCGCGTGCCCGGCGAGGTCTACTCCCACGGCACCCGCATCAAGTGCTTGGTCTTCTCGGTGCGCAAGGGGATGCGCGGCCCCCAGATCACGCTGTCGCGCAGCCACCCCAACCTGGTGAAGAAGCTGTTCGCCCTCGAGGTCCCCGAGATCGCCGACGGCACCGTCGAGATCGCCGGCATCGCCCGCGAGGCCGGCCACCGCACCAAGATCGCGGTGCACTCGACCGTGCCGGGCGTCAACGCCAAGGGCGCCTGCATCGGCCCGATGGGCCAGCGGGTGCGCAACGTGATGGCCGAGCTGCACGGCGAGAAGATCGACATCGTCGACTGGTCCGAGGACCCCGCCGAGCTCGTGGCCCACGCGCTCTCGCCCGCCCGGGTCAGCTCGGTCGAGATCGTCGACCTCGCCGCGCGCTCGGCGCGCGTCGTGGTGCCCGACTTCCAGCTGTCGCTCGCCATCGGCAAGGAGGGCCAGAACGCCCGCCTCGCCGCCCGCCTCACCGGCTGGCGCATCGACATCCGCTCGGATGAAGCCCCCCGGGACTGACGCCCACCTCGCCGGCGCCGGCCGCACCGGGGTCCTGGTGCTGTCCGGCTCCAGCGGCCGGGTCGAGCGCCAGCGTTGCGACGTGCTCGCCGCCGGCCTCGACGTGACGGCGCTGTCCTACCGCTGGTTCGACCTCGTCCTGGACCGGGTGCCCCTGGAGTCCTTCGAGGAGCCGCTGGCCTGGCTGCACGAGCGGTGCGACCGGCTCGTCGTGCTCGGCACCTCCCGCGGGGCGGAGGCCGCTCTGCTGCTCGGCAGCCTCCACGCCGAGGTGGACGCGGTGGTCGCGGTCTCGCCCTCGCACGTCGTGTGGGCCGCTCTGTCGGACCGGCGTCCGCAGACCTCGTCGTGGACGCGCGGCGGCGAGCCGCTGCCCTTCGTGCCCTACGACGACGACTGGGTGCCGCCGACCGACCCGCCGGAGTACGTCGGGCAGTACCACTCGGCCCTCGCCCGCTTCGCCGACCGCGTCCCCGCGGCGCGCATCCCGGTCGAGCGGATCGCGGGCGAGGTGGTCCTGAGCTCGGGCGGCGACGACCGACTCTGGCCCGCCGGGGCGTACGCCGACGAGATCGCCCGCCGGCGTGCGGCGTACGGCCTGGACACGGTCGCCCTCCACGAGCCGGCCGCCGGGCACCGGGTCCTGCTGCCCGGGGAGACGCCCCAGCCCGCCCGCCTCGTCCACGGCGGCACCCCCGCGGCCGACGCCGCCCTCGGCACCCGTCTGTGGTCCGAGCTCGTCCGGCTGACTGGCCGCTGAGCTGATCCCTCGATGCCCCTTGGGGGTGTCGTCCTGTCGGTAGTCACCGACGTTCGTGCGGTAGTCACCGACGTTCGTGCGGTAGTCACCGACGTTCTGGGGCATGAGAGACCTCTTCAAGGCCCCGGAACGTCGGTGACTACCGCACGGGGTGGCCCCACGCCGGCCATGAGCCCCTGCCGCGGACAGCGGCCGGGGCCGCCCGGTTCGGGAACAGAGCCGGAGAGCGGTAGAGTTGACCCTCGGTGGCGAGCGAACCGGTCCGGACCTGTGTCGGGTGCCGCGAGCGCGCCGCCAAGCGAGAGCTGGTGCGGGTCACCGTCGGCTCGGACAGTGAGGGCCACCCGGCCGTCGTGCCCGATCCGCGCGGCACCGCACCCGGCCGTGGGGCGCACCTGCACCCCACGACCACGTGCTACGAGCTCGCCGTGCGTCGCAAGGCGTTCGGCCGGGCCCTGCGGTTCACCGGACCGGCAGGACCGGGCGGGCTCACCAGCACGGCAGTGGGCGAGCACGTCGCCCGGCTCGAGTCGGCACGACCCGCAGCACCGCACGACCGGACGTCGCACCACCCCACCGAAGACCGAACAGAAGGCTGGAGCAGCAGCTCATGAGCACTCGATGAGTACTTCCCGATGAGTTTGCACAACCGCTAACGGCTTCGCAGCGCCCCCTGAGCTCCTCCGAGCACGGGACCGGGTCTCGAGGCCAGAAGGAGAATTGTGGCCAAGACCCGAGTTCACGAACTCGCCAAGCAGTACAACGTGGACAGCAAGTTCGTCCTCGAGAAGCTCAAGGAGATGGGCGAGTTCGTCAAGTCGCCCTCCTCGACCGTCGAGCTCCCCGTCGAGATGAGGTTCAAGAAGGAGTACGGCGAGCAGCTCAAGGCTGCCAGCCCCTCCGCCCCGGCCCCCGCCGCGCCCGCGCCCCAGGCGCCCGCTGCGAAGGCCGCCCCCGCTGCTCCGGCTCCGGCCGCCCCTGCCGCCCAGGCACCGGCCGCCCCCGCCGCCTCGGCTCCCGCTCCGGCGGCACCCGCCGCCGCGCAGCCCTCGGCTCCGTCCGCGCCCCGCCCGGGTCCGGCCGCGCCGAAGCCCGGCCCCAAGGCTCCGCCGAAGGCCCAGCCCGCCGCGCCTGCCGCCCCCGCGGCCTCCGCGGCCCCGGCCGCTCCGGCGGCCCCGGCCGCTCCGAAGGCCCCTGAGGCCCCCGGCGGCACCGGAGGCGCGCCGTCCGGCTCGCCGAAGCCCCCGGCCCCGCGTCCCGTCGGTCGCCCCGGTGCCCCGCGTCCGGGCAACAACCCGTTCGCGTCCAGCCAGGGCATGGGCCGTCGTCCCGCCCCGCAGCGTCCCGCCCCCGAGGGCGGCGCCGACGCGGGCACCGGCACCCCGACCGGTGCCGGCGCGGACCGTCCGCCGCGTCCGCCCATGCCGGGCGGTCGCCCGGGCATGCCGCGCCCCAACCCGGCGATGATGCCGAAGTCCCCGGCCGCGTTCGGTCAGGGTCCCGGCGGTCGTCCCGGCCCCGGTGGTCGCGGTCCCGGTGGCGGTCCCGGTCGCCCCGGCGCCCCCGGTCGCGGTGCGCCCGGTCGTCCGGGTGCCGGCGCCGGCGCCCCGGGTCGCCCCGGCGGCTTCGCCGGTCGTCCCGGCGGCGGTCGTGGCCCCGGCCAGCGCGGCACCACGCAGGGTGCGTTCGGTCGCCCCGGCGGCCCCTCGCGTCGCGGTCGCAAGTCGAAGCGGGCACGTCGCCAGGAGTTCGAGGCGATGGAGGCCCCGTCGATCGGCGGCGTGCGCGTCCGCAAGGGCAACGGCGAGACCGTCCGTCTGCCCCGCGGCGCCAGCCTCACCGACTTCGCCGAGCGCATCGGCGTCGACGCGGCCCAGCTCGTGCAGATGCTGTTCAGCCTCGGCGAGATGGTCACGGCGACCGAGTCGGTCAACGACGCGGTGCTCGAGCTGCTCGGTGAGGAGCTCAACTACGTCGTCGAGGTCGTCTCGCCCGAGGACGAGGACCGCGAGCTGCTCGAGTCGTTCAGCATCGACTTCGGTGAGGACGAGGGCGACGAGTCCGACCTCGTCTTCCGTCCGCCGGTCGTGACCGTCATGGGTCACGTCGACCACGGCAAGACCAAGCTCCTCGACGCGATCCGTCAGGCCAACGTCGTGGACAAGGAGGCCGGTGGCATCACGCAGCACATCGGTGCCTACCAGGTCACCGCCGAGGTCGACGACAGCGAGCGCCGGATCACCTTCATCGACACCCCGGGTCACGAGGCGTTCACCGCCATGCGTGCCCGTGGTTCGCAGCAGTCCGACATCGCGGTCCTGGTGGTCGCGGCCGACGACGGCGTCATGCCGCAGACGGTCGAGGCGCTCAACCACGCCAAGGCCGCCGGCGTCCCGATCGTGGTCGCGGTCAACAAGATCGACAAGCCCGACTCCGACCCGACGAAGGTCCGCGGCCAGCTCACGGAGTACGGCCTCGTGCCCGAGGAGTACGGCGGCGACGCGATGTTCGTCGACGTCTCGGCCAAGTCCGAGCTCAACCTCGACAAGCTGCTCGAGGCGATCGTCCTGACCGCCGACGCCTCGCTCGACCTGCGGGCCAACCCCAAGCAGGACGCGCAGGGCATCGTGGTCGAGGCCCACCTCGACCGCGGTCGCGGCCCCGTCGCGACCGTCCTGGTGCAGCGCGGCACGCTGCGGGTCGGCGACTCGATCGTCGCCGGCGCCGGCTACGGCCGCGTGCGGGCGATGCTCGACGAGCACGGCGCCAACATCGACGAGGCCGACCCAGGTCGTCCCGCGATGGTCCTCGGACTCACCGCGGTGCCGGGCGCCGGTCAGACGTTCCTCGCGGTCGAGGACGACCGCATGGCCCGTCAGATCGCCGAGAAGCGCGAGTCGCGCGAGCGTGCCGCCATGCAGGCCAAGCGCCGCGTGCGTCGCACCCTCGAGGACTTCATGGCCTCCATGGAGAAGGGCGAGAGCCAGGAGCTCAACCTCATCCTCAAGGGCGACGTGTCCGGTTCGGTCGAGGCGCTCGAGGACGCCCTGTCCCAGATCGACGTGGGCGACGACGTGGGCATCCGCGTCATCGACCGCGGTGTCGGTGCGATCACCGAGACCAACGTCGACCTGGCCGCGGCCTCCGACGCGATCATCATCGGCTTCAACGTCCGCCCGCAGGGCAAGGCGACGGAGCTGGCCGAGCGCGAGGGTGTGGAGATCCGCTACTACTCGGTGATCTACCAGGCCATCGACGAGATCGAGGCCGCGCTCAAGGGCATGCTCAAGCCGGAGTACGAGGAGTCGACCCTGGGTCAGGCGGAGATCCGTGCGATCTTCCGCTCGTCCAAGATCGGCAACATCGCGGGCTGCATGGTCACCAGCGGCACGATCCGTCGCAACGCCAAGGTGCGCGTCATCCGCGACGGTTCCGTCGTGGCGGACAACCTCGACCTCGCCTCGCTCAAGCGCGAGCGTGACGACGCCAGCGAGGTCCGCGAGGGCTTCGAGTGCGGTCTGGTCCTGCGCAACTTCCAGGACATCCGCGAGGGCGACATCGTCGAGGCCTTCGAGATGCGTGAGATCCCCCGGAGCTGACGCTCCCGCGCCGCAGGCGGCTTCGCCGCCTGCGGCGCACAAGGGCATCGTCCGGCTTCGCCGGGCTGCCCTGCTGTTCCGCCAGACCAAGCTCGCTCCGCTCGCGGTCTGGCGGGCTGGCTGCGCCAGCGCGCGTCAGCCCGTCGACCGCGGGTCCAGTCCCATCCACGGCATGGTGGATCGACCGCACGACATGCGGTGGCTGCCGGCCGCAGGCCAGTAAGGAAGTAGTCATGGCCAGTCCTCGCGTGCGCAAGATCGCCGACCGGATCCAGATCATCGTCGCCGAGATGCTCGAGCGGCGGATCAAGGACCCGCGGCTCGGGTTCGTCACGGTGACCGACGTGCGGGTCTCGGGTGACACCCAGCAGGCCACGATCTTCTACACCGTGCTCGCCGGGGCCAGCGGGCAGGTCTCCGACGAGGAGGCGATGGCCGCCACCGCCGCGGCGCTCGAGTCGGCCAAGGGCCTGCTGCGCTCCGAGGTCGGCAAGCAGCTCGGGATGCGGCACGTCCCGACCCTCGAGTTCGTCCCCGACGCCCTGCCGGAGTCGGCCCGGCACCTCGACGAGGTGCTGGCCAAGGCCCGCGCGCTCGACGAGGAGGTCGCGGCGCGCCGCGGCTCGTCGTACGCCGGCGGGGAGGACCCGTACAAGAAGCCGCGGGTCGCCGACGACGAGGACGAGCTCGACGACGAGGCCGACGACGAGACCGGCGACGAGACCGACGACGACCGGGACGAGTCCCGCCTCGATGGCTGAGCCCGGGCTCGTCGTCGTCGACAAGCCCGGGGGGATGACCTCCCACGACGTGGTGTCCCGGGTGCGGCGCATCGTCGGCACCCGCAAGGTCGGCCACGCCGGCACCCTCGACCCGATGGCGACCGGGGTGCTCGTGCTCGGCGTCGACCGGGCCACCCGGCTGCTCGGCCACCTGATGCTCACCGACAAGGCGTACGCCGCCACCGTGCGGCTCGGCGTCGCGACGACCACCGACGACGCGGAGGGCGAGGTCGTCTCGACCGCGTCCGCAGCCGGTCTCGACGAGGCCGCGGTCCACGCGGCCTTCGCGACCCAGGTCGGCGACCTGCTCCAGGTGCCGACCGCGGTGTCGGCGATCAAGGTCGACGGCAAGCGCGCCTACCAGCGCGTCCGCGACGGCGAGCAGGTCGAGCTCGCGGCGCGGCCGGTCACGGTGCACGCCCTGGACGTGCTCGACGTGCGGGCGGCGGGGGAGTGCGTCGACGTCGACGTCGAGTTGCGCTGCACCAGCGGCACCTACGTCCGGGCGATCGCGCGCGACGTGGGTGCTGCCCTCGGCGTCGGCGGTCACCTCACCGCGCTGCGGCGCACCGCCGTCGGGCCCTACGACCTCCGGGTCGCCCGCACGCTCGAGCAGCTGGCCGAGGACGGCGGCGTCCTGCCGATCGCGACCGCCGCCCGCGCGGCGTTCCCGGCCGTCGACCTCGACGAGGACGCGGCGCGCGACGTGCGGGTCGGGCGCCCTCTCGGCATCGAGATCGACGCGCTGAGCGGTGTCTTCGCTCCTGACGGGGAGTTCCTCGCCCTCTACGAGCCGCGGGAGGGGCGGGCCCGGCCGGTGGCGGTCTTCGTGGGCTCGTAGGCACGTCCTAGGCTCTGTGCGTGCACATCTGGCGGAGCCTGGAGGCGGTGCCCGACGACCTCGGGCGGACCGTCGCGGTGATCGGCAACTTCGACGGCGTGCACCTCGGTCACCGGCGCGTGCTCGGCCGGGCCCGCGAGCTCGCCGACGAGCGCGGCCTGCCGGTCGTGGTGGTCACCTTCGACCCGCACCCGATGGCCGTGCTGCGCCCCGAGCACGCTCCCACCCAGCTCACCACCGTCGAGCGTCGCGCCGAGCTGCTCGGCGACGCCGGGGCCGACCACGTGCTGGCGCTGCCCTTCGACACCGCGATGGCGGCGTGGACGCCCGAGGAGTTCGTCACCCGGGTCCTGGTCGACACCGTGCACGCGGCGGCCGTCGTCGTGGGGGCCAACTTCCGCTTCGGCCGTCGCGCCGCCGGCGACGTCTCGACGCTGCAGGAGCAGGGCGCGCTCCACGACTTCACCGCCGAGGGCATCCCGCTCGACGGCGGCCCCATGGTCTGGTCGTCGACCTACGTCCGCACCTGCCTCGCCGCGGGCGACGTGGCGGGAGCCGCCGAGGCCCTGGGTCGGCCGTACGCCGTGCGCGGGGTGGTCGTCCAGGGCGACCAGCGAGGCCGCGAGCTGGGCTACCCGACGGCCAACGTGCCGACCGACGGCCTGACCGCGGCCCCCTCCGACGGGGTGTACGCCGGGTGGCTGCGTCGGCTCGACACCGGCGAGCGGCTCCCCGCCGCGATCAGCGTGGGCACCAACCCGACCTTCGTCGGCGATCGCTACCGGCGCATCGAGAGCTACGTCCTCGACCGCACCGACCTCGAGCTCTACGGCGTCGAGGTCGAGGTCTCCTTCGTCTCCCGGCTGCGCGGGATGACGGCGTTCGACTCCGTCGACGCGCTGCTGGTGCAGATGGCCGACGACGTGCAGCACGCCCGCGACGCCCTGGCGTAGGCCGGGGCGCCGCGGGCGCGCGGTGAGGGTCGGGCTCAGACGGTGGCGGGGACGACCGCCTCGTCGCTGGAGCGGCCCAGGGACTTGAGGGCGACGACCGCGACGGTGGCGACCAGCACCCCGGCGATCAGCGCGATGAAGAAGCCGAGGATGCCATCGACGGCGAAGAGGACGAAGATGCCGCCGTGCGGGGCCCGCAGCTGCACCCCGAAGGCCTCCGACAGGCCGCCGGTCACGGCGCTGCCGAGCATGATCGCGGGGATGACGCGGAGCGGGTCGGCCGCGGCGAACGGGATCGCGCCCTCGGTGATGAAGGAGGCGCCCAGGGCCCAGCCGGCCTTGCCGTTCTCACGCTCGGGGACGGAGAAGAGCTTGGGCCGCACGACGGTCGCCAGCGCGAGGGCGAGCGGCGGGACCATCCCGGCGAGCATGACCGCGGCCATGATCTTCAGCTGAGGCGCGTCGGTCGCGGTGGCGGCCGACTGCAGGCCGACGGTGGCGAACGCGTAGGCGGTCTTGTTGAGCGGACCGCCCATGTCGAAGGCCATCATCAGGCCGAGGATCACGCCGAGCAGGATGGCCGAACCGCCGCTGAGGCTGTTGAGGCCGTTGGTCAGGGCGTCCGTGAGGGCCTTCAGCGGCTTGCCGAGGACGATGATCATCACGAAGCCGGCGACCAGCGTCGTGACCAGCGGGATCACTAGGACCGGCATCAGCCCGCGCATCCAGGCCGGGACCCCCCAGCCGGCGATCCAGTGGGCGATGACGCCGGCGATGACGCCGCCGACGATGCCGCCGATGAAGCCGGAACCGGTGGTGCCGGCGATGGCGCCCATGACGAAGCCCGGCGCGATGCCGGGGCGGTCCGCGATCGCGTAGGCGATGTAGCCCGCGAGAGCCGGGACCAAGAAGCCGAAGGCCGCTCCGCCGAGCACGAAGAGAAGGACCCCGAGGTAGGCCATGAGGTCGGAGCCGAACAGGGCGTGGTCGAAGCCGAGGGCGCTGGCATCGGGCAGGTTGAAGAGGGAGCTGTCGGTGGCGATGGCCGAGGCGTCCACGCCCGGCAGGGCGATCTCGTAACCAGCCAGGAGGAACCCGAGGGCGATCAGCAGACCGCCCGCCGCGACGAAGGGGATCATGTACGACACGCCGGTCATCAGCACGCGGCGGATGCGGCCGCCCCACGACTCGTTGGCCGAGGAGCCGGCGCTGCTGTCGGCGCTCGCGGTGCCCTCGACGCGCGGGGCGCCGGGGTCGGCGGCGTAGCGCAGCGCCTCGGCGATCATCGCGTCGGCGTCGTCGATGGGTCGCTTGACCCCCGAGGAGACGACCGGCTTGCCGGCGAAGCGGGCGCGATCGCGCACCCCGACGTCGACGGCGAAGATGACGGCGTCGGCCGCGGCGATGGTCGCGGGGGCGAGCGGCTTGGAGCCGGCCGAGCCCTGGGTCTCGACCGCGAGCTCGACGCCGGCCCGGGCGGCAGCGGCCTCGAGCGCCTCGGCCGCCATGTAGGTGTGGGCGATGCCGGTCGGGCACGCGGTGACGGCGACCAGGCGCTGCGCGGAGGCAGTGGCAGGCGCAGCGGCAGGCGCGGCGGCGGGAGCCGCGGCGGGAGCCGCGGCGGGTGCGGGGGACTCGCCGAGCGCCTCGTTGATCCGCTCGACGACCTCGTCGGCGCTCCCGGCGGCGCGCAGCGAGGCGGTGAACTCCGGCTTGACCAGCGAACGGGCGAGCTTGGTCAGGATCTGCAGGTGGGCCTCGCCGCCGCCGTCGGGGGCGGTGATGAGGAAGACCAGGTCGGCGGCGCCGTCCTTGGCGCCGAAGTCGACCGAGGGCTGCAGCCGGGCGAAGGCCAGCGTCGGGTGCGCGACACCGGTGGTGCGGCAGTGGGGGATGGCGATGCCGCCGGGCAGACCGGTGGCCGAGGTGGCCTCGCGGGCGAGCGCGTCGGTGACGATCTGCTCGCGGTTGACGGCCCGGCCGGCTGCGTCGACCGAGGCGGCCAGCGCCCGGATCACCGCTTCCTTGTCCTGGCCGAGCGTCGCGTCCAGCGCGACGAGGTCTCGGTTGATCAGCTCCACCACGGCATGCTCCGGTCTCGAGTGGCCCACGCGGTCATGTGGGATTGTCTTTGTCTGAGTTGTTCTATGCCCGTTTAGGTGGCGGTGTCAAGTACGTCACGCAAACGTTTTCCATTGATCAGGGCTCTCAGGGCGGGCCGGGTGCGGGCTCGTCCGGGGCGGTGGAGCGCTAGCGTTCCGGGGTGCCAGACCACCACCTGCGACCGTCGTCCGGTCCACGCGCGACCGCGTCGTCGAGCGACCAGGCCCGGGCCGAGGAGTGGTTCCTCGACCACGGGCTGACCTACTTCGTGCCGGAGCTGCGCCAGGCGGTGCGCGAGGAGCTGCGCGTGCGGCGTACGGCGCCCGTGCTCGCGGCGGTGCTGGTGCTGGCCCTCGGTGCGGGGGTCGCGATCGCCTGGGCGACCGGCCAGGTGAGCGTGGCGCCCGCGACGCTGGTGTCCCTGGCCCTGCTCGGCGGCGCGGCGTACGCCGTGCGGCGGCTCCACGTGTGGCCGATCCTGCGCTGGGCGCTCGCGCGCACGTTCGGGAGCCTGTTCCGGCTGCTGCCGATGACGACGCGGGCGCTGCCGCTGCTGCTGCTCGCGATCACGTTCCTCTTCGTCAACACCGAGGTCTGGCAGGTCGCTTCCGGGCTGCCGATCGGGCGGCTGTGGCTGGTGGTGGTGATCTTCCTGGTGCTCGGCGTCGCGTTCCTGCTCGTGCGGCTGCCCGAGGAGGTCGACAAGGCCGACGACGACGTCGACGACGACCTGCTGCTCGAGGTGTGCGCCGGCACGCCCGTCGCCGGGGCGTGCCGCGAGCTGGTCGCCGAGGCGGGCGGCGACCCGGCCCGCGACCCGGTGCGGTTCGCCGAGGTGACGGGCTACGAGCGGTGGAACCTCGTGCTCGTCCTGGTCGTGATCCAGGGCGTGCAGGTGCTGCTGCTGACGGTGTCGGTCTTCGCGTTCCTGCTGCTCTTCGGCTCGCTGACCATGACCTCGCACGTCATGGACTCGTGGATCGAGGCCGAGGTCAGCGGCCTCACGCCGCAGCTGGTGAAGGTCTCCCTCTTCCTGGCGGCGTTCTCGGGGCTCTACCTGACCGTCTCGACGGTCACCGACGAGACCTACCGCGACCAGTTCTTCGGCGATGTGATGGCCGAGCTGCGCCGAGCCGTCGGTGTGCGGGCGGTCTACCTCGCGCTGCGGCAGGCGGAACCCGCCGGCGCCGTCACAGCCGGAGGTGAGCCAGCACCGCCTGCACCCGCCGGTTGACCTCGAGGTCGACGGGCAGGTCGAGCTTGGCGAAGATCGCGTTGATGTGCTTCGACACGGCCTTCTCGGTGACCGACAGCGCCGCGGCGATCGAGGCGTTGGAGCGCCCCTCGGCCATCAGGCCGAGCACCTGCCTCTCGCGGTCCGTGAGCCGGTCGAGCGGCTCGTCGCGACGGTGCGCCATGACCGCGGCCACCACCTCGGGATCGAGCACGGTGGCTCCGCCGAGCACCCGGCCCACGCCGTCGACGAACTCGCGGACGTCACCGACGCGGTCCTTGAGCAGGTAGCCCACCGACCCCTCGCCGCTGGCCAGCAGCTCGCGGGCGTAGAGCCGCTCGACGTGCTGGGACAGCACCATGACCGGGAACGCCGGCCGCCGGCGCCGTACGGCGATGGCAGCCCGCAGCCCCTCGTCGGTGCCGGTGGGCGGCATCCGCACGTCGAGGACGGCGCCGTCGACGTCCGGGTCGGCCAGCGCGGTGTCGAGCTCGACGGCGTTGCCGACGGCGTGGACGACGTCGAAGCCCGAGCCCGTGAGCAGCTGGGTCAGGCCGGCTCGCAGGAGGGCGTTGTCCTCGGCGAGGACGAGGCGGGCGCGACGCTCGTCGGACTGGGAACCAGGTCGCACGGCACCTCCAGCGTCACCACGGTCGGCCCCCCGACGGGGCTCGACACGCTCATCGTCCCGTCGAACGCCGCGAGCCGGCGCGCGACCCCCTGCATGCCGGTGCCGGCGGCGGGACTCGCACCGCCTCGCCCGTCGTCGCCGACCACGACGCGCAGCAGCCGGTCGCCGTGCTCGAGGTCGACCCAGGCGGCGCTCGCAGCGGCGTGGCGTGCGGTGTTGGTGAGGCACTCGGCGACCGCGAAGTAGACGGCCGACTCCACCGGCGCCGGCGCGCGACCCGGCAGCGCGCCGTCGACCTCCACGGGCACCGCCATGTCGAGCGCGAGCGCACGGACGGCACCGTCGAGCCCGCGGTCGGCGAGCACCGGTGGGTGGATGCCGCGGACCACCGAGCGGAGGTCGGCCAGGGCGGCCTGCGTCGCCGTCCGTGCCTCCGCCACCGTGCGGCGCGCCGCTGCAGGGTCGTCGTCGAGCTGGGCCTCGGCCAGCCCCAGGCTGATCGAGACCGCGACCAGGCGGGCCTGGGCGCCGTCGTGCAGGTCGCGCTCGAGACGGCGCAGCTCGGCGGCCGAGTGGTCGACCGCCGCGGCGCGGCTGCGGGTCAGGGCGGCCACGCGCCGCTCGAGCCGCTCGGTGCTGCCCGGCGCGAGCAGGGCCTGGTCGACGCGGGCGCGCATCGTCATGAGGGGGCCGGCGCCGAACCACCAGAACCACCCGGTCACGACGCCGAGCAGCAGCAGCGGCACGAGGAGCGAGAGGGCGAACCCGAGGGTCACCGCCCACAGCGACCACACCAGGTCGCGCCAGGTCATCGGGTCGGAGACCAGCGTCCGCAGCCGCACGAGCAGCCCGTCCGACGGCGGGTGCAGGTACGGCGGGGGGAGGGTGACGCCGAGGACCCGCCCCGCGACCCCGCGCTGACGCGAGGCCACGGCCCGCAACCCACGCACGGCCACGACGGCGCAGGGCACTCCGACCCAGATCGCGGCCAGGACGCCGCCGACGACGATGGCCACGAGCAGCAGCACCAGCGGCGCGACGAGCGCGACCTGCTCGACGGCGTACGCCGTCAGCCGCAGCCGGCCCGGTGGCTCCTGCTCCTCGCTCACCGACCCATCCTCACCCACCGCGTCGGCCCGGGGCAGGGGTCCCGACACCACCGGCGGTGGTGGTGCCAGCACCACCACCGCGGGGGTCCCGGCACCCCTGACGGCGTCGAGCGCCGGACCCAGGGTGGAGCACATGACGAACCCCCTCTCCTCCTCGGCCCAGCGCACGGCCCGATGGTGCGCGCTCCACCCCTGGCGGGCGATCCTCGGCTGGGTCGCCCTCGTCGTCGTCGCGGTCGGGCTCGCCGCCACGGTGCCGACCGTCCCGACGACCGACGCCGACCTGCGCACGGGTGAGTCGGGGCGGGCCGATGCCCTGGTCGCCGGCGCAGGGTTCGTCGAGCCGGACACCGAGCTCGTCCTGGTGCGCGGCGGCGACGAGGGCGAGCGGACGGCCGCAGCCAGCAGCCTCGTCACGGGCCTGACCGACCTGCCGTCGGTGCGCGAGGTCGCCGGGCCGCAGTCCGGCGCCGACGGCTCGATCCTCGTCACGGCGACCGTCGGTGCGCAGGAGGACGACGCCGCGGCACTGCAGGCGGTCACGGACCGGGTGCAGCGCGAGTTCTCGGGCCTCGAGATCCGCGAGACCGGTGACCTCAGCCTGGACGCGGCCGTCGACGAGCGCGTCTCCGAGGACCTGGCGTCGTCGGAGACGCTCAGCGTCCCGATCGCGCTCGTGGTCATGCTGCTGGCCTTCGGGGCGCTCATCGCGGCCGGCATCCCCGTCCTGCTCGCCTCGACGTCCGTCGCCACGACCGTCGGGCTGCTCGCCCCGCTGTCGCACCTGGTCCACCTCGACGACACCGTCGCCTCGATCGTGGTCCTCATCGGGATGGCGGTCGGCGTGGACTACTCGCTGTTCTACCTCAAGCGCGAGCGCGAGGAGCGGGCCCGAGGCCTCGCCACCGTCGACGCCGTCGAGGTGGCCGCCCGCACCTCGGGCCACTCGATCCTGGTCTCGGCGGCCGCCGTGGCCTGCTCGATGGCGGGGCTCCTGGTCATGGGCCAGGCGACGTTCACCTCGATGGCGGTCGGCTCCATCCTCGTGGTGGCCGTCGCGGCGCTGGGGTCGGTCACCGTGCTCCCGGCGGTGCTCGTCGCCCTCGGCCGCTGGATCGACCGGCCGCGGGTCCCCCTGCTGCACCGTCTCACCGGCCGGGTGCGGCGCGGCGCGGTCAGCGACCGTCTCGTCGGACCCGTCGTACGGCATCCGCTCGCCGCTCTGCTGTCGGCCGGTGCGGTCGTGGCGCTGCTCTGCGTGCCTGCGCTGGGGATGAGGACCCACTCCGCGGATCTCGAGACGCTGCCCACCTCTATCCCCGAGGTGCAGACCATGCGGGCGGTCTCGGCGGCGTTCCCGTCCGAGGGCGTCACCGCGGAGCTCGTCGTGCGGGCGCCGGCCTCCGAGCGCTCCGCCGTCGCCTCCGCCCTGGCCGACGTCGAGACCGCGGCCGAGGGCACGGCGCTCCTGAGGGCCTCGGGGCTGCCGGTGGAGACCTCGGCCGATGGCCGGACCTCGGTCCTGACCCTGGCGGCGCCGTTCGAGGCGTCCGACGACCGGGTCGAGGCCGCCCTCGACCGGCTGCGCGGCACGATCGCGCCGCAGGCGCTCGACCGCATCCCGGGCGCGGAGTACGCCGTGGGCGGGGACGCTGCCGAGTCGCTCGACTTCGCGCACCGACAGCAGCAGCGCCTGCCGCTCGTGATCGGGCTGGTGCTGCTCCTGACCCTGCTCGTCATGGGTACGACGTTCCGCAGCGTGCCCCTCGCGCTGCTCTCGGCGGCGCTCAACCTCGGCTCGGTCGGTGCGGCGTTCGGCGTGATGACCCTGGTCTTCCAGCACGGCTGGGGAGCCGGGCTGCTCGACGCGCAGGGTCCGGGCTTCCTCATCGACTGGGTGCCGCTCGTGGTGCTGGTGCTGCTCGTCGGCCTGTCGATGGACTACCACGTCTTCGTGGTGAGCCGGATCCACGAGCACGTCCGAAGCGGGGTGCCGACCCGGATCGCCGTGCGGCGCGGGGTCACCGAGACCGCGGGGGTCGTGACGAGCGCTGCCGCCGTGATGGTCGCGGTGTTCGCGATCTTCGCGACCCTGTCGATGCTCGAGATGAAGATGATGGGTGTGGCGCTGTCGGCCGCGGTGCTCCTCGACGCCACGCTCGTGCGGCTGGTGCTGCTGCCGGCCGTCCTGTGCCTGCTGGGCGACCGGGCGTGGTGGCCGGCCCCACGCCCCACGCCCCGCGGCGAGCGGGTCGTGGAGCGCGAGCCGGCGTACGCCCAGGGGTGACTCGCCCCGTCCGGCCTCGTGCTACTCGGCGTCGAGGTCGCGCTCGACGAGGGCCACGATCGCGTCGACGTCGCTCTGCTCGTCGCCGGCCACCTCGACGGTGTCGCCCTTCTTCGCGCCCAGGGTCATGATCATGAGCGAGGACGAGGCGTCGACGCCGTTGATGGTGACCGAGCCGGACAGGCCCTCGGCGGCCTCGGCGATGATCGCGGCGGGGCGGGCGTGCAGGCCGACGGCCGAGCCGACGGTGGCGGACGTGCTGGGCATGGGTGCTCCTGTCTCGGTGGTGGTCTCGGTGAGGCGAGGCTCGATGGCGAACCTACGCGACCGGCGGGTGCGTGGTCAGGAGTGCGCGAGCGCGGCGACGGAGACGCGCTCGGGGTGGACGTCGGCGGGCGTGGGGATCGTGGTCCCGGGCAGGCCTGCGGCCGCGCTGCCGTAGGCGACCGCGAGGGCCAGCCGCTCCGCGGGCGGCAGCCCGCGCAGGTCGCCCAGGAGGTAGCCGAACAGGCTCGAGTCACCGGCGCCCACGGTGCTCACCACGGTGGTCGGCGGGGGAGTGGCGAGCCAGGCGCCGTCGCGGGTCACGAGCAGGGCGCCCTTGCCGCCGAGCGTCGCGAGGACCGCGCCGACCCCGCGCTCCACCAGCGTGCGGGCGGCGTCGGCCGCACGGACCGGGTCGGCCTCGAGCGCGTCGGCGTCCGCACCGGTGATCTGCGCGAGCTCCTCGGCGTTGGGCTTGAGCAGGTCGGGCGCGTCGGCCGGGAGCCCCGCCACGAGGGCGGCCAGCGGCGCGTCGCTCGTGTCGATGGCGACCTTGGCCGACGCCCGCAGCGCGGGCACGAGCTCGGCGTAGAAGGTCGCCGGGGCCGCGGGAGGCAGCGAGCCCGCCAGCACCACCCACGAGCCGTCGCGGGCCGCCTCGACCAGTCGGGACGCCAGCGCGTCGAGGTGCTCGGCCGAGACCGCGGCGCCGGGGCTGTTGAGCTTGGTGGTCGTCCCGTCGGGCTCGGTGAGCGTGAGGTTGACCCGGATCTCGCCGGCAGGCGGGGCCGGTCGGCACTCGATGCCGGCGGCCTCGAGCTCGTGGACGAACGGGTCGTGCGGCTCGGCCGGCAGCACGGCGAGCGTGGCCAGCCCCGCGCTCACCGCGGCCCGAGAGATGTTGACCCCCTTGCCGCCCGCCTGCGACGTGGTCGAGGCGACGCGGTGCACCGCGCCCCGCTCCAGCCGCCCCGGCAGGGAGACCGTGCGGTCGTGGCTGGGGTTGGCGGTGAGCGTGACGATCGGACCGGGCCGGTCGTCGGTCATCGGTGCCTCCAGGGGGTTCGGGGTGGTGGGACTCGGGGTCAGGGTCGGGCTCGGGCGGGTGCTCAGACGCAGATGACGTCGAGGCCGGCGGCCTCGAGACCGCGGGCGTCGGCCGGGTCGATCGCGTCGTCGGTGATCAGCACGTCGACGTCCTCCGCGGCCGCGAAGCGGATGGTCCGCTCCTGGCCGACCTTGCTGGCGTCGGCGAGCGTGATGACGCGCTGGGCGCTGGCGACCACCGCTCGCTTGACCGCCGCCTCCTCCGGGTCGGGGGTGGAGAGGCCGTGCTCGACGGTGATGCCGTTGGTGCCGACGAAGGCGAGGTCGGCCCGGAACTGGCGGATCGCGTCGACCGTCGCCGTGCCGACAGCGGCCTGGGTGGCCGGGCGCACGCGCCCCGGGAGCAGGTGCAGCTCGACGTGGGGGAGCGGCGCGAGGAGGGCGGCGACCGGGACGGCGTGGGTGATGACCGTCCAGCGCTCGGTGGTCGGCAGCAGCCCGGCCAGGCGCACCGTCGTGCTGCCGGCGTCGAGCAGCAGCGTCGCACCGCCCTCGGGGAGCAGGGCGACCGCGGCGCGCGCGATCCGGTCCTTCTCGTCGGAGGCCTCCACGACGCGGTCGGCGAGCTGGGCCTCCACGACGGTGACCGAGCGCATGGAGACCGCGCCACCGTGCACGCGGCGAAGCAGCTTGAGGCGCTCGAGCTGGGACAGGTCGCGGCGCACGGTCTCGGTCGTCACGTCGAACTGCGAGGCCAGCTCGGTCACCGCGACCCGGCCGCGGTGGGCGACCAGCTCCGCGATCGCCTGGTGACGCTCCTCGGCGTACATGGCAGGCTCCTGTCTCGCAGCACCGCCGTCCGCAGCACCGTCGTCGGCGGCGTGGGCCGCGATCTGTGATTCTGTTGTTTTAGCCCCGGATGTGTTGACTGTCAAGGCCCTGGTGGTCTTTCATGTGGTCATGGTCACCTCGCAGTCGCCCGCCGTCAGCGCCGTCCTGCAGGGCACGCCCGTCGTCCCCGGGCTGGCCTTCGGGCCGGTCGTGCGGGTGACACAGGAGATCGCGCCGGCTGCCATCGAGGCCTACGGCGACGGTGGCCACGCCGACACCGACGCCGCGCTGGCGGCGTACGACGCGGCGGTGGACAAGGTCGCGACCGGCTTCGCCGCGAAGGCGGAGCGGGCGAGCGGTGCGGCCACCCAGGTGCTGACCGCGAGCGCGGGCCTGACCCGCGACAAGGGGCTGCGCGGTGCCGTGTCGACCCGGCTGTCGGCCGGTGAGCCGCTGCTCGACGCCGTCGGGGGTGCGGTCGCGCAGTTCGTCGACGTGTTCAGCGCGATGGGCGGGCTGATGGCCGAGCGCGCCACCGACCTGCGCGACATCGAGCGGCGCCTGGTCGCGCGTCTCGTCGGCGAGCCAGAGCCGGGCGTCGAGGTGCCGAGCGAGGCCTCCGTGCTCGTCGCCACCGACCTCGCGCCGGCCGACACCGCCGGACTCGACCCGGCGCTCGTCGTCGGCCTCGTCACCGAGCGCGGCGGGCCGACCAGCCACACCGCGATCATCGCCCGCCAGCTCGGCATCCCGTGCGTGGTCGGGGTCGCCGGCGCGCTCACCCTGACCACCGGCACGCCAGTGCTCGTCGACGGAGCCACCGGCACCGTCGACGCCGAGGTCGACGCCGACGACGCGACGTCCCGCGTCGAGGCCGACCGCGCCTCGCGGGCGCTCGCCGACGCCTGGACCGGGCCCGCACAGACCGCCGACGGCACCCGGGTCACCGTGATGGCCAACGTCGCCGACGCCGAGTCGGCCCGCAACGCTGCCACGGCCCCGGTCGAGGGCGTCGGACTGTTCCGCACCGAGCTGTGCTTCCTGGACCGCAAGGAGGAGCCGTCGGCGCAGGAGCAGGGCGACATCTACGCCGGCGTGCTGGAGCCGTTCAAGGCGCAGGGGCCCGACGTCCACGTCGTCGTGCGCACCCTCGACGCCGGCTCCGACAAGCCGGTCGCCTTCGCGACGCTCGAGGACGAGGAGAACCCCGCTCTCGGCGTGCGCGGCCTGCGCCTGGCCATCAGCAATCCCGAGCTGCTCGAGCGCCAGCTCGACGGCATCGCGATCGCCGCCGAGCGCACCGGCGTCGACACCTGGGTGATGGCACCCATGGTCGCCACTGTCGCCGAGGCGGCCGACTTCGCCGAGCGCGTGCGCAGCCGCGGCCTCAAGCCCGGGGTCATGATCGAGGTGCCGAGCGCGGCGCTCCTGGCCAGCCGGATGCTCGAGGTCGTCGACTTCCTCAGCATCGGCACCAACGACCTCACGCAGTACGTCATGGCCGCCGACCGGCTCGCCACCGACCTCGCCCACCTCACCGACCCCTGGCAGCCGGCCGTGCTGCACATGGTCGCCATCACCGCCGAGGCGGGCCGCCGCGCCCGCAAGCCCGTCGGCGTCTGCGGCGAGGCCGCTGCCGACCCGCTGCTCGCCGTCGCCCTCGTCGGCATGGGTGTGACGTCGCTGTCGATGGCCCCGGCCGCCGTGCGAGCCGTCGGTGCCCAGCTGTCCCAGGTCAACATGACCACCGCCGAGAAGGCCGCGGAGGCCGCGCTCTCCGCCTCCGACCCGATGGCCGGGCGCGACGCCGTCCGCGCGGTGCTCGAGGGCTGACGTACGCCGACCCGGCGCGAAGTGCTGTCGGGAATGCGCCGACCCGGCGCGGGCTGCTGTCGGGAATGCGCCGACCCGGCGCGGGCTGCTGTCGGAAATGCGCCGACCCGGCGCGAACTGCTGTTCGCGCCGGGTCGGCGTCGTGTCGTACGGCGGGGGAGCCGGTCAGGGCTCGACGGTCACCTTGATCGCCTCGCCGTTCTTGACGATGGAGAAGGCGTCCATGACGTCGTCGAGGGGGATGTGGCGGGTGATCAGGTCCTTGACCGGCACCTGCCCGGTGGAGATGTACTCCAGGGCGCGCTTGTTGTGCTCCGGCGCCGAGCCGTTGGCGCCGTGGATGTGCAGCTGGCGGTAGTGCACGACGTTGGAGTCGCAGGTGATGGTCGGGTCGTTCTTGGGCAGGCCGCCGAAGAACGAGATGCGGCCGTTGCGCGCGGCCATCGCGATGGCCTGCTCCTGGGTGACGTTGGCGGCGGTCGCGGTGATGATGACGTCGGCGCCGCGGCCGTCGGTCAGCTCCATGACCCGCTCGACGACGTCGACCTGCGAGCCGTCGATGGTCTCGTCGGGCTGCACGGCGTCGGCCGACATCTTGAGGCGCTCGGCGTTGACGTCGACGAGGTAGACGGGGCCGGCCTCGTGCACGCCGCGGGCGATGCGGATGTGCATGCAGCCGATCGGGCCGGCGCCGAAGACGACGACGGTGTCGCCGGGCTCGATGCCGAGCAGCTCCTGTGCGTTGATCGCGCACGCGAACGGCTCGGCGGCGCTCGCCTCGTCGTAGCCGACGTTGTCGGGGATGCGGTTGAGGCCGTCGACCTTCAGCACCTGCTGCGGCACGATCATGTACTCGGCGAAGCCGCCGTCGTACTGGTAGCCGACCGAGGTCTGGTTCTGGCAGACCGCCATCCAGCCCTTGCGGCACTCGTGGCACTCACCGCACGGGACGGCGGCGATGACCTGGGCCCGGTCGCCGACCTTCCACTCGCTGCCGTACGTCGCGTTGACGTCGGCGCCGACCTCGACGACCTCGCCGGCGATCTCGTGGCCGATGGTCCGCGGCGGCGTGAGGTTCTGGTGACCGTTGTGGAAGATCTTGACGTCCGTGCCGCAGGTCGAGCAGTTCTTGACGCGCAGCTTGACCTCGCCGGGCCCGCACGTCGGCTCCTCCACCTCCTCGAGTCGTACGTCCTCGGGGGCGTAGAAGCGCAGTGCCTTCATGGGGAGGTTCCTCTCGAGCGATGTGACGAGCGATGCGACCCGCGATGTGACCAGGGTCTCTGCGACCGACGCTATCGATGCGTTCCAGAAAAAGCCACATCATCGGGCAGAAAAACAACTCCGGATGCTTGGCAACGTGCCCGATTCGTTGCAGACTGACCGACACGGACCGTGACGGGGGTCACGTCCCGAGACCGAGAGGAACCTCATGGCAACCACTGCCACCACGCCGGGCGCCGCTCCGGGTGCGTCCACGGGCGGGGCCCGGCTGCGCGTGCAGCAGTTCGGCACCTTCCTGTCCAACATGGTGCTGCCCAACATCGGCGCCTTCATCGCCTGGGGCCTGATCACGGCGCTGTTCATCCAGACCGGGTGGATCGCGACCATCGGCAAGGCCTTCGGCTACGACCCGGCCGACGGCTACATGTACGGCTTCGTCGGCAAGCTCGGTGACTGGGACGGCTCCGGCGACGGGATCGTCGGGCCGATGATCACCTACCTGCTGCCGCTGCTCATCGGCTACACCGGCGGCCGGATGATGTACAACGACAACATCCGCGGCGGCGTCGTCGGCGCGATCGCGACCATGGGCGCCATCGCCGGCGCCAGCGTCCCGATGTTCCTCGGCGCGATGATCATGGGCCCGCTCGGCGGCTGGACCATGAAGAAGCTCGACGCCGTCTGGTCGCACAAGATCCGCCCGGGCTTCGAGATGCTCGTCAACAACTTCTCCGCTGGCATCTGGGGCGGGATCCTGGCCGTCTTCGGCTTCGTGCTCGCCGGCCCGTTCGTCAGCGGGTTCAGCCGGATCGCCGGCGACGTCGTCGACACCCTCGTCAACAACAACCTGCTGCCGCTGACCTCGATCTTCATCGAGCCGGCGAAGATCCTCTTCCTGAACAACGCCATCAACCAGGGCATCCTGACCCCGCTCGGCACCACCGAGGCGACCGAGAAGGGTCAGTCGATCCTGTTCCTCCTCGAGGCCAACCCCGGCCCCGGCCTCGGTCTGCTGCTGGCCTTCATGCTGTTCGGCAAGGGTGTCGCCAAGGCCTCCGCGCCCGGCGCGATCCTGATCCAGTTCATCGGCGGCATCCACGAGATCTACTTCCCGTACGTCCTGATGAAGCCCAAGCTCGTCATCGCCGTGATCCTCGGCGGCATGACCGGCGTGGCCACCAACGTCGCCTTCGGCTCGGGCCTCCGTTCCCCGGCCTCGCCCGGCTCGATCATCGCCGTCTGGGCGGCCGTGCCCGGCAGCAGTTTCGTCGGCGTCACGCTGTCGGTGATCTTCTCCGCGGCGGTCTCGTGCGCCGTGGCGTCGTTCCTGCTGAAGATCGACAAGACCCCCGAGGGCGACCTCGCGTCCGCCACCGCCGGCATGGAGGCCATGAAGGGCAAGCGCTCCTCGGTCGCCTCGGCGCTGACCGGTGGCTCGAACGGCGCCGCCCCCCAGCAGATCCGCTCGATCGTCTTCGCCTGCGACGCCGGCATGGGCTCCTCCGCGATGGGCGCCTCGGTGCTGCGCAAGAAGATCCAGGCCGCCGGCCACGGCGACGTCACGGTGGTCAACAAGGCCATCTCCAACCTCGGTGACGACTACGACCTCGTGGTCACCCACCAGGACCTCACCGCCCGCGCCCAGCAGCGCACGCCGTCGGCCCTGCACGTCTCGGTCGACAACTTCATGGCGAGCCCGCGCTACGACGAGATCGTCGAGATGCTCGACCAGACCTCGGCGCCGTCCGGGGCCGCGGGCGCCGCCGCGGACGACGCGGTCGTCTCCGGCGACGTGCTGAGCACCCGCTCGATCCGCCTCGGGGGCGCCTCGCGCACCCGTGACCAGGCGATCGACGAGGCCGGCCAGTTGCTCGTCGAGGCCGGCGCCGTCGACGCGTCGTACGTCGCCGCGATGCACGAGCGGGAGCGCTCGGTCTCGACCCACATGGGCAACGGCCTCGCCATCCCGCACGGCACCAACGAGGCGAAGCCGTCGATCCGTCGTACGGCGATCTCGTTCGTCCGCTACGACGAGCCGGTCGACTGGAACGGCAAGCCCGCGGAGTTCGTCATCGGCATCGCCGGTGCCGGCAGCGACCACCTCGCCCTGCTGGCCAAGATCGCCGAGACGTTCACCGACCCGGCGAGCGTCGAGCGGCTGCGCACCGCGCAGAGCGCCGACGAGGTCCTCCGGGTCCTCGACGGGGTGCGCGTCTAGTCAGCGCACGGAGACAGGGGACGGCACGAGCCGGGGCGACCAGCCCCGGCTCGTGCCGTTCGCGCGACCCGTCTCTTCGTGCACGCCGCAGGACGCCGACCCGTCTCTTCGTGCACGCCGCAGGACGCCGACCCGTCTCTTCGTGCACGCCGCAGGACGCCGACCCGTCTCTTCGTGCACGCCGAGTGCCCGCCCATCGTGCACGAAGAGACGGGTCGGCGTACGTCCAGGAGCACTGTGCGCCGGGTCGGCGTACGGACAGCAGCACTGTGCGCCGGGTCGGCGTACGGACAGCAGCACTGTGCGCCGGGTCGGCGTACGGACAGCAGCACTGTGCGCCGGGTCGGCGTACGGACAGCAGCACTGTGCGCCGGGTCGGCGTACGTCAGTCCTCGGCGTTGCCGCCGGTGCCGCCGCTTCCGTTGCCGCCCTCGCCGTTGCCGCTGTCGTCGAGGGAGCCTGGTGGGCGGCAGATGACCGTGTCGGAGGGGGTGTAGGTCGTCTTCATCGTCTCGGTGCGCTCGAGGACGTCGGAGTCGGCCTTGCGCCAGTAGCGCACGACGTCGATGTCGAAGCCGCCGTAGCCGGTGTTGGGGTAGCAGTCGGGGGTGTCGAGGATGCGGGTCGCCGGCGAGGTGAGGTTGTAGCGCGGGCCGGTGTCGGAGGTGATGTCCCAGTACTTCGTGGAGTAGAGCGAGACGGTCGCCTCGCCCTGCGAGCTCGGGGTGCTGGGCTCGACGACGGCCTGCACCAGGACGCCGTACGGCGTGTCGTTGCGCCACTGGAGGTCGACGACCGGCCAGGCGACGGTGGCCTCGCGGCCGACGGGGTAGCGGTCGATGTAGAAGGAGTGCGGCTTGTGCTCGACGTCGGTCATGCCGCCGAAGAAGGCGGCGTTGAAGACGGTGGTGGCCATCTGCGAGACCCCGCCGCCGAGGTCCTCCTTGAAGATGCCGTCGCTGATGATGAACCCCTCGGTGAAGCCGTTCTCGGCGGTGCGCTCGCCGACGGTCCCGTTGAGGGAGAAGGTCTCGCCGGGGGCGACGAGGGTGCCGTCGACGAGCTCGCCGGCGCGGCCGATGTTGACGTTGCGGTACTCCGCGTAGGGGAAGTACGTCGTGAACGACGAGATCCGCTCGGTGATGCCGAGCGCCTCGGCCTCGGCGGTGGTGAACTCCGGCTCGACGACCGCGGCGGCGACGTCGAGGGTGCGCTCGCCCTCGGGGGCGACGACGAGGTCGAGGAACGCCTCGTCCACCTGCTGGCGGTCGTAGCTGACCCCGGGCTTGCCGGGCACGACCTGCGGCTTGCCGCGCACGAGCGTCACCGAGGCGTCCACGGGTGCCTCGCCGTCGGAGGCGACCAGCGTGTCGAGCAGTGAGTGCAGGGCGCGGGGCCGCAGCTGCGGGACGAGGTCGCCGCCCTCGGGCTCGAGCACGAGGGCGCGGGCGTACTCCGTGGGCTCGAGGGTGACCTCCGAGCCCTGGAAGCTGATGGTCACCGGCCCCGAGAGGGCCGGGTCGGCGAACTCCTCGACCGCCCGGTCGACCGCGTCCTGGTCGATCGCGGGGGCGACGTCGACGAGGGGCAGCCGGACCTCCGTCTCAGCGGGGTACGCCGCCACGAGGGCCTCGCGCGCACCGTCGGCGTCGAGGCCGGTGCCGGGCTCGGCGTCGGTCGCGCGCACGCCCTTGCGGGTCAGGCGGACCGCGCCCTCGACGGGCTCGGTCGCGACCTCGTCGTCGATCCGGGACAGCAGGCCGTCGAGGGTCTCGTCGTCGACGTCGACCACCGCGTCGACGTCGGCGCCGCCGGTGAGCCGGCCCCACAGGCCGGCGGGCGACCAGCGGGAGCCGCCGGCGACCTGGGCGACGGATGCGCCGGGGTCGAGGGAGAGCCCGGCGTCGGCGGGGGCGACCTGCCGCTCGAACGCCGCGGACCCGGCACCGGCGACGACGTCGAGCGGCCGGTCGGCACGCTCGGCGAGCCGGTCCTCCAGCCGCTCCTCGGCCTCGTCGCGGGTCAGCCCGCCCACGGCGACCCCGGCGACCGACGAGCCGCGGGGCAGCGTGTCGCCGACGAGGAGGACCGCGGCGGCGTACCCGGCGAGCAGCAGCACCCCGGTGCCACCGAGCAGGCCCCACCACAGGCGTCGACGCGGCCGGGCCGCGGGCGCCTCGGGGGTCGACGGCGTGTCGCTGGACTCCTCGCTCACGCGTGCAGCGTACGGTGCCCCACCCCCGGTGGGCCGATCTCGGGAGCCGTTACCGACAATCACGAGCGACTTACTGGTCTATGCTGGCCCGATGCCCCACGTCTCGCGCCGTGCCGCCGTCACCGCCCTCCCCGCCGGAGCCGCCACCCTCGCGGGCGCCGGCCTCCTCGGTGCGGGGTCGCCCGCCGCGGCGGCGTACCCCGCCATCCTGAAGCCGACCCCGGCGGACCGCTTCGTCGACTTCGGCACCAACGCCGAGATGCGCTGGGACTCGGTCGACCCGCGCCGCTACCTCACCCGGCAGGGCCGCCTCTTCGTGCGCAACCACACCTCCACCCCGGTCATCGACCGGGGCAGCTGGCGGCTGCGGGTCTTCGGCGACGGTCTCGCGACCGCCCGCCCGGCCACCGACCCGCTGACCCTGAGCTGGCGCGACCTGCGCCGGCTGCCCCGCACCACCGTGCTGAGCGTGCACGAGTGCACCGGCAACGGGCGCAGCTTCTTCGGCACCCAGCAGGCCACGCCGGCGCCCGGCACGCAGTGGACCCTCGGCGCCGTCGGCACCGTCGCGTGGGAGGGCGTGCGGCTGCGCGACCTGTTCGCCGAGCTCGGGATCGCCGAGGACGCCGTCTCGGTGCAGGCGACCGGCCTCGACCCCTCCTACGTCAGCGGGGGAGTCGACTACGGCCCGGTCCGCCGCCCGTTCCCGGTGAGCAAGGCGCTGCGCGACGCGGTCCTCGCGTGGGGCGCCAACGGCGACGACCTGCTGCCCGACCACGGCTACCCGCTGCGGCTCGTGCTGCCCGGCTGGGTCGGCATCGCCTCGATCAAGTGGCTCGGCTCGCTGGAGGTCTCGCGCAGCGTGCTGACCTCGCCGTGGAACACGAAGTGGTACCGCATGACCGGGCCGTCGTACGCCGCGGACGAGGCGCCGCTGACGGTCAACCCGGTGCGCTCGGCGTGGGAGCTCTCCGCGGGCGCCCGGCTGCGTGCCGGGCGGTCGCACACCCTGACCGGTCGCGCGTGGAGCGGCGCGGCACCGATCGCGAAGGTGCAGGTCAGCACGGACGGCGGCGAGACCTGGGAGCGCGCCGAGCTGCGCGACGAGACGCGGGCCGTCGCGGCCACCGGTGCGGTGCGCGGGCACGGCTGGACGCGCTTCTCCCACACCTGGGACCGTCCGCGCCGCGGCGCGCACGTGCTGATGGCGCGCGCGACCGACGCCGACGGGCGACGCCAGCCGCTCACCTCGCCGTACAACGACCAGGGATACTTCTTCGACGCCGTCGTGAGGCACCCGGTCACCGTCCGCTGAGGCCGACCGGTCAGCAGCGGTCAGCAGCAGCGTCGTTTGGGTGCTCCCGCGCCTCGCTGATAACCTCCACAGGTTGCCGTCCAACGGCCGCGGATCGTAGAGCCCGGGTGAACAGGCCCCGGCGCGCCGCGCAACGAGCGAAACCAGAGGGAGCCCGCATGTCCGTCGGAACCGACGCGGAGACCAAGAAGAAGATCATCGCCGAGTACGCCACGACTGAGGGCGACACCGGTTCGCCCGAGGTGCAGATCGCGCTGCTCAGCCACCGCATCGCCCACCTCACCGAGCACCTGAAGACGCACAAGCACGACCACCACAGCCGGCGCGGCCTGCTGCTGCTGGTCGGCCAGCGCCGCCGGCTGCTCAACTACCTGAGCAAGACCGAGATCGAGCGCTACCGCTCGATCATCGAGCGACTCGGCCTGCGCCGATAGCACCCCGCGAGGACCCGCCCCGGCGGGTCCTCGCTTCATTTCTGGCTTCATTTCGGCGCTGGGGACTCCAGCGCTAGATTGCACCCGTACCACCCCACAGGAGCGACCCGCCGTTCCGGCTCGGTCCTCGGTAGTGGCTCTCAGGAGCGCCGGACCCCGGCGCGGCTGCGGGCCTCGATCGAAGACCGGCACTCATCTCGCGGGACGCTGCGGTTCGCTCCGCGACAGATGAGGAAATCTTTGACCGACAACTCCTTCGAGCCCGTCATCTCCGCTGTGGAGACCGTGCTCGACAACGGCACCTTCGGCACGCGCACCGTCAAGTTCGAGACCGGCCTCCTGGCCCGTCAGGCCGCCGGCTCCGTCACGGCCTACC
Organism: Nocardioides flavescens; assembly: GCF_009823805.1. GTDB lineage: Bacteria > Actinomycetota > Actinomycetes > Propionibacteriales > Nocardioidaceae > Nocardioides > Nocardioides flavescens. Next base: position 40,480 of record NZ_WUEK01000001.1, on the reverse strand, counting down.
TCGACGACGACACGATGCTGCTCTCGGCCACCACGGCCGGCAAGCACCCCAAGGACCACTTCGACTTCTTCCCGCTGACGATCGACGTCGAGGAGCGGATGTACGCCGCGGGCAAGATCCCCGGCTCGTTCTTCCGCTCCGAGGGCCGCCCGGGCGAGGACGCGATCCTCACCTGCCGCCTGATCGACCGCCCGCTGCGCCCGACCTTCAAGAAGGGCCTGCGCAACGAGGTCCAGGTCGTAATCACCGTCCTCGCGCTCAACCCCGACGCGCCCTACGACGTGCTGGCGATCAACGCCGCGTCGATGTCGACCCAGCTCTCCGGCCTGCCGTTCTCCGGCCCGGTCGGCGGCGTGCGCGTCGCCCTCATCGAGGGCCAGTGGGTGGCGTTCCCGACCCACACCCAGCTCGAGGACGCCGTCTTCGACATGGTCGTGGCCGGCCGCGTCACCGAGACCGGCGACGTCGCGATCATGATGGTCGAGGCGGAGGCCACCGAGCAGTCGTTCGGCCTGATCCGCGGCGGACAGAAGGCGCCGACCGAGGAGATCGTCGCCAGCGGCCTCGACGCCGCCAAGCCGTTCATCAAGCAGCTGTGCGAGGCGCAGGCCGAGCTGGCCGAGGCCGCCGCCAAGCCGGTGCAGGACTTCCCGGTCTTCCTCGACTTCGAGGACGACGTCTACGAGGCCGTCCAGGCCGCCGTCGGCCAGGCCGTCTCCGACCTCTACAGCGTCGGCGGCGACCGCGAGCGCGTGCTGTCCAAGCTCGAGCGCGAGGAGGAGGGCGACCGCATCAAGGCCTCGCTCCTCGACGAGCTCGCCGACCGCTTCGAGGGTCGCGAGAAGGAGATCGGCGCGGCGTACAAGGCCGTCACCAAGCAGGCCATCCGCACCCAGGTGCTGCGCGACAAGGTCCGCATCGACGGTCGCGGCCTCGCCGACATCCGCCCGCTGCACGCCGAGGTCGACGTGATCCCGCGCGTGCACGGCTCGGCGCTGTTCGAGCGCGGCGAGACCCAGATCCTGGGCGTCACCACCCTCGACATGCTCAAGATGGAGCAGCAGCTCGACACGCTGTCGCCCGAGAAGCACCGCCGCTACATGCACAAGTACGTCTTCCCGCCGTTCTCCACCGGCGAGACCGGCCGCGTCGGCTCGCCGAAGCGCCGCGAGGTCGGCCACGGTGCGCTCGCGCGCCGGGCGCTGCTGCCTGTGCTGCCGGACCGCGAGGAGTTCCCCTACGCCATCCGCCAGCTCTCCGAGGCGATGGGCTCCAACGGCTCGACCTCGATGGGCTCGGTCTGCGCCTCGACCCTGTCGCTGCTGCAGGCCGGTGTGCCGCTCAAGGCGCCCGTCGCGGGCATCGCGATGGGTCTGATCTCCGGTGAGGTCGACGGCGAGACGCAGTACGTCGCGCTCACCGACATCCTCGGCGCCGAGGACGCCTTCGGGGACATGGACTTCAAGGTCGCCGGCACCCGTGAGTTCGTCACCGCGCTGCAGCTCGACACCAAGCTCGACGGCATCCCGGCCGAGGTCCTCGCCCAGGCGCTGACCCAGGCCCGCGACGCCCGCGTCGCGATCCTCGACGTCATGGCCGAGGCCATCGACGCGCCCGAGGAGATGGCCGCCACCGCGCCGCGGATCATCACCGTCAAGGTGCCCGTCGACAAGATCGGCGAGGTCATCGGCCCCAAGGGCAAGGTCATCAACCAGATCCAGGACGACACCGGCGCGTCGGTGTCGATCGAGGACGACGGCACGGTCTACATCGGTGCGACCAACGGTGAGGCGGCCGAGGCCGCGCGCGCCGCGGTCAACGCGATCGCCAACCCGACCATGCCCGAGGTCGGCGAGCGCTACCTCGGCACCGTCGTCAAGACGACCAACTTCGGCGCCTTCGTCTCGCTGATGCCCGGCAAGGACGGCCTGCTGCACATCAGCAAGCTCCGCCCGCTCGCCGGCGGCAAGCGCGTCGAGAACGTCGAGGACGTCGTCTCCGTCGGTCAGAAGATCCAGGTCTCGATCGCCGAGATCGACGACCGCGGCAAGCTCTCGCTCGTCCCCGTGGTCGAGGAGGGCGAGGCCGGCGAGGGCGTCGAGCCCGAGGCCGCCGAGGCTTCCGAGACCACCGAGGCCTGATCCTGACCTCACGGCGCACCCTGCAGCGTCCGGGCTCGACCCGGACGCTGCAGACCCAGACCGACGACGCCGGGCGCGTGCTCTCACGCGTCCGGCGTTCGGTCCTGCCCGGCGGGCTCCGGGTCATCACCGAGGAGCTCGCCGGGGCCCGCTCGGCCAGCATCGGCGTGTGGGTCGGCGTCGGCTCGCGCGACGAGACGGCCAGCCTGCACGGCTGCTCGCACTTCCTCGAGCACCTGCTCTTCAAGGGCACCCGCGAGCGCTCCGCGCTCGACATCTCGATCGCGCTCGACGCGGTCGGCGGTGAGTTCAACGCCTTCACCGCCAAGGAGTACACCTGCTTCCACGCCCGGGTCCTCGACGAGGACCTCGGCCTGGCCATCGACGTGCTCGGCGACATGATCACCTCCTCGGTGATGAGCGCCGCCGACGTCGACGCCGAGCGCGACGTCATCCTCGACGAGATCGCGATGCACGACGACGATCCGGACGACGTCGTCCACAACCTCTTCGCCGAGCAGGCCTACGGCGCGGACACCGCGCTCGGCCGCCCCATCGCCGGCACCACCGAGTCGATCGAGGCGATGACCCGCGCCCAGATCGTCCGCTTCCACAAGCGCCACTACCGCCCGGCCAACACCGTCGTCTCGGTCGCCGGCAACCTCGACCACGCGGCCGTCGTACGCGCGGTGGAGGCGGCGTTCGCCCGCCGCGACTGGCTCAGCGGCGACGAGGAGCCCGTGCCCCCGCGTCGCGGTGCCCGCCGGGTGCGGGTGCACCCCGGGAAGGTCGAGGCCACCCGCCCGTTCGAGCAGGTCAACGTCGTGCTCGGGATGGAGGGGCTGCGCCGCGACGACCCGCGCCGGTTCGCCCTCGGTGTCCTCAACACCGCGCTGGGCGGCGGCACGTCGTCGCGGCTGTTCCAGGAGGTGCGCGAGGTCCGCGGTCTGGCCTACTCCGTCTACTCCTTCGCCGGCTCCCACGCGGAGTCCGGCCTCGTCGGGGTCTCGGTCGGCTGCCTGCCGGCCAAGCTCGACGACGTGCTCACGGTGGTGCGCGCCGAGCTGGCCCGCGTCGCCGCCGACGGCATCACCGACGAGGAGCTGCGCCGGGGTCAGGGTCAGCTGCGTGGCGGCCTCGTGCTGGGGCTCGAGGACTCCGCGTCCCGGATGTCGCGGATCGGCAAGGCCGAACTGGTGCACGACGAGCTGCTGAGCATCGACGAGGTGCTCGACAGCATCGCCGCCGTCACCCTCGACGAGGTGCGCGACGTGGCCGCCACCGTCTTCTCGCGGCCCGAGATCATGGCCGTCGTCGGGCCTGCCTGACACCTGTCCAGCCCACCTGTCCAGCCCACCAGCACGCCTTGACGGGGCTTGCCTGGTTCGGCCTCCGGCCCCGGCGGGCGCGCCCTACCCTGTGCGCATGGGCGAGACGCAGTGGGGAGCGACGACGCTCGAGCGTCTGCTCGCCGCCGCGCCGCTGGCCTCGCTCGTCGTCGACCGCAGCGGTCTGATCCGCTTCGCGGGCGGACCGTCCGCCGGACTGCTCGGCTACCCGTCCGGTGTGCTCACGGGTGTTCCCGTGACCCGGGTGCTGCCGCAGTGGAGCGAGGGACGCCCGGTCACGGGTCGCCAGCTGGCGCGGCGCCACGACGGCGTCAGCGTGCCGGTCGAGGTCACCCTCGTCGACCTCGGCGCCGACGACCCCTCGGGGGCGGGCGCGCTCACCGGCCTGCACCTCACCGACCTGAGCGGCCAGGTCCTGCTCGAGCAGGAGAACGACGACCTGCGCGACGAGCTCGTCGGCAACATCTCGCACGAGCTGCGCACCCCGCTCACCTCGGTGGTGGGCTACCTCGAGCTCGCCCTCGAGCTGGGTGACGACCAGCTCGGGCCCGAGGCGCGCCGGCTGCTGGAGATCGTCGAGCGCAACGCGCGCCGCGAGCTGCGCCTCGTCGACGACCTGCTCACCGTGACCTTCGAGGTCGAGCAGCTCTCCCGGATGCGCCGCGAGCCGGTCGACCTCGGCGAGGTGGCCGCCCGGGTCGTGGGCGAGCACCAGCCCTTCGCCCACGGCGGTGGGCTCGAGGTCACCGCCCGTGCCGACGGTCCTGCCGTCGTACGCGGTGACGACGGGCGGCTCGGGCGGGCGCTGGAGCACCTGCTCACCAACGCGTGCAAGTTCAGCCCGCCCGGGGGACAGGTGCGCGTGGACGTCACCGCCGACGAGGCCACCGTGACCCTGACCGTCGCCGACACCGGCATCGGTCTCAGCCGCGCCGAGCGCGACCGGCTCTTCGAGCGCTTCTACCGCGCTCCGGGCACCATGGCCCGCAACGTCGAGGGCACGGGTGTCGGCCTCTGCGTCGTCAAGGCCATCGTCGAGGCCCACGCCGGCACCATCGCGGTCGACAGCGAGGTCGGCCGTGGCACGACCGTCCGGGTCGCGCTTCCACGCGCTCGTTGAGCGTCCTCCTGCCTGGCTCGTCAGGGTTGGCCTTGCGAGCGGTAGTCACCGACGTTCGGGGGGTCTGAGAGGTGTCTCAGGCCCCCAGAACGTCGGTGACTACCGGCCGAACGTCGGTGACTACCGCCCCCGAGAGCGTCAAGACAAGCCTGGCGTCAGGCCGGACCGGGGGACTCGGGGCCGGGCGGGTCGACGGGGGCGGGCGGGTCGAGACGGGTGGTGGTCGAGGGGGACGGCTGGACGAGCATGGCCATGACCGAGAGGCCGGCCCAGACGACGACGACCGCGACGAGGTAGCGGATCAGGGTCGTGTCGAGGGGCAGGGCACCGGTGACGAAGCCCTGGTAGAGCGCGGGGGAGGCGGCGACGGCCGCGAGGCCGAGGACGGGGGCGGAGGCGAGGTTCACGAGACCACCTGCGCGACCTGCTCACCGCTGACGACACCGACGGAGCGCACCTGGGCGCTCCCCGTGAGCTCGCTGTAGGACAGCACGGGCAGCCTCTCGATCGCCGGGCGCACCATCCGGCGCACCGCGAGACGGATCTGCGGCGCGCAGACGAGCACGGGCCGCAGGTTGGAGTTCTCGGCCTCCAGCAGCAGGTGGGCCAGGGTGCCCACCACGCGCTGGGCGAGCACGGGGTCCATGACGAGCACGGGGCCCTGCTCCGTGGGTCGCACCGCCTCGAGCATCCGCTGCTCCAGCGTCGGCTCGAAGCTGATGACGTGCACCGCCCCGTCGCGCACGTGCGGGGCGACGATCGCGGGGCCGAGCGAGGCGCGCGCCGACTCGACGAGCGCGTCGTGGTCCTTGGTGACCGCGGCGGTGAGCGACAGCGCCTCGAAGATGCGCACGAGGTCGCGGATCGAGACGCCCTCCTCGAGCAGGTCCTGCAGCACGCGCTGGATCTGACCGAGGCTGAGCTGGGTCGGCGTGAGCTCCTCGACCACGACGGGGTGGGTGCGCTTGACGACGTCGGTGAGCAGGCGGACCTCCTCGCGCCCGAGCAGCCGGGCGGCGTACCTCGTGACGACATCCGCGAGGTGGGTCGCGATGACCGCCGTGCGGTCGACGACCGTGGCGCCGCCGAGCTCGGCCTGGCTGGAGAGCTCGCGGGGGATCCACTTCGCCTCGAGGCCGTAGACCGGCTCGACGGTCGGCTCGCCCGGCAGGGAGCCGAGGTAGTCGCCGATGGCCAGGGCGGTGCCGGCCGGCGCCTCGCCGCGGGCGACCTCGATGTCGAAGAGCTTGATGACGTAGGTGCGCGGCGGCAGCTCGACGTTGTCGCGGGTGCGCACCGGCGGGATGAGGACGCCGATCTCCATCGCGACCTTGCGGCGCAGCGCCTGCACACGGTCGAGGAGGTCGCCGCCCGAGCCTTGGTCGACGAGGTCGACGATGTCCACCGACAGCTCGAGGCCCAGCGGGTCGACCTGCATCTCGTGGGCGAGGTTCTCCGGGGTGTCGGGCACGACCGCGCCGGTGGTGGTGCTCGCCGCCTCGAGCGCCTTCACCTCCGTGGAGTCCTCGCGGATGCGGGAGGAGACGAGCAGCAGCGCGCCGCCCGTGAGGAGGAACGGGATCTTGGGCAGCGCGGGGATCAGGCACAGCGACAGGGCGGCGAACCCGGCGATGCGCAGCGGCATCTTGTTCTGGGTCAGCTGGCGCACGATGTCGGAGCCCATGTCGTCCTGGCTGACGCTGCGCGTCACGACCAGGCCGGTGGCGACCGAGAGGAGCAGCGCGGGGATCTGGGAGACCAGGCCGTCACCCACCGACAGCAGGCTGTACGTCGTCACGGCGTCGCCGGCGCTCATGTCGCGCTGCAGCATGCCGATGGCGAAGCCGCCGATCAGGTTGACCAGCGTGATGATGATGGCGGCGATCGCGTCGCCCTTGACGAACTTCGAGGCACCGTCCATCGCGCCGTAGAAGTCGGCCTCGCCGTGCACCTCGGCGCGCCGGCGCCGGGCCTCCGCCTCGTCGATGAGGCCGGAGTTGAGGTCGGCGTCGATGGCCATCTGCTTGCCGGGCATCGCGTCGAGGGTGAAGCGCGCCCCCACCTCGGCGACGCGGCCGGCACCGTTGGTGATGACCACGAACTGGATGACCAGGAGGATCACGAAGATGACGAGGCCGACGATGAGCGAGCCACCGACCACGAAGTGGCCGAACGTGTCGATCACCTTGCCGGCGTAGCCGTCGAGCAGCACCAGCCGGGTCGCGCTGACGTTGAGCGCCAGGCGGAACAGCGTCATCACCAGCAGCAGGGCCGGGAACGACGCGAAGTCGAGCGGACGGTTGACGAACATCGCGACCAGCAGGACCAGGAGCGCACCGGTGATGTTGAAGGCGATGAGCAGGTCGAGCACGACCGTCGGCAGCGGGATCACCAGCATCACGACGATGCCGACGATGCCGATGGGCACGCCGAGCTGGGTCAGGCGCTTGATGGACATCCGCCTCCTTCGAGGCACGTCGCCGTCCTGGCCGTTGCCCGGACCCGTCCTGGGACCGAGGTGTACACGTTCCTATCGGCCGGTGAGGGCCGGGGCTGAGGAGTTCTTCGCCCGCTTTCCCGGTACGGCGGCCGGCAGGTCGGCCTCGGACCGCGCCGCCCGCCGGGCGCCGGCGGCGCGGCGGCTGGCGGGGGAGGTATCGGGCACGTCGGTCTCGCGTCGGGGGCTGCGGTGCTCGCCGCCGTGCTGTCCGCGGGTGCGGCGGCTGATGACGAAGGCGAGGACCTGCGCGACGGCGGCGAACAGCTCGGCGGGGATCTCCTGGCCGACGTGGGTGGAGGAGTAGAGGGCGCGGGCCAGCGGCACGTCGCGCACGAGCGGCACCCGGGCCTCGGTGGCCTTCTCGCGGATCCTGGTGGCGATCGCACCGGCGCCCCGGGCGACGACCTTGGGGGCGCCCTTGGCGGGGTCGTATCGCAGCGCCACCGCGACGTGGGTCGGGTTGACGAGCACCACGTCGGCCTCGGGCACGTCGGCCATCATCCGGTTGCGGGCGGCGGCGAGCTGGCGCGAGCGGATGGCGCTCTTGACGAGGGGGTCGCCCTCGCTGTTCTTGTGCTCCTGCTTGACGTCCTCTTTCGACATCTTGGCCTGCTTGCCGACCCGGTGGCGCTGGTAGAGGTAGTCGAGCACCGCCATGAGCAGACCCGTGATCGCGATGACGCGGATCAGCCCCAGGGCCTGGTCAGCGGTGTGGGCGAGGAGCCGGTCGGGGTCGGCGGGGGCTCCGAGCAGCGGCACCATCGCCGCGACCGCCTTCCAGACCAGCAGGAAGACCGCGGCGCTCTTCAGCAGCGTCTTGGCGCCCTCCCAGAGCGCCTGGGGGCCGAAGAGCCTCTTCATGCCGGAGACCGGGTTGAGCTTCTTGGCGCTCGGCTTGACGAGCTTGGTGGCGAGGTAGAAGCCGCCCTGGGCCAGCGCGCCCGCGACGCCGACCAGCATGATGACGCTGCCGAGCACGAGGATCGAGACGAACGCGTGGGCGCCGCCGTCGGCCAGCAGCTGGAGCGCCCGTTCGGTGGTGGGCTCGCGCAGGGCGAGCAGGCACCGGCGGAACAGGTCCTGCAGCGCCGCGAACTCGTGGCGCACCATCCACGGAAGGCCCATGCTCGCCAGGAGCAGGGCCGACCACGCGCCGAGGTCCGGCGTCCGCGGGACCTGGCCCTCCTTGCGGTTCTCCTTCTGCTTCTTCGGAGTGGCCTTCTCGGTCTTCTCCCCGGTCATCGGTCGCTCACCCCGCACTCCCCGCGATCGCGGACATCGCGTCGAGGACGTGCTCCACGATGTTGTCGAGCACCCCCGGCAGCAGCGGGAAGGAGAGGCCGACGACGAGCAGGGTGAGGCCGATCTTGGCCGGGAACATCACGTTGAGGGCGTTCAGCTGGGGTGCGACCTTGGTCAGCAGCGCGAGGCCGAGGTCGGCGACGAAGAGCACCGCGACGAGCGGCAGCGCGATCTGCACGGCCGTGACGAGGAACAGCGTGAACGCCGTGGTCACGATCTCGGTGCTGCGCGACAGGTCGGGGGTCGCCCCGACGGGCAGCACGGAGAAGGTCTTCAGCAGGCCGCCGATCACGATGAGGTAGCCACCGCTGACGAAGAGCAGGACCGTCGCGAGCATCTGGTGGAAGGTGCCGAAGACGGTGCTGGAGTTCTGCCCGAGGGGGTCGAAGCCCTGGGCGAGGGAGAAGCCGCCGAAGACGTCGACGAGGCTGCCCGCCGCGGCGATCGAGCCGAGCAGCAGCATCGTCACGAAGCCCATCGCCAGGCCGATGGCGATCTGGGTCAGCACGGTCAGCAGGAACGCGAAGCCGCCGAGGTCGATCCCGGCCCCGGTCGCGCCGGGCGCCGCGCAGAACGACAGCGCCACGGCGAGCACGACCTTGACCATCGTCGGCACCGCGCGCGAGGAGAACGGCGGCACGACGACGAGCCAGGCGACGATGCGCAGCGAGACCAGCAGGAAGCCCACGGCGGGCTCGCCGGCGATGCTCACCTCCACGGCGTGGTCCTCAGCCTCGTCTGCTCTGCTCGGCCGCTCAGAGCAGGCTCGGGATCGAGGCCCAGAGGGACTCGGTGTAGTTGACCAGCGTGTGCAGCATCCAGTTGCCGCTGATGAGCAGGGCGATGCCGACGCCGATGACCTTGGGGACGAAGGCGAGGGTGAACTCCTGGATCTGCGTCATCGACTGGAACAGCGAGATGACGAAGCCGATGACCAGCGAGGTCACCAGGATCGGCGCGGACAGCTTGACCGAGACGACCATCGCCTGGACGGCGAGCTCGATGATCGAGCCGTCCGAGATGAGCGGTGCGAGCAGGGGTGCGAGCTGGGGCGTCATCCGTAGCTCCCCACGAGGGCGGTGATGACCAGCCCCCAGCCGTTGACCAGGACGAAGAGCAGGAGCTTGAACGGCAGCGACACCATCACCGGCGGCATCATCATCATGCCGAGCGCCATCAGCGCCCCACTGACCACGATGTCGATGATCAGGAACGGGATGAAGATGATGAAGCCGATGATGAAGGCGTCCTTGAGCTCGCTCAGGACGAACGCCGGCACGAGGGTCGACATCGGGGTGTCCTCGCGGGTCTCCGGCAGGTCACGGTCGGCGACGTTGGTGAGCAGCTCGATCTCGTCGTCGTCGGCGTTGGCCAGCATGAAGGTGCGCAGCGGCTCGATCCCGGAGTCCCAGGCCTGCGACGCCGTGGCCTCGCCGTCCAGGTAGGGCTGCACGCCGGCGTCGTTGATCTGCGACAGGACCGGGCCCATGATGAACAGGCTCAGGAACAGCGCGAGCCCGGCGAGCACCTGGTTGGGCGGGGTCTGCTGGAGGCCGAGCGCGTTGCGGGTCAGGCCCAGCACCACCAGGATCTTGGCGAAGCTGGTGCAGGTCAGCACGATCGCCGGCAGCAGCGAGAGCAGCGTCAGCGTGAGGAGCAGGACGACCGAGTTGCTCGGCTTGTCGGTGAGCCCGCCGAGGTCGACCGTCACCGAGCCGGTGTCGGTCTGGGGACCGCGGGGGCCGCGCGGCCCGTTCGGGGTGGCGTCCTCGGTCGGGTCGTCGAGGAGGTCGGCCGCGGGCTGGGCGAACGCCGGGGCGGACACCGGGCCGAACGCCGCAGCGGGTGCCGAGGCGGAGGTCGACGGGGCCGCGCTCGCGCTGCCCGCGCCGAGGAGGACCAGGCCCGCCGTCGCGACGAGCAGCGCCAGCAGCACCAGCGGTCGGCCGAGAGCCCCGGCGACGGTGCGCCGCACGGGCGCGAGCCAGCGGACCACGAGGTCCGTCAAGAGGTCGGTCATGAGGCCCGTCGCGACACGACGGCCCACGCCTGGAGCCACGTCTGCGGCGACAGGAGCGAGCCGGTCAGGGCGCCGGGGGCGCCTGCGGCCGCGGCCGGGGTGGTCGGCCCGCTCGCCCGACGGGCCCCGGCGCGGCGCCCGCGGGCCGGCGTACGCGCGGCCCGGTGGGAGTGGCGGCCGGCTCGCGGGGCGGGCCCGGCGGGGGTGCCCGTGCTGGTCCAGGCGTCGAGGAGCGACTCCTCGAGGCGGGCCTGCGAGGTCTCGGCGGGGCCCTCGCCCGAGGCGGGCGCCAGGGTCGGCACCAGGCTCAGCCCGGGTCCGCTGTCGGGGCCGTCCCCGTCGTCGTCGCGACCCTCACCCGGCAGCGTCGCGGCGTCGAGCTCGGTGAGCAGACGCACCCCCTGGTCCGTGGTGCCGAGCACCAGCACGCGACCGCCGACGTCGACGACGCTCACCGCGGCGTTGCGCGAGATGGGCTGGCGGTGCAGGACCTTGACGAGCGAGGAGTGCTTGCCGGTGAAGCGGCGCGAGGCCACCCGGGCGCAGAGCAGCAGCAGCCCGACCACGACGGCCAGGGAGAAGACGAGACGGACGACGAGCTCGACCACCGGTTCAGCGCTCCGCGCTCTCGTCGACGATCTCGGTGACGCGCAGGCCGAAGTCCTCGTCGACCACGACGACCTCGCCGCGCGCGATGAGACGTCCGTTGACGAGCAGGTCGGCGGGGCTGCCCGCGGCCCGGTCGAGCTCGAGCACCTGGCCGGGGGAGAGCGAGAGCAGCTCGCGCACGGTCATCCGCGTGCGGCCCAGCTCGACGGTGACCTCCATGTCGACGCCGTGGAGCATCTCGATGCCCCGCGAGGGTCCGGCGGGGCGGGCCACGGCCGCCGACGGCGAGGGGAGCGGCGGCACCGGAGCCGCGACGGCCGCGGGCTCGGGTGCGGCGGCCAGCGGCGTGGCGCCCTGGCCGGTGGGCTGGCCGGCGGGAGCGGCGGGCTGGCCCGGGGCCGCGGCGGGCACCGGGAGGGCGGCGTCGGAGATGAGCAGCGCCGCGGTCAGGGTCTGGCCGACCAGCGTGACGGTGGTGAACGGCATCCCGAGCAGGTCGGGGGCCTCGCCGGCGAGCAGCTCGCGGCCGACCTGGGCGCTGCCGCCGAGGGCGGAGGCCGCGGCGTCGAGGGCCGGCTGCACGGCGTCGACGAGGCTGAGCCCCTCGATCGGGCTCTCCGCGATCGCCCGCACGAGCTCCTCGTCGACGAGGACCGCGACGTTGCCCTGCAGCCCGCCGCCGAGGTCGGCGACCACGGCCGCACCGAAGAGCTCGGCGATCGACGGGTCGCCCGGGGCGACGCCGCCCGCGGTGAGCACCTCGGAGGCGGGCAGCGAGCCGGCCGCCGCCTCGCCCGCGGCGATCGCGCGGTCCTGGTGGGTCTGGGGGTCGAGCGGGGCGGCGGTCACCGGGTCTCCTGGGGCGTTGCGACGATCAGGGCTGCGAGGCGGTGCGCGGTGGCGCCCGCCGTGGCGTGGGCGAACACGGTCTCGTCGACGACGACGTCGAGCGGGGCCGAGGCCGGGTGCGCGAGGCGCACGACCTCGCCCGGCGCGAGCGAGGCGAAGTCGGTCGTGTCGAGCCGCGTGGTGCGCAGGCGCACCGCGACCTCGACCGGCACCTCCCGGAAGCGGCGGTCGAGGAGCTCGGCCGACGCGGCGCGCTCGGCGCGCTCGCGGTTGGAGACCGGCGCCGGGGCCACCGCGGCGGTGAGGTGGGGGAGCAGGGCGTTGAAGGGCAGGCAGATGGTCATCGAGTGCGGCCGCTCGTTGATGCGCACCTCGATCGTGGCCACGATCATCACGTCGCTGGCCCCGGCGACCTGGACGAACTGCGGGCTGTACTCCACCCCCGTGGGCACCAGGTCGACCGCGACGAGCTCGGACACGGCGTAGCGCAGGCCGTCGAGCAGCCGCTCCAGCAGCTCGGTCACGACCGAGGACTCGATGTCGCTCAGCATCCGCTCCGGCTGCTCCTCGCTGCCGAAGCCGCCGAGCATGTGGTCGATGCACGCCATCACGGCCCGCAGGGGCAGCTCGAGCACTCCCTGGCCGGGCATCGGCTCGGCCGAGAACGACGTCAGGTAGGTCATGGAGTCGAGCGAGTCGACGTACTCGGCGTAGCTGCGCTGGTCGACCGAGACGAGCGAGACCTGGCAGATGGTGCGCAGGGTCGAGGTGAAGACCGTCGTCGCCTGACGGGCGAACGCGTCGAAGGCGACCTGCAGCACCCGCTGGTGCTCGCGCGAGAGCTGGATGGGCCGGCGGAAGTCGTAGGCCTCCACCGACGGCGCGACACCGAGACCGTGGCGGCGCCAGCGCCCGCTCGGGCGCCCGCTCGACCGCGTCGTGGCGGAGCGGGTCGTCGGGTCCGGGGCAGGGGCACTCACGAGGGGCCCGATCGGCCCCGTCCGCGCGCACCTGAGCAGAACTCGCGTCGCGAGGGTCGTCGCGTCGACGAATCACCCGCCCGGCCACGCGAGGTGGCCCGGCCGGGTGGGGCGCGACCACCCCCGTGTGCGGTCGCGGACTGTCCGAACGGCTGATGCGTGGTGGGGCCGGGTGTGTCTCCTCCTCGGCGGGTGTGCGGTGGGGCCCGGGCGGGCGCTACTGGGTGACGAACGACGTGAGGTACACGTCCATGACCTCGTGGTGGTAGAGGTGGTCGATCTCCTTCTTGAGCTCCTTCTTGAGCTCCTCGCGCACCTCGGGCTTGACCAGCTCGTTGACGTCGCGGCCGCTGTAGAGGCCGATGACGGCGTCGAGGGCCTTGCTGCCGTCGGCCCCGTGGCCGCCCTCGACCTCCTGCAGGGCGATGCCGATGCTGAGGTAGTGGCCGTCGGCCAGGTTGACCTGGATCGGCTCGAGCGCGATGACCTCGCCGGGCTTCGGCTCGGCCTTGGCGTCGGCGGGGGTGCGCAGCAGGAACCACCACGCGGCCGCCGCGACCAGCACGACCACCAGCACGATGATGATCAGCTTCTTCTTGCCGCCGGCGGGAGCCTCGTCCTCCTCGTCGGCCTTGGCCTTCGCCTTGGTCTTGCTCACGGTCGTGCTCCTCTCGGTCTCGGGTGGTGGATGGACTCGGTGGGGTGGGACAGGTCGGTCAGCGGGGGTCGAGCGCCGTCGCCGCCGCGGCTGCGCCGACGGTCGGGATGGGGTTCTCGGCCGGCGCTCCTGCCGGTGCCTCTGCGGGTGTCTCCGCGGGTGTCTCCGCCGGTGCCTCAGCGGGTGCCTCTGCGGGTGCCTCTGCGGGTGCCTCTGCGGGTGCCTCTGCGGGTGCCCCGGCGGTGGCGGCGTCGGTGCCGACCTCGCCGGCCGGCCCGGTGCCCTGCTGCTCGAACAGGTCGGCGTAGTCGTCGACCAGGGCCTTGGCGTCGTCGCTGACCGAGGTGCGCACCACGATGTCGACGCGCTTGTTGACCTTCTGCGAGCCCGGCTCGGAGGGATCGACGAGCGGCTGCATCGCGCCGTACGCCGCGACGGAGAGCCGCTCGGCGGGCACGCCGAAGTCCTCGTTCAGCCGCCGCAGCACCGTGACGGCGCGGGCGGAGGAGAGGTCCCAGTCGGAGGCGTAGTACTTCGGCTTCCCCGCGGCCTGGTTGGTGTGACCGCTGACCTCGATGTCCTCGGGCAGCTCGAGCAGCACGGGCGCGAGGGTGTTGACGACCTCCATCCCGCGGTCGGTGAGGGTGGCGGAGTCGGCCTCGAACACCACGTGCTTGGAGACCAGGCTGAGCACCAGGCCGCGCTCGTCGATGGTCGTCTTCACGTCGCCGAGCAGCTTCTTGTCCTTGAGCGCCTGCCGGATGCGCGCCGCGGCGTTCGACAGCCGCTCCGCCTCGTCGCGGGCCTCGATGCGCGAGGCGCGGTCCGCCGCGGCCATCACGTTGCCCGCGCCGCTGCCGTCGGCCTGCGGGTTGATCGGCCCGATCGGCGCGATGGGGGAGACACCGGACTGCTCGAGCAGGCTGTTGGAGCCCGGCAGCACCGAGGAGGAGTTGGCGAACCCGGCGGCGAGGCCGTTCTTCAGCGCCATGAACTTCTTCTGGTCGACCTGGCTGATCGCGAACATGACGATGAAGAGCACCATCAGGAGCGTCACCATGTCGGCGTACGTCACGAGCCAGCGCTCGTGGTTGACGTGCTCCTCCTCCTCGTCGTGGAGCCCCGAACCACCGCCGCTCATCAGGCGGCCTCGGCGGCTTCCTGCTCGCTGGCCGGGAGCAGCGAGACGAGCCGGCTGCGCACGACGCGGGGGTTGGCGCCGGCCTGGATCGCGGCGACGCCCTCGATGACGACCATCATCCGGGCGACCTCGAGCTCGCTGAGGCGCTTGAGCTTGCTCGAGACGGGCAGCCAGATGACGTTGGCCGACAGCACGCCCCACAGGGTCGCGAGGAACGCCGCGGCGATGAGGTGGCCGAGCTTCTCGGGCTCGGCGAGGTTCTCGAGCACGTGCACGAGACCCATGACGGTGCCGATGATGCCGATGGTCGGGGCGTAGGCGCCGGCGTCACCGAAGAACTTCGCGTCTTGCTTGTCCGTGCGCTTCTTCGAGACGACCTCGCTCTCGAGGATGTGGCGCACCTCGTCGGGGTCGGTGCCGTCGACCGCGAGCGTCACCCCCTTGACGAGGAACTCGTCGTCGACCTCCTTGACGGCGTCCTCGAGGGCGAGCAGGCCCTCGCGGCGGGCCTTGTCGGCGAGGTCGACGATGACCGGGACGACGTCGCCGGCCGGGGCCGCGCCGCCGAGGAAGGCCCGCTTGAGCGCCTTGAGCGAGGAGATGCCGTCGGCGAGCGTGCCGCCGGCGAGCGAGATGAGCAGCGTGCCGCCGAAGACGAGCAGCAGGGGCGGCAGCAGGAACATCGCCATCGGGTTGCCGCCCTCGAGGATGTTGGCGGTGAAGATGACGCCGAAGGCGCCGCCGACGCCGATGAGGGTCGCCTTGTCCATCAGCGCTCGCCCCCCTGGTCGGCGTACGCCGCGTGCGCGGGGAGGTCGGTGACACTGGCCAGCGGGGGCGGCGGGGGCTGGCGGTCGTGGCTCGAGACGCGGAGCTGCTCGCTCATCGCGATGATCTCTGCGCGGTGGTGGCGGATCGCTCGGACCACCGTGTCGATGTCCTCGACCACGACGTACTTCGTGCCGTCGACGAGCGTGACGACGCTGTCGGGCGTCTGGTCGATGCGCTCGATCAGGTCGGAGTTCACGACGAACTCGTCGCCCGAGAGGCGAGTCAGCCGGATCATGGTCACCGTCCTTGGTGTCGCGTGGGTGGTGCGTGACGAGCCGTCCGTGGCCGGTCGAGGATCAGTTCGGCCTCACGGTGGGGGACCTGAGCGGTCCTGGCCGATCCGCCCGACCGGTCTCGACCACCTGGTCTGGACCGGTTTCGGGGTGCTGGCGGCCGGGGATCGCGGGGCGCTCTGGCGGACGAGGAACGACGAGGTCGTGTCGGTCTCGGTGGTCAGGATGTACGCGGTCCGGTCGGCCTCGGTGGTTGAGGAAGACGCGGTCCGGTCGGCCTCGGTGGTTGAGGAAGACGCGGTCCGGTCGGCCTCGGTGGTTGAGGAAGGACGAAGTCCTGTCTCGAAACCACTCACCCTCAGCAGTGGTTCCGAGACGGTCGCTGGCGCGACCTCCTCAACCACCGGGGACGACGCTCGCTGGCGCTCGCTGCTCGACCAGCGGCGCGGACGCCGGGGCGCGCGCGAGCGCCGCCGGACCCGCAGGGCCCGACGGCGCTCGTGGCGGCGTCAGCGCTTGATGTTGACGAGGTCCTCGAGGACCTGGTCGGAGGTGGTGATGACGCGCGAGCTGGCCTGGAACCCGCGCTGGGCGAGGATCAGGTTGGTGAACTCGGCCGCGAGGTCGACGTTCGACATCTCCACCGAGCCGACGGTGAAGGTGCCGCGGCGGCCCTCGCCGGAGACGCCCAGGTCCGGTGCTCCGGAGTTGGCGCCGGCTCGGAACGACGTCTCGCCGACGCGCTCGAGACCCATCGGGTTGGTGAAGTCGGCGAGGGCGACCTGACCGAGCTGGCGCTGGATGCCGTCGCTGTAGCTGGCGTTGATCTTGCCGTCGCTGCTGATGTTGTAGGAGCGCAGCTCGACGCCGGCCGGGACCGCGGGGACGGCGTTGGCGTCGGCGAGGCTGAGGTCCGCCATGCCGCCGGTCGGGTCGCCGTTCGCGTCGAGCTTGTAACCCTGGACCCGGGCGCCCGAGGGGGTCACCAGCAGGCCGTCGTTGTCGAAGGTGAAGGCGCCGGCGCGGGTGTAGAGCTGCTCGCCGCTGGCCTCGACGACGAAGAAGCCGTCGCCGGAGATCATCAGGTCGGTCGGGCTGCCGGTGTACTGCGGGGCGCCCTGGCCGAAGTTGAGCGCGGTCGCGGCGAGCTGCACGCCGAGGCCGATCTGCATGGCGTTGCGACCGCCGCGGGCGTCGTTGGGGGCCGTCGAGCCGGTGAGCATCTGGCTCAGGGTGTCCTGGAAGACGGTCTTGGAGCCCTTGAAGCCGACGGTGTTGGCGTTGGCGATGTTGTTGCCGGTGACGTCGAGCGCGAGCTGGTTGACGCGCAGGCCGCTGATGCCGGAGAAGAGCGAACGGAGCATGAGGGGGATTCCTCTCGGGAGGGTGGGACGCGGAAGGGATCAGGGGGTGGTGGTGCCGGTCGAGGTGCCGGTCGAGGTGCCGGTGCCGGTGGTGACGGACTGGACGTTGGAGATCGGGACCTCCACGCCGCCGATGTCGAGCACCGGTCCGGTCTGGCCGAACTGGACGCCCGAGACGAGCCCCGTGCCGGAGCGGCCGTCGTCGAGCTTGTACTGCACCGACTTGCCGACCAGCCCGCTCGCACCGAACGCGAGCTGCGCACCGAGCAGGAGCCCGGTCTGGTCGGCGACCGACTGCATCTTCTCCAGCGCGGTGAACTGCGCCGACTGGGCCAGGAACTCCCCGGAGTCGGTGGGGTTGGTCGGGTCCTGGTACTTCATCTGGGCCACCAGGAGCTGCAGGAACACGTCCTTGTCCTTGGACTTCGTGGTGGTGGCCGTGCCGGACAGGCCGTTGCCGGTGGGGGTGGTGCCGGTCGTCCCGGTGGTGCCGGAGGCGACCGGGTAGCCGGTGGGTCCTTCGATGGCGCCGATGCTCACGGCGTCTCCTCACATGCGCACGTCCAGCCCGCGCACGGGTCCGGACCTGCCTGGCTCGGCGGACAGGGGTCGCACGACCCCGCCCTCGTCGCCGTCCGTGGCGGTGGAGGCGCTCCGCGTCCCTGCGGAGGCGCTCTGTCGACCGGTGTCAGCACCGGTCCACCCCGATCCCGACTGGGATCCGAGGAGGTCGTGGGTCGGCCCGTCTGCGGACGGGCCGGACTGCGGCGCGGGCGGCTGCGGAGCCTGCTGGCCCTGCTGCGCCTGCTGGCCGGACGGGCCGGACTGGCCGGCGTGCTGCTGCGCGGTGTGGCCCGCGGGCGCGCCGGCCGTGACGGGCAGGCCGGTCGTCGGGTCGAGCGCGCCGACCTCGACGCGGACGGCGCCGGAGGTGCGCTCGCCCAGCAGCTGCTGCAGCGCGGCGGCGCCGTCGCCGAGGGCGGCCCGGGCCTCGGTGCCCGCCCCGAGCTGCACGCGTACGGCGCCGTCACGCACGGTCAGGCGCACCGCGACCTCGCCGAGGGTGCCCGGGTCGAGGCGCAGCGTGAGGCGGGTGACGCCGTTGCCGGTGCGCACGTGCGGTGTCAGGGCGTCGAGGAGCTGGGTGCTGACGGGAGCCGGGCGGGTGCCGGGGTCGGCGGTCGCGGCCTGGGCGACGGGAGCCACGGTCTGCACCGGTGCGACCGATGGCAGTGACGACGCCGGTGCGGTCGGTGTGGAGGACGGTGCGGGAGTCGCCGCCGAGGACGGCGTGGAGGTCGACGTGGAGGTCGACGTGGACGTCGACGAGCCGGCCGGGCCGGTGGGCGCCGTGCTCGCCGCGGGCTCGAAGGCGCTGTCGGAGGCGTCGTCGGAAGCGCCGTCGGAGGCGTTGTCGGAGGACCTGACCGCGGAGGTCGGAGCGGTCGGGACCTCGTCGCGGTCCTGGGGCCTAGTGCCGGTCTCTCCGCCCGCGGACGCAGAGGCCGCGAGAGGGCCGGTGGGACCGAGCCCCGCGGAGTCGGCCGGTGCCGGCGCCGTGCCCGGACCGGTGGCCGGAGCAGCGTCGGTCGCGGGTGCTGCCGCCGCTGGGAACGCGGCGGTCACCTCGGCCGGGACGACCGCGCCCGCGGGTACGGCCGGCGCGGCAGGGACGGTCGGGTCCGCGGCGCGCGGAGGCGTCGTCGCAGGGGCGTCGGCGACCGGCGCGACGCCGGCGGGGACGGCGGAGCCGGGAGCCGCGAGTGCGCCCGTCGCGGCGGTCACGGACGGTGCGGCGTCCAGGGCCTGCGGCCGCGCGACCACGGTGGCCGGGAGCGGCGGCACGAGGACCGCGGCGAGGGGGCTGCCCGCCACCGCGACCGCGGCCGGGTCGCTCGGGTCCACCGTGGCGACGGCCGGCTCGGTGGCCTCGGCGTCGTCCGCCTCTTCCTGGGTGGGCGAGCCGACGGGGGCCACGGCGGTGGGGTCACCGGTCGCCGCCGGGCCGCTCGCGACCCCGACCGGCGAGACGGCCGCCCGCGCGGTGGGGAGCATCGCGGCGAGCAGCGCACCGAACCCGCTCAACGTGCCCGCCTCGGCGGTCACCGCAGCGCCGGCGGGGGTGTCCGACGTGGTAGCGCCGGGGGCCAGGTCGGCGAGCCCGGCACCGGGACCGGCGCCCGGGACGAGGGTGGAGGTGAGCTTCATCAGTTGGCTCCCAGCATCGACATGATGGAGGTGACGTAGCGCTGCGTCTCGGGGTACGGCGGCACGCCGTCGTAGCGCAGCACCGCACCCGGGCCGGCGTTGTAGGCCGCGAGCGCGAGCGGGGTGCTGCCGAAGCGGCCCATGAGGTCGTTGAGCAGGCGGGCGGCCCCGTCGACGGCCTGCGCCGGGTCGAAGCTGTCGCTGACGCCGAGCCCCGAGGCGGTGGCCGGCATCAGCTGCATGAGGCCCTGGGCGCCGGCGGGGCTGACGGCGGTGGGGTCGAAGCCGGACTCCTGCCGGGCGACGGCGGCGAGCAGCCGGGCGTCGACGCCGTGCGCGGCGGCGGCCTCGTTGAACAGCGCGGCGTAGGGTACGCCGCTGACCGGACCCGACGAGACGGCGGACGTCGCGCCGACCGCGGCGGCCGACGGTGCGGCGTCGGCGGAGCCGAGCACGCGCCGGATGGCGGTCGGGGTGTCGTAGACCGGGCTCACCTGGACGTCCTTGCCGGGGCGCGGGGCCTCGATCATCTGGCCGTCGCCGATGTAGATCGCGATGTGCGAGACGGGGGAGTTGAAGGCGAGCAGGTCGCCGGGCTGCGCCTCGGCGAGGCTCGGCACGGCGTCGCCGACGCGCGCCTGGTCGCGCGAGACGCGCGGCAGCTCGATGCCGAGGTCGCGGTAGACGCGTTGCACGAGCCCTGAGCAGTCCAGGCCCTTCGCGGGGTCGGTGCCGCCCCAGACGTAGGGGATCCCGAGGTACTTCCGGGCATCCTCGACGACGTCCTGGCCGGTCGGGCCGCCGGCCGCGCCGACCGTGCCGGTGCCGGTCACGGCCCCGTCGGCGCTCTGGGCGACCCCGACGGTGTCGTCGAGCAGGCTGCTCTGGGTGATGCCGCCGCTGCTGTCGCTGCCGCCGAGCGCGCTCGCGTCGCCCAGGGCGGCGGCGAAGGTGCGGCCGCTCGCGGCCGCGGTGCTGCTCGCCAGCTGCGGCGAGAGCTGGGCGAGCTGGGCCTGGATCTGGCTGATGCGGGCCGTGACGTCGCTGACGCTCACCGGTCCACCTCCTCGTCGCGGTGGGCGCGCAGCCAGCGCTGGGCGCCGAGGTCGTCCAGCTCGCGGGCGAGCAGCCGCTCGCGCTCGGCGCGGCGGGCCTCGGCCCGGCGCTCGAGCAGCGTCTCGACGGCCCGCAGCCGGCTGCGGTCGTGCTGCCAGTGCTCGGTGGCGGCGGTGCGCACGGTGGACGCGGCGTCGGCGTCGGAGCGGGCGCTCGACTCGCCGGCGGCCAGGGCCATCAGGGCCGTGCGACGCGCGGCCCAGTCGCCGCTGGTGACGCCGGAGGCGCCGCCCTGCAGCTGGTCGGCGTGGGTGCGGACCAGCTCGCCGAGCCGCTCGGCGCGCTCGAGCGCGGCCTCGTGCTCCGCGCGCGCCCGGTGCAGGCCGAGCAGGCTGTCGCGCTCGCGCACCTCGCGCACCCGCGCCACGGCGTGCAGCCCCGGGTCGTGGCGCGCGCTCATGCGGCCACCAGCCCGGCCAGGCGCTGCCAGGTCTCCTGGCGCGGGGTGCTGTCGTCCATCGACTGCTGCAGGAACGCCTCGATGGCGCCCATCCGCGCGAGCGCGGCGTCGGCGTACGGGTCGCTGCCACCGACGTAGGCGCCGATCTCGACGAGCTCGCGCACGTCGCGGTGGGCCGCGAGCATCCGCCGCAGCCGGGTGGCGTCACCGCGCTGCTCCGGGGAGGTGACCGCGCCGGTGACGCGCGAGATCGACTCGAGGACGTCGATGGAGGGGAAGTGGCCCGAGGTCGCGAGCCGGCGGCTCAGCACGACGTGGCCGTCGAGGATCGAGCGGGCGGTGTCGCCGATCGGGTCCTGCATGTCGTCGCCCTCGACGAGCACGGTGTAGAGCCCGGTGATCGAGCCGTGCGGCGAGGTGCCGGCCCGCTCCAGCAGCCGCGGCATCAGCGCGAAGACGCTCGGCGGGTAGCCGCGGGTGGCGGGCGGCTCGCCGGCCGACAGGCCGATCTCGCGCTGCGCCATCGAGACGCGGGTCAGGCTGTCCATCATCAGCACGACGTCGCGACCGGCGTCGCGGAACCACTCGGCGATCCGGGTGGCGACGAACGCCGCCCGCAGCCGCTCGACCGGGGGAGCGTCGGAGGTGGCGACGACGACGACGGAGCGGGCGAGGCCCTCGGGGCCGAGGTCGTTCTCGAGGAACTCGCGGACCTCGCGACCGCGCTCGCCGACGAGCGCGATGACCGAGATCTCAGCGTCGGTGCCCCGGGCGATCATCGAGAGCAGGCTCGACTTGCCGACACCGGAGCCGGCCATGATGCCGATGCGCTGACCACGGCCGCACGGCACGAGCGAGTCGAGGGCGCGCACGCCGAGGCCGAGGGGGTGCACGATCCGCGGGCGGCTCAGCGCGGGCGGGGGCTCCTGCTCGACGCCGACGAGCGGGAGCGCGTCGAGCGACGGGCCGCCGTCGACCGGACGGCCGAGACCGTCGAGCACGCGTCCGCGCAGCGCCTCGCCGACCCGGATCTGCAGCGGGCCGCCAGTGGCGCGCACGGTGGCGCCCACCTGCAGGCCGCGGGTGTGGCCGAGCGGCAGGCACACCAGGCCGCGGGAGTCGCTCGCGGCGACCTCGGCGAGCAGGGGGGTGCCGGGGGTCTCGACCTCGACGATGTCGCCGAGGGCGGCGCGCACGCCGCCGACGCGCAGGTGCAGGCCCATGGTCTCGGTGACGCGGCCGCGGTGGGCGGTCCGGGCGGCGACGACGGCGTGCTCACGCCGTGCGGCCAGGTCGGCGAGTCCGGTCGGCCTGCTCACGACAGCACCTCCCGCACCCGCTCGAGCGCAGCGGTGACCCGCAGGTCGAGCACGCGGTCGTCGATCTCGACGACCGCGTCGGCGAAGGCGAGCGTGGGGTCGGGGACGACGCGAACGCCGGTGTCGGTGAACGCCGCGGACAGCTCGGGGCCGGTCAGTGCGGCGGCGGTCACGGGGTGCACCCGCAGCTCGTACGCCGCTCCGGCGGGCGCCTCGGCCAGCACCCGGGCCGCGACGTCGGCGGCGGTGTCCGGGGCCGAGCGCAGCTCGTGGCCCACCATCGTCTCGGTGAGCTCGCGGGCCAGGTCGACCGCCTGGTCCTCGACACGGGCCCGCGCCTCGTCGGCGGCGCCGGCCAGGGCGTGGGCGGCGGCGGCGACGGAGCGCAGCAGCTCGAGGTGCTCGCGCTCGGCGCGGGCGCGCCGCTCCGCCTCCTGCGCCTCGCGCTCGGCGGCCTCCTGCGCGGCCTGGGCCGCGGCGGCGCGGCGCCCCTCGCCCCAGCCCACGGCGTACCCCTGGGCCCGGGCGGCCTGGCGGGCCTCGGCGACGAGGTTGCCGAGCACGTGCTCGGTGACGGCGTCGCCGAGGGCGCTGGCGTCGCCGAAGCGGGTGAGGTCGCCGGAGCGGAGCTCGGGGGTGGCCAGCGGCGCGAAGCTACTCGACGAAGTCATCGTCGCCTCCTCGGCGGACCATGATGTGGCCCTCCTCCTCGAGCTGGCGGATGACCCGGATGACGTTCTGCTGGGCCTCCTCGACCTGGGTCAGGCGCACCTGGCCGAGCAGCTCGACCTCCTCCTGCAGGGCCTCGGCGGCGCGGCCGCTGAGGTTGCCGAGGATCTTGGCCCGCACCGGCTCGGCGACGCCCTTGAGCGCGTAGGCGAGCTGCGAGGCCTCGACCTGGCGCAGCACCTGCTGCACCGAGCGGTCGTCGAGGCTGACGATGTCCTCGAACATGAACATCTGGCTGCGCACCAGGTCGGCGAGCTCGGGGTCGAGGGCGTCGAGGCCCTCCACGATCTGGCGCTCGGTGGCACGGTCGGCGCGGTTGATGATGTTGACCAGCGGCGCGACGCCGCCGACGCGCGAGACGCCCTGCGGCTGCAGCATCGTCGACAGCTTGCGCTCCAGGGTCGCCTCGACGGCGCGCACGACGTCGGGGGAGGTGCGCTCCATGACGGCGATCCGGTGGGCGACCTTGGCCTGCTTCTCGGGGTCGAGCCCGCCGAGCAGGAGCGAGGCCTTGTCGGGGGTCATGTGGGCCAGCACCAGCGCGATCACCTGGGGGTGCTCGTCGGCGATGAAGGAGCGCAGCTGCACGGGCTCGGCCGCGTGCAGGAAGTGGAACGGCGAGCGCACGGCGGCCGCGGTCAGCCGGGCCACGATCTCCTCGGCCCGCTCGGCTCCGAGCGACTGCTCGAGCAGCTGGCGCGCGAGGCCGATGCCGCCCTGGGCGACGTGCTGGCGCGCGATCATCTCGTCGCGGAACTCCTCGAGCACGGCCTCGCCCTCGGCGCTGCCGATCGAGTCGAGCCTCGCGATCTCGGCGGTCACCGCCTCGACCTCCGGCTCGGAGAGCTGGGCCAGGACCGCGGAGGCCTGCTCCCGGCCGAGCTGCACCAGCAGCACCGCCGCCTTGTGGACCCCCTCGGCCGAGAGGCTCATGGTCGTCACGGGCGCTCCGCGAGCCAGCCGCGCAGCAGCGTGGCGACGTCGTCGGGCTGGCGCGAGATGAGGTCGTCGACCTCACCGCGCAGGTGCTTGCTGCGCGCGGCGTCAGCCTCGGCGAGGGCGAGCTCGGCCGGTGCGACGGGCTCCAGCATCTGCGTCGCGGTGACCCGGCTCTCCTGGTCGGCGCGGATCTGCTCGACGAGCATCGCGGCGGTCCGGTCGCGCTTCTTGGCGCGGCGCCGCGCGGCGAGGAGCGCGCCGAGCACGAGCAGCGCGACGAGGACGGCGAGGCCGATGTCGCGGAACTGCTGCTGGCGGGCGGCGGCGGCCGCCTCGCTCTCGGCGGCCGCGAGCTCCTTCGCGGCCTCCTTCTCGGCGGTGCGGTCGAAGGTGAACTCGCTGACGGCGATCGTGTCGCCGCGGGCCCGGTCGAGCCCCGCGGTCGCGGTGACGAGCTGGCGGATGTCGTTGGCGTTGACGTTGGCCAGGGTGGTGGCGGAGAGGTCCAGCGCGACGCCGACGTTGAGCTTCTCGATCGAGCCCGGCGCGGTGACGCGGCGCTCGCGCACCTCGTCGACGGCGTTGTCGCGGGTCGTCGACTCCTTGGAGTAGTTGGAGTCACCGCCGCCGGCGTTGGGGTCGGTCTCCATCTGGCCGTCGGGGCCGACCACGCCGCCCGCGACCGCGGTGCCGGCCGCGCCGGTGTAGGTCTCGGTGTTGGTGGACTCCGAGAGCGGCGGGACGCCGTCGGCGGCCGTGTAGGTCTTGGTGTCGACCGTGGCGTCGTCGAAGTCGAGGTCGGCGGTCACCTGGACGGTGGAGTTGCCCGGGCCGAGGACGCGGTCGAGCATCGTCTGCAGCTTGGACTGGTACTGGTCCTGGACGTCCTGCACCATCTGCGCGCGGGTGCCGCCGCCGTCCGCGCCGCCACCGCCGGGCGAGGTCAGCACCTTGCCGGTCGAGTCGGCGACGCTCACGTTGTCGGGGTTCAGCCCGTCGATGCTGGAGGCGACGAGGTTGACGATCGCCTGCACCTGCTCGGGGTCGAGCGAGACGCCCGGACGGGTCTTGACGAGCACGGAGGCGGTGACCGGGTTCTGCTCCTCGGCGAAGACCTCCTTCTCGGGGATCGCCAGGTGCACCACCGCGGTGTCCACGCCGTCGATCGCCTCGACGGTCTTGGCGAGCTCGCCCTCCATCGCGCGCTTGAAGTTCGTGTCCTGCTGGTCCTCCGAGAGCGACATGCCCTGGTCGTCGAGGATGGAGTAGCCACCCTCCTCCGAGTTCGCCGGCAGCCCCTCGCCGCTCAGCGCGATCCGCGTGGAGTAGACCTGGTTGCGCGGCACCATGACGGTCGTGCCGCCGTCCGCGAGCTCGTACGGCGTGCCGTCGGCGTCGAGCTGGTCGACGACCGCCGACGCGTCGCTGGCCGACATGTCGGAGAACAGCGGCGCGTAGTCGGGGGCCGAGGCCCAGCGGAAGACCATGAAGCCACCGAGCAGCAGGGCCAGCGTGCCGAGCACGCTGACGACCTTCTGGCCGGCCGTGAAGCCGCCGAAGGTGCTGCGCCCGCTGTCGAAGACCCGGACCAACGAGTCCTTCATCAGACCGGCATCCTCATCATCTCGGTGAACGCCTCGAGCGCCTTGTTGCGCACGGCGACGGTGACCTGGGTCATGACCTGGGCCTGCGTCGCGGCGATCGTGTAGTCGTGGATGTTGGACAGGTCACCGGTCGCGGCCTGCACGGCCAGCGCGTCGCTCTGCTGCTGGGTCGCGCTGAGCCGCTCGATGCCGTCGATGACCATGTCGCCGAAGTCCTTGTTGGGCCCCTCGGGACCCTGCGGGCCGCTGGTGCGCGCGGCGCCGTTCAGCGCGTCCGCGCCGGCGACCTGCGGGGCGGCGTACGGCGTGAAGCCGGCGACGCTCTCGATGCCCGAGACGCTCATCAGGCACCACCGATCTGGATCGCGCTGCTGTAGGAGTCCTGGGCGTACTTCGTGACCTGGACCGCGGCCTGGTAGCCGCGCTGGGCCATGACGAGCTGCGTCATCTGGCTGGCCATGTCCATCGCCGGCGCGCGCACGTTGCCGTCCTCGTCGGCCAGCGGGTGGGTCGGGTCGTACTCGATGACGCCCTCGGGGTCGCTCAGCGCGATGCCGGCGACGTCGACACCGCGGCCCGGGTCGGCCTCCGCGATGACCATCTGCGCTTGGAAGGCGTCCTGGTCGGTGCTGCGGATCGTGTTGGCGTTGGCGATGTTGTAGGCCAGCGCGTCGAGCCAGGTCTGGTGCATGCCCAGGCTGGAGCTCGCGATGTTGAGCGTGTCGAAGGCGCCCATCACATGCTGCCTGCGACGGTCTTGACGAGGGAGTACTGGTCGGTGACCGCGCGCGTCATCAGCTGGTACTGGAACTGGGTCTGCGTCGCGGCCATCGTCTCCTTGCGCAGGTCGACGTTGTTGCCGTTGGCGCCGACCGGGGTGACGGTCGGGACGAGCTGGGCCGCGATCTGCGGGTCGTCTCCGTCGGCGATGGCCTCGCGCAGGGACGACTCGAACTCGACACCGGTCGCGCGGAAGTCGGGGGTGTCGACGTTCGCGATGTTGTCGGCGATGACTTGCTGGCGCAGCGACAGGCCGTCGAGGGCCGAGGACAGCACGGCCAGCACGGAGCCACCGCCGGTGAGGGCAGGCACGGACAACGCAGGGCCTCCGAGGTCGGGTGCGGTGCGCCGGTCCGTCGGCGGAGGGGGTGAGCGATCCGTGCTCAGAGTGCCCATCGGTCACCGCGCGGGCGACCTGAGGGGTTGGTGCGGATTTCTCGTCAGGTGGTCTGGATCAGCTGGTCCGGCTCGGGCGCGCTCAGGCGCAGACGACGACCGAGAACAGCCCGGTGCCGTAGCCCGCGATGTCGACGGTGAAGTCCTCGCGGCGCCCCAGCGGCACCAGCCGGATGTGCACGGCGGGCGGGATCCTGGTGCCCGAGGGGTGCACGTCCCTCAGCTTGACGTGCACCGCGCCCTCGGCGTTGAAGACGGCGGCCATGACGTTGAGGACCTCGTAGAGGTTCTCCGAGAGCGTCTCGTCCAGCGCCTTCGCCTCGATCGCGGCCGCGGCGCCGCTCGGCGGCACCAGGCCGATCGCCGCGCCGGCGTACGCCGAGAAGGCGAGGTCGCACGCGATGACCGCGCGTACGCCGAGCCGGTCGTCGACGTAGACCGCGACGGTCTTGGCCTCGGCCGAGCCCGGCGACATCGGGGTGGTGGGGGAGAGGGACACGTCTCGCCCGAGCAGCCCGGCGAGCTGCTCCTTCACGTCTTTCGGGGTGGGGAGGTACGTCGTGGCGACGGTGCCTGCCGAGGGTCCGGCGATGCTCACGGCGCGTCAGCCCATCGAGGCGAACACACCGGTGAGCGCCTCGTCGAAGGCCTCCGGGGTGAACGGCTTGGCGATCAGGAACGCCGCGCCCGACGCGGCCGCGCGGGCTCGCATCTCGTCGGAGCCCTCGGAGGTCACGAAGCCGAAGGCGACGGTGCTGCCGGAGGCGCGGAGGGTGTCGAGGGCGTCGATGCCGGTCATCTCGGGCATGTTCCAGTCCGAGAGCACGAGGTCGGGGGACTCGCTGCGGACCTTCTCGACCGCCTCGCGGCCGTTCTCGGCCTCGATGAGCTCGTGGCCGGCGTGGCCGGCCTGGCGCAGGGTGCGGATCACGATCTGACGCATGACCCGGCTGTCGTCGGCGATCAGGATCTTCACGGGAGCATCTCCTGGGGTGGTGCGGTGGGGGACTCGCCTCGTGACCCTGCCGTCAGCACGCGGACCCGCAGCGGGGTGCCGCGCCAGGTCAGGTCGAGGGTCAGGGTGGGGGCGAGCTCGGAGGGGGCGGCGAGCGGGCTGTGCCCGACGACGGGCAGGGAGAGTCCGCTGGGGCCGGGCACGAGGGCCTTGACGTTGCCGCCGATCATGTTGGCGAGCTCGCCGACGGCGTCGACGAGGTCCTCGGAGGCGGGCTCCTCGTCGTCGTCCATCGCGAGCATCGCGCGGGTGAGGGCGACGGCCGCGCTCTCAGCGAGGTCGACGGCGATCATGCCGTGCCACGCGCCGGTCACGCTGACGGCCGAGGACCAGCACGGGCTCGCGTCGTTCCACGGCGCCGGCGGTGCCGGGAGGGGACCCTCGTCGAGGACGTAGGTCGACCACACCTGGGCGACCAGGGTCTCGAGGTCCTGCTGGGCGAGCTCGGGGGCGAGTGCGGTCATGCCGACACCTCCTGGGACTGGAAGCCGAGCAGCGCCAGCTTGTCGAGAATGGCCTCGGGCGGGAACGGCTTGATGACGTACTCGTGGGCGCCCGCGGCGAGGGCGCGGACGATCTGGCTGTGCTCGCCCTCGGTCGTCACCATCATCAAGGTGACGTCGCGCCACTCGGGCCGCTTGCGGACCTCGCAGACGAACTGGTAGCCGTCCATGACCGGCATGTTCCAGTCGATCATGCAGACGTCGGGGACCAGCCCGGCCTCCATGTGGTCGAGGGCCTCACGTCCGTGGGCAGCCTCGGTGGTCTGCCAGCCGACGGGTGCGATGATGCGGCGCAGGATCGCCCGCATCGCCCGTGAGTCGTCGATGATCAGTGCGTGCACGAGGGGTCTCCTGCGGTCGTCGGTGGGCGGTCGGGGTGGGCGGTCGGGGTGAGGTTTCTTGGGTGGGTCGTGGGGTCTCAGGCCGAGACGTCGACGTAGACGGCACCGGGCTGGGCCCCGGCCGAGATGGCGGTGACGCCGTCGACGACGGCCTGGCGCTGCGCCGTACGACCGAGCCGCTCGCCGAGCGTGCGCAGCACCTGCTGCTGGCGGGCGAGGATGTCCTCGGCGCGGGGGCGCAGCGACGAGGGGATGGGTCCGTAGTCCTCCGGCTGGTGCCAGGTGGTGAGCTCGCCCAGCAGCGCGGGGGAGTCCACCGAGCGCTCCGCGCGGATCAGGTCGAGCTCGATGCGGTCCAGCGCGGTCTCCCACGCCTGGTGGCGGTCCGCGAAGCGCTGGTCGAGGTCGGCGAGCGTGGACACGGCTCAGACCGCCTGCGCGGTCGTCGTCTGCGCGACGGTCTGCATCGCGGCCTGGCGCCAGGTGGCGGCGAGGTCGGTGACCAGACCGAGGCACCCCTCGGTGACGCCGGCGTCCTTGGTGACGTTGGCCCGCACGAGCTCGAGGTGCAGGAAGTCGTAGAGCGAGGCGAGCCCCGGGCCGCCCTCCCAGTCGTCGGTGCGCAGGCTGGAGCGGAGCTCGAGCACGATCTCCTGGGCGTGGAGGAGCTCGCGGTGCGCCGTACCGAGGTCGCCGCGGCGCTGCGCGTCGAGGCCGCGGGTCAGGTCGAGCACGAGCCGGTCGCACAGCATCACGAGCAGCCGCGCCGGCGACGCGGTCAGGACCGAGGCGTCGAGGTAGGCGTTGTGCTGCTGGTTCATGGTGAGCCTCCCGGTCGGGTGGTCGTGGGTGCGGAGTCAGGGGGGTGCGGGGGACGTGCGGGAACCGTGGGTCAGGAGTAGGACGGCAGGCTCGAGATCTGGCCGGAGAGCCAGCTCGACTGCTGGTTCATCTGGTTGAGCGCGGTCTCGAGGGCCGTGAACTGCCGCTCGAGCGTCTCCTTGCGCTGGGCCAGTCGCACGTCCCAGGCGTCGATGCTGTCCTGGAGACGGTCGACGCCCGACCGACGGCTGGCTATCGAGGTGGTGATGGTGCCGGTCGTCGAGTCGCTCGCGGCCTTGGCGACCTTCTCGAGCCGAGCAGCGAACCCGTTCTGCTCGGCGGTCGCCCCGGCGGTGAACAGCGCCTCGGTGCCGGCCGGGTCCTTGGCGTAGGCCGTGGCGAAGGCGTTGGTGTCGAAGGTGATCTTGCCGGTGCGGTCGCTCTGGATGCCGACCTTGGCGAGGGTGGTGCTGCCCACCGCGGAGAAGAGCGTGCTGAGCACCGAGGTGCGCAGGTTGCGCGACATCGCGTCGCCCGCCAGGACCCCGGAGGCGCCGGCGGTCGCGCTGTTGGCCGTCTGGGTGTCGATCTCGGAGATGAGGCTGTTGGCCGAGGCGACCAGGTCGGCGATCGCCGCGCTGATCTTGGACACGTCCTGCTTGACCGTGACGGTGGAGGTCGAGCCGACCACGGCGTCGTCGGACAGGGTGACGGTGACGCCGGGGGTGAGGTCGGCGAAGGTGTTGGTGGTCGAGGTGGCGACGATGCCGGAGCCGAGGTCGATCCGGGCGTCCGCGCCGGCGCGGACGGTGGCCCCGCCGAGCAGTGCGGAGCCGTCCTCGGCCGTGATGGTGAAGTCGCTGGCCGCACCTGTGGCGACCGACTCGACGATGAGCCGGTAGCCGTCGGCGGACTTGACCGGCGTGGCGCGCAGCCCGGTGTTGTTGGCCGAGTCGTTGATCGCCGCGACCAGCCCCTTGAGGGTGCCGTCGCCGGTGTCGATCTGCACGGGCGTGCCGTCGAAGCGGTCGATGGTGACCTTGGTCGAGCCGCCCGTGACGGTGTCGGTGAGGGCGGCCGCGGAGGTGAAGCCGAGCTGGTGGGTCTGGGCCACGGCCGTGACGGTCACGGAGAAGCGGCCCGGGCCGGCCGTCGTGCTGTCGGCGCTCACGCTGACCCCGCTGGGGGTCGTGCCGGTGGTCGAGACCGACGCGGTCACGGCGTCCCAGGTGGCCGGCTTCGCGAGCGAGGCGGCCTTGCTCCCGACGAGGGCGGCCTTGGTGTTGAGCGTCTGCAGGGCCGTGACGACCTTCTGCTCGGTCGTGACGCGCGCCTTGAGCCGGGTCTGGGGGACCGCCTCCAGCTGCATGAACTGGCTGACGAGGCTCGCGGTGTCGAGCCCGGACGAGAGTCCGCTGATGCTGGCGCTGCTGGCCATGAGGGGTGCCTCCTCCCCGGTGTCGTCGTCCTGCGCCGTGTCGACGTGCGCAGGTCAGGCCGAGACCGACCGGCCGACTGCCCGTGGTGCCACGGGCAGCCGGCCGACGGTCATGGTGTGGATCAGCCGCGGAGGAGGCTGAGCACGCCCTGCGGGGCGGAGTTCGCCTGGGCGAGCATCGCGGTGCCGGCCTGGGAGAGGATCTGCGACCGGGTGAAGCTCATCATCTCCTGCGCCATGTCCGTGTCACGGATGCGGCTCTCGGACGCCGACAGGTTCTCGGCCGTCACGTTCAGGTTGTTGATGGTGTGCTCGAACCGGTTCTGCAGAGCACCGAGCTGCGCACGCGAGGTCGAGACCGCCTTGATGGCGTCGTCGATCTTGCTGATCGCCGCGTTGGCGCCGGCCTTGCTCGACAGGTCGACCGAGGTGAGGCCCAGGTCGGCCGAGGAGAAGCCCGCGTTGGCGCCGGCCGCGGCGGTGTTGTCGGCAGTGGACAGCGTGCCGGTGACGGCGATCGAGCCCGTCTGGCCGGTCTTCGAGGTGACCTCGAGACCGCCCTTGTCATTGACCTTCGCCGTGTAGCTCGCGGCGAAGCCGGTGTCGGCGTTCAGCTGGCTGGCGATGTCGTTGGCGTCGCTCGAGGCGGTGACGGCGACGGTGGTGGCGACACCGCCCTGGGTGAAGACCGCGTTGCCGGCGGTCGTCACGGCCGAGCCGTTGTCCCACGAGGACTTGGCGCCGCCAGTGCCGGTGGAGGTCACGCTGACGTTGATGGTGTCGTTCGCGGCGTAGCCGACCTGGAACTGCTTGTTGTTGTAGTTGCCGTCGAGGACCTTGATGTTGTTGAAGGTCGTCTTGTCGGCGATCCGGTCGAGCTCCGCCTTGAGGGCCGTGGACTCCTCGTTGATCGCGGCCCGCGAGGTGGTGTCGTTGGAGTCGTTGGCCGACTGCACGGCCAGGTCGCGCACGCGCTGCAGGATCGAGTGCGTCTCGGTGAGCGCGCCCTCAGCGGTCTGGACGACGCTGACGCCGTCCTGGGCGTTGCGCACGGCCACCTTGATGCCGCCGACCTGCGAGCGCAGGCCCTCGGAGATCGCCAGACCGGCCGCGTCGTCCGCCGCACGGTTGATGCGGTAGCCGCTGGACAGCTTCTCCAGCGACTTCGACATCTGCCCCTGCGTGACCGACAGGTTGCGGTAGGAGTTGAAGGCGTCGATGTTCTGGTTGATGCGGAGACCCATGGTGGTTCCTTCCTCGTGGGTGTCTCTGGATGTGTGGTGCAGGAGCCCGTCCGTGGGCTTCCTTCTCCCGCCTCTTCGGCGGTCGTGTGGGGGACCTGAGGAGAATCCGTGCTCGGCTCGTGAATCTCCTGTGGTCGGTCCAGACCGGGTGGCTCAGGCGATGCTGTCGAGCTGCCCGGCCGGCTGCTGCCAGGCCGCGCGGCGCGCGACGTACCGCGACGCGTGACGGTCGGCCACCGCGCTGAAGTAGGCCTCGCGGCGACGGGCCGCGGCGCCGCCGGGGCGGGCGGCCGGACGCACCAGCTCGGGCTCCAGGGCGGAGTTGAGGGCGTCGCGCAGCAGCACGAGGGCCTCGGCGCGGATCTGCGAGACCCGCGACTCGGTGATGCCGAGCTCGACCGCGATCTCGGTCATCGGGCGCTCGTCGAGGAAGTAGCCCTGGACGACCGCGCGCAGGCGCTCGGGGAGCTCGGCGACGGCCTCGACGAGGTACTGCAGCCGCTCGCGGTGCTCGACCAGCGCGTCGGGCGACGGCTCGGTCGCCGCGAGGCCGTCGGAGGCGGTGCCGTGCTCGTCGGCCGCGTCGAGCGAGAGCACCGAGGCGCGGGCGACGTCCTCGTCGGACTGCTCGACCTCGGCCACGGAGATCCCCAGCGACGCCGCCACCTGGGCGTCGTCCGGTGCGGTCCGCAGCGTCGCCGCGAGCGTGGCGCGGGCGGACTCGATCTCGCGGCCCTTGCGGCGCACCGAGCGCGAGGCCCAGTCGACCGTGCGGAGCTCGTCGAGCATGGCGCCACGGATGCGACGCGAGGCGTAGCGGGAGAACGGGATGCCCCGCTCCTCCTCCCAGGTCTGTGCGGCGCGGAACAGCGCGCTGCAGCCGGCCGAGTGCAGGTCGTCGCGGTCGACGTGGGACGGCACGCGGGCGAGCGTCTCGCGGACGATGTAACCGACCAGGGGGAGGTGCTCGCGGACGAGCTGCTCGACCACCAGGTCGTCGTTCGACGGCGCCAGGTGCAAGGAGCGCTCACCGGCGGGGTGGACCGGCGACGGGGTGGGCTGGGGGATCACGAGAGCCATTCCAGTGGCGGACGGCTTGCCGGGTCCTGACAACCGCCACGCTCTGACCGAAGCGATTTCGGGCATGGCCCGAACGGGCTACTCGAACCTTCTGAAGAGTTCTTCAAGTGCCAAGGTCGTCCTGCTATTGCGGTCTACGATCCACAGGTCGGTAACGAAATGACCCGGTATCGCTCATGTGGCGGACAGGTGTGCCGAAGGGGACCACGTGGACCGCATCTGCGATCCGGAGAGGCGGGTGTCGGATGGACACCTCAGGGCTGGGGGGCCAGACCCCCGTGCCGCCGCGCGACGACGCGGCGCAGCACGTCGCCCGTGAGGCGGTGCAGCAGCTGTCGCAGGTGCTGTGGCGCGAGCGCGAGCTGCTCGACGAGCTGGCCTACGCGCTCGAGGTCGAGCAGCTGATCCTCGCCAGTGGTCGCACCCGGTGGCTCGTGCGCGCCGCCGGCTCGGTCGAGACGGTCCTGGGGGATCTTCGCTCGACCGAGCTGCTGCGCGCCGTCGCTGCCGACGCCGTCGCTGCGGCGTTCGGCCTCGACACCAACCCCTCGCTGCGCCAGCTTGCGACCGAGCTGCCGGAGCCGTGGACCGAGATCTTCGGCGAGCACCGCGAGGCGCTCGTCAAGGTCACCCAGGAGATCACGACGCTGGCCGACAGCAACCGCGAGCTCATCACCAGCGGCTTCCGCTCCGCGCGCGAGACCCTGCTCTCCCTGGGGGAGAGCACCGACGGCTACGCCGCCGACGGCAGCGCGGTCTCGGCCAGCGCGGGCACCGCCCGCGTGGACTTCTCGATCTAGACGGGGCGCGACGACATGACCGGCACCTTCGCCTCCTTCAACACGGCGCTGAGCGCGATCCGCCACCAGCGAACCGTGATGGACACCGCGAGCACCAACATCGCGAACGTCGACACCCCCGGCTACGTCCGCCGCCGCGCCGAGGCCGCCTCGCTCGGCGGCGCGACCGAGGTCGCCATGTGGTCGCGCGACACCAGCGCCGGTCACGGCGTCGTCACGGCCGGCATCACGCGGATGAGCGAGCCGCTGCTCGACGCCCGGTCGCGGCGCGAGCACGGCCGCTCGGCGTACCTCGACACCCGCCTCGAGGTGCTCAAGCGGGTCGAGAGCGGCACGGGCGAGCCCGGCGACGACGGCGTCGCCGCGGCGATGAGCGAGTTCAACAAGGCCTGGCAGGACCTCGAGAACCACCCGCAGGTCGGGGGTGCCTCCCGGGAGCAGGTCCTGGCCGTCGGCCAGGGGCTCGCGGACGCGATCCGCGCGCAGGCCACCAACATCACCTCCGAGCAGAGCGACCAGCGCGGTCGGATGATCGACCTCGTCACCGAGGTCAACGCGACCGCCAAAGACCTCGCCGCGGTCAACCAGCGCCTCGCCCAGGCCGCGTCGTTCGGTCTCGCCGACAACGACCTCCAAGACCAGCGCGACGTGCTCGCGCTCCGTCTCTCGGAGCTGACCGGCGGCGTGACCACCCCGAGGTCCGACGGCGGGCTCGACGTCACGGTCGGCGGCGAGCCGCTCGTCAGCGGCCTCACGGCCAACCAGCTGACCATCACCGGCGGCATCGCGGCCGACGGCTCGGCCGACGGCAACCCGCTGACCTTCGCCGTCGCCGGCAACGCCGTGACCCCCGGCTCCTTCGGAGGCGAGGTCGGGGCCGTGGGCGAGCTGCTCACCACGTCGCTGCCCGGGCTCCTCGGGCAGCTGGACGCCGTCGCGAAGACGCTCGCCGACGCGGTCAACGCCCAGCACGCCGCGGGCTACGACGCCAACGGGGTCGCCGGCACGCCGTTCTTCTCCTACGACCCCGCGGTGGGGGCGGCGAGCTCGCTGCAGGTCGCGATCACCGACCCCAAGCTCATCGCCGCCTCGTCGATCGCCAGCCCTACCGGTAATGAGCAGGGCAGCAACGCCGGCAAGCTCGGCGAGCTCGTGGGCGCCAAGGAGGCCTACGGCCGCCTCATCAACGGTCTGGCCACGGAGATCAGCTCCGCCACGCGGCTCTCGACGACCCAGAACCTCCTCACCTCGCAGGTCGACGGCTCTCGTGAGGCGCTGACGGGCGTCAACTTCGACGAGGAGACGGTCAACCTCGTGGCCGCGCAGCGCGCCTACGAGGCCGCCGCCCGCGTGATGTCGACGATGGACGACGTCCTCGACACCCTCATCAACAGGATGGCGATCTGACGTGACCACGTTCCGCGTGACCCAGCGCACCATCGTCGACCGCTCGCTCAGCGGCATCCAGCTCGGCCTCGGCCGGCTCAGCCAGGTGCAGGAGCAGCTGTCGACCGGCCGGCAGATCAACCGCGGGTCCGACTCGCCGACCGGCACCTCGAGTGCCATGCGGCTGCGCGACTCGCTGTCGTCGGTCGAGCAGTTCTCCCGCAACGCCCAGGACGGCATGGGCCGGCTCAAGGTGGTCGACGACATGATGACCGACGTCACCGAGACCGTCATCAGCGCGCGCGGCCTCGCCCTGCAGGGCGCCAACTCCGGCTCGATGTCGCCGGCCTCGCGCGAGGCTCTCGCGGTCGAGGTCGACCAGCTGCGCGAGGCGATGCTCGACCAGGCCAACGCGACCTACCTCTCCCGCCCCGTCTTCGGCGGCACCGTCAGCGGCGAGAAGGCCTACGACGCCACCGGCACCTTCCTCGGCGACGGGGGCGAGATGAGCCGCCGGGTCGGCGAGGGCACCCGCGTGCGCGTCGACGTCGACGGCCGGACCGTCTTCGGCGACGGCGCGACCTCGGTCTTCTCCGAGCTCGAGGCCCTCTCGACCGCCCTGCGCGCCGGCGACGACGCCGGCGTGCAGACCGCGATCGCCGCCCTCGACACCCGGCAGAAGACGGTCTCCGACGCCCACGCCAAGGTCGGTGCGACGTACAAGCGCATCGAGCAGGCGCAGACCAACCTCGTCGACGCCGAGCTCAACCTGAAGTCCGAGCTCGCGGAGGTCGAGAACGTCGACCTGCCCAAGGCGACGATGGAGCTCAGCATGGCCGAGTTCGGCTACAAGACCGCCCTGGCCGCCTCGGCTCGCGTGATGCAGCCCAGCCTGATGGAGTTCCTGCGGTGACTACCTACGCTGTGCCCATGGTTGAACCCCGCTCCGCCGAGTCTGCCGACGCCGACGTCCCTGTCATCGACCTGGTGCACCCGATGCCCGGGTTCCCGGACGACCGCCGCTTCGCGCTCGTCGACCTCGACGGGACCGGCCAGCTCTGCTCGCTCACCTCGTTGGACCACGCCGACCTGCGCTTCCTGGTCGCCCCGCCGGCGACGTTCTTCCCCGACTACGCCCCCGAGATCGACGACGCCACCATCGCCGACCTGGACATCCGCTCGGCCGACGACGTCATGGTCCTGCTCGTGGTCAACCCCGGCTCGTCGATCGTCACCTCGACGGCCAACCTGCGCGCCCCGGTCGTGCTCAACACCGTCAACCGCCGCGCCTGCCAGGTCGTCGTCGACGACGCCGACCTCTCGGTCAGCACCCCGCTCGTCGCGTGACCCGGCTCTCGCCGGGTCGGTCGGTGACGGGCGCGCGGCCGACCGCCGGGTAGCGTGACCCCATGCTGGTCCTGAGCCGCCGCGTCGGCGAGAGCATCGTGATCGGCGACGACGTCACCGTGACCGTCCTCGAGGTCCGCAGCGACGTCATCCGCATCGGCATCGACGCCCCGCGCTCGGTCGCCGTCCACCGCGCCGAGCTCCTCGTCGAGCTCGAGGCCAGCAACCGCGACGCCGCCTCCCCGAGCCCCGACGCCGTCTCGAGCCTCGCCCAGGAGCTCCGCCGCCGCCGCACCTGACGCCCACCCGGCGCAGCGTGCTGCTGGATTTCCGCCGACCCGGCGCTTCGTGCACATTCAGAGGCGCCGACCCGTCTCTTCGTGCACGGTCAGGGGTGCCGACCCGTCTCTTCGTGCACGCACCCAGGCCCGGCCGGTTGGCCGGCCGTGCACGAAGCGCCGGGTCGGCGTCCTACGGCGTGCACGAAGCGCCGGGTCGGCGTACATGGAACAGCACTCTGCGCCGGGTCGGCGTACATGGAGCAGCAGTTCGAGCCGGGTCGGGGTCAGGCGGCGCCGCTGGTGGCGGCGGTGCGGAGCTGGTAGATCGAGGAGCGGCCGCCGGGGACGCGCTCCCAGGCGTCGTCGATCCCCATGGTCATCTCGGCGGCACCGAGGAAGAGGTAGCCGTCGGGGGCGAGGACCTGGCGCACGCGCTTGAGGATGTCGCGCTTGGTGGGGGTGTCGAAGTAGATCAGCACGTTGCGCAGGAAGACGACGTCGAAGCGGCCCATCGGGGGGAACGGGCGGATCAGGTTGAGCGGTCGGAACGACACGTGTCGCTGGACCTCCGGGCTCACCTTCCACGCGACGCCCGCGCGCTGGAAGTGCTTGACCAAGGTCGTGGCGGGCAGGCCGCGGTTGACCTCGAGCTGGGAGAACTCGCCGCTGCGTGCCTTGGTCAGCATCTCCTCGGACAGGTCGGTGGCCACGATCTCGAAGCTGCGACCCGCCATGACCGGTGTCTCCAGCGCCGTCATGGCGACGCTGTAGGGCTCCTGACCGCTCGAGCAGGCTCCGCACCAGATGCGGATCGGCCTCGTGCCGCGGGTGCCGGCGAGGGCGGGCAGCACCGTGGTGCGCAGGACGGCGAAGGGCTCCGCATCGCGGAACCACGACGTCTCGTTGGTCGTGAGCGCCTCGACGATCTGGCGCATGACTGCCGGCGTACGGCGACGCGACACGTCGGCGACGTAGGCGTCGACGTCGGCGAGCCCGGCCTGGCGGGCGAGGGGGAGCAGTCGCGACTCGACGAGGTACTCCTTGCCGGTGTCGAGGACGATCGCGCTCTCGGCGCGCACGAGCTCGCGGACGAAGCCGAAGGTGCTGGCGCTGATGCTCATCGTGCGGCTCCGTGGGCGAGGGCGGCGACGCGGGCGCGGGGGCCGGCGTCGGAGGTGAGGCGTCGCACGATCTCCTGGGCGAGCGCCGGGACGGGGAGGAGCTGTTCGGCTAGACCGGCCCGGGCGACGGCGCCGGGCATGCCCCACACCACCGAGCTGGCCTCGTCCTGGGCGAGCACGCTGGCGCCGGCGCTGACCAGCGCCCGCGAGCCGTCGCGACCGTCGTGGCCCATGCCGGTGAGCACGAGGCCGAGCGTCTGGGCTCCGAGGAGCGACGCCGCGCTGCGGAACAGCACGTCGACCGCGGGGCGGCAGAAGTTCTCGGCCGGACCCTGGTCGAGCTTGGTCATCAGGTCGGTCCCGCGCGCGACCACCGTCAGGTGGAAGTCGCCGGGTGCGATGGTCACGGTGCCGGGTGCCATCACCTGCCCGGCCTCGGCCTCGCGGACCGGGAACGGACACATCCGGTCCAGCCGGGAGGCGAACTGGCGTGTGAACAGCGGGGGCATGTGCTGCACGATCGCCACCGGGACCGGCAGCGGCGGCAGCGCGCCGAGCAGGGTGGTGAGCGCCTCGGGGCCGCCGGTGGAGCTGCCGATGACGAGCAGCCGGTGGCCCGCGGGCGGCGGCGTCGCCGGCTCGCGCAGCCGGACGGGTGCGGCGGGCGCGGCGGCCGCCGGCAGGTGGCGTCCCGCCTCGGGGGTCGTACGACGGCCCGCGGGTCCGGCGGGCCGGGGGACCAGCGACTTGATCCGGGGGATGAGCGCCTCGCGCACCTGCTCCATCGAGCGGCCGACGCTGCCGACGTTGGCGGGCTTGGTGACGTAGTCGGACGCACCGGCGGAGAGCGCGTCGAGGGTCGCCGCGGCGCCGCGCTCGGTGAGCGTGCTGAACATGATGATGGGCACCCGCGACCCCGAGGCGCGCAGCGCGCGCACGGCCTCGATGCCGTTCATCTCGGGCATCTCGATGTCCATGGTGATGAGGTCGGGGCGCAGCTGCTGCGCCTTCGCCTGGGCGGCCCGGCCGTTGACCGCCGTGCCCACGACCTCGATGGCCGGGTCGGCGGCCAGCACATCGCTGACGAGCCGGCGGATCACCACCGAGTCGTCGACGACCAGCACACGGATGGTGCTCACAGGGCCTCTTCTCCGGACGGCGGGGGCGCCGCGTCCTCTTCGTAGACGGATCGCCACGGGCGGGTGAGCACCTGCTCGACCGCTGCGGGCAGCAGGTCGGCGACGACGCCGGCCTGGAGGGAGCCGGCGACGGCGTTCCACACGCCGTACGCCGCGTCCTGGGCCGAGAACCCGCCGCGGCGGAAGGCCTGGACCCCGGCCAGCTGGGTGTCGGTCGCGAGGCGCAGCCGCTCGCTGGTGACGAGGGCCCACGCGGCCTGGTGCATGGCCGGCGCCCACTCGCCGGTGGTGAGGCGGAGCCGGTCGACGGTGACGCGCCAGCGCTGGCGGGCGCTGTCGTCGGCACCGGCGAGCACCTCGAGGCGCTCGTCGACGACGGGGACGCCGGTGCCCCCGGGGGCGGAGGCCAGCTCGACCCCCGAGCGCAGCAGGGGCGCCGCCATCGCCCGGCGCACCTCGGGCTCCAGGTGCTCCTGCAGGTACGCCGCGACGGCTGCGTCGCTCAGGACGTCGGCGGCCGGTGTGGCACCGGGGTCCTGCACGGCCGTCGAGCCGCTGGTGACCCACGTCCAGTCGAGCACCTCGCGCCGGACGAACCGCTCGAGCGCGGGGGAGTCGCCCACGAGCGACAGCTCCAGTCGGCGCAGCAACCGGGTGTCGCCCTCGGCCGCTCCGCTGATGGCCTCCCCGGCGAGGGGGAGGACGTCGCGCAGGGCGCGGCCGTGGGCCGGGTCGAGCTGCTGCCAGCTCCGGGCCCAGGTCTCCCGGGTGGCCGGGCCCGGGTGCGCATCGGCCAGCCGCCGGAGCTCGTCCGCCCCGGCCGCGAGACCCGACCGCAGCACCGTCGCCACCCGCTCGCCCGCCGCGAGGCGCACGAGGTCGAACCCCAGGGCGGGGGCGCCGAGGTGGCTGTAGGGCATGGTCGGGTCCTCCCTGGTCGGGTCGTCGTCGACGCGGCCGATCGGTGGTGCGTGGGTCGTGCGGGCGGGGCAGGGGCGGTCCGTACGCCGCCGGGGCGGGTCAGGTGGTGAACTGGTTGACGCTCTGGCGCAGGTCGGCGGCCATGCGGGCGAGTTCGTCGACGGCGGACTGGGTCTGGGCGAGGGCTTGGGTGGTGGAGTCGGCTGCTGAGCTGACGCCGGAGATGTTGGTGGCGATCTCGCTGGAGCTGGTGGAGGCTTCGGCGACGTTGCGCGACATCTCGTTGGTGGTGGCGGTCTGCTCCTCGACGGCGGAGGCGATGGTGAGCTGGTAGTCGTTGATCGAGGTGATGATGGTGGAGATCTCACCGATGGCCTCGACCGCACCGGTGGTGTCGCCCTGGATGGCTTCGACGCGGGCGGCGATGTCCTTGGTGGCCTGGGCGGTCTCTTGT